>NZ_JAGHZS010000009.1 GCF_017745275.1 Chitinophaga sp. | reverse complement strand
ATCTGTCAACCTATTCTAGGACGACTCATTCTGCTTTCTGCTTTCTGCTTTCTGCTTCTTTCGTTATATTTGGTAGATTATAAACTAGCCAAATCAATCTTATTTATCAGATGAAAGAAGTATTTATAGTAGCTACAGCCCGCACCCCCATAGGATCCTTCAATGGTGCACTGACAGGCGTTCCGGCCACACAGCTCGGTGCCACCGTTATCAAAGCCGCCCTGGAAAGAGCGGGTATTGCTGCGGCAGAAGTGAATGAAGTGTATATGGGAAATGTACTCAGTGCCAACCTGGGTCAGGCCCCGGCAAACCAGGCCAGCCTCGCAGCCGGTGTGCCTAACAATGTGCCCTGTACTACCGTTAACAAGGTTTGCGCTTCCGGTATGAAAGCCATTATGCTGGGCGCTCAAAGCATTATGCTGGGCGACAACGATGTAGTGGTAGCCGGCGGCATGGAAAACATGAGCGCAGCGCCTTACTACCTGGACAAAGCCCGTAGCGGTTATAAGCTGGGCCACGGCAGCGTAATTGACGGTATTATCCGCGATGGCCTCTGGGATCCGTACAAAGATTTCCATATGGGAAATGCCGCAGAACTGTGTGCCACCGAATATAAAATCACCCGCGAAGACCAGGATGCCTACGCGATAGAAAGCTATAAACGCGCCGCTGCCGCCTGGGAGAAAGGTTATTTTAAAGACGAAGTAGTACCGGTACAGGTGCCCGGTAAGCAGGTAATCACCGTAGCAGAAGACGAAGACTATAAAAAAGTCATCTTCGAAAAAGTGCCTACCCTGAAACCAAGTTTCCAGAAAGATGGTACCATCACTGCCGCCAACGCTTCCAATATCAATGATGGTGCTGCTGCCGTAGTACTGGTAAGTGGCGAAAAACTGAAAGAACTGGGATTAAAGCCCCTGGCTAAAATCGTAAGTTTTGCAGATGCCTCTCAGGCGCCGGAATGGTTTACCACTACACCGGTTAGAGCCATCAACAATGCGCTGGCTAAGGCTGGCATGAAAATCAGCGATATGGATTATGCAGAAGTAAATGAAGCATTTTCCTGCGTACCCATCGCCAATGCAAAAGATCTGGGTCTCTCCCTTGATAAAGTAAACGTATGGGGTGGTGCAGTAGCCATGGGACATCCGATTGGCTGCAGCGGCGCCCGTATAGTGGTAACGCTCAATTCCATCCTTCATCAGCAGAATGCCCGCTATGGGGTAGCTGGTATCTGTAATGGTGGCGGTGGAGCAAGCGCTATTATTATTGAGAAAGTATAAAAGAGCTGAAAGCATAAAGCCGAAAGCATAAAGCTATTGAGGCGATTGGTTAAAGCGGATAATATATTCGCTCAGATCAATCGCCTCAATAGCTTTATGCTTTCGGCTTTACGCTTTCTGCTATCGTTTCATGGTCAGCACCGTATCCAGGTTATTCAACTGTACACGTACGCTGTCTTTCCCACGTTTCGTCATCTTCAGGAAATGTACCGGTGTTCCGGGATTCACCACATCGGGTATCACCTTCTCAAAAAACAAATATTTATCCACCACCAGGCTGTAAGCAGGGTAGGTAGACAGGATGCTGGTGGTTTTGGTTTGCAGCGCGTAGTCGTTATCGATATCGTAGCGGTGAAATTCACTGTCGTTCAGCAATGTGATGGCCGCCACCAGTGTAATGGTGCGGGTAAAAGGGAGAATTAGTCCCAGTAACAATACAAAGGGAAATCCGAAGAAGCAGAGCAGGTAGGCGTATTTGGCGTCGTTGTCCGGCTTCGTGACGCCATAAAGTAACATCCCGGTGCCGGCGTAGAGGGTAAAGAAAACCCTTTCGGTTTGGGTGCCTTTAAAGCCATAGTTATTCAGCATCAGTAGCAGGCATATTACGGTAAAGCAGGCCAGTACGATGTGCGCATACCATAGGAGGACTTGCAAAACCGGTGCTTTCACCTTTTTAATGCGACAGGAAAGGGCCGCTAAAAAGCATAAGGTGAGGATAGTGATCGTAATCATGACAGCGGGAAATTGTTGGCGGGTTTCAATAAAGTTAAAAATATAAATATATGTAATTATTTTAATTAATTACATGCAAGGTGGCTGCCAGCGGTATAATAATTATTAATCGGGTGTTTACTTTGCTTTTTCGTGAACAAACAATATTTTTGCCCTGCCTTTCAATAAAGGCATTTAAACTTTCAATAAGAATAGCATGCGTCAGATAGCTTTCAGACAAGCCATAAGAGAAGCCCTGCAGGAGGAATTTCGCCGTGATGAACGGGTATTCCTTATGGGGGAGGAAGTAGCCGAATACAATGGTGCTTATAAAGTGAGCCAGGGAATGCTGGATGAGTTTGGTCCAAAACGCGTAATTGACACGCCGATCGCAGAACTTGGATTTACTGCCATTGGTGTTGGTGCCGCTCAGAATGGCCTGCGTCCGGTTCTTGAATTCATGACCTGGAACTTCGCTGTACTGGCGTTGGATCAGATCCTCAATACTGCGTCTAAAATGCTCGCGATGAGTGGTGGACAAGTAGGTTGCCCGATCGTTTTCCGTGGACCTAACGGTTCTGCCGGACAGCTCGGTGCACAGCACTCTACTGCTTTCGAAAGCTATTATGCCAATATCCCGGGGCTGAAAGTAATTTCCGTATCTAACCCATATGATGCAAAAGGCTTGCTCAAAGCGGCTATCCGCGATGATGATCCGGTTGTTTTCATGGAAAGTGAGTTGATGTACGGTGATATGGGTGAAGTACCTGAAGAAGAATACATCATTCCAATTGGTAAAGCAGATATTAAACGTGCAGGTAAAGATGTAACCATTGTATCTTTCAACAAAATGATGAAAGTAGCACTGGGTGCAGCAGAAGAACTGGCGAAAGAAGGTATCGAAGCAGAAGTAATCGATTTGCGTACCATCCGTCCACTGGATTGGTTCACTATCCTGGAATCTGTGAAGAAAACCAACCGCCTGGTTATCGTAGAAGAACAATGGCCTTTTGCGAGCATTTCTTCCGAAATCTCTTACCGTATCCAGAAAGAAGGTTTCGACTACCTGGATGCACCAATCCGCCGTATCACTGCTGTGGATGCACCTATGCACTACGCGCCTAACCTGGTGAAATTATACCTGCCGGATATAGAGCGTACTGTGAAACTGGTGAAAGAAGTAATGTACATGAAGAAATAGCAGAAAGCAAAAAGCTAAAAGCATAAAGCTATTGAGGCGAATGATCTAAGCGAGTAATTTACTCATACGCTTAGATCATTCGCCTCAATAGCTTTATGCTTTTAGCTTTTTGCTTTCTGCTCAGGAAAACAAATCGCTTGATAAATACCGGTCGCCACGATCGCAGATAATACATACCATCACACCGCTGCTTATTTCCTGCGATACCCGTACCGCCGCTGCTACTGCGCCGCCACTGCTCATACCACAAAACACGGCTTCTTCTTTTGCCAGCCGTTTGGTCATGGTTCTGGCTTCTGCCTCTGAAATATCCATGATCCTGTCTACTCTTGATTTTTCAAATATTTTTGGGAGATAAGCCTCCTGCCACTTGCGGATGCCTGGAATTTTGGATCCATCCGTAGGCTGGCAGCCAACTATCTGTATAGCGGGTTGTTGTTCTTTCAGGTAGCGGGATACGCCCATAATAGTACCGGTAGTTCCCATGGCACTGACGAAGTGTGTTACCTGACCCGCCGTATCCCTCCATATTTCCGGCCCCGTAGTTTTGTAGTGCATACCGTAGTTGTCCGGGTTGGCAAACTGGTTCAGCATGAAATAACCGCCGCCAGCTACTTTGCTGTTGGCATAATCTATAGAACCTTCCATAGATGCTTCTTTAGGGGTAAGCGTTACTTTGGCGCCATATACTTCCATGGTGAGTACGCGTTCACGGGTAGCATCGGCCGGCATCACCAGCTCTATTTCCAATCCGAATAAACTGGCGATCATGGCCAGCGCAATACCGGTATTGCCACTGGTAGCTTCAATCAGTTTCATCCCCGGTTTAATATCCCCTCTGTCCAGCGCTCCTTTAATCATGCCATAGGCGGCCCGGTCTTTTACACTGCCGGCGGGGTTATTACCTTCCAGCTTCGCAAATATTTTTACGGACGGATTCACGGAAATCTTTTTTAATTCTACCATCGGTGTATTACCGATAAGATCGATGATGGACGCCATTGTACTAATCCTGGTTTGTATCTGAAAATTTATGTTCTGCTTTGTAGTAAATACGTGAGAAAGGTTCCACACTTTTAATCAGCCACACATTACCGCCAATAACACTGTGGTGGCCTATTACGGTGTCACCTCCCAAAATAGTGGCGCCGGCATAAATCACTACATGCTCTTCAATAGTAGGATGCCTTTTGCTGCGCGCCATACTTTTTTCTATGCTCAACGCTCCCAGGGTAACGCCCTGGTAAAGTTTTACATGCGGCCCTATCACGGTGGTTTCCCCGATCACAATGCCGGTACCATGATCTATGCAACACCATGGAGCAATCACCGCACCCGGATGAATATCAATACCGGTGCGGGAATGCGCCAGTTCGGTAATCATACGCGGCAATACGGGGATATGCAGGTTATATAATGCATGCGCAATGCGATAAAAGGCAATGGCATAAAAACCTGGATAGGCACGGATTACCTCGTATATACAGGATGCTGCCGGATCGCCCTGGTACATTGCGCTGGCATCTTTTGTCAGCTCATCATAAATCACCGGCACTTTGCTCATAAATGTTGCACTTAGTGTAGCCGCTGCTGCCGGCAACTGATGCTCCATAGAATGCAGTAATCCCTGCAGTTGCAGGTCCAGCTTATGGCTGTACCGCTCCAGCGCTGCAGGATCAGCAATCACCTGGCCCTTGTGCTCCGGAAATAACCAGTTCACCAGGTTGCTCACAAATTCATCTACTGCATCGGTAGCCGGATAAGCACTCGCTGCTGCCAACTGGTGCCGCCGTTTCAACTCTTCCAAAAAATCATTCGTCATATACGGATGGATATTACAGGTATCGACGCTTTATCTATATTGAAATTGCGCCTTAATACCCTGTAAAGGTAGTAGACTATGAGTTAAATTTCAACTTTAGCTGTAAGCAGTTAGCTGCTAGCAGTTAGTGAATGGCTAACTGCTAACTGCTTGCAGCTAACCGCTGTTTCCACTCATAAGCACCTTCCATAATCAGGTCAAACACCGGGTCCTTGATATCATAATATGCATCGGCATTATCGGGGAAATAGCGGGAGAGTTGTTGTTTTATTTCGGCATAGGCCCTGGCAGCCAGGGGATGGGTACGAAGATAATCACGGCACAATAGTGCATAACGTTGATTGAACCGGCCTGATACCCGTATATGTAAATTCACCCGCCGGTGTGGACGCGAATAAAAATGTTTCTCCAGTTCTTCCGCTGGCAGGTCTTCCCGGCCCGGCGGCCGGTGGTCAACGAGATGTTTCGCAGGCCGATAGCCCAGCGGTACCAGCAATGGCTCCAGGGGCAGGTCCAGCGAATCCACCGTTACCTGCACATCAATCACATCTTTGGCAGATAATCCCGGTACACTGGTAGAACCAATATGGTCGATGGCTAACGCATAGTCGCCAAGGGCATTACTCAATTGTGCCGCAATTTCCCGGTATTCTTCCGGCCAAAGGGCATTATAAGGGACGATCTCAATTGTTTCCGACATGTTAAATCCTCTTAGATATCCTGCAATTTTAACTGATTAATCTTTATTTTTGCCCGTTGTGTAAATTGCACCGATTGCAGATAATGCAAAATCAAAATTGACTATGGCTAATATTCTGATAATAGACGACGAAAAAAGTATTCGTAAAACGCTCACGGAAATTTTAAGTTATGAAGGGTATAAGGTAGATGAGGCCGCCGACGGTATGGAAGGATTTAAAATGTTCCAGGCAAAGTCTTATGATGCCGTTTTATGCGACATCAAAATGCCTAAAATGGATGGTCTGGAATTCCTGGAGAAAGCAAAGGAAGTGAACGGCGACATCCCTATTATCATGGTATCCGGCCACGGTAACATTGATACAGCAGTAGACGCCGTAAAGAAAGGCGCCTACGATTATATTTCCAAGCCACCAGACCTGAACCGCCTGCTCATTACCCTGCGTAATGCCATGGATAAGACCACGCTGGTAACAGAAACCAAAACCCTGCGCCGCAAAGTCAACAAGGTGCCGGAAATGATTGGTCAGTCTACCCCCATCCTGAAAATTAAGGAAACCATCGAAAAGGTGGCGCCTACAGATGCCCGTGTACTGGTGACCGGTGAGAACGGGGTAGGGAAGGAACTGGTTGCCCGCTGGCTGCATGAACGCAGCAACCGCGCAGCTGGTCCCATGGTGGAAGTAAACTGCGCCGCCATCCCCGGTGAATTGATTGAAAGTGAATTATTCGGCCACGAAAAAGGATCCTTTACTTCTGCGGTGAAACAACGTATCGGCAAATTTGAACAAGCCAGCGGTGGTACCCTTTTCCTGGACGAAATTGGTGATATGAGCCTGAGCGCACAGGCCAAAGTATTGCGCGCCTTGCAGGAAGGTAAAATCACCCGCGTAGGTGGCGATAAAGAAATCAGTGTAGACGTGCGCGTAGTAGCGGCTACCAACAAAGACCTGCTGCAGGAAGTGGAAGAAAAGAATTTCCGCCTTGATCTCTATCACCGCCTGAGCGTGATCCTGATCCACGTGCCTTCCCTGAACGATCGCAGAGAAGATATTCCTTTACTGGTAGATAGTTTCCTCGACAGCGTTTGCAGCGAATATGGTATTTCCCGTAAAGCCATTGATAAGGATGCTATGAAGGCCCTGCAAAATCATAACTGGACCGGTAATATCCGTGAACTGCGCAACGTGGTGGAACGCCTGGTGATTTTATCAGGTAAAACAATTACCGTTGAAGATGTGGACGACTTTGTAGTACCCAACCGTGATAAGAAAAGAGTAAGCTCATAAGCGATATGCAAAAACACTTGTATCTGATCAGTGGACTGGGAGCGGATGAGCGGATTTTTAATAACCTGCGCTTCCCCTCCGGCTACCAGGTGCATTACCTGCATTGGATTGCTCCCCTGCAGGATGAACCCATCGGCCAGTATGCCTCCCGTATGGCGAAAGGCATCTCGGTCGATGGGCCTGTTTCCATCATAGGTGTATCCTTTGGTGGCATCATGAGCCTGGAAATAGCCAGGCATATCCCCGTAGAAAAAAACATCCTGCTTTCCAGCATTAAGCAAACCTCAGAAAAACCGCCTTACTACAACTGGGTAAAGCGACTGGGCCTGCACAAACTCCCGGATAGTATCCTGTATCAACGCAGAAATATGATTGTCCGGAAATTCCTCAATATTGAAACAAATGAAGAGCGGGCGCTGGTCAATGAATATCTCGCGAAACGGGATTACTCTTATATGCGCTGGGCGGTGAATGCCATCCTGCATTGGGAAAACGAACAGGTGCCTCCAGGGTTGGTACATATTCACGGTGCTAAAGACATGCCTTTCCCCGTTAAATACCTGCAACCTACCCACCTAATCCCCGATGGTGGCCATTTTATGGTGCTAAACCGGGCCAACGAAATTAACCGGATATTAGCCAGCGTACTCTGATCAGGTGATATCTGCAATTAGTTTCCCTTGTTGTAATTAACTCATTGGTGACTGCTCTATATAGGGGAAAACTATAATAAATATCCTTTTAATCTATTTTTAAGAAAACTTTTCGAAAGTAATAGTTACTGGCTAAGGACAGAATATTATATTTGCCTTTTTAAGCATCTAATAAGCGTAACTGAATGAACCTGGCATTTTGGAAAAAAAACAAAGACAGTCAGCCAAAGAAAAAGAAATCTGCGGTTAGAGAATGGTTAGACGCTGGTATCTTCGCTATCATAGCAGCCACGCTTATCCGCACCTTCATTTTTGAGGCCTATACGATCCCGACCCCCTCTATGGAAAAGACCTTACTTGTAAACGACTTCCTGTTTGTAAGCAAGATCAGTTACGGTCCACGTATCCCGATGACGCCCCTGGCAGTACCATTCGTACATCATACCCTGCCTTTCACTAAATCTGCAAAAGCTTATTCTGAAGCCGTAAAATGGAAATACAGACGTTTACCCGGCTTTTCTGATATCAAACGCTATGATGTAGTGGTATTCAACTTCCCCGAAGGAGATACCGTTGCCATAGATTCACCGGATCCAAGTTATTACAACATGGTAAGAGCAACAGGCTGGCAGTCAGTACAGAACTCTTATCAAATCATTACACGTCCGGTAGATAAACGCGAGAATTATATTAAACGTTGCATGGCAGAAGCTGGCGACACCCTGCAAATCATTCACAGCGCCGTGTATATCAACGGAAAGCCTGCTCCGGTACCTCCTGGCAGTCAGCATAAATACATTGTGGAAACCACCGGTGATCAGCTGAATTCCAGCCGCCTGGAAGAATTAGGAATTGCTACTACGCCGCCTGACTTTTACCAGATCGATGGCAACAAATTCCTGTATAATCTTTCACCAAAAAATGTGGAAGCCATCAAGGCACTTGGCCCGATTGTTAAAAGTGTAACCCTGTACGAAGAAGCTAACTTCGCAGACTTCAATTATAACGCGGTGTTCCCGCATGATACTGCACATTTCAAATGGACAGACGAAAACTTTGGTCCGATGTATGTGCCAAAGAAAGGAGCTACCGTAAAGCTCGAGGAAAGCAATATTGCTTTGTACGACCGCATTATCCGGGTATATGAAGGCAATACGCTCGAAAGAAAAGACGGCAAATTTATCATCAATGGTCAGGCTGCTGATAGCTATACCTTTAAAATGAACTATTACTGGATGATGGGGGATAACCGCAACAATTCCCTCGACTCCCGCTTCTGGGGCTTTGTTCCGGAAGATCACGTAGTAGGTAAGGCGTGGTTAATCTGGATGAGCTACGGAGAAGGCGGTATCCGCTGGAGTCGTATCTTCAGAAATATCAAGTAAGGAATTGTACCTGAAAATAATTTAGAGTAAATTACGGACCGGCATATCGCCGGTCCGTAGTTGTCTTACCCCGACACGCTTACGGCTGTACGTACTACCCAAAAATGCTGATATGGAAAAACAACTGCTGCATATTGAATACCTCGTTTATGATGATATTAATGGCCTGGATGATGCAGATGCCTGGTTGCTGAAGGAAGCCAGGGAGGTAACAGCACATGCGTATGCTCCTTATTCTCATTTCCAGGTAGGTGCGGTGATCCGGTTGGCTAATGGCGAAATTATAGCAGGTTCTAACCAGGAAAATGCATCTTTCCCTATTGGCCTTTGTGCGGAGAGAGTAGCGTTGGCGTCTGCAGCTTCTGTATATCCAAATATTGATATAGACACTATTGCGATTAGTTATCACAATATCAACGGTGATAGCTCACACCCCATTTCGCCCTGTGGTATATGCCGGCAAACCCTGGCAGAATATGAAACTAAACAGGATGCTCCCATCCGGTTAGTGATGGGCGGTTTAAGTGGAAAAATTTATGTGGTAAATCGTGCGAACGATTTGTTACCGCTTTCTTTCAGTGGAGATGAACTCGCCCTGTAAAAAAATGGATATATAATTTAATTTATATAAATTATTAATATTTATATTTGTCACGCACCCCATAAGTGCGTGATTCATGAAACCCTGTCAGCTCACCAGTATCATTATCACCTTGTTATTTGCGGTATGCTACCCAGTATCGGCAGCAGGAGTTGTTGAAAAAAAACAGCCGGGAGGAGTGAACGATCGGTCAGGCCTATACGTTGTAGAAGATACGGTGTCTGTAGCGATAAAGTATCAACAACAGGCGCATCACCTGTATCACAAAAAATTGTATAAGCGGGCAATAGTACAATGGAAGAAGGTGTTACATTTGCAGCCCGGGAATGCATTCGCCATGTTTATGCTGGGAAAATCGTATATGGGTGCAGGTGAAGCCACCACAGGTGCTGCCTGGTGTGATAAAGCTATCTTGTTGGGAGAAAAGAAAGATACACTTGATAAAACTATTTGCCACAGTGTAGAAGGATTTTAAACGGCGCATAAAGGAAAGGCAAGCTCCTTTTTTCGTTGCTGCTTACTGTGGTATTTTCTTCGGTAATTTCGGCCATAGTGGCTGTAAATTGCTAACGCTGCGAACTGAAAGTTCGCAGCGTTTTTTTTGATAGTATACATAAAACGCAGTGGCCTCTTAGGTAATGGGAAGAACTATCTTCCACTTACCTAAGAGGCCACAATGCATTTATGATATTTTCTACATGCGTTCAGGTACGCGTATACCCAATAACTTCATGCCCTGCGCAATGGTATTGGCAGTGAGCTTGATGATTTGTAAACGTAGTTTCTTCTTTTCTTCTGTAGCAGCCCTGGTAACCGCATAGGTATAAACCCCATCTACTTTTTCTGCATAAAAAGAATTGAATGATTGCGCAACGGAGAAAATATAATTGGCAATCACAGAAGGACTCAACTCACGATAAGCTTCGGCTAATACCGCAGGGAATTGTTCATTCAGCTTGATCAATTCTTTTTCCAGTGGTAACAATTCACCGGTGTATTGGAAGGTGGCCAGGTCTGCAACTTCACCTACTTCCCTGATAATGGATTTAATACGGGCATGTGCGTATTGAATAAAGGTAGCCGTAAATCCGTGCAGGTCAATAGATTCCTTTGGATCAAAGATCATTTTCTTTTTAGGATCAACCCGCAGCAGGAAAAACTTCAGACCACCCATACCTACTATGTCGTACAGTTCATGTAGTTCATCTTCGGAGAAGGTGTCCAGGTTTTTGCCGGATTCTTTCGTCTGTTCTTCTGCCGCTTGTACCATCTCAACAATCATATCGTCTGCATCTACTACGGTACCTTCCCGGCTTTTCATACGACCGTGTGGCAGTTCCACCATGCCATAGCTGAGATGCAGCACACCAGGCGCCGCTGGTTCACCCATTTTTTCGAGGATCAGTTGCAATACCTTGAAGTGGTAGTTTTGTTCATCTGCCACTACGTGTATGCTTTGGTCCATGTGGTAGTCGTCGTATTTTAATACGGCGGTACCCAGATCCTGGGTCATGTATACGGAGGTGCCATCGCCGCGGAGCAGGAGTTTCTGATCCAGTCCGTCAGCGGTGAGGTCAATCCATATGGAATTATCTTCTTTTTTAAATAATACGCCTTTCTCCAGTCCTTTTGTAACGAGATCCTTACCTAACAGGTAGGTGTTGCTTTCATAATATATCTTGTCGAAGTCAATACCGAGGCGCTTGTAGGTTTGATCGAAGCCTTCATATACCCAGCCATTCATGGTCGCCCACAGTTCCCTTACTTCGGGGTTGCCGGCTTCCCATTGCTGCAACATGATTTTGGCCTGCTGCATGATCTCTGTTTTATTACGCGACATCTCTTTGATGTCGTCCATGATCTTGCCGGTTTTTTCTTTGTCTTCTTTTACTTCCGGTTTATGCAGGGCGGTCACTAACTTTTCCAGCTTTTCCACTTCGGCGCCTTCAAAGTCGGTGAAGTTGCTTTCCAGTACCCGGTCAATGATGGGTTCAGCCTGTTCTTTTACCACAGATTCAAATTTCACGTAGTAGTCGCCTACCAGGTGATCGCCTTTAATGCCAGTGGTAGCGGGGGTATCACCATGAGCGAACAGTTGCCAGGCCAGCATAGACTTACAGATGTGAATACCACGGTCATTTACCAGGTTCGCCTTGATCACTTCAAAACCATTGGCTTTCATAATTTCCGCGATGGCATAACCGAGGAAGTTATTACGAAGGTGTCCCAGGTGTAAAGGTTTGTTGGTATTGGGAGATGAATACTCCACCATGATCTTTTTACCATTGGCGGGCTGTTGGCCGATGTTTACATCATGAAAGCTGGTTTTGAGGAATTGTGTCCAGAAAGCATCGTTGATGCTCAGGTTTAAAAATCCTTTTACTACGTTGAAACGGGTAACCAGTTCCGGGTAGTGGGTAGTCAGGTATTCCCCTATGCGTTGTCCGGTTTCTTCCGGTTTTTGTCGGCTGAATTTGGTGAAAGAGAAAACAACAATGGTATACTCACCTTCGAATTCAGGCTTGGTGGTATTGATTGAAATGTCTGTTTCAACCACTGTCTGATCGTAAAGTGATTTGATGGCAGCCACGGCGGCTGTTCTGATGGATTGTACAACACTCATGCTGAAAATGATTAATGCGAGGGGCAAAGATAGCAAAAAGCTGAAAGCTTAAGGCAGAAAGCAAAAAGCTATTGTAGCGAATGATCATTGCGATGAATACGCCAAGGTCATTCGCTACAATAGCTTTTTGCTTTCTGCCTTAAGCTTTCAGCTAAAACTGATAGAACAGTCCAATCTGGGCAACGGAGTTCTTATGATTTGTATTATCGTTGTCGAAAACATTGGTCAGCCCGAAGTTATAACGGGCATTGACACCCAGTCCCATATCGAACTGGTAACCACATCCCAGTCCCAATCCGAAATCAATAGATTTCATATTGTCTTTGATGTCAGAGGTATGATTGTTAACCCGGTATTTGGCACTGGCCAGGATACCCAGTTGCGGCCCTGCTTCAACAAAGAAAGCGTCTGCAATGGTGTATTGTACCATTACGGGGATATTTACATAGTTCAGTTTCACGGTGCCTGGAATATTTCCAATCAAAAGCGCATTACTCCGTTTAGTACCTTGTGCAGAATACAGTAATTCTGGTTGTATCGCCCAGCTGTCGGTAAGACCGATGTGTACAAGCCCTCCTACATTGAAACCAGCCAGTGTTTTGGAATCGTCGTAAGCAGTGAGTTTGGCAATGTTTAATCCTCCTTTTACGCCAAAGTTTACTTTTTGTGCTTTAGCGGTCAGCATGGCCCCAATGGCCAGGATGCCACACAGAATAAGTTTTTTCATGATATGTCTTTTATGTACGGCCCATTTGTCAATAAATATGCCGTTTTATAAAAGTAGCCCGGAATTCCCGGGCTGTAGAAACTTATAAATCCTTCAACATCCAGTTATCACAGCCAAAATGGCCGGTATTACCCATTGGACCTGTCAGGTACCGGAAGCCAAACTGTTCGTATACTTTCCGTGCACGGGCAAGTTCGGGGGCAGTTTCCAGGTAGCATTGCGTATAGCCATTTTGTTTAGCATAATTCAAACACAGGCTAATCAGTTTGCCGGCGAGGCCTTTGCCACGGGCTTCGGGCAGCAGGTACATTTTCTGCAGCTCGCATACATGGGCCTCTCCACCATCCAGCGGGTGGATACCGGCACCGCCTATGATGCGGCCTTCTGATTCTGCTACATAATAAGTGGCGCGGGGAATACTGTATACCACAGATAAGTGGTCCGTGGTGGGATCCGAAAAGGCAGTGCCTACCTTATTCATTCCAAATTCAGTGAGCGTCGTTTTTACAATGTTGGCTAGCGTTGGGTCATCTGACGAGAGGATCGTTCTGATTGTGATTTCCATGAAATGAAATTACGAATTATATAGTTTTTAGCCATTAGCTTTTAGCAAAATGCAGCAAAGACTAACATATGCTAATCTTTGCTGCATTTTGCTAAAAGCTAATGGCTAAAAGCTAGAATATCGTAAACTCTACTCTTCTGTTCTTTTGCCGGCCTGCAGCGGTTTTATTGCTGGCAATAGGCTGGCTCATACCATATCCTACTGCTTCAATTTTGGAGGCATTCACGCCTTTTTCCACCAGGTAGGTCTTCACGGCCTCTGCTCTTTCTCTTGACAGGGCGAGGTTACGTGTTTTGTTACCTACATTGTCTGTATGGCCGCTGAGCTTCAGATTGAGGTTCTTACGTTTCAACAGTTCGGCCACTCTGTCCAGTGCCGGATAGGAATGCGCCTTGATACTGGCTTTCGCAAAATCGAATTCCAGGTTTTGAATGGCTTCTTTAACAATACGGTTGTCTTCTTCCGTAATCACTATTTTTTCTTCTTTCTTTTCTACTACCGGTACCGGCAGTGGGCAACCGGAGCCATCTACCTTGGTATTAGCCGGTGTGCCGGGACATTTGTCGAAGAAGTCAGATACGCCATCGCCGTCGCTGTCTTTTGTCAGTTTATCAACGTCAGCCGTCAACCTGGCATTGTTTTGATTGGCTGCATCCAGGGCAGCCGCCAATGTGGCTTTCTGTGCTACCAGTTCATCGTACATTGTGCTGGCAGGGTTATGCCACTGGAGCTGTTGTTTGCCTTTTTTGCCCAAAGCAAACTCCAGTCCCGCATACCCGTAGGAGTATTTATCCTTGTTGGGGCCATGTTCATAGCCATCCAGGTTGTCGCCATCTACATAATTCATCGTATAGCCAAGGTCCAGGTTGATGATGTCAGACAACTTGAATTTAAGACCGGCGCCTACAGGGATGATTAATTCCTTAATGGCTTTATTATCTTTTGTATAGTCAACTTTGGTCCCGTTATTTAATTCCAATGTGGGCTTATATCCGGCTAAACCGCCACCCACAGAGGCATACAGTGATACGAAGTTTTTCCGGAACAACCAGTTAACAGTAGTGATGTTGAATACTGCATTTAAGCTGGCCGACCAGGGCAGCTTGGTTTCATAAGATTTGTAGGGGCTGACAAGCGGAGCTCCGTTGCCCAGGTTTTTGCTGTTGTCTGCCTGCAATTTACCGCCTACATAGTCGGCTCTTAATGCCAGGAAATGCAGGATCTGGTACTTTACATAGCCTCCGTAGCCGAAGGAGCCTTTCCACTTGGTAAAATCGTTACTGCCACCGGTGGGAACCACAGGTGCCAATACGCCGCCATTGACGCCAATAGACCAGGTTTTGTAGTCGCTGGGTCCGCGAAATAGCTGTACAGATGGAGTTGCACTAACGGCAGATGTGGTGGATGGTTGATCCTGGGCCTGGCTGATCATTGGGGAGATTGCTAGCAGCAAGCATACAGCCCTCCATTGCATGGATTTGTTCATAAGAATAACGTTAGGTTATACAATTTTTGACAATAAAACGGGTAGGTCAGGAATGAAATAGCTGAAAGAAAGGCGAGGTTATGAACAATTTTGTGTGTTGGGTTATTTAGTTATCAGGGGCAGACAAATAGCATAAACAGCTTAATAACTAAATATTTAAAATCAAATATAGGGTACCTGACTGACATAATTTCATATTTTTTTGGTTGGCATAATCATTGACAAACCAACGACAAATACAATAACATACTTACAACTAAAGGATAATCTTTAATACTATGGGAAAAATAATAGGCATTGACTTAGGAACTACCAATTCATGCGTTGCCGTAATGGAAGGTAACGAACCGGTAGTGATTGCCAATGATGAGGGCAGGAGAACAACCCCATCTGTAGTGGCTTTTTTAAAGAACGGAGAGAGGAAAGTAGGTGACCCTGCAAAGCGTCAGGCTATTACCAACCCGGTAAACACTATTATGTCAGTGAAACGTTTCATGGGCCGTCACTTTAACGAAGTTGCCAATGAACTGACACACGTTACATATAAAGTGGTAAAAGGTGATAACAATACCACCCGCATCGATATCGACGGCAGATTATATACACCGCAGGAAATTTCAGCAATGATCCTGCAGAAAATGAAGAAAACAGCGGAAGACTATTTGGGCCAGGAAGTAACTGAAGCGGTAATCACTGTACCAGCTTACTTTAACGATGCACAGCGTCAGGCTACCAAAGAAGCAGGTGAAATCGCCGGCTTAACCGTTCGCCGTATCATCAATGAGCCTACTGCTGCGGCACTGGCTTACGGCTTGGACAAAAAACATGCAGATAGCAAAATCGCTGTATTTGACCTTGGTGGTGGTACCTTCGATATCTCTATCCTCGAATTAGGTGATGGCGTATTTGAAGTAAAATCTACCAATGGTGATACTCACCTGGGTGGTGATGACTTCGATAAAGTAATCATGGACTGGCTGGCTGACGAATTCAAGAAAGATGAAGCAGTAGATTTACACAAAGACCCAATGTCATGGCAGCGTTTGAAGGAAGCTGCGGAAAAAGCAAAAATCGAATTGTCTTCTTCCCAGGAAACTGAAATCAACCTTCCTTATATCACTGCAGTGGATGGCGTTCCTAAACACTTGGTGAAAAAATTAACCCGTGCTAAATTTGAGCAACTGAGCGACAGCCTGGTGGAAAGAACACTGGAACCTTGCCGCAAAGCGCTGAGTGACGCCGGAATGAACACTTCCGAAATTGATGAAGTAATCCTGGTAGGTGGTTCTACCCGTATTCCTAAAATCCAGGAAGTAGTAGAAAAATTCTTCGGTAAAAAACCTAACAGAGGTGTAAACCCGGATGAAGTAGTAGCCGTAGGTGCTGCTATCCAGGGTGGTGTATTGACAGGTGAAGTGAAAGACGTACTGTTACTGGACGTTACACCACTGTCACTGGGTATCGAAACAATGGGCGGTGTAATGACCAAACTGATCGAATCCAATACCACTATCCCAAGCAAAAAATCTGAAACTTTCTCTACCGCAGCAGATAGCCAACCTAGCGTGGAAATCCATGTACTGCAAGGTGAAAGACCAATGGCTAACCAGAACAGAACACTGGGCCGCTTTATCTTAGGTGATATTCCTCCGGCTCCACGTGGCGTTCCTCAGATCGAAGTAACTTTCGATATCGATGCCAACGGTATCCTGCACGTAACTGCGAAAGATAAAGGCACCGGCAAAACGCAGAACATCAAGATTGAAGCTGGTAGCGGTTTGAGCAAAGACGAAATCGAAAAGATGAAAGCGGAAGCAAAAGCCAACGAATCTGCCGATAAAGAACAACGCGAGCAGATCGAAAAGCTGAACAAAGCAGATAGCCTGATCTTCCAAACCGAAAAACAAATCAAAGAATACGGCGATAAACTGCCTGCTGATAAAAAAGCAACCATCGAAACTGCACTGGAAAAATTAAGAGAAGCACACAAATCTCAGAACGGTGCACAGCTGGATTCAGCTACCGCTGAACTGGAAGCTGCCTGGACTGCTGCTTCTGAAGAGCTGTACAAAGCTTCTCAAGGCCAGCCAGAAGGTGCTCAGGCAGGTGCTCAGCCACAGGGTCAGCCTAACGCCGGAAACGATGGCGTAACTGATGCCGAGTTCGAAGAAGTAAAATAAGCTATTAGCCATAAGCTATTAGCTGTTAGTGAAAATGCAGCGAAGAACATACATATGTATGCTTTCTTCGCTGCATTTTTTTTGCTGGCAGCTAACAGCTAAAAGCTGGCAGCTTTTGCTTACATTGTTCCTGCTTAGCCAGGACCAATGAATTATAGACTACGTTTTTATCTCCGTTACCATACTTATTATGGGCAGGAACTCTATCTGCTCGGTAATTTGCCTGCACTGGGCAGTGATGTACCCAGGCATGCCCGCCGCATGCAATGGCTCAACACAGATTGGTGGTATACCGACGTTGAACTGGTTCCTGGTGAAACCACCACATTACAATACCAGTATTTCCTGAAAGAACTGGAAGAAATTGTTTTTGAAGGTGCTCCCCGGGAATTTACCGTCTCCTCCGTACAACCTGCCGAAATAGTATTTACTGATACCTGGAATGATGCTGCCCGGCCGGAAAACGCCTGGCTGACAGCCCCCTTTACACGTGTGTTTTATCCCCGGCCTGGCTCAGCTGATCCGGGACTACTAACGGCCACGCATATATTTCGCGTACAGGCGCCGCTGTTAGATTCCCATACCACGATCTGTTTACTGGGTAGCCATCCGCAAACGGGGAGCTGGAATATATTGCAGCCGCTTTTGCTGCAATATGATGCCCGGGGCTGGTTTTCCATAGGACTACATCTTTCCGGTATGCCCGTACCGCTTTACTATAAATATGCTACTTACGACCTGGTAAAGCAACAGGTAATAGCATATGAAGAAGGAGAGAACCGGGAAATGCATACCGTGGCGGTGGAAGGCCGACAGGTGGTATTACAGGATGGCTTCCTGCGCATGAGCTGCACGCCCTGGAAAGGCGCCGGCGTTGCGGTACCTGCATTCAGCCTGCGCAGTGCCGCAGGATTTGGTACTGGTGAATTTGCCGACCTGCCGCTACTGGCACAGTGGGCAAAGCAAAGAAACCTGCAGCTGATACAGTTGCTTCCCGTGAACGATACCATCCAAACTCATACCTGGAAGGACTCTTATCCTTATGCCGCCATTTCCTCCTTTGCCCTGCACCCCCTGTATATACGATTACAGGCAGTAGGCACGCTGCCGGATACACATCCGCTACAGCGACAATTTGGCCGGTTACGGCAATGGTTAAATGAAAAAGAGACAGTCGATTATGAAACGGTGATGTCGTATAAAATGGCCTATTTGCGGGCCCTGTATGATATGAACGGACAGCAGTTGCAAACGCGGGAGTACTGGCAATGGTTTGCCGCCAACGAATACTGGCTGTTGCCCTATGCAGCATATTGCTACCTGCGTGATACGTGGCAAACCAGCGATTTTACGCAATGGCCGCAATATAACGTATACGACTATACGGCTGTTAATAAGCTGATCGCAACAGATGAGGCTGCAGCCGCTGCCGCACACTATCACTTTTTTATACAATATCACCTGCATCTGCAATTGGCTGCTGCCACGGCCGCAGTACACCAGCAGGGCGTAGCGCTCAAGGGAGATATTCCTATTGGTGTAGCCCGGCATAGCGCCGATACCTGGATGCATCCGGAATACTTCCACCTGGATATGCAGGCCGGCGCTCCACCGGATAGCTTTACCACCGAAGGGCAAAACTGGGGATTTCCTACCTACAACTGGAAACAAATGGCTACCAACGGGCTGGAATGGTGGCAACAACGGCTCCGGCATATGTCTGTTTATTTCGATGCCTTCCGCATTGATCACATCCTTGGATTTTTCCGCATCTGGCAAATACCACAGGACGCTATACAGGGAATACTCGGCTATTTTCATCCAGCCGTTCCCGTTAGCCGCGAAGAAATGTTGCAGCGGGGAATCGACTTTGAGGAGGAACGCTTCTGCCAGCCTTACATTACGCACAGCATCCTGGAAAATGCGTTTGGCAACTATGCTGGTATACTGAAAGAAGAACTGATGCAACCCTTACCCGGTGGTCGTTATCAGCTGCTGCCGGCCTATAACACGCAACGGAAGGTGCAGGCATCAACCCTGCCGGAAGCCGTGAAAAATGTACTTTATGCGCTTATTGCAGATGTGTTGCTGATAAAGGTGACAACTGGCAACAGAACGTTGTACCATCCCCGTTATGATGTAGCGGCCACACATTCCTTTGCAGCGTTGGATCAGGAAAATCGTGTGGCGTTGCAGGCATTGTACCACGACTATTTCTACGTACGGCAGGAGAGTTGCTGGCGTAAGGAAGCGATGGGGAAATTGCCACTGATTAAGAGGGCCACCAACATGCTGATTTGCGGAGAAGACCTGGGGATGGTACCCGGTTGTGTACCCGGTGTGATGCAGGCACAGGGCATCCTGAGCCTCGAAGTAGAACGAATGCCCAAGCAACATGATGCAACTTTTACGAACCTGGCAGCGGCGCCCTATCTGTCTGTATTAACCCCTTCCACGCACGATATGAGTACATTGAGGGGATGGTGGAAAGAAAATTTATCTATCTCCCGAAAATATTACCAACAGGAACTACAGCATACAGGTGTTGCTCCCCTGGAGGCCAGTCCTGCCCTGATCCGGGAAATTATTGCCCGGCATATGCAGGCACCGGCAATGTGGCGTATTTTCCAAATACAGGACTTGTTAGCTGCCGAAGGCCGCGCCTCTGGTCATCCGGATGCAGAGCGCATCAATATCCCTGCGGTAGCTTCGCACTACTGGCGGTACCGCATCCCACAAAATGTGTTGGATAGCGCAGATGAAAAAAAATCGTAGTATTTTCAGGATATGAAGCTGACTCTTTATCCTTTTGAACTAAAATTCCGCCACACGTTTACGATTTCCCGTAAATCAAAAGACGTACAACCCTTGCTGGTAGCATCATTGGAGCAAGATGGTTTTTGCGGGCTGGGGGAAACAGCCGATAACTCCTATTACAACATGACGGTACCCCGGCTAATGGCTGCTATTGACCAGCATCGCTCCTTCATTGAAAACTATCACCTCACCACGCCGGCTGCTTTCTGGCAGGATATGTACCCTTTGCTGCAGGACAATATGTTTGCGCTCTGCGCCCTGGACATTGCCGCCTGGGACCTTTATGCCAAACAACAGCATCAGAAACTTTACCAGGTGTGGGGCCTCGATATCCGCCATAATCCGCTGACAGACTACACCATCGGTATTGACACGGTAGAAAATATGGTGCGTAAACTGAAAGAGTTTCCATGGCCCATTTATAAAATTAAATTAGGTACCAAAGAAGATATTACCATCATCACTGAGCTGAGAAAGCACACAGACGCGGTTTTCCGGGTAGATGCCAACTGTGCCTGGGGTGTTGAGGAAACCCTGCGCAATGCTATAGCGTTGAAAGCACTCGGAGTAGAGTTCATCGAACAACCCATGCCGGCAGCGGATAAAGCCGGCATGAAACAGGTGTTTGAAAAAGTAGTATTACCCGTGATTGCGGACGAAAGCTGTATTGTAGAATCGGACGTAGCCCAGTGTCAGGGCTATTTTCACGGTATTAACATCAAACTTACCAAGTGTGGTGGCATTACCCCTGCCTTGCGTATGATTGCTGCTGCAAAACAAGCCGGCATGAAGGTGATGACCGGTAGTATGAACGAAAGTACTGTCGGTACTTCCGCTGTAGCACACCTGTTGCCGCTACTGGACTATGTAGACATGGACGGTCCCCTGCTGCTGGCAGAAGATACCGCTACCGGTATTAAGATGGAAGATGGCCGTATTATTTATGCAGATGGCAACGGCACAGGAGCCGTGTTACTTCAAAGATGAGGTATAGAGATCATAAACTTCCAACTCCCCGTTTTCGGAAACAATAGCAATATGGCCTTTTTTAGGAATCGCTTCTATTGCACATATCGGCGCCCTGGTAGTAATTTTCTGACTATACACGGCTTCGGCTCCATCGCTTATTTTATAAACCTGCGCGGTTTTATCACGATAGGTGATAATAAATTCATGTGGTAGATATTTCACTTTTATACCTACTTCATTATTGGCAATACTGCCGTGTATTTTGGGAGTGTTATCGCCATAAGTATAAGTCAGCCAAAGGATGCTATCTTCTGTAATAGCAACCATACCTAATTTATCACGATCGTATCCGGCGGTTAGCTGAAGGATACGGTCTGTTTCTAACAATGATTGCAACCCGCCCTGGAAATCGAGCTTATAGATACTATGTCCGATGAAAAGGTAGAACGCTCCATACCAATACACCATTTCCTGCGCTTCCTGCTGAAAGTCCGGTGGCAGTTCGAATTCACTGGTACTGGTGTACTGTGTGCAGCGTACGCTGTTCTTCAGCGCCCCTTCCTGTGTATATCGGCTGAGTATTAGTTCTTCACCTGCCAGGTGCAATGCTACCACGTCCCACTCGGAAAAGCAATAGCCAAGTAATTTAGAAGGTAGCCAGCTTGCGCCACCAACGGTGAACTCGCCACCAACTACTTCCTCGTCAGCGCGATATTGGGAGAAGTGCTTTTGTGTTATCTCGAACGGCAAATGGTGATATATTAGCAACATATTGTTATACCGGGTATCACTCAGCAGCCTGAAAGTAGCACTATCAGGCACATGCCCTGGCCAGTGCATATAGTTCCAGTGCTTCATAAAGTCATATCGTAACATATACACACCAGTCGATTTATGACCTATCAACAGCAACTCATCGTTCATCAGCCGGCCTGTTATCCATTTTACATCTGCAGCAAAGCGTTCAGAAGATAGTGCTTTGCTGACTGTTACAGGTTTAGGCAAATGGTTAATGAAGCGGCTACAATCGCGTGGTAGCAGCCGATCCTCCGGCACAAAAGTATTTAACAAGGCCAGGTTTTCCGTATTTCCCTGCAGGGATTGTTTGCTGATAATTTCATAAGCAATATCCTTGGCGAGATCCGTAGCAGGGGCTTGCTGGAATCGCTCTCCGGTTTTGCTTAACAGTTGCAAAAAATTATTTTCCAATGATGGAGATAGATGATGATCATATACCAGTTGTATGGCAGGAACAAGTTGATCGGCTGATAATTCAAGATATCGTTGCAAACAGGCATTCGTCTGCAGGTGCTGATCCCAGCCCTGTAGCAATATTTGTTTGGCACGGGGAATATCAGAGAGCTTGTGTTGTATAACGCTGGCAGCGGCTAACATATCATGGTTGTTAATCGCTGTGGCAGCCACCTGCTCATATAAAGTAATCGCATGCTCCTGTTGATCGAGCTGCATGTAAAGATCGCCTGCTTTTTCCAGTTGTTGCAGGGAGATATACATGTCGATAGCTTCCAGCAGTAGTCCTCCTTTCTCCAGGCAATGAGCGGCCGCACCCGGTTTTTTCAGGTGATCTTTATAGAGGATGGCGGCCTCGCGGTAATGGCCGCCTTGTTCCAATACATTGGCAGCATGGGCATAGTTGCCTAAAAGGTGTGCATATATGTAAGCGGCTTTTTTATAGTCGCCTGTGCTGATGGCTGCTTTGGCAGCTGCTTCGTATTTCTGAATTAACTTAAACCGGTAACTACCCGCATCCCATACATCAGCCGGGCCGCCACCACCCAGCCTGCCCAGGCTAAAGTTGGTGTTTTGCCGTTGTAAAGAGGTGCCGGGAGTCGCAGTGCCGCGATGTTCGTAGGGACTGTCCATCGGCAGTGCGTATTGCAATGCCAGGGCTTCATCTTTATCAAACATTTGAAGCAGTTTTTCCAGCTCCTGGTTTCTTTTATCCTGCAGGTTTTTAGGCAGAAGGGAAGCAGTATAGCTGGCCGTTTGACCGAATATATGAGCCAGCTTTTGCCATATTTTTTGAAAGAAGGAGTTCGCTATAGGCAACGGGGTTGCGGCAGGTGGTAATTCAGATAAGGGGAGATGACCAACCTCCCTGCGGATCTCTGCAAAAGGATCTGTATCCGATGCCATGATTTCAATACGGCGCAGCTTTATACGGGGTGCAATGCCTATGCGTGCAAATTCCCAATCAACTACTTGTGGTGAAGTAAAAAACAACAGTGCACTGATATCAATTACATCGTTTACTTCAAATCCGGTGAAGCCCCACACGGGGTGAAACACCTGCCAGTCCCAGATCAGCAGCTGGGATAATTCAGCGGCATGCAGCGCCGGTGTAAGGCGGGCGGTGGCAGGAATGAAGAGTTTACCGCCTGTCAACTGGTAGGGATGCAGGATGCGGTCGGGGTATTTAATATCGATATGTTGCAGCATGACCAACAGGCCAGCCGGCGTGAGCGTATCTTTGTTAGCTGCAATCAGCAGGCCTTTGAGCGATTGCATAGGAATCCCCCAACGATCTATTTCAGCCAGCCAGGCATCCGCCGAATGCCCTGGAATGAAGGCGCCGGCTATTGTTGCTGCTTGTTGTTCATGATATTGTAAACCAAGTGTTAAGGGCATTTGATGCGGTCTATATAGGGTTGAAGATATTGATGATAAAAGTCCCGGTCCCATACATGCTGGCTATCGGTGTCGTGAATGAAGTACTCATGACCTGCCCAATACTTGTCGGATGCCCAGCAAGTGAGTTGCATATCGATGATAACTGTCAACAGTACTTCCGACAGGGAATGATTATCAGTTCGCAGATGCAGCAATCCCCGGGAGTCTGCTGTTGCAATAACACCACCAGGAAATTCAAACCGGGTGAAAACTATATTCGGGTTGGCCGGATGTGCGAAAGTATGCGTTACTACGTCCCGTAATTTACTGTCGTCAATTTTTATCGATTTGTCTGATAACCGTATCCGCTGAAGATGATCTATCTTAAGTTGCCAGTTACCAATGACCAGTTGGTCGTTGGCATCAACATAGAGGCTTTTAATTTTGCTGAGCGTACTATAGCCTTGCCTGACAAAACGGAATACGTCATTTACGTTTTTTTGTGCGATACGTCCGTATTCCAGGAGATACTTATTAAATGCATCTTTGTGCAGGGGCCCACCGGGTTGCCCGTCGCAGGAAACAGCAAACATTCCCCGTGAACTTTGCAGGTGAAAATATTTATCCTGGTAGATAACGGTTGCAGCCCCTGTGGGTACACTGGTTTGCGTAATGATATGGCCTGTATCCCTGGGAGTAAATATATGCAGATAGCAAAAGTCCTTGTTATAATTGTTAACCAATATAGAAAACCGGTCCTTTCCATCAGCACCAAAAGTGTAGTTGCCTTCTTCCAGTAAGGTACACAACTCTATCGCTCCTTTTGATTGATTAGGCCAGTAAAGTAATCTCTGATCGGAAGTAATACATACTACTCCCTCGTTGAACTGATAAGTATAATTGATTTGCCTTTTTAAACGGGAAGCTGGAAAACGCAGTGGCAGCGATTGTTGGAGTAAGATCTCCGGTAAGTCTTTTATAGAGGTGCTGGCGGTATTTGCTTGTTTGGCGGCTGGTTTAAACAATAATTCGTCCAGGTCTAACAGTGCTTCGTTGCACAGTTTTTTCCGGCCTTTGCTGTATTGGTATAAACGGAACTGACCATTTCTGTTAACAGTAATCAGGCAACTGAGCTTCGCTTGTTGCCGCACTACAGCTTGTAGAAATGCAGGTTGTTGCATAAGTTCTTCCGATGTAATGAGGTAGTAATCCGCCTGTCCCGGCTTTTCTTTCTGTAGCAGCGCTTCCAGCGCTTCGCCGCTGTGCAGGTGATTGTCCAGTACTGACAAGGCTGCCAGTACTCCTTTTTTGTGGTGAAGATCTGCAGGAACAGCTGTATTCCCTTTCAACGTATAGGCGATAAGGTTAGTGTGTTTCTTATCGTATTGCATACAGGCCAATGCGGCCGCAATGGCAAACACCCGTGGCTTCCCCCACATTTTGAGAGAGGCGTCTATCAACATCACGCGGTCTTTTCGTGGGTTGGAGGAGAGTGCTTCCCGTTTCAGGTACAACGCTTCGTTATGCGCAATACGGGCCATCAGCATATGATCTTCCTGGGCCAGTTCACTGAGCAGCAGCCGGTCGTAGCTACCTTTGTTACTGATATCTGATATTCCGCCAAGCGACTGATCATGCTCAGGTTGTGAATGTATGGGAATATGCAGGCTAGCCAGTATACGCTGCGCAATGTGGCCGATACCAGCGGTCTCCTGGTCGGTGATCAGTTGCGAGATGAGATCCGGCTCCGGGAGTGTCAGGTCCACGGGGGCAGGCGCAGGCGCCTGCTCAAGGCTGGTGCGCAGTATTGATTCGAGGGCTTCTTTGTTTTTAATTTGCCTGGCAGCCATGGCAAGGGGAACTAATTCCTGCTTTAATTGTACGTGATTTTCCTGCTGCCGGCGGAAATTATGCTTATAGTAGAAAGTGAGTAAATATTTAGTTTGAGAACGGTTTATGGCCGGTGGGATATCTGCAAAAATACTTTTTAATAGCAATGTTCTATTCTTTCCGGTGCGGCACTCCCTGGGTAGTTCGCTGATGAGGTGGAGGAAGGGCAGGACAGTTTCGAATAACCGCTTTAATTCTTCATGTTGAAAATTCTGTGGTTCCTTAATATCTTCCAGGAAAAGCTGGATAACTTGCTTCACCTGCGGAATGTGTTTACCGTCCTCTTTACAGGCGATTAATACCAGCAAAATACTACCCAATGGAGGCCAGCCCTGAATGCTTATTTCTTCCAGTACAGGTATTAATTCATCAGCATAACAAATGGTGAGATCTGTGTTCCAGTCTATAAATTCTCCATTATCTGTCCATTGCCAGCAATAATTTTCCGGGGAACCAAAGTATTCGTTGATCTTATCTTTTTGTTCATCCATGCTCCAGTTCTTTTTGGGTTAACCTCACTGCACTTCTATCTGCCTTCACAAAAGCAGTAGTGGGAATGCGTTCCCAGTGCCCGTTGGTACGAAACAGCAACAGGTCTGTTTGCGCAGCATTCAGTTGTTGGTTCACGATAGTTGTAATGCCCGGAGGAGTAAAACTATAGCCGGCAGGTAACAGTAGCTGCTCCTGCAACACGTATTCCTGTCCCGGTATCGGTGGTAATGGCGATCCCATAATCAGCACCTGCCGATCCGCTGAAGTAGCAAAAGAAAGCGCCTGTAGGCGGGTGGCAGGAGCCATGTTCGCGTATTGATACCAGTTATCGAAAGTAGTGAGCAGTGCATTTCCGGATTGAGGCTCCGCAGAAGGGGCCAGTTGTACCGGTTCTCTTGCAGGCAGGAGCGCCGGCATGCCGGACACCGGGAGCATTACAGGCAATAGTTCCGGCAAACTAATCCAGTTGAGCTGTTTTAGTGTAGCCACCGGCGTTAGTTTGCCCATGGGAAACAACTGTGCATTATCGTTTAGCAGCCAGGTATGTAGCGCCGGTAGTTGCAGGATAAGCGGGTGGGGCTCTTCCGGGTAGGGAATGCCGCGCAACCACAGCTCATCACGGTCCATGGCGGCAGTGAGGCCAGGCAAACAGCGCACAGCACCAAGGGCGGCATATTGTGCTGCCGGCAATAGCATCACCATTTCTTTTGGAGGCGTACTCATTTTTCCTGCAGAATTTTTTTCCAGAGTGCCGTTACCGGTTGCATTACATATTCCCGTTGGGTAGGATTATGGATCCATTCACAGCGGCCATTCAGGTAGCGGAGCCGGTCTTTGATCGCAGATTTTTCTGCATCACTTACTTCGGCATCGTCCCATTGGGCGGTCATTTGCAGCAGCTCTTTATAAATTTCATCGGCATCCGGTGTATTAGTGGCGTTGGCGCGGGGATGCTGTGCTACCGCTATTTCATCTGCCGCCACCATGGCATTCACGATCCCTGCTATAATTTCCTGTTGCTCGGTGGTATCCCAGATATACCGGAGTACCCACATATCGGAAGGCACGGCTACGAGACGCTTGCACAGCAAGGCGCTGGCAGCAATGACCCGCTGTAATTTTACGGCTCTTCTGTCGGAAATCAGCAGGCCGGCATTGCGCAATTGTTGTATCAACGTAATGTAAGAGGGCCGGATATTATCCAGGTTCACGAGGCTGGCCATCTGTTGCAGTTGTTTGATGTCGGCTGGGTTGATGATGTTGGCAGTGGCGGCTGTTAGTTGCTCCATTTTCCAGCCGGCATGCAATACGTCGCCAAGTTGCGCCGGATCTACGTTTTCACAGGTAGCGCGCAGCAGGAAGCGATCATACAGTGCCTGCAAGGCCTCATCTTCCGGTAGCTGGTTGCTGGCGCCTACTATCATCAGCGCAGGTAGGGCGCGGGTTTCACGGCCGCGGCGGAATACTCTTTCATTCAATACCATCAGCAAGCTATTCAGAATGGCGCTGTTGGCATTTAGTAATTCATCCAGGAAAATAAAAGAGGCTTCGGGTAGCATGCCTTCGGTGTTGGTCACCAGTTCCCCGTCTTTGAGTTTACGGATATCGAACGGACCAAAGAGTTCGTTCGGTTCTGTGAAGCGGGTGAGCAGGTATTCAAAGGTGTGTCCATCGAGCATATTGGATAAGCCACGTACCAGCGCACTTTTAGCGGTGCCGGGAGGGCCCAGCAGGAACAGGTTTTCGCGGCCCGCCAAACAGATACCCATCAGGTCTATGATATCGTCTTTGCCAACGAAAGTATTTTTCAGTTGTTGTAAAGCATCGTTCAGTTGGTCTACCAGTTGCAGTTCTTTCATGATACGGGTTTTATGTTGCCACTACAGTAATGATACAGGAATATTTGTCATTCTCTTCCTGTATAAAGAT
The DNA here is from genome assembly GCF_017745275.1 of Chitinophaga sp. Classification (GTDB taxonomy): domain Bacteria; phylum Bacteroidota; class Bacteroidia; order Chitinophagales; family Chitinophagaceae; genus Chitinophaga. Next base: position 385,015 of record NZ_JAGHZS010000009.1, on the reverse strand, counting down.
AGTTAGTATTTATAATCAGGCCAGAGTACGCTGGTATAGTTACCTAGTGAGGCGGTAACGATTTGTTGCACGGCCGGAATATCACACCTGCCGGAGTCGCGCGTAGCAATAATTTTGTCGGCATATGCTTGCAGCAGGGAAGGGGAGGAAATAATAACGCTCATATCCCCCTGTGCGGGCAGGTTCATACCGGTAGAGGAAAAAGGCCATTGCATGGCGGTTTCCCGGATCTGTTGTACCAGTGGATCATCTGGTGCCAGTCCTTTGCTAAGGCTCAGTAAGTCTGGCAGGTATCGCAGGCAAAGATCGGCACTATAGATGGCGGCGGCAGTTTGCGGAAGGGGATAAGGTGTCAGCCATTCCTGGAGCTGGGCGGTACCTGCATCCCGTAGCATCGCCAGTTGAACAATCCGGTAAATATAACCGGCAGACCACAAAGCGGCTGCCGCATCAAAATCCGGTGCTGTACCGGGTATTTCCAGTATATCCTGTTGGTAATAGTCTGCCAGTATGGTTTGGGTATCCTGTAATTCCTGTTGGGTAAATGGGATCAGTTGATTGACTACAGTAACTTGTCCTTCGCGTACAAGGTGGTTAATAAACGCAGCTAAATTCATAGGTAAACATTTGACAGTTCGTATTTCGCTACCATAGCGGACTACGCTGATCTGCCAAAATAGTAAAAAAAGGTATAATTAAAATAGCTTTTAGCTTTCCGCTTCTTTCCATGTCTGGGCCAGGAACACATAATCCTCTATACTCCCTGTGGTAACAATTGTTTTGCCGGCCAGTGGCATGAGTGGATTTTGCATAAAAGGATTAGCGCCGGCGGGGCGTATCAGGTAGTCGCCCTGGTCGGTGACCAGGAATACGCCGAGGTGCTCACTTTTACTATGTTTGCCGAAAGTGCGTAACACCAGGCGTCCGGTGAGTGTAATGAAGGGACTACTTTTATCCCTGTTGGTGTTATCTGCTGACATATTCACGATACCCCAGTATTTGATTGTTTTTTTCTTTCACCACCACTACCTTGGTTAAAGGTATTTCCCCGACAGTGGCAGATTCCGAAAATACATGAAATTTTACAGATGGCATGGAGTTGCTGTCTGTATGGTTCTTTTTTCTGTTGACAAATATTTTTGGCGCGCGTTCTCCGGAAAAGTTCTTTTCATCGAGCAACTGATGCATTGCTGTGTGCAGTGCGGGATCTGTGGCATGTGTGTCATCAGAAGGATGAGGAACGGCAATAAAGTCGTCCAGCATTTTACCCCGTGCTTCCAGGTTGTCGCGGCGGTTTTGTAATGTATTCACAAATGGCTGTTCGGCAGCAGTAGTGCTGGGGTCTTTCTGGTTGATGACCGGTTGCCAGGATGGATCGCCCAGCAGGTAGAACTGTGCCGCTGTTTTCAATTCGTAGGGATCCAGGGTGGGCCCCATTTCATGAAGAAACCGCTGCCTGGCTTCCAGTAAAGCCCTGCCGGTAGATGCGCCGTTTAATACGTTGATTACAAAATACTGTGTCAGCAGATCTGCCAGTCCCTGCCCGGTGGGCGGACCATAAGCAATATTGGAGCTGCCTACAAATGCCAGTGCATGATTGAGCAGATAGCTGTTTGCCATACTCATTCTTTTGGCGCTGTTTTTCTTCGGATCAAATAGTTGTCCGCCGTAACAGCATTCTGCTGCTACGATAGTGCCATGGGTAATTTTGTCTGTGAGTCCATCCGACCGGAGCGCCAGTGGGAAGTCCCCGGCTTTCTGACCGTAGTAAGCAGGGTTGTTGATAGCGCCATGACAGTTGATGAAATGTGTTTTAGCCTGTAATTGGGCCGCAGTCCAGTTGGTACCGGTGAGGGTGTCATCTCCCGGAAAAACCAACAAACTGTTATGGTTACCAAAAATATTCTGGAGGCTATTCTGTGTAGAGTCTTGCCAGTCGAAGGTACTCAGGGAAAAGTAAGGCAGGTAATCGCCCGGCTGTGCAGGTGTTGCCGCGATTATATTGGTAATGAGGGTATGCAGATAGCTGGGATCGTTCACCGCAGGAATATCAGGTACCCGTCCTACCACGCGGGTAGGAGAAATGAATTTTCCGGGATCCGTATCGTAAGGGGTATCGCAGGCGTAGGGCAGATCGCTGGGGATGTTGCCATCAGGATCATTGTCGCCCGGCAGCAGGTTTTTTAAGCGCTGAAACGGAATGATATCCTGGGCACCTATCAACAGGAGATATCCCGGCGAATAAAAACGGTACAGGTCATCAATCGCTTTTTTATTTTGCGCATCATCCGTGTTGTCTGTCACAGGTGTAGCCTGGCAGGCTTGCATTTGTACGGGATCATCCAGGAAGATAATATGCGCATCGAGGTGCCGGTTATTATCGAAAGCCTGCAGCGCTGTCAAATCGTCCAGTATCTGCTGGTGCGTTTCCCCATATTTTTGTTGCAGGGCCGTTTTATTGGTTATAATGAGTTTAGTAGTCAGCATATGTATAACGGGGGATGCCATAATATCCTTGTTAGCGGTCAAAAATATTGAATTAAAGGATAATAAGCTACCCATGCTGCAACAATATTATTATTTCGCTGCGCATCCTATTTGCATACTGAAAAAGTAAACCGTATTTTTCCGGGAATCTATGTAACGGTTATGAAAAAATTCCACGGCCTATTCGTTTGCCTGTTGCTTTTTGTTATCCAGGTGCATGCCCAGGTGATTGCCAGCTTCCTGGTGAAAGCGGGTAAGATTCCAAGAAATAACAGTATCGTATATACGACATTGCCGGCAGCCGCCGGTAATGCCCCGCTGAGCATGGAAGAAGTAACCAATGGGGAACGTATACCCGTTGCCGTTAACGTATATAAAGGCCAGCTCAGCTGGATACTGGAAGGCAGCACACCTGCCGGTAGCGAGCGGAAATATGAACTGAAAAAAGGCATACCGGTTACGCAGCCAGTCATGAAAACCGTTTTGCAAAACGGGCATCTGCTGCTGGAAGAACAGCAGCAACCCATTCTCCAATACAATTTTCAAACGGTACCTGCACCTGCAGGCGCAGATACCGTATATAGCCGAAGCGCCTTTATTCATCCCCTCTGGGCACCCAATGGCGCAGTACTTACCAATGTGTTCCCTAACGCCGGCCACCTGCATCATATGGGCATCTGGAACCCGTGGACGCATACGCTGTTTGAAGGCAGGGAAACAGATTTCTGGAATGTGCAGAAAAAAGAAGGGAAAGTACGTTTCAACGGCGACCTGGAAACATTGTCCGGTAACGTATGGTGTGGCTTCAGCGCAGGCCAGGATCATATCGCTTTCCTGAAAGATGGTACCGAAAAAACAGCGATCCGGGAAACCTGGCTGGTACAAGCCTATCCCGCTACCCATGAAGGTTCCCGCCGTCAATGGGATTTTACTACCACGTTTGCACCGGCTACTCCTAACGGCATTACTTTGCTCCAGTATCGCTATGGTGGAGGATTTGGATTGAGAACCACGCCAGAATTTACAGCGCAAACCAGCGAGGTGTTAACTTCAGAGGGCAAACACCGCAACGAGGCCGACAGTACCCGCGCCCGTTGGGTGAAAATATCAGGCACCACGGCCAAAGGAAAGGCAGGAATGCTGATCATGAACTATCCTGATAATTTTGATTCACCTGAACCTTTGCGGGTTTGGCCGGAAAATATGGAAGGTGGTGAGCTCATGTTTAACTATACACCCACCCGCATGAAAGCATGGCAACTTTATCCCGGAGCGCGCTACCAGCTGAAATACAGGGTGATGGTATTTAGCGGTGATATCACGGTAGCAGAAGCTGAGGCCGCCTGGGAAGAGTATGTGCATCCTCCGGAGGTGCAAATCATCTGATATTGTATTTTGCGATTTCTGTCTTTTTTACTTATTTAGTGCGGTGAATGATTCGAACAGCTTTTAGCAGTTAGCTATAAGCAGTTAGATAAATGCAGCGGAGATCAGTTTTGACAGATGTAGCAACAATATACCCCTTGTCGCTAAAAGCTAAAGGCTAAAAGCTATTTATAACCCTTAACCATCATCTTAATGAACAATTTGCAAGACTCCCAAAAAGAAGAAGAAATCAATAAATCTACTGATGAAGAAGAAGCGCCTTCCTGGGGAGGTGTAATCGTAGGATTGTTGCTGGGTATAGCCGGCATCGTATTGATCTGCTATCGTTATAAACAATTTCATAGCCCTGGTGATGAAAGTATCAGCATCACCAAAATTGAAATGCTGATTTATAAAGTGACAGGAGAAAGCATCTGGGCGCTGATTGCCGCTTATGCGTTGGTATCCCTCACAGGCTTCTATCTCGCTATCAGTAATTTTACTAAACTGAAATCCAAATGATCTGACACTATATTCTTAAACACCTGCTAAATGAAGAACCTTTCCGAATTGAAAAACATCCTGCTTGCCATCCATGAAAAGGATAAAAAGCAGACCATTACCGCTCTTATTACCGCAGAAATATTAGCCATACTCGTTTTTGGCCTCATCGGCTATTCCATTTTTTCCGGCCAGAATGGCCAGGCACCCGCTTTTGTGCTGTATATCTTATTGTTTTTACCAGTAGGCGTGCTGATTCCTTATCTCATTATGTTGTATGGTGCTAAAAAACGCCCGGAGAAAATACACGACTTTATCAGCCGCCTGGAGAAGGGAGAAACCGTGAATAACGTTGACACCTATACGGATTATAAGTTAACCGTGCCATTGCGCATTATCAGGCTACGCTTGTTTCCTATGGAATACGCGCATGTCAGGATCGGGCAAAGCCGCTCGTTTTTCAAGCTGCCTTTGTCTGCCGAAAATGTACAACCTTTTAAAGCACTGATCAATCAGCAGCTACCGGTAACCAGCTCTATAGGCGGCGCTTCTGCCAATTGGTCTTCTAACTGATAAGTATATATGAAAACACTGGAAGAATTTAATAACTTCCTGGATCAGCAGCTCCATGACGAGCTGCTGACCCTGGAAAAGCAGCGTAAGTCCGGCCGTAACTGGATACGCCGGATATGGGCAGCCAGCCTCATTACTTTCGCCATCTTCGTTTTTTTTATCATCCGTTTTGCCACGCAACCCCACACAGGTGGAGATAGCAATCCTACTTTGCTGATCATCGCCCTGGTGGTGCTGTTTTCACTGGGAGGCTATGCGCTCAGCTATTTTATGATGAAAGGAAAAGGTATGAATGATGCAGCGGATTTTCAGCATGATTTTAAAAACAGGATTGTTAAACCCATCATTAGTTTCATTAATCCGGCATATACCTATCAGCCCCTCAACTATGCCAGCTATGAAGAGTTCACGGAGCATGGCCTGTTTGCCAGAAAGGACTATCATATCAGCGGCAACGACCAGATTTACGGCAAAGCAGGTGACATGAATTTCCAGTTTTGTGATTTGCTGGTAACACATATGCCGCTGATCACGGTAGGCAGTCAGGGCCCCGACACGGTTTTCTGCGGTAGTTATTTTATTGGCCAGTTCCCCAGGTATTTCAGCACGCCGGTATATGTTATTTCCCGCAACAGCACCATGGAAAGCCTGTTTTCCGGTACAGCCACCGACAATGGATTTATTCAAACCTGGGATCTTGGTAAAAAAGTATTACCGGCAGATGCCGCTTTTAATAAACTGTTCATGGTCTATGCACCGGATGTAAATGAAGCGCAGCAATTGCTGACGCCGGTATTGATGGAAAAAATAACGCAACTGCAGGAACGTAGCAGTGCTAAGTTGTTTCTTTCTTTTTATAATAACCGGGTCTATGCCGGTATTGGCCATGGGATGGATTATTTTGAAACCACCCTCCACCAGTCGTTACAGGACCGCCAGCTATTGAAGAATTTCTACCTTGATTTCGTATCCCTGTTACAGTTAGCCGAAGATTTAAAGTCAAACGTGGGCATCTGGACTTCTCACGCATTTTCCAGGTCATAGTTTTTTTAGGGAGATAAATAACGCATGTACCTATTTAATAGGTAGACATCCTCCCCATTATGCAGGGTCAAGAAAAGCTTTTTATGCCCTGTTTTCGCATCAAAAAATAAATTTAAATAATATGTTACGATATTTTTTGCATTCGATGTAACTATTGATGGTGGCTGGTTCTGTGGATATGTGCCTACGAATAATATCCGGTTAGGTACAGAATAAGCGTACTGGACATAGTTTTTTTTGAGATTGAATTCTATGTAAATATTTTCGCTGTATCTTTACCACGCTCCATAAGGGGAGCACCCATATAGTAATTGTAATTGTTAACTTAATAATAGAAAAACCTGGAATCATCCAAATGACCCTGTCAACATTAACCATATTTGGCCCTGCATTGCAATCTGCAGTAAAGATTGCATCAGCCATTGCAAAAGATTATCATCATCCGCAGTATACGCCTGCACATTTACTGCGTGCCTGTTTGCATAAGGAAACAGGGTTGGTAACCGCATTGCATCAGCTGAACTTTGATGTGTACTACCTGGAAGAATGGGCCGAAGTGCGATTGGATGAAATGCCCAGGTCCCCACGCATCACAGACGATCCCACTCCGGATGAAGCCGCAGCAGCCGTATTGAATGAAGCCCTCAGCCTCACCAACGATAATGAAGAAGCGGATGCCTGGAGCCTGCTTACAGCGCTGTGTACACCAGGTGTTGGATTCTCCTACGAACAACTGAAAACATTTCCTTTTACCCGCGAGCAGTTGAAAGCCGCTGGTAAGAGTGGAAAAGATATACCACCGGAAACCAATACAGGTAAAGGGATTAAGCCTGGTGCACTCAAATATGTGTACCGCATTACAGATCCACAACTGTTGAAAACGTTTCACCCCGTAATTGGCCGTGATGGAGAAATAAGGGCCATCACGGAAGTGCTTACACGAAAAGACCGCGCCAACGTATTGGTGATAGGAGAAGGAGGAGTTGGTAAAACCGGCCTGGTAGAAGGACTGGCACGTGCCATCGTACAAAAAGAAGTACCATTGTCGTTACAGTCTTCCCAGCTCTATGCACTTGATTACGGCGCTTTTATAGCCGGGGCCGCTTATAAAAATGAATTAGAAGATCGCCTGCTGCAGATTATTCAGCAACTGAAGCAAACGGGCAGGCATATACTTTTTATCGATAACCTGCACAGTTTGCTTGACAAGCAATCCGGCGGCGGAATGGCCAATGTGCTCAAAGCAGCGCTGGGACAAGGGGAAATCGTACTCATTGGGACTACCACCCCCGAGAGTTTCCGTAAACTGATAGAACCGGATGCGATGCTACGGCATCGTTTTGAAACCCTCACACTGGCAGAACCCGATGAAGTGCTGGCTGGTCATATGATTCAAGCCATTGCCCCGATATACGAAAACTTTTACCAGTTGCAGTTGCCACCGGAAAGCATACACGAAGCCATCCGGTTATCCCGGCGCTATGTGAAGGAAAGATGTTTGCCGGACAGCGCTATCAACCTGCTGGACCGTACCATGGCCGCTATACGCGCCATGCAGGATACAGGGGGAGCGCTCGCTCAGAGCCTGCAAACTTCGTTCGCCGAAATCAGTAGTAAGGAAACCGTACCAGTGGAAGATTTGCAGTGGTTCTATCGCCAAATGACAGAACGTTTGGGAACCCTGTTGACAGCCCGGTTGCATATGACAGCAGATGTCAACAAAATGACTGCGGCGGAATTACAACCCTACCTGCAACAGTTACTGCAGCAGTTGGAAGTGGCTACAGCCACGCAGCAGCAGGGTGTAAGCCCGGTAGACCTGGCCACCATGATCGCGGCTATCACCGGTATCCCATTGGGAAAAGTTCAATCCGGGGAACGGGAGCGCCTGGTGAACATGGAAGCGCAACTACGCAAAAGGGTAGTAGGACAGGATCATGCACTCAAAGCAGTGGCAGATGCCATACTGGAATCCAGGTCGGGCCTGAGCCGCCCCGGACAACCTATCGGTTCCTTCTTTTTCCTGGGACCTACCGGTACCGGGAAAACAGAACTGGCGAAGTCGCTCGCTGATTTCCTGTTCCAGGATGAGCGTAGCATGATTCGCTTTGATATGTCCGAGTTTAAAGAAGAACACGCGGCTGCCCTGCTGTATGGCGCCCCTCCGGGATATGTGGGATATGAAGAAGGCGGACTGCTGGTCAACAAAATACGGCAACAGCCCTACGCAGTAGTGCTGTTTGACGAAATTGAAAAAGCACATCCTTCGGTGTTCGATATCTTTTTACAGATTATGGACGAAGGAAAACTGCATGACCGACTCGGGAAAACAGGCGATTTCTCCAATGCGCTGGTATTGTTTACTTCCAATATCGGCAGTGAGGTGATTGCAAAGTCGTTCCAGGAAAACGTAATCCCTGCATCGCAGCAGTTGATGGAATTGATGGCCCGTCATTTCAGGCCGGAATTCCTGGGCAGGTTAACGGAGATCGTTCCGTTTGGTCCTATTCAACAGGCGAATGTGGAAAAGATATTTGATATCCATTTGCAGCATTTATTGCAGTTGCTGACGCAGCAAGGGATACAACTGAATGTATCTGCACCGGCGCGGCAGCAACTTGCACTGATGGGGTATTCGCCACAGTATGGAGCAAGACCGCTGCGGGAAGTGATCCGCGGACAGTTGCGCAAGCCATTGTCCCGCATGATCATTGAAGGCAGCCTGCGAAAAGATATGACGGTAACACTGGATATAAAAAATGATCAGTTAGACTGGACCATAAATTGATTGTCAGATTCCAAAATTCTAAATTCTATATCAAATGAATGACAACTACGGAATTGGCGGCACAGAAGTGAAGCTGGACGCCAACGAAGCCATCGCGGAGATATCGCATAACCGTACCTTGTTTGCTGAAAAGTTAACCCAGCAGGCGCCTGTTAAACCTGAAATTGTGGAAGGGCTTACTTCCGTGGAAGCTGTTTTTGAACACTTCAAACCGGCTGTAAATGTATCCTTTCATGATGCAGAAGGCCGTACGGTACCTGAAAAATTACAGTTCCATCACCTGGGTGATTTCGGTGTAAAGGGAATTACAGCGCAAAGCGCTTTCCTGAACGACCTGGCTACGGAAAAGGAACAATACCTGAAAATTATGAAACAACTGAAAACGAATAAGATCCTGAAATCAGCACTGGCCGATCCCGATGCCCGCAAAGCTTTACTGGGCGCTATTCGCGGAATGATGAATGACCTTAATACCAAATAATTAACGGTTCCCCCCAATCCAGGAACATAACCTTACTGATTATGGCAGAATTACAGAAAAACCAGGAGCTGCAAAATGATGGACTGTCGTCACAGCAGGAAGTTAACCTCACCGGAAATATTGAAGATCTTGCAAAGTACGGTGGCTTCGATCTATTGGAAGGCACTATTGAAGGTGCGCAAAACCTGAACCCCGAAAGGAAAGCGCGCCGTAATATATTTTTAACTGAAGCCGGTAAAAAGGCAGAAAGAGATAAACTGAAGAAAGTATTATCTCTCTGGGAGAAAATGTTGTCCGAAACAACTGAACTGCCTGAGATGGTAGACTACTGTACCTCCCATGCGGAAGAAGCAGGAAAGGTGCTGTCGGCCAACCTTGCGGAAGCAGTGGATTCCACCAGGGAACTGGAGCAGTCGTACCGAAACGTGGCACTGTTCTTCAAGAATACTGAATCCGATAAAGTAAAGAACATTTCCTTTATCAACGTGGAACTGGAACAGTTGAAAGACCTCGATAATACCCGTTTTATCGATGCTATTAATAATGAGCTGGTGAGCAACTACGATCGCCTGGATCTGCGCACCAACTACAGCCTGCTGGTTATCCCCGGATACCTGGGCTCCAACAAAGTAATTGAGAAATGGGCGAAAATTGCCCACGAAAATAAAGCGATGCTGGTCACTGACTTCGCACACCTGGATGCACCGGATGATGTGATGGAAATGTTTGAACTGGCTAACCTGACCGGTGGGGAAATCCATCGTTCTAATGTCATCATGTCCTGCAACTGGCTGGTAGGCCGCGGCAAGTTTGATGAAGTAGGAGAACAGGATCACCTCTATGTACCTCCTTCCGGTGCGCTGGCAGGAAAAATATATAAAACCCTGATGTCGCAGGTGACCGCCGGTAAAAAATTCGGTGGTATGAACGAAGTAGACGGGGTGAAATTTGAATTGAAGAAAAGCGAAATCGCCAGCCTGGAAAAAATGGGACTGGTGCCCATGGTGAAAGAATATGGCAAGGTAATGGCCTTTAGTGCCAAAACATTGTTCAATGGCGATAACCTCGGGTTACAAACCTACTCGGTAGTTCGCGTATTCGACTTTGTGACAAAGGTGCTGATGGACTTCCTGAACCGCCGTGCTTTCGAAAACTTCAACGCCAATACGCGTAAGGACCTCATGAAGCAGATCATCCGCTTCCTCGATGGCATCACCGGACCGGATAAGTTGATTGAAGACTTCAATATCCGCCGTTTTGAACAGGATCCGATACAGAAAGATCGTATCCACCTGGATATCCATCTGAAACCTTACTTCCCGGCAAAAAACTTCCTGATCAAAATGGAGGGCCAAAAAGGCGATGAAGCAACAGATTGGGATACTACCTATGAACAGGATGGTAAATAATCTTTTTAGGGCAGCTTTTGGGCTTACAGCGGTATTTATGGCTATCGCCCGGAAGCCCGAAAGCTGCCTGCATAAAAATATCCCTACATTTTTTAAAGGTAAAAGCTGACGTAACGATGAAACGAGTGCTGTGCAGTCTACTGCTTTGTTTGTTAATCACAGGGCTGTCTGTAAATGCCCAAACAGGTACGGATAGTATTCTGACCACCAAAGGTGCGGTAACACTGATTACCTCTGGTGCTCCTATAACAACTTTCCAGATCGGCGATGGTAAGAATGCCGACTATGACTATCGCATTGTAGACGGTAATATGGTATTTCTGCGGCCTATCACTGCGGCGCCACATCCCACCAACCTGATTGTGCGGGAAGGAGAAAATATTCATTACATGATCATCGCCTATCGCGATAAAGCAGATTTATCACGCCTGAAATATACTTTATCCGGCAAGCCTAAAACAACCGGAGCCTACACTACTCCCGAAGCAACACCACAGGCGCCCCGCGCCGGCAGAGGAGAACGCAGCGGCGATGAACAACTGATGAACCTCCCCGAAGAAACCGGTAACCTCATCAGCGTAGACACCGTTACCGTTGGGAAAATTGCGGAGGACTTTGGAAAGGATCATAAAGTAAATCACCAGTACGAAGTAAAAGTGGAAGGAGTAAGCCTGGGATATGCACAAGCCATGACCCTGAGCAATATGAACTACTTCAGCTTCCGTATCCGGAACAAAGGAAAGGCACCTTTTGAAATTTTAAAAGCCAGCCTGATTCATAAAGAGAAAAAAGATACTGCCTTGTTGCATACCATGCCTATCCTCTATAGAAAAGGGCCGGCCATTATTGCCCCCAGAGAGGAAGCCAGCGAAGTATATGTAGTACCTTCCAAACAATTTAAGAAAGAAGATGAAATTATTATTGTACTGCAAACATCAGAAGGAAAACAACAGGTAGTATTGTATCTGCCGGTAACGGTGCTCCCCAAATATATGTTGGCTAAGCAATGATCAAACATCTTTTTCTGATAACAGGATGCCTCCTGTTGCTGACCGTTTCCGGGCAGGCACAGCAGATAGATTTCTGCGGAGAAGTAGTGCCTATGAAAAGAGATTTCGTTTCTTACCGGCTGATGGATGTGATTAAACGCAACCTGCGCTACCAGGGATACCTGCCAGCACTGCGTGGGAAAGCAGAATTATATTTCCCGGTCATAGAACCTATTCTGCAACAATACCAGGTACCCCTGGATTTCAAATACCTGCCAATTGTGGAAAGTGGATTAAGTAATGCTACCTCTCCCGTTGGCGCGCAGGGTGTATGGCAAATTATGCCTGGTACTGCGGCAGACCTGGGGCTCACCGTCAGCGCTGGCTATGATGAACGCAATCACCTGATCAAAGCGACCCATGCAGCGTGTAAACTAATACGCATGCTACATGATCAGCTACACTCCTGGACATTGGCCGCAGCAGCCTATAACGCCGGATCGGGAAATATCTCCCGGAATATAAAACGGCAGGGGAGCAGCGACTACTACCAGTTGCTGCTGAACAATGAAACCGCCCAGTATATTTATAAAATCATTGCCATCAAACAATTGTTTGAAAGCCCTGAGTTATACATGCCCGGATTTGGTTACAATGTATTCAGCAAAAGTACCAGCAACGGCTCCGTGTTTGCCACACCAGCGCCTGTCAGTAAATCCGGCGATAAGGATTTTAATACCATCCGTATTGCTATCGGCAAAACAACCCTTGTAAAATCTGGTATAGCGGTATATGCAGCCCGCCTGCAAAATAACACCCACTTCGAAGACGGGCAGTTAATCAGTATTCAGTTGCTCGACGACCTGCAGGCTAACGGTGTGTATATACGTAAAAACTCCAGTCTTTCCGGAAAGGGCTGGCTGGTGAGTAACCGCGTGTATGTAGATCTTGGCTTTGGGAATAGCATAGTGCTATATGCGGAAGATGGAAAAAAAGGAGTGCCTGCGGACTTACTGAAAACGGGCGGGGCCGTGCAGTTGCGTGGAGTAGCGGATCACAAAAGCACTGCATGGAACAATCTTTTGCCGGAGATGCCACTGGCAATGCAACAATAATTAACTCCTCACAGTAATGATATCTGTAGCTTTAACAATGTGAACGGGAGGAGCCGTAGTCCTGGATAGGTTACGGGGGGTATGCGGAAGATAACAACAATAATACAACCACACCTGTGCCCCAAACCAGATGCGTTATCAACCCGCCTGCAGCTGATCAATAACGCATTATTTCATATCCATGCTGCATTGACTTATGCCAGCACTTCATTAATAAATACTCTATAAGGAAAAGTATTGCTCGATTTTTCCGCCAACTGCAGCAATAATTCTTCTTTCATGTAGTGAAGATTAGCAGCAGGGTAACGCTCGGTAGGCAGATGTAAGTTAATCCGGATGTCGAGTGTACGGCTGTATCCCGCTCCATCGCCGGGTTGCAGCGCAATACCTTTGGCAACAGCCGCTGTTTTCATTTCTTTCCCAAAGATAGTTTTGCAGAGCGCCTTGATATCTTCGGTGGTCACAATACGGTTATGCGATAATAAATGGGAACGGTACAAATTGATTTTTTCGTCAATGTTGAGCCGGTCTTTACCGCCTTGAGTATTGGTGAGTAGCGTAATGGTATTGGGCCGGGTGTTGATGCTGCCATATTCCAGCAGGCGGTTACCCATACGGATATTATTGGCGGCAGTACCGTTGGTGGAATAAAATTCTATGAAGATATACTCTGCATTTTCTTTCGGTTTCACCATCACATAGGGGATATTGCCTTTGTTGGCGCTGGGCTGCAGTTGCTCTTCCAGGGAGGCAATCAGCTGATGCAGTTCCCGCATGCGGTTCGTCACATAATCATTCTTTACTTCTTCAAACAGGGAGCTTTCATCCCGGATCACTTCCACCAGGTAGGCAATCACCTCTTTGGCTTCGCGGGTATCAAAGCGACCGATGCCACTGCTGCGAATGACCAGCTCGCCTTCCTGCATCTGGCCGGCAGTGGAAAAATTACGAACATAGTAATCGGCTCCTTCGAGGTCGTATACACGTTTGATATCGAAAAAGATATCCGGCGTTTGCATTGGAATGATGTTCAGGTAACGATTCAGCTTCATCGACTGCTCGTTATTCTTTTTATTGATAACGGGAAAGCAGTTGATGCTGCAGTAAAGGTCCTCCAGCAAGGTATGGTGCAGCGCTTCCGGAAATTCTATGCGCAGCCATTGAACTTCTTTGTTGAGCCGGTTACTGTCTGCCCCGAAAATACGTTGTAATGTTTCCGGCAAAACGGGTGCACCGGCCGGAGGTGCGTCTGTTACCGTGAGGAAGTGCCGGCGGAAACGTTGCAGGATATGTTGACTGTAACGGGCGTTGTTATTCACGGCCACCTGTATCATGCTGTCTACTTCTTCTTCGGCGGCACTGCGGCTATGGTGGTATCCGGCTTTTACAGATACTTCTTTATTGTTCAGGAATACGCGGGCCAGCGGGAGGTAATGATAAAACATTTCCTGCTGGTGAATATTGCGAAGGTCAAAGAAAAACGACATGCCTTCCCAGGAATGGGCTACATCATCCATCAGCAGGCCTATCCATAAATGGTTGGGAGCCATGTCGGGAAAAGTTTGTCCCTGGAGGATTTGTTCTTTGAACCAGTTGTCACGTGTTTCGTAGAGTTTGTTGCCGATGCCGAGGTATTGCACCTGGCCGCGGAACAGGCGGTGGTGGGTAACAGGTGAAAAGAAAATATCGCGGGTATGGGTACCTGCTTTGGTATGTTGATAAAATTGATGGTCTGCATGAATATCGGCTACGGGTTCAGTGGCAATAGCATGCAGGATACCATAAGCCGGCTGGCTGCTGGTGATAGGTTCCGGCATCATGATCTGGGCCAGTCTTTCCACCAGTCGCGCATGAGAAACATCCACTTCTCCTGATATCTTTTCCAGCTCGCTGGCGCAGGCTTCCAGCAGCAGCTGTACTACCGGGTCAAAAGAGGTTTCCACCTCCGCGTCGGGATATCCCCAGAGGCGGGCGGCGGTTTTGAGCATCCGGTCTTTTATTCGTTCTTTCTTTTCTTTCATGAGTGGCGTTAATAAACAAATGATTAATCGTACGATAAGGGGCTGATGTAGAAGAAGCTGCTGTATTGAAACGGGTTATTGTTTTTGGCAATGGTACCGGTAACGGTTACCCGGATTTTCTTCTTCATCTTTCGGGTGGCTGGCATCAACAGCTCTTCCTGGTTCACAGCGGCCACTACCCTTATCTGTGCAATTCTTTTTTCATAGCGAACAATAGATGCTTTCACGGCGCTTTCTATCTGTTCTTTTACTTCATTGTTGGAGGCTTTGATATCAAAGTCGCTGTCCCACCACTGGCAGCCATATTGGGCGTCATCTTTATTTTCTCCCAATACGGTAGTGATCAACAGGTGAATATGTTGTTCAATAGATTCTTCGAGTGCAATGGCTGGCATGTCCTTTTTTTGCAGCAGTTGCGAGAAGTCTATCGGTAGTTTATAATATTTTCCTTTCATGATAGCGGCTTAAAATATGCCCAACACTTTTTTGCGATCGTACATGATCAGGATCTCATTGATACAGCCATCTGGCGTTTTGGTGAGATTGACCCTTTCTATCTTGAATTTCTTTTTGCCATAAATGCGGGAACAGAAATGGGAGAAATTATCTACATCATTAGCATTCAGTACTACCCTGGCATTCATATTATTACAGAGATACTGTGCAAAATCTGCGGCGCTCTTTTGTTTTTGAGTTACCTGTATGAGCAGGTATTTGAATTCATCATCCGAGATAGAAGGTTTCTTTTCCGGTGCAGGCGCAGGCGCTGGTGCGGGTGCTGGCGCCGGAGCGGGTGGTATATAAGGCTGCGGAACATCCGGACGTTCCACCGGACGGGCAGGGAATACGGTAATGTGTTTCAGTACCATATGGCTGCTGTCGCCATTAATGATCAGCGACAAAGTTCTTTCACCCGGAGAGGAGAAGGTATATGTAACGGAGGAGCCGGTATGTACTTCCGCGTTATCCTGCAGCAGGTGCCAGCTCCATTTGGTGGCGGAAGGCGTTTTGTTACTGAAGGTCACGGGGCGTCCTGCAAAAGCTTCTGAAGGGCCGTCAATTACAGGGAATACGTCTGCGTTGTTATTGACTGCGGTAGTTGGTGTATTCATCACCACCAGCACTTCTATATTCCAGGTACATTTTCCGGAGGTGAGTGTAACGAGGTAGCTGCCTGCTTTATTGAAGGAGTGATATACTTGTTTACCGGTTGCTTTCGCGCTGGAGTCGCCAAATTCCCAGGTATAGTTCCCTGTTTTTTTATCATGACTCTCCGCATTAAATGTAATGACTTCTCCTACTGCATATGCTTTGCTGTTACTATTTTGTATATGACTGAGTGTAATGTTGGTGTTGCTGCAGTCTTCCCGGCCATCCATCTGGAAGGCAAGCAGTACAGCGCTGATGAGGAACAGGCCAAGAAATGTCCATAGCACCATGGGATCTACATGACTGGCAATTTTACCAAAAGGTCGGAATGAGTTAACCTTACGTTCATTTTCGGGTTTACGGGGGGCCATCGGTTTTTCAGGTTTTTACAATTCAGATTTACAATTTTAGTGTTTTTTTGGATAAATTGCTAAAGTTAATTCACCCGGAAAAAAATTTCCCTTGGTTCAAAATTTAAGCCACAATAAATAAAAGCAATCCCCTATTTTTGTTGCTGGAGTTGTTAGCCCGGAACCATAGACGAATGATAGTTATGCTAACGGTAAATTAGCTGGATAAGAAAAACCTAAATCATACCTTATGGTAAATAATGCAGAGAAGGCTGCCGCACTGGATGAGGTGATTGATCATGTCAATGCTTTACCCTACGACGTTAGGGCGGAAGTAGTGGTAGGAGAGTTACTGGAAAATCATGTGCGGGAAGAAGAAGTGGTAGTACAGATGAAGAACGTATTTACCCGTTCATTCACCACAGATATTACGCATGTAAAACTTGATGATAGTCAGCCTTATCAGCCGTTCATTAGTTTTTCTCTTTCGCGGGATGGTATTTATGACCGTTTACCGCAGGGTATATTTCACGAGTTTAAACAAACACCTTCTGCTCGTCAAAGTGGGGTCACGGAAATGGTGACCCGTTACAAGAAGCAGCAACAACAGCAGCAACAGGCCCGTCGGTTCTTTCAACCACTGGAGAATGAATTCTTTCTGCAGCGGGTATACCTGGAACAGCGGGAAAAGCATTTGTTGTTTGATGTATTCGGGAAAGATGCAGACCAGTTGTTCCATGCCTTCTGGGACCTGCCCGAAGGACTTCCCGCAGCGGCCGCGAACAGGTTGGTGAAGCTGTTGCCCTATATGCATCATATAGCCGGCAACATGCCCCTCGTGAAGTTGTGCCTGGAGCAGGTGTTCGAAGAGCCGGTTTCTATTTCCATCAACCGGCAGCCGCAACTGGTGAGCACCGGCAATACGGTGCCATTGGGAGAATGTGCATTAGGAGTAGATGCAATGGTGGGTACACAGTGTTACACGGATATGCCGGTATTAACGGTCAGTATTGGCCCGGTTAAACGCCAACGGATATACGATTACCTGCCGTGGCAGCCTTATGGGAAACTGCTGGAAACCTGTTATGGATACTTACTGCCGGCAGATGTAGAGGTGACTACGCAACTATTGCCACCACCGGGAGATAAGCAGGTGGTGATGTCGGACAAGCAGCCTGATCAGGGAATTATGGGATATAATTTTTTCCTCTGAGTAACGAACACTGGCTATTGTGGAATTATTTTTGCTATTACCCTGCATCTGAAAAACCAAGAAACATGTTAGTACCCAAACCCGAAAAACCTGGACATACCAAACAGAACTATGAGATACACTGCTAAGTTTTATTTTATGTTGGCCGGCGTTATGGCCATAGGATCTCTTATAGTGGCTTTGCTCAGCAGATACATTAAGAATTTCAGCCTTTACAAGAAGAAAGCTCTGTTGTATTTAATGTGTATGACGCTGATATTTGCCGTTATCAGTTCCATCCCTTTCCTGTTTACCCATCAAAACCTGATGAACCAATATTTTTTCTATGAAGTATGGTTCCTGGGATTGGGGATAGTGCATTGCCATTTTATGTATACCCGTTTCTGGGCAAATGAAACCACACTGGTATCTGAACTGGCTTTTATATTGGCCATCTGGCTGTTTGGCGGCGTTGGATTTGTGTTGGTGAACAGATTCCTGGATAAGGATACCTTCCTGTATTATCCTATGCTGACCAGCATGTTCTCTTTTGTACTACCCACTTTTGTGTATAAAACGTTTGAACGGATGATGGCCATCCCCGTGAAAGTGCACAAGTGGTGGCAATACCCGATGTATAAAGATATGCCGGAAGTAAATGAAGATGATATGAAGGACCTGATTGTGATTGGATTGGAAATGGAGAAAGGGCTCATGGATAGGAGTCGCACTTATTTCAGGGCACGTACACCTATTAAAATGGACCTGGGGGATTTGTTTTACCATTTTATTAATGACTATAACGATCGTTATCCCAATACACCTATTGACTTTGTAGATAACACCGGGCAGCCTTATGGCTGGGTATTCCACCTTAAACCACGCTGGTTTGGTGGCGCTAAAACACTGGATCCGCATAAAGCCGTTTTTATGAATGGGATCAAAGAAAACAGTGTGATTATTTGCAACAGAATTATGTTATCCTAAAAGCAGCGTATTATGGCAGAACCGCTAAAGCATTTCCCCGTTAACTGGGTAGATGGCATGAAGATTAAGAAGCAACATTTTATAGATACTGAAAATGCACTGCTGGATCAGATCAGGGATGCATTGTCTTGTAGCATACATGCACTGAACTATGGGCTGTTACCTCCCAAAGCAGAAAGTAAAGAATCGCTTCGTTGCTGGTTTGTCACTGATAACCAACATCAGTGGCGTGTGAAGTTAACAGAATGCCGGGCGCTGACCCCCGGTGGTGGCAGAATTGAAGTGCCGGAACATACTGTGCACTCCCTGAAATATGCTACTACTTTCCCGGAAGCTACGTATACCTGGGATCCGCAGCATACGGAAAGCACTTATTATGTGCTGATCCAGGTAAACCCGTTTAACCGGCAGCCCAGCGGGGAACCTTTGCTGGATGAGGATCCGCCGCGACTTCCTTACGCCACACCTGAATATCATTTATACATCGCACCCGCTTCGCAGCTACCTTCCGGTCAGCTGGGTAGCTACCAGATGGTATTGGGCCGCATAAATGTAGCAGATGGCCGTCCGCAGATGGATGATGATTATATTCCGCCCTGCAGCATTGTCAATGCTCATCCATCATTAATTGACCTGCATCATGAGCTGGATCAGTTTCTGGGGCAAATGGAACTCTATGGCGTACACATCGTACAAAAAATTTATGGCAGGAACCAGAACAACGATCTGGCCCTGGTAGTACTTTATATCACTGAAAAAATGGTGCAGTTCCTGGGCACCCGAATTACGCAGTTCCGCTGGCTGGGCCTCAATCAGGCGCCTGCGCAGATGCTGGAAGTGATCGCCGGGCTGGCCCGCACCATGAAAAATGCCATCGATCAACGTGCCGGTGCGGGAAAAGAAGAGTTACTGAACTACCTGTCTGAATGGTGTGAACTGCGGCAGGGAGAACTGGAAACCCTGATGATCAATTGTGCCAATATTCGCTATAAACACCTGGATGTAAGAGAATGTCTGCAGCCTATGATTCCTTTTGTTCGGGCAGTGAATAAACTATTTGAAAGCCTGAGCAGACTGGATTACATCGGACGTAAACAGGACAGCAACATCTTTGTGAAAGAAGAATCTGCGGAAGATGCAGAATACCTGCGCAAACATAAAACCAAGCGCTGGTTTTTTACAGATTGATTACCACGCCTCATACAGTATCCCGATAACTTAAAATAAAAACATTTCGCAGTATGCAAGTATTGAACAGACAGGAAAGAAGCATTTCATTTATATGGTTCCTGTTATTTTTTATCATAACAGTGGGCTTGTTTGTATTAGCTATATTTTTTAACTACCAGGTACCCGCGAGGGAAAATGCGTCACTGCGAAAAGAGCTCAGTAGCTTCCGGCAGGAACAAGCTTTCCAGGCGGATTTTCTGCAAAAGCTGGAGAAAGTAAAGCATAACCTGGACTCCATTAATCTGCCTAATCAGAATGCGAATTATATGGACCAGGTAATAGCTGCTTCCCTGGCGGATATGCGTAATTCTATTCCTAAGGAAGCGGTTACGCATTATGGTCTGTATGATAATATCGTACAGAATTGCCTGTCGCTGCAACAAACCAAGCAACAACTACGCGAATTACAAAATGCACAACAAAGTATTGCTGATCTGAAAATGCAGGTGGCCGACCTGAATGCAAAGGTGGAAAGTAAAAGCAGGGACCTGGATAACTGCAGGCAGATGATGTTGCTGAATAGTCGCGCTCACTAACGATCACGACTGTATTTGTTTTTTCTGATCTAGTGTTAAATTATTTGTTAGGAGTGTTGACTAATCAGAAAATCATCTTATATTTGGTACTTATAAATCAATAAATAGTTCTCTAATTTTTATTTCTTTATTGTAACCTTAAAAATTAACCCACATGTCCTTCAAGGCAAAATTTACATCAGGCGGTGAAGAGTACAACGTACAACACGTAGCCTACGATCTCACACAGGAAACAGATGCAACAGGACGCCCATCGGCAATTACCCGTGGCGGACGCATCAAACTGACGGTAGAATCTACCGGAAAAACAGAACTCTTTGAGTGGATGGTCAACAACTTTGAAAGAAAAGATGGTTCCATCACCTTCTACAAAAGAGACACGGATTCCAAATTGAAAACATTGGAATTTAAAGAGGGTTACCTGGTAAAGTTTGAAGAGTCATTTGACTACGAAAACAAAAACCCAATGGTAATTTCCTTTACCATTTCTGCCCGTGAAATTAGCATGGGTAACGCAAAACATGTTAATGAATGGGTGTAATAACTCCTGACATTATGCAGAAAGAAGCCGGTTCGTATGAGCCGGCTTTTTTTGTGCTCACCTTTCCCCTTTCGCCCAAGGCGCCTTCAATGCCGCAGAATAATCTATCTGTTTGCATGAGGTTGATTTATTACATGCATGAGGTTGCATGAGGATTTACCCAACGTTAGCCCCGGAATTCTTGTTGAAACAGATGGTTGAATTATGTTATGTATCATTTGTTCATTTTTTACAGGATTTTTTCTATTCATTTTATTCAGTTATTCGATTTTATCTCAAATTTTGAACATATTATTAAGTTCTGATGTTTTAAAAATTAATTCAGTAATTATAATTACTTAAGTATTCCCTCTGAATAAATACGCATATGCAACCAAGTAACAAGTGTCCCAGGAATTTGCATTGCATGGATATCTTTTGGGGTGTGGCCGGGCCGGTATAGACATACGCTGCCATCGATCAAAATATCAGGCATTTATTAATCATATCATATGGGATCCAGATTTTACTATTCCGCGATTGTCATGTTTATCCTATTAACAGGTTGTTCCAGCTCAAAAAAGCTTACTTATTTCAACGATATTTCCACGATCAACGGTGGCGACACTGTGAATATCCCGCAGCAGTTGAGGATACAAACAGGAGATGTCTTACAAATTACTGTCACCACCATTGACAAAGATGTATCAATGATTTTTAATCCCAATACCCTTAGTGGTCCAACAGCAGGGGGAAATAACATTGAACAGGGATATGTGGTAGACAGCACCGGTAATATTATTCTACCTATAGCCGGGAGAATTTATGTAAAAGGATTGACCACCGCTGGTGTTACAGAGGCTGTCCGACAGGCATTGGAGAAAGAAATACGAAATGTGTATGTATCTACCAGGCTGCTCAATTTTAAAGTGTCTGTGCTGGGGGATGTGGCGCGGCCGGGATCTTACAAGGTGTCGTCAGAACGGTTTACTATCCTGGACGCACTGAGTATGGCAGGAGACCTCAATATAACGGCTAAACGAAATGATATTATAGTGATAAGGGAAGTGAATGGCGTAAAAAACTATGGAACCGTAAACCTGAATGATGCCAAAACACTCACTTCTCCCTATTACTACCTGGGAAATAATGATGTGGTGTATGTAAAGCCCGGACCTAACCGGTCTTTTGGTTCATCAAAAACGTTATTGCTGTTACCTGCGATACTGAGTTTTATTTCTCTTGTTACAACGATCGTTATTCTTCGCAAATGAAACATGTTTTTATGGCAGATAGAAATGCAGTCAATAAAAATAGTGTGATTGACCTGAATGATTTTCTTAAGAAAATCTTCTTTCACTGGCCCCTGTTGATCATTATAGCTCTGCTGGCTGTGGGAGGCGCATTCGCCTACCTGAAGTACAAAAAGCCTATGTATTTGTCCAGCACAAAAATTTACCTGAAAGATGAAAAGAAACCAGGTGGAGAGGAGATGGACATGCTAAAATCCCTGTCGCTGTTCAATAATAATAAGAATATTGAAAATGAAATGGAGGTGCTTAAATCCCCGATATTATTGGAGAAAGCGATCCAAAGTAATCATTTTAATATTCGCTATTATAAAAAAGGAGCCGTAAGGGATGAGGAAATATATAACCCGGATTTTTTGGGAATCCGGCTGTTGACTGATAGTAGCAACGTGGGCAATTACACGTTTGATGTTACACCTGGCACTGATTTCCTGAAAGTAAAATATTTTGATGAAGATGACCACCTGGTGAGCCAGCTTCAAGTGAAATCAGGGGAGCCTTTTGTAATGAATAAAGACAAATTCAGTATTCGTTATACACCAGGTGAAGACGAGCCGATGGGAAGCTCCTTTCGCATCGTGGTGGATTCTGTGATGGATCTGGCTTATAAAAAAATAGAACATATCGGCACCAGCCTGGTAAATAAAGACGCTACGGTAGTGGTGGTAACATATGAAGACCAGGTGGCCGACAGAGCCGCAAAATTTCTCAACGCATTACTGGAAACCTACAACCAGTATACACTGGATGATAAAAACAAAGTGGCCTTAAAAACAATCAATTTCCTGACGGTGAGAATTGATTCTCTCCGGGATGAACTGGGACTGTTAGAAAAGCAGGAGGAAAGCTTTAAAGTACAGAGAGGTATCACAGATATAGAAGCAAGTTCCAAGCTGGCACTGGAGCAGGTAAAAGATGCCGATGTACGCCTGAATGAGGCGAATATGCAATTGTCAGTTGTTAACCAGGTGGAAAATTATATCAATCATCCGGGTAGCGATTATCCGTTTGCTCCCGTTAGCACAAGCGTTGATCAAACATTGACTTCCCTGATTAACCGCTATGAAGAAGGGTTGAAGGAAAAAAGGCGGTTATCCCTTTCTCTTCAGCCTACCAGTAATATCCTGCAAAACCTGGATGCTCAAATAGAAGATTCCCGGAATACCATCCGGAACTATATCGCAGGTTATAGAAGAAATGCAGGAGTGATACAAAAAGGAACCCAGACGAAGGTGAATGAAATCATGGGGAAAATTGCCCATATACCGGCTTATGAAAGGGAATATATCAACATTAAAAGGCAACAGGGTGTAAAGGAAAATCTCTATTTATACCTGTTAAAGAAAAAGGAAGAAGCATCAGTATCTTACGCCAGCAATGTTACCGATAATAAAATTATTGCACCGGCTTTTGTTCCGCAAAAACCTATTTCACCGAAGAAAACATTTGTCTTTATTGGGTTTATAGCGGTGGGACTGGTGCTCAGTATCGCTTACATCTACCTCAAGTATTTCCTCAACCCACGGGTACTTACCAAAAAGGAAATTGAACAGATATTTGACTTTCCGGTAATGGCGGAAATATTTCAGCAACACGAGGATATGCCTATCATACATGAAATGTCTGCGCAAAACAGGTCTGTTATACAGGAGCAGATATTTAATTTGCGTACCAACCTCAAGTTCGTGCTGGCAGAACAAAATGACGCTGCTACGATCATGATCACCTCCAGCGTATCCGGTGAAGGAAAGACTTTTATCTCTGCACATCTCGCCAATGCCCTGACAGTAGGAGGAAAGAAGGTAGTACTGGTGGAAATGGACCTCAGGAAACCCAAACTCTCCAGGTCTATTGGTATGGATAACACGATTGGTCTCACTAACTACATCATCGGGAATAAAACGGCAGATGAGATCATCAAAAAAGTACCCAACAAAGAAGGACTCTGCCTCGTGTCTTCCGGACCCATTCCTCCCAACCCCGTGGAACTGATTGAAGGCAAACGGATGGCAGATTTACTGGGATTGCTGAAGGAACGGTTCGACTACATCATCATTGATATTTCGCCGATTGGTATTGTATCGGATGCGAAGAGTATCTCTCCGTATGTGGATTGTACGCTCTTTGTGGTGCGTTACAACTTTACGCTTAAATCCAGGTTATCAGCAGTAGCAGAAAACCTGAATGAAGTATTCCGTAGAAAGAAAGGCCTCATTTTTAATGGTATTGAGCAGGATGCATTCCATCCATACGACTATTACGATCACTACGGATATGCGGCAAATAAGCATCATAAAGCAAAGGGAGTATCTGTCTTTAAGAAAATAAAAAGAAGAATTGCATAAAGTATTTGAAAATAGCGGCTGGTTACTCATCGATAAACTGAGTAAGCTTTTTCCGGGAATCATTGTCCTGGCAATGATGGCGCGGCACTTAGGTCCTGAGCAATTTGGGATATGGAATTATGCGCTGGCGCTTACCACTATTGCAGGAAGCTTTGCTTTACTGGGAATGGATAAGATTGCAGTGAAGGAGTTGCTGGGTGCTAAATCCAATCCATCTGCCATTGTGGCGATACTTATTTTTATGCGTATCGGCGCCGGTATCATTAGTATGGCGGTGAGTATAGCTTTTGTAGTACTTTCCAAGCCCCATCAGCCAATATACCTGTATTGTACCATTTTTACGGCGTTAACAATCGTGTTGCAATCTTTTGATGTGTTTGATTATTTCTACCAGGCGCAGAACGATGTAAAAAAGGTAATTATCCCCAAGGTGGTGGTATTCCTGATTTTTTGTGTCATAAAGCTGTTGATTGTTTTCACCAACGGAACACTGTCTGATTTCCTGTGGGTAACACTTGCGGAAGGCGTGGTTACTTATACGGTTATCATTGATAATTACCGGCGCCGGTATGCCTCGGGGTGGTGGCCTAACCTCGATTACAGATTGGGAAAGTATTTGCTGGCGCAGGGTTGGCCTTTGCTTTTTTCTAATTTGGTGGTGGTGTTGTTTGTAAAGATAGACCTGCTTTTACTGGACATGTTAGGAACTGCTTCGCAGTTGGGAGAATATGTAGTGGCTGCAAGAATATCGGAGCTATGGTATGCCATACCGGTGATTTTAGCCACCGCCATATTACCGGATCTGATCAACAAAAGAAAAACGGATATGGCGGCCTATTGGCGTGGTGTGGAGAAGTGTATGCGGTTATCTTTCTGGGTAAGTTTTACCATCTCACTATTAGTGATGTTACTGGCTAACGTGATTATTCCTTTTCTGTACGGAAAGCAATATGTGGCTGCTTCAGCTATCCTGATGATACATGTGTGGGCCAGTGTACCTGTTTTTTTATGTTCGATGTTTACACAGTACCTGGTTATTGAAGGCAGTTATAAGATTACGCTCTATGGAAACATAATGGGCCTTATTATCAATGTGGGGCTCAATATGGTACTTATTCGCCCCTACGGAGGTATAGGTGCTGCCATAGCTACCGTCATCGCGTATTCGGCCGTATACCTGTCATTGGTGGCATTTGATAAAAGTGGTAAAGGATGGCTGTTTACCAGGAAAATGCTTAATCCGTTGCTGGCATATGAAGATGTAAAGCAGGCCTGGCATTCCTTAAAGTTTTTTGCGCTTAATTATTTCTCTGTTACACCTGAAAATTCATGAGCGAATGAGTTGGATGAAGACCATAGCAATAAAGGCCATTTCCGGCATGTTTCCGCAGATCAGGTATCGCAGAAGGGCATATAGTTCTGAGGGAGAAGACCTGATATTAAAGAGAATCTTTCATCACAAAGAGAAAGGTACTTACGTAGATGTGGGAGCACATCATCCGTTCCGGTTTTCCAACACCTACCTGTTTTATAAAATGAAATGGCGTGGAATTAACATAGACCCCATGCCGGGATCTATGGCGTTATTTGATAAATACAGGCCGCAGGATATCAACCTTGAAATCGGTGTATCTGCTACCAGGCAGTACCTGACGTACAACGTATTTAATGACCCGGCATTGAGTACATTTTCAAATGAAAAAGTGACGGAGTATAGCCAGGCGCCACAATACCGGGTAATCGACAAAAAGAAAATTGAAACCTGGCCATTGTCGGAAATACTGGACGAGCATTTACCTGCTGATGTTCCTATTGATTTTCTGACAATAGATGCGGAAGGATTTGATATGGAAGTATTGCGTTCAAATAATTGGGAAAAATACCGCCCGGCGTACGTATTGGTTGAGTCGCAGCCATTTGAGCTGGAACATATGGCGAATAGTGAGTTGTTACAGTTTATGCAGGGGATGGGCTACACCGTTTTTGCTAAAACATACTATACTTATTTTTTCAAAAACAGCAGGAGTGAGTATGTCAGAGAATAAGCTATATATACAATACGGTTGCGGGCCTTTTTCAGCGCCTGCAGGTTGGAAGAATTTTGACGCTTCTCCCACCCTGAGGTTACAACAACTTCCTGTTATTGGTAAGCTGCTGAGATCAGGTATGCACGTTAGCTTTCACAAGGATGTGTTGCTGGGAGATATCCGGAAGGGACTGCCACGCATTGCCGCCAATTCATGTGATGGGATTTATTGTAGCCATGTATTGGAACATTTGTCGTATGAAGACTGCCGCCTGGCTGTTAAGAATACCTGGCAGCTGTTGAAGCCCGGTGGCTATTTCAGGTGCGTGGTACCGGACCTGGAGTCTGCCAGCCGGCGATACCTGGAGAACCTGAGCAGTAACGACCAGGAAGCAAACGTGAAGTTCCTGGAGGAAACCATGTTAGGCAAATTAAGACGACCGTCCGGATTTAAACAACTGATGCAACATGCGTTTGGTAACCGCGAACACCTGTATATGTGGGACCAGGTATCGTTGACTCATTTGCTGAAAGAAACCGGGTTCAGGAGTGTCAGACCCTGCAGCTACCGCGATTGTCCGGATCATATGTTCCAGTTGGTAGAAGAGGAAATCAGATTTAATAACGCGGTTGCATTAGAAGCTATAAAATGATGTTACAGACGCCCATTCTATTTCTTGTATTTAACCGTTTGGACGAGGTGGCACTGGTTTTTGAACAAATCAGGCAGCAACAGCCAACGCGACTGTTCATTGCTGCAGATGGGCCAAGGGCTACTGTACCGGGAGAAGCGGCGATGTGTATGGCAACGCGGGCTTATGTGTTGGAACATATCGACTGGCCCTGTGAAGTAAAAACATTGTTCCGGAATACTAACCTGGGATGTGGCAAGGCGGTAAGTAGTGCAATAGATTGGTTTTTTGAAGAAGTGGAAGAAGGGATTATACTGGAAGATGATTGTGTTCCCGATGCAACGTTCTTTTCCTTTTGCACGGAGTTGCTGGAACGATATCGTGATCAGCATCATGTGATGCACATTGGTGGCAGCAATTTCCAGCTGGGTACACGGCGTTCGGAAGCATCTTATTATTTCTCCCGCCACATACATGTATGGGGCTGGGCTACCTGGCGGAGAGCCTGGAAAAAATATGACTTTTCACTTCGACCCTACCATCATCTAATGAAGAAGAAGAATCAGCATCCGGTTATAAAATATTTCCTCTCCATTTTTCACCAGCAGGTGGATACCTGGGATATTCAATGGGTGCTGGTGGTATGGTTTAACAATGGTTGTGGTATTACACCCGATGTCAACTTAGTCAACAATATTGGCTACGGAAAAAATGCAACACATACCCGGCGTGTGCCGTACTGGTTGGGAAAGATGAATTACGGAGGGATTTCCACCATGATACATCCGGAAAATGATGAGATAAATGAAGTGGCAGATAAGTTTACCAGTGATAAAATATTTCACATAGGAACGCTGCCTGTCAGGATAAAAGGTGCATTGCAACAAGTGAGGGTATTGAATAAAATATACAAACGGATTTTTTTATGAATAAACAGCCGGTGAAAAGGATATCTGAAATGAGTATGCTCTGCTGGCATCAAACGAATCAATAATAAAGTCAGATATGGATGTCGGATATGACCTTTTAGTAAGTGATAACGTTTATGTGGAAACTTTCAGGGAGTCAATGCCTCTCCTGATTGCGGGCATATTATTGTATTTATACTACAACAGGAGAATATCCGCTGTTGACTGCCTGCTGTATGCTTTTGCATCCGAGGCTTATACTATGATAATAATCGGGCCAACCTTTACGGGTACCTTTTTTATTGGGATAGTATTTTTATTGGATCAGCTTCATCAGTTGGCGAGGGGAAAACTATATATCCGACGGGAGTACCTGTTGTTGCTGGTGCTTCCACTGATATCCAGTATTGCGGTATTTCTGATCATCCAGTTTTATAAAGATCCTTTTTACTATCCGGGCGACAGGTATTATCTCTTTTATACAAGGCCTGTTTATTTTTATCTGAAAACGTACCTGCCTTTGTTTGCGATAGGGAGTAAGATAGTACAGGAAAAAGATATTTACTCTTTCGAAGATTTTTTGACTACCGTGAAGAAAATCGCAAAAATATCCTGTGTGATAGCGGGTATACAGATTGTTGCGGAATACACTTTCAATAGCCTGGATCTGGATGAAGTACTGGGTTTGCAACGCCGGTATTTGATGGAACAATCAAATGACGCATTTAGTCTCCGCGTGCAGGCATTATTTTCTGAACCAAAAATGTTAAGCGCGTTTTTGTCGTTAGCGATTCCTGCATTTTTGAGAGACAGGAATTATAAAATGACCATCATCGCTCTTATTACCAGTTTGCTGACTGTATCTCAAACGGGGTGGATTAACCTGTTGGCAGGCGCGTTGATCTTCTTCGTTTTCAGAGGTGTGTCATCGGTACGTGGTAAAGTTATTTTGTCGCTGGCGGCTATCGTGGGACTTTTTATGGCAGTGGCCAGTTCCAGGGAATACTTTATTAAGCAGTATACGGAGAATCAGAAAAGCGCGGTGTATCAACTGATTTTTAAAAGGTCATCTTATCGTTATAATACCGAAATATGGGGAAAGAGTAACATCATCCTGGGGATGCCATTGCAAAGGGATTTAGAGTTACCCGTAGTGGATTTTCTGCAAGATGAACCTTATTTGTTGTTATCGGGATACGGGGGTGGTAACAGTACTTTTATTCCGCCGAAATATTTTCTGGGACAAATGAATTATGAGAACCGCGTGGCAGGTATTGGGGGCAACAATCTTAATATGCGCTGGTTTTTTATACTCGCAGAATTTGGAGGTATTGCCCTGGTGGCCTACTTCCTGGTGTTAATGAAGCGCAATGACAATAATAGTGCATTCCAGAATAATTACCTGGCATTTGTGGCGGTTTGCTTTTTCTTTAGTCAGATAGACCTGATTATGATTATGGTGACCATGTTAAGTGCTTATGGTGAAGGTAGTCCTCAAAATAGTGAAGGAAATGAAGCGACTGAGCAGTATCATATGGGGATGTAAGTTTCGGTTGATGCTGTTATACCATTACCTCGTAAGTAACAGTGTCCGAAAAAGAATCTCCCTGCGAGAGATGATGAGCCACCTGTTTTCCCCTACGATGAATGCAGTGGCAGCAAGAGAGTCTGTGTTGGTGAAAGAAAATGATCAATACAAATATTTCAGGATCAGGGGATACAACGACTTATTTGTGTATCCGGCTTCCGCGCCCATGTATAGTTTGGCCATGGTGTTATCTGAGTCGCGGCCCTGGCACTGGCATTATTATGAAATTCCACAAACTGCGGTAGTGGCAGGAGACGTGGTAGTGGATTGCGGTAGTGCAGAAGGGTTATTTGCTTTCAGGCATCAATATACGGCTGGACACATTTTTATTATGGAGCCGTTGCCGTTGTTCCAGGATTCGCTGAAAGAACTTTTCGGGCAGAATAATGCCATTACTATTTTACCGGTAGCTGCCGGCGATAAATGTCAGCAGGCATATTTGTCCATGACATCAGGTACTACCGCACTGGATGCTACTATCCAGACATCCGCAGGTGATGGGCACGCGCTGGAGGTGAGCGTGGTAACGATCGATAGCCTGTTTGCCAGCCGAGGAATTAAAATTGATTACCTGAAGGCAGACATAGAGGGGTTCGAGGAAAATATGATCCGTGGCGCATTAGAAACGATCCGTATCAGTAAACCTAAAATTGCTATTACTACTTATCATAAAGGACAAAATTATCATACACTGATTGAGCTTATAAAAGGAGTAGTACCGGAGTACAATCACCTGATAAAGGGGATACATTACTTAACCGGTAATCCTGTTATGCTTCACATGTGGTTATAATGAACGGCGGAAATATGCAATTATTCCTGGATAACCTGGTTTTTTCGATTCAGCGGAGCGGTGGCGTCTCCGTTTACTGGTATGAATTGATTACCGGTATCTGCAAAAGTGATTTGTCTGTTAGCTTTTTGAATGCAAGGAGATCGTCGGCTAATATTTTTGAACAAAGAATTGATTATAGCGGATTTGATTGCATCAGGGAAAGCTGGATACCAGATAAATATTTGCGGTACCTGCCCGTTCGTTATCCTATTCCGTCCGGTGCGATTTTTCATGGAGGATACCTGCGTGTGGCGCCACGAAAAGATGTGTTGAATATTCTTACTGTGCATGATTTTGCACATGAAAGAAAGCTGGCTACCGCCTTCCCAAGGGCCTGGGCCAATGTACGGCAAAAGGCGTATGGCATTAAACAGGCAGATGGCATTATCTGTATTTCGGAAAATACACGGAAAGACTTGCTGCATTTTTATCCGGATACAGATCCGGACCGCATCAGGATCATCCATCATGGTATTGCAGATGATTTTTACCCGATATGGAAACGCCCGGCAGTGCAGGATACGCTACCCCTTTCTCCGGACATAAAGTATATTTTATACGTAGGTGCAAGAAGAAATTATAAAAATTTTTGGGTGGTGATGGAAGTCATGCGGCAGCTCCCGGAAGATTATCACCTGGTGATTGTAGGTGGTGAAAAATGGACAGATAAGGAAATGCGGGGCTTCTTTTCCGGACAGCAGGATCGTTATCACATTTTTCAAACGGTGAGCGCTGCTACGTTGAATTTGTTATATAACCATGCTTTTTGCCTGTTGTATCCATCTGCTTATGAAGGATTTGGATTTCCTCCGGGAGAAGCTATGAAAGCGGGTTGTCCCGTGGTAGCAGCCAATATGTCGTCTGTTCCGGAAGTGACAGGGCAAGTGGGACTACTGGCTGATACCATTGATGCAGGAGCGTTCCTGGAAAAAATCAGGTTGCTGGAAACCGCGCATTACAGGGAGGAGGTAATAACATCAGGCCTGGAGCAGGCAAAGAAATTTACCTGGGATAGCAGTGTAGCAGCCACCATCCGGTTTTATAAAGATTGTTGGGATCATAAATTTTCAAGATGAGCTTATTGTTTAAAATATCTGATACGGTAAAAGTGTTCCTGAAGTCGGGGAGGGGTATTACATCTATGTTGGAAAAAGGTGCGTCTGTGGCCTCTACGCAAATACTGCATAATTGCCGGCACTATATTCCGCAATTGAATACCTTGTTAGATGCAGGTGCCAACCAGGGACAGTTTGCCCTGGCCGCCAGTTATTTTTATCCGGGCTGTTACATCTATTCGTTTGAACCGCTACCGGAAGTATACCCATTGTTGCAACAGAATACCCGGAAAATAGAAAGGATTCGTACATATAATTATGCATTAGGCAGTGCTGCGGGAACACTGATATTTTACAGTAACGCTTATTCACATGCCAGCTCAGCATTGCCCATGTCGGACCTGCAGCAGCATTTGATCCCGGGAACAACGAAGGTGGAGCAAATAACAGTAGACGTAAAACGGTTGGATGATGTTAGCAGTGGGATAGCGTTGGTGCCACCGGTATTACTTAAAATGGATGTACAGGGGTTTGAGAAAGAGATCCTGAAAGGAGCCGCCTCTTGTTTGCATCAGATTGATTACCTCCTTTTTGAAGCGTCTTTTGTGCCCATGTATAAAGGAGAACCACTGTTTGATGAAATGCACAGCTTTGTGAAGGAACTGGGATTTGAGTTCATTGCGCCAGTGGGTTTCCTGCAGTCTGAACAATTACAGATCCTTCAAATGGATCTTTTATATAAACGGAAACAGTAAAAAAGGTTGTTGGCTACCATTGAAATTTGTTGAAAAACAGGTTGACTCATGAAAATAGTTGTGAATGATCATTCGGGACATGCTTTTCCATTGCAGTTGAGCCGTCAGTTGGCTGACTGTGGTCACCAGGTATTGCATGCTTACTCTGCTTCTTTTCAGTCGCCTAAAGGAGATTTTTCAACGGTGAATGAAAATGGAAGTCTGGAGGTATTGCCGATTAGTATCACTGGTATTTTTGATAAGTATTCCTTACTAAAAAGAAGGAGGCAGGAAATAGAATATGCGAGAAAACTGGCTAAACAGTTGGATGTTTTCCAGCCGGAAGTAATCCTGAGCGGTACTACTCCCTTGTTTGTTCAGCAGTATCTGCAACGATATTGCCGGCAGCGTCAAATCAGGTTTATTTACTGGTGCCAGGATATTTATACGGTGGCTATTCAACAAATTGCAAAGAAGAAGTTGGGTGCCTTGGGGTTCCCGATCTGGTATTATTTCAAAAAACTGGAGTCAGGGCTGTTGCGTAAAAGTCACCACATAGTAAGTATCACCAGTGATTTCAATCATATTTTCCGCCAATGGAAGGTGCAATTGGAAAAGGTGACCTGTATTCCCAACTGGGCACCTATTTCAGAGATTATGCTGGTGGAGAAAAATAATGACTGGGCAAGAAAGTATGGGCTTACAGATAAAACCTGCCTGGTATATTCCGGCACACTGGGTTTGAAGCATAATCCGGCTATACTGGTGGCTGCCGCACGTCATTTCCGGCAGCATAGCGGGGTGGTATTTATTGTTATCTCAGAGGGATTGGGCGCTGACTACCTGCAAAAGGAAAAACAACGGCACGGGCTGGACAACTTGCTGGTACTGCCTTTCCAGGACTTTAAACAAATGAGTGAAGTATTAGGTACTGCAGATGTTTTATTGGCGATACTGGAGAAGGAGGCGGGTATTTATTCTGTACCGTCCAAAGTACTGACTTACCTGTGCGCGCAGAAACCCATTGTGGTAGCGATGCCCTTATCTAATTTAAGTGCCACGATTATACATAACAACGAAGTCGGTTACTGTGTATCGCCGGATGATGAAAGAGGCTTTTGTAAATACCTGGAATTGCTGGTAGATAATCAAACATTGCGCAGGAAACTGGGACAAAACGGAAGGGCATATGCGGAAAGAACATTCGATATACAGCGGATTGGAAATGAGTTCATGGAAATATTTAATAAAACTATTGAAGCAGCGGCTAATTAACCTGGTTCAGGTTAAGGAATTTTCAATTGGTTCATGCTATGAAACGTATTATCTCCATCAACTTCTTTGTAAGGTTGATACTTGATTACATCGTACTGACAGCGTTTTTTCTGTTGACCCGCGAATATATCGCCCTCAAAGGAGATGTATTCATGTCTCCATTTAATTTCATGTTGTTGGGACTCAGTATTTTTTCCTGGACCATCATTGGGTTGTTTATGCATTTGTATGATGATTTCAGAACGAAATCATTTTCTTTTGAGTTTGTAGCTATTCTGAAGACAGTTTTATTGCACGGGTGCTTTTTCACTTTTTTGTTTTTCTATGTGTTTAAATATTATCCATATCCAAGAACATTTACGTTATTGTATACCGGCCTTATTTTCTGCGGTATTGTAACAGCTAAATTCGCGGTAAAACAAATCCTGCTGCAGTTGAGAACCGCGGGATATAACCTTAAAAATGTGCTGATTATTGGAGCAGGTGAAACCGGCCGGAGTTTTTACAAAACCATGCGGGCGAATGACCATTTCGGTTACCGCTGTGTGGGTTTTTTGGATGATGAACGCATGGCCCTGATGCATGGGCAGTACCTGGGCAAGGTAGCAGATTTGCCCGGCATCCTGCAAAGTACCGACATTGATGAAGTGGTAGTAGCCATTCCGGGAGGGCAGAATGATACAGTAGAAAAAATTATTGTGGCCAGCGAAAGAGAAGCCAAGCGCGTGAGAATTATCTCGGAATGCCACCGCTACTGTACGCCCACTGCCAGCATGCACTTTATGGGGAGCTTTCCTTTATTCACCGTCCGGACTTCTCCTTTGGATGATGTTACGCTGCAGCATTTTAAGCGGTTGTTTGAAATGATATTTACCATTATTTTATTTGTCACGGTGTTTAGCTGGTTGTTTCCCATCATCGCCCTGTTAATTAAGCTGACCTCTAAAGGTCCGGTGTTCTATAAGCAGGAACGGTGGGGATTAAAGAACAAGCGTATTTCCTGCTATAAATTCCGTTCCATGGTGGTGAATAGTGATATAGTAGATGAGCATGGACACTATTTGCAGGCTACCTCGCGGGACGCGCGGGTAACGCCGTTGGGAAGGATACTGCGAAAAACCAATCTCGATGAATTGCCTCAGTTTATTAACGTGTTGATGGGAGATATGTCTATTGTAGGTCCCCGTCCTCATCCCATACCATTACACGATGAGTCAAAGAATGTAATTCAGCATTATATGTTACGGCATCTGGTAAAACCCGGTATAACAGGTTGGGCGCAGGTAAACGGTTGTAGGGGAGAAACGAGAGAGCCAGGCAAAATGCAGCGGCGTGTGGATCTTGATTTGTGGTATATAGAAAATTACAGTTTCTGGCTCGATTGCCAGATTATATTCCAGACTATCATGAATATGATAAAGGGAGACAGGAATGCTTATTAACCACTATTGCCTGATTGCTACAATATTCTGAAAGGCGAAGATTTCAAATTCGGTGGTATTATAGGGGCCCAGTGGTAGCAAGCCGTTGGGTAGCAGCCGGTAAAATTTGTAGTCAGGCAGGATGCTCTTAATGTCTCTGAAAAAAGTCCTTGAAATAACATTCATCTCATTGAACTCTATCTGGATCACATCAGCCAGTCCCTGGCGGATGGTATTAGCAGCCCCTTTCAGCACATTGAGTTCATTTCCTTCCGTATCAATTTTTAGGAGTGCAATCCGTTCTATCTGGTGTTTGGCGACAAAGTCATCGATGGTGGTCAGTCGAATAACAACACCCTCTGCCTGGCTGTGGCGGAGGGTGCTGAAAACATCTTCATACATGCTGGCATGTTCTGAACCGCCATCACCACTATAGTCGTAAATGGTAGTAGTGGCAGGTATTTCACCGGCGCCTTCCGGAATGGCGGTAAACTGATGTGTACGGGCAGTTTCCTCCAGCTTCCTGAATGCCACCGGATGTGGCTCGAATGCAAATATGGGCAGAGATATATTGTTTTTCCGAAGCATGACCGTGTAGTTCCCTACA
This sequence comes from Chitinophaga sp., assembly GCF_017745275.1. Taxonomy (GTDB): domain Bacteria; phylum Bacteroidota; class Bacteroidia; order Chitinophagales; family Chitinophagaceae; genus Chitinophaga. The sequence goes on along the minus strand of NZ_JAGHZS010000009.1, from coordinate 349,542 downwards.
TTGGCGCCTACATCCAGGATTACGCCGGAATGCAATTTCCGGTTCCGGATAAGATAGCGGATAAATGCCTTTTCGCCGGACACACTATCATTTTCAAAATTACGGATACCCAGCCCACACATACTCAGTTTGTAGAAGTATAAATTGAATCTGTAAAATGCTTTTCTGGCAAACAGCCATACGTAGACCCTTTTCACTGATTTTACCAACTTTGTCATGCGGGATGTTATTAGGTAATGTAAGTTATCAGGAGGAGTTATCTTATCGCTGATAAATATACCCATATTCACGGCATGAGCAGTTGTTCACTTTATTCATTCCAAAAAACTAAGATAGTTTTATCCATTCGCCCTGTTCAGGTATTATGGCAGATAATCCAGCAGCGCTTACTGCTGCTCCCAACGCCTTCCTGGTGAGGAAACAGTGGTTAATGGCTTCCATATGCACGGCAATGACCTTGCTTTTTGCCGGATGCTGTATGGTGGTAATCACATCGGCGACGGTCATGGTAATAGGATCGCCCTGCAGAAACTGTGCAGCGCCGGCATTCACCACTACATAGTTGGGCTGGAACGTATCCATCGCTGCATTTACTTCTTCACACCAGATAGTATCTCCGGCAATATATAACGTCATGGGGCCTTCCTGTAATACAAAACCGGAAACCGGGGCCATTTTTTTACCGATTTCCCCGGTGCCATGCTGGCCGCCGGTACGGGTAACGGTGATGTTTTCCCATACAACAGACGTATCAACAGCATGGAGCTGGGTGAAGCCTTGTTCGGTAAGTGCCGTTACATCTGCGGGCTGGCAAAATACCGGTATATGTTTGGGTAATATCGCCTGCGCTGTAACGTCCCAGTGATCACGATGACGGTGCGTTACGATGATAGCATCCAGCGTGGTCAGTAATTCTTTCAGGGCTGCTTCGCTGACAGGAAGCTCGGTCAATGGGTTACGGAGGGTGTTTGCTGCGTTGGCAACGGTATCAAGACTGTCTTTCGCGCCCAGCATAGGATCAACCAATATCCGCTTGTTATTCCATTCTAATAGCAATGTGGCATTGCGTAAAAATTGTATGCGCATGGTTATGAATTTAAAGAATGGAATAAAGGTATTAATTAATTAATCGCCCACCATATCCATAAAATATATATTGGTTGAAACAACAATCTGCTCATCGTATACCAGGATTTGGCGGGTAGCCCACCAGGCGCCGGTAGATTTTTTACGGCTACACGGATATTGGCGGGAAACATAGCTACCAGCAATATCATTAATCCCCATCCTGCGTAATACCGGGTGTCCGGAAATAATAAACCTATGCCCAGCACTACTTCCAGCGCGCCGGTAAAAAGCACAAGAAAGCGCGGGAAGGGGAACCAGCCTTCAATCATGTAAACGAGTTTTCCTGGTTTGACGAGATGGAAAACGCCGATCAGCACAAACATAACGGCGGCGGCTACACGTGCATCGAAAGAAAATATTTTCAGTGCCTCCACTGAAAATAGAAAGCCAATCGCCAGTAACAAAAGCGCAATACTGCATAAGCCGGAAAAGAAAGCCATTTGTAGATGATTTAGGACACAAAGGTCAGCATCTCCCTGGCAAATATGACTAACAAATGTTAGTTAATCCGGATGGCTCATATTTTTACGGATACGGCTCAAACTTTCAGGCTCAATACCCAGGTAAGAAGCAATTTGTTTGATAGGAATGTGTTGGATTACTTCCGGGTGATCCCGCAGCAATTGTGCATATCTTTCCTGCGCGGTCAACTGAAGAAAAGAGAGTTCCCGGTTATATTTCTGGAGATATTGATATTCTGCCATCAGCCGGCCAATTTTTTCTGCTTCATGGGAAGTGGCATAGAATGCCAGCAGATCGTGATAATGGAAGGCATAGCCGGTTATGGGCGTAATAGCCTGTTGATATACAACGGCTGGTTGTTGCGTGATAAAAGACGCGTAAGAAGCGGTGAAAGATCCGGGAAAGGCAAAGTCCATGTTAATTTCCTTGCCCTGGTGAACTGTGTAAACCCGGACCATACCCGTTTCAATATAGAAAATAGCATGGGCAGTTTTTCCTGCTTCGGAGAGATAGCTCCCGGCAGGAAAAGTAACCGGCTGCAGGATGGCTTCAAACCGGTCCCAATCCATCAGGGGGGCTTTCAGCAATGCCTGCAGCTGTTCACGTATGCTTTGAGTACCTGCCATCAGGTTTTCCTCAGTTGAATGGATTGTACAAAATGATGATGTCCTTTTTCCAGGATCAAACTGGCCCGGTAACGGGTAGGTGCAATGTTTTGCTCCAGGTTAGGTTTGTTGATATCTTCCCAGATTTGAGTGGCTAATTCCACCGTAGCAGTATCGGATAGATGTGCATAGCGATGGAAGAAGGAATCAGGATTCTGGAACGCAGTTCTGCGCAACGATTCAAACCGTGCAATGTACCATTTGCGGATATCTTTTTCTGCGGCATCTACATAAATGCTGAAATCAAAGAAATCAGATACGAAAACGGCGGGATCTTTTTGTTGTTGCCGCGGACGTACCTGCAGCACATTTACCCCTTCTACAATCACAATATCCGGTTGCTCTATCCATTGCAATTGTCCCGGTAATATATCGTACTCCAGGTGAGAATACAGCGGTGCCGCTACTTTCTCTTTACCGGATTTTACATCGGCAAGGAAATGTATCAGTCTTTTGATATCATAACTTTCGGGGAAACCCTTACGGTTCATGATGTTCCGGGACTCCAGTATTTTATTCGGATACAAAAAACCATCGGTAGTCACCAGGTCTACCCGGGGATGATTAGGCCATGCCTGTAATAATTTTTGCAGTACTCTGGCAGTAGTACTTTTTCCTACGGCCACGCTACCTGCAATGCCAATGATATAAGGTACTTTATGTGCCTGGCTGCTCAAAAAATTGCTGGTGGCGGTATGCAGTTTTTGTGAGGCAGTGACGTATAAATTTAACAGGTGTGCCAACGGAAGATATACCTGTGTAATTTCTTCCTGTGTGAGTGGTTCGTTCATGCCGTGCAGCGCTTCCAGGTCGTAGTCCTGCATTTGCAGCAAAGCATCACCGCTTCTTTCTGCCCAGTCTTTACGGGAGAAACTGATATAGGGAGTGTAGCGGTCGCGTTTCAGAGAAGTGGTCATTAGCAGCTAGCTTTTAGCTGTTAGCTATTAGCTTTTAGCTGTTAGTAAATTACAGGTCATATGTTACTCTTCGCTGCATTTACTAAAAGCTAAAAGCTAATGGCTAACAGCTTTATTGTTGTATATATACAGTTTTTACGTTTAAAAATTCGTGTGCCCCTTCCAGTGATAGTTCGCGTCCATAGCCTGATTGTTTTACGCCGCCAAAAGGCAAACGTGCATCGGAGCGTACCATGGCGTTGATAAAAACGTTGCCGCTTTCTATCTGGGTGGCTAGTTTGGCTGCTTTATCGAGGTCGCTGGTCCATAGTGCAGCGCCTAATCCAAAAATGGTGTCGTTGGCGAGGGCAATAGCATGGGCTTCGTCCTTAGCTTCTATGATAACGGCCAGCGGGCCAAATGTTTCTTCCTTGAAAGCCGTCATTTGATTGGTTACCCCGGTTAGCAGCGTGGGGGCAAAGTTACAGCCTTCATACGTGCCGCCCAACTCCAGCTTTGCACCCTGGCTAATGCTTTCCTGTAGCTGCCTCGCGAGATCTTTTGCCAGGTCAGGCCGCGCCATAGGCCCCATGGTAGTGGTTTCCAGGGAGGGATCTCCTTGTTTGATCTCCTGGATAACACGTTTTACGGCTGCAGTAAAGTCGGCTACCACTTCTTTTTCTACAATCCAGCGCTTGGCCGCAATGCAGGATTGCCCGGCATTTTGCATGCGGCCTTGTACGGCTGTTTTAGCAGCAGCGTCAAGGTCTGCATCTTTCAAAATAATAAAAGGATCACTGCCCCCCAGCTCCAGTACAGTTTTCTTGAGATATTGACCTGCCAGCGCTGCTACACTTTTACCTGCCGGTGTGCTACCGGTAAGCGTAACACCTTGTACGCGGTCGTCTGCAATAACAGGCGTAATATCTTTGGAAGATACCAGCAGTGATTGGAAAGTACCTGCCGGAAAATGACTGTTGGTAAATATTTTTTCGATGGCCAGTGCACAGCCGCTTACATTGCTGGCATGTTTTAACAGCCCTGTGTTACCTGCCAGTATGTTCGGAATAGCAAAGCGAAATACCTGCCAGTAGGGGAAATTCCAGGGCATGATAGCGAGTATAATACCTTTGGATTCATAAGATACATAACTTTTATAGGCATCAGAATGAATCGGTTTGGGCTGCAACATCTCTGTAATGTTTTCAGCATAATATTCCGCGGAGGTAGCGCATTTCAACACTTCAGCCCTGGCTTCTTTCAGCGTTTTTCCCATTTCCTGTGAAATCAGCGCAGCATGCATATCTACCTGGTCTTTCATGGATTGCGCCACTTCCATCATCCATTTCCGGCGTTGTTCCAGCGGCACTTCCTTTAACTGCTGCCAGGCTTTATGTCCGAGCTGTAATTTCTGTTCTATTTCTGCGGGCGTATGTGCTGCATATTCAGCGATGGTTTCCTGCGTAAATGGATTAATGCTTGTAAACATACCGTTAGCTTTAAGTAAATAGTCACACAAATTTACCCTTTTCCACTAAAAGCGAAGTCGTAAAAGCGAACTTGCTATCTTTGCATTGTCAAAAAAAGACAGCACGATTTTATGGCACTTAGCAGATGGAATATATTAATTATGGCCCTTTGTACCGGGCTCATTGTAGCAAACATTTATTACAGCCAACCTTTGCTGGTATTGATGAGCGAAGAGTTCGGTGTCAGCGACAGCAACGCGGGGCAAGTTACTTTTTTCACGCAGGTAGGTTATGCGCTGGGACTGTTGTTCTGCGTACCGCTGGGCGATAAACTGGAAAGAAAAAGCCAGATTGTAGTGATGACGGTGGCGGCAGTAGGCGCGTTGATAGCAGCTGCCATGTCGGTAAATATTACTATGTTGAAAATAACGGGTTTACTGATTGGCTTTACTTCCGTAGTGCCCCAACTGATCCTGCCATTGGCGGCGAATCTTTCTGATCCTGCCAGTCGCGGTAAAGTAATTGGTACTATCATGAGCGGTTTGCTTGTTGGCATCCTGTTATCGCGCACGCTTAGCGGCGTAGTAGGACATCACCTTGGCTGGCGTGCTATGTTTTGGATCGCAGCGGGTATCAGTGCTTTGCTGGCGGTGATTATGATTACATCTTTTCCTTCCAGTAAACCGAATTTCCAGGGCACGTATGGCGACCTGATGAAATCGTTGCTGACATTGGTCAAAGAGCAGCCCATGTTAAGAGAAGCATCGGCTATTAACGCCTGTTGCTTTGCTATGTTTGGGATGTTCTGGACTACCGTTGTGTTCCTGTTATCGGACGCCCCCTTCCATTATACAAGTGAGCAAATTGGTTTAATGGGACTTGCGGCCGCTGCGGGTGCTTTAGGTGCGCCATTAGTAGGACGGATTGCGGATAAGAAAAATCCTCGTATAGCCATTGGGTATGGTATCATTTTCTTATTCCTGGGCTACTTCCTGTTCTACGTTTTCCGGGCCAATATTATCGGCATTATTGTCGGCATTATTGCGATAGACCTGGGCTTGCAGGGAATCCATGTATCCAATCAAACCCGCATTTATACGCTGTTACCGGAAGCAAGGAACCGTTTAAACACGGTGTTTATGACCACCAGTTTTGTGGGTACCTCGCTTGGATCCGGTATTGGCTTATGGGTATGGTCTGTTGCACAATGGCCAGGCGTTTGTATTGCAGGTACTGCTTTAATTGCCACCGCTTTTCTCATTTATGTGCTGACCTATAAAAAAAGAAAATAAAGTGATCAGCGCTTAACCCGGCGCAGCATATACATGACTATCGCCAGGTAGCCTATCATGCAGAACAGGGCTACTTTATACGCCAGGTAGTAGTTGCCTGAAGTGTGCGCCAGGCGTAAAAATATACCGCCTAAAATACTTACTCCCAAAGCAGAAGCAATTTGCTGGATAGTGGAATACACGCCGCTGGCTGCTCCTGCTTTGGCAGCAGGCATATCCCACATGGCTACTTTTAATAAGGAAGGCATCAGCAGGCCTGAGCCCATGCCGTAGATGATCAAACAGGGGAAAATAGCCCAGGGCGTGATCTCATCTCCCTGAAATAAAATTAATTGCAGGATAAAAGCTGTTACAATAGCAATAACTCCCACCTGCAACAGCCGGATTCCATAACGGCCTGCGTTTTTGATAGACCACAAAGAAGCCGCCAGGTAAGCAAGCGTTTGCAACACAAAGTAATTACCGGTTTTGAAAGGAGGGAGATGAAAGCCCGACTGGAAGTAGATGGAGATAATAAAAATGTATGCGGTATTCACCCCAAAGAAAAATAATACGCTGATGATGCCGGTGTTGAAACTGCGGATGCGGAAGAGATCCAGCGGTACCAGCGGATCCCGTTGCTGAATACCTCTCCGGTATTGATAGCGCACAAAAATAATTAAGAGTACCAAAGCGGCTGCCAGCATCCCGATGGTCCATGCAGGCCAGCCCAGTTCTGTGCCTTGTACAATAGGATATATTAAGAAAGACAAGGCCAGGGTGAGCAAAAGGGTGCCAGGCACATCAAAGCGGGTCGATTTATTTTGCGGAGACTCCTGTACAAAGAACCAGGCCAGTATCATAGCGATAATGCCGAAGGGCAGGTTCACGAGAAAAATCAACCGCCAGCTATCGTGGATCAGGTGGGAGGAAACGAAATATCCGCCCAGGAATTGGCCAATGGTGGCGCCGGTACCTAATGAGGCTCCATAGAGGCCATAGGCTTTGTCGCGATCGGTGGGCGACTGGAAGTTCAGTTGAATCAGTGTAATGGTTTGTGGTACCGTAAATGCGGCGGCGATACCTTGTAGGAGGCGTGATACGATGAGCATTTCCATGGAGGTGGCAAAGCCGCACATACCGGAAGTGATGGTAAAAGCGGCCAGTCCGGTGATAAATACGCTTTTTTTGCCGAGGTAGTCGCCGGTGCGGCTGCCGGTGATGAGGAATACGGCATATCCCAGCAGGTAGGAGGCGATCACCAGTTCCAGGGCGGCGTCTGTGCTGTGAAAATAGCCTTTGATGGCTGGTGAGCTGATGTTAACGATGAAGACATCTATCACGGTGATGAGTGGCGCCAGCAGGATAACGCCCAGGGTCATCCATGGATTGATGGCAGGTGATTGAATATATACAGACTGGTCTGTTTTCATACGGCCAAAATTTTTGAAGCGGTGAAAAAGTATATCGGCGGCGGTGCCGATGACTATTTAATTGTTAAGGAAAGTGTTTTATAGTGTGTCAAGAAGACGGGCTACTACCTTTTTGGTGTCTTCCATGGGCTTGGGGGATTTCAGGATGTATCCCTGCAGGCCGGCGCCCTCGTAGAGATTGAGCAGCATGTCTGCCATCTCTTCCAGTTCGTTTTCCGGGAAGTTTTTACGAATGACTAATAATTGTTCGGTGATAAAGGTGCGGATGGTTTGGCTATGGGTGCGTATTTGCGCCATGGCCTCGTCGCTGAGTCCGGGTAGTTCGTAGGCAATGCGGATGAAGGCGCAGCCTTTGAAATGGTTGCTTTGCATATGCTGCAGCCGGTATTCATACAGGCCCATGAGCTTGTCTTTTCCCGGGGCCAGCTTATTCAGAAACTGCGTCCTTAACTCGTGGTTATGGAGGCGGGTTCTGTGCAGGTAAGCGGTGAGCAGCGCATCCTTGGAGGGGAAGTGCTGGTACAGGCTGGCCTTGGCGATGCCTGCTTCTTCAATAATCTGGTTGATGCCGGTGGCCAGGTAGCCCTGTTCATAGAATAATTCACCGGCAGCATTTAAGATCCTTTCTTTAGCACCATTTTCTTTCATAGGGCAATATTAGGGATTATTTCTTAAAAACAGACAAGTCTGTATATGTTTTTTAGCTGTTAGCTTTTAGCAGTTAGCTGTTAGTAAATGCTGCGGAGATTGAATGGGATAAAAAAAGGAGATGAAGTAGTAAAACTCCATCTCCATCTATATTTTGTGAGTGCTAAAAGCTTTTTGCTAATGGCTAAAAGCTGATAGCTAACAGCTGTTTTAGTCCACTTTCGTGATCTTCAACATGTTAGTAGGTAAGTGATCTTTTACAGGTGTACTACCGGTATTTACGCACACATCACCAGATTTGATGAAACCTCTTTCTTTCAGGATGTTGATCTGATCGAAAACGATATCATCGAGGCTTTCTTCTTCTTCATAGTAGAAGGCACGTACACCCCAGCTGAGGCTGAGCTGATTTACCAGTGATCTTTCTTTGGTGAAGATAAAGAGTGGGCTGCGTGGGCGGTAGCTGCTCAGCATAAAGCCGGTGTAGCCGCTTTGGGTCATACCGATGAGGGCATCTGCATCCAGGTCTTCCGCAATTTTACATGCGTTGTAGCACAGTGCATCGGAGAGGAAGGTAGGAGAGTGGCGGTGAGGGATCAGGTTACGGTTGTAGATGATCGCTTCTTTTTCCACTTCCTGGATGATTTTATTCATGGTTTGAATCACCAGTTCAGGGAACATACCGGTAGCGGTTTCGCCGCTGAGCATTACTGCATCGGCACCTTCCAGTACAGCGTTTGCTACGTCGGTGATTTCACTACGGTTAGGACGGGTGCGGTCCATCATGCTCTCCATCATCTGTGTAGCCACGATTACCGGTTTTGCACGGTGAATACACTTGCGGATGATATCTTTCTGGATCATTGGAATTTGCTCAACCGGCAGTTCCACACCGAGGTCACCACGTGCAATCATTACACCATCACTTTCCCAGATAATTTCTTTCAGGTTCTGGATAGCTTCAGGTTTCTCAATTTTAGAGATCACCTTGATTTTAGAATTGCGTGCTTCCAGGCGTTTGCGCAGTAAAGCGAGATCTTTTACACTTCTTACGAAAGATAAAGCTACCCAGTCGCATTCGTGATCGATGATGAATTCCAGGTCGATAATATCTTTGTCAGTCAGTGCTGGCAGGGATATTTTGGTATCTGGCAGGTTAAAGCCTTTTTTGGAAGACAATACACCTGGTAAGGTTACTTCAGCTTTGATTTCACCATTTGCAGTGATATCTTTTACAACAGTTTCAATTTTACCATCGTCCAGCAAAATTTTCTGGCCAACGCGAAGATCTTTATACAGGTCGGGATAGGAAACGTAAATTTTTTCCATGTTACCTACCAGCTTCTCGTTAACAAAGGTGAGGAGATCACCTTTTTTCAGCGGCAGGGCATTGTTTTCAATTTCACCTACGCGGAGTTTAGGACCCTGTAAATCGGCCAGGATCGCTACAGTATAAGGTTCAGTTTTGTTGATCTGACGGATATATTCAATGATGCGTGCTTTGTCTTCATGCGATCCGTGAGAGAAGTTCAGGCGGAATACATTCACACCTGCTTTTACCAGGGTGAGTAATCCTTCATAGGTATCACAGGCCGGGCCTACGGTAGCCACGATTTTTGTTTTGTGCGAAGAGTGTTCCCTACCTGCAGCGTTGTCCATCTGCTTGTGGTAGTATTTCGAAAGATCCTTTGTACTCATAAGTCTAATTTTTTAACTCGCTAGAATTTTAACAATCTTAAACCATTCGGGGTCAATTTCCTGTTTGGCTTTAACAGCTTTATCAAGAGGAGTGTAATGGATTCTGTCGTTTACCACGCCAATCATTACATTATGAATGCCTTCGAGGAGGGCATCTACTGCTGCATAGCCGAGACGGCTGGCCAGAATACGATCTGTGCAGGTGGGAGCGCCGCCACGCTGAATATGCCCGAGGATACTTACCCGGGTATCCAGCTGAGGGCACCTTTCTTTAATAATGCGACCAACTTCTGTAGCACCGCCGGTTTCATCACCTTCGGCTACTACAATCAGGTTAACCAATTTCCTGCGGCGTTCATTTGCCTGCAGTTCTTCGATAATGTCATTTACTTCTGTTTTGCGTTCAGGCAGCAATATGTGCTCCGCACCAGTGGAAATGCCGCTGTGTAAAGCGATGTAACCGGCATCACGGCCCATTACCTCAATTACAAATAAGCGATCATGCGCATCCGCTGTGTCCCTGATCTTATCTATCGCTTCTACCGCCGTATTCACCGCCGTATCAAAACCAATAGTAGAATCAGTCCCCGCAATGTCCTTGTCAATAGTACCAGGCAAGCCTATACACGGAATGTCAAATTCCTGGCTGAACTTTTGCGCACCATTAAACGAGCCGTCGCCACCGATAACTACCAGCCCGTCAATGTTGTGTTTTTTCAGATTTTCGTAAGCCATTTTTCGCCCTTCATATTCATAGAACTCTTTGCACCGGGCGGTCTTCAAGATGGTGCCCCCGCGCTGTATAATGTTGGCAACAGACTTGGACTCCATTGGGAAAATTTCGTTCTTCAACATTCCCCTATAGCCGTACATAATGCCATACACATTCAGCTGATGATAAATGCCCGTTCTTACAACTGCACGAACTGCGGCGTTCATGCCAGGAGCATCTCCTCCCGATGTAAGGACTGCAATGTTGTTCAGTTTTTTCATATAAATTGCTAAAAAAATATCTTAAAGGCGCACAAAAATAACATTTTGCAATTGTTTTCTAACTGTTATCTGATGAAATAACCTAAATTTTTAATTTCCGTCAAACAAAGTAGCCAAAATTTTTAAAAAATTTTACGCATGTTTAAAAAATATAATAGGAGGTGGATCTTTATGAGCGTGAGTTTTATGACTTTACAGGCAATGGGACAACAACAACATATCAATTATCCGGATACAAAAAAAGTGGATACCGTAGATGATTATCACGGTACAAAAATCGCAGATCCTTACCGGTGGCTCGAAAACGACCACAGCGAAGAAATAAAAGCCTGGGTGATAGCACAGAACAAGGTTACACAGGACTACCTCTCCCAGATCCCTTTCCGTGCGGAAATCCGGAAACGCCTGGAAGAACTCTGGAACTATCCCAAAAATGGGGCGCCAGTTAAACATGGTGATTATTATTACTATTTTAAAAATGATGGTTTACAGAACCAGGCCGTTCTTTACCGCTCCGCTACTTTAGGCGGTCCTTCCGAGGTTTTCCTGGATCCCAACAAACTCTCCGCCGCCGGTACCACCGCATTAGGCAACATCAGCTTCTCCAAAGATGGGAAATATGCTGCCTACCTGCTCGCCAAAGCAGGATCCGACTGGCAGGAAGGCTTCGTCATAGATGTAGCCACCAAACAATTGCTGGCCGATAAACTCGAGTGGGTAAAATTCAGTGGCCTCGCCTGGAAAGGAAATGGGTTCTATTACAGCCGCTACGATAAACCCAATGAACAAAGCAAGCTTTCCGGTAAAAATGAATACCAGAAAGTATATTATCATCAGCTGGGCGATGCACAGGACAAAGACCAGTTAATATATAAAGATGATGCACATCCCCTGCGCAACGCCGGCGTTCAGGTAACAGAAGATGAACGCTTCCTCATTCTCTCCACCACAGAAGGTACTTCCGGTGCAGAACTTCATTATAAGGATACGCATAACCCATCGCAGCAAGACTTTGCCCTGCTGGTGAAAGGTTTCGACTATGAACCACAGGTGATCGATAATGATGGCGACAAGCTGTTGGTGCGTACCAACCACAACGCACCTAACTATAAAGTAGTGCTGATTGATCCCGCACATCCGGAAGAAGCCAACTGGAAAGTAGTGGTACCGGAAAGGAAAGAAGCCTTGCAGGGTGTAGGCACAGGTGGTGGCTACTTATTTCTTTCTTACCTGAAAGATGCGTCCACCAAAGTTTATCAACATGATTACCAGGGGAAGCTGGTCCGTGAAATAAAATTGCCGGGCATCGGTGCTGCCGGCGGATTTGGGGGTAAGAAGGCCGATAAGGAATTTTTCTATTCCTTTACGTCTTTCGTTACACCACCTACCATCTATAAATATGATATCAGCACCGGCGCATCTGTTTTATATGATAAAGCGGCTGTGAAATTTAATCCGGCTGATTTTGAAACCAAACAGGTATTCTTTAAAAGTGCAGATGGGGAAAGCATTCCTATGTTCCTGTCTTATAAAAAAGGTATCAAAACAAACGGCAATAATCCGGTATTGATATACGGCTATGGTGGTTTTAATATTCCGCAAACACCAGGTTTCAGCGTTTCCAACCTGTACTTTATGGAACAGGGCGGTATATACGCGGTAGTAGGCCTGCGCGGTGGCAGCGAATACGGGGAGGCATGGCATAAAGCAGGCATGCTCGATAAAAAACAAAATGTATTCAACGATTTCATCGGAGCTGCGGAGTACCTGGTGAAAACAAAATATACCAACCCATTGAAGATCGCGATCCGTGGCGGTTCTAACGGAGGCCTGCTGGTAGGCGCCTGCATGACGCAGCGTCCTGACCTGTTCAGGGTAGCATTGCCGGCAGTAGGCGTACTCGATATGTTGCGTTACCAGAAATTCACCATCGGCTGGGCCTGGGCGGTGGAGTATGGTAGCAGCGACAATGCGGAACAATTTAAATACCTGCTGAAGTATTCACCGTTGCATAACCTGAAACCCGGCACATCTTATCCCGCTACATTAATTACTACCGGTGATCACGACGACCGTGTGGTGCCTGCGCACTCTTTTAAGTTTGCAGCTACCCTACAGGCTGATAATGCAGGTCCTAATCCTGCCCTGATCCGTATTGAAACACAGGCCGGGCATGGAGCAGGTAAACCTACGTCTAAGCTGATTGATGAAGCCACGGATATCTGGGCGTTTACCATGTACAACCTGGGCATGGGTAAATAACAGAAGGCATAAAGCACAAAGCAAAAAGCCATTGTAGCGAGTGATTACCGCGGATATCCTATTCGCTTTGGTTCATTTGCTGCAATGGCTTTTTGCTTTGTGCTTTATGCTTTCTGCTTTTTTCCTTATCTTTAAAAATAGGCTAACAAATAAATATGAAGGTACTTATAACAGGTAGTAACGGATTATTGGGTCAGCATTTGATCCCGCTTTTTCTGCAAGATGGAAAGTATGATGTAATAGCTACAGGCAGAGGCCCTAATCGTTTTCCCCTGCGGGATAATTACACTTATGAGGCGGTGAACCTCCGGGAGGCCGCCAGTGTAAAGCAGCTCGTAGAAAAGCATAAGCCGGACGTGATCATTCACGGTGGCGCTATGTCGCAGGTAGATGATTGTGAAAAAAATAAAGATGCCTGCTGGGATACTAACGTAGGGGCTACACGTTACCTGGTACATGCGGCAGAAAGTGTGAATGCCTTCTTCATTTTTCTCTCTACTGATTTTGTATTTGACGGATTACAGGGACCTTATGGCGAAGACGCTGCCGTAAACCCTATCAATTACTATGGTACCAGTAAAGTAGCGGCAGAGCGCCTGGTAGCCAACAGTAAATTGCAATGGGCTATTGTACGCACCGTGCTGGTATATGGGGTGGTGGCAGATCCACATCGCAATAACATGATTACCTGGGTGAAAAATAATTTACAACAGGGAAAGAAAGTAAAAGTTGTAGATGACCAGTGGCGTACTCCTACATTATGTCATGATCTGGCGAAAGGTTGTTTGCTGATTGCAGATAAAAAAGCCAGTGGTTTCTTTAATATCTCCGGTAACGAAGTCCTGACACCATATGATATGGCCATTAAAACGGCAGAATTCTTCCAATTGGATACTTCACTGGTGGAAAAGATTAGCTCCAAAACACTGGCGCAACCGGCTGCACGTCCTGCAAAAACAGGTTTGGTAATCGATAAGGCCGCAAAAGAACTGGGCTACCAGCCCCATACTTTTGCAGAGGGGCTGGAGATTGTAGCGGGTGAAATTAAAGTTTGATATTAATGTTCCAGGTAGATGTCTGATCTTTTAAACTCGCGCCTGATAGTATCCAGATGAGGTGTTGTATCCGCTGGTAACACGTGCAGTTCTACTGCAGTCCTGAATAAGCTGTCTCTTTTATAGATCACCAGCGTTCTTCCCCATTTAGCCTGTTTCTTCTGTTCCTTTACTGCTTCGCTGCTGTCTTTATGTGGGTTAATCACCGCATAATAAGTTTGTATCGTATTAGCGGCTGCTATGGAGTCCGCAATGGCAACCTGTTTCAGGGAGTCAGCCACATGTTGCTTTGCAATAGAATCTGTATTCACCACAGGTGCTGCCTCACCGCTACCTGGTGTGTTAGAGAGATACAACCAAATGCCCACACCTATTATAACAGCGGCAATAGGAATAGCGGCCCACCACCATTTAAATCCACTTTCTTCTGTAACGGCTTCCAGTGTATCTTCCACTTCCTCGGTCATAATCGGCTCTATGGCCGGAACAGGCGTGGGGGGCGGCGTATAGGCGCCGGGTTTATTGTCTGTTTTATTTTCAGGACGATGAATAGGAGTAATATCTAAACTTGCTTTTTCCACTGGCAGCTCTTCTGCATGGAAATGAATGTTGCCGGCAAAGTCGCCCTGCAACTGGCCAATACCAGGGAGCACCAATGGAGTACCGGATTTGAGGCCTTCTTTCAGTTCTTCCAGGTATTTTTCAAATTTACGTTGTGCTACTGCCGGTACCAGGTTTTCTTTGAGGGCAATCCACTCTACACAAGAGCCATCATCCTGCCATTGCTGGGTAAACATCACCTGCTCACGGGGAGGTGTCAACGTTTGTGTTTGTGAATTATAATGTGCCGGAAAATGTTGTACAGAAAAAGTTCCCAGCTGTGGTACCACACAAACCCGCTGTTTAAACAGCACTTCCTGGATATATAGTTGTAACATCATTGGCTTTTAGCTGTTTGCTTTTAGTAAATGCAGCGGAGGACGCAGGATATGGTGTATTCTCGTGCTTTCTGCTGTTTTGCCAAAAGGGAAGTTAAGATTTTTTGAGAGCTTTTAGCCATTAGCTTTCAGCTTTTAGCAAAATGCAGCGAAGATAAACATATCACATGTTCTCCGCTGCATTTTGCTAAAAGCTGAAAGCTAATGGCTAAAAGCTGATGTAAATGGGTTGCAGCCCATTTAGAACTTGATCAGTACTCCACCTACTACATTGAATCCATAAGTTGGATACAGGTAGTAGCGTTGGTAGTGAGAGTTGAAAATATTATTGGCGTTTACCCAGAGGCCAAAGTTTTTTGTAATATCATAGGATGCGCCCGCATTCAGGTCCCATGCACCTTTGGTTTTGTTGAAATCTTTGTTGGGGAGCAGGTAGTAACTACCACTCAGGGCAAAGAGATCCGCATTCAGGCGCAATTTTTTAGCAATGGTATATTGCACAAATAAATCGCCCTGGAAAGGAGGCAGGTGCCAGGGTTGTACTTCTTTTTCCTGTTTGTTATAGTTGTACCAGTCGAAGGTAACACGTGCCTGGAATTTTTCTTCTTCAATATATCCCACTTCTGCGTGCAGCTGGAAAGCACGGAGCATGGTTTCGTTACGGGTAGTAAACATTTTGGTATCTGCGCTATCATTTACAAACAGCGGCATATTGTACCAGGTAACGGAAGCGAATTTGGTGTTATAGTTGAAGTGACTGCCCAATGTACCTTTGATACCGGTATATTTTTCTTCTACACGGGTATTCAGCAAATCGCCGGGTAAGCCCGCCAGGAACGGATTTTTGTTAGCCAGGTTACGATAGGAATTCTTTTCAAAATAGGAAATCCATCCACTGCTCAGGATCAGTTTTTTGCGTACCAGGTGCGACTCATTCACGATGTCTGGCAGCAGGTAGAATTTACTGTCGGTCCACGTAGGATTAACCCCTGCATGCAACACAAAACCTGGCTTAATGATATCCACTGCAGGATGGATGGCTGCGATATTATTGTTGATGGCGCGGTTGTTATCCTGTTTGTAGGTAGATAAATCAAAAACGCCTTCCACGCCAATGTAGATATCTTCAAACACCTGTTTACGTACCGGTACTTTCAACAGGAAGGTATTCTCTGTGCGTTTAAAGGCATCATTGAAGAGAATAAATTTCACCTGTGGCTGGAAGGTAAATGCCCAGTCGTTTTGCGGCCGGTTTTGCATTCCTACCGTAGCAGTAAGCTGGTTAAAGGTTTGGCGGGTATCATCTTTTTTATAGCTGGCGGTATCATGACCATAGCCGTAGTAATGCACGGTGTTCCGGTCGTATCCGATGCTGGCATCGAAGCGGAGTTTAGGCAACAGGTAAGTACCGGAGGCCAGTACATTCAGGTTGCTGTAGATCTGATCGGAGATTTCTTTGCCCTGGGAGCCGGTGTAGTTCACATATAACCCGTAGTTATACACGTCTTTTCTGCCACTACCGAAGCCTGCCTGTACATAAGGTGTTTTCAGGTTACCATAGCCCAGTTTCAGGAAATTGTTTTGCAGGTAAGAAAGCGAATCCTTTCCCAGTGCCAGTGGTTTCAGCGGCGTGGCCTGGTACATGAAATTCAGGTTGAGTGCCGGAATCTGGTATTTCAGCGATGGTCTGCTGGTATCAATTCCAGGTAAGGTAGCGGTGAGATTGAGTTTATAGGCATCCCGCAGTTTAGGCTGATTAGTGGAAATGATATCGATCGTTTCCTGTTTCAGCGGTTCCTGTGCGAACGTCTTTTGTGAAGACAGCAATCCGGCTACGCCCAGTGCGGTGGTGATGAAAGTACGTTTGTTATATATTGCTTGAATGTTCATGCTGTGTTGCGCTTAAATGTCAAAATTCCAACATCCGGAACGAATGTTATTTCTTTGGTTTTTTACCGGCTGCTTTTTCTTCTGCTTCTGCTTTTGCCAGTTTCTCTTTCGCTTCCTGTTTCAGTTCAGGAATGGTGCTGTTGGAAACAATACTCTGGTAAGTAGCTTTTGCATTGAAATAGTCCTGTTGACGGGCATATACATCTCCCAGCAGGATATATGATTTAGCCACCCAGTATTCGTAGGATGGGGTATTTTTAATCACATCGAAGCCGGCTTTTTCCGCAGCATCCAGTTCATTCTGTTGCAGGTAGCAGTCGGCTATATTATAGCGGGCTTCTGCACCTGTTTCAGATTTCGTCATGTTGGCAACGGTTTTAAATTCCGTCAGTGCGGCAGCATAATCTTTCGCCTGTTGCAGTGCTTTACCGCGATAGAAGTGTGCAATGATCTGATCGTCTGTGCTGATGTTGGCAGCGGCCAGCAGCATCTCTGCGTAGTTGGATACTTCATCCCAGTGTTTCAGCTGATAGTTGCTGCGGAGTAATCCACGGGTGGCAGAAAGGCTGTTTTCTTTGCTGGTGGCGAGGTCCTGCAGTTGCAGGTAATAGGTCCTCGACTTCTCATAATTTTTTACCTGGTAGAAGTTGATATTGGCAGCCTGCAGGGCAGATCTTTCTGCATACAGGCTATTGTTGCGCGACAATACAAATTCGTACGCCGGCAGCGCGGCCGTATAGTCTTTGTTGTTATAGGCGCATTCTGCTTTATAGAAGTAAGCGGGTAAGATAAACTGCCCGTTTGGATATTTCTGGATGTAGTTATTGAACCCTGTGGTAGCACCAGTGCAATCGTTGTTGCTGAAGCGTGATTCTGCTGCTGCATAGGTGAGAGAATCTTCCGCGGTAGCAGTAACGGTTCTGCCGCTGGCTTTCAGGAAAGCGAGGTAGTCGTCGGTTTTACCCTGGCTGACGTAGATCGATTTCATACTTTGCAGGGCTTCATTTGCTTCCGGTGAACCGGGGAACTTTTCCACTACCTGGCGGTAATAAGCCAATGCTTTGCTGTCGTTGTCTTTATTAAAATAACTCAGGCCCAGTTTCAGCAATGCTCTTGGGGCGTTGGCGCCGTTGGGTTGTTTTTGCAATACATTCTCCAGGAAAGGAATGGCTTCTGTATATTTTTCTTCCGAGAGATAGGTATTGGCTATTTCCATATCTGTTTCGTTATTAAACCCGGAGCTGGGGAACTTGTTACCCAGTTGTTTCAGCAGGTTTAATTTCTCGCTTTGTTTTCCCTGCAGGCCCAGGATAACGGCTTTCTGATAAGTTGCGTAATCGGCGCCGGGTTCGTTGTTGCTGATGATACGATCATACAGTGCCAGTGCTTTAGGGAATTGGCGCAGCATGTAGTAGCAGTCGCCACTACGGAGTGCGGCATCGGTAGCAATACGTTGTGCATTCGGGCCGCTGGTTTTCTGTGCTGTTTCGAAATGTGGTAGTGCTTCCGCGTATTTGTTTTGTTTCAGGAGGCTGTAACCGAGGTTATAGCTGGCGGTTTGGGCATTGGCTTCACCGGAAACGGGGGCGGTAGTATTCAGATAGGCGTTCAGGTTAGTGATAGCCTGGTCTGTTTTATTTTGACGGAGGGCAATTTCTGCTTTCCAGAAATGCGCCAGTTGTTTGATTTGCGGATCGTATGGATTGCTGATGGCAATATCCAGCAGGCGGTCGGCTTCTGCCAGTTGCTGGTCGTTGATCAGCTGGGTGGCGCGTCCGTAGGCTACTTTCTGGTAAGCTTTTAGTACGGTCGGGTTTTTATCGGGAATCATTTCAATGGTAGCTAAACCATCTTTGTAGTTGTTGCTGTTCATGAAGAGATTCACCAGTATTTCGCGGGCTTCTTTGTTATAGGCAGACTGCGGATAAGTTTTTACAAATTGTGTCAGCTCATTGAGTGCCGCATCGGGGTAGCCCAGTTCATAGGATAATTTGCCGTAGTTGAAGCGGGAAATTTCCTGTTGTTGTGCATTGGAGCTGTTGTTGGCACAAAAAGCAAAGGCGTTGCGTGCATTTGATTTCTGGCCGGTGCGGAGGTAGCAGTCGCCCAGCAGGTACATAGAATTCTGACCCAATGAGTCTTTCGAGCTGCTCAGTTGTTTGAAGCCGCTGATGGCCTTATTCAGGTTATTCGTCTGATAGTAGGCATACGATAATTGGTAGATATCTTCATTTCTTACCTCATCTGCATTGTTTTGGAAGTCTTGCAGGTAGGGTAATGCTTTCTGGTAGTTTTTCTTTTCGAAATATGCTTTACCGAGAAGTTGTTTCAGCTCTGCTTCGTAGTACTGGCCGCCTTTATCGAGGAGGGGTTCTGTATAAGCGATAAGCTGATCGGTTTTACCCTGGAAGTAATAAATTTCGGCGATGTAGTAAGGTACTACATTGCTGTATTTAGGTTCATTGACTACTTTCTGGAAGCTGTTGAGTGCTTCTCCGTACTGGTGATTATAGTAAGCGATGAAACCATAGTAGTAATTGGCCGGGATACTGTATTTGCCGGGAACTTCTTTGATAGAGGAGAAGAGCGGCTGTGCTTTTTTAAAGTCTTTCAGATTAAAATAGCAATAGGCCAGTTCGAATTTGGCCTCTGCGATTTCCGCATTGGATAGGTTTTCGATGTTGGCTTTCTCGTAGAGGGGAATAGCCTCTTTGAGTTTGTTCTGGCGGAAATAGTATTTGGCCAGTTGGTAGCTCACGAGTTCTTCGCGGGCGTTGTTATTGGCCAGTTTCAGGAACCGGAGTGCTTCTTTCTCTGCATTGTCCTGTTGCAGTTTAAGGGCACAGATGGTATAATAGTAGAACGCATCTGTTTTTACCAGGTCGCGGTTCGTTTCATGGAAATAATCGATGTTATCAATTGTTTGCTTGAAAAGCTGCATGGATACAGCATATTTTTCCTGTTGGAAATATTGCTGGGCGTCTTTGAATACTTTTTCCGGATCTGTATATACGCGTGTTTGTTGTGCCTGTGCGGCAGGCATTCCTGCCAAACCTGCGCCGGCGAAAGCCACGAGCGATAAGTACAGATGTCCGGGTACTAAAACTTTTCTTATGAAGTGCATGCTATAGCTGTTATTTCTTGAATATGCGTTTAAAACGAATCTTCCGGCAAAATATTTTCACGCAAAGGAGCCAGGCGGGGGAAGGCGCAAAGATGATGTGATATTTTTCTGCCCCTTTTCACTTCTCTTTCTTATTCTCCTTTGCTCCTTCGCGCCTTTGCGAACCGATGTTGGCAAATATAAAAGTTATATCTCTTCTTTTCAGATTGCGTTTCCAACAATGTGGATAACTCCGGTAGCAAGGCAAAGTCTATTCATTTATCTTGCGAAAAATAATTTCAAGTACAAAAACCTTACCTACTATGAGAAAACTGTTCTCAACCGGTTACACGAACGGCGCTGTTAATTTTTCTATGTTGGTACTCCGGGTAGTATTCGGAGGAATGATATTAATGCACGGCTGGCCCAAGCTGATCAATTTTACTGCCAAAATGAATTCTTTTCCGGATCCTTTAGGGGTAGGTCATAAAATTTCTTTGGGGATGACAGTTTTTGCAGAGGTGTTCTGTGCGGTGTTGATTATCATGGGACTGTTGACCAGACTGGCTTCCATTCCATTGGTGATTTGTATGAGTGTGATTATTTTTATGATCCAGGCATCCAAGTCGATCCCGGAAAAAGAATTACCGATTCTTTTCCTGGCCGCATTTGTGACGCTGTTATTCACTGGTCCGGGTAAATTTTCCATTGACGGAGCATTGGGTAAATAAAGTTTTCAAGTAATTTTTCAGGTATAAAAGAGGAAGGAACCATGTTTATCAGTACAACAACGATCCGGGTGCGCTATGGTGAAACAGACCAGATGGGGTATCTTTATTACGGTAATTATGGATTGTATTATGAAGTAGGAAGGGCAGAAGCCATCAGGGAGCTGGGTTTTACCTATAAGGAACTGGAAGATCAGGGCGTGATTATGCCGGTAGCTGAATTGAATGTGAAATACCTGCGGCCGGCGTATTATGACGATCTTATAACGGTGAAGACTACACTCCGGGAGTTGCCGAAGAGCTCTAAAATACAGTTTCACAGCGAGTTGTATAATGAGAAGAATGAATTGCTGAATGTGGGAGTTACTACATTGGTATTCATTGACGTGAAAACGAAGCTGAAAGCCGGATTACCGGAAGAGCTAAAGAAGCGGCTGTTGCCATTCTTTCCTGAAAATAACCTTTAGCATCATGGAAAAGATCACAACCAGTATTATTACTATCGGGGATGAGTTGCTGATAGGACAAACAATAGATACCAATTCCGCCTGGATTGCACAGCAGTTGAATGCGATGGGGATCTGGGTACATCGCCGTGTAGCCATTGGCGATATAAAGGAAGATATACTGGAAGCGCTGGAGAAAGAAGCGGCGGTTTCTAACATTGTGTTGATAACAGGGGGATTAGGGCCTACGGCAGATGATATTACCAAGCCCACGCTTTGCACTTATTTTAATACCAGGCTGGTGCAAAATGAGGCGGCCCTCGCCAATGTATTGCATATTTTCGAAAGCAGGGGCTTGCCTATCCTGCAACGTAACCTGGATCAGGCGATGGTGCCGGAGTCCTGCACCGTAATCGACAATAAAAGAGGCACCGCGCCAGGGATGTGGTTTGAGAAAAACGGGAAGATCTATGTATCGATGCCCGGTGTACCACATGAAATGCAGGGCATGATGGAAAGTTATGTGCTGCCGCAACTGACGCAGCATTTCCAGACACCTGCCGTGATACACCAAACATTGATTACTTCCGGCATGGGCGAATCTTTTGTAGCAGAGCGCCTCGTGAATTTTGAAGCGAAATTGCCGCCACACGTAAAGCTGGCTTACCTGCCCAGCTATAGCCTGCTGAAGCTGCGTCTGACCGCCTTCGGGCAAGACAAGGTTTCCGTAGCTGCCGAAGTGAGCGTGTTGTTTCATGAAATGAAAGCCTTGCTGTCGGATATTGTGGTAACAGACCAGGATATCACCATTGGAGAGGTATTAGGACAATTACTGAAAGAAAGGAACAAAACCGTAGCTACTGCGGAGAGCTGTACCGGCGGATTAATAGCCAGTTGGATCACGGCTGTTCCGGGGAGTTCAGCTTATTTCAAAGGAAGCGTAGTGGCCTATGCGTATCAGACCAAGGAAGAAGTATTGGGTGTGAAGAAGTCCACACTGGCGGCAGAAGGAGCGGTGAGTGAAGCGGTGGTGCGGGAAATGGTAGCGGGCGCCTTACAGTTGCTGGATACAGATTATGCCATTGCGGTATCGGGGATTATGGGACCAGACGGTGGTACACCGGAAAAACCGGTGGGCACAGTGTGGGTGGCAGCAGGCAGTAAGGACAAGGTGAATGCGGTAAAATTTCAGCTGCGGTACGACCGGGAACGGAATACCCAGATGACGGCTGTATATGCCATGAATGAGCTGCGCAAACTCATTCTGGAATAGGGATATTGGGGCCTTTTGAATTGGTACAATTCCCTTAAATTTGTCGCGCACTAAAGCAAAAATCAATCTTATGGCCATTGTAGAATTGGTAATGCCAAAAATGGGGGAAAGCATCATGGAAGCCACCATTTTGCGTTGGCATAAAAAGGCGGGCGATCACGTAAAGGTGGATGAAACCGTACTTGAAATTGCCACTGACAAAGTGGATAGCGAAGTACCTTCTATCGCAGAAGGAGAGATCACGGAAGTGCTCTTTAACGAAAATGATGTGGTGGCAGTAGGTACTGTCATTGCCCGTATTAATACCAATGCCGATGCAGCGGCGGCAACTGCACCTGTAGTACCTGCAGCGCCTGCAGTGGCTACTGAGCCAAAATTCACCTCAGCGCCGGCTCCGGTAGTTGAAACTGCCGTATCTGGCGGTGGCGCAAAGTTCTACTCTCCATTGGTGCTCACCATTGCACAGCAGGAAGGTGTCAGCTTTGCTGACCTGGAAAAGATTCCAGGCTCTGGTAATGATGGCCGTGTTACCAAAAAAGACATCCTGCAATACGTGGCAGACCGTAAAGAAGGAAAGATTATCCCTGATGTAACGCCGGAACCGGTAGGGGCAGCAGTGGCTCCTTCCCGTCAGCCAGTGGTAACTGCGCCTACAACCGTGGCGTCGCCTACTTATAACGGCAACGTGGAAATTGTGGAAATGGACCGTATGCGTAAGCTGATCGCCAACCACATGGTGATGAGTAAACAAACCAGCCCGCATGTGACCAGCTTTGCTGAAGCCGATGTGACCAACCTGGTGAAATGGCGCGATCGGGTGAAAGGTGAATTTGAAAAACGTGAAGGAGAGAAACTCACTTTTACCCCGCTGTTTATCGAAGCCATTGTGAAGTGTATCAAGCGTTTCCCGCTGATCAACTGCTCCCTGGATGGAGATAAAATTATTATTAAGAAAGATATCAATATCGGTATGGCTGCGGCTTTACCAACCGGTAACCTCATTGTTCCGGTAATTAAAAGCGCGGATCAGCTCAACCTGGTAGGCATTACCAAACAGGTGAATCACCTGGCCAATGCCGCCCGCACCAATAAGCTGAAGCCGGAAGATACCCAAAGCGGTACTTTTACCCTGACCAACGTAGGTACTTTTGGCAGCCTGATGGGAACGCCTATCATTAACCAGCCGCAGGTAGCTATCCTGGCGGTAGGGGCTATCAAGAAACGTCCGATGGTAATCGAAACACCGGAAGGAGATACCATTGGTATCCGTCACATGATGTACCTGTCTATGTCGTATGATCACCGTATTGTAGACGGTTCACTGGGCGCTACCTTCCTGACTGCCGTGGCACAGGAACTGGAGAACTTCGATCCTAAAAGAGGAATATAGTAAGAGCTGAAAGCATAAAGCCGAAAGCATAAAACTATTGAAGCGAATGAACTTTGCGAATTACGCATTGATCATTCGCTTCAATAGTTTTATGCTTTCGGCTTTATGCTTTCAGCTAAAAAAAGGGACACTTCTTACGAAGCGTCCCTCTCAGTTCCTTTGTGCCGAATAAAGGGGATGATTATTAATAACGACGGTCGCGGGAACCATATCCTCCGCCGCCACGGTTGTTGCCACCGCCACCTTTGAAATTATTATTCGGTTGTTTAGGTCTTGCTTCGTTTACCATCAATTGCTTACCTTCGATTTCGCTGCCGTTCAAACTATCCATAGCCTTCGCTCCTTCTTCTTGATTAGGCATTTCCACAAAGCCAAAACCACGTGAGCGGCCAGTTTCGTGGTCTTTGATAACCTTAGCGGAGGTAACCTCTCCAAAATCGCTGAAAATCTGATGGAGATCCTCATCGTTCAACCTATAGTGCAGGTTGGCTACGTAAATGTTCATGATAACTGAAATTAAAAAAATGAAAAATAATATACTGAAGTTATGAAAATTACGCTAATAAAAAAGTCGCGTTTAAAATATTTTTGTTATTACCCTCTTTTTTACTACTATATTCCCGGTTAGATCCTTTATAGGGTGAACTTTGATAAGGATATAAATATTATTTAAAATCCTCCGAAGTACCGGGAAACGCTCCTTTTTACGGGTTTTTTTTCGTAAATTCAGTATCAGATCCATTAAATTTAATTGATATGGGAGCGTTAAGTGAAACCTGGTTCGCTGATGGTTATATCGACTTTGAGCTGAAGAAGTATACCTTATTAGCCTACCTGCAGGACATCAACTGTTACTTCAACGAAAGCAAGCTGTACCCGCAGTTGGCTGACATCATTTTCCATTACAACAATCTTGTCGCCTTCCGGGACAATAAGCAGTTTTTACAACAGCAGTTCCCCAAACGACTCACCGCCGTTAACCTGCAAAAGCTGGAGCTGTTATATGAACAGCTGATTGCTGATGATGAGCTGATGGCCGAACTGGAATCCATTATTCAATATTCTCTGCCGCAGTTGAACAACACGATCAAGGAAGGAGCAGAGATTTATGAGTACGTGGCGGGTAACCTGAGCATCTTTCCGGTGGGACTGATTCCATTGGAAACAACGGAAGGCTACTTCTTACTCTGCGATGGGCGGGCCAGCTATACCCGCGTTTATGCCTACCGGCTCACAATTTTCGAGCGGCATGATGAGAAGTTCCGTGGTATTCATACTGAGTATGTGCAGGAGTATAAAAAGGATTTTGTACACACCATAGGGCATATTAAGGCGATGCTGATACGGGAGCGAAATAATTTGCCCAATCCTGCCGTGTATTGCGTGGAAACACCATTGGTACTGCCGGTAGATGAAACGCTGCTGCCTGTGGCTAAAAGAAGCCTTGTGAAATACATAGCAGAGCAAGCCGCATAAGCGGGCACTAAATAAGGAGTTCCGGTGGTGGATATACGACGCTGGTTACTGCAGTGCCGGGGCTTTGGCATCGCCTTCATACTGTATTTCCAGCGTATGGTCTTTTAAGAAAGGGGCATAGTATTGCTCCATTACCTTCCTGATTTTATCTTTCGACTGCTGAATATAAAGGGCATTATTTTCCAGTTGGGCGCGGGAAGTCTGATATAATTTTTTCTGTACGTCTGTATAGGTTTCGTCGTCCTGGAATAGCAGCCATCCTTTGCGGTTAGCCGTTTCCATTTTATCTATTTTCAGTTCATAACTCAGCAGGCGCGGAGTGGGGAGATGCAGGATGATCTTTTTATCGGTGGTTTCTACCTTAAACTGTTTTTCATCAATATTCACCCCAAACTTGGCTTCATAGGGAATCGTTACCCAGATGGTATTCTCGAGGAATGCTTTCTTGAAATTGTCGGTCCACTCGCCGCTATTCTCCACATTACTCCTTTTGATACTGGAAGATCCCTGCACGTCGAGGCTTGCCAATTCTGCAATTTCTTTGACGATGAGGCTATTGGAGATGACCTGCTGGCTAACGTTGGTAGTGCCGAATCGTTTACCCAACCAGAATATCAGCACAGCAGCCAGCACCAGTATAACGATGAAGAGGATTTTTTTCATGCCTGTAAATTAATAAAAAGTTGGGAGTGGGGTAGCCGTATCCGTTAACGGGTAAGGCCATCTATCAGCGCCGCATGTTCCGGATAGGCAGCCTGCAGGGCAGCTTTTCCGGCCAGTTCAAAATCGGCGAAGTCGAACCCTGGCGCCACCGTACAGCCGGTGAGGGCATAGCCACCAGGTACTTCCACCCGGGAAGCAAACCAGTTGCCGGCGGTGATAATCACCTGCAGGCTTTCCCCGTTGGAGATATTGCGTCCCAGCTTGTGCGTCAGGAGTTTGCCACCAGGGCATATTTCGTAGATGGTAAGGGTATGCCCATCATAAAAATGCCAGATCTCATCTGCCGCAATGCGGTGAAAAGCGGAAAATTCGCCCGATTCCAACAGGAAATAAATACAGGTAGAGGCATTGCGGTTGCCGCTCATACCCGCCGGCAGGGTAGTCATATCCAACACCCAGTCGGAACGATAGGTTTCGCGGAAGGCGCCGCCTTCTACATGCGACTGTAATTGCAGTTGTTCACGCCAGTGGGCGGCAGAATATTCCATAGCGGCTTGTTATAGTCGTAAATTAAGGAAAAAACAGGATTGTTACGCCTTTTTCGTGTATACGTCAGGGTTATGACGATGCATGAATTTATCCGGGTTGGTGATATCAGTGAAGCCAAACTGCCGGTATAATCCATGTGCATCCGAGGTAACGAGTAAGAAACGTCTCAATCCCTGCAGATCAGGATGAGCTAAAATAGTTCGCATCAAAAATTTAGAGAGACCTTTACCGCGGTAAGGTTCCAGTATGTATACATCGCCGAGGTACGCGAATACAGCACCGTCTGTCACTACCCGGGCAAAGCCTATCTGCCTGTTGCCCTCGTACACGCCGAAGCACAGCGAACCTGCGATTGATTTTTCCACAATGTCGAAGGGAATGTTTTGCGACCAGTACGATTCTTTAGACAGGTAGTCGTGAATAGCATTCAGGTCGAGCCGGGTTTTGTCAGTACTGATATGGTACGCCCCTTCTTTTACTTCAATGGTTTCCATGTTTAGTTAGCATTAGCTCACTAAAGTAACGTAATATTTTTATTCCGTGTTGACTAGCTAGCTACTGCAACATGGTGTCCGGCGGCCGGCATATGTGCAATAGTAGCGGCAGCAGCAGGTGTAAAATAAGAAGGTGTTTCGTGATTAAACATCAGGTAGTCCTGTATAAACATGGCCTGGTTGTAATAGGCCGTAGGAGTAATAGGTGTTTGCCACTCAGGCAAATTCAGTTGACGCAGAGAGCTGAGTGCTGCTTTATACCGGATCATCCGGGCAAAAAGCTGCGGCGGAATACCTACAATAGTACTGAAAAGGCGCTCCAGCGTAGGACGGGATATACCGTAACGACTGGAGAGCGCAGCAACTTCTACATTGCCTTGCATGATCAGCAGGTAGTCTACCATGTCATCTACCGTTTTCAGGTTATCCGACTGGCTGTTGAGGGCCTGTAGGCAAGCTTCATCCAGCAGATTTTCTACCTGTTTAGGCTCCGTTATCTGAGATAAGTTGTTGAGTAGTTCGCACCATAGTGGCTGCTCTGTGCAAGCCAGGTTGCGATAATAGTTGGTAAAACTGGCAGCATTGAGGCCAAGCAGCCGGTGACAACCATACGCATTTAATTGTACTACGGCCACTTTCACTGGTCCCTGTACCTGCAGTTGACAGGCGCAGGTCAGATGTCCCAGCACGGAAGCCGCCGGTAATGTAAATGCCCGGTGATGTAAAGGTTTGATTTCTGCCGTTCCTTCCAGGATGAAAACCAGGTACTGATCGCCCAGGGCAAACAGGTTTTGTGGTAGCTGAATAGTGCCCCTGGTATTGTCTTCCCAGAAATAATATTGCTTTACAAAAGGACGTAATGCATCTGCTGGATGGTAGATATGGAAGTTCATAGGTACAATAATGTGGTGTTAAGGGATATCGCTATCGCTGCAATTCACACCATATGCTAAAGTGGCGACATTATTGTAAATATATGTTAAATATTTTATATTATCAAAAATATATTTGTGGGGAAGGAGGGAGAGGTCTCTCTATTGGAGTTTTTTTAATAGCTCTTTTGCAGGAACACTTATGGGATTACCATCCTTGTCACCAACAATCAGTTTTTTGTTTTGAACAGCACTTGCCTCAACAAGTTTACGCATAGCCTTTTTCATGCTTTGCATCACCTTGTCAGAAAATTCCATGAGTTCTTTTTCTTTATTGCTCATAATATCTGCTTTGCTCCAAAATAGTATTCCAAAGGTAGATTTAATAACCATCTTGACATTATTGAAGGAACCTACTATTATTTCTTCTGCCAGGATATTCATATTATCAATTACAATCCAATGGTGACATATTGGAATGTATAAATTTATCAGATTGTTGATCCCTCTATAATATCTGCGTTTAATGACATCGGCAGGTATATTATGCCCGCCTTCTGCCACTCTGGCCGCTACTCTTTTTTTTGCAAATTCAGGCGACTTCAACCAATAGTAAAGTAAGATAATTTCATAGCCTTTTGCTGTAGCATTTTTAATAAGAGAGGCATAGCTTCTGGTGGCCAGCGTTGTTTCGAAGGCAAAATCCGATCGTTCGTTTATTAATTGATGGATTTTTTGCAGCATTTTTCTACCTGCTTCAAATGCAACACTTTCAGGATTACCGGGAGAAATTTCCGCAGCAATAACGTCAGCATTTACAAACTCTTTGCAGTCCAGCATTTCAGGTAATAGGGTATAACTGGCAGTTGTTTTCCCCGCGCCGTTACAACCAGCAATAATGTATAACTGAGGCATGGTACAAAGATGCCCTAACGGTTATCCATATCCGTTATTTGAACCTTTAGTTTTACGTATTAACAGCAGTATGATTGTTTATTTATCAAAATACCTCATACGGTCAGGTAGCCACCGGGTTTGCATCTATAACCAGTGGCCACCGCTTTATTCCCCATCTCCCGATAAAAACAAAAAACGCTACAAGCACCGAAGTACTTGTAGCGTTCAGCTATAAAGAGCGATTTTTACTGTTGTAAATCCCAACCCCAGTTAATGCCTTTTTCTGTAGCAGGTACGCCACTCTCCAGCCATTGTGGTGCAGGCGCACCTTTCAGGAAGTGATCAAAGAATTGTTGTTCCCTGCGCTGAATATCTTTACGGTTCTGACGTTGCATCAGGTTATGTGCTTCGTTGTTGTAGTTGAGCAACCAAACGGGCTTGCCTAAACGACGTAAACCGGTGAACAATTCAATGCCCTGGTACCAGGGTACGGCGCCATCTGCATCGTTGGCCATGATGGTTACAGGCGTAGTTACGCGTGGCAGGTTAAAGAGCGGAGAATTCTCGATGTAGAGTTCCGGCTTGTCCCATAAGGTAGCGCCGATGCGGCTTTGCGAATGCTCGTACTGGAACTGTCTGTTCATGCCGCTTTCCCAGCGGATGCCTCCGTAGGCGCTGGTCATATTAGCTACAGGAGCGCCTGCCCATGCGGCTTTGAACAGGTTGGTCTGCGTGATCAGGTAGGCTACCTGGTAGCCGCCCCAGCTCTGGCCTTGTATACCCATATTTTTGCCGTCTACCCATGGTTTTTTCGCGAGGTCTTCTGCTGCACTCACAATGTAGTCGTAAGCGCTTTTGCCGGGGTAGCCATTTTCATAGCTGATATCCGGTGAAAATACCAGGTAACCACGACTCACAAAAAACGTGGCATTCAACCGGGATGGCGTAGGCGACGGTGGCTGATAGGCATACAGCCCATCTGTTAACTTCTCATAGAAATAGAAGATAACAGGGTATTGTTTGGTGGAGTCAAAGTCTTCCGGTTTATAGAGAATACCTTCAGATGGTTTACCGCTGAAAGTGGTCCATTTATAAAGGGAAACGGTGCCCCAGTTATAGTTTTGCTGTTGCGGGTTGGTATGACTGATCTGCGTAGCCTGTGCGATGTTATCGCCGGTAAATACGTTGGGCGATTGCTCGTAGTTGCTGCGTGTAAACGTATAGGCGTGCGCGTTTTTTGCTTCCAGTAAGTCGGCGTAGGCATGAGGACCTAATACAATTTGTTTGACTGGTTTTACTTTACCGTTTTTACCAGGCAGTTCCAGTTGACAGAGGCCATTATACTTGGTACTTTCCTGGAATGCAGTGAGCATCAGCGTTTGGCCAGGAGTGAAAAATCTTTCTTCCGGGTTCAGCCGCTGATAGCGATAACGGATTTTTTCTTTGCGCCCGTTTTGAGTGATATTTACCGGTGCTTTTTTACCGGCGGGATCTGCTTCCCAGATATCATAACGATCGTAGATATACACGGCTGCATCATTGTTCATCCATCCCGCAATGCCGTAGGCTTCCGGTTCATCCGGATGATCATCTTCTTCATCAAATACTTTGGCAGGTATGTCTTTGCTGATATTTACCGTAGTACCGCTGGCGTTATCATAACTAAACCATTGCCTGTTTACGAGGTCGTACCAGAAGATATATTTACCATTGGGAGATAAGTAAAAGTCGCCATCCAGCTTTTCTTTGATCTGTTTTCTCGTGCCATCATTTGTGTTGATGAGGAAAGCTGTTTTTTTGGTACGGCCCATCCATTGCAGGGGAATGCGCTCGCCTTTATCCGTATAGCCGAGAGCGTTAGGGCTGTTACCTTCTGCTGCGGTGAGTACGGTTGGCAGGTTTTGGTCGCCCAGTTGTACGAGGCGGTTGCCGGAAGGGTAGTATACTGCTACATAGCTTCTCTTTAATTCTTTATCTGCATTTTTTAATTGCATGGGTTGCAGATAATCATCTTTATAATTCCAGATATCTACTTTAGCTACTTCAAAGTCTACGATGTTAGTATCTTTCACGGGCAGGAGGGGAGCGGTGCCGAAGAACAGGCGTTGTCCATCTTTGCTGAAGGAGAGCGTGCCATTTGCACTCACGCTCCAGTTAGCGGGAACGCCGGTGCTGTTTTTAGCAGCTACTTCGAGGGCGCTGTCTTGTCCTGGTTTGAAATAGTAGAGTTTATACAGTGGCTGTAATACTTTTTCGCCGTCGGCGGTAGCTACCCAGGCGGCTTGTTCGCCTTTCTCGTCGAAAGCAAATTGCTTGTAGTAAGCGGCGTTGCGGCTGAGGGTATCTGCCTTGCGGGTAGCGGTATGCCAGAGGAGCACGCTATTGCGGGAGAGGGAGTCTTTCTTATCGGTAACAGTTTCTATTAACAGTTGGTTACCGGGTTTGCTGAAAGTGTATTCTTTTACGTTTTTCACGGTATCCTGTTTGCCGGACAACAGTTGCCGGATCACGAGGGTACCACTTTCATTGCTGCTGCTGCCGGTTTTATCATCGTCAGCGCGATCTGAGGCGGCATCGTTTTTCGGTGCTTTACTGCTTTTGCCTTTGGCGGTATCTGCAGCTGGTTTTTCGACCAGGTAAGCCACCAGGCCGCTGCCTTTTTCAGGTGCTTTGAATGATTTTATGGAGGGGAATTTCAGGATATCCAGCTGGCCCAGCGTGATGATGGCCAGGGAATCTTTCGGCATTTCTGCGGCCTTTTTCTTTTTGATTTTTGCCTCGCGGGTATCTTTATAAAGTGGTTTGATATGACAGACCAGGAAACGGGAATCTTCTGTGATGAGCGGACTGCTGCCGCGGGGAATATTCGTGGTTTGACCTGTTTTACGGTCATAAATCACGAGGTTGGCATCTCCCTCCTGAACGGCTACGGTATACACGATCCATTGCCCGTTATTGCTAATCAGTTTAGCGCCAATGCCTTGCCAACTATCATATACACTGTGATCTAACGGCTTTTTAGCTGCTTGTTGCGCATAGGTAAAAAGGGAACATCCCAGGAAGGATATTCCTAAAAAAACTCTTCTCATAAGTGCTAAAATAGGAAATATGTTGGAGAGCAGAAAGCAGAAAGCGGAAAGCAAAAAGCTATTGAAGCGGATGATTAAAGCGTATAATATCCGCTACTGTCAATCGCTACAATAGCTTTTTGCTTTCCGCTTTCTGCTTTCTGCTAATTTGATGTACGGCCTTTGGCTACCCGCAGCATTTGTAAACCTACGGAAAGCATAATACAGCTTAAGCCGGCATAGAAAGCATTGTTCAGGAACTTGTTTTCATGAAAAAGTACGAACGCCATCAGGATGCTGTATACCGGTTCCAGGTTGAAGCAAAGGTTAACGGTAAACGGAGAAATTTTCTTCAATGCATTCATGCTGAGTAAGTACATGAGTACCGTGCAAAACCAGGCCAATATGAGCAGGTAAAGGAGATCCATACCGGAAGGCAGTATTGTTGCCACCGGAAAACGATGGAGATACACCGGCAGGAAGAGTGTTAATATTACGAATCCTACAGATAGTTCGTAGAAGGTAATGGTAGACGTATCAAATCGTTTGATCAGGCGTTTGTTGAATACGGTAAACAGGGCTGCAAACATGGCGGAGATAATGCCCAGTATGATACCGGTGCGGTATTGTGTATCAAAGTGGAAGATCAGCAGAATACCCGCCAGGGTGAGCATGCTCAGTAGCATTTCTGCCATATCGAAACGGCGCCGGTTAATCAGCGGGTCGAAGATGGCGGTGAAGAGGCTGGTCAGCGAAAAGCAGATTACGCCAATAGATACGTTGGAATATTTAATGCTGCCATAAAAGAAAAGCCAGTGGGCGGCTACCACCACACCGGTAGCACCGATGGGCAGAATATCTTTCCAGGGAAGCTTTTTAAAAGTGCCCTGCAGGCGGAATAATACGAATAAAGTAATGGAAGTAATCAGTAACCGGTACCATACTAACAGCCCTTCATTGAGGGTAATCAACTTTCCCAGGATACCAGTGAAGCCAGCCAGAAATACGGAGAGATGCAGCTGGATAAATGCCTTTTTCATGAACCCACTTAATGTATTTAGGGATTTGTTCACCTGGTAAAATGAACAAATCCCTAAACACCCATTTATGTATATTAATTAATTCTTTACTCTTCTTGCATAATTCCTGAAAAGGCTCTGCCATTGTATTTTGAGTACCCCAAGGATACCTTCTTTTACAATGCCTTTGCTCATCTTGGAATAGCCTTCTTTCCTGTCTTTGAACGTGATGGATACTTCTTTGATTTTGAAGCCCAGTTTCCACGCGGTGAATTTCATTTCAATCTGGAAGGCATAGCCCACAAACTGTATCTGGTCCAGGTTAATGGCTTCCAGTACGGTGTTGCGGTAGCATACAAACCCGGCTGTTGGGTCCCTTACGGGCATCCATGTAATCATACCTACGTAGATAGAGGCGCCGTACGACAGTACTGCGCGGTCCCATGGCCAGTTTTCGGTTTTCCCACCTTTTACATAGCGGGAACCTACTGCTACGTCTGCACCGCCTTTGGCGCAGGCATCATAGAGGCGTACCAGGTCTTTGGGATTGTGGGAGAAGTCGGCATCCATTTCAAAAATGTATTGATAACCTCTGGCCAGTGCCCATTTAAAGCCGTGGATATAAGCTGTACCCAGACCTTGTTTGCCGGATCTTTCTTCCAGGAATAATTCGTCCGGATGTTGCTGTTGTAAGCCTTTTACAATAGCGCCGGTACCGTCAGGTGATCCGTCATCCACGATGAGGACATGAAAATTCTCCTGTAAGGAAAATACAGCGTCAATGATGTTCCGGATGTTATCCTTTTCATTGTACGTAGGAATGATGACAAGCTTTTCCAATTCAGCAGATGATATTTTTGGACTGCGAAAATAATTCAATTCCGGCGCAAGATATGACGTTCCCGGTTAACATTACATTTTTTTTAACATCATATTATGGAAGATTTCCGTCAGTTTCTGTTTGGTATTGAGCGGGAAGTCGGCCTTCATCATCCAGTCGTAGTACTGTGGCTCTGCTTTCAGTACTTCTCTCACGGAGCGGCCTTTGTATTTACCGAAATTAAACACTTCGTTTCCGCCCTGCATGACGAGGCGGCGGGCGAAGTCGATATAATCTTCTTCTTTGGTAAAATCGGCGAGGGAGTCGATATCCTCTTGTAATTGTTCGTAGCGGCCCAGTTGTGCTTCCAGGATTTCGTAGGTAGCGAGTGCGTCTGCTTCGGCGCTGTGGGCGTTTTCGAGTTGTTTATCGCAATAGAATTTGTAGGCGGCTGCGAGTGTGCGTTTTTCCATCAGGTGGAAAATCCGTTGAACGTCTACGAATTTGCGTTTGGATACATCGAATTCTATATCTGCCCGGAGGAATTCTTCCACCAGGAGGGGGATATCGAAGCGATTGGAGTTGTACCCGGCGAGGTCGCAGTTATCCATGAACTGTTTGAGTTCGTGGGCGGCCTGTTTGAAGGTAGGAGCATCTTTTACATCTTCGTCCTTGATACCATGAATTGCTGTAGATCCTGCGGGGATCGGCATTCCGGGGTTAATGCGTTTTACTTTGGACTGGGTTGTTTTGTCCGGGAACACTTTGATGATAGCAATTTCAATGATACGATCAGCGGCCACGTTGGTACCGGTGGTTTCGAGATCGATGACGGCCAGTGGCCTTTTGAGGAGCAAAGAAGGCATTATTTAGTATTTAGTAATTGTTTAGTGAGTTGATTAGTTGTTTGGCAGTAATTCCTTTAGTTTGCTGAAATCAAGGCCATCATATGTACCGGAGCTCATTAACAGCAGGTTGGTATCCTGGTAGTTTTGAGCGGATAAAAATGCTTCCAGTTTTTCCCGGTTGTTGAATACCTGCAGATCGTTTCTTCCGAAGCGTTGTGCAATCAATTCAGGCGCAAGATCGGGCATTCTCTTGATTTCCAGGGCGTGTTTGCTATAAAATACCACGGCGATATCCGCGGTATCCAATGCGTGATCATATTGTTCCAGGAAATCAGCATTCAAACTGCTATAGGTGTGTAATTCCAGTACAGCGATCAGTTTCCGTTGGGGAAACTGGTGTTTGGTGGCTTCCATGGTGGCTTTCACCTTGGAAGGGGCGTGGGCGAAATCACGATAAATTACGCAATGCTCATTTTTAGCGACGAGCTCCAGTCGTTTTGCCGCGCCGGTAAAGGAGGCGATGGCTGCCAGGAAATCTGCGTCAGATACGCCGAGCTGGTTGCACACCAGTTTGGCGGCGTGGAGGTTCAGGAGGTTATGGTCGCCGAATACTTCAAGCGCGGTGCTGTGGTCGCCGAAGTAGACCCGGGTAACGCCCTGTTCGATGGTATGTTTGGGCAGGCCATAGGGCAGGAGCTGCAGGTGACCGCCCGTAGCGGTCACAAGTGCAACGAGTTCGGCATCTCCCGCATTATAAATCAATACCTGGCCGGGCTCCATCTGCCGGATAAAAATGGCAAATTGTTCTTTATAGATGTCGTAAGTGGGGAAAACGTTGATATGATCCCAGGCGATACCAGTTAATACGGCAATCTGCGGATGCAGAAAATGAAATTTGGGCCGTTTCTCGATTACGGAGGCAGGATATTCATCTGCTTCGCATACGATGACGGGGGCGTCAGTGATGTTAACCGACTGTGCAAAACCGGTTAATTTGGCACCTACAAGGTAATCGAATGCCTGGTGGTTGTATTGTAAGGCATGCATGACCATGGCGGTGGTGGTAGTTTTACCGTGACTGCCGCCGATGGCTACCCGGGTTTTATTTTTACTTTCCTGGAAGATGTATTCGGGGAAAGAATAAATTTTCAGGTGCATTTCCCGGGCTTTAATGAGCTCGGGGTTGTCTTCCCGGGCGTGCATACCGAGGATGACAGCGTCTAAATCCGGCGTTATCCGGGTGGCGTCCCAACCGGTGGTGGCGGGTAAAATGCCTGCCTGTTGGAGGTTCGATAGTGCCGGTTCAAAAATTTCGTCGTCACTACCGGTTACCTGGTAACCTTTATTTTTGAGCGCAATGGCCAATTGATGCATCACGCTGCCGCCTATGGCAATAAAATGTACTTTTGTCATAACGCTGGAGATTTTCGGAAAATCCGAAAATGACATAGTTGTTTTTTTTAATGTATTTTCTATATTTGCAAAATAACGTTACAAAGAACGATTAAAAAAGTAGTCGTATCATATTTCCTGTGAAATTTCGTTTTAGTTAATTATAAATCTCCCAGTATGCAATCTTATGTAAGAATTTTGGGCTACACGGCTATGGTTTGTATCTTTGCTGTTTTATTAACGTCCTGCGCAAGCCATCAGAAATTAGGTTGCCCAATGAGGGGAATGGCCAAAACGCCTGCGATAGAACATAACAAAGCATGTTAAATGAATTGGAAAACGTTAACCAGCGAGGAACAGCTATCTGAAATCAACGCGGTGTCAGCAAATCAGCCGATAGCTATTTTTAAACACAGTACACGGTGCTCTATTAGCTCGATGGCCAAAGCCAGATTGGAGCGGGCAGCGGAACCAGAGGGGTTAACGTTTTATTACCTGGACCTTATCTCCTATCGTCCTGTATCCAATAAAATTGCGGAAATGTATCGTGTAGAGCATGAATCTCCCCAGATACTCGTGATCCGCAACGGTGAATGTATTTATAATGAAAGCCACAGCGGCATCCTGATGGATGAAATTGTAGCCCAGGCAGGGTTATAATAGCAAAAGGCAGAAAGCAGAAAGCAAAAAGCTATTGTAGCGAGTGATCTGCACGGATTTGTTTTTGTGCGGAAGTGCTTTCAATACCCGCAAATAGGCTAGCTTTGCAATATCAATAGCATAGCCAATGAAACATCGTATAGTAGTAGCAGTTACAGGAGCCAGCGGCTCTATTTATGCACGCCAGTTGCTGCGGAAGCTGCAGGCAGCGCATGCACAACTGGACCAGGTAGCCGTAGTGATGACTGAAAACGCCAAAACGGTGTGGGAAACGGAACTGAGAGATGAAGATTATAAACAATTACCTTTCCGCTTTTATACCCAGCAAGACTTCCACGCTCCATTCGCTTCCGGTTCCGGACGTTTTAATACCATGATTATCTGTCCTTGTTCGATGGGCACTTTAGGGCGCATTGCCACCGGTATCTCCAATGATCTTATTACCCGCGCTGCAGATGTAGTGCTGAAGGAACGCAGAAAGCTGATCTGTGTAGTGCGCGAAACGCCCTATAACCTGATACATATTAAAAACATGGAAGCCGTGACCATGGCGGGCGGTATCATTTGCCCGGCTACGCCTTCTTTCTACAGCTTACCCAACAGCCTGGAAGAAATGGCAGCTACCGTGGTAGACCGTATCATTGACCTGGCAGGCATTGAACAGCAAACTTACCGCTGGGGCAGTGATAGTAATCATCAACAGGATTAATTACCTTCGTACATCTTTCAATTTATATCCATCATCATGCAAATAGCTATCATCAACGGCCCTAACCTAAACCTGCTCGGCAAGCGTGAAACAGGCATCTATGGCAGCGAGTCGTTCGAACATTATTTTAAACATCTGCAAAAACAATTTCCTGCTGTTAACTTTACTTACTTCCAGAGTAATGTAGAAGGAGAGCTGGTCAACTATCTGCATGAAGTAGGCTTTTCTTACGATGGTATCCTGCTGAACGCAGGCGCCTATACGCATACTTCTATCGCCATCCGGGACGCCATTGCAGGCATTAAAACGCCGGTGATGGAAATACATATCAGCAACGTATATGCCCGTGAAGAATTCAGGCATACTTCGTTGATAGCGCCTAAATGTATTGGTTGTATCTGTGGTCTCGGACTGAAAGGATACCAGTTGGGCGTGGAGTATTTCGGGATGGCCGATTTGTAGCTTTTAGCCATTAGCTATTAGCTTTTAGCAAAAATGCAGCGAAGAGAAACATATATGCTATGTTCTTCGCTGCATTTTTGCTAAAAGCTAATAGCTAATGGCTGGTAGCTAAATTTGTCTATTTCCTTGAAATACATTTAATTGCAGCACTCGATTTAAATAACCAGTATCCAGAAAACCACTTCTATGAAACAAATCTTCTCTGGCAGTATACTGCCTGCTGCGCTCCTGATGGCAGCTGTAGCTTTTACAGGATGTAATAAAAATGATGACACCCCTGTAACCCCCAAACCTTCCATGGGCCAGCTATATGGGCAGGCCATAGAAAATGCGATGGTGGCCGATAGCAGCCAGATATCCACTGCGTTATGGCCCATCACAGCAGACAATACGGATCTGCAATGGAAAACAATCAATGGTCAGCAGTATGTGTTAATGGGTACGTTTATGAAATACCCCGGCAGCTATCCGCCAGGTGATTCTATCACCAACGTATGGGGAGAATCCTGGCTGTTTATACCCAAACAGATGAAGACCAAGATAGGGCCTTCTTTCACGCCTGCTTCCGATACCATTATGCGGATATGCCAGTTGTTAGGACTGCCGCCGGCCAATTCCAAAAGTAATACGCATATTGCCACCATGTGGGTGAAAGCATCGCGTTTATACCGCCCGGCCGGTAATCCGGACATCACTACCAAAACCGCTGGTGCGGTGTTAATTCCAGGTTTGCCGCCGGCTTATACCACCTGGTTTAATAACTACATTATTTACGCGTACTATCGTCCGCTGAATTCAGCAACAGATGCGCATTATCCATGGACAAGAATGGGATATACCTATGATTGGGCGCCAGGGGCGAACAGGGTAGGGTTGAGTGAGTATGTATTGCAGGCATCTTCCGGAGCGTGGGTAGAGAAAACCACCAGGGCAGCGGATTTCTTTAAATAAGCAGAAAGCAAAAAGCTATTGAGGCGAGTGATCAAAGCGTATAAATATCCGCAATATTCACTCGCCCCAATAGCTTTTTGCTTTCTGCTTTCTGCTTTCAGCTCTTACAAATACTGAAAATTCGTTTTCGGTGTAATATTCAGCAGGGTATGATAAATCAGCTGAATGGTATTTTCAATATCATCTTTTTTTACCATTTCCACGGTAGTATGCATATAGCGCAATGGTAAGCTGATCAGCGCAGACGGGGTACCATCGTTGCTGTAGGCAAAAGCATCCGTATCAGTACCAGTGCTGCGGCTAACGGCATGCAGCTGATGCGGGATATCGTTTTTCTTTGCTGTTTTGATAATGAGATCACGCAAGATATTGTGAACAGCCGGGCCATAAGTGATGCTAGGACCGCCACCACATTTGATTTCCCCTTCAATGTTTTTATTGATCATCGGGGTAGTGGTATCATGTGTAACGTCTGTGATGATGGCTACGTTAGGTTTAATACGTTTGGCGATCATTTCTGCACCGCGTAATCCTACTTCTTCCTGTACAGCATTTACAATGTATAAGCCGAAAGGCAGTTGTTGTTTCTTTTCTTTCAGCAGCCGGGCTACTTCTGCAATCATAAAACCACCAATGCGGTTATCGATGGCGCGGCAGATGTAGTAGTCGTAGTTCAGTTCTTCGAAGCCATCTTCAAATGTACATACACAGCCTACATGTATGCCGAGGTCTTCTACTTCCTTGCGGGAACGGGCGCCGCAATCCAGGAAGATGTTTTCTACTTTAGGCTGAGGTTCTTTACCCTCGCCGCCGCGCATGCGGGTATGGATTGCCGGCCAGCCAAAAACAGCTTTTACGGTACCCTTTTCTGTATGGATATTTACCCGTTTGGAAGGTGCGATCTGTTGATCGGAGCCACCATTACGGATTACATAAATTAAACCTTCAGGAGAAATATAGTTTACAAACCAGGAAATTTCATCTGCGTGCGCTTCTATCACCACCTTGAATTCTGCTTTAGGATTGATGATACCTACCGCAGAACCGTATGGATCTACAAAGTGCTCATCAATGTACGGCGCCAGGTATTTCAGCCAAAGCTTTTGTCCTTCTTTCTCAAAGCCGGTAGGAGATGGATTGTTCAGGTAACTTTCCAGGAATGCCAGTGATTCCTTGTTGAATATTGATTTTTGCTTTTTGGACATGTTCTGTGGAAATTTTGATCGCACAAAGGTAGCGATTTAGCCATTAGCTTTTAGCTGCTAAAAGCTAATGGCTATCCAGTAGATGGCTGCGGATAGCGCCATACAGCCGTCCAGTACAAAATAAAAGAGATAGTCTGATGTATTCAGGTGTGCCTTATTGGTAAGCAGGGCAGTAACTACTACAGGAATCATCAGGGAAATAATTGCAGATAACGTGATGAAAGGGCCCAGGAGTCCTGCGCAAACGGCCGCCATTAACAGCGTAAAGAAGTAAAGCCGGTTCAGGTTTTTGAGATCCAGCATGGTAATCAGGCTGCGGATACCTTCCTGTTTATCGGATTCCAGGTCGCGATAGTCAAACAAAATGCAGATGGCGTAAATAAGGCAGAAGCGGTGCAGCGTCAGTAGTACCAGTGGGGTAATGGCAAATTTTCCGGCCACCAGTGCGGGAAGTACTGTGGTAACATACGTCCATACAAAGGTAAGAAACAGTGTTTTCCCGATGGCTACTTTGCTGAGCCATCGAAAGGCCGGATGTGGCACTTTGGGCGCAGAGTATAAAAAGGTAAGGATGGCGCTACCGGAAAGTACCAGCCAATGTTCGCGCAATTGCCAGAAGAACCATAAGGAGCCAATGATCCCGATGCCACAGAGCAGCAACATCAGGGTACGGTGACGGTCGCCCCAGCGGATTCTTTCCGAAGCAGAGTAAGTGCCCGGGGTCAGGTACCAGTGAAAATTATAGCTACAGATAGTAGAGAAGAAAACAAAAAGGTAGAAGGTATTTTCATGATAATGCAACTCCAGCAGCTGATTAGTTTGCCAGATCATTAATAGCGCGCACAACGAAATGTAGATCGAAGTGAAAAGTATGAAATTGAAAATACCCCGGAACATGAGTTTAGCTTTCAGCTGTTAGCTGCTAGCTATTAGTCAATGCAGCGAACAGCTATTTGGTCTCCGCTGCATTGGCTAACAGCTAATGGCTAACAGCTACAAAGGTATATCGCCGTT
The DNA here is from genome assembly GCF_017745275.1 of Chitinophaga sp. GTDB lineage: Bacteria > Bacteroidota > Bacteroidia > Chitinophagales > Chitinophagaceae > Chitinophaga. The sequence goes on along the minus strand of NZ_JAGHZS010000009.1, from coordinate 308,695 downwards.
TAGCTATTAGCAAGTGCAGGAGGAAAATACCAGGCGATCTCCGCTGCATTTGCTAACAGCTAACAGCTAACACCTAATAGCTAACAGCTAAAGTGGTATGTTGCCATGTTTTTTCCTGGGCATATTCACCACTTTATTTTCCAGCATTTTGAAGGCTTTGATGAGTTTGATGCGGGTCTGGTCTGGTTGAATGACTTCATCGATATATCCTTTTTCTGCTGCCAGGTAAGGATTGGCGAATCTTTCCTGGTAGTCGGCTACCAGTTCATTCATGCGGGTTTCAGGGTCCGGAGCGGCATCAATTTCTTTTTTGAAGATAATTTCCACAGCTCCCTTTGCGCCCATTACGGCGATTTCTGCTTGTGGGAATGCGAAGTTCATATCGGCTCCGATATGTTTGGAATTCATTACGCAGTAGGCGCCGCCATATGCTTTTCGTGTAGTCACGGTCAGCTTGGGAACGGTGGCTTCACTGAGTGCATATAATAGTTTTGCGCCGTTGGTGATGATGCCATTCCATTCCTGGTCGGTGCCGGGAAGGAAGCCTGGTACGTCTACCAGTACGAGCAGGGGAATATTAAAGGCATCGCAGAAACGGGTGAAGCGGGCACCTTTTACTGAAGCGTGGATGTCCAATACACCTGCCAGGTGGGCGGGTTGATTGGCCACAATGCCAATGCTTCTGCCGGCGATGCGGGCAAAGCCCACGATCATGTTTTCTGCAAAATTTTTATGTACTTCAAAGAAGCTGTCGGTGTCCGTGATTTGTGCGATTGCGTCCTTCATGTCATACGGCTGGTTGGGATTAGCCGGTATCAGCGTATTGAGGGCTTCCCTGACTTCGTTGCCGGGCTCATAAGGATATACGGGCGCGGTTTCTTCGCAGTTCTGTGGGATATAGCTCAACAGCTGCTTCAGGTACTGGATGCATTCTATTTCATTGGCGCAGGCGAAGTGTGTCACGCCGCTTTTGGCGGCATGGGTTTGCGCGCCTCCCAGTTCTTCGGAAGTTACTTCTTCGTGGGTAACGGTTTTTACTACGTTAGGGCCGGTCACGAACATGTAGGAGGTTTGTTCTACCATCAGGATAAAATCGGTGATGGCAGGAGAATATACGGCGCCGCCGGCACAGGGCCCCATGATGGCCGATAGTTGCGGGATTACGCCGGATGCCTGGGTATTGCGGTAGAAGATGTCGGCATATCCGCCGAGGCTCACCACTCCTTCCTGGATCCGTGCACCGCCACTGTCGTTCAATCCAATAATAGGCGCACCATTTTGCATGGCGAGGTCCATGACTTTACAGATTTTGCGGGCATGTGGCTCAGAGAGGCTACCTCCATAAACGGTAAAGTCCTGGGAGAACACGTAGGTCAGCCTGCCGTTGATGGTACCGTAGCCGGTTACAACGCCATCGCCCAGGAATTGTTCCTGGTCGGAGGTGAGGCCACGGTTACGGTTGGTGACCAGCATATCCAGTTCTTCGAAAGACCCTTCATCCATGAGGAGTTGCAGTCTTTCCCGGGCGGTTAGTTTACCTTTCTTATGCTGGGACGCAATTCGTACTTCACCGCCGCCCAACATCGCTTCGGCCATTTTTGCCTGTAATTCTGTTATTTTATCCATGTGCCAAAAAATCAAAAGAACACTAAAAATAAAAGGATTCCTTTAGTAAAGGAATCCTTGCTATGTGTAAATGTAATGTTTTTAACTTTATTATCTGGACCGGTATGCGATTTTAGGTGTATAAACGGTGTCGCTTATATTACCCGCATTGTCTTTTATGAATACCATGAAGTGGACGCTGTCTTTCGGGATGGGGGCGTACTGACCAAATATGATTTCCTGGTTTTGGAGTGTGATCTGTATCTCCCCTTTAATTTTGTTCCCTTTGTTAGACTCGATACCAGGCATTTTCTTCTTGATAAACAGGGTATCAGTGCCATGACTTTTTATGATGGGGGCAATCCGCAAGGTATCTTCAATATCTCCATCTCCGTCTTCTACATTCAGGGTGACTACGAATTGATCAGTAGTTGGTGAAATGCTATCTGCAGAATAACTTTTGAAGGACAAAAAGGGTTTTGACCCAATTTTATCCTTTTTACAGGCATAGAGTAGACCAGCCACCAGGAATAAAAACAGAATTTTCTTCATAAAACAAACCTACATTAATTTAGGAAATATACAAATATTCGGTCGTCACCATACCGTTTCTACAAAACGTTTTTTTATTACAATTGTTACTTACTGCGGCTAGATTTATTCTTCTCCCTAACTTTGTATGATTTTAAAGAAAGATTTACATGACCGCGGTATCTCCGGAATATATATTTTCATTGCAGGAAAGTGGGCTGGAAGCTGCCGCCCTGGAAGTTTTCCGTTATCAGTACCGGGAAAATGACTTGTACCGGGCGTATGTGGATGCCCTGCATAAGTCGCCCGCATCGGTGAAAAACATCTACGAAATTCCCTATCTGCCTATACAATTTTTTAAATCCCACGAGGTAGTAGCCGGTCATTTTGAGCCGGAGTTGCTATTTGAGAGCAGTGGTACTACCCAAACGGTGAACAGCCGTCACCTGGTTAAGGAGGCTGCTATTTACACCCGGAGCTTTATGACGGCTTTTGAGCAGTTTTATGGGCCGGTGAGCGATTATGTGATCCTGGGATTGTTGCCTTCCTACCTGGAGCGGCAGCATTCCTCCCTGGTGCGGATGGTGCAGGAGATGGTGGAACGCAGCGGGCATGCAGAAAGTGGTTTTTACCTGTACGAGCATGATAAGTTATCTCATCATTTGCAGGCATTGGAAGCCCGTGGGCAGAAGGTATTGCTGATTGGGGTGACCTTTGGTTTGCTCGACTTCGCAGAGCAATACACGCTGCAGTTGCGCCATACCATTGTAATGGAAACCGGTGGTATGAAAGGGCGCCGGGAAGAATGGACCCGCCAGGAAGTGCACCAGTTCCTGAAAGAACGATTAGGCGCTGCCGTTATTCATGCTGAATATGGCATGACGGAGTTATTGTCGCAGGCCTATTCCAAAGGAGATGGCCTGTTTGAAACGCCGCCCTGGATGAAGGTATTGCTGCGTGATGAAAATGATCCGTTCCAGATTTCTGCTGCCAAAGGGGCTGGCGTCATCAATGTGATTGACCTGGCTAATATATATTCCTGTGCTTTCATTGCTACTGAAGATATCGGGCGAATGTATGCTGATGGCCGTTTTGAAATATTGGGCCGGCTGGATAACTCCGCATTGCGGGGCTGTAGTCTGATGGTGAGTTAGAGGAAGAAGCGGAAAGCATAAAGCAAAAAGCTATTGTAGCGAATGATAAAAGCGGATAGTAATTAAAATACTCGCTTTCGTCATTCGCTACAATAGCTTTTTGCTTTCGGCTTTATGCTTTCTGCTCCTTATGATATATTGGAATAATTTAATGTATATTGAGGGTAAATCTATTCCTATGAATAAGCGGGTGTTCCTGCTCGGGTGGCTGATCCTATGCTCCACTGTTATACATGCGCAGTTCCTCAGAAAAATGACGGACAAAGTCCGGCATCTCACTACTTCCAAAACGGATACACTCTTAGCTGAAGGGCCTTATGAGGCGAGCTATGTAAAGCCGGTCAGTGAGCATGCTTCCCTGGTTATTGGTGGTGATGAGCAGGTAATGATAGATTCTGTATTTGAATTTGATGTGGCGGTGTACCAGGAAATGGAAGCCTGGCAGGGCAATCAGCGGGTAATCAATGGGGGAGAACAGGTAGTGATTTACTATAGCAGTGCGGCGCCGCGGATGGCCATTCATTTACTGAGTAAGGGAAATGGGGCGCGCTACCAGTTTTACGCCGATTTTGCAAGAGGAGCACAGTTGAGTGTAACCGCTATTCATCAAACCGGCAGCGGTACCAAAGAAAAGCTGGATCTGACCAATATAGCCCCCATTTATCCTGCTGAAACAGGGTATTTGAATCAGTTGGTGAAAACCGGCGGGCAAAAAGTGATTGCAGGTATCGCCTGCGAAGCATATGTGGCTAATAATACGGTCACTGATTCCGGAGGTGTAAGTAGTACCGGTCGCACGCTGGTTAGTGCACAGGTGTGGGTACCTTTGCAGCCGCATGCCCTTTTCCCCGGATATGCTTTTATGCCGGAGTATTATAAAGATCAGATAGCGACGATGTTGACAGCCGGTAACTATCCGCTGGTAGCTATGCCGCTGGAAGTGGAGCTGGTGTATAGTAACGGCGACAGGGAAATTACCTATACCACCGATATTGTGAGTGGTGAAAACCGTGCAGTGCGGGTGGCGGATATTATCCGGTAGAATTTATGCGTCCATAGCAGCTATGTGCAGCAATGCCGGCAGTTTACCCGGGTCGTGCATAATAGCGGAAAGTGACGACATATAAGGGAATGAGTGATGATCCATGCCGAATTTATGGAGCAGGTATACATCCAGTTGTTCCGGAGAAGTATGTCCCTGGATGTAATCGCCCAGGTAAAAGAGAAACCGTTGCCTTTCTTTTTCTGATAGCAGTACCAGTGCTACTTTATCTTTCAGGCTATTATGGGTGCCCGTCTGGAAAATTTTAAGGGCTTGTTTGTATTGGGTAAGCGTTAATTCTTCAAAAGAAGCAGGCAGGAGTTGCGTGCAGAAATAATCTACTGCAATGTCGTTGAAGAAGCTGACACCGTCTTCCGTATCGGGTTCATTATGCCAGGTGGCCCATTGAAGCAGTTGTTGGGGCGTGATATAGCCGGTCAGCATGGCTTCCAGTTGATGAATCACACCTTCCCGGCTGGGCGTGGTATCGCCAGCGTTAGAAATGGCAGTCACGATGTCCTGGTAATAGTCTTCGTTTAATTCGCTGGCAGTTCTTAACAATAACCTGCTCACTTCGGTGTCTGTATCTTCCTCCTTGTGCTGCATCGGGGTAACGCCACGTAATTCGGCTATCACCTCTTGCCTGGTTTTAGTCCCACGTAAATATGCCTTTAATAAAGTAACAAAGTATACGGATGTTACAGGCGACATTTCATTTTTCATTGGCCTAATTTATTTCATATTTCATTGGGTACGGGCCAAAAATAGTACAAAATGGCGAATACTAGCCAACTCACCGTACCATTTACCATTCCTTAACCCCGGTTATCCGTCTTTAACATTTTTTTGGGGCAGAGAGAAAACTAAAACAGCTAAATTTCCGTAAGCTTTCTACAGCATATACGCAAAATATGCTATGATTAAACAGCGTTAAACTCAAGAGCACAATCAATGGCAACCTGTAATCCCGATGAATGGGTAAAGTTATATGCAGATGACCTGTATAAGTTTGCAGTAATTCGGGTATCAGATAGCGAACTGGCACAAGATCTGGTTCAGGATACTTTTCTCAGTGCGTTACAGGCAGCAGTGCAGTTTCGCGGCGAAAGCAGTGAGAAAACCTGGTTGATGGCTATTCTGAAACATAAGATTATTGATCACTTTCGCGCCGCTGGCAAAGCAACTGTTACCGTTAGCATTCATGATAGTGATCCGCATCATTTATTTTTTAATGAAAAGGGACATTGGAACAAAGAAATGGCCCCCAAAGCCTGGATATCAGACATTAATAGCAAACAGGAGCAAACCGATTTTTATAGTATGCTGCGCGCCTGCATGAATAAGTTGAACGAAATCGGCAAGAAAGTGTTTAATCTGAAGTACCTCGAAGAAAAAGAATCTACCGACATCTGTAAGGAATTATCAATTACTACGTCTAACTATTGGGTGATTGTTCACCGCGCAAAGTTGCAACTGAGAAGTTGTCTTGAAAAAAACTGGTTTCGTAATTGATAATGGCAACACAAAAACATAGCTGGATGCCCTGTTGTAAAGAGGTGACGCTAATGATAGAAAAGGAATTGCAACATGCAGCGCTTTCTTTCTGGCAAAGAATGGGCATGAAAATACACTTGCTGATTTGTATTTACTGCAGAAGATATGCCCAACAAAGCAAGATCATAGATACACACCTGGATGGAATGGTAGCACAAACAGACTTATTGCCCGACCCATCTCTCAAAGAAAAATGGGAAAAGGTGATTGCAGAAAACAAAAAAAAATAAGGCAGTATCTGTAAGGATTTTTTAATCACCACGTCTATACAATCAAACATATCAATTTTTAACTCCGTTTTTAAATCGTCAAAACATGAAAAGCAACAATTCAATCAGCAAAAAAGTATTGTTTTCCGGATCTCTGGTAGCCAGTGCTATACTGGGTTTAGCGTCTCTGCAGGTATCTGCCAAACCAGTTAGTTACACTAACCTTGGTTCAGGAGCTGCGGTAAGAAATGCGTTGACAGGTACTGCCGGCACTGCTGCTAACACAATGGAACTGGCTTGTGGAGCGAAAAAAGACAGCGCCTCTGCCGGTAAATCAAAAGAAGGTAAATGCGGCCAGGGCAAATGTGGAGAAGGTAAATGTGGTAACAAAAAAGGCGCTAAGAAAGGTACCAAGAAAGGTAGTGATACTACCAAATCTGGTCAATAATTATTTGAATAGGGACAGAGGCCGGTATACCGCACAACAACCGGCCTTTCCCTATTTTATTTCATACTAATTAAATAGGATGATCATGGTAGGTGTAGGTTTTCGCAGAGAGTTTGCCGAAGAACTGATCAACGGTGAACATATCAGGCCCGACTTCATTGAGTTTGCACCTGAAAACTGGATGAATATAGGCGGTTACTGGAAGAAGGTATTACACCGGGTAGTAGAGAAGTACCCGGTTTTATGCCACGGTCTTTCGCTGTCGATCGGCAGCCCGGAAGCACTGAACAAAGAATTCTTACAGTATATCAAAGCCTTCCTGAATGAATATAAAGTTCAGTTGTATTCAGAACACCTGAGCTATTCCAAATGTGATAATGCGCATCTTTATGACCTGCTGCCTATTCCTTTCCGGATGGATGCGGTAAAGCATATTGCTACGCGGATACAGCAGGTGCAGGATTATCTGCAACGTCCACTGGTGATGGAGATTGTGTCTTACTACACCCCTGTGGCAGCAGAAATGAGCGAAGTAGATTTTATTAAGGAAGTGGTGAAACAGTCTGGCTGCCAGTTATTGCTGGATGTGAATAATATTTATGTCAATGCTTTCAACCATCAGTATGATGCCAAAGCATTTATTACCCAACTGCCGCTGGATAAAGTGGCCTATATCCACATGGCCGGCCATGAGCAGGTAGCGCCGGACCTGATTATAGATACACATGGAGAGCCTATTATTGACCCTGTGTACGACCTGTTTGAATGGACGCTGCAACACTTGCAGCCGGTGCCGGTATTGCTGGAGCGCGACTTTAACATACCGGAGATGGCGGAACTGCAGGGAGAATTATCAAGATTGAAAAGTATTTGTCACAAACAATGGAAATTGAAAAATGAACTTGTTGCCTGACACCTATCATATACAGCAAACTTTTTCGGCGTTTTGCAGAACGGGTGAAAAAGTGAAGCTGCCCGGCGTAGCGCCGGACCGGCTGAAGCACTATCGCCGCTTGGTATTCAATATGATCAACGATACCATGGAAAATGCGTTTCCCATTGCGTATAATAATATTCCTGCACGGAAATGGAAAAGTATGGTGAAAGACTTCTTTTCGCATCATGCCTGCCAGTCGTACCAGGTATGGAAGTTGCCGCTGGAATTTTATACCTACGCCGTAGAGCATAATTGGGAGGAAGTGTATGAGCTGCCCTATCTCCACGACCTGCTGGCTTTTGAATGGGCAGAAATGGAAGTATACAACATGGAAGATATTCCCGCGGAACCGTATGCCCTTGCCGGTGATTGGCTGGAAACGCCGCTGGTACTCAACCCGGAGCACCGGTTGTTGTCGTTTAGCTATCCCGTTCATCTGGTGGCGAAGCCGAAAGCATTGCTGGCGAACAAAGGCATTTACTTTGTATTGTTGTACCGGCATCCGGAAACAGGGAATGTGGAGTTTATGGACTTATCGCCCTGGCTGGCGTTTTTAACGGAGCAGTTGGTACTGGGTATAACGGTAAAGGATATACTGGATTATGCCCCTCAGCTTCATATAACAGATACGGATACACTGGAACAGGATACGTTGAACTTTTTGAAACAGATGCAACAGCAACATTTTGTATTAGGATTTCAATTATAACATATGCGCACCTACGCTGTTTTTGCCCGCCGGTTGTCGGCCCTGAAAGACTTACCACTGCTGTTGATGCGGTTAGTATTGGCGTATGGGTTTTATTTGCCGGCAAAAATGAAATGGAGTGATATTCATGGTATCGGCGATTGGTTTGCACAACTGCATATTCCTTTGCCTTATATCAGTGCTTACCTGGTAGGTATTACAGAAGTAGCCGGCGTTGTATTATTAACCCTTGGATTGTTTGTTCGTTATATTACGCTGCCACTTATTTTCAGTATGGGCGTTGCTATTGCCACTGTACACTGGCAGAATGGTTTTGCTGCGGGGGATAATGGCTACGAAATTCCACTTTATTATATAGTGATGTTGTTCACCCTGTTCATCTTTGGTGGCGGGCGTATAGGTGTGGATTATTTCCTGGAAAGGAAAATAAAATAATTGTCCCGCCGTTTTAGAGGTCAACCAAAGTTGATAAATCCCTTATGAGAACTTTTGTAGCCCTATTACTCCTGGCGCTGTCATCTTTTCATGATAATCCCCCGGTAGGTAATCCCCGATATGATTTTACAGATAGCATAAAGGCAGTAAGCGGAAATGCGTACTGGCATCTCAACTATAATATGGACCGACTGTCTGTAGCAGGGCATGCCGCGGAAGCAGTCGTCTATGAAGATTCCCTGAATGGACGAGTGGATGATATTTTCATAAATCTCCGGGAGGATAAGGTAATAGACGCCCGGCAGTATATACTGGACCAGGCGGATAAATACCGCATTATTATGATCAATGAGGCCCATGGCCGTGCAGAGCACCGTTTATTTACGAAGTCATTACTTGGCGCCCTATCTAAAAAGGGCTACAATGTTTTTATGGCCGAAGGGATTTGGCCGCATCATGAACTTGATAAAAACCATTACCCGGTAAGCACGGATGGACTGTATCTGAACGAGCCCAATTATGGGGAATTGATCCGTTATGCGTTTAAGTCCGGGTACCAGGTAAAGTCATACGAGTACGATGCAAAGCCAGGCTGGGATGATAGTATAAAGCTGGATCAATATGGCTCTATCAAGTACCTGGCCTTTGATCCGCCAGACTCTATGATTATAACGGTAAAGCCTAATGGAGAGCGTGATTTCTATTTTACGCTTTCACGGGAAAAAGGGCAGGCAGCGAATATTTATAAGGTGATGCAGGCCAATCCTAAAAGTAAATTTGTTATCCATGTGGGACATGCGCACCTGAACAAAGATGGTACGATGATGGGATCGCAACTGGCGATGATGGCGCCGGATGTGCCTATACTGGCCATAGACCAGGATTTGACTTTACGCACCACTGTAATTGACTCGCTGACAAAAGATACGCTGCGGCAGTCCCGCCCCTATGTGCTGCAACGCCGCCGTACCGGCAGGTGTTTCCGGAGCTATTACTCCGTTGATTGTACTATCATGAATGTTGCCTGGAAAGATTCGCTATTGCGGCCGGACTATCTTTTTAGAGATATAGAACCCAGAACGGTGTATCGTATTCCGTCGGAGCAATTAAAAGAGTATCCCTGTATGTTTGCTGCGTACCTGCCTGATGAGTTGAAGGCGCAGGGTGCCAAAGCGATTGCCATAGATGTGGTGTATATGAATAATGCCGGGGAGCAGCCGCCATTGTTGTTATATAAAGGGAAATATACCATTCTGAAAAAGACGGGGAACGGCATTTACAGCAGTTTTGATGTAGATATAAAATAGCATCCAAGGGATTTTCGTACAGATGTAGTAATTTCGGCCCCATTCATAGTGATCATTTACGATGCAGTTAGCCAGGGAAACGATAGGTAGCGAATTACAGCAATTTGACGAAATTTTTAAGCAGGCAATGCAAAGCGATGTTGCATTGTTGAACAGGATCATGACCGATATTGTGGCCCATAAGGGTAAGCAAATGCGGCCCATGTTCGTGTTGCTTTGTGCCCGTTTATGTGGCGCTATCAATGATGGCAGCTACCGGGCGGCGCTGCTTGTGGAAATACTGCATACAGCTTCCCTGGTGCACGACGATATGGTAGATGACGCCATGAAGCGCCGGGGCGCTTTTTCTGTAAATGCCCTATGGAAAAATCGTGTATCCGTGATGGTGGGTGACCAGTTGTTTACCAAAGGCGTACTGCTGGCACTGGATAACAACGACCCCGGCTTGTTGAAAATTTACTCCGATGCCATCCGGCAAATGATAGAAGGAGAATTATTGCAGATGACCAAAGCGAATAAACTAAGCTTTGAAGAATCGGATTATTTTGATCTCATCAATGCTAAAACGGCTTCGTTCCTGGCTGCTGCCTGTGCAGCTGGAGCTTCTTCTACCACTACTGATCCGGCTGTGGTGAAAAAGCTTCACGACTTCGGACAAAAGGTGGGCATGGCCTTTCAGTTAAAAGACGACCTGTTTGATTATGGCACTGCGGATATCGGAAAGCCTACCGGTAATGATATCAAGGAAAAGAAAGTAACCCTGCCGCTGATTTATACAGTAAAAAATGCGGATCCTGTACTGAAGAAAAAAATACTCCATATCGTTAAACATCAGCACACTGATAAAGACCAGGTTAACTTTGTAGTCAATATAGTTAACCAATCAGGTGGCTTACAATATGCCGCTGAAAAAATGATGGCTTACCGCGATGAAGCATTTGCTTTGTTATATACTTTTCCTGCTTCTCCCGTTCGTGCTGCGCTGGAGGAATTAGTACGGTATACTACCGATCGGGCATATTAATGGTTTCCTGATTTTTGTTTTTAAGATATTGAAAGATAGGAAAGATAAGGGAAGATAGATGAGCAGATGGTTCATCTATCTTCCCTTATCTTTTTAAATCAAAAAAATAGAATCAGTATAACCAGTTTAATCCTGTACCCGGACAAAACCCGCTAAGATCACTCGCTACAATAGTTTCCGCTACTTCATGAATTAATTTTTGAAAAATTTTAGCAAAAAGCTATGAAAAATCCATTTAGCTAGTTACATTTGGCGTGTAGCGTTAAATAAACAACCAGAATTTAAAGAGCATTGATAGTACTCATAGACAGTGTGAACCCGACCCGTGCTTCCTGTAGCTTCCCCACTGTTTGTTAGTATTAGCAATTATTGAAAACCAAAGAAGTTCAGACCGTTTAAAAATTTCACGTTAATCTTTTGTTCCATGACTCATCGTTCATTGCAACCTGTGAGGGACGCGCGCTGCCCCTAGAAGTCGCTGATACGTTACGTTTTCGCAGTTTATATGTTATTCCTGTTATGCTCATGCGGTATACCACCTGGGCCTGGTAACGTATTGTGCTGCCTTAACCCTAACTATCTCTAAACTAACAGTAAATGACATACTCCCCAGGGGGGAGCAGGGCGTGCTATGCCCGTATATGTCGAAAACAACACCACTGCTGGCGTAAAGCTGCTTTACGCCATGGGATTTTCATGCCTAAACATTGCATGTATGAAACACATTTACCTGATCCTGCATCGCGGGATGTATCTTTTTGCAGCGGTGTGCCTGGTAACCACCAGCACACAGGCGCAGAGCACGCTGTATAAAAAAGCAAAAGATACTGTCGCCGTAAACGCCGACTCGCTGGCCTTTTCCAGAGTATCTTCTTCCAAAAGAGACACCATGGGATATATTCCCAACAATGAACTCTTTTTTAAAACCAGCCCTAACGGCGCGGTGTCTTCCGTAAATATGATGGAAGTAAAAAAAATGCCCTATACCAGTATTGACCAGATGCTGATAGGCAGGGTAACGGGCGTGGATGTACGAACACCTTCCGCTGAACCGGGGAAACGGAACAGCGTATTTATTCGTGGTACATCTTCCCTGTTGTTAAGTAACCGCGATATTTTCTACGCACAGCCTGCCTATGTGGTAGACGGCGTACCGCTGATCCTGGATCATGCTTTCGCCTACGATATACAACGTTTTGATTTTAACCGGATGGGAACAGAAACCAATTTGTTGTCGTTCCTGGATGTCAATGATATTGAAAGCGTAGAAGTATTAAAAGATTTCGCGGCCAGCGCAAAATACGGGCCCAATGCGGCGAACGGGGTTATTAATATTGTTACCAAAGCTCCCCGCGTAGGCCCCATGAAAGTTTCCGTGAATGCTTATGCAGGATTATCGCTACGCCCGTCGGTGGATGCGGTGAATGGAAAATATGAAAGCGATTTCCGCTTACCATTTTACCAGAAGTATGCGGATGAAACCCAGTGGCGAAATTTTCCCCGCTACCTCGCAGATTCATCACAGGCGCGGTATTTCGGGCCGGCAAACTGGGATGATTTGTATGTGAGGAACGGGTTTACAGATGGTATACAAGCCGCTGTAAGTGGCGGTACGCCTTATGCGAATTTCCGTTTTAGCATCGGGCAGATGTCACAGCAAGGGGTATACGATAAAACCGGTATCCGGCGCTATGATGTTAATTTCGGCATCAATATTCAACCTGTGCGTAACCTGGTATTCAGCACGTATGTGGCTATTGCCAACCTGAACCGAAAGCGCAATGAATTTATCCGCGACCGCGCAGGGGATGAAGATTACCTGTTTAGCTACGATGCGCCGGTGTCTCCCAACAAATTCTACCTGCAACAATATTATGCGGACCTGGACAACACTATTAACCGTAACAAGAATAACTCTGCCCGCATCATTGCCAATGTGAAGTATAGCTTTCTGTCGCACCTCTCCTGGAATACCCGTTTCGCTATTGACTACGGGCAAAATTTCCGCGACTTTTTTGTGCCGACCGCTTTAGGCGAGGGTAACAGTTACGTCTCCAATTTTGACGGACTGAATAAACGGCTACTCCTTGATAACTCACTGCATTATGAAAATACTTTTTCCGGCAAACATCACCTGGACGTCAGTTTGGGGCAGTATAGCCAGTGGGATAAATGGCGTTATGATTATGGCCGTGCCTACAAAGGTTCCAGCGACTTTGTGAAGATATACCAGCCGGGAGATGATAATAATAAGCCCGGTCGCTTCGGCAACTTCCGGCTGATGTTTAACACGAAAGATTTTACACAGTCGAGGCTGGCTTCTTTTTATACGAATGTAGGCTACAACTACGACGGAAAATATTTTGTAACACTTTATGTAAGAAGAGACGGTACTTCTTATCTCGGCGCGGAGAACCGATGGCTGGTATCGCCTACGGTATCTGCTTCGTGGAAGGTGAGCAATGAGCATTTTGCCAGTGGCATCGACTGGCTGAGTAACCTGAATGTACGGGGTAGCTGGGGCCGTGTAGGCCGCCTGATGATGGATGAGATCTACAAATCCGGCGCCATTTACAATGTAGACGCTGGGTGGAATGGTGTGCCGAATATGTCGACCTACAACGCATTCCCGGCTATCAACGCTGCTTATACTACCGGCTATATTACTCCCGGTATTTCCTGGCCTGTAGTAGAGCAGTTGAACGGAGGCATAGACATTGGTTTGTTTCACGACCGTGTGAGGGCATCGCTGGATGTGTATTCCAAAACAGATAAAAACCTGGTGTTTAAAATTCCCACCATTGAAGAAGAAGGTTTTAATGGTATAGTAAAGAATGGCATGGATATCCGCAACTACGGCTACGAATTATCTATAGCGGCTGATGTGATCAGGAATAAGAAATTTCAATGGACTACCGGTATCAATGTATACACGAACCAAAATAAATTGATGGCGTTACCGGATGGTCTTACTGACCTGGTGATCGGTAACCGTCGTTTCCTGGTGGGTAAGCCGGTAGACCGTTACTGGCTGCTGATCAATGAGGGTATTTATAATGCAGATGCAGAAGTACCTGTGAATCCTGCAACGGGTAAGAAGTTGTCTTACTTAGGTGTTCCGCTGCATAAAGGAGATCCCAAATGGAAAGACTTGGACGGCAACTTTGATATCAACGACAAAGACCGTGTGATGACCGGGCGTATGGTAGCGGCTGCGCAGGGAGGATTCACCAACACCTTTCATTATGAAGAGTGGGAGCTGAATATATTACTGAACTATGCTTTTGGCCGTAAAGTCATCAACCAGGTGTTGGCAGATCGTTTCGATTTTGCCAACAGGGAAGGAATAGATGATCCGAAAGCGATCAAGGAGATCAGCTGGTGGTCTAAAGTGCCGGGCGACTATAATAAAATTCCCGCCTACAACCCCTGGAGTGCAGTATATGCGTATCAGCCTAACCAGACACTGTTCCTGGAGAATGGCTCCTACGTGAAGCTGCGTGCCCTGACACTGGCCTACAACCTGCATACGCCATGGATGAAGAGGTCCGGTGTAGATCATTTGCGGATTTATGCTACGGGCAATAACCTGCTTACCTGGACCAACTACAAGGGTGGCGATCCGGAAGCAGTCAGCTATTTCGGCTACGACGAAGGTTATTACAACTGGTCGGCTCCGCGCACTTTCACCCTGGGCTTCAATTTTCAATTCTGATGTTAAAATACATGATCATGAAAAATATTGCTGTTGCCGGGATATTATTATTCCTGGCGGTAGGTATGTTGTCTTGCAAAAAAATGCTGGATGTGCCGGCACGCAGGGCGTTGTCGGAGGAAAATATGTGGCAGACCAAGAGCGACGCCCGTGCGGGATTATCGGCCTGCTATGCCCTGATGAGAGCTGCGATGTGTAACGAAAATGCACATTGGGTATATGGCGAATTGCGGGCGGGAGATTTTCAATCTTCCAAAAGAGGCGACCTGAAAGCCGTAGTGGAAAGTAACCTGAACGCCACTTTCTCCACGATGGCGCAATGGCGCGACTGGCGCAGATTTTATGCAGCTATTGCCCAATGCAATCTTACTATAGCCAAATTACCACAGGTGACCAAAACAGATTACCGGTATTCACAAAACGACCTGAAACTGGATATCTCACAGGCAATCTATATCCGCGCTTTTCTCTACTACTATATTGTAAGAATATGGGGAGATGTGCCACTGGTCACTAAAGCAGCCGATGGTACCCCTAAAACAATTGGCAGGGAAAAATGGGAAAAAGTACTGGACTTTGCTGCTGCAGAAGCCAAAACCTGTATTGATGGACTGCCCTGGAAATATGATGGGAAGTCGCCCGAACAACAGGGCGAATACCGCGGGCAGGGAGAATCGCATCATAAGTCGATCACTATTACCAAAGGCATGGTATATACGTTGCTGGCACATATTTACAGCTGGCAGGGCAATTATGACAAAGCGCTGGAATATGCAGACATTGTAGTAAACACCACCTCCAACAGCGGCTATAACTTTGTGAGTGTAAATGATCTGAGCAGGTTGGATGGTGCATTCCGCGGCCGTTACGATTGCAACATTTTCCAGGTAGATATGAACTTTGACCACGCTGAAATTTCCTCTACTGGTCAGTTGGAAGACTGGACCCTGCGGGATCCGTATATTCCTAAGCGGGAGTCTGAAATATATGTTCCGCGGGATACTATCCTGAAAATTTATAATGAGCCACATGAACAGCGGCCAGCTTATTTCTTCACCAAACTGGATGATACTTATCCTATCTTTTTTAAGGTGAAGCAAATCAATACGAGTGTAACGAACCCCGTATTGAAAATGTATTCGTCCTGCATTATTGTATTCCGCTATGAAGAATTATACCTGCTGCGTGCAGAAGCGAAAGCCCGCCTGGGAAGGACTGCAGACGCACAGAAAGATCTGAACCGTATCCGCGGCAGCAGATCATTGAAAAATGTAAATGCCGCTTTGAGTGGAGAAGCACTGCTGGACGCCATTTTGCTGGAACGACGCCGGGAGCTGATGGGAGAAGGTTGGTATTGGTACGACCTGGTACATTTCAAACGTATTCCTCAATACACCCGGCTTACCGCTGCAGATGTAGAGAAGGGCGCCGCTTTCTGGCCGCTCTCACAGGAGGCGTTATCCAATAACCCCGCGCTCACACAAAATAATTTCTGGAAATAATTTTTACTGCCATGAAAAAGATTTTATTACTGCTGGCCATCACCGGTTGTTTTGCCTGCAAAAAAGGGATGCAGGAGTATCGCAACGCGAAGCCGGTATCTGATGTGGGAGTAAGTACTTACGACTTCCTGAAGCAACAGGGCACTTTATATGATTCACTGGTATGGATCATTGATAAGGTACATCTCACCGACGTTTTAAAAAATCAAAAAGTCACCTTTTTTATACCACAGGATAATAGTATTGAAACCGCGATGCGTAATGTCAATATTGCGCGTATTCGTTTAGGCGATCCCGGTAACTGGACGATGGATAGTATTCCATTATCTGTATGGGATAGTTTGTTGCGCCGGTATATTATACCTGGTATTGTAGATGCCGACTCCCTGCGGTATGCAGATGGAGTAGACCTGGTATCGTTGTACGAACATGGCATGAATGGAAAAATGAGTGGCACCAATGCTTCCGGCGCTGTAGGTGGTGGTACTGAAGTGGTGAAGTTCAGCGATAGAAACGGCTCCCGGTTTATTAAAGACTGGTCTACCGCCCTCACACAAAACGTGGATATCAAAACCAAAAATGGTTTGATGCATATCCTGGAAACCCGGCACATATTCGGTTTCACCTCTTTTGTGGGTAAGGCTTATCCTAAGTCGCTGGAGCCTATTCAGGGCCCCTACCTGGGCTATCCATTGGAAATACCTGGTATTATTAACGCGGCGGACTACGACGAAGGCCCCGCCGAAGTAGCTTTTCATTACAACAATGGCGGCGGTAACCATGTTTACCGGCCGGATGCCCCCGGTACGGAAAACTGCTCAGATGGGGATACGCAAACGAGCCCGGGTGGCGCTTATAATATCGGCTGGACCAGCGATGGCGATTGGGTAAGATATACCGTGGATATTAAAGCAGCCGGTCAATACAAGGTAGACCTGCGGATAGCAGGTAATGGCGGAGGAATTATTTACCTGATGATAGATGATGTGAAAGTGTCTGATGAAATTGCCATCCCCGGTACCGGGGGCTGGCAAAGCTGGAAGAGCGCCATCGGTACGGCTACATTGCCGGCAGGTAAACACCTGATGAAGGTGATGATCAAGAAAGCTAACCTGAATCTGCATCGTGTTATTCTCACTAAAATAAATTAATCAGTCATGTATCCGCAAATATATAAATATGCTTTAGCCGGCTTGTTCACCGTGCTGGTAAGCAGTTGTTATAAAAGCCTGGTGCCGAAAGAGAAAGAACATTTCAGCAATAACGCCAGCTTCGACGGCGATTTTTATGCCGCTAATTTTGGCCGTACCAACGTGTTCTATGGCAAATTTAATCCCGATTATTCTACCCAGCCACTCACATTTGAACTACAGAACATTGCTGATAAAAACGGCATGCCGGTACCTGCACTCAGGGAAGAAGTGAATACCTGGCAATGGAAGGAGTACTACAGTGGGAAAGAGAAAAGTGTGGAAGAAATTAATGCGAAGCGCTTCCAGGTAAAAAGGCCGTTACTGGATATCCGCCCCAATTCAGGAGACCTGATTTTCTGGGCAACAGATACGACGAAAGTAAAACCAGGCACGTATACGTTCGACATTTTTGTGAAAAATAACGGGGGACAAAAAACCTTTCAGAAAAGGAAACTGCAACTCGCACTTCCCCGTCCATACGAGCCTTATGAGTTTGATGATTTTACCGGGTTGCGAAAACCGCTGGATAAGGGTGGTATCCTGCATCCTACGGTATTGATCGGCGTAAAGGATAAGCTGAATAACAACATTCCGGCAGAGAATGTAACCGTGTATTTCCGGAAAACAGGTACCACGAAAAATACGCTTTCCATGAAATTTTTCGATGCAGATTCTGTCCCTATCCGCTTGCCGGCCTTCAATATCACGAAGTGGGATAGTTTGGTATACCGGAGTAATACGATCCAGGAAATGGTGCCTTTTGCTTTTAACCGGAAAATGACGAACGATAGTACGGTAGTGACCTGGGATATCACCAATCCTTTCCCGGTGCTGGCGGATGTGGGGATCAATGAAAAAGCCAGTATTGGATTTATTTACGAGCGCGTATCATATGGGGAGCGTACACAAGCCGCATTGGGGCTACAGTTCGCCATTTTTGAGCCTGGTAGCTGGGACGTGATTTTCAAGTTTAATGTGAGTCCCAAGTTTACCAACGACTAACCCTATTCTGAAAAAACTAAAATTTTTGTGCCATGAATAAACGGTACTTCCTGTTACTGGTCCTGTTCCTGCTATTGACAGGCGCCAGTTATACGGTATATGCCCAGGAGGCTATTACCATTAAAGGTCGCGTAACGGACGCCGCTTCCAAAGAAGGTATCCCGGGCGTTACCATCATTGATATCAAGAATAACAAAGGATTAGGGGTAACAGATCCTACCGGCCATTTTACCATCAAAGTAGCGCCGGATATAGCGATCCAGTTTCGTTATATCGGCTATCGCTTTGAAACGGTGAAAACAACGAAGGCAACGGTGTTAAATGTCACCCTTGCTGCAGAAAATAAATCGCTGAAAGAAACGGTGGTAGTAGGTTATCAGAAGCGTACCAAAGAAACGGTGTCCGGTTCAGTGGCAGTCATCTCCGGAAAAGATCTGCAGGATGTCCCGGTATCCAATATCCAGGAATTATTGCAGGGTAAAGTAGCGGGGCTGAATATCCAGAATAATTCCGGTGCACCGGGTTTTCGTGGTACCATGTCCGTTAGAGGAGTATCGCAGCTGAATGTGAGCGGTAGCGGTGACCAGGCTTACCTGGCCAGTAATAATCCCTTGCTGGTAATAGACAATGTGCCGGTAGATTTCGATGGCGGTATTTCCCAGTCGATGTTACAGCCCGGTGCAGCCACTGGCCCGCTGGCACTGATCCCGCCGGAAGATGTACAATCCATAGAAGTGATGAAGGATGCGCAGGCGACAGCATTGTATGGATCCCGCGGCGCCAATGGTGTAATTGTAGTGACAACCAAGCGTGGTAATTCTCCAACACCTATCATCGATGTGAACAGCAGTATTTTCGTGAACTTCCCGCCTCAACTGCGGCCTACCATTGGGGGGAATACAGAACGGCAATATCGTATCAACTCTATCCTCGCCAACTCCCGTGATATACAGGATGCGAGAGACCGCCTATCCAAGCTGGATGCCCTGTTCCTGACAGATAGCCTGAATAGTTTCTACAACAACTCTACCGACTGGCAGGGGTTATTTTATCAGACTACCGTTAACACCAACAACAACGTACAGGTAAGTGGTGGCAATATCAAGATGAACTATAAAGCCAACTTCGCCTACCAGATGAACCAGGGGGTATTGAAAAATACAGGGTTTAATAAGTATAGCCTGAACATGCAGTTGAATATGCAACCCAGTAAACGGCTGCGTATCGGCGCACAGTTATTCAGTGCACTGGGGCAAAAGCAACGCGGTAATGGTGGAGGTCTTACCAACAATGGCGCCGGCAATGCCTTTACTACTTCCTTACTGCCGGGGCCTTCCAAATTTATAGGTAATCCCCAGCTGGATGGATATGAGAATAACGTGGATGATAATAACACGGTGAACTTCCGCGGATTTGTGGATGTGGACTATGAAATTATCAATAACCTGCGGATCAACTCCACCACTTCCTATGATTACTATACCGATACCCGGGATCAGTTTAAGATGTCATTTTCCAATAATAACGCTACCCAGTTGTATGGCTTTGTAGGAAGGCATGATGAGCTGAACACCCGCAATGGTGTGAACTACAGCTATAGTTCCAATAAAAAAGACCTGGAGAAAGGAAACAACGTATACGCGAGTGTTTTCAGTGAAATAAATATTAAGTCAGATGACCAGCATGTGAGAGATGTACGCAACGGTCCGAATGATTATTACTGGGGGCCTCGTGGCTATTCTCCCCGTTTTTATCCGGGTAACGTATGGAACAATGCCAATGAAGTAAATGTAAACGGTACGCCGGTATCTTATGTATATCATGCAGCTTCATGGGCGGGTTTCCTGTCGTATAACTATCACACCAAATATAGTGTGGACCTGGCTTACCGGTTGGACGGAAGTTCCGCCGCAGGTATCAACAACCCCTATACGAAAAATCCTTCAGTTGGTTTCCGCTGGAACTTCAATAAAGAAAATGCAATGCGCCGTTTGAACTGGCTGGACTATGGATCTGTTCGTGTTACGTATGGGGTAAACAGTCGCCCTACGGCTACCATTCTGAATTCGCTGGGGGTATATAAGAGCGTTGCGGGGTATAACAACAGCGTGGCCACGGTGCCGGACTTTGATGTATTGGCGAATCCATCTATGGAGCCGGAAAAATCATCGCAGTTCAACTTTGGTGTTGACCTGGGCTTATTCAGAGGACGTATAGAAGTGATTTATGACACGTATTACAAGAACAACTATAACCTGGTAAGAGATGCATATTTGCCCAATTCTACAGGGTATAGGAAGATGCAGGTAAATGGCGGAGCTATTGTGAACTATGGACATGAGTTGTCTATTACAGCTCGACCGGTAGTACATCTGAATCCGTTGGGTTTTCAATGGACGGTAACCGTAAACGGTGCCTATAACAGGGGCATACTTACCGCGTTGCCTGGTGGATCGCAATTTTTCCTGAGTTCAACAGATGATAGAAACAGGCAGTTCATTGCACTGCGCGTAGGCAGAAATCCGCAGAGCAACTATTTATTCCAGACCGATGGGGTATATAAAAGTACCGCCGATGTACCTATTGATCCTGTAAGAGGCGTACGTTATAAGGCAGGTGCAGGGCCGGGTTCACAGTTTTTCCAGGCAGGAGATCCCATCTGGAGAGATCTGAACGGCGACTATGCATTGAGCGATGCGGATTATGTGATCATGGGAAACCCGGAGCCATTGGTGACCGGTGGTTTCAACAACACATTCAGCTACCGGAACTTATCATTGAGTGTATACTGTACTTATCTGCTCAACCGCAGCATTATGAACAATGCCATTGCTGCGAGGATTTATCGTTTGCAGGCGCCGGGTGATCAGAATGTGACAGGCGTAGCAGAAGGGCCGGTAAACCTGTACGATATCAACCGGCTGGATTACTGGAAACGTCCCGGGGATGTAGCTTCCCGGCCGGCTTTAGTAGGATCATTTGATCATGATATGCTGGTGCAGCCTAACCGGATGAGTCAAAGCCTGGTGATGGAAGACGGCTCCTACTTTAAAATTAACCAGGTGACCCTGGCCTACCAGTTCCGCAATTTTGATTTTATGAAACGCCTGAAACTGCGGGTATTGCGGGCATATTTCACCGCTTATAATGTGGCGATCTTCTCTAAATATACTGGTCCAAACCCGGAAACGGTTACATCGCTGGGAAGGGATGATATCAACGGATATCCTGCTGCCAGCAGTTTCACTTTTGGTATAGGCGCTCAATTTTAATCATGTTTAAATTATTTTCAGATGAATAAATGGTATAAAATAGGACTCCTGGTTTGCCTGCTGGCAGTAGCAGGCGCCTGTAAGAAATTCCTGGAAGTAAAGCCGCTGGATACCCTTTCCGGTAAGGATTTCTGGAAAACACAGCGGGACGCGGAAAGTGCTATCAATGGTGCATATGGTATTTTACTTACGAAATTTACCCGTGGAATTTTATATAACGCAGGTGATTTCAGGGCGGGCAACTGGAACTGGTTTAATAAAAATAACCTGCGCATGCTGGGACAGAACCAGATGCTATCTACCGGTGGCGGCGATGGAGCAGACAATGCACAGGACTGGGGAGAATTTTACCAGGCTATTGCCTTATCGAACCTTTGTATAGACCGTATTTCCGGTGTGCAGGATCCCAACTTCAGCAGCCGCGATAAAAAAGCGCTTACTGCAGAAGCCCATTTTATCCGCGCGTTTACTTACTTCTATATGGTACGGTTATACGGAGATGTGCCGCTGCAGATAGAAGCCTATGAAACAAAATTGCAGCCAAGGGAAAAGATGCTGACTGTATTGGATTTTTGTTTGAAAGACCTGGAGGCGGTTAAAGACGATCTGCCCCTTTCCTTTGACGATCCTACGAATCGCGCTGTAAGAGGCACTAAGGGCGCTGCATTGGCGCTGATGGCACATATTCACATGTGGGCTGCAGGCTTTGATAAGCCCAATGAAAAAAAGCACTGGACACAAACCGCCGCATTGGTAAAAGAGCTGATGGACCTCAATGTATACAAGCTGTTGCCTTATACGAAAGAAACCTTCCAGACAATTTTTAAAGGCCGTTCCGAAGAAGGTATTTTTGAGTTGTCGCTGGATGCCAACTATGGCGGTAAATTCCACTCGCTGATTTGTCAGTGGACATTGCATGAACCTTATATCCATGATAAAATCGGGGGTAAAAGTGAGATCACACCTATGATCCGTCACCTGGACCGGATCTATCCCAGGGGAGAGTACGACAAACGCCTGGAGCTTTGGTTTTACAATCCCTATAGCACCGATCAAACACCGATGTTCCTGAAATACTCTGCCATCACTGATCCTGAGTCGAGAGACTACGATGCGAACCTGATCTTTTTCCGTTATGCAGATGTGATTTTGCTGAGAGCGGAGGCATTGGCTTATCTCGATGAAACAGTTGAATCTATTAAGATGCTGAACCTGGTAAGAGACCGGGCCAGTGCAAAGTTGTATAACGGTAGTGGTGGTAAAGCCTTACAGGATGCCGTTTTCCTGGAGAGGGAGAAGGAGCTGATGGGAGAAGGGCATCTGTGGTATGACCTCATTCGCACCGGCAGGATCACGGATAAAAATGTAACGGAGAACTCCCTGACCCAGCAGCAATTGGATATGGGCGCATGGACCTGGCCTATTTCAAGTTCGGCGGTAACGAATAACCCTTTGATCACCCGGAATCAATATTGGATACAGTAACGATTAAAATATTTACGATGCACAAGTTATTGTCTTGGGCCGGCATCCTGCTGTTAGTAGCATTGTGTATGTCTGCCTGCAAAAAAGATTATTATATAGATGGAGGCCTGGCAAATCCTCATTACAACGGTACTATTTATGACTACCTGGTAAAGAATCCTTACCTGTTTGATACGGTAGCATACATTGTGGAAAAAGCAGGATTGAAAGATATGCTGGAGCATGATTCTGTTACTTTCTTTGCTTTTACCGATCAGAGCGTAGGAGATGCGCTGGAAGACCTGAATGAAATCCGTTACCGCTCAGTGGAGGACAGCGCCCACCTGGCGGATATTCCGGGCGAGGTATGGCGGGAATTCCTGCTGCGCTATATCATGAAAGGAAAGCATACCGCCAACCAGTTTGCCAGGGTGGATCCCAATAACATATACGCCTATCCGGGAATTAACTATGTGATGGCGGGGGATTATATCCTGAACATAGGGTTGGTATACCAGAACTATAATAATGTGGAAGCCGTGGGAGCGCGTATCTTGTTGCTCACCGACATCACCTTTGACCCTGTGACTTTCCGGAACAATAACAATGTCAATGTAGCTTCCTCTGATATCCAGCCCACCAATGGTGTGATACATGCGCTGAATATCCGCCATGTACTTGGCTTCCGGGGCGACTTCCCGAGAATAGCAGAGCAGGCATTACAGCATCAATAATCTCTTAACGCAGTCACTATGAAAAAATATATTTGTTTAATAGCGCTGATGGCCACTTTGGGCGCATGCAAGAAAGAATCCATCAGCACCAATGGGAAGAACCCCTACCAGGAAACGGTGTTGCCGGCCATTTACATTAACAAGGATGGGATTAGCCCGGGTAAAGGACGTCCGGGTGATGAAGTGGTGATAATGGGAAAGGGATTTGAGAAGAATAAGGATAAATTATCTATCCTTTTTAATGGAGTGAAGGCAGCGGTTGTTTCCCTAACGGATACGACTGTACGGGTAAAAATACCCGCACAGGCAGCCACGGGGAATGTGGCCGCACAGGTAGATCAGCAATATTTTTTTGGCCCGTTTTTCCGGGTGCTGGGGGCTTTTGAAATGGATACACTGTATCCATCGCAGGTAGGCGCTGATGACGGGATTAATGATATCATCCCGGTAGAAGATGGCAAATACCTGATTGTAGGAAATTTCACAAATTACGGCAACAGCAGTAAGGAGGGAAAGTTAAGCCGGGTGGCAAGGATTAATCATGATGGTACGGTAGACAATAGTTTTGGACCGGATAAAAAGAATGGAACTAACACCACCGTGCGCACAGCGGTAGCGTTGCCAACAGCCGGTAAATACCTGGTAGCAGGATCATTCAACAACTATGAAGGAGTGGGCTACGTGAATAGTATTGCGTTGCTGAATAATAATGGCTCGCTGGCGGCGGAGAAAATATTTCTGCCTTCCGGCAAGGATTTATCGGTATCCGCGTTGAAAGGTGGCATTTCAGGATCAGTGGGCAATATGCACTTACAAAACGATGGGAAGATTTTATTGACAGGTTCTTTCCGCTTTTTTGTGCAGCCTAATTTTCAGTTGACCAGTTCGCTGGGATTGGATTCGGTACACCTGGATTCGGTGCAGATAAATGGGTTGGTGCGTTTAATGCCTGATGGGGGACTTGATAGCACTTACAACTACAACCTGGCGCAGCATATGGGCAACGAGGGGGCCAATGGTGATATTGTGCGTTCTATCCTGTTGCCGGATGGGAAGCTGCTCATAGCGGGTACTTTCACCAAATACAACGGACAAGCCGTGAATCGTATCGCGAGGTTGAATACAGATGGTTCGCTGGATCCTTCTTTTACACCTGGCGTGGGTGCGGACCAGGTCATTTACAATATGGAGCGGCAGGCAGATGGGAAAATTCTGCTGGTAGGTGGCTTTAATAACTTCGGTGGCATGCCGGTACCGCATATTGCCCGTATCAACGATAACGGGGTGATAGATCCTACTTTTAATGTTGGTAAGGGTAGCAATGGGTATATTTTCAACATTGGTTTCATGCCAGGGGGAGAAATTATTCTCAGTGGTGCGTTTACGAAGTTTGGGGACCTGCAACGGAATAATATGATTGTACTGACGGCCAATGGTGCTATTCATCCGGCATACAATAGCAATGGTGGTATTACACTCAACTCTGCCTTAGGACGGGGGAGTATCAACAAAATTGTGCAACAGGCAGGTGAGAAGTCGATGCTGGTGGTAGGTAGCTTTACGCGTTTCGATTACCGCGTAGCTAACAGGATTGCACGGGTGACATATCCTTAGAGCAGAAAGCTGAAAGCAGAAAGCAAAAAGCTATTGCAGCGAATGATTACATAGGATATCTATGTTGGTCTACTCGATGCAATAGCTTTTTGCTTTCTGCTTTCAGCTTTCTGCTTACCTTAGCAGCATGGGATTTGAGCCGGAATATCAACAAAAAGTGATTACACAAACGCAAAACTGGATCAGGGAACTGGTGATTGGTTGTAATTTTTGTCCGTTTGCCAGCAGGGAGGTAAAGCGTGATCGTGTGCGGTACCGGGTGAGTGAGGCTACTACGTTGCTGACGGTAAAGGAGCATTTCCTGGAGGAGTGCCGGTTGCTGGATAAAGATCGAACCATTGCTACTACTTTGCTCATTTTGCCGGCTGCTTTTCCTGTATTTAAGGATTACCTGGAGATGGTAACCGCCGCGGAGCAACTGCTTCAGCGAAAGAAGTACGAGGGTATTTACCAGGTAGCAGGGTTTCATCCCCTGTACCAGTTTGATAGTACCGCTGCAGACGATGCCGCCAACTATACCAACCGATCTATATACCCCATGCTGCATATTTTAAGAGAGGCCGATATCAGGAAGGCATTACAGTTTTATCCCCATCCTCCCGAAGAGATTCCTGAACGCAATATTAATTTTGCCCGTGAAAAGGGGACTGCTTACATGAAAATGCTAAGAGATAGTTGTTTTTAGATATATGTTTTTATATCTTGATGGTCTTATCCCTTGCCATGTATTTTTATAATATTGTCACGTGTATCATTAGCAGAGTAGTTTACTTTTTTTTTGCAAGATCCAGGGAATCCAAATGGGCCAGTCAACGGGTCAGAAGCCTGGAAGTTGCATTGGGTGGTCGTTTAGATGATGCCACTTTCCATAAGATAGTAAATAGTTATGCCATTTACAATCCAGTTGTATGCGAGGCTTTTACGGCATTAAGAAAGCGAGGTTCCTGTGATGTGGAGAAGGAGCGCCTGTTACACTACTTTATCTGCAGTTCGTTATTTGATAATTTCTGTGATCGCAATGAGCTAACGCAGGAAGCACTTTACCAGATCTCCTTTGCACCGGAAACCTATACTCCCCGTTGTTTTGATGAGCAGCTATTCGTGCAGGCGCATCGTTTTTTATGGACGCAGGTAGTGGATAAAGTGAGCTATCAGCAGGCCATGCAGGGAGTATTCCAGTCGCAGATAGATTCCCTGAAACAATTTGATGCAGCCATTACCGCAGAAGATATCCGGCAAATTACCTTTAGAAAGGGTGGATATGCCGTATTTCTTTGTCATTTTTATTTGGATGATCCTGCGTCTGAACCGGAGCAGCAGTGTTGGTTTCAGCTGGGCGGCATTATCCAGTTGATCAACGACTTATTTGATATCTATAAAGACTACCAGGAGGGTATTGCCACTTTACCCAACCGGATGACGGATGCATATGCCTTTTATACCGGCTATATGGAGTTGGTACAAAATATTAAACGAACGATATCACAACTGCCTTTTGCACCGGCAGCTAAACGGTACCTGACGGTTTCCATTATAGGTATTTGCGCCGTGGGAGCCACGGCTATCCGGCAGTTACAGGCATTACAGGGTGATGCAGAAAGGCTGCCGGATTTACGACGGTTGCCTCGTAAGGCGCTGATTATAGACATGGAGCAGCCTAAAAATATGTGGTATTGTATCCGCTGGATATACCGGCATGCAAGGCCGCAGGCAACGGTGATTCAAATGTCAGAAAGCCGCGGGGCCGTGGCAGGGGTCAGGTAGCTATAGTGGATTTCCGGACAATCAGTGCGGAGGGGATCACCTGTTGTTGTTCAGACAGTGCAAAGCTATTATTTTTCAGGGCCTTAAATAGCAGGGTGGCAGCGGCTTTACCCATATCAAACGCTGGTTGGGAGATGGTAGTAAGCGAAGGGTTTAGAAATCGCGCAGTAGACAAATTAGAAAATCCTATTACCTGGAGGTCTTGTGGAATACGCAGGTTCATTTCTTCACACACTTCATATACGGCGGTAGCCAGTTTTTCGGTGGTGGCAATAATGCCATCATATTGTTGTTCCCGGAATATCTTTTTCAGTAGCTGTTTCGTGGTGGCGTGGTCGTTAGAACAGTAGGTAACAGCCGCTTTGTTTTGTGGCAGTCCATGCGCAGCCAGGGCCTGCAGGAATCCTTCTGCGCGGCGGTTGCTGATAGAGAGGTGCGGGGAGGCAGCTAACAATCCTATTTGCCTGCATCCACCGGCTACAAGATGACTGGTGGCCTTATATGCAGCGGCGGCATCATCGGTGGTGATTTTGGCGGCAATGACGTCTTCACATACCCGGTCAAAGAAAACAATGGGTATTTCCTTTACCAGTTGGTCCAGTCCATGCGGGGCGGAAGCGGTTTCTGTGGTAACGGAAATCAGTACGCCATCTACCCGTCCGCTTTGAAAGTCTTTCAGAATACCCCGTTCTTTCCCGGAGTTTTCATGGGTGAGATAAATCAGTACATGATAGCCTTTTTCCTGGGCTACGGATTCTATGCCGTTAATGGCTTCTGCAAAGAAGCTGTCGGCTACTTCCGGAATCACTACGGCAATGGTATGGCTGGCCTTCTTTCTCAGGCTGCTGGCATAAGGATTAGGCACATAATTGAGTTCGCGCGCTAGTGCCAGCACCCGTTGCTTTGTTTCTTCGCTGATTTCGTGGCTGTTACTCAACGCTTTGGAAATAGTGGCAGTTGATAACTGCAGTCTTTCCGCGAGCATCCTGATCGTGACATTTTCCATATGATAGCCTATGTTACTTAATCGGTTAAGTAAATAAAGTTATTCTATTATGCGGAAGATTTTTAAAAAGATCGCATATTTAGAGCAGGATAATTTCCTTCTTTTCCACGAACTTCTAAAATCTTGTATTATGGATAACGTCAATGGACAGCCCAACCCTGCACCACTCCAATCGCTGGATCAATGGGAAGATGATTTACTGGAGCGCTATCCCGATCCTGCCAACATCAATAAAGAAAAAAGCACCGAGGAGTTTCGCAATTATGCGGAGCCCCCAAGAGATACGGTACGGGAGTTTTATCGCCTGAATCATACATATCAGTCGTATGCTTTCGTAAAGCAGAAAGAACAGGAATTCCTTTCTTTCAATAAAAAAGAAATGTCGGTTTGGGATGCCTTTAATTTCCTGAATCAACTGGTGGATGACTCTGATCCGGATACAGACCTGGACCAGTTCCAGCACCTGTTGCAAACTTCTGAAGCCATTCGTGCTGACGGTCATCCTGACTGGATGGTATTAACCGGCCTGTTTCATGATATGGGAAAAGTATTATGCCTGTTTGGAGAACCACAATGGGCAGTAGTAGGAGATACCTTCCCGGTAGGATGCGCATTTTCCGACAAAATTGTTTTCCACGAATTCTTCAAAAATAACCCGGACATCAACAATCCTGATTACAACACCAAATACGGTGTATATGAGCCAAACTGCGGGTTGCGTAATGTGCACCTGAGCTGGGGCCACGACGAATACATCTACCAGATGATGAAGAATTATTTGCCGGAACCAGCCCTGTATATGCTGCGTTATCACTCTTTTTATCCGCAGCACAGGGAGCATGCATACGGCCACCTGATGGATGCACATGATGTGGAAATGTTTAAATGGGTAGACCTGTTTAATCCATACGATCTCTATTCAAAGAGCCCGGTGCAGCCCAACTGGAAAGAGCTGAAACCTTATTATGAAGATCTTGTTGCCAAATATTTGCCTGCGACTTTAAAATTCTAATAGTAGCGCAGGTTAGTAAAGGATTATCGGGGATGGGTGCACGCAGTAAAACAACATGACATCCGGCCGGATAATCCTTTTTATTTTTTCCACGGGGGAAAGTCTTATATTCCATCCAGGTATTTATATCCACGTCAATCAACTGCTGATCAACCACGAACCACTCATGAGTAATCAACTTGTCTTAAAAGACTACCTGGTATTTGCGTTATATTTTATTATTGTTGCCTCCTACGGTTATTGGATTTATAAAAAGAAGAAGAAGGGCGCAGTGAGTGCCTCCAAAAATTTTTTCCTCGCAGAAGGCTCTCTCACCTGGTGGGCTATTGGCGCTTCTATTATTGCCTCCAACATTTCAGCAGAACAGTTCATTGGGATGAGCGGTGATGGCTTTTTTGTGGGGATTGCGGTATCGGTGTATGAATGGGTGGGAGCGGCTGCATTGATTATTGTAGCAGTGTTCCTGATGCCGGTGTATATCAAAAACAAGATATATACCATGCCCCAGTTTTTGAAAACCCGGTACAATGAAACGGTGGCATTGATCATGTCTGTTTTCTGGTTATTCTTATATGTATTTGTTAACCTGACTTCCATTCTCTATCTCGGCGCATTGGCTATTAACGGGCTATTGGGCGGCGCTTACTTTCATGAAGTGATGGTAGCGTTGGCGATCTTCTCCGTGATTATTACGCTGGGTGGAATGAAAGTAATTGGTTATACCGATGTAATTCAGGTAGGAGTGCTGATTGTAGGCGGGTTAGCTACTACGTATATGGCCTTAACGGTAGTGAGTGAAAAATTTGGTTTTGGGAAAGATGTACTCGCCGGGTTTAATGTGTTGATACGGGAAGCGCCGGATCATTTTCATATGATGTTAAAGAAACCTGCCGCTGCGGCGCCGCAGGACTATGTGAATAAATACCTGATCCTGCCGGGTTTTGGGATGTATATAGCAGGGCAGTGGATCAGCAACCTGAACTACTGGGGTTGTAACCAGTATATTACGCAACGTGCGCTGGGCGCCGATTTGCAAACTGCCCGTACAGGTATTTTATTTGCCGGTTTATTGAAGATACTGATGCCGGTGATTGTGATGTTGCCAGGTATTGTAGCCTATGTACTCTATCAACACGGACATCTTCCTCAATTGGAAGGCGGCCATAAAGATGGCGCCTACGCGGCGATTCTTACATTGTTGCCTTCCGGCCTGAAAGGCCTGGCTATTGCAGCATTAACGGCGGCTATTGTAGCGTCGCTGGCTGGTAAGTCCAATAGTATCTCCACCATTTTTACGTTGGATGTTTACAAGAAGTATATCAATACCGGCGCTGATGAAAAGCAGTTGGTATGGATAGGAAGAGTGACGATCATCGTGGCTATTATTGTTGGCGTTATATTTACCTGGAATGATGCACTGGGTATTGGTGGTGCGGGTGGATATACCTTTGTGCAGAAGTATTCCAGCTTTATTAGTCCGGGTGTATTTGCCACTTTCATTTTAGGTATGTTCTGGAAACGTACCAGCGGTACTGCTGCCATTGCAGGTATCATTACCGGCTTTGTGGCCTCGTTGTTTTTCAATCAGCTTGCGGTGCGGATTTTTGGCCCGGAAACGTTGTTGTACAGTGCTTTTCACAATGCGGCCGGCGACTATGAAATTCCTTTCTTTATCAGCCTGGGATGGTCTTTCCTGACAACGGTGCTGGTGATGATCGGTATCAGCCTGGCTGGTCCGAAAGTGAGTGATAAGGCCTTTGTGCTGGATTATGAGATGTTTAAACTGAAACCTTCTTCCGTCATATTAATTGTCACCATTTTATTGTTGTTGTCAGTTATTTACGTGAGGTTCTGGTAAAGTTCGTGTATATATACTCGCTGTCTACTTGTTATAAGGCTGTTGCGCGTGCAACAGCCTTTTTTATTACGAATTTTTACACCCTTACCACAATCTTTCCCTGTGTTTTACCGGAAGCGACCTGTGTATGTGCTTTGCCCATTTCTTCAAAGGAATAGGTTTGAGAAATGTCAGAGCGGAGGGCGCCTTGTGCCAGCAGGGACGCGATAGACTGGGTGCCGCTGGTATCTGATGCAACCGTCATCCGGTCGATGTATACATTTTTGGCAGCGGCCTGGGCTTTTAACGCATCGTCGAAGGGGATCAGGAGGCTTACCAGGCGGCCATAAGGTTTAACGGCGTTGAGGGAGCGTTCCAGGTGGCCTGGGATACCTACGGCATCGATGACTACATCTACATTTTTGGCAACCGTTTCAAAGTCTTGCTGGGTATAGTCGATGTACTCGTCTGCTCCCAGGCGTTGAACAGCATCTTTTTTGGTAGTGGAGGCTGTAGCGATTACGTAAGCGCCCAGGTGTTTGGCGATTTGTACGGCATAGTGTCCTACTCCACCAGCGGCGGCATGAATCAGTACTTTTTCCCCTTTCTTTATTTTGGCAGAATATACCAGTGCCTGCCAGGCAGTGAGAGCAGCCAGGCTGGCGGCGGCAGCTTCTTCATAGGAAGTGTTGGCGGGTTTCAGTGCAATGTGGCTGGCAGGAGCTGCTACGTATTCTGCATAAGCCTTACCAGGACCGGCGAAGTTCACCATACCAAATACATCATCACCTACCTTGAATTCGGTAACGTCTTTGCCTACGGCTACTACCTGGCCGGAGATATCCCAGCCAAGAATAATATCTTCACCGGAAACAGGTTGTACAAATGCATGGAGGCCCCACTCATTGCTACGTACAAAATTGTCTACCGGGTTAATACCGATCGCTTTATTATGTACCAGTACTTCATTGTCTTTTATAGCAGGAACAGGAACGTCTTTAATGACGAGGTTTTCTACCCCACCTACCCCTTGTAATACGATTGCTTTCATATCGGATAAATTTGTTTTTGTGATTTGATGAATCAAAATTCCAATAAATTTGTGGGTGGGTCCTTGTACAAACAGGGGTTCATTTTGTACAATATCAGGTTATGAAAGTTTTGAATCTTTTTAAGCCATTTGACATCATCATGATAGAAGAAGGCAGTTGCCCGATGGGACAGCACCGGAACACCTTCTTTGAACTGTTGTATATTCTCAAGGGAACAGGCACCCTGCACAATAACCAGCATACCTTTGAGTATGGGCCGGAACAACTGTTCCTGTTTATGCCACAGGATGCTCATTATACCCGGATAAAAGAAAGAACAACCTTCCTCTTTATCCGCTTTAATGGTATTTACCTGGAAGCGCAACGTACAGGGGCCTCTCATAGTAACCTGGGCGATTGGGCCCGTAAGCTGGAATATGTTTTTTTGAATAACCATCATTTCCCTGGCTGTATTTTGCGCAACGAAGCAGATAAACCAGTGATCAAAGCGCTGGTAGATGCCCTGATACTGGAGTATCCCCGGGAGCAATCCCTGCGTAACGAGGTGGTACAGCAACTGGTGAATACCATTCTCACTATCGTAGCCCGGAATGTAGCGATGATGGAACCGGAAAAACCGGCGGTGAGTAATGAGCAGTCCAACGATTTAATGAGCTACATACACCAGAATATTTACTATCCTGACATGTTACGGTCCGATAAACTGGCGGCGCGGTTTAACATCTCACAAAATTATGTAAGTGAATATGTGAAGAAGGTTACCGGAGAAAGCATACAGCGGTACGTGATGCGCTATAAGCTGAAACTGGTGGAAACACGTTTACAGTACAGCGATATGCGTATGAGTGAAATAGTGGAGGAGCTGGGCTTTACAGACGAAAGCCACTTAAACAGAACCTTTAAGAAATATACCGGTATTAATCCTACCGACTTCCGGAAAAAGATGTGGGCGGAAAAGAATTATCAGCCGGGCATGAGCGGCTGATAATTACATGGCCAGTAATACGGCCACATAGTGACAAATAGCAGCTGCCAATACCAGGAAATGCCAGATGGCATGGGTATAGGTATATTTATCCCAGATATAGAAAATAACCCCAATAGTATACAATCCTCCACCAATGGCCAGCATGATGATCACCGGTAAAGGCAGGGCATCGAAAAAACGTCGTCCGCCTACAATCATGATCCAGCCCATGGCGAGATAGATAATGGTAGAAACAATATCGTATTTGCCGGTAAACCAGGTTTTAAAAAATACGCCCACCAGCGTTAGTCCCCATAACACCGACAGCAGCGTAATACCGAAGGCATTATTCATATACACCAGCAAAAATGGCGTATAGGTGCCGGCAATTAAAAAGTAAATACTGATATGGTCAAATACGAGGAACAGCTTTTTGATGGCCGTCTCCTGTGATAAATGATAGATGGTGGAGTTGGTAAAAAGCAATATAAAACAGAAGGTGTAGATACAGGCGCCTACGATGCCTGGTGTATTATTATGGGTAGCGGCAATTCCTGCCAGCATCGGTAATGCACTCACGCCAAAGATAATGCCCAGCCCATGTATCAGACCATTCACTATTTCCTGCTTGCGGGTATATCCTGTTTCATTTTTACTAACTGGCATGGTTCGTTGTAGCTGTTAGCTTTTAGCTGTTAGCCTAAAAGCATTGGTTTACGTTTATTATCATTACAAAAATAGAACAATAATTATCAACGTAGAGATCGAGTTTATCGATATAGCTATTAGCAGTTAGCTTTTAGCTTTTAGCAAAATGCAGCGAAGAACATAGAATATATGTTTTCTTTCGCTGCATTTTGCTAAAAGCTAAAAGCTAACTGCTAATAGCTATTCAATATACCGCTTTCCAGCCTTTTTCTTTCCAGTAGCTGATAATAGGCTGATACGGCCCATATTTATGTTGTGCTACGGAGAAAGTGTCTGCAAAAGGGCCATGGTCATAGTCGATGGCTTTTTCTACTATATGTGGATAATCGAAGCTTTTGGGATTTGGGCGGGGGTGAATAGCGTCGTTGTTCACGAAAGCTGCGATATCCAGCGCTTCCTGGTCTGTGAGGAAAGGTTTGCCTGGTAAGGCTTTATCGTAAGGCATATTGTTTTTAAGCCATTCTGCCTGCTTGATCACCCGGTGCATGCTGGAGCCGGGCTGATAAGCCGTGGCGCCCCAGAGTGGCGGATATACGTAGGTACTTTTATCTGCATTCCATTGTCCTTCTCCGTTGGGGCCATGACAGCGGGAACAATTTTCCTGGTACAACAGCTGCCCGTGTTGCGGGTTAGCGGCGATATCAGGAAAAGTGACGGTCAGGTTTTTAGCGCCTTTGAAAGGTTGGTTTTTAGGAACAAATGTACTGAGCCATTTAAAGTACGACAGGAACGCTACCATTTCTTTGCTATCCAGTGGCAGCGGTTTGCCGTTATGCGGACGGGTTACACAGTTGTTCACTCTTTCTGCCAGTGTTAATACTTTTCCTTCCCGGCCCCGGTATTGGGGATAGTGGTCGTGCGACGCCATCAGGTTAAAGGAAAAAGCTTTGGTACCGGCATCCTGGTGGCAGTTGGTGCAGTTCATTTTATTGCCGAGGTATTTGCCGGCGCTGCCATCGGGACCTATTAAAACGGCGGTATTCATCATCAGTTCCCGGCCGTAGCGTACAGATTCCCCGAATTGATCATGGGGAATGAGGGCGGTATCTGCAGTAATCATTTGTTCAACAGCCGGCGTGGTAGCTTTTGCTGACTTGCCTTCCACCGCGGAGCCACAGGAGGAAATAATGGCAAACCCACTGATGCTGGCTAAACCTATCACTATTAAGTTTCTCATGTGTTGTTTTTTAATGTTGACATTAATGGGCATAACCCGGTTGCGAAACATAAGGTGCCAGTCTTTCTGCCGGAATAAAAGAAGCCCGGTAAGACGACATGCCTGTTCTCATTGCCCAGAGGAATCTGCCTTGTAAGTTGGTCAGGATAACGGTATTGCGTTTAGTAGCACAGGACAATAAAGTGGTATCACCTACCAGGTAGCTGCTGCCCATTCTTTCATTAAAGTTTTCCGGCGGCAGTTTGGTGTCCAGTACCAGTTGTGCTTTCTTCGCCCCTTCATCGATTTTAAAGGAGAGGGTACGGGATGTTTTTTTGCTTACGCCGTTGTCGAAAAACATCAGTTCCCCGTGTTCGTTGATATGAACGGCATGTGCCTGGTCAAACAGGGCAGTTGCCGGTATATCGAAGTCGCCGCCTTTGCCGAACGTCCATATGCGGTGGCCGGTGCGGGCATCTATCTTCCAGATCTGGCCATTGTTGTAGAAAGAGATGAGGTAATTACCATCTTTATCTATTGCAATGCAATTAGCGTGCATCCAGTCTTTTTTCGTTTGTAAGATATTTTTATCATCGAGGGGATTGAGTGCATCAAACACGGTCCACTTCCAGATGGTTTTGCCGTGTTTATCCATTACGAGGATACCGTCGCCGCGTACGGTATCTGTTTTGCTACCGCCCTTGCTGCTCAGGTCAGTGAGGCGGTCTTCCACGCAAAGCGTAACAAATTCATTTTTCGGCGTCAGTAAAATTTCGTGGTGGATGGTGGGTGCAAAGTCTCGTCCTTTTTTAAGATTGGCGAGGGTATCGCCGCTGAGCGATACTTCCAGTATTTCATCGCCGTAGCTGGTTTCGTAGCCTGGGCCGCCAAGGAGGGAAAGGAAGGTGTTATTATCGGTAAAGCGGGCCACTTTAAACCCGGTGCCGCTCACCTGGTGGTACCATACAATGCGGCCTTTGGCGTTTAAGAGGAACAATACACCGGGATCATCGCGGCGGGATACCATCACATAGCCTTTGCGGAAATTAGCAGGTATTACAGTACTATCCGGGCACACCACGATGAATATATCTTTCATCCATATTGGATAATCGTTGGTATTGAAAGAGTATACTTTACTGCTCTCCAACGCGGTTCCGTGGCCGGTTTGTACCTGGTATTCGTAGTGCTGTGCCGGCAGCAGGTTGGTGAGTACAATGCTATGGTGCAACTGGTGTAACGACAGTGGCGTAGTAGTGCGTAAGGAGGTTTGACCTTTAGGCCAGTAGACCACAGCAGCATCCACGGTGTCGGTACATTGGATATCTACTTTCACCTTGAGGGCATTTTGTCCTTTTGGCGTAAGTATGATTTCTGAGATGTTGCCGGCATTGTTGTTTCCGCAGCTTTGCAGCAACAACGCTGCTGCCATTGGAAGCAATGGCAGCAGGCGTTGTATGTTATTCCATTTTTTCATCAATATCTAATGATTTACTGGCGACGGCCACTATTACTGAGGCTTTTGTTCAGATCAGTTTGCGCTTGCGGATAAGGGAAGTATTTATCGGTAGCGATTTTGATGCTTGGAACTTTGCCTACAGCCGTAAGATACGTATTTACTACGCTTTCGTATTTATCCATACGAATGAGGTCCTGTCTGCGTTTGCATTCGAAGAACAGTTCCCAGCCGCGTTCCTGCAGTATAGCATTACGTAACGTTTCTTTAGTGAAGGTACCTGCGTCTCCTAATCCGGTGGCGTGAGAACGTGCTTTTACCTGGTTGATCAGGCCAATAGCTTCACTGGTAGGGCCATTCAGTTCATTCAGGGCTTCTGCTCTGCACAGCAGGATATCTGCGTAGCGGAGAATCGGGAATACGTGTCCATCATAATAGGTAGTAGAGCCTTTTGGATCTGCAAATTTGGTGGTGGCTACATCCGGCATGTAGTAGAACCCTGCTGGTGGATTGGTTTGTCCGGGAGGGGCTTGCATGTATTGGAGGCCATCTGTTCCTTTGTAACTGTAATAGAACATTTGTTTGCGGTCATCATTGTCGGCAAAGCTATTCCAGAAATACCAGGTCACCGCGAAATATTGCCATCTGTCCGTAACAACAGGGTTATTAATGGGACCGAAGTGGTTCATGATTTCTACAGCGTCGTTGAGAGGATCGGCTAATGCACTGAAGATATTTTCCTGACACCATTTATTTTTCTCAGCAAACAAACCGGCATAAGAAGGATATAATCCGTAGCCCAGTTTCATGATCTCAGTGGTGAGGTCCAGGGCTTTTTGCCATTGGTGTTCCCGCATATACAATTTGCAGAGTAATGACATGGCAGCGCCTTTGGTAGCACGACCAATATCATTGGTTTTATAGATGGGGCTGTTCAGGTAATCGGCTGGTAAGTTCTGTGCGGCAAATTCCAGGTCACTGATGATCTGTTTATTGATATCTGCTACAGGAGTGGCTGGTATAGCTGCTTCATAATCCGGTTTGGAAGCGTTTTTTGCTACTGTTTCTTCTGTTACCAGGGGCACCGGGCCAAAGGCATCGGTGAGATCCACGTAGCCCAGGGCGCGCAAAAACCGGAGCTCACCGGTGAACTGATTTTTCTGCGCATCGGTAATGCTGGTCATTTTTGGAATATAGTATAGCGCGATGTTGGCATCTGTTACCAGCTTATATTGGTGCTGCCAGGCGAAAGCCAGGTAGGTGTTGGCAGGCGCCCACTGGCAATCAGACATTAGACCTACATCTCCCCCGGAGCTGGCGTGACCAATGTCGGTGGTAAGATCGGAAATAGTAACCTGGAAACCTGCGTAGTACATCCAGGCATCAGATCTGCCGCTGGGTTGTTTTAGTCTTGAGTATACGCCATTTACAGCTGCTTTGGCGTCGCTCAAAGTGAGGAATGCATTGTTGTCTGTCAGGTAACTATATACTTTTGGTTCCACCAGTTTCTTACACGAGGTAGCGCCAAGCAGTAAGGTGGTAAGTGCGATATATGCGTATTTCATTTGTTCCGGAATTTACAGGTTTAGAAATTTAATTTAAGCCCCATAGTAACGGTGCGATAAGCAGGGAAGGCGGTGTAATCCAATCCGGAAGAAAGGTTTGCATTGCTGCCACTGCTGTTCAGGTTAGTGTTTACTTCTGGGTCTGATCCTGTATATTTAGTAATTGTAAATAAGTTTTGTACGGAGCCATATACTTTGATACCTGCGAGACTCTTCAAAAAGGTTTTAGCTACCGGGATATTATAACCAAGTGTAATCATTTTGCAACGGAGATAAGAAGCATTTTCTACGAAGCGGGAGTTCATCAATCCACCGTAGGAAATGGCGTATCCGTCTCTGGGAATATCCGTGTTTTCATTGGTGGTGGTCCACCTGTTCAGCGCCGCTTTACCAGGACCAGATTCCAGTACCAATGCGGTGGCATTATATAAGCTATAATCCAATGCTCCCTGCAGGAAGATGTTTAATTCAAAGCCTTTGTATGCAAAGTTGTTGTTGATACCATAAATGTAGTGAGGGTTGGCATGACCGAGGTAAGTACGATCGTTGGCATTGATAATACCATCTGGCTTGCCATCGGGGCCGCTGATATCTTTGAACTTAGGATCGCCTGGTTTTGAGTTAGGTTGTGCAGGGTGTGCTTCACCTGTTTTTATCACACCATCGTATACATAGCCATAAAAAGTACTCAGTTCCTGGCCTGGTTCAAGTTTGGTAAAGTCCATACCACGACCACCATACAGGTTAGCGGTTTGTGTGATTACATAAGGACGACCAGCCAGGTCTATCGCTTTCTGTTTGTTATAAGCAATGTTTAAAGTAGTATTCCAGGTAAAAGCGTGGTGAATAATATTTTCTGTGGTGATGGCTAATTCCAATCCTTTGTTTTCAATGGTGCCGGCATTTAGCGTTTGAGTAGCAAAGCCATTCCAGTCGCCGATAGGTATATCGAACAACAACCTATTGGTTCTCTTCCGGTAGAAGTCGAGGGTCGCAGAAATGCGGTTGTTTAAGAAGCCCATATCCAGGCCGACATCCCATTGTGCCGTGTTTTCCCAGCCCAGGTTCGCATTGGACAGGCGGGTCATCACCGTGCCGCCGTAGCTGTCACTTCCTGTTCCCAATGATACATTGGTAGGTCCAAAAAGGGCCATATAGATATAGTTAGCGTTTTCGCCTACACGGTCGTTACCGGTTTCACCGTATCCTGCTCTTACTTTCAGGTTGGAGAATACATTCAGGTTTTTGATGAAATCTTCTTCACCGGCTCTCCATGCAATGGATCCGGAGGGGAAATTTCCGTAGCGCGTGTTGCCACCAAATTTGGAAGAGCCATCCCGGCGCAGGGTAAAGGTGGCCAGGTATTTATCTTTCAGTGAGTAATTTAAGCGGCCGTAGGCGGAAGCGATAGGGACAGGCACATCCAGGCTGATGCTGGACAGGCGTTCTGAACCAGCGTCCAGGTTATGATACAGGAATGCATCTGTACTGAATTTCTGTACTTGTGAATAGTGTCTTGAATACCTATCTGTCTGATAAGAAACGCCCGCTACGAGGTTGAAGGAATGTATCTGGTTAAATACTTTCTTATAGGTAAAGTAAGCTTCTATCAGGTTACGTGTAAGCGCCAGGTCGTTCAGACTAGCTTTACCACCTACTTTTTCACCGTCTACCAGGTCGCGGGGAAGGTAGGTACCTTCCTTTGTCGTGGTATATTCCGTACCGCCATTTACACGGAAGTTAAAACCGTCGAGGATTTGGTAGTCGGCATATGCATTGATGTTTATTTTATTTTCATACCGGTCGTTGGTAGGTGCCAGTAACCAGGCCAGCGGATTGTCTCTTCCCTTGAACCGGGCGTAGGATCCATCCGCATTATATACCGGGATAGCCGGAGAAGCAGTGAGTACGCCATACATCACGTTAGAGGGTACGATATTACCATCATAGGTTTTGAAGTTGGTATAGGCACGTGATCCGTATACATTGGCACCTATTTTAAAACGTTTGGAAAATTGCCGGTCATAATTAAGACGCACTGAGTATCTTTCGAAAGAAGTATTTTTCAAAGCACCGTCCTGTTTAAAGTAGTTGCCGGATAAAGAAACGCGATCTTCCGGTGTACCCCCACTTACGCTGATGTTATGGCTTTGCACCATACCAGGTCGGGTAGCCAGTTTAAACCAGTCGTTGTTCCGGCCACTGGCCAGATCGTCCGCTGTATAGAAAGCCGGTTGCCCTTTTTCGATGGCTTTGGCGTTGGTGACCTGCATGTTTTCCAGCCCATTCATTTTATCGTACTCCTTCACGATACGCTGGGTACCGTAATATCCATCGTACTGAATGTTAGCCCGGCCGGATTTACCTCTTTTAGTGGTGATCATCACTACGCCATTGGCGCCGCGGGCACCATAGATGGCCGTAGAAGAGGCATCTTTTAAGATCTGTATATCATCGATGTCATTCGGGTTGATGTCTTTCCCTGTTTCAGAAGGGAAGCCATCTACTACGTATAACGGTTCGTTGGTAGATTTGATGGAGTTACCACCACGGATACGCACGATGGTTTGTCCGCCAGGGGCTGAATTCGACTGGCTCACCTGTACGCCCGCGGCACGGCCCTGGATGGCTTGTGCGGCGTTGGAGGTTACACCGCCATTGTTCATCTGATCGCTGCTGATAGAGCTGATAGAACCGGTGAGGTCTTTCTTTTTAGCGGTACCGTATCCTACTACCACTACGTCGGTCAGGTTGGATACATCTTCTTCCAGTACTACTTTAAAAGCGGTGGTGCTGCCATCGAATTTTACAGACCAGGGTTTGAAGCCTACCATGGAGAATTCCAGTGTTTCACCCGGGTTGACAGAAATGCTGAAGCTACCATCGGCTTTGGTAACGGCGCCATGTTTGGTGCCTTTCACGGTAACGGTGGCTCCGGGAAGTGGTTGTCCTTTGGCGGTGGTAACGGTACCATGAATTTCTACCGGTGGTGGTGGCGTGCTGGCTGGTTGTGTGGCTGCTTTGTTTTTGACGATAATAGCGCCGTTTTCAATGCTGTAGGAGAGTGGTTGATTGCGCATGAAAATATTCAACGCTTCATTCACCGTCATGTTTTTTACTTCGATGTTGCTTCTGCCGCTTTTCTCCAGTAGCGCTTCATCGGCCAGGATATTGAGCCCGGTTTGTTTGTTGATTTCCCGGAAGACATCCTTGGCGGAAGCGTTTTTAAGCGACAGGTTTACCACCTGGTTTTGTGATTTTGCCGCCTGCACCTGCATTCCGGTGGCCAGGCAGAACAAAGTCAGTAGCTTACCAACTTTTAATGGTGTGGTGGAGCGCCGGTTACGATCATACCGGGTACAGGCATCAGTACTTAATTGCATACTTGTGCTGATTTTGATTTAGATAATTGGTTGTTAAATTTCTCTATCGTTTTTCTTCAACAGTACTATGACTTAGTGCCGCTCATCGGTTGTTGTCACTGTTCATTTGCTAATCAGTAATTGATTATTCTTCTCCTTTGACAATCAGTTTTTTTCCATTGATACTATATACTACATTATTGGCATCCAATAATTTTAATACGTTCAGGAGCGGGCTGCTGCGGCTGATCATACCAAAGAATTTCCTTGGTTTTACCGGGCCCTCATATACAACTTCGAGGTCGTACCAATGCGCAAATTGTTTGAGTACGGTGGTCAGGTCTGCACTTTCGAACCGGAAGTAGCCGTCTTTCCAGGCAATAATTTCATCGGTATTGATACCGGTTATCCGTTTCTGGCTGCCGTTGCTATTGGTTTGCGCTTGTTCTCCCGGAGCCAGTTGCAGGCTGCCTTTTTCGCTGTTTACTTTTACAGCGCCTTCCAGCAGGGTGGTATTAACGGTGGCTTCGTCTGCGTAGGCATTGATGTTAAAATGTGTACCCAGTACGTCTACCGTGATTTGTTTGGTTTGTACCCGGAAAGGCCGGTGTGCATCGTGTGCAATCTCGAAATAGGCTTCTCCGGTCAGCGTGACGTTGCGTTCATTGCCGGCAAAGGTGGCGGGGAAACGGATGGATGAGGAGGCGTTGAGCCATATTTTACTGCCATCGGCCAGCACCAGCGGGAAGGTTTCGCCGGCGGTGGTGGTGAGTGTATTATACTGTGGTGTGGCGGTTTCGCCGGTTGTTTTTTCGTATATCAGTTGTCCGTCTTTCGTCCGGATGTTGTTTTGTTGGGCCAGTTGCTGCAAGCCTTTTTCGTCCAATACAATTTTTTCTCCGTTGGCCAGCGTCAGTACTGCTTTCTGAGGTACTGTACCGGCTACAACAGGCGTTGGTTTCCCGGCTACCGGGATGGCCGGGTGATGTGGCTGCCACCACCGGTATGTGACCGGGCCGGCAATGGCCAACAGGATAGCTGCTGCTGCGGCCAGTTTAAGCATCCGGTATTTGCCCCGGCGCTGCACGGGCACTACGGGCGTTGCCTGTATATGCTTTAAGAGCGCATTCCTGACCCTGTCGCCCGGATCTGCTGCCGGTGGTGCCGCATTGGGCGTTACCTGCCGGAAGGCGCCTTGTAATTCGTTTAACAGGGTGCGGTTCGAAACATCCTGCCGCAGGTAGTCCATCAGCTCAATGGCCTCCGTAGGCGTACATGTCCGCTGTTGCCAGCGGTGGAGTAGTTCCTGGTAATAGGCGTCGTTTTTTTCGGTGGACATATCTATACTATCCGGAAAACGACAGATAGGGTGGGTGGGGGTGAAAATATTTTTTTGCTATGGTTTGGTGATGACTAAACCCGATAGCAGGAAAATAGGCAGTAGCCCATCTGCATTGGTATAAAAATAAAAGCGGATACTTTTCATGGCCATGACCATATGTTCTTTTACGGTGTTCCGGGAGATGCCCAGTTCTATGGCTACCTCTTCGTAGCTTTTGCTTTCCTCCCGGCATAGCCTAAATACCTTTTGCCGTTGTGGGGGTAACTGGCGGATGGCTGCCAGCAATAACGCTTCATATTCCTTCCATACCAGGCTGGTATCGGCATCATTTGTTTGCTGTTGTAATTCCTGCATCACCTGCAGGCGCAGGGATTCATCTGCAGTAATCTTTTTTAATGATTTAAATACATGGTTACGGGTAATACGATACAGGTATCCGCTGAAAGACAATTCCGGATTGATACGCTCCCTGATCTCCCATATTTTTATAAATATTTCCTGTAGTGCATCTTCTGCAAATGCAGGAATATTAACAAAATGGAGTATATAGGTGTAAAGTGAGGGGTAGTATTGGTTGTATAACGTAATATATGCTGCTGCATCCCCTTGCTGCAGTTTCTTCAACAGCACCGCTTCTTCATTACCCACTGGCATTGTTATTTAAAGCTAAAATAAGCAATTGGCGATAAATATTTGTGAATTTTTATTGGATGATAGTGGAGCCGGATTTCCTATCTTCGCTACGGTTCTTTACGTATTACCATCAAAGCAAGTAATGGTTTCCGCCGAAAGGCGGAATTAAAAGGGAACTGTGTGTAAATCACAGGCTGTCCCGCAACTGTATGTTTTGCGTAGCTCATAAGCTGCAACCGGTAAACAATATACCACTGTTCCGTTCCGGAATGGGAAGGTGTTTGCCGGCAAAACGAGCCAGGAGACCTGCCTTTACTTCACTTTGACGCTGCTTTCGCGGATTGAGGCAGGTCAGGTTTTGATAGTAGTCATTTTTTGAAACAGGTACCCGCCTGTGAAAATAATGTCTTACTGCCTTTCCCTTCTTCCTTTCTCCCGTTAAAGTATTGTATAATGTATAAGAGCGTGGATCCTCTTTTATCAATATTTAAAACAGTACAAAGATGACGATGCAGGAAAAGATGCAGCATGCAGAAACACGCATATTCAAAGCCGTATTTCCCGGTACTACCAACCATTATGACACTCTCTTTGGCGGTACTGCCATGTCGCTCATGGACGAAGTGGCGTTCATCACCGCCACCCGTTTTGCCCGGAAAAAAATGGTGACAGTATCCTCCGGGCAAATAGATTTCACACGGCCTATTCCTGCCGGTACTATTGTGGAATTAATCGGTAAGGTAACGGAGGTTGGTAATACCAGTTTAAAAGTACTGGTGGAATTGTATATTGAAGAGATGTACTCAGATAGCCGGGAGAAGGCTATTACAGGCACTTTTAGCCTGGTAGCTATTGGCGATGACAAACACCCGGTGCCCATCCATAGCTAAGCGGATTAAATGAAGAGGCGGGATCATATTGTGATCCCGCCTTTTTTGGGAATTTGAGGGTTAGTACATAGAAATGGTCAATCGTTTATTTTAAATTGAGATCTTTTACACCCAATACTTCTGTAGAAATTTCTCCTAACCA
The DNA here is from genome assembly GCF_017745275.1 of Chitinophaga sp. Taxonomy (GTDB): domain Bacteria; phylum Bacteroidota; class Bacteroidia; order Chitinophagales; family Chitinophagaceae; genus Chitinophaga. The sequence continues at coordinate 264,352 of NZ_JAGHZS010000009.1, read as the reverse complement.
GCCGGCTTCTGCACGCTGACCGGTTTGTACTTTAATAAAGTTGATGCCAGTGAGCTTTACGGAGTTACCGTTTTTATCTACGGCCCAGTCAATTTTAATTTTCGCATCCGGATCATCATTACTTACGTTGTCGGAATAACCCCAGGAGAAAGGAAGAGATACATAGTAAGGTGAACCGGGATCGCTGGACGTATTTTTGACATTGGCAGCGGTAAGTTTAGTGCCGATAAACGTGATGCTATTACCTTTCCACTGAGGATAGTATGACTGATCGTGGAAGACATTTTTTACCAGGTATCCACTATCTCCCTGGTTATCTTTCCATTTGATGTAGTTCTTATTGCTGCTGTACGCATCATCCGGATCAATAACCGGGGCTTTGGTTTCATCTGGTTTGTAGTAGGTGATCTGGTAGTTTTTAATTGTTTTGGAGCTGTTATATTCAGATCCGGCAATTTCAAACCATTCGTCATCCGGCAAGCCGTTTTTGTTTTTATCAACGGAAACGGAAATTACGCCGGGTTCCGCAAAATTGGTGAAGGCATTGCCTAATACAACGAAAGAGTATTGACCAGGCACGTTTTTGATGGTGTGGTCGAAGCCCATCACTACATAACCACCGAAGCCGCCGAGCGAAATCATATTTTCTTTAGACAGCGCATCCAGTGCATAGGCCGCCATTTTTTTATCATCGTCGCCTGTATTCCAGGCAGGCAGGGTATTAATGAATTGTCCGGGTGCAGGGGAGTATTCAAATACTTTGGTGACTTTATTTAAAAAGGGGCCGGTTGGTTCCGGATCTACCGGTGTTGCTTCCTGATCTTTGCTTTTGGAGCAACTGGCGGCTATCATTGCCGTGATCATACCTGCGAGTAGAAATCTTCTTTTCATAATATGTGATTAGTGTGATTATTTATTTGCTTTTACGAAAACCATGTGGCCAGGGATATCTCCCGTAACGGCCGACCATTTCTTTTTCCCTGTTTTATCGAAGCAATACAGGGTGCCGAAAGACACGTAATCTTTGGCATCTGTTACAAAAAAGTCCCTGGTAGCGGGATTCACGATAATGCCATAAGGCATCCTGATTGATTTTTCAGTGCCATCTGTAATGAAGTTGGTGTTGAGCAACGTTTCTGTTTTCACGTTGATCATGTTGTAGGAAATCGTCCATTTGCCGGTGTTATAACTGAACTGTGAGCCATATATATAAGCGGTATCACCGGTGATGCAGAGATTACTGGCACCGATATCGAATGTTTTCTTTACCGCATCCGTTTTGGTATCAATGACAAAAAGTTTGGAAGGAATACCGCGGTAATCGCCACGGGAGGTCACGTATAAGTCGCCTTCATTATCGGCTTTCAGCCGGTCGAGGTTAATGGCTACATCAATTTTTTTCGTTTCGGTAAAGGTGAGCAGGTCAATAACAGAAACGGTGCGGTCATAGTTAGGTACGCGGTAGCCGCCGGAATTTGCTACATATAATTTGTTATTTACCACTGCCATTTCTTCCGGTTGATAGCCTACAATCACTTTGCGTGTAACCTGCAGTGTGCTGGTATCTACTTCTGCCACGAAGCCAATAGGGGCGTCGCCATCTATTTTTACCGGGCCGGCATAGGAGCTCACATAGGCTTTACCGTTAGCAAAGGTGATATAGCGGCAGTTGAGGATATCGATTTTGCCAAGGCGTTTGGTATCGGCTACGTTCATTACTTCTACTTTGTTGGATACGTTGATGACCGCGTATAGTTTGCTGCCATAGATCTGGATATCATTACCCACATCTCCCAACTCCTTTACTACAGTGGGATTTTTTTCAGCATAAATATTTTTTTTGTAGATGCCGGTGGTATAATCGAAGTAATCAAGAGAGGCTTTGTTGCTGCCCATATTGCCTTCATTCAGCAGGTACATGCCCACGTAAGGAGCGTTTGGTTCCGGTGGTGTTACCGGCGTTAATACCGGCGGCACAATAATGTTTTCCTTTCTGCAACTGATGGCAGTGCCAATCATTACGGCCAGGAGTAAGATATGTTTTGTTTGTTTTATCATGATCATTCTCATTAAATGTTAACAGCTATAATGAAGCGGTAGTTCCTGCCCGGCATGGGGTAGCTCTGTACTATTTCGTAGAACTGGTTTGCCAGGTTGTTGACCTGTGCAGTAACGTGAACGTGTATACGTTTGTATTGAAATTGTTTACCAAAAGAAATATCACTGGTGTACCAGGCGGGTACGTAGTTATCTGCTGCGTTGTCTTTACCGTTGTATCTTTCCCCGGTGTAGATAAAGCTGTAATTGGCTTCCCACGATTTATAGCCGGCGGCCAGCAGCAGGGTACCGCTGTGACGGGGAATATAAGCGATCTGTTGCCCGTAGTAACCCTGTTTTGGATCGGTGTAATCCAGTGCTTGCTGGAAGGTGTAAGTGGCTTTGGCATTGAGCTGCAACTGTTGTTTAACAAGCCAGCTACCATTGATCTTCGCATCTATCCCTTTAATTTTCACCTTACCCAGGTTCATCATGGTCCATATAAACTGGTTTTGTCCGGGTACGGCTACAATTTTATCAGTGACTTCATTGTAGTAGGCGTCTATTTCTATGCCGGCGGCCGACAGCCATTTGCCGGTAAACGTTCTATTCCAGGTAATGCCCGCATCATATTGTGTGGCAAACTCCGGTTTTAGCAGGTGGTTACCGATTTCGGTGTAGTACAGATCATTGAAAGTAGGCATACGGAAGATGCGTTTGTAAAAAGACCGTACTTTAAGATCGGGCGTAGGAAAGGGCTGCCAGGAAAGGAATACTGCGGGGGTAAATTTCTGTTGATAAGGTGCTGCGCTGTTGGCTTTCACGGTTTCATTCACCAACGTTCCCAGCAGGCTGGCCTGTGCGCTGAATCGTTTGAAGTTCACGGCAGATGCGGCGGCGATGAGCGTAGTATACCTGGTAGGGTAGCTGAAATGTTGCAGGTTGGCATTTAGTTTATTCCATTGCAGATCACTGGAAAGCGACAAGGTCCACCAGTTGGTGAGTGCATACTGCTGTGCCAGCGAGAAATACATTTCGTATTGGTAGTAGTGGTTGTTGGCCGGAAACTGTGCGGTGTCCTGTGTTTTATAATGCGTATAGTCGTAAGCGTATTTCCCATTGAGCAGGATACTGTAACGCGGAGTAATTTCTTTGCGGAAGGACGATTGTACGAAGAAGCTTCTGTCCCACAGGCGGTCTATGTGGCCAAATACGTTATTAACAATAAATCCGGGTAGTCCCCTGGCGGATTCGTAGTAGTATATTTTTGTGTTCCATTCGCCGCCTTTGATGGTGCCGTTGAGCCCGGCTTCCACACGTACGGCATTTATGTCACTGTTCCTGCGATAGTCGCTGGTATCGTATGCGAGGCCGTTTTGGGCATCGTATTTTTTGTAGGTATACTTATACCTGCCTGTGGCGTTAATCCATTCGCTGCTGAGGGAAAGCGCCGTATGTGCACTGATTTTTTGCTGCCATAAGACGGATGGATTGAACAGGCCAAAGGAGCCTGTTTTTATAGTTGCTTTGGCATGGCTTTTTTCGCCGGGTGCAAATTTGGGTTTGAGAGATGTTAAATAAATGGATCCTGCGGAGCCAAAGTCTTTTGCCGGTTGGAAGATGTTACTTTTTTGCCCGTTATACAAGGCAATTTCTTCCATGTTATCCAGTGAAAATTTGCCCAGGTCTACCTGCCCGTTTTGGGCGTTGCCCAGCTCTATGCCATCATAAAATACGCCGGTATGGTTAGATCCCATGCTGCGGATATCCACTGTTTTCAGGCCTCCTATGCCGCCATAATCTTTGATTTGCACGCCGGAGAAGAAGCGGATGGCATCTGCTACGGAGTGTGTACCCAGCCTGCTGAGTTCTTTTTCGGACATCTTTTGCCCGGGACTAATTTCTTTGCCTGACCGGGGCGCAGTAACAGATACCTCCTTCAGATGTTGGGTGGTAGTGGTATCTGTTTGTTGCGCTGTAATGAAAGTGAATGGCCAGATGATGAATCCCATCAGGCAAAAACATCCCCTTATCAGTGAACTTATTTGTTCAGTGAATTGCATAAATTTTTTCTCTGTTAATGTTCCATCAACAGCCTTCGACAGGAGAAAAAATAATTAGGAAAGCGCATTGTACAGGGACTGCCTGTAGCTTGCAGGTATTCCTAAGCTTCATTCCACGAAAGCTCAAAAATGAGTGGTATGGCAGGTATTCTGACTTGTCTCTGCTTCGGGCGACCTTCCCATTGAATGATCAACAGTGGTACTGAGTGAGATGCCTTCGCATTATGTGAGACTTACAGCAGCGGGACTGTCCGGGATTTACACCTGGTTCCCTTTTAATTATTCATGGCCGGAGTGGACAGGAATAAACCATAACGGGGCAAAAGTAGGCTATTATTCTGTTGATACAAAACAGAAAAGCAAATAGGGGAGAATGGTTGATTTTTGAAAAGATCGGTAAGTACAATTATTTAGCTGCGTTGTCTGCACCGCAATCGTCCATACGCCTGGTGTCCAGGATGTACTGAATTTTCCATTTACCATCCAGTTGTACCATTTGGAAGGAGTTGGCGCCGCAATGGTGGAACTGTTCTTTGAAATAGAAACGATATGGTGTCCATACGGAAGCGATGGTACCATCGATAGAGATATTCCCAAATTCGATGCGTTCATCCGCAGCATTGGCAGGTAGCTTACCAATGATAGAGGCAAACTCTTCTACACTGGTGGTTTGTACATCTTTACTTTTGGTGGTCACGGACTGGAGCCGGGCGTTAGGAGCAAAGCAGGCTTTGAGTGCAGTGCTGTCGGCGTTGCGCATGGCGGTAAACATTTGGGTAACCGCTGCTTTCACAGCATCTGTTGGTGTTTGGGCAGATACGGTGAGGGCGGGGATGAGCAGGCCGATGAGGAGAAAAAAGAGGCGATACATTTTTTTGTACTAAGATAATGAATTTGTGCAGCATTGTTGAAAGCAGAAAGCCGAAAGCAGAAAGCACAAAGCTATTGTAGCAAGTGATTAGTGCGGATAATATATTCGCTTTGATCTTTCGCTACAATAGCTTTATGCTTTATGCTTTCAGCTTTCTGCTCTCTTACAGTTCCCTGATGATTTTCTCCACAGATCCCATGATGGCTTTCCGGTAGTTGGCTTTGCCTGTTAATTTGGCAATCATGATGCAACCTTCAATCAATGCGATGAGCGTGAGGGCAGTTTGTTCTGCGTTTACCTGTTTGTTGAATTCGCCCTGTTGTATACCTGTTTCAATGATAGTGACGATGCTGTTTTTCCATTGGCGGAGAGCATCTATTGCTTTTTGTTTCAGGAGGGGATGCGTATCATCGGCTTCGGTAGCGGTGTTAAGAATAGGGCAGCCGCCTTCGGGAAACGGGTGTTTGAGGAAGTTGTCATATACCTGTACATATACCATCAGCTTGTCTCTGCTATTGTTTTTTTTATCCATTTCCGGCCGGATAATGGCGCCAATTTTTTGCAGGTTGTAGTCGAAAGCAGCCAGGGCTACTTCGTCTTTATTAGCGAAATTGCCGTAAATGCTTCCTTTTGTGAGCCCGGTGGCATGGGTCATGTCGTGCAGAGAAGTGCCGGTATATCCTTTTTCGTTGAATAAGGGCGCTGTCATCTCTACAATAAACTGTTTTGTTTTTGCTGCTTTGTTCATATACGCTGCACTTTACCGGTATAAAAATATACCATTTGGTATTAAACAGGTTATTTTTTTAGGAAGAAGGGATTCTTATGGTTTGTCGGCTGCTATCATCAGGAAAATGGGGCGCCGGGTTTCGTCGCGCATCTCCGGATATTGCGCCAGTATCTCCGGGGTGGGTTGTGGCTCTGAGAGATGGCGGATGCGGAATCCTGCATCCAGGAGGGTATTCACCCAGGTAGCTGCGGTGCGGTGATACTTTACCACGTCTGTATCCAGGAACCGGGTTTGGCGCATACCTTCTGCCTGGTAGTGATCCACCGGCCAGTGGAGGCGGGCGCCGGCATCATCGTAGTACCAGTCCTGCGCCGCATTGCAGGTAAACACGGGGTGTTCTACCGATAATACAAACGAGCCACCGGAATGCAGGCAGTTAAACACCTTGCGGCATACAACGTCGTAAGCGGCTACGTAATGTAATGCAAGGGAACTGATTACCACATCAAAGGAGCCTGCGGCAAAATCAATATCTTCTATGGCTTGTTGTATATAGGTGACAGCTGGATCGGGTGTTGTTTGCCTGGCCCGTTCCAGCATTTTCTCTGAAATATCTACGCCTACCACAATGGCGGCCTGTTGTTCCCGTGCATAGCGGCAATGCCAGCCGAAGCCACAGCCCAGGTCCAGTACGCTGGTATCACGCAGGGCGGGCAACATAGCACGGAAAGTTTGCCATTCTCCCGCGGCATTTAATCCGTCCACGGAGCGGGCCATCTGGCTGTAACGGCCGAAGAAAGCCGGGTCATCGTATTTGTTCTCTTTCATATCGCGCCGGGTTTAGGTGTTGCAGGAAATATTAAAAATAAGAAAACATTAAAATTAAGAAAAAGCGGCAAGTATAACGTAATATGCGCCCGCATGGCTTCCGGGAGGGGCGAATAAAATATTGTAAAAAGTTGGCGGAGCATGCTTATATTGTGTAGACCAGAATTTTTATCAATCGCTATGGATGATTTGTTGCGTCGTATTCAGTACGAAGGTGACCAGGTGGCTTTCCGGGAATTTTACCTGGCACATGCGCCACAGCTGCTCGACTTCGCATTTGTGTACATAAAAAGCAAATTTATTGCGGAAGAAGTGGTGAACGATGTATTCATGAACCTGTGGCGTTCGCGGCAGCGTATTCATGAAATAGCGAATCTCCGTGTATATCTGTATGTAGGCGTACGCAATGGCATCTCCAGTTATTTTAGCCGCAATAAAGATTGGCAACATGTGGATATTGACACGGTACCGGAAGTATCGCTGGAGTTTACCACGGATCCGGAACAGCAGCTCATCACCGCGGAACTGCGTAAACGTATTGAAGGCGCGGTTGCCAGTCTCCCGCCCAAATGCCAGGTTATCTTTAAAATGATCAAAGAAGATGGACTTAAATACCGGGAAGTAGCGGAAATACTGAACCTATCTATTAAAACGGTAGAGAATCAGCTCACTATCGCCATCCGGAAAATCAGCGCGGAAATATATCTTTGCACCGGTGAACAGCGGAAAGCGGGGCAATTGTCCAAATTATAAATCCTTTTGGGGGTTTTTGCCGAAAACGGTGTCCTTGATACAGTAACTACATTAATGGAAGAAAGAATCGATTTATTATTAGCCAGGAAAATTTCAGGAGAGGCCACAGAAGCCGAGTTGCAGGAACTGCAGCAATGGCTGAAAGACCATCCTGAAGATGGTTTTGTGATGGAGGTGGTTAATGCAACACAATCAGTGCCCCCCGCTAACAGCGGGGAATGGGCCGGCAATAGCTGGGCCGCACTGGAAGCTGCCATGAATGCACCGGAAACTGCACCGGAGGCAACGCCTGCCGACACCCTGCCCCCAACCGGTAAAGTGACCCGCTTTTTCCCCCGCTGGATGATCGCCGCCGCGGTGTTAGCTGCCGTGGTTATTGCCGCCACTTTTATATTCCGTCCATCTCCGATAAAAAATAATATTCCCCATCCCGAAAGTAATACCATCGTAATGCGCAAGGGCGCCCGCTCCAGTGTGCAGCTACCTGATGGTACCACGGTTTGGCTCAACAGCAGCAGCCGTTTGAGCTACGGCGACGGATTCGCACATGGCAAACGGGAAGTATTTCTCCAGGGAGAAGCCTTCTTCACGGTAAGTCAGCAGGAACAACAACCATTTATTGTACATGCCGGCAATATGACGGTGCAGGTATTGGGGACCACCTTTAACGTGAAAGCCTATACGGAAGATCAGCAGCTGGAGCTGGTACTGCTGTCTGGTAAAGTAGCCGTAGCTACTACGAGGCAACCGGAGCCCCTGCAACTGGTACCCGGACAAAAAGTAACGGCCTGGTCGGCTACTGCTCCAGACAGCCTCCAACAGCAACCCATGACGGTAGCCGCTTTCGCTAACGGCAACTCCTGTGATGAAACCGCCTGGATACACAACCAACTTATATTTAAGAATAAAACATTTGCCGCGTTGTCAAAAGAAATGGAACGCTGGTACAATGTGAATATTCATATACAGGACGCTTCCCTTGAAAAAGAGTTATTCAACGGCGTCTTCCAGAAAGAGAATGTAACAGAGGCATTGAAAGCCCTGCAAATTGCAACACCATTTACGTTTTATCAATCAGGATCAGAAATATATATTAAGAAAGCAGGGTGATAATTATCCCAACCGCGTTCAGATATGAAGTCGCTTATAGTGATTTGCATGCTCATAGCTATGCTGGTAACCAACTATGCCACGGGACAGCAGAAATTCAGCTTTTCGTTCAAACAGGTCCGTATGGAAAAAGTACTGACCGCCATGGAAGAAAAGAGTGGATACCACTTTCTGTATAACAGCCGGTTGCTGCCTGTTGCGCCGGTGAGCCTGAAAGTACGGCATGTAACGCTGGCTGCCGCCCTTCACCGGTTGCTCGGGGATTCGCTGACCTACCGTATCCTCGACAATAAGCTCGTGGTGATTGCTGCGGCGGCCCCTTCTGCTGCAGCAACAGACACCTCCCGGCAAAATACAGCACCGGAACGTATTAAGGACCTGCACGAGGTGATGATCACGGCAATGGGCATACGAAAAGATTCCCGCGCTGTTGGTTATGCCCTCCAGGAAATAAAAATTGAAGGCACTGAAATGGTGAAGGCCCGTGAAGCCAACGCCTACAGCTCCCTCTTTGGTAAAGTAGCCGGCCTGGCCGTCAGCAATTCCCGCTACCTGTACAATGATCCGCAACTCTATCTCCGGGGGAAACAACCCCTCATTGTAGTAGATGGGGTACCCGTAAATTCTGACTCCTGGGATATTAACATAGAAGATATTGCTTCCATGGTGGTGCTCAAAAGCGCTGCTGCCGCTGCGTTGTACGGACAGGAAGGCGCACGTGGCGTGATCCAGGTCACTACAAAAAAAGGTAGTAGCGGCAGACGGGGCTTTGAAGTATCCATTAACTCCACTACGGAACTGCAGGGTAGCGCTGTAGCCATGCCCCATGCACAGCATAGTTACGGTCCCGGCGACTATTTTAAATACGCCTTCGTAGATGGAAAAGGTGGTGGTACCTACGACTACGACTATAACCTCTGGGGGCCCAGGTTTGAAGGTCAGCTGATCACCCAGTGGGATAGTCCACGCGATGCCAACGGGCAACTGGTCCCGCTGCCATGGGTATCTAAAAATGAACATAACCTGGAACACTTCCTTCGTACCGGCATCCTGGCTACGAATAACATCGCAGTAACCGGCAACAATGGAGAAGGCGATTTCCGCCTCTCCGTTACCCAAATGAATCAGCGGGGCAGTATTCCCAACACACATCTGGGTATCACCACTGCTATGTTATCCGGTGGATATATGCTGGGAAAAAAAGCCCGGGTGGAAGCACAGGTGTCGTACAACAAACAGTACGCGCCTAACTATCCGCAGATTTCATACGGACCTGAAAGCCCGATTTACGAACTGCTCATCTGGGGTGGCAGCAATTTTGATATCCGGGATCCCCATCTCCGGCAATACTGGTATCCGGGCAGAGAAGGCACGCAACAACGATGGGTGGAATATACCCGCTATAATAATCCCTGGTTCAATGCATATGAATATGAAAAGGCCTTTTATAAGGATGTATTAACCGGTTACACTACCTTGTCCTATCGGTTGAACGATCACCTGGATATGCAGCTGAAAACGGCCTATAACGGGTACTTTACTAACCAGCATACCAACTACCCTGTTTCGGGATTGTATTACGGCGCCGATTTTTACCAGGTGGGCGCCTACGCCGAATCCGGTAACCGGTATAGCCAGGTGAATAACTCGCTGTTGCTGAATCATACTGCCAGACTGGATACCAACTTTGCCTGGAAAACAACGTTGGGAGCCAATGTGCAGAATATACGTTATGAGAGCAACAGCGCACATACTTCAGGTGGACTGGTACTGCCGGGCATCTACAATCTTCAGAATTCCGTAAAGGCCATTGATAATGCTACCAATTACCGCGCGGCCCGGCGAATGCTCAGCGCTTTTTTTATGACAGACCTGAGCTATAAAAATTTCCTGTTTCTCGATGTATCCGGTCGGGTAGACCGCAACTCCAGTATGCCCTTGGAACGTGATACCTATTTTTATCCACAGGCCAGTTTAAGTGCGGTATTATCAGATGTGATCCCATTTCCGAAAGCCATTACTTTCCTGAAACTATCGGCTTCCATAGCGAAGCTGGGAGAGGGGCTCACATCTTCTATCTTACAAAATTATTCCCTGGAACAAACCTACGATAAAGGCACTACCTGGCAGGGTTTCCCTTCCGTCAATTATGCGGCCGACAATGTGCTGTATAGTAAAAATATCCGCCCCGAGTTTCATACTGTGTATGAGCTGGGAATGGATATACGATTGCTGCAAAACCGCTTGTCGCTCAAAACGCAGGCTTATAAAACTATTGACGGCCCCCAGATTTTTAATGTATCTATCTCTAATACCTCCGGCTATGGTTACCGGAAAGTGAACGGGCTGGTGACAGAAAGAAGGGGACTGGAATTAACACTGGAGGCGACGCCCCTGGAGACCCGGTACCTCACATGGAATATGGGGTTAAACTGGAGCAGCAACATCAGTTATCTCCGGAAGGTATATGATTCGCTGGCCAACTATATCCGCATAAAACCGGGAGAACGGGTGGATCAATTGTTTATTAATCCTTTTGAAAGAAATCCTGCTACCGGCGCTATCCTGTATCACAGCGACGGTACGCCCATCATCAATGACCAGGTGTATAAATTTGGAGGCTATGCCAACCCTGACTGGATCATGGGAACTACCCAAACGCTGAACTGGAAAAACATATCGTTGACCCTGGAATTTGATGGCAGCTTTGGAGGAAAAATTTTCAACCTGCTGGATTATAAAATGTGGCAGTCGGGTGCCCATCCGCAATCGGATAATGAATACCGTTACCAGGACTGGCTGCATCGCAATGATCCCAATTATAAAGGTACACGTATAGGCGTTGGCGATAGAGTGGTGAGCGGGGAAGTAAAGTATGATGCTAATGGAAAAGTGATTTCTGATACCCGGACATTTGCGCCGAATACCACGCCGGTGCTGGAGCAAAACTGGGCAAATAGTTATGAAACTGCCGATGAGCGCAGGTACCAGAGTAAAACGTATTTCAAGTTGCGGGGGATGACTTTTACTTATCGTTTAGCCCCGGCCGTTATAAAAAAGATAAAAGGACTGAGTGCCGCCAGTGTATCGGTGGTGATGCGTAACCTGGTGTACTTTGCCCCCTTGAAACAAATAGATATGGATCACTGGTCGTATAGCTCAGAAAGTGAATTGGAAGAACCATCGATGAGGAGTATTGGCTTTAATCTCAATATTAAATTCTGACTTATGCAACGTTTCGCCTGGTTATTACTGTTGTTGCTGGCAGGTTGTGGGAAGATGGAAGACCTCCGTAAGAATCCCAATAAAGCAACCATTGCCCAGCCGGGAGTGATATTTTCCGGTATTGCACAATCGATGTTTGTGCAGCCCTGGGGTGACGCGCAACGTAGTTCCCAATACCATTGTATTACGTATAGCTATTACGGTAACCAGAGCTATAGTTTTGGCGCCGCCAGCTTTTATTACAATGTGCTCAGGAATGTAGATCAGCTCGTGAAAGAAGCGCGGCGTAACGGAACTGATGCTATGCGTCCTTACTATGCATTGGCCGATTTTATGCGGGCCTGGTTTTATATCAACATGACGGTGCAAACAGGTGATATTCCTATGAGTGAGGCTATGAAGGCAGAACAGGGAATAGACCGGCCGGTGTACGATGCGCAACGCGATGTATACCTGCAGTGTTTACAATTGTTGCAGCAATCGCAGGATACATTGGCAAAGCTGAACAGCAGCGGGAATTACCGTATCGAGGGTGATTTTTTCTTCAAAGGAAATCTGAAGCAGTGGCAGAAAATAGTGAATGCTTTCCGGCTGCGGGTATTAATTAGTTTGAGTAATAAGGCCAGTGATGCCGAACTGAAAGTAAAAGAAAATTTTAATGCCATCCTGCAATTGCCCTTGCCGGAAAGTAATGCGGATAACCTGGAAATTGTTTACAGTACGGCAGAGTTGAGCAATTATTATCCCGCCTATTCGCTCACACCGGAAGCCAGCGCCAAACGTAATCCCCTGGGAGCTACCTACGTAGACCTGTTAAAGACTTTCCGGGACCCGCGTTTATTGGTAGTAGGTATGCCGGCGGCGATCAATGGCAATGACAGTATGGCCGTGCATAACTTCGACGCTTACAGGGGCGCATCTACCGGCACGTTGCAGGGAGCGTTGAATGATTCTGCCAGCAAAGGATATTTTTCGTTGCCTGATTACCGTTACTGGTTCTCTTCCCCGGTGGGGCATCCTACCGTGTTGCTGGGATTTCCGGAAGTGAATTTTACGATAGCAGAAGCCATTAACCGGGGTTGGGTAAATGGTAAAGATGCTGCCGCATATTATCGGGCTGGTATTACTGCCAATATGCAATATTATGAAATACCTGCGGTGAGCATAGAGCAGTACCTTGCGCAGCCGCTGCTACAATATGCCGGCAATAATGCAGCCGGGTTCACACAGATCCTGCAACAGAAATACCTGGCCTTCTTTCAGCAGTCGGGCTGGGAAGCATTTTATAATCAACGCAGAACCGGTATCCCGGCTTTTGCAATAGGTCCTGCTAATCAAAATCATGGTCTCATCCCCAGGCGCTGGATTTATCCCGCATCTGAAACTATTGATAACCTGGATCATCTTACTGCAGCGTTGCAAAGACAATATAACGGCGCCGATAATATTAACGGCGTGATGTGGTTATTACAACAATAGCGTCATCTGCATCATTTTTTCCGGAGGAAACCCGCCGAAGATCTCCCCTTGCGGCGAATGTGCCCCTTTTTTTCCGGGTCATCGAAAAATATTTTAATTCCCTTTTGGGGGTATTTGTAAAAATCTGTCTCCCTTATATATCGACCTGGTTTTTATCAATCAAGCGGACAGTGAACAATATTTAAACAGTTAGAATTTTACATAACGCGATAGTGACTGACTCCGCCCTGGCGGGGCCTGCCTGGCCTGTTATTGCATTTACATTTTTTTATACCGGATAAATTTTATGTAGCCTGATGATTTCACCTTTACCTTTTAACCGGCTCAGTATCTTACTACTACTGGCAGGAATGCTCCGGACGCAGGCCGTTAACGCCCGGCAAACACCCGCTGATTCTTTGTATAAGCGTACGGTGTGGAAGAATACCGCCTTCTTTCCACAGGGAAAAGATACGCTGCCTTATCGTACCGTCAGGGCATTACCATATATGTACACCGGGCAACTGCTGGAGGGCAGGATTGCCGGTGTAAGTGTGATGCGTAATTCCGGCGAACCGGGTGTAGCGCCATTGCCCGTTATCCGTGGCCTGGCAACACCCATAGGGCAGTACAAAGATGTGTACAGCAACCGTCCCATGTACGTAGTAAACGGGGTGCCTTTAATCAGCAGCAATAATCCCTATGCCCTGCGTATTAAATCGTCTGATTTTACAGACATCGGCAGCGGGATTGAAGTAGATGCGTTACCGGATATGAACAATATCCAGGAAGTACACGTACTCAAAGGTCCCGAAGCAGTGGCGATTTACGGCAGTAAAGCCGCTAATGGCGCCATTGTGATTACTACTACGGATCCGGAAACAGGCAAGTATCATATTGGTGTAAACCTGTATGGTGGCGTGGCGGTGAAACCAGCCATCAACACCGCTAATGGCAGCTACCAGCGCGATTTGTTGCTGCCATTTTATAACCAGTATGCCACACCCGCCCAGTGGAAAAATTTCCCGGCTTATCTCGCCGACTCTACGCGGTCGCTTTATTTTGGTCCCGCTAACTGGGATGATATTTACTATCGAAATGCCTTCCAGCATGGCGTAGGACTGAGCATCGCAGGTGGTACTAACCGCGCCAGTTTCCGCTTCGGAGTAGGTGAACGTACAGAGAATGGGGTAGCCGATCACAGCGCGTTGCACCGGTATAATGTGTTTTATGATATGAGCATTATACCTGTTGAACAACTCACTATCAACACTTATGTGCAGGCACTAACCGCAAAGCGTAACCGTAATAATAATATACTCGATCGCCTCGCGGAAGAAGAATATTATACCAACCAACAGTACCCGTTATCACCGAATAAATACTATCTGCAACAATACTATCAACTCCTGGATGGCAGTGTAGACCGGAACCTCGCGAATGCGGCCCAGGCGATTATTGATGTAAAATACCGGTTGTGGCGTACCCTGAGCATACATACACAGGGATCTATTGATTACAACGATAATAACCGCGACCTGTTTGTGCCGGCCTCGGTGAATGATGGCAATAGTTATAACTCGCTCTTTACCGGTGTTAACAGGCGGCTGCGCTGGAATAACTTCCTCGCCTACGATAGAAAGGAATTACACCTACAGGTAGGACAAACATTGGAGGAAGACCAGTTGAAATATGATTATATGCGTGCTTACCGCGGCCCTTCTGATTTTATCAAGATACCCGAAGTCAGCACGGACAGCTCTTTCTGGATCACACATGGCAAAGAATTAACGTATCCGTATAAAGATTACCAGCGGCAGCGCACCTTATCTTTTTATGGCAATGCATCTTATAAATGGCTGGATAAATATAGTGCCACTGCTTCTTTACGCAGCGATGGTTCTTCTTTCTTCGGCAATGGTTACTGGTGGAGTATTTCACCGGTAGTATCGCTGGGTTGGGATATGAAGAAAGAAAACTGGCTGCATACCGCTGGTGCTATTGATGCGCTGCAGCTCAATGTTAGCGCGGGTCGTACGGCCAGGATGCTGGCGGAAGACATGTATGGTTACGGACCTTATTATACCGTAGGCATCGGCTGGACCGGCGCCGGAAAAGTTTCTACCTATGCCTCTATGCCAACGTTAGGCATGCCTTACGGCGACGGCTACACGGGTGGTGGTATAAAATCGCCTTATGATGAACATCTCAGTGTAGGCGTAACCGCTACTGCCTTTAAACATTTCAATGCTTCATTAACCGCTTATTCCCGTACCAGCAAAGGATTGCTGATAGCGGTTCCGGTAGATGCCACCTACGGGTTTTCCAATAAAATAGTGAATGGAATGGGTGTGCGCAACAGTGGTATTGAGCTGGGGCTGCAGGGAAATTTCAGGTTGTCGGATGACCTGTATTGGTCTACCGGCATCATCATGTCATACAACCGCAATAAACTGCTGGAGTTACCGGAAGGCCTTAGCAGCATTAACTATGGACAACGTCATCTTGAAGTGGGTAAACCGATAGATCAATTCTGGCTGTTACAAAATGAGGGCATCTACAAAAATGATAATGAAATCCCGGTATCCGACAGAGGGAAACCGCTTACTTATAATGGCCTGACGCTGCATGCCGGCGATCCGCGCTGGAAGGATGTAAACGGCGATTATGTGATTGATGATAAAGACCGCGTGATGCAGGGACATATCACACCGCCGCTGCGTGGTGGATGGAATAACACCCTTCGTTATAAAAAATGGACCCTGGATGTTTCGTTTTCTTATGCACTGGGCAACCAACTGCTGAACAGTGCTGTAGCGAATCGTTTCGACTTTGCCAACCGCGAAGGCGCAGAAGGCCTGGCGGGTGTGAAAGAAGTTACCTTCTGGCAACAGATTCCAAATGCAGATAAGTATCCGCGTTACAATCCCTGGAGCCTGGTAAAACCTTACCAGCCGGAGCAAACATTGTTTTATGAAAAAGCCTCCTGGCTGAAGCTGCAGGCGCTTACGCTGAAACACGATCTGGCAGGATATGGTTTTGTGAAAGGCACCGCCCTGCGCAAGCTGCAGGCTTATGTAACCGCGTCCAATGTATTTACCTGGTCGCCGTATACTGGTGGCGATCCATCGCTGGTAGACTACTTTGGTTACAGCAGCGGATATGCGCAACCGTTACCCCGCACTTTCACCATTGGCATCACTGCAGATTTTTAAAATATTCTACATGACAACACTTCGTTTACCTATAAAAGTGTTACTGGTAGCAGCTATGTTGACTGCTTCCTGTAAAAATACGCTGGAGGTGAGTCCTACTCACCTGGTGCCGGAAAAAAATATGTGGACTACCAGGAATGATGCGCGTTCTGCGGTATTTGCCACCTATGGTTTATTTCGTGCAGCGCTGGCAGATAACAACGCCTACCTTGTATATGGAGAGCTGCGTGCCGGCGACTTCAAAAGCGCTGTACGCACAGATCTGAGCGCAGTGACTACCAACCAGCTCAATGCTTCATCGGCTACCCTGGAAGGCTGGAAAAGCTGGCGCCGTTTTTATGCAGCCATCGCACAAGCCAATTTATGCCTGGAGAAATTAGCGTTGGTACATGAACACGACTTCCGCTACACACCGGAAGAGATGAAGCTGGATATTGCACAGGTACGCTTCCTGCGCGCCCTCACTTATTTCTACCTGGTACGTATCTGGGGAGATGTACCGCTGCTCACCAATACCGGTGATGGCAACTTTACGCCCGTAAAAAGAGAACAACAGGATAAGGTGCTGGAGCAGGCCATGCTGGATGCGCAAACCGCATTAAAAGACTTGCCCTGGAGTTATTACGGTACTTCACCGGAGTTATTGTCTAATTACTGGGGACAACCCGGTAACATCTGGCAGGGCGTTATCGGCAGCAAGGGCGCGGCTTATGCTTTACTGGCACATATTTCAGCATGGAAAGGCGATTATCTCTCTGCCGAAAGATATGCACACACTGCCATGGACAATAAAGCACGTGGTGGCTACAACCTGGTGGATGTAAGCACCCTGACAGGTTCCGCTGATGCCAGTACTTTTAGCGGACAGGGAGCAAATGTGATTTTTGCACTGCCGTTTAAAAACATTTACCAGGAGTCGTCCGGGAGCGGACATATTGAAGACTGGACCCTGGCAGATCCCTATATATCGCGGGTTACGCCGGATATCTATGTTCCCAGCGACAGCATATTGAAGATATTTAATGAACCCAATGACAGCCGTTACAAAGTAGGCACGGATGGTATTGCCACCGGCAATTATTTCGCAGGATTTGGTAACCCCGTTCCCATGTTCACAAAAATCAGGATGCCGGGTATTACAGGAGTGGATCCGCTACGCCTGTTTCAATCGGCCATCGTTGTTTTCCGCTATGAAGAGCTGGTGCTGCTGCGTGCAGAAGCTTTGCTGTTTCTCGGTAAGAACGAGGATGCCACTTTCCAGTTGAATGCAGTGAGGGCACAACGCAATTTGCCCGATTTCAAAACAGGCAACCTTGCCAATGCTATCCTGGCAGAAAGAAGAAGGGAGTTGCTGGGAGAAGGATGGCGCTGGTACGACCTCGTACGCTTTGAAAAACTTACCACCTATACCAGCTTTAAGCCGGCAGATATTGCCCGGGGAGCGCAGTGGTGGCCGGTATCCAAAGACGTGCTGTCGTCCGGAAAAGAAATTACACAAACCAAATTCTGGCAACAATAATCATACATTATGCAGGGAAAAATCAGCGTTGTTTTATTGCTGCTCTGTTGTGTAGTGCTAGCGTCCTGTAAAAAAGACAATACCTACCGGCAGGCACTACCACCACAGAATTATACCGGTACCGTATACGAATACCTGCGGTCGAAACCCGGCAACTTCAAAGATGTGTTACAGGTACTGGATCGCAGTGGTCTCGGTCAGTTATTGAAAACAGATACGATAACCATTTTTGCACCGACAGATCAGAGCCTGAAAGCTGCTTTGGACAATTACAATGTATATCGTCAGGCGGCACAGCAACCACCTGTTACACTCAATGATATCGACTCTTCTTCCTGGCGCGCCATCATGGGGAACTATCTTTTCTCCGGAAGCTGGCGTAGTAGTGATTTTGCCGGGCAAGATGGGAAAATACTGGTCAGTAAAGCACTGCGGGTAATGGACCTGCGCCTCGTGAATCGCCGCGCCGCCGGCGTAGAAGGACTGGGGTCAGAAGTAGTACGACTTTCTCATATGAATGGATCCCGCTTTGTGAAGTATTGGGTATCTGCTTATGCTACCACTGCAGAAATTAAAACAACGAACGGAATGGTGTACGTGCTGGAACCCGGTCACGTAGTGGGCTTTAATACTTTCTTTGGTAAAGCCAGTGAGTACCAGAACCTGTATGCTGAACAGAAAATTTTTGCAGATGGTGCTGCCACATTACCCAATGGGAACATTCAATTATGGAACTTCTATCCAAAGAAGTTAACCGCCATTGACGCCAATACCGTAGAAACAGAAATGGCCAACCGGTTGAGCAGTAATTACCTGATGCGCCTTACCGTAAATACGGACAACACAGTGACGATCACTGCTGCTCCGGGTTCTCCGACACAGGACATTCATAACAAAGGCGCCTGCTATTTTGATCAGACAGCCAGCCTGTTTAACCTGAACTATACCTACACAGATACGAATGGTAAAACCTACGAAGTAGCCGAAGTGATTCGCTACATCGCTATCAGGGAGCAATAAATAATATAAACGACAAATGTTTTTCAGATGAAATGGCAAGATTATTTAAAATGCGCACTGGTAGTGACCATCACCGCTACTGCCTGTAAAAAACTGCCTGAGAAAAAAGACTATCTCAGTAACAACGCCAACTTTAATAAGAAGGATGTATATGAGCCGGTATTGGGTCGTACAATGCTGGAGCTCACACAATTCAGCCCTGACGGATCTACTTACCCGATGGTCTTTTCTATTGAAAACGCCCGGGACCTTGGCAGCGGCAAGCCCGCAGCCGAACTCTTTACACCATTGAAAGTAAAAGAATGGCAGCGGGACTATACCGGCCTTGAAAAATCACTCGATGAAATTGAAGCCAAACGGGTATGGGTAAACGCTCCTTTCCTGGAGATACGCAAAGGATCCGGCGATTTCATCTTCCGTAGTGCCCCCTCTTCTATGATCAAAACCTACCCGGATAGCGGTTATGCGTTTGACGTGAAAATTATGAATAAAGGCAATGCACGTATCATCAGGGATTTTAAACTACGTCCATTGAAAGAGGTGCCTTATGAGCCATATGAATATGATAAGTATACCCGTCAGCGCAGGCAGGAAAGCCGGCAGCATCCCAATGGTCCGGGTTACCAGGTACCATATACCATCCATCCTAATTTCATGCAGAACTTAATATATGCTAAGGATAGCCTGATGCGGGACACCCTGGTATCTGTTTATTTTAATAAAACCAGCGAGTCTGGACATTCGCTCACGTTTAAGTTCCTCGATGAAAACCTGAAACCCATGAACCCGGCATTGTTTAACAACACCAAATGGGATCAGCTGGTGCACGGCTTTAACCGGAAACAAACAGATAGCAGCGTGGTGTACGACGTGGCATATCCCATCCCGCTTACAGGGTTGACTACACCATATGCATCCAATGGCATGGCTAACTGCCAGTTTGGATATAGCCGCAAAGGTTATGGCGGTAACCGGGTAGATGCTTATTTCGGTTTGAGTTTCGCCATCTATGAACCCGGCGACTGGTCCATCACCTTCTATTTCCGCCGGAATCCCATTTTCAATGACGATTAAACAACGCCTTTATGAAATTATATATACAAGTACTATTACTACTCTTTTTTATTAGAACAGCAGTAGTGGCACAGGATAAAACGATACCAGTGAAAGGCCGGGTGTCGTCGTCTGTGGATCGCAGTGCATTGCCGGGAGTATCTGTATTGTTACATACTCCTGGTGCTAAGCCCAAAGCAATCGGTGTAACAGACGCTAATGGGGAATTCAACATCAGAGTAGCCGCTGATGCCAGGCTGGAATTGCGTTTCATTTCATTTGAACCGCTGTTGATATCGGTGAATAACCGGGCCACTATCAATATCTCCCTGAAACCTTCTTCTACTTCGCTGAAGGAATCGGTGGTGGTAGGTTACCAGAAGCGCACCAAGGAAACAGTAACGGGGTCGGTTACACGTATTACGGCTAAGGAAATACAGGATGTGCCGGTTTCCAATATTGAGCAGTTGATGCAGGGTCGTGTAGCAGGGCTGAATATCCAGCAAACTACCGGTGCACCTGGCTTCCGTGGATCTGCCTCTATCCGGGGTTTATCGCAGGTAATGGTAAAAGGTGGTGGCAGCGATGCCTACCTGACGCCACAATCGCCGTTGTACGTAATCGACGGGGTGCCTGTGGATGCGAATGCCGGCTATGAATATGGCTTTCAGTCCAACGGCCCGGGTACCAGCCCTTTGTCGCTTATCCCACCGGAAGACATAGAAACCATCGACGTGATGAAAGATGCGGAAGCTACCTCGTTGTATGGCTCGCGCGGTGCCAACGGGGTGATCGTGATCACTACCCGCCGTGGACAATCGGCGGTACCTGTTATCCGCTACGCTGGTAATATGTTCATCAACTTCCCGCCTTCCCTGCGTAACACCATAGGAGGCAAGTCTGAGCGCGATTACCGGATAGGCATGATCATGAATACCCTGAATGAAGATGAGATCAACCGTATTTCCAAAACGCCTTTCCTGGCAGATAGTCTTAATCCCTTCTTCAATAATTCTACCAACTGGCAGGATATCTATTACCAGGTGACCTACAACCAAACACATAACGTATCCGTGAGTGGTGGAGATCAGAAGCTGAACTATAAAACCAACGTCAACTTCTACAATGAACGTGGAGTGATTAAAAATACCGGGTTTGACCGTTATTCTCTTAACCAGAATATCAACTTCAATCCCAATCCCCGCCTGCAGGTATCTGGCTACCTGGCCGCCGGGTTAGGTAAGAAGTTAAAAGGCAGTGGCAATGGTTTAACAGATGTAGGCGCCGGAAAGAATTATACCTCTTCGCTATTGCCGGGACCTTCCTACTTTAACAACGTAGGACATTTCACCGGTGCGATGATGAACAAAAACGATACACGTACCTATAACATCCGTACCTATCTGAACATCATGTATGAGCTGCTGCCACATATCCAGTTGTCTACCAATACCAGTTACGACTATACGGCGGACCAGGAAGATACATTTACGCCGGCATTGGCAAACTCTGAAATGCCCAAGGTATACGGGTTTACAGGACGTACCAATAACCTGTATAACCGTACAGCGATTAACTACAATCGGATTTTCAATGGCAAGCATACCATTTTAGGCGCTGTTTTTTCTGAGGCTACTATTGCGCAGGGACAAACAAAAGTGTTGAACCTGCAAAATGCGCCCAACGATTACTACCATGGTCCGCTGGGCTTTAGCACTTACTATTCCGGCGTAACAGGTATCCCTGCAGCAGGTGGATTTTCAGAAATTCATACAGTGGCATTAGCCGCTAACTTCAGCTATGACTATGATAAAAAATATGTCATTAACCTGAACTATCGCATGGATGGTAATTCTTACTCCGGTGTGAAGGAACGATGGGCAAAGAATCCATCTATTGGTGTGCGTTACAATTTCAATAAAGAGAAGATACTGGAAAACCTGGAGTGGCTGGACTTCGGTGACTTACGTTTCAGCTATGGTATCAACCTGCGACCCAGTACCAATATCTACGCGTCGCTGGGATGGTATGATGTTGTGGGCAACTACAACGGTGTAACCCGTATTTCTCCGCACCTGGGACAGATGCCGAACCCATCCCTGAAACCGGAAAAGGTGGAGCAGTATAACTATGGATTTGACATGAGTGTTTTCAAAGGAAGAATAGGAATTACCTTCGACGCCTATACGAAGACCGTGTACAATATGTTGTACACCCGCGATCTGCCTACTTCTACCGGTTTTGCTACCACTACTACCAATGACGCTTCGTTATACAATTATGGTTATGAAGGTAGTATTACCTTCCGGCCGTTTAAGACCCGGGAAGACTTTAGCTGGAGTATCAGTTTGAATGCGGCTATTAACCGTGATGTGTTATTGTCGTTGCCCGGTGGCGCCACGCAGATGTTATCAGACGATGGGTCTATGATTAACCGCGTGGGTTATGGCGCCTTGTCTAATTACCTGTATGTAACGCAGGGCGTGTACCGCACGGATGCCGATGTACCGGTAGATCCGATCACGGGGTATCGTTACAGCAACGGCAAAAACGGCTACTACAAAGCAGGTGACGTGAAGTTCCTGGATGTGGATGGCAACTATGTGACTGATGGTACTGACCGACAGGTAGCGGGTTCTCCGATATCCAGAATCACTGGTGGTTTCAACTCTTTCCTGACTTATAAGGGCTTTAGCCTGAATTTCAATGGTACCATCCTGTTCCAACGGAAAGTAGTGAACAGCGCCTTGTATGAGCGGATGGTGAACCTGCGCTCTCCGTACGATGAGGGTACACTGGTAAACCTGGGTGATCTCAATTACTGGACACAACCCGGAGATGTATCGAGGTATCCCAACCCGTATGATTATAAATCAAAGGCGGATGCTTACCGGGAATTACAAACGCTGTTCCAGGAAGATGGCAGTTATATCAAGATCAACGCCATCACCGTGGGCTATTCTGCAAAGCGGAAATGGATTTCCAGGTATCATATGAATGCACTTCGTTTCTACACTACCGTTACAAATCCGTTTATGTTCACCGGCTACACCGGGCCTAACCCGGAAGCGGTAACAGAGCTGGGGCGCGACCGGCTGGATAGTTATCCGATTGCGAGAACCTTATCATTTGGTTTAAATGTGGAATTTTAAAAATCAGGGTATGAAGCGTACTATTTATATAAGTCTGATCATGATGGTGCTGCTGACCACCGGCAGCTGTAAGAAATTCCTTGAAGTGTCACCGCCGGATCGTATGAGTGATGCCGCTTTCTGGAAAACAAAAGGAGATGTGGAATCTTCCATTGCTAATGCGTATGGTTTTATATTCGATATCCTCACTAACGGGCCATATGTGCCGTGTAATGGGGACATACGGGCAGGAGAATTTAATCCCAATGGTTTTGATGTATTTGCCGCAATTGCTGCACAGGATCTGACTAATACCAGTCGTCTTTCCCGGTATAACATGAATAAGCTGAGCGACTGGTACCCGTTTTACCAGTCTATTGCTGCCTGTAACATCAACCTGGTAAGAGTGCCGGGGGTGAAGGCGCTTTCGGCTACGGAGATTAAACAGTACCAGGCGGAGCTTCGCTTTGTCAGGGCATTTACCTATTTCTATATTTCCCGGATTTATGGAGATGTACCACTATATGTGGAAGCGTATGATCAGCGTCCTTTGCCGCGCACACCGATGATTGAGGTGCTGAAGTTTTGCCTGGCAGAAATGGATGCAGTAAAGGATGATTTACCCTGGCAATATGAAGAACCCTCCAAGTGGGGGGTACGCGCAGCCAGGGGCGCCGTATACGCGCTTATCGCGAATGTAAATATGTGGGCAGCCGGTTTTGATAAAGCAAATCAACAACAATACTGGAAGAATGCCGCTGCTGCCATTAAATCCATCTATGATTCCAATGCCTTCGAATTATTGCCAATAGAAGATTTCCGGAAAATTTTCAAGGGCCGTACCAAAGAAAGTTTGTTTGAGTTTTCGGTAAATGCCAACTACGGCACCACTACCCGTTATGTGAGCATTGGCCAGTGGACGCTGCATTCGCCGTTGGTATTTGATTACGCCAACAGCGACTGTTATTTCGATGCCGATTATCTCAAACGTATTTTCCCGATAGATGCTGCAGATAAGCGCCGCGACTTGTGGTTCTTTTCTCCCTATGCTAATAATACCAGTGCCATGTTTGTAAAGTACAGCAATGTAGTGAACAAGGTGACTTCTACCTCCTGGCTGCTGGATGATGACCTGATTATTTTCCGTTACGGTGGAGAACTGTTATTAGGTGCTGAAGCCCTGGCCAACCTGGGACAGGATGCAGCAGCCATCCAGTTATTAAACGTAGTGAGAAAACGTGCCGGCGCTCCCAACTACAGTGGCGGTGGAGGTGATGCGCTGAAGGATTTTATTTTCCTGGAGCGCCAGCGGGAACTGATAGGAGAAGGCATACGCTGGTATGACCTGGTACGCACCGGCAGGGTGACAGATCCTACCCAATGCAAAAGCTGGCTTACCCCTGAACAGTTTAGCCGTGGTGGCTGGACCTGGCCTATAGATGGGAAAGCGCGTAATAATAATCCTAACATCACCTTAAACACTTACTGGATAAAATGATGACGGCAACACAATCACTTAAAAGAACAGGCTGGGGGATAGGATGGCTCCTGCTATTGCTGGCAGCCGGCTTCAGCGCCTGTAAAAAGGATTACTATAAAGATTCCGGTTTACAGCAAGGAAAGTTTGCCGGCTCCAGTTTTGAATACCTGCAAACCAAACCTTATTACTTTGATACGGTAGTGACTATCCTGCAACTGGCAGGCCTGGAGCCCGTGTTGCGAGATTCGTCGGTTACTTTCTTTGCCCCTACCGACTACTCCGTAAAAGTGGCCATGAATATCATCAACTCGGAGCGTTACAATAAGTTCCAGGACTCGCTGAAGCTCCAGGAAGTACCTGGTGAGGTATGGCGGAAGTTTTTGTCGCGCTACATATTCCGGGATAAGTATATGTTGAAAGATGTACCCCGCTATGATCCTGATCAGCGTGAATTATTTCCCGGCATGAACATGGAATCCTGGCAGGGCTATGTGATGAACCTGGGTGTTATGTTTTCTGATTATAACGGTACGCATGATGTAGGGCCCCGTAGTTTGCTGCTGAGGGATATCGGAGACCTGGGCAATCCGCAGGACATTGGCGCCAAAATAGCCAGTTCTGATATGCAAACGAGGAATGGTATTGTGCATGTGCTGAACTCCGATCATATACTGGGATTTAACCCCTTTGCTTTCGCCTCGCTGGTGAAGGAATATTTAAAGTAACGTATTTATCATGAGGAACATACAAAAACTTTCGCTGTGGAGTAGTGCATGCCTGTTGCTGTTATACACTGCCTGCAAAAAAGATAATTATACCGGGAAAGATCCTTATGCCAACGCCAAAGAGCCGTTGAATATAAAGATCGATAAATCGGCTGCTGCGCCGGCATCCGGTGCCATTGGTGCTACCGTGACTATTAACGGGAGCGGTTTCCTGAAGTACAAAGACAGCGGCATGGTCATCAAATTTAATGATGTGCCGGGCCAGATTACAGCGGTTACCGCATCCAGTATCACTGCTACCGTTCCTGACAATGCCAGCACCGGTATCATTTCATTAACGGTGCAACGGCAATTATTTGCAGGACCTAATTTTCGTGTAATCGGCCCTGTTAGTATTGACCCCAATTTTCATGCGGTACCGGGTGCATCCGACAATGTGATTAACACCATTACGTTTGTACCAGGAGGGAAATACCTGGTGGGTGGTAGCTTTACTGATTATGATAATTCCGGCGCCAGGAATGGCTACCGTAGCCTGGCGCGTATTAACGCAGATGGTACGGTGGATCGCGATTTTAAAGTGGGAAAAGGCATATCAGGTACTGTAAACAGTATGGTAGTACAGGCATCCGGCAAATACATTATTGCCGGTGATTTCAATAACTACAACGAACGCTTTAAAAGCGGGTATGTCAGCAATATTGTACGGTTGAATCCAAATGGCATGTATGACAGTACCGTTATTGTAACGCCATTGGGCAACCATGATACCATACCGGCACTGAACGTTTACCTGGACGGGGCCATTACTAAAGTACTGCAAACACCGGATAGTGGTAAGCTGGTGCTGATAGGAGGGTTTAAATATTTTATGCGGAGAAACTATGCGGGTATTACTGCGGATGGTAAGCGGGACTCTATCCTGGTAGACAGCATTCGCATGGAAGGTATCATGCGGTTGAATGAAGACGGCAGCTTTGACTCCACCTTTAATTTTGATGCCGGCCGTCGCCGCAGCTACGAAGGTCCCAACGGATACATCAGTACGGCCATGATACAGGCAGATGGTAAAATCATGCTGGCAGGCAGCTTTAGCCGCTTTCATGGTCAGTTGACCGGCAGCGTGGCCCGGTTAAACCCGGATGGAGAAATAGATCCCGGCTTCAATACCGGTGCAGGGCCGGATGATAAGGTCACCGTTGTTTCTCCACTGAAAGATGGCCGTTACCTGGTCGGTGGTATGTTCTCAAAAGTCAATGGAAAAGAAGCACACCGCGTAGCGGTATTAAATCCCAATGGTTCGTTGTATGACGGTTTCAGCGTGGGCACCGGACCTGAGGCGGGGCCCGGCGGTATACCATCTTCCGCCATCCAACTGAAAAATGGAAAGATATTCCTGGGCGGCGTATTCGAAACGTTTTCCGGTGTGAAACGCGGAGGTACCGTGATCCTGGATGAAGATGGGAAAATGAGTAAAGGGTATAACTCGATGGGAGCGCTCAACGGCTTGATCCTGGATATGATCAATATACCGAATGGTAATGGCGCCATCATGGTTGGCCAGTTTACCCAGTATGACATGCTGCCACTGAACCGTATTATGTTACTGCGATATTAATAGCTATGATGAAAAAATTATTTCCCCTGGCAGGCTTGCTGTTGTTGCTGGCAGCCTGTTTCAAAGAAAAAATGGCCGTAGTGGATGCGCCGGTGGATATCAATCCGAACGATACCACCAGTGCGCCGGTTACCACCGCCGTGAAACGGAAAGTACTGTTCATCGGTATTTCCGGTGTTCGCGGAGATGTGATGCGTAAGGCGCAGGCACCTCATATGCTGGGACTGTTGCCGAACGCCATCTACAGTTTTGATGCGTTAACGCAGGCGCCTACCAACAGTGGCGCTACCTGGTCTACATTGCTAACCGGGGTATGGAGCAATAAACATGGCGTTACCAGCAATACTTTTTCGGGTAGTAATTTTACCCGTTATCCTATTGGCCTCAAATACCTGAAAACACTGGCCCCCCAGCTACGCACCGTGTCTGTACAGTCCTGGTCTATCCTGAACAGCCAGTTGTTTTCCCAGGCAGATGTAACGGTGAACCTGCCGGATAACGATGCCGCAGTACGCGATACAACGGTGAACCGTATCAAAACGGACAATGCTGATATCATCGTGGCAGGGTTCAGCGGCGTACAAACCGCCGCGCATCAGAGTGGCTATGGCCCGGATGTAGAAGAATATATGACGGCAATTACCACGGTAGATGGCTATGTAGGTGATTTGCTGGCGGCGGTCAACAGCAGGCCTGATAAAGATAAGGAAGACTGGCTGGTGATCATCACTTCCGATCATGGAGGCATCGGCAACAAGGAAGGAAGCAACTCTTTTGAGGAACGTAATATTTTTACGCTTTTTGCGAATGCGAAGTTTGCTAAGCATGAAGTAGTGCCGCCACTGAATTCGCTGAAAGCTGTTCGTTATGCAGCTATCGGCGATTACAGCTATTCCAGGGACCCCTTCTATGATTTCGAACGTATTAAAAAGTTCACCGTAGCTATATCTGTAAGGTCGTCCACATTTGCTGGCGGCGATCCTCCTTTTATCGGCAACAAGAGCTGGGCGAGTGGAAACAATGCCGGTTGGTTGCTATGCCCGAAAGGCAGTGATAAATGGAAGTTTCAGGCCGGTGATGGGGCGGGTGGTGCCCGTGTAGACATTACCTCCAGTGGACCAGCTATTACGGATAATCAATGGCATACCGTGGCGGTAACGATTGACCGCAGCAGTGCACCGGGCACCGTGGTGCTTTACCAGGACGGAGTGCAGGTAGGTACCAGCTCCCTTAATAACCTGTCGCCGTTTGCCCCTGCCAGCGATCTGAAACTGGTGGTGGGAGATGATATTTCCGGTACTTATCGCTATACAGACGGGAACTGCGACTTTTCGCTGGCCAATATTCGTATATGGGACACCGTTTGGACAAAGGCAGATATGGCGAAGTATCGTCATTGTGATACCGTACAAACCGGCAATCCGTATTACGACCGCATGATAGGCTGGTGGAAGGGAATCGAAAATACCGGCGGTACGCTAAAAGATGCCGGCCCGCTTAAAAAGGACCTGACGTTTAATAATGCACCACAGTGGGTAGCGCAGGAAATTGACTTCTGTAATACGGCCATACCGGCGCCGGTACCGCAAAGCGTGGATATCATGCCCACCTTATTATCATGGCTGCGCATCACCGTAGACCCGGGATGGAACCTGGATGGTATTTCCTGGCTGCCTTAATTTATCAGTGACCTTAAAGATTTATCATGAACAGATATATATTATTGCCCGTTTTTGCCTGTGTCCTGTTCTTCATGGGCAGTTGTAATAAGCCGGAGTTATTTGATCGCAAGGTAACACCTGATTCGCTACCGCCTGCCATTAAAAAGAAAGTGCTGGTGATTGCAATAGAAGGCGCGCGGGGACAGGTAGTGCGGGATGCCGCGGTGCCTAACATCAAATCTTTATTATCGAATAGCGTATATAGCTGGGATGCAGTAACGGATACGTCTACACGCGATGCAGCCGCCTGGGCCAGTTTATTTACCGGCGCAGTCAACTACAAAAATGGAGTAACAGGCGCTGCTTATGCAGGTAATAACCTGGCAGCCTATCCTTCTTTTGCACAGCGGTTGGCAGACAGATCACTCAATATTACCAGCATCAGCAGCAGCGCTTCTTTCAATGATACGCTGGCAGGGGTAACCAGGTTGGTGAAAACGATTGGTGATGACCTGGCAGCAAAAGATTCCGCGATAGAACGCCTGCAGCACAGCAATCCAGATGTGCTGGTGGTAGCTTTCAGTAGCGTGAATGCAGCGGGTATAAACAATGGATTTACGGCTAACGCTACCGCCTATACGGATGCTATTCACCAGGTAGATGCCTACATCGGTGAAATATTGGGTGTACTCAAAAGCAGGAGTAATTATAACCAGGAAGACTGGCTTATTGTGATTGGTTCCAACCATGGCGGCACCGATGGAGGCACCTACGGTGGCAGCTCTTTCCCGGAGCGCAATAACTTCCTGTTGTATTACAATCAGCGCCTTACCGGGCAGGTATTGGAATTGCCGCCGGTGAACGTACCATACGAGGGTAGTTTCCCGTTTTTTTATCGTAAAGATGGAAAAGACCACGCAGCCTATTCCAATGATCCGCTCTTCCACTTCGGTGCTACACAGGACTTCACCATTGAGTTTAATATACAAACGACCTACGATGGAGATGATGACCATGGCGTAATTGCCAATAAAAACTGGGGGAGTGGTGGCAACATTGGCTGGGTGATTTATAAAACCAATGGTAACCTCCGGTTGAACTATAAAGGCGCCAGTGCCTCCAGGATTGATGTGCGCAATGGCCCTCCGGTAGCGGATGGCAAGTGGCATCATATCTCGGTTACCTTTGACAGGAAAGGGGTCGTGAGCTTTTATAAAGATGGAAAATTTTTTGTGTCTGGTCCCAGCATCAAAGACATGGGGACGATAGATGCAGGTTTACCTTTCGTAGTAGGTACTGATGGTACGCTGAACTATGGTTATAATGGCGCTAATGGTTCCGGTGATAACTATATCGCAGATATCCGGGTCTGGAACAGTGTACTTTCTGAGTCGGTGATTTATGACTGGTCGTTCAGAACGATAACCAAAGCGCATCCCAACTATGGTTCGCTGATCGGCTATTGGAAAGCGAATGAAGTACCTGCGGGCAATTTTATTAAAGACGACAGTCCCAGTGGAGCAGACCTGACTATCTCCAACGGTTTGCGCTGGGATGCAAAAAAAGATATCCTGAATCCTTCTGATGTGGATGCCACATTATTGGTGCCTCATTCTATGGATCTCGCGGTGAATGTGCTGGCATGGATGGGAGTGAAAATGAAATCGGAGTGGATGCTGGATGGTAAAACTGCGATTGTACAGTAATAGCCGTTATTAAATATGTGAAAGCCCTGCGCAACCGCGCGGGGCTTTTTTTGTTCTGTGAGCTTATCTATCTCCCGAAATATAAAAAATAAAATAATTTTTACATTACATTTAAATGATGGTGCATGGTAGCAGGTGTACTTGAAAAGTTGGTGGTGTGCCGAGTGAAGATGAAAAAATAAATATCCCCATGGTAATGCAAATTAGTAATCCAGTCATTGTACCCTTGATACCCAAAGACAATTTGTAACCGCATGAAGCCATTCCTCTTACTGAGTATTTTTGTATGGATGACCACACTTGCCTTTTCGCAGAAGCGGGATAGCACCTGGACTGGCGCGGCTAAAGGCATTGTACGGGATTCTACACACGATTATAATTTACCGGCGGCCACATTAGCGGTTTACCTGGTGAAAGATTCCAGCTTAATCAGTTACCAGTTATCGAATAGTTTCGGGGAGTTTCATTTTGCTGCACTGCCGGTGAAACAACCGTTGCGGATAGTGGTCAGCTATATGGGTTACCGCAGCTTTGTAAAGAAATTTACCATTACTGATAGCGAGGTGGATTTAAAAACGCTGAACCTGGAGCGGGGTGAAAATACTTTGAAAGAAGTGGAAGTAGTGGCAGTTCCGCCGGTGCAAATGAATGGCGATACCCTCGAATTTAACGCGGATGCTTTCAGGCTGGATCCCAATGCCCAAACAGAAGATCTGCTGCGGGTATTGCCCGGCGTTACACTTTGGGGAGATGGTACTATCACCATTAACGGGCGCGAGGTGAAGAGTGTATTAGTGGATGGGAAGCCTTTTTTCGGCGGTGATAAAAGAGTAGCTACACAAAATATTCCGAAAGATGCCGTAGATAAGGTACAGGTATATCAAAGAAGCAAGAACCCGGAAAACCAGTTAGACTCTGTTACCGAAGTAAATATTAAACTCAAAGCCAATAAGCGCATGGGGCATTTTGGAAAGATGTCTGCCGGCTATGGTTCCGATAAGCGCTTTGAAGCAGATGCCAGCCTCAACTTTTTTTCGCCCGGGATACAGTTAGGCATCGTAGGTGCCGCCAACAATATCAACAAAGAAGCGGCCAGCGCAGATGAGTTGTTGCGTAACAGTACATTTAAAGGCGTAGGTGCTGGAACAGAGTACCAGACAAGATTTAACGCATCGGGCATTAACCAGCCGAGATCAGGTGGCGTGGTGTTTCAACGTGACTTTATACCTAATCCCGATTACAACCACGAGAACCGGCTGAATATGAGTTATTTCCTAAAGAATAATGTGAATGAGGTGGCGGGTAATTCAAAAACAATTACTTCGCTGGGAAAAGATAGTACACTGACACAGGATGATCAGTCGGGCAGTCGCTCTACTAATACCAACCATCGTTTTTCATCGAGATACGATAAGCTGGAAAACAATAATCGCTTTTACGCGGGGCTGCTTTAAATGCTGACGCCACGCATGATAACAGCAGCAGTGAAAGTAGTGTGTATAATGGCGAGCAGGTATTACAAAGCACCAATCATGAGCGCAATCAAAGCAACAGCGATGCTAAAAGCCTGGCATTGGAAATTGGTACCAGGCATATGACGGCCGGAGACCAACGGAACCGGCGCCCCCATCAGTACCAGGTTGACTATTCTTTTATTGCTGCCGGTAACAATACTGACAAGCTGCAACAGAGCCAGTTTACGGCGGTGGAAGATCCTTCACAAAACAAGCTGTTTGATCGCCGGTATAACATGCGTAGCAACGATGTTAAACAACACCTGGGAACGACGATAGGAGATTTGTCGATATGGCTGTTCGGGCGTTTATTGCGGTCCATGCGAATGGAGCTGTATAACAGCCTGGATGTAAATACACATCACGAAACCAACGAGGTAGCGGACAAAGACAAGTCAAAGGATACGTATATCCTCAACCGTTATTTAACAAACGACAGCAGGTATACTATCCTGGATGAAAAGCCTGCTCTGAACCTGAACAGGAGCTTTTCAAAGTGGTTACCTAACCGCTATTCAAAAAACTGGTCGATCCAATTGTCCGCCCAGGCGCAGTTTTACCAGCTGCAAAATCACTCGGACCGGGATTTTCAAAATATCAATCGTAGTTATCGGCGGTTTATACCCACTGCTGACATCAGCTATAGTAACTACCAGATGGGAGCATTTGTAGATAATTATACGATGAAGTTCGCCGCCAGCAGTCAATACCCTACTGCCTCACAGTTGGTGCCACTGGTGGACAGTGCCAACCAGTATTATATCCAATACGGCAATGTGGCATTAAAGCCGGCAGATAAGAAGGAGTTATCGTTTGGGTTCAATCATTTTACCATCGACAGGCACAGTGATTTTAATTATAACCTCGGAGTGGACATTGGCATGATCAATAACAGTTTTGCAGATAGCAGTATCACCGATCAGCAGGGACGTAGCCGGCATTACCTGGTAAACGCAAACGGCAACCGGTATCTGAACGGGCGTGGAAATGTAAGCAAGTCATTCAAATTGAAAGAACACCAGTTGCAGGTTAGCGCGAATACCTTTATACAGATTAACAGTACACCTAATAATATTGGTGGTATTTGGAATACTTCCAATAACAGGATAAGCAATAGCCAGCTTCAGCTGTATTATTCTTTTAAAGATATTTTTTCTGCTATCCTGGTGCAGCGCTTTAGCTGGTACCATGCGAAACAGGATGGCATTAATGCGAATGAGCTACGTAACCGCACCAATGAAACCAGTTTCAGTGCCAGTGCTAACTGCACGAAACGTCTTTCCCTGAGCAGTAATATTAACCTTAACCAGAGCAAGGCTTCCCAGTCGCGTGCGATCAATTTTACGATCTGGAATGCGTATGCGTCTTATCGTTTTATGAAAGGAAACAACCTGGAACTGAAGCTGTCAGCTTTGGACCTGTTGCATCAGAATACCAGCATTATCAATTACGGTAGTGCCAACATTATCAGGTATGGTACTACCAGTGTGTTGCAACAGTATTTTATGGTGGGGATAGGGTGGTATCCGCGGAAGTTTGGAAAGAGGAATGCGGAAATGGAATAGTATAAATGAAGAAATGTATAAAAAGGAAATCCCTCTACAACTCATTTGGAGAGGGATTTCCTTTTTATATAAACTACCGGTAGTTGCCCGTACATTGTATTAGAAGCGGGGGAAGGAAAACCAGTTGCTCATCAAAACTTTTTAGCAGATTCCTTGTTTAGAGAAGAAAAATGATGTTCACATGAAACACTTCTCTTTCACAGTTGTCATATTGGTAATGTTATTGGCAGTTACCAGGCAGGCGCGCGTAGAAGCCTGCACAAGAGCAGTATATAAGGGTCTTGATGGCCTGGTTTTAACGGCGCGGTCAATGGACTGGAAAGAAGATATTAAAACCAATCTCTGGATCTTTCCGCGCGGAATGTCCCGTAATGGTGAAACGGGGACTAATACAATGAAATGGACTTCCAAATATGGAAGTATCATCGCATCTGCATATGATATTTCCAGTACAGATGGTATGAATGAAAAAGGGTTGGTAGCCAATTTACTCTGGTTGGCGGAGTCCAAATATCCTGAATGGGATCACCAAAAACCGGGACTGACCATCGCTGCCTGGGTACAATATGTATTGGATAATTATGCAACGGTAAGTGAAGTGGTGACAGCTATGAGAGCGGAACCCTTTACCATTGTAACTGACAATGTGCCGGGGATGGAGCGCACGGCTACCCTGCATTTATCTATTTCAGACGCTTCCGGCGACAATGCTGTTTTTGAATATGTGGATGGAAAACTGGTGATCCATGAAGATCCAAAGTATACAGTGATGACCAATTCGCCTGTCTTCGAAAAGCAGTTGGCATTGGAAGAATACTGGCGGGAAATTGGAGGCACTGTGATGTTGCCGGGTACAAACAGGGCGGCTGATCGTTTTGTACGGGCGTCTTTTTATATTGATGCCATTCCTAAAACAGGAGATATGCGCCTCGCCGCTGCCAGCGTTTTTAGTGTGATCAGGAATTGTTCTGTTCCATTGGGGATTTCAACGCCCGATCAGCCCAATATTTCTTCTACGCGGTGGAGAACAGTGGCTGATCAGAAGAACCTGGTATACTACTTTGAATCTACTATTACGCCTAATACTTTTTGGGTAAATTTTAAAGATGTGAATTTTTCAGCCAATGCACCGGTGCGGAAACTGATGTTGATAAATGGGGAAACGTATGCGGGGAATGCGGCGAAATCATTTGTGGACAGCAAGCCATTTAAGTTCCAGGGGTTGTAATGCTGCTGCTGGTTGGGAGTCGTAGTTTATTTATTCCTTGTTCCCAGGTAACTTCTTCCTGCTGCCAGGTGATTAATGGCGTCTGCCATCCGCTGTATCCTTGCTTCAGGTACGCTTACCTCCATTATCCATTGCAGGCACCTGGTCTGTTCTGCCCTAGGCAGGGCGTTGAAGTTGCGCAGCGCATCAGGTTCATCCTGCAGGCATTCCAGGAAATCTGCCGGTATAATTTCCTGTACAGGATCTAATGAGTAGAGGAGCAATTTTACCTGCTGGCCTGCTTCTTTTTTGATATGTTTCCTGATGGTGGCATTAACGGGTAGCATCATCACCCCATTTTTAATGGGCATAAGATTACAGGGCGGTAATTCATACTGGTCAATGAAGCCGCGGACCTTACGCATGCCAAAATAGCCCTGGCTTTTAGGCAGGTTGGGCAGCCGGATAAATGTCCAGCCACCCTTACCGTTGAAACGTTCGAGTAATACTTCCGCATCAATGAGTGGTGTTTCCATATCTATGCAAAGGTAGTATCAATGAACCAATCATTCCTGCTTATTTAATAGTGTAAATGCGATAGATCAATTTGCCTGGCGCCGGAAAGCGGCCCACACCAACGGCTACGGTATGATTCAGCCATGCATATTTGGGTGCACTGGTTTCAAATACAGGTACAGATCTGAAGTAATAATCGTTGGGTGAAAGTTCATGGGCTTTTCCCTCCTGCATTAAAGCAGCATTTTTTCCACTGGCATAGCTGTAGCCGGTATAAGTAATGTAAATCAGGGCGCCGTCATCCGTTTGAATAGTAGCGCGAACGTCCATTTTAAAAGTGTTGGAATCAACTTTAAGTCCCCATTCTCCACCACAGTCAATAATTTTACCATTGATGTTATCACCTTTGATAGCACCGGACTTGAAGGGGAAAATCAACCGGGTACCTGTTAATACAGGACCAATTACCTGCGGCGGATTCAGACTGAGTTCCAGGTCAAACAAAAAGGCTGATTTAAGTTCCTGTGCCTGCATCCGGATACTAAAACAGGTAGACAAAAATAGAATCAGACAGCATACTTTTTTCATGTGTGGGTTTTATTTTGTAAGATGAAATAACGATTTAATGCGTTTTGGCTGCGGGCGCATCAAAGAAGTCACTGACATCGCCGATCGCCGTGCGGGTACATCGCATAATAATATCCTGCAGGTCTGTACCGGAACTATGCAGGGGATCAATGGCTTTCACTAATATTGTTCTCAGGTGAAAGAGCTCCGACCGGTTAAATTTTTTGGAGGCCTTTACCAGCTCCAGTTTCATTCGTTCTTCCTGTTGATTTTGTTTGGGATTGAATATGCCGTTCAGTTGACTGCACTGGTCGCAAACCCCATTTTTATTCACCAGTGCACACCGGTTTTCAAAGATGCCGGTCAGCGTATTGCGGGCATCATTTAGCAGATGTTTAACTACGCCCTCCGTTTTATCCAGGATCAGACACATTTCTTTAACCGGAAAATCGTAGATGTCTTTTAAAATCAGTGCCACCTGGTTTTCTATGGGTAGGGTTTTTGAGATACAGGTGAAACAAAAGTCGATGTGTTCTTTCATCTCATAAGTGCCGGTAGGACTGTTCTGGTGTACCAGCATAAATGATTGCTGGATATCCATGGAACCTATTGCCAGTGCGGCTCCCTGGTCTTGTGCATCGGCAGGCCATCTCTTCATTTTTTTCAAATGATCATAGGCAAGATGGGTGGCTATTTTAAATACCCAGGTTTTGAGGGATGATTCCTGTTGAAAGGTGGATATTTTGTCGAATGCCCTGATGAAAGTATCATGCATCAGGTCTTCCACGTTGTTGCGATCCGTGAGTAACCGGTACAGGTATGATTTCAGCGGATGTTGAAATGTTGCGAACAGGGTTTGAAAGGCATTGATGTCGCCATTTAAGGCCTGGCGAAGGAGGTCTTCTTTTTCCATTTGATCCGTTTTATACTGTACAGTAATAGGAGCGGCAGGTGTGCTGCAATCCTGTAAACATATTATAATAAATTTATTTTACCGCCATCAAAGCCGATAATATGACTATTAAAGGGGCTGCCATTTTCAGCAACCAGGAAGGCCGCTGTTTTGTCCGGATTTGTTGGTGCTGGATCCAGGTTTCGTGCAGTTACGTACACTTTGGCGCCATGTTGGGCGAATGCCCGGGCAACGGTGCCGGCTACTTCTCCGGACGCCGCAAATACAACGGCTACTTCGTCTTTTAAGTTGTTCATTTTGCTATGCTTTATCTTTTTGACGATTGAGCGGGGCAAAACGGTCGGGTTTTTAGAAAATAATCCGGAGAGACGGTTTCCCGGCAGGTTTGGGGGCGGGTAAAAATTTTTTAAAAAAATTTCACCCGCCTTCACCCGTTTTTTTATCTTCTATTGTCTTTTTAGAAGAAGGAAACAGGTTAGGGAAGAAAAAAAGAGGATCATTTGAACGCTACGGCCACCATCGGGGGGAATAGTTCGGGAATTTTTCAATACTTTGTTCGTGGAAAAGAAGATACAAAGTGTATTATGCATCAACCAGGATCGGACGAAGCCGTTTCTTTTGAGGAACAATTCAGGCTTCATTGTAAATATTTGTGTGCGGTAGCGTATCATATGGTGAAGGATGAGGAGATCGCCATGGATATTGTGCAGGATTTCTTTCTAAATTATTGGAAGAAACGGGATGTGCTGCAAATCAGGCATGACTTCCGCAGTTATGCGGCGTATGCTATTCGCAATACTACACTCAACTATCTTAAAAAAAATGGCAAATTAAAGTTAATGGAAACGCGCCTGATCGAAGAGTTGATGGAATATGCACCGGAAGAAGACCGGACGGAAGAGGAGCGGCGCAATGCCGCCTTGTGGGAAGCCATTAACCGCTTACCGGAACAGCGCCGTCGTATATTCCTCCTCAGTAACCATGATGGATTAAAATATAAGGAGATCGCTGAGGCGTTGGATATTTCTATTAATACCGTGAAAACACAGATAAAGCTGGCCTTACAGTTTATGCGGAAAGAGTGTGGGTGGATGGTGAATGCCTCTTTCCTGGTTTTGTTTTTAAGAATGATCACGGCTTTCACCCTTTTTTCGAAATTGTTTGTCCTAATTACAAGTTATGATGCATACAAATGACAATGATGATAAACAGATAGACTGGGACAAGCTGCTGGAAGTGCTGGATGGCAACGGTTCCCTGGAAACGCTTAATAAAGAGGAGCGGGAGATGCTGGCTGCCACCATGGATATGCAGGTAAGGTTACATGTGGATAAATTTTCAGAAGATATACTGTGGAACCGGTTTGTAGCAGCAAAGGAACGGAGTCGTATCCGTCGTATGGTAATCATCCGGCGGCTGATAGCAGCGGCAGTACTGGTACTCACAGTTGGTGCCGGGCTTTGGATGCTGGCGCCATGGCGTAAGCATCGCCCCGCTGAACTGGCCAATGCGCTGCCCTCCGGCAATATATTACTGAAACGTGGCGGTGGCGTATTTACCCTGGGTACCGGTAAACAATCTATTCCGCAGGGAGCCGGCGCCCAGATCGAATCGGATTCTACTGGTATCACGTATGCCCCCAAAGGCAACGCTCCGGAAGTGGCGCCACTGTTAGATACCCTGGTGGTACCACGTGGACGTCAATACGGACTGGAATTATCTGATGGCACCAAGGTGTGGCTGAATGCCGCTACCACATTGGTATACGCGGAAACATTCTACGGCAGTACACGGGATGTATATGTAACGGGGGAGGCCTACTTTGAGGTAGCCCAAAATTCACATCAGCCTTTCATTGTGCACGTTGACGCACTATCCATGAAAGTGCTGGGAACAACGTTCAACGTCAATACATATGAAACGAATGTAGTCACTACCCTTGCCAGCGGTAAACTCCTGGTAGCGGTGAATGACCACCAGGTAACGCTGCAGCCCGGGGAACAATCTGTTTACAACAACGGCGCACTGAGCAAACATACCGTTGATGCCAGCGCATTTACCGCCTGGAAAGATGGTGAGCTGTTCTTCGATGATGCGCCGATGTCCGATATCGCGAAAGTATTATCACGCAACTACGAATACAATTTTGTGTTCGACGATCCGGCCGCCGCGAAAATGCAATTTACACTGGGAATGCATAGCCCTGTTTATTTACAGGATGTACTCATTCAGATTAATAGAAGCAGCAACGATATTCAATTTAAAGTGGAAGACAGAACAGTGCATGTAACAATGAAGAACAATAAGCCATAGTCGTTTTAAAATCAACCATCATGTAGATTTCAGGCAACAGTCCGTTGCCCTGGTTAAACTATAATATCAGCCAAAATGAGAAAATCAACCGCGCTATCCTTCATTAAGAGGGATGTGAAATGCTTTGTCTTGTACGGTCCTTTCCTGCTATTGCTGTTGTTGTTGAATACAGCAACCCGTTTGCATGCGCAGGATAATTCAGGACAGGAAATTTTGTCGAGACGAATATCGTATGAAGCTAATCACGCCTCACTCAGTAAGGTATTGAAGGACATCCGTGAAAAAACAAAAATACGTTTTACCTACAATACTGAGTTGGTAGCCCGGCAGGCGGCAGTGACGGTGAAAGCAGACAATGTGACACTGGAAGCATTACTCAAAGAGGTATTGACTAACACCGGGCTTATGTTCAGTGTGGCAATGGATGGTATCATCATTTATGAGCCCGACAGAAAAGATAAAAAGACAAAGGAAGGAAGAGTCATTCAGGGCAGGGTTACCGATAATATCGGTAACCCGTTGTCCGGTGTAAGTATCAAAGGTCTTAGTTCCAAAGAGATGACCGTTACCCAGGCGGATGGTACTTTCTTCCTCATCCCCTGGCTTGGTGAGCAGATCAGTCTTTCCCGCGTGGGTATGAAAACGATCACCTACCGGATAGGCCAGGAATCTATGGGGCAGATGGTATTTAAAATGGATTCAGTAGTGCAGGAGATCAAAGAGGTGATTGTAAATGGATATCAGAAGATAGATCCCCGTTTATTTACGGGTGCCGTTACCAAACTGACAGCCGCGGAAATTATGCAGCCGGGAATGCCTACTATTGATAAAATGTTACAGGGGAAGGTACCCGGACTGATGGTAATGAATACTTCCGGTAGCGTGAATGCCAAGCCCACCCTGCGTATCAGG
Source organism: Chitinophaga sp. (assembly GCF_017745275.1). GTDB lineage: Bacteria > Bacteroidota > Bacteroidia > Chitinophagales > Chitinophagaceae > Chitinophaga. Next base: position 224,642 of record NZ_JAGHZS010000009.1, on the reverse strand, counting down.
GGAACGTCCACGTTGCTGGGTAATGCATCGCCATTATGGGTAGTGGACGGGGTGATCCGTCCGGAGCCGGTGGATGTTTCCAACGCATTGCTCAATAACCTGATTGGTAGCACGGCACAATCCGGCTTTGACGGTGCCGCACAATCTAACTTTGACATCATGGGGAACGCCATTAGTGGAGTGAGCCCATTTGATGTGGAAAGTATCACGTTTCTGAAAGATGCGGCGGCTACTTCTATCTACGGTACACGTGCGGCGAATGGAGTGATTGTAGTGACCACTAAAACGGGAAAAGCTGGCCCTATGCAGATAAGCTATAATACAAACCTTTCCTTTCAACAACGCCCTAACTATAACCGGTTGCACCTCATGAACTCAAAGCAACGCGTGGAACTTTCCAGGCAGTTGGAGGAAGATGGGGTTACTTTCTCAGATCAATATAGCGGATTCGAAGAAACCGTTTCCTATGAAGGACAGCTACGTGCTTTGTATGCCAGGCAGATCACAGAAGATCAGTTCAATCGTAATGTGGCCCAAATGGAAACACGTAATACCGATTGGTTCAAAGTATTGTTCCGGAACCAGTTCAGCATGCAACATAACCTGAGCATGAGCGGTGGTGCAGGCAAAACTACCTATCGGGCCTCATTTGGCTATGCGGATCAAAAATCCAGCGCAATAGGTGACGGCAATAAGAAGTACAATGCGTTAATTAATCTTCAGAGCCAGGTAGGAAAGAAGCTGAATATATTTGTTTCCCTCAGTGAAAACTACATGGAAGCCAATAGCTTTTATCCTTCTATTTCGCCAATGTCTTATGCTATACAAACCAACCGTGCTTTTAGCCCGGACATCTTCTACCCTATCAGTCGCGGAGTGACGCTGAATAATGAAGGGCTTGGGTCATCCACCCAGGAGCTTAGACCCGTGATTAATCCGCCACTGGTGTTCAACATGCTGAATGATATGCAGCATACGTTCAACAATGGTAAAACGCAGGGTACTACTGTGTCGGTACAGTTAGATTATAAATTGCTCAAAGGACTAACCCTGCGTAGCAACGCCAATGCGGTGATTAACAGTTCGGAAGGAGAGGTAGGGTATGATCAGCAGTCATACGCAGCGTCGCTTATGCGGGGATGGAACATGGACTGGTCCGCTTCGGCCCCTGACCTGGCGGTCCAACTTACCCCGCTGCCTGTAGGAGGAGTAGTGACGTTTAACAATCAACGGTCCGTTACTATGTCTATCACCAATAGTATTGATTATAGTGTTGGTTTGTTTCATGACCGCGACCTGTTCAACGTTAGCCTGAATCACGAAATGAGTTCCACCAGGATCAACGGCACAACGAATACACAGGCAGGATACTTTCCGGAAAGAGGAAAAACTTTTTTTGCTTCGCCTGTAGGCAGACGGCTCATCAACAACCAGGTAGAATTGGACCAACGTAATAACCGGTTAGGCGTTTTTGCCACTGCGGGTTACAATATGGCGGGTCGTTATACGGTATACGGCACTATCAGAACAGATGGTACCAATCGTTTCGGCCAATATACCAACTCAAAATTTTTGCCTAACTGGGATGTTTCCGGGCAATGGAACGTATCCGGGGAGAAATGGTTTCCTACCAAAGGAATTAGTGCACTACAGATCCATACTTCCTATGGAACACAAGGCAATGCCGTAACATCGGTGGGGCCCAACCTGATAGCCAACTACAGTACTAATGCACAGCTCAACAGCCGGACCCAACTGCCATACATGCGGATAAAATCATTGCCTTATCCTGATCTCCGGTGGGAAAAAACCTATCAATGGAATATCGGAACGCAGATTGGTTTTTTCAATAACCGTCTGACAAGTAGTTTCGACTTTTTTACCAAACACTCGGTAGATTTACTCGACTACGTAAATATTCCGTACGAATATGGCCGGAGCACCATGTTCAGAAATAAAGGTGTAATTGATGGCCAGGGCTGGGACTTGTCTGTAAACATAGTACCGGTAAGAAGGAAAAATACAGAATTCTCCATCACCGTAACAGCTTCCAGGGTGACAAGCACACTGGCGAGTTCAGTGAGCGAACCTAGCCTGGCCAGTTTGTTTGATGGCTCCGGGCGTTTACCCGGCAGACCTGTAAGCGGTTTCTATTCTTACCAGTTTACCGGTCTGAGTCATACAAATGGTATCCCGCAGTTTGGCAAACTTAACATGAAAGGAATCACCAGTAATCCCGATGATATCCTGGTATATTCAGGACAAAGTCAGCCTAACGTGTATTTGAACATTTCACCCACTTTCCGCTACAAATCACTGTCTGTAACCAGCGCCTTCTATCTCAGCCTGGGTAGTACCAAGCGTTTAAACAGCCCATTTGTAATGGGGAATGATTATAACTCAGTGCCTTCGCCTTATGCAAATACCCCGATCAGCTACTTTGACCGCTGGCGCAAACCAGGCGATGAACTGAAAACAAATATCCCGGGTATTGTGAGTGATGTTCCCCGTACAGAATGGCCAGCAGTACCTTACTATGTAGCTACAAGCTCCACAAGTACTACTGCCACGGCAATTTTCGTCAATCCTTACGCCGCCTATAATCTTTCAGATATAAGAACAATTAAAAACAACTACCTCCGTTGCAATATGTTGGCGGTGAACTATACGGTTCCTGCCAGGTATATGAAGGGGAAAGGTCTGAAGAATCTCACCATGGGCTTTAACGTAAATCACGTTTTCGTGATTGCCAATCGTAAACTGAATGGACAAGATCCGGAAGCAAGCGATTTCAATTCCGGGTACAATGCGCTGCCGCTTGCCAGAACGTATGCGTTCTCTCTGAGTGCTGCTTTATAATGTAAACATTCAAATTGCTGACATGAAAAAAATATTGCTCGTTATAACAGGTGCCCTGTGCATGATGTCCTGCAAAAAATTCCTGCAGGAATATTCCCAAACTGACCTGGTTCCTAAAACGGTGAGTGACTACGGAGAAATATTATATTCAGATGGTTATCCCCCTCAGAATGCCGATTTACAAACATGGAGAACTTTCCTGGATGATGATGTTCAGTTTTATATGTCGCCCGCAAATGCTACCGGTACTGCTGATAATCTCGCAGGAAGTTCCATCTTTCAATGGCAGCCGGACTTTGCTGCAAAGTCTATAGCAGCCGGGATTAGCGAAGAAAAAATAAATACATGGGAAAAGTATTATCATTATTTGCTGGGCCCCAACGTGGTGCTGCAGTACATTGATAATGCCCCCGGCGCACAAACAGAGAGAGAGCAGTTTAAAGGAGAAGCATATGCCCTGCGTGCATTCTATCACTTTATGCTCGTAAATCTTTATGCAAAACCATATAACGATTCTACTACCACACCAGATAAAAGCCCGGGTATTCCCATTAGAATCACCGCCAATCTTACTGATGCTCCGCTACCCAGGAACTCGGTGAAGGAAGTATATAACCAGATTACCAGCGATATTGACAGTGCCATCTTTTTGTTGGATAAGAATAAGACTACCACATCGCCATTCCGCATTTCTTTTGTAGCAGCGCATTTGCTCGCCAGCAGAATTTATCTGTATATGGAGCAATGGGATAAAGTTATTCAACATGCGGATATCGTGTTGGCATATAAGCCCATGCTCATGGATCTCAATACCTGGGGAGGCTCACCGGATCCAGACAACAAACCGGTTACAGGAGCAAAAAATGTAGAAAGCCTGTTCACCTATGCGGGGTCGTCGGAATATAGCGAAAGAGGCATGGCGAATACCTATAGTGTGTCAGCCGACCTGGCCAGTTGCTACGACAGCACTGATCTCCGCGCACAGATTTTCTTTTTTCCTGTACCTGCATTCCTGAAACCTTATTTCGCCCCGGATTATTCGTGGCAAAAAGGACGAATTCAAAGTTCTGTTCCGGAGGACGGTATTTCCTGGAGAACAGCCGAAGCATATCTTAACCGTGCGGAGGCATGTATCCAGCAGTACAAAGCCACCGGTGATGCAAGTGCTGCCAATAAAGCACTGGGTAGCCTCAACACACTCCGTATGAACAGGATCGACAAGTCATCTTTCCAACCCTGGACCATACGCCCCGCTGATACCCTGTTACAGATGTGCCGTACCGAACGCAGAAGAGAACTGTTTTCGGAAGAAAACCATCGCTGGATGGACCTCCGCCGCTATGGTATGCCTTCCATCACACATATTTATATGCCTGATCTTACCACGACACAAGTGTTCCGGCTTAAAGCACGCGATCCTTTGTACGTACTGCCGATACCGGATGATGTAATTGCCCGCAATACTTCACTGGTACAAAACCCGGTATATATTGGAACCAGGAAACCTGAATAAAATTTTTAACCGTAAAAAATCAGTGATGAGAATATATTTTCTGATAGCAACGCTCGCGATATTTACTGCCTGCCATAAAGGAGCCGATCTCACACCAGACCCGGTGAAACCCAGGTATACGCTGCCACAGGGCCATCAGAGCTATGATGATACGATTGTTGCTTTCCATAAGCAATATGGTAGCTATATCCTCTATAAATTTACACAACACGATTTCGATTATAATTATATCGACAAAAGAACAGACACCGCCTCTATGGGAGATACCGCTTATATCCCGCAGGCACTGGCCTTTCTGAGAACGCAGCTTTTCAATGGCTATCCGGAAACATTTCTGCAAAAAACAATGCCGTATAAAATATTGTTAGCCCGCCATATCACAGATACGCTGGGAGTGTTAAAAGACTGTGCAGCTACCAATAGCATGATCGCCTTCGGTTGTACCGATAGTACGCTATCTGCCAGGACAGCTGCAGAACTGAGATTGCTGCGGGGGAAACTTCACCGGAATTATATGGAACGTGCCTATCGTGTGTCTGCTATTGCTATACCCGATGATTTTGCGGCCAGCGCACCAAATTCCTATGGCTCCGTTGGAAATGACAACAGGTACAGCCTCGGAGTAGTAGACACTATTGCCAATTACTCGCAGCTTAACCTGGCTACCGATTACCTGGCATATATAGAAATGATTACCAGTTATTCCTATACGGAGCTTACCACTCCGGGACATCCGCTTAGCCCGGATGTAGATGTAAACGGACTGGTGATGAAACGGTATAATATCGTTGTTAATTATTTCATGAACCGGTACGGTGCCGATTTGCAGGCTATTGGCAACCTGCCTTAATATGTCCATCTTCATAAGATCTATAAATGTTATTCCCAAATGGTACCTCCTTTCCAGGAGGTATTTTTTTTTGAGAGATATTCTTTTCCCGTTACGGCTACTTCACCCTTTTTTTTCGAATGGTTGTCTTTAATACAGAAACGCTAACATCAATTATCAGCCTTAATTAGAAGAGTATGAAAGTTTGCCAGGGAACGAAGATCCTGTTGTTGTTTGCTGCTGCCGCATTCACCGGATCCCGTGCGATAGCTCAGTCACGGCCGTCAATACCAATTAATATACCGGCACAGCCAACCAGGCCGGTTATACCACCCATCATGGAAGTGAGCCAGCCAGGTTATCGCGGTGCCGCTATCGCTTCCGCATTCCGGAAAATAAAAAGAGATCATTTTGATTTTAAAGGAGTGAATGACACCTACAGCCAACAGGTATGGGAAAAATTTATTCATGTACTGGATCCTAACAATGTTATTTTTTTACAGGAAGATATTCAGCAGTTGGGTGCCTACAAAAATTCGGTTGATGATGAAATAAATTCAGGCGCCAGTACCTTCTTTGATGCGGCCTATGCTATTTATAGCAAACGTATCCGGGAAACAGAAACCATCTGCATGCGTATCTTACAACAGCCATTCAATATGCAGCAGAAAGAATCTGTAGACGTAACCTGGAATAAAAGCTGGCCATTCCCGGCTAATGAACAGGCTCGTGAAGACTTATGGCGCCGTTACCTGAAATACTATACCCTGCGTCATTATATGGAAGGAGATACCAGTGCTGCGCAGCCGGTAAAAACATTCAACAAGGCACTCGAAGCCAAAGCACGTGAAACCGTACGCAAATGGTACGCAGAGTATTTCCGCCAATGCACATCGAAAGATGCAATGAAAGAAAAGTTCGCGCAATACATGTCCGTGGTAGTAGGAGAAGTAGATCCGCACTCCTCTTATACTGCACCGGATGATCGCTCCTGGACGGAAATGCTCACCAAACGGTATTACGGTCTGGGTATCGAATTGGGCGCCAAAGAAGCGGATTTTATCGTGAAGAGAATGATGCCCGGAGGCACTGCTTACAAAAGCGGGGAAGTGAAGGAGAATGATATTGTTGTAGCTATCATGGATAACCATGGTGTAATGGTACCGGTGAACGGCATGGACGCTTCTCATGTTACCTCCATGATCCGCGGTGATAAAGGCACTTCTGTCACCCTCACACTACAGCAACCCGGTGAACAAGCCCGAACCGTTACGTTGAAAAGAGATGAAGTACTTGATACGGAAAACAGGACCCGTAGTGCACTGATAGAGAAAAACGGTAAAAAATACGGCTATATTTATCTGCCCAGTTTTTACCTTGATCCCACTGGAACCGGGTTAAAAGGTTGTGCCAATGATGTGTGGACAGAAATAGAGAAACTGAAAGAAAATGAAATAGATGGTATCATCATGGATCTCCGGGGTAATCCTGGTGGCGCACTGCATGAAGTAGTGCGGATGTGTGCCGGCTTCGTACCTTCCAGCCCTGTTTCCTGGCTGCGTTCAAAAGATAGCCTGCAGCAGTATACTTCGCCTGATATAACCCCTCTCTATGATGGTCCGCTTACCGTGATGGTGGATGAGGGCAGTGCATCTGCCTCTGAGATATTTGCCGCTGCTATGCAGGATCTGGGTCGTGGTATTATCATCGGTACCAGCTCTACTTTTGGTAAAGGCACCGCGCAATCCGGCTTCCCAATGGGTAAACTGGGAGATGCCGCCAAAAACATACCGGATACCGCTTATGGTACGCTGAACCTCACCCTGCAGAAATTCTACCGCATCTCCGGTACTGCTACGCAATTAAATGGCGTTACGCCGGATATTATCCTGCAAAAAAGAATGTCGCTCGAATCCATTATGGAGAAGGATTACAGCTCAGCATTGCCCAATGATACCCTGCAGTTGCTGCCATTTGAAAAAGTAAAAAGTAAATACGATTTCAGGAAAGTAATCCAGTTGGCAAATGATCGTGTCAAAGCTACACCGGCACTGATGGACATCGACAATACCATGGCGCAATTGAAAACACTTCGTAACAAAACAATGTTGCTCAACCTGGAAGATTTCAGAAAAGAGTACAGCGCATTATCTGGTTGTGAGAAGCGGATCCAGCAAGACCGACTACTACCGGCAGGGCATACGTTGAATGTACAGCCTGCACTCCTGCGCAGTATTAACCCGGCTACCCTTAAAACAACACCCGGAGAAGAACTTCGCAGCAAAGAGTGGCTGGAAAAACTCAGTAAGGATATTTATTTGGATCAAACAGTGTCTGTACTGGAAGATATGCTGGCGAATCAGTTATAAACACATAAACTCACTAAAAGCACCGTATATGATTAAGAAATTTCTTTTGTTGCTTCTTTGTGCCGGTAGTCTGCAGGCATTGGCGCAGGAACAACCACTCGTGTTCAGGAATGATAATAAAAAAGTTGCCAGGATTACTGCAAAAATAGACAAGCTGCCAAATGATACCATGGTATACCTCTATGAACCCTACTCCGGTGATGTGGATAGCGCCCGTATCAAAAATCATGGTTTCAACATCAATATGCCTATGCCTAAAGGCGGCAGTATGTATATTCTTGTGATCGGTAGCGCTTACGCCACCGCCAATACTGCAGCGGTGATGTACGTGGAAGATGGAGAAATGAAAATTACGGGCAAAGGAGATGGTCTCACCGGTGCAAAGTTTAGCGGTAGTTCCTGGGTAAAAGAAAGCCAGGAAGTGATGACGATGGTGAGCGGTGAAAAAGGATTGGGTAAAGAAGTGGAAGATCTGCACCAGGCTTTCGACGCAGCCAGGAAGGTGGGAGATGAAGATAAAGCAGATTCTCTTTGGAAGAAAGCGAATGTATTAGACAGCATCATGCACCGGCAGTATGTAAAATGGATCAAAGCCAATCCCAACTCTGGTCTTACCGGTTATCTCCTGACCTGCTATTTCACCAACAATAAGGAAAGAGACTCGCTTTACGAAGGACTGGGAGAACATGCAAAGGCATCCCGTATCCTGATGCGGTATAAACACCCGGGTAAAATAGATCCGTCTCCAATGAGTCTTGGTTTCAGTGATGAGGCATCTGCCAATCCATCCAACCGTCCTAAAATAGGTGCTGATGCCCCTGGATTCACCCTCGCAGATGTGAACGGCAAAGAAGTATCACTGGCTGATTTTAAAGGGAAATATGTGCTGATCGATTTCTGGGCCAGCTGGTGTGGTCCCTGTAAAGGGCAGATCCCTTTCCTGAAAGCGGCCTATGAAAAGTATAAAAACAAAAACTTCGTGCTCCTCGGCGTTTCCCTTGATTCTAAAAAAGAAGCCTGGACAAAAGCAATAGACAAGGAAAAACTGGACTGGCTGCAGGTTTCCGGGCTGAAAGGTTGGGGTGATCCCGCTGCTGCAGTATATGGAGTTACCTATATCCCCTCCAATATCCTGGTAGACCCAAGTGGAAAGGTAGTAGCGATGGACCTGATGGATGATAATCTCGACAAAAAATTATCCACCACTATACAATAACAAAAACTATTCTTAAAAAACAAACAGCGGCACCACGCTACAGGCGTGGTGCCGCTGTTTAATCACCTTACTGTTATGAGAATATCACTGTTAAACATCGTCTTCCTGTTGTTGTTACCCGTGCTGGGCATGGCAGCTGAAGGTTTCGTGATCAAAGGAAAAGTAACAGGTGTGATCAGTGGCACTGTGGTGATCACACGGTTTATTCATCTTACGCAGGATGAAAAAAACGAAGAGATACCACCCAAAGTGCGCATCACGAATGGTGAGTTCATCTATACCGGCAAGCTGGAGCACCCGGCACTGGTGGAGTTGAAAGTAAGCACCATGTCTATGTACGTATACCTGGAAAATACGAGCTACAGCCTGGATTGCAGCCTGGATTCCCTGTCTGGTACCAAACTGAAAGGAGGCAAACTAAATGACGACTGGCAACAGTTCCAGGATACGCCACGCCCCTCGCTGGAGTATATCAAGCTTCATCCCAACAGTGAGATAGCTGCCTATCTCGCACTGAGGGATCATACCAGTACGCTCGAAAAGGCCACGGCAGCCCGTGCCCTGTTAAGCCAGGAAGCGCTGAACACCTGGTCCGGCCAGCGACTGGATATTGCCATTGCAGCCCTGACAAAAGCCAGTACGGGTAACGCTTTCCCGGATCTGGCAATGACGGATGCCAAAGGCCGGCCTTTTCCTGTAAAAAGTCTTGCCGGCAAAATAGTGGTATTCGACTTTTGGGCCAGCTGGTGTTCGCCTTGCCGCGCATACATTCCTACACTACGAGAGCACTATAAAAAATTCAAAGCGAAAGGCGTGCAATTTGTGAGCATTTCCGTAGATGATGATAAAGAAAAATGGCATAAAGCCATGCAGGAACTGGGGATGGAATGGATGCAGACGCTCGCCGCCGGCGGATTCCAGGATGGTAAAGGTGTGAAGGAAGCATTGCATATCTTTTATATCCCCCACGTGATTGTGATGGGCAAAGACGGAAAAATCGCCGCATCTCTCGACTATTCCAAAAAAGATCAATTGGAAAAAATACTGGAAGGACTGTTGTAGCAATTAGCAGTTAGCAATTAGCAGTTAGCAGTTAGCAAGTACAGCGGAGATAAACATAACATGATCTCCGCTGCATTTGCTAACTGCTAACTGCTAACTGCTAATTGCTAATAGCTAATCGTTACCCCATTTACCTGCAATTGGTTACCCACTGTACGCTCTTTACCTCCTGCTGGCGTAAATACCAGCACTGCCGGGCTTCGCGCCGGTAATACCAGGTCGTACGATTGCTTCACTTTACGCGCAATAAATTGCCGGGTAACCGTGTTATAAATATCCACCGGTTGATCACCGGTATGTACTGTTACCTTTTTTTCTTCCGGGTAAGGATTATAGTAGAGAAAAGAAGGGTAGGCCGTATCTCTGAAAAAATCTGTGGCCAGTAAATTCAGTTGTAAGATGCCGGGCACGGAAGTAGTACGGATAATACTGCCAAAGATGCCCACATGCCCGCTGCCATATACGCTGAATTGTGACACATCCGGGTTTCCTTTGGCCCATTGAGGCCCATCACCTTGTGCTACCGGCGCTTTCAGGTGTGCATACTCCGGGTAGGAGGAAGTATGAATAATACCTTCGTAACCAATCACGCCTTTGGTAATAGCCGCTTTTCCCGGGATGGTTTCATGATCATCCGGCATATATTGGGTGTAAAAGAAACGGGCAGCATTGCTGGCATTGAGCATCCATTTACCAACGGTAGCGGCATAGGAAGGATCGTAGCGCACCATGGCCACAAGTGGCCACGCCGCATCAAAGGTGTTCATCAGGAATCCGTATCCGCCCCGGTCTGTGGTGCTGCCCACAATACCAGAGATGTCAATGCCGTTCCAGTTGCCCACCAATACGCCCCAGCCAAGGCGACATTCCGGGTTGCCATTAAATGTCCATTCCATAAATTTCTGCACGTTAAATTGTTTGCCTTGTTCGGCATTGAGTCTTGCTGCCATGTAAGCGCCAAAAGGCATCAGCACTTCATAATTGGTATTGTGTGGCTGTTGCTCCAGTGTTTGCAATGCTTTCACGGCATGTTGCAGGTAACGTGGATCGCCAAATTTTTTGTACGCGGCATATAATACGTAGGCATGACCCGCCGCTGCATCCTGCTGTTTACAGATCCAGTTTTCTTTGGGTTGCAGGTGTGCATAATCGAAAAAGGAGTGATCATAATTGCCATTCAATACAGAGTCGGCGGCGCAGAATTTTTCAGCAATGCGATGAGCCAGCGTATCAAAGCCCGGCGTGTTGGGATAGTGATCGTATATGCCATAAAAAAGTACGTTGGGATATACATCGTACCACCAGTCGCGCCCATAGCCGCCGCCCAGCTGTGCTACTTCGGGGCAGGTATTATTCATCATAATATCCCAGCCGGTTTCGCGGTTGAAATAATTTTTCAGCATGGCTACATAGTTAAGGCCGGGCGGACGACTTTTGTCAATACCCACTAAAGTAGCACCGAGTGTGGCTCCCATGGTAGCCAGGGCTTCGTGAAAAATTCCCTTATTATGCAGAGGACCCTGTCGCTGGTCATCCATGGCGGTATAGAGGCCTACTACCGGCTGATCAAAATTATGACGGCTGCTGTCCCACCACACCAGTGGCCAATGTGGACCGGTGGTATTGAAGTTATAGGCGGTGCTGTCGAATTGCCGGGCCAGCGCGTACCAGTCGATGATCTGCAGTGGTTGCGGCACATCGGCCATGGAGTCCAGCCGTGCCAGATGCCGCTGCGTTACCGGTGTTGGCGGCGTCGCTGTTTTACAAGCTATCCACATCAGGCAGCACACAATGCCTGTTGTTATTAGTTTTACCATGCTACTTACAATTTAGATCACTACCGTGTTTTTTTTATCAATTTCTTTTATCAGCGCTTTCCCTTCTCTGATAATACGTTTGCCTACTATAATAGAAAGCAGTTGCAGGATAGCAATGATGATAATGGCATAACGAAGTGCCACTTCCGTGGAAAAATAATATGCCAGGAATATAAAGGTGCCGGCACCCAGGAAGCGCCCTGCATAGAGGCCTATTTCATGATTGAGAATATAGGCGTATTCATTGCGTTTTTCTTTTTTGGAAAGAATATCAATCACGCTGAACTGGATAGGGAAGTAGGCCATGTCCAGCAGCGGCTTTGCGAGCAACAGGAATAACATAAAAATCACTACGCCGGTGGCATTGTAAAAGGCGCCGTTGAAAATGGCCGCCAGGGCAAAGCAGATCAACCCGCCGGCAAAAATGGTGATACGGTGTTCCGGCTTCGCGGCCCTGCCAATAATGTACATCAATACAGCGGCAATGATGGCTCCCACTGATTGCGCTGTGCCTAATGCGCCTTCCTTTCCCAATAGCAGCATGATCAGCATTGCCGGTGCTGTAACGAGATAGCCCTGCGCCAATCCTTTTAATGACGCCAGCATCAGCAGTTTACGCCAATATGGATGGAAGCGCAGGTACAGGAATGTTTTTTCGGCCGGGTTCTGAAAGTGTCCCCTGAAGCATACCACAGAAGCCAGGATGGTGATTAAAAATACCAGCCCGGTAATAATGCGGTAGGCATTGTTCACGTTCATTTCGCCCCCCGATTCTATAAACCAGCCAATACAGATTGGCACCACCACTGCAATGATAGTATAGAAAAATGTTTCCAGCCCGTAATAATAATTGCGGTTTGCATCACTGGTGATGGATAACGCCAGGTAGTCACGGTTGGCCCAGTAAAAGCCGAACGACATACCCATGATAATACCTGCTATCCCAATGCCGGTGAGATCCAGCGTTTTGAGCGACATCATTACAATCATGGAAACACCACTTAGCAGCATACCCACCGCATACAGCGTTTTAATGTTGAAACGATTTAACAGGAAACCGTTTAATAAAAACGTCAGTGGTATGCCGGTGTAAATAGTCAGTTGATAGATCACCACTTTCGTAGGGTCGTTTGAGTTACGCATTACATATGCTGCTACAAAAATATCGATGACCGGCAGCACCAGCGCATAGATCATATTCGTGAGTACCAGTATACGGAAGTCGTGCGGCTGTTGGTTGAAATGTTTTATTTCCGCAGAAAGATTCCTGAGCATAAGCGATTAACTTTTTAAGGATGAAAGTATTTCTGCGATGGACAACCGCGCTGCGCATACTACTTCGTCGGCTGCGCCGTAGTAGATAGTCAATTCATCGCCTTTCACCACGTGTCCGTTGGTGAAAACGACCTGGCCAAAAAATCCTGTGAGCTCGTAGGGCGCCTCCGGCATCATGATCGGATCTTCACTGCGGGCCAGTACTTTAGATGGATCGTGCAGATCCAGTAAGAGGGCGCCAAGCCCATACTGGTGATGGATATTAGCGCCGTGATATATTTCCAGCCAGCCTTCGGCTGTTTTGATGGGTGCTGCACCGGCGCCTACCCTGGCGCTGTCCCAGCGGGCTGCGCGGGTCCGGGCCAGGCATTGGTGCTTCCCCCAGTGCTCTCCATCGGGCGACTGTGCCAGCCAGATGTAGTTGCCGCCAAGGTCCACACTGCTGGGGCGATGCAGGGCATAGTACTTGCCGTTTATTTTTTCAGTGAATAGGGTGCAGTCCTTATTATGCGGTGGAATAATCATGCTGGGTGTTGAAAACGTTTTCCAGTCGCGTGTAGTACGCATGCCTACGCCTACACCGTTGGGTGATACGGCGGTGAAGGTGAGATAATACACGTCGTCTATTTTTGTTACGCGGCAATCTTCCAGTCCAAAAGCTTCCAGCGGCCCTTCGCCATGCAACTGTGGATAACCTTCCGGTTCGCGGAAATGAATTCCATCTTCACTGCAAAATAGTCGTAGGTGCGAGAGCGTAGTGAGGTAGTCGTCGCCCTTATAGCGCAGCACCCGTGGATCTTTGGCTTCGAGATGCGGATCATTTTTTAAGATATCCATGATAGTGATACCACCTTCCTGCAGTATAGGAAAGGAAATGCGATCCTGCTGTTGTTGTGGTCTTTCTGCCACGCGAATGATCAGCCATGTTTTATTGTCGAATTCAAAAACGCCGGGATTCAGCAGGCAGGCCACTTCCAGGCCCGGCCAGCTCGGTTTAACATCTGCCGGTGTCAGCAATGGATTTTCCGCAAAGCGGTGAACGGTAACTGGTTTCATGTGAAGGTAGTTAAGGAGCTTGCCTGTTGTCTGCTGTTATGCGAACAACAGGCAAGCTTCCGTGTTCAATAAAGCGGGTTAATAGCCGGTGTTTTGCGGCAGTTTCAGCAAATCAGCTTCGCGTTGCGGAATGGGCAATAGTTTATTGAAAGGTTGCCAGCCGTTACCATAGTCCCTGTATCCTTTCAGGGGATCGGCATCAGGTGCTTTGGCCAGTATGGTCTGTGCCAGGTTCCATCTCACCAGGTCATAATAACGATGGCCTTCCATAGCCAGTTCCACGCGTCTTTCATGTTGAATGGCGGAAAGGAGAGCAGCTTTATCATTGGTGGTAACAGCGGGTAAGTTGGTAGCAGGATTGGCTGCGTACTTGCGTGCCCGTGCCCGTATCCTTTCAAGGTCTGCGCGCGCTTCCGGCAATGCGCCGAGGTTCGCATGACATTCTGCTTTCCACAGTATCACATCTCCCAAACGGATATACACAAAATCAACGCCACCATCATCGATAGGATTTACGTTGCTCATGAACTTGCGCACATTGAAGCCGGTCACCGGCGACCAGGCCGGATCATAGTTGGTGCCATCGAGGTATTTATCGCCGGCCTGGAAAAGCGTGGCGGCACGGCGTGGATCGCCTGTTTCAAAAGTATTGACCAGGTCTTTGGTAGGAATTTCAAAGCCCCAGCCTTTGCCCTGTGGCGCAAATACGGCGTTCAGCACAGATCCCTGGGATGGCACTTTGCCGGCATCATGACGGGCCGCAAAGATGATCTCCCCGCTCTTTTCTCCCATGCCGTTGAAATTATCTTCATAATGATCCAGCAACTGGTAATTCCCTTTTTCTACTTCCGCTACCTGGTTCAGGCAGTCCTGCCAGCGCTGCCGGTACAGGTAAGTTTTGGCCAGCAGGGCATGTGCGGCACCGCTGGTAGCGCGTTGATAGTTATCGGCGTCGTAGCCGGGAGGTAACGTGCTGATGGCCTGGTTGAGATCACTTTCAATCTGCTCATATACCTGCGCTGCCGGCGTACGCACGGTGTTATCAGTTAACTTTTTCTCCGGAACCAGCAATGGAATATCGCCGAAGTTGACTACCAACCGGAAATAATAAAACGCGCGGAGGAAATAGGCTTCGCCTTTCAGGCGTTTCAGCAACGCCGGATCAAGCCCGGGTACATTAGCGCCATCCTGTGCCAGCAGCGTGTTGCAGGCATCTACGCCTTTGTAGTTGAAACGCCAGATACCCAGCACATTATTATTTTCCGGGAAGATGCTGAACGTTTGCATCCGGCGCATATCTTCCTGGTCGCCGAGGCTACCGCCGCCTTTCACCGCATCATCACTCATCAGGTCGCCTATTACCCAGTCGCGGGGAATACTGCTGCCGTCATCCCAGCCCCAGTCGCCGCGGAAACGATTAGTGAGCGGGAGATACGCGGCATCCGTGGCCATCACAAAATCATTGGCTTCTGTAAAAACGTTGCCGCCGGTCAGCTTCCCCTGCGGGTATTTTTCCAGTTGCTTCGTACAACCGGCTATACTAACGGCAACGCATATAATAACAATTAGCTTTTTCATGGTGTGTTGATTTTAAAATCCAAACTGTAAACCAAAAGTATAAGTGCGGGAAGGCGGATATGTACCCATGTCAATACCTACGGCCATATCTGCGTAGTTGGCGAGGTTTTCATTGGTATACAACTCCGGATCCATGCCGCCATATTTGGTGATGGTGAACAGGTTTTGTGCGCTTACATAAATGCGGGCATTACTGAATCCGATGCGTTTCAGCAATGCAGGCGACAATGTATACCCCAGCATCGCGTTTTTAAGGCGCAAATAGCTGCCATTTTCCACGTATCGGTCGGATGTGCGGCGGTTGTTGTTCGGGTCAAGGAAGGTGGCCCTGGGCGTTTTATTACTGGTGCCTTCGCCATGCCAGCGTTCTTTGTAGAAATCTTCTTTATTATTAAATCCCCTTCCGTCGAAGCTGTTGATGATATTATCCACTTCATTATAAATCTGGTTGCCCTGCACACCATTGAAAAAGAGGGTGAGGTCAAATTGTTTCCAGGTAACACCGGCATTCAGGCTGTAGAGCAGCTTAGGATTCGGATTACCGATAATGGTGCGGTCGGCATCATCAATTTTTCCATCGTTGTTGTAGTCTACAAAGCGGATATCGCCAGGTTGCGCGTTTGGCTGGTATACATCTCCTTTGCTGTTTTTATAGTTCGCTACTTCCTGTGCATTCTGGAAGATGCCGTTGGTTTTATAGCCATAGAAAGAGCTGATCGGCTGGCCTTCCCGCAGGATGACGCGACCGGAGCCGGCAGAAAAGATTTGCTCCCGGCCTTTGTATAACGATACTACCTTGTTACGCAGGGTGGTAACGTTGGCGGCTATATTAAAAGAGAGATCTTTCTGCACGGATTGTTTATAGGCAGCGGTAATTTCCAGTCCTTTATTACTCATTTTAGCGCCGTTTACATACGGTGGTGCTGCATCGCCGTTGGTGTAGGAAGAAGGCAGTTGTATGAGGATGTCAGATGATTGTTTATTGAAGTAATCCACGCTGAGCGTCAGGGTGCCCTTGAGGAAACCTGCGTCTATACCGATGTTGGACTGGGTAGTAGTTTCCCATTTTACATCGGGGTTACCACGACTGATCACCTGTAAGATATTATTGGTAGTAGAGTAGATAGTAGCAAATGGATAGAGGCCAATATCCTGGTTGCCCAGTTGTCCCCATCCACCGCGGATTTTAAGGTCATTGAGCCAGGTCACATCTTTCATGAAATTTTCATGGGCAATATTCCAGCCGGCAGAGAAAGAGGGGAAATAACCCCAGCGGTGATCAGCACCGAAGCGGGAAGAAGCATCGGCGCGCATGTTGGCGTTGATCATGTATTTGTTATCGTACGCATAGGTAACGCGACCGAAATAAGACATGAGTCCCCATTCTTCCAGGTTGCCGCCATTGAACTGCTGACCGGAGCCATAGTCGAGGTACTGCAGGCTGGGAGAGCCATCAGCGCGGTTGTCGTAGCCGTTGCGGGAGGCAGAGAGGTAATCTACCTTAGACGAAATATATTCAGAACCCAGCGTTACACCCACGTTATGCTTTTCGTTGAAGAGGTGATTATAAGTGAGCACATTGGTCCAGTTGTACGTGGTGTAGCGGTTCCGGAATTTATCCAGTCCTTTGTCTTTGTCCTGCATCAGCGTGCGGTCGCCGGGGATTTGTCCGCTGTATTGCTGTTGTTCCGCGATATAGAAATCGGTACCGAGGTCGGTGCGCAGTTTAAAATCATTCAGGAAGCGTGCTTCTGCAAATACATTTCCCAGCAGGCGGTATCTGCTGGCCGTGCGGGTACGGTAATCTGCAATGGCCAGTGGATTTTTTCCATCTCCATATAGTAAAGCATTTTTATAGAGACCAGCCGGCGGTAAGTCACTATAGAAACCGGTTTTGTCATCGTAGAGCGGAATGGCATTGGGCCGGATCAGTGCATAGCGCACTACGCCTGGTAAGCTGCCGGGGCGGGCACCATCGCCGGAGGCGCCTATTTCCTGGGTACGGTCGTAGGTGAGATTCATATTTTCGCCCACGCGCAGCCAGCTTTTTACTTCACTGCTCACATTAGAGCGAAGGCCATATCGTTTGAAGTTGGAGTTGACGATGGTACCATCCTGGTTGACTACGTTGCCAGCCAGGTAGTAGCGGGTTTTATCGGAGCCTCCTGAGAAGGCCAGGTTATACCGCTGCGTAAGCGCCTGGCGGAAGATGGCGTTCAGCCAGTTGGTATTGGGTAATTTGGCGGGATCGTCCTGGTTGCGGGTAGTGGCGCCGTCGTTGGTGAATGCTTCATTCTGCAGTTCTATAAACTGGCTGGTACTTAGCATATTGGGTAATCCGCTGGCTTTGGCGAGGCCGTAGGCAATGTCCAGGTTGATTTCATTTTTGCCGGCCTGCCCGGTTTTGGTGGTTACCAGGATAACGCCGTTGGCAGCACGCGATCCATAGATGGCTGCTGCAGCGGCATCTTTCAGTACTTCAATAGAGGCGATGTCGTTGGGTGAAATGGTATTCAGCCCGCTGTTCATTGGTACGCCATCAATAATATAAAGCGGGTTGCTGCTCTGGCTGAGGGAACCTATACCCCTGATGCGTACCACGGCTTCAGTACCGGGTGCACCGGTAGGAGAGGTAACGGAAACGCCAGGTGCTTGTCCCTGTAAGGAAGTGCTGAGATCTACGGCCTGGGTTTTAGCCAGGTTTTTTCCATCTATAGAGGAGATGGCACCCGTTACCTGGCTTCTCCGCTGCGTACCATACCCGATGACTACCACATCTTTCAAGGCCACTTCATCTTTTTGAAGTGTTACGTTCAATGCGCCACTGCCGGAGTAAGTGACTGTTTTGGTTAAGAAGCCCATAAAAGAGAACTGTAGCGTAACAGGACCGCCACCGCTGATGGTAATGCTGTAGTTGCCGTCCACTCCCGAAACAGCGCCATTTTTGGTATTGGGCTGTATCACGGTAACGCCGGGGAGGGCGCCACCTTGTTCATCGCTGATATGACCGCTTACTTTCACCTGGGCATAGGTGGCCCCGCTAAGTAGCAGCAGTATCACAGCCGACATTAGTTGTGTCCAGTTTTTCATTCGTAAGAATTTAATGGTTCCATCCCGGAACCGGTTTTAAAAATGTTTTTAACGTTGGATTTGAAATGGAATTTACAGGCCGTGCATCCCCTGTTTTTTCATACGTCGAATAATTGTTTTTGATTGATTTGGATGAGCTAAAGGTAGGTGCAGAGAGCAGGAAACGACTGTACTATAGTTGCAAAGAGCTGTACAGTTGCTAAATTTTATAATTGAAAATCAATAGATTGAACCTGTTTTTATCTTGTGCCGACACTACACCATGGTTTGTTGTTCGCGGTATTCGTTCGGTGAACAGCGATACATCTTTTTAAACTCCCGGAAGAAATAGGATTGGTTATTAAAACCTGTTTTATAAAAAATTTCAGCGACGGTAAGCTGGGTTTTTACCAGGAGTTGGGCGGCTTGTTTTAACCGGATATAACGGATAAATTCTGCCGGTGTCATATTGGTGAGTGTTTTCAGTTTCCGGTACAACTGCATTTTGCTGAGGAGCAGGTGTTTTTCCAATACCTCTGCGTTGAGTCCTTCTTCATCGATCCGTTCTTCAATGGCTTGTACCAGTTCCTGCAGAAATTGTTTGTCGGCGTCCGGCATATCGGTTTCTTCGAGTTGCCCCAGCGGGTGATCTCTCCTGAAAATTTCGTGCAGGCGTTGGCGGTATTCCAGCAGCTTGCGTACCCTTACCTGTAAGTGAGCGGCATGAAAGGGTTTGGGAAGATAGGCATCTGCGCCGGCTTCATACCCTTCTGTTTGCTGGTCGATGGTACCGCGGGCCGACAAGATAATAAAAGGAATATGACAGGTGCTGGCAGCATTTTTTACTTTGTCGCACAGCTCCAGGCCGTTCATATCGGGCATCATGATGTCACTGATGATCAGGTCAGGCAGGGTTTGCCGCATCAGTTCCAGCGCTTCGTTGCCATTACCGGCTTCATAAATAATATAATGATCGGCGAGCAGTTCTTTTAATAGTTGCCGGATGGCGTATTCATCTTCCACTAACAAAATACTTTTTTTACCTGCCTCCTGCACACTCTGAATACGGGATAGTTTGTTGGGATCGATCACCGGCGGCGTTTGCGGCAACAACTGCGCCGTAATGGACTGTAGCAGGTACGACGGAACAGGATTTGCCGGCGCTTCCTGTTGCGAGGGAAGCATCGTATCTGCCGGTGAAAGTGGAAGCTGTACATAAAACGTCACGCCATTATTTTCATTCACCGCCCGGATGCTGCCATGGAGCAACTGTACCATTTGCTGGGTAAAAGCCAGCCCGATGCCGGTCCCAAACTTCCCATGAGTAGCAGTGGCCGTGCTGAAAAAACGGGTGAACAGGTTCTCCAGTTGTGCGTCGGGGATATGGCTGCCGGAATTATACACGGAGATGTTCAGGTAGTGATTGGCAGGCGTTGCACGAAGTATAATCCTTTCATCGCGGTTGGTATATTTACAGGCGTTGCTCAGGAGGTTAAACAGTATCTTTTCCAGTTTGTCTTTATCCATGGCGGCTATTATTGCCGGTGTAATAGCTGTTTCGAAGTGTAACGCTTTTTGCTGACACATTGGTTTAAACAACGCTGCAATATTTTCCAGCAACGCGGATATATTCAATGGCGCGTAGTTGTTTTTCAGGAAGCCGGATTCGGCTTTACGAAACTCGAGGAGTTGCTGCACCAGGTAGGTCAGCCGCGAGGCATGCTGATGTACGAGCGCCTGGTGGTAATGGTCGCCGGGGTGCTCGCGGCTGCGTTCTGCTGCGCCTACAATCAACGTGAGTGGTGTTTGCAGTTCGTGGGCAATATTGGTGAAAAAGCGGAGTTGTTCTTCGTGTACTTCCTCTTCTTTTTTACGCAGCAGGTGCTCCATTTCGAGCTGGTGTTTCATCTCCAGCTTATTTTTCCGGTATAGCCAGAACGCAGTGCCGGCGCCACCTGCCAGCAACAGGTATAACAAAAATGCGGGCCAGGTGAGCCAGAAATATTGTTGTATAGTAAGCGTGAACAGTGTGCTGGGAGGCGTCCATACGCCTTCTCCATTACTCCATTTTACTTTTAGCGTATACTTGCCCGGTGGTACATTACTGTAGGCGATCCTGCCATTGCCACCCATGTACTGCCAGGTTTTATCGTAGCCTTCTAACAGCCATGCATACTCGCATTTTTCTGCATGCAGGAAGCTTACCGCTTTTCCCTGTAATTCGAAAAAGTTGTCGCGCCTTGCCAGCGTATAGGCGGCATCGTTATATTGCCCTGGTTGAAGCACTTCTATGCCATGATCGTTTGTTTTGCCGGCTAGCTGGAGTCCGGATACCAGCAGGTTGGGATAGAGGTGGCGTTCCTGTATGTTGGCCGCTATAAAATAATTGAAACCATAAATGCCACCGAAATAAAGGTGTCCGGCCGGATCTTTCCACACGGCGCCATCGCTGAATTCATTGCTTTGTAATCCATCGGCCTCCTGGAAGTGTGATATTTCCCTGGTGCCGGGATGAATACGCGCCAGGCCCTTGTTGGTGCTGACCCAGATCATTCCGTCGTTATCCTGTGTAATAGCATGAATGGTATTATTGGGCAGGCCGTTGCCGGTGTTATACCGGGTGAATACTGGTTTTGCCTGGCTGATATCCGCTTCTGCCAGGCAGTTCAGCCCATAGCTGGTGCCTATCCACAGGCGTTGCTTTGTATCGCGATAAAGCGCCAGCACATCATTATGCGACAAGGCGCCGTCGTAGCTAAAGGCCTGGAACAACTGAAATTGCTGCCGGCTTTTATTGAAGAGATTGAGCCCGCCGTAGCGGCAGCCGACCCAGAGCGAATTAGCGGGACCAGGCGCCAGTGAATAAATGATATCGTTCCCCGGACCGTTGTCGCTGCCATTGAAGGTATATTGCCGAAAGGCAGTTACTGCGAGCGCCGTTCCCTGTCGCTGTATACGCAGATGTATGAGGCCGTACCCACTGGTGCCCAGCCACAGGGAGCTGTCGGCATCCGGTAGTATGGCATATACGGAGCCGAATACCGGCAGTTTATTGCTACCATTGACTGATTGCCAGCGAATGAAGCGTTTATGGAGCTGATCGTAAACAGCAAGTCCCTTGCCGTCTGTGCCGATAAAAATCAGGCTATCCATACCGCGACAAAGCGCAAAAACGGAATTATCATCCAGTTCCGAGGAAAACAATTGCTGATGGCTGGCAGTTGGTTGCCGTGTAAAATCGGATAAAGCGATAATGCCATTGCCTTTGGTGCCTATCCACAGATCGTTGCCATTGGCGCAGAAAGCCCGTATGGGTTTATTAAAAGCGGCGCCGCCGCTATTGCGGTTTACCGTACCAAAAATTTTTGTTTGCGGGTATATTTTAATGATGCCATTGCCATCTGTTCCGCACCATAACACTTGTTCATTACCGGTAGTCCAGGAGATGATTTTCATATCCTGCAGTTGTTGCGTGGCTTCGGGAAACAGGTGTGAAGGTTTGAACTGCGCGTCGTATTCTCCAAAGCCTTGTGTAGTCCAGGCCAGCAGGTAATGCTGGTTGTAGATAGTCATGGCATTGACCGCATGTGGCAACTGTACCTGCAGTTGCGCCTGGTGGGTACCGGGAGATACGGCCATCAGCTCATGTGCGGTAGTGGTGAAAAATATCCTGCCATTCACGGCAAATAAAGCCTGCACATTAGTGTAACGTTGTAACAGCGGCCATTGCGCCTGCCAGTCCGCATATATTTCCAGGGTGCCATCGCCGCGGAGTACCCACAGGTGGTTGGCGCCGTCGAATACGGCTTTGCTGATGCGGCTGTTGCCGGCAGGTAGCGGGCATACGGCAAAGGAATCGGCGGCGGCGTTGTAGCGGGTGAGTCCTTCCTGCAAACTCAGGCAATACAATTGCCCGGTGGTATCCGTCATCAGCCGGTATTCCTGCTCGCTGATACGGCTGCGTTGTTGCCGGCGGTAAAAATAATTATAGAATTTCCCGCTTCGCTTATCGTACCGCGATACTCCTTCAATGGTACTGAGCCAGATATGTCGCCGGCCATCTTCCAATACCTGTAATACTACGTTGTTGCCAATGCTGTGCAGGGGATTATCTTTGCTATAGTTAAACACGTGAAACGCAGTGCCATCGTACATATTCAGTCCATCCCAGGTGGCAGCCCAGAGGAGCTTATCTGAATCCAGGAACAGGGAATTAACGGCGCTGTTGGAAAGACCGTTACGGTTATCGAGTTGCTGGGTATAGTAAGCTGCTGTATCACCCGCTAACGCAACAGATGCACAGGAGGAAATGCAGATCAGCAGGGAACAGATCAGGAACAATCGCTTCATAACGTGCTGGTTTACGGTGGCATGGCCGTCGCCATTCGTTAAGGTACTAAATTTTTGGGTGGGAGAGGAAGGGAATGTATGAGTGGAGAGGTATCGCGTTTAATTATCGATACTAAATTCGTATCTTTCTTTTGATATAGTCCTGGCAATAATATAGCGACCGGCCTTCTTCGGTGATGACCAACACTTATTACAAAAAATCCTCAAAAAAAATTACTACTATGAAAATTGGTGTTATTGGTTCCGGTGAAGTAGGACAAACACTGGGAGCCGCATTTTTAACAGAAGGACATGATGTAATGCTGGGTACGCGTAATCCCGAAAAAGACACTGTACAAGCGTGGAAAAAGAAAAATCCTAAAGGGCAAACCGGCACCTTTGAGGCTACCGCGCAATTTGGAGAGCTGCTGATTCTCTGTGTAGCTGGTAAGGTGGCGGAATCGGCTGTAAAACAAGCCGGTGTTGCTCACTTCTCCGGTAAAGTAGTGATTGATACTACCAATCCTATTGATGGGCCACCACCGGAAAATGGTGTGCTGAAATTTTTTACAGCGCAGAACAGTTCACTGATGGAGAAAATACAGGAAATTATTCCTGATGCCAGGGTGGTAAAAGCATTTAACAGTGTGGGGAATGCAGCGATGTATAAACCACAGCTATCAGGTGGTGTACCAACCATGTTTATCTGCGGCAATGATGCAGCTGCCAAGGCAACAGTAGCGGGGATACTGACGGATTTTGGCTGGGAAACGGAAGATATGGGTGTTGCGGCAGCCGCCAGGGCAATAGAACCGCTTTGCATGCTATGGTGTATACCTGGATTTTTGCACAATAGCTGGCGCCATGCATTTAAATTGTTGAAGCCGTGAGCCCCATATTATGATTCTATTAGCATTTTAATAAAAAAAGGATGCTTATCTTTATCCGCATGTTACGCATCGTTTTTCTTGCTGTTGTTTTAATGTCAGGTTTGGCTGTAAATGCACAAACGGATTCCTCTTTCGGGGCTATGAACCGCTGGGAGTCAGGCTTTAAACGTCCACCTGCAGGCGATACCAATAATATCCATAAGAAATGGTTTGTTACAAAGTACGCGGGCGTTTCGGCTGGCTTTGTTGCGTTTAAAGGAGGAGGAGGTTCTTTCCTGTCGGTGCCTTTATCGTTACAGTTGAACCGTCAGTTGACGAATAATTTGTTTGCCTTTGGTGCGGTATCGGCGGCACCTATGGTTTTCCGTACCAATAGCGCGTTTTACCAACCTGCTATGAAGGGCGGTAATAGCTGGTCGCAGCAGAATAATTTCTCCGCCTGGTCAGATGCCAGGATAGGTGTGATGTATATCAGTAACGACAAAACATTCTCCATTTCCGGTAGTGTAGGCGTAGGCCGGGGTACTTATAACGGGTATTCTCCTTTCTATTCGCCGATGTCGTCGCCGGTGTTTTCTCCGATGGGAGGACATGGGCAGTGGTAAGCATCAATAACTAATAGCATGATAGCCGCTTACAATGCGGCTTTAGATAAAAATAAAAAAGGCAGGCTGGAGTTCATCCCGGTTTGCCTTTTTTAATTGGCATACCTTCTTCCGTTATTGTACCGGACAGTGACAAGGAATGCTTTCCGGGGTGTTTTACACAAGTCGGTACATAAGACGTGAATCATCAATGATAGTCCCGAAAAAAGTACATCTTTTTTTTATGAAGATGAGAATAGCCAGGAGCATACGTTTAATGCGATCGTATTTTACGTGGGTGAGGAGTGGTTGGTCATCTCCGGAATAAGAAAACAAAGGCTTTAAAATCACCGTACCTATTATTTTATCTGCCTGATATTATTATATTGCGAACAGAACGAAGAGGTCATTAAATAATGTGAAGTAACGCTATCGGGGATAAGAACATTCAAATTTTTTAAATCAACTTTATTTGTCGGATATTTCTTCATACAACGAGAAGGAATTCCTGGATGCTATTGCGGGAGGCGATGAGCAAGCCTATGCGCAATTATACCGGCATTACTGGAATGAAGTATACTCACTTGCGTTGTCGTTTTTAAAATCTCCTGCCCTCGCGGAGGATACCCTCCAGGAAGTATTTGTAAAGCTATGGCTGAAAAGGGAAAGCATTCATGAATGGAAGGATTTCAGGGCCTACTTTATGACCATGGTGCGTCATGAAATCATTAATACCATGCGGCAGGGCAAGCGCCAGTTGCTGATTCGTGACCTCCATGCCGGGGTTGATGCAGTTGAAGCGGCTCCTCCGGAAGCATTATTGCATAGCAAGGAAACCATTGCCCTGCTTCAAAATGCAGTAAATACTTTGCCCGTAAAGCAGCGGGAAGTTTTTTTGTTGAGCCGCACCAATGGATTAACACATGACCAGATTGCAGCACAAATGCAGTTGTCTAAAAAAACAGTCGCCAACCTGATCACGCTTGCGCTGAACCAGATACGTGAGTACCTGAATCAGCAGGGGTATCTTATAGAACTATTACTGGTGGCTGCCTGCCTGTTTTTTTAAAAATAATATTATTTTTTTTCGGGAGTATCATTTCTGCTTTGCGTCTTATCTATACAAGCATATGCGCCCGATCCATAAAAGTATGTCATGAACACGCCATTTGTTGAACTGATTGATGCTTATCTGACCGATTCACTGACGCCGGAACAAGAAGCTGCGTTCCTTTATATGCTGGAAGATAAAACCAACAGCGATATACTGGATCGCGTGATGGCTGAAAAGGCAGCGGATCAGTCCTTTGTGGGAGAAGAAGATATTGATCGTCGTGAGAAAAACCTGTTGGTGCTGCAGGAAAGATTGCAACATCTCCGGGAAGACGCGGCAGTTGTTAACATACGTCCGTTATATCGTTATCGGTGGGCGGCAGCGGCGGCAATGCTCCTGTTGCTGGTGGGAGGTATTTATATGCTGCTGCCACGCGGACAGAAAAAAACGAATCCTATAGCGCAGGCAGCCAGGCATCCGGAAGATATTGCACCTGGCAGGAACGGCGCTATACTGACGCTGTCCGACGGGTCTGCGGTGGTATTAGATACTATGCATAATGGCGAAGTAGCTAACCAGAACGGAACGAAGGTGCTATTGAAAAATGATGCGCTCACCTACGCTCCCGACG
Source organism: Chitinophaga sp. (assembly GCF_017745275.1). Taxonomy (GTDB): domain Bacteria; phylum Bacteroidota; class Bacteroidia; order Chitinophagales; family Chitinophagaceae; genus Chitinophaga. The sequence goes on along the minus strand of NZ_JAGHZS010000009.1, from coordinate 198,511 downwards.
GGCAACGCGTGGGTACACCTGCGGCTAATGTGCTGTCTACTCCCAGAGGGCGGCAGTTCAATGTAGTACTGCCCGACGGCACAAAAGCCTGGTTAAATGCTGCCTCCTCTATTACCTATCCGACCGCATTTAATGGCCGGGAAAGGAGAGTGGCCATTACGGGAGAAGTATACCTGGAAGTAGCTGCCAATGCACAGCAACCATTTTACGTGAGCATCAACAAACAAACCACCATACAGGTATTGGGTACCAGCTTTAACATCAATGCCTACACTGATGAACCGGTGATTAAAACAACCCTCCTGCAGGGAAGCGTGAAAGTAGTGATAGGCGCGAAGGCGAACCTCCTGCAGCCAGGAGAGGAAGCTATTACGGCATCCGGCAGCGATATTAAAATTCAACCAGCCGATATCGGGAAAGTAATGGCCTGGAAAAAAGGAATGTTCGATGTGGAAGGAGAAGGAACTGCTGCGTTCTTACGGCAACTGGCCAGGTGGTACGACCTGGAAATTGTGTACCAGGGCGCCATTCCGGAAAAGAAGTTTCATGGGAAACTAGGCAGGGATCTGCAGTTGTCGCAGGTACTGGATGTGCTTTCTCAATTTAATATCAAATATAAACTCGAAGGGAAAACATTAACAATACTATAAACCACCATTAAAATATTTATTCACCGCTAAAAAACTGACTATGCATTGATGATCTGTAACAACGGACAACAGTAAAAAAAACCGGAAGTGTTTGCACCACCCCCGGTATAATGTACTGGCTGATCCAAAAAACAATTGTATTGCTCAATACAGGACTGCCTTATTATCAACCAATAAACTGATGCAAATGTATGCAATTAAGTACTTATTGTAACCAGGAGCGTGTTGTTTTAACAAACCGCTGGTTTATCAACCAAATGCTGCGAGTAATGAAACTGAGCGCCATCATTATACTTGTCTGCTGCCTGCATATCTCTGCCAGGAGCTACTCCCAGAAAATAACATTTACAGGGAGCAAAATAAAGCTGGAAAAAGTATTGGAAGCAGTAGAAAAGCAAACCGGCTTCGTGGCGTTATACGACGAAGACGTATTGAAAAATGCCCATCCTGTTACCATCACCGCCACCCAGCAACCACTTGAAACATTTTTGAAAGAAGTGTTTAAGGACCAGTCACTGGGATTTACTATTAAAAACACTTCTATCATTATCAGCCGGAAAGCCATACAGCCGGTGCCAGTGCTCCCGCCCTCGTTATCGGTTCCACCGGTAAAAGGGATTGTACGCAGCACCGACGGCAGCCCACTCCCGGGGGTATCCGTAAGGGTGATGGGATCTAACAAAGGCACCGTGACAGATGCCAATGGAAAGTTTACCATCACCGTAAAAGAAAATGATTTATTGAATATCACCTACCTGGGATTCCGCCCGGTTACAGCCGCGGTGAATGCTTCAGGCGCACTGATGTTGGTGGTTGACGGAGAACGCGTAACCGGGAAGGCATTACTCAACACCGCCGATGGCGTTATCATTCTGCTGGAAGCAGATCCTACACAACTGGATGCAGTAACGGTCAATACCGGCTATCAGCAAATTTCAAAAGAACGAAGCGCCGGTTCTTTTTCTAACCCCGATATGGGCGTGATAAGAGACCGCGGCACCAGCATGAATATCCTCCAACGGATAGAAGGACTGGTACCGGGCCTCGTGGTTAATAATTCTCCTAACGCCGTGAGAGAAGGAACTACCTTCCAGATCCGCGGACTCAGTACCATCAACGCCGATAAAAATCCGTTATACGTAGTAGATGGTATGCCTGTGAACGATGTATCTTCTATCAATCCACAGGATGTAGAATCCATCAGTGTATTAAAAGATGCTACTGCCGCATCTATCTGGGGCGCCAGGGCGTCTAACGGCGTGATTGTGATCACCACCAAAAAAGGAGAGGTGAACGAGCGTCTCAGCGTGAACTACGATGGGTTTATCAGCTTCCGCGGAAAACCGGATTTCGGTTACTTTCCCGTGTTAAATAGCCAGCAATACATCCAGGCTGCCAAAGAAACTTTTGACCCGGTAAACCGCCCATATGGGGCTGCTACCACCTATGATCCGTCAAATGGCAGTTCCACCGGGTTATCGCCCGACCGGCAAATATTATACGATATGTACCGCGGCGTGTTGACTGCTACACAAGGCAATGCCAAACTGGATAGCCTGGCACATATCGACAACCGCAGCCAGATAAAAGATATGTATCGTCCCGCCAGGTTAACGAACCATACACTGTCTGTTGCCGGAGGCTCCGGTAAATATGCTTTTTACGGATCGCTGGCATATACCGGTACTACAGATAATACACCCGGTAATACCAACAATGTATATAAAGTAAATACCCGCCAGGACTTTAAGTTTAATAAACACCTGAAAGTTTTTTTATTGGCAGATATCACCAACACCGTGAGCGCTTCCAATCGCGCTGTTTCACCTGATGCCCGCTTTCTGCCTTACCAGCTATTCAAAGATGGATCCGGTAAAAGCATCGATATGCCATACATGGGCTATCTCAGCGAAGAAGCCAGGGCTGCGATGCAAGCCAGCAGTAAAATCAACCTGAATTATAATCCCATCGATGACGCCCACACCGGCGAAACAAAAAGTAATGGACTTCTCACCCGCATCAATACAGGCGTAACCATCAACCTGCTGAAGGACCTCCAGTTTGAAGGCATGTACGGATATGTTAAAGGTAATACCCGGACTACTATGTACGATGATAATACCAACTATAGCCAACGGGTACAAGTGGTGAATTTTACAGAAGTGCCTACCTCCAGTAATATTCCCGTGTATCATCTGCCCACCACCGGCGGACAATACCGCCTGATCAATGCCAACCAGGATAACTGGGTAGTCAGAAATCAGCTCATCTATGATCACAACTGGAAGAAAGGGCTGCATCAGCTTACCGCCATGGCGGGACAGGAAGCACAGGAACAAAAAAGTATTTATAACAGCAATCAGCAATACGGTTACGACCAGCGACTACAAACCTATTCACTGGTGGACTACCAGCTGTTAGCTTCTACCGGCGTACCCGCCCCGGTGATGCCTTCTTCTCCTAATGGATCTATCTTAAACACGGACTCAATTTTTAATCAAAAAGAAGTCATGTCCCGTTTTACTTCCTGGTACCTGAACGCAGCATATACCTACAACCGCAAGTATTCCCTCAATGCTTCCTGGCGTAGAGATCAAAGCAACCTGTTTGGAAAAAATAAAGCGGCACAAAGTAAACCAGTGTGGAGTGTGGGAGGAAAATGGGATATCTGTAATGAACCCTTTTTTGAAGCCGTCAGAGGGGTGAACAACCTGGCACTGAGAGCTACATATGGCATCACCGGTATTTCACCTATACCCGGCAGCGCCGCTTCTTTTGATGTACTCACCGCCATCAATGCAGCCAATGCACCCGGAGGAAAAGCCTTGTATGTTTCCGCACCGGCTAATCCTAATCTGACCTGGGAAAGTACCAAAACTATTAATATCGGAATCGACTTCGCATTTCTTGGAGAGCGGCTCACCGGTTCAGTAGATGTCTACCGGAAAAAAACTTCTAACCTGCTGGGTAGCGTGCCCGTAAACCCTCTCACCGGGTTTACCACCCTGTTTGGCAATGCCGGAGATATTACCAATAAAGGCATTGAGCTCACATTGTCTACAGGCAATATCCTGACGAAGAAATTCAAGTGGATCACTATGCTGACAATGTCTTACAACCAGAATAAGATAGATAAACTGGTGCAGCAATTTCCGTATACCACCGGACAACAGATGATCAACAGTGCCAATTATGTTGAAGGACACCCGGCCTTTGCGCTCTGGGCTTATGATTTTGCGGGCCTGGATCACATGGGCGACCCACAGGTGAAACTGAATGATAAAAGTGTTACGAAAGATCCTGTAGGAGTAAAGGCCGGAGATGTGGTATACATGGGTGTTTACCAGCAGCCATGGAGCGGAGGATTATCTAATATTTTCATTTACAAGGCATTTTCACTGAACATTAATATTGTGTACAACTTAGGCAACAAAATGTTCCGTGATGTGAACCGCACTTACACCGGTTACAGTTTCATTCAGGCACAGAATTTCACCACGGGTAATTTGCATGCAGATTTTGCTGACCGCTGGAAGCAGCCGGGAGATGAAGCGCATACAAGTATTCCTTCTTTTGTAAGTACCCAGGAAAATTATAGCAGACGCAATACCGATTACTACATATATGGTAACAACAATGTGGTGGATGCTTCCTATGCCAAAATCCGCGATATCTCGTTATCCTATACATTGCCGGTGGCCATGGTAAGAAAGATCCATGCGGAGCAATTGACGTTTCGGTTCCAGGTGTCTAACCTGATGCTATGGAAAGCCAATCATAATGGTATTGATCCGGAATTCCAGGACGCCCGGTTTGGTTATCGTGCTGTTATGCCGGTAAACCAGGGAGCTATCACTTTTGGTGCGCATTTAACACTTTAAAAATTAATGAAAATGGGGCTACTGAACCGAAAATATATTTATCCTTTTATTGCATTGATGCTCATGTCTGCGTGTAAAAAGGATTTCCTGGAAGTCAATCCCAAAGGGGTACTGGTGGCAGAGAAAACAGCGGATTATGATCAGCTGCTGAACGCACTCACTGTGGTTCCCATTACCGCCTATCAGGTAACCGGCGATGAGGTAGCGGGTGTAGTACCTTATCTTACAGGTGAAACATTACCGGAGAACCAAAAATCTTTCCGTTGGGAAAATGATATTTACCTGCCGGATGCTACCTCCATGGAATGGACGGCGATCATGCGGGTCATGTATCAGTATAATAAAATCATCAATGAAGTGATGAATGCCAGCGGAGGAAGCGAAGCGCAAAGACAATCGCTGAAAGCTGAAGCACGCGCCTGCCGCGCCTGGGGATACTTTATGATGGTTAACTTTTATGGAGCGCCCTACAATGAAGCTACTGCAGCAACAGACCTGGCCGTACCAAAAGTATTGACAGCCGATGTATCTCAAACAAAATTTACCCGGGCTACGGTAAAGGAAATATATGATCTCATCGTGGAGGATCTGACAGGCGCCATACCTTATCTGCCCACTGCACTAACGAACCGTATCCGTATGTCGAAGCCGGCAGCAGAAGGTTTGCTGGGAAAGGTATATGCCTTCATGGGACAATACGATAAAGCCCTGCCACAATTGAATGCCGCCATCAACGATTTGGCAGGTGCCAGCATACCCATTGGGCTATACGATTTTCAGAAGGAGCTGACACCCGGAGGCGCTTTTACACCTGTAAGTCCGATTACAGGGCCCACCAGGGGGAATCTGAATATTGATCATGAGGTCCTTTTTCTCAGAAGAACGCTCAATTATTTCACCTACGTCTTTTCAGGTGTTGTGCTGAATAGTAAAACAGCAGCACTTTACCTGCCCGGTGATTACCGCCGTGCATTTCTGACGCCAAATCCTCTGGCTGATTTTACACACATTTATCCCAATGGCATGCTCAGAGCATGGGGGAGTGGCGCCGCCAACAACGCAGGCGTCAGCGTCCCTGATATCTACTTGTTGAGGGCGGAGTGTAAGTCGCGCGGGAACGACCTGGCTGGCGCTGTTGCCGACATGGAAGCCTTCCGCAATAAGCGAATGCCTGCCGGAGAAGCCGCTATACCAGCAGCCATTGCAACAGATAAGGTGGCGTTAACCACCTTTATTCTCAATGAAAGGATCCGTGAATTTCCGATACAGGGATACCGGTGGTTTGATATGCGCCGTCTTTCTGTAGATCCGGTATATAAATCTACCGTCGGAACCACGCATACGGTGTATGATATGACCGGTGCGGTGAAAAGCACGTATACATTGCGTCCGGAACGACTCACCTTCCGCATTCCATTGTATATCGCCAACGCCAATCCGGATATGCCACAAAACCCTTAAACACTTTTAACATAACAGATTCGATTGCTGTGTTGAACAGCAGTCTGGCATCGCTTTGCCTGAAAGGTTGGATAAATCAAATTCTTATAAAAATTAAAAGCAAACAGTATAATGAAAACGAGTATCATCACGGTGATATGCTGCCTGTATGCGGCCATCATCTTTGGACAAAAAAAGGAAGCTACCATCGTATTGGATATATCCCCGCTAAAGGTGGATTCTGTATGGATAGCTGACGGAGAACAAAGTGTATTCATGGTAGCACCCAATAAAGAAGGGAAAGTGACACATCGCTTTACCGGCACCTTCCCGAAATCGATCAGGGTGGGTATCGATTCACCCAAAAAAGGACAGATGTATTTATTCCTGGAATCCGGCGATAAGCTGAACATTAAAACAGATTTCGAGGAAAAAACAACCTTCTCCGGACCAGGCGCCGAAAATGCTAAAGTGTTGTGGAAATACTTTTATCAGTATCTGCTGGATTATAAAAACATCAATGCTACTAATCTAACAGTGAAGGAATATCTTGACACGGTGAATCGGATGGAACAGGCATCTATTGATATACTGGAGGCGAATAAGCGCAAAGTAACCCCTGTTTTCTATAAAGACCAGTCGATATCTCTTAAGTACCGGAAGTTAGGCTCCTTAGTACTGGCTCCTTATTTTTATCATCTTGGTTTCAAGAAAAAAATGTCGGAAGTGCTGTCCGATGATTACTGGAAGCTTTGTGATAATATTGAGATGAGAGATGATTTGATTAACAATGAATCTTACAATGCTTTTATGAGAGGCAGCTATCCTGCTTATATGGGCTGGCGTGAATTATACCAGCAAGGAAAGCTGGATAGCAGCTATGAATATCCCCAGGCATTGAAGCAGCGGTTAAAACTGATTGAACAGCATTATACAGGAAAGTTGCGTAGCATGGCCATGAAGACTACGCTGAATTCCCTGATAGGAATGGAGAAAGATGTGGCCTCCCTGAAACCGGCAATAGATAATTATGTTGCGAAGTATGCTACCAAAGAAGATGCGAAGTTTATACAGGAATCGTACGCCAAAACACTCAGTCTGGCCGCAGGTAAAGTGCCGCCGTTCTTTACACTGAAAGACCTCAATGGTAAAGATGTAACGTTGAAAGATTTTGCCGGTAAAGTGATTTACATGGATTTCTGGGCCAGTTGGTGCACCCCCTGCCGCTATGAGATGAAAAATGGCAGCCCCAAACTGCATGAGAAATTTAAAGACAATAAACAGGTGGTTTTCCTTTACATCAGTATAGATGACAAAGAAGCCAACTGGAAAAAAGCGATTGAAGACGATAAAATTGAGGGCATTCATTTATTATCTGCCGGTGGCATGAAAAGCGCTGTTGCCAATGCATTTAACATCCATGGGGTTCCACGCTATATCATTATTGGAAGAGATGGAAAAATATTTGACGCAGATGCTTCCAGGCCGAGCGAAGATAAAACGCCGGCAAGAATTGAAGAGGCACTAAACGCACAATAAAGAAGTAGTATTGTTTCATGTACCCCCGATGAACAATGTTGCCTGAAGAATGGCCGATGCATAATTGCATCGGTCATTTTTTGTCGGGTAGGTGAAAAGCCGGATAAATAGTAGCATTGTATCAGGCGTAGTATGATACCACTTTTATAAACGGCTAGTTATTTGATAAGCAGCATATTCATGAGTATATCTTTTCCCGGAATGGTAAACCCTTTTCCAAACGTCATTTTGAAGGCAGCCAATCCTTGTGTGGCTGCTATTAACATGGCAGCAAGCTGCATCGGATCCCCGGATAGGAAGCTACCTTCTTTTTGGCCGCCTTTGATAATATCGGCCAGTATTTTCATTGATTGCTGCTTGCGGGTGATCAACAATTGATCCTGTGCAGCATCCCTGGTTTCAAACTGCTGCCCAATAATAATGAAGTAGCAAATTTCAGGGTATTTATGTACACCTGTTAGAAACCCTTCAATGAAGCCTTCTACCTTCTCCCTCGCAGTAGAATGCTGCTTTTTTAATGAAGTCAGGTGGGCAATGGACATATCCATCGCCTGGTTGGCTAATCCAAGATATAGTTCGTCCTTATTGGTGTAATAGTGATACATCAACCCGAGACTGATTTGCGCTTTTGCAGCTATTTCTTTAATGTTTGTCCCGGCCAAACCTTTACTGGCAAAAAGCTCAAGCCCGGCTGCCTGTATCTTCTTCTGCGCTTCCTGGCGCATTTCCTCAAATTGCTCTTTCGCTTTGGGCATTGTCTTTTAATTGAAAATTATTTCAATTGTAAGCAAATTTTAAACAACATAAAAATATTTCTTACCAAACCATCCTATAATTTTACAATTGAAATTTAATTCAATTAAAAAACCTATGACAACTTTTAAAACAAACACAGCAACATCTGCTAAAGGCGGTATGATTACTTATGACACCATTGGCAACGGCCCCGGGCTAATTATTGTACATGGTGCATTAAGCGACATAGAAGAATATACAGATTTAGCCATAGCGCTTTCTGGTAATTTTACGGTTCACCTGATGCAACGACGCGACAGGCACGGGCAGGAAGCCCATTATAATATCAAAGATGACTGTAATGATGTAATGGCAGTGCAGCAAGCCACCGGCGCCACTTTTCTGTTTGGACACAGTTACGGAGGATTGGTAGCACTGGAAGCAGCGGTAAATGGTCATCCATTTAAGAAAATAAGTGTTTACGAGCCGGGTGTGTCGCTTCATGGCAACTGGAAATGGTTGAATAGCTATGAAACGGCCATGGCTCATCAACAATACAGGAAAGCTTTTACAGTCTTCGTACAGGGAATGGGGCACAGTCCGTTGAGTAATGCACCATCCTGGCTGGCAGGTTTTGTACTCCGGTTGGCCATAAAAGGAAAAAAATGGGAACTCAAGAAAAGATTGCTAGCCAGTAATTTCCGGGAACACCTGGAAGTAAAGCGATTAGAAGGAAGTTACAGGAAATATGAAAGCTTGTCTGTTCCGGTTCTCCTGATGGGCGGGAAGGCTAGTCCTGGTTTTATCTCCGACACATTAAATGTCCTGAAGCAAACAATTCCACGGGCGGAAGTATTGCTATTACCTGCGCTTCATCATCTGTCACCAACAAATAATGAAGCGCCGGCAATAGTAGCAGAAAATCTCCTCACATTTTTCAAAGAATAGGAGCGTACCATTCATATTATTTAAAAAAGTTAAAACAAGCATTAAAATAGGCTTGTAGATTTTCTGCCAAACCGTTAATACCACTTTACTCACTGTTCTGCCGGTTTGCAGTTGCAGGTGCGCCCGTGCTATATTTTATTCGCTGAGCCACTGTCGATGGCAGCTAATGATATAAAATGTCGTAGAATGATATAGCCTGGTGCCTGCACTTGCTTAGAAAGTTGCAACCAGCTTACCCAGCTTACGAATAGCCTGTTCAACCTGCCGGTTCCATTCTTTATTACAGCTAATACGAATATAATTTCTGTACCCGCCGGTGCTGGAAAAAAGTGGTCCGGGCGCGATATTGATCCGCTGCTCCAGCGCCAGCTTCTGTAGTTTCATGGCATCTACCTGCTTTGGGAGTTCTACCCAAAGTACTATACCACCATCAGGCTGGCTGATCTTCGTACCTTCCGGGAAATATTGTTCGATATACTGACTGGTCAGCACAACCTGTTTATGCAGCAAAGGTCTCAGCTTCCGAAGGTGACGCTGGTAGGTACCACTACTGAGCAAATCGGCGACAGATAGTTGCAGCACTGTTGCTGAAGCTATATTAGTAGTAGCTTTCAGTTGTGATACTTTTTCGAGAAACCTGCCTGGCACACACCAGCCAATCCGATAACCGCAGGCCACCGTTTTCGAAAACGAGGAGCATTGCATGACCCATCCGTGTTTATCATAGGTTTTGATGGTACTGGGCCTTGTTGAACCGAAATACAATTCTCCGTATACATCATCTTCAATTACCGGCAGCCTGCGTTTCACAGCCATTTCAGCAATCCATTTTTTCTTTTCGTCGGATATCAGTACGCCGTTTGGATTATTGAAATTGGGGATAAACAGGCAGGCAGCGATATCAAAGGACTGGATGATTGTTTCCAATTGTGCTATTTGTATGCCTTGTTCAGGATCACACGACAGCTCTATTACCTTTAATTGCAGTTGCTCAAGGCATTGCAGTATTCCATAATAGCAGGGAGATTCCACTACAACCGTATCTCCGGGCTGCGTCACCGCACGCAGGCAAAGGCTGAGAGCTTCGAGCGTTCCGTTAGTCACCAGTATATCGTCGGCCGATAAGCTACCGTTCCAGTAGAAAGAGAGCCTGGCGATTTGTTCCCGTAACTGCTGGTTTCCCAATGTAGATTCGTATTGCAGGTGAGCGCCGGTAAGGTCACGGGAGGCTTTCTGCAGGCTGCGTCGCACCGCATTGAAAGGGATCATATGCGTGTCCAGCGAAGCATTGAAGAAAGAGATGAAGCCCGGCGGATATGGACCCGCATCTACCGGCATTTTGCTGATGATACGGCTCACATTAATTTCCCGGATCGCCGGAGCGGTAGTAGTAGCTACTGGCTGTGCCGTTTGCCCCATGGATTTACGCAGCGCTATGTATCCTGATTTTTCCCGGGCTGCCAGCAATCCCTTATCTGTTAATAAACCATAGGCTTTCAATGAAGTACCCACACTTACACCAAAGTGTTCACTGATGACACGTAGAGAAGGCAGCTTTTCTCCCAGCGGATAAGTATCGTTGTTGATCATCGATTCTATCCGGTTTGCGATATCTATGTATTGGAAGTCTTTCATCTGTTACACTAAAATATCTAAAATCTGTATCTGTTACAGTTTATGCAAAGTAGATATTTTTGGAGAAATAATTACATAAGCATGGAAATAATCAACAGCCAGGCAACAGATATCAACGATATCTTTTACCTCTACGAGGAAGGTACCAAATACCAGTTGCAGCACGGTGTAAAGCGTTATTGGAAAGGATTTGACCGATCGATGGTAGCGCAGGAAATTGCAGAACAGCGGCAGTGGAAACTGGTGACGGACGGAAAAATGGTGGGTGTATTTGTTACTACCTTCAACGATCCTTTGATATGGGGTAGCAAAGACGAGGAACCTTCGCTGTATCTCCACCGGATCGCCACGCATCCGGAGTACCGGGGGCGCGGATTGGTGAAACAGATTATTGCCTGGGCCAGGCAATACGGACGGGAGCATCACCGGCATTATCTGCGACTGGACACAGGCGCCGGTAACGAGAAGTTAAACAATTACTATGTAAGCTGCGGTTTTACTTATCTTGGCGACGCAGACATCCCCGATCCGGTGGGATTACCAGCTCACTACAAGGATGGAAAGTTTGCCACCTTCCAGCTTACGCTTTAAGAACTATCAGTCACGACTATATGAAAATACCATTGCTAACATTTTTCACTACCGCACTTATTGCCGGGCAGGCTATGGCCCAGGACTACGAGTATTTTTCCAACTACCGCAATGGTGCCTATGCACTCAGCGATGGCAGCAAGCTGGTGATCAGTCCTTCCCAGGGGGAGGACCTCCGTTATCGCCGCATGGACGGCAGTTGCGGTCGCCTCTTTCTCCAGGCCGATAGCAGTTATCAGTCTGGCCCCGGATGGGCCAACCCTAAAAATCCGAATATATTTGCTCACTTCAGCGGTAGCACACACGACTCGCTCGTTTTCCGGCAAGATGGTAACACCCTCACGGGAAAACGTATACACTTTCCCGTTATCCCCATCCGTTTTAGCGGTAAGGATGCCAGTCTGTATGGTGAATTATTCCTTCCTGTGAATAAAAAGCCCCAGGCCGTAGTGATACTACATTACGGCTCAGGACAGGAATCGGCCGTGTACAATAATTATGTGCAGTACCTGTTACCTTTGAATGATATTGCCGTATTTGTATATGATAAACCCGGCACCGGCAGATCCACCGGGAAACAAACTGCCAGCTTTGAACTGCTCGCAAAAGATATGGTGGCGGCGGTAAAAGCAGTGAGGGCGCAACCAGCCGTAAAAGGAGTGCCACTGGGACTAATGGGAGAAAGCCAGGGCGGCTGGATAGTACCGTTAACAGCCAGCCAGACACTCGTTGATTTTCTTATTGCCAGTTACAGCCTGCTCATTCCACCTCGTGAAGAAAACCGGCAGCAGGTACTACACGACCTTCAACTGGAAGGCTATAAACAGGAAGCTATTGAACAAGCCATGCAGGTAGTAGCCGCCACTGACGAGGTGGTACGCGGGCAATTCAACGGCGGACTGGAAACACTTGATTCACTGAAAGCACGTTACAACAAGGCGCCCTGGTTTAAGTCTTTAAATGGCGATTATACCGGTCCTATTCTCAATGCCAGTCGTGCTCAGCTGGATTCACTCAAACAAATATTCCCGCTGGATATTAACCTCGACTACGATCCCTTACCGGCCTTTCGCAGCGTTAATATTCCTATGTTATGGGTGATTGCCGGTAAAGACACCGAAGCACCAAATGAAGCCACTATCGATATCCTGAAAAAAGCGATTACTACCCGGAAAAATATAGACCTGGTTATCTTCCCAAATGCAGATCACGGAATTATTGAAATGGAAGACACACCACGGGGCCCGGAACCTTTAGCACGGCAGTCGCCGGGATACTTTGACCTGTTACGCGACTGGGTGAAGACGCGGCAGGTGAGAAAGAGTTATGGGAATGGGGTGTATTTCGGGTATCTACACCAACACATCCTCCACAACTAGCATTATAGCCACCCGATGTCATCATTGGTGTTTGTTAAATCATCATCCTTTGATAAGTATAAAATATTGGTTGAGATTAGTATGAGCAGCCTTAAAATCAAAAACATTAACAAGACCATTAAAATAATAAAGAGAGCAGGTAACATATCTTTTTATTTAACAGATAAAATATATTCGGTTAATGCCGTCATCTCTGGCTCTGATAGTTGCGGAAATCCTGGCATCTGTGGGTACCCATCCCTTTTTTTTCCGGGTTTACGTATCCAGCTTTTCAGTCCTGGCAGGTTGTTATGGTAGATGTCCGCCATTTCTGTTACAGGTGGGCCTACTAGCCGTTCATCTTTTTTATGGCAGGCGGCACAATTAGCCTGGAAGATAGCTGCGCCAGCTGCAACAGGTCCCGCAGATTTGACCGCCACGGTATTTTCGTCCGATCCGGGGTGAGCCCTTGCTTCTGCAGATAATTTCTCAAATGTTTTTGTTTTTTCCGCCATCATTTTTTTATGAGGCGCCAGCGCATTGGACCTGTAAACATGTCGCCCGCTTGCCATCAGCAATACGGTAAGCGTCATGGTGACGATCACTTTTCCAAAGTTGTTCCCAATATCTTCTGGTTTTCCGGTAATACCTTTCCACATCCAGTACATGGCGGGCAATGCGGCAGTTGCCCCACATAGAATAACAATGATGAGATTCCATTGTACTCCTTTGGCAGGTAGCGTAATCAACACCAGTGGTCCAAATACAAATTGAAACATAGAAGCTCCCAGTGCCAGGCTATACATCTTTCTACGGATATCATAGCGCGTGATAGATATAAAACGTGTTTCAAATGCATACCGGCGTCTATTAAGGTACCAGAATAAAAACAATCCGGTTACTGCCAGCGACGCGCATAAAAAATGCAAATACCGCGGGAATACGTTCGGCAGCAATAAGGCGCTTACAAAGCCTTTTACAGTGCCCCATTTTTCGGGAAACAGCATGAGGTTAATATTCGTTAGAAAAATTAGCGGAATGAAAAGGAAAATCAACACAGCCAATGCCAGGATAGAGATATGCAACATCTTATTATCTTCTAATTTGTGCCAGGCATATTTGTGCAGGTAGGTCAGCAGAAAAGCTACTGTCACCAATGGAACAATGGATATCCACATCAGGCCGGTCAAAGCATTGGCCGAATAAAAATAAATAGTATAGAGCACGTTGATACTTAATAGCGGAGCTACTCCCAGCACCACTGCCAGGCTTTTATTGACGGTAATAGTTTTGGCAATTTCATAGGCCAGTGTATCGTACTCTTTGTTTTTTAATCCTTTTACCTGCGCCCATAATGTCAATATTGAGCCGCCAAGCATCAGGTTCACAAAAATGATATGGAGAAGAAACGAAAGAACCAGAAAGACAACCAGCAACCATTCTGGTAAAGGTAACGCTAATGGAATGTCCCTGGGAACGGGCGTAGCAGCCTGCAATAATGTTAGCATATGATTTATGGAATAATTGTAGTGCATCGGGTATTATTATTTCGATTGGAGCGTATCCGCCAAATATTTAAGATTGTTCATACTGTTGTCAGGGTTAACAGTTACTCCGGCAGATTGGGCTCCCTCCAGTGGCTCCCCTGTTTGTTGGAGATGTTTAATATAGGCAACCAGTGCATGGAGCTCTTCATTATTTCCCGGGAAAGGAGGCATATAGGTTCTGCCGTTATGCATGTTGGGAATGTATGCCGCCATGGAGTTTTCATCCAGCGTTTTATTCAAGCCATAAAGCCTTTCAAAAACATACACAATAGAATTGATACCATTTGTTGTATGACATCGGCTACAAGCCAGTATAAATATATCTCTCCCGGTGTTAATCTTGTTTTCCGGGGTTATCCTGCCGGCGGTGGCATACGTGGCATATTTCAGCAATCCATCGCGTTTATACAAGGGGTAATCTTCTTTTCTTAGTAAATTGGAATACATGTATCCACCAATAACATAAGGTTTACGGATAAATTCCCGTACCCGTTCAAAAATCCCCAGGAAGCCGAAAGCTGCCATACAGGGTATTAATACCATCCACATTCGTACAGAGCGGGGCTTGAAAAGTGTCCAGGCACTGATGATGAACACCAGTGATACCGCCGCCGGAATTATATAGCTCAGCAGCTCATAATACTGGGCAAATTCCATAGTGCCAACAGCAGTGCTCATATTTTCACGCATCGCCTCAGGTATGGCCCTGTAATAAATAATTGCGGCCACCAGGGAAACGGGAGACCAACACAATACCCAACGAGCCCCGCTCTTCAGTGCAATTACTCTCCCGCCCGAATTCCTGCGGGAAAAAATGGTGGTCAGCACCATACCGAACACTCCGCCCAACACCATCGCTGTTGGTGTTCGGAAAATCAGCTGTGGTAAGTAAATGGGATTGGTGAAGCCACTTATCAGTGAGTGATCTGTTTTCCAGTTGCCCGGATCCATCATAAACCCAAGTATGGAAACGATGATACACATTGTGATCCAGGAGAAAATGGAAAGAAACCAACCAAATCGGATATGTCTTATTTTAGCTTTCAGGGAATGATTGCTCTGTTTCCAGGTGAGAAAATATATCATGATTAATACCACCTCTGTAACAAAGGTTAACCACTCCACAAACCAGGCAAAATAAAACACCCTGATAAGGCTGCCGATAGAAGAAGGACTGATTAACCCCGCGGAAAACCAGATCCCTACACCTGTCATTGCTCCCAAAGTAGTGGTAATGACAAAGGCGACCATCATTTTTCTATATACCAGGTGGTCCCACTCCTGATCGGTAATGCCTGATCTACCGGCCATTCTAACACCTTTTTGTTCCAGCCAGGCGATATAAGGAATAAATCCAACTGCCAATCCATGATTGATAAATACATGTATAATAGCGATCATCGCTATCAAAAACCGGTCATTCAGCCAGTCGAGATGAAACATTGGAAAGTCCATGCAGCAATACATTTTGGTATGCTGCAAAGTTAGAATGGCAGTGGGCAAAAGCGAAGAAACAGAAAAGCCGGAAGTTTTAAGAAACAAGCCGGCTTTTTCTGATTTAATAAATAAAAGATTAGAAAAAAAGTAGTGTCGATACTGATTTTGATGACAATAATTTAAAGTTTCGACACTATTATCAAAACTATATACGGACCAATATCAATACCAGACAGCAAAATAAAACAACGAGCGCTATTCTGTTGACCCATATTATCGTATCGATCATATTTTTGTTGTCAGGATCCAGGTATCTGAATAAAAAATTGACAAGCTTCATAGAACATAAACAGTTTATAAGGGAAGGTTTAAAAAATACTTTTAAGCAATAGCATGATATGCCCGAACTGTAGTATTACGATTAGCAAAAGGAGTAGTAGCAATGCTGCCTTTAGCATCTTCCTGCTCCGGTTAAACCTGCGCTCATTGTTATGTAGCACTTCATTGGTATCTTTCACCATATGTTGCTTTTTTAATTAAGATTAATTTGTATTATCCTGGGAGGCGGTACAATGCCAATTACTTTCCGGGCTCGTACCAGAACCCGTATTATTATTTTTTTGCCGGTGGAATGCCTGGACATACATCATACTGTTTTAATGGTTCTTTCGGAAATTTTCCGGTGTAGTACCTACATCTCTTTTAAAGAAAGTAATAAAGTAAGATACACTTTCAAACTCCAGCTGCCTGGCAATATCCGCAATCGGTAATACCGTATAATGCAATAGCCGTTGAGCTTCAATGGTGATCCTCCTTCTTATCAATTCACCGGTGGATACCCCATAATATTTTCCGCATAGCTTATTCAGGTAATTAGTAGTGATATTTAGTCTGGAAGCATAGAAAGCAGGTGTTTTGTGTGTAATAAAATGTTCATCCAGTAATGACCTGAACTGTTTAATCTTTTCTTCATATGTGTTTTTCTTCATCAGAGGGATCACATGTGAAAATTCACGATCCAGTTTACACAACATAATATTCAGAAACGATCTGAGCACACTATCGGCACCTTTCTGTTGCCCCGCATATTCCTGTTTCATAAAAACAGACAATTGTTCCCATTCCTTGGCTTTTTCTTCTGCCAGCCTCACATAACAGCCATATTCCCTTTCCAGGAAAGTGAAGTTGGACAATGCGTTATTGTTGTACCTGATAGAGAAAAACTCCTCTGTAAAACATAAAATGGTACCTTTTGCAGTCCGGTTTATTTCCAGACTGAATATACTGTCGGGCTTAACACAGATAATCTTTGGGTGGTCCAGTCGCAAGGCATTACCGTCTACGACAACGCCGCCCTGCGCTCTTTCTATGATTAGGAATACATAAAAACGTCTTTTATTGGGGAATTCCAACACCGGGTATTTCTCCAATAAATGCTCCAGATCACCCACCCAGAAATAATCACTACCTGACTGAAACATGCTGGCAGATAAAACAGTTATTTCTCCTGTTTTCATAAGCACATAAAAGATTGATAGTGTTAAATGGGCATGTTGTTACTGGTTCAACAGGCGGGAGGTTTAAAAACTTTGCGCAGATGAGAATCGGGAGCGTAAGGCGATATATAAACACCGCAAGATCCCTTGTTTTCAGGGAGAAAACCGATATCGGGTATAGATACCGATTCAAAAAATAGCAGGATTTCTTTGTGCTTTAGCTCAGGCAACCGGTCCTGTTGATGTTCATTTTCTATCAGCTTCTTCTGGAGGTAACAGGTACCGCGACAAACCGGCAGCTGTTCAAACCGGTTTACACAGAGTGCCTTCGCAATGTTATTCCTGTTCAGGTAAAAGGCCGCTATGATCCAGCAGTTGCCTGTACTTTGGATAAGTATTACGCCAAGGAGCCATATGGATAGGATCTTCTTCAAGGCCTTCCGGAGTCTTCTTTTAGCAGGATTTGAATGTCTTTTATCAAATGTTCCATTTCTTCCTTGTTAGTGCCATTATAGAGTCCTCTAACATGCCGTTGTTGGTCTACCAGTAACAGTCCTCCGCTATGTATGTAATTACCCGGATCAGTACTGTCTTTACCAGCTGCGACGTAGTAACCTTTTTCTGCAAGGCGAAAGATTGTATCCTGATTACCTGTTACAAACCGCCATTTTTTATCTGTAATTTTCAAACTGTTAGTATAGGCCTTCAGTTTGGGAATGGTATCATTCCTGGGATCAATGGTATGGGACAAGAAATTAACCCTGTTATCATTTTTAAAATGATCATAAATCCGCAACATATTGGCGGTCATTTTAGGACAGATGGTGGGACATGAAAGAAAAATAAAATCCGCTACATATATTTTCCCCTCAAATGTCTGAGGCGTCACCGTTGTGCTATCCTGGTCTGTAAGATTAAAAGCAGGTACCACCGGATATACGGAATCATACACCGTATTGCCATTCCGGAAGTGTTGGGTCACCGTTGGTACACCCAAATACGGCAGCTTTTTTTCAGTGGGCTGGCAGCCGGTTACTATGAGTATTGATATTAGCGGTAGGATAATGTTTCTCATATTCCCCTCTCATATATTGATAAAAAGGCCTTCCCATTTTTTTCTAACCCCCGGATTATACAACAACGTGAAGCAACTGCCGTACGCCTGTTCTGTTCCTTTAGTACGGGTTGCATTGAATCACAGTGTAACCCGGAAATATTGATGGGTAGCAACAGCAAGACCGGTTGGGTTTTGCAAAGGTACGGTCTATTCAATAGATATAAAGTAATTGAAGAGGACAATAGTATTGAAAAACGTGACTGTAACGCGATAGTGTAGTGGCCCTTTGCCATCGTGCTTATTTTTCATTAGTATTTTCACATGGAGGGAGTGCCAGGTTCCAGTTAAATGAATCACCCGAAAGCCAGATCCCAAAACAATGATAAGAGTTAATTGGAAGTCAATGCAACAATAGAATAATTCACGTGTAAAGAAAGTATGGTTCGATTTTTTGGGGGATTCACTTTTGATAAAATCAGTTATCGAACCGTCTAACCCACAGAAGCGGTTAAGCTGGATATATATATTGCACAGATTACCCCAAAATAAAAATGGACAAACCTAGGTTTGTCCATTTTCGTGCCCAGAACTGGATTCTTATCCGGCTGGCTACCGATTAGTTATAATCTTTGAGTGTCAAATAATTGTCGCATTCATTCAAAAACCTAAAAAGTGTGTTCTTTTACACGCTTTTAGGCGCTTCTTCACCTGTCCCAACAAATATAAGAAACTACTTGGTTATAATTAAGCCTGCAGGAAAACCCGCAGGCCATTTGCTACATTCCAGATCTGTACGCTTTGTTAAATAAGTCTTTTTACCCGGAATACGCCATCAATGACGTGTTCTTTGTAAATCACTTTATCGCCGACGGGTTTCTGTGAACTGGCGCGGTCCATGTGGAACTTACCAATCATGTAACCGCCCGCCGGATCTACACCGATCACCTGCAGAGAGCCGGGGCTGGGGAAGCTGGCTTCATTTATCTGATATCCACTTTGGTAGATTTGATTGTTCCATACCTGAAGCGTGAAATATGTTTTATCCGACCAGCTCCTGCGGCCGGTGGCAGCGCCCATCCACGTAATATTGCAGGAGGGGAGAGACCCGTCTTCCAGCATAGCGCCAACACGGTTCATACCGTTGCTGCTGGTGCCGGATGCCGCTCCCAGCAGGTTCCATTCGCCGCCATCGATCCTGATGGCGATACCTTCCGGCATCACGAATATCCGGGAGAGCAGGATGCCTAATGCGCCATCTTTCAGTTTAATTTTTACGCTTACGATCACCGGATTTACAGCGGGCAATATGGCCGGCGCCTTATAGGTGGCATGACTACCATTGGCTGTCAGCTGGCCATCACCGGCCAGTTCCCACTTGTCGATGAACGTTGGCAGTAAATCATTTTTGCCGCTGGTGATATACGATTCTGTTCCCTCTTCGGTTAGCGGCGCCAGGATGTCTTTTGCACCGGCATTTAAATAGGCTTTCACGGCCAGCTGCTGGCTGGCTCCCGGATCGATATAGGCATCTGCCGGTTCCAGTGAAATGGCTTCGAAGAAGCTCCAGTCGCTGAAGTGAGTGGTTTTCACACTAACGGACTTCATTTCTTTATTCAGTTGAATACCGCCAATGGCTTTCCATTTGCCGGCGTTATCCTGGTAGGCAATGCCCAGTGCTTCTGCGAAAGTGTTGCTCAGATCTTCCTGTTCGTAATGGAATGTAATAGTTGCGGGTTTAGATAATGCCAGGTGCGGCGTGATGCGGAAAGCCTTGCCCAGCCCGGCATTGTTGGTATTGGTGATAGGTTGGATTGTAAAAACCGTTTCGCTGGTGAGCGCGCCTGCGGGAATGTTTATGGAGATGCGTGCATCTGTGGTGGCTATGGTGCCGCCGGCAGCGCCGATGGTTTTGGTGACCGGATCGCCGTCAGCAACGCCTGGCAGCACTGCTACGCCGGTATCTACCGGGATTGGATCTGGTGCCGGTTGCGGCGCTACTATCTCTTTGCCCTGGCACGCGGCCAGGAGCACTGCCAGCAAACTGGCCTTCATCAAATGTTTTAAGTATTGCATGACCTCAGGGGTGTTATTACTGCCAGCAAAATTACCGGGATACTTTGGTGGAATTCTAAGTAGATCTACTGAGATAAATAATTACGTGATAACTAAGCCTGCCTGGGATAAGCGGTGGCGGTAGGGGAAGGGCGGTGATGCAGGCAGGGATGTCAATATAACAGCAGAAATTGTTAAACCAGTGGCACTGCCGCGATCTTATTTTTCGTTGATTTGCATATTGCCGTTGTTGGGTTGCGCGGCTTCAAGCTATCAATTTTACAGATCAATGAGTAACAAATTTTCTTGGCCCCTGCTATGGTTGGGTTGCATTTGCTTTTTAATGTGGGGCACCGCCGCTCAGGCGCAATCACCTGTCAACAGGATGGGTACCACCGATACGCGTCTGTTCGACGATGGCTGGCTGTTCAGCCGCTTTGGCCTACAGCCGGATGGTACCCGCGAAGAAGAACCTGCACACCTGGAAGCAGCGGAGCTGGCTGATACCGACTGGCAACACCTGAACCTGCCGCACGACTGGGCCATCCAGGGTCCCTTTCGGATAGACCTGGAAGGTAACACCGGCAAGCTGCCATGGAAAGGGATTGGCTGGTATAGGAAATATTTTAGCATCCCGGTAACGGATGCGGATAAACGAATTTTTGTAGACTTCGATGGCGCCATGGCCTATGCTAAAGTATGGGTGAACGGCCAGTACGCGGGCACCTGGCCCTACGGCTACAACTCTTTCAGGATGGACATTACGCCTTACCTGAAACCTGGTAAGCAAAACGTAATTGCGGTACGGCTGGATACTGAAAGCTGGGATTCACGCTGGTACCCGGGCGCCGGCATCTACCGTCATGTATGGCTGGTAAAAACCAATGCGGTGCATGTAGCCAACTGGGGCACATTTGTTACTACGCCAACCGTAACAGATAAAGCGGCGTCCGTACAGGTGAAAGTAACCCTGGACAACCAGGGTAACACTGCCACTACCGCCAACGTACACACGGATATTTATGAACTGGACAGTAATGACCATCCCGGTAGAAAAGTGGCCTCCACAAAGCCGGTATCTGTATCCATCAGTGCAGGAAAAAATTATGTGACCACTGCCGCTGCTGCAGTGGCATCGCCTAAACGCTGGAGCATAGCGCATCCGCAGCGATACCTGGCACAAACCATCGTTCGCGTAAATAATAAAATTACCGATACCTACAATACGCCTTTTGGCATCCGCACTATTGCATTTACACCACGGAATGGTTTCCTGCTCAATGGAAAAAGAGTAGAGATAAAAGGGGTCTGTAACCACCACGACCTGGGTGCCCTCGGCGCTGCACTGAACAAAAGTGCACTGACCAGGCAGCTGCGGATACTGCAATCCATGGGATGTAATGCCATCCGTACTTCCCACAATCCGCCCGCACCTGGGCTGCTGGAACTGGCTGATAAAATGGGCTTCCTCATTTGGGATGAAGCTTTCGATGCATGGAAGCATGGCAAAAGAAAGAACGATTATAACAAACTGTTTGATGAATGGCGTGAGCGCGACTTACAGGCATTGATACATCGCGACCGCAATCATCCGTCCGTGATCATCTGGTCTATCGGCAACGAAGTAATGGATCAGCGGGACGTAGCCATGACGAAAGAACTGGCAGATATGGTACGCCGGGAAGATACTACCAGACCCGTATCCAACGGTTACAACGATCCTGACGGCGGCCGCGAATCCGGCGCCGTGATGGGATTAAACCTGATGGGCGTGAATTATTTCTTCTCTCAGCAGCCTAAATGGGACAACGATCCCCGTTATAAAGAGATGCCTACTATGGGCAGTGAAACTTCCTCCTGCATCAGCACCAGGGGCGAATATTTCTTCGACGGCGATTATAAAAACTGGCAGGTATCTTCCTACGATAATGCAAAACCAGGATGGGGTTGCACACCGGATGAGCAATTCCGTACCCACGCAAAATACCCGCATCTGCTGGGCGAGTTTGTATGGACGGGATTCGACTACCTGGGCGAACCAACGCCCTATAATTCAGATGAAACCAACCTGCTCAATTTCCGCAATGACCCGGGCAAACGTGCAGAGCTGGAAAAAGCGCTGGCAGAACTGACGAAGAAGAACCCACCATCACGCAGCAGCTACTTCGGCATTCTCGATCTCTGCGGGTTTCCCAAAGACCGTTTTTACAGCTACCAGGCACACTGGCGTCCGGAGTTCCCTATGGCGCACATCTTCCCGCATTGGAACTGGCCGGAAAGAGTGGACTCTATCGTTCCGGTGCATGTGTATACCTCCGGCGATGAAGCAGAACTGTTCCTCAATGGAAAGAGCCTCGGAAGAAAATCGAAGCAGCCAGGTATAGATTTCAGATTGATCTGGGAAGATGTGAAGTACATGCCGGGAGAGCTGAAAGTAGTGGCCTATAAAAATGGGAAAGTCTGGGCAACTGACGTGGTGAAAACTACCGGTGATGTGGCGAAACTGGCATTGTTCCCTGAAAGCAAAACGGTACTGAACGATGGGAATGACCTCTGCTATATCACCCTGCGTGTGCAGGACAATGGAGGCCTGATGGTGCCGCGTTCACACGCACCTGTTAAATTTTCCATTGAAGGGCCGGGTGAAATTGTAGCCACCGACAATGGCGATCCTACTTCTTTTGTTCCATTTCAAAGCCACGACAGACCTGCATTCAACGGCATGGCGCAGGTAATTGTAAAGGCGAAGAAGGGGGCAAAAGGAAATCTCGTGATTAAAGCCAGCAGCGAAGGGTTACAGCCTGCAACAACAGTGATCGGAATAAAATAATAGTGGACATAGATATAAAAAACCCCCGGGAGTGGCCGGCTTCTTTGTTAAAAAATATCCATCTCATACGATGGTAAGTTATCTATTGTATTTTTTTGATCTTTGGGCCTATGTCTCTTATAAACTTTTTGTACCTGGTCTGTTGTTGTATGCCCTAACAGGTAGGCGATGGTTGGATCGTCAACGTTTCGGTCCTTGAGCAGGATTGAGAAGCTAAGACGAGCACAGGACCAGGTAATATGTTTCTCAATACCAGCTCGCTTACCCATTGTCCAAGCACTTTATTTGCCCCGTCAGCACTTGGCAATCTGAATATTTTGCCTGTTAGTTGTGTTGGGTCTGATGCCAAACTTCTAACTTGATTTAATACAGCCAAGGCTATAGGATGTAAGGTTATAACAACGGGTTGACCAGTTTTGTGTTGTATTATTCTTGTTGTTAGATTTCGGTTCATTACATCTGGCCATTCTAATGCATACACATCCACCCAATGTAAGCCAGAGTAACAGGAAAGAATAAATGCCAATTTTACCTGTTGGTTTAAACAGGGAGTCTTTAAGAGAGCGATATATTCATCTACCTCGAGATTATCTTTTATAACGGTACCAGGATTGCCTTTTGCAGCTATTGCTTCCGTAGGATTATCAATAAAATATTTATCCTTTGTTGCTGCCTATAATGTTTGCTTAAAACGAAAGTAGTAATTGGCCGGTGTATCCCCCGAATATTTATCTAATAGGTAACGTCTAATCCTCTCACATAGATTTTCGGTGTACACAATGTATGTGCCATGCCAGTCAGAAGTGAGTCGTAAGCTGTACTAGACGTTGATGTTAGTGAGAAGCTGTTAATAAGAGTGCAAAGGAAACATGATGAAAGATTGCTTGTAATTATTGTCAGTTGTGACATTTCGGCGCTTAAATAACTGCCAATAATATAAATGGATTTCTGGAGGGAGGATGGATTACCAGGTTCATGAATTAATATCAACTTCTTCCAATTGTATCTGCTGTTATCAGATACGATGTTTACAAGACCGAGTGTCATTGTGAGTGTCTTTTGAGTGTCGCAAATAGTGGGAAGAAGTGCTAAAAAGCGTGAATTTCGACATTTGTACAAACAAAAAAGGTTGTAAGTCTTT
The DNA here is from genome assembly GCF_017745275.1 of Chitinophaga sp. GTDB lineage: Bacteria > Bacteroidota > Bacteroidia > Chitinophagales > Chitinophagaceae > Chitinophaga. The sequence goes on along the minus strand of NZ_JAGHZS010000009.1, from coordinate 174,174 downwards.
GACTTACAACCTTCATGTGTGCCCAGAACTGGATTCGAACCAGCACACCCTTGCAGGCGCTGCGACCTGAACACAGTGCGTCTACCAATTTCGCCATCTGGGCAACTGATATCGTGTCAGGGGTTGCAAAGATAAGCAGACAAAGCATTTCACCAAATTTTTTTCAAAAATTCCTGGAAAAAAATCAGCACATACTAAATGATGATGCGATGAAACCCTTTGCTGTAAAGGCTTTAAACCTCCATGGCTTTGCTCACCTTGCGATACACAAACTCATGATACACATGTCTGCGGCAGAATCTGCCCGGTGTATCTGAGTTAATGAGCTTCACATATATTGCTTTTGGAACATCCAGGTATTCGTAGCTGCTGCCATCCTGGAAGTGCAACTGTAAGGTTTGTTTGGTATAACTAAAGTCTACGATGGTGGAAGCGGAGATCGTTTCTGTATACTGGGGAAGTGCAGCAGCAATTGTTTCCGGTGCAATGCTCACCAGGAAGTGATAAGCTTCGATCAGTTCTTTGCTTTTCAGCTCTGCTTCCTGCTTTTTCTCTTCTTCCAGTCCCTCAAATTTATCAGGGTGCCACTCCTTCATTAAGTTCCTGTAGACTGTTTTTAATTCTTTTAACTCGGTAGTTTTGGTTACGCCCAGTAACTTCCGGTAATCAACTATCTTACTCATAATGTCTTTGTTCAAAAAATAAACAGGCTGATCACTATGAGCAGGCTACCATTTATCTTACCCGAAAAAGTCCGCAAAGTTACGCATTTTTGACCGGGTGACAAGCTTTTATTTGCCCTTGTCCAGCGCCATTTTCAGGGCTAAACCGCCGAAAACTCCCCCCATTAGCCACTTCTGCGCACGTACCCATTTAGGATTGGCCGCAAACCAGCGCGTTACGCCGGCAGCTGAACATATGATTAAAAAGTTGACTGTGAAGCTGACAGTGATTTGTGTAAGTCCCAACAGAAAGCTTTGCGCCAGTACGGAGCCGTATTCAGGTTTAATAAACTGTGGAAAAAACGACAGGTAAAACACCGCCACTTTTGGATTCAACATATTAGTAAATAAACCCATGCTGAATAACTTCAACGGCTTATCGACGTCCAGTTGCCGGTCGGTGTCAAACAGGCTCTTTCCGCCCGGTTTAAGCGTTTGCCAGGCAAGGTACAGCAGATACGCGCTACCGGTTAATTTGAGCACCGTATAAGCGTAAGGAACGGCCATTAATACCGCCGTTAACCCAAATGATACCAGGGTAATGTGAAACAGGAAGCCACAAGCCACCCCGCAAAGTGAAATAAACCCCGCTTTCCGCCCCTGCGTGACCGAACGGGAAATCAGGTAAATCATATTAGGGCCTGGTACTAACACCATGAGCAAGGCGGTGAAAGCGAAAAGGAGCAACTGGCTGATCGGTATCATATTGTTGGAGGATTAAGCGAAAGAAAACACAAGATACCGTTTTCTGGATTTTTAGTACATTAATAGTAAATTTTTCAACCTGCTTTTTATGAGAATACCCGTGTTGTTAACCATGCTGTTGTTATGCGCATCATACGGCTATAGCCAGCAACTGGACTCTATCAATTATCCCAACGGTTACCTTTATTTTCATACTTATGGTAGTGGTACCCCCGTTATCATATTATCCGGCGGCCCTGGTAATTCCTGCCTGCAACAGGAGGAGGTAGCCCTTACCCTCAGTAAAAAATACCGCAGCATTTTGCTGGAGCAAAGAGGTACAGGGTTATCCATTCCTGTGCCTTTTGATTCTACCACTATCAATCTCGGAGAAGCGATGAAAGATTTGCGCCGCCTCCTGGAACATCTGCACCTGAAGAAGGCCGTGTTTTATGGACATTCCTGGGGTGCTATACTGGCAATGAGTTTTGCTGCTAATTACCCGGATAAGGTAAGCGCACTCGTATTGGTGGATCCTGGATATTATAAATATTCACCGGAATGGATGACTACACATATGAATAACCTGCGTAGCCGTCTTTCCACAGCAGAGGTGAGCTTAACAGATTCGCTCGAAAAAGTGATGAACGCCGGAAAAGCCACAGACGAGCAAATGAAGCGTTATTTCAACACCATACGACTAAGTTATATCTATAACAAATCACAGATTGATAGCATGCTGAAAAAAATAAATGTGGCAAAATCCAACCTGGTAATGCAACAGCTGATGGTCAGTGATCTCAGAAGAATACATTTCGACCTGACTAAAAAGCTGGATCAATATAAAGGCCCTGTTACCATTATTGCCGGCAAACAGGATGCCCTGGCTTTTTATACCTATGAACTGAAAATCCTGCGCCCGGGTATTAAACTACGATGGATAGAAGGCGCCGGCCATTTCCCGATGTTTGAACAAACACCGGAATTTAATAAACAACTATTGGAAGAAATGAGTATCGCTACTACATATCCATAAATTCCCACGCACTCTGGTAAGCGTTTTTATTTTCCGCGTAGCTGATAAACCCGGCGTAAAAGGCCAGCTGGGAGAGGGTACCGCTGTCGCCAATTACTACCAGCTTTTTACGTGCCCTGGTCATCGCCACGTTCATGCGCCGCGTATCAGATAGGAACCCAATCTTGTTTTCGGTATTGCTGCGTGTCATGCTGATATACACAATATCGCGTTCCTGTCCCTGGAAACTATCAATGGTATTTACCGAAATTTTATCTGCATAGGGCTGTAAGGCAGGTGTATGCAGCAGTTGTTCTTTTAAGAGTTGTATTTGTTGTTTATAGGGAGATATAACTGCTACTGTGGGAAAATCTTTCGGCTGGTAATGTGTACTCAGTTCAGTCACCAGCATTGTCAGGTGCCTGAATAAAAACACGGCTTCTTCCGGGTTAGTGGTACTGGTTCCTTCTGATTTCTCATCAAATCCGCAACCGGCGGTATCTACAAAAGATAAAGGATTATCGTTGTTGAATAACAAATGGTGTGCTACAGAAGCATGCGCTTTTAGTTTATCGCCATAAAAAATACCGGAAGAATAACCCATAATGGTTTCGTGCATGCGATATTGTTCTTCCAGTAGCGTCACAGTTTCCGGATATAACAGGGTACACTTTTCCAGCAGGGTAGTGCTGAATCCTTTCCTGGCGGCTTCCTCCGATTTAATAGTGGGCGATAGCTGGCAATGATCTCCCGCCAGCACTACTTTCTGTGCTTTCAGGATAGGGATCCAGCAGGCGGGTTCCAGGGCCTGTCCTGCTTCATCTATCACAACGGTATGGTATTGCAGATTTTTGACGGTGTAATGATTGGCGCCAACAAGCGTAGCAGTGATCACCTGTGCTTTGGCAATGACATCATCTATGATATATTGCTCGGTGTTACCCACTTCTTTCATGATTTTGCGGGCTTCGTCAAACAGCGCTTTGCGTTGTTCTCTTTCTGCTTTACCGAAATTGCGTTTGTACTTATGCGCCATATCGCGGAATTCATTGGCTTGTTTCTTCAGCCGTTTAATTTCTTTGATACTGCTATGTTCTGATACTTTGCTGTCGAGTGTCAGCGCAGTGAGTCGTTCCGAAACGCGTGCCGGGTTCCCTACCCGGAGTACATTTAATCCTTCATCCGACAGCTTTTCACTGAGCAGGTCTACAGCTGTGTTGCTCGGTGCTACCACCAGTATCTGTTGACGATCCTGTTGTATCAACGCTTTAATAGCCTGTACCAGCGTAGTGGTTTTACCGGTGCCGGGAGGACCATGCACAATGGCCAGGTCGTTGGCACGTAGTATATTTGTTACGGCGGCTTGCTGGGAGGCATTTAGCCGGGGATTAACGTAAGGGGCTAGTTCTTCATGAAACGACGGCTTTTGCGTGCCGGTCAGTATTTTAATCAGCTTACCTTCAGGTGATTTATCCTGTAGTGCGTCTGCCTGTTTGAGGGCATTCTGCATTTCATCGTAGCTGTTATCATCAAACAACACATCGATACCGAGCTTGCCGTCATTGGCCCATTCGGGTAGCTCATCGGTGCGCAGGGTTATTTTCAGGCGATTACCACCCTGGTAGGAGATGGTGCCTTCCAGGTGATCTTCTTTGGGATCATGATTGGAAAATAACATGGCGGAGGCGCCAAAGCGCAGCTGATGGGGGATATCCTGGTGCGTGGTACGTTCTACTTCTACGGTCAGATAGTCGCCCCGGCTCATTTCAGAACCCCGGATAGCAATGGGATACCAGGTTAACCCGTTGGCACGGCGCTCTGCCACAGAGGAGGTGGTGGTCATTTGCTGATACGATTGCCGGTCTGTTTCGCGTTCTAATTTGAGTAAATCAAGCTGCTTTTTGAAATAATCCATGGCGCAAAGGTAAGGTGTTCTGCATTTGTCGCAATCGGCCATTAAGAATGTCGTATTCGCCCTCGACCTAAAACCCGGAATCAGCCTAAGTTTGTATCATCAATCACACAAAGAAAAATCACACTTTATGGAAACACAAACAATTTATATGAAGCCCGCAACTCCTTCTAAAAGCGCTAACATCACCGGCTGGGTGATCACTATTCTCTGCTTGCTTTTTCTCCTGGTAGACGGAGGCATGAAAGCAATTAATGCGGAAGTATCTGTAAAAGGTAGTGTAGCATTAGGTTGGCCGGAATCCCAGGTACAAGGATTAGGTATTGTACTGCTGCTTTGCACCCTGTTATATGCCATACCCCGTACGGCCGTGCTGGGCGCTGTTTTCCTGAGCTGTTACCTCGGTGGTGCCGTGGCAATTATGTCACGCGTAAATGCCCCTTATTATTTCCCGATCGTTTTTGGTATCCTCATATGGGTGAGCCTTTATCTGCGTATCCCTGCGTTGCGTGCGGTTTTTCCGCAGAAGGCGTAACGCTGGAAGTGAGCGCAAAAAGCTATTGTAGCGATTGAACATTGCGGACTTATACGCACAACGTTTAATCGCTACAATAGCTTTTTACTTTCTGCTTTGTCCCCTTTTTTATTTGAGTTTCCTTTGTTATTTTGCATCAGCATTAACCTATACTCCCGGCACATATTAACCTATGCGAAATGCCACCGGGCGTATGTCTTACCGGAATTTAAATCATGCTTTAATCAACAATCCTATGACTCACTATGTAGCCGGAAATGGCGATCAGCAGATTAAGCTGATGGTTGATATTACCACAAATGGATTTGCATGGACCAGGGTATTTATGTTACTTCCTGATGGTACCAAATTCCCGGTGCCTGCCGGCGTATCCGATGCTACCGGCGATATCCGTCCCCTGGCATTGGGACAGGCATCTGCATTACAGGGAAAGAGCGTTCATGTAGTCACCAAAATCGAATTATTCTGGGAAGACCTGGCCACCCGAAAAATAGAATTTGGGAAGATAGGCGCCCGCTATGTGTTCGACAACGGTGCAGATGGCCACAAGGAGGTCACCGCCCCGGACCAGGTGATCAATGCCAGCGGCGATTTTACCACCATTTATTTATTGACTACCGTAAAACTGGACTAACCATGCAATCATTGACCCGTTTGTTGTCCCTCCTGTTACTATTGCTGATCAGCCAGCACTTACTGGCACAGGAAGTACCCGCCGAAAAATTAAGTGTGCCTGCCTCCAGCGCCTTCAAGCTGGTGGATATCTCTCCAACGTTGATAGAATCACCCGCTACCCCTAAAGCTTTTGGAATAAGTGTACTGCAAAATTTCAATGGCGATGGCTGGCCACAGAATTATGCTGCGCAGTTTACGCCCTACTGGTGGGCACTCCCAAAGAACCGGGATGTTTTCCGCTTTATCGGGATCACCCGTCAGCAAACAGGTACCACAAAAGAAGTATGGAAAACGCAGCCGTTTTCTGCGCTCAAGTTTTCGTCTGTGTCAGTGGCTTTCATCAAAAAAGATATGATTCCGGATACTATCAGCACATCACAGAAAGTGTTCTCGATAGGTTTCCGTAGTACCGTGCTCCGTGCTTACCGCCGTGGCTACGCTGCCCGCCTCCAGGAAACGGTTGATACCCTCACGCAGCAACAGCAAGCCGATATCCTGAACGCCGTTAACGCAGACCCGGCTTATAACCGCGCCGTACAACAGGAAGATACCGCCACTATTGCCCGCATCTTCAGAGAATACACCGCCCGGAAAAATGAAACTTTATCCGGGCTAATGAGCCGGGTAAAAAATCAACTTACTGAAAAGCCACTTTTTCAATGGGAAGTAGCCGGAGCCTATGCTACCTATGGCATTGGCGATACTACCTGGAAAGCCGGCAGGGCGGGTATCTGGAGTACCGTGGCGCTCAATACACCGCTGAACAGTCATCGTGCAGGGGCTGTCAATACCAATTATTTCAGCATCGCTGCCTATACCCGGTATATGTATGATGCCTATGCCCTGGCCAATGGCAGCATTACGTCCGCAAACAGTGTGGATGTAGGTGGCCGTTTATCTTTCGAATTCGATCCCATAAGTCTCGGCATGGAAGCTATTTACCGTAATTATACGGTAGGCGATCACCTGAAATCCCAGCGCGTAGTAGGCTTTGTGAATTACCGTGTGGCGAAAGACCTGTACATCAACGGCGCATTTGGCAACGACTTTGGGCTTGATAAATCACGTATACTGGCCATGTTCGGGGTAACGTTAGGTTTTGGAAAAGAGAAGATAGACATGAGTAAGTTACCGGCGATGTAGCAGAAAAAAATCAGTTAATGAAGTATCCCTCCTGACATAAGGTTGTCATCACCCCCTGCTAAATTTGGTCTTTATTTAACTACAAATACTACCTTTACATTATGCAGGCGGATATCCAAACCCTCTATCAGTCACCTATCTGCACCGTACATAATTTTTTATGTCAGTGCCGGGAATGCAAGGTTTCTGCAAAAGAATACCAGGCTACTTTTTCTATGGCTTACATCCGCAAAGGCAACTTCCGCTTTAAGGTGTTCCGAAATGATTTAGATGCTTACAGTGGCTTATTCCTGCTTTGTAAACCCGGTTACGAACACCAGGTTGCGCATGTACATGATATCCCGGATCAATGTACCATTTTTTCTTTTGCAGCTGAAAGTGTTGCCAGCCTGATGCCTTATGCCCAAACGTTTTCCTGGTTTTTTGATAACCCCGATCTGCAGTCTATTCTCGTAAAGGCTACGCCGGAAATGGAACTGCTGCATCAGCGTATCTTTACGCTATTACAACAACCCCGTTATAGCCAGTTAAATGCGGAGCAATTAATGACCTCGCTCTTTCTGTCGATATTGAGTGCCGGTAGCCCACTTCAGCCCTTGCCCGTACTGAATGATAAACAAAAACGCAACTACCTGCCGGTGATCGAAGGCGTAAAGGCGTTTATCAATGATCATTATGCGGATGATATCAGCTTATCACAATTGGCAGCTATCGGTCATATGAGTCCCTTTCATTTCAACCGCTTGTTTAAACAGGTCACAGCGGCATCTCCGTATAACTATATGCTTCAGGTGCGACTTAAAGAAGCCCAACTGCAACTTTCCGATACCCGGCTACCGGTGACCGATATTGCTTTCGCTACCGGCTTTAATAGTCTTGAACATTTTTCTGCAGCGTACAAAAAGCAGTTCGGAAAATCGCCTTCTGCCATGCGTTCCTAAAAACAGCAATATTCCTTAAATACAAGGAGAGGAGGCACGTTAATTTTGGCTCATCAAAACAAATCAGATGAAAGCACAATTATTAGCCACCCTGAACAATGCGAAAGACTATACGCTTCGCGTAGCCGCAGCAATGCCGGCAGAAAAATTTGACTTTAAACCTGTTCCGGAAGTATGGACATTCGGTGAGTTATTACACCATATTGGCTATGGTATTGGCTGGTGGGAGGAGAATTATATCCGGCAACAATCGGCCGACTGGAATCCACCTGCACCCACTACTGGTAAAAAGGCCACCATAGCATATGTAGAGCAAGCCTTTGATGCGCTGCAAAAAAGTATCGACGGTATTACCTTGTCTGAACCCGTGATAGCAGGCTTCTACGCCACTATTGATCACGTAACCCATCACCGCGGACAGGCTACGGTATACCTGCGCAGCAATGGAATCACACCACCGGAATACATCTACTAAAAAATAATTTATGCCAGTATATTACGTCAACAGCTACGACATTACAGATATGGAGGCTTATAGTCAGTATGCTCCACCAGTTATTCTCTTACTCAAACAATATGGCGCCGTGGTATTGGCTGCCGACTTGGAAGCCATCCCCGTAGAAGGAGGAATGAAAAGAATGAATGCCATTATTCAATTTCCGTCGGAAGCAGCGGCATTGCAGTGTTACAATGATCCTGCGTATCAACCGTTAAAGGCGATACGATGGGGAAGTACCGATAATTGTACTATGACATTAGTACATGGATTGGAGTTATAAGACTTAGCTACTCCGGTTGTTGCTTTCCAGCAACGACCGGATATTTCATACTACCTTCGGATAACTGGTTTAATATCAATCACAGGTGTTTGATCCAATGCTTCGAGGCCGGATACTGCAATCACACCATCAGGAGAAACGGCCAATACTTTCACTTCATGTATGCCAATAGGATTAGGCCGGTCAGGCGATCTGGTGGCGAATACGCCCGTAAGCGGAGCGGACGGATTATTCCTCGGCTGGCACGCCAATACCGTCCGATTGGCCTTGTGTAGCCAGGTAAATAAAAGCAGATCTGTGCCCTCTGTAATGTGTTGGATACCGGTGATAAATTCAGGAAAAATGGTGATCATGGCAGCTGGTGCATTTTCGCTCTCCTGCAACGGACATTCTTCCAGCGAGGTTAGTATAGAATCTACTTTGCCGATAAATTTTATATTGGTCTCCATCTGTATGTAATTATTTTTCGAGGCTATTCATCTTCTCCCTGATACCTTGTTTTTCTGTGGGCGTTTTTGCCAAATCATACGCTTTTTGCCAATTCATCGACGCTTTTTGGGTATCAATATCTTTATACAGCTCCCCTAAGAGTAAAAAATAAAAGTGGTTATTCTCCAGTTTTAATTTCTCCGCTTCTACCAGCGCTACCTTGGCCCCGTTGGCTTTATAAAGCGCAAAGGTCCTGTTGAGCGCTACACTGGGCGAATAGTTGATCATCAGCAGTTCGTTATATAACTGAAGAATATGTTCCCATTTTTCAGGGGTATCTTCCTTAATGCAATGCCAGTAAGCAATCCGGGCTTCCAGGTGATAAGAACTCACTTCATCTCCCTGTGCAGAAAGTGCCAGGAAATGTTGCCCCTGGTTGATCAATGCCTGATCCCACAAAGCTTCATTTTGTTCTTCATATAGTACAACGGTATCATCCTGCTGTTGCCGGGCATCAAACCGGGAGGCATGGAAACACATCAGGGCAATGAGTGCGTTGGTTTTAGGGAGATTGGTACTGTTATAATCGGTGAGCATCAAACCGAGTCGCAGCGCCTCTACGCAAAGATCTTTCTGTAAGATCTGGTTCTGTGTTTGAGAGTAGTATCCTTCGCTGAAAAGCAGGTAAATGATGTGCAATACATTGTCGAGTCGGTTAACGATTTCGCGTTCGGGTGGTAATTCCATCCGGATATTCTCCGTGCGCAGTTTTTCTTTGGCCCTGAATAATCTTTTATTGATTGTTTCTTTGTTAGACAAAAATGCTTCTGCAATTTCATCGATGCCGAAACCGCAAAGGATGCGCAATGCCAGTCCTATCTGCGCTTCGCTGGCAATGGAAGGATCACAGATAGCGAAAAGCATTTGCAGCTGGCTATCTTTTATTTGCTGTGCAGAAAAGCTGAAGTCATCATTTTCAACCGTGGTTACTTCTTTGGCGGCGATGGCCGGCATCACTTTCTTCTCATAAATTTCATTTCTCCGGAAATGATACAGCGTTTTTTGTTTGGCTACAGTGTAAAGCCATGCGGTAGGATTGGGCGGCATTCCTTTCTGTTCCCAGGTTTCTGTGGCCTGCAAAAAAGTTTCGCTGACAATATCTTCCGCTATTTCAATATGCTGCAGTCCATAGCGACGGCTGATTACTGCCACCATTTTGGAAAATTCCTGCTGAAATAAATGCTTTAGAGAAGTTTGTTGGTTTTCCATATCGATAGCAAAACCCACTCCCGCAAGGGAGTGGATTTTGAGTAATATTGATAGATAAATATTCGCTTAGATCAATCTCCACAATAGCTTTTTGCCTTCTGCTTTATGCTTTCTGCTACCCCATAATAGGCCTGATTTCCACGCTGCCATTGGCATCCAGCGCCGGGCAACCATGTGCCAGGGTGGTTGCTTCGTCCAGTGAATCCGCTTTCACGATGAGGAAGCTACCGAGGCGCTCACGGATTTCAACGAAAGGACCGTCGGTAATAACACCACCTGCTTTCAGCACTTTACCGTTAAAATCCAGCCTGCGACCGGGTGCCGATAATTTCCCCTGTGCGGCAATACCACCTGCCCAGTCGCCCCATTTCTTGGCGAGTGCCTGCATTTCTTCTGGTGTAGCCTGTGAATAGTCGTAGCTCGGTTGGCGAAATATTAACATGAATTCTTTCATGACATTATTTATTTAAAAAGTGAGTGAATGTACGAATTTATTTTGCTTGTTGATTAAACATCCCTGGCTGGTAACCGCCTGCTGTTGGGAGGAAGGCGGCATTCAGGCGATTGTAGCTGTTGATCGCAATCGCTGCCATCGTCAGGTCTACCAGTTCTTCTTCTGAGAAAACTTCCCTGCTGGCAGTATATACTGCTTCCGGAACATGTGCGCTGGTAACGGCTTCTACCCAGGTAAAAGCAGCGCGCTCACGGGCAGTATAAACAGGAGAGTCTCTCCAGCCACTTAACATATAAAGACGCTGTTCTGTTTCCCCGATCGCCCGCAGGTCTTTGGAATGCATGTCCAGGCAAAAAGCACAACCATTGATTTGAGATACCCGGAAATAAATCAGGTGTAATAACGGCTGTTCTATAATAGATTTAGAGAGATAAGCACCTATACCGTTTAATGCTTTGAATGCGCCCTGTCCTTTCTGAAAATAATTAATTCTTGGTTCCATGATACGTTTATTTATTGTTGAATGTTTGCGTTTATACAGGAATAATGACTGACTTAAATCAAATTGGACATCCTACCGGAAAATTTTTTTGAAAAACGGGTATTTTTATGGGAGAAGCCCTGTGGTGGCTGATTTTATTTTTTTTTGTCCTTTCATCACCGGAATCTGCCCAAACGTCAAATATCTTTTAACACCCCGCCTGCCACTAATAAGTTTGTATAAAATCTCCTTTATGCAACCACAATCGCCCGACAGGCAGGCTTATTTAGATTGGCTAAGGGTATTAGCCATCCTTTGTGTATTATTTTTCCATGCTGCTATGCCCTATGTGGCCGAATGGGGCTGGCATCTCAAGAATAAAGAGACCAGTAATATGTTGCTGGAGTTCAATGATTTTACCCACCGCTTCCGGATGCCCCTGCTTTTCTTTATTTCCGGTACCGTCAGTTATTATATGCTGCAGCGCAGATCAGGCGGCGGTTTTATTGGCCTCCGGTTCCGTCGCTTGTTTGTACCATTGCTGATGGGGATGTTGGTCATTGTACCACCGCAGATATATATGGAGCGCCTCACACAGGGTTTTTCAGGCAATTACTGGGATTTCTACAAACATATGTTTACTTCCGGTACTTATCCCCGGGGCAATATCAGCTGGCATCACCTCTGGTTCATCTGTTACCTGCTGATATACGATATTGTATTTGCCCCTGTATTTGCCTGGTTTACCTCCCCAAAAGGAAAGGCCTTGCTTCAGAAGGCCAACTGGATAGGCCATGGTAGATATATTTATTTGCTGATGATCCCCGGCGTACTGGTATATACTTTTATGATATTGCAGTTCCCTGAAACCAATATGTTGGTCAACGACTACGCTTTCCTGCTCTACTGGCTGTTTTTTGTACTTGCCGGCTTTTTCTGTATTGCCAATCCCAGCTGGATGGATAGCCTGGAGCGTAACCGCCGCTTTTCGCTGACAATTGCCTTTACGTTAACGATCGTGATCAATTATCTACGCTGGAATAAGCGGGAACCCTGGATGCTATTCGATGATTACAGGCATGCACCGGCCACCTATATATTTTTTGCTATATCGGCGATTGCTGCGTGGATGTGGGTATTCGCGATTATTGGATACGGTAAGAAGTATCTCAACCGGAAAAGCACCGCATTACTCTATCTCAATGAAGCCGCCTATCCTTTTTATATACTGCATCAAACCATTATTGTGATACTCACCTTTTACATCACGCAAACCCCTGATGAAGTGGCGTTGAAGTACGCCTTCACGGTGATTGTTACCTTCGCACTGAGTATGCTGATTTTCCACCTGTTTATCCGGCCCTTCGGCGTGATGCGGTTCCTGTTTGGCATGAAGCCCCGGCAGCCGCGGGAAAAGAAGGCCCGCGAAGAAGCCATTCCCCTGTCATTACCTGCTGAAGCCATAACCGTATAATTAGTTGTAACTTTCAATCATGATGAAGCGAACATTCTGGAAGTACCTGTTCCCCGCGCTGTATGGACTGCTGGTATATTATACCATCCGTCTGCTGGCAGACAGCAGCTCAGGGACGCGCTTCTGGCACCGGCCTTTGTTGCTCAATACCATTGAAGTGCTATGCAGCATTGTGATGGGCTACATCTTTATATGGATGCTCAACCGGCTGTTTCGCTTCTTTGATGAGAACAGAACCGCCGGGTTGTCCTATCGCAGCATAGTGAATGAGCTGGGATATGTTTGCCTCCTGAACCTGGTGGTACAAAATGCAACGTTACTTCCCATGGCCGCCTTAACAGACAACGGGCTGCAATGGGAAGATGTAGTGGATATCAACGTGATCCCCTTGCTGTATTCGTTGATTTATTACGGTGTGCGGCGGAGTAATATTTTCCTGCAGGCATATGTACAAAACCAGTTGCAGTTGGAGAAAATAGCCAATGATCAACTGCAAACGGAACTGAAATTTTTAAGGGCCCAATATCATCCGCATTTCCTGTTTAATGCCCTGAATACTATTTATTTTCAGATGGATGAAGATGTAGCGGCCGCCAAGAAAACCGTGGAGCGCTTTTCAGAACTGCTGCGGTACCAGTTGTACGATCAGCAGCAAACGGTGAGCATCCGCCAGGAGATACAATATCTGCAAAACTTCATCGACTTACAACGAATACGATCTTCCACAAAGCTGCAGTTGAGCGTACATTTCGATGAGCAGCTGGGAAATGAACAGGTGTATCCTTTGCTCTTTTTGCCGCTGGTGGAAAATGCGTTTAAATATGTAGGAGGCAATTTTCATCTCCGTATGCAGATGACCAAACAAGCCACTGAAATATGTTTTGTAGTTGAAAATGCATTGCCGGAGCACGCCGGTATTGCCCGCAAAGGAGGCATTGGCCTGGATAACCTGAAAAGAAGATTAGAATTACTTTATCCCGGCGCACATACCCTGACCATACAAACTACCCGTGATACTTTTTTAGCCGAATTAAAATTAATATTGAACTGATGGAGCGCTTTCATATAAAATGTATCATTACAGACGATGAACCCATTGCTGCTAAAGGGTTACAGGGCTATGCCGCCAAAACAGGCTTCCTGGAGGTTGTCACTACCTGCGAAAATGCCATTGAGCTGAATGGGGTATTGAAACAACAACCGGCAATAGATCTCCTGTTTTTGGATATTGAAATGCCTTATATGACAGGGATCGAATTCCTGAAAAGCCTTCCTCATCCGCCTAAAGTAATTTTTACGACAGCCTATGAACAATATGCCATACAAGGGTTTGAGCTGGATGTACTGGATTACCTGGTAAAACCTGTTTCGTTTGAGCGGTTTCTGAAAGCGGCTAATAAAGCATATGATTATTTTAGCGTACAGCAGCCCGGAGATCAATCATATATTTTTATTAAGTCAGATACCAAACTCGAGAAACTGTTGTTCAACGATATCCTGTTCGCAGAAGCACTGGGGAATTATGTGGCTTTTTATACAGCAGATAAAAAAATAGTGACGCATGCCACGCTGAAGTCGGTACAGGAAAAGCTGCCATCGCGACAATTCTTCCAGCCGCATAAATCCTACCTGGTCAACATGCAACATATCAGTGCCATCGAAGGTAATATTCTGCACATGGGCACCTATGAAGTACCTATCAGTAAATACCAGAAGGAAGAGGTGCTGGAAAAAATCGTCAACAATAAATTATTAAAGAAATAAATACGTAGGTACGGTACCGTTAGTATCACGTTTCTTCCTTAAAGCAACCAAACGCATTTTCCAGGTGAGATAGGTCGCATTCCAGGGCTGCACGGTCCCATTGGCCGGTATTGGCAGCGGCCTCATAGGTCGACTGCAGGAAGTCCAGCAGTGTTGCTTCCGGATCATCGGCCGTTTGTACGTCGGCGTAATGGAGTAAAAATTCTCCCATTTCAGTGCTGTAAAAAGCAGCAGCAGGTTTCACCGGTTGCTCCGCAAAAGCAGCAGGAGCAGGGTAGCAGTAGGCATAAAATGCTGCATGCGGGTATTGCTCATTGCCGGGCCAGAAGCCACAGGAGCTTACTTCTTTGGAATAGGCTTCCTGCATTACAGCTGCCGGCATATTAGGTGCCTGGCCGGGATGCAGGGGAGCATCTCTGCCAGAAAACCGGGTAACTGCCAGGTCGAAGGCGCCCCAGAAAAAATGTACCGGGCTGCATTTCCCGGTGAAACGGGTTCTGAAGCGCGTGAATACATTATGTATTTTCACAAGTGCCTGCCAGCAGTCTTCCATCTGGCGGGCATCGTAAGACTGGTGTATCGTATCTTCTTCAAAAGGAATGGCATTGGGGATCTCGCTCGGCATGCCATTGATGCTGACATCAATGCCTAATACATCGAGCTTTTCAAAAAGTTCCTGGTAGAAACTGGCGACTGTTCTGGGCTGCAGCGCTAACGTCTCCCGCCTACCCATACTGGTAATAATGATCAGCTGATGCTGCATGAAGTTGAAATCTATCTGGAAAATACCGTCCTGATACGGTACACTTCCTGTGCTCAGGCCATCAGGGGTTACGTACAGTGTTACGTGCCACGAGTGATTCAGCCACGGCATTTTCCGCAAACGGATTTTTCCAACGATCTGTGTCCAGAGATGTACGGTGGCAAGGGTATCTTTCCAATCGTTATAGGAAAGCACCGGCCAGGAAGTATTTGTTACGGCGTTGTTTCGCATATGTAGAGCTGCATATAGCAGTTTAACAAAATGAATGAAGTAAAGTTTAGTGTAGTAAGTTTTCGGAAGATGTTACCCCGCTCAGAAAAGAAGGTAGCGTAGTTATTTTGTGAGGCGGTATCAAAGGTGCTGGTTGAATAAATCAGGGTGAAATTAGGAGATTTAGATAGATGTAGAAAGATGAAATAAATAACTCCACGCACCATCCCCTCCCTTTTAAATTCATGTTGGCACAAGTATTTTTTCACATAGAAAACATCCGCGCAAAACACCCATTCATCCCCGGCATAGCGGCATATTACGAAACCGATTTCGTGAGCCTGCATGGCTCAACGGCATGATGTTTCCTCCTTTTTACCCGATCGGAGAACAAAAATTTTTTTTCTTTCTTCCAAGTGAAATACTAATTTGGTCGTAGTTGGTTCCACGTACCTTTCTCCAAAAAGAAATCACATTTTGCGTTATGAGGAATTAACATCTTTTTGCGGTATTGGTCAACCAATTTCTATATCCGGCATCGTGCATTTGGAATACCCATTTCAGGAAAAAAACAACCAGAAGTTGTACGTGATTTTTTATGCGAAATAAAATTCAATAGCCATTTATTGCGATGAAATCTATTGCTGTGGCGGGATGTAGCAAATCATTCCAGTCCCCGGAATCAGTTGTGCGATATCGTCAGTGAGTACAGGAACGTCCGCATTGCGGCATAGGTTTGTCTGAAAGGCACTACAGGCAAGCCAATTCAACCAGATGACATTAAGATAATAATCTGATAACACGATCTGCTATTAATTCAACAGCATCATATTTAGTTTTATGGCGTAAATACTCCTTATCGATTAAACATGAATGTATTACCAATTGCACTGAATGCTTTACGCCTGGCGGATTTTAAGCTAATGCATCTTCCATTCAAGAACAGCAGCCATTAACATTTAAAACAAACAAGCCACTTAAAGATTGCTTTATGAACAAAATCTATCAATGTAGGTTTTCACTGCGGTTTCCTGTAAAACTGCTGCCAGCTTTCCTGTGCTGGATTGCCTGCCTTTGTCTGGCTTTGCAGCCAGTACAGG
Organism: Chitinophaga sp.; assembly: GCF_017745275.1. Classification (GTDB taxonomy): domain Bacteria; phylum Bacteroidota; class Bacteroidia; order Chitinophagales; family Chitinophagaceae; genus Chitinophaga. Next base: position 157,824 of record NZ_JAGHZS010000009.1, on the reverse strand, counting down.
CGCAGGATAAATTCAGGATCCAGGGTAAGATCACCGACGACAAAAATCAACCACTTCCCGGTGTGAGCATCTCTGAAGCCGGCACCCGTAGCGGTGTAGTAACAGATGCAGAAGGTAAGTATCGTTTAGACGTTGCCGGTAGTAACAGCACATTGCACATCGCTTTTGTGGGCTACGAAAGCAAAGATGTTTCCGTAAACGGCTCCCACACACTCAATATATCACTGGTGCAGCAGTTGAAACAGCTCAACGACGTAGTTATCACCGGGTATGGTAAAACCAGCAAAAAGAACGTCATCGGCGCTATCAGCTCTGTTAACTCCGGTGAGTTCACACAAGGTGTTATCGCTTCCCCATCTATGCTGCTACAGGGTAAGGTACCCGGCTTGACCATCACCAAAAGTGGTAACCCGAATCAAAACCCAACAGTTATATTAAGAGGTCCTTCTACCTTGCGTAGTGGCGCCCAGGAGCCATTCTATGTAATCGATGGTGTGCCCGGTGCTCCTATCGACATGGTAGCCCCGGATGATATCGCCACTATCGATGTACTCAAAGATGGTGCTTCTACCGCCATCTATGGAGCCAGAGCGGCTAACGGTGTAATCATGGTTACCACCCGCCGCCCTAAGGCTGATCAACTGCGTATTGCGTATAATGCTTACGTAGGACTGGAAAAAGTATCGAAACGCCTGGAAGTACTTACCGGCGATGAGTTACGTAAGTACCTCGCAGATAACGGTCAGGTATTGGCCGCCGCCAACAACGATGTATATCCGGGTACTACTACTCCCGTAAACACCGACTGGCAAAAAGAAGTACAGCAGGACGCCGTTTCCCACAGCCATAACCTGGCGGTGATGGGCGGCGCCAAAAGTACTACCTATGGCTTCAGCGTGAACTACCTGGACAATCCCGGTATCATCAAAACTTCTTCCCTGAAAAGATTAGGTGTACGCGCCAACATCGATCAGCGTGCGTTTGATGATCGCCTGCGCCTCGGTCTGAATATCTTCAATACCGCTACTACCCAGAATAACGTGCCAGATGCGGTATTCGGTAATATGCTCAACTACCTCCCAACCGTACTGCCAAAACGTGCTGATGGCACCTATACAGAAGACTATGCCGGCAACATCCGTGGTAGTAATAACCCGGTGTCGCTGATTGACAACAACAGGGACCAGACTAAAATCAACAAGTTCCTCGCCAACGGACTGGCAGAAGTGAAGATCCTGCCTGGACTCACTTATACACTCAGCCTTTCCACTCAACGGGAACAGGTAACCAGGAATGTATATTACAACAGCCTCTCCGTACTGGCAAAAGGTTTGAATGGTAAAGCCAATCGCCTCACCTGGACCAACGCCCGCAATATCATCGAATCTTATTTTAACTACGATAAAACAGTAGGTAAACATAATTTCAAAGTGCTGGCAGGTTACTCTTGGCAGGAAGACCATAACGGCGACGGCTTCGGCGTTACCACCCAAGGTTTCGGTAGCGACGCACTGTCCTGGAATAACCTGGCCTTGAGCAACCCGCCTCCAGGTACCGTGGTATTTGATAACTCCGGTTCTACCACACTCACCACATTACGTCTCATCTCTTACTACGGCAGGATCAACTACCAGTACGCAGATAAATATTATTTCCAGGCCTCCCTGCGTAATGATGGTTCCTCCGCATTCGGTAAAAATAATCGCTGGGGTTACTTCCCCGCGGTATCAGCCGGCTGGCGTATCAGCCAGGAGCCTTTCATGAAAGCGAATAATATCTTCGACGACCTGAAATTGCGCCTGAGCTACGGTAGCTCCGGTAACTCACTCGGGTTTGATCCACTGGCTGCACAACTGCAATACAGCACCACCGGCCGTTACTACGACAATGGTAACCTGATCAACGCCATCGCACCCGTACAGAATGCCAACCCGGACCTGAAATGGGAACGTACCGGTATGCTGAATGCGGGTATCGACTTCGCCCTCTTCAATGGTCGCCTGAGCGGTGCCATCGACTACTACGATAAACAAACATCCGACCTGATCTGGAACTACCCGGTAACCACTACCCAATACATTACCACTACTTTGCTGGCCAACGTAGGAAAGGTGAGCAATAAAGGAATTGAAGTAGTACTGAACGCAGAACCGGTGCACACCAAAAATTTCTCCTGGAAAACATCGGCCAACGTTTCCCATAACACCAATAGCATCAGCTCTTTGTCTAACGGCCGCTTTACGCTGAAAGACATTCCTACCGCTATCCTCGGCGGTAAAGGTCAATCCGGTAACTGGAGCCAGAAAGTACTGGAAGGCCAGCCTATCGGTACCTTCACCCTGTTCCATTACCTCGGTAAAGATAAAGACGGCGTTTCCACTTATCAGAAAGCTGATGGTACGGTGACTACCTCTCCGGCTATCGGTGACCTGATGCGCGCTGGTAATGCACAACCTTCCATTACTTATGGATGGAGCAATACCTTCACCTGGAAAGGATTTGATCTGAACGTATTTATCCGTGGCGTATCCGGCAACAAAATTCTGAATGCCACCAAAGCTGCATTGAATACACCTACAGATGCTAAAGTGACGAACATCCTGAAGTTTACAGCAGGGGAGTCGTACAACGACAAAAACTCTTTCATGATCTCCGACAGGTTCCTGGAAAACGGTTCCTACCTGCGTATGGATAACCTTACCCTGGGATATACTTTCGGGATCAAAAGTAATTACATCAGCAAACTACGTGTATACGGCAACGTGAATAACGTATTCACGATCACCAAATACACCGGCATAGACCCTGAAATGGACCTCGGTGGCCTTACACCAGGTATCGACGCCAGGAACTATTATCCCAAAACCCGGTCTTTCATCTTTGGTCTGAATGCTATTTTCTAATCAATCTCTTTGTTTAAATATCAAGATATGAGATCAAATAAAATCCTTTACATTTTCCTGCTTGCCGTAACGGCGCTGGCAGCATGCCGCAAGCTGGATGTGGATGTGGAATCAAAATATACGCCATCAAACTTTCCTTCCAATAACGCCTCTTATGCCGCAGCTATTGGCGCGGTATACTCCCAGCTGGCCAACACCAAATCCGGGGATGCTACCTACTGGATGAACGGTACCGGCTTCAGCTACGGCGTGGATTACTGGATGTTGCAGGAGTTTTCTACAGATGAAGCCATCATTCCTGCCCGCGATGGTAACTACGACGATGGCGGTAAATATCGTTTTATGCACCTGCATACCTGGGGTAGCAGCCATCCCTATGTAATCAGTGCCTGGCAGTGGGGATTTGGTGGTATCAATATCTCCAATAACGCCCTCAACTTAGTGAAAGCATTACCAGATGGCGCCTACAAAACCTCTTCTGTAGCGGAATTGAAAGCGATGCGCTCCCTGTTCTATTTCTTTATGATGGACCTGTACGGTAATATCCCCGTACTGGATAGTTTTCCGGCAAGCACACCACCGGCTACCAAACAACGTAAAGAAGTATTCGCCTTTATTGAGAATACGTTGAAGTCAGCATTACCCAACCTGACCACCAAAGTAGATGGAAGCACCTATGGTCGCGCCACCAAATGGCTGGCATTTGCCCTGCTGGAAAAAATGTATCTCAATTCTGAGTATTATACCGGTACACCGCGTTATGCAGACGCTGTTGCAATGGCAGACAGTATCCTCACCAACGCACCCTATTCACTGGAGGCAGACTTCACTTCTATCTTCAAACCGGATAATGGTCCACAGATTAAGGAAACGATCTTCGCTATTCCTTATGATGCCAACCTGATTCCCGGTTGCCACTTTACACGTTTCTGCCTCCATCCTTTCCTGAAAGCACGTTTCGACCTGCCGGATGCATTTGGACCTAGTGTGGCATTAAGCACCATTCCCGATTTCTATGCTTACTTCAACCAGCCGAATGATGTACGTAACAACACCTGGCTGGCTGGTAAACAGTATAACAAAGACAGTACAAAGAACATTGTACATACCACTACCAAAACCCTGGATGCTTCATCCACAGGTCCTGATACACCGATCGACTGGTGGGTGGAAATCTCTCCTGACCTCACGCTGAAACCAGGTGGTGAAGCGAAACTGGATGTTGGGAACGACCTGAAAGGACAATTGAAAGGCGTACGTTCCATCAAGTATTATCCTGACAAAAACGTAAATACTTCCACCCGTTTCCAGAATACTGATTTACCGGTATTCCGTTTGGCAGATGTGATCATGATGAAAGCTGAAGCGATTCTTCGTGGTGCCACACCTACCGTGGTAAAAGGAGAACTGCAAACAGCTGATGTGCTGGTGAACAAAATCCGTTCACGCGCCGGCACTACTCCATGGGTAGGTACTACACTGCCTATGCTGCTGGAAGAACGCGCCCGCGAATTTGCCTGGGAAGCCTGGAGAAGAAATGACCTGATCCGCTTTGGTAAGTTTGAAGGCAAGTGGGGCTTTAAACCGGCCGACAACGATGTTTTCCGTCGGGTGTTCCCTATTCCTGCCATAGAGCTGGCATTGAACCCTAACCTGGTGCCTAATCCGGGATATTAAATAGCTTTTAGCAGTTAGCTTTTAGCTTTTAGTAAATGCGGCGAAGACCACATTGGCTAAAAGCTAACTGCTAAAAGCTATTTCCACCACTTTCGGCGCATGCCCTGCATAATCAAGAAAATGCGGCATGATCCAGTTCATAGGTACCTTCATATAGCCCGTGGTGGTGCCATCACTGCAGCCATACCATTCCTCCGAAAGAATATCTTTGTCGATCACCACCTGTATCTTATTTTCTTTATCCAGCATCACCCCAAAAATAGTAGCGGCTCCTACGGAGGTGCCTAACATGCTGTCCAGCAACTCCACCGGCGCAAAAGACAGCCTGGAAATATTCAATACAGCACTGAGGTCTTTTGTTTTAAAAGGCTTATCCGCTGTGGTAATAAACAGGTAAAAATCAGTTTGCTGACGATTACAGAGAAACAGGGTCTTCACCGTTTTCATATCCAGTTGTTCGTTAATCCGGATACAATCTTCCATGGTAATCGCTTCGTCTGTATCAACACGTTCAAACGGCACTTCCAGCTTTTGTAACGTTTGGTAAACCATTTCCTGCAATCTGGTTTTAAATACCGCCGGTGCCGTGGTGATGGGCTCACTTACATAGATCATCAAAGCATACTTTTAGTTCATGTCACGAAAATAAGGAGGGATATTGATATTTTCCGGAAAGCATTTTAGGGAGATGCTATTGATTTTACCGTATATTTTTTATTTTAACAAACGTGCAGTCGGCTCAAACTCCTGGAAATAGTACCCTAACAGCAGTATCATGAAATACCCGGTATGCCTGGCCCTTATGTTCTGTTTATTTATCAGCCACGTTTTTTCTCAGAACCGCGAGGCAATGGATCAGCTGGCCCGCCAGCTCGATACTGTAAAGCCATCTGCTCAAACGGCGCTGTACCTGAGAACCAGCAAGGATAGATATATTGCAGGAGAAGACCTTTGGTTCAATGCTTTTGTATTAAACGCCGGCGATTATACGCTATCCACATTGGATAATACACTATACCTGCAATTACAGAAAGCAGGAAGCGACAGTGTATTATGGGAAGAAATGTATCCTGTAGGTAATGGCATGTCCTATGGTCATGTATACCTGCCACAAACGCTCACAGATGGTGAATACCTGCTGAAAGGATATACCGCACATTCTTTCTTTGAAGGACAGCCGTATTATTACGCCATGGCCCGTATCAGCGTGTTCAATGATCCCAAAGAAATCAGGGCCAGGCAAATCCGCCTGCAGCAAAGTAAAGCAACATCCGGCGGAGCTGTTCAGTTTCAATTGTTCCCGGAAGGTGGAAACCTGTTAGCAGGCGTACCTAACCGGGTGGCTTTTAAAGCTGTTAATAGCAACGGTCAGCCTGCGGACGTTACCGGAACATTATTGAAAGGAGATATACCGGTGCTGCATTTCAATACAGTACATGCTGGGATGGGCAGCTTCCTGTTTACGCCGGAGAAAAATGTTACCTACCAGGTGAAGCTGGCCAATCACCAGGATAGCGTGTATGCAGTACCCGCAGCGGTAACAGGCGGACTTTGTATGCGGTTATTGAAAACCACACAGGATAGTCTGAGCGTGAAAGTGTTGGCGCACGACGTACCACAGAAAAGTAAATTTTATCTCCGCTTGCAGGTCAGAGGCGCCGTCATGTTTATCGCAGCCGGTGAAGTAGCCGATAGCATGACGGTGAAAATGCCTGTGCAGCAAATACCTGCGGGCATAGGAGAATTAACGCTTTTCGATGAACATTTACGGCCCGTAGCAGAGCGACTGGTATACCTGCACCTGGAACAACAATTCCATATCAGCATCAGCCAGGTGAAAAATGAGTATCACCCCAAAGAAAAGGTGTCTTTAAAAATTAAAACCACCGATGCCAATGGCACGCCCATACCCGCTGTATTTAGTTTGTGTGTATACGATAACTTGTTCCGCAATGCGGAGCAAACGAATAACATCCTGAGTTATTATTATCTTTCTACACAAATACGTGGTAAGATCTGCAACCCCGCTTATTATTTCGATAGTACACATGCTAACCGCCGGGAGGCGCTGGAGCTCCTGCTATTGACGCAGGGCTGGCGTAACTACACCTGGAACGCTGCCACGTTAAGCCAAAGCCATCAACTGACACCAGTAGTATCAGATACCCTGCAGGCATGGGCTACACCGGAAAGAAAAAGCGGTAAAGATAAAAAACCGCTGTCGCTCATGTTTCATAATTATGATAAAACAAGGAGCCAGTTTGTAACGGTAGATAGTGCCGGGAAATTTTATCTCACACCAACCGACCTGGCAACAGGTCCCCGTTTTTTTATTAAATATTTTCCGGAGAAGGAAAAAATATATGGTATCCGGGTGGAAAATCCATTTGACGCGATTCGAAAGGCCGGCAGCATAAATGCTACCACTTATTTACTACCTGATACTTTCCCGGCTCCAGGGAAAAAACAAGTGGACACCACTTATATCCCTTATGGGAAAACGTTAAAAGAAATCACGATTACCGGTAAAGGGCCCGCATATGCAGACCGGTACCTGGGATACCTGGACAGCATCGCAAAATATGAAGGGAATACAGACTATGTAGGGCTTTGTGGTTGGCTGAATTGTCCGGATTGCCGTACTGACATAAAGCCGGTGGAGGGGAAAACGTATAACATGTTTACACAACCAATCACCAGGCATTATAAGGTGCTTTTAACCAGGGATAACCATAAAGAAGTAGTATACCATTATCCAACATACACAGAAGCAGAATTGCTCCGGCTCACTAAAACGGCCATCACAAAAGGTTATTACCAAAGCCGGGAATTTTACGAACCGGATTATGATAAAGAAACGAGTCCGGGCATTGATGCGCGGAACACTTTGTTATGGAAACCGGTAGTGGTCACTGATAAAAATGGAGAAGTCATCGTCCATTTTTTTTGTTCTGATGTAGCCCGCCAGTTTGTTGGCATCGCTGAGGGGGTAACAGGCGAAGGACTGCTAGGCACCGGGCAATTTAATTTTCAGATCAGATAAATGGTAGGGGAGTTATCTATAGTTCTTTTACCATGGCTGATTTCAGAAAGATACTATCTGTTTGTTAATCCTTACCTGCAAAAATAGTATTTGTAATAGTCAAATTATGGGTGGTATTCTGGATAACATAGTAAGACCTTTAATGCAGATTCAGGATATTATCAACCGGAACAATGAATGAGTAATTCCACAAATTAGCTATTTACACAATTTTCACTATGAGCCAATCTAAATCGTTACTGTGGACGATCGCATTGCTATGCTTTGTCCTACAGGGAATGCGTTTGCACGCGCAGGAAAAAATTACCGTCAAAGGTACAGTTACCGATTCTATCGGGTCTCCATTGCTTGGCGCTACAGTGAGCCAGGAAGGAAATATCAGGGTAGGAGTCGTTACTAATGCAACAGGTCACTTTGAATTGGCCGTACCATCCGGCAGCCGTATCAAAGTGACGATGACCGGCTTTCATCCTGCTTTTGTCATGGCAGGTGCCACACCTATCACTGTTGCATTACATCCCGCTGCTACAGACTTAACAGACGTGGTAGTAGTAGGATATGGTACACAGAAGAAAACCAAAATGACGTCGGCGGTGTCTTCTATGAACGCAAAAGACATCGCATTGATTCCCACTACTAATTTATCGAATGCGTTGGCTGGCCGTATGTCAGGCGTTTTCATCAGCTCACCAACAGGTACACCTGGTATTGGATCAAACGTGAAAGTGCGCTCTGCATCTTCCTTTAGCAATAGTGCCGTGGAGCCATTATACGTGATTGATGGAATTGTACGGGACAAAACAAGTTTCGATGCATTGGATCCCAATGAAGTAGCAGATATCACCATTTTAAAAGACGCTTCTTCTGCCGCTATTTATGGCTCCCGTTCTTCCAATGGCGCCATCCTGGTAACCACTAAAACCGGTAAAAGTGGATTGGCAGTGATCAATTTCAATGCTACCTATAATACACAGCGGGTAGGTGCCCTGCCTAAATATATGCCGGTGAAAGATGGACTGAATTTAAGTAAATCAGTTAACGGCGGCTTAAGCGATGAAGAAATCAACTGGGTATTGAAAAATAATCCCAATGGGGACAACTACTACAAGGCAGCCTATACCAATCCTAACAGTCAGCGTTATGCCCTGAGCGTGTCCGGAGGTAGTGAAAAAATAAAAGCTTATGTAGGTGGTTCTTATGTGAGTGAAAATGGATTCCTGCCACAGGTAAATTATAAAAAATACAACCTGCGCGGTAATGTAGAAGCCAACCTGGTAAAAAACCTGACACTCGGTCTAAACCTGAGCACCAGCTATGGTACCCGTAGCCGTTTCAACTTCACTTATGATTATGGTTCTGATGATCTGAATAATCTCTGGGGTAAACTGCTGTACTGGGATGTGTTTGCCTCTCCTTATATCAATGGTAAACCAAATAACCCGGGTTGGTTGGGAAATCCTATTGAGATGATGAGAAATGGAGGATACTGGCGTAACAACAATCAACAGCTGGATGCATTGGTGACCGCTGAATACAAAATACCCGGCGTAAAAGGACTGAGTATTAAAGGTACTTACAGTAAGAACTATGATAACAGCTTTGTAAAAACATTCGCTAAAAAACAAACACTCTATAATTTCAAAAAGACAGGTCCTAATGGCTTGATCTATACCGACACACTGGTGGGCTCCGTGATGAGCGGCGATCCGGGTACGCCATATTTAGGCAACATCTACGAGCGGACTAATAACTATCAGCTAAACGCCCAGGTGAACTATGACCGCACATTTGGTAAGCACACAATAGGTGGCTTGCTGGTGTATGAGCAATTTGAAGGTTACTGGAACAGGTTTGGCTTAACGAAAAATAATTTTCCGCTGGCAGCTAAAGACCAGTTCTTATATACCAGTGCAAATAACGCAGATTGGGCTGCAGGAGGTAGCGAAAGCGAAAGTGGAAGGCTGTCTTATATCGGAAGGATCAACTATGATTATGACTCCAAATACCTTTTTACAGCATCCGTTCGTAGAGATGGATCTACCAACTTTGCACCGGATAAGCGTTGGGGATGGTTCCCTTCCGTATCAGCCGGTTGGGTAATTTCAAAGGAACAATTTTTTAGTTCATCCGCAGTGGGGCACGCCGTTGACTTTTTAAAACTGAGAGGATCTTATGCTACTACCGGTAATGATGTGTTGGATAAAGATGATCCCAATAGCAGATGGAGATGGATGGAACAATATATTATCTCAGGTAATGCCTACTTCCTTGGTAGTAACGGCGGCTCTGTACCAGGTTTAACTTATGGTGGGCTTCCCAATAATAACCTGACCTGGGAAAAGTCAAATTCCGCCGGTGTAGGGATCGATGCAACGATATACAAGAATATCAGGTTCAGCTTTGATTACTGGAAACGCCGTTCTTATGACATTTTAGGTACCAGGATCCTGGCTGTTCCTTCTGAGTTTGGTGGTACTTTACCGCCGGAGAATTATGGTAAAGTAAATTCCAATGGTATTGAAATTGAACTGGGCTATGATAATCATATCGGCAGCAATTTCAACTATCATGTAAAAGGAGTATTTACCTATGCTGCCAATAAAGTTGTCAGGAAAGATGTAGCAGCCAATACGCAGGATTATGCTAATCCAAATGGGAAAACACTTTCATATGGAACCGGCTACCAGGCGTTAGGTATTATACGTACACAACAAGACCTGGATAAATTACCGGCGGGTTATACCATCAATGGCGTTGCTCCGGCGCTGGGTGATATGCTGTTCGCTGACTTAAGCGGACCAAATGGAAAACCAGATAATAAAGTGGATAGTTATGATAAGGTGGTATTAGGTAATTATTTTGGAGCAGACAATGCACCTATTTCTTACGGCCTGAACGTAGCGGTATCGTATAAGGGCTTTGCAGTAGAGGCACTCGTTTCCGGCTTAACCGGATATAAAGTTTCATACAATGACCCCTGGGGCAGAAACTTTGGCGGCGGCGGAAAAGTACCTGCTTACCATGCTGATTCCTGGACTACAGATAACCCCAACGGTAGTACGCCAAAGATATATCCATGGGGTGATCCGCATTCAGCCAGTTATACATGGACGTCCAGTCTCAATGTATTCAACGGTGGATTTTTACGGATGAAGTATTTGAATATTAACTATAACCTTCCTGGAACTGTGTTAAACAAGCTGGGCTTTAAAGATGTGAAAATATTTTTAGCAGGTTCCAACCTCTTTAATATCACCAAATTTAAGCTGTATGATCCTGAGATAAAGGGATTCATGAGCTACCCAACCACGAAAACTTTCACCGCTGGTATTGATATCAGGTTGTAGAAAGGTGTGTTTATTTTAAAAGCTAAAAAAATGAGAACTAAGTTTAATATAGCCAAACTAACCTTGTTTGTACCCTTCCTGATGATGGGATGCAGTAAGGTCCTTGATAAAACAAACCTTTCTGCTGTCGGGCCCGACCAGGTATGGACAGACGTAAACATGTCTACTGCCTACTTAAATGCGATTTATTCGAACCTGATGCCCGGTAATACCAGTGGTAGTGGCAACGAAACAGATGAGGGCGTACCTTACCAAAAACAAACCAATGATTGGTTCCGTGGCACCGCTACCTTTGACTCAAAGGATAATTTCGATATGTATTTCAGGATACGTAATATTAATATTTTGCTGGGAAATATTGAGAAAGCAACCTTTAGCCAGGATGATAAAAATAAAATAAAAGGACAGGCGCTTTTTTGGAGAGCATGGGCTTATCACAAACTGGTGAGTACCTACGGTGGTGTACCGCTGATACTGGAAGCGCAAACGCCTACATCGGATTTGACAACACTGCAGCATCCGCGTAATAAAACGTCAGAATGTGTGACTCAGATTTTGAAAGACCTGGATGATGCCATTGCTTTGTTGCCGGATGCCTTTACAGACAATGACATGGGCAGAATAGACAAAGGTGCTGCGATGGCTTTTAAAGGAAGGGTACTGCTGTTTTTTGCCAGCCCTTTGTTTAACGGCTTAGGTGGCGTGGCTTCCTGGCAGAAAGCCTACGATGCCAACAAAGCAGCCAAAGAATTTTTAGACGCCCGTGGGAAAGGATTGTACAGCCCTTACAGCAAAATATGGGACGACGAGTTGAATAAAGAAGTAGTGATGGTACGCCGCTTTAACTATCCACAATCAACCTATTTTCAGGGAGGTTTAATCCCACTGGATTGGTCTAAAGATGATGTGGGCTACGACCGGCCTTCTCTTGAACTGGTAGATGCTTTCCCTATGAAAGACGGCTCCGGCTGGTCATCGCAGGCAAGAAGCTATGATACCTTGTTTAGAAACAGGGATGACCGCTTCTATGCAAATATCTACTATAACGGCGCACCTAATCAATATCTGAAGGGAATGCGTGATGATAAAACCTATCTGTGGACTTACTTTACCAACATTACCAATTACAGCGGTACTACAGGATTAGAGGGCGTGCACAATTCTATTACACAGGACCCGCTTTGGTCTAATTCCAGTTTTTATCGCATCAAAGCCATTGATAAAAACATTGATAAAGGTACTGTCTATAATGCTGCCGTCGACTGGATTGAAATTCGTTATGCAGAAGTATTAATGAACTATGCCGAATGTGCTAACGAAGTAAATAACACGGCTGCTGCTTTGGACGCATTAAAGCAAATCAGAAGCCGTGCAGGAATTTTACCAGGAGCTGGTGGCAACTACGGTATTGCAGCCACCACTCAACCAGAGGTTCGCAGCGCGCTTCAACAGGAACGCTTTGTGGAGTTCTGCTTTGAAGGTAAGCGCATGGACGATTTACGTCGCTGGAAAAAGTTCGATTACCTGAGAGGCTTGCCTCAGCGTCATGGTATCGCGGTATTGCTGAAAGCCGGTCAGCCGGATGTAAGCCCGCTGTCGGATATCAACACCGTATGGAATAGGTTTACTACCACGGTAATTACTACCGATGCCACCAATATCGCTATTAAAGACCAGTACTATATTTACGGTATACCCAAGATTAATTTAGACAGGAACCCGTTATTAAAGCAGAATAATAACTGGGGAGGCGATTTTGATCCTTTACAATAATTTGATGGACGGATTTGTTAAGAGCAGGGGCTGACCAATACGGTCGGCCCCTTTCCTTTGCGGTAAATGTGCAGGAATATTTTATTTTTAAGACTTAATCCATAGATATGTCAGGGTTTATTCCGGTACAGCTTGCAGCAGGCACCTACGTTGGCACTAAGGTGAAAGAACGTACGTTTGGTGCGGTCATCACCAGTGAAACTAACTTTGCGCCCAATATGGCGTCAGCCTGGCACTTTCATGTAAACCCGCATTATTCACACATCCTGGAAGGCGGAAGCAAAGAACTGAGAAAAGAAGGAACAGACAGGCAATATGCAGGCACTGGTCTTTATTACCATCCTGGTATAGCACATCAAAATGTGAACTATCTCCCGGGTACCCGTATATTCAATATAGAACTGACTCCTGATTTCTTTGCAACCTATGGATTGTCGTATCCGCCACCATCGCTGATGTGGGGAGAAATGATGCAATTGAATACCGATGGCCTGGTTCGGATCATGAAAGAACACTATCTCAATGATGCTGCATCTGTCATTGCCATGGACCAACTGTGTGTTGACCTGGTAGCTCCTTGCCAGCAGGACTTCCGATGCTTCCCCGAATGGACGAGGAAAATCCGGGAGATCATGCACGATCACTGGGATACACCGTTGTCACTGTGCTTCCTTTCAACACAACTGGATTTGCATCCGGTGACCATCTCCCGCTATTTCTCCCGTTACTTTGGCTGCTCTGCAGGTGAATATCTCCGGAAAATAAAAGTAGAACGCGCCATTCCCCTGATAAAAAAGCGACAGGCTTCTCTTACCCGCATTGCCTATGAATGCGGGTTTACCGACCAGGCCCACTTCACTAAAACTTTTCTCCGTATTACTGGTCTGCGCCCCAACCAATACAGGAGGATCTGACCGGCAGGTTAATCCCATACAATTTTAGCGATCAGCCGTGCATTAGTTTTGTGCCAGGAAAGTAGGTTTAAAGATGAATAGCTATGATTAAAAAATTATTGATTAGTGGGTTGATAACAGTCGGGGTATTAAGCACAACCACCATCAAGGCACAGGAAAATAACCCACAGCTGCGCCAGCTTTTTGACGACTACTATGCAGCGCGGATGAAACTGTTCCCCCTGGAAGCTACAGCCGCCGGCTTGCACCAATACGATGATCTCTTGCCTGTAGAAGGAGGAATACCTTATCTGGAAGATACAGAGCTATTTTACCGGACTTATCTCCGTAAGCTGAAAAAGTTCGATCACGTTAAGTTGAATACGGGCGACCGTATTTCGGCAGACATCCTCGCTTATACATTGCGCACAGGTTTGGAGGGTATACCCCTCCACCTGGAGTACCTGCCTATGAACCAGTTTGTATCTACACCACTGGAATTGGCGTCATTAGGTTCCGGTGATGGCGATCAACCCTTTAATACCGTGAAGGATTATGAGAACTGGGCCAAACGTATGGCGGCATTTATGGAATGGTCAGATACCTGTATCGCCAATTTCGACAAAGGAATAAGGGAGGGTATAGTGTTGCCAAAGGCACTGGTCCGGTTGATGATTCCTCAAATGGAATCACTGGCAGAAAAAGATACCACCAAAAATATTTTCTACAAGCCATTGTCGAAAATGCCGCCTTCCTTTACAGCTGCCGAAAAAGACAGGATCACAAAGCTATATCAACGGGTGATTGCCAGCAGGCTGCGTCCGGCGTATCAGCAATTAGCCCGCTACCTGAAGCAAATCTACCTGCCGGCGGCGCAGGAAAAGGCCGGACTTTCCGCCCTGCCATTGGGAAAACAGATATACCGGTATTATGTACGTTCGTTTACCACTACCAGTCTTGCCCCGGACACAATTTATCAGATAGGGTTGTCAGAGGTAGCAAGAATCCATGCAGAGATGGAACGGATAAAAACACAAACAGGGTTTACCGGTACATTACCGGAGTATTTTACCTGGCTGAAGACTAACCCTCAACTCATGCCATTTAAGACGCCGGAAGCCGTGCTGGATGCTTACAGGGCCATCTATCAGAAAGTGCTGCCACATATACCGGCCTTATTTGGTCATGAGCCCCAAACACCTATGGAAGTACGGAGAGTGGAAGCATACCGGGAAGCCGCCAGCGGCGGGCCTTTCTACATCAAAGGAAATATCGCGGAAAAACGCGCCGCTATTTTATACGTACCGGTACCGGATGCTACGAAGGTGAATGTTACCTTCTACGGAATGGAAGCTACTTTTATTCATGAAGGCATCCCCGGGCATCATTTTCAGATTGCATTGCAACAGGAAAACAAAGAAATTCCTGCCTTCCGGCGGCAACCGTCTTTCAGCGCCTATTTTGAAGGTTGGGCGTTATATGTAGAGTCGTTGGGGGAGAAGATGGGCTGCTACACCGATGCTTATCAGCAAATGGGGGCCCTGAACAATGAAATTCACCGGGCAATCCGCCTGGTCTTGGATGTAGCCATCCATACCGGTAAAATGACCCGCGAAGAAGCCATTGATTACATGATGGCCAATGAATCCGTTAGTAAAGCAATTGCCACCGCAGAAGTGGAACGCTATATGGCGATGCCCGGACAGGCGCTGTCTTACAAAATCGGTGAAATAAGCATCAGGACGCTGAGAGATAAACTAAGCGCACAGCTAGGCACACGCTTTAACCTGCGCGATTTTCATGATGCCCTGCTGGCTTATGGGGACATGCCATTACAAGTATTGGAAAAATATATGGACAACTGGGCTGCCAATTATCAGCAGCAATAAAGAACCTGTTGGCGCCATACCAGCCGGCCTCTGTCATATGGCATAAATCTTGATAAGTAGGGTTTGTATCGAATAAAAACCTACAATCATGAAAAACCAGATCACACTTGGCTTAGTAGCTTTGTCTATGGCTACTGCTTTTCTTTCCTCATGTTCGAAGGATGACTCAAATTCCAATGGAGGAAATGCACGCATGACCGTTTATCTTACCGACGCACCCGCTCCCTATGACGCTGTATTGGTAGACATACAGGATGTACAAGTGAATGTTTCAGCAGATGCCAACACTACTACCGGATGGCAATCATTGCATGTATTGCGTCCCGGAGTTTATGACCTTTTGAAATTCAGAAATGGATTGGATACGGCAATAGCTTCACAGGAATTACCTGCCGGTAAAATTTCACAGATCCGGCTGGTACTGGGCAGCAACAACAGTGTAGTGATAGGCGGTGTGGCACATCCACTGGAAACACCATCTGCACAGCAATCAGGCCTGAAGCTCAATGTAAACGCCAGCCTGGTATCCGGGGTAGAATACCGCTTATGGCTCGACTTTGATGCAAATCGTTCCATCGTTGTAACCGGCAACAATAAATATATCCTCAAGCCGGTGATTCGCACTTATACCCAGGCAATGGGTGGTTCTATTAAAGGAATTGTGCTTCCTCCTTTAGCAGTGAAAGGGGTATTCGCAATCCAGGGTAG
Source organism: Chitinophaga sp. (assembly GCF_017745275.1). Classification (GTDB taxonomy): domain Bacteria; phylum Bacteroidota; class Bacteroidia; order Chitinophagales; family Chitinophagaceae; genus Chitinophaga. Next base: position 141,591 of record NZ_JAGHZS010000009.1, on the reverse strand, counting down.
TGATACCATTGCTTCTGCTATTCCCGATGTAACCACAGGCGCATTCCTGATGGCCGGTTTAAATGCAGGGGCTTACAATGTAGCAATTGCTGGTAATGGTATTTTGAAAGATACCGTAGTCGCCAATGTAAACGTTACAGTAGGACAGGCTATCAGCATCGGTAGTATTACTCTTCATTAATCAAAAGATACCAGCATTATTTAATTGCCGGCATCTGAATCTGACATATCAGGTTCTGGTGCCGGCAAAATTTTTTCCTTAATGTCAGGGAATGCTCATTTTCCGGATCTTAGCTCCAAGATTGTCTGTGATATTCCCTTCAGCAATATACAAGCAGTTCTTCTTCTTCTTTATAAAATGTATATGATTAAATGATGCTTTAGTACCAATCCCATCTATAGAAGGATGAGGCTCATTGGTATGTGAATTGTTTAATTGCCCGGCAATAAGGGAATCTGTTTCAGTAGCTAAAGACATTCTGTCAATAACACATTTGTCCAGTCTGGGCTTATATACAACACTATCTGCTTCCCCAAGTACAAAGTTGACAAACTGGTTGTCATAATATTGGGCCGTCGTTACTATTGTTGTTGCTAAATCCAGTTTATAAATTCCAAACATGTTGCCCCAATAAAGAAATTTTTCATTTGCGGTGATATCCAAACTTCTAAAGGAATTGTTATATAACCTAAATCCCCTGGATAAATAGTTACTGCTATCTAAACGACACTGAACAGCATTGTAATCAACTAAAGCATCCACTATAATATGCCCTGTGTAACTGGCAATATACAGGTGTTTACCTTTTACGTTCAAATCAGCTATGTCTTTGAGATCACTAATGGTATCGGGTATCACTTGTATTTGTCCGGATGGGTCACGAAAAGAGCGGGAATAGGAGAACACCATAGATGACACGTTACCGTATTTAGTAATCTTTCTGATCCGGTGATTATTTTTATCCACTACATACAAATTATTATCTGCGTCAATAGCCATTCTTCCAAGGTCATTAAACCGGGCTGATACACCGGAACCATCATTGAAGCCAGCTTCTCCTCCGGCAAATAGTGATTTATGTCGCCCCTTTATCTTATAAATTTTATTATTTACGTTGTAGAAAATACTGCCATCATCAGCAATGGCCATTCCTCCTGTAACGCCTTCTATATCCATCACAGTAGTAACTTTGTATAAAGTATCCCGATCACAATCAATAGGAGGGCCATCATTTTTATGGCAGGCCACAATAGATGCTAGTATCAGCATGGAGACGAATAAGGTTTTTCGCATGGTTTATAAGGTTTTTCAAGTGACCCAAAATACTAATTTTCCGATGCAAATGTAAACCAGTCACAACCACTTCCCTGTTTCGTTTGTTTAAAGATGATAAAGGCTCCAAAAAGATAGGTTTTGCTGTAACAAATAATGGATGAAACAATGCGTCTGTAATTCCCTCCCGCATGTTGAAAACTTGTTTACCTCTTAAAAAACATTTGCAATGCGTACTTTATTAAAAGTAACCTGCCCGGTGGAAGCCTCTAACAAAGCCGTGGCAGATGGTACAATGGTGAAAATTGTTAAGTCAGTAACAGAAAAATTCCATCCGGAAGCCACGTATTTTCTTCCTTTGGATGGTTGCAGAACAATGTTGTTCGTCTTTGATCTTAAAGATTCATCAGACCTGCCAGTCATCGCTGAGCCTTTCTTTTCATCACTTAATGCCAAACTGGAGTTTACTCCCGTTATGAATGCGGAAGACCTGCAAAAAGGACTCGCCAATGCAGGAGTGGTGAAATAGAAATTCGTATCCTGAATGTTGTTAACTTGAATTGTTGGTATATTCTCGGGCAATGGTTTTGCCTGAAAATGGAAAACGGGTGTCCTGGTATTTTTGAGACACCCGTTTTTCTGTACATGCCTAAAGCCTGGTTTATCTCTCTTTACATTTATTTGTATGATTTGTAATCGGTTTACTGTTCTTTTGCATAAAGTAATCGTTTTAGAGAATGCCAGTTATTTTTCATGCCGTACAGAAACTGTTGAATACTTCAAGAATACAAGCCGTGAAATATGTTTCGGAGCCGGCGTTGGGGCAGCAATTGCATAGCTGGTATGCCAAATTGTTAAGTACCGGCTTTCCCGGAAAGTTGCTCGTTATGTATGTACACGAGCCATCTTTGCTGGCTGTTATATGCCGCGGAAAAACAGTCGCAGGCACCTGGAATGAATTTCAACGCCGACTACCAGTTTTATTACAAAAGGTAGGATTTAAAGAAGAACAAATCCGGTCAGAGATGAGCCAGATGGAGAGCTATGTGGTAGCCAAAACAAATAGCAGGTCCATGATTTCTTATATGAACCAAATGGCACCAAATTTAGAATGGCATGACTATCCTTCTTATAATGATATCATTTTAGATGAAATGGAAGAGCGGATGCTCCTTTATCTATATGATGCACATACTAAGCCTCAGTCCTATACCAGTTCCCTCGAGTACTGGCATAAAGCATTAAATCAGGAGTAAAAAACTATGCCCTGCCACGGGAACCGTATGGTTGGCGGCTAACAGCTAGCAGCCGTTAGCCGCTGATTGTTAACTCATTTGTTTTATAGCTTCCGGGAACTGTGCCGGGTTTCTGCCATAAAGCTTTTTTCGTTCATAGGAGAATCCGAGTACAGCCCCTGGGAATACTTCCACCAGTGCATTCACCAGCGGATCTTCCCCATTCTTTCGTTTCAATGGTAGCTGGTATATTTTCCCGGTATGGTCTCCCACCATCATGCTTTCCTGTGGCACACCATTTATTTTCAGGATATGCGGGTATATCCATACCACATTGGATGGTGTTTCCACAAGTTCCAGTAAACGGCTGTCATGGCGTGTTTTAAAAGAGGTAGCCAGCAGGGTGATGGCAATGATCACCAGTGCAACACTAACGGCGGTAGCCCATCCCGGTGGCAGGATGCCGGTCTGCGTATAACGGAGGTAGCTTCCTCCGCCTACAAGGATTCCCAGGAGAAATGTACCGGGCACCCAGTACCGGATAGTCATTTTAGTAGCGGATAGTTTTTTCCGGATGCGTTCAAGAACAATTGTTTTGCTGTCCATAGCAGTTGAGATGAATATGAAGGATTTATTTTTTACTTAAAATAAATTACCAGTCCTGCTATTACGGCTATGATCAATAACCAAGCGCCATAGCGTTGTATAAAGGTGAGGCCCACCGCTGTCCGCTCTGCCTGTGCCTGGGTCAGCAGGGCGGCCGGCCAGTATTTCTTTTTTACATACTTGCTGCAGGAACTGCAATACACACGCGCCCGTGTACTGTGTGTTTTTAATATCTGCCATCCCAATATTCCTGTGCCACTGATAATATGGTCAATGTATAATGTTCCGTTAGTGGCCTGGCAATGAGGACAACCCTTTATGATAACGGGGAGGTGCTTCACGGGTTCTGTAGTCTCTATGCTTCGCATGCAGTTCTATTTTTTATTGGTCCTGTAATTTCTTTTGCGCCGTGCTGTTTGATATGGGCAATGCTCAAAGATAGCCGTGATCTTCGTATTATAGTATTTCAAGGCATCTACATAACATCTACAAGTAAATTTTTTATGTATCTACAACTGATCTATTGTAAGATTCATTGTTTTGATAATCAGGTATTTAGATAGTAGAACAACGGAAAAGTTGCTGTTATATCTTTATCCGGTTATCACTTTATGACGACGCATCTTCATTGCCCTACCATTTGTCACTCATCTCCCCTAAATGTAGTTCGTCGGAAAACGGCTGATGTTCATTCCTGCCAGTGCTATTTTCGTCAGATAATTTTTTATCAAATGAAAAAGCACTTATTGTTTGTACAACTGTTGGCGGTTACCCTCTCAGCGATCTCCTGTAAAAAGAATACCGACCACAACTCCAATACCAACATACCAGAAAAGAATGTGGTAAAAGGAAAAGTAACTGATACACAGGGCAGGCCGTTGAAAGGGGTATCTATCCTGATTGACAATACCATTATCTACAACAGTTATATTTCAGGTACTACGGGAGATGATGGTACCTATAAAGTTGAATTGATAACCGGCGCCTGGCAGGCATATGCCAGTATGAAAGTGCCCTATAACGGAAAAACATATACCATTGATCTCCATCCGGATAATAACAGTGGTTTCGGAGGAGATGGCGCAGTGCGTAACTTCTCCTGGAAGCTCACCGGCGCCAAAGCGGAGCCCATGACCGGTGTTTATGGCGGTATCATACTGGTAGATAAGCACGGAATAGGTGATATCTATGATACAGAAAATATTGAATTCACGTTAACACCAGTAGGGAATCTGATAGACGGAACTGCAGGACAGGTGATCAAACGAAGCCTGGGCGCATCCGGGTCAGACCTGGAGCATAAATTATATGATCTGCCCATGGGCAGGTATACCGTTTCAGCTGTGTATCATGGTGCTGCCGGAAGCCAGCCCATAAAGCTGAGAGACCGGATCAACAATACCAACGGCGCTTTTGCGTCCAGTCTGCAACTGAACTTTGAACCTTCTACCAGCGAGGGCTACAACATGGCCATGATTGAATGGGAAGGCTGATAAAGAGGTTGGGAGCGGGCGCTTAAGGTGATGGAAGGTAATGGACCGTTAAATAATGTTTGTACCTTTAAGCAACTGATACACGGTCCCCAAACCTTCCATTAACTTATTGCTGTAGCACTCCATGAAAGATATTCTTCAAAAAAGAATTTTTCCCGGTTTTAGAATTATAGAAGCCATCGCCTGGTTGCTATTCCATATCAGTTGGCCTTTGCTATTGGCGATAATTTTTAAGCTGGCCGGCCGGTTTAATGACCCCACCTTTATGACCGCGGGCACCTTTCTCCGTATTCAGGGAGTAGTGATTACGGTAAAGGCAGTTTATCTGCTGCCATTTTGGTGGCTATTCTTTATTAAACTAAAGGAGGTGAGTCTCCGGAAAAAAATAATCCTGCATATTCCCTGTGCAGGATTATACACGGGGGTGGCATTGGGTTCCATTTATTACCTGCTCACCGCAGGCTTGCACAGAACCTATACCGGTAGCGCTATGACAGGTGATATCTACAACCTGATGCTGGCCTATTTTTCGTACTTCACCCTCTTTCATGCCTATAACTTTTACCTGCATATTAAAGAACAGGCAAAGAAAGAAAGCGAACTTCGCGAGTTAGCCTATCAAAGCGAAATTACCGCGTTGAAAGCACAGATTGAACCTCATTTTTTGTTTAATACACTGAACTCTATCAGCGCATCGGTACCTGCTTCTATGGAGAAAACCCGGGTACTGATAGCACAACTGGCCGATACCTTTCGATATGCACTCCGGGTGAGTGAAAGGCAAACGGTGGCACTAGAAGAAGAAATTGCTTTCGTGAAAACCTGGTTGGCATTAGAGCAACATCGCTTTGGTAAACGCTTATCTGTTCATTACGATATCGACAGTGCCGCACTGAACACACAAGTCCCTTCTCTTATTTTACAACCTTTGGTAGAAAATGCCATTAAACATGGCATCTCTCCCCTGGTGAGCGGCGGAACGGTAACACTTTCCTGTAAAGTCGAAAACGACTTTGTACAGCTGTCTGTCAACGACACTGGTATAGGATATACGGGTGATCTGAAAGCAATATTTGACAAAGGAGTAGGGTTAAAGAATACGGCCAGGCGATTGGAATATTTTTATAACCAGCAGTTATGGATAGATAGAAATAGTAACGGGTTATCTTTCTCATTTAAAATCCCCCTGGCAGTATGAGAAAAATATTGATTATAGATGATGAACAAGATGCGCGCTCGCTGATCAGGGAATACCTGGAGGCATTTTCAGCCTTTGAAATAATTGGGGAATGTGAAAACGGTTTTGATGCGATTAAGAAAATAAATCAACTGGAACCCGATATCGTTTTCCTGGATATCAAGATGCCGGGACTGAGTGGTTTCCAGGTAGTACAGCAATTGATTCACATGCCCCAGGTTATTTTTACCACCGCATACGATCAATACGCCTTAAAAGCATTTGAAGCCAATGCCATTGATTATCTGCTGAAACCATATACAGCAGATCGTTTTGGCCGGGCAATGCAGAAAGTTTCGGTACACTATCCCGGTGACTTTTTAAAAACGCAACGCGTGGCCAACGAGTATACCGGTCAGGCACCTACGCGTATATTGGTAGAAAATGGGAACAAATTTATCGCCCTCAATGTGGAGCATATCATTTTTTTCGAAGCCGAAAAAGATTATACACACATTCACACTGAAGATAAAACTTACCTGAGCAATTTTGGTATCGGCGTACTGGAACAACGTATGAGCCCCGCACTATTCCTGCGGATTCACCGGTCGTACATCATAAATATTCACTGTATAAAAGAAGTGACCCGGGAAGGATATAGCGTCCAGGTAACGATGAAAAATAATAAGGTATTGAATGTATCAAGAAAATATATGGACGAGTTGAAGAAACTGCTGTATTAGTTACACATGGCATCGTTCCTCATAAGTAATTTGCCGGATACTTGTAATTTAACGTGTACCCGTTCCCGTTAGCTCAAGCCCGGAATATTTATTTAAAAAGAAACTTCGTAGCGTTGCTGCGATCACCAGTGGACTTTCACGGTTAAGAGATAAAGGAGTGGAGCCTGAATTATTTTGGTCGCTTGCTTTCGGACCATTAAATGCATTGATTAAGTTTCATTGAGAGAAGGAAAATGTGTATACCCATGAAAAGTTTGAAATCACCAGCGATAATTTAAAGCGGTTATTTGAAATGATAGTGATTGGATTCCAAAAAAAGAAATGAGTTGGAAAAATACATCGCTATAAATAGAAAAAGGACAAACCGAAGTTTGTCCTTTCTAGTGCCCAGAACTGGATTCGAACCAGCACACCCTTGCAGGCGCTGCGACCTGAACACAGTGCGTCTACCAATTTCGCCATCTGGGCATCGCAGTGTCCCCGTTAAGGGATTGCAAAAGTACGCGTTTTTTTAAATTCACCAAATTTTTTTCGCTTCTCACAAAAAAAAATCGCGCCACACATCACATGCATGGCGCGATTGTTAAAGAAAAATGTATTTATACGGCTACATTAAACTCACGCAGCGTATCGTTCAGGCTTGTTTTCAGGTCGGTAGACGCTTTACGCTGACCAATGATCAGTGCGCAGGATACCTGGTATTCGCCGGCAGGGAATTTCTTGGTATAAGTACCAGGAATTACCACGCTGCGGGCTGGTACACGGCCTTTGTATTCGATAGGCTCGCTGCCGCTTACGTCAATAATTTTGGTAGATTGAGTCAGTACTACGTTAGCACCCAATACCGCTTCTTTTTCTACCACTACACCTTCTACTACGATGCAACGGGAACCGATGAAGCAACCATCTTCAATGATTACCGGGCTGGCCTGTAAAGGTTCCAGTACACCACCGATACCCACACCACCGCTCAGGTGCACGTGTTTACCGATTTGTGCGCAGGAGCCTACTGTAGCCCAGGTATCTACCATGGTACCCTCGTCAACAAATGCACCGATGTTTACATAAGAAGGCATCAGGATACAACCTTTGGCGATATAGGCACCATAGCGGGCAACCGCATGTGGTACTACTCTTACGCCGAGGTCTTTATAGTTCGACTTCAATTTCATTTTATCATAGAACTCAAAAGGAGGGAGCTCCATTGTTTCCATAGGTTGTATGGAGAAATACAGCAGGATAGCTTGTTTCACCCATTCATTCACCTGCCAGCCATTTTCTGTTGGCGTTGCAACTCTCAGATGTCCTTTGTCTACTGCTTCTATCACCGCTTTTACTGCATCTGTGTACTGTGTCTCCTGTAAGAGGCTGCGATCAGCCCAGGCAGCCAGTATTTGTTGTTGTAAATCCATTGTCGTTTTTTTTGCAAACATAATATCTGAAACGGATAAATTCGAATAACAGACCACCGAATTCCGGAAATCTTCTCAGATATACGTAAATCGCCATTCGTAATTCGTAATTTTGTCCCTCGTCTGAAGAAGGAGCATTATGAAAATAGGATTCGACGCCAAGCGCGCGTTCCAGAATAATACCGGTTTAGGAAATTACAGCCGTACACTCATCTCTTCCCTGGTAAAGGACTTCCCGGGGGAGGAGTACTACCTGTTTGCCCCTAAACAAACGGTCATGTACGATGCTCCGCCGGGGGTAAAAGTGGTATTGCCGGAAAAACAACTACATCGCTGGTTTAAGTCGGCCTGGCGGAGCCGCTTTGTGGTAAAGGATTTATTACGCCATGGAATCGATATCTATCATGGACTCAGCCATGAGCTGCCTTTTGGCATCCATAAAAGCGGTGTCCGTTCCGTAGTGACTATGCACGATCTTATTTTTGAAAGATATCCGGAGCAATATAACCCTATCGATGTGATCACCTACCGGCGAAAAGCCCGCTATGCCTGCCAGCAGGCGGACAGGGTGGTAGCTATCAGCGAACAAACCAAACAAGACCTCATTACTTATTATCATACGCCGGCGCATAAAATAGAGGTGGTATACCAAAGTTGTGATCCCGCGTTCAGTATCACCTGGCAGGATGATGATATCGCCGCCCTGGGCGTGAAATACCAGTTGCCTTCCCAGTATTTTCTTTATGTAGGCTCACTGATTGAGCGTAAGAACCTGTTGGGCATAGTAACGGCCATGAATACACTAAAAGGTACTGTCGATATACCACTCGTGGTGTTGGGCAATGGCAGCGGGTATAAGAAGAAAGTAAAAGCTTACCTGGAAGCAAATGGACTTACTCAACAGGTCATTTTCCTGAATGAGCAGGTACGTCTTGAAAATAGTGAGTTGCCGGGACTGTACCAGGGCGCGTTAGCACTGATTTATCCTTCCATTTTCGAAGGCTTTGGCATTCCGATACTGGAAGCCCTGTGGAGTCGTACACCGGTGATTACATCCCGGGGATCTTGTTTTGCAGAAACTGCGGGAGATGGAGCACTGTACGTGGACCCACTGGATCCGGCCACCATTGCCGATGCTATGAAACGGATCATCGACCAGCCTTCACTGGTAAGGCAGTTGCAGGAAAAAGGAATACAGCATGCGCAGCATTTTACGCCGGAAAAGTGTGCCGCCGCCATGATGAAAGTTTATCAATCCATTACCAAATAATAAACTACTGAAATGTTTGAAGATGATATCAGTGCGGCCATGCCGGTACTGCGTAACGGAGGACTGATCCTTTATCCTACAGATACCATCTGGGGAATAGGTTGCGATGCTACCGATGAAGCGGCAGTTCAGAAAGTATATGCACTGAAAAAGCGCAGTGAAAGCAAAAGCCTGGTAATATTATTGGCAGATGTGAAAGATCTGCTGCACTTTATTGCCAATCCCCGCCCGGATATCGCGGACATTATTGATGGTTTCACACGCCCCACCACTGTTATTTATGAAGGCGCCCTGGGACTGGCTCCCAACGTGATCAACGAAGATGGTAGCATCGCCATCCGTATTGTGAAAGATCCTTTCTGCCGTCATTTGATAAAAAGACTACGGAAACCATTGGTGTCTACCTCCGCCAATATCAGCGGCGAGCCTTCTCCTGCCTGCTTTGCAGAGGTAAGCCCCGCTATCCGCAATGGCGTGGATTATATCGTTAAACACCGCCAGGAAGAGACCACTGCCAGCATCGCCTCCAGGATTATCAGGATAAACAAAGACGGTTCAATCGCGATAATCCGGGATTAAAAACGTTTATTTATTACATTTGCGCCCTGATTTCAGCGAAAGGAATACATTTAACAGGAATATTTTTATATGATCAGCAGTAAGCCGTTGGACATACCCTGCTCCCTGCAGGAAAGAAAAGTGCTGGAGAAGATAGCATTGGCAGCCCATGAATTAAGGGTGCCCGCTTATCTGATCGGTGGCTTTGTGCGTGATAAACTGTTGGGACGGAAAACAAAAGATATGGACATTGTGTGCGTGGGCGATGGTATCACCCTCGCACATAAAGTGGCGGAAAGCTTAGGCGATAAAGTACCCGTAAGTTTCTTCAAAACCTACGGTACTGCCCAGGTAAAATGGAATGAACTGGAAATTGAATTTGTTGGCGCCCGCAAAGAAAGCTATCGCCAGGAATCCCGCAATCCGGAAGTCTCTGCAGGCACGCTGCAGGACGACCAGAATCGCCGCGATTTCACAATTAATGCCATGGCTATCAGCCTGAGAGAAGAAGATTATGGTTCCCTCCTCGATCCATTCGAAGGACTGGCCGATCTCGATAAGCAAATTATTCGTACGCCCCTGGCGCCGGCGCAAACTTTCAGTGATGATCCACTGCGCATGATGCGGGCCATTCGCTTCGCCTCACAACTGCAGTTCACCATTGAAGCAACTGCCTTCACCGCCATCCAGGAAAATGCAGAACGTATCCGTATTATTTCCCAGGAAAGAATTACCGATGAGTTTAATAAAATCATGCTCTCTGCCAAACCTTCTGTAGGATTGGATCTCCTGTATAAAGCGGGCCTGCTGAAAATCATTTTCCCACAAATGGTGGATATGGTGGGAGTGGAGATGTATGAAGGTAAAGGGCACAAAGATAATTTTTATCATACCTTGCAGGTAGTAGATAATATTGCCGTCAATACAAAAGATCTTTGGCTGCGCTGGGCTGCACTGCTACACGATATTGGCAAGCCTGCCACCAAAAAATTCGAGCCCGGCCATGGCTGGACTTTTCACGGCCATGATGCGGTGGGAGGTAAAATGGTGCAGCGTATTTTTACCAAAATGAAATTGCCCCTGAGCGATAAAATGAAATTGGTAAAAAAATTGGTGGAATTACACTTGCGGCCCATCAGTCTCACTAAAGAAAATATAACAGACTCGGCTATCCGCAGATTACTGTTCGACGCCGGAGACGACATAGAAGGACTCATGATGCTCTGTGAAGCGGATATTACCTCAAAAAATAAAGCCAAGGTAAAACGTTACCTGGAAAATTTTGAACTGGTCCGCAGACGATTGAAAGAAGTAGAAGAAAGCGACCGGATCCGCAACTGGCAACCCCCCGTAACCGGCGAAATGATCATGGAAACATTTGGGCTCAAACCCGGCAGGATAGTAGGTGATTTGAAAAGCGCCATCAGGGAAGCCATCCTGGACGGCGAAATCCCTAATACCTTCGATGCCGCATACGCTTTTTTATTGGAAAAAGCCAGCGCTTTGAACCTGCACCCGGTTAAATAAAATTGGTAATTTTACATCACCATAGTACATATTCACTAGCATAAAAAACCTACCGCCTACAGCGGCCTGTTTAAACATTACATAACTTATAACCTTTTTGTCATGCCGGTTTTAAAATTCAGAGTTTACTGGGAAGAAGATGAAAGTGTCTACAGAGACATTGCCATTAAGCCGAATCAGACGTTTTTAGTATTTCACCAGGCGATCTTGCAGGCATTCGAATTTGATTCAAAACATAAGGCTACTTTTTTCCGTAGCAATGATAACTGGCAACGCGGCCGGGAAATTATCCTGGAAGCCGACAACCAGCCACGTAAAGCAGAACCCCTGCTCATGGCTGACACCGCGATTGGCGCGGCCGTAAAAGATCCTAATCAGAAATTTATCTACCTGTATGACTTCGCCAAAAACTGGTCTTTCCTGGTAGAACTGATCGGGGTATCAAAAGATGAAAACAGTAAAATCGTATATCCCGCCTGCGTACGTAAAGAAGGACTCGCTCCCAGCCAATACGGTACCAAAGGCCTCGTGGGCGACAAACTCGTGGAAATGGAAGAGAAATACGATCTCAATAAAGAAGGCATGGATGCCGACGGATTCGGAGAAGAAGGCGAAGAAAGCGACGCACTCGGCAGCGATGGCGGCGAAGACTTCGGCGGAGAAGATGATAACAGCTTTTAATAAATTACGAATTACGAATTACGAATTACGGATTTGTTGGTAGATAGTAAACGCGAAGATCAGCTTCGCTTATATCTACTCACAAATCCGTAATTCGTAATTCATCCTTCGTAATTCTTAATTTAAGAATTATGCAAAAAACGGTCATTGTGATTGCAGGGCCAACAGCTTCGGGTAAAACAGCTTTGTCTGTCCAGATGGCGCAACTGTTTAATACCGCTGTTATCTCCGCAGATTCAAGGCAATGCTACCGGGAAATCAGTATCGGTACCGCAAAACCTTCCGCAGAAGAACTGGCGGCCGTACCTCACTATTTCATCAACTCACATAGCATCCGGGAAGAAGTAAATGCCGGCATTTACGAAAAACTCGCTCTCGGATATACCAACCACATCTTTCAAAACAACAACATCGCCATTATGTGCGGCGGTACTGGTCTTTATATCAGGGCCTTTGCCGATGGCATCGATGATATGCCGGATATCCCCGCCGGCATTCGTACGCAGCTCAACGAACAATATGCCCTCCATGGCCTTGCCTGGCTTCAGCAACAGTTGCAGGAACGGGATCCGGGGTTCTATGCCACGGCAGAAACCCAGAATCCCATGCGTCTCATCCGCGCGCTGGAAGTACTGGAAGCTACCGGGCAGTCCATCACCACTTTCCGCAGCGCTACCCGCGCCCAACGCAATTTCCGGATCATCAAAATAGGGATCACTCCTCCTAAAGAAATCCTGCACCAACGCATCCATCAACGGGTAGATCAAATGATCCACGCCGGCCTTGTGGAGGAAGTGAGAGAAGTGCTGCCCTACCGGGAGCATAACGCCCTGCGGACAGTCGGCTACCAGGAAATCTTCAGCTTCCTCGATGGACATATCTCCCTCGATCAGGCCATTGAAGAAGTGAAAATACATACCCGGCAATATGCCAAACGCCAGTTGACCTGGTTTCGCAAAGACCCCGCTTTCCAGTGGTTCGATTCCCGCGATCCGGCACCTATCCTGGAATATGTACAGCAGCAGCTATCAGCAGCCTCCGCGCATGGATGAAGCAACAGCATGCCCAATGCGTTAGCTATCTCCCGAAAAACAAATACGAACAAGTACTGTACTAAAACCGAACATATATATTGTATGTGACATGTATATATAGTTTGTTTTTAGGGAGATATTATCATGGCACTTTCTTCGCTGCTCCAGGTTTTTCACAGCCGTTCGCCCTGGCAAACATCCGCTTATGATTAAAAACAACCTGAAAATCGCCTGGCGCCAGCTTATAAAAAACAGGCGCTTTACTATCCTGAACCTCATCGGCCTTTCTACCGGTTTGGCCTGTACGTTACTCATTTATGGCTGGGCCCGGGATGAACGTGCATTTGATCATTTCCACCAGCACGATGCCCACCTGTTCCAGGTAATGGAGAATAAACCACACGAAAAAGGAATTGTTACCTCCGCAGAAACGCCGGCCATGCTTGCGGAAACACTTGCCGCCACCATGCCCGAAGTAGAATACGCAGTGGCCAGTACACCTCCTGCCTGGTTTCCGAAAGTGGCACTGTCCGCCGGCGAACAACACAGCAAGACAGGCGGCATCTTCGCGGGAAAAGACTATCTCCGCGTATTCTCCTATCCGTTACTGCAAGGAAACGTGGACCAGGTACTCCACGATAAAAACGGCATTGTTATTTCCGAAAAATTGGCGCAAACGCTTTTTCACAATGTGTCCGGCGCAGTAGGGAAAACCGTCACCTGGCAGTTTGATGCTATTAAAAAGACCAGTATCGTGACCGGCGTTTTGGAAAATACCCCCGCAAACTCTTCTACACAATTCGATTTTATATTGCCCTTCGATGCTTTCAAAGACATCATGAATATCACAGGAATGGACCCACAGGGGCCTTTCCTTACGTATCTCGTGTTGAAAAAGGAGGCCAGCGTACCGGCATTTAATGCAAAGCTGAGCAGCTTTATGACCAGCATTACCAAAGGAGCAGGCAGCAGCCGGACTATGTTCCTGCAACGCTACAGTGATAACTACCTGTATGGCACCTACGAAAATGGCGTAGTAGTAGGCGGCCGTATCAGTTACGTAAAATTGTTTTCACTGATCGCCCTGTTTATTATCCTGATTGCCGCCATCAATTTCGTGAATCTCTCCACTGCCAGGGCTTCCGGAAGAATGAAGGAAATGGGTATCCGCAAAGCAATTGGTGCCAATCGCCTGACGCTGATTGGCCAATACCTCAGTGAATCAATGCTGCTGACATTTGTGGCACTACTCTTCGCATTAGCAATGGTAGCCGTACTGCTGCCATATTTCAATGATATTACCGGCAAAACATTGCACATCGGTTTGCAGCCACGCATGATTTTATCTATCCTGGGAATCACCCTGTTCACCGGCCTGTTGGCAGGCAGTTACCCGGCCTTGTACCTCTCTGGCTTTAACCCGCTGACGGTACTGAAAGGACGAATACAAACCGGTGTAGGACAACTCCTGGCCCGCAAAGGACTGGTGGTATTTCAGTTTACACTGTCTGTATTATTCATGGTAGCAGTGATTACCATCTATCGACAAATCGCTTATGTACAGGAAAAGAAAACCGGTTACGATAAAGACAACGTAGTCTATTTCGATGCAGAAGGAAAGGTCTCTAAGGAAGGGATGCCCGCCTTTTTAGCGGCGGTAAAGAAAATCCCCGGGGTAGTGAATGCCTCTGGTATGGTGGGGAACCTCCTCGGCGCACCTACAATGGGCTACAACTGGAAAGGGAATGGTACAGACGAAACAATCCTCTGTCGTCCGCTAATGGTCAATTTTGATATGCTGGAAACACTGGGCCTGGAAATGGCGGCAGGGCGGCCCTTCTCCCGTGATTTCGCGACTGATAGCACCAGCATTGTCTTTAATGAAGCCGCTATCAAAGCCATGGGCATTACCGATCCAATCGGAAAGGTGATCACATTTAACGGCACTACCACCACTATCATAGGGGTGGTGAAAAATTTCCATTTCCAGTCGTTGCATGAAATCATCAAGCCACAGTTTTTCATGATGGATTTTCACAACAGCACAGTAATGGTGAAAATAAAAGCCGGCCAAACGAAAGCGGTGTTAGATCGACTGGCATCCTTTTATAATACCTACAATCCCGGTTTTACCTTCGACTATAAATTCCTGGACGATGATTTTCAGGCGCAATACGTAGCAGAGAAAAGAGTAGGAGCATTGTCCAAATACTTTACAGGACTGGCGTTGCTCATTTCCTGCCTCGGATTATTTGGCCTGGCAGCCTTTACCGCCGAAAGCAAACGCAAGGAAATCAGTATCCGTAAAACGTTAGGCGCTACGGTGACCAATGTAGTAATGATGTTATCGAAAGAATTCTTCCGCGCAGTGGCTATCGCTATCATCATTGGGTTGCCACTGGCGTGGTATTGCATGGATCGTTGGTTGCAGAGTTTTGCCTATCATATTCGTTTAGGCGTAGGCGTATTTATCGGCGTGGGGGGCGCCATGTTGCTGATTACCTTACTTACCGTGAGTATTCAATCTGTCAGGGCAGCATTGGAAAATCCTGTGAAGAGCCTGCGGATGGAGTAGGGGAAAGATATTTTATAAAAGAAAGGCCCCTGCATCCGCAGGGGCCTTTCTTTTATAAAAACGTGTAGTCTTAGAATTTAAATCCAATGGTCAGCAATATATTACTCCTGTTATACGCCAGGGTAGCTGCTTTCGGGCTCAGGTTAGGCTGGCCGGCCGCCTGATATATGGTATATGGCTGGTATCTGTCATCACCCTGTGTGTAGCTATAGGTAAGATCTGCATAGAAACCTTTGTTGCGGAAACCTAACCCACCACTGTATACTTTACGGGAGGCATCTATACCTGCGTTGTACGCATCATTAGTATATGGATTGCCATAGGCAGCAAAGCCAAGTCTGACAGCGTACATGGCCTGGAATCTAACTTCGGCGCCTGCACGAATATTGGAAGTAGCTTTATAGATAGCACTAATATTATCATTCACGCCGGTTGCCGCCTTGCCGTTATTATATTTGAATTTGCCGGAAGATTGATTCACATATTCGTAATCTGCTGTAATGAATCCTTGTGTTGTTTTAGGCTCCGCCAGGTTGCCGAAAAAGTAGGAAGCACCTGCTCCTGCGCGTAAAGGAGCCGTATAGTGATAATCATTTTCTGTAGGAAATCCTTGTGCCAGGTCAACGGAGTAAGCAGAAACTTCTCCCTGATTATTTTCGATGTCGGAGTGGAATTCAGCAGTGTAGCTGTCGTGAATAGAATACCAGGTAGGTGTTGCGAAAGTACCACCCAATCTGAAGTGATCAGATACTTTATACAGGATACCCAGTTTGGCGCCAAATCCTAATCCGGTACGTTTCAGGCGTTTGGTATAATCGAAATAGGCAAATCCGTTGTTTTTATCAGAGCTGGCATCATCTTCTGACCAGTTAAGTGTTTCTTTATAATTGATGCTGGGCAAATTAAGACTGGCACCTATGTACAGGCGATCGCCATAATTACCGCCAATTGCAAATGAGTATTCATTCAAACCACCTTCTGTCTCGATAGTCCCTCTTTGTTGTATGCCTGGCAGGCCACCACCGGGTCTGAGGGGAGATGCCTGGGAAATAATAGATGTATCACCAGGGGCATTGGCATGTTTATGTATCATGCCGGTATAATAGCCAAGATCAAAACCGAGTCCCAATGTGGCATCACTAACGCTTTGATCAAAGAAATCATCCACCCACGCATCAGAAAGAGAGGTTTGATTATTGCGTCCTGCGATGGCCATTTTATTATTGTAGTTCGCTAAACGCTCCATGCCCAATGAGAAGGTAATATTGTTCCAGGTGCTGCTGCCACTGTTTTTATTAGTTGCCATTATCACACCAATAGAAGGCATTTGGAAATTAGAACGGTTGCCTTTATTATCAAGTTGGCCGTTGCCAAGGTAATTAGAGGTAAACTGGGAAATACCTACTCCTGCGGAAATATGGAATTCGCCGGTTTTAAAAATGGCAATACCTGCCGGGTTAAGATGTGCGGATGAATAATCTCCTCCAAGACCTATACCGGCTCCACCCAATGCTTGTGTTCTGGCAGTACCATGCGGTTGATTGGGAGAATAAAGCAATGCGTCGTTGGAGCTTTGGGCCATGGCTGTTGCAGATAAAAACAAGCCGCCTAAAAGAGGATAAAGTCTTTTAATCATGATCTGAAAACTTAATAAATGAGATTTGCTTTGCAGGCTATTCTACTGATGCTAACGTGTGCTGCAATGAGTATAACGGTTATATGGGCAAAACCTTGTATGAAGATAAAAAATAAGCGTAGGTTTTTAGGCTACGCTTATCTTGTAATGTTTTATTAACGGCCTCCCCTGGATGGGCGACTGTATCCGCCGCCGCCGCCACCGCCGCTGTTACCTCCACCGATACGGCCACCGCCGCCTGATGGTGGTGAGTAGCTAGGTGCCGGAGAAGGAGTTGGCCTGCTATATTCTACACGTTGCGGACGGGAATAACCACCGTTATTGCCGCTATTGCTATTATCGTAAGAAGGTCTGGTCACTGGTCTTTCTGAACTGGACTGCTGGAATATCCGGCGTGGTCTGTCAACGGTACCACCACCTGGATTTACACTGCCACTACCACCATTAGCTGGCTGGAAAGTACCGGTTCTGTTAGGACGGGTATATCCACCGCCACCACTCACGTTACCACCGTTGGTATAGTTAGGTCTTGAAATTCTTTCACCACTGGAGTTAACCGTACCGTAAGAATTAGATGGACGGGTACGGTAGTATCCTCCACCATAGTATCCGCCATGACCATAATAGCCGCCATGTCCGTAATAGCCACCGCCATACCATCCACCACCATAGTAAGGGTAGTAGTAAGAAGGCCAGTAGCTGCCGATGTATGGATAACCAAATCCGCCATAGTAGCCCATGCTCCATGGGCTATAGTAGCCACCCATTCCCCAGCCAAGGCCGAAGCTGAAAGACGGACCATAGAAGCTGCTGTATGGGCTGTAACCCAATCCAAAGCCGCTGCCATATCCGTAGCCAAGACCATAACTGTTCATCATATACATGTTGGCAGCATCGTTATAACCATCCCAGTAACTACCGGAATAGCTGCTTCCATTGGAACCAAATCTGTTCAAACGACGTTGATAATCTCCCTGGTCTTCATCCTGGTATGTCACATAGTTACCACCATCGTCCTGGGTGCCCTGTACGTAGTTCGCATCATTTTCATCCTGACGGCTATTGCCATTCGAACCGTTGTTAGAGGCATAGGTACGCTGCTGTTGACGCGGAGAATAGTAGACATCATCCGGTGTCTGAGCCGTTTTATAGGTACTGGAACAAGCGCCCAATGCGAGCGATGCAGCCAGTCCGATGTATAATATAGGCTTCATTTGAAATATGTTTTAAGCGTGATTCGTGTAGTAAATTTACTTCTTTTTAACGGATTTCTGTGGAAGAAAGTTACAATAACATAGTCTAGGTGATATTATTTTCTGATAACTATTTGCACAGTTATGTTTTTCATCTATGTTTGTGGAATTTTCCTCTTTCATAATTAAAGTGACAAAAACTAAGCCAATCCAGCCTTTTTCGACTGTAGGGCAGATTTAATTTTGACACGACAAATTGAGTTGAAAAGGTCTTAAAAATAACGAAATATAAATAAGTTATAATTTTTATGAGTAAAGAGATTACAGCCCGTTCGGAAGATTATTCAAAGTGGTATAACGACCTGGTATTGAAAGGCGGCCTGGCAGATTATTCCGCAGTAAAAGGCTGTATGGTAATTAAACCATATGGATTTGCTTTGTGGGAAGCCATGCGCGATATACTGGACCGTAAATTTAAGGAAACTGGCCACCAGAATGCTTACTTCCCGCTGTTCATCCCTAAAAGCTTCCTGAGTAAAGAAGCAGCCCACGTAGAAGGATTCGCTAAAGAATGCGCTGTTGTAACCCACTATCGCCTGAAAAACGACCCCGACGGTGGCGGCGTTATCGTGGATCCGGAAGCCCGGCTGACCGAAGAACTGATCGTTCGCCCTACTTCTGAAACAATTATCTGGAATACATATAAAGACTGGATTCAATCTTACCGCGACCTGCCATTGCTCATTAACCAATGGGCAAACGTAGTACGCTGGGAAATGCGTACCCGCCTTTTCCTCCGTACCACCGAATTCCTCTGGCAGGAAGGACATACCGCACACGCTACCGCTGAAGAAGCGATCGCTGAAACAGAACAGATGTTGAACATCTACGCTGATTTTGCCGAAAACTATATGGCTGTACCTGTTGTGCGTGGTATCAAATCTCCCAGCGAAAGATTTGCCGGTGCAGTAGAAACCTATTGCGTGGAAGCTATGATGCAGGACGGTAAAGCCCTACAGGCCGGTACCTCTCACTTCCTCGGCCAGAACTTTGCCAAAGCATTTGAAGTACAGTTCTCCAACAAGGAAAATAAACTCGACTATGTTTGGGCTACCTCCTGGGGTGTATCCACCCGCCTCATCGGAGCGCTCATCATGGTACACAGCGACGACCAGGGACTGGTACTGCCTCCTAGAATTGCACCTACACAGGTAGTGATTGTGCCAATCTATAAAGGCCCGGATCAGAAAGCTGGTCTCGATGAAAAAGTAAATGTCATCGTAAAAGAACTGAGGAAAGCCGGTATCAGCGTGAAATACGACGACTCCGACAACAACCGCCCGGGATGGAAATTCGCAGAGTACGAAATGAAAGGCGTACCTGTTCGTATAGCCATCGGCGCGAGAGATCTCGAAAATAACGTGGCCGAAGTAACCCGCCGCGATACCAAAGAAAAAATGAGCCTGTCGCTGGATGGCTTACCAGACCGCATACAGGAACTGCTGGAAGAAATTCAGCTCAACCTCTTTAATAAAGCGAAAGCGTACCGCGACAGCCACATCACCCGCGTAGATACTTTCGAAGAGTTTGAGAAAGTATTGGACGAGAAAGGAGGCTTCATCTCTGCTCACTGGGATGGTACTGCTGAAACAGAAGAACAGATAAAGGAACGTACCAAAGCTACGATCCGCTGCATTCCGCTCAACAACCCGCAGGAAGCAGGCACTTGTATTCTGACCGGCAAACCGTCCAAAGAAAGGGTGCTGTTCGCAAGAGCGTACTAGAAGAAATTACGAATTACAAATTAGGAATTACGGATTTGTGGGAAGATTAGATAAGGAGATCATTCGCTATCTTTTGCTCACAAATCCGTAATTCGTAATTTGTAATTCGTAATTTTTTCCGCTGCAATAAATTATTAAAACGATCCGATGCCCTTGAGCCGTTACATAATGTTATGGGCGCTGGCCTTCTTTTGCACCGTTACCAATACGCTGGCCCAGGGGCTGATGATCCGTAACTACAATGTAAAGGACGGACTGGCCAACGCCACTGTTTATGCTGCTGTGCAGGATAAAGACGGTTTCATATGGTTTGCTACTCCCACGGGCGTAAGTAAATTCGACGGAAAACGCTTTCGTAACTACGCTAAAAAAGACGGGCTCACAGATAACGACGTCGTCAAACTGGCCGCCGATTCACAGGGACGGGTTTGGTTTTTTACCCTCAACGGAAAACCCTCTTTTTACAAGAAATCAGTTATTCACAGCGAAGAAAATGATAGCTCCCTCATCTTCAACAGCCGCAGCCATTATATGCAATACGCTTTTGAAGGCAAAGGAGGTGGATTGATCTGGTTCCTGAACACCAACAACCGCATTGTACAATACAACGGTAAGGAAACCACCTACGATAAATTTGGAAAATCGGGTGCCGACCTGCTTTTCATGATGAGGAATTATAACATCTTCCATCCGTTAGATGCCTTTTTTCACCTGGAAAGTTTAAGTGATCC
This sequence comes from Chitinophaga sp., assembly GCF_017745275.1. Classification (GTDB taxonomy): domain Bacteria; phylum Bacteroidota; class Bacteroidia; order Chitinophagales; family Chitinophagaceae; genus Chitinophaga. The sequence continues at coordinate 120,663 of NZ_JAGHZS010000009.1, read as the reverse complement.
CGCTAATCCGAATCAGAAAATAGATCCCGTATGTCCGTATCCGTTAGATGCACCTGAATTACGCACCCGCCTCCAGGACAGCGCCATCGTTATCATGCGGAATACCATCTGGTCCTATACCGCCTCGCATGCCCTGTGCTTTTTCAACGGCGCAGAATGGGGTATCCATGATGATATCAGCCACCTGTGTGTGGATAATGACAACCTCTGGGTAGGCACCCAGCGTGCATTGTTTTTCCTGAAAGGATACTTCAAAAACGAGAAAAAGAAGATCAAATTACTCGATAACCACTACATCACCTCCCTGTTGAAAGACCGGGACGGTAACATCTGGATTACCACTTTCGGCGATGGCGTGTATAATATCCCCTACAAAAATTTTTATTTCAGCTATCTCGATAATACCAACGGTCTTTACTCGCATTCCATTTTCAGCGTGAGCAAAGACAAAAAAAATAACCTGTTGCTGATCGGGCAAAGTGCCGGTGTACTCAATACAATGGATGGCGAAGGACACATCAGCAGCCAGTTTACCGTGGATACCAGTTCCGGACGTAACAGCCTGTTAACGATACTGCCACATAAAGACGATCACGCACTCATAGGCACCGATAACGGACTGTATGATTTTAATACGCTGACGCATAAAACATCTCTCCTGAAAACTATCAGGATGCTAAAGGATGTGGATGTATCGCCTGGCGGGAAAATCAGGGTAGCAGCGAAAAACCAGGTGATCGCACTGGATGATTACACCATCGGCGACCTGGATATGCTTGTAACTTCCATTGCCTGTGTCAATGATTCTGAATATTATGTAGGGACTAACAGCGGACTTTATTTTTGCACGGACCGGAAAAAACAACTGCTGCCTGCCGGCCCGGATACCCTGCGTAAGGTGAATATCAAAGACCTGAAATGGATTGACGGCTCCCTGTGGATTGGTACCAGCGATCAGGGAATTTATGAGATGCAGCATGACGCGATTGTAAAACACCTCGCATCTGCCAACAACCTGGCCAGCGATATTTGTCAGCAGCTTTACTACGATGGCATAGGCCGCCTGTATGTTGCTACTAACCGTGGTGTGTCCGTGATTGATGTGAAAACACAATCCATTACACGCAATATCACTTCCAACGATGGCCTGATGTCTGACGATATCCGTGGGGTATATTCGGATCATGATAAGCTGTATATCGCCACCTCCAACGGCCTGTGCTATTTTAATGGCGATCATATCCCGGTAGACACGGTGCCGCCGGTCATCTACCTGAATAATATCCGCTATGGTGACAGTACTTTCCTGGCCGCCAATGCGTTTGTTCACCTGTACAAAAGAAAGGCTTCTTTTGAAGCAGAATTTGGTACCATCGTTTTTGACCTGCCGGATCTGGTAGAATACCAGTATAATTTTTCGGGAGATACGACTAACGGTTGGGTAACTACCATGTCGAACATTATCCCGTTCCCTGATTTACAACCAGGGAGTTATAAATTGATGGTGAGGGCCCGCAAATATAAAAGCAACTGGTCCAACACCCTGAATATAGATGTGAACATACTGCCGAGGTGGTATCAGCAATGGTGGGCAAGAGGTATTCTCTTACTGGCAGGGTTGTTGTTGGTATTGGTGGGATTGCGTTACATCATCAGGCGTATCAAGCAGGCAGAAAAGCGAAAAACCGAATACAACCGGCGCATTGCTGAGTTGGAAGCCAAAGCGCTGACCAACCAGATGAATCCGCATTTTATTTTTAACTCCCTGAATTCCGTACAGCATCTCATCCTGGAGAAAGAGGAAAAACAAGCCCTCAATTTCCTGGCAGATTTTGCTACGCTGATGCGGCAGATGCTCAACAACTCCCGTAAGTCTTACATTTCGCTGGAAGAGGAAATTGCCTTCCTGACCCGGTACCTGGAGCTGGAAAAAATACGGTTTGCACATTCCTTCAAGTATCAATTCATCCTGGAAGAAGCCCTGAAGGAGTATACCATTTACATTCCGCCGATGATTATTCAGCCTATCGTGGAAAATGCCATTAAACACGGGCTGGCACCAAAGAATATAAGTGGTTACCTGGAAATCAGGCTGGAAATTGTAGATGATCTCTTATATTGTTCTGTAGATGATGACGGAATAGGCTGGGATAAGTCAAATAGCATTAAAAGTTCGAGGCTCATTAAACACGAGTCTACTGCACTTAGCGTGATTAAGGAGCGGTTGCAGATTATAAAATCTTTTAATGGAAGTGTTGGAAAGTTAGAAATTATTGATAAATTTAAATCTGGTTTCGGCAATAAGGAAGGTACCTTAGTTGAAATACTGATTCCCATTGTTAAGATGTTATGAGTAATATAAAAGCTGCCATTGTAGACGATGAAGTCCGCAACATTCATATTTTGCGCAATATACTGGAGAACTACTGCAAGGATGTAACGGTTGTCGGTGAAGCGCAAAATATCAATGAGGCGGCAGAAATGATTAAGAATAACCCCATTGATGTACTGTTTCTTGATATTGAGATGCCACCACACAATGGGTTTCAGCTATTGGAGATGTTTCCTGTACTGAATTTTGAAGTCATTTTTATCACCGCGTTTCAGGAATATGCACTGCAAGCCATTAAGTTTGCGGCGTTAGACTATTTATTGAAACCCATTAAGGTGAGTGAGGTGGAAGATGCCCTGGAAAAGGTAAAGAAGAGCAAGAAGGGCCGGCTCAATGAATTGGCGTCTATCCTGAAGGATTACGTCAAAAATAATGATAATGCTTTCTCCAAGATCGTTATCCCCGTTAATGACGGGTATAATGTGATTGACCTGAAAGATATCATTTATTGTGAAGCATTTGATAGTTATACGAAGATTCAGCTCATCAATAATGTGTCTCATCTCATTTCAAAATCATTGAAGGAATATGAGGAAATGCTGTCTGATAAAGGATTTTATCGGGTGCATAAGTCTTTCCTTATCAATATTCACCACATCGTGAAAATTATCAAAGGCCTCGGCACAGCCGTGGTGATGAGCGATCAAAAGAATATCCCGATTTCTTCCCGTAAAAAAGATGAATTCTTTACACAGCTTAAAGGTGTGATTAATCTATAGAGGTCAGCCTTCGGTTGGAGGAACGATATTAAACAGGCCTGCGCATTGCGTGGGTCTGTTCGTTTTATATGGCTAAATGCTACCTGTTTAGGGGTGTTTTTGCCATTTCAGGCGGCCAATACGCCACTTTTTTCTGCACTTAACATGCATTTTCTATCATTCGCTGGTTCATTCATTGCTTTCACGGAATAATGGAAAGTAATGTCATATACTTACATTATTTTCATAATGGGTTTTCATAGATTGGCTGATTACATGCTACGTTTTTCCAGGCAATGCATGTATGACTTAATGGAAAAGTCCCGTCCCGGTTAATCCGGGAACGGGACTTTTTAGTTTTTGAAGACCTATAAAACGAGTTTAGAGATTTTCGCTACCGGCACCGGTAGTAATATTATAGTAATAGATGCTGCTACCTTTTTCAGGATAGAAACCAATCAATTTGAGTGATTTTTGTTTTTCCACCGCTGTGCTCAGGGCATCTACAGAAGTAACGGGTACATTTCCAGCTTTCAGGATCACGAAGCCGGGTGCCATGGTAGTTTGTTTTTTCAGGATACCGTTGCCGATATCATTTACCACCACACCGCCGTTTACGCCGAGTTGGGCAGCCTGTTCTTTATCCAGTTCGGATAAATCGGCACCGAGGCGATCGAGCGCGGTTACTTTCACCAGGTCTGTATTGCCTTTCAGGTTTCTCAGGATCACATTTTCTGCGGTGACTTCTTTGTTATCGCGCAGCCAGGTGATGGAAATTTTATCGCCTGGTTTGTAGCGGGCTACCTGTTCGCTGAGCTGGGAAGTGGTCGGGATTTTTACGCCATTAATAGCGGTAATTACATCTCCGGTACGAAGACCAGCCGCAGCTGCGGAGCTGTTAGGCATTACTTCGGTTACCTGAACACCATTTACATCTCTTCTGATGCCTGCATCTTTCAGTTGCTCGTCGCTCATATTAGCGATGAGGGAAGAAGGCGCATATTTTACACCGAGGTAAGCTCTTTGCACGTTACCATATTTCAGGATATCGTTCACCACTTTCTTGATGAGGTTTACCGGAATGGCATAGGAATAACCTGCGTAAGATCCGGTAGGTGAGGCGATGGCAGAGTTAATACCTACCAGTTCACCGGCAGTATTTACCAATGCACCACCACTGTTACCCTGGTTCACAGCAGCATCGGTTTGTATAAATGATTCGATGGCGCTGTTTACTTTACCACCGCTTTTATTAATGCCAATAGAACGGGATTTGGCGCTTACGATACCTGCAGTAACAGTAGCATCCAGGTTTAACGGATAACCTACTGCCAGTACCCATTGACCAATTTCCACGTTATCGGAATTCCCATAAATCAGGTAAGGCAGGCCGGAAGCTTCTATTTTTACTACTGCCAGGTCAGTGCTTGGATCAGTACCTACCAGTTTGGCTTTGAAAGTTTTAGTAGAGTTACTGAGGGTAACGCTGATTTCGTCGGCATCTGCAATCACGTGGTTATTGGTAACGATATAACCGTCGGAAGAAATCAGGACACCAGAGCCGGAGGCCATTTGGCCGGGAATGTAATACCTGCGTCCATCGCCGCCGCCATTGAATTCATCTCCAAAAAATTCATCTCCGAAAAGGTCTTGTAAGATACTGCGTCTTCTCTGGAGGTTATTGCCATTAGTAACTTGTCTCGGGTTGATTTTTGTTTTGATATGTACTACACCCGGAACTACTGCTTTGGCCGCGGTGGTGAAATCAGAGGGTGGAGTAGCGTTTGCGTTGCCTTCTGTACCAGGCATGTAGCGCGTGTAATTTACGGGGATATTTGTGCCATCCTGGAAAACCATAGGTTGCCTCTGCTGGATATATTTGCCATACACAAATATGGAGGCAGCGGCAGTTACAGCACTGATGAGGACAGTTGTAACAATTTGCTTGAATTTCATATTATAGTGTGTTTGCGTGAAAATTAATGAGATAATAACGCCGGCATATGATCAATTTGCATGCCTTTACCACAAATTTAATCTGCAGGAAGAATGAAACGATATTCCCGTGATTTGTTTTAACACATTTTTATCGTAATCGTTAAACACGGCTTAATATCCCACTGACAACTCTGTCAGGATGTATGTCAAGATAACAAATAAATGTGTCAATTTGTTAGGGAGCGGAAAGCAAAAGGCAGAAAGCAAAAAGCTATTGCAGCGAATGATTAAAACAGATTAATACTTGCTCTTTTCATTCGCGGCAATAGCTTTTTGCTTTCTGCCTTTTGCTTTCTGCTCCTGGTTATATTTCCAGGAAAAACTTCATCGTATCAACGCCGTCTGCATAGTCGCTGAGAGAAGGTTGCTGGGCATTGCCAAATGGCGTAAATGCTTGTCCTACGAGGCATTGCAGCGCTTCTTCACCGGAAAGTTCCTGTTGCAGTTGGGCCATGTCTATATAATAACTGTAGTGCAAAACGCTGAGGGGAGAAAACAGGGAGGTATTTTCCTGCAGCAGTAGGGTACCATTGGTCATATATGGGCTGGCATTCAGGAGGAGCAGTGCCAGGTTATAGTCGTAGTTATTTTTGTATTTATGATGATCCGCCAGGTAGCTGTATTTCTCCAAAGCTTTCAGCAGGGGAACAAAATCGTAGTTTACCGGTATGTATATTTTGGTAACATTCCGGCAGCCAAGGCCGAAGTATAACATAATGTCATCTGCCAGGGCTGATAATTCTTCCGGGGTTTCCTTCCCGGTCAGGATGGCGGCAGACGTGCGGTTGTGGCGTATGATGTGAGGATATTTGGCAAAATAGTAATGGAAATACCGGGCAGAATTGTTGCTGCCGGTGGCGATATAAGCATCACAGTTCTTGAGCATATCCTGTATTTCCGTTTGTCCGGCCTGCTCCGGATACCACTCGTTCATCTTTTCCAGGATATGTTTCATCAGGATTTCATCCTTGCCGGAAAGTTTCATTTTTACCTGGTGTCCGCTCACGAAGCCACAGAGCCAGTCGTGGAAGCCCACCAATGGAATATTGCCGGCAGATACGATACCCACAGTTTTTGGGGTACGACTGTTGCCTATGGTAGGATAGCCTGCTAACCACTGCCGTAAGGGAGCAGGGGAGAGGAAATATTGGGAGATATTGTCCAGGGCATTGTCTATAAAGGAAGGGATAAACCAACCATTGGCAATATAAGCGCGCTCTTTCACTGCTTCCAATTCCGGGCTTTTTTCCGCCAGATACTGCCCCAGGCGCACCAATGCGGCTTCTTTTTCTGCTATGTTCATGAAACTATATAAATAATTGACTTGATTAAACCGGGAAAATTTTATTTTTGTCACACAAAATTAATGGCTTACTACTTAACCAAAAAGTTTACACTATGGCAATTAAGATAACAGACGAATGTATAAACTGTGGCGCCTGCGAACCGGAATGCCCGAACAATGCGATATATGAAGGCGGTGTAGAGTGGGCTATGGCCGATGGCACCACTGTAAAAGGCTCCTATACCTTAATGGACGGTAGTGTAATGGATGCTGACCAGCGCAATGCCCCTATCAGCGTAGATACCTACTATATTGTGCCCAACAAATGTACAGAATGCCAGGGATTTCATGAAGAACCACAATGTGCGGCTGTTTGCCCGGTTGACTGCTGTGTTCCGGACGAAATGTACCAGGAAACAGTGGACGAGCTGCTCGGTAAGAAAGAGAAACTGCACCTTTAATATATTCTTAAGGAAGCTTAGCAACCGTTCCCCGCTTCGGCGAGGACGGTTTTTTTATGTAATTTCGCCGCCGACAGTAACCCACACCCTAACCTAAAAGCCTATACTATGGCACTGAAAATAACTGATGAATGTATACAATGCGGCGCCTGCGAACCGGAATGTCCCAATAATGCGATTTATGAAGGTGGTGTAGAATGGGCCATGGCCGATGGCACCAGCTTAAAAGACACTTATACCCTGATGGATGGTAGTTCCATGGATGCCGGTCAGCGCAATTCGCCTTTAAGTGTCACCGATTATTATATTGTGCCTGATAAATGTACCGAGTGCCAGGGCTTTCATGAAGAGCCGCAATGCGCTGCGGCTTGCCCGGTAGATTGCTGTGTACCAGACGAAATGTACCAGGAAACAGTAGATGAGCTGTTGGCTAAGAAAGCAAAACTGCATCTTTAAGAGATTGTAAGAAAGCTTAAAAAACCGCTTCCGCTTTGGCGGAGACGGTTTTTTTTATGTAATTTGAACGACAACAGAAGCGCAGGCGGCGTTTCTTGACAATTAACAAATAACCTTTAACTTTACCCGCTTATTGTAAAATATCTTATGAAGAAGAATATAGCTTTGGTAGCCGGTGGATATTCCGGGGAATATGTGATATCTGTTCAGAGTGCAGTAACAATTGAAAATAACCTGGATAGCAGTAAATATAATGTTTACAAGATTATCATTACCAGGGATAGCTGGAGCTATACCAGCGCCGGCGGGGAAGTGATTGCAGTAGATAAAAATGATTTTTCTTTAACCGTTAATGGTCAGAAAATAACTTTTGATGCGGTATTCATTGGTATTCATGGTACTCCGGGTGAAGATGGCCGTTTGCAGGGATATTTTGAAATGCTCGGCATTCCTTTTACCAGTTGCGGTATGGTGACCTCCGCCCTGACCTTTAATAAAAGCTATTGCAATAAAGTGGTGGATGCCCTGAAAGTAGTGAACGTATCCAAATCAGTGCATATTTTCCGTAATCAGCCTTATAATACTGCCGAAATATTACAGCAGTTGCGTTTACCTGTTTTCGTGAAACCGGCAGAAGGCGGTAGCAGCATTGGCATGTCTAAGGTGAAAACTGCAGAAGAGCTGCAACCAGCCATCGACAAAGCTTTTAACGAGGATAGCCAGATATTGATTGAAGAATTTATCAAAGGCCGTGAGCTGACCATGGGACTGTATCGCTCCAATGGCGCCATTACAACCTTGCCTATCACAGAAGTAGTGAGCAGCAAGGAGTTTTTCGACTATGAAGCGAAGTATACACCGGGCGTATCCAACGAAATTACCCCCGCCCCTGTTTCTGCTGAGATAGCAAAGCAGGTACGGGAAACCGCGACGGTATTGTATAATAAGCTGAACTGTAAAGGCATTGTGCGGGTAGATTTTATCTATGAAGAAGGCAGTGAGAAGTTATTTTTCCTGGAAATAAATACTATGCCCGGACAATCTGAAAATAGCCTGGTGCCACAGCAGGTAAGGGCTGCAGGCAAAACCCTGCAGGAATTTTATGGCTTGCTTTTGGAAGAGAGCATGAAATAAGGATTATCACATTTAATATAATTATCGTGTTCGACTTTATTACCAAACGTTCATTTGTCGTCAACCTGTTAGCTGTTATCGCGATGTTTTTTGCGCTGGCCCTCCTATTCTTTTCTATGCTGGGGGTTATTACCAAACATGGCCAACAGCTCACTGTCCCTGATGTACACGGGAAAAATGTAAAGGAAGCCATTGAACTGCTGGAGAAAGCCGGTTTCGAAGCGGATGTAAGAGATTCCATTTATGTGGATTCTATCCCTGCCCTGGCAGTATATGCACAAACACCAGACAAAGGTGCGCAAGTGAAAGTGGGCAGAACCATTTACCTGACCGTCAATAAAGTGGTTGCGCCAATGGTGAAAATGCCGGATCTGGAAGGTTTGACATTCCGTAGCGCTGAAATGATGCTGAAGAGCATGCGTCTCAATGTGGGAGATACCATCTATCGCCCGGATATTGCTACCAATTCTGTATTGCAACAGTTGCTGAATGGCAAGAAAATAAAGCCTGGTACCCTTGTAGCAGAAGGAAGCAACATTACGCTGATATTGGGTAGTGGCACCGGCAGTGTGGAGAATCCGGTACCAAGTTTCATTGGCCTCACTTATGCAGAAGCCCGTGAAATACTGAGCGCCAGTAACCTGAATGCCGGTACGGTGATCATTGATCCAAGTGTAACGGATACCGCGAACGCCTATATTATTAAGCAGGTACCTACCCGCAAAAATGAAATCGGCGACTTCAATATGCTGAGAGCAGGGGAAAGCGTAGACTTCTGGTTATCAGCTACCAAACCGGTAACGGATAGCACCACCACTGCGAAGCCTTCCAACCAGGAATAACAGAAAATGATGTAATTTGATTTGATTTGATTTTAAATTCCTATAACATGCAAAATATCACCGCAGAAGAGCTGAAACAGCGTATAGATAACGGCGAAGAGCTCTATATATTAGACGTGAGAGAACCTCATGAGCGCGAAGAATTCAATATCGGAGGCAAACATATTCCATTGGGTTTTATTCAACAGATGGATGTGGAAGAAATTGAAGGTTGGAAAGATAAAGAACTGATTGTATACTGCCGCAGTGGTAACCGCAGCGGTCAGGCTTGTATGCTGCTGGATTCCATGGGCTTTACCAACACCAAAAACCTGGTGGGTGGTATGCTTAATTGGACAGAGAAATATAAATAAGCAGAAGGCTAAAAGCTAAAAGCATAAAGCTATTGTAGCGAGTGATTATTGCGTATTGAAAATTCGCTTTGATCACTCGCTACAATAGCTTTATGCTTTTAGCTTTGTGCTTTCTGTTCTATAATGGCTGTTGCCTCAATCTCTACCAGGTACCGGGGATCAATCAGTTTACTGACTTCTACCATGGAGGTAGCTGGCTTAATGCTTTTGAAGAATTCTCCATGGGCGCGGCCATATTCTTCCCAGCGGGATATATCTGTTACAAACATGCGGGTGCGTACTACGTCGTGTAGTGTGGCGCCGGCATTGATGAGGGCAGATTCAATTTTGGCCAGTGCAAATTTTGTTTGTTCATACGCATCACCTTCTGCTACTACTTTATCGTTGTCTGAGGCTACGGTACCAGATACTTCGATAATATTGCCTACTCTTACTGCCCTTGAATAGCCGACTTTACCTTCCCAGATGGCTCCGGAGGAATAATTGGTGCGTTTCATAGTATTGTTTAAAGAAGTGAGGAGATATGCAAAGTTACAACATCTTCTTTAGTGCCGGGTGCAGTGTATGCTAGCGTGTTTTATCGTCTGGCGGTGTGGCGGTTCTGAACTTCACTACTTTTCCCAGCAAATCAAACCAGAAGGGGGCGCCCAAAGAAATGGCAAGGGCGGTGATTCCCCAGCCGGCAAAGATGAGTCCTTTGTTTTGCTGGAAAGGGTGAGTGTAACCGCAACGTATGGTGGCATGTCCGCTGCTGCTGTCGGTGATACAACCGCGACTGATGCCCAGTACATTCCGCGCGTCGCCGGCATCGTTGCGCAGCATGGCATATACGCCTATCAGCGAGGTATCGTTTACGAATACACGCAGGGAAGTATCGTTGCGGTAAAAGGCACTGTCTTTATGCAGTACATTTTTACGCACAAGCGTATCTGTTATAGCTGTATAGGCAGGGGCCCGGCTGGTAGCCAGTTGCACCATTTCGGTACGTACATTTTTATCTTTCATCAGGATACGGGCAATGGCAATGGAGTCTACATTAAATATAGCGGCAATACCAATACCGATGCAGAGTAGCCAGGTTTGTGTTTGCTTACGATACCAGCCACTGGCGCGGGTCATGGTTTCATTGAACCAGCTTTCCATATTCAGGCGAAAAACGGGTATATCATGTTGCGCATCCTCAAACAGTTGCAGCAGGTGATCCTGTACTTCCGGCGCCAGGTGCAGGTAGTTTTGTGTCAGCGCAGATTGAATGGCTGCAGTATCTGTTAACTGCGGTGTGATGGCGGTAGCTGCTGCTGTGGCAGTTAACGGTTTGTTGTCTGCTGTTTTGATGCTACTACGCAACAGGTGCACCATAGCCTGAGAAAAAATCTGCGGGCTGATATAAGCCGGCCGCGCTGCTGAACTGTTTTCCCCGAGATGACGAATAGACGCTGTGTTATAGAACTGCTTCAAAAAAGGGCTGCGGTGGAAAGGATCAAAAAAATACACCACGCTCCAGCCCAGTTCATAGAACCAGTTGAAAAAGGTAAACTGACCGAACCAGCCAAGGTCTTTGCTGTGGTCATCTTCTTCCAACATCCGGCGTAAGCCTTTTGTCAGTACACGGGCTCTTGAATTAAAAATGCGGGCTATTAATTCCTGCACAACGGAGGCCAGCAAACTATAGAGCAGGTAAATAAAAATAAGGCCAAGGGCCACGTCTATGGCCAGGTTACTAAACATAGGAATAGATATTAAGTTGACATATACACATAAAAATATGTTATTATTAGCAAGTTAGGGAGCTACTACGCAATGTATTTGTGAACTCATCGTTATCTTTAATTATGCTGGTATTTACCCGCATGGAGAATAAAAATATTTAATACATTCTATATTTGCGCATATTTTGATCATATGAAATTGAAACATTTATTCCTGTGTTTCGGGATGGCCGCGGCCAGCAGTGCTTCTGCACAAATCAAATACAGGGACACAGAGAAGAAGCCAGCTTTAGTTCCTTACGACAGTAGTATTGCCTTTCAGCATCTTTCGCCCAACATTGCACAGCTCACGCTGATAGGGCAGGATATCACCTTTTTAAAGCTCAACCCCAGACGTGCGGTTAGAAATAAAGAAGATAGTCTCCTGGATAATATCAAGGTAAAAGCAGTGGTAGAAGTACCTTATAAAAGTGTACTTAAAGGAGGTCATTTTTATACGCCCTACAAAGCTGTAGAAAACAAAACGTTTCGCATTGTTGATTACGACCGTAAAAGCCTGGATGGCGGTGTAAACACGCTCATATTTACGCTGCGGGATGAAGACCGTAAGCTCCTGCTTTTCCAGGTACCAGCCGACAACCTGGCCAATACACCGGTTATCATTAATGCCAACTATGAATGGCTGAAACAACGTTATGTGGGCAAGGATTTGCGCCTGAAGAAAGGCAGTCACAAAACGGAAAATGTACTGGACGATAACAAAGAAATATCCCTGCAGCAATCAGACGTTTTTTCCTGCACAGAAGTAGCTGTCCTTTTTTCCGGGAAACAAAAATATGGACAACCATTCCTGATCGTAAAAAACAGTGAGAACCAGGAGCTGGCCATTGGGCTGGGCAGTAGAGCTGAATACAGCCATGGGCCTTTGATAGAGGAGTTTGATCTGTAGAAGCAGAAAGCATAAAGCAGAAAGCAAAAAGCTATTGAAGCGATTGAAAGAAGCGAATAAGTAATTTAAACACTCGCTTCTTTCAATCGCTTCAATAGCTTTTTGCTTTCTGCTTTACGCTTTCTGCTCCTCAAAAAATGCGGTACTGCCACCCACCCAGGTATCTTTACTATTGTAACCTACTCCAATCATTTTGCCTTTGCTGATACGGGCAAGATTGTGCACTAACATGGGACGTGCAGCGCCATCCAGCCAGATGTAAATCATTCTTATTTCACAAATGGCAGGTCCGGTGGGTGTTTCAATAGCAGGGGCATATTTTACTTTATGCTGCAGGATCCAGTTTTCAGGATCTTTTATACTGTCGATATCGGCCTGGGTAACATCTATCAGCACTCCTTGTCCGGCAAAGGAGAAGAGCGGTTTTAATACATAATTTTCCAGGTCGGCCGGAATAACGGGTAATTCATGCAGGAACCAGCTTTTAGGCACAAATTCGCTGTGAATAAAAGGCATCATGTATTTGCTGATTCTATAAAACCAGTTGGGATGTGTGATCCATTCTACATCCAGGTCCTGGAACAGGTTAACATATTCGCCCAGATCAGCCGACTGCCGTTGCAGGTCATCGAAAATGATCCGGTTATAGATGCGCTGAATGGGCATTTTAACGCCATCTTTCAGGTAATATAATTTCTTTCCTTCCTGTATTAAAGCGGTTAAACACACGGTAGGAATACCCAGGTTTTTTTCCGTGCTGGCAAAGTCGATACGGGTCTTTTGTGCTTCGGGCTTCACTTCCAGCAGTATCACTTCTTCCGGCTGATACGGTCCTACAATCATATCGCGTAAGAGTTGATAATAGGCTGTTTCATCCAGTTCATTGAAAAAGTTATTGAAGCCGGCGGGGATATCGAAATGTGTTTTAAACCTGCGGGCCATCACTTCCTGGAAAGCCAGCATAGTAGGGAATCCCTGCAGTTCGATCAGTTGTGGTATTAATTCGCCTTCCGGTGTTTTGCATACGGCAAAGTCGATCACGATGAAGTGAGGATGTTCATTTTCACGCGGCAGTTTCATTGCTGGCGGGATGGCATCCTGGGTGATGGTTTTGAAGTCGGGGCGAAGGATGACATTGACAATTTCTTCGCAGGCCTGTACCAGTTTATTGCCGAGTGTGGCCGGTACAAATACCGGGGTTTCGGCAATCCGGAAAGCAGGAGTTACACCTGTATCTGCTGCAATACCATCTAAAAAGTCCTGGTATTTGGTAGCAGTAAATTGTTCATTATAGGCTGTTCTGATGGCAGGAATCATGATGTCTTTTAATTAAAAGAACGAGTGCTCATTATCTGTATGGGCGGCCACTTGTACCAGGCGTTCAATGGCAGCCAGCCGGTCAGACAGTCCGCCGTAAATCGCATAATCCAGGAACGCGGTAATGAAGCGATCGTGTGTAAGCATAATCTTATCCGGATCAGTGAGCTGGCTGATCATGCTGTTATATTTTTCCAGTCCGTGGTGATTGACCACTTGTTTTTTCTTTTCTTCCTGTTGCAGGTACATGTGCATACCAGCGGCATCTGCTTCCGGGTGGAACTGGGTGCCAATGAAATGCTCATTAAACCGGATGGCCATGGTAGCTCTTTCCAGCGGCACATGCGGCCTTTCTTTTTCGAGCGCCAGTACATGTCCGCCCATGGCCTGCAAGTTTTCGTAGTCCAGTTCTATCACTTGCCAGTCGCGGCTATCTACAATAAAAAAAGGATCGGGGAGTGCGCTGAAAACTTTTTCGCGCATGCCGGCGGCGCTTTTATGCACCGGGAAAACACCGAAGGCAGGGGATTTACGTTTGCATACGTTGCCGAGTTTATAATACCGGCACATGATCTGGTAAGAGTGGCAAATAAAGAAGGCGGGCTTTTTCACGGCCTGCACACGATTCCATTCCAACAAATCATTAATGAGTGCAAAATAGGCGGTTTCCCAGGCACTGCCTTCACTGTCGACCGGGCTGCCGGGGCCACCGGTAGAAATATAGATATCGTAAGAAGTATCGGGTACCTGTATTTGCTGCCGTACTTCAAACTCATCGAATTGGAGATCCAGCGCGTGCATGCTGGCGTATTTCGTCAATATTTCACGTATACAGCGCATCCCTTCATTAGGAACGCCTTCGTACATATCCAGCACAGCAACTTTCCAGGTCTTTTCCATAGGGCAAAATTAAAGCAAAAAGCAGAAAGCATAAAGCAAAAAGCTATCGAAGCGATTGAAAAGAGTGAACAGGTAATTTAAATACCCGCTTCTGTCAATCGCTTCGATAGCTTTTTGCTTTATGCATCAGCAGCCTCGGAGAAACTCCTTATGTATGAAATCGGTGACAGCTACGAGGTCGTTGGTATCGGCAAATACCTGTAGTTGTTTATCTGCGCCGGTGCCTGTTTCCATGATGCGGGTGGTAGCAGCAATTACTTCCCTGCTGCCTAAGTCATCCACTACATCATCAATAAAGTCGAGCAGTTCGAAGATGAGTGAACGGGTATTGACTTCCACTTCTTTCCCAAAATCTATCAGGTAACCATCAATGCCATAGCGGGAAGCCCGCCATTTGTTTTCATTGATCAGCGCACGGTTGTAGATGATAAAGTTGAGGTTCTGCATGCGCAGTTTGTATATTTTGGCGCATACGGCCTGGAAAAGTCCGGCCAGCATGATGGTGTCGTCGATGGTCAGCGGCACATCACAAATGCGGAATTCTACGGTATTGAAGAAGGGATGTACTCTCAGATCCCACCATACTTTTTTGGCGTTGTCTATACAATTGGTTTTTACCAGCAGCTTGATATAGTTATCGTATTCTTCAATGCTGGCAAAGTAGTCCGGGATACCGGTACGCGGAAATTTATCGAATACCTTGGTGCGGAACGATTTAAAACCGGTATTACGGCCTTCCCAGAAAGGGGAGTTGGTACTGAGCGCAAAAATATGCGGGAGGAAGTACCTAACGGAGTTGGCTATATGAATCGCCATTTCGCGGTTTTCCATGCCTACGTGTACATGTAATCCGAAGATAAGATTGGAGCGGGCAGCATCCTGCATTTCGTTGACGATTTCGAAATAGCGGGGATGATCCGTAATGAGTTGTTTTTCCCATTTACTAAAGGGATGGGTACCAGAAGCGCCGATATTAAATCCCAGGTCGCCGGCAATTTGCGCAATGGTACGACGGAGGAGGGCTACATCAGCTCTGGCTTCGTCGACATTCGCACAAACACGGGTACCTACTTCCACTACTGCCTGATGAAATTCGGCCTTTACCTGGTCGCTGATCACTTTATGTGCCTGTTCTACTATTTTTTGTTCATGAGAGCGGAGCTCCCGGGTAACAGGATCAATGACCATGTACTCTTCTTCAATTCCCAGCGTAAAGGCTTTTAACATAGCGGATATTTTAGTAGCTTTTAGCCATTAGCTGTTAGCTTTTAGTGAATGCAGC
Organism: Chitinophaga sp.; assembly: GCF_017745275.1. Taxonomy (GTDB): domain Bacteria; phylum Bacteroidota; class Bacteroidia; order Chitinophagales; family Chitinophagaceae; genus Chitinophaga. Next base: position 104,887 of record NZ_JAGHZS010000009.1, on the reverse strand, counting down.
GAAGATAAATAGATGATAGTCTTTGCTGCATTCACTAAAAGCTAAAAGCTAATGGCTAAAAGCTAAAACAAATTTAGTGCAGTAAACGGTCTCATTTTTCTTTTTGTTGCTTTTTAACAGCGTTTTTTTTATCCGTACTTTTTTTAGCGGGTGTTTTGGATGCCTTTTCCGCTGCGGACTTCTTTGGTTTGGGAGTGGCTGCTTTCTTTTTCTCCCCGGCGGCGGCAGGCTTAGTGGCCTTTGTGGGACTGCGTTGCACAAACTTGCCCCAGGTCAGGTTATCTTTCCCTGGCTTCTGTGCCATCGCTCTTTCAATGGCATAACGGGCGCTGGTTTCCACCACCCATTCAAAATGTTCTGCGCCAATAGAGTGGAGATCTGCATCCGGAGCAGGATTGCAGAAGTCTATAGCATAAGGTACCTCACTGCGTACGGCCATCTCCACGGTATTAAAATCATAACCCAGGTGCTGGTTCAATGCCAATACCTGTTCCGTAATTTGCGCGGCCAGTTCCGGGCTGGGTTCATAACTGGCGTCATAGCGTCGTTCATGCGGTTGTTTAGGATTATAAGGCATGATGCGCACGTGCTTACCACCAATACAGAAGCAGCGGTAATACTGGCTATAATCAATTTCTTCCTGCAACATCATTACCAGTTGCCCGGTTTCGCTGTGTTTATGGAAAAAATCGTCTTTATCTTCTACCCGGTATACATTTTTCCATCCGCCGCCGGCATAGGGTTTCATGTAAGCGGGAAAGCTGACATAGTCGAAAATGGTGTTCCAGTCGAACGGATAAATCAGGTTGCGGAATGATTTATCGGTAGTTTCGTCTGGTAACTTATAGGAGGGGAGCAGTACGGTGTTAGGCACATGGATGCCTATTTTATCTGCCAGCGCATTATTAAAAAATTTATCATCCGCACTCCACCAGAAGGGATTGTTGATAACCGCTGTACCTGCGGCAGCGGCGTTTTTTAAGTAGGCCCGGTAAAAGGGTACATCTTGTGAAATACGGTCCAGTATTACCGCATAACCGCTGTCTGCGCCCTGCATGACCTTATCGATTGTGACAAATTCAGCGAAGATGCCCGGTGGATTAATGCGGTTCACACGGTCTACAAAAGCCTGGGGAAAAGTGTTTTCCTGTCCGAAGAGGATACCAATTTTTTTCATACAGCACTTACTTGATGAGTGATAGATAATGTGGCAGCATTTCCCGCCATACGGGCCAGTCGTGCGTAGTTTGTGGCCGGATATCCAGCCAGTGCGCAATCTTTTTGGTGGCCAGTAATTCCGACAACTGCTCATTTTGTGGCCGGGTAACATCCCGGTCGGCTACGCCGAGCACAATGCCCATGCGCCACAGATCAGCATGCTGGTTGTCGGGCATATAATCTGTTGGATTATTAAAGTAGATGTTATCATTGTAATGGCCGTCTACACGGGGCTTGATGTCGAAAACACCGCTCAGGCTAAACAAATAGGATACCTTTTCCGGATGGCGGAAGGCGAAGTTGGCAGCATGATAGCCCCCAAAGCTGCAGCCGGCAACGCCAATCCGCTGATGCCCGGTTTCTGCTTCCATGCGGGGCAGAATTTCTTCCATGAGCAGCTTGTCATAACAGGTATGATTATACGCTCTTTGTTCAGGCGGGATCTGTTTGTTATACCAGCTTTCAGTGTCTATACTATCGGGGCAATATACCCGGATCCTGCCTTCATCAATAAACCAGCGGATGGCCTCAATAAGGCCAAAGTCTTTGCTTTCATAGTAGCGTCCCATCGAGGTGGGGAAGAGGAGTAACGGATATCCGCTGTCGCCGAATACCAGCATTTCAAATTCCTTTCCCAGGCTGGGAGAATGCCATTTTAAATAGTTTTCGGTCACGGGAAGCATTTAGTTAAATTTAAAGAAGATTATTGGTTTATTGGTAAATTGTTGGGGTGCAAACAAGTCAACATTATATCAATTCTTTTTATCTGCAGCGGGAAGTGGTGCTGGATACCTATTTCAGCGGTGTATCCCCCACGGTGTTATTACTGGTAAACGACGGGCAGGAACTGGCGGGTATGCTGGATAAAATTCCGGCCGGTGTGTTGATAGCAGGCATTCATGCGGGTGTACAGCGCCGTGCGGAATACGGTACGGCAGGCATATTGGATTACCAGGGACAGGGGGCGTTGGCGGAAAATTATACCCGTTTTATCCTCCGGGAGTTACTGCCTTTTCTGCAACAGCAGTATCCCGATATGCCCATCCGGCAACGGGCATTTGCGGGCTTCTCCCTGGGAGGTTTATCTGCATTGGATATTGCCTGGCGTTATCCTGAAATATTCCAGTTAGCCGGTGTATTTTCAGGCGCCTTATGGTGGCGCAGCAGGCCATTGGGAGAGGGATACGATGATAACAAACACCGCATCATGCATCAGTTGATCCGCAATGGCCACCGGCATCCGGGGCAGCAGTTTTTCTTTGAATGTGGTACTGCGGATGAAACGGCCGACAGGAATCAAAATGGCGTGATTGATAGTATAGACGATACCCGGGATTTGATCAAAGAGTTGCTGGGGAAGGGGTATAAGCCGGATAAAGAGGTGTTTTACCTGGAGATTCCAGGTGGGCGGCATGATACCGCCACCTGGAAAATTGCCATGGATCTGTTTTTACAGTTACCTTTCTTTTATTAATAACTAACGATAACGCCTATATTAAATGCGGCGCCCCGTCCTTTGGCATATTGACTAGGAATCATAAACCACTGTGCCCGTGCGGGGAAGTAATCTTCGTTGAAAAGGTTTTCAATGCCTAACGTTAGCATGGTGCGGGGTGTTACTTTGTAGCTGGCGTTGAAGTTAACCAGGTTGTAAGGTTTTACGCGGCCTTCGTTTCCGTTATAAACACCTTTTGCATTTTTCTCAAAACGATCCCTCCCGTTAATGCCCAGGTATTGGAGGCGCAGTTCCAGTGCCTGCAACGGCCGGTAGTTGATGTTGCCGGTTACTTTAGGCGGCGCAATTCTCCTGCCATTGAGGTATACGTTATATTGTCCACCTGTTTTAGCTGTATCTGCTTTTCCTTCCACATAGCTATAACTGGCGCTGATATCCAGGTTGTGCAGGGGTTGATAGGTAATTGCTGCTTCAACGCCGTATATGCGTTCAGGTGTTCTGCTCACATTAAACAAACCGGTATTGGGATCAAAGATCATGTCCGCGCCGAGCTTGGAGGTGCTGAGGAAACCGCTGAGTTCAAAGCGGAATTTTTTATGTTCGCTGACAAAGCCCAGTTCATAGTTATTTACCAACACTGCTTCGGTATTGATCTTTTTCAGATCGTCCACTTTTGCATCACGCAATGCCAGACCCACATCGGCCACTGAGAATCCCTGTGAAAAGCTAACGTAGGGCATGAAAGCGGGTAACCGGTTATAGCGGATCCCTGCATTGAAAAGCGTAGCTGTATAATCCAGGCTGCCACCTTTTACACGAACGCTGGGAGGTACGCTGCCATTGCTGTTGGTGAGCGGCAGCGTGTTATAGTCGTCCACGCTGACGTGTACCTTTTCCACTCTTACTCCTGCTTTTACGATCAGGTTTTGCCATAAGCTCCATTGCGTTTCAGCAAAGGGCGCGTAGTTGAGCATATTCATTTCAGGTACCCAAATACGGCCGTCTACCAGCGGTTGCAAGGTGATGTCATTCAACAGGTCGGCACCATAGGAAAGGTTTCCGGCAAAATCGTATTTATTGGATAACGGCGAGCTTAACATCAGGCGTAGCCCTTTCTTTTTATCCAGTGTATGCGATTGTCCATCGCCTCCTTCAAAGCGGCCAAAGGATACGTAGAAGATATCATCGCGTGAAGTGTAGTAGGCATCGGCATTCAGGGAGGTCCCACCAATGAGGCTGTTGGCCTGGTAGGTGAGGTGCAGGTTATGATTGCCACGGGAACCGGTAGGAACACCGGCAGGTTGACCCAGTACACCTGAGGAAGGAATGCCTTTGGCAATGTCGCCGTTTACTACGGTATAGTTGGAGTTTTGCTGGCTGCGGTAGTAGTTGTACATCAGCTGTAAGCGTTGCCGGCTGTTGACCTGGTAACCGGTTTTAGCGAACACGTTATAGCTGTTGGTTTCTCCGAGGCTGTAGTTAGGGCCTACCAGCTTACCTTTCGCATCTTTGTATTCGCCGGTTTCTTCGGCTACTCCACTTACGATGTAATCAAACTTTTTATATTTCCCCTGCAGTAACTGGCTAACACGGCCGCCTACACTATTTTTCAGGTTGGTAAGGGAACCGGTGGTGTTGAGGCTTGTTCTGCCGGACAGCACTTTATCTTCTTTAGGCGTAGCTGTGATGTAATTGATCAGGCCACCGGTAGCACCGTTGCCGTAGATGGCAGTAGCGCCTTTCAGCACATCTACTCTTTCCAGTACGGCGGGGTCAATGGAGCGCATGTCTACCTCCCCGTTGCGGAGTGGGGTTGATTGCGGAATGCCATCGATCATGATCAGTACGGAGCGGCCACGGAGTGATTGTCCTACGTTGCTGTTGGTTTGTGTGCCGGGTGCCAGCCCGGGTACTTCCTTCGCCAGGATATCTGTTACATCGGTATTGATACGCAGGTCATTTTCCAGTGTTTTGCGGGTAATAACGGTTACGGAAGAAGGAACATTATCGAGAGAAACGGGTTTCCTGCTGGCCGTCACCACAATTTCGCCCAGTACTTTTTGGTCGGTGTTGGCAGCCGGGATGGTATCTTTTTTAGGTTCGTTATGGTGGCGGCGTTGTTGCGCTGCCAATGTAGTGGTAATGCTGCACCCGGAGAGGAGCAGTGCTAATAATTTTGTATTGAATAGATGGTGCATAGCCGTTTAAATAATGTAAATGCCTTCGTGATTTGCCCTTAGTGTATTGATTTCCGGGGGGCAAAATTAGGCAAAAGCATTCCGGCCCGTTTACGCAATCAGGAAAAAGTTAGCGGGGAAATGGCTGGAAAAAATTCCGTTTTCGCGGGGAAACGCTCGTCCCTGTTGATGCAATTAGCTAGTCCTGTTATTCCGTGAGGTAATAAATCACAATTTCCACGCGCCTGTTTTTTCGCCGGCCTGCCGGGGTCCGGTTATCAGCTACGGGCATGGATTCCCCCATTCCATTTACGGCGGAGATATTGCTGCCCGGCTTTTTATTGCGTACGTAATCCGCGACAGTAAAGGCGCGGCGCATGGATAGCTCCTGGTTGTAAATATTCGTACCGGTATTGTCGGTATGGCCGGTAACACTAATGGAGATATGATCTCCGGAAGGAATTTTATCGATGAGGCTATCGAGGGATTGCTGCATTTTATTTTCCAGTTCATGGCTGTTTACCTGGAAGAGGAGATCTGGGATGAGCAGGGTGTCAGTACGTGTAACCGATACCGTTACTTCTTCCGCTGGTTGGCAATTCACCAGTACTACGCGTTCGGTGGAATCGCCGTCGGGAGGTAATTTCCCAACGCCGGTGATAATGAAGTCGTCGAAGCTGAATCCTTTTTTGTACACCAGGAAGCTGGCTACTGCCTGTGCGCGGTCTTGCGCCATCACTTCGTTGTATTTTTCACTGGGATTTTTAAACACATACCCCGTGAGTTTGATTTTACGGCGAAGTACAGTCCCTGTTGGCTTGAGCGCTGTTTCAAGCTGACCGGCATAGCTGGGATTGATATTTTTACTTTTAGGAAGAAAGAAGTCGGTCTTCAGTACCAGGGTATCACAACTGCCAGGGGTATAAAAAACGGTTTGTAGTTTGGGCGTTTCCACGGGTTGCAGGTCGTTGTCCGGAGAAATGAAATGGTGACGGTCGTGCATGGCGTATAGTTTCGCGGCAGTCTCTTTGGTATTTGTGCAGATTCCACCCGATAAAGGGATAAGGGATACACTGTCGATGTTCAGGTAAAATGCTTCATTGCGTGGATAGTTGCTGGTGGTAGAATCGAAGTTGCCGATAATCATGTATCGTGCATCGGCAGGAGCTACGAATGTTTTTTCCAATACTGTCCATTTTTTTTCCGGGTGTTTATCGGTATCTCTTGAAAAGTACAGGGTGGCTGGCATGGCCAAAGGGCGGGGTGTCCAGCGGTGTATGGGGCCGGAGTCGAACAATATCCCGGGAAGCGGGTAGGGGCGGTCTTCTTCCATCAGTGTATATAATTTCAACAGGTACTGTTTCCCTTTCAGCAGAGGACAGAGTAGCTGTGTTTCACTATAGGAGCGGAAGTTGGGGTCAATGCTGCTATAGAGGGTGAGGGTGATGTAGCGGTTACCCCTGTCTTCCGTGTACATGATTTTACTGGTATTAGGAGCTACCGATTCCCAGGCACTAGGGGCACAGGGAAAGTTGTATTCGGTGCAGATATTGACATCTGAAAAGCTTGGATTAGCGACGATATTTTGCGCGTGTAGGCGTTGGAGTGGTAGCAGGAATATGAGTGACAGGATAAGAATACGTATCAAGGGTTAGGATTTGGGGTATAACGGGAATGGGAGTGGGTTTATTATAGGTGGAAGGTTTCCGCAAGACTAATGTTAAAAGGTTACCTTCTACGATGCTGAAGATAACCTTTTAAGCCCTGACAAAATCTATTGTAACTTTTACGGATGAATATAATATGGCAATAAGGTATATCCAACATACTCAGGTAGTTGAATAGCTACTCCACTACTATGTCCTTCGCCACTACTGTCTTCATAGTAGTCTTCCAATCTTAAATTACCAAGGGCGATACTATTAGTTGTGGTAGGAATTTCATATAAAAATGAATAAGAAACCCCATCATTAAGGTAACTCATTGTATAAATTGCCTTGACTACAGGGTTGGCTGGCACTGTGCAATTCGCATCACTATAGAATCTGATATAAGCATCGGAATCTGTGAAAAAACGGGAATTGCTGTACCAGTTATAACTGTAATTTTCATATTCTATACGTGCAAATCTCGTGGGATTATACATAAGGTTATAGGTCGCAATGTCTCCGGCCGATAATCCATCCCTTTGTCCAAAAAAGAAAGTGCCATCAAGACGGGTCATAGTAGCTTGAGTTCCGCTTCGAAAATCAAACGAGCCATAATTCATAATTGAACCAAAGTCATATGTGTCAGTTTCAAATCCCCAGTTTGTTCCATGGTAATCGTTATACTTGGTAAATTGACTGAGAAAATTGGGCTTTATGTTATTGGGATAAACAATGATAAAGTTATCTCTATCAGATCTGATTTGCTCATGTAGGAAACCGAGTGTATGTCCAATTTCATGCATAACATTTCCTGTAGAGCATCCATCACCAACATTCAGTATCTGTCTGCCTCCTATCATACCAAGATCCGAATAACACTCAGCGTCCGTATTAACAAATTCTACATAGTGAGCTTGTGTGGTGCGTAATACAAAATGTATATTGGTGTTGCTTTCCCAATGGGCAATTGCATTGGTAATCCGAGATTGATTTGGGACCGCAGAGTTAATAGTATAGTAAACCGTCCTATTTCGCCAATAATTGGTTGCGTTTGTTATGGCTGTTCTGTAAAGTTCGTTATCTGGTTTCCAATCTGGTAGTTTTCTAGTGTTGGATTTTCTGGTATTGGGTTGTATTCCACTTGGTGTATGAATTGAGTCAGTAGGTTTATATATCGGAATTGGAGGGTTGGCTATTTTTTTCTTGATAGTGTTTACTTGTTCTTCTGTAAGTATTATATCTCCTCCTAAAATATATTTATCTCCTTTTCTGACTAAGGATACCATTTCCTTGTTATTTCTGTCTTTTAGGGAAATTACTTCTCCTTTGATATCAGGAAAGGCAACTTCGTTTTCGCAGTTACAATGAGAAGCAGGAGCTGGTTTCGTTGTTGGCTCGGGTGTAGTTTCTTTCTTTTGACAGGATGTAGTAATAACTATTATAAGCAGCAGCAACCAGTTGGTGCTGTTTGCTTTAAAACTCATTTGTCGAATTTTCATAAGAATTAAATTTTAGGTGTTAAATGGCTTTTAAATTGTGGGTTTGGGCTAAGTACGACAGGGTTTATTTTTGTCAGGGCAATTATAACTTATAGAAAATGTAAAGATCAGAAATATGGGTCTTTGACCGTCTAAATTACAGTTATTTTGATAGGGATAAACAGGATGAGAGTAAGATCAGTGTTATCTTTTGTGCTAGAATATTTGATACTTATAACTTGTTGAAAAAGAGAAGCCTCCGTGATTTCACGGAGGCTTTTTCTTTTATAATAACTATGAGATAATTAGAAGCTGTAACGCAGACCTAACTGACCTCTCCAACGAGCGGTGAAGTTGTTGATGTAGTATGGTTTTACATCACCATATCCGTTCACAATTCTTCTATAGTCATACTGGTAGGTAGATACGCCAGTGGCCGCATTGTAGCCGGAGTAAGTAATTGGAGTAGCTGCGTTATTCGCAATGAAGTAAGTTTTGCCCCAGTTGTTGTTCAGGAGGTTGCCTACGTTCAGAATATCAAAAGTGATCTCTACTTTGTGTGATTTGATGATAGGAAGTACCTGTGCAATTTTTAGGTCGAAAATGTTCTCGAACGGAGTGCGAGAGGCGTTTCTTTTGGCGTTTTCACCACGGTGTTTGCTCAAATAGCTGTCATTGCTGATCAGGCTTTCGAGGTCAGCTCTTTGTTGTGCTTCTGTACGGGTATAACCACCGGAGGAAATAGTTTTGAATGACATATTCTGCAATTCGCTGGCAGTTGGAATGTAGATCAGGTCATTGTTACCATTGGTACCAAGGTCATCACCGGTTGGATCCAGAGAAGGTGCGAAGTATACCCATGAATAAGGCATACCAGACTGCCCATTGTAGAACAAGGTTACCGTGGTGCTGAATTTTTTGTCTTTACCATATCTGAAGGCTTTTGATATCACCGCCAGTACACGGCTGCCCATGCTATAGTTAGCGCGGCCATTTTCCAAGTTATTCAGACCGTTAACGTTTGGCGTAAAACGCCAGTTAGAACTGGCAGTAGAAGAAGTACCATCATTCACGGAGTATGCATCACCATAAGAGTATCCTACTTTAAAGAATAAACCATTGCTGGTAGCTTTTGACAATTCTCCGGAGATGTTATAAGTATAACCTTCGCTGGTATTTTGCATTAACAATACCTGTGTACCAAAATCTTTTGATTTTCTGCTCCAGGTAGGTCTTTTTAAGGCACCACCGAGCGAAATGCTATCATTATTCTGTACTGCATTCAGGTTAGTCCAGATGGCGTTATTGAGCGTTTTAGCGAAGTTACCTTCGATAGCAGCTTTCATACCCCATGGCAGTTGTCTTTCAACAGCCAGGTTGGTTTTAAACACCTGGGGGAATTTGAAGTTTCTATCTGTCAGGTTGATGTTAGATACGCCCGCTTTAACAGTAGCGCCGGCAGCGGCAACGCCAGCAGCAGAATACTGACCGAGGAACGGATCATTTGGATCCCATCTTAATACCAATCCTGGAGGTACAGGTGTGCCACCTGCAGAAGAGTTCAGTGCTATATTTGTATAGATGTTACCGGTAGTGTTATACTGGTTGGAAATCCATACGAAAGGTACACGACCAGTGAAGATACCGGCTCCACCACGAATAATAGTTTTGCCATCATTGGTAACATCCCAGCTGAAACCTACACGTGGAGCAACTAATGGACGCTTTTTAGGCAATGTAGAAGTTGAATATCCGGCAAAGTTGGGATCTTTTTCAAAGGCCACATTGTTAGGAGGGGTAGTTGGGAAGAACGGCATATCTATTCTTACACCATAAGTGAGGGTGAAGTTTTTGCGGATATTCCACTCATCTTGTGCATAGACTCCGATCTGTGAAGATTTGAAACCAACACCATTTCTGTTGGTGGTATCTGCCGTATTGTAGTTAATCTGGTAAGCAACCGGATTACCACCAGTAATAAAGCTATTGATAGAATTAAATGTATACCCCCCATAGGCGTTCTGGATGAAGGTGTTTTTGATTTTGTAAAATTCTGCGTTAGCACCTACAGTGATGGTATGTTTGCCATGGTACATGGTCAGGTTATCAGTGAATGTCCAGATGTCCTGATCTAGTGCGTTTGCGGTAGAAGATGGTTCAGTACCCAGATAGATAGTGCTACCGTTATCATTAATAGTCACACTTGGGAAAGGCTGACCAATAATATTTCTTCTGTCTTTTACTTTATTAAATCCGATTCTTAATTCATTACTTAGTTTATTGGAGAAGTTAGAGTTCAATTCCAATACGCTGGAGTTACTGATAGAAGGGAATTTATAGTTTGCGCTGTTAAAAGTAGCGATGGTTGGAGTACGGCTGGCCACCATATCGCTTGCATTCAGGTAGTTGTGACGCAGTGTCAGCTTGTGTATACTGTTGATGTTCCAGTCGATACGGCCAAATAAAGTAGTAGCTGGTTTTTCGCGTTCCTGATCTGTAAAGCTCCCTGGGTCGTAGGTAGGGAACTTTTGTTTCAGATAATCCGCAATGCTTTGCATTTGCGCAAGAGTTACTTTATTAGTACCCTGAGCAGGATTGTAATCTATAGGGTTATTTCTTTTAGAAGTTTCAGCGTTTACATAGAAAAATAACTTGTTTTTAACGATAGCACCGCTGAAGCTGGCTCCAAATATTTTGTTGCTGAAATTGCCATATTTGGAACGGGTAGAGTCCGGAGATTTACCTACGAGACCCTGGTCCTGGTAGAATACGTACGCCGCACCGTGGAAGTCGTTGGTACCACTTTTAGTGATCGCATTGATACCGCCGCCAGTGAAACCGCTTTGTTTAACATCATATGGATTCAGTACAATTTGCAGCTGATCGATAGTCTCCATAGAGATCGGGTTCGCTCCGGCCTGGCCACCATTGGTACCAGAGGAAGATAAACCAAATACGTCGTTGGTCACTGCGCCATCTACCGCAAACTGGTTATATTTATTACTCATACCGCCAAAAGAGATACCCATAGGGGAGCCATCTTTACCATTGGTAGAAACAGCAGCCTGTGGGCTCAGTCGGGCAAAGTCCTGCACGCTTCTGTTGACAGTAGGAATGTTATCCATTTGTGAACGGGAAATGTTCATAGCGGTACCACCATTGCCTTTTGTCAGGTTTTTTGTACCAGTAATGCTGATTTCCTTCAGGGTAGTAGACCCCTCGGACAGTTTGACATTGATTTTCAACGGCTCACCCAGTTTCAGGAAGATGTCGTTGTAAGTTTCTGTACCGAAGCTGATGAAAGATACTTCAACTTTGTACGGTCCGCCAACACGCATGTTAGGGATGGTGAACTCGCCACCATTGCGGGTGGTAGTTCCATAAATTGTTCCAGTAGGTGTGTGGGTGGCTTTTACAGTGGCCCCAATCAGGCCCTCGCCCTTTGAATCAGTAACTACACCGGTGATGCTGGAGGTGGTAACCTGCGCATAGGTAACAAAAACGGTGAGTAACAATGACAATGTGAAGAGTAACTTTTTTAACCCCATAAAGCAAAGATGTTGTTGTTTCAGCCGCAAAGGTGGGTAATTTTCCTGTTATAATTTTAACTTCAAATTAACAAATTGTTAAGTACACTGTGGATATCTCAACGTGTCAGCAAAAAATTGCATGGCATCTAGCTGAACGCAGATTCATAAGTGAAATTTTCAAGATTTCTCCCAAAAATTATAAATTCTCAAATAGGCGTTATTGTTAATGGGTGAAACCTTTAACCAGAGTGAACTTTATGGGGTTTTAAGTGTATACCGTTATCAAACAGGGGATTAAACTTTTATATGTGAAAGTATGCCTGTATAAATTGCCTGATAACAATGCTCATTTAGTCCCAAAACCCGAACTCCTTCCCTCATTTTTTCACATGTATATGTCGTAACTTTGCGCAATTCAACATTACTGACCCGGAGGGAATTTAATATGTTAGATAAAATAGAAGCAGCAATAGAAGATATAAAAAACGGTAAACTGGTGATCGTAGTAGATGACGAGGACCGTGAAAACGAAGGTGACTTTATAACAGCAGCGCGCAATGTAACACCTGAGATTATCAACTTTATGAGTACCCACGGCCGTGGGCTGATATGCGCTCCCTTAGTAGAAGAACGTTGCGACGAACTGGGACTGGAGCTGATGGTACGTGACAATACCGCCCTGCATCAAACGCCGTTCACCGTATCCGTTGACCTGCTCGGACATGGTTGTACTACCGGTATTTCTGCACATGACAGAGCCAAAACCATCCAGGCCCTGATTGATCCCAATACCAAACCGGAACATCTCGGCAAACCCGGCCATATATTTCCGCTGAAAGCCAAAACCGGTGGCGTGTTACGCCGCTCCGGCCACACAGAAGCCACTATAGACCTGGCGCGACTGGCCGGATTTGAGCCTGCCGGTGTACTGGTGGAAATCATGAATGAAGATGGTTCCATGGCCCGCTTACCGCAATTGCGCGAAATAGCCGACAAATTTGACCTGAAACTCATCTCCATAAAAGACCTGATCGCCTACCTCCTCAGCACCGAAACACTGATAGAAGAAGGCGTGAAAGTGCAAATGCCCACCAAATACGGCAACTTTGAACTTATTGCCTTCAAACAAATCAATTCCGGTGAAATCCACATGGCATTGAAGAAAGGCGACTGGAAAAAAGATGAACCAGTACTGGTGCGGGTACACTCTTCCTGTGTAACCGGAGATATCCTCCATTCCCTGCGTTGCGATTGTGGTGAACAACTGCATGCGGCTATGCAAATGGTAGAAAGAGAAGGGAAAGGCCTTATATTATATATGAACCAGGAAGGAAGAGGTATTGGCCTGATGAACAAACTGAAAGCTTATAAGCTGCAGGAAGAAGGGCTTGATACCGTAGAAGCCAACCTGGAACTGGGCTTTAAAATGGACGAACGCGATTATGGCGTAGGTGCACAAATACTCCGTCAGCTTGGCATCAGCAAACTGCGCCTGATCACTAACAATCCGCGTAAACGCGCCGGATTAAGCGGTTATGGTTTGGAAGTAGTGGAAAATGTGCCCATCGAAATTCATCCAAACCCACACAATGAAACTTACCTGAAAACAAAAAGAGATAAATTAGGACACGAAATCCTGAAAGATTAATTGTGACGATTTCATTGGGGAACGCGTAAAAGGTTGCGGGTTCGAAAGACACTGCAATATCATTTAAACCACACAAAGGAGTAATGCCTGAACAAACCGGCTTTGCTCCTTTGCTGTTTACAGCCCATGCTATTTATTAGGAACGCTATCTGCTTTTACTTTCTCCCTGTCTTCCTGCTCCTGCTTCAACGCCGCTACTTTGCGGAGCGAATCCATCAACGGGGTGCGGGAACGGCGGTTGCCGCCAAATAATTCACTGAAACGGTTGTACTCCCTGATATAGGAAATACCCACACCAGACTTCGTACGGTTGTTGAGGTTATATACATCGTAATCCGTTTTGCTGAACGCATTGATACGGAAGCGGCCATCGGGAGTAAGCAGGTATTCAATACGGAAGTCGCCCGCAAACCGGTTGGTATTGGCAGAAGTCGCCGTTTTACCCCAGTCGTAATCACCACCGGCATATAAGCGGAAGCGGTTATTAAACAGGTTGCTGGTAATACCGGCGCTCACCTGGTTACGATCTACCGAAGAATTATCCAAAGGTCCCCCCACGTTATACGCCCGGTAGTTAACGTTTACACCAATGCCACTGCCTTTGAGCAGGGCCCCGGTGATGTTATTTAAAATAGCCTGCGCCTGTGCGGAAAGTGCTTGCCCCACACTGTTCTTACCGGTAATACCTACATTAGCAGCTGCGGTAGAAGAAGCATCATCCGGCAGGAACTGGTTGGAGAACAGCAGTCCCCATACCTGGAATAAGGCTTTATTCTGGTCGTTATTAATTTCTTTCAGGTGAGCCGCCACACCGCTTTCATAAGCCAGGCTGCCTACTTCCGGCAATTCGATGGAATAGGTAATATCCGGTTTCATCAGGGCTCCACGCAGGTTAATTTCCACATCTACCTTTTCGGTACGGGTAGCCAGCTTGTCCTTGTCCGGGTTGGTACCTTGCCCTACGAGGTTGTACAGGCTTACTTTCGGCAGGGAGTATTTGGCCATAATGTTTACCCTTGCCTCGGACGGATCGCCATTCCAGGTGATGGTACTGTTTTTCTCTATGTCAAACTTCCAACTGGTAAGGCGCTGGAAAGTGAAATTATAAGACCCGTTGTTGATCTCGTAGTTACCAAACATGGTGAAGTCGCCTTCGGTGTTAACGGTGACCTGGAGGTTACCGGTACCATTGGCGGAAATAATATCGCCGGTAGTGGCGTCCAGGATCACATCTATCTGCGCATCGGGGTTGGCGGCGATGTCCAGTTTTACGGTGAGTTTGGTATTATCTTTCTTCTTTTTCTTTTCTGCTATTTCTGTTCCGTAAGTTTTGAAGGTGATATAGTCATATTTGCCTATATCCTTACTGTCGGACATAGGGAGGTAGAAATGGGTGCCTTTGATGGGGCGGGCGAGGATATGCATTTGCATATCATTCAGCGGGCCGGAGAAATATACTTTTCCATCTGCAATTACATCTCCATAAAACAGGTCGTTATCCTTAGAGCTGGTGTTCAGGAACACAAATCCGCGGCCGGTCACATCAAAATCGAAATTGAGTTTGTCGAAGTGATCATGACTGATGTAGCCGCTGGCTTTGCCGACGGTATTGTTTTTATCTACCAGCACGAAGTTGCCGAATTCAATCAGGTTATCGTCCACATTCACGTTGAGTTTCGGAATCCGGTAGTGGGTACCCAGGTAATCTACGGTTACGCCTATGGTATCCAGCGTGAGCGTGCCTTTTACAGAAGGCAGGGCGGTGGTGCCGCTGATATTCAATGTACCCGCTACGGTACCTGTCAACTGCGATACATAGCCCGCCAGGTATTTATTCAACAGGCTAATGGAGGTGCCATTGAGTTTGATGTTGGCATCTATGTCCCGGTTGGCGGCCAGCAAACCTACTTTTCCCTGGGCGAGGAATGCTTTGCCTTCATTGTCTGACTGGATATTAAAGGTAGCGACCCCTGTTTTGTGGTGATAACTACCGTCTACATTTACGATGCCGATGGAGTCATTATCGATACGCAGCTCCCTGGTTCTGAGTGCAGTGTTGATATCCAGGTTTTGGGTGGGATCGGCAATGTTGATGGTACCATCGGTAACACCTTCTATACGGGTAGTGATAAGTTGTGCCGGGATCACGTCGGCGAGGTTCAGGTTTTTGAGCGTAACAATAAATTTCGATTCGTCCGGATTGTACTCATTGGTTTCAATGGTAATGCTCTGGTCGTTGCGGGTAACGCGTAGATTTTTTACGGTGAGAAAATGTTTGCTCCAGTAAATTTCATTGCCCGGTGTTACATTCCATTGCCTTTCATTGACAGTGAAGGCGCTGTTCAGGAAATTAATCTTTACCCCTTCCGGCACCGTAATGATCCGGGCATAGAAGCCGTCGAGGGAAGAAGTGTCTTCCGCGGCCAGGTCTACTTTTACGAAAGAGGTATCATGGCTGGAGCTGGCCAGTATCAGCGGATTTTCGAGGACCACATTTTTGCCTGACAGCACCTTGCCAATACTGGTGCTGATATTGACTTTGTTGAAGTTCCCATCTCCCTTTACCTGTAAATCCTGTACATGATATTGCTGGTAGCCTGCTTCCGGTATATTAATATTAAGTGCCAGGTTGCCGCCATTCATAGTGCTGAGTGCGCCTGTTACTTTACTGTCGTTGAAGCCGGAGAACTGTTGGGTAAAGCCTTTCAGCAATTTGTCTACTTCTCCCAGGTTAAAGGCAAAGGTAAAGTCCTGGTTGTCGATAATATGCTGGGGAGGACTGAAATAGCTGGGATAATATTTATATAGCAACAGGTGAAACGCGTCTGGCAGTTGGAGGAAGCTGTATTGTCCTTTTACGAAGCCAGCGATTTCGCTGCCTGCAAATTCCAGGAGCTTTTGATTATCCACCATATGAGACGACACATTGAGAGAGTCAAACTCCAGGCGGCGTTTATCTTTGAAAACAGATACTTCATACATCCGGGCGATACCATTGAAGTTGTCGATATTGCTACCGGCGAAGTTCAGGTCTACTTTGGCCTGCAGGGTAACGGAATCTTCGGTGATATGTAATGCTTTCAGGTCGCTCTTGCGTACATCTGCATTGAAATTGAATACGGGCAGGGCCTCGTTGAAGTCGATGGTACCGGCAAAGTCCATATCCAGGTTAGGATCATTGGCGGTGAGGGAGCCGTTAAAGAATTTACGGCTCATTTCCCCTTTGGTTTTGATGTTCTGATAATGATATCCGAAGAGGGAAATCTCTTGCACATTGGCGTCAACGCTGGCTTTCAGTGTTTTGAAATTGAACCCGGCCCCATCCACTTTAGCATCCAGGGAAATAGTGGAGAGGTTGGTGTTATCAAAAAGACTACCGATATCAAATTTGCTGGCGGTGAGGCTTCCGGAGTATACGGGTACATCACGGCTGGTTTTGAAGTTCAGATCCGAGTTAAGGTTACCCAGGTTGGTCTGAAACTGGCCATAGGCCACGAAGTCGTTGATAAACCCGGTATAGCTACCCTTGAAGCGGATTGAGGAGAGGCGATCGATGCGAACGGTATTGACAATATCTTTTACGATCGGCATGATTTGCATCACATCTTTCCCGGTGGTGACCAGTTCTTCTGTGTGGAAGTCGATGAAGGTTTCATTGATATCGGGCAGGCCGCGCATTTCAAAGCTTCCTTTCATGCGGGTGGTGTTGCCGGCTTCCAGTTCAATTTCGGATGCTTTCAGGTTACTGACAGGCCCACGGGCCTTTCCGTTGAGGATAATCTCTTTTTTCCAGGTGGAAAGGGGCGGAGCAAAAAATGCAATATCGTCGGAGGAGAGTTTACAGTTTTTAAAATGGGCCTGCATAAATACATCGTCAATATAATTGCTCATATCGTTGATGTCACTGTATTGCATGGTGTAATAGTCGCCGATGTGGCTACGGTTTGTTTCCAGGTCCAGCTGGGAGAACTCCATTTCCACGGGTGACATTTTAAACCGGCTACTGAGTTTTTTCACTTCGAAGCCGCTGCGTTCTTTGGTGGAGAGGGTGAGATCCCCGATGATACTGTCTTTCACCAGGCTGGTATTAGTGAGTGACAGGTTAATATCATTAAAGCGAATATGATGGGGGGCAAAATAGCCGGGTTCTATTTTCGTGGTGTCGTCAGGGTTATCTACCCCGAAGATGCCGTTTTTTATATTAATTTCTTTTACGATAAGTCGCCAGTTAGCGCCATTCCACCGTAACTGGTGGCTGGTATCAGGAACGGCGGGTTCCGGGGCATGATGTCTTTTATGCCGCAGGGGGGAGGACGCATAACTGCTGATGATGAAGTTAGGATCTGTGAGGGTGAGTTCCTGTATATCGATATTATGTTTTTGCAGGTCCAGGTTTTTGGCATCCAGGTAGATGCGTTTGGCGGAGGCCCGCATATCTTCACCTACCCAGGCGTCGACCTGGTTTAGCTGAATGTTTTTAAGATCAATTTTTTTGAGGTCCAGGGAAAGGCCAGGGGAGGGCGTATGACTGGTATCCGGGGTAGATGAGCCGAAGGCAGCTTCGATAAAATGATAATTCCAGATGGAGTCTTTGCGGGACCTTAGCAGGTTGACCTGTGCATTTTCGAGGCCAATATATTTGATGACGGGTTTATCCTGGAAAAAGAACCAGTCGGTAATGCGTACCTGTAATTTGCCGGCGTACAGGAGGGTGTCCTGGTGCTGATCCTCTATGAGTGCGCCTTCCAGTTGCATGCTATTGAACAGGCGGAAGCTGACACGGTCTATCTGTACTTTTGTTTTCAGTTGTGCAGACAGGCGGCTGGTGACCTCTCCCACGAGGAAGTTCTGTACTACAGGTATGTTTACCAGTATTCCAATGAGAATGACGAGGCCTAACAAACATAGTAACACGACAGATAATATTTTCCGTACTTTTTTCAGGCTGCAAAGTTTATCCGGCAAAAATAATTAATAGTTGTCAATCAGGGCCATATTACAGAGGTATCATTAGGAATTAATAATGGTGAGGGAAGCTTGGGGCTATTATTTTCGTATATAGGTAACAGTGAGTACGGCAGGGAGTAAAGAATTATTTATAACATAAAAAGTTAATATCATGGAATTGTCGACCGATTTAAAAAATAATAATACTAATTTGTTATTTAATGATATTATTTTGATTTATAAAAATACTAGAAGATAACTTTATTTTCCTTGTGTATTAATTATCATATATTTACAGCAAGCTGTACTGTAATTTATCATGTAAAAATAATTGTCATGTATTTGTCAGTTGTTGTCGGCCCGTTATTGGGAAAACTTTAACATTTATAATTTCCGTTCAGAACAATGAAGTAAGTGAGCAGTATCGTCATAGTGAACATGTAGTATACAGTCGAAACAAGTAAGATCAACCAAAGTATAATTTATTCATTCATTTTAAATCTAATCAGAGCGTATCAAAAAGCACATCAACTTTTGCTTATCATTTTTTGCTTATCTATTCAATCAGCATTTTTCAATACAAATTTTAATTAATCAAAGTCCAAAAAGCAATTGTTATTAATTCAACAGTGAACGTCACCAGGTATCATTAGCATTAGCGTTAGCCGATCTGATAATTCCAGCGTAATTTATTAAACCAGAATCTATGCACAAAAAGTTGCTACTATTAGCGCTCATGGGATTCCTATGCCTGCAGGTGTGGGCCCAGGAGCGGAAAATTTCGGGAACCGTAACGGATGACAAAGGAGGCGCATTGCCCGGTGTGTCTGTAAAAGAGGTAGGTACTAACAATGGCGTGGCTACCGCCCCGGATGGAAAGTTTACCCTGATCTTAAAAGGTAATTCCAATAAATTGTCTGCTTCATTTATCGGGTTTGAAACACAAACCATAGAAATAGCGGGTAAAACAACTTTTCGTATCAGCCTGAAACCCGATGCTAAAAGTTTGAAAGATGTAGTTGTAATCGGGTACCAGGAAGTAAAGCGTAAAACCGTAACGGCAGCCGTTTCCAGCGTGAAGGGTAAAGAAATTGAGAACTTACCTTCTCCCAGTTTTGATGCGTTATTGCAAGGACGTGCAGCGGGTTTGAACGTACAGAACTTTACCGGTGAACCAGGCGTGCGTGGTTCCTTTGTAGTAAGGGGAAATACGTCTATCAACCGTAGCGCCAATGCAGCACGTACTTTAAGTTCTCCGTTATTTGTAATCGATGATATTCCCATCTCCATGGATGATGCGGCAGCATTCGATAATACCGGAACCAACTACATTGCGGGTATCAACCCTAATGATATTGAATCGATCGACATCCTGAAAGATGCATCTGCGGCTGCTATCTACGGCTCCCGTGGTGCAAACGGGGTAGTGATCGTGAAAACCAAACGTGGTAAACAAGGTAAACCACAGATTAACTTTTCTACCTACGCCGGTTTAATTCAGAAGCCAAAGTTTGAAACCGTATATGGTGGCGCAGAAGAGAGATGGTTTAAACTGGACTATCTGAAAAAGTACCTGACAGATGACCAGATACTCAATGGTACATTACCAAAGCTGTTAACTGATAGCTTGAATCCTGCATTTAATGGTGCAGTTGATTGGCAGGATATGTTTTATCAGAATGCCTTGATTCAAAACTATGATTTGTCTGTGGCTGGTGCTTCTGAAACCATTAACTATCGTGTAAGTGGTAACTACTATAATGAAGAAGGAACGATCAGGGGAACGGGTTTTAAACGTTATACCGTATCTGGTGCTATGGGTGTGAAGTTAACACCGAAGTTAAATGTGTCTTCGCTGTTCCGCTTAAGCCGTGGCGACAGATCCCGTGGTAGAGGCGTGTTTCCCGGTGAAGATATTATTCCATTATTTAGCGGACAATACGCATCTTCTCTCTTTAACCTGTCGGACATAGACCGTAAAAACTTCACCGGCGATTTTACTTCCGGCCGTGATAAGAATCTGAATGATGATATTACTGCCAGTCTTACACTGAACTACGACTTTAATCCGAAACTCCGTTTTTCCTCAGTAGGATCCATTCAATCCAGTGTAAATACACGTGATATATTCCGTCCGGGAGAATTGAATACTGCCGGATTATCTTTTGCACAGAGTAGTAAATCACGTTATGAAAATGTGAACCTGGATAATACATTAAACTACAATACGAATATTATTAACAGAGATCATCACTTTAATGCGTTGTTAGGTAATACCATTAACAATGTAAGAAATGAATATACAGGTATTGGTAGTGGATCGCTGGGTAATGACAACGTAAAAGTGGTGCAGGGATATAACCTGAATTACCTGTTATACAGAGATATTTACGGTGGGCTCGTTTCCGGATCTGATTATCAGTCGGCGGGTATGTTGTCTTTCTTCTCCCGTATCAACTATGATTATAAGGAGAAATACCTGTTATCGTTGGCTTATCGTGCGGATGCTTCTTCCCGCTTTGGTGCAGACAGCAGATGGGGATATTTCCCATCCATGTCCGCTGGTTGGAATATTTCGGAAGAGCCATTCATGGCGCCAACAAAGAAATGGATGGACTTCCTGAAGATTCGTGGAAGCTATGGTGTAACAGGTAGTTTACCTAATGGCTACTATATGCCATTTAACACTTACAGCATTAACCAGGGAACCTACGGTGGATCTACCGGAGGTACTTATAATGGCGTAAATGCGGTAACGCCGAACTTCTCTGATGGGGTGGCACAAAAAGGCTTAACCTGGGAGCAGGCGATACAATCGAATATTGGTGTTGATGCAAGTTTCTTTAATAGCCGTTTAAATATCGTGGTGGATGCGTTTAACCGCGGTACTTCCAAGAAATTATTTGACCTGTTATTACCTTCTACTGCCGGATACAATAAGGTAAATACAAACGCAGTGGATATCCGTAACACAGGGGTGGAGTTTACTATCCAGGGACGTATTATGCCGCCGCAAAGTAAATTCCAATGGAATACCACTTTGATTTTATCCTTTATCAGGAACCAGATTGCCAAGTTGCCAAACGGTAACCGCGACCTGGTGGTGACAGAGGATGCTACCGGCATGACCTATATTCTGACCAAAGGAAGACCAATTAATGAATTTTACATGATAGAGAGTAAGGGAGTATATGCCAATGCAAAGGATATCCCCTTTAATCCTTACACCGGTGAAAAGCTGACTTATTGGAACGGTAATCACACTGTACAACCAGGCGATTTTATTTGGGTAGATCAGAATGGTGATTATGACGTGTGGGATTGGAATGATAAAGTACGCAGTGGTAATCCCAATCCAGGTTGTACCGGCGGCTTTACCAACGCATTTTCTTATGGTCCGTGGACTGCGCAGATATACATGACCTTTACCTTGAAACGTGATATTTATAACAAATTTATGTCCGATCGCCTGGTGGGCTTAACGAATGAATACGCCAAAATTGCCGCTATTGATCCCAATGGTATTGACAGCTGGCGTAAAGAAGGTGATAACAGTAAGTATGCAGAAGTCATCCCTTATAATCAACACTACTATTATCAATTCCTGCCTTTTTCATCCGCTTTCGTAGAGAATGGGTCTTACCTGCGTATCAAGTATCTGAACCTGTCTTACAATTTTATGCCTAAATTTTTGGAACGCAGCAAGCTGAGTAAACTTCAGATATATGGCGTGATTGATAATGTGAAGATGTTCCAGAAATCCAGCGTGCCAGATGCGGAAGCAGTGAATGAAAAAGGTACTTATACTGGTGGTGGTTATCCTATACCACGCAAGTTTACCCTGGGCCTAAATGTTGGTTTTTAATTTTTAAAAGTAGCTGTTATGAATTTTCTTAAAAATATATGTGCAGTAATGGTAACAGGATTGGCATTATCGCCATTTGTATCCTGTAAGAAATTATTGAATCAGGATCCCATTAACTCACCATATAACACGGTTTTCTGGCAAAATCAGCGTGATGCGGAACAAGGTGTGGCTGGTGGATATGCCTTAATACGCAAGGCGTTAACGACGAATACAGATTGGGATCAAAATCTGTCGCATTTTGCCTACGGTTCTATACCGGCATTCGAGTTTACCGACTTCAATTTATATGATGTACGGGCACTGGTAAAAGGTGGTGATGGTTTTAATACAGCAGATTTTATAGGTTCTTACCTGGATCCCTATCACAACTGGTCGCCTTACTATAAAATAGTGACCCAGGCGAATATTATGTTGCATCACATTCCTAATATCCCTGATGCGCAGTTCACAGATAACGCCACCCGTACCCGTAATCGTTTTCTGGGGGAAGCCTATTTTATCCGTGCTTTTGCATACTTCTATATGGTGCGTATATGGGGAGATGTGCCATTGGTAACCAAATATGATGAGGATCCTGCACATGCGGTGAACCTGCCAAGAGTGAATGAAAAGGCTGTATTGGATACCGTTATTGCTGACTTGCGCAATGCTGTTCGTTTATTGCCAATGGCTTACCAGTCGGGTAGTGAAAGGGCCGTAAGAGCAAATAAGGGCGCTGCACTGGGGTTACTGGCACATGCATATATGTGGAGGAATTTTCTGAATAAGGGCCAGGTAGCGTCAGATTTAACGAATGCTATTGCTGCAATAGATTCTGTTTCGAACAGTGGACAATATGATTTGCCACCGGCTGCGGAATATTCAAAAATTTTCCATGGGAAGTCAACAGAAGGGGTATTTGAAATCAATATGCAGGTAGGAAATGGTGAACAGCAAATAGGGAAAGGCTTCTACTATTTTATGCTAAAAACACCATTTATCCACGATAAGCTCAATAAATCAGATGCACCTAACATTGATCTGATCAGTGAATTATATGATGGAGATACTGCCGATGTTCGCCCTAAATACTACTTTTCCAGTCTTAATGCAGATAACCAATACAATGTGGTGATTTGCAAATTTGCAGGACCTAATGGAGAGAATATTAACTACAAAAATCCGGGCAACTTTACCGATCCTGCTGTAGATGCCAATATCATTATTATGCGTTATGCCGATTTGCTGCTGCTGCGTGCGGAAGCATATGCGGATCTTGGAAACGAAGCAGCTGCACTGCAGGATATTAACAAAGTAAGAGACCGTGCACATGCTACCGCATTAACACCAGATGATATTGATGATATTAAAAAAGAAGTATTCCGCGAACGCTCCCGGGAATTATATGCAGAAGGACAACGTTGGTATGACCTGGTTCGTACAGGCTTCCTGACAGACCAGAATATGAATGCAGGAGGAAGTTTTCCCAAAAGCCGCTATGATGCCGGTGGTTGGAAATGGCCGGTAGGACGCGCCCTGTTTCTTAATAACAGCGTCATTACTCAAAATGATTTCTGGTTGGGTAAAGTGAATTAACATTTTGACATCTTTTAAAAGCATCGACATGAAAAAAATGACAATATGGGGTAAGTCTGCAGGATGGGCGATAGTGCTGATGGCGCTCCTGTTCACCGCCTGCAAAAAAGATAACCATTTCATTGGTGGTAGTCCCACTAATGATCATACGGATCTGACTACTTACGATTATTTGAAAAAGAATCCGCTTTTTGATACGCTCATATTACTGATTGATAAAGCAGGGTTAAAAGAAACCATCAACAGTAATGTCACCTTTGTTGCGCCAACCGATTATGCGATTAAGGCATTATTGGCTATACGGACAACCAAGTTACAAAAGGAAACCAATGATGAAAATGTTAAGTACACGCTGGATAGCCTGAAAGCGCCGGAATTAAGAGATTCATTGCTGGCATATGTTTTTGATGGGCCTATTGTAAGAGCAGATCTTTCCCTGGATATTACGCAATATAAAAACAAGGTAGGCGAGCCGTTTTACTTCAGGCTCGTGAAGTCTACCGATTTTTCTGATATTTTATCTGCAGGGGTACGCTATATGAGTGTGGCAAAAATTATCAATGGTCTTGATCCGGATCCGCTGCCGGAAAAATACCCGGATGATGACAAGGATAAGATCAGTGTGTTGCAAACCACTGGTATCATCACGAAAACAGGTGTATTGCATGTACTGGAAAACCGTCACGTGTTTTACTGGAAATAATTATCATCAAAAAACTTAAAAGTATGTTTGACAAATATAATTTGAAAAAATTGCTGGGATCAGCGGCATTACTGGGTGTGCTGGTGATAGGATGTAAGAAAATAGATGAGGGTTTTTTGAGTGACGAGTTGTATGTACCAGATTCACCAATTAAAGTAGAACGTGGTATCCCTTTCCAGAAAACTGCTGCTATTTTGCCAGATGGTAGTACCCGCCCAATGAGTGTAAAACTGTTGGATGTCCGCAGGGCAGATACCAAAAAACACGCGGATGAATTTTTTAAGCAATATCCCGTGTGGGTATATAATGCAGCAGTTGATCCTGCTGTAGATACTACGATTGAGCAGGTGAATAAAAAGCGTGAGAAAAAAGTAATGCCACCATTTACATTTCTATCAAGCGGTCAATTTGTATTTAATGGCGCTACTGATAGTTTACCCGTGGATGTGAATTATGAGTATGATGTGGAAGTATCTAACGTTACCGGATCAAAAGTGTACAAGAACATTGGTAAAATGTTCACCGTTGATGGACCATTGTTGACTGATACGTCCACTGGTTGTAATTTGTTCCCGGACGACGGTTCTAAAACCGTGCCCATGCCCAAACCTAGTATGACCATCACACGCGTAAGCGAAAGTGGTAATTCTGTTATCCTGAAATTAGCAGACAAGGATGGTAATGCATTTAATCCAAAGAAGGGAGAGATTATTAAACGTGGTGATCGTCCTATTTTTGAGAATTATGCACGGTTCCATCCAATTGAGTATACGGATACCGCCATGATCTGTAATTTTGAGATAGCGCCTTTCCCGCTTAGCAGATACTACGCTAATGGAACTCAATGGAACTACCTGATGTATTATCGCCTCCCTTCCACTTTCTTATCAGTAGATAAGAGTCTGACGCCTAAGATAGGCAGTGTGAATCCTATCATCTCATTCCGTTTGATGAAAGCAGGAACTTATTTGGTGGAGATCAGAATGCAGAAGACGACGAAAACGAGTAAATAATTTTTGTCTAAAAAAACTTGGGAAAAGCCGTTTCATACTAATATGAAGCGGCTTTTCTCCTTCTTACAGCTATGTGTAAGAAATTATATAATTGTAAATGGAGGAACTATATACCATTGTTTTATTGACGGAGACTACCAGCATTTGATGGTATGAGGAAGTAAAATACTACGGTTGTGTTATGTGTCTTTGGTATTGGAGAACTGAAGCAATTGTACCGTGCGCTCAATGAGGGAAATACAATAGGCGGAATATTTAGCGGAGATATAATTGCGGGAGGGCTTGGACACGGAAAATTTGATTTTGCTGACGATGTGTATTGGATTGCTAAAGAGGGCGGAAATTCTAATAGTTCGCCAGGACCATTTCCCAGTGATGGAACGAATGGATTTATTAAATTTGAGGATGATCAATCATTAATATGGAAAAGTTGGATAAAGAAATAATAGGTTCATGAATGAAAAGAATTTATATCACAAAGCATTATTTTCTTTTTTTTGTTTTATTATCGTTGTTACTAAGGATATACTTGTTGCCGACTTTCATTTACTTCATGAGAGAAGTCCTATTAATGGATTGATTAACTGGTTGGTTATACTTCCACTTTCGATAATAGGAATCATTTTATCTCTTATAGTTGGTAGGTACTACCTACGCTCATGGATTGCCAAAGGTAAGATAATTGTTAATATACCTTTGTTGCTAATTCTGCCTTTCTTCTTGTATGTATCGTATTACGGATTATTCATTATTATCGATATTTGTAGATTTATCTACGCTAATTTGAAATAGAAACTCATGAGACTGCAGCTTACTGCTTTTCTGCATTGCAATTGATATGCTTTATGATGGAGGGGCGTATTATCAATCGTTCTGTTATCAGTGATTTTTGATTTGCCCCATCTTGACAACTTACAGGAAGGAAGTTTCTGTAAATAGGAGGAAAATTGAAAGCGGAATTGTGCGTGATTCATAAACTGGTGAAGTTTGCTACATAGCGCCATATTCTTTCATAAACCTATGCAACGTCACCATATCCTCCTGCAAATGCAACGCTGACACCACCGCCCTGTTCACCACCGGGCTATGCGGCTGCGGATAAGGGAAACTCGAAATTATCACATCACGCTCCAATAGATAACGAACAAGTGCATCTCCTTCAGGTAAAATAAACATAGGTAACCCATGCGGATTATGCACCGCCGACCCTGCCGTCAGGTGCAGCAGATAAGCAATGTTTTGCTGCAGCGACCTGCGCATTTTTTGTACCAGCTCTCCTGCCTGCAGCCAGGCGTAAGCATTGGCGGGCATCATGGGCGTACTACCTACATGCAAAGGCTGTTTTTTTAAAGCCATGATATCTGCCGCATGCCCTGCTACTACGCCGCCTTGTACGCTAAAAGCCTTGGCCAGCGAGGCGCTGAGCAGGTAGCGCACCTGCGGGAATACCGGTAAAAAATGAATACTGCCTTCTCCAACGGGACCCAGTATGCCAATACCATGAGAATCATCTGCGATCACCAGCACTTTGCGTTGTATGGCTTCCAGCCAATGAAACGAATGAATGGTACTGGTGAGCGGATTTACAGTATCTGTAACAATCACGAAATGATTGTCGGGATGGGAGTTTATTTGTTCGATGGTTTGCATGATCCAGTCTTCCCGGCTTAAAGAGGGTAGCGCTGGTGTTTGGTACCAGAGCGACGGATGCGTGCCGGGAGCATATAACAACTCGCCGCGACTGGCGCCATACTGCACTGCAGCCTGTGAAGCCAGGTAACCGGAGGAGAACACGGTAGCTGCCTGTTGGTGCAACAGGCTACACAATGCATGTTCTATTTCTTCGTATATCGATAAACGTAAGTTGCCTGCCCTGGAAGAAGGGAATACCGTACCATACTGCTCTATGCCCTGTACCAGCAACGTTTTGAATGCCGGTAACTGATGCAGGCCGAGGTAAGCGAAACCGGAAAAGAAAAGACAGGTACGGCCTCCCTGTACTACTGTTCTGCCCGGAGTATGGTCTGTTGACAACATAGGCGGTTTACTCTTTTTTAGTGCATAAGATAAACTGGAAATCAGTGGAAGTTACCTGCATGTCGAAATAGTCTTCCGTCAGTTTGGTAATGGTAACGAGATTTTCTACTTTACGGTCGCCATTTTTTGCTGTTACAGAAATCATGGCGCCATTGCTAAGAATAAAGTATTTACCTGTATCTGATTTGTTGGCGATAGTAGCTACAAAAACATTATTGTCGAGGAACTGGTAATAGGCGTCGCGATAGTAGCCTTTTTTCAGATCTTCGGCCTGTATATACTGGGTATTGCTGATAGGTGATTCCGGCGGTATTTTCACATCATATACCCGCCACTTTTTGTTCATCAGCAGTTCGTTGACTTTTTTACCCTTACAGGCAGAAAATGCCAATAGGGTAGTAATAACGGTAACGGCGATACGTATTTTCATGAATTATTTGTTCCCTGTTTTTGCTTTGTTATAGGCTTCAGATCCTCCCCTGGGGATGGATAAGCTCTCCCACTGATCTTTCAGGATCATTTTACCAATGTACACGATTTGTCCGACATGATATGGTACATGCGCCAGTTGCCGGTTAATGGCATCTATCACGATATGTGGTTCATTACGGATAAAAACGGTTCTGTCGAGGTCTGTTTCCTGCAGGCTGCGGATGGCATTCATCATACAATCCCAACCTGTGTTCCATAACTGCAGCAGTTCTTCCG
The DNA here is from genome assembly GCF_017745275.1 of Chitinophaga sp. Classification (GTDB taxonomy): domain Bacteria; phylum Bacteroidota; class Bacteroidia; order Chitinophagales; family Chitinophagaceae; genus Chitinophaga. The sequence goes on along the minus strand of NZ_JAGHZS010000009.1, from coordinate 76,880 downwards.
CTGATTGGTCACTGTTTTCAAACTCAAGGTCCCGCTGCCGGTTGGGCTTTTCACCATCAGTGGTGAGAAAGTCGGTCCAGCGTGATAACATGTTGCCATGCAGGTGCTTGATGATGTGGGCAATGCTGTTAGGTTGTCCTTCAGGCTGCCATTGCAGTTGTTCGGTGTTGAGTCTTTCAATGGTTTTAAGACCCAGTTGCCGGTGTATTTCCAGCCTTTGTAATGCGCTGTGTAAATAAATAGATTGGATAGACATAGTCCGATTTTGTTGCGGGACGCAGTGCGTCCCAAAAGTAAAAGTAATCAAAAAGCCAGGTTGCTGCCTGTTATATCAATATCCTGCCGCGCCGTCGTCGCCACGTTTGTCCGCCGCAGCTTCCAGGTAGCGGCTTTCGGGCGCCCGTTTGATAATTTCCGTACGACCAATAGGACCGCGTTTTACCACTTTATACCCCATGTTTTGCATGGCTTCAATGGTGCTGTCGGGGAAGCCGGGTTCCACGGTGATAACATCCGGCAGCCATTGGTGATGGAATTTGGGTTTATTGATGGCCTCTGATGGTGATAGTCCAAATTCCAGTGTATTCATTAACGTTTGAAATACGGAGGTGATGATAGTAGATCCGCCGGGAGTGCCCAGTGAGTACAATACTTCGTTTCCCTGGAGTACCAGGGTAGGCGTCATGGAGCTGAGCATGCGTTTGGCGGGTGCAATGGAATTGGCTTCGGTGCCCACCAGGCCGTACATATTGGGTACGCCGGGTTTTACGCTGAAGTCGTCCATTTCATTGTTAAGCAGGAAGCCGGATTTACCTACCACTGTTCTGCTGCCGTAATGGCCATTGAGCGTGGTGGTTACAGCAATGGCGTTGCCTGCCTCGTCGATGATACTAAGATGGGTGGTTTCTTCGCTTTCTGGAAAAACGCCTGCCTTGGTTTGCTCACTGGAGCCGGCTTTGCCTGGGGTGAAATCCTGCATGCGCGCTGCCAGGTATTTTTTGTCGGTGAGCTTTGCTACCGGCACTTTTACAAAGTCGGGGTCACCGAGGAATTGTGCCCGGTCAGCGTATGCCCGTCTTTCTGCTTCTACCATGAGTTGTATGGATTGGGGCGATTGGAATCCCCATTGCGATAACGGGTAATTTTCTACCATACCCATCAGTTGCTGTAAGCAAATGCCGCCACTGGAAGGAAGTGGCATGGTAACAATCGTATAGCCTTTATAGTTAAAAGCAACGGCTTCGCGTTCTTTGGCTTTGTAGCCTTTCAGGTCCTGTAGGGTAATGATACCGTGGCCGCGTTTCATTTCGGTAACGATGTTGTTGGCAGTTTCGCCTTCATAGAATCCCGCAATGCCTTTATTTCGTATAAGCGTGAGCGTATGTGCCAGTTCTTTCTGTATTAAGGTATCGCCGGCTTTCCAGGGAACATCTTTTACAAAGGCGGTTTTAGTAGTGTTGAGTCTTTCGAAATCCGCTTTCGTTTCGTTCAGGCCTGCGGCTTCTGCAGCTGTGATGACAAATCCTTTTTCTGCCAGGCGGATAGCGGGAGCAATCAGTTTGGAGAAAGGCAGTTTGGCATATTTCATGGATGCAAACAGGCCGGCTACTGTACCCGGAATACCTGCGGCCAGGTGGCCATCCAGGCTGAGTTGGGTGATTGGCTGGCCCAGTGAGTCGAGGTACATGTCGCGGTGGGCTTTCGCAGGGGCTGTTTCCCTGAAGTCGATGGCAATATTGCGTCCATTTTTCAGGTGGCCTACCAGGAACCCGCCACCACCGATATTACCTGCGCCAGGATAAACTACGGCCAGCGCCAGTTGCGTGGCAATGGCAGCATCCACTGCATTACCACCCTGCTGCAATATGATGGCACCCACCCGGCTGGCCAGCGGATGAGCCGACACCACTGCACCATGTAACACCTTGATATCTTTCTCCGTAGTGTAGTCGTATGGATGTAAATCGTCTATCGGTTGTTGGGCGCAGGCAGTATGAAGCATACATACCGACATCCCGAGCAGGATCAGGAAACGCATGGGTTATTGTGTTTGGATCGAAATTAACACATGCCCGCAACTATAGAAAATTAAAATATTTTAAGCCCCCGGCAGTAGCGGGAAGCCAGTTTAACTATTTACGAACCTGTCATAACCGGAAAACAATTCCTAACTTACAGGATCTAATCGCGGGCTTTTATGCGCAAATATTTATTATTGGCTGTGGCTATGCTGGGCTTTATGATTACTTCCGCCCAGGTGCCAACGCCTGATCAATTCCTCGGCTATCCCCTGGGGACCCAGTTTACTCCACATTATAGAGTGGTGGACTATTTTAAACAGGTAGCCGCTACGGCTAAAAACGTGAAATTCGAGCAATACGGTACTACCTACGAAGGGCGGCCATTGGTAATGGCCATCGTGGCTTCCCCGGAAAATTTTTCCCGGCTGGACGAGATCCGTCAGCATAGCCTGGATATGTCTAATGCCCGTGGCAAAGCTACCGGCAATCAGCCGGTGATTGTGTGGTTAAGCTATAACGTACATGGAAATGAAGCGGTATCTACTGAAGCCGCCATGAAAACGCTGTACGAACTGGTGAATAACGGGAATGCACAAACGCAGGAATGGTTAAAAAATACCGTCGTGGTCATTGACCCCTGCCTCAACCCGGATGGACGTGAAAGATATGTGAACTTCTATAATGCCACACGTGCCGTGAAACCCAATGTGAACCCTTATTCCAGGGAACACAACGAACCCTGGCCGGGCGGAAGACCCAATCACTATTATTTTGACCTGAACCGCGACTGGGCCTGGCAAACCCAGAAGGAATCGCAACAGCGGGTGGCAAAGTATAACGAATGGATGCCGCAGGTACATGTGGATTTCCACGAGCAGGACATAGAGTCGCCCTATTACTTTGCGCCGGCAGCAGAACCTTTTCATGATGCGGTAACGCCCTGGCAACGGCAGTTGCAGGTGATGATCGGGAAAAATAATGCGAAGTATTTTGATCAGCAAGGCTGGTTATACTTTACAAAGGAACGCTTCGATTTGTTTTATCCCAGCTACGGCGATACTTATCCCATGTACAATGGTTCCCTGGGTATGACCTACGAACAGGGTGGTAGCGGTCATGCCGGTGTAGCGGTATTGAAGAAAGATGGAGATACCCTGACCCTGACAGACAGGATTGCGCATCATTTTACCACCGGCATGTCTACCATAGAAGTAGCTTCACAAAATGCCGCAAAAATTATCACGGAGTATGACAACTATTTTGTAGCAGCTGAAAAAGCGCCACAAGGTGGATATAAAGCCTATGTAGTAAAGGCGGGTGGTAATACCGAAAAGCTGAATACCCTGGCAGAACTGCTGCGTAAAAACAATATTGCTTTCGGGTATGGCGCCAATACCGGTAGCGCAGCCGGGTTTAATTATTTCACGGGCAAAACAGAAACGTTTACCATTGATAAAGAAGATATGGTGATTAGTATGTATCAGCCGCATTCTAATATGCTGCGGGTATTGTTTGAACCGGTCTCCCATCTTTCCGATTCTGTTACTTACGATATTACCGCCTGGGCGTTGCCGTACGCGTATGGATTAACTTCCTATGCAGTAAAACAGTCCCTGACGCCGGCAGCAGGTGCTCCCGCAATGCGTAATAATACTGCCTTGATAGCGCAGAAGCCTTATGCCTACCTGGCGCAATGGAATAGTTTGAGAGATGTGAAATTTTTATCAGCATTATTGCAGAACGATATTAAAGTGCGGTTTACCGAAGCGCCGTTTACCGTAAGTGGTAAGGACTTCCCGGCCGGTACCCTGATCATCACCCGTTCCGGTAATGCCAACAGAGGCGATCAGTTCGACCAGTACATTACCAGCCAGGCCAATCGTTTTAAGATCACCCTGGATGCGGTAAGCAGTGGCTTTGTAGATAAAGGAACTGATTTTGGTTCCGATAAAATCAGGTTTATAAAAAAGCCAAATGTTGTGCTGCTGGCGGGCGAAGGTATTGGTTCACTGGGAGTAGGAGAAGTATGGCATTTCTTTGAACAGCAACTGGATTTCCCACTAACGGTGGTGAATGCACGTAATATGAACGATATCAACTGGGAGCAAACAGATGTGCTGATATTAACCAATGGCGATTATAAAGTATTTGGAGATAAACCAGCCACAGAGCGGTTGAAAGATTGGGTGAACAATGGTGGTAAGCTGATTGCAGTAGAAGACGCAGCCGCAGCGATTGCCGGCATCGATTGGGGGATTAAGCTGAAGAAGGAAGAAGAGAAGGATAAAGAAGGTAAAGACAAGGGCAAAGCTACTACTTATGATGCGCTGAAACCTTATGCCAATCGCGAAAGAGAGAGCATTAAACAGTTTATTCCCGGTGCTATTTACAAAGTACAGTTGGATACAACGCATCCATTAGCGTTTGGTTATAACGGTTTCTACTATACGTTGAAGCAGGATGCACACTTGTATGAGTTTATTGAAAATGGTGGCTGGAATGTAGGCGTGTTGAAGAAAGACAGCTACCTGAGTGGCTTTGTGGGCGCAGATACCCGTCAGCAGTTGAAAGATGGATTGTTGTTTGGGGTGAAGGAGATGGGTAGCGGATCTGTAGTGATCCTTGCAGATAACCCGTTGTTCAGAAGCTTCTGGGAAAATGGTAAGCTGTTGTTTAGCAACGCCGTATTCTTGGTGGGGCAATAGGAAAAAGATTTTTTACCAGGTAGTGGATGGCGGTATTTATCTCTCGATATCCACTACCTGTTCAATCACCTACAGGTTTCTTTTGATATTACAGCCTAAACTACTGGTACTGTTTACCGTAACGGCTTTCCCGGCCAGTACTTCCTGGATGGCATTTTGCAATAAAGGTACTTTCACTTTGTCCGCGTTTCCGGGGCTGTCATCAATACCTCCTTTATATGCCAGCCGGCTGTTTTTATCAAAGAGGTAGCATTCCGGGGTATGGTTCGCATCGAAAGCATTGGCCAGTACCGCATTCATATCCACTACATAATACCAGGCAAAATTTTGTTCGGCGCCATACTTTTGCATGGCTGCCAATGATTCTCTGTCGTGCCGCTCTGCTTCATTGGAATTGACGATCACCACGCCAATATTATTTTTGCGGGCCAGGTGGCAAACCGTTTGAATCCTGCCTTCATTGCGTAGCATATAAGGACAGATATTGCTGCCAAAGATGACCAGCAGCCCATTACTGCCTTTGGCGCCTGCCAGCGTGATTTTTTTTCCGGAGATATCTGCCAGGCTTACATCTGATTTTGGCAGCAGTGCGCCTGGTTCCAATGGTGTTTCTATGTTGGGCTCAAAGGCACACAGGGAAATGGCAATACAGGATAAATAAAAGCTGGCCTTGATCATAACAAATGTTTTTCAGGTCCTGATTAAATATAGTAAAACGCGACAGCATCGTTTTGCTTTTCTACAAGCAAATAATCAAGTAAAATATAATAAAAAATTATAAAATAAAAATATCGCGCAGGTATCGGACCAGTGGGGAATTGCTTAGGATTGATTAGCAGCCAGTTGCCTCTTTTTTTCTTCTTGTCTTGCATCACTGACGGTTCTGATACTGGCATTCAGTTCAAACCCGATCAGCAGGATAAGGGAGTTGAGGAAAATCCAAAGCATCAGTACCAGGATGGTGCCGATAGAGCCATAGATTTTATTGTAGTTACCGAAATTATTGACGAACCAGGAGAAGCCAACCGTTACCACGATCATGAAAACAGTGGCCACGGTGGCGCCGGCCGTGATGAATTTCCATCTACGGGTAGTAGCGGCGCCGATGCGGTACAGGAAACCGTTTACAGAATAAAACAGCATTACTATCACTACCCAGCGGCCTATATCAATCAGGTTTCTGAGCCAGTTACTTTTAATACCAATATGGTTAAATACCCAGCGCAGGGTAGCTCCCTGGGCGATAATTAGTGTAACAGTAATCAGGAGTAATATCACCAGTATAGCGGTTAATTGCAGCGCAATCAGGCGATTTTGCCACCATTTTCTTTTCCGGAAGCCTGCGCCCTGAATTTTACTAAAGGAGCGAAGTATCCCCATTACGCCGTTGGAAGAATAGAAAAACCCCATCAGGAAGGCGATAGAGAGCAATCCATTACGATGGGTGTACAGGAAATCGTGGATCATTCCCCTGACAATCATATAGGTGTTGTAGTTAGGGGTGAGATCTTCCGCGAGGTCGTACAGTGTAGGTTCTATGTTTTTTACAGGCACATAGGGTACGAGGGTAAAGAGGAAGATGAAAAAGGGTGGAATGGCCAACAGGAAATTGAATGAGATGGCCCTGGCGCGGTCGCCCAGCCCCCTGTTTTTGGTTTCCTGTCCGAAATGTTTCAGTACATCATACAACGGTAACCCTTCAAATCCGGGAAGGATAAGGGTTTTGGTCCGCTCTACCAGTCGGCGGTAGGGGCGGGAACGGAAGATGATGTTTTCGGGTTTGAAAGCCAATTAGCTGTTAGCTTTTAGCGATTAGCTGTTAGAAAATGCAGCGAAGAACTCCTCACTGTATTTTCTAACGGCTAATGGCCGGGTTATGGGAATATATTTTAGAATCCTCTTTTATTCAATTCTGCCTGGTACTTCCTGGCATTTACCAGGTGCTCTGCGTAGGTGGCAGCAAAAGCATGATATCCGGAGAAGTCGGATCTGGCACAAAAATAAAGGTAATCTGTTTCCGGAGTATTTAAAACTGCATTCAGTGTTTTTTCAGATGGGGTGCAGATGGGGCCGGGAGGGAAACCTTCATAACGGTAAGTGTTATACGGAGAATCGTACAGGGTATGATTTTCCCGTATTCTTTTCAAACCGAAATCCTGTAAAGCAAATTTCACAGTAGGATCTGCCTGCAGGCGCATGCCTTTACGGAAGCGGTTGAGATATACGCTGGCAATGAGTGGTTTCTCATCGTTTTTGTTACTTTCTTCTTCCACAATAGAGGCCAGTATGGTTACCTGGTTTTCGGTGAGGTGTAGTTTATCTGCTTTTTCCTTTCTCTCTTGTGTCCAGAATTCTTCTCTTTCTTTTTCCAGTTTTTTGAAGACGGCTTCCGCACCGGTGTTCCAGTAAAATTCGTATGTATTGGGGACTACTACGCACATCACGGTGTTGGTATCCAGGCCGAACTGGCGGAGGTATACGGCATCGCGCATGAGGGAACGGAGTATGCCCGAATCAGCTTCCAGGTTGGTACTTACCTTTCTGACAAAATCATCTTTGGTGCGTAATTTATTGATCACGAGTACAACCGGCGATTGTTTACCTGAGCGCAGCAGGCGGGCAATATCAAAGTTGCTCATGCCTCTTGTGATTTTGTAGCGGCCGGCTTTTACGCGGGAGGGATAATCCAGTTTTTGGGCTACCCAGTTAAAGCTGCTGCGGTTGCGTATAATACCTTGTTCTTCCAGGCCATCCAGCACATTGTTATAGGTGCTGTTGGTGTGTATATAGAAGTATTTATTATCGCCAAATGCTTTGGTGTTGGGACCAAATACGCGGTAAGAAATGTATACCAGGGCTCCGGCGGCCAGGCAGCCGGCCATCACCAGTATCCGTCTTATCCAGATGGATTTTGCGCTGGATGCTTTGCTTTTTTTAGCCATAGATAGTATTGGTCGTTACGAATGAGCGAATGCCGTTATGTGTCAGGTTTTTCATTTACTCGTCAGTCGCCATTAAAAAAAACCTCGCTTTTAACGGCGAGGTTTCAAGTATTATTATTCAATAAATCGCTTATTTGCCGGGAGTCGGAGCTGGAGCCGGTGCCGGAGTGTTTGGTAACTGAGCAGGAGGAGCCGACGGTGTAATGGGCGCGCCTGCACCAGCTTTTTCTATTGCACTAGGTGCCAGTGTTTGAGTTTTAGCGCTTTTACCAATGAAAAACGGAGCAGTGAGGCACAATACAGCAATCAGTATAGCCAGGATCCAGGTACCTTTTTCCAACACGTCAGTAGTCTGACGCACCCCAATCACCTGATTACCAACACCACCAAGGTTGCCGGAGAGTCCGCCACCTTTGGGGTTCTGGATCAGCACGAAGAAGCCTAACAAAACACAGGCTAATATGATCAGGATACCAAAAATTATCAACATAGTAAATTACTGTTTATTTTTTTTGTCTGTTTGTGACTTGAGTTCTAATATCTTTTGCGCAAAATAAGCGTTTTTGTCGGGATTAAGCAAACTTAATTTTTGATATATCTTAATCGCGTTGCCATATTGCTGCTGCCGTACCCAGATTTCCGCCAGGGTTTCCGACACGATATCGTTGTTGAATACAATGGAGTCCATGGCCATTTTCTCAACTGTTTCAGAAACCTCGGGTTCATCGTCTTCTTCATAAATCCGGTGTAACTGCTGGTGATACCAGTCTTTGCTGGTTTTACCCACAAAGTTATCCTTCATTTGCCGCAGCCAGGAGGTAAAGCTCTTCATTTCAGCGGCGCCCTTTGCATTCAGCTCGTCTGCTTCTTCCGGATTTTTCAATCTTTTATAAGCAAAATAATCATCTGTATAGAGTGGCTGGAAAATCAGTTCTGTTTCTTCTGTAGCAGTGGTTAAAGGGAAAATTTTAATGGGCAACGCTTCTTCCGGCGCTGGCGCAGGAGCGGGCGTTTCCGGTAGTGCTGTGATCACGGCCGCCGCAGGAGCAGTGGCATTTTCTGTCACATCTTCCGTAGCAGCAGCAAAATGTGGTATTTCCTCATCCGCAATGGAAACGGTAGGAGTAGATTCCGTGTGATGGCTTTCTGGCAGGGCATCTTCAGGGATGACAACCGGAATGCGGTCTTCTACTACCGGTAAAGCAGTGGTAGCAGCTATTTCTTCTACCACATTGGCCGACATATCAACAGGCACCACTTCATCATGAATGGTGACCGGGATAGGGCTGTCTGCCACCGTTAAAACCGGAGCCGCTGCTTCAACAGCCGTTACTTCGGATAATGGCGCTGCGGGCAGGGCATCTTCAGGGATGGCTATCGGAATACGGTCTTCCACTACCGGTAAACTGATGGTAGCGGCTATTTCTTCCACAACGGATGTAGTATCATCGGCTACTGCATCGGGAGCAGTGATCGTTTCAACGGGCAATGTATCTTCCGGAAGGGCCGGGCTAACCCGGTTCACTACTTCCTGTAATATCTGTTCTTCTGAAATCACCTGGTACGCGTAATGATGCTGGTTGGTATAAAGCAAGGCCTTTTTCACAGCGGGACTTTGAAGGTCGCCGGTTTTCTGGAACACTTTTCTGGCCAGCAACAGGCGGGCAGCAGAAAAATACGGGTGATCCGCTACCAACTGTTCCATCGCTTCTTCATTTACCAAATGAAGAGAGGGTTGAAGAAACACATGCGCTATAATCCTGTTTGCCGTCATAGGTTGCTAATGTAATAAAAAAAACGACTAGACCTTACCAGTTGGCAAAAGCCCTGTTAAAGATATCATCAGTAATACCCGGAATAATATTGTTTTCCAGCAGGTTATTTTCTACAGTGCTGGGCAACTGGCTGGCGGGGAATTCGGCAGAACGGGAGAACGATTGGGTAAATCCTTTTTTATCGCCTACCCGTTTGATAAACGTAACATTTACAGTGACATTCAAACGGGAGGTAGCTGCCTGGTCTACATTTGTTACTGCCGCATTGGAGAACGAGTAGCCGGTGATGGTAGATTTAAATTCGTAGTCTGCTCTTGGTTCCGTTTCATTTACCTGTGTTAAACGGGTTTGCCCTGTTACCTTATCGCGCAGTTTCTGTGTCAGTTTCTGGCTTAAAGTAGGGTTGTTGATAGGGGCCCTGTTCTCAATAAAGCGGATGTTCACCGTTTTGGCTTCCTGGTCTATACTGGCGCCGGTGGTGGAATATTTTACGCTGCAACCGGCTAAAACCGAGAGCAGTGCGATGGATATAAATGCTTTGATGCTGGTTATCATTGTGATGCTGCTATTAAATTCGTTTATTCGGCGATGTTATATTCTTTCAATTTACGATAAAGTGTTCTTTCGGAAATCCCCAGGTCGAGCGCTGCATCCTTACGTTTGCCTTTGTGTTTTTTCAGCGCTTTCACAATGAGTTCTTTTTCTTTGTCGGCAATAGACAAGGTTTCTTCTACTTCTTCGTGATGATCAATTTTATTATCTGCCAGGATAATGGGTTGGGTACTGCTGATGCCTGGGCCCGGAGCGGGCGTCATTTCAGCAGGTGATGCATAACTGTGTATCACGTGGTTGTCCACTGCATATTCCGAAGGATGTGGCATATTCGGATTCTGGAGAATATCGAAGAACATTTTCTTTACTTCGGTGACATCTTTTTTCATGTCGAAGAAAAGCTTGTAGAGGATATCTCTTTCGCTGTTGAAATCGTTGTTGGCCGGTTGTGGTGCCGCCAGCATCGGCAGGCGGTTTACCTCCGGTTGGTCTGGCAGGAAGCGTTTCAGGTCGTTGGCAGTCACCAGTTTATCGGACGACAGCACCGAAATTTGTTCCGCAATATTTTTCAGTTCGCGGATATTACCTCTCCAGGGATAGTTCACGAGAATGTTACGTGCTTCTTCATCCAGTTGAATAGAGGGTGTTTTATATTTTTCGGAGAAGTCTACCGAGAATTTCCTGAACAGCAGGGGAATATCTTCTTTGCGGTCGCGCAGGGCGGGAACGCGGATAGGTACGGTATTGAGACGGTAGTAGAGGTCTTCGCGGAACTTACCCTGTTGCGTGCGTTCCAGCAAATCGCGGTTGGTGGCGGCTACTACGCGTACATCTGTTTTCTGTACTTTGGATGAACCTACACGGATATACTCCCCGGTTTCCAGTACGCGCAACAGGCGGGCCTGTGTACCCATGGGCATTTCACCAATTTCATCGAGGAAAATGGTACCGCCGTTTACGGTTTCGAAGTATCCTTTACGGCTGTCGACCGCACCGGTGAAGGATCCTTTCTCATGGCCAAACAGCTCTGAGTCGATGGTTCCTTCCGGAATGGCGCCGCAGTTAACGGCTATAAAAGGATTATGTTTACGTGCGCTGAGGGCATGAATGATTTGTGAAAAAACCTCTTTACCAACCCCGCTTTCTCCATTGATTAATACAGTAAGATCAGTATTGGCTACCTGAACAGCCACCTGCAATGCATAGTTGAGTGCCGGACTACTGCCGATAATGCCAAACCTGTTTTTTATAGCCTGAATGTCCATAAGCGGTTGTTCATGTGTTTGATGGTTAAAAATATCATCTCTGTTACCAGAGTACTGTTATTGTACGGCTTTTCCAATCAGTGTACCGGAAGTACAGCTTTCTACCTTTACCAGCACATAATCGCCCTTTTTAAAGTTTTCTTTAGGGAATACGATTACTTTATTCTGATCATTACGGCCAAAAAGTTGTTCATCGGAACGTTTGGAGGTACCTTCTACCAGTACCCTGAAAGTTTTGCCGACTTCTTTTTCCATAGTAGCCTGCGAATGGCCACGATATAATTCTACTACTTCTGCCAGTCTTCTTTTCTTTACGTCTTCCGGTACATCGTCTTTATAGCGGCGTTCTGCCAGGGTGCCCGGGCGTTCGGAATAGAAGTACATGTAGGCCAGGTCATATTTCGCAAACTCCATGAGGCTGAGGGTATCCTGGTGGTCTTCTTCTGTTTCTGTGCAGAAGCCAGTGATGATATCGGTAGAAAGGCCACAGTCGGGGATCAGCTCACGGATGCGGGTTACTTTTTTCATGTACCATTCACGGGTATACGTGCGGTTCATGAGTTGTAATATGCGGGTGCTACCGCTTTGTACCGGCAGGTGAATATAGTTGCAGATGTTATCGTACTTCATCATGGTGAAGAGTACTTCGTCTGTAATGTCTTTAGGATGGGAGGTGCTGAAACGTACGCGCAGCAAAGGATTGATGAGCGCTACTTTTTCCAGCAGCATGGCAAAGGTCACGGTTTCCTGTCCGTCGCTGCTGTTCCAGTAGTAGGAGTCTACGTTCTGGCCCAGGAGGGTTACTTCACGGTAGCCGTTGGCAAACAGCTCTTCGGCTTCCCTGACAATGGAATGTGCGTCGCGGCTGCGTTCCCGGCCACGGGTAAAAGGTACCACGCAGAAGGTGCACATGTTATTACAGCCACGCATAATGGATACAAAGGAGGTAACCCCGTTGTTATCCAGTCGCACAGGGCTGATATCACCATAAGTTTCTTCCCGGCTTAATAGCACGTTCACAGACTTCTGACCGGCATCCGCTTCTGCAATCAGTGCAGGCAGGCTGCGGTAAGCATCGGGCCCTACTACCAGGTCTACCAGTTTTTCCTCTTCCAACAGTTTGCCTTTGATACGTTCGGCCATACATCCTAACACGCCTACCAGCATGCCGGGTGTTTGCTGTTTTAATTTTTTGAATTCGGTCAAACGTTTACGCACGGTCTGTTCCGCTTTTTCGCGGATAGAGCAGGTATTGAGCAGGATCAGGTTGGCTTCCTCCGTGTTACGGGTAGGGCCATAACCTTCTGCTCCGAGTATAGACGCAACAATTTCACTATCATTGAAGTTCATCGCGCAGCCATAGCTCTCGATGTAGAATTTTTTAGTATATGTTTGGGTGCCTGTCGTTGCCGGAGAAAAGGCTTCTCCCTGGCGACTTTCATCATGCACTTTGGTATCCAGATCCAGCATCCTGACAAAAATTTAGGAAGGCAAAAATAGGTAATAAAAATAACAAAATGACAGAATGTCAGCAATCGGTTTAAAAATAAAAGCCCTGTAACAGGGGCTGTTACAGGGCCGGGAAATGATATCCGGATTACGCTTTCGCCGCCAGTTTTTTGGCTATCCAGCTGTCTTTCAATGGTTGCAGCCAGTGGGTATCCAATTCCTGCCGGGTTAGTACGGTATTATTCAGGTAAATGGTGTTTTCATCTATATAGCCTTTTTCCAACGCATAGGCCACCTGGGCCATTGGAAGGAGCTGTACCTTATCTTTTACAATAAAGCCCAGCAGCAGGCGATCAAACATATTTACTTCGTACTGTTTTTCAATGCTTTTAATGATCCGAACGGAACTATCGGTACTGCAACCGCTTACAGCTGTTTCCGTTTCATCTGCTATCAATATGATCAACTGGTTCAATACTACCTGTCCCCAGCCTTTTACAGGCGCTCCGTGTGCATTCCACTGTGCGGTGAACTGGGCCAGTTGTTCGTTGATTTCGAGTATCTCCTGTTCATTAAACGGTCTGTTGCTCTGGTATATCCACACCCTGGAGGCTGGAGAAAAGCCTGCAGGGAAGATGTTGTTAGTATTCATACTGCAAATTTAAAGAATTAGCGGTTAGCGATTACATTTAGTCCCGGTGATTATCTATCACGGCAGACTAAGAGGTTAATGGCTGGCTGCTGTTATTTCATGCTTTGCGCGATCAATTCCGCTATATCCAGCACTTTTACATCGTCTTCTTTACCGGCTTCTTTTACGCCGTCGGTGAGCATGGTCATACAGAAAGGGCAATTGGCAGCAATAACGGACGCACCGGTCGCTACGGCTTCATGTCCGCGTTCGAAGTTGATGCGGGTGCTACCTTTCTCTTCTTCTTTAAACATTTGTGCGCCGCCGGCACCACAGCATAAGCCTTTGCTGCGGCAGCGTTTCATTTCAACCAGCTCTGCATCCAGTGTTTCCAGCACTTTCCGTGGTGCTTCATAGATGTTATTGGCGCGACCGAGATAGCAGGAGTCGTGATAAGTGATTTTTTTGCCTTTAAAAGTGCCGCCTTCCTGCATCTTTATTTTCCCTTCATCGATCAGCGATTGCAGGAAAGTGGTGTGGTGAATCACTTCATAGTTGCCACCCAGCGCGGGATATTCGTTTTTCAGTGTATTAAAGCAATGTGGGCAGGCGGTGACTATTTTTTTCACACCATACATATTCAGGAGCTGAATATTATTCTGGGCCATCATCTGGAAAATAAATTCATTACCTGCTCTTCTTGCAGGATCCCCGGTGCAGCTTTCTTCTTTTCCTAAAATGGCAAATTGAATTCCTACTTTATCAAGGATAGTGGCAAATGCTTTGGTGATTTTTTGGGCGCGCTGATCAAAACTACCTGCACAACCCACCCAGAAAAGGACTTCAGGGGTTTCTCCATTTGCGGCATATTCTGCCATTGTTTTAATATGCATGCTGATTTTTTTAAAGTAATAGTGAAAAATGAGGACGGAGTCTATTTATTCCGTGGCCCATTTATCTCTGTCGTCCATGCTGAATTTCCATGGCGCCATGTTATTTTCAATGTTGCTGAACATACCGGTCCATTCTGCCGGTGCGCTGGATTCTTCCATCACCAGGTGACGGCGCAGTTGCAGGATGATGTCCAGCGGGTTAATGCTCACCGGGCATTCCTGCACACAGGCGTTACAGGTGGTGCAGGCACGGAGTTCTTCTTCAGAAATATAATCGCGCAGCAGGGTTTTGTTATCATCTGTAAAGGTGCCATTGGCTTTGATATTACGGCCTACTTCTTCCAGGCGGTCGCGTGTATCCATCATGATTTTCCGTGGCGACAACAGCTTACCGGTGATGTTGGCCGGACAGGCAGCACTGCAACGGCCGCATTCTGTACAGCTATATGCATCCAGTAAGTTTTTCCAGGTGAGGTCCATAACGTCTTTGGCGCCAAACTTAGGCATGGTATCGGAAGCAGGGGCGTTGGCCGCCAGCTCCGGCTGCAGCATTAATTGTACTTCCTGTTGTACGGCAGGCATATTTTCCATTTCACCTTTAGGCTCCAGGCTGGCGTAGTAAGCGTTAGGAAAGGCCAGGATAATATGCAGGTGTTTGGAATAGGGGAGGTAGTTGAGGAAGGCCAGCACACCAGTGATATGCAGCCACCAGCAGCCACGCTCTATCGCCTCCAGCGTACCGTCAGATAAGCCGCTGAACAGTGGGGTCAACATACCGGAGATCCAGAAGGAACCGGTAGGAATATAATGTGCTACCCCCCTGGCCTGCAGCGTTTGGTCAGCTGTATCCATTGTCAGAAACAGGGCCATTAACACGATTTCTGTGATCAGGATGTAGTTGGCATCGGAACGCGGCCATCCATCCAGGTCTTTGCTGATAAAGCGTTTAAGCTTCAAAATGTTTCTGCGGACCAGGAAAATGGCGCAGCCTGTGAGTACCAGTACCGCCAGTACTTCAAAAAGACTGATTAACACAGGGTATAAACTGCCTAATACGGGAACGAATAAACGATGAGTGCCTAATATCCCGTCCAGGATAATTTCCAGTATTTCAAGGTTGATAATCAGGAAGCCGGCATACACGAAAAAGTGGAGTACGGCGACCAGCGGATTACGGAACATTTTTTTCTGTCCGAAAGCCAGCAGGAAAAGATTTTTCCATCGGAGATCAGGGTGATCGCTCAGGTCTTTATCTCTTCCCAGCAATATGTTTTTCCTTATCTGTCCTGCTTTCCGGGCAAAAAGATACACTGCTGCCCCGAAGAGGATTACAAATAATAATTCTTGTACAATTCGCATTATCTCAGATTTGACTCCCTAATTTAGGGGATTTTTAGCTATTAGCTGTTAGCATCTAGGTTTTAATATATTGTATTTTAGCTGTTAGCTGTTAGCATCTAGCTTTTAGTATATTGTATTTTTATCGATGATTGATTTAGCGGTTAGCTATTAGCATCATTGTTTTATTGATGGCTGGTTTAGCTAAGAGCTAAGAGTTAAAAGCTAATTGCTAATAGTGAATTACTTATTTTTGCAACTATGGAAAACAGGAATATCATTCTAACGCAGGATATCATTCAAAAGAAAATTGAACGTATCGCTTACGAAATTTATGAATTGAACAGCGATGGTACAGATATCATCCTTGCCGGCATCTGGGACCGCGGTGTGATCGTTGCCCATAAAATAGCCGCCATACTGGAACAGATATCTCCCCTGAAAACCCATATTATAGAACTGCGCCTGGATAAACAAAACCCGGGAGAAGTAGTAGTATCTGAAGACATTGATTTTAATGATAAAGTAGTAGTGGTGGTAGATGATGTGGCTAACTCCGGCCGCACGATGTTGTATGCATTGAAACCATTATTGAAATTCTTACCTAAAAAAATCCAGACGGCCGTGCTGGTAGACCGCAAGCACAAGTCGTTTCCACTCTCGGTCGATTTCGTAGGCTATTCCCTGGCCACCACCTTACAGGATATGGTATTAGTGGAAATGAATGGGGAGGAAATTGTTTCCGCCTATTTTGAATAATCCGGACTAAAAATAGACCGCGTGTAGTTTTGCGTGTCCCTGCGAATTAATTTCCAGTGTTGGTGCAGGGAATTTGACCATGTTTAATACCTGGAACAGTACTTTCATGCCTTTTTTGCGGGTGGGAATTTTGGTAAAGTCTACATCAGGGGAAAGGTAGAATTGCCGGGTGCGCACCTGGTTGCTATAGTCGTAGTAATGGCCATTGTTATCCATCCAGGTATTATCCCGCCCGCCAATCATGCCCTGGGCGCCGTATCCTACGGCGATATTCAACCATTTGGGAAGGTGACTGCCTTTATTAAAAGAATATAGGTTGACAGATAACCAATAAGTTTGGGCGTTATAGTTTTTCAGTGTTCTTTCCCAGTAGGACTGGCCGAAAAGCTGATCTGCTTTTTCTCTTAATACCGGGTCGTCATAGCGTTGCGGGTGCGAAGAGAACTTCAGTTGAATACGTTGCTCATCCCAGGCCAGTTCCTGGCTGATCAGCAGGGCAGAGCCAACGGCGTTGGAGCCCATATCGCCCCAGGAAAATCCCCATTCAGACGAATAGCCATCCAATACTTCAATCACGGATTGAAAAGCCAGGCCACTAAGACCGCCGATCCAGATTTGCTTTTTCCTTGGAAGCCCCGACCAACGCCACATTTCACGGCTATATTTCCCGATAAAATAAGCGCTGAAAATATGCCCGGCTTTGTCCATCTGGTTCCATTCGTCCATATCATTGAAAAAATGAAATCCGGATCTGGGATAACCTTTATACCAGGCAGTGTTGAGTGCAGCCAGGCTGGCGCCATATAATGCAACAGTAGTGCCACTAAGCAGCCATACGTGGGAGTTAACAGTAGTATCCGGAATGGTAAAAAAGGGCACTTTTTTTTGTGCCGTGCTGCACAGGAACGACAGCGCCAGGATCAGGATAAGGCTTATTTTTTTCATGTGGGTAGCTAAACAATACCGGGAATATTGAAAGTGAGCATTACTTTCTTTCAACATTCCCGGTTTATATCCTCCTTTCCAGGTGGCAGGTATTATTTCAGGTCCATGTCCTGGATAATGCCATTTATTTTCTGATCCAGTTCAACGGTTACTTTATCATAGTCTGCCGCACTGTTCAGTGGTGCATTTACGCTGAAATAGAATTTAATTTTAGGTTCAGTACCGGAAGGACGGGCAGAAATCTTGCTGCCGTCTGCCAGTACAAACTGCAATACGTTGGATTTAGGCAGGTCCAGTGGTTTGATATCGCCGGTTTTGATATCCCTGATTTGCTGCAACTGGTAGTCGTAGAGTGTTACTACTGGTGAGCCATTGATAGTTACCGGTGGATTTTCGCGGTATCCGCGCATCATTTCGGCAATTTCTTCGGCGCCTCTCATTCCTTTTTTAGTAATTGAGATCAGGCTTTCTTTGTAGTAACCGTAACGTACGTAGATGTCGATCAGCTCTTCAAACAACGTTTTGCCATGGCTGCGTGCAACAGCGGCCATTTCGCAAATCATGGCAACAGAAGAGATGGCATCTTTATCACGGATATTGTTACCAATCATATAACCATATGATTCCTCTCCGCCACAGATGAAGTTTTCCTGTGGTTCTTTCCGGCGGATCAGGTCAGCGATCCATTTAAAGCCGGTGAGTACATTATAGCAGGTGATATTGTTTTTAGCGGCAAATACATCGATCAGGTCGGAGGTTACCACTGTTTTAGCGATATAGTCGTTCGGTTTAGCCAGGCCTTTACGCTTGCGGGCTTCTACGATGTAGTTGAACAGCAGCACACCGGTTTGGTTACCGTTGAGCAGGATCCATTCCCCTTTCAGGTCTTTCACGGCGATGCCTACACGATCCGCGTCGGGGTCGGTACCCAGGAGGATATCAGCATCAAGCTCCTTCGCCTTTTTCACGCCGAGGCTCATGGCTTCTGATTCTTCGGGGTTAGGATATACCACGGTAGGGAAGTTACCATCCGGGGTAGCCTGTTCCTGTACAATGTTTACGTTGGTAAAGCCATATTGCTGCAGTACGGCAGGTACCTGGGTAATGCCCGTGCCATGAATAGGCGTATATACTATTTTCAGGTCGTGTTGTTCTTTGATGATATCCGGGTTGATGGACAGGCTCACCAGTTCTTTCTGGTAGGCTGCATCTACGTCTTTACCGATCAGGGTAATATTGGATTCACCGCCGGTCCATTTCACCTCATCCGGGGAAGCGATGCTTTCCACTTCGCGGATTACGTTGCTGTCGTGTGGTGGTACCAGCTGTGCGCCGTCATTCCAGTAGGCTTTGTAGCCGTTGTATTCCTTTGGATTGTGGGAGGCGGTCAATACCACGCCGCCATGGCATTGCAGGTGGCGTATGGTGAAAGACAGTTCTGGCGTAGGCCGCAGGCTTTCGAACAGAAATACTTTGATATCGTTGGCAGCGAACACGTTGGCAACGGTTTCTGCAAAAAAGCGGGCATTATTGCGGCTGTCATGTGCAATGGCTATCTTAATTTCACCGATAAAGGTTTTTTTAAGGTAGTTGGCAAAGCCCTGGGTCGCCATCCCGAGGGTATATTTATTCATGCGGTTGGTACCTACACCCATGATACCGCGCAGGCCACCGGTACCGAATTCGAGGTTACGATAAAAGGCGTCATTTAATTCATCGGGGTTGCCTTCCTGCATTTTCTTCAATGTGGCAACGGTTTCAGCGTCGTAATTTCCGTTGAGCCATTGCGACACTTTGTTTTGAATATTGATATCCATGGTTCTTATTTTGTAAGCCGTAAGTGCTAAAATGGATTGTAAAATAAAAATAAAAAACGGAATGTGTGAAATTACAGATTTCAAAATACATTGAAAATCGTCCCGTAATGGTTAATTTTGCGGCCATGAGGCGGTATGAAGATACTTATAAACAAAAAGGATTACGCAAACAGTTAGTTGATAGTATTCGTCAGAAAGGTATTACAGATGAAAGCGTATTGGCGGCTATCGGCAATATTCCCAGGCATTTTTTCCTTGATACGGCTTTTGAAAGTATAGCTTATGACGACAGGGCTTTCCCTATCGGGGAGGGCCAAACTATTTCACAGCCATATACGGTGGCTTACCAGACCCAGTTGCTGGAAGTAAAACCTTATGAGAAAGTGCTGGAAATCGGTACCGGCAGCGCCTACCAGGCCTGTGTGCTGGCAGAGCTGAAAGCCAATGTTTTTAGCATAGAGCGGCAACGTAAGCTGTTTGACCAGGTAAAGTCATTTCCTTTTAAGTCGCAGTACCCCAACCTCCGCCTGTTTTATGGAGACGGTTACGAGGGGCTGTCTACTTATGCACCCTTTGATAAAGTGCTGGTGACCGCGGCCGCACCGCATATCCCCGAAAAGCTGCTGCAGCAGATGAAAGTGGGTGGTAAAATGGTGATCCCCGTAGGCGGGCAGGAAATCCAGCGTATGCTGCGGATCACTAAAATCAGCGAAACAGAGAATGAACAGGAACTGTTCGATAACTTTTCTTTTGTGCCCATGCTGGCCGGAAAGAAATAGTTTGGAGAGCAGAAAGCATAAAGCAAAAAGCTATTAAAGCGAATGACCAAAGTGGATATTAAGTTAATCATCCGCATTTGTCATTCGCTTTAATAGCTTTTTGCTTTCTGCTTTATGCTTTCTGCTTTCTGCTCTTTATAATCTCCCTGTTCCTTCCTTCGGTTTCTCCTCTTCTTTCTTCTCTTCTTCTTCGGGTTGTGGTTTCTTTTTCTTGAACAGGTTAGGATCCATTTTGCCAAACCGGTACCGGACGTTCAGCCGGATGAAGCGGGTGGCCCTTTTACGGTCATAGTCCTGTATAAAAGTAGCCGTTTCGTAATGTGAGCTGAATTGTTGTGTATTCAGGATGTCGGAAATATTCAGGGCTACCACGAGGCCTTTGTTTTTCAGGAACTCTTTACGAACGCCCAGGTCCATGCCATTCATGGCTTTAAATGTACCCTGGGGCTGTATTCTTGGAGAGCGGAAGTGACCGCCCAGCTCGATACTCACCCTGCCGGGTAAACGAAATTGGGTATTACCGTTTAGTCCGTAGCTGAAGTTTTCGTTATTGACGGTAATGCTGGTGAGCTTATTATATTCCAGGTTCAGGTTTGCCCATATCTTCCACCATTTGCTGAGGTTTAGGCTATAAGATACGTTTCCGCCTATATTTTGCTGGGTGGCCAGGTTCATGGGTTTGGTGGTGGTAACACCGGAAATGGTGTCCAGGGTACTGATGCGGTCAATGTTATCATTGGTTTGCGCATAGTAGGTACTGGTACTCAGGTAATTATTGGTTTTTGGATAATATACGGAGTAGCTCACTTCAAATTTATGCGACAAAGCCGGCTGCAGCTCCGGGTTACCGGTCCGGATGTTTTGCGGATCGGAGTTGTTGATATAAGGCAGTAACTGGTCGAAGTTGGGCCGGTCAATGCGGGTAGAGTAGTTGAATACCAGGCTCTGGTTCTGATTTTTCGGCAGGTTATATTTCAGGAATACGCTGGGAAACAGGTTAAAGAACCGGTTGTTGACAGTGGTGTCCCTGGTCACCGAGTAGCCCTTCAGGAATGATTGCTCTGCCCGTACGCCCACTTGGTAGCCGAGATTGCCGATGGCATTGGCGAAATTGAGGTAGCCGCCATAAATATCTTCTTCATAATTGTATTGGTTAGATAAACCGGAACTTACCAGGTAATCTTTGGCGGACCAGTCGTACAGGGAAGCAATGTAGTTATTATCGATATGCCGCATCGTGGCTTTCACGCCTGCTTCCAGCTTGCCTTTTTTGCCCATGGGCGATGTATAATCTGATTGTATATTCCAGAAGCGGTTGCCGTTGTTGCTGTTGTTTCGTTGTTTGTCAGCATTGGGCAGGGTATCTGTGTCTTTGTAGTGATACTGGGTGTTGTAGCCGCTGTTACCATTGCTTTTATTACCGCTGTAGCTGATGTAGGCTGTTAGCTCCTGGTTTTCTTTAGCAAAGGTGTGTTTGTAGTTCAGGTTGGTATTATTGTTACTGCTGTAATTATTACTGTTGTTATTACGGTTGCCGTAGCGCAGCGTTTCTTTTTTTTCATCCATGTAGTTGAGGTAGATATTGTCCTCATTATCGCTTCTGCTGCGGTTGATACCTTGTGAGATGGTGAAGGTATTATGGTCATCTAAAAAATAGTCAAATCCAAATCGGCCGCCATTGTTGCTGTTGGTGTTTTCGTTTTTACTGGATTGGGTGAAGAAAGACGTATGGCTGCTGTCGGCTACCAGGTTCTGCCGGGAGCTAAATCCGCTGCCATTTACGTTTTCGTAGCGGCCGTTGTAGTTGCCGAAGAAGTTAAAGCGTCTCATCCGCAGGCTGGCATTTACGCTACCATTGGCTTCGCCGCGGGTGGCGCCGCCGGCGTTGAACATCACGTTATATCCAAAGGCTTTATCTTTTTTTAGTACGATGTTGATAATACCACCGCTGCCGTTCGCTTCAAATTTCGCCGAAGGGTTATTGATCACTTCCACGCGATCAATGCTTTCTGCGGGAATCATTTGCAGCGCTGTTTTAGCGTCACCGAAAGGAGAAGGCTTGCCATCCACATAGATGGTTACACTTTTTCCCCGGAGGGTAATGTTATCGTCGATGTCTACGTCTACGCTGGGAATATTTTTTAGTATATCCGTTCCCGTTCCTCCTTCTGCATTGATCATGTTGCCGGCATCAAATACCTGGCGATCTATCTGCATAGAGAAGGCGGGCTTTTCTGCTTTAATTTCCACGGCATTTAACACCTTCCCGGCAGATTGCAGGCGCAGGGTGCCGGCCAGTGTATTTTTCCCTTCTGTTACACGAATCGCTTTCTCCAGTTTTTCGTATCCCATAAAGGTGATGCGTAAAATATAGATGCCGGGAGCAATATTATTGAGTGTAAAGGTGCCGGCAGGAGTGGTGTACGCACCAGTTACCATGCTGGAGTCAGCTTGTTTAAGTAATACAACAGAAGCGTATTCGATGGGTTTTGCGGTGACAATATCCGCTACTTTTCCCGTGACTTTTAATGCAACCGGAGCAGTCGTTTGGGCGTTGACGTTATAAGACATAACTGTCAGCACGAACATGAGGAATAGAAAATTTCGCATGCGTGGATTTAGCAACTTTATAAGTGATACAACAACATCATAAAAGTAACAGGCGAAAGCGTAAACGTTGACGAAATATGATGAGTGGTAGCTAAAAAAACATGGCCGGCAGCCACGCTGTAGCGCGACTTGCCGGCCTGTGGTTTGCATTCACCATCTTTATCTTTTAGAAGCTCTGCATGGGATCGCCCATCTGCGTGTCGCTTCCCTGATCTCTCTTTTTCTTTTTAAACAGCGAAGCATCGAATTTACCGAAGCGGTAGCTGAAATTCAGTTTAAGTATACGTGATTCACGTTTGCGGATATAATCCTGTGCAAACTCCGGCGACACCTGGTTGAGTTCGTACTGGCGGGTGTTGAATACATCGGACAAACTCAGCGTTACAGAGGCAGCTTTGTTTTTCAGGAAGTCTTTTTTTAAGGCTACATCTACGGTGCTGAAGCCTTTGATGGTACCCTGTGCAGAAGAGGGGATCTGGTTGAATCCACCACCACCGCCGCCACCACGGCCACCACCACCACCGCCGCCGGAAGACGGCAATGCAATAGTAGGTGCCTGGTACGTTGCATTTACCTGGAAGGTAAAGTTAGCTGGCAGCCTGGTTTCTGAATTTATTTTAGCAAACCAGCTAAAGCCATTGTTATTAAAGTTATGTCCATTGGTATTTACCTTCATGTCTGTTTGATACAGGTTTACATTGCTGGTAACGTCCCAACCTTTAATGATCTGGTTCTTCATCGTTAATTCCGCACCGTAGGAGTTACTCCGGTTGGCGTTGATATACTGCGTCAGCAGGGTATCTGCGCCGATAGGGGTGCTGATGGTGGAAATCATATTGTTAGTATTCCTGAAATAAATGCTACCGAGGAAATTGCTATTGCCCCAGTTTTTTACATAGGAAAATTCAAAGCTGTTGGTATACTCCGGTTTCAGGTTGGGATTTCCTTCGCGTTGATTTTGCGGATCGCTGTAATCGCGATAGGGAATCAGTTGAAAGAAATTCGGCCTGTTTACGCGGCGGGAGTAGTTGAGCTGCAGTTCCTGGTCGTGTTTTAACTTTTCAGAGAGGAACAGGCTGGGATACAAACCGGGTACGGCTTTGGTGGGTTTGTATTTAGTGCCTTCGTTTTCTCCGGCGTATACATATTGTTCTACGCGTAAACCTGCCTGGTAGCCGAAGTTGCCGATGGTATTGGCAAAGTTGGCGTAGCCGGCATATATTTCCTCGTTGTATTTGTAATGATTAGATAGCAGCGGGTTAGGCACAAATGTGCCGGTGATGGTGTCTTTGTCAAATACATTATAAGCGCTGGTGTAGTCACGTATGGTAGCTTTGGCGCCTACTTCCAGCTTACCATTTTTCCCAACGGGATTGGTATAATCCGTTTGGAAGGTCATGAAAGTGGTTTTACCATCGCTGGTATTATTTTGCAGCATGGCCTGTCCGAGTGGCGTGCCCATTGGGTTTTGCGCCTGTGTCAGGTAGTCGCCATTGCGGCTGTTGGAGCTTTTATTATAGTTGATATCTGCGGTCCATTCTTTATTGGGTTGCGCAAAAGTATGTTTGAAACTCAGGGTAGTAGTGTAGTTCCGGAAACTGAATTTGTTATTGTTCAGGCGATCGCTCTTACCGGTGATGGTATGTGTTTTATCAGAGAAGGTGCTGAGCAGATCTTCTGTATTTTTAAAATCGCCGGCAACAATGTTTTGTGCTACGGAGATGGTGTTGCGGTTGTCGAGCATATAGTCTACGCCGAATCTTCCGAACTGGAACATGGGTTTGCTGGTGCTGTTACTGTTCTGGAACAGGTAGTTGGTATCTGCTGCCGCGTTGTTGCGATAGTTACTACGATCAGTAGTACCGTCGGCCCAGTTACGGTTGGCGTTGATGTTATAGTTGGCAAACACATTGAATTTTCCCTGGCGGATATTGATATTTCCGCCGCCGTTGTATTTGTTGCCGGTGCCTATTCCTGCGTTGACAGCGCCGTTGAAGCCGGCTTTACGGTTTTTCTTCAACACAATATTCAGGATACCTGACATACCTTCCGCATCATATTTTGCAGATGGATTGGTCACCAGTTCCACGCTTTCGATGGCATCTGCGGGGATTTGATCCAGGGTGAGGGTAGAGGGTTTCCCATCTACAAAAATGGTAGGTGCCGCATTCCGTACGGTCACATTACCATCCAGGTCTATATTTACAGACGGAACGTTTTTCAGTACATCCTGTGCGGTGCCGCCCACGCTGCTGAGATTACGGTCTACGTTAAACACTTTTTTATCGATGCCCATGGTGAACGCGCTTTTTTGCCCGGTTACCTCTACGCTTTGCAGTGTTTTTACGTTTTGTGTCAGCTTTATATTGCCGAGGTCTTGCTCAGTTGTTTGAGGAGTGATCTGTACTTTCTTCTGCAGGTTCGTATATCCCATGAAGTTAACCCGTAGTATCATGGGGCCGAAGGGCAGGTTTTCGAGACTGAAATCGCCGTTGGGCTTGGTGAGCATGCCGGTGATCAGTGAGGAATCCCGTTGTTTGAGTAGCGTAACGGAAGCATATTCGATGGGCTTTCCAGTTTTAGCGTCTACCAGTTTGCCATATAAATGGCCGATTTGTGGCATGTTGGGTCGTCCTTGTCCCTGCTGTGTGCCTGCTGGTTTAGGCGCTTGTGCAAAGGCGCCTGTTTGCCACAGCAGTATCGCCGCCAGCATGATATAGCATTTTTTCATCCCTTTCTTTTTTTATCCAACTTTTTGCTCAGATAAGGACAAATGTATCGGGGTGCTGGTATGAATGGTTTGAGATTGTGATGAGCGGAATGATTGTCCGCAGGAAATTGCAAAAACGGCCGCTAAGAGGTCTTAACAGTAGTTAACAGATTAAGCGATTTAACAGTAGTTAACAGAGTTATTTTAAATTAGTTATAGCAGGGAGATACCTACGCAGATTAAGCCGGTAATCAATCCGCTGATGGCGCCCAGGAGTTTAAAGCTTTGCAGCTCATTTTTCAGGAGGTTGTTGGCGGTTGTTTCAAATTGTTGCGCAGAGATACCGGCAATTTTCTGTGAAACAATTTTTTCCAGGTCCAGTTCCTGTTGTACGTTATCGAGGTATTGACCGATCATTAAAGGGAACAGGGTATCCAGTTCTGCTACCAGGTGGGTTTTAATCTGGTTCACGATACTGTCGCCGATGAACATGGAGAGCACAGGCATTGCTTTTGGTAACTTCTCCCGTAAAAAAGTATCCAGGTGAGCTTCTACCAGTGGAATAATTTTTTTGATCTTTTCCGGATCGGTGAGTTTGGTTTTGATATCATTAAAAGAAAACAATTGTTTACCTACAATGGAACCAATACTGTTGGCTAGTTGAGCTTGTCTTTTAGGGAAAACACGGCGGAAAAACAGGGTAAGCGCAAGACTATTGAGGAGCCAGCCAATGATTGCAGCGAGGAGAGGAAGGAGAAAGATCATTATGAGTGATTAAGTTTCATGTTTGCACAAATGTAGGTATTGCGATGCAAAACAAGTATTTGAAAGAATGGAAACTGTTTTAAATTTAGGAAATTATCCTTTGCCTATGGAGTACTATTTCACCAAAAGAATGATTGTAGCTGGTTATCACAATGGGTTTGCCAATACAGGAAAGCATCAGCTTTTTAGTGTTTACACAATGGAAGAGCAGTTGGTGGGAGAGGTTTACTACCATCCATCACAAGGTTTTTTTTATATCGGTGAAATGCGGATGAACATAAAGCGCGCCGGAGAATCGTTTTTTCAGCGCATGTGTATCGTAGATGCCTATACGGATAAAATTATGGGTGAATTCAGACATGATGGATGGAGGGCTCTGGAAAATGGCAGCAGTATACTATTAAATGACCAGCGATATACTTTTCGGAAAATTAAGTTGAAATCTTCCCTGTTTGATAGAGATACATGGGGATATTACAAGTATCAGATAAGAAAGGACCGGGTGGAATTCACATATTCTTTTCATATCGGTGAACGTACTTCCTGGAAGGAGCCTATTACTGACAGAGCGTTTGAAGGTGTTGTTGAAACAACAGGAGTGTTGGAAGGAGATGATTTGATAGCACTGTTTGCAGGCTTTTATTCTTTGGGTAATGCAATGGAGGATGGGTTTTCCTCGTAAGCAGGCGTGGCAATGTACAGCGGAGAAGGCCAGCGCTTCAGTGTATTCAAGGCTATTATTAAATTAATTCCTTAAAATAAAAAGGCTTCTTTTTACAGAAGCCTTTTTACATTTTGGGTGATTGAAGGGTTTCGAACCCTCGACCCTCAGAACCACAATCTGATGCTCTAACCAACTGAGCTACAACCACCGTATTTCCGTTGTTGGGAGTGCAAAGATAAGCGAAACTATTTTTAAATTCCAAATACTTTGAATAAAAAATTTTCAGCCTATTATACATGTGAATAATTTTTCAAGTGAAAAACGTACCAGGCGGAGAGTTAAGAGGGACTTGCGGAAGCAGGGTTGTGGCTGGTCAATTCCCTTTGCAGGCTTATGTTTACTGTGTTTTGTGCTACAAATCTGCCTGGTTATATATGATAGCAAAAAACAGCTATTTATACACGCTTATCATTCGCAATAGCCGCTGCTCCCTTTATCCCTCCGGCTTTTTGCTCCTTCAAAAAATATTGTATCTTTGCGCACTTTCCCATTCCATTCCCATTTTTATAAGTTGTTGGTAATCAACTGTGTGTTGTTTTCAAAGCATCCGCGCGCCCGTGTTTTCGGCAATTTGCGGCCTGTTTAGGCTGGATATGTTAACCAGCGCGAAAATTTTTTTAAAAATTGCGATGCGCTAATAGAGTTTAAAATAAGTATTTAATATTTAATTGTATATACATTATGGATCAGCTTAAACTGAAGTTGCAGGAGTACTATCAGCGTTACCAGCAAATGGATCAACGGGTGAAGCCTGGAAAGGAGGAGCCTGGTTTTGAGGACGTGCTGGACATGGAAAACGATATTCTTTCACAATTTGGATTGCCTGCATCACGGCGCTTTGTGCAAATCCTGCACGACTTTGTGCATCATGGACACGTAAGTGATCAATTAGTGGATTATGTGAGTAAGAAACTGCGTGCGGCAGCACGTAAGTACCTTTTGGCACCGGTTATGTCAGATATTGATCTTTTAGAAAGTGGACGCGACCAAAAACGCAGTCCCTATGATGTATTGCCTGAACTGGGATACCCGGCCCAGGAATACGCTTTGTTTCTCATTGGAGAACTCTTCTATCGCCGTAACATGGCAGCGGGAGATATCCTGGATGAATTGAAAAAAATGCAGCATTTCGACAGTTGGAATGACCTGATGCTGTTGAGTAAAATACACAATCATACTACGCATGAGCTGTATGCCAAACTGAAAAAGCATGAGCTGCGTTTTATTGATGAATTCATACAATTCACCCGCCGCCAGGAACCTTCCCGCCTGGTGAACAAGCGCGCCACACCACTGGAAGAAGGCTATACACCGAATTATAAAACCATTACCAAAGTACAGGTAGAAGACATCATCTTTGATGAACAAACCACTCCCAGTTTATTTGGTAAGATAAAAAGTGGCAGAGGCTACGCCCGCATCACCATCAGCCTGGAGTTTTCAGAACTGAACCAGATCCTGATGAGCAGCGATGAACTGGGTGTTACCATCAGTAACCATATTAAAAAACGGTTGGCTAATCCCGCCGCTGAAAAACCAACGGTGATAGATATACGCGCAGAATTTGGAGATGTATTAAAACTCGACAACTGCTACCTCGAAGTGTATAAACCGCAGCACAGAGAAGGTAAAAAGTGGGTAGAAGATAAAGATAACTTCTACTTTGTAGATAAAATTCTTACTAAAAAAGAATTCGAAAAACGCTCCAAAGAAGCAGAGGTAAAAACTAAAATAACAGAATGCCTGGAACTCATTGGTGGCTCTTATGTATACTACCAGCGCTTGCGCCGCTTAGGCATCACTGATGAGGAAGCCAAGCTACGCGCAGGTTTGCAGGATGAACTGTTGTTTAAGTTATCCTACTTCCTGAATAAGGTAAAAGAGTAGCGGAAAGCAGAAGGCCGAAAGCATAAAGCAAAAAGCCATTGTAGCGAATGATCAGAGCGGATATTTATAAATTCTACGCTTTAATCATTCGCTACAATGGCTTTTTGCTTTATGCTTTCGGCTTTATGCTATTTAGTTGCTTTTCTTTATTTTGGGAAAAAATCAAGCAATGGAAGAAGAACTCACACTTGGCGTTGGCTCCAGGGTACAGCATGCACATTATGGCCCTGGTGTAGTTGTAGCAGTAAAATACGCACAGTACCGCGTTACGTTTATGGACCATGGCATTAAGATGATCGATAAAACAGATCCACTCTTTGAGGTGCTGGTGGCGGAAAATACCACCCCTGAAGTGGAAACAGCTTCAGAGGTGGAAACATCGTTGCTGAAAATTCTGCGCTTATGGGGAGGCATTACCGAAGTAGTGCCATTGGGTGATCGCTGGAAAGGGGGGAACCTCATCCTTCAGCCCGGTGATCCATCGCTGAAAGCGAAAGAACTGCCCATTGACACCTTCTTCCATAAAATAGTGATGCTGCGGGACCGCCTTCGTGTGCTGGAGCAAAACATCAACAGCCACAAAATACTCACCGACGAAGAGAAGGTAAATCTGCAGCAATATATTACCCGTATCTATGGCTCACTCACTACTTTCAACGTATTGTTCAGGGATAAGGAACATTGGTTTACCGGGGAGAAAAGCGGTAATGATTAATGGGTATCTACATGATAGATCTGTTCCAGTTCCCAGCGGTACGGATCTAACATATGATGCCTGAAAATGTTTTTGCCGTCAAACGGAAACTTTTCATCATATCCCTGTACCGGGTATAAAATAACGGGCGTGCCTGCCGGCGTATAATTGTGACTGGTAACAAAATCCGGGCGCTGATACTCCGGCAGTATCTTTTTTACACGGGTATAGGCAAACTTCCCTAAGATCCGCTGCATACGCCTGGAGGCGCGTTTTGCAGGACGATCCAGCCGCCCGTACATATAATTGAGCACCCAGCGGATGGCCCATTTCTGATCCTTCATTGACGCTTTTATATTAGAGAAGGGATTTACGGCGGTGAAGTCACGGGTGGTTTGCAGTGAAAACGGTGTTTCCGGTACCCAGTCGCGCGCATTTACTACGCGTAGTCCCCAGCCATCCCTGGTGATATAATCATAGTCGTAAGCGTAGTTAAGGTTGCCCGGCTTTGGTGCTGCACTGGCATATGTTTTAAATACTACATCTTTTGGCAGGCCGTCGGCATAGGCAAAGTAAGAACGCATCAGGAAAGAGATGGCGCCACCCTGGCTATGACCGAAAATGATAAATTCGTGTATGCCTTGCTGATAGTATTCATTTATTTTACGGATCATATCCGGCCCCATTGCTGCTACGGCCAGCATCCAGCCTGCATGTACATAAGCCTTGGGATCTTCCGCTACTTTATAGGGAATGATGGTACTATCGTTGAGCTTTATGGTGCCCTTTGCCGGAATCATACCTGCATAAAAGTTTTCCAGCCACGATGTACTGGTGCCTACGGTACCACGGATAACAATGATGCCCACACCGTCTTTTCGTTTCCACAGGTCCCAGCGATTCTCCAACCCTGATATGGCGGCACGGTATACCATTTCACAATCGCGGGGAGGATTACTTTTTACTTTCGTCCAAGGGGTATCAACCATCCGGTCAGCCATTTTCAATAGTTCCGCATATTCAGATGCATTAAAATGAGGTTGGAGGTGTTGGGCAACAGCAACATTTCTCCCGAAAAATAAAAATAGAAAACAAACCAGTGAAAGGCGGTAGATCATGGAAAATTATGAATTACTAATCATGAACAATAGGTGAACAACTAACAAAAGCGCATCTCTTTAAGATAAAATAAAACAATTCGCATTGTTTCATTGTTCTAAATGCGTTTAACTTTCAAGCCTAAATTACTTTAAATATGGCAAAGAGAATTGAGCACGATTTCCTTGGTGAAAAAGAAATACCACAAAACGTCTATTACGGTATTCAAACCCTGCGTGCAATTGAGAATTTTCATATTACGGGAATTCCGCTCAAGGTAGAACCTATTTTCGTACAGGCGTTAGGCTATGTAAAGAAAGGCGCAGCGATGGCCAACCGTGACCTTGGTGTACTGGATAAAAATATTGCGGAATATATTATTAAGGCCAGTGATCGCGTGATTGCCGGTGAATTTGATGACCAGTTCCTGAGTGATCTGATACAGGGCGGTGCCGGTACTTCCGTGAATATGAATGCTAATGAAGTGATCGCTAACGTGGCGCTTGAAATGATGGGCAAAGAAAAGGGACAATATGAATTTTGTCACCCCAACAACCACGTCAACTGCTCACAATCCACTAACGACGCATATCCTACCGCTTTTCGTATAGCCCTTATCAATAAGCTTAACGGGTACAAAGCTACCCTCGGACAACTGGCAGACGCCTTTGCCGCTAAGGGAGATGAATTTAAGAATGTGCTGAAAATGGGTCGTACCCAATTGCAGGACGCCGTTCCGATGAGCATGGGCGACGAATTCAAAGCCTTTGCTACTAACATCAATGAAGAGCTGGCACGTGTAGAAGAAAGCAAACGCCTGATCTCTGAAATCAATATGGGCGCCACAGCAATTGGCACCGGCGTAAATGCACCGAAAGGATATGCCGAACTGGTGACCAAACACCTGGCGGCTATCACCGGCCTGGACCTCATCCTGGCGGGCGACCTCATTGAAGCTACCTATGATACCGGTGCTTATGTACAATTATCCGGTGTGCTAAAGCGCACAGCTGTGAAGATTTCCAAGATATGTAATGATCTCCGCTTATTATCTTCCGGCCCACGTACAGGCTTAAACGAAATTAACCTGCCGCCTATGCAGCCGGGATCTTCTATCATGCCGGGTAAAGTAAACCCCGTGATACCGGAAGTAGTGAACCAAACGGCGTTTTATGTGATTGGCGCTGATCTGATGGTCACTATGGCTGCAGAAGCAGGACAACTGCAACTCAATGTGATGGAGCCTACCATTGCCTTTGCATTGTTTACCGCCATCACGTATATGAATAATGCCTGTCAAACGCTGAAAGATAAATGTGTGGTGGGTATTACCGCCAATGCGGACCGCACCAAAGAGATGGTGATGCATAGCATTGGTATTGTAACGCAGCTGAACCCTATTATCGGTTATGAAAAATGCTCTGCTATTGCAAGGGAAGCGCTGGAAACAGGCAAGTCGGTGCATGACCTCGCAGTAAAGGAAAAGAAGTGGGTAACACAAGAAAAATGGGATGAGATCTTCACTTTTGACAACCTGATCAGACCCCAATTTATACAATAAAAACAGGAAGGCAGTCACCCGGTTATGCCGGCTGGCTGCCTGTTTTGTCCCGGCATCATCCTTTGCCGTAGCCGCTCTGCAGTATAAGAACAGCTAATCATCATATATACACGCTTCATATGATCTGGTTACAATTTGCAATTTTGTTGGGGGCTATCCTGGTAGGTGCCCGTATGAAAGGCATTGGCCTCGGAGTGATGGGTATGGTGGCATTGGCCATTTATATATTCCTGTTCCGCATGCGGCCTGCCGATCCACCGATTGATGTGATGCTGATTATACTGGCGGTAGTAACTACTGCCGCTACTTTGCAGGCAGCCGGTGGAATGGATTACCTGGTACGACTGGCCGAAAAAATATTGCGTAGCAAGCCATCACTGATTGTACTGCTGGGACCATTGGTCACGTATATGTTTACACTGTTTGCGGGTACTGCGCATATTACGTATTCGCTGTTGCCCATTATTTCAGAAGTATCTACCAAAAAAAGAATCCGTCCGGAGAGAGCCCTGAGCATCTCTGTGATTTCTTCTCACCTGGCGATTACCGCCAGCCCTATATCTGCGGCTACTGCGGCGTTGTTGACTATTCTCAGTGGTAAAGTGGAGCTGCTGGAAATTTTGAAAGTATGTATTCCTGCAACGTTGGCTGGTACCCTGGCCGGTGTGGTGGTTTGCTGGAAGATGGGGAAGGAGCTGGACAAAGATCCGTTGTTTCTCGAAAAAATGAAGGACCCTGAATTTGCAGCCAGTATTAATGCTGATAAGGAATCTGCGGAGGCGCCGTTGCTGCCGGGCGCAAAACTATCCGTGTTAATTTTTGGATTGGCGGTTTTGTTAATTGTATTGGTAGGCGCTTTTCCTGCGATGCTGCCTTCTTTCGGCCCCGGCGTCAGCAACCTGGCGGTAGATGGCGTGGGTAATGTGAAGATGGCAGCAGTGATAGAATTAGTGATGCTGGCAGCAGCTGCCGCAATTATGCTGCTGTGCAAAACTTCCGCGGCATCAGTGGCGAAGGCTAGTTTGTTTAATTCCGGTGCACAGGCGGTGGTCTCTATTTTTGGTGTGGTGTGGATGAGTGCTACGTTCATGCAAACGAATACGGAGGTGATAGAACATACGTTGGGAGACATGGTACGTTCTGCTCCCTGGACTTTCGCCATTGCTTTATTTCTCCTGAGCATCCTGCTCTTTAGCCAGGCCGCTACTACCAAGGCGTTGATGCCATTGGGGCTGTCGCTTGGCATTATTCCTCCTCACCTGGTAGCCATGTTCCCCGCGGTGAATGGGGATTTCGTTTTACCCGGCTATCCTACGCTGCTGGCGGCGATTAACTTTGACCGCACCGGCAGTACACACATAGGCAAGTTTCTCGTGAACCATAGTTTTATGATACCGGGTATTGTGAGCGTAGCGGTTTCCGTGGCAGTAGGCTTCCTCCTGGCTGGAATATTGTGGTAGCGCTGCATACCCTTCAGTTACTTCCGAAATCTAATAATTATGCATATCCGTAAATGGTGGATGGCAGGCATGCTGTTGTATGCTGTTACCGCATCCGCACAGCAGCAGGAAGCAAAAAATGATACCCTGCATACCCCGTTGATCCCCGTCAGCAAGCAATCTTTACTCAATAATGTAGATGTGCTGGCCAATATGCGCGTTGCATTCCGCAATGATTTTCAGAATGGAACGTATACGGGTTCCCGTTTTGTGAATGAACAGTTCCGGCTGGAAATTAAAGGCAAGGTATCCGATAAGCTATACTTTCGCTTTCGCGATCGCTACACCCGCGATCCTGCTACACAATCGGTCGATAACCTCAGCAGATCCACTGACCTGGCATATGTACGTTTTGATCCGAATGAGAAATGGAAGATTTATGCCGGTAAGTTATGCGCCGATTGGGGTGGTTATGAATTTGATTTAAATCCTATTGATATCTATGAATACTCCGATATCATTGAGTATGCTGATAATTTCCTGACAGGCGCAGGACTAGGCTTCCTGCCGGATAAAAATAATGAATTTACTTTCCAGATTTTAAACAGCCGCACCAAAACATTCAAAGAATTATATGATACCATCCCAGGTATCAATGAAAGTAAATTTCCTTTTGCTGCCGTGATTAACTGGCGGGGTAATTTGTTTGATGGTAAATTCAGTACGATCTGGTCTTACAGCATCTTTAAAGAGGCTACCCATCAGTACATGAATTATTTTGCTTTCGGTAACCAGTTGTCGTTGCACAATTTCCGGCTGCAATATGATTTTAAGTTAAGCCTGGAGAACCTGGATCGTAAGATGCTGGTCAGTAGTTTTACGCCCGATAAAAAAGCGGTGCAGGGTGTCCGGTATATGAGTCACTGGTTGAGCGCCGATGTCAAAATAAGCCGTATTGTGCACCTGGCCTTCACCGGCATGGTGGATTTTGCCTATTGGGATGGCAACCCGGATCCGGATAAAGATAAGAAACTGCGTACTGCCTGGGGGTATATACCAGGTGTAGAAGTATATCCGTTTAAACAGGTGAACTTAAAAGTGTATGCCAATATGGTTGGAAGGGTATACCGGTATAGCAACTACGCACAAACGAAATTGGGAATGGTGAACAATGATAACTTCCGTTTCTCTGTTGGGATAGTGGCTCCTTTGTTGATTTTATAGGAGCAGAAAGCATAAAGCAGAAAGCATAAAGCTATTATAGCGAATGACTAAAGCGGATATTTGAATTTCTTCGCTATGATCATTCGCTATAATAGCTTTATGCTTTCTGCTTTATGCTTTCTGCTCCTATAATTCCTGTTCCAGTCTACCTACGCTACCATCATCTCCAATACCTTCCACTACTAAGCGGAAACGTTTGGTGAAATCATTGTTGTAGAACTGTACTCTCGCGGTGTGTGTGAGGGTATCTACGGCTACATTAGGATTCCAGTAGAGGGTCAGGCGTTTATCAGGTAACGCATGTACTTCTTTTTTCACGGAGTAGTCCGGAGAATAGAATTGTTTTACGACGGTATATCCTGCCTTTTTATAGAGTTTGAACCCACGGATGCTCGGATCGTTTTTAGGGGCGTTATCGCCACCTTTCTTGGTGTATACCGCGATAGCACCGTTGGCGCCGCCAAAGCCGCCCATAAACGGAGGACGGAATACTTTCACGAGGGCGATGTCCTGCATGGAGAGTGTACTCAGCATGCTTACATCTGTTTGCATTTCATTCAGGTATAAGCCTGGTTTGCCACCCCTCCAGGAGAGGGAAGGATTATTGAGGTCTCCTGTAATCTGCAGCCCTGCTACTTTTGATTGCAGGTATTGGAATACGTTGAGTGAAATCGGATTTTCTTTGGTGAGGTCAAAGGTGTATCCATCGCCGCCGGAGAACATACCGGAGGTATAGCGTTTCTCGGTAGTTTCTTCTGGTTTTACTTTGGCCGCGTTTACGTTTACCTCTTTCAGGTATACTGTTTTATTGTTGATAGAACGGTTTACCTTATTGCCTTCTGAAGCGTTGGCGAGGAATTGTTTTAATGCGTTATTATCTACTGTTGGTGGTATACGCAGCGGATAAGGTATTTTAACCTGTGTAGGGCGTTCGAAGAAGTGGTTATCGAATTTCACGTTTACGTCTACACCTTTTTTCACGAGGTCATTGCCCTGGTAGTAGATGTAGGCAGTATCCGGGAATACCATGTTGGCTACTTCGAATTCTCCTTTTTCATTGATAGGTGCGGAGGCAAACATAGAAGAGCTGTCTATCGGCAGGCGGATGATCATATCCAGTTTACCGGTAGGCATTGGGCGGCCATTCAGCATGGTAGCTACTCCTTTCATGAGCAGGCCCTGTTCGTAAGGGAACCTGATATCCGGGAATTCGTTGTTTTCAATTTTTTTCCAGTCGAAACGTGTCCAGCCATGGGTCAGCATTACGAGGTCGAGGCCACGGAGGGTGGAATCGGCTTCGTTACGGAAGTACCAGGAAGGGTTATATATGTAGCCTTTCAGATCGGAGGTGAGTAAGAAGGTAGATACGATGTTATTGGAATTCTTATCTACCGGTACGGCATCTGCGTCAGTGATGGACATGGATATATTGGTGGTCATAGAATCCGGCAGGCGTATTTCGATGGCATTTTTGGCTCTGGGCTCTTTGTGGGTGTCGGCATCCAGTACATCCATTTGCAGGAGGTCATTTTTGCGGACAAAAGAAAGTCTTTCAGAGAGTGGCAGGCCGGATTTGGCGAAAAGGGTAATATGTAAGATACCAGATGGCAGGTGGTCTGCCGGGATAAAGCCACTGATCCGACCTTCGCCGATATCGAGGTTGGCTTTGTATACCAGTTGGGATCCCATCTGGGCAATGATAACGAGGTCATTGAAGGCGGTATCGCCTACATTGGCAGGAACGGCCTGGTAAAAAATGCGGCTGCCTTTATTGAATACTTTCAGGGAAACGCCGCTGGTAACAGGTGCGGGGAGGGCAAAGGTTTTGGTTTGTCCTTTCGCATTTTTTATCGTTGCCTGGAAAATATCCTGTCCGTTAGCGGGAGTGATGTCGAAGGTACCCATTCCATCGTGCACGGATTTGAGCGCTACGGGGTTACCGCCTTTGGCATCTTTCACGGTACCGGTTACTTCGATAGGATAGCCGTTATTATCGATGGCTTTGAAAGCTACCACGTTAGGCTGACCGGCAATGAGGTTACCTCCTTCCGGGAAAAACTGCACGGCAAAGTCGGGCGTGGTGACGCTATCGGCGGGTGCGGCTGTTTTTTGGGAAGGATCAAATATCTGTATGGTCCTGGTGTAGCTGAAAGCGGGATCGAAGTTGAGCATCCAGGCAGTATAGGCGCGGAGCTGATATACGCCGGGTTTCTGTGTTTCCGGCAGGTCGAAGTTGCCTGGTGAACCGGCATTGCCGGCTGCAAACAGTTTCTTTTGTACAATGTTATTATTCTTATCCAGCAGCTCTACATAAAGGTTGGTAGCGGTGGTGGAAGGCATTCCCTGCAGGGTGATATAGCCTTTAAACCAGATGGTTTCACCAGCAGCGTAATAATCTTTATCCAGGTGGAGATATACTTTCTCGGCAGGGTAGCGGGAGCCGAATGTTTGTAATGCCTTTACTATGCGATCGGACCAATCGTTGGGCGAAGGTAGTATAGCCAGTGCACTCATTGCGCCGGTCAACAGAACGGCTGGGATCATCCATTTCAGGTGATGTCGCTTTTTCTTCAGGTGCGGTTGCATGCAATATATTTTGAGCCAGTATAATATATGTAAAAATATAAACTTCGGAAGATTAATCGGTAATTAATCGCAGGTTTGTTATTATTGCGTGTTCAAGCCATGGTTTTAACAAGATTTTAATGAGTTCAGAACAGAAACGTTTAGTGGTGGCAGGCGGTGGAGCTGCCGGATTTTTTTGTGCGGTAAATGCAGCCCGACTTTGCCCGCAGCTGGAAGTAGTGCTGCTGGAGAAAACAGGCAAGCTACTATCGAAAGTGAAGGTAAGTGGAGGCGGCAGGTGTAATGTGACCCACAACGCACCGGATATTACGTATATGGCTAAACGTTATCCAAGGGGGCAAAATTTTGTCAAAAAATCCTTTTCCCGCTTTTTTGTGACGGATACCATCAACTGGTTTGCGGAAAGAGGTGTGAAACTGAAGGCAGAAGATGATGGCCGTATGTTCCCGGTAACAGATAGTTCCCAGACAATTATTGACTGCCTGCTGCGGGAAGCAGACAAATATCGTTTAAGTATCCGCACCAATACCGAAGTTACTTCTTTTAAAAAGGATGCTGGTGGCCGCTGGCAACTGCAACTGCAGAACGGCAACACCCTTGCGGCGGATTACCTGTGTATTGCTGCTGGCGGCTATGCGCAGGCCGATAAATTTGCGTGGTTGGTGCAGAGCGGGCATAGTGTAGTATCTCCGGCCCCCTCCCTGTTTACGTTCAATATGCCGGGGAATCCTATCACCAGCCTGATGGGCGTAGCACATACGGCACATGTTAAAATAGCCGGTACCAAACTACAGGAGCAAGGTCCTTTGCTGATCACCCATTGGGGGATGAGTGGCCCGGCAGTACTCCGGCTCTCGGCCTGGGGCGCCCGCGAGCTGCAACAGTTGCAATATACCTTTACCGCTATCGTGAACTGGCTGCCGGATTATAATGAGAACAGCCTGCGGGAAGACTGGCAACACCTGCGTTTTGAGTTAGGCAAACAGAAACTGCATCATAAAAATCCCTTCGGCTTACCACAACGGCTATGGCAGTTTTTGCTACAGCAGGTGGGCATCCCTGAAGAGATGCGCTGGGCTGACCTTCCGGCAAAAGACCAGAATCGTTTCATGAAGTTACTGGTAAGCATGGAATTTCCGGTAAAAGGCAAAACTACTTTCAAGGAGGAGTTTGTGACCTGTGGTGGTATTACCCTCAGCGAAATAGATCCTGCTACCATGGAAAGCAAGCTGGTGCCCAATTTATATTTCGCGGGAGAGGTGATGGATGTAGATGGTATTACCGGTGGCTTCAACTTTCAACACGCATGGACCAGCGGTTTTGTAGCCGCAAGTGCAATTGCGCAGAAGGTGTAGGAGCTACCCCCGTTTCACATCTCACAAAATCGTAAAAAAAATAACAGGGACGCTACAACTTCAGGTAATGTACTCCCGGCGCATACTCTTGTTCCAAAGCTGCCAGCAGGTTTTTAAAGTCGTCCGGCTGACGGATAAAATCCACTTTAGTGGTATCTACCATAAGCGTGCGTATAGGATGCTGTTTGATGTACTGCATATAAGTATCATGTACATTCATCAGGTATTCATCCGGAATTTGTTGTT
Source organism: Chitinophaga sp. (assembly GCF_017745275.1). Lineage (GTDB taxonomy): Bacteria > Bacteroidota > Bacteroidia > Chitinophagales > Chitinophagaceae > Chitinophaga. Next base: position 38,110 of record NZ_JAGHZS010000009.1, on the reverse strand, counting down.
CGTAGGTGCGATTGCGCTGCTTGATATTTTCCTGCAGCTTGGTTACCGGAGCATTCAGGAAAATCAGTAAGTCGGGTTGTACCAGTTGGGGATTGATGATATCGAATAATTTCTGGTACAGGGCATATTCTTCTTCCGGCAGATTCACTTTCGCAAACAGCAGGCTTTTGATAAAGAGGTAATCGGAGATGATGATATCGCTGAAAAGATCCTTTGATTGCAGCATTTCCTTGAGTTGCTTGTAACGTTCCGCCATAAAAAACAGTTCCAGCGGGAAAGCGTACTGCTGTGGGCGTTCGTAGAATAGTGGCAGAAAGGGGTTGTCTGCAAATTCTTCCAGGATTAGTTTGGCGGAAAAATGAGCAGAGAGCATATTGGCCAAAGTAGTTTTGCCGGCGCCAATGTTTCCTTCTACCGTAATAAATTTATAGTGCATGAATATGTTGTTTAGTGTGTAGGCTCAGCAGGCGTTTAAGACTGCTGGTAGCGGGTTACGGGTAATGTATCCGGGCAGATATCGGCCAGCTCCTGTACGGTTTTATGCAGTACGGGATGTACATAGTCCGGCACAATTTCGCGTAAAGGTATCAATACAAATTGCCGTAACTGCATTCGTGGATGCGGTATCTTTAACTCCGGTTGCGACAGGATACTATCGTTAAAGAAGATGAGGTCGATGTCAATCACCCTGGAACCCCATTTCTCCTGGCGGATCCGGCCTATCTTTCTTTCTATCTCCAATAGTGTATGCAGTAACGTTAGTGCATCCATCGTGGTGTGGATTTCTACCGCCTGATTCAGGTAGTCAGGTTGATCCACAGCTCCCCAGGGAGCGGTCTGGTATAAGGAGGAGATCTTTACGACCTTACCGGCTGTTTCGTTGATCAGCTGTACGGCCTTTTCGAGGTTCCCGGTACGATCGCCTAAATTGCCACCTATAAGTAATATTGCTGTATTCATGTATATTTCGAATCCCAAAAGTAGCCATATTCCTTATTTTTGAAAAAATGTATCTTTTCACCTCAGTTTTATCTTAACAAAAAAGTATGCGTTTCTTCAAAGTTTTTCTGGCCGCCCTGCTTGCATTCGTTGTATTTGCAGGTATATGCGTCATCATTTTGCTGGTGATGTTAGGCAAGGCGTTAGCCCCCAACGAGATTACTATTAGCCCGAATTCGGTATTGGTGCTGGAAACCGGCCAATCCTATAAAGAACAAACCGTATCCAACCCGTTGGGTTCCTTCCTGCAGGATGAAGAGGGAGAAACGCCAGGTTTGTTTCAGGCTGTACGATTAATCGAAAATGCCGCCCATGACGATAATATCAAAGGGATTTATCTGAAAGTAAATGGTAACCCAAGCGGCTTTGCTACTACCGAAGAGCTGCGTAACGCCTTGCTGCGCTTCCGCAGATCCGGCAAGTTTGTATATGCATACGGAGAAGTAATAGGCCAGGGCGCTTATTACCTGGTATCTGCTGCCGATAAAGTATACCTGAATCCCAAAGGGGGACTGGATTTCACGGGCTTCTCCTCTCAAATGCCCTTTGTAAAAGGTGCGTTGGAAAAGTTGGAGATCAAACCGGAAATTTTCTATTGCGGTAAATTTAAAAGTGCCACAGAGCCTTTACGCGAAACGCAGATGACCGAGGCTAACCGTATTCAAACCAGCCAGTTCCTGGGTGAGTTATACGGCCACTTCCTGGCTGGCATCGGCAAAGCGCGTAACATAGATACAGCGGCGTTACATGGCTATGCCAACGAAAATATGATCCAGGAACCGAATGATGCGCTGAAATATAAGTTGGTAGATGGCTTGAAGTATGATGATGAAATCACGGCAGAATTGAAGAACAAAACGGCTACCAAAGCAGATGATGCCATCAATTTTGTATCTCTGGGAAAATACAATGTGGCGGCTGATTTACCGATCAGCACCGCGGAAGGAAAAATTGCCCTGATTTATGCAGAAGGTGATATCATAGATGGGGAATCCGAAAGAGGCACCAACATTGCCAGTGCCGACTATATCAGCGAAATCCGTAAGGTAAGGGAAGATAAAAACGTGAAGGCCATCGTGTTCCGCGTGAACTCCGGTGGCGGTAGTGCATTGGCGTCTGAAGTGATCTGGCGGGAGCTGTCGCTGGCAAAGAAAGTAAAACCTGTGGTGGTATCTATGGGTGATTATGCAGCTTCCGGCGGTTATTATATCTCCTGTATGGCGGACAGTATTTTCGCGGAACCCAATACCTTAACCGGTTCTATCGGCGTATTCGGGGTTATGTTTAATATGCAGGACTTCTTCAAAAATAAGCTGGGAGTTACTTTCGACGGCGTAAAAACTGCGCAGTATGCTGACCTGGGCAGTGTGGGCCGTCCGTTAACGGATGCAGAAAAACGTTTTATCCAGAATGGGGTAGACAGCACTTATGCTTCTTTCAAGTCGCGTGTAGTAGCGGGCAGAAAGCTGGATGCCGCGGTGGTAGACAGCATTGCCCAGGGACGTGTATGGAGCGGCCTGGAGGCAAAAGAACTGGGACTGGTAGACCGTATTGGCGGTGTAAAAGAGGCCCTGGCTTGCGCCGCGCACCTGGCCAAACTGTCTGATTATCGCTTAAGAGAATACCCGGAAAGCAAAAAGAACAAAATAGGCCGGTTCCTGAGAGGATTAGGCGCGGAAACCCGCACAGATATGGTGAAGAAGGAATTAGGCCCTAATTACGAATTGTACCAGGAGCTGAAAGAAGTGCAGCAGTTGCATGGCCGGATACAGGCCAGGATGTTGCCGTTTAAGTATAGCAGCTTCTAGAAGGAGCTGAAAGCATAAGGCAGAAAGCAAAAAGCTATTGTCGCGAATGATTAAAGCGTATTGGTCATTCGCGACAATAGCTTTTTGCTTTCTGCTTTATGCTTTCTCCTTTTTTATTGTAGTTTTGCCTGCAACTTTAGAAAAAGGATGAAAGGAGCTAAGTACAATCAGTTGAGGGCCATGTTGGCTATTACGAAAGGAAGTTTAAGGGGTATATTCCGCAGTCCTTCCGCCGTGGTGTTTAGTTTGGGGTTCCCACTGGTATTTATCCTGGTGTTTGGGTTTATTGGAGGAGGTTCTGTTTCTGTAAAAGTGGGGATAGATCGTCAAACGGATATCAACACTGGCTTTTACCAGGCTTTGTCGCATGTATCAACCCTGAAGCTGGTGACCACCCAGCCAGCTGCCGAAATGGAGGATGATCTGAAGAAAGGCAGACTGGTAGCCATTTTGAATATAGTACCAGTGCCGGGTGCCGACTCCATACAACATTACGAAATCAATGTCCGTACTTCTACTGCTTCCGATGCCGGCAAGAAAATGATCCTGATGGGGATATTGAAAAGTGTGACCACCCAGCTGGATGATGTAAGTTATAAACGTCCCTCTGTGGCTGTTTTCAAGCAAACAGAGATCCCCGGACGTGAATTTAAGACTATCGACTTTATTTTACCGGGACAACTGGGCTTTGCCCTTATGAGTGCTGCCGTATTTGGCACTGCCTTCCTGTTTTATAATATGCGTCAAACGCTGGTACTCAAGCGTTTCTTTGCTACGCCGATCAAACGTACCTACATTGTACTGGCAGAGGCGTTGAGCCGGATGATTTTCCAGTTGATCAGCTCTGTTGTGATTATTGCGCTGGGGCATTTTGCCTTTGGCTTTACACTGGTACATGGTTTCGCTACTTTCTTGGAAATGCTGGTGTTGTCTGTATTTGGCTTGCTGGTATTTATGGGCTTCGGCTTCGTGGTGAGTAGTTTGGCGAAGAATGAAAGCACCATTCCACCGTTGGCCAATATTGTTACTTTACCACAGTTCCTGCTGGCGGGTACTTTCTTTCCAATTGATTCTTTCCCGGGCTGGTTGCAGCCTATCTGTAAAATAATGCCGCTCACTTACCTGATAGATGCGTTACGTAAAGTGGCCTTTGAAGGGCAGCATTTGTGGCATGTGGGCTGGGATATTGCTATTTTGACCTTATGGGGCATAGTCGTGTATGCGGTAGCCGTGAAAGTATTCAAATGGGAGTAGCCTGATTTTATTTAGCTTTGTGCTATCTAAAATCCAGTCAGATGCAAGCCTTTTTTATTATTCTGGGTGCATTTATCGTCCTTGTGCTGGGGCTTTTCATTTTCAGTTTTTTCCTGTCGCCCACTGTTAAAGTGGAGCGTTCCCTGGTAATGCCGGCGGCTGCCGGGGTTATTTTCCCGTTGGTGAATGTAATCCGTAACTGGGAGTTATGGTCGCCCTGGAAAGAGCTGGACCCTGCCACCCGTATTACGTATGGTGAGAAGGAGAGCGGGGTAGGTGCGGGATATAGTTGGGAAAGCAACAGCCGCAACGTAGGCCGGGGGCATATGGCGATCACAGAATCGAGGGAAGACCAATATATTGCTACTGACAATGATTTTATGGCTATGGGCGTTGCCAAAGGCTATTTTCGCTTTGATGCCGTTCCCAATGGCACCCTGGTTACCTGGGGAATGGTATGTAATACCGGGCAGCATCCGCTGCGCAAGGTGATGGGGCTGATGATGGATAAGTGGATTGGGAAAGATTTTGAAAAAGGATTGGAGAATATAAAGCGGTTATCATCCGCTAAATCTTAAGCATGTCGGAGCATGCATTTGTGGGCTGTAATTTCTGTTTATGCGTTTTATTAAGCTGTTGGTGCTCAGTGTGGTTATTCTGGGTAGTATGATTTTTTTGTTGTCATTATTGTTTCCTTCTACCGGTGTAGTGGAACGCACCGGTGTGATCCGGGCGCCTATCAGTGTGGTATATGCCCATGTGGGTGATCTGAAAGCCTGGGAATCCTGGAATCCCTGGACCCGGCCTGATACTACCGCCAACCTGGTATTTTCTTCACCGGCAACCGGCACCGGCGCCTGGTACAGTTGGGATGGTAAAGAAAGCAGTGGCAAGGTGACCATCCTGGATAGCGATTCCGCCAAAGGCATACATTACCTGCTGGACATTAAAAACGCCAGGCCGGTACATGGCGGAATAGAGCTGAAACCTACTGCTGACGGCACCGGTACGGCGATATTCTGGCATATGGAAATTAAACTGGGTATGCTGCCCTGGTGGAAGTTAAGAGGCTTTGTGACCGACCGGATTTATGGCCCCGCCATGGAAAGCGGGTTGACGAAGCTCAGCGATATCTGTGAGAAGAAATAATATGGAGTTATTTTACCATTGGTCCCAATGTTTTTGTTTACAACGGATTTAAAGACTTAATTTAAAGGATAAAGCTTTCTTGAAAAATTCTTCTTATTCCAGAAAAAACTAACAAAATGAAACACTTCTTTTTGGCAACCTTATTTTTGGCCGTTACCAGCCTCGTTTTTGCACAGGAAAAACCGCGTAAAAGCCCCCACGTTACAACAGAAGCCAACGGTATTAAAGTTGTTTACGGACAACCCTCTAAAAATGGCCGTGTAATTTTTGGTACCCTGGAGCCATTTGGTAAGGTATGGCGCACCGGTGCTGATGAAGCTACCCAAATCACTTTTAGCAAGGATGTGATTTTTGGTGGTAAACCTGTAAAAGCTGGTACTTACACCCTGTTCTCTATTCCGGACCCTAAAATCTGGACCGTAATCCTCAATGGTAAACTGGGACAGTGGGGCGCTTATGATTACGAAAAAAATAAAGGGGAAGACGTGGTAGCGGTGAAAGTAAAACGCGAGCCATTGGCTACACCTACAGAAAAACTCACCTTTACATTACCAGGTAATGCCGTAGTGTTTGAGTGGGATGATACTAAAATTTCTGTACCGGTGAAGTAAAGCATAAAGCATAAAGCATAAAGCAAAAAGCTATTGAAGCGAGTGAACTTTGCGAATATCCGCATTGATCACTCGCTTCAATAGCTTTTTGCTTTATGCTTTATGCTTTCAGCTTTTACAATGTGGGTATCAGTTCCCGGATACTGTTGTATACCTGGTCCAGCTGTTCGTTGGTGATGCAGTAGGGTGGCAGTATATAAAGGGTGTTGCCCAGTGGGCGCAGCATAATTCTTTTTTCCCGGAAGAAGCGGTGCAGGTGATCTGCCAACGCATTCGTGTAGCCATCAGCGTTATCAGTGACAATTTCAAACGCAAGAATGGTACCGAGCAGTCGCGGGTTTTTGATAACAGTGACCTGTTGCAGTTCCTGCAGGAAAGCAGCGTGCTTTTCGTGTATGCGTTCCCGGTTGGCCGCACAGGCCGGATCTGTAAAGAGATCCAGGCTGGCCAGTGCAGCAGTACAGGCCAATGGATTTGCGGTGAAGGAGTGACCGTGGAATAAAGTTTTTAGTTTGTCGTTGGAAAGAAAGGCTTCATATACCGCAGCCGTACTAGTGGTAACGCCCAGCGCCATACTGCCGCCGGTGAGTCCTTTGGACAAACAAATCATATCCGGCTGTGTGTGCACATATTCCATGGCGAAGTTTTTCCCGGTTCTGCCAAAGCCGGTCATTACTTCATCTGCAATGAGCAGTATTTGCTGGCCTGCACAATATTGTAGTAGTTGTTCAAATGCAAGTGCCTCATACATGATCATGCCACCGGAACCCTGCAGCAGTGGTTCAAAAACAAATGCTGCGATATCTTCCGGTTGTAGCGTTGCAATGGTGTTAATAATTTGGGAGATGTTGTCCGCGGTGGGGACATCAATGAAATGCACATCAAACAAAAGGTCGTCGAATACGCGGGTGAACACACTTCTGCCGCTCACGCTCATGGCCCCAAAGGTATCGCCGTGGTAGGCGTTTTTAAACGCCAGTATTTTCTGTTTGCGGATCCCTTTATTATCCCAGTATTGTATCGCCATTTTCAGCGCTACTTCAATGGCAGTAGATCCGTTGTCGGAATAGAAAACGCGGCGTTGATTATCCGGCAGTATTTTAAGTAAACGTTCTGCGAGGTTGACTGCCGGCGGATGTGTGTATCCGGCAAAGATGCAATGTTCCAGTTGCAGCGCCTGGGCGGCCAGTTGCTGTGCAATATGCGGATGTGCATGACCGTGTATATTTACCCACCAGCTGGAAGTAGCATCCAGGTATGCATTGTTTTGTTCATCAAAAAGAAGTGCGCCCTGTCCGCGGACAATGCCGATAGGAGCAGGCGCTGTTTGCATTTGTGTATATGGATGCCAGATCACGTCGAGGTCGCGGGCCGACAAAGAAGATGTTTGCATATTGTTGGCTTTTGTGCAGCCGCGAAGGTACTACAAAAGACGTCATTCTTTGCGGTATTGCGCCAGCATCCGCAGCAGATCTTCCGCTGCATATGGCTTTGGCAGCATATCTTTTACCTGCAATAGGGCGAGGCGTTCTTTTACTTCGGGCATTACGTCGGCGGTTAGCACAATAATGAACGCCTGGGGTTGCAGGTGTTGGATATGTGGAATGGTGGCATAGCCATTCATTTCCGGCATATGCAGATCGAGTACCACACCATCGAAAGATTGCTCCTGCATTTTTTCCAGGGCCTGCCGGCCATTGCTGGCATTCACGATAGTAACGCCCGATTTTTTCAGTTGCAGGCCAATGATGCGGATATTGATGGCATTATCTTCCACTACGAGCAGGCGCATTCCTTCGAGGAAGCCGGGGGCATGTATTGCTTGTTGGTGGCTCTGATTAGCATCCGTTTCCGGCACGGGGAACTCTACTTCAAAGCGGAAGGACGTGCCTTCATTTTTTTTGCTATCCAATGTAATGTCGCTGTTGTGCAAGGTGACCAGTTTTTTAGTGATGGCAAGTCCCAGCCCTGTTCCGCCATGGTGGCGGGTAGTAGCGGAATCTTCCTGTACAAAGGTTTCAAATATTTTGTCGTGCATTTCCGGAACGATACCGATGCCGGTATCTTTTACCTGGAATGAAATCCGGCAGTTGTTATGGGTAATGGCTTCCTGGTGCACGGATATGGTGACGCTGCCTTCTTTGGTAAATTTGATGGCGTTGCTGAGCAGGTTATTAAGGATCTGCGACAACCGGACAGGATCGCCTGTAACCTGGGCTGGCAGCCGTTTATCGATGTGGGTGTAAAAGGCAATGCCTTTATTTTTTGTTAATGGCAGATAATTGTTGCTAATGCCTTGCACCAACCTGGTGAGATCGAAATGAATTTTCTCCAACTCAATTTTTCCGGATTCCATTTTGCTGAAATCGAGAATATCATTGATCAGGCCCAACAGGTGGTTGGCGGAGAATTGCAAACTCGGTATGATATCCGCGCCTTCCGGTACGGTGCTACCTTCGAGGATATTGGCGATGCCAATAATCGCATTCAGCGGTGTGCGGATTTCGTGGCTCATCACCGATAAAAATTCACTTCTCGCCTGTGCGGCTTTTTGTGCATTATCCCTGGCGTTGGTGAGCGCCAGTTCGTTATCTTTCTTATCAGTGATATCCATGATAATGCCCCGGAAATGGGTCAGTTGGCCGTTGCTATTGAATACCGGTTTGCCTACTGAGCGTACCCATGTTTCTTTACCTTTGGCTGAAATCTGCCGTATTTCCAGGTCGAAAGGAATTTGTTCGTTGAAGAGGCGTTCTTTGGCGGCATTGAACATGGGTTGATCATCGGGATGATAGAAACTGGCAGCCCCCTGCAACGTAATAGGATAACCGGGAGGGACTTCTCTCAAGGCATATATTTCCTTGGTCCAGTATATTTCCCCGGTAACTACATTGAATTCCCAGCCGCCCATTTTTCCCATTTGCTGACAAATACCCAATAACTGGTTACTCCGTTTGAGCTCCGATTGTGCCTGCTGGTAGCCAATGTGCTGTCTTTCCCTGGCAGAAATATTCCGGATCAGGATGAAGATGCGTTTCGGGCCAGGGCTTTTGATCAGCGCCATTTTTATTTCATACCAATGTTCGAGGCCCTGCCGGATATCGGGATAAATATATTGCTGTGTTTCTCCTGTCCGGAGAATTTTATCCGCCAGGCGATTAAAAGCCATGGCGTGGTGACCGAGCACTTCGGAAATGGTTTTACCTATTACTTCTTCCCTTGGGCGAAACAGCAGGCTTTCCTGGCTACACCATACTTTGGTAAAGGTTTTCTGGTCGTCCATCTCAAACACAATATCATCGAGCGTCAGCATCAATGCTTCCCATTCTGATTGTTGGATAGCATGTTGTTGTTTCAGTTGCTGATAGTGGCGAACGGCTTGTGCATTCACGTGTTGAAATCCCAGTACCTGCAGGAGTGGCTGCAGGAAATGAATGGTATCTTTCGTATAAACAGTGGTTGTACTCACCACCCCGATCACTACCAGTATTTCCTGCTGGAAGATTACCGGCAGGCCGATAAAAGTTGTGGTATTGTTGATTTTGCTGATTTGTGATTGGCCGGTATGCGCCACTTCCTGCAGGGCCGTTACCACGCTCCATTCGCTTTCGGGCAGGGAATTACTGATGGCGAGTGGCTGTAATCGGATGCCGCCGTCCCTGCTTTTGCTGACTTCTCCTATAAAGCCATGTGTGCCCTGCAATAGTGAAAGTAAAGCGGGCAGCAGGCGTTCATATGCTTCGGACACGTGATGACAAGCGGGAAAATCAACATGTATACGACCAATGATGTCCAGTAGCGACTGTTGTATATTTTGTTCATCTCCTTGCCCACTGTTTTTCAGTTCCCCGTTGGCAGGATCATCACGAAAGGGATCTGTAAAAGCGGTAGCCAGCATGAATAATATCAATTTTATTGTTCCGGTTGCAGTTTCAATAAGGTATAGCTATCAACAAGTGACAGGGTTGCTATACATCGCTTGAATGCAACTTAAAAGAGGCCAGATTATGCGTGCCCGGTGGGTAGTAAGCAGTCCTTAAGAATACCGGAAAAATAAATTTAGGGAATAATGTGCAGAAATAAGCTGAAATTTTAAAGTATATTTTCACGCAAAGGGGCAAAGGAGCAAAGAAGATCAGCGCGAATTTTAAGCCCGCAAAGTGAGTAGATTATATTATACCCACAAACCGGGATAAATGATATAATCTACTCACTTTGCGGGCTTAAAATTCGCGCTGATCTTCTTTGCTCCTTCGCGTGACATATACGCCGCTGTATTTATTTTTTCATGCCTCCGTTTTTAAACAGGAAGTAAGCCGTTTGATAGTTGGCGATACTGTTTTTGAGCAGGACACTGTCCATGGGGGCAGGGTGCTGTTCATTGCGGGCCTCATTCCAGTTGAAGCATTGTGCTTTTTGTTGTGGGCTGAGGATAAGCAGTTTGCCTGGTTCCAGGTAGCCCAGCTTCTGATATGTGCTGATCATGGCACGTGGCTGATAACCCGGTTCCAGTACATTTTTACCATAGAGCTTGCTATTGTAGCTCCAATGCAGTAAGCCCAGCAGGGTTGGGTAAATATCGATCTGGGAGCACATGGCGCTGATTTCCTGTGGTGCTGTACCTGGTGCATTGTACACAATGCAGGGGATATGATATTTACTGATTTCAATTTCATTTTTGCCGGCGCTGCTGGCACAATGGTCGGCCACAAAGATGACGATGGTATTTTTAAACCAGGGCCTGGTGCGGATGTTTTTCAGGAACTCGCCGATGGCGTAGTCGGTGTATTTCACGGCGCCTTCACGGCTGGTACCGGATGGGATATCAATTTTACCGGAAGGGTAAGTGTAAGGGCGGTGGTTGGAAGTGGTCATGATGAAGTCGTAGAACGGCTTTCCGGCGGCATATTTGGCGTCTGCGCTTTTGATGGCAGCGTTATAAATATCCTCGTCGCAGATGCCCCAGGCGTTTTCAAAATGCACTTCACTGTCTGGTATGTTGGTACGTGTAGTGGTAATTTCGTCGTGTACAAACTTATTGCGCAGGCGATCAGTGATGTCGTAGCCGTTGTTGCCAAAAAATTTGTTCATGTTATCGAAGTACCCGTCGCCGCCATAGAAGAAGGTACTTTCATAGCCGGCCTGTTCAAAGATTTGTCCAATCGAAAACAGTCCTTCGTTGTTTTTGCGGCGTACAATACTTTGCCCCGGTGTAGGTGGAACGGCCAGGGAAAGGGCTTCCATGCCTCTCACGGTACGGGTCCCGGTGGCGTACATATTGGTAAACAGGATTCCTTCTTTGGCGATGCTGTCGAGTATGGGCGTGATATGTTGTGTATTACCGAAGCGTGTCATGAAGTCAGCGCTGAAGCTTTCAATAGTCACCATGATTACGTTGGGTGTTACATGTGCTGTTGTATCTGTAATGCTTCTGAGTATACTATTACCGTTTTCCAGGTAGTGGCTATCCGGCGATTGCAGCAGGGTGCGCATGCGGTCAAAGGCCCGGCTGTTATCTTCCAGTAAATAGTATTTATCGTATGCCAGTTCATTGTTCAGGTAGGCAGATACAAAAGAGTATACGCCTGCTTTCGAGAGTTCCTGTGCATAGCGGTTTTTACTTTGTTCCGCCCAGGTATTGCTGATCAGAAAGGTATGCAGCAACAATAACCCGAGGAGTATAGCAAAGGTGACGAGTCTTTTTCCGAAAGAAGTATTGGATTGAAAGCTCCGGCGGAAGTTGCCGCGCCGGGCCAGGCCCCAGGTGAGCAGTAAGGTAAACAGCAATACACCACCTATCAGCAGGGGCAGTGGATACGATTCGTTGATATTGCTGATGACTTCATACGTGTAGATGAGATAATCTACTGCTATAAAGTCGAAGCGGCCTGCATATTCTCCCCAGAAAGTGAATTCTGCAAAGAAGGAAAATATAAGGATCATCAGTGCCAGGAAGGAGCCGATGTAGGTGAATAGCCGGTTGAATAAGGTGTTGTTGAGTCGCTGTGGTAATATCAGCAGATAAAAAGCGTAAGCGATGGTAAAGAATAATGCCACGCCGATATCGTATACCAGGCCTTTGGCATAAATAACCGGGATATCAGAAAAATGGAGGCCGGATTGCGGGTAAGTCCAGATCAGCAGTGCAGTTCTTACGAGGAAAGACAGTATAAGGAGCAAGGCGCCGAAGCCAAATAAAACGGCGTACCTGTTTTTTGCGAATTTCATTTTTATACAGAAAATTAGGATCGCAAAGGTACGCCGTTCTCTATATTATCTATAAATTAAATTTTACGGACAGGTTGATGGTACGTCCATCTATGGGTCCCCAGAGGTTGGCAAAGTTTGGATTACTTACCGGACCGGTGAAGAGTGGGGTATTTTTGCCCTGGCGTGCATCAAAGATGTTTTCTCCATTCAGTACCACGGTGATATGCTCACCAAACTGACGGGAAATCATGGCCGCCCAGAACCAGTAGTTCGGCGTTTTCTGGTTGTTGTAATCGTATTGGTTACCTATCCAGCTGTTTTCGATGCCAAAGCGCCATTTCCCTTCTATTTCGTAGGCCAGGGTGCTGGCGAATTTATCCTGTGGTGCATAAGGAATATTCACAGATCCGGTGTTGTTATAGCGGGAAACGGTGTGGTTGTAGCCTAGGTATAATTCCAGGTGATCCAGGGCAAAACGCAGGTAGGTATCTGTACCCAGGCTATTTACTGCGTAAGGCATATTTTCCAGCATCAGCATACCGGCGTGGGAAGTGCTGGCTACTGGTAATATCGGATCTTTGATGTGAGTGTAGTAGAAAGCCTGGTTGAGCGTCATTTCTACTTTGCCAAGGGAAGTACGGTAGTTGCCATCGAAGTTGATGCCCTGACTTCTTTCAGACCTGATACCAGCGCTGAGGGGAAGCAGGTTGCGGTAGCCGATGGTTTGCGTTTGTGAGGTAAAGATAGCGGGCGATTTATACCCGGTACCGGCGCTCAGGCGTATGGAAAGATCTTCAATAGGTTTGTACATAAAGGCCAGGCGAGGTAATACATACCAGCCGAAAACGTTGTGGTAGTCGGCGCGTAAGCCGGCTTCCGCCAGGAGTTGATCAGTGATGTGGTAGCCATCCTGTATAAAGGCGCCCATAGTATTGTAAGTGTAGTTGCCCAGCAGGGTGCTGTCGCCGGTAGCACGGCGATAAATTTCGCCGGTGTTGTTGAGTCCTGCTACCCAGTCGTGTTTGCCGCTTTTTTTGTTATAAGATGCTTCTGCATAAGTGCTGGTTTGATTACCCAGCAATGCGAAGGTGCCCTGATCGTTTTGCAGGTGGAAGAAGCTTCCTACGGCTTTGACGGCGAGGGTACCGCCGCCCAGGTTTTTGCGGGTAAACTGCAGGTCTACGCTGTGGCGATCAGTGTTGTTTACTTCCGTGTATTGGTGAATATTATCGGCCTGATGTTCCAGCACCTGCATATCGCCGCCTTCTCTTTTTTCGATGGTGCCGGTGTAGCCTGCTACCAGGGTGGTGAGTGGATTGATATACCAGAAGAAGCGGGGATGCAGCAGGTATTGGCGCAGGCGGGGTACATCGCTGAAGCCGTCTTTATTGACGTCTACCGGGTTCTGCGTGGTTACGCCGGCAAAAAGGGTGAGTCCTGTTTTACCGTAGCGTTCAGAATAGAAAGCGTTTACATTGGTTTCTTTCAGGGTGGTCTGGTTGGCGAGGATGGTGAGTTCCGGTTTACTGCCGGGTGTTTTGGCCACGAAGTTGATGATGCCGGCAATAGCGCCACCACCGTATAAGGTGGACACAGATCCCTTGATGATTTCTATTTGTTTGAGATCCAGTGGCGGAATGGCAAGTACGCCGAAATTGCCACTGAGACCTTCATATACGGGTACTCCATCGCGGAGCAGTTGGGTGTATTTACCATCCAGTCCCTGCATGCGGATGGCGTTGTTGCCACTCACCGCAGAAGTGTTTTGAATATGTATGACGGATAAGTCGCCGAGAATACTTGCCACGTTGCCGGGTTTGATCCCGCTTTCTTCTATCATTTCCTCTTTACCCATTACTTCCACTTTCATGGGAAGGTCTTCGATGCGGCTGTTATTACGGGTAGAGGTAATAATGACTTCATTCAGATCCGATACTTTGCTGATGGTATCTGCCGGAGCAGGTTTCGCAGTAGTATCTTTAACGGGAACGGCCACACGATTTTGAGCAGCCAATGGAAGGGCTGTGCTGAGTACAACGATGGCCAGTAGCATTTGTTTCATATAACGGTGCTTATGGTTTACCGCACAAAATAAAGAAGGGAATCTGGAGTAAATCTGAGGAATCAAAAGGTAACAGAAAAAATATGTTGTCCGTTGTGATAATCATACCGGATTTGGAGGTGATAAGAGTCTGCTATTTTTTTCACGATAGCGAGTCCCAGGCCATTGGTATTGGTGTAGCCGGTATGGTTTTTTTTGAAACGTTGAAACAACATGCTGGCAGGGATTTCCGGCAATTCGCTGGTATTGCTGATGATGAAACTGTTGGCGGTGATGCGGATATCAATATTCCCTTTGGGATAATTGTATTTGATGGCATTGCCCAGCAGATTACTGACGAGGATATCTGTGAGCGCCGGGTGCAGGGGCCATGGGGCGTGATCTGTCATTTCTTTATGGATGCTGATATCCTTCTCCCGTATTAATTCTTCAAAAAGCAGTAAATACTTTTCTATAACGGTACAGAGGTCCGGTTGTTCGGTAACAGGGTATTGCTGATTTTCTATTTTGGCTAATAGCAGCAGGTTGTGATTGAGCCTGGACAAGCGTTGCAGCTCTTCATAACTCAGGAGGATGCCATTGAGTTGTGTTTCAGACAGGGTATCATCCTGCAGCAATAATTCCAGTTTACTTTGTGCAATGGCCAAGGGGGTCTGCATTTCATGGGCTGCATCTTCTGTGAGTTCTTTGATGCTGGTATAGTCCTGGTGAATGCGGTTGGTCATGTTGTTGAGCGCACCGTTGAGCTGGTTGAATTCGTGTGTATTGGTGCGGTCAAACACGGTGTTTTCCAGCTTATTCAGTTGCAGGCGTTGTATCTTATCGAGCGAGCGATAGAAGGGGCGCCAGATGCTTCTGCTGATCAGCCAGTTGATGATCAGTACAAACAGGAGTAATCCGCCGAAGGCGGTGAGCATCACGTAAGCTACGTTTTTAATCAGGTCATCTTTTTCGATGAGTGATTTACGCAGGGTGAGTTCGTAGTTCCGGTTGTGCAATGTGATCACCTGCGACAGTTGCCGGAAGGGCGCATAGGTATTTTCCGGTTCCTGGTAAATATTGATGCCTTTTAGTTTGTGTTTATCCTGTGTGGTTTTATCTGTTGGCTGTAAATTAAACTCCGGTGTATGGATGTTGAAAACGGGGTTGTTAACGCTGGCAGTATCCAGGTAACGCATCCACTGTAGTTTATCGTTGATCAGTTCTTCATCTGTTTCATGTTTTATCTCTTTATTAAATTTAGTATAGAAGAAGAAAGTGCCTGCAGTAAAAACAGGTAACATGATCAGCAAAAAGTACACGGTTGTTTTGGTCAGCAACTTCATGATAGCGGTAAATATTTATGTGTGAGGGCGGGGTTTATCCGAAGCGGTAACCGGTGCCATAAACCGTTTTGATATAATCTTCTCCGCCAGCTTCCAGCATCTTTTTACGGAGGTTTTTGATGTGTGTATAAATGAAGTCGTAGGAGCCGGCCTGGTCGTATTCATCACCCCATAGATGTCCGGCCAGTGCGGATTTGGTCACTACCCGGTGTTGGTTGGCAATGAAATAGAGCAGCAACTGGTATTCTTTGCCGGTGAGGGTAAGGGATTTATTGTGTACCAGCACTGTTTTAGAAGCTGGTTTGATCACAATTTCCGCGAAGGTGATGGTGGTATTTCCATCAAAGTTTTTGCGCCGTAAAATGGCATTTACGCGGGCATTTAATTCGGATAGATGGAAAGGCTTGGTGAGATAGTCATCCGCGCCGAGTTCCAGGCCACGGAGTTTATCTTCCAGTGAATCTTTGGCAGAGATAATGATGATGCCAGCTTTGGATTCCAGCATTTTCAGCTCTTTCACCACATCCAGTCCGTTTCCGAAAGGAAGGCCGATATCCGCTACAATACAATCGTAGTCAAATTCATTGACTTTATCGATGGCCTGTTTAAAATCAGCTGCCAGTTCACAGATATAGCCCTGGTGTTCCAGGTATTCCTGTATACTGGTTCTGAGCGCGGGTTCGTCTTCTATAATCAGCACTTTCATGGGCTAAAAATAGGGATAATTCCTAAAGGAATTCTGTAGTGGCGGGGTTGGGCGTGTACAAACGCCGAAACGGTGCCTGCCGTTGCTAAAAGGTTTTCTCGTTAAAATGAAAACTATGCATGCCCGCCCTTCGTACATACATACATTACGGAGATCAATTTAATCATGCAGGCATTATTATGAATTCTTATTTTAAAATGATTGCAGATAGTATATGGTTAAAGCAGTTGCCGGAAAAGCCAACAGTAACCCGGCGCGTAACAGATGAAGAAACTAAAGAGCTGATTGCTTTAATGGACAATATACCTAATGCCAAATTAGTTGCTGCTGTTTATCAGAAAATGATGAAGTCAGGTGCACTGGATCAGCGTTTCAAAAGTGCCGATCCCGGGAGACGCTGGCTGGAACTGGAGCAGATGGTGTTGAACAGAGATGAAAGACGCAGGGGCAACCGGCGTAAAATTATCTGGATGTTGGCGGTGTTTACGCTGATGGGTATTGCATCTTATCTAGGTGGTGTATACTTGTTAACGAAGGCTAAGTACCTGGGGGTACAGGTAGTCAGGTAAGTGTGCATAATAGGTTTGTTTCATAATGATAGATAGTAACCAGGCTGATTAAAAATAATACTTTAATCAGCCTTTTTTATGCCCTTATTTTCGTTTCGAAATGGCTACACTCAGTGTATTCATTACGGTAAAGCGGATAGCCTTCATGGAAGCGTTAACAAAGCATTAACAGGAATATTTTTTTCAGATAGCCGAACAAGGGGGACTGGTATGGTGGCAGATAATTATCCGCCATACAGAACTATACAACCAGCTTGTGGTGAAATGATATTATTTATTGGTAAAAAGATCCACACCAGGCCATGGTGTAGTTGGATCGTTAACTGCTCCCCATAGTAACCCATCGAGGTCATTAAAGAAACTATCGTCTGTGCGGGTATTACAAAGCATTACCCAGGTAAAGCCGTGATGAGAGCGGATAATTTCGCTGGCGGTGCCGGGAAGAGAACCGGAATGCCACCAGTTGTGATAAGGATTTACGGCCCAGCCCAGGGCGTAGCCGGTGTTCGCCTTAGAGCCGGTAGTCATAGCGGTAATGGCGGTATCAGAGAGTATATCTTCAGGCGCAGGAAATCCATCTACATGTACCAGCAGGCGTGCCAGGTCAGCAGCCGAGGCAATCCATCCGCCATGTGCATCCATGCGGGTGATGTTGTAGATATAAGGCTGTTCGCCATGTTGACCGTAATAGGTGACTTCATTCGCTTTTTGTTGGGCGAGTGTGTTACCGCCAATCTGCATATCAGTGATACCGCTGGGTTGCAGGATGGCTTTCTTCACATAAGCATCATAGGGCATGCCGGATACCTTTTCGATGATCCGGCCCAATATGCAGTAACCGAAGTTAGAGTAAGCGTATACCTCTCCGGGTGTATTTTCCAGCGGTTGGTGGGTGATGGTCCATGAAATCAGTTCAGCAGCGGATAAGCCAGGATGACTGAACATCGGATCTGTGCTGTTGTTAGTCCAGCCGCCGGCGGTATGCTGCAGCAACTGGCGTACGGTGATCTTCCGCAGATTTTCCGGGTAAGGAGGCTGTCCATATGCAGTCCCGAGGATGCCTTTTTTCCCAAACACGGTGGCGTCGAGCGAGAGTTTCCCTGCATCTGCAAGTTTTAGTATAGCCGTTGCCGTTATACATTTCGACACGCTGGCAATTCGAAAAAGGCTATTGGGCGTAACGCCTGTTTGGCGCAACGTATCCGCATAGCCGTATCCTTTGGCGTATACCAGCTTACCGTGATGGGTAACAGCGATGGCCATGCCAGGTACATGGTATTTGGTCATGAAGGCATTGACGGTGTTATCTATGACTGGTAAGCTTTGAGCGGTGGCGGATACTGTGTAGCAAAGTAATGTCCAGAGCGGTATAAGGAAGCGTGTCATTCGTTTAAGGTACAAAAATATTTCCTTCGAGATAGGTTTTGCAATGGCCACCAATGAGTACACGATCGCCGGCATCCACGCAATATAACTTCCCGGTTCTGGGAGATACCTGCAGGGCAATCATTTCTTTTTTATCCAGCTGTGCACTCCAGAAAGGAATGAGGGAACAGTGGGCGGATCCGGTAACGGGATCTTCCAGGATGCTGGCCTGTGGTGTAAAGTAGCGGGACACGAAATCTACGTCTTTTCCTTTTGCAGTAACGATAATGCCGCCAGGGTCCAGGTTAATCTGGTCCAGGATAGATTTATCCGGTTGCAGTTGACGTATAATGTTTTCATCGTGGTATACGAGGATATAGTCGCGTGCTTTCAGTACTTCCATGGGATATACACCGATACCCTTGAGTATTTCCGGTGGCAGAGATGCGGCTGTAGCAGGTCTTGCAGGGAAATTAAGGGTGAGCAGCTGGTTGTTTTTGCTGACGGTCAACGGACCGCTTTGCGTATGAAACGTGATCTGGTGGAAATCCCATCCCAGGTGATTGAACAGCACATGTGCGGTGGCGAGGGTGGCATGTCCGCAGAGATCCATTTCTATTTCAGGCGTAAACCAGCGGAGTTCATAATGCCCGGATTGTGCAGCCGGTATGAAAAAGGCGGTTTCCGGCAAGAAGTTTTCGGCGGCAATTTTTTGCAGGATATCGGTGGGTAGCCAGGTTTCCAGTTGACATACCGCGGCCGGATTGCCGTGGAATAATTCGTCTGTGAAGGCGTCTACCTGGTAAATGGGTATATGTGGCATGACATGGGTTATTTATCGTATCCCAAAGTTATTGCTTTTTTATGCGTGTGGGTGCAGGGCAGGGTGATGGCCCAGAAAGCAAGTCCCATGGCGCTGATGGCAGCACCGAGTATGCATACGCCTGTCCAGCCGGTATGAGCGTACGTGGTGGTGGCAGCAATGCTGCCGCTGCCGCTGCCGATGGAGTAGAAGAGCATGTACCCGGCTACCAGGCGGTTCCTGGATTCCGGGCGGATTTGATAAATAAGGCTTTGGTTGGTAACATGTACTGCTTGTACAGCCAGGTCCAGCAGGATAATGCCGGCAATGAGTGCCGGAAGGTAAGAGGTGGTAAAACCGAGAGGTATCCAGGAGAGCAGGAGTAGGGTGAGTGCAATGCCGGTAGTCCGTTGGCTGTGGCCCTGATCGGCCAGTTGCCCGGCTTTGGTGGCGCCAAGTGCACCGGCTACACCTATGAGTCCAAACAGGCCGGTGACAGTATGGCTGAATTCATAGGGCGGTGCGCTGAGCGGGAGTACCAATGAGGTCCATAATACGCTGAAGGCCGCGAAGATAAACCCTGCCAGGATAGCACGGGTGCGAAGTATCGGCTCCTGTAGGAGCAATTGAAAAACGGAGGCCAGCAGTTGGGGATAGGTGGTCACTGTTTTATTGGGATCTTCCCGTGGAAGTACCCGGAACAGGGCGATGGCGGTGAGCAGCATCAGCGTGGCAGAAAAAAGATACACAGCTCTCCATCCGGCCATATCCGCCAGCGTGCCGGAAATAGTACGCGCCAGCAGGATGCCGAGTACCACGCCGCTGGTGACCAGTCCTACCATACGGCCACGTGCCGATGGCGCCGCCAGCGTTGCGGCATATGCCACCAATGTTTGGGTGACCACTGCCAGCATCCCTATGGCGGCTATACCGGCAAAAAAGAGCCCGCGGCTGGGCGCCCAGGCTACCAGTGCAAGCGCCGCCATGGCGAGCAATAATTGTGTTACAATTAACTTCCGACGATTAAACAGATCGCCCAGTGGGAGTAGCAGCAACAGCCCGGCTGCGTAACCACTTTGCGTAATGGTAATGATGATACCTGTATCGGCGGCAGGAATATGGAGATCCTGGCTCATGGTGTTGAGCAGGGGCTGGGCGTAGTATACGTTGGCAACGGCGCATCCGCTGGCGATCGCAAATAATACGGCGGTGGCGGTGGTGAGCGAAGTGTTTTTTTCCATGCTGATAAATTTATATTGTACCAAATGGTACAAAATTGAATATACGTTTACCGGGTGCTATTAAAACAAGTGGTTGATTAATCCAGGATTTTTAACTGCATTTCTATGAGTTCCCCGAGGGCTTCATTGTCGGGATAGATGCGGCGGGTAATACCGAGGCCGTTCCAGTTGTTGAGCAGTAAACGGGCCAGTAGCGCCGGGTCTTGTTTTGTGTGCAGTTTGCCCAATTCTTTTCCGCGGAGCAATGCTTCATGGAAAAGTCCTTCCAGTGCCTGCAGGTGATGAGCAGCTTTTTTCATCAAAGCGGGGTCGGTATGTGATAATTCGGCTACCGTATTTCCCATAATACAGCCGCGTTGGTGTAATTTTTTGGGGCTGGCGGTGATGCCGCGAAAGAATTGGCGGATATATTCCACCGGGTCAGTGGCTTCGGCTATTTCTTTTTTTAGCCTGGTGAGGGCTCTTTCACTGTTCTGAGCCAGGGCTTTTTCGAACAGCTCCTTCTTCCCTCCTTTGAAAGCGAGGTAAAAGCTGCCTTTGCCGATGCCCATCTCTGTCAGCAGGTCTTCTGTAGACGTGGCTTCGTATCCCTGCCGCCAGAAAAGATCCGCTGCTTTACCGATCACTTCCTGCTCATCAAATATCTTAGGTCTGCCTGACATGGAGGTATGATTTTGGGGTAAAGGTATATTCTTTACCAAATAGTACAAAATTTTTCAACAAAGAGAAAACCTGCGCAGGCATCTTTCATAAATCAATAAAAAACTAGTGATGCGGGGTTTGTGGGTGGAGGAGCTGGAACAACGTTTTTTGCAGATCTTCATTGTGGAGGTTGTTCAGCGCTTCACTGGCGATTTCATAGAAGGCAGTTTTTTTGCCTAGTACGCCAATCACAAACGTGTGCCCGGCCTGTACCGGCTCACTGGTTTGAGGATGCTTTTTGGATAGTGTTACCACTACATCTTTGAATTTTGACATGTGGTGAATATACCGAAAAAAGGTGGGATTAGTGGGGGAGGAATGGGGAATATCTGTATTTTACCGTATGACATTAAGCAAGCGCGTGCGATTTGAGGGTTGTATTTTAGCTGGCGCCATTGGCGACGCCTGGGGAAGCTGCTTTGAAAATACGCCGCCTCCGTCCGATTCACGCACGTTCTACCTGGGAAGAATAACCCCACCACCGCCCCGCTGGACGTTGACCGATGACACCTGGCTCACGCTGGCTACCTGTGAAGTATTATCTCTCAATAAAAATACAGACGCACTGGCCGCACAATTCCTGCAGTACTTTAAAACTGGTAGTATAGTAGGCATTGGCGCCAGCACATTGAAAGCCATGCGGGATTTGGAGGCAGGTATAAATTGGCGTTATGCCGGCAGCAAGGGAGAATATAGTGCTGGCAACGGCGCAGCGATGCGGATAGCTCCTTTTGCATTTTGGGATAGCCGTTCCCGTGAGGATATCCGGGATGCCTGCCGGATCACTCATCAGCACGAAGAGGCTTATGTAGGAGCACTGGCCGTGGTATTGGCGATACGGGCCGCGTTGGAAGGCACCTGGACTCCCACCACCCAATTATTTGATGTGCTTATCCCGCAATTACCGGACACGCGTGTACGGGACCGGCTGATTGGCATACAGCAGCTGGGCAATACAGCAGGAATAAAGGAAGTAGCGGCTTTAGGCAATAACGGTTATGTGGTAAACTCCGTTCCGCTGGCGTTGTTTGCCGCATCGAAAGTAGGGCAGACAGGCATGCAGGAAATGTTTGAAGTACTGATAGCAGCAGGTGGCGACACCGATACCAACGCTTCCATCGCCGGACAGGTAGCGGGGGCGCTACTAGGGCCAACAAAAATTCCGGCTGCCTTGTTACAAAAGTTACAATCGCTGCCGGAATATGTATATATAGATCGGGTACTACAACGTAGTTACCCTAAGGAATGTTAGCTGACTCTTACACCGTGTAATAATTTCTCCATCGCATTTTGCAGCGATCCTGCACGGGTTACTTCTCCCGAATTCACAAAATATATTTCATCTGCATTCTCAATGGTATTCAGTCGGTGGGCAATAATAACACGGGTAGTAGTATCGGGCAATTTCTCCAGGATTTCGCCCAGTAATTGTTCGGTTACCGTATCAATATTGGCGGTGGCTTCATCCAGGATCAACAGGTCGGGCTTGCGGAGCACCGCGCGCATAAAGGCGATCAGCTGTTTTTGTCCAAGGCTCACGCCATCGCCGCTGGCGGCTACTTTTGTTTCCAGTCCTTCTTCAAAGATAGCCAGCAGTTTTTCGAGGTTCGCTTCTTTGATGACTTCCGTGAGCTGCTCATTCGTATAGTCTTTATAGTGAGGATTGCCATAGAGGATATTTTCTTTCACAGTGCCTGTGAATAGAAATGGTTCCTGTAAAATGAATCCTATTTTTTGAGAACGGTCATTGGCATCGTAACTGCGAATGTCTTTGCCATTCAGCAATACCGTGCCCTGTGTGGGATCATACAGGCGTGCCATCAAAGAGGCTGTGGTGGTTTTGCCGCCACCAGTAGGGCCTACCAGCGCATACGTTTTTCCTTTTTCCAGGGTAAGACTAATGTTATGCAATATTTCCCTGCCTTCAGGATAGCCGAAGTGTACATGTTTGAATTCCAGCAAAGGGGCATTAGGAGCGGGAGTACCGGAAGCCGGAACGGTCACCAGGTCTGTTTCCAGCGCCAGTATTTCAGAAATGCGGTCCCATCCTGCCATGGCCACCTGGAAGTTAGCCCAGAGGGTGGCGAGTTGCCTCAGTGGATTGTAGAAATAGTTGGCATAAGCAAGATAGCTCACTAAGAGGCCGATCGTGAATTCGCCTGATGCAATCAGGTAGATGCCTCCCGTGAGTACCAGCAGTTGGGCTACGCTGGCGCACATGGCGTAGAAAGGTAAAAAGACGTTGTTCGCTAAACCCGCACCAATTGCGGTTTCATAATTTTTAATGTTGGCTTCATTAAAGCGTTTTCTAAAATAATCGCGGCGGTTGAAAGCGACGATCACTTTAAAGTTACTCAGGCTTTCCTGGATTTCCGCGCTCATGCCACCTACGGTTTTCATGCTGGCGGCGTTCTTTCTTTTGATCCAGGGAGATAATACCCGTGTAAAAATAAGAATGAGCAAAGCCGGTGCCAGCGCGGCAATACCGATTTTTAAATTGATGATTAACAGGAAAACACCGGCGCCTATCATCATCATAATGTTACCCACAAACTGCATCAGCGACTGGGAAAAAAACTGGTTGAGTTTATCGGTGTCGTTGTTGACGCGGGAAATGAGATCACCTGCTTTGTTTTGATTAAAGAAGGCTACCGGCAACTGTTGTATTTTACTGAAGATGGTATTGCGCAGGGTAAAGAGGGTACGCTGACCTACCCCTCCCATTAGTTTGGTTTGGAAGTAGCTGGTGAAAAATGCCAGCACATACATACACAGCAGGATGCCGGAGAACACCAGTACGCCGTGATATTGTTTATGCACTACGTAATGATCCACCGTGTAACCAATCAACAGGGGGCCGGCGAGGTTAAGCGTAGCATTCACGATAATAGCCAGCAACGCAATAAGCAGGTTCTTTTTTTCATGCGTAATGAGTTGCAGCAGGTTTCTGAATGCTGTATAGTTCGACGTTTTATGCTCTTTCCCGCTATATTTATTAAGATTGTAATTCATAGTTGCTGGTACTTTGTTGGGAATTAAAAATCTGGATGTACTCAGGGCTGGAATTGATCAGTTCATGATGCGTACCACTGGCAATAATTTCGCCTTGCATAAGCAGGATGATCTGGTCGTAATGTGTTACGGAGGCAATTTTCTGCGTTACGGACAGCAGGGTAATGCCCGGGTAGGCCGATTGTACATTATCCAGTATTTTCTTTTCCGTATTGGTATCTACCCTCGCGGTGAAATCATCCAGCAGGAGAATGGTAGGATTCATAGCCAGTGCACGTGCCAGCATGAGGCGTTGTTTTTGTCCGCCGGAAAGACTGGTCCCTCTTTCTGATACGATGGTATCCAGTTTTTCGGGGAGTGTTTCCGTGAATTCCCGCAGCGCGGCGGCATCCAGTGCTTTTTCCATGGCCGCATCGGTCACGGTATCATTGAAGGCGATGTTTTCGCGGATACTCATGTTAAAGATGATGCTGTCCTGGAATACGAAGCCAATTTGTTTGTGAATGGCTTCGGAGTCGTATGCTGTCACAGGTTGACCGTCTATCAGCACTTCGCCGACATCTGGTTTTATGAGGCCGGTGAGCAGGTAGAGCAGTTGGGTTTTACCTGCGGCAGTAGGGCCTATCACGGCTACTTTCGATCCTGCTTTTACGGAAAAGGAAATATTTTTCAGCACTGGTTTCTGACCGTAGTTGACAGATACATTATTGAAGTGGATATCTCCCTTAACAGGATTAGTAATGGTACCTGCCGGCATTATGTCGGGCATATTGAGCACGTTGCTGATTCTTTGGTAAGAAGCTGATGCCTGGGCGATTACGTTACTCATAAACCCGATCACCAGGATGGGGAAGATAAGCATGGCGAGGTAGCTGTTGAACGCTGCAAAATCACCGAGACTCATTGTATTCGTGATCACGAAATGTCCGCCGAGAGCGAGGATGATGAGCCCGGCAATGCCGGCAGTAAAGGTGATTACAGGAATTAGTCCGGCGAAGAGGCGGATAATGGTCAAACCAAAGTTCATAGCTTTGGTATTGGCGTCGAGGAATTTTTCATATTCCAGCTGCTGGGAGTTGACGACACGGATAAGGGCGGCGCCCAATATACTTTCGTTGATCACTTTATTGAGCCAGTCCATTACTTCCCTGCTTTTGATAAACACGGCTCTTACTTTGCGCAGTACCAGGAAAAAGGTGATACCAATTACGGGGAGCGTGGCAATAACAGCCAGTGCCAGTTTCCAGTTGATGGTGATCAAAAGGATGCTGGCGCCGATGATGACGAACAGGGAGGATACCAGCGACACGATGGCCTGGGACACAAATAATTTGATGGAGTCTACATCCGCGATCAGGTTGGTGAGTAAGCGGGAAGGGTTGGCTTGTTCCACCCAGGCGTAGCTTTGGCCGGATATCTTGTTGGATATCTGGGTGCGGAGATTCCGGGCTACTTTTTCAGATACATAGGTTTGTATGATATTCTGAAGGTAGGTGAACACCAGGATAATGATAATGGCGACGCTGAATTTTATCAGCAGCGGGTTCAACTGAAATGTGCCATGTTCATAAGCATCGATGCCGTTTCCGATAATTTTAGGGAGCCATAAATTGAGACCATTACTCAACAGCGTAAACAGTATCAGCAAACCGACCATTCCCATGTATGGCCGTAGCAGACTGAATATGCCGGCTTCTTTCTTTTTAGTACCAGCTTCTTGTTTCATCTTACCAGATATATGTTTTGCAGGGTGTGGCTAAAAAACAGGATTTCCTTTTTTGAAGACGATTGCGTTCTGCAAATATTGTAGAAATATTTAGCAAGATATCACATTTTTTTAGCTGTGCATATCATAAAATGAATACAGCGGAGAATGCCCGTATTCTCCGCTGTAGTGTTGTTGTGTTAGATCCCGGTAACTGCCTGTTGTTTCTTTTCCGTGATGGCGGTTGCCAGCCACTGGAATTCGTCTATAAATCGTTGTGCCGATCGGGTGGTGATGTCGCTGGTGAGTTCCTGTGCCTCGTTGAATGCGCCATATACTTCAGGCACCAGTAGTTTGGTAGGAAGCGGAAATGCGCCAAGGCTGAGGATCACATGTTGCAGTTGAGTAGCTGCATTGATGCCGCCGAGTTTGCCCGCACTGACGGTGACAATGCCCACTACTTTTCTCGAGAATTCGCTGTAAAAATAATCGAGTGCATTTTTCAATACCCCGGAGAAGCTGCCATGATATTCCGGGGTGACCATGATGACCGCGTCGGCGGCATGCAGGCGGTTACTTAAATCCTGTACCACGGCTGGTAGCTGTGGATGTTTGCCTACCCGCTCTTCCAGCATGGGGAGCGGTGTGGCGGCCAGGTCTACCAGGTCAATATGGTGACCCTGGCCCGTTAAGTTATGTTGCAGATAATGGGCGATCTTCTGGGATTGACGCCCCTGGCGGATACTGCCGATTATGATAGCTATTTTCATTGGAAGTAAAGTTTAGTGTTAGTATGCACATGCCGGCCTGGTACTGCAGAAAAGGCTGCAGCAGCAAGCGTTGATTCGTCTGTTATGTTTAATCTATCCTTCGGAGGGCCCTCCCGGAAGCGTGATGCCGGAGTACCCCGCATACAGCCACTGCGCACGGTATACACGCGGCAGTACCGGTATGGCGGTACGGAACTATTCATCGTACTTCTGAAACAAAGATAGTATCTTTGCTGAATAAACCAAATAAACACTTTGTTTATTATGAATAATAATTTTGCCGATAATGAGCGGGCGATATGGATACTTAAAACCAGGGGACCACAACCACTGCAGACATTAGCAGATGAATTGAAGGTAACCATGGAAGGCGCACGTTTTCAATTGCTCAAACTGGCAAATGAAGGACTGGTTACTGCCACCACCGTATCAGAAGGCAGGGGCCGGCCTAAACAGATATGGGGACTAACAGAAGCCGGCAATGCCCGTTTCCCGGATCGTCACCAGGACCTGGCATTGAAATTACTCTGCAACATGAATAAAACACTGACGCCGGAAATGATGGGGGAAGTGTTGAAAGCCACCGCACAAAGCACGCTGGAGAAATACCAGGAAGAGCTGAAAGGCAGCAGGGATCTCGAAAGTAAAGTGATCTTACTGGCTGACCTCCGCAAGCGCGAAGGCTATATGGCAGAATTTAAAAAAGAAGGCAACACGTTTTTCCTGATAGAAAATCATTGTCCCATTCACGCAGCAGCGAAATGCTGTAGCCATTTTTGCCAGATGGAACAGGAGATTTTCAGTACGGTACTCGGAAAGCAGGCCACTATTGTTCGAACAGAACATATCACCACCGGGCAACGCCGCTGTGTATACGAAATTACTGCCAGGTAATTTTTAAGGAGATGAATACCGGGAATGTTGTTTTTTTGATACGGTCTGCTGTAGCGATGACCCCTGAAAAGATATACCTATGGAAGCAGTTATTTTTTGTGGCATCCAGGCCACTGGTAAATCCACTTTTTACAAGCAGCATTTTTTTGATACCCATTTACGGATCTCGATGGACCAGTTGCATACGCGAAACAAAGAAGGGAAGCTACTGGATTATTGCTTTTCCGTTCAGCAGGCATTTGTAGTAGATAATACCAATCCTGCCAGGGCAGACCGGGAAAAATATATTACCCTGGCAAAGCAGTATAAATTTAAAGTGACGGGATACTACTTTCAATCGGCCATAGCAGATGCGCTGGAACGCAATAACCGTAGATCCGGTAAAGCATTGGTCCCGGAAGTGGGCGTCCGTGGTACTTATAAGCGCCTAGAATTGCCTGTTCTGCAGGAAGGATTTGACGAATTATATATGGTGACCATTGTGAACGATACTTTTGTTATTAAACCCTGGACCAATGAAATTTGATGAATTAGATGCCCGGATGCGTATATACGAAACGGCCCATGACGCGCATGTAGTACCTGGTATGTACATGGTGGCCAGGATTGACGGGCGCGGCTTTACACGTCTCACCAAAGAAACACATTCTTTTGACGCTCCCTTTGATACCCGTTTCCGTGATTATATGATTGCTACTACGGAACACCTGATGAACTGTGGATTTAAAGTGATTTACGGCTACACGCAAAGTGATGAGATCTCGTTGTTATTTGATTTGAATGAAACCGCTTTTTCCCGCAAGCGCCGTAAGCTGATTTCTATCCTGGCAGGCGAAGCCAGTGCAAAATTCTCGGTACTACTGGGAGATGTGGCGGCTTTTGATTGCCGTATTTCCGAATTGCCTAACGCGAACCTCGTTGTTGATTATTTCCGCTGGCGCAATGAAGATGCCCACCGTAACTCATTGAACGCACATTGCTATTGGCGTTTGCGCCAGGATGGCGCTGACAAGGCAGCTGCAACCCGGCGGATAGAAAAACTGAGCACTGCGGAGAAAAATGAGCTGTTGTTCTCATTGGGGGTTAACTTCAATGAGTTGCCGCTGTGGCAGAAGAGAGGGAGTGGTATCTATTGGATGGAAGTGGAAAAAGAAGGGTTTGATGTAAAGGCACAGGTGCCGGTAATCGTGAAAAGGCGGCAATTGCAATGCAATATGGAGTTGCCGATGCGGGATGAGTACAATGCGTTTATCAGCAATATCATCACATCGGTCTGACAGTAATCGCTTTTTGTTTGTCCGCTAGTTATGAATACTCAGCTTTTATCGGTATTTTTATTCCGATAAATCATCGTTTTATATTGTCAGGGAAGGGGGATGATAGCCGAGTATACCAGGAATGAGCAGCTGTTACTGCAAAAGTTTGCCGGAGGAGAGCCATCTGCATTCCAATACATATTTAACCAACATTACCGGGCGCTCTGTTATTTTGCTTTTACAATTGTAGATAACGAACAGGAGGCTGAAGACCTCGTGCAGGAAAGCTTTTCTAAGCTATGGCATAAAAGGGCGGATTTTACAACGGCCACCAACATCAAAGCTTTTCTCTTTATTGCTACCAAAAATGCAGGTCTTAATTTTCTGAAGGCCCGCCAGCGGCTTTCTGTCAGGGAACAGGAGTTTTCCTATCTGCAGGAAGAGGAGGTCAGTGCAGAAATGGAGGGCTTTGACCCGGTGCTCACTGAAACAGAAATTATACAACAATTGTATGAGGAAATAGAAGCGTTACCCACCCAGTGCCGGCGTATTTTTAAGATGAGTTATCTCGAAGGACAAAAAAATGAAGATATCGCTAATGCCCTGCAAATCTCATATAATACCGTGCGGGCGCAGAAATTAAGGGCGCTTAAACTCATCCGGAGCAGCCTCATTAAAAAGAACATATTACCGTTATTGGGCGTATACATAGCCCTGATGAAATATTATCATAATTATTAACGGATCTGTTGCCCTGAAAAATATTTTTTCCAAAGCCTTTAATCGAAAATAAACTTTCGTTGTTTCTATATTAAAGGAACGAATTGGCAACAGATCAAAACAGTGAAACCAACCCAATATTGCAACGAATCGCATACCTGGTATCCCGGTATCACCGGGACTTGTTGACTGCTGTAGAGGAAGAGGAGCTGCGGACCTGGATCACTGCGTCTGCCGACAATCAGCGTTTGTTTGAGCAACTAACGGATCCGGATATACTCCGCAGTAAGCTGTCGCAGTACGAAAAATTTGATATGACCGCGGCCTGGGCCACCTTTAGTGCGCAGCATTTTCCTGCCGCCAAAGTAGTAAGGGCTTCCCGTACGTATTGGTGGTGGAGCGCTGCAGCGGCCGTGTTGCTGTTGTTGGGCAGCACTATATATTGGTATCGACAGGCAGCTCCGGCGACAACGGGACCCGCCATCCCCGTTGCCCGGATAATGCCAGGATCCACCAAAGCCACGTTGACGCTGGCTGATGGGACCGTGGTACCACTGGATAGCAACGGTCAACAGGTGATTACACAACAGGGCGCCCTGATTAATTTACAAAACGGGCAGTTGCAATACCATACGCAGGATTATTCCGCGCAGGCAAGTCTCAATACACTTACCACGCCCAGGGGAGGGCAGTTCCGGCTTACACTGCCGGATGGTACGCAGGTATGGTTGAATGCGGCTTCTGCGATTACCTATCCGACGGTATTTTCCGAAGGAAAAAGAGAAGTAACCATCAAGGGAGAAGTATATTTTGAAGTAGCTGCAAAAGCAAAAATGCCTTTCGTTGTGAAGGCGGGCCGCGATGCCAGTATAGAAGTGCTGGGCACCAGTTTTAACGTGAACGCCTACACGGATGAGCCGGGCGTTCAAACCACCCTGGTACAGGGAGCCGTGAAAGTAAATGCCGGGAATGTTTCCAGGGTACTATCACCCGGTCAGCAGGCCCTGATCACCGGGCCCGATCAGCTGAACCTGGTCGCCAAAGCCGATACGGCCGCCATCCTGGCCTGGAAGAAGAATGAGTTTTACTTCCATGACGCAGACATCCCCACTATTATGCGGCAACTGTCGCGGTGGTATGATGTATCCATTGTTTATGCAGGCAATATCCCTGTACGCCGGTTCCAGGGAGAAATTCAACGCAACCTTCCACTGTCGGATGTCCTGGAAGGATTAGAAAATACCGGTATCCATTTCCGCGTCCAGGGACGCAGTATTATCGTGGAACCGTAGCTATAGGGGATTTTATTATAACTGATGTCAACTGATATTATGCACCACCAACTTTAGCCTTTATAAGCGGCGGTCCGGGCAAAAAAAAGCCGGAGGTGATTGGACCCACCCCCGGAAAAATGTCCGGACGATAGCCGCATTAAGCGTGTACATACTCGAATACTGATTATCCATCCTAACAAATGCAAATTTATGCAATTGACTTATCATGGAAAAGTCCTTTCTATGCCCGGACTTTTCCCAACCAAAATTGCACTTACTATGAGATTGACGATTGTTCTCATGATGGTGGCGACCTTGAAAGTATCAGCAGGTGCTTTTGCGCAAACAGTGACCTTGTCGGTGAGGAACGCACCGATGGAGGACGTTTTTTCTTCCGTAAAACAACAAACCGGCTATTTCTTCTTCTATGACAGAGATCTGCTGAAGGCGGCTAAACCGGTAACAGTAAAAGCGAGTAACAAACCGCTGGCCGACTTTCTCAACGAAGTGTTTAAAGAACAGCCGTTGGATTATACGCTTAAAGACAAAACGATTTTCATCAGGAAAAGAGCGCCTGCTCCGGCTACCCACCTGGCAGACGAGGTACAGCAGCAGCACACCATTACTGGTGTAGCCAAAGATGAAGCCGGCAATGCCCTCATAGGGGTGACTATCAAAGTGAAAGGTACCCGTATGGGCACTGTAACCGATGAGCAGGGCCGTTTTTCTATTGCAGCTACACTGGGCGATGAACTGGAAGTGTCTTATGTAGGATATCAATCCATGACATTTCGTGTTGCGCATTACAACCCCTATACGTTGTTTTTGAAACGACAAACCAGCAGCCTGGATGAAACCGTGGTGATAGGTTATGGTACTACCAGCAAGCGCTATAACACCGGTTCTGTAGCCAGCATTAAA
The DNA here is from genome assembly GCF_017745275.1 of Chitinophaga sp. Lineage (GTDB taxonomy): Bacteria > Bacteroidota > Bacteroidia > Chitinophagales > Chitinophagaceae > Chitinophaga. The sequence continues at coordinate 6,755 of NZ_JAGHZS010000009.1, read as the reverse complement.
GCCGGCGATATTGCATCGCAGCCGGTGGTGGACGCAATAGGGGCTATGCAGGGAAGGGTATCCGGTGTATTCATTACGTCGTCCAGCGGTTTGCCCGGTTCCAATTTTAAAGTGTTGATCAGGGGACAAAGCTCTATCCTGCATCCCAACGATCCGCTGTACGTAATAGATGGAGTGCCTTTTTATGCAGATCCCATCAACCAGTTTACTTCTGCCAACGGCAAGCAAAGCCCGCTGGCCGCTATTAACCCGGCAGATATCGAGCGGATAGATATTCTGAAAGATGCCGATGCAACCTCTATCTATGGCTCCAGGGGCGCTAACGGCGTTATCCTCGTTACCACGAAGAAAGGGAAAGCCGGCAAAACGCAAACTAACTTCAACGTATATACGGGATTAGGAAACCCGGTGAATAGGATGAAAATGCTGAGCACACCGGAATACGTGGCCATGCGTAAAGAAGCGTTTAAAAACGACAATAAATCTTATGACGCGGAAACCGCACCAGATCTTACTATATGGGACCAGCAACAAACCACCGACTGGCAGAAATATTTAATGGGCAATAACGCGCACATTACCGAAGCACAAGGATCTGTATCCGGGGGAAATGAACAAACACAATTCCTGTTAAGCGGTACCTGGCATAAGGAAACAACAGTAATGCCCGGCAGCCTCGGGTTTCAGCGTGGCGCAGGCCACATGAATGTGAACCACACCAGTGCTAACGGTAAGTTCAGCATCATGGCTTCAGTAAACTATTCCGCCAGCCTGGACAATTCCCTGCCTACAGACCTCGCAACGTTTTATAGACTGGCACCTAATTATCCATTGTATGACTCCACTGGTAAACTGTACTGGTTTTCCAACGAACAGAACCCAGCGGCTTACCTGTTGCGCAAATCAGAAGTACGTACCAATAACCTGGTCACCAACAGTGTGATCCGGTATACCTTATTACCCGGTTTGAATTTGAAAGCCAACCTGGGATATACCCGCACAGATATGAAGCAGATGCGGATTCTCCCTAACGCCAGCTTTAATCCTAAAGATGCTGTCGGCAGCCAGTCTTACTTTGGGAATTCCAGCTTTGGATCCTATATCATAGAGCCGCAGGTAGATTATAATAAAACCATTGCCAAAGGCAATTTGCAGGTATTACTCGGAAGCAGTTGGCAGCAGAGCATTACACAGGGGCAATCAGTAATAGCAGATGGCTTTTCCAGTGACGCCCTCCTGGAAGACCAGCAAGCAGCCGGCCTGATCACGCCGCGTCCATCGCAATATGCGTTTTACCGCTATACCTCTGTATTTGGCCGGGTGAATTATAACTGGGAAGAAAAGTACATTGTAAATGCCTCTTTCCGCCGCGATGGTTCTACAAGGTTTGGTCCGGGTAACCGCTTCGGTAACTTCGGTGCAGTAGGTGCGGCCTGGATATTCAGCAAGGAAGACTTTATGAAAGACCTGCATTTCCTGAGCTTTGGTAAGCTCCGTGGCAGCATGGGTAACTCTGGTAATGATAAAGTGGGCGACTATCAATACCTCGATAGCTGGAGCTCTACTAATTTTCCCTATAACGGCGTACCCGGACTGGTGCCATCCCGCCTGCCTAATTCGCTGTATCGCTGGGAAGAAAGCCATAAGAAGGAAATCGGTTTAGAGCTGGGATTCCTGAACGATCGCATCTTCTTTAATACCAACTATTATTACAATATTTCCAATAATCAATTGGTCGATCTGCAACTGAGTCCACAGGTGGGCTTCCCTTCTATCACTGCTAACCTGCCGGCCAGCGTGAAGAACCACGGCTGGGAGTTTGAAGTAAATACTTCCAATATCGTACGCACACATTTCTCGTGGAAAACATCTGTTAACCTGACGGTGAGTAAAAATGAACTTAAATCATTCCCGGACATCGAAGCCTCTGCTTACAAAGATGTATATGTAGTAGGACAGCCGCTATCGGTAGTAAAAGGTTACCAGTTCCTGGGCATTAACCCCGAAACCGGCCGTCCTTCGTTTTTCAGCAACGCAGGCAATCCTGCACCTTCTGAATTTGTTGACTACGTGATACTGGGCAATCGGGATCCACGGTTCTATGGTGGTATAGCGAATACTTTTACCTGGAAGGAATTCAGCCTGGATTTCCTGTTCCAGTTTGTGAAACAGGAAGGACCTGGCATTAACTATGGGTATAATGTTTCTCCTATCGGCAACTTCGCTAACCAGGATCTGAGAGCACTGGACCGCTGGAAGCAGAAAGGAGATATCACTACCGTACCCGGAGCTACCACGGTATCGGGGATTACAGACTATCGCAATTACAGTCTTTCTACCGCCAACTGGGGCGATGCATCCTATATCCGTTTGAAAAATATTTCCCTGAAATATGATTTTTCAAAGTTTGTGAAGAAGTGGAAGATCAGCAGCCTGAGTGCCTATGCGCTGGGATATAACCTGCTCACTTTTACCAACTATAAAGGAATGGATCCTGAAACGCAAGGTATGGTAATGCCACCGCTGAAATCTTATGTAATCGGATTACAGTTGGGTTTATAAAATATTATTTCTGTTTAGCAGATAAAAAGATATAGCATGAAACGTATTCATATATTTTTAGCTGGTTTAATCATCACAGGTATGGCTGCCTGCAGCAAGTACGTAGATACGCCTTTACCAAAAAATGAGCTGGTATCCGGGTTGGTATTTACAGATGATAAAACCGCCACTGCGGCTGTTACCGGGTTGTATAGCACGATGAATGCCTACAACTACCAGTTTGCCAATGTACTGATGAGTTATTTACCGGCGATGCAGTCGGATGAGATGTACTATTATTCCAGTTACGCCGACTATGACGTATTCCGTGAAACGAGGCTGATACCCAGCAGTACATTTACAACGCGCATGTTTGCAGACGTGTACAGTTATATTTACCAGATGAATGCCTGCATAGAAGGCATTTCTACCTCCAATACTTTATCGCCGGCGGTAAAAAAACAGTTATTGGGAGAATCTTACTTTACACGTTCTTTCTTATATTTTTACCTGGTAAATATGTATGGTGATGTGCCGATGATAACCAGCACAGACTACAAAGAAAATGGGATCAAGCCCCGTGCACCCAGGGCCGCTGTATATGATACCATTATCAGTAATTTAAAATCAGCGGTGGCGCTGATGGGAGACGATTATCCTACGGGTACGCGGGTACGTCCTAATAAAGCTGCTGCCAACGCTTTGCTGGCAAGGGTTTACCTGTATAATCAGCAATGGGCACAGGCAGAAGCAACGGCCTCACTGGTGATTGGTAATAGTCGCTATAACCTGTTAAAAGATTTGAATAGCGTATTCCTCGCTAACAGTGGAGAGGCGATCTGGCAACTGCAACCTGTAAACGTAAGCGGGGGGCGCAATACCTGGGAAGGATTTACCTCTACACCTCCCAATGCTACAGCCAGTGCGTTATTCCGGCTGGATACCCTGCAGTTGATCCGTAAATTTGAACCCGGCGATCAGCGCCTGGCCAACTGGACTGGCTTCCGGAAAACGGCTGCCGGGGCTACTTACTATTTTCCTTACAAGTATAAAGTAAGATTGGGGACTGTTGGAAGTATTACCGAATATTCAATGGTAATGCGGGTGGCAGAGCAATACCTGATTCGTGCGGAAGCGCGTATACAACAGGGTAAATTGACCGAAGGCCGCGATGACCTGGACGCAATTCGCGAACGTGCCGGCTTACCAGATCTGCCTGCTTCACTTACACAACCGGCCTTACTACTGGCCGTAGAGCAGGAGCGTAAAGTAGAGCTTTTTGCAGAATGGGGCCATCGCTGGTTTGACCTGAAGCGTACCAAAAGATCTGATGCGATACTGGGTCCATTGAAAGGCACTAACTGGCAATCTACAGATACGCTGTATCCGATTCCTTCTGATGCTATCAGAACTAATGTGAACCTGACCCAAAACGAAGGGTACAAATAATCGCGATAAGATGAAATACTTTGTCTTCCTGCTTTTGCAGGCCTTGCTGACCATGCATATTGTTGTAGCACAACAGCGGGTAGTGATTACGCCGGCTTACCCGGAACATGGCCAACAGGTTACCATCACATATGATCCAACTATTGCAGGAGCCGGTATTCCGGCGGCTGATAGTCCCGTTACCGTAGTGTTCTCCTATTCCAATTTTTATAATCAACCTTGGAGAATGCCCATGCAACGGAGTGGTCATAAGTGGACTACGTCCTTTGTATTGGCCAATTACAGTACGTTTGCCACGTTTTACCTGGAAAGCGGCACCGCAACAGATAAGCCGGCTAAAGACCGGCATTATGAAATAGCCGTGTATAATAATAAAGTGCCTGTACGGGATGTATCCCTTTATAAGGGATATAGTATGAGTGCTCAAATGGGAAAATCGCCTTTGCTGGCGGCCAAACAAGCCGCGCTCTACAAAGCAGAACTGCGGCGGTACCCTGATAACTACGAAGCGAAGCTGCGCCTGCTAGCGTATGAGATCAGCAATGCGCCGACGGAAAAAGCCAAAGCCGCATTCCGCGCACAGGCGCACCAGGTGATTGCTGATAGGTTTAATGCGGCACCCACCAACAGCGGGAACCTTAACAAGGTGACCATGGGCTACCTGATTATCGGTGAAAAAAGCCGGCTGGATTCTATCCGCCAGGTGGTCAGGGAGCGCTATCCCGACTCTGCACCGGGGCGGGAGCTGGTAACGGAAGCAATGGCAAAAGGAAAAGATACCGCCCGGCAAATTGCTTTTTTTGAACAGGAATTAAAAAAGGAAACAGCGGACAATACCGGTTCTTTTACTGGGATGCATGAAGTGTTGTTCCGATATTATGCCACTGCAAAAGATAGTAATAAAGCGTTGTACCATGCCCGTTTCCTGACCGGCGAAAAGGAAGATCCTTACCGGGGGCCTACGTGGCAGCGGGTCGCACAAACGCTGCTGGACAACAACCTGGCATTGGACACGGCACGCTATTATGCTCAAAAAGCATTGGATAGTGTAACGAATTTCCCGGTAGGCGTGATCCGCTATTTCCCGGAAACAGGATATATCTATCCTGCCGTAGATGATAGCACACGACAAGCGGTCATTCGCAAAAACAGTCAACACCTGGCGTCGGTATTAGGCTGGATCGCGATGAAGCAGGGACATATACCGGAGGCGAATAGGTACATGGAAGCGGCAACCGGCGCAGAAGCAGGGAAAGAAACATTAGACAACGTGGCGGCTTATTATCAGCAAACCAATAACAAGGTAGGGCAAACTGCATTGGCTGCATTCCGGCAAAAACACCTGCTGGAAAAAGTAGCCCGGCAACGGATCAACAGGCCGGCGCCATCACTGGCTAGCTTCGTGGATATGCAGGGTAAGCCGGTATCCGCGGCATTGCTCAAAGGTAAAATTGTGCTGATAGACTTCTGGGCCACCTGGTGTGTGCCCTGTATGCAGGAGATGCCCTATCTTCAGAAATTATATGAGCAGTACCAACATCACCCGGATGTGGTGTTTATGATTACCAACAGCGGTGCAAAAAATACATTGGCGGATGCACAGGGCTGGAGCGGGCATAAAAAGTATACCTTCCCGGTGTACTACAATACAGATCCTGCTGTAGGAGACGCATTCGGTTTTAATATTATTCCGGCTTCCTACCTTATCAACAAGGCCGGCAATATTCAGTTTAGTAACATTGGATTTGAAGGCCCCGAGCTGGCCGATAAATTAAAGCAACAAATAGACCTGTTGCTGGCAGAGTAATACCTGCTGATGATATAGCCGGCCATTTGATGATCATCAAATGGCCGGCTTCGTTATAAATACTTAAACTATCACCATAACCCGTCCAACTGAATGCCTGAAATTTGTGTGATCAAAAAAATAGCACAACAGATGACAGCAAAAAACAAAGTAGCCCTGGTAACGGGCGGCAGTCGTGGTTTAGGCAGGAATATGTCTTTACAACTTGCTAAAAACGGACACGATATCATTATCACTTATAAAAGCAACCAGGCGGAAGCTGAAAAAGTAGTAGCGGAAATACAGGCGCAAGGTGTTAAGGCAGCCGCCTTTCAACTGGATACGGCAAATACCGGTACCTTTGATGCTTTCTTCGACACTGTATCCGGTTACCTGCAAACCGCTGCCGGCAGCGGTACTTTCGACTTCCTCATTAATAACGCCGGTATCGATCGTGGTTCCCTGATTCCTCAAACCACGGAAGCGGATTTCGACGAGCTCTATCACGTACATTTAAAAGGCGTATACTTCCTTACGCAGAAAGCCTTGCCTTTTATTGCAGATAATGGCCGTATTATTAACCTGTCTACCGGACTGGCGCGTTTTGTAACACCGGGTTATGCAGCCTATGCATCCATGAAGGGCGCTATTGAAGTATTTACCCGCTACCTCGCAAAAGAAGTGGGTGTGCGTGGTATCACTGCCAATGTAGTAGCACCGGGCATTATTGAAACCGACTTTACGAAAGCCGTATTTGAACATGCACCACAGGCTATTGCGCACATCTCTGCTCAAACAGCGCTGGGACGTACAGGTGTACCGGATGATATTGGGGGTATCGTGGCATTTCTGTGTAGCAACGAAGCCCGCTGGATTACTGCACAACGTATAGAAGCCTCCGGGGGAATGTTTTTATAGCGAAAGTTATTTTTAGAGCAGAAAGCTGAAAGCAGAAAGCAAAAAGCTATTTTAGCGAATG
>NZ_JAGHZS010000008.1 GCF_017745275.1 Chitinophaga sp. | reverse complement strand
GCACTGCTGACAGCTTCTGTTTTAAACTGAATTTTGTCTTTCCTGCCATAAAAATGCCCCCTAAAAGTGTCCAACTTTTAGGGGGCATTTCATAGTTATTCGCTTTGATCATTCGCTATAATAGCTTTATGCTTTATGCCTTCTGCTTTCGGTGTTTATATTTTTTTTTAAACAGAGTAGGGGACAATGGTATTTACTGCGTCTTATTAGCGAAAGAGATCACCAAGCGGTGATTTCGATCATTGGACAGTTATAATTAAAAGTGTGACAGTTATAGGGATATGCCACTATGTATCTACATAATGGCATTATTTTTTTATATGAAAGAGAAAAACGAAAAAAAGGGAAAGACTTCTGTCCTTCCCTTCTTTTATGATGCAATTATCTCTTACACAATAGCGGCTACTGCTTCACGAATTACCTTCGGTTTGCCAAGTGTATAGTAATGTAATACCGGTACGCCAAATGCCTTTAACTCTTTGGATTGTGCAATTAACCATTCAGTTCCCACCTGCTCTACTTCTTTGTCTGTTTTGCATTTCATGATCTCGGAAGAGAGGTCAGTAGGAATATCTACATGGAAAATACGTGGCAGCATTGTCATTTGTTTCCTTGATGTCAGCGGTTTCAGTCCCGGAATAATAGGCACAGTGATACCCGCTTCCCGGCATTTGTTTACAAAGTCGAAGAACTTTTGGTTATCAAAAAACATCTGTGTAACAATATAATCAGCTCCATTTTCTACTTTTCTTTTCAGATGAGCCAAATCTGTTTGCATGTTCGGCGCCTCAAAATGTTTTTCAGGGTAGCCGGCAACCCCAATACAGAAGTTCGTTTTTACCCCGCTTTGCAAGTCGTCTTCCAGGTATACGCCGTTATTCATATGCGCCACCTGGTCCAGTAATTCTATCGCATAGCTGTGACCGTGAGGGTCTGGCTCAAAGAAAGTTTCGTTTTTAGGGGCATCTCCCCTTAAAACCAGGACATTGTCGATCCCCAGGAAGTTCAGGTCTATCAAGGCATTTTCCGTTTCTTCCCGGCTAAATCCGCCACAAATCAGGTGAGGAACAGCATCTACGTTGTAGTGGTTCATAATGGCAGCACAAATACCTACTGTGCCCGGACGTTTGCGGATTTCTACCTTTTCAAACGAGCCATCTGCCTTCTTCTTGAACATATGCTCGCTTCGGTGGTAAGTCACATTAATATATGCCGGCTTGAACTCCATCAGCGGGTCCAGGTGGTCATAAATAGAGTCAATGCTCTTTCCTTTCAAAGGAGGAAGGATTTCGAAAGAAATCAGGGTGTCTTTGGCCTGTGCAATATGTTCAGTTACTTTCATAAAGTTTATAAGCTTTGGAGAATGCGATGAAAACGGCGATTCCTGCTAAAATACGCCGGCAAAAATAAGATATCCCCTAATTATAATCAGATCATTTTTAATCTTATGACAACTATAACTAGGCTAACTGAATGAATTGTTTATTTTTGCTAAGTTTGATCATATGGCATTAAGAATACATACAGACCAGCTGGTAAAGCGTTACGGCAACAGAACGGTGGTAAACCATGTATCTGTGGAGGTGTCTCAGGGAGAGATAGTAGGGCTGCTGGGCCCTAATGGAGCAGGTAAAACTACCTCCTTCTACATGGTTGTAGGGCTTATTAAGCCGGATGAAGGGAATGTGTACCTGGATGGCCAGAACATTACCAAACTGCCCATGTATAAAAGAGCCCAGATGGGTATTGGCTATTTGCCACAGGAAGCTTCCGTATTCCGGAAACTGAGCGTGGAAGACAATATTGCGGCAGTACTGGAAATGACAAAGCTTAAAAAAGCAGAACAAAAAGACAAGCTCGAAAGCCTGTTAGCTGAATTTAGGCTAACCCACGTTCGTAAAAGCCCCGGAGATGTACTGAGCGGAGGCGAAAGACGCCGCACTGAAATAGCCCGGGCACTGGCTGTAGATCCCAAGTTCATCCTGCTCGACGAGCCGTTTGCTGGTATCGACCCCATTGCCGTGGAAGATATCCAGGGTATTGTAGCTAAACTCAAGTATAAGAATATAGGTATCCTCATTACTGACCATAATGTACAGGAAACACTGTCCATTACCGACCGGGCGTATTTATTGTTTGAAGGCAAAATCCTTAAATCAGGGTCAGCAGAAGAGCTGGCAGCCGACGAACAGGTAAGAAAAGTGTATCTTGGCCAGAATTTTATTTTGCGCCGGAAAGATTACCTGGACGAAGCAGCTAAACAATAAAAATAATTCTACAGCATCCTATATGAGAATTTTAAGTCCTGCAATATCACAACTGGCAAGATTACGCATGGGGCGTATTGCATATTTTATGCAGTATCCTGTGCAAGTGCAGCAGCAGGTATTCCAAAACCTTATCAGTGCCGCTCAATATACCGAATTCGGTAAGCAGTACGGCTTTTCGAAGATTTATAAGATAGACGAATATAAGCAGCGCGTTCCTATTCATACTTATGATACCATCAAGCCCTATATACAGCGCACGATGGAGGGACAGCAAAATGTACTCTGGAATACACCTATCAAATGGTTCGCTAAATCCAGCGGTACTACCGCCGATAAAAGCAAGTTTATACCGGTAACGGTAGAAAGTCTGGATGAATGCCATTACCGCTCCGGCCGCGATGTTATTTCTCTCTACTACAATAATTTCCCGGATTCAGATGTTTTTACCGGGAAGTCACTGGTCATAGGTGGTAGCCACCAGGTGAACAAACTGTCGGAAAACAGCGACTCCTACTTTGGAGACCTGAGCGCCGTAATGCTGCAGAACATGCCTTTTTATGGCAATATGATCCGCACGCCAGACCTGGAAATTGCACTCATGGACGAATGGGAGGAGAAGATAGAACGCATGGCCAACGCGGTGATCCACGAAAATGTGACCTCTATAGCTGGGGTACCTACCTGGACCATCGTACTGATCAAACGCATCTTTGAACTTACCGGTACAGACAACCTGGCTGATGTATGGCCTAATGTGGAATTATATATGCACGGCGGCGTAAGCTTCACCCCTTATCGCGAACAGTTCAGGAAATTGATCCGTAAGCCACTCATGCATTACCAGGAAACCTATAACGCTTCTGAGGGCTTCTTTGCTGCACAAGATGTGATAGGAGAAGAAGGACTGCTCCTGTTCCTGAACCATGGCATCTTCTATGAGTTCATGCCGATGGAGGAACTGGGCAAGGAAAACCCGGAAACACTGCAATTACAAGAGGTGGAACTGGGTAAAAACTATGCCCTCGTTATCAGCACCAACGGCGGATTATGGCGTTACCTGGTAGGAGATACCATACAATTTACATCCCTGCTTCCTTACCGGATTAAAGTAAGTGGCAGAACCAAATCGTTTATCAACGCCTTTGGTGAAGAAGTGATCGTAGAAAATTCTGATACCGCCATCGCCAAAGCTTCAGAGGCTACCGGCGCTGTGGTGAATGATTATACCGCTGCTCCTGTTTACTTCAGTGACCACGGAAATGGTGGACACGAATGGCTGATTGAGTTTGGGGTAGCACCAGATGATATCAATAAGTTTACTAACGTGCTCGATAGTACGTTAAAAACCATTAACTCGGACTATGAGGCGAAAAGATATAAGGATATCGCCTTACATATGCCGCAGATACATGTACTGCCGGAAGGAACTTTTTGCGAATTCCTGAAGAGTAAAGGTAAACTTGGTGGACAACATAAAGTTCCCCGATTGAATAACGACCGTAATTACCTCGAAGAAATTCTGAAATTTGCGGCCAACAACATGAACGCTTAAAACCTATCAACTATAACATGAAATTACTGGAGAACAAAGTAGCGATTGTAACTGGCGCCAGCCGTGGTATCGGCGAGGCAATTGCTTTGAAATTTGCAGCACAGGGAGCTGATGTAGCTTTTACTTATGTGAGTTCCGATGAAAAAGCCCAGGCACTGGAAGCTAAACTGACAGCGTTGGGTGTAAAAGCAAAGGCATATAAATCCAATGCCGGCGTGTATGAGGAAAGCGAAGCTCTGGTAGCTGATGTATTGAAAGAGTTCGGCAAAATTGATATCTGTGTAAATAACGCAGGTATTTCCAAAGATAACCTGTTGCTCCGCATGAGCCCAGAACAGTGGGATGACGTGATGAACGTTAACCTGAAGAGCGTATACAATATGACCAAACAGGTAATACGCCCTATGATGAAAGCAAAAAGCGGTAGCATTATCAATATGAGCTCCGTAATTGGTATTATGGGAAATGCTGGTCAAAGCAGCTATGCCGCGTCTAAAGCAGGTATTATTGGATTTACCAAATCCATTGCCCAGGAACTGGGTAGCCGCAATATCCGTTGCAACGCAGTAGCACCGGGTTTCGTAGAAACAGATATGACCAGCTACCTCAAAGAAGGAGAGGGCGCTGCTAATTATATTCAACAAATTCCTTTGGCCCGTTTCGGTTCACCGGAAGATATCGCCAACGTTTGTCTCTTCCTGGCTTCTGATATGAGCAGCTATGTAACAGGGCAAACTATCAGCACTTGTGGCGGTTTGTGTATGTAATTCAATAAGTTAAAGATGTTAAAACGCGGGCTTATAACCCGCGTTTTTTTATTGGGGCTACTTGTCGTACCTTTTGGCGAAGTGAACATAGCGCGGATGTCCGGAATATTTTGGAGGAAGTAAGTAAAAATATAGTCCAGCAACAACATCAAATGCCGACTTTTGAATCATTATTCAAAACGTATTACCCTGCGCTCTGCACCTTTGCTTATGACTTTGTGAACAGGCATGATCTCGCAGAAGAAATTGTACAGGACACCTTCATGAAGATATGGGAGAAATACGACGACCTCAATATACAGGTATCGGAAAAGGCCTACCTGTATAGAGCTGTTCAAAATAACTGCCTCAACTTTATTAAACAAAACAAGAATAGAACCCAATACAGCAGCGAGTTATTGCAACAGATGGAATCCCGCATCCAGCTTTTTAGTCTTCCTTCAGACTCACCTGCGGATATGCTGGAAACATCTGAACTCGAACAGCTGGCTGAAAAAGCTATCCGCAAACTACCTCCTCAGTGCCAGGATGTTTTCCGCCTCAGCAGGTTTGAACAACTCAGTTATCCCGAAATATCCCGCCATTTAGGGATCTCCGTTAATACCGTCAAAACACAGATGACCCGCGCCCTGCAACGGTTACGCGATGAATTACTCCCCTTGTTAAAGTAGCGTGTTAAATTAAAAAGAAATTTTTTTTCCTTCCTTGTCACCCGGTCCGATCTGAAATATTGTCTTAGTACTTGTTTTTAATATGATGGGGCCTAACTATACACAGGAGCAGGTAGATGACCTGATTGCACGCTTTTTATCCGGCAATATTACTGCCGAAGAACAGGAGATGCTGGAACAATGGATCAATGCTAACGCAGAGAACAGGTCTTATTTCCTGCAATTGCGGGATGTATGGCAGGCAACAGCAGCGGCAGGATCATATGATACCACGGCGGCCTGGGAGCATCTACAGGAGAATGCCGGTATAAGGCCACCATTAGTAGTAAACAGGTGGAAAAGTTATTTCCGCATAGCGGCATCTTATACACTGCCCTTTTTAATTGGTGGCGGCCTGGTATATGCCTGGTCATCGCTGAAGAAAGGAGATAGCAGCAACGGAATGGTAACAGTAACCAGCCCAAAAGGGGCCACCACCAAAATTGAATTGTCTGATGGTACAGAAGTATGGTTGAATGCAGGCAGTAAGCTGCAATATGCACAGTCGTATAATCTCCGCGGCCGCGAAGTAAAACTGGAAGGAGAGGCTTTCTTTAAAGTGCATACCAATGCACAGAAACCTTTCACCGTAAAGGCTTCTGACCTGAAAATACTCGCGCTGGGTACCTCTTTCAATGTAAAAGCATACCCGGAAGACAAAACGGTGGTAACTACCCTGGTGGATGGAGAAGTGAAGATAGACGGCAGCAAAACCACCACACCATTTGGTCTTATGATGAAACCACATCAGCATGTGGTATATAAGAAACCGCTGGCAAACAATAACAGTGAACACGGCACAATGCCGGTATCTGGCGGAGCCAGCACCACTGCTGCTCCGGTTGAAACCCGGGATGTGAACGATACGGAAATATATACCGCCTGGAAAGATGGTAACTGGATTGTAGCCGCTCAAACCATGGACGAACTGGCCATTACCATGGAGCGCCGGTTTAACGTAAAAGTGATCTTTAAAGAACCAGAACTGAAAGAGTATCGCTTTAGCGGCACCTTCCGACAGGAAACACTGGAGCAGGTACTGAATATTCTTAAATTAACAGCTCCGCTGAAATACTCCATAGATAAGGGAACAGTGACCCTTGAAGTGGACAATGAACTGAAAGAAAAATACATTAAAGCATTTAAAACAAAGTAATCACCAAAGTGTGTAGGAGTATCAACATTCATCACCTGTAAAACAAAACTTACATGCCCGATATGAGGAACTAAAAAAAATTGGGAGTGATGCGACTCACCCCCAATTCAACGAAAATCACTAGTTGGTGAATGGCCTTTGCGACGGGCCATATCACCGTAATTATTCGTTTAACTAAAATCTATACAAGTTTATGAAATCCACTGCAAACCTGGCGGCATTTTTTTGCCCCGGGCGAAAATTATTGCTTATGACGAAACTGACTGGTCTGCTGATTTTCGGAGGTTTTTTACAAGTATCCGCCAGCGTATCTGCCCAGGAGAAAATAAAAGAACTACATGCTGAAAACGCCAGCGTGAAAGAGGTATTCAAGCTGATCGAGAACAAAAGCAATTATCGTTTCTTCTACAACGAAAATTTTGCTGATCTCAATAAAGCGGTTACCATTGATGTGAAGGATAAGAAGATCAATGACATCATGAAGTTACTCTTCAATAGCTCCAATGTTACTTATCGTGTGCTGGAAAACAACCTGGTGGTGATTACCCCTACTGGCGTTGCGCAACAGAAAGTAACAGGCTATGTAACTGATGCCAATACCAAAGAGCCACTGCCAGGTGTAACCGTATCAGTAGAAGGCACCAGCACCGGTACCCTCACCGATGCAACCGGTAAATATACCATCCAGGTGCCTGCCGAAAGTGGTATCCTGGTATTCTCTTTTATCGGGTATACTACCCAGAAAGTGCCGGTAGGTGGCCGTCAGGAAATAAATGTAAAACTGGATCCGGACACCAAAAAACTGGAAGAAGTAGTAGTAATGGGGTATACCACCACTACCACTAAAAACCTCACCGGTGCAGCGCAGGTAGTAGGCGGCAACAAATTGAAAGATGTTACCGCCAGCAGCATGGATAAAATGTTGCAGGGTAAAGTGAGTGGTGTGTTCGTGGGTAACGCCTCCGGAGATCCGTCTGCAGCGCCGGTTATCCGTATCCGCGGTAACGGTACGCTCACCGCTGGTAACTCCCCGCTGATAGTAGTGGATGGTATCATTGGCGGTCTTCCCAATCCAAGCGACATTGAAAGCGTAACGGTATTGAAAGATGCCGCTGCTACCACCTTATATGGCGCCCGTGCCGCCAACGGTGTAATGGTTATCACTACCAAAAGAGGTAAAGCTGGTAAAACACAGGTTAATTTCCGCACCAACATCGGAACCGCTAAACTCAACACCGGACATTTTCACCTGATGAACGGCACCGATTTGTACGACCTGCAAACAGCCGCAGGAGCGAAGTTAGATCCATCTCTCCGGACTATTAATACTAACTGGCAGAAACTGGCCTTTCAGAATGCCACCAACCAGAACTACGAATTATCTACCAGTGGTGGTAATGAAAAAACAAAATTCTACCTGGGTGGCAACTATTATAAAGAAGATGGTATCCTGAAAGGTACTGGTGTAGAACGCTTCAGCGCACGCCTCAACCTGGATCATAACATTACCGATAAATTCCGTGTCAGCTTTAATGCTGCCGGTACGCAAACTACTGACCAGGATAACTCCAATGGTTCCCTGTACCAGTATTACACCAACCTGCCCTGGGATAAAGCGTATGATGCCAATGGCAACCCGGTAAATCCGCTCACCGCAGATACCTGGTATGGAAGGGATATGACCAACTTCGTGTATGACCAGCAATATAACTATATCAAGAATAAGAGACAGTCACTCGAAGCATTGGTAAAACTGGAATATGACATCACTAAATGGTTAACGTTCAGCTCTACCAACCGTGCACAATACTATCACTTCAACCAGGAAAGCAACGGAGATGTGAGAACATCATCCGGCTCCGATGATCGTGGTAACCTCTACAACTACTACCAGGATACGGCTGCGTATATTAGCTCCAACCTGTTGAAAGCAAGATATACCTTCAATAAAAAACATAACGTAGATGGATTATTAGGTGCAGAATTCCAGCAATCAAACATGAATGATATCAATGCAAAAGGTAAAGGTATTATTCAGGGTGTAGATGTACTGGATGGTACTTCGGCGCCTATGGCTATCGGAGGAACCAAGTTTGCCCGTGCGTTCAATTCTTACTTTGTACAGGCTAACTATAACTACGATTATAAGTACTACTTCACTTCTTCCTTCAGAAGAGATGGTTCTTCTAAGTTTGGTGTGAATCAACAATTCGGTAATTTCTATGCTTTTGGTGCTTCCTGGGCCATCTCTGAAGAGAGCTTTATTAAGCCCATTAAAGCCATTACCAATCTGAAGTTAAGAGCCAGTTACGGGACTACCGGTAATGCAGAAATTGGCGACTATAGCTCTATTGGTGCTTATGCCATCAATACCCAGTATAATGGATTCCCAGGCGCTTACCAAAGTATTTACAATGTGCCTAATCTTTCCTGGGAGAAAGCGTATAACACCAACATCGGTATCGATCTGGGATTGTTTAACCGGATTAACCTGACACTCGAGCTTTATCAGAAAGATAATAAAGACCTCCTGTTTAATGTGCCGCTGCCTGGAACTGCCGGCTATAGCTACATTTCACAGAACGTAGGGGCTGTACGCAATAAAGGTATTGAAATCAACCTCAGCACCGATAACCTGGTAGGTGAATTTAAGTGGAGTACCGATTTCAATATCGGCTTTAATAAAAACAGTGTAACTGATTTGTACGGTGGTAAAGATCAGATCATAGATCCGATCAGTGGGTATTTTGTATTGCGCCAGGGACAGGATATGCGCAGCTTCTATATGCGTAAATGGGCAGGTGTAGATCCGGCCAATGGTGATCCACTGTGGGAAAAACTGATTACAGATGCGAACGGTAAAGTAACCGGCAAAACCACCACCAACAATTACAACGATGCCTCTTTACAGATTGTAGGTTCTGCTACCCCAAAATTCTTTGGTGGTATGCGTAATACTTGGTCTTACAAAGGATTCCAGTTAAGCGCCTTCCTGTCTTTTGTGTCCGGCAACCAGGTGTATAACAGCACCCGTGAGTTGATGGATAATGACGGGGCTTATTATACTTACAACATGATGGAACTGGATAAGGGCTGGAACCGCTGGCAGAAACCCGGCGATAATGCTACTCATCCACTGTTCAAAATCAAGGGCAACAAAAATTCACATAAACCCTCTTCCCGTTTCCTGGAAGATGGCAGCTACCTGCGTTTAAGAAACGTGAACCTGAGCTATGCATTGCCTAAAGCCTGGCTGGACCGCGTTCATGTAGGAAATGCCAGAATTTCTATTGGCGGCGACAACCTGTGGACAGCAACCAAATTCTCTGGTCTGGATCCTGAAGTAGATGATCGTGGTATCAACTCTATTAAGTATCCATCCAGTACCAAATGGTTTGCAGGACTTGAAATTAATTTTTAACAGGAGCTAAAAGAGATTAATCATGAATCACATATCAAAATATATTGCAGGCCTGTTGTTATTATCTGTAGCCACTTCCTGCTCATTGAAGAAAGAACCGTATAGTGCACTGAAAGATGATGCCATCCTGAAAGATGAAACCAAATGGCCGGCAGCTACCGCAGGTAACTATGCATTATTAAAAGAAGAAAATTTTACACGTAACTATTTTCAGATGGGAGAATTCCCCAGTGATGATGTATCACTGAGTGGAGCTACTACTGATCCTTTATTTTACTCTTATACATACGGTCACTTGACTAACCAGGGTAACGCCCTGCAGATCTGGCGTATGGGGTATAAGGCTATCAATGGCGCCAACAAACTGCTGGCGGTAATGACGGAGGGTAAGTCTGCCGCTGTTGACCAGATGATCGGTGAAAACCTGTTTATCCGTGCATTCGTTCACTTTGGCCTGGTAAGAACATTCGGCCGTCCTTATACCCAAAGTCCCGAAACCAACCTGGGGATACCAGTTATTACCAAATTCGATATAACGGCATTGCCTAAACGTAATACCGTGAAAGAGGTATACGGACAAATTGTAGCCGATCTGAAAAAAGGGAAAGACCTGATGGACAACTCCAATAGCAACAGCTATGCTACCAAAGCAGCCGCACAGGCCCTGCTGGCAAGAGTGTACCTGTATATGGAGAGAAATGATTCTGCCCGTATTTATGCAGATTCTGTTATTAACGCCGGTAACTTTACCCTGACTTCAACTTCTGACATGCCGGGGTATTATACCAAGAGTAATGAGAACAACCGGGAAACTATTTTTGCTATTCACCACACCTTACAGGATGACCGCACCTGGAGCTCTATTGGCTCTATGTATTATATGTCTCCGGGTGGTATGGGATATGGTGAAATGTATGCTTCTCAGTCTTACCTCGATTTATTGCATAAACATCCTGAAGATATCAGGAACAAGTTTGTACAGGCGGTTTATACCACAGATGCCAATGGCAACAAGGTATTGGCTACACGTAATGGCGTGCCTAAATGGTACATCCTGAAATACTCTAACCAGGATAACGTGCCTACGCTCAGTTCTCCGGTAGTGCTGCGCCTGGCGGAAATGTACCTGATCCGTGCGGAAGCCAATGCTAAATTGGGAAATAACGATGCGGCTATTGCAGACGTGAACATCATTCGTAAACGGGCAGGCTTAAGCGGTAACGCATTATTTACGTTGCCAGATCTCCAGGGATATGCTTCCGTACTGGATATCGTGCTGGATGAACGCCGCCTGGAACTGGCATTTGAAACACACCGGGCATTTGATTTGTTCCGTAATAACAGGAACCTGTACCGGAATTATCCGGGGGTACAAACCAATCCACAAACGGTGAAGTACACGGATGCAAGTGTAGTACACTTTATTCCTCAGCAGGAAATTCTGCTGGATCCTAACCTGGTACAGAATCCACTTCAATAAAATATCCTGTAAAAGCCCCGTAAATGGGGCTTTTACTTTTATAAAATAATCCGGAAAAGACGGCACAACAATAGTAAATTTATAACCGGTGAACATTTAAAAACTTATTTTCCTTTCATGTATCAGATCAACCGTCATTCCTGCAACTTCAGGAAAGGCCTGCTGCTGGCAGGGCTTACATTTGGTGTATTGACTACGGCCGTAGCCCAGGAGCTGAAATATACCTCAGGCAATAATAGCTGGAATGCAGATTCCCTCGGTAACCACCGGGTGGTAGTGAGCTTTAATGGTGCCGCTAAAGTGGCCCGCGTAGTAATTCCATGGCGCCGCCGCGATGAACATCCGGAAGCAAAGCGCATCATTGTACAGGATGCTAAAACAAAGCAAAAAATTACCAACGTAAAAACGTTGGCGCTTACCCGTGAGCAGGGCGATATCTGCTTTGAGCCTATCTCCGGGAAAGGCGACTACTACATATATTACCTGCCGTCTAAAAATGAAGGCAGGGATAACTATCCTAAAGGCACTTACCTGGCGCCGGAGCAAACCGCTGATAATGCCTGGCTGCAGTCCATTCCTGCCGGAATGAAATCTAATGCCATCGTGAAAGAAATGGAAGCCATTGATGCTTTCAACAGCTTTTATCCGATGGAGGTAATTGCCACTGCTGCGGAAAAACAACAACTGTTGCTGAAGCATCCGGGCGCAGGATATCTCGTATTTCCGGAAGACAGGCAGTTCCCTATTAAAATGACGGAGGATCTGCCCCAGCGGTGGATAAAGAAGGGATCCTCGCAATCCTTTACTGGAGAGGCCGGCAGGGGAGAGTACTACGCTTTCCAGGTAGGTATTTATGCCCTGCATGATATGAAAGATGTGCAAATTACATTTGCTGATCTGACTGCACCAGGTGGTAAAACAATTCCCGCTTCGCAGTTAAACTGTATTAACACCACCGGTACCACCTATGATGCGCAACCATTTACCGCAAAGGTGAATATCCCCGCTAACCAGGTACAGGCGTTGTGGTGTGGTATTGATGTGCCAGAATCCACCACAGCAGGAGTTTATAAAGGAACTGCCACGCTTAGCGCTGACGGTATGCCCGCCATGCCGGTAAGAATTACGTTAACGGTAACGAATAAACCAGCCGTTAACAGTGGCTTCAATGAGCCCTGGAAACAAAGCCGGTTAAAATGGCTGAACTCCACGCTGGCACAGGACAATTCCGTGATTGCTCCCTACACACCACTGGAAGTAAAAGACAGCGTAATCAGTTTACTGGGACGTAAAGTAGGCATTAATAAAGATGGTTTCCCTGCACAGATACAAACGTTTTTCACACCAGAAATGACGGAGTTATCCACGCAGGCGAAGAATATTTTCACAGAACCGATACATTTTCACTTCATCTCTGCCGCCACCGGTAAGGATTTGACCTGGAAAAGCAATGGCTGGCAAATGACGGCCAAAGAGGCGGGTAAAGTAAGCTGGCAGGCGGTGAATACCACTACCGGCCTGCAAATGGATGTAAATGCTTCCCTGGAGTTTGATGGCTTCCTGGATTACACCGTAAAAGTGACAGCACTGGAAGACATATCTCTCAAAGAAATTACTATGCACCTGCCATTTGATAAAGGAGCTGCTAAGTATATGATGGGCCTGAATCAGAAAGGAGGAGTGCGTCCTGAAAAGATCGACTGGAAATGGGATGTAAAGAATAAAAACCAGGATGGCGCCTGGATCGGGGATGTGAATGCAGGGATACAATTCAATCTCCGCGACGAAAATTATGTACGCCCCCTTAATACCAACTTCTATCTCCAGAAGCCATTGCTGCTGCCCACTTCCTGGGGTAATGGCGATAAAGGTGGGATCACCATCGGGGAAAAAGGAAAGGCTATTTTGGTGAACAGCTATAGTGGCGAAAGAACGCTGCATAAAGGAGAGGTGTTGTATTATAATTTCCACCTGATCATTACGCCGTTTCACCCCATTAACACCGATTTCCAGTGGTCTACCCGGTTTTACCACCGGTACAACAACCTGGATAGCATCAAGGCTACCGGGGCCACAGTGGTGAATATTCATCATGGTAATGATATTAATCCCTGGATCAACTATCCGTTTATTGAGTGGAAAAAGATGAAGTCTTATATAGATGAAGCACACAGTAAGGGACTGAAGGTAAAGATCTATAACACAGTAAGAGAGTTGTCGAATCACGCCTGGGAAACCTTCCCGTTGCGTAGCCTGGGGCATGAAGTTTACAGCCCGGGTAAAGGTGGTGGCTTTTCCTGGCTACAGGAGCATATTGGGAAGGATTATATCGCTGCCTGGTTTGTACCGGAATTCAAAGACGCAGCCATCATCAACAGTGGCATGAACCGCTGGCATAACTATTACGTAGAGGGGATGAACTGGCTGGTACAGAACGTGGGTATAGATGGTATTTATCTTGATGACGTGGCCTTTGACCGGATAACGATGAAGCGTGTGAAAAGAGTGTTGACCAGGGATAACCATCCGGGTATTATTGATCTGCATTCTGCTAATCAGTATAATAAGTCAGATGGGTTCATTAACAGCGCCGTATTATATATGGAACACTTCCCATATCTGAACCGGCTTTGGTTCGGCGAATACTTCGATTACGAAAATAACAGCCCTGACTTTTTCCTCACAGAAGTGAGTGGTATTCCATTTGGCCTGATGGGCGAAATGTTGCAGGATGGCGGAAATCAGTGGCGCGGAATGGTATATGGTATGACTAACCGCATGCCATGGACGGAAAACTCAGACCCGCGTCCTATCTGGAAAGTATGGGATGATTTTGGTATGCAGGGTACAAAAATGATAGGATACTGGGTAGAAAACAACCCGGTTAAAACCGGCAATCCGTTGGTACCAGCTACTATCTATAAGAAAGACGGCGCGGTACTGGTGTCTATTGCCAGCTGGGCGGCAGAAGATACGAACGTCCAGTTAAGCATCGACTGGAAAGCACTGGGCATCAACCCTGCAAAAGCTGTAATAACGGCGCCGGACATACGTAATTTCCAGCAGGGACAGGTATTGGCAAAAGACGCCAGCATCCTGGTTCCAAAGAACAAGGGAAAAATACTGATTATAAAGAACTAAGCCCTTCTTTAAATAAAATACAACGGGGATATAAGTATGTGGCTTATATCCCCGTTGTATTTTATTTAAAAACAGTTTCTTTATTTACCTGGAATCGCCACCCTGAAGGTTTCCACACATTTTCTGTCCTGTAGGGTTACATACACGGTTTTCTTGTCTTTATCCCCAAAAACGAGGTTGCTGCATTGTTTTCCTTTCAGTGGTATTTCGCGGATCAATACGCCTTTTGGCGACATCACTGCAATCACACCTTTTCCCCAGCGGGCAATATAGAGGTTACCGGCTTTATCGCATTTCATACCATCAAATCCGAAGTCGGGGAAGCTGGCGAATAAGGTTTTATGGGAGATATTGCCCGCTTTGTCTACCGTGTATTTCCAAACTTTGCGTTGCACACTCTCGTTTACATACAGGGTTTTTTCGTCGGGGCTGAGGGTGATACCGTTGGTGGTACCCATATTGGCTTCCAGTAATACCGGAACACGGTTGGCATCAATGCGCCAGAGTTGCCCGGTATTGTTGGCCCATTTGGGATCAGATACAAAGATCTGGTCTTTGCTGTTCACGCAAAGATCATTCGGTTGATTGAACTGATCGGAATGGACATATACACTGACCTTTTTTGTTTTCATGTCTACGGCCAGTACATTGTGTTTGATGAAGTCTGGCAGGAGCATGGTGCCTTTGCTGTTGAAATGAACGCCGTTGGCTATGCTGCTATCGGGGAGGGTCACGAATACTTCGCCGGCGCCGGTATGTGTATTTATTTTACCGATGGTGCCATCCTGTTTAAAATTTACCACATAGAAATTGCCTGCTTTGTCAAAGTTGGGTCCTTCAATATTTGTAGAAAACAGGTTCTCAGCGGTGAGATCGCGGGCTTCATACAAGGGTCTGGAGGCAGAGGGTTGTTGGGCCATCATGGGCAAGCCCCAGCCAGAGAGGAAGGCCATCAGGCATATTTGTTTTCTCATGTGTGTTGTATTTTAAAACTTTAAATTAAGTAACTGTTTGGGATTTTTCTGTGTATTAAGAATAGGGAAGTCCTTATGTAATGAAATTATCAAGAATTAATTACCCGTTGGGCTGGTTCTTTTGGCTGTCAACTAATTTATTAATTTTGCGCCCATGATCCATGTTTCGGAGTTTAAAGATTTGGCGCAACTAACTATTCACAAAGTAGGGAACTCTTCGAATGACGAGGCCTTACTCTGTTCCAAAGCGCCTTTGCAGCTGGAAGATGAAACGATCAGCCAGTTATTGCTAACATATTTTATTCAGCCTTTTTCCAATGCTGCAGAGTATTTCCGGTTCCGGCACGACGCAGATATACAATTGAATGAAATTTTTCAATATTGTCGACGTATATTTACTGACCAAAGCGAATTTCAGGAGCAGTCAGTTAATATTGCCAGGCATCTGTATAAACATTCCACCCATCCCAAAATAAAAGGCGGAGAGTTATATATAGCCTACTTTAGCAAGTGTCAGGTGGATGGTGAAGAAGTGGAGGCCATTGGCATTTTTAAGTCAGAGAACCGCGATACCTATTTAAAAGTCTTTCTGGCAGACGAAAATTACCAGGTGAACTATGAAGATGGTATAAACATCAATAAGCTGGATAAAGGTTGTCTTGTTTTTAATACAGAGGAATCTGAAGGCTTTAAGGTGAGCATTATAGATAGTAACAGCAAACAATCGGAGGCTGTATACTGGAAGGATGCATTTCTGCAGGTGCAGCGGCGCGAGGATAGTTACCATCAGACAGAAACAGCAGTAGACATGTGTAAGCTGTTTATACATAATAAACTGCCAACGGAGTATGAGATGGATAGGGTGGATCAGGTGGATCTGTTAAATAAATCAGCCGCTTATTTTAAAGAAAAAGAACAATTCCAGTTAGACGATTTTGCCAAAGAAGTACTGGGGCATCCTGATGCAATAGCTTCTTTTAAAGAATATAGAAACGAGTACGCGAGTCATTTTCAACAAGATATCCCTGACGAATTTGAAATATCCGCACCTGCTGTTAAGAAACAGCAGAAAGTATTTAAGAGCATTTTGAAATTGGATAAGAACTTTCATGTGTATATTCACGGCAACCGCGAAATGATAGAGCGTGGGTTTGATGAAGCTACGAACATGAATTATTATAAGCTACTGTTTGAAAATGAAGCGTAGGTCCGTGTAAGAAACAGTAGAGGCAGCTGTGTGGTTGATTTTGTGAAGAGAGATAAACGAGTGTATTTAAAATTTTCTCATAAGCAAAAACCAATTGTTAACAAAGGCTGCCTCGTCTGGGCGGCCTTTTATTTTTAGCAGAAAGCGTAAAGCAGAAAGCAAAAAGCTATTAAAGCGAATGACCAGAGCGAGTATTTAAATTACTCATATGCTCTGGTCATTCGCTTTAATAGCTTTTTGCTTTCTGCTTTACGCTTTCTGCTCTATACTATTTGTTATCCTTTTCAGGATTGTTATGCTTATTTGGATTACCTGGGCGGTGTTTATGCCGCGGTGGGCGCCTGTCTTGTCTTGGTGCCTGTCCGGGTTGTTGTCCGCCACCTTGTTCAGGTTGTTGCCCTCCGGATGGCTTAGGACCTTGCTGCTGTCTGGGGCCTTGCTGCCGTTGTCCCTGTTCAGGACGTTCTGCACGTTCGGGGCGGGGTTGTTGATCACGCCCTTGTTTAGGCTGATTGCCAGCTTGCTGCCGTTGTTGTTGCGGACGGTTTTCCTGTTTGGGTTTACGATCCTGTTGTTGGCGATTATCTGGTCTCTGTGCACCTTTTGGAGCTTGTTCTGGTCTTTGTTGACCAGCACCCTGACCTTGTTTCTGTTCGCCGGATTTTTGTTGTTTTTGCTTGTCTTTGTCTTTCTGTTTCCGCTTCTGAGCAGTTTTTTCGAGAGATTTCAGACTGATTAACCCTACCACATCTGCGTATCCGAGGTCCGCTTCTTTTGGTTTGGCGGTAACCACTTCTACTGGTTTAAGGTCATCTGGTTTGATACCTTGCCTGTTGAGCTGGCGTATTTCCTTTGCCCGGGCAATAGTAAGCGGATATTGTTTGTTACTGCCTTCGTAGGAGTACCACATGAGGCTTTTGAAGATATCCCTTTTCTGCAGGTGAGCTACGCCGCCGGCAGTTTCAATGTTATCCGCATCTTCAGGGAAGTCTTTCAGGGCATCGAGGTAAGTGTCCAGTTCGTAGTTCAGGCAGCATTTCAAACGACCACATTGTCCGGATAACTTCGCCTGGTTGATAGACAGGTTCTGATAACGGGCAGCGGTTGTATTCACGCTTTTGAAATCAGACAACCACGTGGAGCAACATAACTCCCTGCCGCAGCTGCCGATACCTCCTACTTTTCCGGCTTCCTGGCGGGCACCTATCTGGCGCATTTCCACCTTGGCCCTGAATTCAGAGGCATATACTTTAATTAATTCTCTAAAATCAACGCGATCATCTGCGGTGTAGAAGAAGGTGGCTTTCCGGCCATCAGCCTGGATTTCCACTTCAGCGAGTTTCATTTCAAGTCCGAGATTACGGGCTAATGCTCTGGATTTAATGAGCGCC
Source organism: Chitinophaga sp. (assembly GCF_017745275.1). Classification (GTDB taxonomy): domain Bacteria; phylum Bacteroidota; class Bacteroidia; order Chitinophagales; family Chitinophagaceae; genus Chitinophaga. The sequence goes on along the minus strand of NZ_JAGHZS010000008.1, from coordinate 417,095 downwards.
TCTTTCTCGCGTGACTTGTTGTCACTCATTCGTTGCAGGTCGTCGTTAGTTGAACGGCGTAGGACTTTTTTTACTTCGGGTGTATCTTCCGCGCGTCGCTTCTTCATTTGTAGTTTTACCAGTTCGCCTGTCAGGCTTACCGTACCAACGTCAAACCCGCTTACTCCTTCCACGGTAACCATTTCACCCTTATCAAAGAGTTGTTTGGTCACATTCCGGAAAAAGTCTTTGCGGCTGCCGTTGTTAAAACTTACTTCTATAATGTCAAATGGTGCTAAGCTATCACCAAGGGGAATATTGGACAGCCAGTCAAATACATTCAGTCTGTTACAACCTCCTGTGCTGCATCCTCCATTACTCTTGCATCCTGACGGCTTCCCATCCACACCCGTACCACATCCGGCACAAGCCATATTATTAATTAGTTTAAATTTTATAAATAAGCATTTCAGGTTATTCCAGTTCTTCAAAATACGTTTTTCCTTTCAGAAAAACAAAAGGCCGGAAGCAACAAAGATAGGGAAAAGCAGCTGATAAGCCCTTCAGGATATCCCGGTAGTTACATAACAGGTAAAGGTTTCTTTTTAAATATATATTGCAGCTTGATGGACAGGGCATGAAATAGCATCTTTCCATTCGCGTTCCGTTCAATATAGTAGCTGGCATTGTTCAGCGCCTCGGTAATTTCCTGCATTTGCTCCAGGTTGGCCAATTTAGCCAGCTTGGCAGCAAAGTCCATTTCTTCAGGGGAAAAAGCTAATTGGCTTTTATCCAGGTACTGTAAGCGGAGCGTGTGTTCCATCAGGTTTATAAAGTACCGCAGGAACTGCTTTTGATTTTCCCGCCCGGTTTTAGCGCTGGAAATACCTTCTATCCACTCCTGCAGGGCTACCCGGTTACCGGTAAATAAGTGATTAAGCCAGTTCCGGAGCAGCTCATGATAGTCATCTTCCGAGTGCTGCAGCAGGTACAACGCCTCCCGGTAATTACCCGCCGTGAGGGTAGCAATTTGTTCTGCTTTGGCCATGGGTACATTGCTCCTTTCCTGGAGCGCAGTCACCATATCCGTTTTTGCCAGCGGATTTATTTTAATAAGATGTGTTCTTGATAAGATAGTAGCTAATATTTGCTCCTGGTTTTCTGCAATAAGAATAAAAAGCGTGTTTTTAGGAGGCTCTTCAATCAGTTTTAACAGGCGGTTACCTTCATTGCCCAGGTATTCAGGCATCCACATCACGAGGATTTTATACCCACTTTCAAAACTCTTCAGGTTCAATTTATGAATAATATCCTGGCACTCGGTAGCAGTAATGTTTCCCTGCTTGTTTTCAGCTCCTATAAACTGTAACCAGTCGTACGCATTGCCATATGGCTGCGCCACCACAAATTCCCGCCACTCACTGATATAATCGGTACTGATGGGTTTATCGCCCGCTTTGCGGGGAATAACCGGGTAGGAGTAATGAATATCAGGGTGTATAAACTGGGCTGCTTTGATACAGGCCGCGCATTGACCACAGGCATCCTGTTCCTGTTTGTTTTCGCAAACAAGATACTGGGTAAATGCCAGGCCCAGTGGCAGACCACCCGCCCCTTCCGGGGCGAGTAGTATCATGGCATGACTTAGCCGGTTATGCTGAACAGATTGAATGAGCTGTTGCTTTATCTCTGCCTGTCCTATAATATCTGAAAATAGCATGGGCGCAAGATAATGAAAAGGGGGTAATCCCGGTTATTACAACGATACATAGCAGGCATTTTCAAACGTGCCCCGACCCGTAACAGTTCCACTGTTGGCCATAAAAGAGAAGCTCCCGGAAATCGTTTTTGCCCTGGTATTTACCTTATCAATAATAATCTGTGAAGTATCGGTAGTCAGTAAATCAAAGTTGCCATTGTTATTGGCAACGGATACCACCACCAGTCCTTTTCCCGGTGCTCCCCGATGAGGGAAGTAGAAAGTGTCCCGGTGAAGGCTGTCGTTCTTCATCGCACTTTCATCATACATACCGTCTGTAAGATTGAACACTATTTTAACCGAGTCCGAAGCTGTTTCTATATTCAACAGCTTCAACCCACCACTGTCTGTTCTGGAGCGAAATATAATGCCACTGGAAAAATGCATGATATTAACCTTAGTACCAATGGTAGCCGTCATTTTCAACGCGGGACAGGAAAGAGGAGGATCGTCAATAACGTTTTGACAAGCGGCAAGGGACAGGAAAATGCTGGCAAAGGCTGTCAACAGCCAGGTGTTTTTAGCAGGGGTAAATTGGTGCTTCATGAAATACAGTTGCGCAATTGTGAACAAAAAATAGCAGCCTACCTACGTTAACGTATATACGCTAACGCAGGTAGCTGTAAAAGCTCGTAATACACAAAGTTGGCAACAGAACGATAAAAGATTGCGGCTATTACTTTTCTATAGCAGCAATGACTTCTGGTGACTCTGGTTGTGTTTTAGGTGAAAAAACAGCCACAAGGTTGCCTTTTTCATCCAGCAAATATTTCTGAAAATTCCAGGTAACTTCAGCTGGTTCAAAATGTTTGGCTTTACTTTCTTCCAGCAGCCATTTATACAGTGGGTGTATATCAGTTCCCTTTACAGAAACTTTAGCGGCCATCGGAAATGTTACTGCATATTTTTTTGTGCAGAACTCTTGTATTTCCTTGTTGCTGCCGGGTTCCTGTGAACCGAAGTTGTTTGCCGGAAAACCAACAATCACCAGTTTATTCTGGTATTTCTTGTAGAGTTTTTCGAGTCCTTCATATTGCGGCGTATTTCCACAGAGAGAGGCTGTATTAACGATTAAGACTTTCTTTCCTTTGTATTTGGAGAAGTCTATTTTTCCACCATCAACAGCTTCTACTTTGAAGTCGTAGAGATGAGAAGAGGCAAAAAGCATCACCATTGATAGTATTGCTAGCTTGAACATAGAGACGTTTTTTTAAAGACTGATTAAAATTATCAGCGGTTGGCTGGTATTTGTAAAGTTAACATTCCGTTTCAAAAAAAGGGAAGTTTTTCTGAGAAGCTGAAAGCATAAGGCGGAAAGCGAAAAACTGTTGACCCGGGTAAGAGATTTAAAAATCATTATCCCGCTAATGGCTTTTTGCTTTCCACCTTATGCTTTTGGCTCATTTCCAGGCGAATGCAACACAGCACACACTCACCCGGGCACCTGCCTGTTGAAGGGTCGTACAGCAGGCTTCGGTGGTGGCCCCGGTTGTAATCACATCGTCGATAAGCAGTACATGCGTATCTGCGGCGAGATGGCCATTTACTTTAAAGGCAGATGATACATTTTGCCAGCGGTCTGTTCTTCCCTTCCTGGTTTGTGTGGAGGTAAACTGTAGCCTGGAAAGCATAGTTGGTTGTACCGGTAAAGGAATGACCTGTGCAATACCATTAGCCAGCACAGTTGCCTGGTTGTATCCCCTCATTTTTTCTTTGCGGGGAAACAACGGTACGGGTACCAGCATATCAATGTCGCCGATCCAGGAGCTTTCCCGGAGTTGATAGCCGGTTTGCCTGCCTAACCAGGCAGCAATGTCGCGGCGTTGCCGGTACTTAAAAAGATGGATGAGTTGTTGTATTCCGGACGACTGGCTGTAATAATACGTTGCGGTAGCCTGTTGTATGGCTACCCGGCCGTTGAATACCTTCGCTACCGGATTTTGGAGGTAGCGGTGAAAATGGGTGAGGGGTAATGCCTGGATACAACGCAGGCATAAAAGTTCATCTGTTTCGGGCAAATCCGTACCGCATAGTTCACAGCAATGCGGATAAAACAGGTGAACCAGTGGGGATAACAAACTGGTTAACATGAAATGGTTTTTTAAAGTAGAATATAGCTGTTGTTAAAATAATCGCTGGTATACTTCTTCCACTCTGCCTACAGCAATTACTTCAATATGGAATTTACTGAAATCAATGCCTTTCTTGTTGTACCGGGAAATAAATATTTTTTCGAAGCCTAGTTTTTCTGCTTCTGCGATCCTTTGCTCAATGCGGTTTACAGCCCTTATTTCACCGCTCAGTCCTACTTCTCCCGAAAAACAAATCTTCGGTGGAATGGCATTATCCTCATAAGAGGAGAGCAGGGCACATAACACGGCCAGGTCAATGGCCGGATCTTCTACGCGGATGCCTCCGGCAATATTGAGGAACACATCTTTTACGCCGAAATGGAATCCTCCCCGTTTTTCCAGTACGGCCAGCAGTAGTTGTAACCGGCGAAGGTCAAATCCGGTTGCGGTACGTTGCGGGGTTCCATAAACGGATTGGGTAACGAGCGCCTGTACTTCCACCAGGAGTGGGCGCATCCCTTCCATGGTGGCAGATATTGCTACGCCGCTGAGCAGATCTTCCCGTTGTGAGATAAGAATTTCAGAAGGGTTGGTCACCTGACGGAGGCCGGTGCCGGTCATTTCGTAGATGCCCAGTTCGGCAGTAGAGCCAAAGCGGTTTTTGATGGTACGCAGGATACGATAGGCATAATGTTGATCTCCTTCAAACTGCAATACTGTATCCACCATATGTTCCAGCACTTTTGGACCGGCAATGGAGCCATCTTTGGTAATGTGTCCGATCAGGAATACGGGGATATTACTTTCTTTGGCGAAGCGCTGTAATTCTGCAGTCGTTTCCCTGATTTGTGATACACTGCCGGGTGCTGATTCTATGAAAGGAGAGTGTAGCGTTTGAATAGAATCTACAATGACCAGCTGTGGCTGTAATTTTTTTATTTCCTGGAAGATTGTCTGGGTAGAAGTTTCTGTAAGCAGATAAAATTGCTCATTGGAATTTTGTATGCGGTCGGCACGCATTTTTATCTGTTGTTCACTTTCTTCACCGCTGATGTAAAGTGTTTTAACGTGCTTCAGTTGAAGTGCGTTTTGCAGGAAGAGGGTGGATTTTCCGATGCCGGGTTCTCCGCCTACCAATACAAGGGAACCGGCCACTATACCGCCTCCCAGCACACGGTTAAGTTCATTGTCGGGGGTTAATATTCTTTCTTCGTCCCTGGTAACTACTTCAGCGAGATTGATGATTTTATGTGTGCGGGCAGTGGTAATATCATTGTTTTTCCATTCTTGTTGCTTCAGTGGAATATCTTTTTGTACTCTCTCTTCAACAAACGTATTCCATTCTCCGCAACTCGGACATTTTCCATTCCATTTTGCTGATTCGTATCCACAATTCTGACAGAAAAAAGCGGTTCTTATTTTACTCATAATTTTTTTAAAACAGGATGCATACAAAGTAAATGGTTTTATACTTATTGCATCAAAATCATAAAAAGAGAAGCGATAAAAAGAGGGGAAAAAGGTATAAAAAGAGAAAAGAGCCAAACGGAAGATTCCGCTGACTCTTTCTACTTACTAACCCATTAAATTCAGGTCTAAATTACAAAATGGCTTCAGAATAAAAAAGTTTATTTAATTGATGTGAATAACTTTTGAGGGATCTGTCATATCTAACAAAGTGGCTGCCATCGCTTGTTTCAGCGCTTGTTTTTATCTAATATTACTTTCATTGGGGGCTCGTAAAATGTTGATAAATAGGGTTGATGTTGATGATTTTTGCATATGAAAAAGTAATAATAAGAGATAATTTTTTAAATGACAAACAGACGCCTTTTAGGCTAAAAAAATAATTTTTACGCCAAAATGACAGTGTTAAATTTATAATTTTTAGACAAAAGGAAGGGATGGCAGACAAGTGCTAAATAAAACTTAAAAGGGGGTATCTGGTGAGATATTTGTGCCCTTTTTTCCACCAAATTTAATCAGATATGACACCTGGAATCATGTTTTTATCACTGATTTTTGTGGGGATCAGTATGCTGGTAAGCTATGTACTCAAAAGTAAGTTCCAGGCTTACAGCCAAATACCCACTTCTTCCGGATTGACTGGTAAGCAGATTGCTGATAAGATGCTGAGAGACAATAAGATATATAATGTGCAGGTTCGGGAAACGGAAGGGTTTCTATCGGACCACTACAACCCGGCCGATAAAACGGTGAATTTGAGCCCGGACGTATATAATGGCGCCAACGTAGCTGCTGCAGCGGTAGCCGCCCATGAATGCGGGCATGCCGTTCAGCATGCGGCTGCTTATCCCTTCCTGGGCCTACGCTCCAAGCTGGTGCCTGCGGTACAGGTCAGCTCCAGTATCGTTTCATGGGTATTGCTGGGCGGTATCCTGCTCATAAACGTCTTCCCGCAGCTACTCCTTGGGGGTATTATCCTTTTTGGGATTACCACCTTATTTGCGCTCGTAACGCTGCCGGTAGAGTTTGATGCGTCCCGTCGTGCCCTGGCCTGGTTAGACAACAGCCAGGTGATGAGAACAGCTGAACATGATAAAGCAAAGAATGCACTGTGGTGGGCTGCTATGACCTATGTGGTGGCTGCACTGGCTTCTGTAGCTACTTTGTTTCAGTATATTCTTATTTACATGGGTGCCCGTAACAGAGATTAAACTTATATAATATATTTATTAATCGATAGCCTGCCCCCGCTTTTAGCGGAGGCAGGCTATCTTTTTTTATCAAGTGGAAAACTATCCGTTAACATTTTGTTAAGAGAATCAAAAAATTTTATATTTTTATTGTCTGAATGTGAGTTCAGCCAATTTTTTAGTGATCCGCTGCTTGTGTAATGCGCTTGTTGTTCACTGCCGGTGTTTTTGCTTATTGATAAGGCCCAAAGTACCCTGTCAACCAAATGTTTATTAAACCGCTGTCTTATAACTTCAAATCTAAACTAAGAGCCATGTTGCGATTCTACTCGATGGTGGGCATGTTGTTGTTCCTATGCACCTTGACATTTGCCCAGTCAAGACAAATTGCTGGAAGGGTAACCGACCAGAAAGATGGCACCGGCCTTCCCGGTGTTACTGTGAAAGTAAAAGGTACAAATACAGGAACCTTAACCTCAGGAGACGGTACCTATAAGCTGGAGGTGGCTGACAAAGGCGCCGCCCTGGTATTTTCTTTTGTGGGTTATACTGACCAGGAAATAGTGATAGGTAACCAGAAAACAATTAATGTAAGCTTATCAGCAGGCAATAAAGACCTCTCAGAAGTGGTGGTAGTGGGTTATGGTACCCAAAACAAAAAAGATCTGACAGGTGCAGTAAGTAAAATTGCGGCCAAGGAAATAGAAAATCAGCCGGTAGCCAGCCTCGAATCAGCTATCCAGGGTAAAACACCTGGTGTGGTAATTGAATCCGGAAGTGGTAAAGTTGGACAAGGTATTAAAGTACGTATCCGTGGTACCTCTTCCATTTCTGCAAACAGCCAGCCCCTCTATGTGGTAGATGGAATGCCCGTAAACTCCACCAGTAAAACAGACGTAAACAACGATCCTACCAACCCGATGGCAGATATCAATCCTAATGATATTGAGTCTATCGAGGTGTTGAAGGATGCGGCAGCTACTGCTATCTATGGTGCGCGTGGTTCCAATGGGGTAATTCTGATTACTACTAAAAAAGGTAAAACAGGTGAAAGAACCAAAGTGGAACTCAATGCCAATACTACCTGGGGAAGACCAACGACCAAAAGAGGTTTCCTGAACGCGAAAGATTATGTAATGCTGTTAGAAGAAAGAGCTGCCAATGATGCTAAAACTGCTTTTGATACACAGGACCCAAATATTACAGGTACACCGTTTCCTACAGAAGCGGCTGCACTTGCATTTATGAAAGGAAGAGTGGAGCGCAGAATGAGAGCATTAGCACTGGGTAAAGATTTTAATAACCTTGGTTATAGCACAGACTGGGAAAATGCACAGTTCAGAAATCCGGCACATTCACAGCAGTTGGATTTATCAGCATCTGGCGGTACCGAGAAAACCAAATTTTATGTTTCCGGTTTCTACACCGGCCAGGAAGCAGTAGTGATTAACAACAAATTTGTTCGCTACGGTGGCCGTTTGAACCTGGAACACGCTGTTTCCGATCAGGTATCATTTGGCATGAACCTGAATGTAAGCCGTTCACAATTGGATCGTGTAAGCAATGATAACGTATTCTCTACACCAAGCCAGTTGGTTGCACAGTCTCCACTGTCTCCATTACGTGATTCTACCGGTGCAATTAATAACGCAACACTTTATCCAAACGGTTTGTTTGACGCACAGTTCAACTCTAACAGACAAGTGACCTTCCGTACTTTAGGTAATGTGTTCCTGAACTATAAAATACTGCCAACGCTGTCGTTCCGCTCAGAATTAGGAGCAGATATTTCCAACCTTACAGAAGATCAATACATTGGTATCAGGTCATCTGATGCGCTTGGTAAGGGTGGTGCGTCTTCCAACTATATCCAGAACGTATCATTGAATACGAATAACTATTTTACATTCACGCCTAAGCTGGGAGAAGATCACAACTTGAGTGTAACAGCTGGTATGAGCTATCTGCAAAACGATTTCTCAACTACTGAAGTGAATGGAGAATTGTTCCCATCAGATATCATCAAAAAACTGGTAGCAGCAGCCTCTATTACTTATGGAAACTCTACTGCACAGCGTTATACCTTCCTTTCCTATTTTGGACGAGCTACCTATGCTTATAAAGAAAAATATCTTGCCTCTGTAAGTTTACGTTCAGATGGATCTTCCCGTTTTGGGCCTAATAGCCGTTATGGTTGGTTCCCAGCTGCATCATTGGGCTGGGTAGCTTCCCAGGAAGACTTCCTGAAAGATAACAAAACACTGAACTTCCTGAAACTGCGCGTAAGTTATGGAACAACAGGTAACGCGGAAATTGGTGAAAACAGGTATTTAACATTGTTGCAACCAACTTCTTATCCTCAGTTACCAGGGTACCGTCCATATCAAATGGGTAACCCAAATCTGAAATGGGAAAAAACAAAACAATTCGACGTAGGTGTTGAATTCGGTTTGTTTGATAATCGTCTGAGTGGTGAGATTGATTATTATAATAAACAAACTTCTGATTTGTTGCTGCAGGCTAACCTTCCATATACTTCTGGTTATGATTTCCAATACCTGAACATTGGTAATATGGAGAATAAAGGGGTGGAAATTTTACTGAACAGTATTAATATCAATAGCCGCAACTTTAAATGGAATACTTCACTGAACGTATCTTATAATAAGAACCGTGTAAAAGACATCAAAGGACAGATTATTGAATCTTCTGGCGGTGAACAAAGAGCAGTAGAAGGACAACCTATTGGTGTTTTCTACATGGCTAAGTTTGCAGGAGTAGATCCACAAACGGGTGATGCATTATATCTCGATGCAGCAGGTAAAACCACTTCAGATTTTTCAAAAGCAGAAAGAATGGTTGTTGGTAAATCTAATCCTGACTGGACTGGTGGTTTAACGAATACATTCTCTGCTTATGGATTTGACCTGAGTGCCTTCTTCTCTTTTGTACAAGGTAACAGCATTTACAATCGTGCAGGTGTATACCAGGACAACGGGTTTGCAGGTGGTTACGATAACCAGTTAACGAATGTATTGAAAAGATGGCAGAAACCTGGTGATATCACCAATGTTCCACGTCTGTCTTATTTTTATGCTGATGGTGGTGCATCTACTGCCAACAGTCGTTGGATATTTGATGGCTCATATATTCGTTTGAAATCACTCACGCTGGGCTATACATTGCCTAAGAGCGCAATTAACGCGTTAAAGATTTCAAGTTTACGTGTATATGTGGCAGGTTACAACCTGTGGACAAAAACCAAATATTTTGGTGATCCGGAAATTAACTCAGACGTACTGGGTAATATTGCTGGTGGTATCGACTATTACACTATTCCACAGGCTAAACAGATTACTCTGGGAGTGAATGTTAAATTTTAATCTTAAACGTGTGCATAATGAAATCATATAAAAAATATGTTATTCCTTTCCTGTTGGCGGTTTCCGTTGCAGGACTACCAGCTTGTAACAAAAAACTGGATGTGGAACCCGGATCGTATATCGTTCCTGGTCAGGTACAAAACGAAAGTGATGTTTCTGCGGAGTTAATGGGGGCATACGCCAATTTACAGCACTACAACCTTTATGGTGAGCGCGCTGTGTTAATTCCTGATCTGTTAGCCGCAGAAAATGAATTATCATTTGAAGGAACCTTCCTGCCTTATCGTCAATTTCAGGATAAATCGCAATTAAAAACAAGTGGCATTGCTGAAGGAATCTGGCAGCGTGGCTACAAAACAATTAATAACGTCAATATCGTTATTGCAAATATCGGCCTGGTATCTGCTGACAACAAAAAGCAGATAGAAGGGGAAGCCCGGTTTATACGTGGGTTGTTATACTTCCAACTTTGTAATTTGTATGGGCTGCCTTATTCAGCAGGAGCTGTTGCCACAAATCCTGCTGTTCCATTAATTCTTGATCCTATTATAGCACAGGAAGATCTTCCTAAAGCAAATCAGGCAAGAGCTAGTGTAGATGCAATACATAAACAAGTGTTACTGGATTTACAATTTGCTGCTGCAAATTTACCGGAGGCAGCAGATAATGGCCGGGCTACTAAATATGCTGCGTCTGCTATTCTTTCCAGGGTATATATGGCAGAAGGATTATACAAAGAGGCTGCGGAAGCCGCAAACGACGTAATCGAAAGCGGAGCGTACACATTGGCATCTTCATTTGATAAAGCGTTTAATAACGCGACTAATTCTACTGAAGATGTGTTTGCAATCCAGCAAACCAACCAAAGCAATGCAGGTACTGTTGATAATGGATTGCAGACCTTTTATGCTTCCCGTGACTTTGGCGGTAGAGGAGACATAAATGTAGACCTGAGTGTATTGCCTTATGCTGCTGGTGATGATCGTAAAACCTTCTCTTATGAAGGAGATGGGATTGCAGGTAATTCCGGTGACTATAGCGCGAAATGGAAACAACAATATAAAGTATACACTGTAGTGCGTTTGGGAGAATTGTTACTTACCCGTGCAGAATCCAACTTGCGTGCAGGTACAACAGTGGGGGCAGATCCGCTGGATGACGTAAATGCAGTAAGAAAAAGATCTCATGCCAGTGTATTGACTGCTGTAACGCCGGACATCGTCGTGCAGGAGCGCATCAGGGAATTGGCCTTTGAGGGAGATAAGCTCTGGACATATAAACGCCTGAAGAAAAGCATCGGCACTTATACATATACAGATAATATGCTGGTGCTGCCTGTTCCTCAGCGTGAAACAGATGCCAACACCAAACTCACCCAGAATCCTGGATACTAATATTTCTTAATATAATGAGTCTTTTGCGGGCTTCCCATCACCGGGAGGCCCGCTTTCATTAGTGAAATATTATAATATTAACAGCTTTTCGTTTGCTGTTAATAACTTTTATACAAATTTTTTATTGAAAATCAATTAATTACAAAGGTGCTTTGTAAAAAAGTGTCCAAATTGTATGGTTATTAAGATTGTGCAATGTACCTTTGCACTCCTCATAATGGGGAATTGTTTACAAGACGTAATTTTTTATCGTATACAACAATGAATACATTAAGTTTCAGAACTAAATCGGCTAACGACGCTTACGTAAAGCGTGACTGGCATATAGTAGATGCTACCAACCTGACACTGGGTAGAGTAGCAGCTAAAATGGCGGCTATCTTAAGAGGTAAAAACAAGCCTTATTATACGCCTCACACTGATTGTGGTGATTATATCATCGTAATCAACGCTGAAAAAATTGCTTTAACCGGCAATAAAATGGCAGAAAAAGAATACATGCACTACACTGGTTTCCCAGGTGGTCAGAGAATCGAATTGGCTAAGGACCTGGTTCGTCGCCGTCCGGAAGTACTGATCGAAAAGGCTGTTAAAGGCATGCTGCCTAAAAACCGTCTGGGTCGTGCGATGTACAAAAAATTATTTGTATATGCTGGTGCTGAACATCCGCATGCTGCGCAGAAACCACAACCTTTAACTTTCTAATTTTTCTCTGATACATGGAAAAGCAAAAAAATACAATAGGTCGTCGTAAGGAAGCTGTTGCCCGCGTTTATATCAACAAGGGTACCGGTAACATTACAGTTAACGACAAAGATTATAAAAACTACTTTTCTTTGATCTACCTGCAGAACCAGGTGGAACTGCCTTTCAAAACTATCGATGCACTCGATAAATTTGATGTAAAAATCAATGCGCAAGGTGGTGGTATCAAAGGTCAGGCAGAAGCTATTAAGCTGGGTATTGCCCGTGCACTGTGCGAAGTGAACATCGAGTTCCGTCCCGCACTGAAAGCAGCAGGCCTCCTGAAACGTGATCCACGTGGAGTTGAACGTAAGAAACCAGGTAAAGCGAAAGCAAGAAGAAGCTTCCAGTTCTCTAAACGCTAATATTTTTGAGCTATTGGCCGTTAGCTACTGGCTAATTCGCCAGCTGCTAAAAGCTAAACATTATTTGATCCTTTTAATTGAGCAATATAAACATGGAAAATAATACCTCATTGCAGCAGCAGTTACTGGAGGCAGGTGTTCACTTCGGTCACCTGAAGAAAAAGTGGAATCCCAAGATGCTGCCTTATATTTTCGCAGAAAAGAAAGGTATTCATATCATTGATCTGAACAAAACCGTAGAAGGATTACAGGAAGCAGCAGCTGCCCTGAAATCTATCGCTAAAAGCGGTAAAAAGATCATGTTCGTTGCTACTAAAAAGCAAGCGAAAGAAATCGTAGCAGATGCTGCGCGTAACATCAACATGCCTTTCGTTACTGAAAGATGGTTAGGTGGTATGCTCACCAACTTCTCTACTATCCGTAAGAGTGTTAAGAAAATGCAGAGCATTGAAAAAATGCTGCAGGACGGTACATTCGACAACATTACCAAGAAAGAACGTCTGACTTTAAGCCGCGATAAAGAGAAAATGGAGAAAGTGCTGGGTGGTATCGCTCAACTGGCACGTGTACCAGCTGCACTGTTCATGGTAGATATCAGCCACGAACACATCGCACTGGCAGAAGCTAAACGTCTGGGCATCTCTACTTTCGGTATGGTAGATACTAACTCTGACCCTACTAAAGTTGACTTCGCAATCCCTGCGAACGATGACGCTACTAAATCTATCGCTATCGTTACCAGCTACATCTGCGCAGCAATCGCTGAAGGTCTGTCTGAAAGAGCTACAGAGAAATCTGAAGAAGTAGAGGAAGAAGAAGAAGCAGACGATAAGGCACGTAAATTCGACGTTGAAGGCGGTGAAGATCGCGAAAGAGGTCGTAAACCAGGTGCTCAAGGTGGTGGACGTGGTCAAGGCGGCCCAGGTGGCGCTAACCGCGGTCAAGGCGGTCGTGGTCCAGGTGGCCAGGGCGGCGGAGCTAACCGTGGTGGTGGAGCTAACCGTGGCGGCGGTGCTGCAGGTGGACAACGTCGTCCGTCTGGCGCTGGCAACAACAACGGTCCTAGAAAACCAGGCGGCGGAAGATAATTATTACGCTTTAAGCTATTAGCCTTTAGCTTTTAGTAAATGCAACAGGAATTATTTTGCTGCATTTATTAAGACCTAAAGGCTAATAGGTAAAGGCTGATCATAAATTTTTACAACAATTAAACTATTTATAGCTCATGGCAACAATTACAGCAGCTGATGTAAATAAACTGCGTCAGCAAACTGGTGCTGGTATGATGGATTGCAGAAAGGCACTGGTAGAAAGTGATGGTGATTTTGAACAAGCAGTAGACTACCTGCGTAAAAAAGGTCAGAAAGTGGCCGCTTTACGTTCCGATCGTGAAACCAAAGAAGGCGTTATCATCGCTAAAACAGCAGCTGATGGTAAATCCGGTGTTATCGTAGGTCTGGGTTGTGAAACTGACTTCGTTGCTAAAAACGAAGATTTCGTAAAATTTGCTCAGTCTATCGTTGATCTGGCGCTGGCTAACGGTATCAAAACCGTAGAAGACCTGAACGCAGCTTCTCTGGATGGCGCTACCGTTGCTGATAAAGTAAACGATCAGGTAGCTAAAATCGGTGAAAAAATCACCCTGAATAAATTTGAATTCGTTGAAGCTGGTGCAGTAACTTCTTACATCCATGGTAACTACCGTATGGGCGTTCTGGTTGCTTTCTCTAAGCCTGTTTCTGAAGAAGTAGGTAAAGATGTAGCTATGCAAATCGCAGCGATGAATCCTATCGCCGTTGATGCTGATGGCGTTCCTGCTGACGTAATTGCACGCGAAAAAGAAATCGCTGTTGAACAAGTGAAAGCAGAAGGTAAACCTGCTGAAATGGCGGAAAAAATCGCTGCCGGTAAAGTGAACAAATTCTTCAAAGAAAGCACCCTGCTGCAACAGGCTTTCGTTAAGGACAACAACAAGTCCGTAGCGGATTACCTGAAGTCTGTAGATGCTGATCTGAAAGTGACTGGCTTTAAGCGAATCGCTTTAGGGTAATATCATCATATTGAAAAAAAGGAGAGAATTTCATTTCTCTCCTTTTTTTTGTGCATATCTAATCATACACTTCAATCCACCAAAAAACAGGAAGTCCGCAAGGCATTTTTTCCTTCCTTTCCTCCTTTCTGCATTTAAGTTGTATATTAGAATACCGTAAACCGGATTAGGAATCACAATCTTACAATATTTATAGCGTCATGTTGCCAAAGTATAAGCGTATTTTGCTCAAATTGAGCGGTGAGGCCCTCATGGGGGATGCAAATTATGGTATTGATCCGAAGGTGATAACACAGTACGCCTATGATATTAAGGCGGTTACCGACCTTGGAGTACAGGTAGCCATTGTCATAGGTGGAGGAAATATCTACCGCGGAATGAATGAAGCCGAAACAGGTATTGAAAGAGCACAGGGCGATTATATGGGAATGCTCGCCACAGTTATCAACGGCATGGCCCTGCAAAGCGGATTGGAAAAAGTAGGACTCTACACCCGCCTCCAGTCTGCTATCAAAATGGAACAAATTGCTGAACCTTATATCCGCCGCCGCGCTATCCGCCACGTGGAAAAAGGTCGTGTTGTAATATTTGGTGGAGGTACCGGTAACCCGTACTTTACTACGGATACTGCTGCTTCCCTGCGTGCTATCGAAATTCAGGCGGATGTTATCCTGAAAGGAACCCGCGTAGACGGTATCTATACCGCCGATCCTGAAAAAGATAAAACAGCTACCCGCTTCGAAACCATTACCTTCTCTGAAGTATACCAGAAATCCCTCAACGTGATGGATATGACAGCATTTACCCTTTGCCAGGAAAATAAGCTGCCTATTATCGTGTTTGATATGAACCGCCAGGGTAACCTCCTGAACGTGATCATGGGTAAAAATGTAGGTACTTTAGTGAAAGGATAATATCGCTTTTAGCAGTTAGCCATTAGCTTTTAACAAAAATGCAGCGAGAAACATATCATATGTTTCTCGCTGCATTTTTGTTAAAAGCTAATGGCTAACTGCTAAAAGCTACTTCAACACTCCCTTCAACGCCTGCATTGGAATAAACAACGTTACCTGCCCTAAAGCATAAGGCCCTATCTCATAAGGCACATAACTGAAGGCTACACCCTTATCAGTGACAATCATATTATTATTGGGCGGGATACTCTTTACTAACAGGTTCTGATCCAATGCTTCTTCTTCACTCATATGGAACCTGTCTTTGAAAGCCTTATCCAGCAACGCACTCACGGCTTCTTTATAACCAGGCTTGAAAATATCATCCGGTGTAAGCACCTTCCGCTTAGATAAATCCAGGGTTTTATAAGTAGCCCCCCAGTTGCCATGAGCCCCGCCGGTAAAATCATACGCATACTTCTCCACCACCAGCAACGGCCAGGTATTGTACACCACTTTCATATCGTTGTCTGTAGTCCAGTTCCACGACATGGCTGCGGAAGCATCGCTGAATTCACTACTATCAGCATCTTTGGCCGAGATGCGGTAACCGAGAATAAAGGAGTCGATTCCCCTTTTTAAATATTGCTGTGGTGTTTTGAAATAATTGCTGCCTGTTATCTGCTGCACAATGAAGTGAGCAATAGTAGAATCTACTGTGGAATCAGGCCATATCATACTGTTGGAAACAGTGCCTATAGGCGACTTGGGGAAGGATGGTATCAGCTTCGCGGAATCAATCAGGTAAAACACCTTCAGGGGTATGGCTTTCTGCAGATCCGTATGAAATTCAAAATGATAGGACGTGCCGTTACCATGCCATACACCTTTAAATTTACCATCATCAGAAAGATAACCGCTGAATAACCGGTCTTCCGAGCTGTTGTTGGTTTCTTCATAGATGTTTACCAGGTTGGAATCCAGGGTGCCCCATAAGGCAACAGGGCGGCCGGTGCTATCATCGCTATAGTAACCACGAAAGAGGTTAGGAGCGGTTTTTAGCAATTGCATGGTAATTTCTTTATCGCCTAATTTTCCTTTGAGTTGTGTATAAAACAGGGGAGTAGACACCAGTGGCACAATGGTGTTGGCAGTATTACCGGCGGCAGCGCCGTCTTTCTCGCTGCGCGTATGGCACGACAATAAAACCATCGCCAGCAGTAATACCAATAATGAAGCTCTTTTCATAGTATGATTTATATCAGATCCGTCAAAATTACTATTATCCTTCCATACCTTTGAGGACCCATTTGAACCAATAAAATTAACAGACCATGTTGAACCAGAAAATAGCGGATTTACGGAAAGATTATAAGCTGGCTTCCCTGGATGAAAGTGATATTGCACCTTATCCCCTGGCGCAATTCGGGAAATGGTGGCAAGAGGCAATTGATAGCGAAATAGATGAAAGCAATGCCATGACCCTGGCTACCAGTACTCCCGACGGCCGACCCTCAGCGCGCATTGTACTGCTGAAAAGCTTCGACGAAGAAGGATTTTTATTTTTCACCAACTATGAAAGCCGCAAAGGTCAGGAGTTGGCGCAGAACCCACATGTTACCCTGTTGTTTTTCTGGCGGGAGCTGGAAAGACAGGTACGTATAGAAGGTACGGTGAGTAAGGCACCAGCAAGCATCAGCAACGAATATTATAATACTCGTCCTTTAGGTAGCAGGATAGGCGCCATCGCGTCGCCTCAAAGCAAGGTGATTCCCGGCCGTTCTTTCCTGGATGAACAGGTAGATCAGGTAGCCGCAAAATATGCACATACGGCGCCTCAAAGACCTGATTACTGGGGTGGATATATAGTAAAGCCTCAGGCAATAGAATTCTGGCAGGGTAGAAGCAGCCGCCTGCACGATCGTATTTTGTATTCGCTGGCACCAGATGGTAGCTGGACAACAGCACGGCTGGCACCGTGAGAGAGCATAAAGCATAAAGCAGAAAGTATAAAGCTATTATAGCGAATGACATAAGCGAATATTGGTTACTTTATCGCTTATGTCATTCGCTATAATAGCTTTATACTTTCTGCTTTATGCTTTATGCTTATGCTTTAGGCGCTGTTGCTTTAGCGGCTGTATTTTTTCTTGTCTTAGCGGATCTTGATTTACCGAAAGATTTGCTGAAGATTTTACCTTTTTTGGTTTTAATATCTCCTCTACCCATAACGAATAATTTGAAGTTTGTTGTTTATTAAATATGATGTTATCAGGCTGCAAATTACTGTAATTCGATGAAATAGTGTAGTGCCGGCCGTTTGATATAAAAAAAAAGCAAGAAACATAATTGTTCCTTGCTTGAATAAGTTGTGCTAACTGATTAGAGCTTGTCAGATAAAGCTTTACCAGCTTTGAATTTAGCAACTTTCTTAGCTTTGATCTTGATGATCTGACCGGTTTGTGGGTTTCTACCGTTACGTGCTGCACGTTTAGAAACGGAGAAAGTACCGAAACCAACCAAAGTTACTTTACCACCTTTTTTCAGGGTATCAGCAACAGCTTTGGTGAAAGAATCCAGAGCTTCGTTAGCTTGGGTTTTGGTAATAGCTGCATCTTTAGCAAGCTTGTCGATTAATTCGGCTTTGTTCATAGTTAGTAAGATTTAACTAGTGAAAAAATGTTTGATGTGAGCAAATATAGCGCGTTTTATCAGATTACCAAATTTTTTACAACTTTTTTATAGAAAATTTTATCGGCTGAAAAACGCTACTGGTAACGGTTACAGCTGATTAGTGGTAACCATGCTAAAGTGACGACCTTTAGCAGAATTACATAAAACCCTGTGCTGTAGCATGTTTGCTAGCTTTTTTACCATTAACAAGGCCTGAAACCAAGTATTATACCAAAGTCCGGATGCCTTGAAAATAGTGGATTTCCTGTGGATAAGTTTAGTCAAGACCCCTTACTTAAATCACCTCCATAACGGTATTAAAGGCGATAAAACGGTCTCCGAAAATGGCATACGCGCGCTCCCGAAGGCCTTGTTGGTACCGCTCTGAGAAGGTATTGTACTGTTCCAGGCTATCCGCAAAATATTGTACTACATAGGTCGGCCCTTCACTATCATCCTGTTCCAATAACCGGCTCATACGGTAGTCGCTGAATAACCCGGTATCCATAACAGCCGGAATCTGTGATTCCTTCATCCACTGAAGCCATTGGAACACCGTATCTGTGGCCACTTTGGTGGTTACATTGTATATAATCATATTACTTTTTGCTTATACAGTCAGCTCTACAAATACCGGACAATGATCTGAGTGCTTCACCTGTTGGTAAATAGTAGCGTGTTTTAATTGCTCTTTTAACGGGGTTGTGACGTTGATATAGTCTATACGCCAGCCCTTGTTATTGTTTCTGGCATTAGCCCGGAAGCTCCACCAGCTGTACTGATGAGGGTCTGTATTAAAATGACGGAAGCTGTCCACAAAGCCGCTTTCAAAGAAACGGTCCATCCAGGCTCGTTCTTCAGGTAAAAAGCCGGTTGAATTTTTATTGCTCACCGGGTCATGGATATCTATCGGCTTGTGACAAATGTTATAATCCCCACATACCACCAGCTTTGGACGGGCTTTCTTTAACACATCCAGGTAGGTGAAAAACTCCTCCAGCCACTGGTATTTATAGGTTTGCCTGATATCTCCACTGGTGCCGGAAGGGAAGTAGGTATTGATCAGGGTAATATCGCCGAAATCCAGGCGGATAAAGCGCCCCTCTGTATCACTTTGTTCATGCCCATTACCGTATTGTACAAAGTCTGGTTTAATACGGGTCAGCACCGCTACGCCACTGTAGCCTTTTTTCTGGGCCGGAAACCAGTAATGTTCGTATCCCAGTTTTTCAAACTGTTGAAAGTCGATGTTTTCCTGGTGAGCTTTAATTTCCTGGAGGCAGATAACGTCTGCGGGGTCGGATTGTAACCATTCGGTGAATCCTTTGGTCATAGCAGACCTCAGGCCATTTACATTGTAAGATATGATACGCATATGTAGCTTTTAGCGGTTAGCCATCAGCTTTTAGCGAGATGAAACTAAATTGTCTTCATCCAGCTAAAAACCAATGGCCATTCTATCTGAAATATTAAGGGTTAACTTTTTAACCATCCGCTTTGGTTTAACGGCTAATGGTAAAAGCTAACTGCTAAAGATCGTATTCAAGATTGGGGCGAAGCCACTGTTCTGCTTCTTCTATAGTCCAGCCTTTACGGGTGGCATATTCCGCTACCTGATCTTTTTCAATTTTACCTAATCCGAAATACTTGCTTTCAGGATTGGCGAAATACCATCCACTCACGCTGGAAGCGGGATACATGGCCAGGGATTCTGTGAGCGTAATGCCGGTGTTTTCGGTAGCGTTCAACAAATCAAATAATTTATATTTCTCGGTATGGTCAGGGCAGGCGGGATAGCCTGGCGCCGGACGAATACCAGCATATTCTTCCTTAATCAGCTGCTCGTTGCTAAGATGCTCTTCTGTGGCGTAACCCCAGAATTCCTTCCGCACACGCTCGTGCATTAATTCCGCGAAAGCCTCCGCCAGCCTGTCGGCCAGGGCTTTCAGCATAATGCTGTTGTAGTCGTCGTGCTCCGCTTTGAATTTATCCAGCCATTTTTCAATACCGATTCCTGTAGTCACTGCAAACCCGCCAATGTAGTCGGTCTTGCCACTTTCAACAGGGGCGATGAAATCAGCCAGGGAGAAATTAGGTTGTCCCGGCGCCTTCTTCACCTGCTGACGCAGGAATTCCAATTGTACCGGGGTGATGTTGGATTGCTCCGGAGTTACCTTTACGGAGTCTGCCGCCACGCGGTTAGCAGGATAAAGGCCTATCACTGCGTTGGCGCCCAGCCATTTTTCCTCAATTATTTTTTTCAGCAATTCCTGCGCATCGTTGAACAAACGGGTGGCTTCCACCCCTACAATTTCATCGCTGAGGATTTGAGGGAATTTACCATGTAGCTCCCAGGCAATGAAAAACGGCTGCCAGTCTATATATGCTGCAATTTCCTTCAGATCGTAGTTCTCAAATTTTATCACCCCGGTTTTTTTCGGTTTTACCGGCGTAAAGCTATTCCAGTCGATGGCAGCTTTGTTCTCCTGCGCCTGTGCGATAGGAAGGAATTGTTTGGTTTGTTTTTTATTCTTAAAAGCCTCGTTCAGCTTATGATATTCTTCCTGGATACCCGCCAGGAAATCAGGCTTCAGGGCTTTGTTCAGCAGGCTGCCGGTAACGGTTACGCTACGGGAAGCGTCCAGTACGTGTACTACGCCATGGCCATATTCCTGGGCTATTTTAACCGCTGTATGGGTACGGCTGGTAGTGGCGCCACCAATGATCAGCGGAATATCAAAATCCTGCCTTTTCAGTTCACGGGCTACGTGCACCATTTCGTCGAGGCTGGGGGTAATCAAGCCGCTTAACCCGATGATATCTACCTTTTCCTGGCGTGCGGTCTGCAAAATCTTTTCTGCAGGCACCATTACGCCCAGGTCAATAATTTCATAGCCGTTACATGCCAGTACTACACCCACGATGTTTTTACCGATATCGTGTACATCTCCTTTTACGGTGGCAAGCAAAATTTTACCAGCGGCTTTAATTTCCCCTCCAAACTGCTCCTGTAAACGGAGTTTCTCTTCTTCTATATAAGGAGTCAGGATAGCCACTGATTTTTTCATCACACGGGCACTTTTTACCACCTGGGGTAAAAACATTTTGCCACTGCCAAACAGGTCACCTACGATGTTCATACCAGCCATCAGTGGACCTTCAATCACATCCAGCGGACGTGGGTATTTTACGCGGGCTTCTTCAGTATCTTCATCAATATAATCAGTAATACCGTTTACCAGGGCATGACTTAACCGTTCTTCTACTGTTCCCTGCCTCCAGGTTTCGTCTTTTTCTACAACTTTTCCTTTGGCCTTAACGGTTTCTGCAAATTGTATGAGTCTTTCGGTAGCGTCTTCCCGCCTATTTAGTATGGCATCCTCACAAAGTTCCCGCAGTTGTGGTTCAATGTCGTCATAGATCTGGAGCATACCGGCATTCACAATTCCCATATCCATGCCTGCTTTGATGGCGTGGAACAGGAATACGGAGTGCATGGCTTCACGCACAGTTTCATTACCCCGGAAGGAGAACGACACGTTACTCACCCCACCGCTTACTTTAGCCAGTGGCATCAGTTCTTTAATACGACGGGTGGCATTAATGAATTCAACTGCGTAGTTATTGTGTTCTTCAATACCAGTGGCAATCGCAAATATATTCGGATCGAAGATGATGTCTTGCGGTGCAAAACCCACTACTTCGGTTAATATTTTATAGGCGCGGTGGCTGAAGCTGACACGTTTTTCTTCGGTATCTGCCTGTCCGTGTTCATCGAAGGCCATTACTACTACGGCAGCGCCATAGCTTTTGCAGATATGTGCCTGTTCAATAAATTTGGTTTCGCCTTCTTTTAAGCTGATAGAGTTGACAATACATTTACCTTGTACGCATTTCAACCCGGCTTCAATAACAGAAAACTTACTGGAGTCAATCATCACCGGGATACGGGAGATGTCTGGTTCTGCTGCAAGGAGGTTTAGGAAGGTGGACATGGCCACTTCTCCATCGAGGAGGGCATCGTCCATGTTTACGTCCAGGATCTGGGCGCCGCTTTCTACCTGTTGACGGGCAACAGACAGCGCTTCTTCGTAATGGCCTTCCCTGATCAGGCGGGCAAATTTCTTGGATCCGGTTACGTTGGTACGTTCCCCAACGTTGATGAAATTGGTTTCAGGCCTTACTACCAGTGGTTCCAGTCCGCTCAAACGCATAAAGGGCCTGATGATCCGGCGTTCTTCATTCATGATTGGTTCACTGACAATATCTGTGTTATGTATAATAGTTTCGCTCATTGTTGCTGTTACTGGGTGTTAAATAAACCTGCTGTGATAGATTAGGCCAGTGTATCGGCTAATACTGGTTTCAGTCGTGGTTTGATATGTCTCACATGGTCTGCAATATGGCGTATATGATCTGGTGTGGTGCCACAGCAACCGCCTACTATGTTCACAAAGCCGGAGTTGGCGAAGTCTTCGATGGTGCATGCGGTATCTTCCGGTTCTTCATCATATTCACCA
The DNA here is from genome assembly GCF_017745275.1 of Chitinophaga sp. GTDB lineage: Bacteria > Bacteroidota > Bacteroidia > Chitinophagales > Chitinophagaceae > Chitinophaga. The sequence continues at coordinate 394,606 of NZ_JAGHZS010000008.1, read as the reverse complement.
AAGGCATTGGGTAAGCCGGCGTTAGGGTAGCAGCTTACATAGCAACTGGCGATATTGGATAATTCTTCCACATAAGGACGCATCTGTTGTCCGCCCAGGGCGCAGTTGAGGCCAATAGAAAACGGGTTGGCGTGCATCACAGAAATATAAAACGCTTCCAGGGTTTGACCACTGAGGGTTCTGCCGGAGGCATCGGTGATGGTACCGGAAATCATGATAGGAATTTCTGGTTTGCCGGATTCACGGAAGTATTTTTTGATCGCATAAATAGCAGCTTTGCAGTTCAGCGTATCAAAAATGGTTTCTATGAGGAGTATATCCACGCCGCCATCGGAGAGGCCACGCACCTGTTCTTCATAGGCTGCGGCTACTTCATCGAAGTATACAGAGCGGAAGCCGGGATTGTTTACATCTGGTGATAATGACAATGTTTTATTCATGGGACCAATAGCACCAGCTACGAAGCGGGGCTTATCCGGTGTTAAGGCATTGTAGGCTGCTGTTGCTTTCTTGGCAATAGTAGCAGCGGCCACATTCAGCTCATAGGCCAGGTCCTGCATGTCATAGTCGGCCATGGCAATAGAGGTGCTGCTGAAAGTATTGGTTTCAATAATATCAGCACCAGCTTCCAGGTATTCCCGGTGAATGGCTTCAATGATTTGTGGCTGGGTGAGGTTCAGGAGGTCGTTATTGCCTTTAAGATCACTGTGATAGTCGGCAAAGCGGGTGCCTCTGTAGTCAGATTCCTGGAGTTGATAGCGTTGTATCATGGTGCCCATTGCACCATCAATGATAAGTATACGCTCGTTGGCGCAGTCTTGCAAAGATTTCATAATTGTCAAGGCGTTTATTAGTTACCGTTGAGAAATGAAAACAGGGTCGAACAATAAACAAATCCACCCTGAAAAATCCTCACAAATATAACCTTTTCCCAGCTAATATTTTGTTTTGTGAATTTGCGTTTACCAAGATGTGACCGGAGTTTTAGCCACCTTTTGCTTTGGTCTATATCGAATGTAGTGCATATAGATTTTGTTTATATTTAGAAAATTAATTTGGCAGTAGTCTATAAAGTCTACTATATTTGTAGGGTAATAGAAAGACACCATGCAACAAAATGATAGAAATATAGTGATTTACCCGGCCATGGCCACCCACCAGCCCTCCGCCCACACTCCCTATAATTGCTGTTGCAATTAACAGATTCATCATTCGTGTTTCTTAATATTTATTACAACAAAACTAGTGTCAGTCATGACTATATCAGAACATATCCATACCCTGCATAAACACCTGGCCAGCCTGGGGTTACAGCCAGTGCCACAGTCGACAGACGACCGGCAACCGGAAGTGTTTAAGGTATGCTTCTTAAATAAGTATGAAATGCAGCGGTGGAAAGAGCTGCAGGCTACAAAAGAATCAGAAACCAATCATACCATATTTCAGAACGATTCCTTAAAGGACGCGGTCTGACAAACTTTTCATAACGTGGAATTACAGGTTAAACGAAGACGGGTGCTATTGAGCACCCGTATTTTTTTATAGCTATTAGCCATTAGCTTTTAGCAAAAATGCAGCGAAGAACATATGATATGTTTCCGCTGCATTTTTGCTAAAAGCTAAAAGCTAATGGCTAAAAGCTAATAGCTATTTATTCTGTACATAGCTTTCCAGCGGTAACCGGTTGCTGATAGACCTTGCGAGCGTCATCTCATCAGCATACTCTAACTCGCCCCCAAAGGCAATACCACGGGCAATAGTGGTGATTTTTACCGGGAATTCTTTTAGTTTTTTAGAGAGATAATAAATGGTAGTGTCCCCCTCAATAGTAGGACTTACCGCCATAATTACTTCTTCCACACCCTGAAACTGTACTCTTTCCACCAGGGAATGCACATTCAGTTGATCCGGACCAATGCCGTCAATAGGAGAGATAATACCCCCCAACACATGGTATAAGCCATTGAATTGCTGGGTGTTTTCAATGGCCATCACATCCCGGATGCTTTCTACCACACATACTACCTGCCTTTGCCTGGAATGGCTGCTGCAAATACTACATATTTCTGCATCAGATACATTGTGACACACATTGCAAAACCGGATCTGCTGCCGCATACGGGCAATCACATCTCCAAACTGTTCCACCTGGGCCGTTTCCTGCTTCAGCAGATGCAATACCAGGCGGAGAGCGGTTTTTTTACCAATCCCCGGCAGTTTTGCAAATTCATTTACCGCGTTTTCTATCAGAGCAGACGAAAATATCATAGTGCAAAGTTAGGAATATTGCAGCGGCGGGAGCTCACCTGCTCCCGCCGCATTTTTTAAATACTTATTTTCTTAGGTAGGGTCCAGTTGGCTTTGAGGTTGATTTTTTCAATAACAATCACCCGTTCCGGCTGCTTCCTCGGCTTGGTATAATATTTACCCCGATCCCATTTGCCATTACCATTGGTATCCAGCAATAGTCTTACCTCGTACTCTCCTGGCGTAATAAAGCGCTGGCTCCATTTTCCGTTTACTACAGTACCGGAATATTTAACCGTTTTGTCCTGTACCAACTGCACTACATAATGCATGGAGCTATCGTTGATGGCGGATTTGGTGCTATCGCTGATATTCAGTTCCGTCAGGGCAAAAATGGAATAGTCGGATACTTTCTTGGTCCTGAACCGGATCGTATCTGCCCGGGCCAGGTGTTGCCCTGCGGTATCTGTAGGGCCATCGTTGGGAATAATCAGCCGGTACGGAGTGCCCTCTTTCCAGGGATAACCAATGGTCCACTGGGTTTTAGTGGAATCCATGGTATTGGTAAAGGTCACCGGGTTGTACGCGCTGTCTTCTCCCAAAATCACCCGGTTGCTGTCCAGGTTTCTGAGGGGCAGCGAAAACGTGATTTTCAATGGTTTGGGTAACTCCTGCATGCCACCTTCCAGGGAAGCGGTGGCTGTTAACTTAGGCAATTTCTTCTTTTTCTTTTCCTCGTCTTCCTGTTGAAGGTCAGTAGAATCAATTGGCTCTGGTGGCGGTTTTATGGTGCTATCTGTTTCCATAAACAGCAGCATGTTTACACCTGCCACATTGCTTTCTTTCAATACCAGCGGCGCTTCCACGAAGGCTATCTGTTCGGTAGGCTGGTTATATTGAAGGTCACGGTCTTCTTCTTTCAGGGCAAATATTTTATAGGCACCCGGCGCAATATTTTTAAAACGGAAAGATCCGTCTGCCCTGGTTTTGGCGTAGTATACCGGTTTCTCCTTGGAAACAATAGAATCTGTGAGGTCGCGATACAACATCACCGCCACGTTACTATCTACCTTACCATTCTCCGCATCTATCAGGTGGCCGGTTACCTGTAAGCTATCCAGGTAGTCGCCGGTAGACACTACGTATTGAAAGTCCTGCACAATATTCCGTTCATTAATATCCCGGATGGCATCCGCAAAGTTGAAGGTATACGTAGTATTGGCTACCAGGGTATCCTTGATTTCCAACGTAACGGTATGCAGCTTTGCAGTAACGATAGGTGGGCGTTTCAAGGTGGGAGACACAATCAGCTTGTCGTTCACATTGTCCAGTTCCACATATTCATCAAATATGAAGTATACCTTTTTACTATGAAAGTGAAGGGTAGAGTCGCGGGGCGTTACCTGGAGCAATACCGGAGGTAAACTATCCCTTGGTCCGCCACTGGGCGGTACAATGTTGGCGCATCGCGTAAATGAAATAGAAACGATAATAAACATCAGCCAGAAAACCCAGCTCCGGAAGAATTGATTCATATAACGAAGATAAAGCAGAAAGCAGAAAGCAAAAAGCTTAAAGCTACCGAAGCGAAGATAGGCGCATTTCTGCTATTTATATTTTATCCGCTTGTATCTTCGCTTCGGTAGTTTATGCTTTTAATCTTTTCTATGGCCACTATTTATTCACTACGGCACACGCAGATCATTCCCGCCTCTCCGGAAGATGTATGGAATTATTTTTCATCTCCCGCTAACCTGTCTCATATTACGCCTGCCAGCATGCGTTTTCGGGAAACCTCCGCTCCCCATACCGGCCAGGTATACCCCGGCCAGGTGATTACTTATACCGTGGCGCCCATAGCGGGTATTCCACTGGAGTGGATGACAGAGATTACCCATGTAGCCTATCTTGATTATTTTGTAGATGAACAACGGGTAGGGCCCTACCGCCTGTGGCATCATGAGCATCATTTTCAACCGACGCCGGGTGGCGTTAAAATGACAGACATCGTGCATTACAAACTCCCTTTCGGCTGGCTGGGGAGGCTTGCCCACTGGCTGTTTGTGAAAAAACAACTGGATGATCTGTTTGCCTACAGGCACCAGGTAATTGAGAAAATCTTTGGGCAGCCTACTGTTGCTCCGTAATAGTGCTGGTTAAATTATCTCCGGTAAATAATTTAAAAGTGCTTTTACCTGTTTTCGGTACTGCACCGAGCCACAAAGGCATAATAGAAGAGGAGCCTTTATCAGGGTTACTCACTGCCACAAAGTGCAGGGAAGCATTGTTGTTGGTATTATCGGAAGTGGCAGCGGCCAGCTGTATTTGGGTGCCATAATAAGTAGGTGGCATGGTAGCGGCTACCACTACCTGGGTGCCGAAGTCGGGCTGGTCAATGGTATTATTCATGGTTTTGGCCACACCGAAAAGGCTGTCGAAAGATGCCTGGTTATCAATCACCCAAAACGTAAGACTGTCTTTTACCTTGATCGTATTTTTCACGAAGTAACCAGATAATGGTTTCACATCCAGCGGGCTTTCCGCCGAAGCCTGTACATCCAGCGTTGTATCATTGTCCGTAGAATCGGTGCTTGTTTTTTTTCCGTTGTTTACGCAGGAAACAACAGCCAGGGTACAAATAGAAAGTACAAATAATTTGATGTGCATGGGAATATTATTTGGGTAAATAACGCTATTTGTCAATAATAGTTTTACGGGAGATAGGAATCAGCAGGGTAATGTTACCTACCGAATGTTTGCCCGTACCGCTCATCCACTCTGTACGTGTTTTCTGGGTATAAAGAAGACTCATACGGTTAATTACGATGCCAATGCCATAGTCCATACCGATAGACCAGCGCCGCATATGTGTTTGCCGGTTACCATCCAGTTGCTCAAAGTTAGTATCTTCCGACTTAAATATACCTCCCTGTAATAGCGCATTATAGGCCGTGAAGGTAAATTGCGGCCGCGCCATCACATATAGTTGAAACCTTCGGCGCACGGCAGTAGTCAGATCACGATTGCCGAAATAAGGATTAAAAAGACCATAACGGATATAAGACCAGGCGCCCACAGCGGTAGTCATAGTACCTGTTTTTGCGTTCAGGCCACCCAGTATTTCCAGGCTTTTTATGGGATTCCACAACATGGCTTCAAAGGTAAAATTGTAGTTGAGCAACGGCGCATTGGGTACCTGGTATTCCCAGCCACGCGGCGGCTGATATCCGATTAAATGATGAAAAAAGGTCTGTGATTCTTTGGCCAGCGCCCAGGGACCTAATACGCCAAATACCAGTTCTGAATGAAAGCTGTATTTCTTTTCGGGGTTGTAGGAGGTAAGTCCATGTGTGGCAAACAAGGCACCGGCGTAGTAAAAGTCGGCCGGAATGAAGCTACTGTCGGCGATCTGGTTAGGCGTAATCATCACCTGCATTAAATCCCATTCAAACACGTTGATGGCCTGCGGGCCGGCAGTGGGAAGTATCCATTTATCCAGGAAAGCTGATGATTTTTTTTTCATGTAAAGATAACCCACCTGGGAGCCGTTACTATAGCCTCGATCAGTACCCCGTCCCCACACATTGAAGAAGTCATCATCTTCGTATACCCTTAATTGTTTGGTAGCATCCTGGGTAATTTGCCCGGATGCTACCGCTATAGTGGCACAAAAGAATAGAAAGAGTAATAATTTCTTCACGCAGCAGATATTTAAGCATGCCGGAATCAGAAAACTTTGAATATCTCAAAAGCATCTTTTTCTAATTGTTCACGGTGATCCGGGTGTGCGATATTGATCAGGGCCTGCGCACGCTGTTTAAGATTTTTCCCCAGCAAATGAGCAATGCCATATTCAGTGACCACATAATGAACATGCGCCCGGGTAGTTACCACGCTGGCGCCGGGTTGCAGCCTGGATACAATACGGGAAATTCCTTTGCCGGTAACAGACGGGATCGCTATAATAGGTTTACCTCCTTGTGAAAGTGCTGCTCCCCGCATAAAGTCCATTTGCCCGCCTACACCACTGTATTGTCTGAACCCAATAGAGTCTGCACATACCTGCCCGAAGATATCTATTTCGATGGCACTGTTGATAGCAGTCACTTTGGGGTTTTTCCGGATAGTGGTAGGATTATTTACGTATTCCACGTCCATCAGCCGCATGATCAGGTTAGTATCCATAAAATCGTATAGCCGTTGACTGCCGATGGCAAAGCTGGAAATCAGCAATCCGGGGTGTACGGTTTTGTATTTGCCGGTAATAACGCCCCGTTCCACCAGGTCGATAATGCCATCAGAAAACATTTCGGTGTGGATGCCCAGGTCTTTATGGTCAGATAAACACTGTAATACGGCGTTGGGAATACCGCCGATGCCCATTTGCAGCGTGGCGCGGTCGTCTATCAGTGAGGCCACATGGCGGCCTATGGATAGTTCGATATGACTGGGAGGGTTAATCTGTTGGGCATAAATAGGGTAGTCCACATCTACAGCCGCGGTGATACGGGATATATGAATAACGCCATCGCCCAATACTCTTGGCATTTGTGGATTTACTTCTGCAATAATAATCCTGGCAACATCTACGGCAGCTTTGCTGATATCACAGGATACACCCAGTGTGCAGTAGCCATTTTTATCCGGGGGAGATACAGAGATAAGCGCTACATCGATGGGTTGTTCGCAGGTACGGAAATAGCGGGGTATTTCGCTGAGAAACATGGGAACGTAGTTAGCTCTTCCTTCATTCACTGCTTTCCGGATATTTTTACCAACGAAGAACGCGTCTATCTGAAAAGCATGGGCATGCTCCGGTTCGGCGTAGGGAGCCTCCCACTCGGTATGGATGCTAACGAGGCGTACCTGTTTTAGTTCGTGGCTGCGGGCGCTCATAGCGCGTACCAACTCTTTCGGCGTGGCGGCGGCAGTATGTATGAATACGGTTTGGCCTGACTGGATTAATGATACGGCTGCTTCTATTGATGTGTAGGACATGTTGGTAGTTTTCTCAAAATTATCGTGCAGTAGAAAAACTAACTATGAGCAAAGTCATATCGTAAATTTAACTTTATTATCTACCTATTGTCAACAACCGTGGGTGGGGAATTGTTGGACCTCAAAAGTAAAATAACGGTGATGAATACACTGAATTACAGGCTGGCGGAGGCTGCAGATATAGCGGCTATCCGGGAGGTTTCTATGCTGAGTTACGGACAGTTTGAAACCATGCTGGAGCCGGAGCATTGGGAAAAAATGAAACAAAATTTAAGCAATTTATCTGCATTGGAGGCGTTGATAAGTACAGCCACCACATTTGTATGTGAGGCTGGAGAGGAGTTGGTAGGCGTGGTATTCCTGGTGTATTCCGGCAAGGAAGATCCGCCATATCCGGCCGATTGGGCCAGTGTGCGCCGTTTGGGGGTACATCCTGCTTACAGGGGAAAGGGAATAGCCCGGCAGTTAACCCAAATGTGCATAGAACAGGCCACCACTAAAGGGGAGAAGATCCTTGGGCTGCATACCAGTACTATTATGCCGGATGCCCGGCATTTGTACAGTGATCTTGGATTTTCTATTGTGTGTGAGCTGGAACCCAGGCTGGGACAGCAATACTGGTTGTACCGGATGGATTTGCCCAAAAGTTGTCCATTTTAGTTTTATATGTTGATAAATTCATATTAGCTGTTGTGACGTCTACATGCTTTTATTTATTATTTTAGCATTCTTAAAACTTAGTACACAACTTCTTTGCGGCGTGATTTGGCACATATAAGTGAACAAGTGCTCATTGAGCGTTTAGTGATAGGGGATCCTGCGGCAAAAGAATTGTTGTACGATCGCTACGCAGGAGCACTCTATGCAGTAGTGCTGCAATTGGTACCAGTAAAAGAAAGAGCGGATGATGTAATGGTAAGAGTATTTACCTGGGTTTTTCAACATATCGGAACCTTTCATACATCCGGCTATAGAACCTTATTTGCATGGCTAATGCGTAAAACCAGAGAATTAGCCATTAGAGAAGCGCTCCCGGAAACTGCATTAACCGGATCTGCCCTGATGAAGCTGGAAGAGGGAGTATTACAACGATTTTATTTGATGCTGCCGGCTGATCAACAACAAGTGTTCCGGCTTAGTTACTTTAAAGGATTATCAATCACAACGATAGCACGCTTACTGGCATTGCCGGAAGAGCAAGTAAATGACATCCTGGGAGACGCTATGAAGTCTTTCAGACAATTCCTAAAAGATACGTGGAACTAAAATTCTACATAGAAAGCGGTATTATCGAGTCCTTCGTACTCGGCCTTGCTTCTGAAGCAGAAGTAGAAGAGCTGCAGCACATGAGACGACTGTATCCGGAACTGGATACCGAAGTGGAATTTGTGGAACGTCGCCTGGAAAGAGCCGCGTTCGACGAGCCAGCTATGCCTCCCATGGAAATACGCGATCGCGTATTGCAAAAGATCCGCTGGGAACAAGGACATGCCTACTCGGATCCTTCGTCCAACTATACTTTTATTAACATTCAGCCGAAAGACGGTAGCCATATCACCGTTCACCGTTGGTGGAAGATATTTTTCATTATCTTCTTTATCATGTCTAAAGTATTCCTCTTCCTGGCTATTTTTTATTATCTCAAATACCGTATGTCACAGGAGCAGCACAGCTTTAACCTCCACCAACCGGTTAAGCAGGAGCAAACATCTCCCAGCCAGGTGTAATTTTTGCAGTTGAAAAGCGTTATTTAAAAATATTTTCTCAATTTGAAATCCATGCATTCCGGATTTCACGTATCTATTGATATGGCATTTATTACTTATATTTTGTATCTGCCGATTTTGTAAAGGACTATTTTGAACATCAGTGATTATATAGAGAGTGGCATCATTGAGCGTTACCTGCTCGGCCTCACTTCACCTGAACAGGAGGAAGAATTATTCCGCTTACGGGAAATTTACCCACTGCTGGAACTGGAAGTAAACGCCGCCGAACTGCGGTTTGAAAGCAAATTGCTTGAAGAGGCAGTAATGCCGCCGTTGGTGCTGAGACATAACCTGCTACAACGCATTAAGGAAGAAAAGGGACAGCAACAGCGGAGCTGGGGTAACTATAATGAACACACGAATCCGGGCCCTACCTATATACACCTGGAACCTTTCTGGAACAGAAGAATTACCGTGAGCATGTGGTGGCGCTGTGCTTTTATTGCCATGGTGGTATTAACGATGGCCCTGGCAGCCAGTACCTGGTATTTTTTTCGCCGCACTGAACAACTGGAAAATGTACTCTTGAGGCTGACCATTCCCCAGCCAGCCCAAACACTTGCCCCTGTTACTCATTAAATACTACTTTCATTTGGTACGTTTCTTGTAAATGCTGAACTTGCCGCAGTATTCTTGCTGTTATAAAACCTTATTTGATAACTGCGTGTTGAATACTATGGCATTTAAACACACAAACTAATTTCCCATGAAAAAATTTTCATTTGCAGCATTATTGATGGCGATTGTAGCCGTTTTTGCAACTTCCTGCTCCCCGAAACAAGGCGTTACAACAGACATTAATAAGGCCGCCGTAAAAGGTAACTGGGTTTTAACCGATATTAAATACGAAGGCATTCCCGATAACGCTAAAGTAACTGTATTCGATGAAGCCAATGCAAAATGCTTTATTGGTAGCCAGTGGATATTCCCGGATAACTGGGCAGGTGCTTCTTACACCATTTCTTCTACAGAAAATGGTTGCAATGCAGTAACCCAGAATATTGCATGGACCCTCACCAAATCAGGTGGCGTTACCCAGCTGGGCTTCAAAAAGCTGTACAGCGGCGATAAAGCTAAAAATGTTACTACAGGCTACAGAGTAGACGTAGTAGGCGCTGGTAGCACCATGACCTGGAGAGCCAACGTAAACTTCGAAAATAAAAATGCAGCTATCATTTATACACTGCAGCGTAAATAAAAGACATAAACAACAAACGAATAAGGCGAATGACCAGCGCGGATATGTAATGATGCATCCGCCCTGGTCATTCGCTTTATTAGCTTTTCCTGTTGCGCTTTCTGCTTTAATTAATAGTATATTTAAACAGTTAATCATAAACTATGAGCGCGCACTCCCATTCCCAGATTCAGTTCCTGGCGCACGCCAGTTTTCAGATCACTACACCGGAAGGACATGTTATCCTGTTGGACCCCTGGTACACCAATAATCCGTTTCTTCCGGCCAATGTACAAGTGCCGGAGAAAATAGACCTGATATTGATTACACATGGGCATAGCGATCACCTGGATAGTAAGATTGTGGATATCATACGTACCAGGTCCCCTAAAGTGATTGCCAATCCTATTGTACGGTTTTACCTGTTAGAGCAGGGGATACCGGATCATGTGTTTGAGAAAATGAATGCCGGCGGAACTATCAATATCCTGGATGTAAAAATAACCATGACCAACGCTTTCCATTTTGCACATATCAATCTGCCAGATGGGAAAATCGGATATCCACATGCCACCAATGGGTTTATTGTGTGGACCAGTGATGATGTGTCTGTATACTATTCCGGCGATACCTCTGTATTTGGTGATATGGCGCTGATAGGAGAAATCTACGAACCAGATATCGCTATTCTGCCTATCGGTGACCGCTTTACCATGGGGCCACTGGAAGCCGCTTTTGCTATTCGCCTGTTGAAAGTAAAGCATGTAATCCCTTGTCATTATGGATCTATGGCTACACTCACAGGTACCCCGGAAAAGCTGGCAGCGCTGACAGAAGACATCAGTAAACTGGATATTCATGTGCTGAAACCAGGAGAGACATTGGATACCAGTATCATTAAATCACGATATCGGTAGCGAAGATTATAGTTGACGTCAAATTCCGTTTTATGTTACCCCTTAATACTGCACGCTTGTTGATGTATCCTTGCCGTTTGCCCTTGCTAACGGAAATATATTTGCGCCACCCGCATGCCGGAGAAGTGCTACAGGCTGCCATTCCGGATGAATGGCCACAGGACGATCTGAAGGAACAGTTGCCACATTTCATTGAGTTGTTGCAACATGATCCCAAATCATTTCCCTGGATGTTATGGATTATTGTATCCAAAGAAGAAAAAACCGTGATAGGACACACCGGCTTTAAAGGCCGCCCGGATAAAAATGGTGTTATCGAAATCGGCTATGCCATGTTACCTGCTTACCGCCGCAGAGGTTATATGCGGGAAGCCACTACCGCTTTGGTAGCATGGGCCTTTCAACAACCACATGTTAAAAAACTGATAGCGGAATGTGATGTTACTAATACCGCTTCCATGAAAGTATTACAGCACCTGGGGATGAAGGAAACTGCTTCGGCGGGCGAAATGCTGCACTGGCACCTGTTAAATAATTAGCGTTACCCTTACTCGGTCATATTTTGCTTCGCAAAACGGATAAATAGCTGGCAAAGCTTGTCCTGCAGCCCTTGTAAATACGTAAAATGCAGCTTTCGTACCAGTTTAAAATTCTTTATCGGTAAAATGGTAAACTCTCCCAGCTCCAATTCGCGCTGTACTGCCTGTAAAGAAATAAAAGCAGCACAGGGCGAATGGTGCAGGTATGATTTGATACTTTCCGTACTACCCATATACATGGCAATGTTCAGGTCAGTGATCTTTAGTTTGAGCCGTTTCAGTTCTTCTGTAATCACTTCCAACGTACCGGAGCCATGCTCCCGCATCAGCAGCGGAATGGTTTTCAGATCGGCAGCCGATAAGGGTTCGCCGTTACCGTAGCGGTGTTTTACATTGCCTATCAGTACAATTTCATCTTTGGCAAACTCCACATACTTCAGCAATGGATTTTTAGAACTGCCTTCTATGATACCCAGCTGAATACTTTTTTCAAACAGGGCCTGTTCTATTTGCTCGGTATTACCGTTGGTGAGCGATGTTTTTACATCGGGATACCGCTGGTTAAATTTAGCCAGCAGGGGAGGAATCAGGTATTGCGCAATGGTAGTACTGGCACCTATAGGCAATAGCCCGCCCTGCATATGTTTCAGCTGATTAACGTCGTATTCCAGGTTGCGGTAATCAGTGAAAATAATTTCCGCATGGTGCATCACCAGTGTACCGGCGCGGGTTAGTTTTATTTTGTTGCCGATTCTTTCAAACATCGCCATTCCCAGTTGCTGTTCCAGTTCATGTATATGTTTGGTAACAGCAGGTTGCGAAATATACAACTCCTCTGCAGCTTTAGTGAAGCTAAGACGTTTGGCGACGGTATGAAATACCTTGAGTCTGAAATCGAACATGCAATAAAAATACAAAATAACCTTACATCTCTGGTGGCGTAAAACCAAAGTGTTTATAAATACCTTGTCCGGATGGTCCCAGCAGGAAGTTCATGAAATCCTTTGCGGCTTCCGGATGTGGGGCACTTTTCAGCACACCAGCCCAATAAGACGCCTGTATGTTTTCCGTTGCCGGTACGCTGATCAGCTCCACCGGATGCCCGATCATTTGCTGATAATAAGCTTCTGTAAACCACACAGGGCCTGCATCTGATTGTTGATAAAGGATGCGTAAAGGTGTTTCCCGATGATGTATTTTAGTGAGATAAGTACCACCGCTGTTCACCTTTGCCTGCATAATAGCCTGTTGCAATGCGGTACCTCCCGCCTTTACATAAGCCTCTTCTATGCGCTTGCCAATGCCTTCCCAGGCGGGATTGGGCATGCTAACCCTTACATCCTTACGAGCCAGGTCAGAGAGGCGGTTTACTTTTTTGGGATTGCCTTTATGTACCATAATGGCCAGCGTGTTTCCTGCATAATTTTTCACCAGGGAGAAGCTATCTTTTAACTGATCTATACGGCTTTTGCCAGCGGTGTAGATGTCGGGTTGCACGGCTATCCGCAGGTTCCCGAGCACCAATGAACCGGTGAGGATTTGTTGAGCCAGGATGCCCGGTGGCAGCGTCTCTGCAAATACCCGCTGATATTGCGGATAAGCTTTCTTAAAGTCGTGGATCAGGGAGTCAATGACCATAAACTGGTTGCCGGCAAAAAAGATGACCAGTTGCGGATTAATAATGTCGCCGTATAAGTCTGGTACGTTATCAATGCCCGGTACCGTAAACGATACACCGGCTGCCGGCGGCGTGTTCCAGGGTGGGTCAAAGCGATGATCCTGGGCATGCAGCGCCCCCGCCAATAGCACGGTGACCATCAGCGCAATTGCAAAATATTTCATGATGTTTTCGTTTATGGGTGTACGTAAGACCAGCCTTCGGCTTGTTTCATAATTAGTTCGCCGTTACCACTGGGGGTATATTGAATGAAGGGAAACAATTCTTCTTTGCTGATATTTCTCTCCCGCATAGTGTTTTCACATTCTACCAGTAATACGCCTTTGGTCCGCAGTTCCTGTAGCAACGACTCGTAAGGATGATCCTTTTTATAAGCGGTAACGCCGCCACCATGGGCCACCAGCTCAATGGTCACTTTGCCTTGCAGGCGCGGATCTTCCACGGCGTTCTTTATGTTTCGGAGGGTGTTGCGGATGGTTTTATCATCATCGCTGTTGAGCTGGTAAATGGCTTTGTACTTCGTTTTGCGCTGGCTCATGGCGTATTGCGTGCCAAGAATACTAAAGAGACAGAGCAGGAGCATTACTTTCTTCATGGTTCTTCTATTGTTTAGCGATTAATGTGGTTGGTTTTAAAGGGTCCGTATTTATGCTGTTGTTCTGATAAGGCATCGGCGTAAGGCCCAAACGGGAAGTCGATTGGTTTTTGATCAACGTTGTGCCAGTCGGCCGACTGATCTTTATGCGGCCTTGGCTGTGAATTGATAAAGGCGGCTACATCCCAGGCCTGTTCATCCGTGAGTAGCGGGTTGTTATAGTCTACGCCGAAGGGCATATTGTATTTCACATAGCCGGCAAAGTTAGACAAACGATATAGTCCTGCTCCATCATTGTAACTATGTGGCCCCCATAATGGCGGATAGGTGTAGGAGATATCATCTGCTGCTTTTATGCCTTCCCCGTTGCCTCCATGGCAGGTCTGGCATTGCTGCTGATATACCAGGGCGCCTTTCGCCGGGTCTGCTGCACGGGCAAGATAATCGGGCTTACGGATACCGTTGCCGTCGGGTGTGGTATGAGGAGGCACTTCGCTGCCCAGCCATTCAATATAGGCTTTTATGGCCAGCATTTCTTTGCTGTTGCTGTCTGGTGCCACGCCATTCAGGCTGCGCTCAAAACAGTCGCTGATGCGCTTGTTGAGCGTTTCTGTGCTGTTGGACCTGGCCCTGAATTTCGGGTAGGAGGCGGCTGTACTGCTGTAGTTGTTACCAAAGGGTTTAGTGCCTGCCTGCAGGTGACAGTTTTGGCAATTCATGCCATTGGTCATGGGTTGTACGCTGCCTTTAGGCCCCAGGTACCGGGCGGTTTCACTGATAAGTGATCGTCCGTAAAGAATAGCAGCGCCCTTTTCCCCGGGGGGAATGGTGGAGATAGCCGGCGGACTCCATACAGGAGTTGGTGCAGCTGCAGCAGTGGCGGTTGGCGCACTTAATTTGTCAAAAGAGGTCAGGTGGCGCGTGCAAAGCATAAACGTTTCGATACCGACCAGCATCACTAACATAAGCAAACAAGCAAAAGATCCGGATAGGATCCGCTTATAACGTTGAATCGTGTTGGGTTCCATTTAAATTACAGGTTGGTGGATTACGACACAAATGTAGTCCGCCACCAGAGCGAAGTCAAATAACTAATAACTATTAGTAATAACCAGAAGTTATTGACAACAGGTTAAAAAAAGCATCCGGTTAAAAGTAGAAAAAATGCTTTTAAATAGAAATATCCGTGTTATCAGCGGTCAAATAAGGGTATAAGCAGGAAGGTATCTGCATAAAAAAGGAGGTATCCTGTGATACCTCCTTTTCAGAATGAGTTATTTAGTGCAGTTGAAGGTCAGCTTATGCTTTCTTATGTTTTCCTGCATTTTTGTTATTGGCTTTGTAGCGCATGTCAGGAGTGCCATCTTTCTTGGTAGGTCCTGCTGCTGGAGCGGCTGCGGCAGTTTTGTTTTCTTTAAAACGTCTGTCCGGAGTACCGTCTTTTTTTGTTTTAGACGCAGCGGTAGCCGGAGCGGTTTCTGCTTTCTTTTCTGCTACGGCAGCTTTCTTTTCAGCAGCAACTGTTTTTGCTTCTGCTTTCTTTTCAGCGTTAGCTTTCTTTACTTCTGCTTTCTTTTCGGCAGTAGCAGCTTTCTTCTCTGTTTTAGCCTTTACATCTTTAGTTGCAGTGGCAGGTGTTTGCGCCATTGCTACGGTTAAACCCATAAACATGGCCAACAATCCGGTGAGGAGCTTTTTCATATCAAATATGTTTTATGAAAATTTAAGCCTTTTTTCTCATTGATGTATCCGCTACCAGCCATTTTAAGCAATATTTAATAATTAATTTTTCTCTACCCACATGCCATTTTCACGGATCAGATTAATCAGTTCATTCACGGCAACGTCGCTGTTAAGGCCACGTTTCACGATTTCCTTGCCTCTGTAAAGGGTGATTTTACCCACGCCACTGCCTACATAGCCGAAGTCCGCGTCGGCCATTTCGCCGGGTCCGTTTACGATACAGCCCATGATGGCGATTTTCACGCCTTTCAGGTGATGAGTCACTGCCCGGATCCTGGCGGTAGTTTCCTGCAAATCAAATAGGGTACGGCCACAGGACGGACAGGAGATATATTCTGTTTTGGAAATACGGGTACGGGTAGCCTGCAAGATGCCGAAAGCAATGTTGTTTAACGTAAGCGGGGCAGGTGTTCCCACCGTATTGCTTAACCATAAGCCATCCCCGAAACCATCTAAGAGCAGGGCCCCGGCTTCAGTGGCATGATGGATCAGGTGTTCATCTGCCGAAGGCTGATTACTGATACTATGGATGATGACAGGAACTTTAATATCGTTTTCCAGCAACGTGATGAATAGGCGCCGGATAGCAGCCATGGCATTACTGCCGGTAGCAGTGGCTACCAGCACCGTGTTGGCGGCTACTTCGGGCCGCGACAGGTAGCGCAACAGCTCCATATGCGGCAGAGCATCCTGCTCCTGGTAATTACAGTTGTATGCTACAAAGTTTAAGGGGGCTCTTTTGTCAACCTCACATGCCTGTATATATTCCCGTGGGGTGAAATAAGGCACCAGTTCTGGTTTGTTTTCAAGACCATTCCAGTACGCGGCATCTACCACCACCCGCAGGGTACCTGGTAATCCAAAGGCAGGTACCTGTTTGCCGGTGTAGATATAATCTGCTGCAGCATCTCCGATGTTCCATTTATCACTTGGTTCGTCATATTGGTAGCCGATGGCGGTCAGGTCAGTTGGTTGCAATGCCGTTGTATGGCTGTAATCTGCCACCACCACAGGCACATGTTTTTCTCCAATATTCTCTACCGGCGTGGTTTCCCGGCGTTGATAAGAGAAAGGAGAGTAGGGGACATTTGCTACCGCCGGAATCTTCGTATAGTCGACCCGGTTAGTATAGCGCTTCACAATATCTTTACATACCGGCAGTTCAAATTCAGGATCTTCTGTGAGTGATACGCGAATAGTATCACCTACACCGTCTTCCAGCAATGTACCAATACCGATAGCTGATTTAATACGGCCATCTTCACCGTCGCCGGCTTCCGTTACGCCCAGGTGCAGCGGGTAGCAGTGGCCCAGTTCCTGTTGCATGGTTTGTACCAGCAAGCGGTAAGCCTGCACCATCACCTGTGGGTTGCTGGCTTTCATGCTCAGCACAATATTGCGGTAGTCCAGGTGTTCTGCAATACGCAGAAACTCCATGGCGCTTTCCACCATACCCATGGGCGTATCGCCATAGCGGCTCATGATACGGTCGCTCAGGGAGCCGTGGTTAGTACCAATGCGCATGGCAGTACCGTATTCCTTACAGATTTTTACCAGGGGAGAAAAGCGTTCGCGGATGCGATCAATTTCTTCCTGGTATTCGCTGTCGGTATAATCTATTTGTTCAAATTTCTTTTTATCTACATAGTTCCCAGGGTTCACACGTACCTTTTCTACGATGCGGGCCGCTATTTCGGCTGCATTAGGGGTAAAATGGATATCTGCCACCAATGGAACCTGGTAGCCTTGTTTGCGTAGTTCGTTTTTGATCACCAGCAGGTTATCCGCTTCTTTCTTACTGGGGGCAGTAATACGCACCAGTTCTGCACCAGCTTCAATACAACGGATGGTCTGCGCCACAGTGGCGGCAGTATCCATGGTGTCGGTAGTAGTCATGGTTTGAATGCGGATCGGGTTAAAATTTCCGATAATAAGATCTCCCACCTTTACTTCCAGTGTGGCCAATCGCTTGTATTCTGTCAGAGAGTCGCAATAAAGTTGCATACGTTTTTTTGTTTTCCTGCGGAAGCAAAGTTAGTAAACATGGCCAGCAAATAGGCCATATGGCATGTCATATGCCAGAAAATTTTGCTACAGCTTAAAGCTACATTAAATTCCACGAACGGCAGGTACAGGGGAGGGATAAAAACGTAAATTTGAACTCCTTATGTTACTGAATAAGCCTGTAGATATACCGTACCAGCACCTGCCATTCAAAGGGCAGTTTAATGTAGCTCCATTGGGTGCGTTCCGCAATGAACTTACCGATCAGCCGCACCGGCACGATCATTTCCAGATTCTTTGGTTTGTTAAAGGAAAAGGCAGGCATATGGTGGATTTTGTCTGGTATGATGTGGAAGATAATATGATTTTCCTGCTCAGACCCGGACAGGTACACCAGCTGGATTGTGAGCGGGAAGGGCATTTCCTCACGTTCACGGAGCAGTTTTATTTCACTAACAAACATGATAAGGAAACCCTTTACGATTTTACCACACTTTTCGATAACTGGCATGGATACAGTCCCATCAGGATCAGCGATAGCACTACTTCCTCACTGCATGGATTAGTGGAGTTGATGAGCCGGGAAAAAAGTTGTGCACCTCATTGCAGCCGGGGTATTGTAAAACATTACCTGAATGCCTTCATGCTGCTGGCTGAACGGGAAAAGAAACGCAATGCTGCTGAAACCATGATGCCGTTAACCCACGATGCCCGCGTAGTACAGCTTCGGCGCCTGCTGGAGCAGCATTATCACAGCGAACACCAGGTGACGTTTTATGCCAATGCTTTCGCCCTTACACCAAAAAGACTGAATGAAATTACCAAAGGTTCGGTAGGTCGTACCGTTACCGAATTATTACACGACCGGATTGTACTCGAGTCCAAACGCAACCTGGCGTTTAGTCACAAAAGTGTCAAGGAAATCTGCTATGAGCTTGGATTTGAGGACCCTGCCTACTTTAGCCGTTTTTTCAAAAATAATACAGGTATCTCTCCACAGGATTTCCGGGACATGATGTTCAAATAGTACAAGTCAATAGCTGAATTGTCCTAACACCTGCCCCTCACCCCGGTTTATATTTGCATACTTATTTGCCAAGGCCCATATCAAACGGCTTTTTTTAGACGCTATAGATTATTATATGAACATCTGGAAACCGCTTTGCCTGCTGGTAATGGCCGCAGGCTGCAGTTCAGCGGCTTTGATGGGACAAACCCGCCCGCTCACCTTGCAGGAAGCACTACAAACAGGACTGAAGAATTATCAATCCATTAAGGCAAAAGAAAACTATGCTAAAGCAGCTACAGAAAATATCAGTGCAGTAAAGAGAGAGTATTTACCCGACCTGAATCTTTCCGCGCAAAATAGTTACGGTACTGTAAATGGAGAAAATGGCCCCCAGTGGGGATATAAAGGCTGGAGTACCGGCGCCTCCGGTCCGGCTCTGCCCACCCAAAACTGGAACTCCGCTTTTGGAGGACTTTACCTCGCCAACATCAGCTGGGACGTGGTAACCTTTGGACGGCAACATGCCAAAGTATTGGCTGCCAAAGAACAGTTGAATACCAACCGCGCCGACCTGGAACAGGAAACATTTGAACAACAGGTACGTATTGCCGGCGCCTATCTCAACCTGCTGGCAGCACAGCGTTTGAGAGGTTCTATGGAATCCAACCTGAAACGTGCACAAGACCTGCAGCACATCATTGTAACCAGGGCATTGAACGGGCTCACCGCCGGAGTAGACAGCTCCATTGCCAATGCAGAAGTATCCAAGGCGAAATTAACCCTGGTAGATGCACTGAATTATGAAAACGCACAAAGCAATAAGCTGGCGGAAATGATGGATGTACCGCCGCAGGACTTTATACTTGACACCACCTTCGTTACCAAAATACCGAATCAATTGCTGGAAACCGTATCCGCAAAGGATTCTGTGTCGCTGAAAGAACAGCCGCTGCTGAAATTATTTGGTTCCCGCGTAACACTCAGCGAAGCTAATCAGCAATTACTCAGCAAAAATGCGATGCCCCGCCTGTCGTTTATGGGCGTGTTGCAGACCCGCGGATCCGGCTTCGATTACGACTATAATGCCGCCAACCTGAGTCATTACAGCCAGGGATATTGGACGGGTGTAAAACCGCAGGTAGGCAACTACCTCGTTGGATTGAATCTTTCATGGACGGTAACAGACCTCTGGCGCACCCATGCACAGGTAGCGCGTCAGCATTATACCACAGAAGGATTAAAAAATGAATATAATCAAACGTATAGCCGACTGCAACATCAACTGCAGTTATCTGAACAGCAAATAGATAATGCAGTGAAGAAATACCGGGAAGCACCCGTTGGCCTGAAAGCCGCCAGCGATGCCTTTCTCCAGAAAAGTACCCTATACGAAAACGGATTATCCAATATCGCTGACCTGGCGCAAGCCCTGTATAATATTAACCGGGCAGAAACAGACAGGGATATTGCTTACAACGGCGTATGGCAGGCAATACTTTATAAATCAGCTACTGTAGGGGATTTGCAGCTGTTCCTGGGCCAATTATAGCATTGAGCTATTAGTTACTAAAAGCTAGAAGCTAATAGCTAACGGCTATTTAAACTTTCATTTTCTGAACGAACTTATATGAATCTGATTAAAACCGCATTACAAAAACCAATAGCCATCATCGTAGTGGTGATGGGCCTCTTGTTTTTTGGTATCAAAGCTACGCGGGATATTAAAATAGATATCTTTCCAGACCTCAATCTGCCGGCCATATACGTATCTCAACCCTATGGCGGAATGTCGCCACAACAGATGGAAGGTTTTATTGCCACTAACTATCAGGCGCTGTTCCTTTATGTAACAGGCGTAAAAGATATTGAAGCCAAGAATATTCAGGGTCTCACCATGATCAAGATCTCTTTTTATGAAGGGACCAACATGGCGCAAGCAGCGGCGGAAGTGACAGCCATGGCCAATCGTGCATTTTCCGCGATGCCGGCCGGTACGCAACCGCCTTTTATCATTCGCTTCGATGCCAGTACACTCCCCATCGGGCAGCTGGCGCTTAGCAGTCCCACTCGTTCCAACAACGAATTGCAGGATTTGGCAATGACGGTAGTACGCCCTTCCTTCAGCCGTGTGGCCGGTTTGACTTCGCCGGCACCTTTCGGTGGAAACTCCCGTACCATCGTGATCCATGTGGATCCGGAACAAATGCGCAGTCATAACCTGACCGCCGACCAGGTAGTGGCCGCCATCAAAGACAATAACCAGATTTCTCCTGCAGGTAACGTACGTATTGGAGATGTTACTTATCTCACTCCCGCTAATACCGTCATACGCACGGTAAAGGAATTTGAAAATATTCCACTGGTAATGGGAGATGGACCTACGGTATTTGTAAAAGATGTGGCCAAAGTAGAAGATGCTGCAGATATCACCAGCAGCTACGCGGTGATCAACGGCAAACGTTCTGTTTATCTGCCTATCATCAAAACAGCAGATGCGTCTACGTGGACGGTGGTGAACAACCTGAAAGCCGCGCTCCCCAATATCCAGAAACTGTTACCGGAAGATGTAAAAATTGACTTCGTATTTGACCAGAGCGTGTATGTGATCAACGCGGTGAAAAGTTTGATCAGTGAAGGCGTAATTGGTGCAGTACTCACGGCATTGATGGTACTGCTGTTTCTTGGCGACCGGCGCAGCGCCTACATCGTGATCATCACTATTCCCGTGTCTATTATCATCGGAGTGATGTTACTGAAACTCTTTGGGCAAACGATTAATATCATGACGCTGAGTGGACTGGCACTGGCCATCGGTATCCTGGTAGATGAATCTACTGTAACCATTGAAAATATTCACCAGCACCTGGAAATGGGTAAAACCAAAGCCCAGGCGGTGTGGCATGCCTGCCAGGAAATAGCATTCCCGAAATTGCTGATCCTGTCGTGTATTCTCGCCGTATTTGCGCCTTCTTTTACCATGGCTGGTGTACCTCGTGCGATGTTCATGCCTTTGTCGCTGGCCATTGGATTCTCCATGATTGCATCTTACCTGTTATCTCAAACACTGGTGCCTATTCTGGCCAACTGGATGTTGAAAACGGAGAAGTTTCAACACCATACACGCCCACATGTTCACAGCGAGGATGTGCATAAAACAGCTGGCTATATAGAAACAGAAATTGCAGATGAAAAACAACATAAGCAAACTATTTCCCGGTTCGACCGGTTTAAACTCCGGTTTATCGGGTGGCTGGAAACATTATTAAAGAGACGGAAACTGGTGATAGGCGCTTATTTCCTGGGTGTTCTCGCCATCGTAGCCTTTAGCATTAGTATTATAGGCCGTGATATTTTACCTAAACTGAATAACGGGCAATTTCAATTACGCCTGAAAGAACCTACCGGTACCAGATTGGAACGGACGGAAACCATGCTTATTAAGTCAACGGAGATTTTGAGGGAGATGGTCGGTGCTAAAAACATCGACATCACCTCCTCCTTTGTAGGTACGCATCCGTCTTCCTATTCTACCAATCCTATTTACCTGTTCATGGCTACCCCTAATGAAGCCGTATTGCAGGTAAATCTGAAAGAAGATTACAAAGTGAATATGGACGAGTTCAAGGAGAAACTACGTAAGCGTATCCATGAGCAAATGCCGGAAGTGAAGATGAGTTTTGAGCCTATTGATCTCACCGACAAAGTGATGAGCCAGGGCGCCGCTACGCCGATTGAAATTGCAGTAATGGGTAAAAATCTGAAAGAAAGTATACCATTTGCCAACAAGGTAATGGCAGAAATGAAGAAGATCCCTTACCTGCGGGATGTGCAGATTAATCAACCGATGAATTATCCTGCCATCCGTGTTAATATAGACCGGGAAAGAGCCGGACAGTTGGGCGTAAGCATTACAGACATCGCTAAATCATTAACCGCATCTACTTCATCCAGTCGTTTTACAGAGAAAAATAACTGGCTGGATGAACGCAATGCCACTTCCTATTTCGTACAGATTGCAGTACCGGAAAATGAAATGAGTAGCCTGAATGATATGGCGGCTATCCCGGTAAGTAAAGGGAAAGCCCGTCCATCACTGGGCGATGTGGCAACATTATCTGTAGATACCGTAGTAGGTGAATATGACCGTATTGGCGCGGTAAGAATCGTTTCTATTGGTGCGAATATTTATAAGAAAGACCTGGGTAATGCCTCTGCTGCGGTAGCCGCAGCTATTAAGCGGGCAGGAGAGCCTCCACGTGGGATCACCGTTGAAAAGCGGGGGTTGATGAACCTCCTGGGCGAAACACTGGATAGTTTGCAATCCGGGTTAGCAGTAGCGATTGTAGTAATCCTGTTATTGCTGGCTGCCAACTTCCAATCGTTCAAAGTAGCGTTGGTAGTGGTGTCTACTATTCCTGCGGTATTGGCCGGTTCGCTTGTAATGTTACTGATCACCGGATCTACGTTGAACCTGCAATCATATATGGGCATTATTATGTCGGTTGGGGTATCGGTAGCGAATGCCATTCTGCTGATTACCAATGCAGAGAAATTGCGGCTCGAAAATCATGATGCTACGAGGTCTGCATTGGAAGGGACTTCCATCAGGTTACGGCCTATTCTGATGACTACTATCGCCATGGTGGCAGGTATGATACCGATGGCCTCCGGCCTGGGTGAAGCAGGGGATCAAACAGCCCCACTGGGTCGTGCCGTAATCGGGGGACTGATTGCCAGCACGTTTGCTTCCTTGTTTATTTTGCCATTGATTTTCTCCTGGGTACAACAGAAAACCAGCGTGAAATCAGTATCACTGGATCCGGAAGATGAAAACAGCCAGTTCTATGTACCAGGTGCAGAACGTGTTTAACCAATTTCAGGTGTATAACTATAATGACTAAACGACATATCAATATCATGAATATAAATAAATACAGCGGGTCGTATCGGGTTATTGCGGCAGCTGCGTTGTTACCCATAGGCTTGTTTTTTGCTTCCTGCCACATTTCCCGGGCAGATGATGAAAACACATCAGAGAACCAAAGCGTACAGGTGAAAATTATTCATCTGAAGAAAAGCTCGCTGGATGGATCTCTTCGCCTGCCGGGAGAAATAAAACCTTTCCAGTTTGCTGATCTGTATGCTAAAGTAAACAGCTATGTGAAAAGTGTGAGCGTAGACCTGGGTAGCCAGGTGGTGGCCGGCCAGGTGCTGGCTACGCTGGAAGCGCCCGAAATGAATACGCAATTGCTGGAAGCGCAATCGCGGCTTCATACCAAAGAAGCGATGTTCCGTGCCAGTCGCGCTACTTACGAACGCTTGCTCAAAACAAGTAAAGTACCGGGTACCATTTCTCCGAACGACCTGGACATGGCTTTCGAGAAAATGAGTGCAGATAGCGCAGAATTATTATCTGCCCGGTCATCTTACCATGAAGTACAACAAATGCTGGGCTACCTGGTGATCCGCGCTCCTTTTAGTGGTGTAATCAGCCAGCGTAATGTGCATCCCGGTACATATGTAGGACCGGCGGGTAAAGGTTCTGATAAGCCTTTATTCAGACTGGAAGAACAACAGAAACTTCGTTTATCCATTGCCGTACCTGAAGTATATACCGACGAAGCTGCTCATGCAGGTGATGTTCGCTTTACCGTGAAATCCTTACCAGGTGATACTTTTACCGCTAAAGTAAATCGTGTTGCCGGTAGCCTGGATGTAAAGCTGCGCTCCGAAATACTGGAAATGGATGTGGCTAACAAGAACGCCAAACTCCTGCCAGGCATGTATGCAGAAGTACATATGCCGATCCCTGGTAAGAAGGATGTATATGTGGTCCCTAAATCTGCAATCATTTCCAACTCAGAAAAAGTTTTTGTAATCAAATCCGTGAATAACAAAGCCTTATGGGTACCGGTAAAAACGGGTAACGAAGCCAACGGCCAGGTAGAAATTTTCGGCGACTTGTCTGATAATGATCAGCTGGTACAGAATGGAAGCGATGAAATCAAAGAAGGCACTGCTTTACAGGCGGCCACAAAATAATGTGTGTTTAAAAGAGGGGAATAGTTTGCGGAAGAAGAATCAACTGGCAAAGGAATCAAAAAAAGGTTAAATGAATCGAGTGATGAAGAATCAATTAATCCGGCCTATATGCAGTAGTGGAAGCAACGATCAACAGCTGGCAAATTATTCCTGATGATGAGCATTACAGCGCTTCTGTAAAAGGAGGCGCTGTTGCTTTAAAACACGAAAGAGAATTGTTGCCATCGTGTAACAGTTGTAGGTTTAGGTAAAACGGCCGGAATACTCTTATTCCGGTTTTTTTATGCCCGCTCCCGCCGGGATTGCGCGCTACTATGATCAGCATTATTTTATCAACGCAGATAAGAAGTATAAGGGCAGTGTTCCGTCTGCCGTAAAATAAAACATCCAAAAGCAAGCCGTCTTACTTTTGGATGTAAATGTATAATGAGGGATGAAATGCTTACCAGTCTTTCTCTGCAGATACCGGTTGTCCCTTCACTTTCTTCGCTTTATCCTGCAACTTCTTTTCTTCCTGGGATAGTGCCTGCAGTAAACGTTCTGCCTCTTGTTTGCTCATTTTGCTGGGCTGAGGCTGAGGCTTTTCCTGGTCTTCTTTGTCTTTATCCTTATCTTTTTGGTCTTTGTTCTGATCTTTATTCTGGTCTTGATTTTTATCTTTGTCCTTGTTCTGCTGGTCTTTGTTTTGATCTTTGTTTTTATCCTGGTCTTTGTTCTTATCGTTTTTATTCTTGTCTTTGTTTTTATCCTTGTTATCTTTTTTATCGTTACCGCCGCCGCCTTGCTGTTGCTTTTTCAGCATGGCCTGCGCATAAGCGAGGTTGTAGCGGGCATCTTCATCGGAAGGGTTTATTTTTAATGCCTGCTTGT
This sequence comes from Chitinophaga sp., assembly GCF_017745275.1. Lineage (GTDB taxonomy): Bacteria > Bacteroidota > Bacteroidia > Chitinophagales > Chitinophagaceae > Chitinophaga. The sequence continues at coordinate 369,018 of NZ_JAGHZS010000008.1, read as the reverse complement.
AGGATTTAATACTTTCTTCCCACTTTTTATCTTCCATGTAAGTATTCCCAATGTTGTAGTCTGCATCAGATTTTATGCCTGATTTATCGCCCAGTTTGAGGGTGTTGGCATATTGTTTACGGGCGTCATCATAGCGTTTTTGCTGATACAGGGAGTTGCCGAGGTTGTAATTACCGATGGCCGACTGGGCATTTTGTTCCAGTGCTTTTTTATAATTGGCTTCAGCATCAGAGAACTGTTGTTTTTTGTACAGCTCATTTCCTTTGCGGATGTACTTATTGGTGCCGTTTTGTGCAAAGAGGTAGTTGCTGGTGAGCAAGGCTACCATGGTAATAAAACAATATTTTATAAAAATAATTTTCATGCGCCGTTGTGTTAAGCTGCGGGTGTTGCCTTCGGACGTTTAAAACGTACTTCAGGAATAAAAAATTCGATCAGCAGCAATGCCAGGCATATGCCCAGGAAATATTGAAAATAACTGTTGTAATCAGTGAATACATTTTCTCCGAACTCTTTCTGCTCCATGCTATCAATTTTATTCACGAGGGTATTCACTACATCATCGGTATTGTTATCGAGGTGCTGATAAATCCCTCTGCCAGCGGCAGCGATGGATTTGAGCTCGTTTTCATTCAGTTTGGAAATAACGGTATTGCCTTCCCTGTCTTTTTTATAACCACCGGTTTCGGGGTCTGGCAGGGGAGAGCCGGCTACAGAGCCGATACCAATAGTATTGGTGACAGCACCATTGTCGAATGCAGCTTTGGTGTGTTGTATCGCTGTTTCGTCGTGATCTTCTCCGTCGGAGATGATGATCAGGGCTTTATGTTTACGTTCTTTTTTATTGAAAGCATCATCAGACACCTGGATGGCCTGGCCAATAGCGGTACCCTGTGAAGGGATCATATCAGGAGATACCGTGCTGAGATACATTTTAGCGGCGGAATAATCTACTGTAAGCGGCATTTGCAGATATGCATTGCCGGCAAATACAACGAGTCCAACACGGTCATTGTCCAGCTTATCCATTAATTTGCTGATCAACTGGCGGGCACGGGTGAGACGATCTGGTTGCACATCAGTGGCCAGCATACTTTTGCTGACGTCCAGTGCTATCATAACATCCACTCCTTTGCGGGTAATTTTTTCCATGCGGCTTCCCTTTTGTAAGTTGGCCAAACCCACTACACCAAAGAAAAAGGCGAGGAAAATGAGCAGGAACTTTAATACAAACAGTTTGCGGGAATAACCGGTGAAGAGTTTTTCCACCAGCGCCTGATCTCCAATACGGCGTATAGAACGGCGTTTCCACCAGGATACACCCAGGAAGGCCACCTGCAACACCAACAGGAGCACCAGCGCCCATAAATATTCACTATGCTGAAATCGTAACATATTCGACTTTAAGATATCCGTTACCGGTAGTAAACCAGGTAAGATATCAAAAATAATTTTTTTGTTACGTATTGCAAGCCGGGGGAACGGGGTTTTATCGTTTTTTTAACGTTGGTTGGGAGCAGAAGGCGCAAAGCAGAAAGCAAAAAGCTATTATAGCGCATGATCAAAGCAAGTATAACCGCAATGATCATTCGCTATAATAGCTTTTTGCTTTCTGCTTTTTGCTTTCTGCTTACTACATTTCTCCTTTGAAATATCCTGCGTCTGTCAGGATATTGCGGAGTATTTCCATGCGTGCTTTCGGAATGTCCACTTTGGGATCTTCTGTTTCAATATTCAGTACAAAGAAGCAGGGGTGGCGGTTTTCTTCTATCCAGCCTACTATCCAGCCTATTGCATTGTTGGCACCCAATCCTGTTTTGTATGACAGCTCATACTTCGGTGTTTTTTCCATCAGCATCACATCACGAACGCTTTTCATGGTAGTTTTAGCAAAAGGGAGCTGGTCGAAATACAGTTTTTTCACAAAGCCCAGTTCTTCATCTGGTGATATCTGCAGGGAGTTATCCAGCCAGAAAGTGTCTATACGACTGATTTTCATGTTGCCATACTTGATGGAGTCGAGCCAGAGCTGCATGGTAGGTTGGCCAATACGGCGGGCCACTTCCTGGAAGTAAGGCACGGCGGATGCTCTGAAAGCCTCGCCCATGGTCAGATCTTTATTCCATGCAGGGATTTCACGGGTTACGCCGTCCCAGGGAATCACCATGCCGGTATCTTTGATAGCGCCGGTGTGCAGGCCCACCAAGGCATTGAATATTTTAAAGGTGGATGCGGGCGAAAAACGTTTTTTTGCCCTTTCCAGGTTATATACTTTGAACTCGCCCTGGCTGTTATTGAATAACATAAAAGTGCCCTCTACTTTGTATTGGGCAAAATATTTTTCCCAGCTCTTTTCTTCTTTTACATTATTCGGCGCGCAGGCAGCAAGGAACAAACCTATCGCTAATAACATCCAGCCAAATCGTTTCATCAGCATAAAGATTAAATTGTAAGATGCAAAAGTAGCTAAAAGCACAAAGCTAAAAGCAAAAAGCTATTGTGGCGGATGATTATTGCGATATTAATACGCTTTGATCATTCGTCACAATAGCTTTTTGCTTTCTGCTTTTTGCTACTAGGAAATAACGCCCAGTTCTTTACCCACCTTCGTAAAGGCTGCAATAGCCCTGTCGAGGTGTGCTTGTTCGTGGCCGGCACTTAATTGTACACGGATACGGGCCTGCCCTTTAGGAACTACGGGGAAGAAGAATCCGATTACATAAATGCCTTCCTGCAGCAATTTATCTGCAAATTGGGCCGCCAGTACTGCGTCATACAGCATTACGGGTACAATAGGGTGATCACCAGGTTTAATATCGAAACCAGCTTCCGTCATTTTGGTACGGAAGTATTTGGTATTGTATTCCAGTTTGTCGCGCAGGGCGGTTGTTTCGCTAAGCATGTCCAGTACGGCGATAGACGCACCTACAATGCTCGGAGCCACAGAGTTGGAGAACAGGTAAGGACGGCTGCGTTGACGCAGGATGTCAATCACCTCTTTAGGACCACTGGTGAAACCGCCGGAAGCACCGCCCAGGGCTTTACCCAGGGTTCCGGTGATAATGTCTACCCGGCCCATTACGCCACGGTATTCATGCGTACCGCGACCTGTTTTACCCAGGAAACCGGAAGAATGGCTCTCATCTGACATTACGATGGCGTCGTATTTATCCGCCAGATCACAGATTTTATCCAGTTGAGCAATGGTTCCATCCATGCTGAAAGAGCCATCTGTTACAATGATACGGCTGCGGCAGCCTTTCGCCTCCTGGAGCTTCGCTTCCAGGTCGGCCATGTTGTTATGCTCGTAACGGAAACGTTGTGCTTTACAAAGACGCACCCCGTCAATGATGGATGCGTGATTCAGGGCGTCGGAAATAATGGCATCCTGCTCATTGAATAATGGCTCAAATACGCCACCATTAGCGTCAAACGCCGCTACATATAAGATGGTATCTTCAGTACCCAGGAATTTGGAGATTTTTTCTTCCAGCTCACGGTGAATATCCTGTGTTCCACAAATAAAGCGAACACTGCTCATACCATATCCATGCGTATCAATAGCATCTTTGGCAGCTTTCACTACCGCAGGATGTGAAGAAAGTCCGAGGTAGTTATTAGCACAGAAATTCAGTACGGTATTGCCACCAACCTGTATTTCAGCTCCCTGCTCAGATGTAATAATGCGCTCCCTCTTATACAAGCCGGCTTTGTTAATCTCGCCTAATTCTTCCTGCAAGCGGGTGATAAACGGTTTATTCATAAAAATTGTAATATTTAGATTACATGCACCAAAGTTATAGGCAATAAATGTATTACGATTATTTATCGCCCAAATGGGTAACGACAGGATATGCAAAAAGTTTGACCCACGTGTAACATTTAACCGTTGTCCTCCGTCATAGTACTATCATGATTATAAATGCCATGAAATGAAAAGCTGGTTAATCAATCTTAAAAAAAAGATACTAAAAGAGTATACTAGGTAAAGGATTGATCATCAGTTTGAAAGAAACTGTTACTACAACTGTGGGTATGATTTGTACTGACTTTAGAGATGGTGTGGGTAACAAGAATGGAGTTTGTCAATGATGGGTATTAAAGTATTTGTCGGAACTTAGCACTAAAATCCCGCACCACCGGAATGACGGAAAAGGAGTACAATAAATGCGTGGATCTGTATTCGGACAATTTATTCCGCTTTATCGTTAAAAATCTGGAACATGCGGAAGATGCCAGAGACGTAGTACAGAATTCATTCGAAATATTGTGGAAACACTGCCAGGATGTGCCTTTTGAAAAGGCTAAGTCATACCTGTTTACAGTGGGCTACCACAATATGATCGATCATGTACGTAAGGTAAAGCGGATCACCCTGGTGGAACAGTTTAAAGAAGAAGAAAAAGTATCAGAACATAAGATTCATAACGCAAAGGAAGTCATTGAAAAAGCATTGTCGAAACTAAGTGAAGTACAACGGTCGCTGATAATGCTGAAGGATTACGAAGGATACTCCTACGAAGAAATAGGAGAGATGATGAACCTGAATCCCTCACAGGTAAAGGTTTATCTCCATCGGGCCAGGATACATCTGAAAAATTATCTGGTGAAAATGGAGAATGTTATATAGATTTTTTATACTTTTTAAGACGTTAATAATAAATTAGATTTTTGTCAGTAGAGATTAACATATCAAACTACGAATCCTATCTCCTCAGCTACATCGATGGTGAGCTGAATGAGGTAGAACAGGCTGCACTGGAGCTTTTCCTGCAAAAACACCCCCAATTCAAACAGGAACTGGAGCTGCTGGAAGGGGTAAAGATAGTGCCGGACGAAACCATCGTATTTGATAATAAAGCAGCCTTATACAAAACAACAACTGCCGACACAGTTGATTATGAGGAGCTAATGCTGGGTTATATTGACGGGGAACTATCTGTGGAAGAAGCAAGAACACTACAGGTATATCTTGCTAAACACCCTGCCGCCCAACAAGACTTATTACTCCTGCAGGCCACTAAATTAACACCGGATACCAAACTGGTATTTAAAGATAAAGCCTCCTTATACCGGAGTACCGCACGTAAAACTTCACCAATTTATCGCCGTATTGGATGGAGCGCGGCTGTAGCCGCTGCAGTGGCTGGCCTGATCATCTGGCTGTTGCCTGCTGGTCATCATACCCAACAACCTCCGGCTATGGCAGTGAACACACCCACTACCGTAAATACACCTTCGGTAACTAATACACCGTCGCCTGCTACGCATCAGGTTGCGGCCGAGCCAGTAGCAGTACCGGATGTTGCTAACAAACCTAAAGAGGCATCACAAGTTGCGAAAAGTAATAAAACGGTTATCACCCGTGAAAAAGAACCAGCTGTAGCATCAGTACCAGACAAAGACCTGGCTACAACCAATACCCCAAAAGCAGATGTACCAGTCATGTCCCAGTTACCACCACAGCGTAATGCAGTGGATGAATTGGTAGAACAACACCTGCAACAGGCAGAAAATGCCCATATCGCAGCAGTAAAGCCGGAAGCAACCAAAGAACCATTGCTGGCTTCCAACACTAAAATGAATGATAACGCAAGTCAAATAGCTGCAGCCACTACAGCAACCCCAGGTGTACAGGGTGAACTGATTATGTCAGTAAGTGGCAGCGACAGCAAAATTCTCGATAAAGTAACCAATGTAGCGAAGCTTTTTTCCCGTAAGCGGAATAAATAAATTATGGTCACAGCATATGAAGCATAAAATTTTACTCATCTTGTTATTGGTATTATGTGGCGGATGGGCTCATGCGCAAAAGGCAGATACACAAAATACACCAACCCCTCCTGATACAATTCAGATAAAGGGGCTGATCATTATAAAAGGAAAAAACGATAAAGGCCGCACCAGCTATAAGTTTTATAGCGATACAGCCTATGCCCGCCAAAAACTCAAAAAGAACCTGCAAACCAAATGGTTTGTATTTGACCTTGGGTTCAATAACTATATTGACCGGAGCGATTACAGCGGTGCCAGCTTCATCAGCTACTACCCTAATAGTACACAATATTTTAATGGCGCCATGGCGCAGCCGGTGGGAAGACAATATGACTATTCCGCTGCAGGACTGGCAACCTTTGCACCCAGGGAGGCAAGTGAGCCGTTAACACCATCCGAATTCAAGTTAATTACCGGAAAATCAATCAATTTTAATATTTGGATCTTTGAGCAACGACTTAATATAACAAAACACAAACTTAACTTGTTATATGCTCTGGGATTAGAGATGAATAACTATAGGTATGCCCGCAGTATTACATATCTGCCAGGCTATCCTACACAAATAATCAGAGATTCAATAGAATTTTCAAAGAATAAGCTGTTTGCTGAATACATCTCCGTACCAGTAATGCTTAATTTTAATTCTAACCCCGCTCGCCCGAATCGCGCATTCCAGGCGAGTATTGGTGTCTCCGGTGGTTATCTGCTCAAATCCAGAACAAAACAAGTAAGTGCCGAAAGAGGTAAGGTGAGAAAAACCGACGACTTTAACCTGAATAAGTGGCGTTTTGGGTTGACAAGTGAATTAGGCTATGGTCCTGTGAAGTTGTATGCAAATTTCGCCCTGACGGCATTACATGATTATGGGTTACAACAATATCCGTTTTCAATCGGTATCCGGTTGAATGGATTCTAACTTTATTAGCCAGTCCTAAATTGTGTTTATGCGTTCTTTAGTTGCTCTGATGACATGTATTGGTTGTATTGCATGGATTCATTCCTGTGAAAAACGTTTGTTAGGCGTTCGGATCGAGAAAAATAACATACCCCGGTATGATCAGCCACAACAGTTGCCTGTGGCTAGTTTACCCCATAATTTGCCACCTCATTATATCTCAGGGGTAGTGGGCAATGCCGTCACATCGGTTGCTTATGTATCACATAACCGGGCTAAACGACCTAAAAAACAAACCAGTAGAAAGGCAGAACCATCGCTGCTGAACCTGGCATGGGCAAAAAATCCTTATACAATTTATAATACCTATCCCTGATCCATTTTCTTTGATCTCGCTAAGATTATCACCGGTTGAACAATCGGTTGTTTCCCCTTTGCATCTACCGCTCATACAATTCTCTGTTTTTTTCGCGGTATTTATTTTTCACTTCCGGTATATTTGAATACTAATTTTCAAAAAACCAACTATTGTATGAGTCTTAAAAGAGTCGTGTTACTATGCCTGTTTGCCTGCTCATTGAAAACAGCAGGAGCACAGGGGAAATACCAATGGAAGGAAGCTACGTCAGGAGGCTATACCTACCGCTATATTTCCAATGATCCCATGAAGGCGCGTTTTTACACACTCAAAAACGGTCTGACAGTTATCCTGAGTGTTAATAAAAAAGATCCGCGTATCCAGACACTGATCGGCACCCGGGCCGGCAGCGATAACGACCCAAAAGATCACACCGGTCTGGCTCACTACCTGGAACACCTTCTCTTTAAAGGTACCCAGCAATACGGTTCCCTCGACTGGGCAAAGGAAAAACCCCTGCTGGACCAGATTTCTGACCTGTATGACAAATACAATAAAACTACTGACCCGGCTGCCCGTAAAGCCGTTTATCATGTAATCGACAGCGTTTCCGGTGTTGCTGCCAAATATGCCATCGCCAACGAATACGATAAAATGATGTCCGGTATGGGCGCACAAGGTACCAACGCCCACACCTGGGTAGAGGAAACCGTGTACGAAGAAGATATCCCTTCCAACGCTATCGATAAATACCTCACCGTACAGGCCGAACGTTTCCGTGATCCTGTTTTCCGTTTGTTCCATACAGAGCTGGAGGCAGTATATGAAGAAAAGAACCGCGGATTGGACAATGATGGTCGCAAAGTATATGAAACCATGCTGGCGGCCCTGTTTCCAACACATAACTACGGTCAGCAATCTACCATCGGTACTGTCGAGCACCTGAAAAATCCAAACCTGAAAGCCATCCGCCAATTCTATAATGAATACTATGTGCCTAATAACATGGCCGTAATTATGGCGGGCGACTTCGACCCGGATTACGTAGTGAAAGCAATTGATGAGAAATTCAGCTACATGAAGCCTAAGCCGGTAAAGGAATACAAACCAGCTCCGGAAGCTCCTATCAAAGCTCCTATCGTAAAAGAGGTGTTTGGACCTGATGCAGAAAGCGTGGATATCGTTTTCAGAATGCCTGGCGCTCTCGATACCAAATCCAATGTGGTACTGGGTGTACTGTCTTCTATCCTGGAAAATGGTAAAGCCGGCCTGCTGGATCTCAATATCAACAAACAACAGAAAGTGCTCAACGCCAGTGCAGGTGTAATGGGACTGAAAGACTATTCCATTTTCTCCATGAGTGGTAAAGCCAAGCAAGGCCAAACCCTGGAGGAAGTGAAAGCCTTGCTGCTGGGGCAACTCGATATCCTGAAGAAAGGCAACTTCGACGAATCCCTCGTTAAAGCGATTGTTAATAACAGCAAACTGAGCGAATTAGAAGGCCTGGAAAGCAATAACAACCGCGCTAAATCCCTGATGGATGGCTTTATTAAAAGTAAAGGTCAGAACTGGGCATATGATGTGGCTTATGTAGATGATATGGGCACTGTTACCAAAAAGCAACTCGTAGACTACGCCAATAAATACCTCAATGACAACTATGTTATTGTTTACAAACGTAAGGGCGAAGACAAAAACATCCAGAAAGTAGAAAAACCTGCTATCACACCGGTAGAAGTAAACAGAGAAGCACAATCTGCTTTCCTGCAGAATATTGCCGCTATGCCCGCGACTCCTGTGAAGCCACAGTGGCTGGATTACGAGAAGGATATCCAGAAAACTTCTTTAGGCAATACGGATATGATGTACGTACAGAATAAAGACAATGGTCTTTTCCGTTTGTACTACCGCTTTGATATCGGTGCATGGAGCAATAAAAAACTCCCGTTGGCAGCGCAATACCTGCAATTCCTGAGCACAGATAAATATACGTCTGAGCAAATCAGTAAAGAATTCTACAACATCGCCTGTAGCTTTAACGTAGCCACCAGCACTGAAAATACGACTGTAGCCATCAGCGGTTTACAGGAAAACTTCGACAAAGCAGTAGCTTTATTTGAACACATCATTGCTAACTGCCAACCGAACGAAGAAGCCCTGGCTGCCCTCAAAGGCCGTATCCAGAAAGCCCGTGCAGACAATAAACTGAACAAAGGCGCTATCATGAAAGGTGTGATGAACTACGCCATGTATGGTGCTAAAAATCCATTCAACAACCAGTTAAGCCAGGCAGATCTGAATAGCATTACCGCTAAAGAACTGACTGACATCCTGCATGAACTGCCAACTTATAAGCATACTGTCATCTACTGGGGACCGCAAACCTTGACTGCTGCGGCCGCTGATGTGAAGAAATTACACACTTTATCTGCTACATTGAAAGATGTACCTGCAGCTGTGAAGTTTGTAAAAACCAACCAGGACAAGAACCAGGTGCTGTTTGCAGACTACGATATGGTACAAACAGAAGTAAACTGGCTGAGAAACGATGATGTTTATGATCCTGCTCAAACAGGGTTGGTCACCTTATTCAACAGCTACTTCGGTGGCGGTATGGGTTCTGTGGTGTTCCAAACCATCCGTGAGTCTAAAGCACTGGCTTATTCTACCTATGCATTCTATGCTCCGCCAGACAAACAGGGAGAGCGCTACTCAACATATGCTTACGTAGGAAGCCAGGCTGATAAAATGAATGACGCTATCACCGGTATGAACGAGTTGCTGAATGATCTCCCCCGTGCCGACAAACTGCTGGAAACAGCGAAAGAAGGCATGAAACAGGATATTGAAACAGAACGTATCACCAATGATGGTATCATTTTCAGCTACCTCGCCGCACGGAAGCTGGGTTTGAACACAGATATCCGCAAGCAGGTGTATGAGTCGATCGACAAAATGACTTTCGATGACGTGAAGAAATTCCATGAACAGAACCTTGCTCACAAACCATATACTTATTGCATTGTAGCTTCTGAGAAGAAGATTCCTGCAGATGAGTTAAAGAAATATGGAGATGTGAAGAAGCTGTCGCTGGATGAAATTTTCGGTTACTAATTATCGTATCTGAAGTATGAAAAAAGTAAAGGCACTACGCATCTTGCGTAGTGCCTTCGCTTTTTAGAAGAAAGGGTTAAACAATAAACAGTGATTCTCCTACGTTTCTTTATCTGCATATTTATTTAATACTCCTATGAAGAAGTGCTGTCATTATTGGCTGTTGGCGATCCTGTTGCTACTGCCACTTAGTGGATTTATCAACGAATCTGATTTATACAATGTACGGTTAAGTGCAGGCAGCATTGATCCGGACAAAATTTTCCTGCTGATCGATAAAAGTGATTACCGCCTGTACGTATACGAAGATGTGACGTTGAGAAAAATCTACAAAGTGGTATTTGGGAACCGCGATCAAACAGACAAACAAGTAGAAGGGGACCGGAGAACACCGGAAGGTACTTTTCATATTTTAAGTAAAAGAGTAGATAAAAGCTGGAGCCGGTTTATGCTGCTGGACTACCCCAACGAAGCGTCCTGGGAGAAGTTCCATCAGCGGCAATCGGAGGGGCTGGTGTCGTCCGAAGCCGCTATTGGCGGGGCTATTGGTATTCATGGCGTGGAGTATGGCTCCGGTATCCGGGATAATTATGTAGAGAGCAGAATTAACTGGACCCTGGGATGTATCAGTATGAAAAACGCAGATGTGAATGAATTGTATGATGTGATCAAAGTAGGTACACCCGTAGTAATACGCCGGTAAGATTTTTGCAGATAATTCAACAGGTGACTCCCGGCGGCAGCCTGGCGTTGTAATTTAGTAACAGGAAAGGGCAACGGCATCTAGTGGCGCAGTAACACTGCACCATGACTCAAATATACAATCGGCGGGTCAGATCCTGTGAAGAGCGCGCTCCACTCGTATGGTGCGCGCTTTTTTATTGGAGAAATGTGGTGACTTCCTTCATCCATACTGCTGCATCTTTTCCACAGAACGACTGGTGCCCGGCATTAGGGAATATATGTAGTGTTTTTTGCCGCGTGTCTAAATTTGAAAATACAGCCTGTGTTTCTGCCGGCATAACACGAATATCCTGTTGACCGTAGAAATAGAGCACCGGTACTTTTATGTCTTTAGCATAACTTTCCGGCTTAAATCCAGCACCCCAGAAGCCTTGCTCCACTCCACCCCAGAATGCGAGTAGCTGCGATAGTGGCGTAACCGGCAGGTGTACAGCGCGCATCCTGCTTTTTACGGCGTCTGTAAGTGTGGCAAAAGGACATTGAAGAATTATCTTCTGAGGATGTAAACCATACTCTGGTACAGCCTTTAGGATGGCTGCGGCGCCCATACTTACACCCCATAGGATAATTGGCTGTGTAGTTTTCTGATGTACATAGTCCCAGGCCAGCTTTACATCTTCTGCTTCCTTATAGCCTACGCTGCAGGTATGTCCTTCGCTATTGCCATGTGCGCGGAAATCCAGCAGGAACGTATTATAGCCCAATGCCCTGAAACGGTCTGCTTCGGGAAAGAGGGAGCCTTTATTGCCATTGTAGCCATGGAAAAGGATGACTGTGCCCCTGGAATTTTTTACCGGAATCCACCAGCCTTCAAGTTGTAAGCCGTTTTGAGTACGCAGATGCACTATTTCAAAAGGAACAGCCGGGGATTGTGTAGTCACGGATTTAGCGATACGTACGCCAAAAAAGATAATGCCGAGCTTTTCACGGGTGGTCATTTGCTCCGGTTGCTTGTTCCGGCGGCCGTTTTCATCATAAAAGTGGGTGAATTTCCAGGCATGGAAAGCCGCAATGATATTGAGTAAGAGAAACAGCGAAAGACAGACCCAGCCTGTTCTTTTGAGGAAACGTTTCATGCCGCGTTGACATTTATAAAGAAAGGGATGCAGTGGTTCATTCCTGCATCCCTTCACGAAAAACATAAAATACTTTAGAGCTTACCGGTCTTGATTTCTTCTACTACAGAAGGATCGAGTAAGGTAGAAGTATCGCCCAGGTTATCCAGGTCGTTTTCAGCGATTTTGCGCAGGATACGACGCATAATTTTACCGGAGCGGGTTTTGGGTAAACCGCTTACAATCTGGATTTTATCTGGCTTAGCAATAGGTCCGATGATACGGGCTACTGTTTGTGCAATATCTTTTTTAGTCAGTTCCGGATCATGTGTCAGGCGTTCCATGATCACATAAGCGTAGATACCCTGACCTTTGATGTCATGAGGATAGCCTACCACAGCGCTTTCTACTACGCCGGAGTGCATGTTGATAGCATTTTCAACTTCAGCGGTACCAATACGGTGACCACTTACATTGAGTACATCATCTACACGGCCGGTAATTCTATAGTAGCCATCTTCATCCCGCAAACAGCCGTCACCGGTGAAATAGAGGTTGGCGTAAGTAGAGAAATAAGTTTTGCGGAAGCGCTCATGATCGCCGTAAGTGCTGCGCAGCATACCTGGCCATGGGAATTTGATGCAAAGGTTACCGCTAACGCCGTTGCCTTTCAGCTCGTTCCCGTTTTCATCTACCAGTATTGGTTGTACCCCCGGCAGTGGCAGGGTGGCGTAACCTGGCTTTTCTTTGGTGATACCGGCAATAGGGGTGATCATGATACCACCGGTTTCTGTTTGCCACCAGGTATCTACAATTGGGCATTTGCCTTTACCGATATTGTCTTTAAACCAATGCCAGGCCTCTTCGTTGATTGGTTCACCAACACTACCCAGTTTTTTGAGTGAGCTAAGGTCTTTATGATTAACCGGGCCCAGGCCATAGCTCATCAGGCTGCGGATGGCGGTAGGCGCAGTATATAAGGTGTTTACTCTGAATTTATCTACAATTTCCCACAGTCTGCCTGCATCAGGATAGGTAGGTACACCTTCAAACATGAGGGTAGTAGCGCCTGCACTTAGCGGTCCATAGGCAATGTAGCTATGACCGGTGATCCAGCCGATATCTGCGGTACAGAAGTATACTTCGCCGGGTTGATATTGGAAGGTATTCACGAAGGTGTAGTTGGCATATACCATGTAGCCGGCGCAGGTATGTACTACACCTTTAGGTTTGCCGGTAGAGCCGGAGGTATAGAGGATGAAGAGTAAGTCTTCTGCATCCATTTCTTCAGCCGGGCAAGGCGGGTTGCCCATTGTTTCTACCTGTTTAATTTCATCTTCCCACCAGAGGTCTCTGCCTTTCAGCATGCTAACCGGTGTGCGGGTACGGGTACAAACAATTACTTTTTTTACAGAAGGACAGGCCATCAGGGCATCATCCATTACTGATTTTAACGGAATGTCCTTGGCGCCACGATAAGCACCATCGCAGGTAATAACAAGGCTGCATTGTGCGTCCTGTATCCTGTCAGCAATCGACTGCGCACTGAAACCACCAAACACTACGGAGTGAACGGCACCGATACGGGCACAAGCCAGTATAGCGATGGCCAGTTCAGGGATCATACCCATGTATATACACACGCGATCGCCTTTCTGTACACCATTATTCTTCAGTACATTGGCAAACTGGCAAACCTTATTATAGAGGTCGCGGTAAGTGATAATGCGATGATGTTCTTCCGGATCATTGGGCTCCCAGATAATAGCGGGTCTGTTACCCAGTGTACCTAAATGACGATCCAGACAGTTTTCTGTGATGTTCAGTTTTGCACCGGTAAACCATTTGATTTCCGGATCCTTAAAATTCCAATCTAATACTTTATCCCACTTGCGGCGCCAGTAAAAATGGTCTGCAACGTTGGCCCAGAAGCCTTCCGGGTCAATCACACTTTGTTGATAAGCCTGCTGATAATCTTCAATACTCTTGATCTGGTATGGGTACGACATAGCACCGTAATTGTTTATTGGTTAAGTACAAGCATTTTCCTAACGGGGTTTAAATTTAAGAAAAACCAGATGTTTTAGTAGAGATAATCTAAAAAATCATGTTAAAAGCAGATTATTTTTCAACATATGATTGCAGGTATTTGTAAATCTCTGCATCCTGTGGGTCACGTCTGTCGGCTGTTTTCATGAAGCGTTTATAGTGGATAATGGCCTGTGGTTTATTTTTTAGTTGTACATCATAAATACGGCCAATGCCGTATTGGCGCACGGGTTTATGAAAAAGATAGAAGGCAGTATCCAGGTTGGCAACTGCTGCTTTGTATTGATGCAGTCCTTCGTAATTAGCGGATTTACCACCGTAATAGCTATCAAGACTTTTAGAAGTAGCCATGTCAATGCAGGCACTTAATAATTCATTGCTGGCCTCATAATTTTTCAAAGCAGTATATGACAGTGCGGCGTAGTACATAATGTTTTCTGACTGCGCCCTGTTGGCCTGCATGTATTCGTAAACGTTAATACATGGCTGATATTTCTTCAGTGTATACCATGCGGCTGCTACAATGCTGAAGGTGTTGGGAGAAATCACTTTCATATCCATGAGTTGTGTGCCCAGGGCGGTGCAACGGAGATAATCTTTCAGGAACCATGCAGACCTTACAGCTGTCATTACTACGGAAGCCTGCGTGGAATCTTTTTGTAAAAAAGCCCGGAGGATGCTATCTGCCAGTGCATACTGTTCTTTGGCTATCCATTCTTCTCCCAGGCGGGCAGTTACTTTAGGATCAGCAGGATTAAGTAGCCAGGCTTTCTGCAACCATGCAAAGGCGCTATCCTGCTGTTGCGCAGCGAAGCCGGCAAAGCTGAGTTGCTTATACGCCGTGGCGTTGGTGGGCTGTAACCGGATGATTTCAAGATAATGTGGAATAGCAAGTTGTGGAGCGTCCATTTGCAGGCAGATGGTGGCGAGGTATTGATGAGCGGGAATATTGTTGCTATCGAGCTGCAGCACTTTTTCATATTGCGTAACTGCATCTTTTGTTCTACCGGAGAGATAATAAGTGTATCCAAGCAGTGATAACTGGGATACGTTGTTATCTGCCACCCTGGGTTGTAAATAACTGATGGCGCTTTCATATTGTTGGTTCTGCAGGTATTCCATTAACTGGGTGCGGTCTATGCTTTGCTGGCAGAATGCGGGTGGTGTGGCTGTGACCAGGAGTAATATATAAAGAAGGCGGGTTAGGCAATGATGCATAAAAAGAGTTTTATAATCTTAAAACTAAGAATTTAGTTTTAAAAAGAAAAACTTAGTTTTCAGTTTTATTGGTAGTTATTTAAAAAAGTAAAGCCTTGTATACCTGGGGTAGGTTACAAGGCTTTACTATTGCAAGCATACTTAAGGAATGCGTTTTTACAGAACAGGGGATGAAGGACTTCCGTAGTTATCAGGAGAGTTTTTTATATTTCTCAAAGTATTCATCGCCTGCTGCATACACTTCTTCCATAATCTCAATAATTTTTTGCTTCTCGGCATTGCTGAGTGCGGGAATAATTTTCCCTTTCTCGTTAGGATTGGGCTTATCTCTTCCGCGCATTTTGCGATAGAACGTGGGGGTGCTCCAATTGCATTCTTCACATACCCTTTCCCGGAAAATAATTGGGAGTGCAGAAAGCTTGGTGTGGATGTCCAGCAGAACATTGATTGGTTCTTTACTCATAGAAGGTAATATTTACTGTATGATTGGATATGGTTAACAACAGCATTTGTGTCAGAATGAGCATGTTTAAAACGTACGATTTTAGTGTAAGCAAATATATTTATAATCATGCAATTTATAATTATAAAATTTTACTTTCAAGAAAAAAAATGATAATTCATGTAATGTAGTGTGGCAGGCTGTTTGGGAGGATTTTGTTTCTGTTATTTTGAGCTGTTTAGCAGATAATTGATGTGTATATTTTACACAACAAATGTCATGTATTTTAATACTATTCTCAATGTGGTTTTTCGGTGTTCAAATTGAGAAATATTTATCATTGCTTTTTTGCGTATACACATCACAGTTAGATAGGCCGATGGTTAGCCAGGGCTGTTTACAGACTTATATTTTTTTCGTTAAATTGATATTTTTATTTACAAAATGAAATATTAATTGTTAAATTATACGATAATACGACAGGCATAACCTGTATGTAGCATCATAATTTAAAATGAAAAGGGATGCAGTCGAGCCTGATACACATGGGACACCGGTTGAAACAGATTTTGAAGCAGAAGAAAATTAAAATAGTGGACTTCGCTGCTATGGCTGGTTTCACCAACCAGATCGCACACTATCACCTGCGTAAAAGTGACATGAAAAGAGCCACCATGGAGCGCTTTTGTGCACTTATTGGCATTACTTCCGATGAATTTATGAGATGGAGCGGGGCTATGCAGATCACCAATGGGAAAAGTATCCATCACGGGGAGCGCCTTCAGCATATCATTGCGGAAAAGGGGCTCAATAAAAGTAAACTTGCTACCCGGCTGGATATGAGCCGGCGCACTATGTACAACCTCTTTGAAAAAGAAACCTTCTCGCCTGATGAATTGGACCGCGTGGCTAAAGGGCTGGATATGAGTGTGGATGCTTTTCTGAATCCCGGCATACTCCAGGAGTCCAGGAATACAGACAGTGAAGAAATGATGTTGTTAAGAGAGAAATATTATAAACAGCTGGAAGAATATAATCAGCTGTTGAAAAGTCATGCCGCACTGCGGGATGAACTGGTACAAACAAAAAAAGAGTTAACCGCCTGTCGCAAACAAAATCATTCAAAATAGGAAATGTGTAACGGTATGCCAGCAATGTTTAGCCCATTTCTACTATTAACAGGCTTACCCGGAGAACGCAGCAGGAAGCTGCAATAAGATGCAATATTCCCCAGGTAAGCGGTTACCTCACACTGCTTCCACATTATTTACTGCAAAAAAAGCAGCCACTTCTTCCCAGTTATTTACCCGTTGGTAAGCCGTCAGAGGTAAGTTATGCGGAGCGGTAAACAGGAGAGGAGTGCCCTTAAAAGAAGCCAGGTTTTTGTCGTGGTCATCAATCATGTAATCAGCTTCCACAATAGTTTTGGAGCCGCAGAATACGATATTGCGCCAACTGATAAAAGGAAAGTGCTCATTCAGCCATTCCAGCTTTTCTGCTAATGACAATGGAAACTCCATTGCAGCAGATACTATAAATACTTCATGTTTTTCTGTCAGGGCTTTTACCACTTCCTGACTACCGGCCATTACAGGAATGTTCCGGAAAAATCCTGGTTGTCTCAATAAATAATGAGCCACCCCTTCCGGTAAGGCACTACCTTCTGGTACGTTATTCATACGTTCCGGGTCTATCACCTCACCATACTCTTTGGCATATACATCCAGCAGGTGCTGTGTAAGGTCTGCCATTACATTGTCCATATCAATTGCTATTCGTGCCATATTTTGCTGTTTCTTGCAAACTTATGCCATATTTCGCAAATTATTGCAAAATATTTCATAATATTGCAGAAAATAGCATGAGTATGTTGAAAGAGGAAAGGTTGGATTACATCCTGAAAAAGCTGCAAACAGATCATAAAGTGTTGCAGGCGGAGCTGAGCAGCGATCTGCAGGTATCTGAAGACACCGTGCGCAGAGACCTCGAATCCTTAGCGCAGAACGGGCAGCTGATCAAAGTAAGAGGGGGTGCTATCCCGCATTCGCCGAATCCTTACTCTTTTATGGAACGTATCCAGTATCATGAAGATGATAAGAAACAGATGGCGCTCAAAGCGTTGACTTTCTTGCACAATGGACAAACCATTATGCTGGATGGTGGTACTTCCACCTTAATGCTCGCTAAATTATTTCCTCCTAACCTGCATATCCGGGTGATCACGAACAGCGTACCTATTTTGGCGCAGTTGATAGAACACCCTGCCATTGAATTAATTTTTACCGGTGGATTAATTGGTAAAGAGGCCAGAACTGCCGGTGGCATGGATACCATCCGCATGCTCGAAAAATTACGGGCAGATATTTGCTTCCTCGGTATTTGCAGTTTGCACCCGGATGCGGGCGTAACCGGGCTGGATCTGGGCGAAGCAGATGTGAAAAGTGTGATGATGGCATCGTCCAACAAAAGAGTAGCGTTGGCAACCAGTGACAAAATGGGGACAGCAGAGCCTTTCAAGGTATGCGATATCACATTACTGGATACCATTATCACGGATAATCCGGACCTGCCTTCATTGAAACCTTATAGCGACCTGGGTATACAGGTAATTTAATCCGTTTAATTTTTATCTTACCGAAGATGTTACAGGATGTACCGATGGTGATGATTAATAAAAGAGCCACCCGTATTGCGGTAAGTGCTTTATTTTTTCTTACCGGTTTATGTTTTTCCAGCTGGGCTTCCCGGATCCCGGATATCCAGCAAAGTCTGCGCCTCAACGACGCAGGATTGGGTAGTTTATTACTGGCGCTGCCCGTAGGCTCTATGATTGCATTACCCTTAACAGGTGTGTTGATATCTAAATATGGCAGCCGTCAGATGTTACTGATTGCGGCAGCAGCCTACGCAGCGGTATTGCCTACATTGGGCCTGGCGCACACTGCCTGGGAATTGAGTATTCTCCTGGTGATTTTCGGTTTTTGCGGCAACATGGCTAATATTTCCGTGAACACGCAGGCGGTTGGCGTAGAAGCGATGTACGGTCGGTCTATCATGGCTTCCTTTCACGGTTTATGGAGCGTGGCAGGATTTACCGGTGCCGCCATTGGTACAGCCATGACAGGCTTCCATATGGCACCGGTGTACCATTTTTTAATCATTGCCGGCATCTCCTGGACGCTCCTGTTGTTGACTATGAATCACCTGGTATTGCGGGTACCTAACGAAAACAAGGTGCCGTCTTTGTTTGCAAAGCCGGATAATTTCCTGCTAACACTAGGCATTATTGCCATGTGTTCTATGATCTGTGAAGGAACAATGTTCGACTGGGGCGGAGTATATTTCAGAAGAGTATTATTAGTAAGAGAAGGGTTGTCTGGTGCCGGCTATGCCGCATTTATGAGTACCATGGCTTCCGGACGATTCATAGCAGATTACCTGACCACGAGATTTGGAGTTAAAAAAATGCTGTTGTTAAGTGGCTCACTTACCGCCACCGGCTTAATAGTTGCGGTTATTTTTCCTTATTTCTTCCCGGCGATGTTTGGATTTATGTTAGTAGGTGCCGGTGTTTCTGCAGTGGTGCCGCTGGTTTACAGTGCTGCCGGAAAGTCCACCACTATTGCACCTGGTATGGCACTGGCTACCGTATCTACCATTGGCTATATGGGCTTCCTGTTTGGCCCTCCATTGATCGGATTTGTGGCACAGGCTACCAGTCTCGGTGTGGCCTTTACCTTGATTGCCGTAATGGGAGCAGCTATTGCGGTCATGTCTTCCAGGATAAAAATATAATACTTACACAGCCACTGCGCCGTTTATACGGGGCAGTGTGCTGAATGATATTTCTTCTTCCCGATGATCTATCACCAGCCAGTAAGCATCTTTTTGCAGCACTATGGATGGTTGCTGCATGCTGGCGAGCGCAGTGAGCAAGACTTCCGGCGAATGATCAAAAGGTATAAATCTTACCAGCGGGTGTATGCCCTGCTCATTCAATGGTGCGTTCAGCAACGCTTCTCTTGGTAGAAAATTCAATTCATTAATGGCCAACTCCATGGCTACAATTTCCCGCAGATAAGGATTGATGAGGATTCCTGCATCTATTTGCTGTAGTAAGAATTCACCAAAGAGCGTGATTTCCCGCTTAAATTGTAAATCAGATTTTTGTTGTACCTGCCAAAATGTTTCTGCCTGCGAAACCAGCGCCGGGCCTAGCAAAAAGCAGGTATAGGGAAGCATCGTATAAATAGGTGTAATCCTGTTTACGCGATACAGCGTACAACTAACAGACATCCCAGGTTGATGTACGACTGCCTGCAGGCGGGCTTTTTCGCGATCCGTCAAATCGTATCGCGGTAGTATATCAGCCGGGTTGGTACGCATTTGCAGGCATAATTGCGGGGAAGCAATCAAATCTGTCAAAGCCTTCTGAAAAGATAAGAGTGACATATGTTTCAGGTATGATAAAGGTGCCAGGCTGCTTTCGCCCGGTTAAGTTCGCGTGTAATTCCGTCGAACTGCAACAGGTGAAAGTAAGATTCGTGAAACTCGAAAGTGATGCCGCATAAATTAGGAACTAACGGTAACGTATAATCGAGTAGGTCCCAAACTGCCGGTGGGCAAGGCCCTGCATGAGAATCAGTATACATGCCACCCAGTTCATTGCCGCCGGCAATATGAATTTCAATCACTTTGTCCAGTTGTAGTTGTGTGATAAATTCCTTTGGGTCAAAGTGATGATTCACGGCGTTGGTATATACGTTGTGAATATCAAGCAGTAGCCCGCAAGACGTATCATTTGACAGTTCATTCAGAAACGCCGTTTCGCTGAGTTCCTGGTCAGGCAGGTCAATGAAGTATACATTATTCTCCACCAGGAAAGGGGTAGGAATGGCGCGTTTAATGGCATTAATTCTGCCGCCGATCATGTCCAGTACTTCGTAATCGTAAGGTACAGGAACAGCCAGGCCAGCGTTGTGTTCTTCCTGCTGATCGTTATGTACTTTTACAAACGACAGGTGATCGCTATGCCATTTGAATCCATAGCGTTGATGCCATTCTTTCATTTTTTCCAGGTAGGCTTTATCGAAGATGCCGGCGCTGCCAAGAGAGTAGGAAATATTGTGCGATGTTAACGGGTAGTGGGCGGCTATTTTATC
The DNA here is from genome assembly GCF_017745275.1 of Chitinophaga sp. Classification (GTDB taxonomy): domain Bacteria; phylum Bacteroidota; class Bacteroidia; order Chitinophagales; family Chitinophagaceae; genus Chitinophaga. The sequence continues at coordinate 348,203 of NZ_JAGHZS010000008.1, read as the reverse complement.
CAATACATTCATCCAGGATTCAATTTCTTCAAATCGTTCCGGTTGGCCATTGCCGCGGTCTGTCCAGAACATATCCGGGATGATTTCTACATAGTCGCAGCTATCCGGGCAAGCCTGCAGGTATAATTCAAGCGAAGGGTTGTAAAGCAATCCTACGCCCAGTTGTGGGATGGTTTGCTGATAAAGATGTCCTACCCTCGCAGATGATATGACTTGTGACATGGGAGAGAAGATTTAGTAACCGTCCCGGTATAAGCCGGGACGGTTGGACTACATTAATGTTGTGCTGCCACATTTTTAATGACGGCCATTTTATCCAGGTCTACTCTGATCACTTCTTCCAGTTTTTCCCGGATGTTGAAGTGTACGCCGGATAAGCAAGCCTGGCAACCACGGGGGTTAATTTGTTTGATCACCATAGATTGTAATTTGGTGATGTCTTCCAGTTTGGTGCCTTTAGGAACGGCAACATCTACGTGACCATTTTCACCGTAGTGAATTTCAGCTGTACGCATGACATGTGGTTTTTGGGGTGTGTAAAATATTTATTAAAAACAGATAGTAATACTCCCTGCATGTAGGGCTGTTGTAGTTATAGTGCCAGTCGTTTTTGGGGTGTCGTACGCAGTGCTTTACTGCGGATAATAAAGTTAAGGGAATCTGACGAGAACTAGATAAGTATTTATACGGGAAATGTGGTTAGCAGGAACTACCTGCTAACCGGTAAACTCATCAATAGGCGGCTACGGCACGCTCTATTGCTTGTTGTACAAATTGATTCAGGTTTAAATGCATTTGTTTTGAAGTGTGTATCGCTTTCCTGTGAAGCTCCGGAGATATTCTGACATTGAATGATCCTTTTGCTGGTTTAAAAGGTTCTTTATTGGCTTTTTTGCATAGCTCCAGATAGTCTTCCACTGCTTCTTCAAATGATATATGTAAGTCTTTTACGGTGCTGGCTTCAAAGCTGATCAGATCATCTATTTCTTCAATTTTCCCAAAGAAAACGTCGTCTTCTGCGCTGAAATGAACACTGCCCAGAAAGCCTTTGTATTGCAGCATGCCCTTTTTTTTCATAGTTGTTCGAGGTTTTTTAGTTCATTTATTAGTTGTGAAATCTGGTAACGTTTGAGAATGTTACCTGGGTGTGGTTTATGTAATCGTATAATCTGCTTTGTGCTGCTGTTTATAAATGCCACTCTTGACCCTGATGTTTTACCTGAAGTCTCTTCTTCAAAGCCTAAAGCTGCCATTAGTTTTATCAATTCGGCGTAAGTAAAGTCTACGGGTTTGCTTAATAGCCGTGCTATGAGTTTTTCTCTTTTAGACATGGGGCAATGGATGTTTATTGCAATTTACAGTATGCGTATTAATTTTGCAACTAAATTTTAGTTACATATTATGTAATATATTTTTCCCATATAAAACTTCGTGTATTTAATCCTTTCCCGAAAAAAACTTCGCTGCAAACAAATTTTTTTTCGCTTTATAAACTTCAAAACCCGTAACTTTGCACGATTTTTTTGTTCCCTCATACGGCAGGAAAATCAATTTGGTTTTTCATTTTCAATAGATTACACAAATGCCAAAAGACTCATCTATCAAATCTGTTCTCATTATCGGTTCTGGACCCATTATTATTGGTCAGGCTTGCGAATTTGACTATTCCGGTTCCCAGGCAGCACGTTCGCTGCGGGAAGAAGGAATTAAAGTGATATTGATTAATTCCAACCCGGCTACCATCATGACGGATCCTATGATGGCCGATAAGGTTTATTTGCTGCCACTGACCGTGGAAAGCATTGAGCAGATTCTGGAAGAAAACCAGATAGATGCCGTATTACCCACCATGGGAGGGCAAACTGCGCTGAACCTTTGTAAAGAAGTAGACGAACTGGGCATCTGGGAAAAGAATAATGTTCGCCTGATTGGGGTTGACATTAAAGCGATCGACAAAGCAGAAGACCGTGAACAGTTCCGTCAGTGGATGATCCAACTGGGTATCCCGGTGGCACCCGCCAGAACAGCTAACTCTTTCCTTGAAGGAAAAGAATTTGCGCAGGAAATAGGCTTCCCGCTGGTAATCCGTCCTTCTTTTACCCTGGGCGGTACCGGTGGTGGATTTGTACACAGCAAAGAAGACCTGGATGAAGCCCTGGACCGCGGTTTGAAAGCTTCTCCTATTCACGAAGTACTGGTTGAAAAAGCCGTACTCGGGTGGAAAGAATATGAACTTGAACTGTTGCGTGATAAAAATGATAACGTAGTTATCATCTGTACCGTAGAAAACCTGGACCCAATGGGTATTCACACCGGGGATTCTATCACTGTGGCACCTGCCATGACCCTGAGCGATACTGCTTTCCAGGACATGCGTAACAAAGCAATGATGATGATGCGCGACCTCGGTAACTTCGCCGGTGGTTGTAACGTACAGTTCTCTCTGAACCCGGAAAATGAAGAACTGATTGCGATCGAGATCAATCCTCGCGTGAGCCGCTCTTCTGCACTGGCTTCTAAAGCAACCGGTTACCCGATTGCAAAAATCGCTGCTAAACTGGCGATTGGTTATACCCTGGATGAACTGGAAAACCAGATCACCAGAACTACTTCAGCTTTCTTCGAACCAGCACTGGATTACGTTATCGTAAAAATGCCACGTTGGAACTTCGATAAATTTAAAGGAGCAGATGATACCCTGGGACTGCAAATGAAATCAGTTGGAGAGGTAATGTCTATCGGACGTACCTTCCCTGAAGCACTGCAGAAAGCCTGCCAGAGCCTTGAGAACGATGCACTCGGTCTCGGCTACTATGGTAAGTCACTCCTGAAGAGCGAGCAACTGATCGAGAAATTAAAACGTCCCACCTGGGATCGGATATTCCGTATTAAAGATGCTTTGATGGCGGGTGTATCTGTAAAACATATTCACCAGCTGACTTTCATTGATCGTTGGTTCCTGAACCAGATACAGGATATCGTGAACCTGGAAAAACAACTGCTGGAACATGACCTGCAAAGCGTACCAGTGGAAATGCTGAAAGATGCCAAGAAAATGGGCTTCTCAGATGCCCAACTGTCTGTGCTCTTCGGTGATTGTGACGAGGATGAAGTATACGCTAAACGTAAAGAACTGGGCATCACCCGTATTTTTAAAATGGTGGATACCTGCAGTGCCGAATTTGAAGCAAAAACACCTTACTTCTATTCTACCTTCGATACAGTAAACGAAAGCATCAAAACAGATAAGAAAAAAATCATTGTACTCGGTTCGGGTCCGAACAGGATTGGCCAGGGTATTGAGTTTGACTACTGCTGTACCCACGGCTTACAGGCTATCCAGGATTGTGGTTATGAAGCTATCATGGTAAACTGTAACCCTGAAACCGTATCTACTGATTTCGATATGGCAGATAAGCTGTACTTCGAGCCGGTGTACTGGGAGAACCTGTGGGAAATCATTGAGCTGGAAAAACCAGAAGGCGTGATTGTGCAACTCGGCGGACAAACAGCACTGAAACTTGCGAAAAGACTGGAAGAGAAAGGAGTGAAGATTATCGGAACTTCTTTCGATAACATGGATATCGCGGAGGATCGTGGCCGTTTCTCTGACATGTTGAAAGACCTGGGTATTCCTTATCCTAAGTATGGTACGGCATACAATACAGATGATGCCATTGATGTAGCGAAAGAAGTAGGTTATCCGGTACTGGTGCGTCCATCCTATGTATTAGGTGGTCAGCGTATGAGAATTGTGATCAACGAAGAAGAGCTGGAAGAATCTGTACTGAGCCTGCTGAGACATTTACCAGGCAACAAAATTTTGATTGATCACTTCCTGGATCGTTGCCAGGAGGCAGAAATAGATGGTATCTTTGATGGTACCGATTTCCATGTAATGGGTGTGATGGAACACATTGAACCAGCAGGTATTCACAGTGGTGATAGCCACGCGTTGCTGCCGGCTTTCAACCTGTCGCCGATCGAAGTAACCACCATGGAATACTATGCAGAGAAAATTGCACGTGCACTGAACATCAAAGGCCTGATCAACATCCAGTTTGCCATTAAAGATGGTAATGTGTTCGTGATTGAAGCCAATCCACGTGCATCCCGTACTACACCGTTTATCGCAAAAGCTTACCAGGTACCATATCTGAACATTGCTACCAAAGTGATGATTGGCGCCAATAAGCTGAAGGACTTTACCATTGAAAAGAAGCTCACCGGCTTTGCCATTAAAGAGCCAGTGTTCTCTTTCAATAAATTCCCTGGCGTAAACAAAGAACTGGGACCAGAAATGAAGTCGACCGGTGAAGCCATCCGCTTTATCAAAGACTTGCGTGATCCTTACTTCAGACAATTGTTCAAAGAAAAGAGCATGTACCTGAGCAAATAGCTTTTAGCAGTTAGCCATTAGCTTTTACCAGGAAAAATAAAAAAGCCATCGGAGCATTGCTTCGATGGCTTTCTGTTTTATGAAGATAAATACCTGCTTATTCGTGTTAATCTGACAGCTAATTGCTAAAAGCTTATAGCCATAAAAAAACAGAGCCTGATAAAAATCAGGCTCCTTCTTTTCCCTCAAAATAACCATTAAAGACACGACTATTGAATCTGGTAAGATTCAAATAGCGTGACCGGTAATGCAGTTTACAAATAATATTATATTTAAAAGAGATGTTAACTAATCAATAACAGATGAAAATTTCAATAATTCTTTATTAATTGATTATTAATATCTTAAATAGTTAGTATTAATTGCTAGTTACCTGCTGTTTTTTGCAGTGAGGAGAAAGTTTTCAAGATATCATATATACATACTATCTCATGCATTTAACATTTTTGAAACACTTTAATGCAAATTAAGGAGGAGGTTTGTGTATCATAAAAGTTAACCCCACATGCATTTTGAATCAACATTGTTTGTTACGATGTGTTGGAAACGCATTCCTTTTTTACGCATCATATTACCATTACTGGGAGGAATAAGCTGTCAGTTGTTATTGCCTTTATCACCTGTTTTCCTGTTATTATTAACTGGTATCCCTGTTTCAGGGCTACTCCTGTTTCGCTTATTGCCGCTGCAGTGGCGCTTTGCAATCGGTTGGTTGCCTGGCGTGTGGATATGCATGCTATTGTTTTGTTGTGGCAGCCTTTTATTGTATAAGGCTGATATCCGCCACCGGAAAGGGTTTTTCGGGCAATCAGCTACTGATTCTTCCTTACTTTTATTGCGGGTGAATGAAGCAGTACAGGAGAAGCCCCGTTCTTTTAAAACAACAGCCCGGGTAATTGCTGTTTATGAACATCATCAATGGATCCCTGTAAATGGTTATTTGCTGCTTTATTTTGCCCGGGATAGCTCGTTGGCTAATATTGTATACGGAGATGAAATCATTGTCAGGAAACGCCCGGAAATGATTAAAAACACGGGTAATCCCGGCGCGTTTGATTACCGGCAATACTGCGTTACCCAACAGCTTTATCATCAGTTGTACCTGCGTGCGGAAGACTGTTACCGGCTGTCCCGCAACAGGGGAAATATCATCCACCGGTTATTGCTGCAGGCCCAAGGCTATTGTCTGCATAACCTAAAGCAATATATTGGCAACGGTCCGGAAGCCGGTATGGCCGAAGCACTACTTATTGGCTATCGCCCGGACCTGGATAAAACGGTGGTACAGGCGTACAGCAACACCGGTATTGTACACGTTATCGCTATTTCGGGGATGCACCTGGCCCTGCTGTATGGCACGCTGCTATGGTGTTTGCAATGGTTGCCAGCACACAAATGGGCGAACCTCGGAAAGGCTGTAGTGATATTGGCAGTGCTATGGGGCTTTGCATTACTCACCGGTGCATCTGCCTCTGTATTGCGCTCTGCAGTGATGTTTACAGGCATTACGATCGGGCGTTTTGTGCTGGAGCGGCATAGCAGCATTTATAATACACTGGCGGCATCTGCTACCCTGTTGTTGTGTACAAATCCTTATCTGGCCATAGATGCAGGGTTCCAGTTATCGTACCTGGCGGTACTCAGCATTTTACTTTTTTATCAGCCATTGTATGAGCTTTGGGAGATGAGAAGAAGATGGGCTGATCTTATCTGGCAAATGATAGCCCTGTCTCTCGCTGCTCAATTAATGACTACACCGGTTAGCCTGTTTTATTTTCACCAGTTCCCTAATTACTTTCTTCCAGCCAACCTGGTAGCAGTTCCCTTGTCTACTGTGATTATTTATGGAGAAGCGATTTTGTTGTTCCTGGCTCCATTCCGGACACCAGCGGTATGGCTGGGAACCGCGTTGAAATATGCGATCAGGTACATGAATGTCAGTGTAAAATGGTTGGGAGAATTACCCTATGCATTGATTACAAATATTGATTGTTCTCTGCTGCAAACGGCTTGCTTGTACGGAATAATCGCCGCTTTAGCAGCCTGGTGGCTACTTCGCTGGAAAACAGGCCGCTGGTGGGCGCTCTTGGGTGTATGGGCGTTTTTGGCTGCCCAGGCTTACAGAACCACTCAAAGAAATATCCAGTGCAAAATAATTGTTTATAACGTAGCCGGCTATACGGCAATTGACTGCGTACAAGGCCGGCAGGTGCAATTTGCCGGAGATGACAGCATTTGGCAACTCCCGGCCGCCGCCTCACTTACAGCTGCCAGAAATGACTTGGGCGTGCATCCCGGCCGCCTCCCCGCTTTTCAGCAGTATAAACATTGTATCAGCTTCCAGGGTAAACGGTTACTAATGATAGATAGCGCACTGCCTGCCTATCTCCCCAAAACAAAATTAAAGGTGAACTATATACTTCTTACGCATAATGCATTACCCGATATCAAATCATTAAATGCATGGTATGAATTTGACACCCTTATTTTTGCAGCCTCCAATAGCCCGCGTCGGCTGGAAAAATGGCGGCAAGCCTGCGATACCCTGGGATGGAAATACTATTCAATTGAAAAGGAGGGAGCGTTTGTGCACAGTTTCCCGTAGTAGAAAAGAATGGCGAAATAAAAGACTATTTAATAACTGTTTACATCTTAAAAATGCTGTTTTTATTACCAAATATGGCTGATAAATGGAAAAATGATTGTTAGGTGTTAACTTTGCGCTTCTTTTCGGTTCCAGACCAGGGAGCCTATGTTATTAATTTCTAATGTTTTCCATTCATGCAAAAGCAAATTAAATCCGCTTTGATCTCCGTTTTCTATAAAGATAACCTGGAGAACATTGTTAAAAAGTTGGGTGAACAAGGTGTTACCATCTATTCTACCGGCGGTACGCAAAAATTTATCGAGGACCTGGGCGTGAAGTGTGTAGCAGTTGAAGACCTGACTGCTTACCCTTCAATTTTGGGTGGACGTGTTAAAACCCTGCATCCAAAAGTATTTGGTGGTATCCTCGCTCGTCGTGATAACCCGCAGGACCTGGAACAACTGAAAGAATACCAGATCCCTGAAATTGACCTGGTGATTGTAGACCTGTATCCATTTGAAGAAACAGTAAAGAGCACCACTGTAGAGCAAACTATCATCGAAAAAATTGATATTGGCGGTGTTTCCCTGATCCGTGCAGCCGGCAAAAACTATAAAGATGTAGTGATTGTGGCTTCTAAAAATCAGTATGCTGACCTTGAAAAAGTATTAACCGATAACAATGGTGCCACTACCATTGAAGACCGCAGAAGCTTTGCTGCTAAAGCATTTGAAATATGCGCTCACTATGATGTTGCCATTTCTCAATATTTCCTTAATAACGAACCTGGTGCTAACTTCCAGCTCTCTGTTCCACAGGGACAGGTAAACCGTTATGGAGAAAACCCTCACCAGCGTGGCGTTTTCTACGGCAACCTGGATGAAATATTCAACAAACTGCATGGTAAAGAATTATCCTTCAATAACCTGGTAGACGTAGATGCAGCCTGTCAGTTGATCCAGGAGTTTGAAGCCACTACCTTCGCTGTTATCAAGCATACCAATGTTTGCGGTATTGCCTCCCGCAATACCCTGAAAGAAGCCTGGGAAGCTGCTTTGGCTGGAGACAAGGAAAGCGCTTTCGGTGGCGTACTGGTCACTAACAAGATAATCGACAAAACTACTGCCGAGTCTATCAGCGAAATTTTCTTCGAAATCCTCATTGCACCAGGATTTGACGCTGACGCTCTCACTGTGCTGCAAGCGAAAAAGAACCGCATTTTGCTGGAACAAAAACAACCGGTGAAAAGCAAATACATGTTCAAAAACGTATTGAACGGCGTATTGCTGCAAGACAGCGACAACGGCAACTACAAAGAATGGAATGAAGTAGGCGCCCGTCCGGCTACACCAGCGGAGAAGTCTGACCTGGAGTTCGCCAATATTGTTTGCAAACACCTGAAATCTAATGCCATTGCCCTGGTAAAAGACAAACAACTGATCGGTAAAGGTTGCGGACAAACTTCCCGTATCGATGCTTTACGTCATGCTATTGAAAAAGCCGGACAGTTTAGCTTTGACCTGAAAGGCGCTGTGATGGCATCTGACGCTTTCTTCCCATTCAATGATTGCGTAAGCATTGCTCATGAAAACGGTATCAATGCTGTAATTCAGCCAGGTGGTTCTGTAAGAGACAATGACTCCGTAGAGTTCTGCAAAGAACATGATATGGTGATGGTGATGACTGGCATGAGACATTTCAGACACTAATGTTAGCTTTTAGCTGCTAGCAATAAAAACTGGAAAGCATCGGATTTTTCCGATGCTTTCCCATTTAAACTGCATAACATTCGAAAAAAAATAATAGTATTGTTGGCTTGTAAATCAATATAATTCTAAAAGCTAGCGGCAAAAAGCTAATAGCTGTTCCAGATGTCCTTTATTCAACAAAATATCATGCAGGATGCAGATGATGCAGATTTGATCCGGGAGTATAAAACCACCGGCAAACTGGATTTTCTTGCAGCACTTTACCAGCGTTATATGAACCTGGTATATGGAGTATGCCTGAAATATTTTGATGAAGAAGCCAGTAAGGACGCAGTAATGCAGATCTTTGAGGAACTGATCGGCAAACTGAAGCAGCATGAAGTCCAGAATTTTAAAAGCTGGCTCCACGTATTGACCCGCAACCACTGCTTGATGAAGCTGCGGGCCATGAAAAACAAGGAATCAAGACAAGTATCAATAGATGATCACCCTGTTGTGGAAAATGAAGAAATAGGGCATCATGAAAACGGAATGACGCTGGAAGACAACCTCCGGAGTATGGAGAAATGTCTGGAAACCTTACCGGAAGAACAAAAACGTAGCGTTGACCTGTTTTATTTACAGGAGAAAAGCTACCGGGAAGTAAGCGTCATCACCGGATATGACATGAACAAGGTTAAAAGCTACATCCAGAACGGAAAGCGGAACCTGAAAATATGTATGGAGAAACAAGATGTCTGATAAGCGACCACATATAAAACCGGAAGCCCTCGCCGGCCTCATCCGCCAGTACCTGGCCGGAGAGCTGGACGATAAGGCGATGCACGACCTGGAGCGCCAGGCCCTGGACGATCCGTTCCTGGCCGATGCGTTGGAAGGATATGCTTCGCACGCTCCGGAGCAGCAGTCACATCAGGCTGACCTGGTTTCCAGGCTGGAAGCACGTGTAGCACCGGAAAAAGGAAAGGTGCGGGCACTATACTATCGCTGGGTCGCCGCTGCCGCCATCTTGTTATTAATGTTTTCTGCTGGTTGGTTCCTGTGGGAGCAACAACAGCATGCGCCTATTGCCGGCGTAACACCTCCGGCTGCCTCCTCCGTGCCTGATTCCCAGCCACAAGGCGAAAGCAGCGCCATATCACCTGCAGTACCCGCGCCGCCAGCATTGGCCAGCGCCGATCAACCCGCTAAAAAGGTAACCCCTCCTGCTCCTGCAGCGGGAACGCTGGCAAAGGAAGATCGCGTTGCTGCTGCGGAAGAACCAGCTCCGGCTGCCATACCTGAAGCCAGAGCGTATAGCCCTGTACCGGCACCGGTTAATAAATCTGTAGAAACAGTGCCGGTAACTGCACCTGAAAAGAAACAGGAACCCGCACATGAGAATTATTTCAAGGTTCCCGCTGATGCCAAAAAGGAAAAAAATGGGTTGGATGGTAATGCAAATGCAGGCAATCTTGATACGCAGTCTAAAAATTTAAATGAGGTAGTGATTACCGGTTATGGCGTCCAGCGGAAGCGATATAGTACAGCGGCGTCTACCACTATTCGTGGAATGAGCGTCATTCAGAAAGATAGCGCCAGCAGTGTAGAAAGAGCTTTACAGGGAACAGTGGCAGGTGTAAGTGTCACCAATGAAGGTAATGCGGATGATGAAGTAGTTTATCATGCACCCGCTCCCATAGTAGGAGAAACGGCCTATGACAACTATCTCCGGACCAAAACAGTTAACCCGGATAATAAATACAATGGTACTGTACGTGTATCCTTTACCGTTATGCCGGATGGCTCTCTGCAGGACTTTAAGATCCTTCGCCACCTCAATGACGCCTGTGATGCGGAAGCGATCAGGGTTATCAAAGATGGACCTGCATGGGCACCTGCTTCAGACAGAAAGCCTGCCAAAGTAAAAGTAAGAGTGAAGTTTACAGTGGAAAAGGAGTAACGTTTACTTATTCCGTTCTTTCCATTGCTGGTTAAAGGATTTGGCGGCAAATACAGGTAATTCCCGGTTATCGCCCCAGCCCTTGGCAAAGAATCGTTTCAACAGGAAGTTTTTCATTTTACCGCTGGCCATGTTCATCATCTTGCGACTACTACAGCCCTGCTTCCATACAAACCAGGCAAATTTTTCACCACCGGAAGTATAGTTTTCTTCTACCGCTTTTTGCCGGTTATGCAATAACAGTTCATGCAGATTAATGCGTACGGGGCATACCTCGGTACAGTTGCCGCAGAGGGAAGAGGCAAAACTCAAATGCATATACGAATCCATGCCCTTCAGATGTGGCGTAATTACGGAGCCGATAGGACCACTGTAGGTGGCTGCATAAGTGTGGCCGCCTATGTTTTTGTAAACCGGGCAGGCATTGAGGCAGGAACCGCAGCGAATGCAGTACAGGCTTTCGCGGGCAGTAGTATCCTGGAGTATATTGGTACGGCCGTTGTCCATCAGGATCACATACATCTCTTCCGGACCATCTGTTTCTCCTTCCTGGCGTGGGCCGCTAAAAATGCTGTTGTAAGCAGTTACCTGCTGACCAGTACCGTAAGTAGCCAGTAATGGCCAAAACAGCCCCAGATCTGCAATAGAAGGCAATACTTTTTCTATTCCTACCAGTACAATATGCGTTTTGGGAAATGCGGTAGTTAAACGGGCATTACCTTCATTCTCCGTTACCGCTACAGATCCTGTATCGGCCAGGATGAAGTTGGCGCCGGTGATGCCTATTTCAGCTTCCAGGTATTTATGACGTAATTTCTCACGGGCTACGAGCGTGAGTTGCTCCGGTGTGAGACCCGGATCGGTGCCCAGTTTTTCCGCAAATAAGCGGGCTACATCTTCCTTGCTTTTGTGCATGGCGGGTGTAACAATATGATAGGGCGGTTCGCCATCCAGTTGTTGTATATATTCTCCCAGGTCAGTTTCCACACATTCAATGCCATTACTTTCCATAAAGGCATTGAGATGTACTTCTTCTGTGGCCATGGATTTACTTTTCACAATGCTTTTACATTGTTTGGCTTTGCAGATAGCGAGTATTTCCTGTTGTACCTGTTCTGCAGTTTCAGCCCAGATCACTTTACCACCGCGGCGGGTAAAGTTTTGTTCGAATTCTTCCAGGAGGTTATCGAGGTGCTCAATAGCTCTCCACTTAATATTTTTGGCGCGTTCTCTTGCACTGGCGAGATCGGAAAACTGCTGCTTTCCGGCTTTTACAGCCGTATTATATTTACCTATGTTGAAGTTGATGGTCTGGCGGTGTCCCAGATCAGCCGCCTTTTTTTCACTTTCTTCCAGAAAAGTAGATGCTATTTGATGCATAAGTAAGCAGTGTTCCTAATTAAAGATAGTTAAATCCAAAAACGATTTACTTGTATTCCCCTGCAATTTTATCCAGCACTTCATAAAATTCCGTGCCGTATTTTCTGATCAAAGCATCTTTGAGGAAACGATATACGGGTACTTGCAGGGTTTTACCGTTTTTACAGGCAGGCTTGCAAACGTCCCAGCGGTCGTAGTTTACCGCCTCAAATGTTTCGTACTTCTTAATCCGGATGGGGTAAAGATGACAGGAGATGGGCTTTTTGAAGTCCACAACACCATCGTTATAGGCTTTTTCTATGCCGCAGCCTACAATACCGTGGGCATCTATGGTGGCGTAGGCACAAATGCCTTTATTCACAATAGGCGTTACGTAGCCATATTCATCGTCTGTGGTATTGGTGCCGGTGCGTTCAATTTCCTGGATCCCCTCTTCCCGCAGGTATGATTTGATTTGCGGATAAATCTTTTTCAGGGTTTTTACTTCTGCTTTGTCGAGTGGAGCGCCGCAATCGCCTGCAACGCAACAGGCGCCTTTGCAGGCAGAGAGATTGCATACAAACTGCTCTTCAATTACTTCGTCACTTATGTATTTGTCGTCAATGATAATCATCGGGAAACGGTCTTATGCCTGATACAGACAATCTTGTTAAGACCACAAAGTTACAGCATTACCAGCTTATCTCCAGCGGAGGGTTTCCACCATATGCCACATATCCTGTTCCAGGAACTTGTATACGGGTGCAAGGGAGTCGGCATTGGGGGTAGCGTCAAAGTAAAGGGCGCCACGGAGGAAGTGCCGGACCGAGTCGGTAGCGAAGAATTGTTTGGAGGAGGCTGCATTACCGCCTACTTCGTAAAAAGTGCCATTTACGTTATTGGGTGTATGGATCACGTTTTCATCGATGTATTCGGCTTTATAGGTATGCTTATAGGTCATTTTGAAAGCGTCGTCCACCAGTTTACGGAAAGTATTGTTACCGGGGCCGATGATTTTATAGCTCATATAGATTTTCCCGTTCATGGTAGGGAAGTCTATGTTGATCCAGTAAGGATTTTCCGGTGCTGCACCAAAAAAAGAGGTATCCTTTACAATATTGGCATATGCCGGATATTCGAATGTATAAGGATAGTCCGGCATATCGAATTTTCGGTAAGCTCTTTCCGGGAATTTGATATTGAAATAGCCTCTGGGCTTGGGAGTAGGTACGTTTTCACAGGCTGCCAGCAACAACGTCAGCAGGGAAATGATGGCGAGGGCCTTTCCTTTTAAATGTGGCATTTTTCGGTTATTTAACAGGCGTTATACTTTGTCAGCGGCGTCCGGCCTGATGGTTACCTGTACTTTCTGGATGCGCATTTTATTGACTTCCAGTACAGTAAAATCATAGTTATTGTAGTTAATAACGCTGTTTTCTTCCGGAAATTTTCCGGCCAGCTCCAGGATGAGGCCACCGAGGGAGTCGCTTTCGCCTTTTACGGTTTCAAAGGCTTCGGGAGGGATGTTCATGATCCGGCAAACGTCATTCAGCATGGTTTTGCCTTCAAATACATAGGTGAAGTTGTCTACTTTATTATAGTTGAATTCTTCTTCATCAAATTCATCTTTGATATCGCCAATCACTTCTTCCATAATATCCTCCAGGGTAACGATACCGGAGGTACCGCCAAATTCGTCTACCACTACGGCAAAGTGCATGCGGCGGCTTTGGAATTCAGAGAGGAGGTCTTCAATGAGTTTATGGCCATGAACAAAGAAAGGTTGGCGCATTACCTCGTGCCAGTCGAAGGATTCACCTTTATCGAGGTGGGGCAGGAGGTCTTTGGTATGGATCACGCCTACGATATTATCCAGGTTGTCTTTGTATACCGGGAGGCGGGAATAGTGGAGATCGGCCACTCTTTTAACGATATCGCCAAAGGAGCTGTCGTATTCTACGCCGTTTACATCGAGGCGGCCGCGCATAATTTGTTTAACGGTGATGTTGCCAAATTTGAGGATGCCTTTGAGGATATTTTTTTCTTCCTGGGAGGCAGTAGGATCTACGCTCATTTCGATGGCTTCATCAATTTCCTGGTAGTTAACGGGGCCGGTGCCGCGGTGAAACAGGCGGGCTTCGATGCTGCCGCTGAGGCTTACGAAGAAGTCGCTCACCGGTTCCATGGTGGCGTGGATCAGGCTTACGAACCAGGCGAAATAGGTAGCAAAGCGAATATTGTTTTGTGCGGCCCATACACGGGGGAGTATCTGGCCGAAGAACAGTAAAATCAGGCAAATAGCGGAAATACGCACCACGAGGGATACTACCGGCAAGGTTTGCAGGTCTTCCATCTGGGTAACGAGGTAGTTGGTGATCATGATGAAGGCGATCGCCAACAGGATACCGGCTATTTGTAAGGAAGCCAGGAGTGATTTTGGCTTTTCCAGTAATTTGGTAATGAGTTTACCGGAGGCATTTTGCCGGGTTTTAAGCACATTCAGGTCCTTATAGTTTAAGGAAAAGAAAGCTACTTCTGCCCCGGATACGATGAAGGTAAGCAGCAGCAGCACAAATATAACAAGCAGGAACACCACCACGTTAGGGGTGCCAATGGGAGCGCTGGCTTGTAAAAAATAGGATACGTTGCTTGCCGAAAGGATGCCCAAGATGTTGAACTTTGATGTAAATAATCAAAAAATAAGGGGAAAGAAATTCATGGAATTGCTTTCCCTGCACGCAAATATAAGTAATGTCCCTATATGGGATTACGTGCGTACAAAACTTAATATTTTTTTGCAACTAGAATGGCAGATCGTCTGCTGGTTCATTCAATGAAGGAGGGATTTCCATTCCGGGGAAATTGTCTCCACTGCCTGAGCCTGTACTGCTGTGGTGAGGTATGGGGTGATCTTGGTTATTAAGGTCCATGCGTTTATCCAGCATAACCAGGTTGTCTCCTACAACTTCGGTGGCAAATTTCTTATTGCCTTCCTTGTCTTCCCAGCTGCGGGTGCGTAAACGGCCTTCAATATAAACAAGACTGCCTTTGTGCAGGTATTTCTGCGCGAGTTCGGCTAATCCCCGCCAAAGCACCACCGTATGCCACTCTGTTTGAGAAATGAGCTTGCCGGCCCTGTCTTTGAATGTTTCAGTAGTTGCCAGTGAAAATTTGGCTACTGCGATATTTCCTTCCAGAAACTGTACATCCGGATCTCTGCCCAAATTGCCTATCAGGATTACTTTATTAACACCTCTCATAGTTGTAGGTTTTTTTAGTCTATTGTTAAAAAGTTCTTCTTTTAATAAATAAACAACCTTCTTAAAGTTAATATTTTTTTCCAATCGATAGTGAAAAATTTCTTACTGGCAGCCGATTGAGACGGATTTTATCATTAGCAACTATTACTGAAGTGGGTTAGCGCTTAATGTATATTTTTTATCTCTATGCGTGTAGCCTAAAATAATTGTAAGTGATTGCTTTCCAGGAAAGTGGTAATAGTTTTCGGGAAAGCATAATTATTCAGGCTGTTTCTCGCCACCAGCGTGTATCCCGGCAGGTCAGGTTTTTTCTTTACAGTGATACTAATGAACTGGCTATGAATAGTTTGATGTGTGAGCTGTTGTTTAAAGGGAGCAGACACCCGGTCTATTTCAATAGCGATGTTGCCAAAGTGCTGCTGAAAAATTTCAGACGACTGAATTGCGGTGATATCGGATGGTGCAGGTGTTTCTATCAGCAGGAACTCGTGCAGGTTTTGCCAGATATCGCTATCGGTTCTTTTACGGATGAAGAGCTGGTCTTTGTAGTTGACCAGCAGGTAGTTGAAATACCGTTTTTTGATTTGCAGTTTTTTAGTTTTTACCGGGAGAAGAGGGATCAGTTGTTGGTGATAAGCCACGCATTTTTTCCGGAGAGGGCAGTCATCGCAGAGGGGTTGCTGTGGTTTGCAAACCACGGCGCCGAAGTCCATGATGCTCTGGTTGTATTCTGCAGAAGCGCCTGGTGGCAGGAGTTCCTGGGCGAGGGTATCGAATTGTTTCTTGCCGGCGGTGCTGTCTATTGGTGTGTCGATGCCGAAGAAGCGGGAGAGGACCCGGAATACGTTGCCATCGAGTACAGCATAGGGCAGGTTAAAGGCAAAGGAAGCGATGGCGGCGGCGGTGTAAGGGCCGATACCTTTCAGTGCTTTAATTTGTTCGTACTGGTCCGGGAACTTACCGTGATAGGCGTTGGTAATTTCGCGGGCGGCGGCCAGCATATTTTTACAGCGGGCGTAATAGCCGAGTCCCTGCCATAAGCGGAACACTTCTTCTTCGGGTGCGGCAGCCAGTTTGGTAACATCCGGGTAGTGTTGAATGAAGCGTTCGTAGTATGGCCAGCCTTGCTCCACGCGGGTTTGCTGGAGAATGATTTCTGATAGCCAGATGCGGTATGGATTTTTTTCACCCTTCCAGGGCATGTTGCGGGTATTCATCTCCCGGTTCCAGTCCAGTAATTTTTCGGTAAAAAAATGTCGGGGTGATATCATTTATATATTATTTTAATAAAATTATTTAGTATATTGATATGGCAAATGCTGTACAAAACCCTATAAGGTACAACAGATACCCATTTCCGGGTCTGCAAATAAATATAAATTATCGCCAATACCAGTTATAAGAAAAAATGATAAAATTTATTTGCTTAAAATTCAGCAATTAGAATTTTTAAATTAACTTTGAGAGTAAAGTAATCCTCTCGCTTTCATATGAGAAAAGCTGATTTAATTAACAACATTGCTGAAAAAACCGGCATCCCCAAAGTCGATGTGTTAGTCACACTCGAGGCTATGTTCAAAGAGGTGAAAGAAGCACTGGCAAACGGAGAACATATTTATATCCGTGGGTTTGGTAGTTTCATCACCAAGAAAAGGGCAGCCAAGATTGGGCGTAACATTAAGAAGAACGTAGCTGTGGAGATCCCTGAGCACTTTATTCCGGCATTTAAACCTTCGAAAGAATTTGTTGCTGAGGTAAAGAAGCTTAAAAGTTCTTAGTTTTGCAGCCTAATATTTTAGGCGATGCAAAAAACACAAGTTCTTCTGGTGGGTGCTGCGGTAGCACTATTGGTGATATTATTCGCCTTTGGCCGTACTGTGCCCCGGTCAGAAAAGAAACCTATGTCATCTGGCGCCCCAATGCAGGGCGGTCAGGAGGTGGAACCTATTGCCTTCTCTGAACTGCTCACCACAGCTAAAGGTAAAATTCCTGCTGAAAAACTTTTACAGGTTAATACAATTGAAACCAATGTTATTCGTGGAGATGTAAAGCTTCAGAAAATAGCTGCGTACCAGCAATTGTACAATACCTGGGACAGCCTCAACCAGCTGCCCGTAGCCGCATATTATCTTGGCGAAGCCGCTAAGTTGGAAAATTCCGAAAAAAGCCTCACCTTTGCAGCCAATTTATTTTTAGCCCACTTGCAACACGCAGAAGATCCGCGTATTGCGAAATGGGAAGCCCAGCAAGCAATTACCTTGTTTGACCAGGCAATACAATTGAACCCGGCTAACGACACACTGAAAATATCACAGGCCATGGTGTATATGAACACCGGCGAACCGATGACAGGTGTGGCCAAGCTGAGGGAAGTAGTGGCTGAACACCCTGATAATATAGATGCACAGGTTACTTTAGCGAACCTCGCTATTACATCAGGTCAGTACGATAAAGCTATCGAAAGACTGGAAGGCGTTGCGAAGAAGCACCCGGATAATGCGAAAGTATTATTTGTACTGGCAGAATCGTACCGGAGTAAAGGAGATAAAAAGAAAGCTATTGAACTGTTTGAAAAAAGCAAGCAACTCATGAGTGATCCGGAATTGAAGAAGGAAGTCGATAGTTACATTAAAAGTATTCAATAATATTATTTTTCAATCATTTAAAAACGTATCAGCGTATGCCTTGCGGTAAGAAAAGAAAAAGACATAAAATTGCCACTCACAAGCGTAAAAAAAGACTGAGAAAGAACCGGCATAAAAGTAAGAAGAAATAATTACTCCAGTTTCCCGCCATTTATACTAACATGGTATTCTCCCGGCGCGGTGGTCGGATAAAAATTTTCATATATCCTGCATGATTCTAGCATTTACTTCTTAAATTGCTATAGTCATGCAGGTTGTTTCCATAGATCCCGCAATAGAATTCTCCGGACATTACCTGCAGTGATCGCTGAACCCTTAAGCAATCCATTCGTCACACAACGTGAAGAAATACGCTAACTTTATGGTGAGCTATTGTTTTGGTATGCAGTAAGCTGTTCTTACTTAATAGCCGTGTGCATAGCATAAAGGTGAAGTTTTAAAGGTTAAAATTTTGGACGCTTGAATAAGGAACTTATTATAAATGCGGCTCCTACAGGGGTGGAAATTGCGTTACTGGAAGATAAGAAGCTGGTGGAATTGCATCACGAAAGTGGCAATCCTAACTTCTCAGTGGGCGATTTGTACCTGGGCAAGGTTAAAAAGCTGATACCCGGCTTAAATGCTGCATTTGTGGACGTAGGCTTCGAAAAAGATGCCTTCTTACATTACACGGATCTCAGCCCCTATATCCGCTCTATTCTTAAATTTACTGCAATGGCCATCAGCGATAAAACGCCCGAAGGCTTTGATTTCACTAAGTTTAAAAATGAACCGGAAATAGTTAAGACCGGTAAAATTACAGACGTACTCGGAGGAAAACCTAATATCCTCGTACAAATTCTCAAAGAACCTATTTCTTCTAAAGGCCCCCGCCTTAGCTGCGAAATTTCTTTACCCGGAAGGTTTATAGTGTTAACACCCTTTAATGATATTGTTGCGGTTTCTAAAAAAATCCACTCCTCCGAAGAAAGAAAAAGATTGCAGAAAATTGTGGAAGCTATCAAAACGCCCAACTTTGGCGTTATTGTTCGCACCGCCGCAGAAGGAAAGAAAACAGCAGAATTACACGAAGATCTGACTACCCTCGTTCAAACCTGGAAAAATATCCAGTCGAATCTCAGTGGAGGCGTTGCCCCTCAAAAGATCCTGAGCGAACAAACCAAAACAGCCAGCATTCTCCGCGACCTGCTCAATGAAAGCTTTAACCGTATAGTCGTTAACGATAAAAATATCTTTACAGACACCAAAACGTATATCCAAAAGATTGCTCCCGAAAAGTCTGATATCGTTAACTATTACAATAACGGATCTCCCATCTTCGATAACTTCGGCATCACCCGCCAGGTAAAGGCTTCTTTCGGTAAAACCGTGAACCTCGACAGCGGTGTATACCTCATTATTGAAGCTACTGAAGCGCTGCACGTTATTGACGTGAACAGCGGATATAAAAGCTCCAGCAACAACCAGGAACAAAATGCCCTCGCATCCAACCTGGAAGCTGCTGCTGAAATTGCCCGCCAGCTCCGCCTGCGCGATCTGGGTGGTATCATTATCATTGATTTCATTGATATGAAGCTGCCGGAAAATAAAAAGGCCATATTCGAAGCCATGGAGAAATTTATGGCCCAGGATAGAGCAAAACATACCATCTTACCAATATCGAAGTTCGGCCTCATGCAAATTACCCGTCAACGGGTAAAACCTGAGATCACCATCTCCGTTGCGGAAGATTGCCCTACCTGCCGGGGAACAGGCAAAATCGGCGCTTCCATGCTGATTCTCGAAGACATAGAAAAGAACCTGCAATACCTGCTGAATCACCAGCATAAAGGATTGACCATCCGCACACATCCTATACTGTATGCTTACCTTACCAAAGGATTCCTGGTATCCAAACAATGGAAGTGGTACTTCCAGTATAAAAAATGGATCAAATTAAGAGCTGACTCCAACTACCATCTTACTGAATATCGTTTCTTCGACGCCAATGATGAGGAAATTAAGTTATAAAAGAAAAGGTCCCCCGCTGTAAGCGAGGGACCTTTTCTTTTATAACTTAATTTCCAGCTTTTAGGCATTAGCTTTTAGCTTTTAGCAAAATGCAGCGGATGAAGACAAAATATGTTGTTATCTCCGCTGCATTTTTCTAAAAGCTAAAAGCTAATGCCTAAAAGCTGCTAAAACCGGTAGTCATCTCTCGCCGGACTGAAACTATCTATGATTTTGCAATCCGTTAGCGCCCGGCCACCATGCGGCGTATTAGGCGGAATCACCAGGGTATCAAATTGCTCCAGCACATATTTTCTTCCATCCAGGAACATTTCAAAGCGCCCCTCCGCCACATAAGTGATCTGCTCGTGCGGATGCTCATGAACAGGCGAATCCGAGCCAGCTGTAATCTCCCAGAAAGCCAGGGTACTTTTGCTGCCATGCACAAAACGACCATAAAAGCCGGCAATCGTATTTTTTACAGGAATTTCATCTAAAGAAGCAGGTTTGGTCATATGATAGCTTTTAAAGTTAAATATAGCGGATTTACCAATTGGGATGAAACTACATTTTACTAAAAGCTAATAGTTGCTAATGCTATATATTTCATACATTTACGGCCGTAAATACCCTTATAATCCCAATTGTAATTGTCATGTTTGTTTAAGCAAATAAATACCTCTATTACGCATATGACTATACGTTTTTATTCCTTACTCGCCTTATTGTCGCTGATCATCTTCGCTGCCTGCCAGCAGCAAAGTGGTTCCCGCAAGAAAACAAAGGCAAGAGATACCTCTCACTATACCAAACAGGCGTATATTGAACAGACGATCGACAGCAACTTTGTGAATCAATTCCTGCAATCTCACAAAAGTTATGATGCGTACGATGAATATATCCTCAACTTCTATCGCAAGCGTGACTTTCATTACGCCTGGATTAATAAAGATGGGCTTACCGAACAAGCCAGCAACTTTATTAACATGATGAAGAACGATGCTGCTTATGGCATTAAAGACAGCAGCCTGATGACCCCCGATCTGCAACAACTCACAGATACCCTGCTGGTAAGTGATGTAGGCCTCAAGCCAGGAGATCCCGTAATTCCCAAAGTGGAAATGCTGCTCACTTCCCAGTTCTTTGCATATGGTAACAAAGTTTGGGGTGGCTTAACCGCCGATTCCGCCAAAGACCTGGAATGGTTCATTCCCCGCAAAAAAATAGACATGGAAAGCCTGCTGGACTCCATGGTGAGTAAAAAAAGTAATGCTTTTGAAGACGACGAGCCTGTCAATCACCAGTACATCCTGCTGCGGCAACAGCTGAAAAAATTCGCCAAACTGGAAACCAGTGGCAAATGGGATTCTATCCGCACTACGCAGAAGAGCTTCAAAAAAGGGGACTCTTCTTCTGTGATCGCTGAAGTAAAATACCGCCTGGAAGCATTTGGAGATCTTCCCGGAACAGATAGCAGCAAACGCTTTACTGCCGCACTGGATACTGCTATCCGTAATTTTCAGAACAGGATGGGTATCAAAGAAGATGGGACTATCAACAAAAGTGTATTAGATGCACTCAATACCCCCCTGCAGGATCGTATCCAAAAAATATTGCTGAACATGGAACGTTTGCGCTGGGTTCCTATAGAACCTACCACAGACTATATTCTTGTGAATATCCCCCAGTTTAAAATGCACGTTTACGATAAAGGAAAGCTGGACTGGAGCTGCAATGTAGTGGTAGGAAAGCCCGGTGCCAATACGGTGATATTCACCAAGGAGCTGCGCTATATCGTATTCAGCCCTTATTGGAATGTACCTCCCGGCATATTGACAAAAGAAGTATTACCAGGTCTGAAACGTAGTGGTAGCGGCTATTTGGCCAGACAAAACATGGAAATTGTAGGCGCCAGTGGTAAGGCTATCTCTCCCGGATCTATTAATTTCAGCAAATATTCCGGCGGCAATTTCCCATATGTGGTAAGACAGAAACCTGGTGGCAAAAACTCATTGGGTAAGGTGAAATTCCTGTTCCCTAACGAGTACAATATTTATTTGCACGATACACCTGCCCGCTACCTGTTTGGCGAAAACAAACGCTCTTTCAGTCATGGCTGTATCAGGGTGGCTGAGCCGAAACATTTGGCGCAATGGCTGCTCCGCGATGATTCCAGCTGGACAGAACAGAAAATTGATGAGGCTATGAATGCCGGCAAGGAAAAGTATATCACGATAAAAGATAAAGTACCGGTATTTATCGTGTATTTCACTGCTTTTGTAGACAGCAATGGTAAGTTGAATTTCAGGGACGATGTGTATGGACACGATGCTAAACTGGCAACTTCCCTGTTTGGAAAGTAGTCGAAAGCCGAAAGCATAAAGCTATTGTAGCGGATAACATGACGGATAATACGCTCTGATCAGTTGCTACAATAGCTTTATGCTTTCGGCTTTATGCTTTCAGCTCCTTAATCAGGCGCCTACGGCAATCACGGAAATCTCCACATCTACGCCTTTTGGCAACGCTGCTACCTGAACGGTTTCCCTGGCCGGAAAATCGCTGGTAAAATAGCTACCATATACTTCATTTACCTGTGGGAATGTTTTCATATCTGTTAAAAAGATAGTGGTTTTTACAACGTTCTGAAAACCCATACCGGCTTCTTTCAAAACGGCCTGCAGGTTTTTCATGACCTGGTGTGTTTCATCCACAATACCGGATTTAATCAGTTCGCCGGAAGCGGGATCCAGCGGAATCTGACCGGACACATAGAGAGTATTGCCAGCTTTCACAGACTGGTTATAAGGCCCAATAGGAGCGGGCGCATTGGTAGTATTAATGATTTGCTTTTCCATATAAACGAAAGTAAATAATAATTAAGAACGCACCATCCTTTACAGGACCGGATGTGTTATAATTAATGATTCTTTATTAGGTTTGCCGAAATTTAACGCATGAATATCCTGGTAATAGCAGATGCGCAACGGTACGAAGAATTGCAGCAAAAGGGATTGGGAACGCATCACGATATACAGTGGAAAACAAGCCTGGAAGAGGTTTTGTCGCTTAAAGTATTTGATGTAGTGCTGGATCTTATTTTCGATGATCGGCCGGAACATGCTTTGGTATATGCAAAGAACCCTGGAATACCGGTGTTGGCGGGCATGGTGAAAACCTCCCTGTCAGACATCATGAACCAGTTTGCGTTTGAGCAGGGATTTAACATCATGGGTTGTAATTTTTTACCGGGCTTTGTGAATGTACCGGTAATGGAAGTAACGGTGATGGACGAAGGGCAGAAGGAAACATTGGACGAAGTGATGTATAAGCTCGGCTGGGAGTACGCGCTGGTAGCGGATGTGGTGGGTATGGTCACTCCGCGTGTGGTGTGCATGATTATCAATGAAGCGTATCTTACGGCAGAAGAAGGAACTGCTTCCCGGGAAGATATTGATACTTCTATGCGTTTAGGGACCAATTACCCATATGGTCCTTTTGAATGGAGTGAACGAATTGGCATTTTGCATGTATACGAAGTATTGAAGGCGGTACACGATGCAACCGGAGATGACCGTTACCAGGTAGCCGCCTCTTTGCAAACCGCCTACGAAGCAATTTAATTTTTGACATGGCATTAATACTGAATATAGATACCGCAACGACTACTGGCTCTGTGAGCCTTTCCCGCGATGGACAAGTGATTCAAACGTTGGTGAATGAAAAGCAGTCCGATCATGCTGCTACTATGACGCTGTTTGTGCAACAGATATTAAAAGAGCAGGGAATTTCGCACCAGGAGCTGGATGCTATTGCTGTGAGTGCAGGACCGGGTTCCTATACCGGGTTAAGAGTAGGAGTGGCTACGGCAAAGGGATTGTGTTATGCATGGCAAAAGCCGTTGCTGGCTATTTCCACCCTGCAGATGATGGCACAGGGATTAGTATCTGCTGTAAACGATGAAACAGCGTGGTATTGCCCAATGCTGGATGCACGCAGGCAGGAAGTGTTTATGGGTCTGTATGATGCCCGTTTAAAAGAGATAATGCCGCCACAGGCCATGATCCTGGAGCCTTCTTCCCTGGAAGCGCAGTTGGCAGAAAGGAAAATTTACTTCTTTGGTGATGGCAGTCCTAAATGGAAACTGATGCTATCTTCACCTAAAAATGCTATTTTCACAGAATATGTTATAAGTGCAGCGCATATGGCACCACTTTCAGCGCAGGCATTCGATCAAAAATTGTTTGTTGATCTGGCTTATTTCAGTCCATTTTACCTCAAGCCATTTTATTCTCCACAAAAGCCCTGATACATATCCTGTTTTTGTCATGTAATTGTCAAATTACATCTAATTTGCAAGTATCTGACGCATATATATGATAAAATAAGGTATGGAAATTTTTTTTATTGTGACAGATATTATATTTTTGTATAAATCGATTACCGCAATTGTTGTCTAACTGTTTGCGAGTACTGTCCGTTGATCCCTTTCATTTCATCATTTTTTTAAAACTATTATGCGATGGAAAAAACATTATTAACTACCTCTTCTAATACTCTTATTATTTCTAGAGGTACCAATGAAAAAGACCAGATCAAATTGGATTACATTGCCGTTAAGAAGGCTGCTATGGTTTTACGCGCTATCAACCATAAGCTGCGCCAGCAGATGATTAAGCTGTTGGAGGACCACAAAAAAATGACCGTGACAGAGATTTATGTGAAATTGCGTCTGGAACAATCGGTAGCATCGCAACACCTCGCCATTTTAAGGCGTGCAGGCATTGTAATTACAGAGCGAGATGGTAAATTTATTCATTACACCATCAACAAGCAACGTATTGCTGAAGTAGCAAAGTTTGTGGAAGAACTTGTTGGTTAAAAGTATTGATCCGTATATTACGGAAGAAATTATATAAGAAAGTAGCCTTTATGGCTACTTTTTTATTTTGGTATAGATTTTATCCATAGCTACAGCCCCTTAGAAGTTGTAAATTTGTAAAAATCAAAAACCATGTACGTAAAGCAATTGTACACCAACTGTTTGTCGGAAGCGGCTTACTTCATAGCATCTGAAGGAGTGGCAGTAGTGATAGACCCATTACGTGATATAGACGTTTATCTTGATCTGGCAAAAGAACAGAACGCGACCATTAAATACATTTTTGAAACGCACTTCCACGCGGATTTTGTTTCAGGACACCTCGAACTCGCAGCAGTTACCGGCGCCACCATCGTTTACGGCCCGGATGCTATTACCAACTTTGAAACGTATGTTGCCAAAGACAACGAAGTATTCCAGATTGGAGCAGTAACTATGAAAGTATTGCATACTCCTGGTCATACACTCGAATCGTCCTGCTACCTGCTGAATGATGAGAAGGGATTACCATATGCAGTATTTACCGGAGATACTTTATTCGTTGGAGACGTAGGCCGTCCGGATCTTTTCAGCGGTGACTTAACCAAAGAAGAGCTGGCAGGTTACCTGTTTGATTCTCTCAACAACAAAATTAAAACGCTGCCTGACCATGTGATCGTTTACCCAGCCCATGGCCCCGGATCTGCCTGCGGTAAAAACCTGGGTCCAAATACTTTCAGCACCATTGGTGATGAAAAAGCCACCAACTATGCATTGTTGGCTACTGAAAAAGAAAAATTCATCGAGGAAGTAACCAGTGGTTTGTCTACACCACCGTCTTATTTCCCGATCAACGCCAAAATAAACAAAGAAGGATATGATGCCCTCAAGGCTGTGATGGAAAAAGCCATGCAACCGCTTTCTCCGGCTGAATTTAAAGCCAAAGGAAAAGCAGGCGCGTTGATCCTGGATACCCGTCCGGCTACTGAGTTTGGCGATGGTTTCGTTCCCGGTTCCATCAGCATTGGCCTGGAAGGACGCTTTGCAGAATGGGCTGGTAGCTTGTTGCCGTTTGACCAGGATATCATCCTGGTAACACCTATCGGTAAAGAAGAAGAAACAGTAGTGAGAATGGCGCGTGTAGGATTTGATAACGTGGTCGGCTATCTGAACGGAGGCTACCCTGCATGGGAAGCTGCCGGCGAAGCCAAAGACATGATCATCACCGTAGAAGCTGATGAACTGGCCATGGATATTCCTCATGACCCCCACCTGGTGATTGTTGATGTACGCAAGCCTATTGAGTATGCAGATGGCCACATTAAAGACGCCATCAACCTGTCATTGGGCGACATGATGGATCCTGGTAAACTGGCTGACCTGGAAGAAAACTATAACCTCTACGTACACTGCCAGGGCGGTTATCGCAGCGTTATAGCCTGCTCAATTATGAAAAGAGAAGGTATTCACAACCTGCGTAATGTAGACGGTGGCTTCGCTAAAATGAAAGACCAGAAAGGATTACAGGTAGTACAAGAAAAGACAGTACTGAACTAATAAAGGTTTTAGCAGTTAGCTTTTAGCTATTAGAAGAATGCCGCGAAGATCATACACTATGATTTTCGTGGCATTCTTCTAATAGCTAAAAGCTAACTGCTAAAACCTGTTTTTTTGGCCATTCCCCCCGTATTTGTTAACTTCTTCCTACAAAATTGTAGGGCCATGACTACCAAATTAGCTTCCATAGTATCTATCAGTTTGTTGTTGATGTTCGGTTGCCAGCCATCTGATGCCTCTCTCAAAACGGAGGTAAATGAAAAATTAAGCCTGGTGCCAGGTATTACTGCAGATGTGAAAAATGGGGTAGTAATTCTCAGTGGAGAAGTAAGTGATGATGTAGCCAAATCTGCTGCGGAAGAGGCATTGAAAGGTGTAAAAGGAGTGAAGTCTGTACAGGATAATATTACCGTAAAAGCACCGTTGCCACCAGCGCCACCTAAGGTAGCTGTAGTGAATCCTGATGAGATACTAAAGAAAGCATTGGACTCTACTTATGCCGCCAACGGCTTTAGTGATATCACTGTAAATATTGCTAACGGGGAAGTAACGCTGGATGGTACCGTTAAGAAGAAGCAACTCCGGAAAGTGGTACAGTTGGCGCAGCAATCCGGTGCAAAGAAAGTGATTAACCAGGTAAAAGGTAAGTAGCCTCGGCGCATCACGCGTAGAAGGAGAAGCTGTCGTGTGCTCGCTTCTCCCTTAAATAGTCTTCCCATTTTTTTGCCCCTGGTAGGTATGTTTCCAACGGCGGTGACTCCATACCCATACTTCCGGCTGCTCATAAATATTTTGCTCGAGGTAGTGTACAAAGGCTTCGGTGATATTGCCATCCGGTTCCTGCTGCGGATGCTCAAAAGCCAGCTTTAAAGTGGCATTATAATACCCTCTTTTTACTTTACGGATATCCACAAATACTACCGGGATATCACTGCGTTTGGCGCCCATTTCAGGGCCTTTATAAAAGGGAGTCATTTTGTTGAGGAACGGGTACCAGTAGCAGCTACGGGGATTGCCCGGATTTTGATCAGCTACCAGCGCAATCAGGTATTGTTTATTGGTCCATGCTTTCATGCTGTTGCCCATGTCGTTGGCCGGAATGAGGATGGTACCAAATTTTTCCCGGAAGTGGCGGAACATACGGTCTGCCGGCTTACTGGTGAGCGGCATATATACCACGAGGAAAGGAAAATCTACGCCCTGCATGCAAAACAGGTTGGCCCATTCCCAATTGAAATTATGTCCCAGGTGCAGCTGACAGCTTTTTCCCTGTGCATATAATTCATGCAATACTGTCAGATCACAGCGGAAGCGTTTCTGGAGCTGCGCCTTGCTCATAGTGAGCAGCTTGATGGTTTCCACCATCATGTCTGTGAGGTTGCGGTAGTATTTTTTAGCAATAAGGGTAATTTCTTCTTTCGACTTATCCGGAAAGGCTTGTGTAAGGTTCTCCATCACCACCTTTCTGCGATACCCGATGATATGATACACCAGCACGTATAGCCCGTCGCTGATAAAATATAATACCGGAAATGGCAATATGGAAAGGCTATAGCAAAAAGCAAGCAGCAGATAATACATATTCCTGTTTGTTGTAAATCCAACGCAAAGGTAATGAAAGACGGCCGTTTCGCTTACAATACAATGTTTTGTATCAGCTCAGATTTAAATGGATAATCCGTATTGTAATGAAGTCCCCTGCTTTCTTTACGGAACGCGGCTCCTTTTACAATCAGGTAGCCTGCTGTGATCAGGTTGCGCAGTTCACACAATTGCGGCGATACCGTGGTTTTTTCGTAGAGAGCTTCTGTTTCTTCGTGTAAAATATCCAGCCGGCGGAGTGCACGTTGTAAACGCACATCTGTTCTTACAATTCCTACATAATCACTCATGATCTGTTTCAGCTCTTTCAGGCTTTGCGTGATCAGGATCATTTCTTTGGGAGCGGTAGTACCAGTGGCTACCCAGTCAGGTACATTTTCTTTAAACTCCAGCAGATCTATTTTGTTGGTAGCATCCATAAAACAGCGATGAGCAAATACCATGGCTTCCAACAGTGAGTTGGAGGCCAGGCGGTTAGCGCCATGAAGGCCGGTGCTGGCGCATTCGCCGCAGGCATATAAATTACGGATAGAGGTTTGTCCCCACTCATTGGTTTTGATACCACCGCAGCTATAATGTGCTGCAGGTGTTACCGGAATCATTTGTGTGGCTACGTCTATGCCCGCTGCTTTACAGGTTTCGTAGATGTTGGGGAAATGATGAATAAATTTCTCCTGGTCCATATGACGGCAATCGAGGTATACATACTCCGTACCGGTGATTTTCATTTCACTATCGATGGCACGGGCTACAATATCACGTGGTGCGAGCGACAGGCGGGGATCGTATTTATGCATGAAGTCTTCGCCATCAATATTGCGAAGAATACCACCATCACCTCTCACTGCTTCAGAGATGAGGAACGATGGGTTTACGCCCGGCTGGTACAGGGCGGTAGGATGAAACTGGATGAACTCCATGTTTTCAATCCGTCCTTTGGCACGATATACCATGGCGACACCATCGCCGGTAGCAATAACGGGATTGGTGGTACTCCGGTATACCTGTCCGTTGCCGCCGGTGGCCAGCAGCGTTATTTTGGAAAGTATTTTTTCTATTTTGTTGGTGGCCAGATTCAGCACATATACGCCGAAGCATTCAATATCCGGGGTGGATTTGGTGACCAGGTAGCCCAAATGGTGCTGGGTGATGAGGTCTACTACAAAGCAGTGTGTGACCAGCTCTATATTGGGACGGCGATGGATGGCATCCAGCAGTGCACGTTCTATTTCTTTGCCGGTAATATCTTTGTGATGAATAACCCGGAATACCGAGTGACCACCTTCACGACCGAGCGAAAAATCACCGTCAGGGTTTTTATCGAAGTTGGCACCCCATTCAATGATTTCGTTGACTCTTTCCGGACCTTCGGTGACTACTATTTTTACTATTTGCTCGTTACAGAGGCCGTCGCCGGCAATGAGCGTATCTTCAATATGTTTTTCGAAGCTATCATTTTCCAGGTCGTTTACCACGGCTACACCGCCCTGTGCGTACTTGGTATTGGTTTCATCTTCCCTGCTTTTGGTAATGATCGTAATTTTTCTATCCGGGTATTGTTGTGATACCTTGAGCGCATAGGTGAGCCCTGCAATTCCTGAACCGATGACAAGAAAATCTGTTTGCTGCATAGTACAACAAAAGTAATCATTACGGATTAAAAATTATGATTTCCATCAGCTCGTTGGGTGAGGTAAGCTGCCCGTTTACGGAAATACAAAAGGCTGCCATATACCAGCCCCCATTGCGCGATGCCGTATGTAAGCATTACCAGGATGCCATTGGCCGGAAAAGGATGGTAG
The DNA here is from genome assembly GCF_017745275.1 of Chitinophaga sp. Taxonomy (GTDB): domain Bacteria; phylum Bacteroidota; class Bacteroidia; order Chitinophagales; family Chitinophagaceae; genus Chitinophaga. The sequence goes on along the minus strand of NZ_JAGHZS010000008.1, from coordinate 318,491 downwards.
AATTTGCCTATGGCAATCATGGAATCAGAGACGAGGAATAATACTGCGCCGATCATACAATACCAGGCCTCCGGCTGACGCCCGAAGTGAAAAGCATGTAACACGCTCTGTACCGTAATAGATAGCGCCAGCGAATATATCACTACGGGAACGAATAAACTGCCGAGGTAAGGTGTTAAGAATAAGATGAACAAAATAATAACGGCCGCGTTCAAAAATACAAAGGCATATTTACAGAGCGGAACCGGTGGATTACTATACCTTATTTTCAGGAAGAAAACGATATACATGACATGCGCCAGCAGGAAGCTTCCCAATCCCGGCAGAAAGAACCTGTCGAATAACAGGAGGTCATCGCCCAGGAAAGAAAAAAATAAGGCCAGCAACAGGAAGGTTCGGAAGCCGCGCGGCATTTTTGCATCAGCAGCCAGCACATATATCGCCAGTAGCACCATCAGCAACGGTTTGGTGACATACCGGTAACTATCCTTATTAAGCGCAATACACAATATGTCCGCTAATAATACCAGGAAGTATATGATAAGGATTACAGGACGTTTCATAACGAAGTGGTTGTCGTCCTAATGTAGGATTTTTTTTTAAGTATTCAACAGGATATAAAACGTAGTACCGTTCCCGTTAACACCCGGGCTGATCACTTTCAGTTGCCCGCCGTGCATTTGTATAATTTGTTGTGATAAGCTCAATCCAATACCAGAGCCTTTCTTTTTAGTAGTAAAGAAAGGAATGAATATTTTATTCATGGCGTCTGTATCAATACCAGGGCCGTTATCGGTAACTTCAACAGAGATCTGCTGTGCATTATTCAGGTATAGTTTCAGGTAAATAGTGGCATCGGTTGTTTGTTCCAGCGCATCCATCGCATTTTTAACGAGGTTAATTAACACCATTTGCAGTTGCGATACGTCGGCATGGATTTCCATATTTTCAGCATCTATTTCTACGATGAACCGGATACCTGCCTGTTTCATATCTGCCTGGAAAAGACTACTCACCGAGGTTACCAGTGTTTTAACATTTACGCTGGTAAATTGTGGCTGAGGGAGCGTAGTATAATCGCGATAGGCATTTACAAAGTTCATAATGCCTTTGCTGCGGCTTTCAACCGTCTGCAGGGCTTCGCGTAAGTCGGAAATGCCTTCCTGGTGTTGTGCGCCGGGGGCAATGTCCAGGTCTACAATTTCCTGCATGGTACCAATCAGCGATACAATAGGGGTAACAGAATTCATGATTTCATGGCGTAGAATTTTAGTCAGGTTCTGCCATGCTTCCAGCTCTTTTTTCTGTAGTTCGGAATGAATGTTTTGTATAGAGATGAGTTTGATGAGTCGCCCTTGTAAACGTACTGTAGCCGCATGTATCGACAACTGTTGTTCCTGCCGGGTGGCATACAGTGTTTTATTGCCGGAAGGCAATTCCATCAACAGCTCTGCCAGACCGGGGTGTACAGTTTTAAGTTCATGGATATTCCGCAGCCGGTAAATACCCATGAGACGGAAAGCAGCGGGGTTGATCAGTTCTATTTTTCCTTCAGTGTCAAAAGACAATACACCAATGCTGATGTGCTGTACAATGGTGTCGATATATTTCAGATTGGCTTCTTTCTCTGCCCTGGTTTGCCGGAATGCTTCCAGTACTTCGTTAAACTGGTGATTCAGCATACTAAAGCTCTTCCCAAGTTTATTATCCGCACTGAAGCGGATGGAGAAGTCTTCATACCGGATGGATTCCAGGAACAGCGTGAGTTTGCGGTTAATGCGATTCAGGTAGTGATAGATACCGTACAGTTGTACTAATACCAGTGGCGACAACAGGAATGCCAAAGGCTGCATGGTGTGCATGTACAGCCAGATGGTGGCGGTGAGTGTAAATGCCAGCAGGATTACCCGCAGACCGATATTGACGCTGAAACGGTTCATGATTAAAAAAAGCTGAAGCAAAAAGGGAAAGAAAAAACTATTGAAGCGAATGATAACAGCGGATACATGTTATAGCGATATAATCATTCCTTACTCGCTTATATGACTCGCTTCTACAGCTTTTTGCTTTCGCATTTCAGCTTTATGCTAGATATTATATTTTTCCAATCTTCTGTAAAGTGCGGCCCTGCTGAGTCCCAGCTCTTTCGCCGCTTCGGTAATGTTGCCATTACATTTTTTCATAGCCTGAGAAATGATATTTCGTTCCATTTCTTCCAGGTTATAACCGGTGTCCATAGCCTGATCAGTATTGTTGTTATTCTTTACAAACACATCTTTGGGTTGCAATGTTTTTCCTTGTGAAAGAATTACTGCCCTTTCAATAGCGTGTTGCAGTTCGCGGATGTTACCGGGCCAGTCGTACCGTTGCAGTTGCGTGATCAATGATTCATGCATACTATTGACCGGTCGTTTGTATTTATCGCGGTACAATTGCATGAAATGTTCGGCGAGTGGAATGATGTCTTCTACTCTGTCGCGCAGTGGCGGCAGTTGTATTTCGATGGTGTTGATGCGATAGAGTAAATCCTGCCTGAACAGGTGTTGTGCGGCCATGTGCTGGATATTCCTGTTGGTGGCGCAAATGAGCCTGACATCAATAGGAATGCTTTTATTGGAGCCTACTTTGGTTACTGACCTGTTTTGCAGTACGGTGAGTAGTTTGGCCTGGAAGGGGATGGAAATATTTCCTATTTCATCCAGGAAGATGGTACCGCCATTGGCTTCTTCAAAGCGACCAGCGCGGTCTTCGCGGGCATCGGTGAAGGCGCCTTTGACATGACCAAAGAGCTCACTTTCGAAGAGTGTTTCACTGATAGCGCCCAAATCTACGCTCACAAAAGGTTTATTACTACGATTTGATTGTGCATGTATTTGTCGTGCCAGCATATCTTTACCGGTACCGTTTTCACCGAGGATCAGGATATTGGCATCCGTAGCGGCTACCCGTGATACGGTATCAAATACGGCCAGCATACCGGGACTTTGACCAATAACCTGGCTGCCATGATGGGTAACGGCTGCGGGGGCTTTGTCCTGTTGAGCGGCCCGTTTGTTATAAGCCGTTTGTATGGTAGCCAGCAGTTTTTCATTTTCCCAGGGTTTGAGTACAAAGTCTACTGCACCTGCTTTGATGGCTCTTACGGCCATTTCCACATCGCCATAGGCGGTAAACAATACCACTGCGGTTTCCGGCTTAATATCGAGGATACGATCCAACCATTCAAATCCTTCTTTCCCGCTACTAAGGTCACGGGTAAAGTTCATGTCCAGCAGGATTACATCGTAATCAAAGTTGGATACGAGGTAAGGGATTTTTTGTGGATTCTTCTCAAAATCAACTTGTTCAAAATGACGCTTTAATAACAGGCGGGCTGCGCGTAAAACGTCCACATCATCATCAACAATTAAAATCTTGGCGGGTTGCATGTTAGTCATATGCGAAAGGGTGAATAGGCAACAATATTAAACAAAGATTCTTTCAATCCCACAGCTAAATTCAGGAACTTTTAAAAGTGTTCAGAATCGGACACCCCATGTCCGGCAAAGGACGTTTTTTTAGCCGTAAATTCAATGAAATCAACGCTGGTAAGGCGTTTTGCGCTTTGGCATGTGGATTGACTTTCTACCCGCAGCAAACTTTTCGCTAATACACATGGACAGAAAAATAGAAAAGAAGTTTTGGAATAAGAAACGCATCATGATGATAGGTGGTGGCGCAGCAGTTGCGATGCTGTTGCTATATACCCTGATCTTTGCGGACCACCGCGCTACCCTCAATGTAGAAAAAGATAAGATTACTATTTCTACCGTTAAGAAAGGTACATTCGATGTATACATTGCCGTTACTGCTGTTGTAATGCCCCTGAAAACAATTCGCCTGGACGCCATTGAAGGCGGTTATGTAAGCCGGAAATACCTGGAAGGCGGTAGTATGGTAAAAGCGGGCGATTCCATTCTCCGGCTGGATAACCAGCATATGATGATGGACTTCGTGAATCATGAAACAGAGATTTACCGGTTGCGCAACGAATTACAGAATACCCGCCTGAACATCCGTCAACAGGATTTCACCATGCAGCAAACCATTTCAGATATAGATGCTAAAATAGCGGCTGCGCAAGACTTGTACGATCGTAACAAGCAATTGGTAGAAGAAAAGATTGTAGCCCGCCAGGATTTTAATAAGAATAAATTTGAATTGGAAGGACTGCTACGTCAGAAAGATATCCAGTTACAATCACAGCGGTATCAACAGGAGAATGCCAAAACACAGATTACACAACTGGAGGGAACGCTGGCCCGCACCCAGCATAACCTGGAGCTGATGCGGGAAAACCTGAACAGCCTGATTGTACGGGCTCCTGTTTCCGGGCAGCTTTCATCTATAGATGTGGAAGTAGGTTCCAGCATTACCGCCGGACAAAATATTGGCCAGATCGATGACCTGAATGGATTTAAATTGCGTGCAGATATCGACGAACATTACGTTTCCCAGGTATTCGCCGGGTTGAAAGCATCTTTCGAATTTGATGGGAAAACCTATGATATGGTGGTGACCAAAGTGTACCCGGAAGTAAAAAGCGGTCGTTTTCAGGCCGACATGACCTTTGAGAAAAATACACCGGAAGGTATCCGTCGCGGACAATCTTCTCCTATCCGCCTGGTACTGGGTAAGTCGGCAGAAGCCATCCTTTTACCCCTGGGAGGCTTCTTCTCTGATACCGGTGGTAACTGGGTATATGTGGTAGACAAAAGCGGTAACCGTGCTGTAAAACGCAACATTTCGCTGGGCCGTAAAAATCCTTTATATTTTGAGGTGTTGGAAGGCTTACAGCCGGGAGACCAGGTGATTACTTCTTCCTATGAAAACTTCGGTAATAAAGATGTCTTATCCTTTTAGTATTCATCCATTTTTTTATATAAACTAGCATTAAAAATTATAAACACTTATGATACGCACCGTTAACTTACAGAAGCTGTTTACAACAGAAGAGGTGGAAACCACTGCTCTCAACGGTATTAACATGGAAGTGCAGGATGGTGAATTTGTGGCGATCATGGGACCCTCTGGTTGTGGCAAATCTACTTTGCTGAACATTTTAGGGCTGCTTGATAATCCAAGCGATGGGGAATATCACTTTTGGGATAAGGAAGTGGCGCGTATGAGTGAAAGGCAAAGAGCGCAGCTTCGTAAGGGCTCTATCGGATTTGTATTCCAGAGCTTTAACCTCATTGATGAGCTAACGGTTTTCGAAAATGTTGAATTGCCTTTGTTGTATCTGAAAGTACCGGCTGCTGAAAGAAAAGTAAAAGTGGAAGAAGTGCTGGAGCGCATGAATATCATGCACCGCCGGAATCACTTTCCTCAGCAGTTGTCCGGTGGTCAGCAACAAAGGGTGGCCATTGCCCGCGCTGTAGTAGCGAAGCCCAACCTGATACTGGCGGATGAGCCTACCGGTAACCTGGACTCTACCAATGGAGAAGAAGTAATGAAATTATTGCAGGAGCTGAACAATGCAGGTACCACGCTGATCATGGTAACGCACTCGCCATATGATGCCGGTTTCGCTCACCGCATTATTAACCTGTTCGATGGACGGGTAGTGACCGAGAATATCAAGGAGCAATTCCATGTGTGATTTTTTTTCGCCATTCTAAAACCACATCATTATGCTTCGGAATTATTTCAAGATTGCTATCCGTCATCTGCAGCGGCACAAATTTATTACGATCATCAATGTGGCTGGATTGGCAGTGGGCATGGCCTGCTGTATCCTGATTGTGCTGTATGTAAGTGATGAATTGAGTTTTGACAGATTCCACCGCAACGCAGATAATATTTATCGGATTACTACCACTTCCCGCAGACCTAACGGCGAAATAGAGTATGGTGCCAGCACACAGTTTGCCCTGGCACCCAACCTGAAGAAGGAAATCAGTGGCATCACGGACGCGGTACGTATTATGGCACCCGGCAGGACGCTGTTTAGCGCCGGGGAGAAAAGAATATGGGAAGATAATAGCGGATTTGTAGATGCGACTTTCTTCCAGTTTTTTAGTTTCCCGTTGTTAGAAGGAAATCCGGCAACGGTACTAAAAGAACCGTATTCCATTGTGCTAACGGAAAGCGCTGCCAGAAAATATTTTGGGAATGAACCGGCGATAGGGAAGCTGGTTAAAGTGGCCAATAGCTATACCTGCACTGTAACTGGTATCGCCAAAGATCTGCCCGCCAACACAGATCTGCCGATGAACATCATTGTTTCTTTTTCCACTGCAGTCAAAGAAGCCTTAAAGGTTGACTATAAGCTGGAACAGCAGTGGTTTATGTTTGATAACAATGTGACCTATGTACAGTTGGCAGATCATACCGATCCGCATAAACTTACCGGAGAGTTACAATCTTTTGTAAACACCCATATTGGAGGAATCCTAAAGAAACATAATATACAATTTGCATTATCCCTGCAGTCCATAGACAATGTACACCTGCATCCGGAAGGGGATAAAGGGGTAGACAATACGCCCATGATCTGGATGTACATTGCGATAGCAGTTTTCCTGATATTGATTGCCTGTATCAACTTCATGAACCTTACTACCGCCCGGGCGCATGAAAGAGCTAAAGAAGTAGGAATGCGTAAAGTGTTGGGAGCAGAAAGAAAGAGCCTGATACTTCAGTTCCTGACAGAATCGCTGTTGATCAGCATACTTTCGTTCGTGATGGCGTTTGTGCTGGCGATGGCATTATTGCCTTCCTTTAATTCGATTACCGGTAAAGAATTATCGTTGTTATCTACCGCCAGGTTGCCGCTATATGCCGGTTGTTTACTCCTGGTGGTGACAGTAGGAGTAATTGCAGGCAGCTATCCGGCACTATACCTGTCGGGACTGATACCAGTGAAGGTGTTAAAGGGCAATTTCATTGCATCCGGTACCCGGGTGTTGGTACGCCGCAGCCTGGTAGTGGCGCAGTTTGCAGTAGCCGTGGCGTTAATTATTGCCACAGTAGTGGTGTTTTCACAACTACGCTATTGGCAGCAAAAGAACATGGGTTTTGATAAAGAGCACCTGGTGAATATATACCTGTCGGGCATAGAGGGTAGCAATAAAGCAGCGTTGTTGAAATCATCTCTCCAGAATATATCAGGTGTGCAACAAGCCTCGCTGAATAACCTCTTAATGGGTAGCGGTGTATTAAACAACAATCCTATTGTACGGGAAGGAGAAGACGATAAAGACGGGTTTGTAGCAGGTATTATACAATCTGATTTTGATTTGCTTAAAACGACTGGCATCAGGCTGGTGGCTGGCCGCGACTTCAATCCGGCATTGTCTACCGATTCTACGGATGCATTTATCATCAATCAAACCGCCGCCAGGCAATTAGGATATAAAGACGATGCAATTGGGAAGCGTATTGAATGGCGTCCCGGATATATGAGCAGACATGGCACCATCATCGGTGTAGTAGAAGATTTTAACCTTCGTACGTTGCAGCAGCCTGTAACACCGGTAGTGTATTTTATAAAACTGGAGGATGCCGCGCTGCTTACACTGCGATTGGCCAGAGGAGATCAGAAATCCGCATTAAAGCGTGTAGAAGCGGCCTGGAACAGTATTGTGCCTGAAACACCCTTTAACTACACGTTTGTTGAAAGCGACATAAACGCGCGGTATGTTGCAGAACGTACCCTGGGCAAACTTTTTGGGATTTTTTCCGGACTGGCCATCTTTATTGCCTGTATTGGTTTGCTGGGATTATCCATGCTCATATGCCGGCAGCGGACAAAAGAAATCGGCATTAGGAAAGTGCTGGGAGCTTCTGTGGCGGGTATATCTTTGTTGTTATCCAAAGACTTCCTCAAACTGGTTTTGATAGGTATCTGCATCGCTTCACCCATAGCCTGGTATGGTATGGAGCGTTGGTTGCAGCATTTTGCATTCAGAATACACATTGAATGGTGGGTATTTGTACTTACCGCAGTGTTGGTGATATTAATTGCGTTGTGTACCATAAGTCTGCAGTCTGTAAGATCGGCATTAATGAACCCGGTTAAGTCACTTAGATCTGAATAGACATGATGAAAAATTATTTTCGCATTGCCTGGAGGAGTCTGCAAAGAAGCCGCTTCTTTGCTGCGCTGAACATTGCCGGCCTCGCCTTCGGCATGGCGGTATGCCTGTTTATTCTCTGTTGGGTGGCAGATGAATACAGCGTAGATAAATTTCATGCTAACGGGGCTAATATTTACCGGCTCAATGTGAATGTTGACTGGGGAGGTTTGCGTACCATGAATGTTACTCCGGTGATATTAGGAGACGAAGTGAAAAGAAGCTTTCCTGAAATCACCGCTAATGTGCAGGTGCTTCCTATGGAAGATAATATACTATTCAAGACGAATAGGAAAACATTCCTGGAAAAGAATGCGGTATATGTGTCACCTAATTTTCTCCAGGAAATGGATTTCCCATTATTGGCAGGTGATAAACGCACGGCGCTTACACAGCCCAATTCTATTGTATTAACAGAAGCATTGGCCAAAAAATATTATGGAAATAGCGATCCTATCGGGCAAATTGTGAAACTGGATAATGGAAACACCCTGCAGGTAACTGGTGTGGTAAAGCAGCCCCCTGCCAACTCCTCCATCTCTTTTAATTTTATTATTCCTATTGCGGTAAGCATAAAAGAGGCCCCATGGTTGCTGAAACCCGGTAGTTACAGCATATTTAACTACATGGTGATCCGGCCTGGCACAGACATAAAACAACTGACAGCCAGAATACAACAGCACTATCAGCGGTTAAACCCTGCGCAGAAGAGTGAATTATGGTTACAACCTCTTGAAAACACCTATCTGTATGGCAAATATGAGAATGGAAAAGTAGCCGGCGGAAGGATAGAGTATGTGCGTTTGTTTTTTATAACCGCATTGATTGTACTCGCCATTGCCTGTATCAACTTCATGAATCTCTCCACAGCACAGGCTTCCAGGCGTGCGCGGGAAGTTGGTGTGCGTAAATCTTTAGGCGCCACCCGCTCTTCCCTGATGCTCCAGTTTACTGGTGAAGCCATGTTGATGGCGGCTATCGCCGCTGTTGTAGCAGGTACGGTGGTATGGTTACTGATGCCGCTATTCAATAATTTTACAGGTAAGCACATTGTTTTCACGATGCCGGTTATCGGTAAATACGTTGTTGGTTTGCTGTTGGTTACTTTGTTAACAGGTTTGCTGGCGGGCAGCTACCCGGCTTTTGTATTGTCGCGTTTTCTACCGGTAAAGGTATTGAAAGGTGATCTCAGCAGCGGTGGTGGTACTCCTTTGTTGCGGAAAAATCTGGTAGTAATACAGTTTGTACTCTCTTTTGTGTTCATTGTAGGGAGTGTAGTGATCTATAGCCAGATGAAATATATCTATCACCGTAACCTGGGAGTAGATCGGGAAAATGTGATGTATATGGCACTGGACAAGGGCTTCCTGGAAAATCAAACAGCAATAGAACAATCGCTGGCACAGTTACCCCAGGTAAAATCATTTACCTATTCCAATTTCATTCCACTGTCTGTTGATGGCACCAGCGCCGATCTTTCCTGGGAAGGTAAGCCGGAGCAACTGACCCTTAACACGGCGCCATTAACTGTAGGATATGATTACATAAAAACATTGGGCATGACATTGAAGGAAGGACGTGAGTTTTCTCCCGACTTTGCCTCAGATACTAACGCGTATATGATCAATGAAACAGCAGCCCGTGTTATGGGGATGACAAATCCGGTAGGAAAGGAGATAGGCTTCTGGCGTGGCAAAGCAAAGATTATAGGTGTGGTGAAAGACTTTCACTTTGCTTCCATGCGTGAGAATATCAACCCGGTAGTAATGATGCTGCAACGCACTGATAACAACTATATGCTGCTGCGCCTGGCCAAAGGCGACGTAGCCAATGAAATAGCGGCCATAGAAAAAGTTTTCCGGAAGTTAAATCCCGAATACCCGTTGGAATATCATTTCCTGGACGAAACTTTTGATAGCATGTACCAATCGGAAACCATGCTTAAAAAACTGGCAGAAGTGTTCGCCGTCGTGGCGATATTGATTTCCTGTTTGGGCTTATTTGGCTTGTCGGTTTTTACGGCGGAACAACGAAAAAAGGAAATTGGTATCCGGAAGATATTGGGCGCATCGGTGCTGAATATTACCACACTGCTTTCCCGGGAGTTTTTGTTACTGGTGCTGGCAGGTATATTGGTAGCTACGCCATTGAGCTGGTACCTGATGCATAACTGGTTATCGGGTTTCATTTATCACGTGAATTTATCTGCCTGGATTTTTATAGTGGCCGGGTCATTGGCAATGCTGATTGCATTTACTACCGTGAGTTTTCAATCTATTAAAGCAGCGTTGGCAAACCCGGTACAATCTTTAAAATCAGAGTAAAATACTGCGTATATGTTTAAACGTTATATCATTATCACTGTCAGAAATCTGCGCCGGCAAAGGTTATTTACCTTTATCAATATTGCCGGTCTGGCAGTAAGTATGGCAGTGTGCCTGATAGTATTAATTTCTACCCGTACCAGTTTTACTTATGATAATTTTCATCCGGATATTGCACATACCTGGAGAGCTACATTGAAAGTACAAACACCCGATGGAAGGAAATACCATCTGGCCAGTACACCTGTTCCACTGGGAGAAATGCTGAAAAGCAATTATGCGGCTATTAAGGAGGAGGTTACGTTTTACGGTGCTTTGTCGGGTGAAGGAAAAATTAATAAGAAGAAAATAAATGTAAGTGGCGCCTTTACCACGCCTTCTTTCTTCGATGTGTTTGGATTTAAACTGGCAGCAGGAGATCCGAAAACAGCGTTAACGGCACCCAATAGTATTGTGTTAACTGATGAAACGGCTATACGATTTTTTGGTACCGTGGATCCCATGGGCAAAGTAATAGCATTTGACCGGCTGGGTAGCTTTGTGGTAACCGGTGTGCTAGCGCCTGCGCCATCTGAAACGCATATCAGCTATGAAGCATTTGGCTCCATATCGTCTGTACCAGCGTTGGAGCAAAGTGGCGCTTTGCCGCCCAGAAGCCAGAATTGGGACCTGAATCAGGATTCCTACACTTATGTGGTCTTGCGTCCGGGTGAAGGTAAAGCGGCATTTGCGGCGGCGCTGAATGATATTGCGCATCGCTATGATGACATGCCCAGGCAGGGAAAAGGCCACATTAGTTTTGAGCCGCAAGCCCTGAGTAAGATCACCCCATCGCAGCAATTGTATAATGATATTTCCGGCACACCGCCGTGGACAAAGATCTTCGTGGAAGTAGGCGTAGCCCTGGGCTTATTGATTTGTGCCTGCTTTAACTATACTAATTTATCTATTGTCCGCTCCATGCAACGCGCCAAAGAAGTAGGTGTACGTAAAGTCAACGGGGCGCAACGTTGGCAGGTATTTATGCAGTTTATTACGGAATCAGTATTTATGTGCATACTGTCGTTGATCATGGCAATGATGTTGTTACTGGTGGCCAGGTCAACACATTTCAATGCCTTGCCGATACCGGATGTCAACCTGTTTGAACCAAAAATACTGGCCATGTTCCTGCTGTTTAGCGTGGTTACTGGTATAGTAGCAGGCGCTATCCCTGCCTGGGCATTATCTTCTTTCCAACCTGCAAAAGTGTTAAAAAACCTGATCGATATAAAGCTATTTGGTGGAATGGGCTTGAGGAAAACGCTGATCGTGATTCAGTTTGCGCTTTCGCTGACCGCCATTATTTTCCTCGTCACTGTATACCGGCAATTTAGCTACAAGGCGGTGAAAGACATGGGCTTCTACCGTAAGGATATACTCAATGTACCGCTGGCAGACGTGGATTTTCGGTTGATGAAAGAACGAATGATGTCATTGAACGGCGTATCAGCAGTAACAGCCAGCTCTGGTACCCTGGGCATGCCGCGCGATGCCAGCTTTTGTATGATCAAGCCCGGTGAAGGAAAGGATCCGATGGAATTTGGATATTATGCGGGAGATGCAGATTTTATTAAGGTCATGCATCTCAAACTATTGGCAGGTAGCAGCTTTCCTGTGGCAGCTTCTAAAGAAAGAGAGCAGTATGTAATCGTGAATGAAAGGGCCCTGGATGTAATGGGTATTAAAACACCCGCCGACGCGATAGGTAAAACACTGTGGCTCGCATCCGATTCCTCCGCGTTGAATATCGTAGGTGTAGTGCAGGATTTCAACTATCAGCCTATTGAAGTAAACATTCGTCCCATGGCAATCCGGTATAAAACCGGCGAGTTCAGGCAACTGCAACTGGCTATGACCCATGGCGATAAAGACCAGCAAATTGCGGCAGTAAAGAAGGTCTGGATGGAATTGCATCCGGGTGAAATATTTTCTTCTGAATGGATGGATGAACAATTGCTAAGTCGCAGCGGTGGAGAGGTTATTTCCATGCTTGGATTCCTGGTATTTATCTCTACCATGATTGCGGCCCTGGGACTGCTGGGCATTGTAGCCTATACTTCCTTTACCCGCAGAAAGGAAATCAGCATTCGCAAAGTGCTGGGCGCAGGATCAGCAGGGTTGTTGTACCTGCTATCTAAAAACTACATACGCCTGATCATCATTGCAAGCTGTATCGCGCTGCCATTGGGTTACCTGGGAAGTATGCTCTTCCTGCAGATTTTTGCCTACAGGGTTGGTATTGGTGTTATTCCAATGCTGGGTAGTGTGTTGTTTTTGTTGTCGTTAGCCATGATAACTATTCTCTCACAAACATGGAGAGCTATTGAAGTGAATCCTGTTGACAACCTGAGAAACGATTAACGATGACATTATATCACGATATTAAAAAATGAATAACAAGTGAACAGCAAATCAGAGTGTGTGTCTACACGCCCTGCTTCTTTTTCGCTTTTAATTTATATCGCTATGTTTAGAAGTTACTTAAAAATTGCCTGGAGAAATTTGCGGAAGCAGAAAGTGTTTGCGGTAGTGAATATTGTGGGCATGAGCACTGCTTTGTGTGCGGCGTTACTGTTATCGCTTACCGCTTACCGTGAATGGACGTATGATAATTTCCATGAAAATGGAAAAGATATCTACCAGTTGCTGGGTAAGGAGAACGAGGGAACCCGCATCAAAACAGGTTCCAGCATGGCGCTACCGCTGGCAGATGCAATAAAGAAAGAAATACCCGGTGTTAAGTATACTACCTTCATTGCAGATGATCATTTACCGGTAAGATATGGAACCAATCACTACTACCTGGGCACCCAGATGGTAGATAAAGACTTCCTGCAAATGTTTACGTTTCCGCTGTTGAAAGGAAATAAACAGCTGGCCTTACAACAACTGAACCAGGTGGTGCTAACTCATGCATCTGCTATCAGCCTGTTTAAAGATGAGGAGCCAGTGGGCAAAACGATAGAAGTGAACCTGGGTGGCAAATGGCAGCCGTTTGTGGTAAGTGGGGTGGCTGCTGATATTCCGGATAACTCCACCCTGGCATTTCAACTGTTGATTCGTTTGGAAAATATGCCGGAATATGCCAGCACAAAAAACGAATGGAATGCGTCTAACTTTCCATTGTTTATACAATTGGAGGCCGGCGTTAGCCGGGTTGTATTTGAAAAAAATGCGGCGCTGCTGTTAAAGAAATATTATAAAGGAAAAATTGAGGACCTCGAAAAAGTAGCGGGCCCCGCAGGCAAAGGGAAAGACCTGTTCTGGCTGAAGACCTTACCGCTGAAAGATTTTCATCTCGATCCGGAAGGCCAGTATAACAGCGGGCTGAATAAATTTTATCCCTGGTTGATGCTCATTTTGGCTGCACTGATTACCAGCATTGCCTGCATTAATTTTATCAATCTTTCTATTGCCCGGTCTTTTGGTCGTAGTGGTGAAATAGGACTGAGAAAATCACTGGGAGCGCAGGACCGCCAGTTATTAATACAGTTTTGGGCAGAAGCTTTTCTCTTATGCTGCTGTGCACTTTTCCTCGCCGCTTTCGGGATGGTATTGCTCCTGCCTTATTACAACCAGGCATTTGGGCATAATGTGGGATTGAGTATACTGCGTAATGTAAAAGTGATAGCAGTGGGAGTGTCCGTATTTTTTGTGATTACCCTGCTGGCGGGTGGTTATCCAGCCTGGAAAGTAGCCCGGCTGAATATTGTGCAGGTATTAAAAGGGAAGTTGAAATTGAGTAAAAGCAGCGGTGTACGCAATAGCCTGATTATCGTACAATTTATAGTAGCTGTGGTATTGATTAGCTGCACCTTTATTATATGGCAACAACTTCGTTTTATTCAAATGGCGCCACTTGGCTACAATGCCACGCAGGTGATCAGCATACCATTGGATAATGCCCCGTCAACGGCGATTGCAGCCATGCGCAACCGGCTGGCTGAGTTCCCGGAAGTAAAGAATGTAACAGGGAGTATGCTCAACCTTGGATTGGGGAAAGATGGTTCATCGGGTAACTGGACACGTGGATTTAGCTATAAGGATGGACATATCACCACCCAATGCCTGGTAGTAGATTACGATTATGCTTCCACCCTGGATCTGAAGCTGGTGTCCGGCCGCGACTTCTCCCGGAACTATGGTACAGATAGCACTGCCGTAGTGATCAACGAAAGCATGGCTAAACAGCTGGGTGTAGCCGACCCCGTGGGTACCACATTTTCAATGGGCGATGATGGACCCGTACACGTTATCGGCGTAGTGAAAGATTACCATTATGAGTCGCTTCGGAAAAAAATTGAACCATTGGTAATGACCATGAAAGAGCCATCTGCCTTATACTATATTTTTGTAAAAGTAGAAACAAGGAACCCCATTGCCACCCTGCAACGCATTTCAACAGTATGGAAAGGATTGAATCCATTGGCCGAAAATGAAGCTTCCTTCCTGGATGAAAATACCCAGCGGTTATATGTACAGGAAAAGCGCTTTTCAAAAATATTTTTTACAGGCGCTATCCTTGCTGTAATCATTTCTGCCATGGGCTTATTTGCCATTGCAGTATTAGTAACAGCATACCGGGAGAAAGAGGTGGGTATCCGCAAGGTGTTGGGCGCCTCCACTGGCGGCCTGGTACTGCTGTTGTCCAAAGACTTTCTTCGCCTGGTACTGGCAGCCATTGTAATAGCCACCCCGGCGGCCTGGTATTTTATGCGCCGGTGGCTGCAAAATTTTGAATTTCACATAGCCATCCACTGGTGGGTATTTGTAATAACGGGGCTTTTGGCAGTAGTCATTGCTTTTGCAACAGTAAGTTTGCAATCCGTGAAAGCGGCTTTGGCGAACCCGGTCAATAGCCTCCGGTCCGAGTAATGAGGTAACGCATTAACGGTTGTGCCTAATCGCAGGCCGTTAGTTTTAATTATATTGCTATGCCGTTTTGCAGTAATAGCATAATTATCAAAAAACAAATTAACTGATCATGATACAATTGCAGAAAATTTCCAGGCACTTCCCCGTTGGATTCGGAAAAAACTATATCCTGAAAGATATTGACCTCACCATTAATGAAGGAGAATTCGTATCCATCATGGGGCCTTCCGGTTCTGGAAAATCTACATTACTGCACATTATGGGGTTGCTGGAAGAACCTTCCGAGGGACAGTACCTCTTTGAAGGAGAACGGGTAGATAAAATGAATGAAAAGAAACGTACCCAGTTACACCGGGGTTCTATCGGGTTTGTGTTTCAGGCCTATCACCTGATTGACGAATTAACGGTGTATGAAAATATTGAAACCCCTTTATTGTATAAGAATATACCTTCTTCGGAAAGAAAAAGCCGGGTAGCGGATGTATTGGACCGCTTTAATATGGTGGCTAAAAAAGACCTCTTCCCGAATCAGTTATCCGGGGGGCAGCAACAGCTGGTTGGTATTGCCCGTGCTATAGTGGCGGAACCACGCGTTATCCTGGCCGACGAGCCTACCGGTAACCTGCATTCTGATCAGGCTAAAGTTATCATGCAGCTATTCAAACACCTAAACGAGCAGGATAAGATCACCATTATCCAGGTAACTCACTCAGATGTGAATGCCACCTATGGTAACCGTGTTATCCAGATCCGCGATGGTCAGATACAACCATAAAGGCAGCTCACTTTTAGAATTTGTAAAAAAAAGATTATGTTGTACACTCAATTGATGAGGTATACTGCCATACCTGTTAAATTTTTGCCTTCTATCAAGAAAGGTGGAAAACAATCATCACAATTATTATATTTTTGGTATGTTATGAGAATATCCCGAATAACAGGAATACTCCTGATTTTATTGTTTGCTAACATCGCATCTGCTGTAGCCCAGGATACATGGAGTTTGCAGCGTTGCGTGGACTACGCCTTGCAGAATAGCCTGACCGTTAAACAACAAGTGGTGCAGAAACGCCTTGCCGATCTTACATTACAGCAAAGCAGGCTGCAAATGATTCCCAGCTTCAGTGGAAATGCCAATGCGGGATATTCTGATGGTAGGGCCCCCTCATTGGGAGATAACCAGTATGTTAATCAGTCTGTTTTTAGCTCCAGTGGTGCTATTAACATGCAGGCCAATCTCTTTAGCTGGTTTAATCAGCAAAGAACCATTGCTGCCAATAAGTATGATGCCCAGGCCAATAGCTTCCTGTTGGAAAAAGCAAGAAATGATCTTGCCTTCAACGTAGCTACTGCTTTTCTGCAAACATTATTGAATATCCAAACCGTTCGGGTAAACGAAGAAAATGTACGGCTCACCCATTCTAATTTAGAAAATACTAAAAAACTGGTGATTGCCGGTTCTGTGCCGGAAAGTAATCAGGCCGACCTGGAAGCCCAACTGGCGCAGGATAGCACTAACCTGGTAACCGCTCAGAATAATGTGATCCTTTCCATACTTCAGATTAAAGCGTACCTCAACCTTGGATTCGAAATTCCGTTTACACCAGAGGTACCGGAAAATATCAATAGCCTGCCATTGTCTCCTTTACAGGAAATGTCACCAGAAATGGTATATAGTGCTGCTTTAACTAATTATCCGTTGGTAAAATCGGATGAATTGAAGATTCGTAGTGCTACCAAATCCTGGCAGGCAGCCAAAGCACTGTTGTATCCGAGTTTGAGCCTGGGAGGCAACGTTAATACATATTACGCTAATAATTATTATGATCAGCAGGGTAAACTATTGTCCTTTCATGATCAGATCAATAATACTTACAAGAAAT
This sequence comes from Chitinophaga sp., assembly GCF_017745275.1. Lineage (GTDB taxonomy): Bacteria > Bacteroidota > Bacteroidia > Chitinophagales > Chitinophagaceae > Chitinophaga. Next base: position 301,250 of record NZ_JAGHZS010000008.1, on the reverse strand, counting down.
CAATTGGGTTAACCTTGAATGTGCCTATTTTCAATGGCTGGCAAACAAGGACCAACATAGCCAAAGCGAAAATAAATATCTATAGCCAGGAGCTCACCCGGGATCTGGACAACCAGAAATTGAAACAGGATATTTATACCGCACATGCCAATGCCGTTGCAGCACTACAAAAGTATAATGCTTCCTCCACCGGAGTAATGGCCGCACAAAAAGCGTATGATTTTGCCACCAAACGCTTTAACCTTGGATTAATGAATACCATTGACTATATCACCACGCAAAGTAAATTGTTCAGAGCCCAGGTGGATAAAGTCACTGCACAATACGATTACATATTTAAAATGAAATTACTGGAATTCTACAGGGATCAGAAAATATCGCTGTAGTGATGCCCGGAAACTAAATTGCTTTATGAAGAAAAAGACACTTTATTGGCTCATAGGCATACTTTGTTCACTCGTTATTTTGCTCCTCGTACTGAAAGCGTCTGGAGTCATCGGTAAGGAAGAAGGGATTAAAGTTGCTATAGATAAGGCTGCCAACAGGAATATCATAGAAGTAGTGACTGCCAGCGGGAAAATTTATCCCGAAATAGAAGTAAAAGTAAGTTCGGACGTATCCGGTGAAATTACCGACCTGTTGGTACAGGAAGGTGACTCCGTGAAAAAAGGCCAGATACTGGCACGCATATACGCTGATATTTATGGATCCATGGTAGACAAAGCTGCCGCCTCTGTAAGTCAGAGCCAGGCTCAGTTAGCCAATTCCGCCGCCGCGCTCAACTCTTTCAAGGCCCGCCTTGAACAGAACAAAGCTGCCTATAACAGGAACAAGGAACTCCTTGCCCAGAAAGTGATCTCCAAATCAGAATTCGAAACTGCAGAAGCAACTTATCTCGCCTCACTGGCAGATTATAACGCCGCTGTGCAACAAATCAACGGTAATAAATTCGCCGTACAAAGTGCACAGGCCAATCTGAACGAAGCCAATAAAAACCTGGGGCGTACTACCATCTCCGCACCTATGGGGGGCATCATTTCTCTCCTGTCTGTAAAGAAAGGGGAGCGCGTGGTAGGTACTGCACAAATGACCGGTACGGAAATGCTGCGCATCGCCGATATGAATACCATGGAAGTACAGGTAGATGTGGGCGAAAACGATATTCCAAAAGTTAAATATGGCGATACCGCTATTATTGAAATTGACGCTTACAATAACCGTCAGTTCAAAGGTACCGTAACACAGATTGCCAGCTCCAGCAAAGGTGCGGCTACTGCTACAGCAGTTACTGCTTCCTCCGCTGAACAGGTAACCAGCTATATTGTGCATATCCGCATATTGCCATCCAGTTATGAAGACCTGATCGGCAAATCCGGCAAAAGAACATTTCCGTTCCGCCCGGGTATGAGCGCCAGCGTTGATATTCAAACACGCTACGTTAATAACATCCTGTCTATTCCTATTAATGCAGTCACTACCCGTGATGCAGATTCCACCAAACATGGAGATAAGAAGAAGCCTGTACAGGACGATACTACCCCCGGTTCCTCTGCCAGTACAAAACCTACACTGAATGAAGTAGTATTTGTATTGCAGAAAGATGGTACCGTTAAAATGGTGCCCGTAAAAACAGGCGTACAGGATGATGCCTGGATCCAGGTTACTTCCGGTCTGAATGCTGGTGACCAGGTAGTGAGCGCACCATATACAGCGATATCCCGCCTGTTGGATAATGGTAAAAAAGTAAAAGTAGTCCCTAAAGCAGACCTGTTCGAAGGACAAGCGAAATAAAGCAGAAAGCTTAAAGCAGAAAGCAAAAAGCTATTAAAGCGAATGATAAGAGCGGGTATTAAATTACCTATACACTCTTATCATTCGCTTTAATAGCTTTTTGCTTTCTGCTTTAAGCTTTCTGCTTTTTAGTTACCTTGCGTAAAAAAGTAGCATCGTGAGTACGAGCATTGGAATAATTGGGAGTGGTAGCTGGGCTACTGCCCTGGCGAAAATTCTGACAGACAATGGTCATCATATACACTGGTGGATCAGAAATGAAGACACTATTCGTCATATGCAGCAGCGTCATCATAATAAGCATTATCTCACCTCTGTGTATTTTGATACCAGCCTTTTATCACTAAGCAGTGATGTAAAGGCAGTAGTAGCCGCTTGTGATGAGTTAGTGCTGGCAGTACCTTCTGCTTTTTTGGAAGATGTATTACGCCAACTGCCCGCCGATGCATTGAACAACAAAAAGATTATTTCTGCTATCAAAGGCCTGGTTCCCAGCAATAATACCCTGATCGGAGAATACCTGCATATGCAATTTGGTTTACCGGCCAGCCAGTATTTTACTATTACGGGTCCTTGTCATGCCGAGGAAGTTGCTAATGAAAAGTTGTCTTATCTCACTTTTTCCGGTACGCAAATGGCCGCTACCCAGGCTATTGCCGACAAGTTTACAGGCAGTTACCTGCAAACCATTGTTAATACAGATGTAGTGGGTGTACAGCTGGCAGCCGTTCTCAAAAATATTTATGCATTGGGGGCCGGTATTGCTCATGGCCAGGAATATGGCGACAATTTCATCAGTGTATTTATTGCAAATTGTTTCCGGGAAATGCAAACGTTCCTTGAAAAATATGAAGAGCAGAAGGCTGCCGTAGCCGGAACAGTGCCAATGGTGCATAATTACAGTGCCAGCGCTTATTTGGGTGATCTGCTCGTTACCTGTTACTCCTTACATAGCCGTAACCGTACTTTCGGTAATATGATCGGTAAAGGATATAGTGTAAAGGCTGCACAACTGGAATTGAATATGATTGCAGAAGGTTATTATGCCAGCAAGTGCATGCATGAAATGAACAGGAACATTGGTGCGTATATGCCGGTAGCACAGGCCGTATATACCATTTTATGGCAACAGGTACATCCTTCAGAAGCTTTCCTGGCACTGGAAAAGGGCTTTATATAAAGTTGTTTCCCGCAAAATCAAACAAAAAGAAATGGAATCGCCGGAGCGCAATGCCAAATGTTCTCCTTTGATTCCATGTTATTACCCTATAAGTTGAATGATTTTGCGGGAAAGTAAATTTTAGTAATCATCATAATCCTCGTAGTTATCCTCCCCAATCTTCATAATCGCCCTCACATTGGGAAAATATTGTTTTATCAGTGTAGCAATCCTGGTAAAAAGATAATCGCTTAAAACAGGTCCTTCATAGTACTCAATCTCATTGGTTTCATCGGAGATGATATACTCAGTGATGTTTCTGTCAATAATGGCCTGAAATCTTCTCTGACGTGGTAGCTTCCGCAGGTTGATTTTGGTAGGTACTCCATCCACATTGAAAGTACATGCAATGTTACGCATAACAACGATTTTGGGTTTAAATGAGAAAACGGAATGGTTAGTTGTGTTTCACATGGTAGCATTGGTGCTCTTGGTACAGCTAAAATAAGCTGAAATGGACAAGTGTGCAATATTGTAGCGATATTTTTATTAAATACTGTCATTTGTACCCGTTTTTGCCAGAACTACCCTCGAAATACAATACAATTATAATCTTTTATGTTTACATCAACCGTTAATAGAATATAAATGGAAAAAATAAAAATCTGTTCCGGCTGTGTAAATAGGGGAAAGGTAGTGTGGAAATTATTCTACGTTTTTTGCCGGACCAATCCGTTATAATCCCGCAGTATCCGCATTGGATTGAAATTTGAAACATTCAGAGTCCCTTCCCGGAATAAAAAGGAACAGGTGATGTGTTAAATAGAATTGCAAAAATTTTTTTGTCATGAAGATTAGAACCCTGCTTTTTGTTACTTCTTACCCCCCACGCGAATGTGGTATCGCTACTTTCGCTCAGGACCTGGTAAACGCGATGAATAAGAATTTTGCCGGCAATTTGAACATTGAAATAGCGGCATTGGAAGAAATGGGAAAACCAGCAAATCCTAAAGAGGCCCCGGTTACATACTCCGTTAATCCATTCGATATTGACAATTGTATTGAGTTTGCCCAGCAAATAAACGACAACGATAAAATAGACCTGGTTTGTTTTGAACACGAATTTGGCCTGTATGGCGGAGAATATGGATATAATTTGCTGGCCATGCTGTCCTTACTGGACAAACCATTTGTAGTGCGCTTTCATACGGTATTACCTTACCCGGATCTGAAATGCACCAAGGTAGTAAGCCTCATCAGCGCCCTGGCGGCAAAAGTGTTGGTGATGACCCGCTCCTCTGCAGAAATACTCCAGCAGGTGTATCATGTACCCGCCAGCAAAATTGTACATATCCCACACGGCACACACGCTCATATTGTAGAGGACCTGCTGGCACTTAAAAAACAATACAACCTGGAAGGAAAACAAGTGCTCAGCACCTTTGGCCTCCTCAGTGAAAATAAAGGCATAGAAACGGCTATCAGGGCCATGAAAGACATCGTAAAGCATTACCCTGATGCGGTGTATCTTATACTGGGAAAAACCCATCCCGTAGTATGTGCCAGGGAAGGGGAAAAATACAGGAATTCACTGGAAGAACTGGTGGCCAGCCTGGGATTGCAAAAACATGTCAGGTTTGTAAACAGCTATCTTTCACTTAACACGTTACTTGATTATCTGTCATTGACAGATATCTACCTCTTTACCTCCAAAGATCCGCATCAGGCGGTAAGCGGAACTTTTGTATACGCCATGAGCGCAGGTTGCGCGGTGATCTCTACTTCCTTTGTACAGGCACGCGAAATGCTGGAAGATGGCGCCGGCTGCCTCATCGATTTCAATAATGCGGATCAGCTGGCAGCCAATGCACTGAAACTATTGGGAGATCCCGGATTACGCCAGCAGATGAGCAGTGCTGCTATTGAAAAAACACGTAGCTCTATTTGGGAAAACGTAGCCCTGGCGCATATGGGAGTGGTCAGTGAAGTGCTGGCCGCAGATAAGCTACTGCCCAATTTACCCCCTCCATACCTCGATCATATTGACCGTATGACCGACGAATTCGGCATGCTGCAATTCTCAAAACACGATGTACCGGATCCTGAATTCGGCTACACATTAGACGATAATGCCCGCGCCCTGATTTCGATGTGCATGTACAGCAATGAGCTCAAGCCCAGTAGCTTTATTCATGCCTTATGTCGCAAATACATCAGTTTTATTGGCTATTGCCAGAAACCTTCCGGCAAATTCTTTAACTACGTGGATATCGATGGCGAGTTTTCTGCCATGAACGAGGAGGTGAACCTGGAAGATGCCAACGGCCGTGCTATATGGGCATTAGGCTACGCATTGTCTTCCCACAGGAATCTGCCGTTTGATGCCGTACAGGATTGTTTGTCGCTGTTCAGACAAAGCTTCCACTGGATGGAATCACTTTCCTCTCCAAGAGCAATTGCCTTCACCATAAAAGGGCTGTATTACTTCCTCCAATATAAACAAGGGGAAAGAGCAGCAGAGATTTTACAAATTCTGGCGGCAAAATTGTACACCTATTACGAAGAGGAGGCCGATGAAAACTGGCATTGGTATGAAGCCTATCTCACGTATGGTAATGCAGTGTTACCGGAATCTATGATGATCGCATACCTGGTAACCGGCAATGAAGCATACCGTAAAGTAGCAGAAGAGAGCCTGGCATTCCTTTGTAGCAAAACGTTTACAGACAGCCACATGAAGCTGATTAGCAACAAAACCTGGTATCACCGTGACACCGCTCAACCATCGGAAGATGGAGGCGAGCAATCTATTGAAGTGGCCTATACCATGTTAGCAATGAACACATTTTATAATATCACTAAAAATAAATCATACCTGGAGAAAATGCGCCTGGCATTTAGCTGGTACCTGGGGAATAATCACCTGAAACAACTGGTATATAACCCGCTCACTTACGGTTGCTACGATGGCCTTGAGAAAAATAATATTAACCAGAACCAGGGCGCCGAATCTACCGTGTGTTATCTGATAGCAAGACTTTTGATGGAACAATGGAACAAACATAAGTATGTTACAACGAAACAAAATAGCCTGGAGCCAATTAGGCTCGGCATCAACTGATAGTAAAATGAAATATCCCAACATTCTTATCATCGATGATGAACCGGATATTTGCAGATTATTGCAACTAACACTGGTTCGTCATGGATACACTGTGAAGTATGTACATGAACTGGGAGAGGGGATGCAAGCCATCTTCAAACATCAGCCTGACTTGCTTTTCCTGGACATCCACCTGCCAGATGGTTCTGGATTGGATGCCTTACCAATGATCAAAGAAAGATGTCCAACTTTGCCCGTCGTCACGATCAGTGCGTATGACACCGCAATGGAAAAACAAACCGCATTGAATGCAGGAGCCGCATTTTTTCTCGCTAAACCTTTTAGTGTCAAACATGTTGATGAACTAATGGGCACGATTAAAAGCTAAGCGTCTCTTATTTATAATTAGTAATTTTAACTAGCATTGTTGTTGCCAATTACCACATATTAAAGAAGTATGAAAAATATTCTGATCATAGACGATGAAATTAATATCTGTACACTCCTGAGTAAATTTCTCGGGAAACATGGATTTGAGGTAGATACTACCATGACAGGTAGTGCCGCGCTGAAAATGATGAAAGAGAAAACCTATGACCTGGTGCTTTGTGATTACCGGCTGAAAGATACAGATGGCGCGCAGTTGCTGCAGGATATCCATCAAATTAATCCCGGTACCATCGTAATCATTATCACGGGTTATACAGACGTGAGAGTAGCCGTGGAAATGGTGAAAAATGGCGCGTATGACTATCTTTCCAAACCACTGTATCCCGATGAAATACTTAGCCTGGTACATAAAGCTTTTGCACATAAGGAATCCGAACAGGAAAGAAAAGCAGTAAGACCCATAGAATCCGGTAGTGAACCAGAGGTCAGGGAAACCTTGCTGTCGCGCAGCCAGAACGATAAAAGCGATAAATATGTATACGGCGAAAGTGAGGGCGCCAGGGAATTAATCCGCCAGATTAAACTGGTAGCACCTACCGATTATAGTGTAATCATTTTTGGTGAAACTGGTACTGGTAAAGAATCTGTGGCCCATTTAATACATCATCACAGCAAAAGAAGCCAGCAACCTTTTGTGGCACTCGACTGTGGTAGCTTGTCGAAAGAACTGGCCGCCAGTGAATTATTTGGTCACGAGAAAGGATCCTTTACCGGCGCTATTAACACTAAAATAGGCGCCTTTGAACAGGCACAGGGCGGTACCCTGTTCCTCGATGAAATATCCAATTTATCGTACGATATACAGGTAGCCCTGTTAAGGGTGCTGCAGGAAAAGGTAATCCGTAAAGTAGGTAGCTTAAAAGAAGTACCAATTGATGTGCGCATCATTGTAGCTTCCAATGAAAAACTGTCGGAGTCTGTACAACGTGGAAAATTCAGAGAAGATCTCTTTCATCGCCTGAATGAATTTACCATCTATATTCCGCCACTGAGAGAACGCCGCGATGACTTGCCTCTGTTTACTACTGCCTTCGTAAACCAGGTAGAAAGAGAACTGGATAAATCCTGTGGGAAAATCTCTGCGGAGGTATGGGATTGCTTTAAACAATACAACTGGCCCGGTAATATCCGTGAACTGAAGAATGTGATCCGGAGAGCATGCTTACTCACACCGGAAATGGAAGATATCACCATGAGCGCCCTGCCGCTCGAAATGAAAGAGTCATTTACACAGGCGCCGGAAGAAGTATTTGTATCTGGTGAACTGGCAATGCTGTCTAACGATAATGACCTGAAAACAGTAGCCTTACAGGCGGAGTACAATAAAATTATTAATGTGCTGAAAGAAGTGAAGTACAATAAAACAAAAGCAGCACAGGTCTTGAACATTGACCGGAAAACGTTGTATAATAAGCTGCGGCTGCTGAATATTAATTATTAGCGCTGTTAGCCGTTAAAAAAAATGCAGCGGAGACCATGTGATCTCCGCTGCATTTTTTTTAACGGCTAACAGCTAGCTCCGGTAACGCAATAGTGAACGTACTCCCTTTGCCAGGCTCACTATCTACATGTATACTTCCTTTATGGTTTAGGAGAATATTCTGAGTACTGGTTAATCCAAGCCCTGTGCCTTTCGCCTTGCTGGTAAAAAAAGGATCAAACAATCTTGATAGCTTGTCTTCCGGAATACCTACCCCATTATCTGTAATCATTAGTTTAGCTTTATCATTACTACGTGTAGTGGTAATGGTTAGTACGCCTTTTCCCGGTACCATTGCCTCAATAGCGTTGATAATAATATTAAGAAATGCGATCACTACTTTTTCCTCATCGGCGCTTACCTGGATATCTGGCGCCACCAGGTGGCATTCCACCTGTATTTCGTTGAGTTGGATCCGATCCTGGGCCAGCGCTAACGATTTTTCAACTAAGGTATTGATACCGCAATTGTCCATATGCAGTTCTATCATGCGCGTGCTGTGTAAAAGTTCCGTGATTAGCTGGTTAATACGGGTACAATTGCGTTCTATGATATCTGTGTATAGTTGAGAATCTTCACTAATGGTTACGTCATCTGTATCTTTAAACTGGCTTACTGCCAGTAAGATATTGGTCAGGGGATTTCTTACTTCATGCGCAATCACCCTGGCAATACGACCGGTGATAACAAACTTCTCCTGGTGTTGCTTCTCCTGTTCTTCTCTTTTTTTATCAGTAATGTCCTGTATCACATACAGAAATATTTGTGCAGCTTCATCGAGGGTCACTGTATTGATCAGGACAACCAGTTTTTTATTTCCCGCTGTTTTAAATTCGTATTCCTGGCTTCCCGGCAGGTTGTTCCCCAGGAATTTGTCGTGCTGTTCTCCTGACACAAATAGGTCGCGGAGGTGTAATTGCAGTATTTGTTCCCGGGTATAATTCAGCGTACGAAGGGCCGCAGGATTGGCATCTACAATATGGTGTTCCTTATCGGCCAGGATAATGAGGTCGTGTGCTTTTTCGAAGATGCCGTAGTATTTTTTTTCACTTTCTTCAATAGACCGGCGGTGGTTATATTCGTCTACTGCATACCGGATGGATCTTTCCAACAGGTCGGCGGTCATTTCTCCTTTTACCAGGTAATCGTAGGCCCCTGCCAGCATGGCCTCCCGGTCAATATTGTAATCGCCTTTGCCGGTGAGCATAATTACCGGCGGCTGATTGGTCATCAGTTGAATACGGCGCAGGATATCAATACCGGTATTAGGCCCCAGGCGATAGTCTACCAGGAATACATCATGCGTATTGTTTTCAATGGCAGCAATACCTTTCTGGTACGTAGATGCCCATTCCAGTACATATTGCCCGGGTGATATATCTTCCAGTAGTGATGTTACAAGGAAAAAGTCATCTTCATCATCATCTATCATCAAAATGTGTATAGCACGATCGCTCATTGCTTCAATTAATTTGGCGATAAAAAGTAAGGCTCATCTACCGCAATAACAGTGCTAGGCTTAACCAGTCTCATGATCCTCTTTTTTATGCGGTTGTTTCAATGGTAATATAATTACGAAAGTAGCCCCTTTGCCCGGCTCTCCGTAAGCCTGTATGTAGCCGTTATGGCTATCCACAATTTTTTTGCAGATGGCCAGCCCTATGCCGGTACCGGTATATTCGCTAATGCCATGAAGCCGCTGGAAAATCAGGAAGATGCGCTCTGCATAGGCCTGATCAAATCCAATTCCATTGTCAACAACATTAATGCGACAGAAAATTTCTTTGGCACGACTCTCCTTCGGAACCCCTAATTCAATACCAGACATGATCTGATGGTGGATGTCTATTTGCAGCGGCCGCTCCGGGCTGGCAAACTTAATGGAGTTGGCCAGCAGGTTCTGAAACAGTTGGTGGAAAGAAGTATCACTTCCTTCAATCACAGGCAACTGATCGTATTTAATCTGTACATTTTTCTCTTCCAGGGTTACTTCCAGGTCGCTGAGCACTTCCTGTAAAAGTTTGTTCATATCTACCGGCGTAATAATTTCCGGCGTAATACGGCCAGCCCTGGAGAATATCAGCAGGTCGTTGATCAGCACCCGCATACGCGAAACGGCAGACACCATGCGATCTATCAGTTGTGAGGCATCCGGCGGAAGCTGCTCTTTGTACTTCATCTGCAGCCGGTCACTAAACGTGGAAATTTTCCGCAAGGGTTCCTGCAAATCGTGGGAAGCCACATAGGCAAACTGTTCCAGCTCCTGGTTGGTTTTATTTAACAGGGAAATGTTTTGTTGCAAATCACGCTGGTACGACTTCATCCGGCTTTCAATATGCAATTGTAATTTAAATTCCTTTGTAAGGGTAACATAAGAATAGATACCGATCAAAATAGCCACCAGCGAAGAGATGAAGATCATCGGCACCCACATCACCGCAAAGAAATGATATAACTCTGATTTTTCCTGTACCAGGCCTTCTTCAATACGAAGCATATCACGCACCTTATTATCAATGAGGTCCATCGATTTTTCACCTTCTTTTACGGACGACAACTGCTTTAACTGCGTAGAATTTTCACTCCCTACTTTCAACTGCTGATACTTGATAGCGAGCAATTGCCGCAAAGTGTCCAGGTGTTTTTGTTGCACGGGATTGTCCGCGGTGATTTTGCGCAGCAGCAAATATTCTTCTTCAATCCGCTTGGTGCGTTCCTGCATACTGGGATCCAGGAAAGAACTGTCCTGGGTGAGCGTATATCCTCTAATGGCGGCCTCTGCTTCCTTCAACTGCCGGGTAATCACCTCCAGCCTTTTGGAAACCTCTATAGCATGATTAAGCCTGCCGGCATTGTCTAACAGGTTTTTGGCCACGAGATAGGAAAACACGGAAGCGGCCACAATCACCGTAAAGGCGATGAAAAAACCGAGTCGTATTTTCTTGTGTATTGAAAAGTGCATCTGATTGTACGGGATATGTATAAGCATTTCAAGATACTACTTATGTGTGATATATAAGATTAAAAGTTATTGTTTCAGGAGCATTTTTGCTGAGCAACATATTCTACAGAATGCCAATTAATTCTACGTGGATCATGTCTGCTGCCGGATGAACCCGTAACGGGCGTGGCGGCAGAGGTTAGCGCCTGATGTAACCGTTGCCTGTATTGATTTTTAGAGAGATGACGCACGCACTGGACTCATTAATTTGCTGCGCTTGGAATGAACTTTGGATCACTAACTATAGTGTTCACCCATAAAAAATAAGTCATGGATAACCCGGATAAAAATAAAGAACCCACTCCTAATCCTGCCACACCAGATAAACAACAGCCCGGAAAAGAGAATCCCACGCCGGTGCAACCGCCACCCCTGCAGCCGCCCCCGGTGATGCCGGAAAATGAACCTATTCCGGAAGAATTGCCGGAAAGAGAAACGCCGAGGAAGCCCGCAGATCCACAGGCAGGAGAAGAGAGAGAAGAAGCATTTAAAAGAAAATCACCAGATCATCGCTGATGCTAAATGATTGGCGATGCGAGTTTCTATAATTGTTAAATGGAAAACTGCAAGGCCCCCTGTGAATACGGGGGGCCTTTTTAAATCCTTTGGTTATGCAAAAAACAAATCCGAAGAAACCCGTCAGGCCGGCCCGGCAACAAATGAGGCAACCTGGACTGGAAGAGGAAATGGAGCCATCTCCTATATTCGAAAAAGCTACATCCCGCAATGGAAAACTGCATAATAAGGTAGCCCTGATTACTGGTGGCGATAGTGGTATTGGCCGGGCAGTAGCCATTGCCTTTGCAAAGGAAGGGGCCAATGTCGCCATTGCTTATTTAGATGAGCACGCGGATGCTAAAACCACTTGTGAACATATTACGCTTTCTGGTAGGAAATGTATGCTTATCGCCGGCGATATCAGCCAGGAGAAGCATTGTGCAGATATTGTTAAGCAGGTAGTAAAACAGTTTAAGAAGATAGATATACTGGTAAATAATGCAGCAGTACAATATCCGCAAAAAGGGATTGAAGATATCTCTGCTGAACAGTTGCATAAAACATTTGAAACAAATATCTACCCGCACTTTTATTTAACACAGTCGGCGTTGCCACACATGGCTGCGGGAAGCTGCATCATTTGTACTACCTCCGTTACGGCCTACCGGGGAAGCGCCCACCTGATTGATTACAGTGCCACCAAAGGAGCAATTGTTGCCTTTGTGAGATCCTTATCGGCTTCGCTGTCGGCAAAGCATATCAGGGTAAATGGTGTAGCGCCGGGGCCTATCTGGACGCCATTAATACCAGCTACTTTTACACCGGATGAAGTGTCGAAGTTTGGAACAGATGTGCCGCTGCAACGTGTGGGGCAGCCATTCGAAGTAGCGCCGTGCTACGTATTCCTGGCCAGTGATGACGCCAGCTACATTACCGGGCAAATACTGCATCCCAATGGAGGGGAGATTGTAAATGGTTAGTCTTGACCAGATCACCGACCCCGTTGCCGTAGCAAAATCCGTGAAATTACGTTACGTGAAAGCCAATGCGCCCGGTTTTACCCGCCGGCGTAAAGGAAAAGATTTTGTTTACCTGGATACCAGCGGTGCCGTTATCAAAGATGAAGCGGTGCTGGCCCGTATCCGCGGACTGGTATTACCTCCTGCCTGGGAACAGGTATGGATCTGCACCTGGCCCAATGGCCACCTGCAGGCCACCGGTATTGATGCCAAAGGCCGCAAACAATACCGCTATCACAGCACCTGGGCCAAAGCCCGCAACGAAACAAAGTACTATCGCCTCCTGCAGTTTGCAGAAAATTTACCGAACATACGTAAACGGATAAACGAAGATCTGAAACGACCAACACTCGATAAGGAAAAAGTAATTGCCATTGCCTTATCTGTGATGGAGGAAACATTGATAAGGGTGGGAAATGCTTCTTATGAAAAATTATATGGCTCTCACGGACTCACCACCCTGCAGGACAGACACGTGAAAATAAACGGCAGTGAGGCTTTCTTTCAGTTTAAGGGCAAAAAGGGGGTACAGCATAAAATAACACTTCACAACGCTACACTGGCCAAACTATTGAAAAATGTGAGGGATATTCCCGGCCAGGTATTGTTTCAATACTACGATGCAAGCGGCGATCATAAAGGGCTGGATTCAGGAGAGGTAAATGAGTATATCAAAGCCTGCTGTAGCGAAAATGAGTTTACCTGCAAGGATTTCCGCACCTGGGCCGGAACTGTAAACGCCCTGAACTTACTGGCAGATCTTACCCCCTTCACTACAGTAACAGAGTGCCGCAGCAACATTGTAGCAATAATCGACGGTGTGGCGGGCAAATTGGGGAATACCCGCGCCGTATGCAGGAAATATTATATTCATCCTCAACTATTGGAAAGCTACGAAAAAGGCACACTGGAGCCCTGGCTGCAACAACTGCGCACTAAACGCAGCAACCCGTCCGGCAATGGGAGGGACGGGTTGCGTGCAGACGAAAAAGTGCTCCTTCACTTTCTTCAGGAAGAGCATAAAGCATAAAGCTGAAAGCAAAAAGCAAAAAGCTATTGAAGCGGTTGATATAAGCGGATATAAAAATTTGTCTATTCGCTTATATCAACCGCTTCAATAGCTTTTTGCTTTTTGCTTTCAGCTTTATGCTACTGAAACAGCAGCTGTTCTTCTCTGTCTTCTACTTTAATTTTCTGAATAAACTCATCAAATCCTGACCCCTCATGTGAACTGTAGGCGCCGTAAGCGTCCAGTACATAGCCTTTTTGCCCTTCGTGGTCTTCCAGCACATACAGTACAGAGGAATCTGAAGGGTCTGACTCACCTTCAAAACGATAGGTTTTAATGATAGTCAGGTCTTCCGGATTATAAATTTTTTGTGCATCCTTATTCTGCAATCTGCCATGATCACTCATTGTTAATTCATGATCAAAGCCTCTTTCATGCAGTTTTTCCAGTACTCTTGATAATGTGGTCATTTCACCTGGCTTTTCCATAAAAAAGGGTTTTTGTGTAAAGACGAAAAACCAAAAGTTATGCCGCGATGTTTTATCATAATGGTACTATTTATGTTAACTTTTTACTAAACCAAAACCCATTTCATCATGCGTGCAATATGGTCAGGGTCTATAGGATTTGGACTCGTAAATATTCCAGTGAAATTATTTAGCGCCACCCAGGACAGCCGGCTGGACCTGGATATGCTCGATAGCAAAGACCTGGCGCATATTAAATTCAAAAGGGTCAACGAAAACTCCGGCAAGGAAGTGCCCTGGGAACAGATCGTAAAAGGATACCTGTATAAAGATGAATATGTAGTATTGGAAGATGAAGATTTTGAAGCTGCCAGCCCGAAGAAAAGTAAGATTATAGAAATAGAATCTTTTGTGCAAGAGACCGATATAGATGACATCTATTTTGAATCTGCTTATTTTGTAGAGCCGGCTAAAGGAGGTGAAAAAGCCTATTCACTATTATTGCAGGCGCTTCAGAAAAGTGGCAAAGCAGGCCTCAGCCGTTTTGTACTGCGATCCCAGGAACACCTCTCCGTTATACGCCCCCGTGAAAACTACCTGTTATTACAGCAACTCCGTTTTGAAGAAGAGGTTAGATCTGCCGAAGATCTGGCGGTACCCAGGGACATTAAATTTGCAAAGAGAGAGCTGGACATGGCCATGGAGCTGATAAAACAATATACCACTGAATTTGACATTACACAATATAAAGATGAATACAAGGCTGAGTTGCTTAAAATCATCAAAGCTAAAGCCAGTGGCAAGAAAACCGTGGTGAAGAAAATGCGCGTGGTACATACCAAGAGCGATGAACTTTTTGATCAGCTAAAAGCCAGTCTCGGTAAGCCTGCCAATAAAAAACGTGCATCATGAGCCTGTCGCTGTACAAACAAAAAAGAAACTTTACCAAAACCACCGAACCCATAGCAGGCAAACCGGTGGCAGGGAAACATATTTTCGTGATTCAACGCCATCACGCCAGCCGCCTGCACTACGATTTCCGCCTGGAAATAGACGGCGTGCTGAAAAGCTGGGCGGTACCTAAAGGCCCTTCTATGAACCCTGCCGACAAACGGCTGGCCATGCAGGTAGAGGATCACCCGTATAATTACAAGGATTTTGAAGGCACCATTCCCGCCGGAAACTACGGCGCCGGCACCGTTTACATCTGGGATAAAGGCACCTTTGAGCTGATGAATCCCGACGGTAACAGCTTTGATAAAGAGGCGCTCAGGGAACTGAAATCCGGCGACCTGAAAATAGTTATGAAAGGAAAGAAGCTGAAGGGAGAATTTGCACTGGTGAAAATGAAGGGCGCTGAAGGCAATGCCTGGTTGCTCATTAAGCATAAAGATAAGTATGCCGTAACCGAATATAACAGTGAAGACTATACGCCGGAAAGTGTAAAGGCAAAAGGGATAAAAGAGAAAGCGGACGCAAAGAAAGGGACAAAGAAAAAAACGGTGGCCTCCCCGGAAACAGCTCCGTCTCCCCCTAAAAAAACAAAGAAAGACGCCATTAAAAAAGTATA
This sequence comes from Chitinophaga sp., assembly GCF_017745275.1. Lineage (GTDB taxonomy): Bacteria > Bacteroidota > Bacteroidia > Chitinophagales > Chitinophagaceae > Chitinophaga. The sequence goes on along the minus strand of NZ_JAGHZS010000008.1, from coordinate 285,703 downwards.
TAAACCTATGCTGGCAACATTGGTAAGCGAGCCCTTTGATGGAGCCGACTGGCTCTTTGAAACCAAATGGGATGGCTATCGTGCCATTGCTACGGTAAAAGATCATACCGTAGCGCTCTATTCCCGCAATGAACTATCATTCGTAGATGCATATCCTCCGGTAGTGGAAGCTTTAAAGAAAATAGATCACGATGTAGTGCTGGATGGAGAAATTGTGGTACTGGATACCAAGGGTGCCTCTAACTTCCAGGCGTTACAACAGTATAGAAACACCGGCAAAGGTCAGCTGATATATGCGCTGTTTGACCTGCTATACCTGGATGGGCATGACATCCGGCATTTGACGCTACTGGAGCGTAAAAGCCTGCTAAAGACATTGCTGGCGGGTGTAAAAGATAAGACGCTGCGTTTTTCCACACACGTATTAAAAAACGGGAAGCGCTTTTTTGAAAACGCAAAGCAAAAGCAGTGGGAAGGCATCATTGCCAAGAAAACCGACAGCATATACCAGGAAGGAAAAAGAGGAATGAACTGGCTTAAAGTCAAAAATATTAACGAACAGGAAGCGGTTATCTGCGGTTATACAGCCCCACGTGGCAGCAGGAAGAAACTCGGCGCATTGGTGCTGGGCATTTATGAAGGACAAAAGCTTCACTATATCGGGCATTGCGGCGGCGGACTCAATGACACTACCATCGGCGAACTCTATAATAAGTTGCAGCCTTTGATCACGGATGTAAATCCTTTCGGTGTAAAGATAGCCACCAATATGCCGGTCACCTGGGTAAAACCCCAGCTGGTATGCCAGGTGAAGTTCCAGGAATGGACCGGCGATGACCATCTCAGACAACCCATTTTCCTGGGATTACGGGAAGATAAACCTGCGAAAAAGGTATACCGCGAAATTGCAAAATAATGTACTATGGCAACTACCGACACAACACGTATACTCACATTAAACAGCAAAAAGGTAACCCTCAGTAACCAATCAAAGCTGTACTGGCCAAAGGAAAAGATTACCAAGGGCCAGTTGATCGATTATTACCTGTCTGTATCTGCGTTTATTTTGCCATACCTGAAAGACCGGCCATTGTCTTTACATCGTTTTCCCAATGGCATTAACGGACCGTCCTTTTATCAGAAAGACCTTGATCTCACCCAAACACCTGGCTGGATTAAGAGTGTGCCGCTGATAGCTGATTCCACCGGGAAAAATGTGGACTACCTCGTATGCAACAACGAAGCCACCCTGGCTTATATGGTAAACCTGGGCTGTATTGAAGTAAACCCCTGGCTGTCGAGGCTCAAAACGCTGGATACACCGGACTTTATAGTGCTGGACCTGGATCCGGAAAACATCGATTTCAAGTATGTAGTGGAAACGGCATTGCATATCAAAGCCCTGTTGGATAATTTCAATATTACCTCCTTCTGTAAAACGTCCGGGTCCACCGGCCTGCATATTTATATTCCAACCGGTACGGCTAAAATCAGCTACGACAGCAGCCGTTTATTTGCAGGGTACATTGCACAACAGGTAAATGAAGAACTTCCTGGCACTACCAGTGTGGTCAGAGCTAAAGCTGCCAGGAATAAGAAAGTGTATATCGATTTTCTGCAGAACAGCCGGGGACAAACGGTGGCCGCTCCGTATTCTGTTCGGCCAAAACCCGGTGCCACCGTGTCTATGCCTTTGTTATGGAAAGAAGTCACTCCCCAATTACGCATCAGCGATTTTGATATCTTTAACTCACTGAAACGGCTAAACGAAAATGGAGGTGTATGGGAAGATATCCGGAGTGTAAAAAATGATCTGCGAAAAGCGGTGCGTGAAATTGAACAACTTGTAAAAGCGTAGTCTTTTTATTTCTCTTAACGAGCCATTGGAACTCCTATCTTTGCAGGGCTATGTCTAAAGGCCATATTTTAATTATCGATGATGAAGACCAGCTCCGCAAGCTCCTGAGCCGCCTGCTGGCCCTGGAAGGATATACGCTTTATGAAGCGGCCAATATCAGGTCGGCCATGAGGATCCTGGAAAAGGAAGAAATACATATTATCCTGTCGGATGTGAAATTACCGGATGGTAACGGCGTGGAATTGGTGCGCGATATACGCGCCAAATATCCCGAAATTGAAACCATTGTACTCACGGCATATGGGAATATCGCCGATGGCGTACAAGCCATTAAAAACGGCGCTTTCGACTATATTACCAAAGGCGATGACAATAACCGTATCCTGCCACTGGTAAGCAAGGCTATGGACAAAGCCCGCCTGCAATTTCGTATCCGTGAGCTGGAACAGAAAATAGGCGGTAAATATAATTTTGGTAATATTTTGGGAGAATCTCCTGAAATACGTGCTGCAATCGCTTTGGCCGAAAAAGTAGCACCTTCAGACGTTACGGTATTGCTTTTAGGTGAAACCGGCGCCGGTAAAGAAGTATTTGCGCAGGCTATTCACCAGGGCAGTCAGCGCCGGCAGCAGCCCTTTGTAGCGGTCAACTGCAGCGCTTTTGGTAAGGAAATCCTGGAAAGCGAACTATTTGGACATGTGGCCGGTGCCTTTACCGGTGCAGTAAAAGATAAAAAAGGCTTCTTCGAGGAGGCCCGCGGCGGTACCATCTTCCTGGATGAAATAGGCGAGATGGCCATAGAGCTACAGGCCAAAATGCTGCGGGTACTGGAAACACAGGAATTCTATAAAGTAGGAGAATCCAGGCCCACTAAAACGGACGTACGAATTATTGCCGCTACCAACCGGCTCCTGGAGCAGGAAATAGCAACAGGGCATTTCCGCGCCGACCTGTACTACCGTCTCTCTGCCTTCCAGATATCACTGCCTTCCCTGAATGAACGCCGTAAGGATATCCCGTTGCTGGCCGCCTGGTTCCTGCAGCAGGTAGCGCCTAAAATGAATAAACGCACCAGCGGCATGACACCAGCCTTCCTCCGGGCTTTAGAACAGCATAGCTGGAAAGGAAATATCCGCGAACTGCGCAATGTGATTGAAAGAGCCGTTATTTTAACGGATACGGATATATTGGATACGCCTGTGTTACCATTGGATTTTCAACAGGGCAACACGGAAGAAGACCATTCATTGCGCCTGGCCGACATGGAAAAGAAGCATATTATACGGGTGCTGGCTCACGCCAAAGGCAATAAAACAAAGGCGGCAGAACTAATGGGAATAGGCCTGACCACTCTTTATAATAAAATCAAAGAGTATAATATCGCTACGTCATAACAGCCAGCCTAATAACAGGCACGCCAGTACGATAAAGGGAGACGGCACCCTGGTCAGGGAGAGTAATGCCAGCGTACCAGCCATGATCAACAGGTTGTACCAGGTAGGGGAGATCACAAAAAAGAGGATCAGGGTAGCTGCCCACATAATCCCTACCACTACGGCATTGATGCCTTCCAATGCCCGGTAAATCACCACGTACTTCTTCAGGTTACTCCAGATCGGAAAGAAAAACAGCACCAGCAATAAGCTGGGCAGGAAGATGGCAATAGGCGCCAGCATACAACCCAGGAACTGGTAGCCCATGCCCAGGTTGCGCATGGCCATACCTCCTACATAGGCAGATATAGAGAAAGTTGGTCCCGGTAGCGCCCGCATGATACCCGCACCGGTAAGCAGTTCCTCTGCTGTCAAATATTGCGATTTGGTGCGGGTAACATACTGTTCCAGCATCATGGCTATCAGGATATCTCCTCCGCCAAATACGAGGCTGCCGAAACGGTAAAAGTTTTCGAATAAGTTAAAAGGACGCCTGGTTATCCACTCGTGGGTACGGGCCAGCTCAGAGAGGATACCCGCCAGGATAAACAAAGAGGCAAATAACCAGATGTTCCCCCACTGTATCTTCCGTGGCTTTTCCGCCACATCAGGGATGCGCTTGTTACTAAAATTGGACACTATGCCCCCCAGGATGATTAACGCTGGAAAAGTCCAGGGGGATTTCAGGTAGAAGGCCGTAAACATAGACACCACCATGATGGCAAACGTAGCGATGTTATTAATGCTGATACGGAATGCCCGGATGCCGCCATAGGCCAAAAAGCCCACTGCCATTGGCTGTACGTATTTAAAGATATCTGTATTCAGCGCATTTCTGCCAAAGTATTGCAACAAAAAACTTAACGACCCCATGATCAGGCAGGCCGGCGTTATCCATATTAACAGGGTAATAATAGCCAGTATAACGCCTCCTCGCTTATAGCCAATCAGGGTAAGGGTTTGGGAAGAAGATGCTCCCGGTAGTAACTGACAAAACGCATTGTATTCCATCAGTTCCTGCTCGGTAACATCCTTACGTTGCTGCACAAACGTTTTCATCATCATCGCCAGATGACCTTGCGGCCCGCCGTATGCGGTGATGCTATGTAATAGCACAGCTTTTAAGAAAGGAATATGACGTAGAAGCACAGTGAATTTTAGTGAATGCCGATTGGACGAATTTATAAGGTACTCAAATATCCGGACAAAATACAACCATGTTGCTAATATTGGTAATCCTTCCAGCCAATAAAGGCACAATACTTGTAATATTGGATCGCATTATAACGAATATGGCCTTTTATCCGTTGTGATCAGTTAGTTACATGATAGGTTAATTACCCACCAACATCGAAGAATGTTCGGATCTAAAGAATAACCATATTGAGGGAACCATTAAAGATGACTTGCTTATACGCAGGATATTTACAAAGTCCCGGTAACGATAGTTGCCGGGACTTTGCTGTTTATCACCTTATTTCTTTAATCCTATTTCACGTAAGCGCTCATCCAGGTACTCACCAGCCGTGATTGGCTCGTAAGCCAATGGGTTAGCATCGGTAATGCAGCTTTCCAGGCTGTCCAGTTTCATATTGGATTTTGGATGCAGGAAGAAAGGAATAGAATAGCGGGAGGTATTCCACTTTTCGCGGGGAGGGTTTACCACGCGATGAGTGGTTGACTTCAGGCGGTTATTGGTTAAGCGTTGCAGCATATCCCCTACATTCACCACAATTTGTTCTGGCAGGGAAGTGACCGGTACCCAGTTATCCTGCTTGTCCAGGATCTGTAGTCCATCTGCAGAAGCGCCTACCAGCAAGGTAATTAAGTTGATGTCTTCGTGTTGTTCGGCCCTGATAGCAGACTTAGGCTCCTGTGTAATAGGAGGGTAGTGGATCGCTCTCAGGATGGAGTTGCCGTTATGTATTTTGTCGTCAAAATAATGCTCATCCAGGCCCAGGAACAGGGCAATAGCCTGCAACAGGTATTTCCCGGATTGTTCAAATCCACGATAGGCTTTGAAAAAAGTAGGTGTAAATGCAGGAACTTCGGCAACCTGTACATTATCCGGATACTCAGCGCCAATCGGATCATTGTCTTCCACGGTTTGTCCAAATTGGAAAAACTCTTTCAGATCCGGGGCTTCATAACCTTTCGCATGTTCTTTCCCGAAGGAGGTATAGCCACGCTGGCCGGCCAGTTCCGGGATTTCGTATAAATGTTTGGTATCAAAAGGCAGTTGGAAGAATTGTTGTACATAATTGTAGAGGTCCGCAATCAGCTCATCAGGAATCCCATGATTCTTTACCGCTACAAAACCAACTTCTTCGTAAGCCTTACCTAACTGCTGCACAAAGGCAGCTTTTCGTCCTGCATCTCCCGATGTGAAGTCTGCAAGATCTACAGAGGGGATAGAGTGGGTGGTTGCCATATCTTGAATTATTGTTTTGGAGCGATAAAGGTAGGGAAAAAAGAGCAGTTAGCTTTTAGCAGTTAGTCATTAGCAAATGCAGCGGAGACACGGGTATAAACCGTCCTCTCCGCTGCATTTGCCAACTGCTAAATGCTATCTGAAGTACTGTTCCTCTGCCGGCGTGATGTCTACCACAGCATACCGGTCTACCTGATTGATCAGCATTTCATCCATAATATCCACTACATTTTTATAGTTCGAATGCCTATCTGCTTTGATAAGTACCATTAGTTCATTTTTCTGAAAAGCTTGCTGTACCGTATTTTTTTTATCTATAATGACATCGCGTATGCCTGCATGGTTGGCGTAGCTGGTATAATGTATTTGTGGCGGCATTGCCGGATCAGTGCCGATGCCTTCATACCAGGCAATTTTGTTATCAGGTCCCAGTACTATGGTGAGTGCTTTTTTATCAGGTAATGGCATAGGAGGACCATCTTTAGGCATTACCAGGTCCATGGTTTTAGGCTGTGCCATGGTGGTAGTGAGCATAAAAAATGTGATCAGTAAAAAGCCAAGGTCCACCATAGGTGTCATATCAACACGGGTTGATTTTTTACTGCTGCGGGTGCCGCGGCCACCGCCTTTTTCGGAGGTATTTATTTCAGCCATTGTTAACGGTTTAGGATAAACGAAAAGTGGTTGAAAGCGCTTTCAGATATTAGATGCAGGGGCGGAGAGATTCCATACGTAATTGTTTATCCTGATCAGGATTATCCTGATTTCTATTTCTGATTTTGGAAGATAGATACCTGTAGGAGATAGCCTTTGATAAGGTTTGCCAGACAGGGTTTCATAAAAAAAAGAAGAGCGAAAACTGATGTTTTCGCTCTTCTTTTTTATCTTCTTAAATCAAAATTAAAAATCAGTTTAATCAGTACAATCCTGATCAGGATAAAGTTCGCTTAGAACTCTGCGCTCTTTGGTGTTCTTGGGAAAGGAATCACATCGCGGATGTTGCCCATACCTGTTACAAACAGCATCAGGCGCTCAAATCCAAGACCAAAGCCGGCGTGCGGAGCAGTACCAAAACGACGGGTATCCAGGTAGTAGCTCAGTTCATCTACCGGAACATGCATTTCGTTCATACGGCTTACCAGCTTATCGTAGTTTTCTTCACGTTGTGAACCACCTACCATTTCGCCGATGCCGGGGAACAGGATATCCATTGCCCGTACGGTTTTACCGTCGTCATTGAGCTTCATGTAGAACGACTTGATTTCTTTAGGATAATCGGTCAGGATCACCGGTTTCTTAAAGTGTTTTTCTACCAGGTAACGTTCGTGCTCACTCTGCAGATCAGCACCCCAGCCTTCAATCAGGTACTGGAACTTTTTGTTTTTATTATGCTTGCTGTTCTTCAGAATGTCGATGGCTTCTGTATAAGTGATACGTACAAACTCGTTATTCAGTACAAACTCCAGCTTTTCGATCAGGCCCATTTCCGCGCGTTCCTGCTGTGGCTTTTGCTTATCTTCTTCTACCAGGCGGCTGGCGAGGAAGTCGAGGTCGTCACGGTTGTTATCAAGTATGTATTGGATAACAGATTTGATGAATGCTTCTGCCAGGTCCATGTTATCTTCCAGCTCATAGAACGCCATTTCTGGTTCAATCATCCAGAACTCAGCGAGGTGGCGGGCGGTGTTGGAATTTTCTGCACGGAAAGTGGGTCCGAAGGTATAGATATCTCCAAATGCCATGGCGCCCAATTCACCTTCCAGTTGCCCGGAAACCGTGAGGTTGGTGGATTTACCGAAAAAGTCTTCTTTATAATCAATCTCTCCGTTTTCAGTACGTGGTGGATTCTTCATATCCAGTGTGGTAACACGGAACATTTCACCCGCGCCTTCTGCGTCAGAAGCCGTGATGATTGGTGTATGCAGGTACACAAATCCACGCTCGTTAAAGAAGCGGTGTACAGCAAATGCGAGGGCATGGCGAACGCGGAAGATAGCGCCAAACGTATTGGTACGGAACCGCAGATGCGCAATCTCACGCAGGTATTCCAGGCTAGGCTTGTTTTTCAACTGCAGCGGATATTTCTCCGGATCGCAATCGCCCAGTATTTCCAGGGTAGCAGCCTTCAGTTCTACTTTCTGACCTTTACCAAGGGACGGAATAATTTCACCGGTGGCGCTGATAGCTGCGCCCGTGGTAATGCGTTTTACCAACGCCTGATCCATGTTTTCGCTATTGATTACTACTTGTAAATTATTATTGGTAGAGCCATCGTTCAAAGCTATAAACTGGTTGTTGCGGAATGAACGCACCCAACCCTTAACTGTTACTTCATAATGCGCCTTGTCGTCTGACAAGATTTGCTTGACTTTTACCCTTTGGCTCATAATATATTGTATTTTTAGGAGTGCAAAAATAAGTGGAAAACTTCATAGTATATAACCCGGAACACTACCTTTTCCAACCAGCCTTTGCAAATAAAATGTTAAAAATGGCCGGAATTTTGCAGTAGAAGCCAATAGAAACGGGGTTTTAAGGGTCCCGCTGCCACTCCCTTTTAGCCCGGGAAAGGATTGTATTACAGGCCACTTAGGGGCAATTCAGGGGCAAATATTTTTGGATAATAGTAAAACTTGTTTTAATCTTGCGGTATATTCTGCCTGATTAAGTTCAAATTTCCATCTTCATCGGCAGTTCCTGAACTCAATCATTCCCTATCAAATTTAATAAGCTAATTAAATTTATTGACTCAAAAACAATTATTTGTAATTGGTGTATGTTGGTATGCAGTGGTACCCGCCTCACAACACTTCTAAAATTTGACAACACAGATGATGTACGACATCTTACAACTGAACGACATGCTCGTTCCTGAGCTGCTTGATATTGCAGAGAAACTGGACGTTCCCAACGCGAAAAAACTGAACAAACAGGACCTCATCTACAAAATTCTTGATAAACAAGCAGTATTAGCCTCAGAAGATAACCAAGCCAACGGTGACGAAAAGAAAGCACGTAAACGCAAACCTGTAAAGAAAGAAGACGGTAACCACGGTGCTGAAGAACCTGCTCACGCTGAAGAAAAACCAGCTGCTAAAAAAGCAGTTGCTAAAAAAACAACTGGTACGAAGACAAAAGAAAATGAAGCAGACAGCACACCGGTAAATTCCGCCAAGCCTAAGATTAAAGACTTTGAAATAGATCTTGATAGCATTCCTTCCCTTACTTTCGATGATGATGATGATATCATCATCCCTTCCTTCACAGAAGATGAAGAACCGGAAGAAGAAGAAATAGTGACTATTCCTGCTGCAGAAGAAGAGGAAGAAGAACAGGAAGATGATGACTTTGTGGTACCCGGAGAAATTCCGGTAGCACCCGCTGCACAGAAGAACCGCTTCCCTAACAAGAAAGAACCAGTTTTCAATATAGAATTTGATGGTGTAATAGTAAGTGAAGGCGTACTGGAAATGATGCCCGATGGTTACGGTTTCCTCCGCTCCTCCGACTATAACTACCTCAGTTCACCGGATGATATTTATGTATCTCCTTCGCAGATAAAACTCTTTGGTCTTAAAACCGGTGATACCGTGAAAGGCTCTGTACGCCCACCGAAAGAAGGGGAGAAGTACTTTGCTTTACTGAAGGTAGAAACCATTAATAACAAGTCACCGGAAGAAGTACGCGACCGTGTACCTTTCGATTACCTGACACCGTTGTTTCCTTTCGAGAAACTGAAATTAACTACTACTTCCAATAACTACTCTACGCGTATCATGGATATGTTTACGCCTATCGGTAAGGGCCAGCGCGGATTGATTGTAGCGCAGCCTAAGGTAGGTAAAACCATGTTGCTGAAAGAAGTAGCTAACGCTATTGCTACTAACCACCCGGAAATTTACCTGATGGTAGTGCTGATTGATGAGCGTCCGGAAGAGGTAACAGATATGGAACGTAGCGTAAAAGCAGAAGTAATTGCTTCTACGTTCGACGAACCTGCTGAAAAACACGTAAAAGTATCTGCTATTGCATTGCAGAAAGCAAAACGTCTTGTAGAGTGTGGCCACGATGTGGTAATCCTGCTGGATTCTATCACCCGTTTGGCAAGAGCACATAATACCGTAGCTCCGGCTTCTGGTAAAGTATTGAGCGGTGGTGTGGAAGCAAACGCCATGCAGAAACCTAAACAATTCTTCGGTGCGGCACGTAAAATAGAACATGGTGGTTCCTTAACCATCCTGGCTACTGCCCTGATTGATACCGGTTCTAAAATGGATGAGGTAATCTTTGAAGAGTTCAAAGGTACCGGTAACATGGAACTGTTGCTGGATCGTAAACTGGCTAACAAACGTATCTTCCCGGCTATCGATGTTTCTTCATCGTCTACCCGTCGTGATGATCTGTTGCTGGATAAAGATTCTCTGAAACGTATCCACATCCTGCGTAATCACCTCAGCGATATGAACACAGATGAGTCTATGCACTTCATGCTGCAACATATGCGTGGAACTAAGAACAACGAAGAGTTCCTGATCTCTATGAACAGCTAAGATCAGTTTACCTTATAAAACAAAAACCCGTTACGATATATCGTAACGGGTTTTTTTATGTTAATAGTTATTATACTTTTTCTGCTGGCCAGGTGCAAATGGTTTGGCCGATTTGGTACCATATATTTTTTTCTGCTGACCCGGTGGTAACCCGTGGGGATTGCCTCCCGCTGGCTGTGTAGTAACACAGCTACTATAAATGATGGCTACAGCGAACAACGACAGTAAGAATTTTAGCTTTTTCACGACAGGTTATTTTAGTTAGATAAATGTTAAAAGCAAAAATCCCGCCACAGTATTACTGAGGCGGGATTATCCAATCTATCTAACCTTATAACTATCTTACATAAAACATCATCAGATGCTTAGAATATCCAGTTAACTCCCAGAGAGAATTCTTTAGGGAAGTTAAAATCAAATTTGCTGGTGTTGGTTTTAGCACCGGTTGCTTCCAGTTTGGTTTGGTCGTAGCCATAGCTTAAACCACCGAATGCACCTTCTACCATGAAATGTTTGGTAACGAAGTAAGTGATACCAGGCAGTACATTCACACTGAAACCGTTAACAGTGCTAACTTTGTTATCATTCAGCTTAGTGTTACCGAAGTGGTATCCTGCGTTGGCTTCCGCGAAGAATGCAAATTTGCTCTGACCAATCATGTGGTAGTTACGAACAAATACACCTGGAGTGATGTCAAATGTTTTGGTTTTAGCATCCAAAATGGTTTTGTGGGAACCAAATTTAGTGTCTGCGAAAAGACCAACTACCCAATTTGAATTCAGGGCAACACCTACTTTAGGGCTGATACCAAATTTAGTTTCCGTATCCTTTTTATCAGCGTCTTTTGCTTTGTCCGTGCGGGTTGAAACATTCAGATTACCGCCTAAAATTACATCGCCTTTCGAAAACTGTGCCTTTGCTACTTGTGTGCCGAACAGTGCTACTGCGGCCAATACAATCAACTTTTTCATCTGTCGTTAAATTTAAATATTCATTAAAACTATTCCTGTGTTCTTGATTCTTCTACATACTTACTAGCAATCCTTGTTGATGTCTGGTCGATATCTTAATCCATTAAAGAAAATGGTCAATACGTGTTTTTCACGTGCCATAAAGCATTTCAGCGCTTCCCGGTCGTGAGGATCAAAACCTGCTGCCTGCCATTTGCACCATATTACCCATAAACCGAATAATACATTTACTAATAACTGCGCGGTAAGTTCCGTATCCGTATCCTTGTTTAATTCTCCACTCGCTATCCCTTTATTGATAGTGGTGGAAAGGAATGAAATTTCTACCTGCTGCAATAACTCAATGGTTTGCCGCATCAGGCTGGAGGGAACATCCTTTATCCATTCGTTTACACCAAACAGAAAATGGTATTCCAACAACATTTTTTCTTTCAATTCCAGGTAACGATCCATGATAGCCGTGGTAGATGGTGCCTTTTCCACATATGCCGACATGTCTATAAAACATTCCGCAATCATATTCTCCACTACCGCTACATAGATGGATTCTTTATCCGAAAAATAATAATACAAAGAGCCTTTCGAAATCTCCAGATCCCTGGCTATTTCCTCCATGGTAGTTTTAGACAAGCCAAATCGCTTGAAGCGCTTCAATGCCGCTTCCAGAATCATAGTTCGTTTCTGGTCCTGTTCTGCCATAGCGTATAAGTGAAAACAAAACCTGACTGTTTGACTATTTTGTTTTGCGGGTCAAATGTACAACCAAAAGTAATTCCACCAAATTTTTTTGTTAAGAAATTGTTACGTACTCTCCGCGCAGAAGATCAAAAAGCAGGAAATGACAGGGAAGTAGACATCTTACTAAAAACAAGGGGCAAACATTAAATAAATCAATAACAGTATCCCGGAAAAATTTGAAAATGTATAATTACCGGAAGGGATATACGCAGTTGCAGGTTTTATTTATGCGTCATTTTAAGTACTAAATCACGTTGCCTTCTTTCCGTAATATCCAGCACCACACCGCTTTTTAATACTACTTTCCCACCGGCATTATCAAGGTGACTGATATTAGACAACTGGATCATCTGGCTGTTGTTGATCTGGTAAAAGCGTAGCGTGCTGAAAAGATCTACATAATAGCGGAACGACTGTACCGCTGTAATCAGTACGCCGGTATTTAGGCGGAACAGGCAATTCTCTCCCAACGCCTCTATGTACTCAATGGCAGGGATGTTAATAGTATATTCTTCACCGTTAGTAGCAGGGATAAGCAGCATCCACAAAGCGGGCTTACTGTGATTGAAGTTTTCCAACAGCACGCGGTAACGCTCCTTGTTGTTACCGCCATCAATACGGGAGGATATTAAGGCTACCGCCTGTAACAGGCTTTCTTTGTCGATAGGTTTCAGTATTAATTCTACATCACTAAAACGAATCACATGCAGGAATTTCTTTTCAAAAGCCGTCACAAATACCGCTTCAAAAGGGATATCGGGCATAGTGCCGGCTAATACGTCAAACCCGGTACCGTCAGGCATTTCCAAATCAAGGAATACCAGTTGCGGCTGATGCATCTTTATTTTTTCAATGCCATCAGCACAATCTGAAGCGGTAGCCGCTATAGTAATTTGCGGGCAATACTTCTCCAGCATTAACGCAATAATATCCCGGCTGTTTCGCTCATCATCTATTATAATAGCCTTTATCATAAAGTAACATTAACGGATATACTAATTATAATTGGGGGATCAGTATTTTAACAACGGTACCGCTATCTGACTCATCTTCCGACGATCTGTCTATAATTTCTATATGAATTTCTGTGTTGTACATTTTGTTTAGCAGCTCTGCGCGGTTCTGACTAATTTCCATACCGGACGACTGGTGATGTTTTGGCAACATCCGCAGTGATTTGGAGCGCGCAATGCCGATTCCATTGTCTGCAATCACGCATTCCAGCATGTCTGCCGCCACCTGGTTGAAGAAGATGGAGAGCTGTCCTGTAGGCTGCTTAGGGTTGGTCATACCATGTTTTACCGCATTCTCAACATATGGTTGTAGCAACATGGCAGGGATTTCCAGCTCCGCTGTAGCAATCACGGGATCTACTATTATTTCATATTCCATCCTGTTTTCAAAGCGCATTTTTTCCAATCCCAGGTAAGTATTCAGGTAGGTAATTTCATCTGCCAATGATATAAAATTACGGCGGGAGAAATCCAGTGTTTTACGGATCAGGTAGGAGAAGTCAGATAAATACTTCTGCGCATACTCGTAATCCCGTTGCATTACAAACAACTGAATGGAATTAAGACAGTTGAAAATGAAGTGGGGGTTGATTTGCGCACGTATTGCTTTCAGTTCAATTTCAGTCAGTTTTTTATCGTATTCTGTTTCCAGCTGTATTTTTCGCTGTTCTTCCAGCTCCTGCTTTTTACGCAGGATTTCTGTGGTCTGTTCTTTTACCAGTTCCTCCAACTGCTCGTTCAGCTTGCGTTGCAGCTCTTTATTTTTATTGAGTTGTTTGATCAGCAGCTCCTGTGTCCTGGTTCTTTCCAGGTGCACCAGTTTATTACGGTAGCTTAATCCGGCCAGGAAAAACATGGCTTGCAGTAATACACCACCAATCAGCAACATAGTAGGGGCAGCCAGTTCCCCCAAAGCGCTGAGAAGCCCCAGTGGCCGTATATGCATTAGAAAGGAGCCAAAGCAGGCCAGGTACAAACACACAGATCCATAAAGGAAAAACCGGACCAGCGGATGATGCCTGGAACGTTTTGCCAGCGCAAAAAATACCGCCAGTAAAGGAACCAGCGTGATGAAATATACATAGCTGTATATAATGGTGGGTAGATGATATTGTTCTTCCGCAATACAATACATGCACAGGATAATCAGTCCGCCTACTACGGCCGCTACCCAGGTAAACACCCTTTCCATAAAGGGATAGCGCTCAGTGAGATTGAGGAAGGTATTACCAAACAACAGGTACATCAGGTAAAAGCAAAATAGCAGCCCCGGAATGTCCCAGTAGTATTTCAACATGGGCCACCGGTGAAAAAATGACAACTGATAGGGCTTGCTTTCCAGTCGTAGTGCAAAAAAGAGAATGAGTCCCAGCACATAGGCCGCGAAGTAGATGTAAGACCTGTCGGGCAACTGGATGTAGTTAATGACGGAGATGCTGAAAAACACCATCAGCATCCCCAGTAATACCTGTATGATCACGGCTTCTTTGCGATAGGTATCCAGTTGGGTATTACGGAAGGCGGCGTAGGTAGCACTATTGAACAACGTTGGCATCAGCGCATTTTCGTTGTAAGATTTATTAATGATATGGAGGTAAAACGTACGGAGCTCACCAGCCGGTACATTTACGTTGAAGGCATAGTGATTCCATCTTTCCACGCCGCCGGTATCCAGCATCAATCCTGTTTGCATCAGGAGTTGAGGTATATCTCCGGGAGCTTGTGAATACCAGTACATATAGTCGTGCCAGCCGGAAAACAGTTGACAGAGCAATGGTTTATTGGATTGATTTTTAATGGTCAGGCGTAGCCAGCAATCGTTTACCCGCCCGTTATTTTTAGGGTTGTTATGAAATATACCGGCCTGGTGTACAAAGGTTTGTTCGCTCACCTGTGCCGCCGTAAAAGATTGATGGTGGCTGATTAATGTGCTGATATAGGGGCGCAGGTCCATATTCGCCGCTGCGAAAGAACTGTCTGTTATCAGTGTATCTACTGGGGTCCGATCCGTGTTGGCAAAGGATTCTGCAGTGTAACAGTACAACAGCAGCATTAAAATAATGCGCTTCACAAAGTGTTTTATAAGTTTGGTTATAACAATTTGTCAATAGCTTTGGCCATTGCCTCATCCTTAGTGGTAACAATATCTCCGGCATCATGTGTGCTGAGAAATATTTCTACTTTGTTGTAAACATTTGTCCAGTAAGGGTGGTGATCCATTTTCTCCGCTATCAAAGCCACTTTGGTCATAAATGCGAAGGCCTCCCGAAAATCCTTGAACTCAAAAGCCCGGTAAAGCTTTTTATTTTTTTCTTCCCACATAAAACAGGGATTTTAAAAATGTAAAATAGGGGTCTGTCACGGAAAATGGTCAAAAATATTAAGTGTTGGAGCGTTGTGCCTGCCTTAGAAAATAAGGTTCATCTTATTTTTAATTTCTCTGATATCCAGTAAAGATACTAATTGTACCAGCGGAACGACGCGTAACTCCTCTAATAATTTTTTTACATCATTAGGTTGGTAGTAATCGCCTTTGATCATCCACAGGAAATCGATCTGTTTCAGCTCTGGCAGCAGGAATTCGGCCTGGCAATGATTGTTGTATATATAATGTGCTACTGAATTGGTAGGTTCATGGAACTCAAAAATGGGGAAATGAAAAGACCTGGTTCTTTTGGCGATCGTGATTTCAAGGTGATTATTCACCCGGAAATTGGTGTGGAGCTGACGGTTAATATGCCAGCACAACTGGTAATCACGCGAAGTGGAAGCGATGCCAATCAGGTGGGCGTTCTCAAAGAAATCCTCTACTAATTGGTCCTGGTCCAGCTTTAACTTGAGTATTGTCATATAGAAAAGTAACGCTACACCGCTAAAAAATAATTATGCTTTCTTTTTAATGCTCTTTTTGGGAGTAGGTTGTCCCGGGTCCCAAAATACGGCTTTAAAATTTGCTATTTTATCTTCTTTTACTACTACGCCTTCCTGTTCCAGTAATTCCTGCATCAGGGTAGGAGTGGCAAAATGATGGCGTCCACTCAGCTCGCCTTTGCTGTTTACCACGCGATGAGCAGGCACGGCAGGTTTGGCGTTCCCCGCTGCATTCATGGCCCAGCCTACCATACGGCCGGTTAGCTTTAGGCCGGAAGCGTCTGCAATAGCGCCATACGAAGTAACGCGGCCACGTGGTACGGTGCGTGCTATTTTAAATACCGTTTCGAAAAAGGAAACTTTTTCATTGGTTTCCTTTTTCGTTTTCCCTGCGCTGGGCAAGGAGGGCAGTTCTTTTGGGTTCAGGTACTTTTTCATAATCAAAAGGACAGTGTTTGCAGCCATTACCACAACAGAAGCCCCGGTCGAGGTGAAACTTTTCGGTAAATACCATATAGCCCTGGGCGTTATAGTAGAAATCAATCTTCTCCACCAACGGTTGCTTCATCTGAAGGCAATTTTATGCTTTGCCAGTTCAGGGGAGCGGCAGGCAATTGAAATTTGAGATAACGGATGGTTCTGCCATCAGCCAGGTGCATACCTTCATAGTAGGTCTGGATTTTTAATAATGGCGGAACTTCCGGTAACGCATATACGTCTGGAATATCTTCGATAAGTGTACATCCCGCAGCGGCAATCACTTCCTGAGTGAACGCATAGAGCTGTGGAGAGTCTGTTTTCAGGTTGATGGTGGCGCCCGGTGCCAGCAATGGCTGAAATAATTGCAGGAATTTCGGGTGGGTCAGCCTTTTCTTCGACTTGGAGTTACGCAGGAAAGGATCTGGAAAGGTAATCCAGATGTCTTTTATTTCTCCGGGTGCGAAGTAGTTGTTGAGTTTGTCTATTTGTGTACGTAAAAATGCAGCATTGGGCAGTGGCTCTTCCAGGGCGGTTTTAGCGCCTCTCCAGATGCGGTTGCCTTTCAGATCTACGCCTAAAAAGTTTTGGTCGGGGAATAGCCTGGCCATGCCCAGGGTATAATCTCCTTTACCACAAGCCAGCTCCAATGTAACTGGGTGGCTGTTTTTGAAGAATTCATTCCATTTTCCCTGCATACCTTCCGGGTATATCAATACGTTGGGGAAGGTTTCGATTTCAGCAAATCGTTCTAATTTTTTTTGTCCCATTTGCGGCAAAAATACTGGGAATTTTTGAATGAGCGAGGGATATGGGAAGATGGGGTGGGCGGTGGGGAGGCGAATGCGCCGGTTGCCGGCTCATTGGGAAGTAAAAGGCGACTGCCATCGGGATAAGCGGTGGCAGTCGCTTTTCTTTTTAACAGGGTGTTAGTAAGCGCCCTGTAAAGTGTTATAATAATTGTCCAACGGATTGCCATCCACTATTTTTTTAGCGATGCCACCTTCAATTGGGCAGGTGTAGATACCAGCGTCTTTTTCTTTGTAGTTGGGAGTGGTGCTAACAATCTCATACGCGCCAAACACTATGGTTTTACCGTCTGGGGTAAGAGATGCTTCTTCTCCGACCTTGATTTTGGCGGGCAATGTAATATTTACTTTGGTTTTGCCGGTGCCATCGAGTTTACATGTCCATACTTCTGAGGTAATCTCGTTGTTCGCGCCCTTTCCATAGTTCAGGAACAGCACCAGGTCCAGTTGTTTCAGTGCAGTGGTGCCGGGAGCAGGGGTATCCGCTTTTGCGTCTTTGTTACAGCTCATCTGTGTGATAATCACGGCTGCATTAAATGCCAGCAAAACAAGGGTTCCGAGTAATAATTTCTTCATGATAATAATATAGGTTTATTAATTAAAATATATAATATCATGATTTGAAATTATAACAGAACTATTAGCAAGATAATTAATCAAATGGGCTGTACATCCGTAGCATAGGAAAGCCGAGAGATAGGGGCATAAAAAAAGCCCGTAAGCATGATAACTTACGAGCTCTTTAAACCAATTAAGCTGTAGGAGGAGGAGTCGAACCTCCACGGGGCAGTTAGCCATAGCACAAGTAAGATTAGTGGTCAACCCAATTATACTACGTTTATCCTGTGATCCCCACCCCCGAGACAAGAGGGCATGTCTGCCAATTTCATCATCCCACAATAAGTGAAAACCGTTACCTGTTATTGCTTTTCGTTAACCTGTTTGGTAATGATTATAATGCAAATCTAAAGAGTCGGGTTGTTTCTTGCAAATTTTTTAAGGAAAATTTTGGAATTTTCGATATTTTTTAAATATTTGCATGTAACTTTAAAACATTCAAAAACAAATTGTAAAAATGAGCCACAATTTGAATATTGACAAACTCGATTTACAGATTATCAGTGAGATGATGTCTAATGCGGAGATCTCTTACGCCGATCTGGGGAAGAAATTGTTCGTTTCCGGGGGGACTATCCACGTGAGAATGAAGAAATTGCAAGAACTGGGTGTAGTTAAAGGTACTAAATTACATGTAGATTTAAAAATGATTGGCTACGATGTAATTGCTTTTATTGGTATTTACCTGGAAAAAAGCTCCATGTATGATACGGTAGCCAAAGAATTAAGAAAGATACCGGAAATGGTACGCCTAAACTATACAACTGGCAGCTATAGTATGTTTGCGGAAATTATCTGCAAGGATATTACCCAGCTGCGCCGTATTCTGCACGATGAGCTACAGAAAATTAAAGGTATTGAAAGGACCGAAACCCTGATCTCTCTCGAAGAAAGCTTTTACAGAACCATCAACGTAGTGGAATAACTGATTTTTAAGAAGGAGAAAGCCCTCCCGGTTGCTTTGTCGCTCTTAATGATTAAATTCCACTATGGTTACAACAGAAATTGCCGAAAAAATTCAACGGCTGGAAGAAAAGTACGCCGCTATGGGTCAGAACTTGTCGTCCTACCTGGATGGCCTTCTGTATGCGGACTACCTTACGTACTGGGACTATATTCAGTTGGATGTGTTGCTGAACCTGCAACACCCGCGCACGCCGATTCCTGATGAAAGAATATTCATCATTTATCACCAGATCACGGAACTGTACCTTAAATTGTCATTGCAGGCGGTTGAACAAATCAGCTTTGCGCCCGTACTGTCAGCAGAAACTTTTATTACCCAGCTAAAGAGAATCAACAATTATTTCCGCAGTCTCATTAACTCATTTGAAATAATGGTAGATGGGATGGATAAGGAACAGTTCCTGCAGTTCCGCATGGCACTGCTTCCTGCCAGCGGCTTCCAGAGCGGACAATTCCGGATGCTGGAAATTTGCTCTACCCGGTTAAATAACCTGGTATATGAATCCATGCGTCCGGATGTAGCCCACCTGGATTTAAAAGGTGTGCTCGATCATATTTATTGGAGAAGTGGCGCTACCGAACTGGCCAGTGGCAAAAAAACGCTGACCCTGCGCCAGTTTGAGCTCAAATATATGGATGCCTTCCTGGCCCTGGCTACCCGCTACGAACATTGTAACATACAAGCCTGCTACCTGCGTCTTTCGCCGGAAGATCAGGCGGTAGTGGCTCCGTTATTAAAGGAATACGACCTGAACATCAATGTGCGCTGGCCATTGATGCACTATAAATCTGCCGTGAGATACCTGCATAAAAGGCCGGAAGACATCGCTGCTACCGGTGGTACCAACTGGCAACAGTTTCTCCCACCAAAGAATAAACGAATCGTCTTCTTCCCGGAACTGTGGACAGAAGATGAACTGGCAAACTGGGGTAAGCTGGCCATGAGCGAGTAACACGCTAGATCTGCTGTGTAGTAAATCTTTTAATGTAATAAGCCAGCAACGGTACATCTGCTTTTTCCAGCGGATGTGAAGTGTCCGGCATCACCGTTAATTGCGCCAGGGGCAACGTTTTGTATACCTCAATGGTTTCCTGGAAAGATACCATATTGTCGTGGTCTCCCATCATGAGCATACAGGGGCTGGCTACCTGCGCATAATCCGGGTGTTTCAGTAACGACTGATGTCCCAGTTCTTCAATGAGCTGTGCAGTGCGGGTTACCACTGTTTTCCAGTCGTTGGCTGTATGCCGTGCTTCCAGTACCCGGGCAAATGCCGGTACTTTTTCTTCTATCAGTATAGGGTTTAATTGTCTTACTTCCTTGCCGGCGGTGGCCTCATTCCAGTTGTATTTGGTGGCAAGGGTAATCACGCGGCCGGTTTTTTCGGGGTAGTGCCGGGCCAGGTACATAGCTACATAGCCCCCCATGCTGTACCCGAAAATATGTACAAAATCCAGTTGTTTGCTTTCCAGGTAAGACAACACTTCGGCTGCAAATACCTGTATGCTGAATCCCTGTTCTGAAAAAGGAACATCGCCATGGCCGCTGAAATTAAGGGTATGCACATCGTAATGTTCGGCCAACGCGGCCGCCAGTGGCTGAAATTGAGAGGCTGCGCCTAAAGCGCCATGTAACAAAAGTATGGGGAGTTTATTAGTTTGCATTGATTAAATCTAGTACAAACATTTTGGAATAAAAAGCAGAAAGCGGAAAGCAGAAAGCAAAAAGCCATTGAAGCGGATGATTAGAGCGTATTTGATTCCTCTGCCAGCTCCATTTGGTTTAAAAAATTACATAAATCATCCGCTTCAATGGCTTTTTGCTTTCTGCTTTCCGCTTTCTGCTTTCTGCTCCATATCAAATTGTTCCCATATTTTTTTATTATGTTTGCATAGATGTTGCCGATTAATTTTCTTCACTAAGATGTCCCATCATCAAATAATGTTTTTTTAAATACTAATAATGGAATACAATACCACGCGTAATTACCTGATAATGAAGGAATATGGCAGGAATATCCAGAAAATGGTGGAATACCTGGTAACCATAGAAGACGACGATGAGCGTCAGCGTAATGCCATGGCAGTAATAGAGCTCATGGGTACGCTGAATCCGCATTTACGTAATGTGGAAGACTTCAGGCATAAATTATGGGACCATATTTTTAACATCTCCGGTTTTACCCTGAAAGTGGAATCACCTTATCCGATTCCCACCATCGAAAAATTAAGAGCAAAACCCGACAGACTTTCTTACCCTAAGAAATATCCCAGGAACCGTCACTTCGGTAAAAACCTGGAAATGATCATAGATAAAGCTGTACATGAAGAAAATCCGGAGAAAAAAGAAGGATTTACCCAGTGTATAGGAAATTATATGAAACTGGCTTATACCAACTGGCATAAAGAAAGTGTACACGATGATGCTATCAAAGCGGAATTGCTGGCTATTTCCGACAACCAGCTGGAATACCATCCGGGTCACACTTCCCACGTTGCCAGCAGCAACCCTACCAATTTCAATGCGGGTGGTGGTAATGTAGCCGGTGGAGGAGAACAGTTCCGTTCTACCAACAAACGCAAAAGCTTCCAGCAAAATAAATTCAAAAGCGGTAACAACAGCGGCGGCGGCAAAAACAATAACAACAAGCACAATAACAAATACAACAAAAACAGGAACAAGTGAGTAGTGCTTTTGAAGTAAGAGGCGGCAACCGCTTAAAGGGGGAAATTATACCCCAGGGTGCCAAAAACGAAGCTTTACAAATCATCAGTGCAGTGATGCTGACTCCTGAAAAGGTAAGCATCACCAATATTCCGGATATCGTAGATGTAAATCTGCTGATAGAGTTGTTAGGAGATGCAGGTGTAAAAATAAATCGTATAAGTCGCGATACATGCGAGTTCCAGGCAGACGCAGTAGATCTGAAATACCTGGAAAGTCCCGAGTTTAAAAAGAAATCCGGCCGTCTCCGTGGATCAGTTATGATTGCAGGACCGCTATTGGCCAGATTTGGCCGGGCATTCATTCCTAAACCTGGTGGTGATAAAATCGGCAGACGCAGACTGGATACCCATATCATCGGTTTCGAGAAACTGGGCGCCCGCTTTGTGTATGATGCCGATGATAACTATTTCCGCCTGGAAACAGTAGGAGGACTCAAAGGCACTTATATGCTGCTGGATGAACCCAGCGTAACAGGTACCGCCAACATTGTAATGGCAGCAGTACTGGCAGAAGGTATTACTACTATCTACAATGCGGCCTGTGAGCCTTATCTGCAGCAGCTTTGCAAAATGCTGAACCGCATGGGAGCCCGCATTAGTGGGGTAGGATCTAATTTACTTACCATTGAAGGTGTAAAGGAACTGGGTGGCTGCGAACACGCTATGTTGCCGGATATGATTGAAATCGGCTCCTTCATTGGTCTCGCGGCAATGACACAAAGCGAAATCACCATTAAAAATGCAGGCGTTGAAAACCTCGGTATTATCCCCGAAAAGTTCCGCCAGTTAGGTATACAGATGGAGATTCAGGGAAACGATATTTATATCCCTTCCCAGGACTCCTACGAAATACAAACATTCCTGGATGGTTCTATCCTGACTATTTCAGACCATCCATGGCCTGGCTTTACGCCGGATCTGTTGAGCATTGTGCTGGTAGTAGCCACACAGGCCAAGGGGAGTGTGATGATTCACCAGAAAATGTTTGAAAGCCGTTTGTTCTTCGTGGACAAACTGATAGATATGGGTGCCCAGATCGTTTTATGCGATCCACACCGCGCTGTGGTAATCGGTTTAGGCCGTCAGCACGCATTACGTGGCATTACTATGTCATCGCCGGATATCCGTGCCGGTGTATCCCTCCTGATTGCCGCCCTCAGCGCAGAAGGAAAGAGCACTATTCAGAATATCGACCAGATAGACCGTGGTTACCAGTACATCGATGAGAGGTTGAGAAAACTGGGAGCAGATATCAAGAGAGTATAAGCATATTGCAAAAATATAAGCACGTCATATTTTCTGAAATATGGTGGGCGAAAGGGCTAAAGCCAGTACAACCCAAAAACCGGTAAAACATTTTGCCCGTTTTTGGGTTGTGCATTTGAAGTTACCCGCAACATTGATTGTATTATTATAATAATGGAAAAAAAGATTATCATCGTTACTGCACCTTCGGGGGCAGGTAAGACCACTATCGTTAAAAAACTGTTGGCAAATATGCCGGTACTGGCTTTTTCTATTTCTGCCAGTACCCGTACACCGCGGGCTACAGAGGTACACGGAAAGGATTACTACTTCCTGTCTACCGATGAATTCCATCAGCAAATAGAGGAGAATGCTTTCGCAGAATACGAAATGGTATATGCCGGTAAATATTATGGTACGCTGAAAAGTGAACTGGAGCGAATCTGGAACAACGAGCAGATCCCTATGGTCGACATTGATGTGAAAGGAGCTTTATCTATCAAAGAAAAATATCACCAGAACGCGCTCACTATTTTCATACAGCCGCCATCGTTAGATGCTTTGCGGGTACGACTCAGCGAAAGAGGAACAGAAACCCAGGCTTCGCTGGATGAACGTTTGGCAAAAGCCCGCTATGAGCTTTCTTTCGCCCATGAATTTGATCAGATTGTTATCAACGATCAACTGGAAAAAGCGTATGAAGAAGTAAAAAAGCTGGTAACAGATTTTTTAAATATAAAGTAGCGGCGTGATCGTTGGTTTTCCTAATTCGTTATTTTTGTTAGGATGGACGGATACACAATCATTATTCTGATTTTCCTGGTATTGCTGGCAGGCTTCTTCGCTGGTATTGAAGCCGCCTTTGCCAATGTTAATAAACTTAGCATTGAGCTCAAAAAGAAGCAAGGCCGGGCTACCGGTAAAATTTTAGCCGGTTTGAATGAAAACCCCAGTCGTTTCCTGGCCACCAGCCTGGTAGGATTCACTATTACGGTAGTCATTTATGGCATCATGGTGGCAGGTGTATTCCAGCCGGCATGGGACGCTTTCATGGGGCAATCGGCCGCAGCTGGTATGCAGCCCTTTGTTATTTTCGTGGAAGTAATACTGGCTTCCTTCATAATGCTCTTCCTGGGCTTCTTTGTGCCAAGGGCGATTTTCAGATCCAGGCCCGAAGCATTGCTGGGCTTTTTCGCATTACCTATTTCATTACTCGCCAAACCACTGTATGTAATTGGTAATGTACTCGTATCAATATCCGAGTGGATGTTGAAATATCTCTTTAATGTACGTTTGGTCGAGAACGGAGAATCCTTTACCCGCGTGGATGTAGAGCATTTCGTTCGCCAGTCGCAACAGCACCTGGGAGAAAATAACCAGGAATTGAATACCGAGTTGTTTGAAAACGCTTTATCGCTGGCGCACGTAAAAATCCGTGGCTGTCTTATTCCGCGTAAAGAAATAGAAGCGCTGGAAATGCACCGCCCGATTGAAGATGCAAGGAAAAAATTCATGGATACCAAGCTCTCAAAAATTGTGATCTACGAAGGTACCATCGATAATATCCTGGGTTATATCCATCAGTTGGATATGTTCAAGGACCCGAAAGACATTAACAGCATCATTCATCCTATTCTGGCGGTTCCTGAAACCATGAGCGCCATAGACCTTCTCAGCAAGTTCAATAAGGAACGTAAAAGCATTGCATGGGTGGTGGATGAATTTGGTGGAACAGCGGGTATTGTTACCATTGAAGATGTATTGGAAGAAATTTTCGGCGAAATAAAAGATGAACATGATGAAGAAGAGTTTGTAGAAAAGCAGATCGCCGAAAAAGAATATATTTTTTCAGGAAGATTAGAGCTTGATTACTTGAATGAAAGGTATGGGCTGGATTTCCCGGAAGATGAAAGTGAAACATTATCAGGATACATAATCAACCACCACGAAACCATTCCAAAGATCAAGGAACGTATTATAATTGACGATTATGAGTTTGATATTCTGAATGTTACGGATACCAGGATCGAAATGGTGAAGATGAAGATGTTGGTATAGACGTACCCGTTAAATTAGTTGACTTATCCGATATTAATATGATATAAATTTTTTTATAATGTTCGGATTAACGAGACAATAACAAATTTGCTAAAACGTTTTTAAAAAAAGTAGTAGGAATTTAACACGGATTGTATACATTTGCTTCAGATGATGTAACACAATGATTTGATTTTTGTTAAAAGGTTGTAAAAAAAGTGTTCCAACATTGATAATAAAATAATTCTTGTTATTTTTGTATTACAAATAAAGCGCGACCAGGGATTCTTACTTATACTGAACGCTTGCCATCAATTAGGTAAGTAGTTTAACTGGAAGCTAAAGACATTCTCGAATTCAACTTTTTTGGGGTTAACAAACAATGGATGAAAGGCCGGCTCTTGATTCTTCTCGGGCTGGCTCTTTTTTTTACCCTCACTGATCTCTCTTCTTCCCCTTTCTACGCATTATCTTCTACTATCTACTTAAAGCAATATTAAAATAGGCTACTTTATGTGTGTGCTACTGTAATTTGTAGTATGCAACAGCTATATTTGTGATCCTTAAAGAGAAACTGTATTCACATCGTTCGACCGTATAAAGTATGTTTAAGAAATTATTTTCGAATAACGAGGATAAGGCAGAAATGTCTTTCTTTGACCACCTGGAGGATCTACGGTGGCACCTTGTCAGATCAGCCTTGGCAATTGTGGCGTTTAGTATATTTGGATTTGTATATACACAGGAAATTCTTGACTACGTCATCTTCGGACCTACTAACGCGTCTTTCCCATCTTATGTAGCACTGTGTAAAATTGGTCACTGGGTGGGATTAGGCGATCAGCTCTGTATTACGCCTGTAAAGGTTCAGTTTTTGAACTATAAAATGGTGGGGCAGATTATGCTGCAATTTAAACTGGCCTTCATGATTGGCTTCGTTTGTGCCTTTCCTTACATTTTCTGGGAGTTCTGGCGCTTCGTTAAGCCGGCCCTGAAAGAAA
The DNA here is from genome assembly GCF_017745275.1 of Chitinophaga sp. Classification (GTDB taxonomy): domain Bacteria; phylum Bacteroidota; class Bacteroidia; order Chitinophagales; family Chitinophagaceae; genus Chitinophaga. The sequence continues at coordinate 259,958 of NZ_JAGHZS010000008.1, read as the reverse complement.
AAGAGCTGAAAGGTGCCAGAGGCGTTATTTTCTGGGTATCTTTTCAATTCTTCCTCGGAATCGGTTTCGCTTACTTCCTGATGGCGCCTTTTACCATCAACTTCCTCGCATCTTATACGGTTACTACTAAAGCCGTGAACCAGTTTTTCATAGATGATTACTTTGACCTGATGACCCAGATTGTACTGGGTATGGGCCTGTTGTTTGAATTGCCTATCCTGGTATTTTTCCTCACCAAACTAGGCATCCTTACACCGGATTTCCTCCGTTCCTACAGACGCCACGCCATTGTGGTGATCCTGATCCTGGCCGCCGTTATTACGCCGCCGGATATCATTGATCAGTTGATCGTATTCGTACCTTTATACTGTCTGTATGAAATCAGTATCTTTATATCAAAGAAAGCGCTGAAAGACCGTGAAGACAAAATGACCAAAACAGAAGTAGAAGAGTGGTCTTAATTATCTCTAACTGAAAACAAGTAACTGAAATGGAAAATACAATATTCAATCTTACGCTGCCTGTAGCTATTGGTTCAGATCACGCAGGGTTTGAGTATAAAGAAGAAGTCATTTCTTTCCTGGAATCAAAAGGCTTGCAGGTAAAGGATTACGGCACACATTCAAAAGATTCTGTAGACTATCCGGATTATGCACATCCGGTGTCTACGGCGGTAGAAAGAGAACAGGCTGCCTTTGGTATCCTGATTTGTGGCAGCGCCAATGGCGTGGCTATTACCGCCAACAAACACCAGGGCATCCGCGCTGCTATTTGCTGGGGCGCAGAGTTGTCGAGACTGGCACGTTCTCATAATAACGCCAACGTGCTGTGTATCCCGGCCCGCTTTGTAGATATTCCGGTAGCTACTGAAATGGTGGAAACATTTATCAGTACTCCTTTTGAAGGAGGACGCCACCAGGACAGAGTGCGTAAAATGGTTTGCCTGTAAAGGTTGGCAGCCATATATCACTTTTTACTGTAACGAATACACGAAAATGTAGTAATATTAAAGAGCCGGCTTTCAACCGGCTCTTTTTATTTATATCATCCGTCATTAAAAAAACACTCCATGAGGGTTGCGCTGGTTGCCATCTGTATGTTATTTATTTCTGTTGCACAAGCACAGCTCAATACTGCTGTGGATTACAACACAGTAGCTGCCAGGTATGGCGAAACCATTACCGCCGAAGGCCTGAGCCGCCAACTGCATATCATTGCAGGTCCCGCCATGGAAGGAAGAGAGACAGCCACACCAGGCCAGGCAAAAGCTGCCGCATATATTATCAGCCAGTTCCAGGCTGCCGGTCTGAAGCCAGGAGCTAACGGCAAATGGGAGCAGTTCTATCCGTTATATTCAGATAGCCTCCGCCAAAGCACTATTACTGTGCAAAACAAAACCTTTTTGTATGGACATGATTTCCTGGCAGACCTGCGCTCCGGACAGTCGCAGAATATCAATGCCACACATGTCATCTATGCCGACCGGGGAATTGTTAGCGGCGATTATGACGACTATGGTACGCTGGATGTAAAAGGCCAGGTAGTCATGATCAGAGATGTGATGAAGAAAGGACTGGCCAACGATAAAGGCACCCTGCAGGATAAAATTAGAATAGCCGGAGAAAAAGGCGCTGCCGCCATCCTGGTGATTTCCCCGTCTGCCGGTCGCTTCAGCGCATTAAATCAGCAAAAATTACGTACTACCGGGCTTTACTGGGAAAAAGATACCATCCATAAACCCAATACCTACTTCATTACGCCCACACTGGCAGCAGCTATAATGGGGATCAACCACAGTGAATCCCTGCTGGAAGACCTGGAAAAGGGGAAAAAGATACCTGCTACCGTTAAAACGCCTGTTCACATTTTGTTTGATAAAATAGCTACGGTACTGCATCCGTCTAACGTATTGGCTTACCTGGAAGGCACGGACAAAAAAGAGGAAGTGGTGTTTATTACCGCACATTATGATCACCTGGGAAAAAATGGAGATAAAATCTTTTATGGTGCCGATGATGATGGATCTGGTACCAGTGCTGTAATTGAGATTGCTGCCGCCTTCGCCCGCGCGAAAAAAGAGGGGCATGGCCCACGCCGAAGCATGGTATTTATGACCGTGTCCGGAGAAGAAAAAGGACTGCTGGGATCAGCCTATTATACAGACCACCCCATTTATCCCCTGGCCAATACGGTCACCGATCTGAATATTGACATGATTGGCCGCATAGATCCGGCGCATGAAAAAGATACGAACTACCTGTATATTATTGGTGACAATAAGCTCAGCTCAGAACTGCGGCCTATCAATGAAAAGGCCAATAATACCTATACCGGGCTTAAACTGGATTATAAATACAACGATCCCAATGATCCGGAAGCCTTCTATTACCGGTCAGACCATTACATGTTTGCACAGCACAACATTCCGATTATCTTCTATTTCAACGGCACACATGCGGATTACCACGAGCCTACAGATACCGTGGATAAGATCAGCTATGCACTGCTGGCAAAGCGGGCCCGCCTCGTTTTTTATACCGCCTGGGATATTGCTAACAGGGAACACAAATTGATTGTAGACCGGCACGAAAAGTAAATATCAAGCGTACTCTGTAGTAAGGAGACTTAAAATGCAGTACTTTCTATTGTTTTAGATAGTAAGGAAACCTATTTGTTTATTTTAACAAAATTTTTTAAATTGTGTAGAGCGTCTTTTGCGCTAAGAGTCAATACATACTTTCTTTCAGATTTATAGTATGGCGCATGTAGGAATCCGTTCGGTAAAATGTTATCAGGCCATTATTTTTTGTTGAGAATCTGGCTGCCACCAAACATTTTTAGCGAAGCAGTTGTTGTTCGTGAAAACTCCCGCCACCCTTTAAACTGAGAGTGAAGACTATCCCACAAGGAGAGCAACCTTGTGTCCTATTAATCGATATTGTGACGGAAGTACTGGTATTCATGCATTTTTTAAAACACCTAGTTATAGTAGTCCTGATTGTTCAGAATGACGGAAACGATTGTTGCACGCAATGGTATACCCTGCCATAACTTTGTTACGTTTTGTGAAACCTTAAATTGAGAATGCATGCTTAATTTTTATAGCGCTTACTGGTGGATCTTTTTGTTGAGAGGAATCTTTGCCCTGGCATTGGGTGTGCTGGCTGTTGGATGGCCTGGTATTACCTTTGCCACCTTCATTGTTTTTATTGGTGCTTATCTTTTTATTGCCGGCTTGTTTGCCATTATTGGCGCCATTGCAGCACGTAAAACCACTGAGAATTGGGGCCTTTTTCTTATCTCCGGATTACTGGGCGTTATATTCGGCATCCTCACGTTTTATAATCCGTTTGCTACAGGTGCAGCGCTGATTTATGTAATCGCGTTCTGGGCTATGATAGCCGGGTTATTTGAGCTGATTATAGCGATCAGGTTAAGGAAGGTAATTACGGGAGAAGGCTGGTATATAGCGGGTGGGCTGCTGACCATCATTTTCGGTCTGCTCCTGGTCACCAACCCGGTAGCCGCCGCCGTTACACTTACCTGGATGTTTGGAATTTATGCAATTGTTACTGGTATAATGCTGATATCTTTGTCTTTCAGACTTCGCAACAGGCATTCAACCAATAGCCGAAGATAAGATACAATACCCTGTTTACTATTTTTAAAAGTTCCCCACATGCAAGCTTATTCTTTAACTAAAACTAGTCCTGATGATGACAACACCTGACTAAGGCATCTGTATCTGCTGCTTCAGGGTGTTGATAGTCCCTGTTCGTTTACAGCACTGCAGGTGCCAATACAACCTTAACAGATGGAGCGCCGGCGGCTAACCATTACTATCTACGCTGTTCTCCCCTGGCCATTGAAAAGGCTGCTATTGAAATTGTGAATAATTTAAAGTTAACCGTTATGTCATCCACCGAATTTAACAACTTACTATTGGGTAATGCTGATTTTCTGCGCCCGTACGCAGTTACCCTAACCAAAGATTCAGAATCAGCAAAAGATCTCTACCAGGAAACACTCTTCAGGGCACTGTCTAACCGCGATAAGTACCTGGCAGGCACCAATATACGAGCCTGGCTGTACACTATCATGCGAAACATTTTCATTAATAACTATCGCCGTGGTAACCGTCAATACCGGCTACTTGACCATGCAGTGGGGGATTACCTGTTGAGCCATCAGCCCAGTGCAATCGGAAATTTTGCAGAATCGGACCTGCGCGTAAAAGATGTGCAAATGGTAGTATATAATCTGCCGGTCATCTTCAAACAACCGTTCCTGTTATATTTTGAAGGCTATAAGTATTATGAAATTGCCGCCATTTTAAACGAACCCCTGGGTACCGTGAAAAGCCGTATTCACTTTGCCCGTAAAATGTTGAAAACCCGTATTACCAGACATTGATATACTGTATAAATACTAAATTGATAACTTACTCAGACTTTTGAATAGCAGAAGTCCGCAAACCCTCATTAAACCATCGTCAGCTGCTGCTGTAATACTATGAAGACCCGGTAGTCAGCTTCAAATTGTTGTAAGTGAAACCTGTTGTATTATCTGTAAACTATTACGGATAAACAGCAAGCTCATTGTATGCGCGTTTGCGGACTTTCGCTTAATCCGGAAAATACCACGTATCTTCACCTCCTGTACTGCCTTTTAGCACAATTCTTTGTTAAATAATCACTTATTATTAAAGAAAAGGTACAATTACCGGTTTTAAACCGTTAATTAGCGTGCACACTATTCAAAATTTTCCTGGTGTCTTACAGGTGTCTGTATACCGGATATAACAATGCTATATGCCAAAAGTAACTTTCAACAACAAGAATGCGTTGTTTTTTCCGGCGCTGAAATCCGCCGTGGAAGAATATTTCAAGTCAAATAACATCAGAAAAACCGGCAACTGGAAGTTGTATCTTAAAACAGCGGTCCTCCTTCCGGTGGCAGTAGCCTTGTATGTATCGTTACTATTTATTACGATGCCAGTGGCACTCTCGGTAACTTTATGTGCTGCGCTGGGTTTCATTCTGGCCAGTATCGGGTTCAACGTAATGCACGATGCCTGCCATGGCAGCTATTCTACCAACAGCCGGGTAAATGATACCCTTGGCCTCACGCTGAATGCCCTGGGTGGTAATGCCTTTATCTGGAAACAGAAACATAATATCATCCATCACACTTACACTAATGTGGATGGGTTGGATGATGATATCGCCAAAAGCCCGCTGATGCGTCAATGTAGCTCACAGAAATGGGTGCCCATGCATCGTATTCAGCATATCTATGTAGTGTTGATATATGCCATCTCTTCTTTTGCCTGGGTGTTTATCATGGATTTTGTAAAATACCTCGGCCGTAAAGTTTATACTACGCCGTTGCAACCTATGAAACTAACTGATCATATGGTGTTCTGGGGCAGTAAAGTATTGTATGTAGCCTTTTACATGGTGCTGCCTATTGTGCTGTTGGGCTGGAAGTCCTGGGCCATTGGTTTTACAGTAATGCACCTGGTAATGGGTTTCACACTCGCCATTGTATTCCAGTTGGCACATGTGGTAGAAGAAACCACCTTTGAAGCCGCCGGAGAAGATGCTAAAGTAATTGAAAACGAATGGGCTATCCATCAAATAAAAACCACCGCTAATTTTGCCCCGGGTCATAAACTGATTTCCTGGTTTGTGGGAGGATTGAACTACCAGGTAGAACATCACCTGTTTCCCCGCATCAGCCACGTGCATTATCCTGCGCTCAGTAAAATTGTGGCCGCTAAATGTGCCGAACATAATCTGCCATACAACTGTATCCCTACTATGCAGGGAGCCGTGGTATCGCATTTCCGGTTCATGAAAGCATTGGGCGTTAAGCCATAAGGAATTACGAATTTCAAATTACGAATTACGGGATTTGTGAGAAGATAGTAAACGCGGATAATATCCGCTATCATCTTCTCACAAATCCCGTAATTCGTAATTCATAATTCGTAATTCTCTTCGTACTTTTACACCCTTCTGAAATACACATCTTACTATAAATAAAATATAAACAGCAGTCGTGATGAAGGCAAATTATTTAGACGAGCTTAACGAACAACAGCGGAAAGCAGTAACACATATTAACGGCCCTTTGATGATTGTAGCAGGCGCCGGTTCGGGAAAAACCAAGGTGCTGACCACCCGTATCGCACACCTGATGCGAAATGGCGTGGATGCGTTTAATATTTTGTCACTTACGTTTACTAATAAAGCCGCCCGTGAAATGAAGGAAAGGGTGGAGAAAATACTCGGTGGCAGCGAAGCCCGTAATCTTTACATCGGGACCTTCCACTCCGTATTTGCCCGCCTGCTCCGTGCGGAAGCCCATAAGCTCGGTTATCCGAACGACTTCACCATCTACGACTCTGACGACGCCAAAAGCGTGATCAAAACCATTATCAACGAGCTTAACCTCGATGATAAACACTATAAGCCCACCTTTGTATACAATCGTATCTCGGCTGCTAAAAACAGCCTGATGGGACCAGATGAATATCAGCTGGATCACCTGGTACAACAGGAAGATATGCGTGCCAACAGGCCGCTTATCGGCAAAATCTACGACATGTACGCCAAACGCACTTTTAAGAATGGCGCCATGGACTTCGATGACCTCCTGTTCAAGATGTATATTCTCCTGAAATCATTCCCCGAAGTACTGCATAAATACCAGCACAAGTTCAAATACATCATGATTGATGAGTACCAGGATACCAACCCTGCACAGTATGAAATCATCAAATTACTGGGTGCTGTCAACGAAAATATTTGTGTAGTGGGAGATGATGCACAAAGTATCTACTCTTTCCGCGGCGCTACGATAGAAAATATCCTCCAGTTTGAGAAAGATTATGATGATGTGAAAGTGGTAAAACTGGAACAAAACTATCGCAGTACCAAAACGATCCTTGGCGTGGCTAATGAAGTGATTGCTCACAACAAAGGTCAGATCGAAAAAAATCTCTGGACAGATAACACCGACGGTGATACCATTAAGCTGGTACGCACCATGACAGATAACGAAGAGGGGAAATTTGTAGCAGATACTATCGCAGAGCAGAAACTGCGGAATCACTACGACAACCGCGATTTCGTGATCCTGTACCGTACCAACGCACAAAGCCGTTCCTTTGAGGAAAGCCTGCGACGTAAGGCAATACCATACCGTATTTTCGGGGGCTTATCGTTCTATCAGCGTAAAGAGATCAAGGATTTTGTGGCTTATCTCCGTATTACCATGAATACCCGTGATGAAGAAAGCCTGAAGCGGATTATCAACTACCCGGTGCGGGGTATCGGAAAAACCACCATCGAAAAAACTATTGTACTCAGCAACGAACACAACATCACCATGTGGGAAGTGCTGGAAAGAGCCCGTGAGTTTGGTTTCAAAGGTGGTACTGTGGAGGCAATGGAAGCCTTTGTGATCATGATTAAGAGCTTCCAGGCGCTGCTGACCACCCACAACGCTTACGATGTAGCCGTAGCGGTAGGTAAATCCACTAACCTGGTAAAAGAATTATTCAACGATAAAACTACGGAGGGACTTGCCCGTTATGAGAACGTGCAGGAATTACTGAACTCCATCAAAGAGTTTACAGAAACCCCCGATGAAGAAGGCGAGTTGCTGGATAAAAGCATGGGCTCCTATCTGCAGCAAATCACCCTGCTTACAGATGCAGACCAGGGCAATGATGAAAACAGTGATGTGGTAAAACTGATGACCATCCACGCTGCAAAAGGACTGGAATTCCCGGTAGTGTTTACAGTAGGATTGGAGGAAACTTTGTTCCCCAGCGGCATGTCTATCAATACCCGCGAGGAGCTGGAAGAAGAAAGACGCCTGTTTTATGTAGCCATCACCCGTGCCAAAGCACGCCTCTGGCTTACGTATGCCAATAGCCGTTATCGCTTCGGTAACCTGGTACAAAATGAACCCAGCCGGTTCCTGGAGGAAATGCCGGAGAAGTTCATCGACCGCAGCTATGCTGGCGGCGGAAGTGTACGCAATGCCTTCGGCAGCGGTAACACTTCTGGCTGGAGCAACAGTAATAATATGTTTGACCGGATGCAGAAGAAGTCACCGGCGCAATCATCATCGCAGCCGGCGGCTCAGAAGCCGGCTCCCAAGCCTACTTTCAGTGCTGCTACCACACACGTGCCGTCTGAGAACTTTACCCCCGATGATCCGGCAGGTATGGAACCCGGTATGCAGGTAGAACACCAGAAATTTGGGTTTGGTACCATTGCCGGCGTGGAAGGTGCTCCCAACAACAGGATTGCTACAATTATATTCCCTAAAGGCGGCGGCGAAAAGAAAATTATGCTCAACTACGCCAAGTTGAGGATTGTGAGATAGGGATTAATTACTAAAAGCGAATAGCTCCATGCAAACCGCTATACTAAAGCTTCGCCAGTTTTGTGCGTACCAGGAACGGAGTCACCAGGAAACCCGGTATAAGTGCCTGGAACTGGGATTGAGAGGAGAGGAAGTAGAACAAGCCATCACGGAACTGATAGCAGAGAATTTCCTCAACGAAGAACGATTTGCCAAAGCCTATGCAGGCGGTAAATTCCGTATCAAACAATGGGGCCGGAAAAGAATAAAGATGGAATTGAAGCAGAAGCAGGTGTCTGATTACTGTATCAGGAAAGGACTGGAGGAGATTGATGAAGAAGACTATGAAGCGGTGCTGCTGAAACTCACTGAAAAGAAATATGAATCGCTGAAGGGAGAAACGGAGATAAAGCGCAAATATAAAACCATGCAATACCTGTTGCAAAGGGGCTTTGAATCGGAGTTGATTAGTGATGCGCTTGAACAAATCGCAAATAAAGCCGGATAAGCAGGCAATAATTTGAAAAGTTTCTAATCCGTCAGGTTGTAATTTTGTGATCACAATAACCGACAATGTCAGATCTGAAAGTAACACTCATACAGTCGCAATTGCACTGGGAAGATAAGGAAGCCAACCTCCGCATGTTTGATGAGAAAATCAACAGTATCAAGGAAAGGACAGAAGTAGTGATTTTACCGGAAATGTTCAGCACCGGTTTCAGCATGCAGTCTTCCAAACTGGCTGAAACAATGGATGGCAGCGCTGTACAATGGATGAAGAAAAAGGCGGCAGAGAAAAATATTATTATCACCGGTAGCCTGATCATCGAAGAGAATGGCCAATACCTGAACCGCCTCATATGGATGCTGCCAAATGGCACCTATGGTACGTATGATAAACGCCACCTGTTTGGTTATGCAGGAGAGCAGGATCATTATCAACCCGGCGATAAACGCCTGATTGCACAGGTGAAGGGCTGGAAGATCAATCTCAGTATTTGTTACGACCTGCGTTTCCCGGTATGGGCACGCAATAACATACAGCCAGATACCAACGAACCGGCTTACGATGTGCTGATCAACGTGGCTAACTGGCCGCAAAGACGCAAAACCGCCTGGATGACCTTATTACAAGCCAGAGCTATTGAAAATCAATGCTATGTAATAGGTGTGAACAGGGTAGGCAACGATGGCAATAACATCTATCACAGCGGAGAATCCAGCCTGATTGATGCGATGGGAGAAATCATCTATCGTAAATCTGATGACGAAGACATCTTTACGTATACCCTTCAACGTGATCCCCTTAACGAAATCAGGAAAAATATTCCTTTCCTGAAAGATGCGGATCCATTTACTATTTTACCGGAAGCATAAAAATTGACTGCTGATAGCTAAAGGCTAACAGCTAAAAATAATAACCATGTTCCTGCAAGCCGTCCACCACATCGCTATCATTTGTTCCGACTACCCACGTAGTAAAGCATTTTATACCGATGTGCTGGGCTTACAGGTAATACGGGAAGTATACCGGGAAGAACGGGATTCCTGGAAGCTGGACCTGGCTTTAGGAGAGCTGTACATCATTGAATTATTTTCTTTCCCCGACCCTCCGGCAAGAGTAAGCCGTCCGGAAGCTGCCGGACTACGTCACCTGGCTTTCTCTGTGAACGATATTGAAAGTGCGGTAGCACAACTACAGCAAAAAGGAGTTTCCACCGAGCCTATACGCATAGATCCTCATACTAATCAACGATTTACATTTTTTGCAGATCCCGATGGGCTGCCTTTAGAGTTATACGAAGTTCACTAACGTCTATAAAAATTCATGCTATGTCTGTAACCTATATTAACGCCAACATTTTTACTGGTGAGGAAATATTGGAAGATCATGTTGTGACTACCCACCAGGGTAAAATTACCGGCGTGATGCCTGCTTCAAAAGCAGCGCTGACCGGTAATGAAACAGACCTGAAAGGTGCTTTGCTGGCTCCGGCGTTTATTGACTTACAGATCTATGGCGGAAATGGACAGCTATTCTCGTTGTACCCCTCTGTGACTTCGTTAGCGGCTACCATGGCCTATAGTAAAGCAGGTGGCGCTGCCTGGATAATGCCTACCCTCGCTACCATTGGTCCGGATATTATGCTGGAAGCCATGAAAGCGGTAAGAGCCTATTGGGAACAAGGAGGACAGGGCGTATTAGGGCTGCACCTGGAAGGGCCTTTTATGAACCCGGCAAAGAAAGGTGCACATCTCGATAAATATATCCGTATCCCTACGCAGGAAGATATTAACTGGATCCTCGAAAATGGAAAGGATGTGGTAAAAATCATGACGCTGGCGCCGGAACGTTGTGACCCGGAGCTGGTACGACAACTGGCTGCTGCGGGGATCACCATATTTGCCGGCCACAGTAACGCTACTTACGCACAGGCGTATATGTCGTTTGATAATGGGATCCATCATGCCACGCACCTGTTTAATGCGATGTCGCCACTGGAAAGCCGGGCGCCGGGTATAGTAGGTGCTATTTACGACCATCCCCTGGTAAGCGCCAGCATTGTGGCCGATGGCATACATGTGGATTTTGCGGCTATCCGTATCAGTAAAAAAATGATGAAAGAGCGGCTGTTTCTTATAACAGATGCTGTAGAAGAGAATAAAGAAGGAGATTACATCTATCTCCGGGAAAAGGACCGTTATGTGAGCGCCACTGGTGTACTATCCGGTTCTTCTTTAACGATGATCAAAGCCGTTCGTAACTGCGTGGAAGAGGCAGGGATTCCACTGGAGGAGGCGTTGCGTATGGCATCGCTGTATCCTGCCCGCGCCATAGGCCGTGAGCAGGCATTGGGCCGCATTGCGGTAGGCTACGATGCGGCATTGGTGGCAATCGACTCCAACTGGAATACTACAGTATACTGTTAATAGCGCTATCTTCGCAGGATTAATCATACTGTATATCCACATGAGTGCATTAACTCGCTTCTTTAAAAAAGACCGGTATAGAAATCTGTTCCTCCTAAGCTGGCTGGTGCTGGGCCTGTTGCAGGCCTGCTTCTCTGAGCTGTGGGACGATGAGGCTTATTATTGGGTGTATTCACGTCACCTCGACTGGGGATATTTTGACCATCCACCAATGATAGCCCTGTTGATCAAAATTGGATATGGCATTTTTCATAACGAGTTGGGAGTGAGGTTGCTGATTGTATTGGTCAATACGCTCACATTGTGGGTTACGGCCCGCCTCATTGCTTCGAAAGATAATATCCTGTTTTACCTGATTGTAGGCGCTATGGGTGCCATGCAAATAGGTGGAATACTGGCTGTGCCGGATGTACCATTAATATTTTTTGCGGCCATTTATTTCTGGGTGTACCGCAACTTCCTCAACGAGCAAACCTGGAAAAACACCATTCTGCTTGGTGTTTCCATGGTATTGATGTTCTATAGCAAGTACCATGGCGTATTATTGGTTTTCTTCACGGTATTATCCAACATCAACCTATTGAAGGTGTTCAAGTTTTATGTGGCTTGTATCCTTACCACGCTGTTGTTTTTACCACATATTTACTGGCAGTATACCCATGGCTTCCCTTCTCTGCAATATCACCTGGTAGATAGAAATGCTTCTTCCTATGATATCAGTTACTCGCTGGATTACCTGGGTGGGCAGTTGTTATTATTCGGGCCTTTATTGGGCTGGCTGATATTATACTACGCTTTCCGTTCTCCTATTCAGAACTCTTTTGAGCGGGCACTTAAATTTTGTGTGATAGGGGTGTTGGCTTTTTTCCTGTTAAGTACCTTCAAAGGCAGGGTAGAGGCCAACTGGACGGTGATGTTGTTTACCCCTGTAGTAATATTGGCGCACCAGGCAATTATCCGTAAAGGCTGGTCGCAGAAATGGCTGTTATATACTTTGCCGGTAACGCTTTTGCTGGTGCTGGTGGTAAGAGTGTATATGATCTGGGATTTTATGCCAGGTGTGGAAATAAGACCGGAAATACATAACAACCGGGTATGGACATCGCAGGTGGCCGCGCGTGCGCAAGGCAAACCGGTAGTATTTGTGAATAGTTACCAACGGCCATCGAAATATATGTTTTATACCGGGCAGTTGTCTTATAGCCTCAACAGCCGCTATGCCCGCAGAAGTCAGTATAATTTCTGGAACACAGAAACCGAATTATGGGGAAAGGAGGTGATGATAGTATTTGATCCCGGTGCTGGGATTCCTATTACAGACAGCCTGAAAACAGCGCTTGGTACCCTGGATTATAACATCCAGACTGACTATTACTCTTACTCACTTATACAATTAAAGCCTGCGTTGAAATCCATTAAGGCGAAAAGAGGAGAGCATGTAAATGTAATCCTGCAGCCCAATAACGACTATCACCAGCCAATCCGCCTCGACAGGACCAATGAACCGGTATTGGGATATGCCTTTATGGCGAAAGAGGAATGGTTACCTCCGGTGAAATCAACCATGACGCTGGAAAGGGCTGTGCTACGGCGTTTAATCAACCTGGAAGTAGTGATGCCGGAGAAACCTGGTAAGTACCAGTTGAAGTTTTCTGTATTTGCCGGAGATCTGCCACCAACGCATAACAGCTCGGTAATACCAGTGGAAGTAGTGAAATAGCTTTTAGCAGTTAGCTTTTAGCTTTTAGCAAAATGCAGCGGAGATATAAGCGTAAGTGTATTCCTACTTGCTTATATCTCCGCTGCATTTTGCTAAAAGCTAACTGCTAAAAGCTATTGCTTGAACGCATTCCATCCTTGGGCAACCAGTTTAAACTTGTTGCCTCCTTTGGTATGAATATGTGCACCTTCGCTGATATCGGCCATATAACCGATAACGCTGATTTGTTCGTTGAGTACTATTTTATCGTAGTCCTGTTGTTTCATGGTAAATAGCAGCTCGTAATCTTCCCCGCCGCTTAATGCGCAGGCAGTAGGATCCAGGCCGAACTTCATAGCTATTTCTTTGCTTTCCTGTGCAATCGGGATTTTTTCTTCATACAGCACTACGCCAAGATTACTTTGTTTGGCGATATGGAGTATTTCGGAGCTGAGCCCGTCGCTTACGTCCATCATGGCGGTAGGCAGAATATCTTCCTGTTGGAGGAACTCGATAATATCTTTACGGGCTTCCGGCTTCAGCTGGCGGCCGATGATATAGGTTTGGTTTTCCAGGTCAGGCTTTACCGTAGGGCTTTCGAGGAAGATTTTTTTCTCTCTTTCCAGCAGGGTGAGGCCGAGGTAGGCGGCCCCGAGGTCGCCGGTAACGCAGAGCAGGTCGCCTTTTTGGGCGGTAGATCTTTTAACGAAAGTATCTGGTGTTACTTCGCCGATGGCGGTAACACTGATCACGAAGCCTTTTTGGGAGTTGCTGGTATCACCGCCCACCAGGTCTACGCCGTATTTTTCGCAGGCTGCATACACACCTTCGTAGAATTCGTTGAGGGCTTCCAGGGAGAAACGGTTGGAGAAGGCAATGCTCACGGTGATCTGGGTAGGGGTGGCATTCATCGCGTAGATGTCTGACAGGTTCACCACTACTGATTTATACCCCAGGTGTTTCAGTGGGGTATACATGAGGTCGAAGTGGATGCCTTCCACCAGCATATCCGTGCTGATCACGGTTTGTTTGCCGAAGTGATCGATCACGGCGGCATCATCGCCCACGCCTAAAACGGTGCTGGCATTTTGTATTTCAATGTTCCTGGTCAGGTATTCGATTAGTCCGAATTCGCCCAGGTCCTGTATTTCTGTTCTTTCCTCTTCCATCTTTATTTACCGTTAACAAGGTCTTGTAATGCACTATGGATATGGCCATTGGTAGCCAATATTTCTTTTTGATAAGGGGAATACCGGTTTCCGGAGAAGTCGGTCACTTTGCCTCCAGCTTCTTGTACGATGAGGTAGCCGGCGGCAGAGTCCCATGCCTGGAGGGAATGTTCATAAAACCCATCGAATCGTCCGCAGGCCACCCAGCAAAGGTCTATGGCGGCGGATCCCAGGCGGCGTACGGGAATACCCTGTTTAACGATATATTCCAGCACCTGTAGCGGGTTATTAGGCATATCCTGCCATTTATAGGCAAACCCGGTAACAAGGCAGGAGGTGGCTACATCGGCTTTGGTGGATACCTGGATGGATTTACCATTCAGGGTGGCACCTTTGCCTTTTTCGGCCACAAAAAGCTCGTTCATGAAAGGATTGTATACCGCACCCAATATCATTTCTCCGTCTTGTTCCACACCAATTGATACACAACAGATGGGAATCCCATTCGCATAATTGACAGTGCCGTCGATAGGATCAATGATCCATTTTACAGCTGAACTGGTTTTTATCTCCCCCACTTCCTCACTCAGGATAAAATGATCTGGATAAGTTTCCCTGATAATGTTGATGATAGCGGTTTCTGACCTTTTATCCACTTCTGTTACCAGGTCGTTAATGGAACTTTTACTGCTCACCTCGAAAGGGCCATTGAAATATTGTTGCAGTATTTTTCCGCTGGCTTCAGTAGCTTTGAGTAAAGTAGTTTTTAACATGCCGCAAAGGTAATTACGAATTACGAATTATGAATTGCGAATTATAGCCTACATCTTTGGATATTTTGTATGTATAGAAGACTTATAGATAACTTATAACCTGTAATTCCGAATTATCAGTCAACTTATATTCAATATTCCACTTATTTTTGTAGTTCAATTAAAGAGAGGGAAAGTTAATGGCCATTATAGGTAATCTTATTTCCAGGTCACTACGCATCAGGAAGAAGTTCACGTTTAAATTAGGAACGCCTCGCCAATACCAGTTGCAGGTGCTGCATCGTTTGCTGGAGAAGGCCAAGGAGACAGAATTTGGTAGGCACTATCAATTCCAGGAAATTTTGGATAGTCCCAACTTCATTGGGCAATACCGTGAAAAAATACCTGTGCATAACTATACAAAAATGCACAAGGAATGGTGGTATCGCTGCCTGGAGGGAGAAGCAAATGTGAGCTGGCCGGAAAAGATAAAATATTTTGCACTGAGCTCAGGTACATCGGAATCTGCGAGTAAGCACATCCCTGTAACCAAAGCCATGCTTAAAACCGTGAAGAAGGTAGGCGTGAAGCAGCTGTATTCCATGGCTAACTTCAACATACCTCCCCGTTCCTTTGAAAAAGGAATACTGATGCTGGGAGGTACCACTTCATTATATGAGAAAGGGGATTACTATGAGGGAGATATGAGCGGCATTCAGGCCAAAAATATCCCGAAATGGTTTCGCCGTTTCTATAAGCCCGGTGGTAAAATATCCCGGAAACCCAATTGGGAGCAGCGTATCAAGCTGATTGTACGCAAAGCCAGGGAATGGGACGTAGGTACTGTTTGTGGTGTACCAGCCTGGGTACAGATTGTGTTCGAAGAAATTATCAAGTACCATGGTGTGAAGAATATTCACGAAATATGGCCTAACCTGGCGGTATATATTCACGGGGGTGTATCCTTTGAGCCGTACCGCGATAGCTTCCAGAAGCTCCTCGGAAAGCCGATTGCGTTTATTGAAACGTATATGGCCTCTGAAGGTTCTTTCGGATTCCAGGCGCGTCCGGGCACCAGGGGTATTAAACTGGTGCTGAATGCAGGCATCTTCTTCGAATTTATTCCATTCAATGAAGAGAACTTTGATGCAGAGGGAGAAGTAAAGCCGAATCCTAAATCTTACATGATCAACGAGGTGGTGGAAGATGTGGAATATGCGGTGATGCTGTCTACCTGTGCGGGCGCATGGCGTTACCTGATTGGTGACGTAGTGAAGTTCACCTCAGTAAAAGAACATGAAATAGTGATTGTTGGTCGTACCAAACAGTTCCTCAGCCTTTGCGGAGAGCATATGAGTATCGACAACATGAACAAGGCGATAGATAATGTGCAGAAGAAACTGGGTATCACTGTCAGGGAGTTTACCGTAGCTGGTTTCCCTTATGAGAACCTGTTTGCACACCGTTGGTATTTGGGTACAGATACGCCTGGAGTAGATGCAGAAAAGGTTCGTGAAATCATTGATGAAACGCTCAGCGAGGTAAACGATGATTATGCTGTAGAACGTTCTGCTGCACTGAAAGAAGTATTTGTAGAAATATTGCCGAACGATGTATTTATTGACTATCTCCGTTGCAAAGGCAAGGAAGGCGCCATGAACAAGTTTCCACGTGTAATGAAAGGCGAGAAACTGAAGGACTGGGAGAAATTTCTTGTTGGAAAAACAGTTAAGAACTAACTAGCACCTGTGACACGGAAATTATAAGCATGATAGCAGCAATTGTAGCGGGATTAGGACTGGGGTTGGTTCTATCATTATCGGTAGGCCCGGTTATATTCGCAATTATAAAATACAGTGTGAATAATGGCTTTAAGGCAGGCATTAGTTTCGCATTGGGCGTGTCTTTCAGCGATATCATGTTTGTACTGATCGGTAATATCTCCACTGCTTTTATCAGTGGCCTGGAAGGATATAACCATACTATCGGAATAGTGGGCGGTATATTACTCATTTGTATGGGTATTTACGGGTTGCTTTTTAAGAAGGTAAAAATCAGTACCGGCGAAGAGAAGCCTGAAATGTTCGGAACGCATGATTACCTCAAAATATGGCTGGCCGGTTTTTTAATGAATACCCTGAATCCGGGTGTGGTGATCTTCTGGCTGCCGGTTTGTATAGGATATAGTGCTACTCCCATCAGCCACCGTGTGGTCACCTATGGTGTCTGTTTAAGTATGGTGTTATCTGCAGATATCCTCAAAGTATTTGTTGCTGATAAAATCCGTCATAAGCTCACACTGACCAATGTAGAATGGCTGAACCGTATTTCGGGCGTGAGTTTGATCATTTTTGGGGTGGTGTTACTGTATAAAGTATTGTTCGATGTAGGAACATTAGGACATTGATAAATAGAGCATAAAGCTGAAAGCATAAAGCAAAAAGCTATAAAAGCGAATGACCAGAGCGAGTATCAAATTACTCATACGCTCTGGTCATTCGCTTTTATAGCTTTTTGCTTTATGCTTTCAGCTTTATGCTATTGTCCATGTTTCATTACCTGCCAGCAATTTATCCAGGTCGCCGGGGCCCTTTTTCTCCAGGGCTTCGGTCAGTTGGTATTGCATGATGTCTTCATAAGTAGGACGGTTAGCCTGGTAGAAAACACCAAAAGGACGAGGCAGATGGCCTTCAATACGCACATCATCAAACATGCGGGTCAGTATCTGTGCTTTATAGAAATCGCTTTCATCGTGTATCCAGAGGTCACTTTCTGAGTATTCGCCACCCAGCTCTACTACTACCGGCTTCAAACCATCGAGGCGGATACCTTTATTTTTATTGGCGCCAAATACCAGTGGTTTGCCTGCTTCTACGAAAATTGTTTCGTCAGCTTTGCTGCCTTTTTCTGTAAACGCTTCGAAAGCGCCATCATTGAAGATGTTACAGTTCTGGTATATTTCCAGGAAAGACGCGCCTTTGTGGGCGTGACTGCGTTTCAGCATTTCCTGCAGGTGTTTCGGATCACGGTCCATACTACGGGCAATAAAAGTAGCATCTGCTCCCAGGGCCAGGGCCATTGGGTTAAACGGATGGTCAATACTACCCATCGGGGTAGACTTGGTCACCTTATTTTCTTCTGAAGTAGGAGAGTATTGTCCCTTTGTTAAGCCATAAATCTGGTTGTTGAACAGCATGATGTTCACATCAAAGTTACGGCGCAGCAGGTGGATGGTATGGTTACCACCAATGGAAAGACCATCACCATCACCGGTCACAATCCACACGCTCAGCTCAGGCCGGGTAGCCTTCAGGCCGGAAGCGATGGCGGTAGCACGACCGTGGATCGAGTGCATACCATAAGTGTTCATATAGTATGGAAAACGCGAAGAACAACCAATACCGGAAACAATCACAATATTTTCGCGGGGAATCCCCAGGCCAGGCATAATTGTTTGTACCTGTTTTAGTATAGAGTAGTCGCCGCAGCCAGGGCACCAGCGTACTTCCTGGTCCGTTGCAAAGTCTTTTGCCGTGAGGGCTGCCTGCGGAGCTATAGTTGCTGTTGACATTAGTATGAGTTAAAATATAATTTTAGAGTCTGTAAAGTTACGATAGATACCTGTAAATTAAGGTCACTGCGCCTGTAATTCTTCCCAATATTCTGCGGCCCGGCGGGTATGCGGAATCACAATAGTGCCCCCCACAATATTCGCCACCGCGAAAATTTCATACATCTCTTCGGTGGTTACGCCTTCGTCATATGCCTTGCCCAGGTGATATTTGATACAATCGTCGCAACGCAGTACCATAGAAGCTACTAATCCCAGCATCTCCTTGGTTTTGGTGCTCAGCGCCCCTTCTGCATAGGTATTAGTGTCCAGGTTAAAAAGACGGTTGATGACTTTGTTCTGTTTACCCAGTATAACTTCGTTCATTTTAGCCCGGTAGTCGTTAAACTCCTGAATCGCATTCGCCATATAACTGCTGTTTATGATGTTAACCTAATCGTTTCACACATTAAAGCTATGAAAGGATTTACAAATATAGAATAATCTACTGGTTAAGTAGACTGTTTGCCCTATAACCTGTATTTATGGATCATAACCAAAAGTTATTATGCCGAACCATTTGAATAAAATAGTCTATTGGTATAGTGGACTATTTGTATATTAGATCACTAAACCCTCTTTAACAACAAGATCAGCTTATGACATCAACCAACTGTTTCCGCCTGCTGGCCCTCCTGCTATGCGCCGGCAGCACCACTATGGCGCAGGAAAAGAAGCTCTTCGCGTATACCGACAGCGCCGCCAACCAACAATTACACCTGGAACGTGAATTTGATAAACAACTGAGCAGTAGCCACATTGGTGAAACCATCCAGGCATTATCATCTTACCCACATCCCCTCGGCTCCGCCAGAGGCAAAGCAGTGGCGGAAGACATCCGGCAGCGCTTTAAAAGCTACGGCTGGGACGCTGAAATAGTCACTTACCAGGTATTGTTTCCCACGCCCAAAGAGCGGGTGCTGGAATTAACCGCTCCCACTACCTATAAAGCTTTGCTGAAAGAACCCGCCCTGAAGGAAGATGCCACCTCCGGCCAGGAAGGGCAGCTACCTACCTACAATGCCTGGAGTGCCGATGGCGACGTATCAGGCTCGCTGGTATTCGTGAACTACGGCCTTCCGGAAGATTATGAATACCTGGATCGTCTCGGCATCAGCGTAAAAGGAAAAATAGTGATTGCAAAATACGGCCACTCCTGGCGGGGCAGCAAGCCCAAAGTTGCCCAGGAGCACGGCGCCGCTGGCTGCATTATTTACTCCGATCCGAAAGATGACGGCTATTATAACGGTGACGTATATCCCAAAGGAGCTTTTAAAAATGAATTCGGCGTACAACGCGGCTCTGTTATGGACATCGTGATACACCCCGGCGATCCGCTGACACCCAATGTGGGTGCCACCGCGAATGCCTCACGCCTGGAACGTTCACAAGCGGCCAACCTGCTCAAAATACCGGTGCTGCCTATCAGCTATCATGATGCCACTCCCTTGCTGAAAGCCCTGGAAGGCCCGGTAGCGCCGGAAGATTGGCGGGGCGCATTGCCATTCACCTATCATATTGGCGGCGGCACCGCTAAGGTGCATCTCAAACTGGCGTTCGACTGGCAGGTTCGCCCCTGCTATAATGTAGTGGCCAAAATCAAAGGCAGTGAACAACCCGACCAATGGGTGATTCGCGGTAACCACCACGACGCCTGGGTAAACGGTGCCGCTGACCCCATCAGCGGACTGGCCGCCCTGCTGGAAGAAGCCAAAGCCATTGGAGAGTTGCACAAACAAGGCTATCAGCCACGTAGAACCCTCGTGTATTGCGCCTGGGATGGAGAAGAGCCCGGCTTGCTGGGATCTACAGAATGGGTGGAAGATCATGCTGCCGAATTAAAAGAGAAAGCAGTGGCCTATATCAACTCTGATGGTAACGGTCGTGGTTTCCTTGGAGCCAGTGGCTCCCATGCGTTGGAAACGCTTGTCAACGAGGTTGCCCGCGATATCACCGATCCACAAACACAGGTAAGCATCCTGGCCCGTAGACAAGCTGCCGATGTACTGAGGGCAGGCACCGCAAAAGCAAAGAAAGAAAAGCTGGCTAAACAGGGCATCGCTATCGGCGCCATGGGCTCCGGCTCTGACTATTCATCTTTCCTGCAGCACCTGGGCATACCTTCCCTGGATCTTGGTTTTGGGGGAGAAGATGCAGGCGGTGAATACCACTCCATCTACGATTCTTACGACGACTACCGGCGCTTTAAAGATCCCGGCTTCCACTACGGTGTGGTACTTTCTCAAACAGCCGGACATACTGCATTGCGTTTAGCCGATGCCGTTAACCTGCCTTTTGATTTCCGTAAGCTCTATGAAACCGTTAACGGTTATGTTAACGAATTAACTGAGTTGACCAGCAACATGAGAGAAGCTACTGCCATCAACAATCAATTGATCCGGGAGCATAAGTATGAACTGGCTACTGACTCTGCAGCCCATTTATTGCCACCCGCAGCGAAATCCGAAGTGCCTTACCTGGACTTTTCTCCACTGCAAAACGCATTGATTGGATTGGATTCTACCACTGCTACACTGGCTAAAAGCCGTCCTGCGGGCGCTGCGGTGAATAAAGCGCTGTATCAGGCGGAGCAACAGTTACTCAACGATAAAGGATTGCCTGCCCGGACCTGGTATAAGCATACTTTATATGCACCTGGCTTCTATACCGGCTATGGCGTTAAAACTATTCCCGGCGTAAGAGAAGCCATCGAACAACGCAGATGGACAGAAGCACAGGAGCAAATTGGGATAGTGGCAGACGCGATTACAAGGCTGTCGGCATATCTGGGTAAAATTTCCAGCGGTTTATAATCTTATCCGGGGTTATACTGATTAAACTGATTTTTATTTTTTGATTAAAATAGATAAGGGAAGATAGATGCCATTACCTGCATTTATCTTCCCTTATTTTATCTACTAAAATCAAAAAATAAAAATCAGTTTAATCAAGTATAATCCTGAACGCGACTATAGTCGCGTTATCGCACTGTTGCTTGTTTGAGATAATCTTTCACCCCTTCCACGATCTTCTCTACCATGAGCTGTTGAAAGGCGGGCTGTAATATCTTTTCCTCATCACCAGGATTGCTGAGAAACAGGGTTTCTATCAGGGCATCCGGGAACTCTGTGGGGTTGTTCAGGATAAAGTTGAAGTCTGGATTATTCCCGAAATCACGCAGTCCGGTTTGTAGCAATCGTTCGTGAATAGCGGCGTTAAGTGGCTCACAGAAAGGATGCTTGTAATAAGTAGCGGTACCATATACCTCTACCGGGTTGACGGATGAATTCAGGTGGATACTGAGCAGCAGGTCAGGGTTGGCACGGCGGAAGAAAGACAGGCGATCTTCATTTGGTACAAACTTCTCCGTAGTGCGCGACATGATCACGGTGCCTCCCTCTTTTTCCAGTAAGGTTTTCAACTGTAGCGCCAGCGTGAGCGTCAGGTTTTTTTCCACTGCGCCGGTAAGACCGGTAGCGCCTGGATTGCTGCCACCATGGCCGGGATCAATGCCGATCACGATATCTTTCAGAGATAGTTTTTCAGGTACACGTTTAACCTTCACCGTTATACGGTTGTTGTCATAGTATACCTGGTAGCCCCAGGGCGCATGTTGCAAAGAAATCACCAGGCGACACACATCCGGCGTAGGTTGCCCCCAGGCAATAGATGTAATTTCTCTGGTGTTTTGCAGCACCGTGCTGAGCCCTTTTTCAGCATAGGCGCCGTGTATATCTAAAATGATTTTTTTGGAGGAAACAAGTTGTGTAGAAGTATAAGGCAGCTTATCCGACAGGGCTACGGAAACATAGTCGTAGCGGTCATCTCCCCATATCCTGGCATCGTCTGCAATGCTTACAGGTAGCTCTTCCTGTGGAATTTCTGTGTCAACCAGGGCCTCTGGAATATAGGCAGTAGTTTTTGAAGAGAGCCTTACTTTATAGTAGTCATTCTGTCTCCCTATTATATGTAATAACACATCTTTATCCAGGTAGCCGATCTTATCCGGGCCCAGGCGATCGCCGCTGGGGCTGGCGGTTAGATAGGTCATGTTATCGATGGTGCGGCCGGTGAAAGGTATTTCATTGTGCATTACGCTATAGCGGTAAGGACTACCTAATACAGCTGTTTCTCCATCGCGATTACGCAGTTTAACCATGATTTTTCCATTCAGCAGAGAGTCGGAGGGTTGAATAATATAGCTGCCACTGTACACACCCCGTACACCGCCAGTTTGAGAGGTAGGTAGTTCACGCAGTGGTACATTGTTGAACCAGCTGGCTTCCTGTCCTGGATACCCCTTCATTTTAATGCGAAGGGTGTCCCCTTCGGAGAGTTGAACATTACCACCGGGTGATATCTCTATATAGTCTATACGAAAAACGCTGGTAGCAGTGGGCGTTGGTGGCGGGTTATAATAAAAGGTAAGATTTCTCGTGTAGGTTTCTCCGTTAGGTGCATCTACCCGTACGGCAAAACTGCTTCTACCGGTGGGTAGGTCATATTTTGCAGCGAAGGTGCCGGTGGAATACACATGTACGGTATCGTCATTAATACGAACCAGGCAACCCACACAAGTGCGGCCCGCAATAAACTGTTTGGAATTACTTACATTGATCTGATCCCGGGAAGGCTGGCTAAGGCGGAGAGTTGCCTGGCTATGCGCTATAAAGGGGATACAAAGTACAACAACAATCTGTAGGAAACGCTTCACTGAAACCATAATAACCTGTCATCAATATCTTGAAAGGGTGTAAAGATAAGCAGGTGAGGGGAATAGGAGAAGAAAGCTTTTAGCCACTAGCTTTTAGCTTTTAGCAAAATGCAGCGAAGATGAATACATAATGGTCTTCGCTGCATTTTGCTAAAAGCTAATGGCTAACAGCTAGAAGCTGTATTTATTATCTGCAATCAGTTTATCTGCAATTCTTCTGCGGGCTTCTTTTGCATTAAAGGAAGCTGCTTTGGTAAAGCGTTTGAGGCCTAACAGCATCATACGTTGTTCATCACCTTCGGCAAAAGCATTGATGGCATCTTTACCAGATTTATTGATACGGTCGGCTGCATCGTAGATAAAGGTGCGTACAATATCAGCCTGGAAGGAAGCGGCGCTTTCTCCTTTGGCTTTGGTCAGTTTGATCAAACGCAGGAGGGCACTTTCTGCCACAAATGTTTCGATGGCCATATCGGCAATGTCCATAAGGATTTCCTGTTCACTTTCCAGTTTCATCATCAGTTTCTGTGCAGCGGCGCCGGCAGCCATCAGGATGGCTTTTTTGAAATTGGCGATCAGCTTTTTCTCTTCAGCAAACGGTGTTTCATCATCGTTGCCAAAGTCTGGAATACTCATCAGCTCCTTCATTACGTTCATGGCCGGTGTCATCAGGTCCAGCTTACCTTTCATGGCACGTTTCAGTGTCATGTCCAGGGTCAGCAAACGGTTAATTTCGTTGGTACCTTCAAAGATGCGGTTGATACGGGAATCGCGGTAAGCTTTGGAGATGATGTATTCGTCGCTGAAACCGTTACCACCGTGAATTTGTACACCTTCATCCACTACAAAGTCCAGCACTTCAGAGCCGTTTACTTTCAGGATGGCGCATTCTACGGCATATTCTTCAGCGGCACCCAACAGGGCTTCGTTGAATGGTTTGCCGGCGGCGAGTAATTCTCTTTCTTTGTCGTCTATCAGTTGGGCCGTGCGGAACAGTGCTGATTCAGCGGTCCAGGTACGGATGGCCATTTCCGCCAGTTTATGTTTGATAGCGCCGAAGTTGGCGATCGGTTGTTTAAACTGCGTACGGGTATTAGCGTATTGTACGGAGGTGTTGATACATTTCTTGGCAGCGCCCAGTGCAGCAGCACAAAGTTTCAGGCGGCCAATGTTCAGGATGTTGAAGGCGATCAGGTGGCCTTTACCAATTACGCCCAATACATTTTCCGCAGGGATTTTAGCATCCTGGAAATAGATCTGGCGGGTAGAGGAGCCTTTGATACCCATTTTATGTTCTTCCGCGCCCAGGGTAAATCCGGGAGTACCTTTTTCTACAATGAATGCGGTGAATTTATCGCCGTCGATTTTGGCAAACACGGTAAATACATCAGCAAAACCGGAATTGGTAATCCAGCTTTTCTGACCATTCAGGATGTAGTGTTTACCATCTTCCGTGAGCTTGGCGGTGGTTTTGGCACCCAGTGCATCAGAACCGGAGTCGGGCTCTGTGAGGGCATAAGCGCCTTTCATTTCACCGGTAGCCAGTTTAGGAATATATTTTTGTTTTTGTTCTTCCGTACCAAAGTAGAGAATGGGCAGGGAACCGATACCGGTATGTGCTGCCATGGCCACAGAAAAAGAGTGACCTGCGCCCAGGCCTTCGTTGATAATAGTAGCTGTTACAAAGTCTTTTCCCAGTCCTCCATATTCTTCCGGAAACGATGCGCCCAACAATCCCTGCTCACCCGCTTTCTCTAAAAGCGCCTGCATCAGTCCTTCTTCCTGCTTGTCAAGTCTTTCTACAATCGGCGTTACTTCTTTACTGATGAATTGATCTGCCATGTCTTTAATCATCAGTTGCTCTTCCGAAAAGTCTTCGGGGGTAAACACTTCCTCAGGAGCACTTTCCTTTACCAGGAATTCTGCGCCCTTCAGCGCAGTTTTATTTTCAACTGTTGCGTCCATGTTACTGAATTTTTGGTAGTTCTGTAATTTACTGAAAAAAGCAGATACACGAATTTGTCTTTCCCGGGATTATACTGATTTTGATGATTTTGGGATTTCTTTAAGATTTAGCGGTATGATTTGAAAGATTTTAAAAGATCGTTGCAGATATACTGCGGTTATCTTCCAACATCTTTTTAAATCATTCTCTCAAATCATCAAAATCAGTATAATCCCGGGAAAGACAAAAACTCGGACCTTTGCACATAATTCATTATCATTGCCCCCTTTATGCCCGATTTCTATCTGTCATATCTGAAAAGCCGTTTTCACGGTACCTGTGAAGGTGCAGGCAGCCAACTGCTGATTTGTTTGCACGGCTTTGGTGAAAGCGCAGCGCATTTTCATCCGCTGATGGCTACACTGGGAGACACCTTTACCATTGTAGCATTGGATATGCCACTGCATGGCGGTACCCGGTGGGAAGAAAACCGGGTATTTGAAAAAGAAGACCTGGTAGCCCTGATTCAAATGGTGCTGCAGCAGCAGGGGAAAGAAAGATTTTCTTTAATGGGCTATAGCATGGGTGGGCGTTTGTCGTTATGTGTGGTGGAAAAAATGGCGGATCGCATAGATCATCTCATCCTGGCAGCAGCCGATGGGCTGAAGAATAACCCCTGGCATATGTTTGTTACACAAACCACCTTGGGAAATAAAATCTTCAAGTATAATACCCTCCATCCCCAACTATTTTTCGCCCTGTTAAATACCTGGCGCAAAGTAGGGTTGCTGAATCAGAGCGTTTATAAATTTGCGTTGCACAGGATGAATAACCCGGAAAAGCGGGCCATGGTCTATAACATATGGACCAACCTGCGGCATATGATGCCGGATAAAAAACGTTGCAAACAATTATTAGCTCATTATAACGTTTTAACCCTCCTGATCTTTGGGAAATATGATCGTGTAATTCCCCCGGTGTTAGGGACCCGTTTTGTGGATGGATCTTTTCCCTGCAAAACATTGATACTGGAAAAAGGGCATCAGCTGATATCGTCGCAGTTGGGGCTCATCATCAAAACAAACCTTTAAAACCGGATGTACATTTTTGTAATCATAGTAATTGGATTAGCACTGGGGTATGGTATACTGATGCTCTGGTACAGCCTGGGCTGGAAACGGCTGAGAAAATTTGGACCTGAAGTGCATGCCACCGGGCGTACCAAGGTAACCGTCATTATACCTGCCAGAAATGAAGCTGTTAATCTTCCCCCGTTGCTGGAAGCATTGCACCGGCAAACCTACGATCCCCGTTTACTGGAAGTAATTATCATCGATGATTTTTCTACAGATGATACCGCTGCAGTGATCCGGGATTATCCGGCTGATAATATACACCTGCTGGAACTGAGCCAGCATCTTGATAAAACCGAACGGCTGAATTCCTACAAGAAAAAGGCGATTGAAATAGCGATCTCTAAAGCCAGCGGTGACCTGATTGTTACCACAGACGCTGATTGTGTGATGGGGCCGCGCTGGATCGAAATCATGGTACAATACTATGAGCATCATCAACCGAAATTCATTGCCGCTCCGGTCAGCTTCTATAAAGAGCATAACTTCTTTAAAAGACTGCAATCGCTCGACTTTATGACCATGCAGGGCATTACGGGCGCAGCGGCTGCCCTGGCTTCCGGTACCATGTGTAATGGTGCCAACCTCGCCTATGAGAAAAAAGCCTTTTACGAAGTAGGTGGCTTTAATGGTATCGATAATATCGCCTCAGGAGATGATATGTTGCTGATGTATAAAATTTACAGTGCCTATCCGGAAGGGGTGATGTACCTGAAATGTGAAGAGGCTATTGTACGTACATTGGCGGTTGATACGCTGAAAGACTTCATGAACCAGCGTATCCGCTGGTCATCCAAGGCTGATAAGTATGAAGATAAGCGACTTACCTGGGTATTGCTGTTGGTATATCTCTTCAATGTAGGCCTGTTAGCCATGGCGGTGATGGCGCTTTTTCTGCCGGTATGGTGGCCCTGGTTCCTGATCATTATGTTGTTTAAGGTAACGCTGGAGCTCTACTTCCTGCTGCCGGTAGCGCGTTTTTTTAATAAAACAGAGTTGCTGCTGTGGTTTATTCCGGGGCAGATATTTCATATTCCTTATATTGTAATTGCAGGCTGGCTGGGTAAGTTTGGTAGTTACCAATGGAAAGGCCGCCAGGTAAATTAAATACGCCTCCTTTGTCAGATATGCAATCTTCCTGGAAACGATTACGCCGTAATAAGGGCGCAGTGGCTGGTTTGCTGGTCATTGTGCTATCGGTATTTATCAGCGCCACGGCTTATCTGATTGCGCCGGACAATACGCCGGATGCCAACAGGATGGTATTGGAAATAGAAGGACAACATCCCGGGTTTAATATCACGATGCTGGCTATACGAAAGGAACTGACTGTAAAGTCGGCCCCTGTTTATGAAAGGGTGTTATCCGGGCAAAAGCCGGTTCAAACGTGGATCCCTATACGTTCCTGGCAGTTCAGAGACAGTGTATTGGTGGTACAACGTTATGTAGATGAATCTACAAGCCGGGAGGAAGTTTATCCGCTAACAGATATCTGGTATGGAAAAGGGATGGTGCCGGCTGAGCGCATCCCTGATGGGCAGCTACAGGCGCTTATTCAAAGGGAGCGACTGTTACATCGAACCTATTGGTTAGGTACCGATAAGTTTGGCCGGGATATTTTAAGTCGTTTAATTATTGGTACACGGGTAAGTTTAGGCGTGGGCTGCATTGCTGTAATTATTTCGTTGAGCATCGGCGTATTGCTGGGGGCGGTGGCCGGCTATTTCAAGGGGCGTACCGATGATATAGTAATGTGGCTGGTGAATGTAGTATGGTCTATGCCTACGCTACTGCTGGTGTTTGCACTGACCCTGGCACTGGGTAAGGGTTTCTGGCAGGTATTTATTGCGGTGGGCTTAACAATGTGGGTGGGTGTAGCGCGTATTATCCGGGGGCAGGTATTGGCTATCCGGGAGCTGGAATTTGTAGAAGCAGCGCGGGCATTGGGATACACGCATTTCCGGATTATCACGAAACATATTTTGCCCAACATCATGGGGCCGGTGATGGTGGTGGCAGCGGGGAATTTCGCTACTGCCATTGTAGTAGAGGCGGGATTGAGTTTCCTGGGGGTAGGGGTACAACCGCCGCAGCCTTCGTGGGGACTGATGATCAAGGAAAATTATAACTTCATTATCACGCATAATCCGTTGCTGGCGCTGGCGCCGGGAATTGCTATTATGTTGTTGGTATTGGCTTTCAATTTATTAGGCAATGGCCTCCGGGATGCCCTGGATGTACGAAGTAAAATTTGATTTGCATATAAAAAAAAGCTAATTTCATCTCCCATATACACTTGAAAAAATGTTATTGAAAACCTTTCTCCCTGCATTTTTTGCTATTGTCCTGGTTAGTTTTTCTTCTTGTAAGAAAAAGAATAAAGGCAGTGATCCTGCACCTGCTACGCAGGAGGAAACACTGGCATTTGAGCTGCCTGAGATCCAGGTAAGTAAGTACAACATGGCGCAGGACAGTACTTATGCCTTAAAGGTGAATATTACCTCCAAAATACCGGAGAAAGGAGTGAAAGTTACCTTGAACGTGGTAACAGAAACGGGCAATATCCCGTTGAACCAGGATGCGGTGGCGGATGTAAAAACTTCACCATTTATTATTACACTGAAGCACCTGAAGCCGCTGAAAACATACACTGTAACGGTTACGCTGGCCTCTTTGGGTAATACAGCCAACGTAACTACTCCCCAGGTGTTTTACCTGACCAACAAGTCGGCCGAATAAAAATCCATCAGTCTCCCGAATCTAAAATTGTGTAGGTTTGCAAGCTCGCAGACAAAGGAATCGTTTATGCAAATTGCTGTTAATGCCGCTTGTTTACGACAGGATATGCCTGCCGATACCGGGAGGGTGGCTACGGAGATAATATTGGCGATGTGCCGGCAACAGCCTGGCCATCAGTTTACGTTATTTTTTGATGGAGAGATACCCCCCGGATTGTGCTTCCCCGCTAATGTGACCAAGGTGGTGTTGCCGCTGAAAGGCAATAAGCCTTGGCATTTGTATTGGTGGCTGGAATGGCAGCTGGTGCGGGCCATGAAACCTTTTCGTCCGGATCTGTTCCTGGGGCTGGATGGTGCGTTGCCATTGCGCAGTAAAATTCCTGCAGGTTTGCTGGTAAGGGATCTGTCGTTTTTAAAAGATGCAGGATTACAGTCCGGTGCACAGCAACGGGCGCTGAAAAAGAATACCGCTAAATATTTCGCTGCCGCCAGGAGAATAGCCGTATTATCTGATACCACTAAGGAAGAAGTATTACGCTATGCGCCTGCTGTGAAAGAGAAGCTGACCACGTTGGAAACAGGGATAAGCCCGTTGTATAAAGCGTTGGAGTGGGAGCAGCGGGAAGCAGTAAAGAAAGCATTTACCAGTGGTGCGGAATATTTCCTGGTAACGGGCAGTTTGCATCCGCGCAACAATATTGTTCCGGTGCTGAAAGCTTTTTCAGCATTGAAGAAACGGCAGCGCAGCAATATCAAGCTGGTGCTGGCCGGTAGTATTACGGCGGCAGGCGCTGATATTGCGACGGCCTTACAAAGCTATAAGTTCCGGCAGGACGTGATAATGGTAGAAGCCCCGGATGAGGATACGCTGGCCCGGTTGACAGGCGCCGCTTATGCGCTCGTATATCCGTCGAGGTTTGAGGGGGTACCGCTCCCCATTTATGCCGCACATCGCTGTGAAGTGCCGGTGATAGCGCTGGACAGCATGGCTGCGCGTGAGGCTGGAGGCGATACCGTGTTGTATGTGGATCCTGCCAGCCTGGATGATCTGTCTGAGAAAATGAGTCTTTTATATAAAGATGAGCAACTACGGGCCAGGCTGTTGACAAAAGCTCCTCCCAGTGAACCATTTACCAGCTGGGAGCGTGCTGCGGAGCAGTTGTGGCAGCATTTGACTGCATAATTCCGGCCCGGCGTCTGAAAATCAGTAAATGATGGCTAAATTTGCGCTTTAATCGATAAACATGAGTACAACATCTACTATAAAGATCCAGGTTGGACTGGACGACCAGAAGGTGCCCGAATCAATAGAATGGAGCGCTACCGATAATAAAGATGGAAAAATGATCAAAGCCAAGGGGATGATCGTATCTTTCTGGGATCCGGCTGAAAGGGCGGCTCTCCGCATTGACTTGTGGACAAAGGATATGATGGTAGATGAAATGGCGGATTTCTTCTTTCAGACCATGATGACCATGGCAGATACCTATTCCAGGGCTACTCCTTATAAAGATCAGGCAGACGATATGCGGGCTTTTGCCAAAGACTTCTTCAAGAAGTTCCAGGATAAGCAGGCTGCTGAAGGACAATAATCCATTAAACCTTACCATATGTCATTAGAATTAAATATCAACGCAGAGATTAAAGCTGCGATGCTGGGTAAAAAAGAAGCTGATCTGCGTGCGCTGCGTGCTATCAAGGCTGCTATTTTAGTAGCTAAAACAGCGGAAGGAGCTAGTGGAGAACTGACTGCTGCTGACGAAGCAAAGCTTTTGCAGAAGCTGGCCAAGCAAAGAAAGGATTCCCTCGAAATTTTCCGTACCCAGAACCGTGAAGACCTTGCTGTAAAAGAAGAAGAGGAGTTGGTGGTAATTGAGCGCTTCCTGCCCAAACAAATGAGCGAAGGCGAATTACGTACAGCCATTACAGATATTATTGCTTCTACTGGCGCCAGTTCTGCCGCCGATATGGGGAAAGTAATGGGCGTTGCCACCAAACAACTGGCTGGTAAAGCCGATGGAAAGGCTATTTCCGCGCTCGTAAAAGAACTGCTTAGTAAGTAATCTGACAGGAGCCAGGCTATTTTTTGAGGGAGAAAGACTTTTCCTCAAAAAATACCGGCTCCTATAGCTCTATCATGCCTATAGACATTATTTTCGCTATCATCATGGTGTTTGCCCTTTACAGGGGGTATACCCGTGGATTGATAGTAGCCTTGTTTTCGTTGGTAGCGGCGATACTGGGATTGGCAGCTGCCCTGAAATTATCAGCAGTTACCGCCCTATATGTACAGCAGCATTGGGATATGCATTCCCGTTGGGTACCGGTGCTTTGCTTTATTTGCCTGTTCCTTGGAGTAATCCTGTTGGTAAGGCTGGGAGCAGGGATGTTACAGAAGCTGGTAGAAGCCGTGATGTTGGGCTGGCTGAATAAATTGGGTGGAATACTGTTGTATAGCGTTATATTTATAATAATTTATAGTGTAATGTTGTGGATGGCCAACCAGGTATACTGGCTGAGTCCTGAAACCAAGGCCCAATCTATTGTGTATCCGTATATAGAGAATATTGGCCCGTGGGTATTGGATCATATGGGAACAGTGATCCCGGTTTTTAAGAATATGTTTGCCCAACTGGAATCTTTTTTCGAGACAACGGCCCGGCATATTCAACCTGGATAACTCGTTTCAAAGATTATTTAGATTAATAAAAAGAATTATTTTAGCGTAAAATTGACTTTCAAGATTTGGCAATGGATTACGAAATCAAAACACAGGGTAAGTTTAATTTCATAGAAGAAGGAGAAGGAGAACCACTGGTATTATTGCATGGACTGTTTGGTGCTTTGAGCAATTTCTCGCACATGATCGAATTTTTCAAGCAGTATAACAAAGTGGTAATCCCGATGTTACCCCTGTACGATTTAAACATCCTGGAAACATCGGTAGGGGGATTAGCCAAATACGTGCATAAGTTTATTGAAGCCAGGGGATACAAAGATGTAAACCTGCTGGGCAATTCACTCGGAGGTCATGTGGCATTGGTATACCTGCTGAAACACCCTGAAGCGCCTATCAAATCGCTGACCCTGACCGGCAGTTCCGGCTTGTTCGAAAATGGAATGGGCGAAACCTATCCTAAACGCGGTGACTACGAGTACATCCGCAAAAAAGCAGAACTTACTTTTTACGATCCGAAAATCGCTACCAAAGAACTGGTAGACGAGATGTTTGAAATAGTGAACAATCGCCTGAAAGTGATTAAAATTATCACACTGGCTAAATCTGCTATCCGCCACAACCTGGGCGATGAGCTAAAAGATATCAAACAACCAACTTTGCTGATCTGGGGTATGAATGATACCGTAACACCACCCATGGTCGGAGAAGAATTTAAAAAGCTGATACCTAATTCTGAGCTGCAGTTTATTGACAAATGCGGCCACGCTCCTATGATGGAAGTACCCGACGAGTTCAACAAAATTCTGCATACTTTCCTGGAGAAGCTGAAGCATCAACCTGCCAGTTAAAACAGCCTTTACCCGGTTGTCGGATGACTGTACCAAAAGGTGCAGTGATTTTGCGTACATGTAATTTCTTTTTCTGTTGGCATATTCTTTCGTATTCTTGTGTAAGAATACGCGACACATGATTGCCAGAGAACTCATATCATCAGTACCTGTCCTGCATCCTTCGGATACAGGAGCAAAGGCGCTGCGTTTGATGAATGAATATCATCTGACGCAACTACCAATGGTAGTGGATAGCAAATACCTGGCCCTGGTGGAGGAAGACGAGATCATGGATCTCGAAGACCCTGATGTACCGCTGGAATCCACAGCGTACGGAAACTCCCGCCCGGCTGTCATGGAATATGCCCACCTGTTTGAAGCGCTGAAGCTTTTTTACGATTTTAAATTATCTGCCCTGCCGGTAGTCACTAAAGAAAATGAATACCTCGGTATCATTACGAAAGACAATCTCCTGGCAGCATTGGCACGATACAACGGCGTAAAGGAACCCGGCGGTATTATCTCATTTGAAGTAGATCCGCGCGACTATGCCCTCAGCGAAATTGCCCGCATTGCAGAATCAAATGATGTAACCCTGCTGAGCGTCCATACCATCACCAACCCCGCTACCGGAAAACTGGAAGTGGTACTGAAAACAAACAGACAGGAACTACATGGCCTGGTAGCCACCTTTGAAAGGTTTAACTACGTGATTAAATACATTTTCGCAGAAGAACCGGAAGAAGAATTACTTAAAAAGAACTACGACCTGCTCATGAATTATATCAGTATGTAGTTCTCCCACACCGATTTTATTTTGTTAGATTTATAATGATTAGCGAAGATAGATGCAGGTATAGCTGCATCTATCTTCGCTATTTTTTATTTTATGGTTAACAGGAAAACAGGAATTCCGGTAGGCACTGTTCCGCATACTGCTTTTTATTATATTTGGATATTGTCAACACTTTTTTAAATTTTACAAAACCTACATGCTGAGACGCTGTTACCTCCTGCTGGCGATGTGCTGCCTGTTGGGAATTGTGTTACCGGAAAATGCGGAAGGTCAAGCTGCGCCTGCAACAAATGGGGGCTATCTCGTTGTACGTAATATCATCGTTACCGGTAATAAACAAACCCGTACCTCCGTCATCCTGCGGGAAATCAGTACGGTGCCCGGTGATACCATTTATCTCCGCGATCTCTCCGCTACCCTGGAGGAAAGAAGAAAACAACTGCTCAATACCTCTCTTTTTCTGAATGTTACCGCCAATATCAAAAACTGGGATGGCGACAATGCTGACCTCGTATTTGAAGTATGGGAACGCTGGTACACCTTTGCCTTTCCCATCTTTAAACTGGCGGACCGAAACTTTAATCAATGGTGGGTGGAGAAAAAACACAGCCTCGACCGCGTTAATATAGGCGTTAGCGGTACCCAGGAGAACCTCACCGGTCGTAATGATGCACTCAGTGCCTCGTTACAGTTCGGTTATACCCAAAGATTTGCGTTGCAATACAACCTGCCTTATATCGACAAACATTTTCGTCATGGTATAGGTATCCTAGCTTCCTATAAGCGTAACCGTGAGGTGAATGATAGTACTAACTTCAATAAGCAACATTTTTTCCGAAAGGATGAGTTCCTGCGTCAGGTGTATGTGGTGGGACTTAACTATAGTTATCGCAAAGCCATCAATACCAGGCACCAGGTATTTGTAAATTACAACTATGAGAAAGTAGCAGATTCTGTGGCTATCCTGAATCCAAACTATCTGGGGAAAGGACGTACCCACATCAGTTTTCTGGATATTACCTATCGTTTAACCTATATCAAAGCCGATAGCTGGGTATATCCCCTCAAAGGATTTAACCTGGTGGCAGAAGTGGGTAAGAAAGGGCTGGGCCCCTGGAACGACGTTAATGATGTACATATCCGGCTGAATATGGCCAAATATTGGGAGCTACGGCCCAAAACGTTTGCAGCGCTTGGTGTGCGCAGCCAGGCACGGTTCTCCAATGATCAACCTTATATTAACCAGCAGGCGCTGGGCTACGGTGATGACTACCTCAGAGGCCTTGAATACTATGTGATAGATGGTACCAGCTTTGCGGTGCTGAAATCCACACTCCGCCAGGAATTGGTGTCTTTCAAGGTTAAATTGCCCATTGTGCCGAAAAAGTTCAATACCGTTCCGGTACGCATCTTCGCCAAAGCCTTTGGTGACGCGGGTTATGCCTATAGTAAATTTCCCGGGAATGGTACGCTTAACAACCGGATGCTATACACCAGTGGCATAGGAATAGATATCGTTTCTTTCTATGATACCTGTCTACGGATTGAGTACAGCTTTAACCAGTTAGGGCAAAAAGGCCTATTTTTACACACGAGCGTAGATATGTGAGGAAGAACCATTTAAAAGAAACACTGAATGCATGTAGCACTATATAGCCGGGGATTTATTACAGAAGATATTGCAAACATCCGCTTATTGCTGGAGGAATTGCAGCGGGCAGAAATTGAAGCCATTATTTACGAGCCTTTTTATCGCACGCTTCAGCAGCACATTCCTTTTGACAGTGTGCCGCCTTTATTCAGTTCTGCAGAAGATTTGCCGGGGAAAATTGACTTCCTGATGAGTTTAGGGGGAGATGGAACCTTGCTGGATACGGTTTGCTATGTACGTGATACCAACATACCAGTGATCGGGATTAATTTCGGACGGCTTGGTTTCCTGGCCAGTATAGGTAAGGAAGAAATTTATGCTTTAGTGCAGGCCCTGCTGAACCGCACTTATGTGGTAGATCAGCGGTCGCTGTTGCACCTGGATGCCAATATTCCTTTGTTCGGCGATGTACCTTATGCCCTGAATGAGTTTACAATCCATAAGAAAGATACTTCCGCCATGGTAAAGATTCATACTTACCTGAACGGCGAATTTCTGAATACCTATTGGGCAGATGGGTTGATTGTGGCTACCCCTACCGGTTCTACCGGATATTCTTTAAGTTGCGGGGGCCCTATTGTATTCCCGGATGCCGGCAATTTTGTGATTACCCCGGTGGCGCCGCATAACCTCAATGTTCGGCCTATCATTGTTCCCAATAACAATATCATTTCTTTTGAAGTAGAGGGCCGTAGTGATCAGTTCCTGTGTACGCTGGATAGTCGTATGGAAACCATCGATAATACCGTGCAGCTGGCTGTTAAAAAGGAAGAATTTAAACTAAGCTTATTGCGCCTGGACGACAGCAACTTCCTGCATACCCTGCGTAACAAATTGTTATGGGGGATAGATGCACGGAACACGATTAAAATATAGAAATGTAAAATATATTGTTACATTTACAAATATATTGCCTGCTGATTGTAACATCAATTATGCCTGTGGATGGAAAGAGGACTACGCAGTAAGCATAATCATCGGCTATACATTAAATAAATCCGGCATTTTAGCGTTTAAGTAGGACTGATTTTATGCTGAAACCTTTTCTATATCTAAAATACATCACTCTATTATTGCTGGCAACAGGTGGTCTGTTTGCTCAACGGGTAATGGCGCAGAATGAATTGTCGTATGTAGGGGAATTGGGTTTATCTGTTGGCGGGGCGCAATATTTTGGGGATCTGAACACCCGGGGGGCGTTGAATACGCTGAAGCCTGCTGTGGGGATATACTATAGAAAGTACCTGAATGATTATGTGGGAGCACGGGTACATGCCCGGTATATGCAGCTGGGTTATTCTGACGTGTACAATAAAAATGAGTTTCAGCGCCTTCGTAACCTCAGTTTCAATACAAATTTGTTTGAATTGGCATTGCAGGGCGATTTTAACTTCTTCCGGTTTGAACCGGGGAGTTTGCATGAGCGATTTTCACCATATTTGACCGGTGGCGCCAGTATTTTTTATTTTAATCCCTACACTTACCTGAACGGGCAAAAATATTTTTTACAGCCCATACGTACGGAAGGGCAGGGAACAGCGCTGTATCCGGCCCGTAAGCCTTATAGCCTGGTATCTTATGCCTGGTTAATAGGAGGGGGCTTTAAGTATAATATCTCCAAAAAAGTGAATGTGGGGCTGGAAGCGCTGTATCGCTTCACCCAAACAGATTATCTGGACGACGTAAGTAGTACTTATGCAGGTCCGGCGGCTTTTCCGGTGCTGGCCAATGGTCAGCCGTCTGTAGCCATGCAATTGCAGGACCGGTCGGGAGTATATGGCACGCCTATAGGTGTAACGGGCCGTCAGCGCGGCAATAGCCGGGATAAGGACCAATACGTAACTATCGAGCTCACGATCAGCATTCTTTTTACTTCTTACAACTGTAAATTTTGATTTAAGAAGAAAATACTTTCTGCCGGCAGGCTTTCCATGCCTGCGAACCGCCCGGAAAACTCTCCGAAATTGCTAAGATCCCCACTGGTATTGACTCCGCTGTTAAAACTACGTTAAAACAACTTCTTAGGCTTTGCCAAAAAAGTCATTACTCTATTTTTGTATCTTTGCACCCTTTTAGGAAATAATCTGTTATAATACGCCTGACACAAATGAGCTTGAAGGATAAATTGGACTTACAACGGTTACCGCGCCATATAGCCATTATCATGGACGGGAACGGCCGTTGGGCAAAAGAGCGGGGTCAAGACAGGCTGTATGGGCACCACGAGGGGGTAGAAAGCGTGCGAAATATAGTGGAGACCTGTGCAGAACTTGGAATAGGTTATCTGACCTTATACGCCTTTTCTACTGAAAACTGGGACCGCCCCGTATATGAAGTAAATGGCATCATGGAATTACTCGTAAACACTATCCGGATGGAAGTGAATACGTTATCAAAAAATAACATCCGTTTGAGTGTGATTGGCGACATGGATATGTTGCCGCCGCAGGCTCAGCGGGAAATGGAGGAGGCTATTGCGCTTACCAGCCCAAATACCGGTCTTAACCTCATTATGGCACTTAGCTATAGTGCCAGGTGGGAAATCGTGAATGCCGCCAGGAAAATAGCCCTGGACGCAAAAAATGGAGCCCTGGACCCTGCCGCGGTAACGCCTGAAGTATGGGACAAATATCTCTGTACTGCCGGCTTGCCAGACCCTGAGTTAATGATTCGTACCAGTGGAGAATGCAGGATCAGTAATTTTCTACTATATCAGCTGGCCTACGCAGAACTGTATTTTACAGATACCCGTTGGCCGGATTTCCGCAATGAACATCTTTACCAAGCCATCTTAAATTACCAAACCAGAGAACGGCGCTTTGGCAAAACAAGCGATCAAATTCAGCAGAATGAAGAAATTATTTCCTAAGGGCCTTCTGGCTATAGCATTATGTTGCAGTGCAGGCATTCGTGTATCCGCTCAGCAAAAAGATACCGTGCCCCCCACGCAGCCTCCTGCTAACCCGCCGGCCGTTTCTCCTATTAGCATGGGTAATCCGCAACAGTACGAAATTGCAGATATTACCGTTGCTGGGACCCAATACCTGGATAAATCATTGCTGCTGTCCCTCTCCGGCCTCAGCGTAGGGGATAAGGTAACTTACCCCGGGGGAGACCAGTTCACCAAAGCCATTCAAAGCCTTTGGTCACAAAGATTGTTTGCGGATGTTACCATCTATGTAACAAAAATTGAAGACAATAAAATCTGGCTGGAAATCGGATTAACCGAAATGCCCCGTATGTCGTCTTTCTCCTTCAAAGGCATCAAGAAAACAGAAGGCGACGATATTGCTACCAAAGCCACCCTGCGTAAAGGAAGTGTAATTACCCAGGCCATGAAACAAAACGTGATTGGCGTAGTACATAAATTCTATGCAGATAAAGGGTTTGGTAATGCTACCGTGAGAATAGAAGAAAGAGCAGATAGCGGCCAGGTAAACTCCCGGCACGTCATCTTCTATGTTACCAAAGGAAATAAAGTACGTATTGAGAATATCAATATCGTAGGTAACTACAATGTGCCAGATGCCAAAATCAAGAAGAGAATGAAGGGCACCAAAGAGCGTTCCCGCTTTACCCTGCATCCTGATAATGAACACGTATATGTAGACTCCCTGGCAGCACCAGATGATTTCTGGCAAACCTATGGTTTCCTGCAGCCTACACGCGCTCTTGATAAGCTGGATCCTTATTTCCGCTTTAAACTCTTCAGCTCTGCCAAGTTTAATGAAAACAAGTACCTGGAAGATAAAGCTAAAGTGGTAGGCCTCTATAACTCCAAAGGTTACAGGGATGCTGTTATTGTACGCGACACTACCTATAAATCCCGTGAGAAGAATCTGAATATTGATATGCAGATCTCCGAAGGGAAAAAATATTATTTCGGTGATATCACCTGGAAAGGAAATACCCGTTATAGCGACTCTGTATTGACCCGTATTCTCGGCATCAAAAAAGGTGATGTCTATAACCTGGAACTGCTGGAAAAAAGAATCGGTAAACAAATGTCTCAGGAAGGTGGCGATATCAGTGGCTACTACATGGACTATGGTTACCTGTTCTTCCAGATTGACCCGGTAGAAATCGGTATCCGTGGCGATACTATCGACTACGAAATCCGTTTGCGTGAAGGCCCGCAGGCTACCATCAAGGAAGTACGCATTGCCGGTAACGAAAAAACCAACGAACACGTGATCCGTCGTGAGCTGCGCACCATCCCTGGTGAAAAATTCAGCCGCCAGGATCTGATCCGTTCTAACCGTGAGATTGCCAACCTCGGCTTCTTCAACCCGGAAAAAATCGGGATGAACCCGGTGCCTAACGTTCAGGATGGTACCGTGGATATTGACTATACCGTAGAAGAAAAAGCCAATGACCAGCTGGAACTGTCGGCCGGTTGGGGTGGTTATATCGGTTTAACCGGTACCCTCGGTGTAACCTTCAATAACTTCTCTTTACGTAATATCTTCAGAAAGGAAACCTGGGATCCGTTACCAAGTGGCGATGGACAGAAACTCTCTGTTCGTGTGTCTTCCAATGGTAAAGCTTACCGTTCCTATAACTTCTCTTTCACTGAGCCATGGCTGGGTGGTAAAAAGAGGAACCAGTTTTCTGTAAGCTTCTATAGCAGCTACCAGAATCCATACGCTTACAATGATTATTACAAACTGCCTGGTGATACCAGCAGATCTACGGATGGTCACTTTAAAGTATTGGGTGCGTCTGTATCATTGGGTAAACAGTTGAAATGGCCGGATGACTATTTCACCCTGATTTACTCTTTGAACTATCAACAGTATAAACTGAAGAACTATAACTACTTTGGTATTCCTGGTTTTGAAAGTGGTACTTCCAATAACGTGAACGTAAAACTCACGCTGGCAAGGTCTTCTGTGGATCAGCAGATTTTCCCGCGTAGTGGTTCCAACTTCATGTTATCTGCGCAGTATACGCCACCCTACTCTTTATTCAATCCTGATAAGGACTACTCCAAAGAGTCTCCTTCCAAGCAGTTTAATTTTATCGAGTACCAGAAGTATCGCTTTAACGCAGAATGGTATGTGCCTTTAAGCAAACCAATGGGTAGCGATAACAAAACCTTTGTGTTGAAAGTAGCGGCTAAATTTGGTTATATTGGTCGTTATAACAGCCGCACTACTTTGTCGCCTTTTGGCCGGTTTGAAATGGGCGGTGATGGTTTGAGTAACTTTGCGATTTATGACCGTGATATCATTTCCCAGAGAGGTTATCCGGTGTATTATACTTCCGATCCAAGTATCAATCCTGAAAATGGCCAACCAGCCAACTATTCCGGATTCACGGTATTTAATAAGTTTGTGATGGAACTGCGGTATCCGTTCAGTCTGAATCCAAGTTCCACCATCTTTGGTTTGGCTTTCCTGGAAGCAGCGAATGGTTATAAGGATCTGAATGAGTACAATCCGTTCCGTTTACGTCGTTCTGCCGGTATAGGTATGCGTTTCTACCTGCCTATGTTCGGATTGCTTGGATTTGACTACGGTGTTGGGTTTGATCGTCTTACACCGGGTGGTGGTCTGAAGGATGCGGCTAAGTTTACCTTTATGCTCGGCTTTGAACCAGAATAATGTGAAAATAAATTATATATTGCAAGTTTAACCGTTGTCTTGGTTTTGCAAAAAATCTATTGTAGCATGAAAAAAATATTTATTACAGCTGCTATTGTATTGGCTATGGGCGGTGCAGCAAGTGCACAGCGCTATTGTGTGATAGATACAAAATATATACTGGAAAGTATTCCGGAGTACAAGGAATCGCAGAAGAAACTGGATGCTGTTGCTGAACAGTGGCAGAAGGAGATTGATGCGAAATTCCAGGAAGTGGATAAGATGTACAAGTCTTATCAGGCCGAACAGGTGATGTTAACAGAAGAGCTAAAGCGTAAAAGAGAGGATGAGATTGTAGCCAGAGAAAAAGAGGCAAAGGATTTGCAGAAGAAGCGTTTTGGTTATGAAGGCGATCTTTTCAAAAAAAGGGAAGAGCTGGTAAAACCAATCCAGGACAGGATCTACAATGCCGTGCAGAAACTGTCTGCCAGCAGGATGTTTGATTTTGTGCTGGACAAGGCCGCAGGTGCCACCGTTATTTTCTCTGATCCCAAGCTGGATAAGAGTGAAGAGATTCTGAAATCCCTTGGGGTAAAGAAGTAATCGTGTACCTATTTTTTAACTATAAGTATTTAAATTTTTTTAAACACAGACAACATCATGAAGAAGTACGTAATTATTGCTTTTGTGGCGGTTACCGGTTTGTTCAGCGTGAATGCAATGGCACAATCCAAAGTCGCTCATATCAATGCGCAGGCACTGGTAGCCAGCATGCCGGAAGCTAAAAAGGCAGAAACTGATCTGCAGACTTTTGCTCAAAGCCTGGAAGGTGAGGGTAAAACTATGGTGGATGAGTACACAAAGAAAATGAAGGAGTTCGACGACAAGGCTGCTACTATGACCGATAATATGAAAGAAATTAAAGGTCGTGAAATCCAGGACGCACAGAAACGTATCCAGGACTACCGCGAAGCTGCTGAACAAAAAGTACAGGCTAAACAACAGGAACTGCTGAAACCTATCTACGATAAAGCCCGCAAAGCCATCGAAGATGTAGCAAAAGAAAAAGGTTACGGTTATGTAATCGACAGCTCTGCTGGTATGCTGCTGGTTTCCCCTGCTGCTGACGATATCCTCGCTGCTGTTAAGACTAAACTGGGCGTTAAATAATTAACTTTTTTAATGTAAAGGTGGAATGCGGCTGGTACTGCATTCCACCTTTACATTTAAGAATTTGAGATTTTAATTTTACTTTCTAAATATTTTCTGCTACCTTTGCCTTCCGTTTTAAAAAACAGTATACTTTAATTCGGGAGTTCTAGTATAGTACAGGTAAAAACAAAAAAAAGAAATGAAACGTACTTTTCAACCGCATAACAGACGCAGAAAGAGCGTTCACGGCTTCAGAAAGAGAATGGAAACTGCTAATGGCCGTAAGGTATTGGCTTCCCGTAGAGCAAAAGGTCGTAAGAAGCTGACTGTTTCTGACGAGCGTAAGCTGAAATAATTATAGTAGCTAAATACTATTTGCCATAAAAACTTATTCTTTTAAAAAGGAAGAAAGGTTAAAAAGCAGAAAACTTATTGAAACGCTTTTTCGTGAAGGAAAAGCGTTTTCTGTTTTTCCGTACCGCGTGGTATACATGCCCCTCCCAGGGCCATGCAAATATCCCGTGCAGGTAGGATTTAGCGCTACTACCCGCCGCTTTCCCCATGCGGTAGACCGTAACCGCATCAAACGCCTGGGCCGTGAAGCCTGGCGCCTCCAAAAACAGGAATTATACGACCATCTCCGGTCGGAATCCCGGCAGCTCGCCGTTTTCCTCATCTACACCGACAAAAAAATAGCCCCCTTTTCTGTGGTGCAAGATAAAATTTCGGTAATTTTAAGGAAACTGCAGAAGGCAGAAAGCTGAAAGCACAAAGCTATTGTAGCAAGTGCCCCTCGCGAATATTAATACGCTATGTTCATTCGCTACAATAGCTTTGTGCTTTCTGCTTTTGGCTAATTTAAATATTCGATCTATGTCCCGTGTTGTGCGCTGGTTGGCTTATCCATTTATCTTTCTGATAAAAATCTATCAATGGTTTATATCTCCCTTATTGGGCAGTAAATGTCGTTATACCCCCACCTGCTCGCAATATGGCCTCGAAGCATTTAAAAAATATGGTCCACTCAAAGGTGGCTATCTCACCATAAAGCGTATATTGTCCTGTCATCCCTGGGGAGGACATGGATACGATCCGGTTCCCTGAACAGTGCTACCGGTTGCCAACTACTATCATTCATCTTATACATTCTTGCATGCGTGCGTTTTTTAATAAAAGAAAGAAACTGACAGCAGCACTGTTGTTACTCATTACAGCAGCAGGCATCTTTGCTTTCAATGAAAACGACAGATATTTCCAGATTGCCAAAAACCTGGACATATTCGCCGCTTTCTACCGGGAACTGAACACTTACTACGTAGATGACCTACCGCCCGAAAAAGTGATGCGCAAAGGCATTGAAGCCATGCTTGAAGAAACAGATCCATTTACCGACTTCGTTTCCGAAGAAAACCTGGACGACCTCAAATTTATGGCCACCGGTAAATACGGTGGTGTAGGCGCTTCCATCAACACCAACGGCGAATGGACAGCTATCACCGACGTTTATGAAGGCAGCCCCATGGATAAAGCCGGCGTAAAACCGGGTGATATTATTGTGAGTATGGATGGCAAATCCACTAAAAATGTACCACAGGAAGAAGTAAGCAGGCAACTGAAAGGCGCCGCAGGTACCCCGCTAAATATGGTATTCAGA
Organism: Chitinophaga sp.; assembly: GCF_017745275.1. Classification (GTDB taxonomy): domain Bacteria; phylum Bacteroidota; class Bacteroidia; order Chitinophagales; family Chitinophagaceae; genus Chitinophaga. Next base: position 216,537 of record NZ_JAGHZS010000008.1, on the reverse strand, counting down.
AATCCCCTCACCGGAGTGGAAACGCCAAAGAAAATTATCCGCGAAGAAATTAATGTAAAAGCTGTTAGCTATTCCGGTATTGTGAAGAATGATATCGGGTACATAAAAATGACCCAGTTTACCGAAAACAGCGGTGCCATGGTACGTCGTGCTGTAGAGCAACTGCGGCAATCCAACCCGGCACTGAAAGGGATGATCCTTGACCTGCGCGGCAACCCCGGCGGCCTGCTGGATGAGGCTGTTGTAGTAGCCAATATTTTTGTAGACAAGAACAGGTTGATCGTCAGCACCCGCGGAAAGGTGAAAAACTGGGACCGTAGCTATGAAACGTCTGAGCAACCGGTAGATGTCCGCCTCCCTTTGGCGGTACTAACCAACCACTCTTCTGCATCAGCTTCAGAAATTGTGGCAGGCAGCATCCAGGACCTGGATCGCGGCCTCGTAATAGGTCAGCGCTCCTATGGAAAGGGACTGGTGCAAACTACCCGCCAGTTGCCTTATAATACCAAGTTGAAAGTAACCACCGCAAAATATTATACGCCAAGTGGCCGCTGTATACAAGCGATCGATTACTCGCACCGAAATGAAGATGGCGGTGTGGACTATGTGCCGGATTCTCTCCGGAAATCATTTACCACTATTGGTGGCAGATCCGTAAAAGATGGCGGCGGGATAGAACCAGATGCTAAAGTAGATCCTACCTATATCAGCCAGGTAGCCATTACCCTTATCCGCAAGCAATTTATCTTCGACTATGCAACCAACTATTATTACAGTCACCCGAAAATAGCGGCTGCTGGTAGCTTCCGGCTTACTGATGCTGAGTTTGAAGATTTTGAACGCTACCTCGATAACAAAGACTACAGCTATAAAACCCGTAGTGAAGATGCGTTAGACGCTTTCAAAACCACCGCAAAAAAAGAAAAATATTACGATGCTATTGCGCAGGAACTGGAAACGCTGGAAACCAAAATGAAGCATGATAAGAAACAGGACCTGCTGAAGAATAAAGAAGAGATCAAACGCTTGCTGGAAGAAGAGATCGTGAATCGCTATTATTTGCAGAAAGGCCGTATTATCAAGTCACTGGACTGGGACAATGAGGTGAATACCGCCATAGATCTCCTGCGTAACCCGGCGAAGTATAAGCAGCTGTTATCCGTTGCAAAACAATAACGGATCACTTTTTTATCAAAAGTTTTAGTACACCTGGTATGATAAATTATACCTGCTGGCCGTACCACAAACCCACACAGATCCCGATCTTAAGCTATTACCTGACAACGAAGAATATTGATATCAACAAGGAAGTCCTCTCATGTGGGACTTCCTTTTATCCTCACAAGTGCCCCTGCTATCCGACCCGGTGAATATTGTTTGTAGGGAGATGACAACTCAGATTCATTTTAAACCCAAAAACAGATACAATGAAAACAATGATTTTATTATTTGGCAGCCTCTTATGCTTTACCGGTATCTATGCACAGGAAAAGCAGGTAGCCCCGTTGGCCGAAGAAGTACAGGCCCGTACCATTCCTGCACAGGTAAATGTGAGTATTATTCCTGCTCCAGCCGTATCACAGGGCTTTTTAATACTGGATGCCGCAGAGCCCTATTATAATTTTTATGCAGACAATGTGCCCGGATGTACCTACCAGTGGGTATTTCAGCCGGTGAACTCCAGCCCGGCCATGTTTATCTCTGATCTCACCAGCCCTGCGATGTGGATTGAAGATTACACCTCGGGCACATCTTACGTTGCCAGCCTGGTATTGAGTGATGGTGTTACCAGCCAAACTGTTTGGCGCCAGAAAGTAAAAGTACAGTAAGCGAAATTTTGCATTCACTGATCAGCCACGTCAGCATTGTTAAAAGCATCGGCGCTTTAATGATGTTGGTGTGGCTGTGTTTTATACATAAATTATGAATTCCGGTTTATTGTTTTTATTTTGAGAATCTCAGTGAATAAGAAACAGTTATCATTTACAACCTAAAAAAAGGTTAAATCATGCCAGTAAATTCCAATGAAGACTCTCGCCGGGCCTTTCTCAGCAAGTTTGCCAAAGGTGTAGTAGGCGCATCGCTGCTACCGAGCATTCTGACTGCTGCTGACAGACAAAGAAATATTCAGTCGCTTTCCCGGTTGAGGGAAAAGTACAGTGCAAACGACCAGATTCAGATTGCGCTGATAGGTGCAGGTAACATGGGTACCGCAGATGCCAATACTGCGATCACTGTGCCTGGTGTAAAACTGATTGCCGCCTGTGATTTGTATGATGGCCGGTTAGCAGACGCAAAGAAGAAATGGGGTAACGACATATATACTACCCGTAGTTACCAGGATATCCTGGATCGTAAAGATATTGATGCTGTTATCATTGCCGTACCGGACTTCTGGCATAAGGAAATTTCGGTAGCCGCTATGAACAAAGGAAAATCGGTGTATTGCGAAAAGCCGATGGTACATGATATCAGTGAAGGGCCTGCAGTAGTGGAAGCGCAGGCGCGCAACGGGAAAGTAGTTTACCAGGTAGGCAGCCAGGGGATGAGTTCTCTGGGAAATGAAAAAGCCAGGCAACTCCTGAAAGATGGGGCTATTGGTAAGCTGAACTATGCAGAAGGATTCTGGGCGCGTATGTCGCCCACCGGTGCATGGCAATATCCTATTCCTGCCGATGCGTCCACTAAAACAGTGGATTGGGATACTTACCTCAAAAACGCACCGAAGCGCGCTTTTGACCCATTACGTTTCTTCCGCTGGCGTAATTACAAAGATTATGGCACCGGTGTTTCCGGCGATTTATTCGTTCACCTGTTTTCCAGTTTGCACCTGGTAACGGGCTCCCTTGGTCCCAATAAGATCATGGCTACTGGTGGCTTACGTTACTGGAAAGATGGCAGGGAAGTACCTGATGTAATGCTGGGTATGTTTGATTATCCTGAAACTGCGATACACCCTGCATTTAACTTGTCGCTTCGTGTGAACTTCGTAGATGGTACGGGTGGTACCAACTACCTCCGTATGGTGGGTAGCGAAGGCTCCATGACTGTAGAGTGGGATAGAGTAACGGTATATCGCAATAGCGAACATGTGGATGAGAATGATCCATTAGCAGCAGCCAATGCAGCTGCAAATAATGCTGGTGGTAAAACGTATGTATATAATCGTGCAGAGATTCTGCCACAGGAGAAAATGGTGTACGAAGCAGAGAAAGGCTACAAAGGTGCTCACTTTGATCACTTCTATAACCTGTTTAACGCGATGCGTACCGGTGGTAAAGTAGCAGAGAACCCAACCTTTGGTTTCCGGGCTGCGGCGCCAGCATTGCTGTGTAATGAAAGTTATTTTGAAAATAAGATCATTCACTGGGATCCGGAAACACTGAAAGTGAAAGCCTAGATGAGCTGAAAGCATAAAACGAAAAGCAAAAAGCCATTGTGTAGTAGAGTAAAGCGTTTATCCGCTTATATCTGTTACACAATGGCTTTTTGCTTTTCGCTTTATGCTTTCAGCTTATTTAGCTGCTGCTTCGTAGCGTTTGCTAATGGCGTTCCAGTCAACAACGTTCCAGAATGCTTTCAGGTATTCCGGGCGACGGTTCTGGTATTTCAGGTAGTAAGCATGTTCCCATACATCTACGCCGAGGATTGGAGTACCTTTTACTTCAGCAACATCCATCAGGGGATTATCCTGGTTAGGAGTGGAAGAAACTTCCAGTTTGCCGTCTTTAATCAGCAACCATGCCCAGCCAGAACCGAAGCGGGTAGCGCCGGCAGTGCTGAATTTTTCCTGGAAGGCTTCAAAAGAACCGAATGCGCTGTTGATAGCATCTGCCAGTTTACCGGTTGGAGCGCCGCCTGCATTAGGAGCAAGGCTGGTCCAGAAGAAACTGTGATTCCAGTGGCCACCGCCATTGTTTCTTACTGCAGGGCTGATTTTGCCGGCATTAGCTACCAGCTCTTCCAGTGATTTGTTCTCGTTTTCAGTACCTGCAATTGCTTTGTTCAGATTATCTACATAAGCCTGGTGGTGCTTACCGTGGTGAATTTCCATTGTCAATTTATCGAAATTCGGCTCTAACGCGTCAGTGGCGTATGGTAAGCTCGGAAGTGTAAATGCCATAACTCAATTTTTTACGGGTTTTAAAATATGATTTCTTGACAGTCGCCAAATTTACTGCCAATCCGTTAAAATTTAGCCATTTAATTATTTAGTTATTTAGATATTTAGTTCGCTTAAGGCATTTAAACCCGCAAAACCCAATAAGCAAAGAGCAAAATCATGAAATCGGCCATTACCAGGACTTGATCATATGGAAAATTATTTTATATTTACGGGTACTCGGTTTAACAGGACGTAACATATAGGCATATTTCGTGTGTGCTTGATCGTTGTTTACCTATTGTTTGTTTAAAACGTATAGTATGCAGACAGGCTCGGACTCAGGGCAAAATTTTTCCCTCAATGCCTTACAAAAGGAAAATGAGTTGCTAAGAAATCGTATTCATTGGCTGGAAAGCGTTCTCCATCATGTTCCCGCAATGATTTACAGCTATGATAATAACAATAAATCTGTTACCTGGTGTAATGATCGCCTGGCAGCAACCGTAGGTTTTTCTTCGGAAGAAATGGCGGGAATGGGCATGGAGTTTTTCCGGCACATTATGCACCCGGAAGATTTTAAACTGGCGGCCATAGCCCAGCAATCGTTTATTAATAACAAGGCGCAGTTTGGCGGCCTGGCGCGGATACGTAAGAAAGGTGAAATAGATTACAGTTGGCTGATTGGCCTGGAAGTGCCTTTTACGCACGATAATAATGGGAGAGTGGTAGAAATACTCTGTGCTTTTCTCGACCTCACAGATGCTATTGATACCAATGTACAATTGTCGGAAGCCCTCAGTGCTATTCTGCGCCGGCAGAATGAAAACCTGTTTAATAAGCTCACTCCCCGGGAAAAAGATGTACTGGCTATGGCAGTAAAAGGGCTTAACAACAAAGAGATCGCACATTCGTTGAACCTTAGCCGTTATACCGTAGAAACACACCGTAAAAATATCCGCCTGAAACTGAAAGTACGCAACACCTCGGAGTTGGTTACCATTGCACGCAAGATAGGATTTGAATAAGTAGAAAGGAGAAGATAGTATTAGTTATTGACCTTGTCTCGACCTGGAAATATGCCACTTGTTTTCGTTTAACTGCGATCATTAGCAGTCGTAATTACAAATAATGCTTTCCTGTTAAACCTACGACTAGCTTAAAGATTTGTTAAAAAGATTTTTGCTAAAATTTGCTAAATTTTTCAAAAATACCCAAGCTTGGGTATTTGCCCGTCTTTCAAAGTCCACTAATTTTGTGAATTAAATATTGCGAAATAAATATTACGAGTGTTTTTGACAACATTCCGGTATGAAATAACTAGCCGAAATCCCCCTATGACTATGATAACCGAGGAAAGAGCATTTAATATTTTGCAACTGGCGGAAACTGCCTCTGCTGAAGAAATTGTAGCTCGTTATGAAATCCTGAAAGACCAGTACAGGAAAATAAAAGATGAAACAGAAGACCTTAGAACAAGGCTCGCCTATCAGTTAAAGCAAATAGAACTGGATGATGTTTTTATCTACTTCAGAAGAAAACAAAGAATATAAAGGATCACTGACTAAGCTTTTTTAATATTCATTCGTTGTGTTTTTAAGCTCAGCTTTCATCCATTGTTCTTTTCTGCAGCTTCCCCAACCTTAGCTCCATTTTATTTTCAGTATATTTACTAGCTCAAATCCTATCTAAACAGATATACTATGAATGTGTACTTGCTTATTGTTTTGATACTGCTGTTTGCAGTTGTCATGTCGTGCTTTGTGACCGTACAACAGGGAAACATTGCTGTAACCACCATCTTCGGAAAATACAACCGGGTCTTATATCCTGGTCTTAACTTTAAAATACCTGTGATTGAAAAGGTATTTAAAAGAGTATCTGTTCAGAACAGGTCCGTAGAGCTGGAGTTTCAGGCCATTACAATTGATCAGGCCAACGTGTATTTCAAAGCAATGTTGTTATACGCGGTGTGGAATCAACAGGAAGAAACACTTAAAAATGTGGCCTTTAAATTTATGGATGAAAGAAGCTTCATGCAGGCGTTGGTACGCACTATTGAAGGATCTATCCGCGGATTTGTAGCCACAAAAAGACAGGCAGAAGTACTGGGCCTGCGTAAAGATATTACCGAACACGTAAAAGAGCAGATCGATAAAACCCTGGAGGAATGGGGTTTCCACCTGCTGGATCTGCAAATGAATGATATCACTTTTGATGAAGTTATCATGAAGTCTATGGCGCAGGTGGTAGCATCCAATAACCTGAAGGCTGCTGCTGAAAACGAAGGACAGGCCTTGCTGATCACCAAAACCAAAGCAGCAGAAGCAGATGGTAATGCCATCAAAATTGCCGCGGAAGCAGAGCGCCAGGCCGCTCAGTTGCGTGGTATGGGTGTGGCTTTATTCCGGGAAGAAGTAGCCAAAGGTATGAGCATGGCTGCTAAAGAAATGCAGCAAGCCAATCTTGATACCTCTGTGATTCTCTTTTCCATGTGGACAGAGGCGATCAAGCACTTCGCTGAAAACTCAAAAGGAAATGTCATCTTCCTGGATGGCTCTTCAGAAGGAATGGATCATACCATGAAACAAATGATGGGTATGAACAAAATCATGGACGCCAACAAGAAATAACTATCTTCTTTGTTCAAAGAAAGTTTTCATTAACTGTAAACTTTCTTCGCTGCATGGACCGGCTTCCAGTTTCGTTTTAGGATGAAACGGAGACCGGTCACCGGTAGCTCTGCGATAGCTGTTCTTATCATCTGCCGCCGCATATACAATCCTTCCAATCTTGCTCCAGTAAAGGGCGCCCGCACACATCAAACAAGGTTCTACAGTTACATACAATGTTGCCTCCATCAAATATTTACTACCCAGTGTATTGAATGCCGCGGTAAGGGCAATCATCTCTGCATGGGCGGTACAGTCGTTTAATCTTTCTACATGATTATATCCACGGCCAATGATGCGGTTGTTCAATACCACTACTGCACCAATAGGTACTTCTCCGTCTTCAAAGGCTTTGCGTGCTTCCTGCAACGCCTGCCGCATAAAATGTTCATCGGTCATATATAGCTGTTAGCTTTTAGCCATTAGCTTTTAGCTGATCGGAACAGCTAAAAGCTAACGGGAATGGTAGTACTGAGTTAGATGTTAATATTCAGCAGTTGAATAAATTCTTCTTCTGTGAGTATTTTAATGGTGTTGATCTTTTTGGCTTTTTCGAGTTTGCTGCCAGCTTCTTCTCCTACTACCAGGTAGTTGAGTTTGCTGCTTACGCCGCTGACTATTTTGCCTCCTTCTTTTTCTACCAGCTCCTCTGCATCACTACGTTTTAGCTTGTGCAAGGTGCCGGTAAACAGGAAGGTTTGTCCGCTGAGATTCCCCGATTCGTTAGATGATTTTTTGGTGTTCTCCATGTTGATACCCAATGCCGCCAGCTTGTTCAGCATCGCGATATTATCGGCATTGGCAAAAAACGACCGGATAGAACCAGCTACTTTAGGACCTATATCTTCCAAAGCCAGGATTTGTTCTTCTGTCCAGTTTTGCAAATCCATGATATGTGTCACTGCATTGGCCAGTGTTTTAGCGGTGGTTTCACCTACGTAGCGAATGCCTAACCCGAAAATCAAACGGTGCAGTGGTTGCGTTTTAGACTGTGCGATGGCGGTTTCCAGGTTAGTCAGTGATTTCTTTCCAAATCCTTCCAGTTGCCCTATTTTTTCAAAGTCCAGTTCATAGATACCTGGAATTTCTTTTAGCAGTCCTAATGAAAAGAATTTCCGCACATTGCTTTCACCAAAGCTTTTGATGTCCATGGCATCTTTGCTCACAAAGTGAATCATTCTTTCCACTACCTGTGCTTCACAGTTAATGTTGGTACAACGCCAAACACTTTCTTCTGCCGGTTTTACGAGCTTGTCGTGGCATACCGGGCAGTGCGTGGGGAACACGATATCCTGTTCAGTACCATCTCTTAAATCGGCAACAGACTTAACGATATAAGGAATTACATCTCCTGCTCTTTCAACCAGCACCATATCTCCCAGTTTCAGGTCTTTTTCCTTAATCACTTCTTCATTAAAGAGGGAAATGGAACCTACGGTAACACCACCAATAGGTACGGGATCAATTTTGGCAACCGGTGTAATAGAGCCGGTGCGGCCTACCTGGAACTCAACGGCGCGTAGCTTACTGGTAGCCTGCCTGGCTTTGAACTTATAAGCAATGGCCCAGCGTGGGTGGTGCGTGGTCATACCCAGTTTATCCTGCAGCTGGTAGTCATTCACTTTTACTACCATGCCATCTATTTCATACGGAAGGTTGTCGCGTTCATTTTCAAACCAAAGACAGTGATCGATGACAGCCTGTATTCCTTTTACTACTTTCTTTTCTTTGGCAGGGCTTCTGAAGCCGAGTGTGGACAATAGTTCCAGGGTACCGCTATGCGTGGTCAGTGCAGCGGGTTCTGTTTGTCCGGGATTCATGGTGTGGAAGCTCATGTGATATAAAAAAGCTTCGAGTCCGCGTTTTGCCACTTCATTTGGATCTACCATCCGGAGGGAGCCGGATGCGGCATTGCGTGGATTCGCCAGTGGTGGAAGGTTATCGGCAATACGTTTTTCGTTGAAGGCAGCAAAGGTATTTTTATTGATCAGCACTTCTCCGCGGATTTCTATCTGGTGAATGCCGTATTTGGAGAACCTGGCAGACAGGGGGATAGAGCGGATTTGCTTAATGTTAACAGTAATATCTTCTCCTGCTACGCCATCGCCACGGGTGGCGCCACGTGTGAGTTGGTCGTTTTCGTAGATAAGAGAAATACTGGCGCCGTCAAACTTGGGCTCAATGCAGTATTCTATCTCCGCCAGGCCGGAAGCTTCACGGGCTTTGCGGTCCCAGTCCAGCAGGTCATCGGCATTGTAGGAGTTTTCGAGGCTGAGCATCGGTACCAGGTGAGGTACGGTCACAAATTCCTTGGTGAGGCCTTTAGCAACGCGTTGGGTGGGAGAGTCGGCGGTGATCAGCTCCGGGTGTTCCTGTTCCAGCTTTTTAAGCCAGGCAAATAGCTGGTCATATTCATAATCGCTGATTACAGGTTCGCTTTGTACGTAGTAACGCCAGTCGTTGTAACTGATTACCCGGCGAAGTGCGTCCAGGGTTTCATCAATGGATTGCAACAGCTGTTGCTGTTGTAAGCGGCTGAGCAGATCTTTGGCCAGCTGCGCCAGGGTTATTTCTATCTCCTTTGTGTACATAATATGTGAAACTGAACCGTAAATTTAAACTTATCTTTCAGGTTAGGAATGTGTCTCTAAAAAATTCAGGGTTTTTTGTTTTAAATGTGATATTTTTTTCTTTCATTTGATGATAATTCTACGTGAACAACATTAACCGCGTTTTACTGTAATTCCACGTTCCTTATGATGTCTATGTACACCAAGAACATCAATACGCATCTTGTAGAGATACAGGATTACTTCAAAGTAGCCATATCTGTAGACTGCGTGATCTTTGGCTTTAACAACGATGAGCTGAAAGTATTATTGATTGAGTCGGATCTCAAAGAGTTCAAAGGTAAGTGGTCGCTGCTGGGCGATATTGTACGGCCGGACGAAGAGCTGGACGAAGCCGCTTACCGGGTATTGAAAGCCCGTACCGGCCTTGACGACGTGTATATGGAACAGGTGCAAACCTTTGGTGCTATTCAGCGGCATCCTGCGGGACGCGTGATCACTGTGGCTTACTACTCGCTCGTTAATATAGAGCATGTGGAGCTGAAGCTGCATAACAATGAACTGCATTGGCATAGCGTAAAAGATCTGCAGGAGATGGCTTTTGACCATAAGCAGATACTGGATACCTGCCATGAACGCCTGAAGCAGCAGGTGCTGGTACAGCCAATCGGCTTTAACCTGTTACCCCGCAAGTTTTCCCTGCGCGAATTGCAAAATCTCTATGAAGCTATATTGGATATGGAACTGGATCGGCGCAACTTCCGTAAGAAGTTTTTATCCATGGATTTACTGATGGATTTGAATGAAGAAGAGGAAGATGTACCGCATCGTCCTGCCAAGCTCTACAAATTTAATTTCGATAAATACGAACAACGTAAGAAGCGTTACCTGGGTATCGGCTTCTGATAGCACCCGGGTGGTACTTTTTTAGCCTACACATTCTCACATTACTTTATTTCTGATCATTTACGTGAGAAGGAAATCCTTTTCCAATAAGGGTTTGCCTATCTGTGCCCTGCTATAAAATTGCAAGGTTAATTTTCTACCGAAAGGAAAAAAAAGTTTGTTTTTAACAAAATTTTAATTAAGATTGTGTAAGATATACACATCCTAGAAAACAACTTATTTTCAGGATAGAAAACCAAAATAAAGACGAGTCGCACGAAGATTTTTTTCACAGTATTTTATTGTATATAGAAATTCCACTAAATGAGATTTATTGACTACAAAATCATTCATCAATAGTTGATTTTATAGTTCCACGTTATGAATCATAAGACTGCTAAGCATTACTGCCTTGTGTCTTACTTTACGCTTTCCCTTGTACAGGCATTGTACAGGGGAAAGTTGTTTTAGGGAAATACTAAGCGATTTCGGAATCGGTTAAAAAATTTGCAACAAAAAAAGGAACTCGTTTAATCAATTCTATTTCTGGGGAAACCCGCGCTATGCCGGCAGTTCAGCTGGTTTTTCCGTAACTTGCGTTTTCACGCAAAGGAGCAAAGGAGTTAAGCGCACAAAGCGCGCTGCCTGATCATACAAGAAGTTTTCTTTACGTCTTTGCCTCTTTGCTCCGTTGCGTGAATAAAACCGGTTATTTATATGTCTTATACACCACAACATAAGGTTCGTATTGTAACGGCAGCTGCTTTATTTGATGGTCATGATGCGGCCATCAATATTATGCGCCGCATTATGCAGGCCAAGGGCGCCGAGGTGATTCACCTGGGGCATAACCGCTCCGCTGCTGAAATTGTAGACTGTGCTATACAGGAAGATGCACAAGGCATCGCGGTCACTTCCTACCAGGGAGGACACGTAGAGTTCTTCAAGTATATGTATGATTTGCTGCAGCAGAAAGGTTGTGGTCATATTAAAATCTTTGGAGGAGGTGGCGGCACCATCCTGCCGGTAGAAATTGAAGAACTGCATGCATACGGCATTGCCCGGCTCTATTCCCCGGACGATGGCCGCCAAATGGGCCTGGAAGGCATGATCGAAGACCTGATCCGCCAATGTGATATTGCGGTAACACCACTCACTGCCGGCGGCAATGTGGAAGACATCCCGCAACTGCAAAAAGAGAAAAACCCTAAAATCATTGCACGATCTATCAGCCTCGCTGAAAATGATCTGCCGGTAGCACTGCTCAAAGGACAGAAGGCCAGAACGGCCGTTACCGTGAATGAGGGCGAAGCACATATCACCCACACAGCAGATAACCCGGAGAAATCACCCGTACTGGGTATTACCGGCACCGGCGGCGCTGGTAAAAGTAGCGTTACCGATGAACTGGTACGCCGCTACCTGAATCACAGCACGGATAAAACGGTGGCGGTGATTTCGGTAGATCCTTCTAAAAAGAAGACAGGCGGCGCTTTGCTCGGTGATCGTATCCGCATGAACTCCATTCATCACCCACGCGCCTACATGCGCTCCCTGGCTACCCGCGAAAGCGATAAAGCCATCAGCGAACATATACAGGAAGCTATCGACATCTGCAAACTGGCAGCTTTCGACTTTATTATCCTGGAAACATCCGGTATTGGTCAAAGCGATACCGCTATCACCGACTATTGCGATGTATCCCTCTATGTGATGACGCCGGAGTATGGCGCTGCATCCCAGTTGGAGAAAATCAACATGTTGGACTACGCTGATGTGATTGCCATCAATAAATTCGACAAAGCCGGCGCCCTCGATGCCCTGCACGATGTACGTAAACAATATAAACGTAACCACGGTCTCTGGGATGCCAAAGAAGAATCCCTGCCGGTAGTAGGTTCCATTGCTTCACAATTCAATGACCCAGGTATCAACCTGCTGTTTGAAAGAGTGATGGAAAAAGTAGAAGAGAAGACAGGCGCCAGTTTTGGCCCGATGGCACATGAAAGCGTGAAGTCTACTTCTACCAAATCACAGATCATTCCGCCGGCACGGGTACGCTACCTCGCTGAAATAGCAGAAGCCATTGGCGACTACAGCAAGTTCACCGACGAGCAATGTAAAATTGCCAGTCAACTGTACCAGATCGCGGGTGTAATCGCTTTACAGCCTCAACTGGCAGACTCGCTCGCAGATGTGAAAGCACACCTGGAGAAATCCCTGCATCCGGAATGCAAAAAGCTGCTGGACGAATGGCCTGCCCTGCAACAAAAATATACCGCTGATTTTTACGAATTCCAGGTAAGGGATAAGGTGATTAAATTACCACTCTTCTCTGAAAGCCTCAGCCATAGCAGAATTCCAAAGGTGAGTTTACCGAAGTATAAAGATTGGGGTGATATCCTGCGTTGGCAGCTCACCGAAAATCTGCCTGGCGAATTCCCTTATGCTGCCGGTGTATTCCCGCTGAAAAGAGAAGGAGAAGATCCTACCCGCATGTTCGCAGGAGAGGGTGGTCCGGAAAGAACCAATAAACGTTTCCACTACGTATCCCTGGATCAGCCGGCAAAGCGGTTGTCTACTGCATTCGACAGCGTAACACTCTACGGCGAAGATCCTGCAGTAAGACCAGACATCTACGGTAAAGTAGGTAATTCCGGTGTGAGCATCGCTACCGTAGATGATGCTAAAAAATTATACAGCGGCTTTGATCTCTGCGATCCCAAGACCTCCGTGTCGATGACGATCAATGGCCCGGCGCCCATCTTGCTGGCATTTTTTATGAATGCCGCTATTGATCAGCAGTGCGAAAAATACATCAAAGAAAATGGCCTCACGGAAAAAGTACAGGCCCTGATAAAAACAAAGTTCAAAGATCATCCGTTGCCACATTACAATGGCGACCTGCCAGCAGGCAATGATGGTCTGGGACTCAACCTGCTTGGCATCTCCGGAGAAGAAGTACTGGAGCGTGATGTTTACGAAAAAATAAAAGCCCATGCGCTGAGTACCGTGCGCGGTACGGTACAAGCCGATATCCTGAAAGAAGACCAGGCACAAAATACCTGCATCTTCTCTACCGAGTTCGCCCTGAAATTAATGGGTGATGTGCAGGAATATTTCATCAGGGAGAAGGTGCGTAACTTCTACTCAGTAAGTATCTCCGGTTACCACATTGCGGAAGCAGGAGCTAATCCCATTACACAGTTGGCCTTTACACTGGCCAATGGATTTACTTATGTAGAGTACTACCTGAGCCGTGGCATGAATATCGATGATTTCGCACCTAACCTGTCGTTCTTCTTCAGCAATGGTATGGATCCTGAATATGCGGTAATAGGCCGTGTAGCCCGTCGCATCTGGGCCAAAGCCATCAAGTATAAGTACAAAGGAAACGACCGCTCACAGAAGCTGAAATATCATATCCAGACATCCGGCCGCAGTTTGCACGCGCAGGAAATTGATTTCAACGATATCCGCACCACGCTGCAAGCCTTGTATGCCATCTACGATAACTGTAACTCCCTGCATACCAATGCCTACGATGAAGCGATTACCACGCCTACAGAAGAAAGTGTAAGACGTGCAATGGCCATCCAGTTAATCATCAACCGCGAATTAGGGACTGCTAAGAACGAAAACCCAATACAGGGCGCCTTCTTCATTGAAGAGCTGACAGACCTGGTGGAAGAAGCCGTACTCAGTGAGTTTAACCGCATCACCGAACGTGGTGGCGTGTTAGGCGCTATGGAAAGAATGTATCAGCGGAATAAAATACAGGAAGAAAGCCTGTATTATGAATCCCTCAAACATACCGGCGAATTCCCGATTGTAGGCGTAAATACCTTCCTGAATAAAAATGGTTCTCCAACCATTATTCCGGCAGAAGTAATCCGCTCTACCACTGAGGAAAAAGAATTCCAGATACATACCCTGGAAGCCTTCCAGCACAGGCATCAGCAGAAGAGTGCTGCGGCACTAAAGCAGTTGCAACAGGTAGCTGTTACCAATGGTAACCTGTTTGCAGAACTGATGGAAACCGTGAAACACTGTTCTCTCGGACAAATCACACATGCACTCTATGAAGTAGGCGGACAATACCGCAGAAATATGTAATTAAGAGCATAAAGCTGAAGGCAGAAAGGATAAAGCTATTGTAGCGAATGACCAAAGCGGAAATTTAATTCTACGCTTCTATCATTCGCTACAATAGCTTTATGCTTTATGCTTTTAGCTTTCAGCTCTTTAAGTTATATTAGTATTACCTTTTAGCGTCTCTCTATCTTACACGCTATGAGCATCCTATTTTTACAGCTTCACTTATCGTAATCGCTATGAAAAGAATTCTTTTTGCTTTGATGGTGTTGGCGGGCTGGCAGGTAACAGCACAAGTAAAAGACACGGTAGCCAAACGCATTACATTGCCTAATGGATGGGCGTTGACGCCGGTAGGGCGATCTTTGCCACTGGGTGATTTGCCGTTGAATATGATACTATCGCCTTCAGGTAAATACCTGGCGGTGACGAACAACGGGCAAAGTCGTCAAACTATTCAGTTGATAGATGTAGCCAAAGAACGGTTACTGGATGAAGTAACCATTCCGAAATCCTGGTTGGGATTGGCTTTTAGCAAAGATGAAAAGAAACTCTATGCTTCGGGCGGAAATGATAATGTGATATGGCAATACGGCATCAACAATAATAAATTAGCCGTAACAGATTCCATACGCTTAGGAGCTGGTTGGCCGAAAGAAAAAATTTGTCCTACCGGTATCGCGATAGATCCATCACGTAACCGGCTATACGTAGCTACCAAGGAAAACAACAGCTTATATGTAATTGATCTGCAGCAAAACAAAGTCATCTCGCATATTCCCTTAGCGGCGGAAGCTTATACAGTACTGCTGTCTAAAGAAAAAGACCGCCTGTATATTTCACTCTGGGGCGGTGATGCAGTAGCCGTATTTGATATTGCTGCAGGGAAAATAAGCAGCACTATTCCGGTGGGTAGTCACCCGAACGAGATGATATTATCCGCGAACGGAAAGTACCTGTACGTGGCTAATGCCAATGATAATTCAGTAGCGGTTATCAATACGGGCAACCAGCAGGTAATGGAGTTACTGCAAACGGCATTGTATCCGGATGCACTGACCGGCTCTACTACCAATGGGTTGGCGCTGTCTGCCAACAATAAGCAATTGTATATTGCCAATGCGGATAACAACTGCCTGGCAGTGTTTGATGTTAGTACACCGGGTAAAAGTAAATCCAAAGGATTTATTCCGGTAGGTTGGTATCCTACCTGTGTAAGAGTTGCCGGTAAAAAGATATTGGTAGCTAATGGTAAAGGATTTACTTCGTTGGCAAATCCTGATGGCCCTAATCCAATCAATAAAAAAGAAGAGAGTGGATCGCATCAGGCCAATACGCGGAAAGACAGGCCTGTACAGTATATTGGCGGTTTGTTTAAAGGCACGTTATCGATATTCAATGAACCGGGGGAGGCGATGCTGAATCGTTGGTCGGGATTGGTATATGAAAACACACCGTATACAAAAGCCAAAGAGAATATGGCAGCTGGTGAAGCGGGCAATCCCATTCCACGGGGCGCCGGACAAACCTCTCCGATTAAATATATTTTCTACATTATCAAAGAGAACCGCACCTACGACCAGGTATTGGGAGATATGCCCGGCGGTAATGGTGATAGCAGCTTATGTATTTTTCCGGAACGCATTACCCCTAATCTACATCGTATAGCCCGTGATTTTGTGCTGTTGGATAATTTTTATGTAGATGCAGAAGTCAGCGCTGATGGTCATAACTGGAGTACTGCGGCCTATGCCACTGACTATGTAGAGAAGACCTGGCCTACCAGTTATGGTGGCCGTGGTGGCACTTATGACTATGAAGGAAGCCGTAAAATAGCTTATCCCAAGAAAGGCTTTATCTGGGATTATTGCCAGCGCGCTGGGGTGACCTATCGTACCTATGGCGAATTTGCCGGTACGCTCAAAGCCGCGTTGCCATCTCTCGAAAATAATTACTGCAGGGTATATCCTTATTTTGATCTAAGTATCCAGGACGTGTTCCGGCAGCAACTGTGGCAGCATGATTTCGATTCGTTGCTGGCCATAGATGCTGTGCCCCGTTTCAATAGTATCCGCCTGGGTAATGACCATACCAGCGGTATGAGGAAAGGCGCTTATTCACCTTATGCAGCCGTGGCAGATAACGATCTGGCGGTGGGCCGTTTGGTGGATTACATCTCCCATAGTAAGATATGGAAGGAAAGCGCCATTTTTATCCTGGAAGATGATGCCCAGAATGGCCCTGACCACGTGGATGCACACCGTTCCCCGGCGTATGTAATAAGTCCCTACATCAAAAGAAACAGTGTTAATCATACCATGTACTCCACTTCAGGAATGCTGCGTACCATAGAGCTGATATTGGGCCTGCCGCCCATGAGTCAGTATGACGCGGCGGCTACGCCGATGTGGGAACTATTCGGAGCTACACCTGATGTAACACCTTATACCGTATTGCCTGCACAAGTGGATATCAACGAAAGAAATGTAGCCTGGAATGAAAGTGCGCGTAGGTCTGCTAATTTTGATCTGGCGCATGAAGACCGGGTTCCTGACCTGGAATTGAATGAAGTAGTGTGGAAGGCTATTCATGGTGAACATGCGGTAATGCCCGCCCCTCGCAGAAGTGCTTTTGTAAAGCTGCAGGCAACAGCTGATGAAGATGATTGATAGTGAAGCAGAAAGCAAAAAGCGGAAAGCATAAAGCATAAAGCTATTGTTGGGGATGACCAACACCTGATATTTGATCTCACAGTTTTATCATCCGCTACAATAGCTTTCTGCTTTCCGCTTTCTGCTTTCTGCTCTTTTTGATAAATCGATTAAGCAAATACCAGAAACTTTTCTATTTTAGGGGTTCCTAAATTCAAAAAACGTTATGGTTGCAAGGAGAGATTTTCTAAAAAGCGGTGCCCTGGTAGCAGGCGCTGTTGGGCTGGGACTGCCCAAAACAGTATTTGGCTGGAACGGATATACCTCCCAGCGCCCACCACTGGCCAAGCGGAAATTTACCAGCGAAGCCGTGGAAAAGACCATCGTCAAAGTGAAAGCGCAGATTGCAGATACCAAATTGGGCTGGCTGTTTGAAAACTGTTTCCCTAATACACTTGATACAACCGTTAGTTTCAAAACTGAAAACGGTAAACCGGATACTTTCGTTATCACCGGCGATATCAACGCTATGTGGCTGCGTGATTCTTCTGCCCAGGTATGGCCTTATCTGCCACTGGTAAAAGAGGATGCCAAACTGAAAGACATGGTAGTGGGCGTTATTAACCGCCAAACAAAATGTATCCTCATCGACCCATATGCCAACGCCTTTAACGAAGGTCCCACTGGCAGCGAATGGGAGAAAGACCTTACGCAAATGAAACCGGAACTGCACGAGCGCAAATGGGAAATAGACTCCCTGTGCTATCCAGTGCGGTTGTCTTATCACTACTGGAAAATCAGCGGCGACAACACGCCTTTTGATGCGAAATATAAACAGGCCGCACAACTGATCGTGAAAACGTTCAAAGAACAACAACGTAAAGATGGTCCCGGCCCTTACAAATTCCAGCGTGTGTCTGCTGTACAGTCAGATACTGTAGCCAATGGCGGTTGGGGTAACCCCATATCACCGGTAGGCCTGATTGTGTCTATTTTCCGTCCTTCCGACGATGCTACTGTATTCCCATTCCTGATTCCTTCCAATATGTTTGCCGTAGTATCCCTGCGTCAACTGGCGGAAATCAGCGAAACCATTTATAAAGACACTGCTTTTGCCAAAGAATGTACGGCACTGGCAGATGAAGTAGACCGAGCAATTAAAGCCTACGCTATTGTTGATCATCCCAAACTGGGCATGATGTATGGCTTTGAAGTAGATGGCTTCGGTAATCGTTTATTCCTGGACGATACCAACGTACCGAGCCTGCTGTCTATTCCTTACCTGGGCTATACCGGCATCGATGATCCGCTGTACCAGGCTTCCCGTCACTTTGTGTGGAGCAACTTCCAGCCATGGTTCTACAGAGGTAAATATGGCGATGGAGTAGGTAGTCCACACACCGGCACCGACTACATCTGGCCAATGAGTATTATCATGAGAGCATTAACCAGTCATGATAAGGAAGAAATTGCCGGCTGCATTAAAACCCTGCGCAACACCGACGGTAATACCGGATTTATCCATGAATCTTATCATAAAGATGATCCTACCAAATATACCCGTGCCTGGTTCGCCTGGGTGAATACCTTGTTTGGTGAGCTGATTCTGAAAGTAAGTGAGGAATATCCTGATCTGCTGAAAAGACAATACGCATAATTTATCCGGATAACTTTAATCAGGGATTTTGTGAGGTATGTTCAATAAATTGTGAACATAAATCATGAAATCCCTGATTTTTTTTCAATAAACCTAAGTAGCAATGATTGCAGCAAGTATTTACCAGCAAAGGATAGCACAGTTTGATGAAGCGATGAAGAAGGAAAAAAATTTAACCTCCCTGTTATCCTGGGCGCGGTTAATCAGCTTTTTAGTGATAGCCACCAGTATGGTACAGCTGTTCCGTAACGGGTGGACAGCCACCTGGATCGTGCTGGGAATTGCTGGCATCATCGCCTTTGCGCGGTTATTGATCCTTTACACAAAAGCGTTGCAAAAACTACAATTGTTTGAAACCCTGCTGGCATTGAACAGGAAAGAGTTACAGCTGGTCACTACCTGGCAGTCGGACTTCGAAGACGGGAATGAATTTGCAGACGACAAACATGATTTTACCAGCGACCTGGATGTATTTGGACCGGCTTCTATCTTTCAGCATCTCAACAGAACAGGTACCTTATCCGGCAAACGAATGCTAGCGGCGGCGTTGCGTAATCCATTGAAAGATATTGCTACTATACTGGATACACAGGAAGCTTTGAAAGTATTGGCGCCTGAACTGGAGTTCCGGCAACAGTTGACTGCTAATGCGATATTGGCTAAAGAAGAAGAAAGTGATCGTAAAGAGATTGTAGCATGGCTGGATATGCCTTTCCGCTTTATCAATAATAAGCTGGTGAAAGTGGCGATATGGGCAAGCCCGGCGCTGGTAGTGGCTGCGCTGGTATATGGTATTTACAGTGGGAAGTATTACCTGCTCACCACCATGATCATACTTAACTGGATCCTGTTGGGCGTAAATCAGAAGGAGATCATGGCGCAGTATGTACTTATTTCTCACAAAGAACGCATACTGGATAAGTTCTCCATTTTGTTGCATCTCATCAAGGGCGGTGATTTTAGGCAATCCCGGTTGTTACGGGAGCAACAGGAAATTGCGAAAGAGGCGGATATGGCATTGAAAGGGCTGGCTAAAGTAAGCGGCGCCTTTGACCAGCGTTTGAACCTGCTGGTAGGAATCGTGCTTAACTCCCTGATGTTGTACGATTTCCATTGTATACTTCGCCTGGAACGCTGGAAGCAACAGCACACGGGGCATATCACCAACTGGTTTGATGTGATTACCCGGTTTGAAATGTGGAATAGCCTGGCTACCTATGCGTATAATCATCCGCAGTTTACCTGGCCGGAGCCGCAGGAAGCACGGGTGCTGGAAGCTACTGCGCTGGGGCATCCGCTGATACCTGCCGATGAATGCGTGAAGAATGATGGCGGTACCGGTAGAAAAGACAGCTTCCTGATCATTACCGGATCCAATATGTCCGGAAAAAGTACCTTCCTGCGTAGCGTGGGTGCTAACCTGTTGCTGGCCATGTGTGGTGCGCCGGTATGCGCAGACCGCCTGCAGTTTAGCCCTATGCATATCATGACTTCCATGCGTATCAAGGATTCTATTGCCAGTCATACTTCATATTTCCAGGCGGAGCTGTTGCGCCTGCAGCATATTATCCGTCAACTGAAAACAGGGGAGCGGGTATTTATTTTGTTAGATGAAATACTCAAAGGCACCAACTCGGAAGATAAGTTGTCCGGCTCCCGTAGCCTGATTGAGCATTTCCTGCAATATAACTGCCTGGGCATGATTGCTACGCATGACCTGGAGCTGGGACAACTGGAGGCCGCTTACCCCAACCAGATCCGCAATTATTGCTTTGAAAGCACCATACAGGAGCATCACCTCTACTTTGATTATCGCATCCGGGAAGGGGTAGCGCGCAATAAAAACGCCACCTTCCTGATGAAACAGATGGAGATCATCTAGTTGCGTGAACAAAACAAATTTTACGTCATAACTAAATATTTTAGTAGTTTTACTAAAATATTTAGTTATGACGTTGCCGTTCCAGGAAGGAGAGCCAGCGCCTCAATATTATAAAGGCCGCGGGGCACAGATCAATCCAAAGAATAAATATCTGACGGACGAATATGCGCAGGAACATGCAGAGGGTATTGACGAATGGTGGCAGGCGGATGTTCCGACCCAGATATTTGAGGAACATGCCAAAACCCTTGTCAACAAAGTGGATAGTCCGGATGTGGGGATGTGGTTTTCCATGAACCCCTACCAGGGCTGCGAGCATGGCTGTATTTACTGTTATGCCCGTAACTCCCACCAGTTCTGGGGGTTGAGCGCCGGTCTTGATTTTGAGCGCAAAATCATTGTGAAGCATAATGCGCCCGCCCTGCTTCGCAAGTTCCTGGACAACAAGAACTGGGTACCCAAGCCTATTTCCCTGTCAGGCAATACTGACTGTTATCAGCCCATAGAACGTAAGATGTGGCTGACCCGTCAACTGCTGGAAGTGGCGGTGGAGTATAAGCAGCCGGTAGGTATCATCACTAAAAACTCATTGGTATTGCGGGATCGTTACCTGTTGCAGCAGCTGGCCCAGGAAAACCTGGTATGCGTATACGTTTCCATTACCACGCTGCAGGAAGACCTGCGGCAAAAAATGGAGCCCCGTACAGCTACTGCTGCTCAACGGCTCAAAGTAGTGAAAGAGCTGAGTGATCTTGGTATACCCGTTGGCGTTATGACAGCTCCTATTATCCCCGGACTGAACGACCAGGAAATTCCCCGCTTGCTGGAAGCCGCAGCGGCCAATGGTGCTAAATATGCCGGCTATACCGTGGTACGCCTCAACGATGCGGTGAAGATCATCTTTAATGACTGGCTGTATAAAAACTTCCCGGACCGGGCAGATAAGGTATGGCACATGATTCAGGGACTGCACGGCGGACAGGTGAACGACAGCGAGTTTGGACGGAGAATGAGGGGAGATGGAAATGTGGCAGATATCATCAGGCAGCAATTTAAATTACATACAAAGAAGAACGGCATGAACCAGGAACGCTTCGAATTCAATACAGACGCGTTTCGCAGGCCAAATGCACAATTAACTTTGTTCTGATTTTCCCGGCAAATTAGTTACACTTTAAACTAATTGTTAAGTCTGGGAAAAAAGTAGGGTGTTTTATTGTGTAATAAAAAAAATAAAAATTACCTTTGTTCCAAGAACAAAAAAGAACTGTGCAACTTATATCAACATACGAGATTTCAGCGATGGCCTGCAAGCAAAAGCAGGTCAAGGCCAGATTGCGGGCGTGTTGCACCGATTGTTAACGATAGAAAAAGTTATCAAACGATATAAACAAAAGTCCCGCACTAGAACAAGTGTGGGACTTTTTGCTTTTGAAGCAGTACTGAAATGACGACATTGACAGAATTTCAAAAGATAACTGTAATACAAAAAAATGCACCTCACGGTGCAAACGGGATGGCTTTGCCTTTAATAAAGCCATACGGACATGGTATGCGGTAGTGTGAGCTAAACCTCTACATTATTTAGTCCCGGTCCGTAAATACGGCCGGGTTTTTTTGTGGCGAAAATCTGGCATAAAGATGGCAAACAATGTATTTTTTAAATGAAGTTATGCGCTAACCCATTTTACAAGTAAACAGCAAGTGCATAATCCCAAAAACGTTAGATGATGAGAAACGTTATTCAAGTTGTAAGAGAGGCCTTACTCACCAATTTCAGGGAGTTGGATCAATGGTTTGAAAAAGACCAGGCATTACTGCACTTCAAACCAGACCGCGATCAGTGGAACATCAGAGAAGTATTGGAGCATATTACGCTCACCAACTACTTCCTGCTCCTGATCATTAACAAAAGTACCCGCCGCGCGTTGGAACGTAAAAAGTCCGGCCATACCGTTATCATTCCGGCGGATTACCAGGATAAGTTTGACCAGATAGACGTAATCGGCAGCAAATCCTTTGGCTGGGTAAGACCCGAACATATGGAACCTACCGGTTTTAAAAATATACAAGAGGTAAAAGCCCTCCTGAAACAGCAATATGCGCAATGCATGTACAACCTGTCTCTCCTGAAAAACGGAGAAGGAGTACTCGTATTCACCAATATGTCTGTTAACCAGTTGGGAAAACTCGATATATACCAATACATCTACTTCCTCACCAAACACATCGAACGGCATATCCGTCAGATGCAACGACTGGAAAGGGAATACGAAGAGAATGCGGTATTGATTTAATTTTAAGGTCGACCACCATCATCTGTATTTGTTAGTCCCGATTGGTATTTAAGCCGGAAGCAGGTACGCTTCCGGCTTTTTGCTGCGGCGTATAAGGCACAAAAGGATTATTTTACAGAGGAAATTAAAAAGGGCAATTTGATATAACTCCCAAAGAAGTGATTTCTTTTGGTGTTGATAAAATGGGATTACAGCATAATGATCCAGACTTTGTTTACCATACCAATTTCATACTGGATGGCCCGCTGAAACATGCAGGTAACAACAATATCCTGGAAACGGGCAAGTTAATAGGTGGCCAACTTGAAATCAAGCTGGAGCAACGTGATCGCAAGGTAGATATCTACATGCCTTATGCGCGCAGTTTTTAAAATATCATTGAAGTAACTATCTCTAAAGGCTATACGCTGAAAGGAGTAGATAAGTTAAATCGCAGTATAGATAACGCCTGTGGTTCATTTACTGTAAAAGCTACAGTGGAAGCAGATAAACTGAAGCTACCTATCAGGAAAGTCTACAAGAATAGTTTCGAATTGGTAGCAAATTGAGGAAACCTGCTACAGGTAATAGATGCAGCGGCAGATTTTACAACGCAAAAAGTATTGCTTAAGAGAGCATAGAAAAAATATTTGAAAATATTTTGTTAAAAATTTGCAATATCGAAATATATGCTGTTATCTTTGCATCGTTAAAATTGATAATAAAACAAAAAGTAAACTGATAAAAATGAAACGCTTGAATTTATATATGGACAACGCACTTCCTTGCGGCACGCAAGGCGATAGCGGGTTCCGGGCGTTTTATGTTTACAGGTAGCTAATAGATATTTGTAAAAATAACAGAAGCCCGGGTCCATGGATCCGGGCTTTTTTGTTGTCGTTTTATAGTGATAATGAATTCGCCGGCAATTACAAAACGGGTTCAGATCCGCCACAGTAAATGGTTCCAGGATAGCATTCCAGCATTGGATGCTACATGGCCGAGGTATGCCTTAACGTGATAGATACGTTAACGTTAGTAGCCCGGTCCGTGTAAAACAGGCCGGGTTTTTTTATTGGCAATAAAGAGATTATTTGAGGAGGTACATATAAAAACAGGCAGGCGGAGTAATCCTGCTCCGCTTTCATCTCCTTTTAAAAATATTTTTTTTCGTCTCTGTTTGCAATTAATCCCCAACAATCAGGTTATCAAAAGGATAACTTGTAATTTACCCCCATGATAACAAAGATTTACCCGGGGCCGCAGCGCCCTGGTAAATCTTTATCAATCGGGAGCATTTATAAAAAGAGAAAACGTAACATGAAATATACTGTTAACAATAATATCGATATCACGGATGGAGAGCAGTTTGATCCGAGAGGTGTGTACACCATGTATTTCAACGCCATCCCGGATATTAATAATATCTATGAAGTAGATACCGAAAAAGCAGCGGCAGCTTTCGCTAAAAAGTACGAAAGCATGATAACGCACACACACCGGTACACGGATTATGATAACAAGAAGAAAAAGTACAAGCATAATCAAACACTGATGGTGTTGAATAATAACTGCATCGTAGTGTTTTGGCTTTCCTGGTGTGAAATATTGCATAATGGATCCATACCTGCATTTGTAACGGAGATAACGGAAATGGTTACACGTTATAAAGAAAAGCAGCGCAGGGAGCCACATGAAATAAACCTGATCACCAGTGGCCGCAAAGGACTGGAACTGAAAAGCCTGGAAATAAAACGTACCCGCCTGGACATAGGTATGTTTTATGAAGATGATTTTAAGGAGATAGATAAGGTAATACAGCAGCGGTTAAAGAAGGATAAAGATAAGGGTATTGTATTGCTGCATGGCTTACCGGGAACAGGAAAAACCACTTATCTGCGTTACCTGATTGGCCGGATCAAAAAGCGGGTATTATTCGTTTCGCCGGATCTGGCTACGAATATCATGAATCCTGAATTCATGGAATTGCTGATTGATAATCCTAATTGCGTAGTGGTGATAGAAGATGCAGAGAACGTGATTATGGATCGTAAATTCTCAGGTAATTCATCTGTATCCAATTTGCTCAACCTGTCTGATGGACTGCTGGCGGATTGTTTGAATATACAATTGGTATGTTCTTTCAACAGTGATTTATCGGCGATAGACAGCGCATTGTTGCGTAAGGGTCGCTTAATTGCCAAGTATGAATTTAAGCGGTTGCCGGTGGAGAAAGCGCAGGCGTTATCTAAGCACATGGGATTTGATACTGTTATTAATAAACCCATGACCGTAGCAGAGATAGCCAATCAACATGAGCCTTCGTTTGAAAGAAAGCAACACGTGATTGGATTTAGAAGAGATGTTTTAGAAGAAACCGCATAAATAAAAATATGACTGACAAAAGAAACTGGTTATTCATCTACATCAGCATGTTAAGGGAGTTCCGATCGGATACCTAAACATGTATTATGAAGAAAGAAAATTCAGCAGTATCTGACATACTGTTAATGTCACGCATCAGAACTGGGAGGCAAAGAAAGCGTGCTGCCATAAAGGCACAGGATAAGGCATTGCTACGCCTGAAACGGGAACAAGACGCTTTATCTAAAGCTTATCGGAATCGTGGTTGTGTGCCACTGGAGCCGCCCGTTATGAAAGGCTATAATCGCTTCTTTGTATTACGAGACGATGTAGCCAGAAGTAGAGATGCCACTTTTTTTCAGGGAATCCTGGATAAAATTAATACCACGAACTGGTGTGCAGAGAAGGGTTTTAGGGTAAGTAAGCGCTACAAAAGGAGGCACAGGTATGCTGACTTCCTGCAGCAACTATATGAGCCAACAGAAGCGGAGTTTAAGAAAATGGATTTTAGCCCGCGTGCGCTTCAATATTTTGAGGAGTGGATAAAAATTGATAAGCGAAGTGGAAAGCCTGTAAGGAAGTATGTTTTTACAGACCCTTGGCGCTTTATATTAAGAGTAAGACCCAATTGGATTACACAGCAGTGGATCCATGCCCCTGAGTTGGAATCCAGGATGGATGAAATAGATGATTTCCTGGATAGAAATAACCTCAGACCACGCTTTGGTAAATTGGTGTATGGAAAATATATCAGCCGTCGCAAGGAATGGAGGTATGATCCCGAGGGTCGTTTTCTGGTAGATAGACATGTGCTGCCTTACAGGTTCATGAAACAGGATCTGGAAGAAGGCATTGGCGGAAAAATATTTGTTAACCTTAAAAGATATTCATCATGAAAAAAAATCAAACGTCCATATACAACAGCTTGAGTAATCGCTTCCACCACCTGGTGAAAGTTATTAAGTGGGAAATGAATCATTGGTTATGGACAATCCGGTACAAACGGAAATTGAAAACTATATTGCAGCATCACGAATAAGAACTACCAGGAGAAGAATACGTGATGCACGTACACAGTTTGAAAAGCAACTGTTAAGTTTACATAGAAAAGAAAAAGCGTTATGGGATACCTGGAGCAAGCGTGGATATGTTCCGCTGGAACCTCCGGTAATGAAAGGTTACAAGCGCTTCTTTGTATTAAGGGATGATGTAGCAAAGGGCAGAAATGCTACTTTCTATGAGGAGTTATTGAAGAAAATAAACACTTATGAATATAGTCATCGGAAAGATTTCAAAGTAAAGAAGCGGTCTCATGGCCGGAAGAAGTTAGTTGTAAGAGAACAGCAACTGCTGCAGCCAGATGTAGACCACTTTGCAAAGTTGAAGTTAACAGAGAAGGAGGCCGCCTGTTTTGAGGAGCGTTATTTTTTTTACAAGAACGGCCTTGTGCCGCAAAAGAGGATGGTATTTAGGGAATCATGGCGTTTTGTATTACGTGTAAGACCGAATATGATCACGAAAACGAGGGCGATGATGCCGGAGTTACTCTCTCAGATTGATCAGTTACGCAACTATCTGCAGGCACATTTCCTGGAGAAGAAGATAAGGAAGCTAACTGACGGAAAAGTGTACCGATGGTACGGCTGGCTGACCGCCGAAAAAGGGAAGTATATTAAAAAAAGAACCCTGCAACAAATGTTGCAGGAAGAATGGTACGATAAAATTTAATCCATATGTCAAATTTCAAAGTAGGTGGTAAAACCTTACTGGAAATAGGTTACCCAAAAAGTCCTGTATTTCGTTTAGCCATGAAGGTGATGGACGAACATTTCAGTCACCTGACCCGTGATGAAGCCATAGATCTCCTGAAGGAAGTATTGGCGGATCCTGACGCATATGTAAATGATGCGTTGCTGGGACCGGTAGCAGAACAGTTGTTGATGCCAGTGGCGCCAAAAGAAATTCCGTTGCGTGAAACGCCGGTGCCTTATGCTGTTTTTGGTGCGGACAATATTGCAGATGGTGTGATACAGCAACTGAATAATGCCGTTCGTTTGCCCGTTGCCGTTGCAGGTTCGTTGATGCCGGATGCTCACCAGGGATACGGGTTGCCTATTGGCGGGGTATTAGCCGCAGATAATGCGGTGATCCCTTATGGTGTGGGTGTGGATATTGGATGTCGTATGTGTTTGAGTATACTGGATTTGCCGGAGCAGTCGCTATTGACGAATGATGCTGCTTACAAGAAGCAGCTGGTAAACTGGACGAAGTTTGGTGCCGGTGTGGAATGGAAGCAGAGAGAGCCGGACCCGGTATTGGAAAGAAGTGAATTTAAGGAAATCCGTTTTGTAAAGAATCTGTTGGACAAGGCTGCTGGTCAGCTGGGTACTTCTGGTTCCGGTAATCACTTTGTAGAATGGGGGATTGCTACTATTTCGGATGTAAATAATGAATGGGGGTTAGTGCCTGGTAACTATGTGGCTTTGCTATCGCATTCGGGGTCAAGAGGACTTGGGGCGCAGATAGCGGGCCATTATACCCAGGTGGCGAAAGATGTATGTCCGTTGCCGCAGCATGCAGGACACCTGGCGTACCTGGATCTGAATACGGAAGCGGGTCAGGAATACTGGTTGGCAATGAACCTGGCGGGCGACTATGCATCTGCCTGTCACCATTTGATTCATAAACGGCTGATAACTGCCATGGGGGCTACTTTGCTGGCAAGAGTAGAGAACCATCATAATTTTGCGTGGAAGGAGATGTATGAGGGTAAAGAAGTTATTGTGCATCGTAAAGGGGCTACACCGGCAGGAAAAGGTGTGCTGGGCGTGATTCCCGGTTCTATGACGGCGCCAGGATTTATTGTGCGTGGAAAGGGTGAGGTCACCAGCTTGCAATCTGCTTCGCATGGAGCAGGGCGGATGATGTCGCGCACGCAGGCACAAAAAAACATTACTGATCAGCAAATGAAAGACGTATTGAAAGAACACGGTGTAACCCTGATAGGCGGTGGACTGGACGAAGCGCCGGGTGCTTATAAAGATATTAATACAGTGATGGCAGCTCAATCAGCGTTGGTGGAGGTGATAGGTACTTTTGTACCAAAAGTGGTAAGAATGGCGGATGGAGGGCCTGCGGAAGACTAGTAAAGAATAGATGCAATGACGCGAGGGCGGGAGATGACGAAAGTTGTTTCCCGCTTTTCGTTTCCTCTTTTTATTTTAGTCTACTAAAATAGTAGGATAATTGATTTTTATTACTTATTATTGTGCCAGTTTACCACCACCAGAACCTGAATTATGAAACCTATACGCGGGCTGGCGCCGTGTATACGCCTATGTTTAACAATCGAGGATTTCCGAATTTAAAATTTAATCAAGTGCATTTAAACTACCTGGCATTGGCTGTCCCGTTTTTCCTGACGTTCATTGGGTTAGAGTACCTCGTATCACGTAAAAAGGGGAAAAACTATTTTAAGTTTAATGATTCGATTACTAACCTGAGTGTGGGTATTGCTGAACGTTTGCTGGATACGTTCACGGTGGGGTTGTTTTATTTTTTATATGATTACCTGTATCGTCACTATGCCATATTTGATATCAAAGCCAGTGTGTTGTTATGGGTGGCGTTATTGATTTGTACAGACTTTATCTGGTATTGGTATCATCGGTTAGCGCATGAGGTGACGGTGTTTTGGTGTGCGCATGTGGTACATCATCAGAGTGAGGAGTTTAATTATACGGTATCTGCGCGAATTACGGTATTCCAGGCATTTATCAGAACAGGTTTCTGGGCCATATTGCCGGTGATTGGTTTCCCTCCGGCGATGATCACCAGTATGTTGTTGGTGCATGGGCTGTATCCGTTTTTTATTCATACCCGTACTATTGGAAAGCTGGGTATCCTGGAGTATATCCTGGTAACGCCTTCCCATCACCGGGTGCATCATGCCAGTAACCCGCAGTACCTGGATAAGAATTATGGAGATGTATTTATTATCTGGGATAAATTATTCGGCACATTTGTCAAGGAGGAAGAGGAGCCTGTATATGGTTTAACTAAGCCGTTGGAGAGCAATAGTTTTCTATGGCAGCATTTCCATTTTATACTGGAAATGCTGTATTCCGCTCGTCGTGCCAAGGGGTGGCGCAACAAATGGCGGATTATTTTTGGCAAGCCGGACAATGTGGATCCGGGTGCACGGCAGATATTGGAAGACAGATACCTGGCGCGTAACCGGCAGGTAACGGAAACGCCTAAGTTATTTAATTATGTGGTGTGGCAAATTGTTGTTACGCTTGTATTGTTGTTTGCTTTCCTGTTATTGGAGCATTATGTGCCGGTATTCATCCAGGTATGTGTAGCCTTGTTGATAGTGCTTACGCTGATCAACTGTGGGGCTATTATGGAGCAAAGGAAGTGGGTTTTTTACCTCGAATATGCCCGGTACCTGGTATTGAGCCTGGCGGGTTATTATATATGGCCGCATCCGGCGGTTCTTTGCGCCGCTGCTGTGATAATGGTAACTGCACTGTATTTCCAGTCTCACCTGAAAGAGCATTATTTACGGCTGGTATACGGTTACTACCGTTCATAGCGGTGATGGTCCGGCCTGAAAGCTTGCTTTCGGGCTGGATGGTATTTACATGTTAGTTTTCATGATATGGGTTATTGTCTTGGAACCTGGGATTTAAGTATTTTCCGGGCAAAATGTATCCGGCTTTTAATGGTGCCCAGTGGTTCCTGTAGAATGTTAGCAATCTCGAAATATTTATAGCCTTCATAATAGAGCATAAACGGCTTTTTGAAGATATTGGGCAGATGATACACGGCCACGTGGATATCTTTCATCTGTAGATTAGAAGCCGCTTTGTTGGTAACGGTACTTTGGTGGTAATTAATAAAGAAGTCGCTCGCGCTTGGTTCGGCTACCATGCGATGTTTCAATTTTTTACGGTAGTGGTTGATAAAGATGTTTCGCATAATGGTGAATAGCCAGGCGCGGATGTTGGTGCCTTCCAGGTATTTTTCCTGGTTAGATAGGGCTCTGAAAAGGGTTTCCTGATAAAGGTCTTTTGCCTGTTCAGCATCTTTGGTGAGGGTAAAAGCAAAGGGTTTCAGGAAATCAGCGTTTCCGATAAGCAAGGTGTTAAATTCAACAGACGACATAATGTTTAATTTTTGCCTTAACTAATTTGAACAAAGAAAGGGGTGAAAGGTGTATTCGAATAGGTGCCAAGGGGCGGTTAAAACATGACTTTTTTTAGTTGTTTCAATTGATTCTCAAGCGATTGATCCAAGGCCAGTATTTAGATCGATGAAAACGGTGGTAGTTTAAGTAACGATAGTAATTTATCAAAACAGGTAATTCACAGACGACTCTCTAATAGATAAACGTATAAGAACGGGAAAAGGATTTTAATAATAGGGATTTATCACATTTATAATATTTATATATTATAATAATCTTAAAATTAGAGCTGCTTCAATATTTGGACGCATATTTGCAGAGCGGGAACCATATCTTTCGAAAGCATGCTTAATCTATCAGCCGACAGTTCATAGTGATTTCATCCCAAAAGTGGTAGAATTCTGATGAATCTAACATTTATATGTTATTTTTTATAGATTTGCAGCTTATTTGGCGGCAGCCAGGTAAGATTGATTCCAAAAAAGATTCGAGAAAGTTTAGATCCTATTATACATGTTAAGAAAATTACTGTTGGTCCAACTGTTCCTGTTTATAGGTTTGTGTGTAATGGCACAGGTACCGTCCCCAGCGCAGGTGAATATCGACAATTTATCAGATGCTCAGATACGTAGAATTGTTGCCGAAATGAAGCAGAACAATATGAGTATGTCTGATATTGATTCTTATGCGGAACAGAAAGGAGTGCCACCAGCGGAGGCTGAGAAGCTGAAAACGAGGATCACGATGATGGGGCTTGATAAAAGCCTGGATAAAAAGAAGAATTCAGAAACCTTTCAACAGGACAATCAGTATTCAGGGCGATCGTTTAATGATTCAGATACCAGTAATGTTGATTTATTCAGACAAAGACTTAATCCCGACGACATAAAAAGGAAAAAGATTTTCGGAGCGGAACTCTTCAGTAATAAGAACCTCACTTTTGAACCGAACTTAAGAATCCCCACTCCTTCTAATTACAGGCTTGCAGCGAACGACCAATTGATGATTGATATATATGGTTATTCCGAAGTACAATATAATTTAACCGTAACAGCAGAAGGCTACATCCGTATTCCCAACCTGGGTCCTGTATACGTAAATGGTTTAACCATTGAGGAAGCTAAAACAAGGATTACTAAACAATTATCTACTATATATTCTACCATAGGTACAGGAAAAACCTTTGTGCAAATGTCATTGGGAAATATCCGGAGTATCCGCGTATTGATAATTGGTGAAATTGATCGGCCAGGTTCTTATACCCTGCCTTCCCTGGCTTCTGTGGCTAATGCGTTATATGTGTCCGGTGGACCTAACGATAATGGCTCTTTTCGTAATATACAGGTTATCCGTAACGGTCAGGTGATTAATACATTTGATTTGTATGATTTTCTTACCAGGGGAGATTTATCGAACAACATTATTTTGCAGGATCAGGATATTGTGAAAGTAAATCCATATAAAACAAGAGTGGAGTTGATAGGAGAAGTGAAGCACCCTGCTATATTTGAAGCGAAAGATAATGAAACGCTTCAAACTATGCTTGACTATGCCGGAGGATATACGGATGGTTCTTTTAAAGAAAATATAACAGGATACCGTATCAACAATAAGGAAAGAGAAGTGATCAATGTTAAAGCAGATGAAATCGCTTCTTTTAAGCTGAAATCAGGAGACCAGTTTTTTATTGATTCCATATTGAACCGCTTTAGCAATCGCGTTACCATTGCCGGTGCAGTATTTCATCCCGGAAATTATGGGCTGGAACCGGGAATGACCATTGCCGATCTGATTAAGAAGGCCGATGGTGTACGGGAAGAGGCTTCTTTGAATCGCGGTATTATCCGCCGTTTACAGCATGATTTCACACCTGCTATTATCAGCTTTAATGTACAGGATGTAGTTGGTGGTAAAACAGTGATTCCGGTAGAGAAAGAAGATAGTATAGTCATTTTTTCGAAATTTGATCTCCGCCAAGGCTTTTCCGTATTTATTGGGGGAGAGGTAAACAGACCGGGACTATTTCCTTATGCAGATAGCATGAGACTTGAGGATTTGGTTTTACTTGCAGGAGGACTCCGTGACGCGGCTTCCTTGAAGCATGTGGAAATATCAAGAAGGATCAGGAAAGGTGATTATAATAGCAAAGACACGGCAAAAGCCATTATTAAACAGTTTGATATCACTGCCGATTTATCTGGTATTGCAGGGCAACAAGTGATATTAGAACCCTTTGATGAGATAATTATCCGTAAATCCCCAGCTTATAGCGAACAGGCAAATGTTCTGCTGGAAGGAGAAGTAGTCTATCCGGGACAGTATACTATTATTAACAAGAGAGAGCATATCTCTGATGTTATTAAAAGGTCTGGTGGACTCAGAGAGGAAGCGTTTCCTGAAGGAGCAGTACTGTTGCGCAGAACATATATCAATAGTTCGGATAGTGCGTTGTTAAGTAACAAACTTGCGTTGTTTTATAGCAAGCTGGAAGACAGTACCAGTATTTCGAGTGTAAAGAGTATGATGGAACGTAAATATCAATTGCTCGGAATTAAGCTGCCGGAAATTTTGAAGAATCCGTCATCTAAATATGATATTTTACTGGAGGAAGGTGATGTGTTGAAAATTCCCAAGAAACTTCAAACAATTCAGATGTTTGGAGAGGTTTATTTCCCCAAGAAAATTCGCTTCGATAAAGGATATGCTTTCCGTGATTATATACGGGGAGCTGGTGGTTTTACTTCCTCTGCATTGAAAAGAAGAAGTTATGTGGTATATTCTAATGGAGAAATAAAAAGTACAAGAAAGATATTCTTTTTTAACAAATATCCAAAATTAAAGCCCGGTGCAGAAGTGTATATTCCAAGTAAGAGAGAGAGAAGAGGCCTATCTCCGCAGGAACTAATCGGGTTTAGCAGTGGTCTTGCTTCTATTGCATTGATTGTAGTGACTATTCTGACCAGGGTAAAATAATCTAACAGGGTTTTAGTATAAAAGAAATATAAATGGAATCATCCCAACGATCGCGAGGAATTGATGTAGGCGAACAGGAGTTAACGCTGAAATCCATTATTTTAACAATGCAGGAATGGTTACGTTTTCTATGGAGTAAAAAGTTCCTCATTATTCTCGTAGCTATTATTGGCGCTGCGCTGGGGCTTACTTATGCATTTATTAAGAAGCCTTTGTACAAAGGGGAACTCACCTTTGTTATGGAGGAAAACAGTGCAGGTCCTTTGGGAGCTTACATGGGAATGGCTAGTCAGTTTGGGATAGATTTGTCAGGTAGTGGAAGCAGTGGCATTTTTCAGGGAGATAATATTATGGTGTTTTTGAAGTCAAGGTTGATGATTGAGAAAACTTTACTTTCTCCTATTGTGGAAGATGGGAAGAAAATGACACTGGCAGAACACTATATTGAATTCAATAAGCTCAGACAAACCTGGAAGAAACCGGAATTACAACAGATACATTTTCCGCTTGGACAGGAAAGAACCAAATTTTCGTTACTTCAGGACAGTATTCTTCAGGTTATTTACAACACCATTGTAAAAAGTAACCTGGATGTAGACAAAACCGCAAAGCAGTATAATTTCATCTCAGTTACCTGTACTTCTCTAAGCGAGAATTTCTCTAAGGTATTTACGGAATCGTTGGTTGATGAGGCTGCCGGCTTTTATATTGAAACGAAAACTAAGAAAACGAAATCAAATGTTGACAGATTACAGTCGCAGGCTGATTCACTGGAGATATTGTTGAATCGTAAAACTTACTCAGCAGCTGCTGTGCAGGATCTTAATATGAATCCGGCTAAACAGGTGGCAAGTGTCAATGTTGAGTTTGCGATGAGAGACAAAATGGTATTACAAACAATGTACGGAGAAGTGGTGAAGAATCTGGAATTTACCAAAATTTCAATGGCACAGGAAACACCAGTCATTCAAATTGTGGATACTCCTATTTTGCCTTTGGAGAAGGTGAAATTAGGCAAATTAAAGGGGCTGATATTTGGTGGTTTTATGGGGGGTGTTTTGATCGTTTTCTATTTACTGATTAAAAAAATATTAAGGGATATTTTGGATGGAAAATAAACAGTCCACCTATCTCAATGTCAGAATTTCGTTTTAGCATATGGAAATAAAAAATAAAAAGGTTTTAGTAACAGGTGCGGATGGTTTTATTGGTAGTCACCTTGTGCAACAATTAATGGCTGAAGGAGCGCAGGTAAAAGCATTTGTATATTATAACTCTTTCAATAGCTGGGGATGGCTGGATACATTGTCAAAAGAAGAATTATCAAATATAGAGATCTTCGCAGGCGACATACGTGATCCAAACGGAGTAAGGACTGCCATGAAAGGCGTAGATGTTGTTTTTCATCTTGCTGCCCTCATTGCTATCCCTTTTAGCTACCATTCTCCTGATTCCTACATAGATACCAATGTAAAAGGAACTTTGAATATTGTTCAGGCGGCGAAAGATCTGGGAATTGAGCGGGTACTGGTTACTTCTACCTCTGAAGTATATGGTACTGCATGCTACGTGCCGATAGATGAAAAACATGACAGACAACCACAATCACCTTATTCCGCTTCTAAAATAGGGGCAGATTGTATCGCTGAATCTTTTTACCGGAGTTTCGACTTACCTCTTACGATTGTAAGGCCATTCAATACTTATGGACCACGTCAGTCTGCCAGAGCTGTTATACCTACCATCATTACTCAATTGCTGGCTGGTAAAACAGAAATAAAGCTGGGAGATATTACCCCTACAAGAGATTTACTGTTTGTTAAAGACACGGTAAAAGGTTTTGTCGCTATTGCTAAGGCAGATAGCCTCATTGGCACAGATTGTAATATTGCCACTCAATCTGAAATAACGGTAGGTGACCTGGCGCAGAAGATTGTGAATCTCATCAATCCCAATGCTACCATTTTGCATGATTCTGACCGGTTAAGGCCCGCTAAGAGCGAAGTATTCAGGTTGTTTGGTTCTTGCGAAAAATTGAAGCAACACACATCCTGGACTGCATCTTATACATTGGATCAGGGATTGGAGGAAACAATTGCCTGGTTCAGGAATGATCAGCATTTAAAACAATACAAAGCGGATATCTACAACATATGATACAGGAGGAAATAGTAGCTTACATAAGATCAGTATTTAACAAACCGGAGGGATTTATACCATTACATGCTCCTTACTTTGGGGGGAATGAGCGTAAATATGTAATGGATACATTAGATTCTACTTTCGTTTCTTCTGTGGGGGAGTATGTTAACAGATTTGAGCGGATGATGGCTGAAATTACAGGAGCAAAGTATGCTATTGCAATAGTAAACGGCACTGCTGCTTTGCACCTCGCACTGGTACTTGCAGACGTCAGACATGGCGATGAAGTGATTACACAGCCACTTACATTTGTTGCCACAGCCAATGCGATTAGCCAGGCGGGTGGGGTACCCGTTTTTGTAGATGTAGACAAAGATACCATGGGATTGTCACCAACTGCTTTGCGGACTTTCCTGGAAAATAATACTTACATCAATGAGGAAGGCGTTTGTATAAATAAAACAAGTGGAAGACGAATTGTTGCCTGCCTGCCAATGCATACGTTTGGTTTCCCTTTAAGGATAGATGAAGTTGCAGAGGTGTGTAATGCTTTTCATATTAAGTTGATTGAAGATGCTGCTGAATCTCTGGGTAGTTATTATAAGGGAGCGCATACAGGAACTTTCGGCCTGATGGGTACATTTAGTTTTAACGGTAATAAAACGGTTACCTGCGGTGCAGGAGGTGCAATTATTACCAATGATGAAAGTGTAGCCCACAGAGCTAAGCATATTTCTACCACGGCCAAAATACCTCATGCATGGGAATTCGTGCATGATGAAATTGCCTACAATTACCGGTTACCAAATATTACTGCAGCACTGGCATGCGCCCAGCTGGAACAGCTTAACAGCTTTGTGGAGAATAAACGGGAATTGGCAAGCCTTTACAAAAATTATTTTAGTGAGAAAGGTATTCCTTTTGTACAGGAAATACCAGGTGGTAAAGCTAATTTTTGGTTGAATGCAATTTTGTTGAACAACCGTGAGGAAAGAGATAATTTCCTTGCATTTGCCAATCAACAGCAGGTAATGTGCAGACCCATATGGACCCTGATGACCAGGCTGCCTATGTATGAGCACTGCCAAAAGGGAGATTTAATGAATGCAGAATGGTTAGAAGACCGTGTGGTGAATATACCGAGCAGTGTCCGTTTTTTACCGGTGTAGTAAGATGTTTGTGGTTGCTTAGTTTTAATTTTTTTAATTTTAATACTATCGCACTATGGAAAGTTGGGATCCCATTTGGGATAATGTTTTTGCTAACCAGGAATGGGGCAAATATCCATCAGAAAGTCTCATACAATTCATTGCCCGCAACTACTACAAAGCTAACCGGCCCCGGGTTAAAATATTGGAAGTTGGCTGCGGAACAGGTGCCAATATCTGGTTTATTTCAAGGGAGGGGTTTGATACTTATGGTATCGATGCCAGTAAAGTAGCCATTGACATTGCTGTCAGCAGGTTACAAAGGGAAGGCTTGTCAGCCAGCCTAAGCATAGGAGATATTTCCATCCTGCCTTATGAAGATAACTTTTTCGACGCGGTAATAGACAATCAATGTTTATATACCAATAATCAGGAGAATACCCGGAGAATATTACAGGAAATTAGACGGGTGCTGAAGCCACAAGGCAAGCTGTATAGCCGTACTTTTTCAGATAAAATGTATTTGGGAAAAACCTATGATGAGATAGGGCTGTTAGAATTTAACAATGTTTCTGATGGACCTCTTTCAGGTAAAGGGTTTATCCGTCTTAGTAATAAAGCATCTATACACGATATTTACGGATCAGTATTTACAATTGAATCAATTGATTCATTGGACTACACTTCTCACAACGAACAAATTCATATCAGCGACTATGTTATTTTAGCAGTTAAATAAAGGTTACCTTCCCTGAAAAGCGTTTATTGGAAGATGCTGTGTCTTAGTAAAAGTGTAAGCCGCATACCTTAGCCAGCAAGTAATTTATGTTTCTCAGCCTCATTCCCCTTCGTTTTTCTGTTTTATGTCTACAAACTCCCCATGATGGAGGTATTTCTATACATTCTATTAAAATTATATTAACTTAGCTGCCATAATAACACTAAAATGTGGTTATAATGATTTGTGTTAATATGAATCATGGTTGAGTATTACATTATTTGGAAGCCTCGAACGTAGTAACTGTAATGAATAGTTACTCAAAACAGGTGTTGATTTACTCTAAAAGTAATTCTCCAAAACATATCTGGAAAGCCACGAAATATTCAAATTGATTTATTGAAAAACATATAATCTGTGATGTGTTCACTGATAATGGATAAGTCATGAAATATGGTTGGAATGTAAAACAGGTATGACCACATTAAAAAAGACTCAACTTGTTAATCTAAGTTTTTGAACTAAGGTAATTGTCACACGGAGAACTAATTTGTAATATTAACCGTAACGTCTATTAGGAAAAAAAAAGCAGCCATGCATGAGAAAACCTTGAATATATTATTCCTTGGAGGAGCAAAAAGAACTTCTATAGCAGAGCATTTTATCAAGGCGGGAAAAGAGAGAAATATTAATGTTAAAATATTTTCATATGAATTGGATAAATTTGTCCCTATTGCCGAAGTGGCCGAAGTAATTGTTGGACTGCGATGGAAAGATGAAAATATATTGGCACATTTAGCTCAATGTATTCAGGATAACCACATTAATATTGTGCTACCTTTTGTAGATCCTGCTATCCTCATATCCCGGCATCTGGGCCGTTTGTTGCCTGATATTTTTATTCCTGTCAGCGACGAGAATATTTGTCACATTATGTTTGATAAGGTATCTGCAAATGATTGGTTTATTCAGAATGCTTTCCCTGTGCCGGATAATAATACCGGGAATTGGCCAATGATAGCCAAACCCCGCTATGGGTCCGCTTCCAAAGGATTAATTATATTAAAAGACGATCAGTCTTTTGCAAGATTTAAAGAAGAAAAAGAGACGTCTGACTATCTGCTGCAACATTTTGTTGTTGCTGATGAGTATACTGTTGACTGCTACGTTGGAAAAAATGCTAATATTGTCTCCATTGTGCCCAGAAAACGTTTAGAAGTGGCTGGCGGAGAAGCTATCAAATCGATTACCATAAAAGATGATAGCATCATAGATCTCTCTAAACAAATTTTAATGGCGGGAAAATTTATTGGCCCCATTACTATCCAGTTTTTGAAAGAGAAATCAAGTGGGAAAGTATTTGTGATGGAAATTAATCCCAGACTAGGAGGAGGGGTACTAACGTCTATCGCTGCTGGTGCAGATGTGGTACAATATTTATTAAATGATTATCAAAATATAATTAATGCTCCTTTTGATCAATGGCGGGAGAATTTGTTAATGGTAAGAGCCTTTAGAGAATTTTATTTTTATGCAGATAATAATTGATTTGGATGGTACAATTTGTACGGAAGAACGTCAGTTTAGCAGAAGTATGGCGAAACCTTTGCCGAATGCAATAGAGAATATAACTGAACTGTATAATGAAGGACACATTATCATCCTTTATTCCGCCCGTACCTGGATGGAATATGAAATGACTGTTGATTGGTTAAAGCGTCATCACGTGCCCTACCATCAGCTA
Source organism: Chitinophaga sp. (assembly GCF_017745275.1). Classification (GTDB taxonomy): domain Bacteria; phylum Bacteroidota; class Bacteroidia; order Chitinophagales; family Chitinophagaceae; genus Chitinophaga. Next base: position 177,467 of record NZ_JAGHZS010000008.1, on the reverse strand, counting down.
ATACTAGGAAAACCCATAGGCGATGTTTGGATTGATGACAGGGCAATCACCTGCGATAATTGGGTGAATGTCAAGGAGAAAATCAATATGCGGAAGAAAAAATAAATCTGTTTAATTTTATTGCATGGAAAAAGTATTTATTATTGCCGAAGCAGGAGTAAATCATAATGGAGATATACGCTTAGCCAAACAACTTATTGATATAGCCGTTGACGCAAAGGCTGATGCTGTTAAGTTTCAGACTTTTATTGCAGAAAAAGGCATCTCTAAATTTGCCCAGAAAGCAGCCTACCAGAAAGAAAGTACCGGTGCAAATGAGACGCAACTGGATATGGTCAAAAAACTGGAATTATCATTTGACCAGTTTATAGAGCTAAATGCCTATGCTGCTGACAAAGGCATTATGTTTTTGTCAACCCCTTTTGACTTCCCAAGTATAGACTTTTTAAAGGATCTTGGCATCTCCTATGGTAAAATACCTTCAGGAGAAATTGTCAATTTGCCCTACCTGATCAAAATGGCGAAAAGCTTTGAAAAACTTATCATGTCTACAGGTATGACTGATATGGAAGAGATCAAAACAGCGATAGACATCCTGATAAAATACGGTGCAAAGAAAGAAAATATTGTTGTGTTACATTGCAATACAGAGTATCCTACACCTTTCGAAGATGCCAATCTGAAGGCCATGCAAACTATTGGTAAGGAGTGCAACGTACAGATCGGATATTCTGATCATACTCCGGGAATTGAAGCACCTGTAGCTGCAGTAGCATTAGGTGCACGCCTGATTGAAAAGCATTATACCATAGATAAAGCGATGGAAGGTCCGGATCATGCAGCATCTTTGTCGCCCGATGAGTTAGCAGCGATGGTGAGGGCCATACGTAATGTGGAAAAAGCATTAGGTAGTGGCAACAAGGTCCCTTCTGCATCCGAAAGCAAAAATAAAAGTATTGCACGTAAGAGTATTGTAGCAGCCACAGATATTAAGAAAGGGGAATTATTTACAGAAGAAAACCTTACCGTGAAAAGACCGGGTGATGGATTAAGTCCGATGCTTTGGTTTGACGTTATTGGTAAAAAGGCAGAAAGAGACTTTCAAATGGATGAACTGATAGCCATATGAGGAAGAAAGTCTGTTTTGTTACCGGAACACGTGCTGAATACGGTTTGCTGCTGCCCTTAATGAAAGCAATTGAAGCTGAAAGCGATTTTGAATTGCAGCTGTTGGTAACCGGCATGCACCTCTCGCCGGAATTTGGACTTACCTATAAGCTGATCGAAGCGGATGGTTTGAAAATAGACGCAAAAGTAGATATGTTGCTTTCAAGTGACACCGCTGTAGGAATCTCTAAATCAGTGGGTATTGGCATCATAGGCTATACAGATGCGTTTGCTGCGCTGAATCCTGATTATGTAGTAATACTGGGAGATAGATTTGAAGCGTTTGCGGCAGCTTCAGCTGCCTATATCGCTCAATTCCCCATTATACACATAAGTGGTGGAGAAACAACAGAAGGAGCTACCGACGAAGCTTTTAGGCATGCTATTACCAAGATGGCCTATTGGCATTTTACTGCTACAGAAGTATATCGGAAAAGAGTCATTCAGTTAGGAGAAGACCCAGCAAGAGTATTCAATGTTGGCGCTATTGGTATAGATAATATTAAGAAAATGGAGCGCTTCTCCCAGCAGGAACTGGAGGCATCCTTATCTATTGATCTTTCCAGACCTACCGTATTAGTCACTTACCACCCGGTAACATTGGAAAAAAACACCTCCAGGAGCCAGTTTCAGGAAATAATAAACGCTTTGCTCCATTTTAAGGATTTGCAGGTGGTAATAACTTATCCAAATGCAGATGCCGATGGCAGAGTAGTAATTGAAATGATTCAGGATACCGTAAAACAATACCCCGATAAATTTTTTGCATTTCAATCTCTGGGACAGAAAAGATATCTTTCCCTGATCCCTTATGTGAAAGCAGTGATAGGAAATTCATCCAGTGGAATAGTGGAAATTCCTTCTTTTCATATTCCAACAGTTAATATAGGCGACAGACAGAAAGGGAGAATTGCAGCAGATAGCGTATTACATGTTAATCCCACTAGTGCAGATATCATAAAAGGTATGGAAATTGCTTTCTCTGGTGAGTTTATGCAAAAATGTAAGGAAATAGAAAATCCTTATGGTAATGGGAATACCACAGAACAGATGATGAAAGTGTTTGCAGGTTTTACACAGATAAAAAATATTCAAAAACAATTTTACGACTTATAAATGCAGAATTGGAAACTACACTTAATTAGTAACGCAGCTACTGTTAAGCAGGCAATGGCACAAATAGATCGTTTAGGAATTGTAAATGCGGTTTTATTTGTAGTGGATGACGAAGGACGTCTGTGTGGTTCTGTGAGCGATGGAGATATAAGGAGGGGGCTGTTAAAGGATGTTACACCTGCTGACTTAATAAATAACGTATGCAATGCTTCCTGCAGATATCTTGTTTCTCACCAACCTCCAATAGCAGAAGTGGAGGTATTGAGGAATAAAAATATACGCTTTGCCCCGGTTCTTGGCAACTTCAAGGAAGTGATTGGTGTTTTGGATTTGAACCAATATCGTGAGCTATTGCCGATTTGTGCGGTATTGATGGCTGGTGGACGGGGAGAACGGCTGGCACCTCTCACAGATCAGTGTCCGAAGCCGTTGTTGAAGGTGGGATCTAAACCAATTATTGAACATAATATCGATCGTTTTGCCAATTTCGGTATTCAACATATTACCATTTCTATCCGGTATCTTGGCGAACAAATTAAGTCGTATTTCGGAGATGGCACGTCAAAGAATATTAACATCGGATATGTTGAAGAAGATGAACCACTCGGAACATTTGGGGCATTGAGCCTCATCGATGGTTTTAATTCGGATGACATTCTGCTAATGAATTCTGATATACTTACCAACATTGACCTCCTGGATTTTTATAAGTCGTTCGTTGCATCCGAAGCAGATTTCATGATTGCCAGCATTCCTTATCAGGTGAAAATTCCATATGCTGTTTTACAGATATCAGGTGGTGATGTAATTTCATTTGATGAGAAACCAACTTACAGTTACTACTCTAACGGCGGAATTTATCTCCTGAAAAAATCACTGTTATCCTATTTAAATAAAGGACAGTTTTTTAATGCAACTGACTTTATGGAACTACTAATCGCAGAGAAGAAGAAAGTGATGCACTATCCCATTCTCGGATATTGGCTGGATATCGGTCGCCCGCAGGATTTCGTTCAGGCGCAGGAGGATATCAAACACCTTAACTTTTAAACATGAGGCCATTATTTCTAATTCCTGCAAGGGGGGGATCCAAAGGTGTTCCAGGTAAGAATATCAAACTACTTAATAATAAGCCGCTTATTAATTATAGCATAGAAGTAGCCCAGGACCTCGCCAGCAACGAGGATATATGCATATCAACTGATGATGCCAACATTATAAAAGTAGCGGAAAGTACCGGACTGAAAGTCCCTTTTGTAAGGCCGGAAGAACTGGCATCAGATACTGCCGGATCCAGGGAGGTTTGTTTACACGCCATCGATTTTTATAGCCAAAAGGGAGTGCTGTATGATGTAATTGTGCTGTTACAACCTACTTCTCCTCTTCGTAATTCCCAACAGGTAAAAGAAGCAATGGCTTTATATAATGAAGAGCTTGATATGGTGGTGAGCGTGAAAGAAACCTCCTCCAATCCATATTATGTATTATTTGAAGAAAATGAAGAAGGATTTCTTCGAAAGTCGAAAACAGGAAACTTTACCAGCAGGCATGATTGTCCCAAGGTATGGGAATATAATGGCGCTATCTATGTAATCAATGTCAAAGCATTGACAAATAAATCATTCCAGGAGTTTTCCAAGATCCGTAAATATGTTATGGATGATTATTCTTCAGTAGATATAGATAATCCATTGGATTGGGAGTGGACAGAGTTCCTTATTCATCGGAATGCAAACAGATAATTAGTATACGCTTAATAGTTTTAATGGATGAGTAATTGTGAGCATAAACTGGTTGACTGGCGAAGCTTCCATACTTTTGAAGAAGAAAACGGGCTATTCGGATTGAAGAATGGAGCTGGTTTATTTATATGGGATCTTGTACGTTTTGATGTTTTTTATTGTTTGTTACGTAACCAGGATAAAGTAGTAACAACCGCCATTGCTACCAAAAAAAATGCTATCAAGAGCTTATGTCAGAACATTATTTACCTGGCAAGACTGGCCTTTTTTTTCCTCTTCGGAAAGTATAAATATCTGATGATTACAAATGCCCGAAATAAATCTTCAGATAACAAGTTCTTTGATCAAAACTTGGATGATGTATTAAAACGGCTTCACAAGGAAGCCTTTATCCTCGAAACATTTGAAGCAAAAAAATCAGCCTATCAATATCCCCAAAGTAACTACTATAATATTGGTCTGTTGAGGAGAATTCTACAGCGATTTTATAAAAGAGATGACTACACCAGTTTATTGAACCTTATTAATACTACATTTGGCAGTTGCCCTGGCCTCGATAATCAGTATTTAAATAACCTTATTAATGGCTTTAAATTTGATTATGGTTTTTATAAGCGGATTATAAAGAGAAAGCAGGTAAAAGCCATATTTATAACACAGAATGGTATACAGAAAGGGCTATTTGCAGCGGGAAGAGATCTTGGAGTTCCAGTAATAGAATATCAGCACGGGCTAATAGAAAGAGCACATATTGCTTACAGTTATAACGAGCGCATTAGTTATCCGGCATTGTCCATTTGCCTGCCGGCTTATTTTTTTAGTTTTTCAGAATATTGGACAAAGCTATTATTTTACCCGGTTGGAACAATAATGCCGATCGGTAACACCAGCTTCTATAAAAGCTTGTTGATGCAAGCAGTAGAGGGGAAGCAACCTGAAGGCTTAACAGTGGTAAGTGCCAACATTTATGGTGAACAGCTAAAAGAATTTATTTTGGCGTTTCTGAAGTTAGACAATCATACCATGGTTTATTTCAAATTACATCCCAATCAATGGAATGAAGCAGCTTTCTATGCAGCGGCTTTTGAGTCGTTTGATACCGTCAGCGTTATTACCAATGAAATGAGTATGGGGCAGCTGGTTCAGCAAACGAAAGCAACCCTGGTGATTAAATCTACGGCAATCTACGAGGCATTGCAGGCACAAAGAACAGGTATTGTTTACAACGTAGAAGGGGCAATGACCCCGGATGACGCAGAAGGTCTGGTGAATTTACATTTTGTATCAGATGCCATGCAACTGAAACAGATACTCGATGATAATGTGGTAACAGAAAAGTATGAGGAAGGATTCTTTTTTAAGAATTTTGATGCCGCCATGTTTTCTGATTTTATGGAAAAAAATAATATTTAAGCCAGTGAACTTACAGGGTAGAAAAGTATTAGGTGCGACTGTATTTTACTCTTTGGGAGAAATTATACCGCGTGTACTTGCCTTTTTTCTTTTGCCAATATTAACCAGGTATCTGTCAACCAGTGAATATGGGATAAACAGTTATATCAATGCGGTAATGGCCTTTGTGTATGTAATTGCTTCTCTTTCACTGAACAGTTATGTACTCAGGCACTACTATCTGGAACCGGACGAGAAGGAGAAAAAGCGGTTGGTGGGAGACATCTTTCTAATTATCTGTGCCTTTAATGTAGTCCTGCTGGGGTTACAGATTTTGATTGTACCATATCTCCTGTCTGCATTTAATATTAAGATACCGTTCTATCCTTACTTTTTTCTGGGTATAATCAATAACTTCTTTGACGTAATATCTATTATCCCCTTGGTTCTTTATAGGGTGAAAGGTAATACCAAAGCCTTTTTTAATTTAAGCGTTTCAAGAATTATCTTTCAATATGCAGCCACCTACGTATTGGTAGTAATATTGCATTTGGGGTTGTTAGGAACATTTTATGCGAGATTGCTGATCAATATCCCTTTCGGGATTATCTATTATCTGATAATATCACAATACGCTCCCATCCGATTTAATTTTAAGCGACTTAAAGAGGCGTTGACATTTTCCCTTCCGCTGATTCCCGGAGGGCTCTCGTACCTTATTATTACAATCAGTGACAGGATCATACTGGAGCGGTTTGTAGGCCTCAACGAAATAGGCATTTACTCCGTTGCTGTTACTATTTCTATTGCATTAAATGTAGTTATCCAGGCCTTGTATAAAACAATAGAACCTATTTTATTCAAGGCGTATGCTACTGATGACTTTGCAAGTTTGAGTGCCCGCTTATATAAATACTATTTATTGTTTGTTTATATCGGTGGGTTTGGTATTGCTATTATTGCAAAGGAAGTTTTCAGATTTATGGGATCCAAAGCATTTCAGGCCGGTTATGTGATTGTACCCGGGATGATATTAGCAGTTATCTTATCAGGAGTAAACCTCTATTTGAATACCATTCTCATCGCAGAGAAAAAACAAAAGATCATTTCTCTTTCTATTATTCTCTCAGCTGTTGTATCAATTACGTTGAACTTTATACTCATACCACATTATGGCTATTACGGCGCTATTGTGGCGGCTTTCAGTGCCAGCCTTGTTGGCAACATCATTAGCCAGTGTTACGCCAGGGTAAATGGTAAAATGTTAATTCAACAACTAGTATTGCTGGTGCTTGTTTTAAGTGTACCATTATTATTTGATCTTTTTTCTAATTTTAGTAATCTTTTAGTTATTTTATTGATAAAAGCGTTAATGGTACTCATTTTTTCAGGGTTAACCTTTGTTTTATTAGGATGTAACCTCAAAAAAGATTGGAATTTTCTGTTGTTTTCCAGGAAAACAGCGTAACCGCTTAAAACGAATGTAATGGCATTGTACAACTTTTTTTTTAAGCAATCTTTATTCAATCAGGTAGTCATACTTCGCACTTTTTTTTATCGTACAAAAACTGCCTGGTGGTATGGACTTTTCACAAGAAAATTGGGAAAAGGATGTATTATCATAAAACCCATAAAACTAACACCAGAATTTATGACACTTGGTGATAGTGTACATATAGGACATCATGGTAGAGTAGAAGGAGTAGCCGCTTATATGGGAATAAAGTATTCACCTGCTATTTTGCTGGAAGATCGGGTTACCATTCAGCAGAACCTGCATCTTACCTGTGCAGGAAGCATCGAAGTAGGGAAAGATACAGCCATTGCCGCAAATGTTAGTATTACAGATATTGATCATCCATATAAAGACATTCAGGTTGCTCCGGAATACCAGACATTAGTGGTAACGCCAGTAGTAATAGGAGCTGCCTGTAAAATTTATAATAACGTTGTCATATTACCGGGAGTTAAATTAGGCAAGCATTGTGTAGTTGGTGCCAATGCCGTAGTCAGAAAAGGCGATTACCCGGATTATTCTATCATCACCGGAAGCCCGGCCATCATCGTAAAAAGATTTGATTTCAACAGCAATAGCTGGAAAGCAACTAATCCTGATGGAACTTTTACTGTATTCAATTAATTATTAACTATGAAAAATAAAAACATCTTAATAACTGGCGGAGCCGGATTTATAGGGTCTAATTTATCGTTAAAACTTATTGAGAAAGGGTATACTATCACGGTATTGGATAAACTTTCTGCCCAGATTCACGGAGATGATCCTGAACAGAGTTCTCCGTTATATAAGTCTATCAAAAACAAGGTTAACTTCATCAGAGGATCTGTTGTTTCCCGCCAGGATTGGCTACAGGCACTTCATGGACAGGATGTGATCGTGCATCTGGCTGCCGAAACCGGTACGGGCCAGTCTATGTATGAAATTGAGCGGTATACAAATGAAAATATTGGCGCAACCGCCTTGATGCTGGATATTCTGACTAATACCAGGCATACCATAAAGAAGGTGGTTATCGCTTCCTCTCGTGCAATTTACGGGGAGGGTAAGTATTTTGGGGAAAATAATGAACTGGTGTATCCTGAGGCTCGCAAAGAAGAGGATATGTTGAAAGGGGATTTCGAAGTCAAACACCCTGTTACCAGAGCCGCACTTACATTAACAGGAACAGACGAAACATCAAAGATACACCCCACTTCTGTTTATGGAATTACCAAGCAGGTACAGGAGCAATTAGTGATGACAGTCTGTAAAGCGATTGGTATTGATGCTGTGGCCTTCCGCTATCAGAATGTATATGGCCCTGGGCAATCTCTCACGAATCCATACACCGGTATTTTATCTATATTTTCTTCGCTGATAAAGAATGGTAAGTCTATTAACATTTTTGAAGATGGTAAAGAAAGCAGGGATTTTGTTTTCATTGATGATGTGGTAGACGCTACCATTTTGGGTATTGAGAAAGAAGAAGCGGGTAATGAAGTTTTTAACGTTGGTACCGGAGTGCCGATTGACGTTATTACAGTAGTAGAAAATCTGATGGCTTGTTATAACACAACTGTTGATTTCAATGTGTCAGGAAACTTTCGATTGGGAGACATACGGCATAATTACGCTTCCCTGGAAAAAATAAAAGATATGCTCGGATTTGTACCGAAAGTTAGATTTGAAGAAGGGTTAAAGCGATTTACAGATTGGGTGAATACACAACAGGTAAATACAGCTAGCAGCTATGATCAGTCAATAGCTGAAATGAAAGCTAAAGGATTATATAAATGATCGGTGAAGGAAATATACTGGCAGGAAAGAAAATCCTGTTCATGGGCCAGGTCTTCTATGATTACCATCTGAAGATTATACACGAATTGGAGCGTCAGGGTGCTGAGGTTACTTTTTTTGAAAACAAATTTTTCCCGGAAGACAATGGAACTTCCAGGCCGGGATTGGTTCGTTCGCTCCGTAGGCTATTCCTGGGAGATAGGAAGAAAAAGTACACGCAACAAATCATGGTAGCCATCGGCAGTAAGAAGTTCGATTATTTTTTTAGTATAGGAGGTTTTTCTATTACTCAGACATTGCTTGATTTTCTAAAGTTGAATAATGAGAAGCTGATTAGCATTGTGTATTTTTGGGATTCTTTTTCCGTTTGGAATTATGCTGATTTGATTCCCCTGTTTAACCGTGTCTACTCCTTTGATCCGGTGGACTGTGAAGCCAATACAGGAGTACAATATTTACCATTATTTTATACGAAGGAATATGAAGGCGCAGCCGGTGCTGCAAACCAGGATATAGACTTTTTATATGTGGGATCCGTAGGTATTCCGTCTCAAAATCGATGTGATCTTTTACTCGACCTGGACCGCTTTTCCAGGAAAAACGGCTACAATGCTTTTCTCTGGCTGTATTATGCAGCTGATGATCAATCAGCCATGAAGAGAATAAAGAACAAAATGAAGCTGCTGTTCCTTCCATCTTATCGGAAATTCATGGAGAAGATAAATGAAAGCAAATTGAAAGCGGATTTTATAAAAGATAAGGTAATTGACCGCGCAGAAGTTGCTGATCTGATGAGTCGTGCAAAATGTATCATAGATATACCGGTACCCGGACAGGCAGGATTAACAATCAGAACCATTGAAACACTTGCTGCAGGAAAAAAGATAATAACAACAAATAAATATGTAAAGCGAGGCGATTTTTATGATCCGTCATACATAAAAGTAGTAGATCATTCTGTAGATGAGATAAATGAAGATTTTGTAAGAACAACGCCATTGCATAGAATCGATCTGAGTCCCCTTCGGCTATCTGAATGGATAAGTACATTTTTTAAATAGTTATAATATATATGCAACCTGATGTTGATCGAAGGACTTTAAAAAATACTATCCTCTTATGGTTAGTTGGCAGCTTCTTTCTATTTATGACAAGACAGGTGCCGTTTAATGTGTTGTCATCACTCATGAATGTTAGTTTGTTTGGTATATATATCATCGCCTTTCGTACAATAGCCACACAGGTAAGCATTGCACCTGTACCATTGAAATTGCTTACAATATTATTAACAGGCCTGCTGTTCTTCGATATTTTTTATAGTCTTATGCAGCAAAATGAGTTGGGGGCTATTCTGCGCTTCTTTGTTATTCTTATTTTGCTCGTATATTCTTTCTATCTGGTACTACCCAGTAAAGCCATTAATATATTCCTGGTAATAATGTGCCTGCAGGCAGTAATAATTACCCTATTTTCTATATACCTCACCCTTTTCTTTACTGAAACCTCCTATTTACCAGTGAGATTTTATTTTCAGGAAATGGAATGGGGAGATGTATATACCTATAATAGCTTCTTCTATGTAGTTCAGATACGAGGCAATGCCCTGTTGCCATTTGCGTTATTTGTTGCACATTTTTATACAACGAAAAGAAACCTGCTTTACAGGATTATTCTGTTTATAGGAAGCGTGGTGGCTGGTAACTTTGCCTACATTATTGCTATGGCAGTATTTTATTTTATTTATTTTTTAAGGTCGAACACTGCCTCCAGGTTATTCCATAAAATCATTATACTCAGTATAATGATTATTTTATTGTGTGTGCCGGTGTATATATATTATGTACAACCGATATTGGAACGAAAACAGCAGGGATCATTAGATACACGTTCAGATCAGGCTAAAGTATTGATGACTGATTTGACCACATCACCTGCCAACATGATTTTTGGAAGTGGCCTGGGACATACTATTGAAAAGGTAACTTATTCAAGAGATTATAGAGGTAGGTTATATTACGAATTACAACCGTTGTATATCTTAAATCAGTTAGGCATTTTAGGATTTGCACTGATGTCTTTGTTTTTATTTGTATTAATGCCATTATACAGATTTAGAAATAAGTGGATTTTATTCATTTATTTTTGTTACATACTTTATTCAAGTACGAATCCCTATATTTTTGATTCGAATCATATAGGTGTAATACTGATTTTAATTGCACTACAGCAGGCTATTCAAAAGAAGGATGCCATGCTTCAAATTGCCGAAACCCATAAAATATAATAAAAAGACAGTAGCAGATGAGTGTTGGTATAATGATAACATATTACAATCCGGATGCCGGAGCTGTAAAGCAACTGGAAGCTATCTTTGACAAGGTAGATAAGATATGCATTGTTGATAATTCTTCTCCAGCTGTATCAGAGAAGAATAGGAAAATGATAGCCCCTTTTGAGAATATTGAGTATATACCATTGCATGAAAACAGGGGGATTGGAGCTGCCCAGAATATTGGTGCTGCATATTTGTTTCAGACAGTAGATCATCTGATTTTTCTGGATCAGGATAGCTTGCCTGCGCCGGATATGATCAGTCAGTTAATATCTTCTTTAAACGTTTTGCAAAAAGCAGGGGTGAAGGTTGGGGGAATTGGCCCACAGGCAATTAACAAGTGGACCAAGGAGCCATATAAAGCAAAAATTAAGAAGGGGAATTATGTATTGCCAGATGAGAAGATACTGGAGGTTTCGGAGATCATAAGCTCGGGAACACTTGTATCAAAGCCGATATGGGAAGAAGTAGGCGGAATTGATGAGTGGTTGTTTATTGATGGCGTTGACCATGAATGGTGCTGGCGTGCAACGGCCAAAGGTGGTTATCGTTTCTTTATTAATGAAAATGCGCACCTGGAGCATTCCCTGGGAGAAGGCGACAAAAAGATCATGGGTGTTTTTTCTCTGAAAGTTCCCAGCCCTATCAGATGTTATTACCAATATCGTAACTACTTCATTTTATGCAGAAGAAAGTATGTTCCACTTTATTGGAAATGCATGAATGGAATTAAGTATAGTTTTAAAATGATTTGTTACCCACTTCTCCTTTCGGAAAAAAAGGCATATTTAAAGTACATAGTAAAAGGGATAAAAGAAGGAATTAAGGGTCGATAGCTCTTAATTTTTCTTAAGCATGGATTTGGATTGCAGGTCCGTCATTTTGTTTTTCCACTGCATATAGAACTGAGACATTGGGATGTTATTTTGACTATGGATCAGCCGTTTAATATTATTATCTTTTACAGAAGAAAGGAATTCCTGCATGTAACCATTGAATTTTGCTGATTTCTGAGGATTGGAAAAAAACTGGTTACCATCCTTCTCAGCATCTTTCAGGTAGAATTGGATGGCTGAATAATCAAGTGATATCTTTTCTTTTTTTACTCTTTTCAGCAAAGCCGGTTGATTCTGGACACTTTGCATGGCCTGGTTAAATAATCCCGTGTAAGTGGTAATCATATCATCCGTTAATTTATCCGGACCACCTGTCAACTGCTGAGAAGTAAGTTGAATATATTTTTTAAGTGCCGGGGCTGCTGCTCCGTAGTAGCCCTGCAGAAAATCACTAATAATGGCATCATCGTTGGCATCAGGATTCCACGTTAATTTTGATAACAGGTAGGCCCTGAGTTCAGCGAACTCACCATCGGGAAAAATATTTCCTTCTGCAAAATAGCCGGTAGCACCTTTCCGGATGAAGTATTGCAGGTTAGGTTTTAAGTTATATAAGTTCGGATAGATAGATTGCAAGGCCTTAAAGTCAATAACATAATCCCATACAAAAATATTATTGGTAAGATTAAACCAGCCATCTACCTGCTTTCTCATATCTGCATAATCAGGGCTATTATAACCCGCTACATACTCCTTAAAATAAGGACAATACATAATATTCAGGTTAGGTGCTAGTTTAATGTTTGATGGCGGATTACGCGTGAACGAGTATGCGAGCGCTGAAATGGTTTCTTTAGGGAAAGCTTGGGCCATTTTGTTAGCAAAAACAATCGCGGGGCCACCTGGGCTATTGGTAGCGGCAATTACTTTTTGGCAGTTGTCGCATTGACAATATGTACCATTATCTTCAATAGAAACCGACCAGTAATCATACTGTGGCTGATTTTTCATTTTAGCATTTAGCCAGCCCTGCATGATCGTGAATACATCTTTATTGGTGGGATCCAGTTGGGAGGGCTGACGGGTGCCATTGATCAGCGAATAATATTCCGGATGGCTTTTAAAATATTGACTGGGAGGCATTACCTGAAAGCCGGAGTGTGCAAAAAGACCAAATAGCGAATAGGTGCTACGGGCATGTACCAGTTTATGCCAATCGGCGTATACCGAGTCCATTGCTCCAAGATAAAATACATCTCTCAGGATAAGCCGGGGAACCTCAGTGAGGTTAATGCTTTTCAGGGTAAGGGTTTTGAGCTGAGGTAGTTTTACAACATCTGTTGAGTACATCCGGCAGCCGAAATAATTCTCCAGTAATGTATAAACTCCAAATAATGCACCTCGGCCACTTCCGCCTGCAATAATTAAGTCATTTCCTTTAGAAAGAATCGTATAGCCATCGGCATTTAGTTTTGCAGTGTTTATGCCGGACGCATACTGGTTGATAAATTTGTCCTGACCTATTATTATCTGACTTCCCGAATTTCTGGATGTTACAATGGGGATATCAATATTGATAGTTTTTTTTATATAATTTTGCAACTCGTTTGCTGCTTTTTGACATGCCTGGGAGGCATCCGGAGCAATCAAAATTGAAGTGTTTTTGACAGTTTGTTTACTCAACACCATTGATTGGGAAAAACCTATCAGCGCTGAGGTAAGTAAAAAACAAAACCAGACAAACATTTTAATCGGCTTCATAGCAGTGGTTTTAGACGTAAATGTAATTAACAATATTTAGACCGAAATATTTATATAATTTCGCTATTCCTTAATTACATCTAGCCATGTAAATGGATTTTTAAGCAGAAATTAATCTTTTATGGAAAGCATAAGTAGGATAATTTTTAAATGTGTTTTCCAACTATCTAATTTAAAAAATATCCTAACTAACTTGTTTTCAATTGAATTGATTCTATTTTTATATATAAATAAGACCTAATATAATATGTTGGATTTTTCTGTTTTAATGCCTGTCTACATAAAAGAAAATCCTGAATACTTAAAACTAGCTATTCAAAGCTTACTTGAACAAACGGTATTACCTTCTGAAATTGTAATTGTAGAGGATGGTCCATTAACACCAGCATTACATGAAGTAATTAACACTTTTGCTTTGGCTCATCCGGGAAAGTTCAATATCATACAGCTTTCTGATAATCATGGAATGGGTTATGCAATGGATACAGGCCTACAACAATGTAAATGTGATTATGTTGCAAGAATGGATTCTGATGATATTGCCAGGAAAGACAGATTTGAAATACAAACTGCATTTCTGAAGAAGCACCCTGAAATTGATTTATTAGGCAGTTATATAGAAGAGTTTTCGACTAATCCAGGAGATTTGAACAGGTTCAGAAAAGTACCTGTTACCCATGATGATATTCTCGCCTTTGCCAGATATAGGAATCCTATAAACCATATGACGGTAATGTTTAAGAAGAAGAAAGCACTTGAAGTGGGAAGTTATTGGCATAAAAGAGTGTTGGAAGATTATAACCTCTGGTATAAAATGCTGAAGAATGGCTGTAAGATGCATAACCTTCCTGATATATTGATGTATGCACGTGTTGGAAATAATATGGTGGGCCGGAGAAGGGGTATAAAATACATAAAAGAGGAATTACATTTTTTTGGTACAATGGCAGATGACAAGTTTATAACCAGAAGAGAATACTATACGCATTCTGCTGCAAGAATTGCCATGAAAATGTTGCCGACTTCTGTACTGAATTTCCTTTATTCTAAATTACTAAGAAGATAAACTTTTACAGACCTTGCGTCTTATTTATTAAATAAAGCTTTATGAAGATTACTATTATTGGAGGATCAGGGTTTATTGGCTCTAATTTAATGAAGAAATTAAAAGAAGGAAACTATTCTTTTGATAATCTGGATAAAGTAACTTCTGCTTTATTCCCCTCTGAAACAAAAATCGCAGATGTTCGTGATGAAGCATCCCTAAGCGCTGTATTACAACCAGGCGATTGGACGGTATTGCTGGCTGCAGAACATAAGGATGATGTGAGCCCGGTTTCACTTTATTATGATGTCAATGTTGAGGGTACCCGGAAAGTATTGGCTGAAATGGATCGGAAAGGTATTAATAAAATAATTTTTACCAGTTCTGTAGCTATCTATGGATTGAATAAAGAAAACCCGGATGAAACTCATCCGGCAGATCCTTTCAACCACTATGGAAAAAGTAAATGGGGCGCTGAAGAGGTTTTAAGAGAATGGTTTAATAAAGATGCCCCAAACAGGACCGTAGTTATTATCAGACCTACTGTAGTTTTTGGCCCAGGTAATCGTGGTAATGTTTACAATCTGCTAAAGCAAATCGCATTTGGTAATTTTATGATGATTGGCAACGGACAGAACAAAAAGTCCATGGCATATGTTGAGAATATTTCTTCGTTTATAAAATATTGCATGGACCAGCAGCTTTCGGGATATCATGTATTCAATTATGCGGATAAGCCAGATCTCAGTGTAACTGAATTGGTAACGCAGGCTGGGATAACGCTCAATAAGAAAATTGCTCCTTTGAAAATACCTTATGCCATTGGATATTCTGGTGGTTTATTTTTGGACGTGGTGGCGAAGGTGCTGAACAGGAAATTTCCTATTAGTGCAGTGAGAGTAAAAAAATTCTGTGCTACCACTCAATTCTCGGCAGATAAGATAAGAACTATTGGTTTTCATGCTCCTTATACACTTGCAGAAGGGCTTGACACTACCATTAAGAATATCATGAAGGAAAACTAATTTAGATAGTATAATGTAAGCTCCTAAATACAAAGGTTAAATGAAAATTGCTCTTATTACAGGTGTAACCGGTCAGGATGGTGCTTATTTAGCGCAATTGCTGTTAAAAAAAGGCTACAAAGTTCATGGTATTAAAAGAAGAAGTTCTCTTTTTAATACAGACAGAATTGATCATTTATACCAGGATCCACATGAGACAAATGTTCAATTCAAGCTTCATTATGGAGATTTAACGGATAGCACGAACCTGATTCGTATTATCCAGGAGGTACAACCAGATGAAATATACAATTTGGGAGCCATGAGCCACGTACAAGTGAGCTTTGAAGCACCTGAATACACTGCAGATGTAGATGGTATTGGTACATTGCGTATACTTGAAGCTGTTAGATTGCTCGGACTTACAAAGAAAACAAAAATTTATCAGGCATCTACTTCTGAGTTGTACGGTTTAGTGCAGGAAGTACCACAATCAGAAAGGACTCCTTTCTATCCAAGATCTCCTTATGCAGTGGCTAAAATGTATGCTTACTGGATCACGGTAAATTATAGAGAAGCATATAATATGTTTGCCTGTAATGGTATCCTCTTTAATCATGAAAGCCCGTTGCGTGGTGAAACTTTTGTAACAAGAAAGATCACCCGGGCAGTGGCAAAACTCTCTCTGGGTATGCAGGATAAACTGTTCATGGGGAATCTGGATGCTAAAAGAGACTGGGGACACGCCAAAGATTATGTGGAAGCAATGTGGTTAATTCTGCAACAGGACAAGCCAGAGGATTATGTAATTGCCACTGGTATTACCACCACTGTGAGAGATTTTATTACAATGGCTTTTGCGGAAGTAGGTGTAGAAGTAGAGTTCAAGGGAACCGGCGCAGAAGAAAAAGGATATGTGAAGGCATTAAAGGATAGTAGCTCACCACTTCAAATTGGACAGGAAATTGTAGCAATTGATCCGAGATACTTCCGGCCTACTGAAGTTGACTTGCTGATAGGAGACCCAACCAAGTCAAAGAAACAATTAGGATGGGAGCCGCAGTATGATTTACCTGCACTTGTAAAAGAGATGGTAGCAGCTGACGTGGAGCTTTTTCAGCGCGAAAAACTGTTGAAAGATGCAGGTTACAAAGTATTAAATCAATTCGAATAAATATGAATGTCCAGGATAAGATATACGTTGCAGGTCACAGAGGAATGGTTGGTTCAGCTATTGTAAGGCGTCTGCAGAAGGAAGGGCTTAATAACATTATAACGAGAACGTCTGCAGAACTTGATTTGCGCGATCAGGCGGCTGTTGCAACATTCTTTGAACAAATACAACCTGACTACGTTTTCCTGGCAGCAGCGAAGGTTGGAGGTATTATGGCTAATAATACTTATCGGGGACAATTTATTTATGAAAATCTGATGATTCAGAACAATGTTATTCATCATGCGCATGTGCAAAAAGTGAAGAAACTGATGTTTCTGGGGTCATCGTGTATCTATCCTAAATTAGCTCCACAGCCCCTGAAGGAGGAATATTTATTGACCGGACCATTGGAGCCAACGAATGAGCCCTACGCAATTGCCAAGATTGCAGGAATAGAAATGTGTGATGCTTACAGAGCGCAATATGGAAGTAATTTCATTTCCGTAATGCCTACTAATTTATATGGTCCTAACGATAATTATGACCTGAATAATTCTCATGTATTGCCCGCAATGCTCCGTAAAATGCACGAAGCAAAATTAAATAAAGCACCAGAGGTTGTAATTTGGGGAACGGGTACGCCCAAACGGGAATTCCTCCACGCTGATGATATGGCAGATGCCTGTTTCTATCTCATGCAAAATTATAATGAGAAAGGACTCGTAAATATCGGCGTTGGTGAAGATATCAGTATCGGGGATCTTGCTGTATTAATAAAGAAGATTGTTGGTTTTGAAGGTACACTGGTTTTTGATACCAGTAAACCTGATGGCACCCCAAGAAAGCTAATGGATGTAAGTAAATTACACAGTTATGGTTGGAAGGCCAAACGCACTCTGGAAGAAGGTATTACCAGTGTTTATGAAGAAGTGAAACAGAAGAACTGGAAATAAAAATGCTACGACCTCCTGTGGCCGTAACGTTTATTTTCGCATTAATCCCCCACTGTCACCTCGATTTACGGAAAGTATTATCTTTATGCCTTGGCAGGCTTATTGTTATATATTAAAGAATGCAAGAGTCTGTTGACGTGTTTGTGATGCCTGATCCTGTGTAATTTTTAAGCACTCAAAAAAGAATTAATGAAACATCTCATTTGGATGGTAGCAATGGTATTGCTATTAGGTACAGTAAATGCACAGGAGAAATTACCTGTTATCATGCCTTACAATTCCCAGGATATCAGGGAACTATACATTGATAGTAGTAATCATCATACGGCATTTAAACCCATGTTGCATGAAGATACCAGTGCTATGTATACCCGGCCGGATACAACGAAACGTAGTTTGTTCCACAGAAAACTTTTTAATGAGCATTTGCTGGAGTTCAGAAATAGTGATTACAATGTATTCATTGATTTTTTACCCGACTTCCAGATAGGTAAAAGCAGAGATGGTAGCAGAACTACCTGGTTGAATACACGGGGAGCAAGTGTCCAGGCCAATATTGGGAAGAAGTTTTATTTCGAATCTTATTTTTTTGAGAACCAGGGAAAATTTCCGGGGTATCTGGACCAGTACATCCGGAAAAATCAAATCGTCCCCGGACAAGGTAGTATAAAAGACTATAGCGAAGGTAAAGCATTTGATTATAACTATGCCAGCGCTTTGTTGTCTTATACGCCTAATAAGTATCTGAATATTACAGCCGGATATGGTACAAACTTTATCGGAG
Organism: Chitinophaga sp.; assembly: GCF_017745275.1. GTDB lineage: Bacteria > Bacteroidota > Bacteroidia > Chitinophagales > Chitinophagaceae > Chitinophaga. Next base: position 158,884 of record NZ_JAGHZS010000008.1, on the reverse strand, counting down.
ACGGCTATCGCTCTCTTATCTTATCAGATATCCAGTTTAGTTATCCATATCTTAAGTTAACCGGAAACCTTGGAAATGTACAGTATACCGCTATGTGGGCTCAGTTTATGGATAAACACAGTAAGGACTTTGCAGCGGCTTATGATGATTTGGGCTACTATAAGAAATGGGGCGTTTTCCATTTTCTGGATTGGAATGTTAGCAAACGATTGACAATTGGGCTCTTTGATGCTGTAATATGGCCCGACGCAGATTCTTCGGGCCGTAAAAGAGGTTTTGATTGGAGTTATATGAATCCTATTATATTTCTCCGCTCTGCAGAGTTTTCCGAAGGTTCTTCAGATAATGCCCTGGTAGGAATGAACGCCAAGTTTAAGTTATTTCCCAAAACAACTATATATGGACAGCTGGTGCTGGATGAATTCAAGCTCAAAGAAGTATTTAAAGGGAGAGGCTGGTGGGCCAATAAACAGTCGGCACAATTAGGTTTCCGTTCCTTTGATCTGTTTAAAGTCAATAAGCTGGATTTGCAGGGAGAGCTTAATGTAGTGCGTCCATATACTTATTCGTACAAGAGTACCCTGATTAATTATGAGCATTATAATCAGTCTTTGGCGCACCCGTTAGGGGCAAATTTCTGGGAGGTGTTGGGAATAGCCACCTACCGTATTAAACGCTGGTATGGGAGAGGACAAATCATGTACTCTAAGTACGGTGATGACCCGGATACTAAAACCAACTACGGACATGATATATCTAAGCCATATACAACGCATCCGAACGAATATGGTAACTGGATCGGACAGGGAATTAAAACTAACCTCCTCTACGCCCAGGGAACTATTGCCTATGTGGTGAATCCAAAGTACAATCTTCGTCTTGAAGCATCCCTTGCTGCAAGAAAAGTAAGCAACGATTTATCGAAAAGTACAGACCTTATTTTCAGTTTCGGATTGCGTAGTACTTTCCGTCAATTCTATTATGATTTTTAACCAAGAAACAATATATACACAAGCCCTTCCGCTTTTCAGCGCAAGGGCTTTTTTATTTCTTAAACGCAAAGAGGGGGAGGATAATAATGGACAAAGGGCCGAAATGCTGTATATAAACAAAAAGTTGTGAGGTACAGGAAAATCCCAGTTATCCTATATGAATATACGGAAAAAGTCATAATATAAAATACATAATCTTTGGTTTCCTTCCAGTATTGCCGATAATTTATACCTTCGCAGTATGCATTACGTTACAGTAGAAGGACTTACCAAATCATTTGGGACCAAGCCATTGTTCAGAGATATTTCTTTTCATATTGAAGAAGGAGATAAAATAGCACTCGTTGCACTTAATGGTACAGGAAAATCCACATTATTGAGGATTTTATGCGGAAAGGATGTGCCCGACAGTGGTAAGGTGTGGATTCATAAGGATGTTACTGTAGTGATGCTGGCCCAGCAATCAGATTTTGATTTCTCCAAAACAGTGATTGAGAATATTTTTAATCACGACAATCCGGTATTAAATGCTATCAAAGAGTATGAACTGCTGACAGAAGAAGGGCATGGAGACCCCGATCTTGATAAATTAACGGATGCCATTGCTAAAATGGATGAGCTTAATGCCTGGCATTTTGATGCCAAAGTAAAGCAAATATTAGGAAAATTAAATATACATAATTTAGACCAACCCGTTGGGTCATTATCCGGCGGCCAGCAAAAAAGGGTTGCCCTGGCGAAAGTATTGATAGAAATCGGCTTTGAACATAAACACGTTTTGTTAATCATGGACGAGCCTACCAACCACCTGGATGTTTCCATGATTGAGTGGTTGGAAAATTATTTGGATCAGGAAAAGGTGACATTGTTGTTAGTAACGCATGATCGCTATTTTCTTGATAGTGTTTGTAACGAAATAATGGAACTGGACCAGGAACAGTTATTCATTTATAAAGGCAATTATGAAAATTACCTGGAGAAGAAAGCAGCCCGGGAGGAAATGGATAAGTCCAGTGTAGACAAAGCCCGTAATCTTTACCGCAAAGAATTGGAATGGATGCGTAAACAGCCAAAAGCTCGTACCACCAAATCGAAATCCCGACAAGATGCTTTTTATGAAGTGAAGGAGAAAGCCAGTACCCGGGTGGCCGACCAACAGCTGGAGTTGAATGTGAAAATGACCAGATTGGGTGGAAAAGTTCTTGAACTGAAGAAGGTATATAAGTCGTTTGGGGATCTAAAAATCCTGAAAGGAATGGATTACACCTTTAAAAGAGGTGAGCGTGTCGGTATTGTTGGCAAAAATGGAGTGGGTAAATCCACTTTTCTCAATATGTTGCTGGGTAGTGAGCAGCCCGACTCAGGTAAAATCAATGTCGGAGAAACTATTGTATTTGGTAACTACTCCCAAACAGGGTTAGTGGTGAAAGAAGACATGCGTGTAATTGAGTTTGTTAAAAATATTGCTGAGAATTTCCCGTTGGCAGATGGCACCAAAGTAAGTGCTGCGCAATTTTTGGAGTTGTTCCTCTTTCCTGCAGAAAAACAATATACTTATATATCTAAGCTGAGTGGTGGAGAAAAAAGAAGATTACACTTGTTGTCTATTTTATTCCGTAATCCCAATTTCTTGGTATTAGATGAACCAACTAATGATCTGGATTTACCAACACTGAGTATTTTAGAATCTTTTTTACAGGAGTTTCAGGGCTGTGTTATGATTGTTAGCCATGACCGTTATTTCATGGATAAATTGGTAGAACACCTCTTCGTTTTTGAAGGGGATGGGGAAATACGCGATTACCCAGGTAACTATACACAATACCGTGAATGGCAAAAGGAGGAGGACAGGAAAAAAACACTGCCACCAAAAAAAGAAGCTATCCCGGAACCATCAATAAAAACTCCCACTATCGTGGAAAATAAAACACGAAAGATGTCTTTTAAAGAGAAACGGGAGCTGGAAATATTGGAGAAGGAAATTGAACAACTGGAAACAGAAAAGAAAACGATTGAAGCGGCACTGTCAGGAGGAGAACTAGCCTTTGATAAAATGGAGCCCCTGAGTCACAGAATCGGTGAAATAATTCAGTTGTTGGATGAAAAGGGAATGCGCTGGTTGGAACTTAGCGAAATGACTGCCTAGCATATCCGGTGATCTTAAATGTTTATCTCTCTTAAGATCACCGGAATTTTTTTAGTTATATATCCATCCAAGACTTAAGCGGGTAACATTTAATATCGATAGTCCGGTTCCTTTGGACATACGACCTGCCGAGTGAGCCAGTAACACGTGATCTCCAATAAAGTGTATAGATGTATAACAATATACACCATCCTCATTCGTTTCAATTGCTTTGAAGGTACTCCAGGTTTGTCCTTCATCCTTTGATACAGCAAGGGTATATGGTGTACGATATTCTTTGGTGCGCTCATTTTGTCCATTATTATTGTTCCATACAACTAACAGATCATTGGTTGACGGAATTCTGGCAATGGAGGCCGGAGACACAGGTGACATTAAGGTACTGCTCTTAATAGTGCTCCAGGTTTGCCCCTGATCCCTGGAATAGGAAAGATATTGATAACGTTGATTGGTTCGGATAATCATTAAAACCTCCCCATTCTTTAATTCAATGACGCCTGGTTCCTGTGTAAGTATTTTCTTGGGATTAGGTACTACTTCACTCCTTTGCCACGTAACACCATTATCATCTGAATAATAGCTGTACAGCCGCCCAACATAACTCCAAGTTGTTTCTCCCTCAAGTTTATGTAATGAAACGGGAAGGATAATTCGCCCGGTTCTCAATTGTATTACGCGGTTGTTGTTCATAGCATAATAGCCAACCCTGTCTGTAATACACAATCTTGGGGCACTCCACGTTTCTCCTTCATCATTAGAGATTCTCAGGTAAGGACGGGAATCTTCCAGGGAGTTTTTTATAAGGTAAAATAAGGCAATGGAGCCATTTTGTAAACGAAGTAAGGATACTGACATAATATTCAGTTTACCTTCGTTAGGCACAATTATTCTTTCCTCATTTAACCAGGTTTTGCCGCTATCTAAAGACGTACGACCGGCAAGATAGGCAGGAGAGTTATCGTGGTCCACATTGCCTGTAAAGTGAGAATAGACAAATAGCAGCTTACCGTTTTTTAACGAAATGAAATCTCCTTCACTGTTCCTGGGATTATTTCTACCCGGGTTAAGTACTAAAACAACATCTTTCTCCTCATTAATAATTCTGGGTCCATCGTTCGATTTCCTACAACTAAGGCTAATCAATACTAAAGGCAGAAAAAAAAGAAAATTTTTCGATTTCATAAATTTGTCTAATTGCAAATATGCTTAATCTGGCATGGCATACACAACAAATACCACGGCCTATATTTAATAAGCGTCAAGGGAAATAATACTGATTGTGCCGGGAAAGAAATACTAGCATAAAATGTATGCATCTACGGTATAGAATATTTATTACGGCAAGATAATTTTATCTAAAGTAATTAACTTTTAAAATCAGTGGCATAAGCAAAAGTTAATAGTTAGTTATTTTTGATCCCATTACCCTATTGGTTTAATTCTCTAATATTCAATTCCTATCGCTATTGCGCTTATTTACCTAGTAACGTATATTTCCTGCTTCCCCCCTATCAATTCGACTCCCAGGTGGATTAAAAGTTTAAAATCCCATCATTCCAGGAAGAGTGCTAAAACAGAGGAATGAATTACGCATGGTGAAAAATTTGTATTTAATTATTCTGGTCGCAGAAAGATAAACCAGAATCCTTAGATGAGATATGTTTTATGTTCCCTCTATAGCTCAGGAAAGAGCTAGGATTGGAGTAGCCATCTGCCATTAGTTACTACGCCATGAACAATTGAATAGTTATTTTCCTTTTTTCTCCTGCCGCATTTTCCATTCTTCCAGCGCAGCTATCTTTTTATTCTGCTCAATCAGGTACAGCGTTAACTCTTCTATTTTTGCCAGCAGTTTTTTATTCATTTCTCCTACATCAACACCATCTTTTTCAACTTCTGCTGCAGAAGGGATACCCTCCAGATGCTGGTGAGTATTCACATATTTTTCAACTTCGGCTAAAGTAGGTAGCTGATAGTCTTTATGGAATATGTAGTCAGCCCAGCCGGTTTGTGTTACTTTAACCTGCCTGGCGGTAATCAGGCCATTCACTGACAGTGCCGTCTGCGGATTCACGGCGGTGTTGCCTGGCGCAATAGTGGCCCCTTTCTCATTAAGGAGAAGTACTGTCTGGTTGGTACTGGTAGTGCCTCCAGCAAGTTGTAATGGAATATACTTTGTTGCGCCGGTTGTTCTGTCGAAGCCAATCAATGAGGCGATGTTGGCTGCTGTTACTCCAAGTTCCGCCGCCATGCCGGTTCCATTCGCAGTGTACCATCCTTTAAAGCGGCCTTGTCCTCCAAGATCCAATGCACCAAAGCCATCTAATCTGCCTACCTGCGAAATGCCCGCATAAAATTTAAAACCCTGGGTATTGAGTGGGGCAGGAACACCAAACCAAATATGGCTGTCTTCCATACCAATGTCCCAGCCAGCAGTGGTGGCGTTAACAGGAGCATTCCATAAAGTAATCTTGCTTCCGGCGCTTCTGGTCGTAAAGGTAGGAGCCGCTAACCCCACCGGGTTAAAATTTAGCCAGGTCGATGTCAGGTTTCCAACCGTTACATTACCGGTGGCTCTTTCAATGGCAAGCCCAAATCCAAGAAAGGTACCAGTATTAGAGTACCTAAATAATCTAAAGTCGGATCCAGCATTGTTTGCTCCTTCCTCGCTGATAAAGGCTTGCGTCCATCTTAGATTAGCAGCTACGTTTCCGTCACCATTATACAGATGGAAGTGGGCGGTTCCTGTAGCGCTGGTACCGGCAAAAGTTTTCAATGTGTTTGACTGTGCGGTTCCGGCAATGTTGAAATTTGCGCCCGCCTGTAAGGTGGTCGAATTATTAATGTAACTCTGCGCCAGGCTCTGTTGGGCTATGCCAACTAGAGCGAACATACATATTGGTGTCCATTTCATGAAGAATATTTTTAGGGATATTAAATAAGCAGATTTTATGTGCATGGCGGGGGTTAGCTAATTGCCATTTTTTGTCGTTTTATTGCGGCGATTACTATTTGTTTAATTATTTTCCTTTTTTCTCCTGCTGCATTTTCCACTCTTCCAATGCCGCTATTTTCTTTTGTTGTTCTGTTATTTCCTTATTTTGCTCAATCAGGTACAGTGTTAACTCTTCTATTTTTGCCAGCAGTTTTTTATTCATTTCTCCTACATCAACACCATCTTTTTCAACTTCTGCTGCAGAAGGGATACCCTCCAGATGCTGGTGAGTATTCACATATTTTTCAACTTCGGCTAAAGTAGGTAGCTGATAGTCTTTATGGAATATGTAGTCAGCCCAGCCGGTTTGTGTTACTTTAACCCTTTGAGCTGTAATAGTACCTTTTACAGAAAATTCGGATTGCGGAGCTGTTGTTCCAATACCTACGTTCCCTGCATTGGTGATGTTGAGAATACCAGCGGCTGGAGGAGTACTCCCCCCTGTGCCGCCTATTTTGAGTACATTATTTCCTTCATTAATCCAGAATCGGCTATCTCCACCGGATTGAAATGTCATCGATGCATTTCCAACAATCGGATCATAGATACTAAGTTTACCATAATATACAGAAGCCCCGATACCAACATTTCCTGCTGCATTAATGCGCATTCTTTCCGGTTGAACGGCCCCACTTCCTCCTATTCCTGTATGAAATGACATTTCTCCGGGAGTTTGATTGTAAGTACCTCCTCTCATCGCTATTTCTGCCCCACGATAGCTGTCTACAGCCGTGGCACCTCCATAAATGTTTAGTATTCCCTGGGAGTTATTGCTGTTAATAGACGTAGTGGACAGGCTGTTAACAGTTACATTACCGGTGGCTCTTTCAATGGCAAGCCCAAATCCAAGGAAGGTACCGGTATTAGAGTACCTAAATAATCTAAAGTCGGAACCAGCATTGTTTGCTCCTTCCTCGCTGATAAAAGACTGTGTCCATCTTAGGTTAGCCTGCAGATTTCCGTCACCATTATACAGATAAAAGTGATGACTTCCGTTAGCGCTGGTGCCTGCCGTAGTTTTCAATGCGGCGGATTGCGCAACTCCGGCGATGTTAAAATTTGCATTTGGCTGCAAGGTAGTCTGATTGTTAATGTAGGATTGTGCTTTGCCTTGTTGGGTTAAACAAAGTAGGGTAAACACACATACGAATGTCCATTTCATCGAAAAGGTTTTTAGGGACGTTAAATAAATATAGGTTACAATATGGGTTAAAAAAACCTTCAATCACATATAATATGCGCATTGAAGGTTTTAGTTAGTAGCCTCGTCAAGAATCGAACTTGAATCTGGAGCTTCGGAAACTCTTATACTATCCATTGTACTACGAGGCCGGAAAGAACGCAAAACTACATTTTCTAAAGTATAATCCCAAATCAGGTTAAAGATTAATATTACTCTTAAATATTTTAACTGCTATTGCCAGCAGGATAACCCCGAAAAATTTACGCAAAACCATCAACCCGGCCTTGCCCAGCATACGTTCTATGTAATTTAACGAACGCAATACGATATATACAATGACCAGGTTCAGGCAGATGCCTGCCAATATATTATACTGATCAAAGTTCGCTTTTAACGACATAATAGTAGTCAGCGTACCGGAGCCGGCTACCAGTGGAAAGGCAATAGGAACCACACTGCCGGCTTTGGCATCCTGGTCAGTTTTGAAGAATTCCAGTCCTAGTATCATTTCCAGCCCAATAACAAAAATTACAATGGAACCCGCTACCGCAAAGGAATGCACGTCTACACTCAATAATTTAAGGAAGGGCTCCCCCACAAACAGGAACAGGATCATCAGAAAACCGGATGCCAGCGTGGCTTTGCCGGCGTCTATATGTCCCAGTTTTTCTTTCAGGGAAACAAGTATCGGGATAGAACCTACAATATCAATGACCGCAAATAACGTAAAGGTAATAGCCAGAATTTGGTCGATACTGAACATGAATGCTAATTTGCGTAAATATAGGTAGAATGCAGAACGTTTTATACTAGTAGCTTTCTGCTTATATTTGTTTCAATACTACTTATATATGACCGAGGATATTATCATTCAGATCAGTAATAAGATCAAGGAGAAGAGAAAGGGGAAAGGCATTACTATCCAGGAATTGGCAGACCGGGCACAGGTGAGCAAAGGGCTGATATCCCAGATTGAAAACAACAGAACGGTTCCTTCTTTGCTGGTATTGATCAATATTATCAAGGCCCTGCAGCTGGATATGAATGAGTTTTTCAATGAAATTGATCAGCAAACGCAGAGCGCTAAGGTGATTATTAAACAAAAAGCCAACTACCAGGAGTTTGAGAAAGAGCCGGCTAAAGGATTTCTATATAAAAGGGTACTCACTAAAAATGTAAAAAATTTCCCGGTAGATATTGTACTGCTGGAACTTAAGAAGGGCGCCAGCCGCACCCAAACCGTGAAAACTGATGCCTATGAATATAAATATATTATCAAAGGCACAGTAGAATACCTGATAGATAACGAAAAATATGTACTCGAAGAAGGCGACTCCTTGTTCTTCGACGGCCGCTTAGGTCATAAACCCAGTAACATCGGCGCAGAAAATGCCCTCATCCTCGTCGTATATTTCTTCCTGGAGAACGAAAAATAAGCATTTACAAATACTTAACAATAAATTTAGTATAGGTTAACATTCCGATCACATTGGACCCCAAACTTTGCATGTAAATAAACAATACCCAAACCTACATTTACATGCAATCAAATCTACGTCGGGCGCTCAAAAGGCAGCTATGCGCCTTCTTTTTGCTGCTATTTGCCACCACCTCTCTTTTTGCACAACAGGCCATTACGGGAAAAGTCATCTCAGGTGACGACCACCAGCCTGTTATCGGAGCCACCATCAAGGTGAAAGGCGCTTCCCGCGGTGCTATAACAGATGCCGCCGGAAACTTTGCTATCTCCGCAGCCAACACAGACGTACTTCAAATCAGTTTCATCGGCTTTTTGCCACAGTTATATCCCCTGAAAGGTGCTACAGATGTCACCATCACCTTACAGCCAGATAAAAAAGCACTGGATGAGGTAGTAGTAACGGCACTGGGTATACGTAAAGAAGTAAAACGTGTAGGCTACTCCGTACAGGAAGTAAAAGGAGCCGACCTGGTGAAAGCTCGTGAACCTAACCCGATCAACGGCCTGGTAGGTAAAGTGGCTGGTCTCACCGTAGGCGCCTCCGCTGAACTGCTGGCTGCTCCACTGGTATTACTGCGCGGTAATAATATAGGTCTTTATGTGGTAGATGGCGTGCCCATCAACTCTGATACCTGGAATATTGCCCCCGATGATATTGAAAGCTACACCGTACTGAAAGGTGTAACCGCTTCTGCCCTGTATGGTTCCCGTGGCCTGAATGGTGCTATCATGATCACCACCAAAAAAGGAACAAAAGATAAACGCGGCCTGGCAATTGATTTTAACTCCAGCACCATGTTCGAAAAAGGATTCAATGCCATCCCTAAAGTACAGGATGAATACGGCCCTGGCGACCACGGTAAATATGCTTTCGTAGATGGTAAAGGTGGTGGTACAAATGATGGCGACTATGACGTATGGGGCCCTAAATTTGAAGGCCAGCTGATTCCTCAATACGATAGCCCCGTTGATCCTGCAACAGGTAAACGTAGCGGCACTCCCTGGATTGCCCGTGGTAAAAACAACCTGCAGCGTTTTCTGCAAACCGGTATGCTGAGTACCAATAACATCGCAGTAGCATCACATACAGATAAAGCCGATCTGCGCTTCTCCCTGTCGCATTCCTATCAGAAAGGTATTGTGCCAAATACTTCCCTGAATATTACCAACTTCAATATCTCTGCAGGATACAATTTCTCTTCCCGCCTGCGCCTGGATGCCTATATGAATTACAACCGCCAGTATTCCAATAACTTCCCGGATGTAACCTATGGCCCCAACAGTTTGATTTATAACACCCTGATCTGGGCTGGCGCCGACTGGAGTATGGACGATATGCGCAATTACTGGCAGCCTGGTAAAGAAGGCATTCAGTCTATTTATGCAGAATACCAACGTTATCATAACCCGTGGTTCATGACCTATGAATGGTTACGTGGCCACTATAAAACAGATATCAACGGCTACGCTAAGCTGAACTATAAAATCAACGATAAACTGGAGCTGCTGGCACGTACCCAAATTACCAGCTACGATATGATGCGGAATGAAAAAGTACCTTACTCTGCACACCCTTATGGCCGCGAAGAAGGTAAAGGTGACTACCGGGAAGACAAACGCTCTATGTTTGAAAACAACACGGATGTGCTGTTGTCCTACACCAATGTATTCCCGCACAAAATAGGCGTACACGCGTCTATCGGTGGAAATGCACGTTCTTATAAGTATAACTCCAGCTACGTTTCTACTAACTATTTGAACGCACCGGGATGGTATGGATTTGCCAATACCCGTGATCCTTTGTTCGCTACCAATTATTCGGCGCCTATGCTGGTGTTGAGTACTTATGGTTATGTAGATATTGATCTGGGAAAATATGCTACAATATCCCTTACAGATCGTATAGACAAGGCCTCCAACCTGCCTATCCGCACCAACGTATATTCTTATCCGTCAGTAGCGGTAAGTACAGTAATATCAGATTATGTAGACCTGCCAACAGCTATCTCCTTCCTGAAGCTCAGAGGTTCGTATGCTAACGTGAAAGGTGGATTTACTGCCAAAACAATTGGTGCTACACCGCTGGCCACCTATCCGCTGGGATATGGCGCAGAGTATCAGTCGGCTTATGATGGTCCTATTTATAATACTCCATTTTATAACGTAACGCCGGTATACCAGAACCAGGCAGGTGCTTATATTTCACAAACCATTGCCAACCCGGATCTGAAACCTTTCGCCACCAAAGTATTTGAGGTAGGTGCGGATGTTCGTTTCCTTAAAAATCGTATAGGCATCGACGGTACTTACTTTACCAGCCAGAATGGTCCGCAGATTTATGATGTGATTATTTCCAGTGCTACTGGTTATGCTAAGAACCGTATCAATGGGGTAAATACAAAGAAAACAGGTTATGAGTTTACACTGACCGGTACGCCGCTCAGAAACCCTAATGGCCTTAACTGGAATATTACTGCCAACTGGTCTACATTCACTGAGAAATACGTAAGCATCTACGGTGATGAAACCAAGCTGAATGCGTTTGTAGGAGTAGGAGACAGGGTAGATAAATTCTATGGTACTACTTTCGCCAAAACAAGCGATGGAAAAATTATTAATGGCCCGGATGGTCGTCCTATTGTAACGCCTACACAACAATTCCTTGGATATGCCAGCCCTGATTGGGTTTGGGGCGTGAATAACAGCTTCAACTACAAAGGAATCAGCCTGAGCTTCCAGTTCGATGGCCGTGTAGGTGGCAGCATGATCGATTATATTCAACAACAAACTTTCCGCGGTGGACGTAACATCCTCACTACGCAGGGAGCAATGGGAGAAGCCCGCTACCAGGATTATAAAGGCGTGAAATCTTACCAGGGAGAAGGCGTACAGGTGAGCAACGGTGTGCCTATTCAGTATGATAACAACGGTAACATCACCAACTACGATAAACTGCAGTTCTCACCTAATAACACCAAGTCGTTCCTGCAGGACTATATCAGCGTTTACTATAAAAACAACGAAGCGAACCTGATCAGCAAAACCTTTGCGAAGCTCAGGGAAGTAACGATTGGTTATGCATTGCCGGCCAACCTGCTGAAAGGTACTTTCATCAGAAGCGCCAATGTTTCTTTTGTAGGCAGGAACCTGCTTTATTTCGCGAAGAATAAAGATGTGGACCTGGATCAGTATCCGGGCGCAGACCAGGGATCATCTACCCTGCAAACACCTACTACCAAAAGATATGGCTTTAACCTGAACATTTCCTTCTGATCCGTTTCACTTATTAAACATGCTTTGTATGAAATCATTTAAAATATTTACCATCATCGCTTTAGCAGGTGCTGTACTCAGCAGTTGCAACAAGAAGTATGAGGAGTATGCTATCAATACCAACAAACCTGAAAAGGTGCCACCAAGCCTGGTTTTAGGCGGTGTGCTGGCCGATATGAACTCCGATAAACCCTGGAGCAATGTAATGCGTTGGAACCAGTTCGACTGCTGCAACTATAACTATTATGGCGACCAACGCTACGACTGGGGCGGCGCTGACTTCGGCAGCTATTATTCCCTGATGAACGTAGTGCAGATGGAAGGCGAGGCTACTCGTCTCGGTGGACAAGCCGTGAATCCGTATAATGCACTTGGTAAGTTTTTCCGTGCCTGGTTCTTTTATCGCATGACTAACCTGGTGGGGGACCTGCCAATGAAAGAAGCACTGAAAGGTAAGCTGGGCCTGACTCCTAAATATGATGATCAGAAAGCAGTTTTTATCCAAATCCTGCAGTGGCTGGAAGATGCCAATACCCAGCTGGGACAGCAGATTGCTAACCCGGATAAAAGTGCTACTGCGGAAGGGCAGGTGCTAAAAGGCGATTTTTACTACGGCAATGACCTGTTGAAATGGCAACGTGCAGTGAACACCTTCCATTTACGTGTACTCATTACGTTGAGTCAGAAAACTTCTGATAACGAATTAAACGTAGCGCAGCAGTTTAAAGCTATTGTAAGTGATCCGGTAAAATATCCGCTGATTGAATCTATGGATGGTAACCTGCAATTCATCTACAATAACATCAACAAGTATCCATCTAACCCGGATAACCTGGGCTTTGATGCTACCCGTTACAACATGTCGGCTACTTACCTGAATACATTGGTAAGCCTGAATGACCCACGCGCGTTTGTGACGGCTGAACCAGCCACACAGCAGCTGAATACATTTCACAAAACACCGGCACAGATCTCCGCTTATGTAGGTGCGGAACCAGGTATCAGCCAGAGCGATATGTCTTCTAATATGTCAAACGTGGATACGGCGGTATACTCTGTTCGCAGCCGTAGCCGCTATTACAGCAACTATGCTGCAGAACCGGGTGTAATGCTGGGTTATCCTGAGCTGTGCTTTAACATGGCAGAAGCTATTAACCGTAATTGGATTCCTGGTGATGCAGAAGCCTGGTACAAAAAAGGCATTATGGCTTCGCTGACTTTCTACGGTGTACCGGTAGACAAAGCAGGAACATTTGTAAAAACGTATGGTGGTAAACGTTATGATATACCTTTTGATTTTGAAGGGGTGTATTACCAGCAGGCGAACGTGAAATACAAAGGAAACAATGCCCAGGGCCTTGCGCAGATCCTGACTCAAAAGTACCTGGCCTTCTTTGAAAACTCCGGTTGGGAAGCTTATATCAACTGGAGAAGAACAGGCGTACCTACTTTCAGTGTAGGTGCTGGTACAGGCAACAGCGGTATTATTCCTAAACGTTTCAAATATCCGGATTCAGAACGTTCTTCCAATGCTATTAACTGGACAGCTTCATTGAAAAGCCAGTTTAATGGTACTACAGATGATATTAATGGCGCTATGTGGTTGCTGAAATAAGCATCAGCCATTAGCTTTTAGATTTTAGAAAATGCAGCGGAGATCTTCTTCGCTGCATTTTTGCTAAAAGCTAATGGCTAAAAGTTAATAGCTGTTAAGTTATACTTAACAATTAGTTCAGTTATTGTTAACAATGCGTTTGCATTGGACCCGCACCTTTGTCCCAAACCATTTGTTACAATATGCTAAATATTCCCTGGTTACAGCAGCGGTTGCAGCGGGCGCATCATTTTACCTTTTCTTTGTATGCCGCCCTGGTGGCCTTTGGTACTTATTCCTGCATGTATGCTTTTCGTAAGCCTTTTACGGCCGGCATTTTCGAAGGGGTTACTTTCCTGGGAATCGATTATAAAATATGGTTGGTGATTACGCAAACAATCGGGTATGCGTGCAGCAAGTTTTACGGTATCCGCTTTATTGCTGAAATGAAGGGGAATAAACGGGCGCAAAGCATCATCCTGCTCATTGCTATTGCCTGGGTATCGTTGTTGTGTTTCGCCATTGTACCGGCGCCTTACAATATTCCTTTTCTTTTTTTGAATGGGTTTCCGCTGGGCATGATATGGGGATTGGTATTTAGTTACCTGGAAGGCAGACGTAGTACGGAGTTCATGGGAGCTGTATTGTCTGTAAGCTTTATCTTTTCTTCGGGGTTTGTGAAGTCGGTAGGAAAAATGACGGTAGTAGACTGGCACGTCACAGAATACTGGATGCCTTTTGTAACGGGGTTGGTATTTGCTGTACCCATGCTGATTTGTGTGTTATTACTGGAACAGATACCGCCGCCTTCGGCAGAAGATGAACGGCTTCGCACGAGGAGAGCTCCGATGAATAAGCAGGAGCGTAAGGATTTTCTGCAGGCTTTTTTGCCAGGGTTGGTATTATTGATTGCCAGCTATGTGCTGCTCACGGTATTAAGAGATATGCGGGATAATTTCGCGGCAGATATTTGGAAGGACCTGGGCTTTGGCGCACAGGCGGGTATTTTTACACAAACAGAAATACCGGTGTCACTGGCCATCATTTTGATTATGGGGTTGCTGGTATTTGTAAAGAATAACTTTCATGCTTTTATGCTCAACCATGCAATGGTGATCATGGGCTTTGGTATCGCTTTTACCAGCACGGTATTATTTAAGCAACATCGCCTGGATCCGGTATGGTGGATGACTTTAACAGGATTAGGGCTGTACATGGGATACATCCCTTTTAACTGTATTTTTTTCGAACGATTGATCGCGGTATTCAAATATGTAAGCAACGTAGGCTTTATCATTTATGTGGCAGATTCTTTCGGTTACCTGGGAAGTGTACTGGTGATGTTGGTGAAGAATTTTGGCGGGATGTCCTTATCATGGAGCCAGTTTTTTATGGATGCTGTTTTGGGAGCGTCTCTGACCGGCATTGTGATGATGGTACTATCTGCGTGGTATTTTAAAAAAAGAGTGACTTCCCTGAACGGTAATAACATGGCAACAGACATGCGATTGGCAGCCTGATAGAGGGGGTTAACGGGCATTAAAAAAGGCAAATCATCCATTTGGAGTGATTTGCCTTTTAAGTTTTATAAAGCGGAATTCAATTAGCTTTTTGCGTCAGCATCAGCAGCGTTGCTTCCTTTCTTTGATGGCTCATCTTTGGCATCTTTAAATTCACGTATGCCGCTACCCAAACCACGCATCAGTTCAGGTATCTTCTTACCACCAAACAATAACAATACTACTAATGCAATCAGCAGTAATTCTTTGATACCTATTTCCTGCAAAAATAACAGCGGGATATTCAGAAAAGATGTTGTCATTATATCAGATTTAATTGTGTTCTTTTTATAAGGTATATGCAAACATAAAGTTAGCACGATTTACCAGTTTTTTTGTTTTTTAGCCAGATATTTAAAAATTTTAACATAATTGTTTTAATGGCAATTAGTTACAAATTAGAAAATATCACTTTAAACTCCTCATTTTCCACCTGTAGATGTGAAATCCGGCCATAATCCACCTGGATATCGAATGCATCCACCAGCGCGGTATCAGTCACATGCGCTAAAATACACCGGATCACGCCGCCATGAGTTACCAGTACGGCATCGTTTCCTTTGGCCATTACTTCCTCCAGTAAGGTGATGCTGCGGGTATATAGCTCCTCATAGCTTTCCCCGCCTGGAATGTGCTCAAAAACGACGTTATCGGCCCATTTGCGGAGCGCATTACGGCTGATATTATCCCAGGGCAGCATTTCCCAGGAACCGAAATTCATTTCCTTCAGCCGGTCGTCGGTGGTGTATTGGCTACCAAACAAAGCGGCAGCCAGTTTTTCACAACGTTGCAACGGGCTGGTATATACATCCATTGTTTTGGCCGGAAGCAGGGGTTTTATCCGTGCTACTTCTGTTTCAAAGCTGGCAGCAACATCCACATCAGATGCACCATAACAAACACCACTTTCTATCGCCGGTGTGGTATGCCGGATCAGGTATATTTCCATGTGAGAATACAAAAGCATAAATAAATAACTGTTTCAGATACCTGTTGTACTGCTCCGAGGCAGTCGCCGGTATAGCCGCCAATCCATTTCTGCATGAGCCGCACCAGGTACCAACGGGCCAGCAATAAAGCGGGGATCGTTAGTAGCAGGGTATAGTTATGCAGGTAAAGGATAACGGCTACAAACGGGAGGCATCCAAATGCTGCGGCCATCCCCAGGTCGGATAAGCTAATCCCCTGCGCAATAGGTTTGGCTTTGGCGTCGTCGTTTTCACGTACGTAACGGTGCGTATAGATCACGGTAACCGCTAAAAAACGGCTCAGTGGCTGCGCAACAGCAATGGTCAGCATTACCATGAACAGCGGAAGTTCCCGCAGTGCCAGGAACTTCATGGCCATAATCAGTAACAGTCCTAACATACCATAAGTGCCAATGCGGCTGTCTTTCATAATATCCAGGATTTTTTCTTTGGACCAGCCACCGCCGAAGCCGTCGCACATGTCGGCAAATCCATCTTCATGAAAAGCACCGGTTACCCAGATACCCATGATAATAGCTAACAGGATGCTGATCATAGGAGGCGCTATGGTACCCAGTATGTACAGGATAGCAATCATAAAACCACCCGTTATCCATCCAATCAGGGGAAGATAGCGGGTGGCTTTACCCAGCATTTCCGGTGTATAGGGAATGCTAACGGGAACGTGTATACGAGTATAGAACAGTATAGCGGTTAGCAATAACTGCCATTGTTTTTTCATATAGTACGATTTGATACCTGGGCACTGTTAAAGCTGGCCATTTCCTGCAGAAATGCTACGGCACTCTGTATCAGGGGGATGGCAAGTGCTGCGCCGGTACCTTCTCCCAGGCGCATATCCATTTGTAACAAAGGCGCCGCGTTGAGGTGTTGCAGCATCGCTTTATGTCCTTGTTCCTCGGAGCAATGCGCAAAAACGCAGTAGTCTTTTACGGCAGGCTGCATGGCTACGGCAGCCAGTAGCGCGGCGGTCACAATAAATCCATCTATTACCACCAGCATTTGAAGCGCAGCTGCCTGTTGGATGGCGCCACAGATCATGGCAATTTCAAAACCACCGAAGGTTGCCAATGCCTGCTCCGCTGATGCCGGCGACGCGTGTTTCGCCATCACTTGCTGCAGGATAGCCCGCTTTTGTGCCAGTTGCTGCACATTACTGCCAGTGCCGGTTCCCGTGCAGGAAGCTACTGGTATTTTGGTAAAGTGGCTCATCAATAAAGCCGCGGCAGAGGTATTGCCAATACCCATTTCTCCAAAGCCAATGGTATTACAGCCCTGGGCATGTAATAGCTTCACTTCTTCTGCACCTGCCTGCATGGCCAGTCTGCATTGATCGAGCGACATGGCCGGCATATGCAGGAAATTCTGTGTACCCATTCCCATCTTCCGGTCTTTCAACAACGGATGGGGAGGAAATTCATGATTCACACCGGCATCTACTACGGTAAGTGATAGCTGATGCTGCCGGCAAAATACGTTGATGGCGGCACCGCCCTGTAGAAAGTTATATACCATCTGCGCGGTGACTGCCTGGGGGAATGGATTCACCTGCCCATCTGCGGCGATGCCATGATCCCCTGCAAATACAATAATGGAAGGATGACTGATAACCGGAGTCAGTGTATTTTGTACCAGGCCTGCCTGTAAGGCAATAGCCTCCAGCTTCCCCAGTGAGCCGGGAGGCTTGGTTTTCTGATCTATTTTATCCTGTAATGCTGCTTTTAATGCAGTGGATACAGGTGTTATGCGGAGGTTGTTTATCATGCGGGTGAATTTATTGCGCTTCCTTTTTTATGATAACCGGTATGCCAGATACCATCAGTACTACGGTGTCGGCTACACGTGCAATGTATTGATTTACCCAGCCTTGTAAGTCCGTAAAACGGCGGCCAATGGCTGTTTCAGCGTGTACACCCATTCCTATTTCGTTCGTCACTATAATAAATGTACCTGCCATTGCTTGTAGTGCCTTGATTTCCGTTTTAATGGCTTCCAGGGTAAGATCCATATCATATGCCTGTTGCTCGAAGAAGTTGGTTAGCCACAGTGTTACACAATCAATGACTACCGTATGACCGGCCAGTGGTAAACGGCTTACATACAACTCTTCTTCATAGTTGGTCCACATGGCGCCCCGTTCTGTTTTGTGCCGCTGTATCCGTTGTGCAAAATCATCGTCCCATACTTTGGCGGTTGCCACATATACGGGATGTGTACTTTGTGATAGCGCCATTTCCTGCGCATACCTGCTTTTCCCCGACCTTGCGCCTCCCGTAATCAAATGAAGCATATTGACAGATTTAGCTATTAACAATTAGCCGTTAGCTATTAGCAAAAGCCGATCTTCTCGCATTTGCTAATAGCTAACGGCTAACTGCTAAAAGCTGCTTAGTTAAATACTGGTATGGATGGGAAGAAGAAACCAGTGTAGGATACACTTTTCTTTAATCCACCGCTGCTGGCATCGTAGATGTAAAGCGCGTTGTCTTTTGAATTCTGGCCATAGCCGGATTTCATATCTGTGATCACCAGGGTATTATTACCAGGATTATATCTTACACCGGCACCATAGAAACCGCGGCCGGTAGGGATCGTAATAAATGGTGTTTGCAGGGAAGCAGGATTACCTGCGGTATATTTGTATACTTCTCTGCCGCTGTTGCCCCATTCATTATCTGCTTTACCAATGAATACGGCATTTTCTAAAGTTGAAGCAGTGATCATACCTGCATTCCAGGCTCCCCAGGAACCATAAATGTCGAACGGACTTGCAATGGTATCTGCTTTCAGGGTTTGCGGATGGATCGCGAACAGGTATTTGGCCTGACCAGCCCAGATGGTGCCATCCGGCGTCATTGCAAAGCCTGCATCTGCTGCTACCAGTTTCTTCGCCACGCTGAAATCACTGCTGTTTAAGGCTACTACGCCGTCTGTTTGTGACATCACAAACACATAGGCATCTGCCTTTATCATATTACCAATCTGGCCACTCACACCGGCAATTTTAGGACCTACCGTCAGTGTTTGCAGGTTCACCGGGTAAACACCATCAACAGTACCTATCAAGCCGGTATTGGGATTTACGCCTACAAAGGAGTTTCCACTTGCCGGCAACTGATCAATGCGACCGGTTTCTTTCATGGTACCGGCATCCGCTACTACGAGGCCAGCTCCCTGTTTGGATACGAAATAAAATTTATTGTTGAAGATAGCACCAAAGTCGGTAGTGGTACCTAATGTTTTGCCTGGGTTGTTGCGTTGAAATACGTATTGGTAAACAGAATCTTCTCCATTGCGGTAGAAATTCACATCACCTGGTTCATGACCAAACCAGCCTTCATTTACCAGGAAAAATCCATTTTCAAATTTACCTAGCACTTTCACCTGGTAGTAGTAGTTAGCCAGGGCATTACCGGAAATAATTTTATAGGAGATGGTATAGTCACCTCTTTCTGTTGGCTTAAAAGTAAAGGTAGAATCTGTACCGGCCAGCACACCATTTACCAGCCATTGAAAGGTAGGGTTCTTAATATTTGCCAGTTGAGGGCTTAATACTCTGCTGTCGCCGATATAGATAGTGTCTTTGCCATCTTTTAAACCCGGAGCTACAATCTGCGGAACAATTACTTCTGCCTGGTTGTCCTTGGAACAGGAGGCCAACCCTGCGATAGAAATGGCTGCTACAAGAAAGGAAAGTTGAAATTTGCGTGAAATACTGCGCATGTTAGTTATTTGTTTACGTATGTCTTGTTTTCGTATGGTTTTTACCGTTAGTGAACCCGTACAGAATGCTGATGCAGAAGAGGGATACCCCCTATAATAATTTAGAGATTTGAGGTCAGACAAATGTACTCATCTGCCCAATACCCAAATCTCTAAAAAACAAATGCAGGATATTATTGTGCAAAACGCAGTCTGCGTTTTACTAATTCAAAGCTGCCAAAGAAAATAGTGCAGTAAATCAGGTTACCTATCAGTGTATACCGCATGTAAGGAATGGCTTGTGCATAGCAGCTGGTAAGGCCGGCCAGGTCTTTGGTGAAAGGCTTTCCGGTCAGGAAATCGGTAGAACCGCTGATCCATACGCCAAAGTCAGATACCAGGAAGTGAATCAGCGCAGCACCTATAGCTCCTATTACGATGTTAGCAACCGTAGCTTTTTTGATCAATAGCTGTCCCAGTAATACGATCAGCGCAAAGCTGGCGTAGTTCCAGATCCAACCTTTATACAACAGGCCTGAAGCGTATTCTTTATGGAAGAACTGCATTAAGATAATGTCACTGAGAAACAAGGCCAGTAAAGGGAAAGCGTATGATTTCCATTTTTCAGAGAAGGAAGCCCCGCCAAATAAGGCCATAGCGCCAACAGGCGTAAACATGGCTATAGGCGACATGTTTGAATCAGCTCCCAATACAACGCGTATTATACCTGCTGCTAAGATGAAAAGCAGCAATACACCAAACCGCGGATTAAGATTTTTTAAAGACATTATGTTGGTTTTAATGTTTACAAATTAACAAAAACGCCGGTGGTAAAGTTAAACCTCCGTGAATTAAAGCCCGATATATCAAAATACTTATAATCTGTAATATTCCTAAATCCGGCAAAAATTTTAAGCAAGTTACCAAATTTATACTCACCATATAAATCCAGTGTATAATAATCCCCCATAGGAACATTCTTCTTGCTTAAAAAGTCGTACTCATACCGCTGACCGGTATATTTACCACTGGCCGATACATAAAGGGCAGGTGTAGCCTGGTAGCCTAAAGTGGCATTCACAGCATGTTTAGGGATTCTATAGAGGTTGTAGTAAGAAGTATCTTTTTTATCCTGTAAGATGGTAACACGGCCATCTGCATAAGTATAATTGGCGGTTAATACCAGTCCCTTTGTAATCTGCCAACTACCTTCTACTTCCACGCCATAGGCCTTTTGCTTATTGGCATTACGAAACTGGCTCGCATACGTAGTCATATCAGTATAGAAGATAATCAGATCACGGGTATCTCTCCAGAAACCGGTTACCCGGAAATCTACCTGGTTATGTGCCACATTGGCCTGGTAGCCGGCTTCGTAGCTGGTAGTAGTTTCGGGCTTCAGGCCGGTATTGCCATATCCATTTGTATATAACTGGTACAGGGAAGGAACACTGTAGGCAGAAGATATATTAACAAATACTTTATGATGTTCATTGATCAGGTAAGACGGATTAAGGGAAATGGTTTGGTTGTTCCCATACAGGTTATGGTAGTTAAAACGTCCACCCACTTCCAGGTTAAAGCCGTCCATGTTATGCAGCAAGAGAGAGGCGTACAGGCTGGTTTGGCTGGTATGTGAGCTGTCGGGCGACAGTATAGTCGTTTCCGGTGCAGGGCTGTAGAACGACTGCAGGTAGTCTTTCTGCTGCATATTGGAACGACTGTAAGCCGCACCACCAATCAGCCTGATCTGGTGGGTCACATCCCAGTTTACATAGGTTTCTACCTGGTGGGTATTGGCGGTAAACAGCGTACTGTCAAACTTCGCATAGGCACCGGGTACCTGGAAGGCGGAATCATTAACGATGGTCCGGTTGGTACGTTGGTAGCTGTACAACACATGCCAGGAGCCATTCTTAAAGCGGTATTCGCTTCCGAAGCCATTGAGCAGGTATTTTGATTTACCGGTATAGTCTTTATCGTCCTGGAAAGCGCCTTCGTCAAGGTCGTGGCGATAGTTGTTCCAGTTCAGCAGGTACTGGAAATTCCAGTGTTTGCCCGCGCTGAGACCCAGTTTGGCGAAAACCGCATCCTGACGGAAGCCATCTTTGTCAAAATTCGCTTTGCCAGTCGGGTCATAGGCATCAGAAAAACCATTGGCCTTTTCGTGTTGATAGCTTAACAGGTAAGAGAAGCGCTGCACATTGCCATGAATATTTGCACCACCCTGGAAGTCGCGGTAGCTGCCATAGCTGCCATTGAGCCCTACGCCGAATTTTTTATTGCCGCTTTTACGGGTAATGATATTGATAACACCGGCTACGGCGTTGGAGCCATATAAGGTAGACTGGCTACCACGAAGTATTTCAATTCTTTCTACCTGGTCGGGGGTAATGAAATTAAGGTCGAAGCTATTATTGGATTGGGAGGCATCTGTTACCGGCAGACCGTCTACCAGTACAAGGGCGTTGCCGCTGGCGGCGCCCCGCATAATGATAGAAGGAGTAGTGCCCCGGTTGTTTTCCGCTCCAATCAGCACCAGGCCGGTTTGTTGATTCAGGATGCCGGCAATGCTCTTGCCACTGTTTTGTTGCAGGTATTCACGGGTGAGGATCGTCACTACTTTACCGGTTTCGCTGGCCTTCAGGGGGCCTTTATTGGCGGTGACGGTAATCTCATTTAACTGGCTTATCCGGCTGGAATCCTGTGCTACAACGGTGAAGCAAGGCAAGGCCAGTAGTGCAGTGGTGTAAAATTTTAATTGCATCTCGAAATTTTGGTATCTGTAAAAACTAAAAATGCAGCGAAGATAAAAGTTTGCTACTTCATCCACGCTGCATTTCTAAAAAGCTAAGAGCCGAAACTTATCCCGGCATTCTGGAAATATATTTGTCCATTTCTTTAATCTGGTTCACAATCTGTGCGGTGGTAGGCTTTTGTGCCTTGGCTCTGCGGAAGTATTCCTTGGCAGATTTGAAGTCGCGACGGCTCATGGCAATAGATGCCAGGGTCAACAGGGCAGCAGCCGTGTTTTCCTTGTCAGGCAACCCTTTACGCATAGCGATTTTCAGGTTCTGGTCAGCCGTTTTTAAGTCGTTTTTCTGATAGGCAATGGTGCCCAGCTGAAAGTACTGCATACCTTCATATTCCTTCATCGGGCTACCGGAGTTGATACTCTGACGGATAGTCGATTCTGCTTTATCAAGGTCGTTGGAATACATCGCCATGTTGCTTTGCATAAAATAATATACAGAGCGGATAGGTTTGTATAACAGCTTAGGGAATTTTACCTGGTTCATCAGCGCGCTGGCCCTTTCAATATCACCTGCTTCCACGGCTTCCTGTACCATTCTCATGGGACCAAACATCACGTGTGTAACCAAACATACCAGTGCCAGTACCAGCACAATAGTCGCTTCCCACCAGCCTACAGTAAAGCCGAGTGCAATACCGCCTGCTAATAATACGATACCTATTGGGAGGCGATATAGAATAAAAAAATTAAATGCTTTCATGAAAAAACAGTTCGTAAATCACTAATAGAGGGTGCAAAGATAGATAAAAAAAACACCTTATGGGTTTTCATTTACGACCTTTCAGGTTGGCCATGGCAATAGCACTTAATATAATCACCACACCCACTATCTGTAAGGGAGTTACCGTTTCATGCAGGAAAATGGTAGCTGCCAGCATGGCTACCGGCAATTCCGCCGTACTGAGGATAGCGCCCAGTGATACCCCCGTTTGCGGTATTCCCTTGGCAAAGAGGAAAGGCGTTAATATGGTACCAAAAAGGGAGAGGGGGATCCCCCAGATCCACAGGTTAGTGCCGGTAAAGCGACCGTTTACCAGGTACAGCGGCGGGAAAATCAGGGAAACAATCACAAAGGCGCCCGTAACAATCCAGGCGCTTTTCAGTACCGGCCCCAATGAAGCGCCTATCCGGCCGCTTACCACCATGAATACGGTGTAACACAAGGCCGCCAGTAAACCAAAGCCTATTCCTTTCCAGTTAAGGGAATTGGTGTTGGTATTAAATAAGCCCCCTGCCAGCAAAGTGCCTGTTAATATAAAAAATACCGCGATCCACTGTATCCGGGAAGGCCGTTTTTTATAAATGATCCATTCTGCCAACATACTCATCCAGGTAAACTGCATCAGCAATATAATGGCAATACTGGCCGGAATATAGTGTACACTCTGATAATAAGTAATGCTCACCAGGCCTGTGGAACTACCCAGTACAAAACAGGTTCGTGCATCCTTATTCAGCAGGCCCCGGGTTTTTCGTCCTGATAAAAAATGAATGATCCATAATGCCAGCATCCCAAATCCCGCCTGCACACTCACAAATTCTCCCAATGTATATCCTTCACGGTATCCTGATTTAACAATAGTTGATAATACCCCGAAGCAACAGGCGCCAATGAGTACCAGCAATATGCCTTTCCACATAACAAGTTGATTTAAATGCAAAAGTATTTTGTTTGGAGCATAAAGCAGAAGGCATAAAGCAAAAAGCCATTATAGCGAATGATTCTAGCGCATAAGAAGTTTATTTACCAGCGCTAATCATTCGCTATAATGGCTTTTTGCTTTATGCTTTATGCTTTCCGCTTCTCCAGGTTAGGTAGGAATGCCGTGAGGACTCCTATTAACGGGAGGTACGCACATACCTCATAAACGTACGCAATGCTGGTAGCATCTGCCAGCCGGCCCAGGATGGCGGAACCTACGCCCGCCATGCCGAAAGCCAAACCAAAGAATAAACCGGCAATCATGCCCACTTTTCCAGGCACCAGTTCCTGGGCATACACCAGGATGGCAGAGAAGGCGGAGGAGAGAATAACACCAATGAATACACTTAATACGGCTGTCCACATCAACGACGCATGTGGTAACAGCAACGAAAACGGCGCTACACCCAGGATGGAAATCCAGATCACATACTTACGGCCAATCCGGTCGCCAACAGGGCCGCCAATGAAAGTACCGGCGGCTACGGCAAACAGGAAAATGAACAGGTATACCTGCGCACTCTGTACAGACACGTGGAAGCGATCTATCAGGTAAAAAGTATAGTAGCTGGTCATGCTGGCCATGTAGAAATATTTAGAGAAAATCAGCACCAGCAGGATACCCAATGAAAACACGATTCGTGTATTCGACAACGTAGGCTGATCCAGTTTTTGTACTGCTTTCTTAGGCTTAATACGGTGAGTATTGCTCAGGTACCATTTGCTGATGTTCAGCATTACCACTATGGCTATTAACGCGGCAATGGAAAACCAGATCACATGAAACTGGCCAAAGGGAACAATTACCATAGCAGCCAGCAAAGGTCCCAGGGAACTGCCGGCGTTACCACCAACCTGGAATAAAGACTGTGCCATACCATGTTTGCCGCCGGAGGCCATATAAGCCAGCCGGGAAGCTTCCGGATGAAAAACAGCGGAGCCTATGCCTACGAATCCTACGGATACCAATACCATGGGGAAGTTATGCGCCATAGATAAGCTTACCAACCCTATCAGCGTAAAACCCATGCCTATGGCCAGGGAGTAGGGCTGCGGCTTTTTATCGGTGTACAGGCCTACCAGTGGCTGCAACAGGGAGGCAGACATCTGGAAAGTGAGCGTAATCAGCCCTACCTGTGTAAAGTTTAATTTAAGGGAACCCTTGAGTACCGGGTACATCGCCGGAATGAGCGACTGCATTGTGTCGTTCAGGAAATGGGTAAAGCTGAGGGCCAAAAGGATAGACAGCACCGTTTGCTGGGCCACTTGTTGGGCAGCGGCTTTGGGCTGATCAGTAAGCGTTGTTTCCATTTTTGTTCTTTTGAGATCAGATCATCTGATGTTTAAGGGTAAAAAATTATATCGTTATTATTAATCATTCAGATGTGATACACCGGGATGGTTAAAAAAAAGCAAAACCAATGGCTGTTTGATAAAATGTGCTTCCAGCTATCCCGTGGTAGTTTACCTTGGCGCATTACTGATTTTCGTTGCCCATATCAGCGCTTTCTTCGGGTCTTTATCAACGATACTTTGCAGCAGCGCATCATGGTAATGCTGAGATTCTATAAAGCTATTGGTGTTGCTGTAACGCAGCAGGAATGAATTTTTCAGATGCTCAGCCACCGTCTTGTACAGGTCCCGCAAAATTTCATTCTTACCTGCTTCCGCAATCGCATTATGAAAATTAATATCAGCTTGTATACAAGGTTCCAACTGTTGATTAGTGGCATATTCGAAGCGTTTCTTCAAAAAGCCTTTCATTTTCTCTATGTCCTTGTTATTGCGATGCATGGCCGCTTTCTCGGCGATTTTTACTTCAATTAAAAAACGCACTTCATTCAGATCTTCAAAATCCGCCCGCTGCAACCGCTGCGATAACGCTTCTCCGGGACCCGACTGCGACAATACAAAGGTGCCAAGTCCCTGTTGTACACGAATCAACCCTCTGTGCGCCAGTATCTTTATCGCCTCCCGGATGCTGGAACGCCCAACAGAAAACTGAGCCATTAATTCCGGTTCTGTAGGCAGCTGTTGCCCTACTACATACTTACCGGAGGCAATTAATTCCTGTAGCCGGTTGGCCACTTCCTCAGCTAAGCTGAGCCGCTTTAAGGGAGAAATGTTTAAACTCGTCATATCATCTGATGATTGCAAAGGTAATTGCTTTTTCCAATTTTTTAAGAATTTTTTGGGAGATTGTTTACCGAAACAGATGGATATACTACTCAATATATTACGAGACCTGCCTTCCTGGCTGCTTTGGCTATTATTCGGGATGGAAAATGCGGGTATTCTGCTGGCGGTGCTGGTATGGGGAGATCACCTGCAAAGGAAATACGGTCCGCCACAAATAGCCGCCCGTCGCCATCCACTTGCCTATAATGCCCGGCAGTGGCGGATAGCACTGCTAACTACCCTGCTCAATACGGCTATTACATATGCCGGCTACTGGTTGTGGATACAAGGTGCTATCCGCATTACTACCACCATCAATGCCCGGATAGCAACGGATGCCCTGTTCCTCTTTTTCGCCATGGACCTACTGATGTATCTTTTCCATTACTTCATCCATAAAACCCCGTTATACCGGTGGCTGCATGCCCTGCATCATGAAGCAACAGATCCGGAACCAATAGATCTTTTTATTTTACATCCCGTAGAAACGCTTTGTTTTGGCGCTCTGTGGCTGTTTTTATTGTTGTGGTTTCCACTGAATATATATGGGATACTCCTTTACCTGGTGATCAATGTCATATTCGGTATGACCGGCCACCTGGGCATGGAGCCATTGCCTGAAAAGGTGCGGCAGTGGCCCGTATTGAAATACCTGGGCACTTCCTCTTTTCACCACACGCATCACCGTCATGAGCAGTATAATTTTGGATTTTATACCAGCATATGGGATCGTATCTTCCGCACATTTAATTACTAATAGCCAGGCATTCATCACTTTCTGCTTTGTAACCTGTGGCAATAAGTTTATTTTGCCAGATTGCTTTTAAATACCAAACGCTATATGAGAAAACTGATTTTATCATTATCCTTATTCATTACGTTTCGTGCCTATGCCCAGGATGCACTGAAATATCAAACGCCTCCCGCCGGTATCCTGGAACTGGCCATGGCAGCGCCTCCTGCGGTAACTGATTTTAGCAGCAACGGCAACATGATGTTGATCATGGAACGTACCAGTTTCCCGTCTATCGAAGAATTATCACAGCCAGAATATCGTTTGGCAGGTCTTCGTATTAACCCGGCTAACTTTGGACCCAGCCGCGCCGCTTATGTAAAAGCGATTCGCATTAAAGATATTAAAGGAAGTAAGGAATACCCGGTAACCGGGCTACCCGCCGATGCCCGCATCAGCAATGTAAAATGGTCGCCTTCACAAAAAAGTATTGCCTTCACCGTTAGTGATAACAACAGTATTCGCTTATGGAAAGCAGATGTAGCCACAGGCACAGCTTCCCAGGTAAGCAACCGTCGTCTGAATGATATTCCCGGAACTGTGTTTACCTGGCTGGATGATAACCGCATCCTCGCAATGGCAGTACCTGCCGGCCTTGGTAAAGCACCGGAAAAGCCACTGGCCCCGGAAGGTCCTACTGTTCAGCAAACCAGCGGAAAGGCCGCACCCGCCGCTACTTTCCAGGATATGCTGAAAAACCCGTTCGATGAGCAGTTGTTCGATTATTATTTTCAATCCGAACCAGTCATCATCAGCAATAGCGGAGAACAGGTAATTGGTCAGCCAGCCATTTATGTGACTGCTGCACCATCACCTGATAATCAATACCTGTTGATAGAAACCCTGCATCGTCCGTACTCCTACCTGGTAGGCGCCAGCCGCTTTCCAACGGATATAGCTATTTGGACTATGAATGGCGAACAGGTGAAGCAATTAGCCAGCAATCCCTTGGATGAAGTAAGACCCAAAGGATTTGATGCTACCAGCAATTATCCACGTCAGTACTCCTGGCGTAATGATGCTCCGGCTTCCATCTGGTGGGTACAAGCCCTCGATGGTGGCGATCCTAAAAAGAAGGTACCTTTCCGCGATGAAGTAAGTTTGCTGGCCGCACCATTTACTGGTACACCTACACCACTCGTGAAAACTGTGAATCGTTTTGCCGGTATCAAATGGGCCAATAATCAACTGGCGCTGGTATATGATGGCAACAGCGCACAACAGAAAGTGACAGTAAGCCGCATCGATCCATCTCACCCGGATCAGGCGCCTGTTACCCTGATAGACCGTTCGGAGAATGACCGGTATAATGATCCGGGAGATCCGGTATTGATGAAGAACCAGTATCATCAGCCCGTGTTGTACGTTTCTCCCAAACATGAATTGCTGATGACGGCGCCCGGCGCATCGCCGGAAGGAGATCGTCCTTTCCTCTCCGCTTTCAGCCTGGACAACGGCAAACAACGCATCCTGTGGCGCTCCCAGGCTCCTTATTATGAGCAGGTAGCGGACGTGATAGATCCGGCCAAACTCGTAGTAGTGGTAAGACGTGAGTCTGTGTCATCTCCCGGAAATTATTACCTGCAGGACCTGAAGAAAAAAACAACAGTAGCCCTTACCGCATTTCCTCATCCTCAGCCACTCATGGAAGGCGTGCAAAAACAACTGTTAAAATACAAGCGCAAAGATGGTGTAGACCTGACCGCTATGCTGTACCTGCCTAAAGGCTATGATCCTGCTAAAGACGGTCGTTTGCCGGTACTGATGTGGGCATATCCGCGTGAGTACAAATCTGCCAGCGACGCTGCTCAGGTACGAGGCTCCGCTTATAGATTTACCCGTGTAGGTTACGGCTCCGCTATCTTCTGGGTTACCCGCGGTTTTGCTGTAATGGACGCCACCGAAATGCCAATAGTAGGTGAAGGCGACAAAGAGCCCAATGATACCTTCATCGATCAGCTGGTGATGAATGCAGAAGCTGCGGTTAATAAAATCACGGAAATGGGTATCGGAGATAAAGACCGCATCGCAGTTGGTGGCCACTCTTACGGTGCTTTCATGACCGCTAACCTGCTGGCACATACGAACCTGTTTAAGGCCGGTATTTCCCGTAGTGGTGCTTATAACCGTACTTTAACGCCTTTCGGATTCCAGAACGAAGAACGTACCTACTGGCAGGCGCCAGAAGTTTATTATAAAATGTCTCCCTTCTCTTATGCAGATAAACTCAAAGCACCCATCCTGCTGATCCATGGAGAAGCTGATAATAATTCCGGTACTTTCCCTGTTCAGAGCGAAAGATTATACAACGCCCTGAAAGGTAATGGAGGCAACGCACGCCTCGTATTCCTGCCACAGGAAAGCCATGGCTATGCTGCAAAAGAAAGCATTTTGCATATGCTGTGGGAAATGGATGAATGGCTGATGCGATACGTAAAGTAAGCAGAAAGCAAAAAGCAGAAAGCAAAAAGCTATTGTCGCGAATGACCAGTAAGTATAATTACCCGCTATGGTCATTCGCAACAATAGCTTTTTGCTTTCTGCTTTTTGCTTTCTGCTCTCAAAACATATCAATAAGTAAAAAGTACCATTAAAGCCCCCAATACCACAACCCCCTTCGGAACTTCCTTTGTACCTTTGTTGCATCATGCAGAAGGCACTCATTCCTACATACGATATATGTTCTCTGGCTATGGGAAAGCCGGCATCTGAAGATATCCTCGTAGCCCGTTTTTCGGAATACCTGGCGGCTCATAAGGATATTCATTTTCCGCATCGGCATTCATTTTACCATTTGGCGTTTTTTACTGCCGGTGGTGGAAGTCATACCATCGACTTTGAACGTTTCCCTGTAAAGCCAGGACAGTTGTACTTTATGGTACCCGGACAAGTGCATAGCTGGTTTTTTGAAGGAAAGACAGAAGGGTATGTCATGAATGTATCTGCCGGTTTCTTTAACGCCTTTTTACAGGATTCGGCCTATGTGGAACGGTTTCCTTTTTTTAGCGGTGTCAGCGCAGAAGGCGTGGTACAACTGCCCAAAGCTGCCGTGCCGGTTGTTACCGGACTGTTTGAAGCCATGTTAAAGGAAATGGATGGTACACAGGCCTATAGCCAGGATATGTTGCGCTTACTGGTACTGGAAATGTTTATTGCCGTAAGCAGGGCCAGCAGGCAGGAACAATCCAAACAGGAGCCGCCACACAATTATGTGCTGCTACGCAACTTCCGTAAACTGGTGGAACAGCATTATATGCAGTTGCGGTTACCCAAGGAATACGCCGCCCTGCTGTATGTAACACCTAATTACCTCAATGCTTTTTGCCGGCATATGCTGGGGAAATCAGCCGGAGAAATTATCCGGGACCGGGTATTGCTGGAAGCAAAAAGATTGTTGATTAATGCAGATATGAGTATTGCTACTATTGCGTATCAGCTCAATTTTGCCGATAACTCTTACTTCACCAAGTTTTTTAAAAAATACGCAGGAGTAACACCGGAAGAATTCCGGAAAAATATATCCTGATAAATCTTAAATATATGTGTGCAGATAAAAACCATGAAAAGCCCAACCTGCTGAAAAGCCTGTTGGGGAACAAGTGTGCCCGTTGCAGACGTGGATCTATTTATACCACCTCAAATGCGTACGACTTTAAAAACTTCATGAAAATGCCGGAAAAATGTCCTGTATGCGGACAGCAGGTAGAAGTGGAAGTAGGTTTTTACTACGGTACCGGCTACGTGAGTTATGCTTTATCAATAGCCGTTTGCGTAGCCAGCCTGATTGCATGGTGGCTGTTCATCGGGTTCTCTATCTATGACAACCGTATTTTCTGGTGGCTGGGTGTAAATGCGGCGCTGCTATTGATATTACAACCATTGCTGATGCGCTGGTCCCGTACAATCTGGATGGCCTTCTTTGTGTATTATGATGAAGATTGGCACCAGGGACCACCCGCGGGTACAGGCAGGTCTAACGCCACCTTTAAGAATGCGATATAATTAATGTGGAGATACTTTTAACAAATTGCGGATTTGCCGGTTATATAGGTAGATCCGCAATTTTTTTTAGTAATCCTCCGGGTATGAATCAGCGAAAAGTTGCCTTCCTGTTAGGGTGCCATACAGACAGGCTGTTCGGTTACTATAACTTCGACAGGCGCACGAAAATGAAAGGCGTAGAACTGCCATTGATGTATGAAGACGAATAATTCGTTATATTGTATTACTATTTAGCCCCTTATTCCTTCGGTAGCTTTTACTAACATCAATGCTTAAACGATGATGTTATACAGACAGCCAGGTATCTTTATTTTCTTCCTCTTTTTCCTTTTAACCGGGCCGCTGGTCAGGGCACAGGACAGCAGTTTTGCGAACCTGCCCACTAAATGGACCCTGCAACAATGCTTTGACTATGCAGGAAAGAACAACATCCAGTTAAACAGTTTACGACTGAGTCGTCTGAGTACAGAACAGGATTTGCTGTTGTCCAAAGCGGCAAAGCTGCCTAATCTTACCGGTACTGCCTCGCAGAATCTCAATGGTGGTAAAAGTATCAATGCCGCTACTGGCAACAGCTCCTATGAGGTATATACGTCTGGCAATTATGGGGTAAATTCCAACGTCACCCTTTTCCAGGGAGGATATCTCAACTATGATATCCGGCAGAAGAACCTTTTAACGCAGGTGGCCCAGTTAAATATCGCACAGCAGATCAATGATATCACCGTACTTATTACACAAGCCTACCTGAATATTTTACTGGCAAGAGAAAATATTGTGTATGTAAAAGATGTGGTGGCCACCTCTGAAGCCCAGGTGAAGCAGGGGCAACAACAGTACGATGTGGGCAGCATTGCGCTCATTGGCCTGGTGCAGTTACAGGCGCAGTTGTCGAACGATCGCTACCTGCTCATTACTGCCGAAAATCAACACCGGCAAAATAAACTTGTATTGAAACAATTACTGCAGCTGCCCAGTGGTTATGATTTTGATATAACGGAACCGGATACACTGATTTCAAATAGGCACTTATATGCCTTACAGGAAGCACAGGACTCCGCTCTTGCCAACAGGCCGGAAATTAAAAGCAGCCAGTTAGGGATTGATGTTGCTAACCTTGACCTCGCAAAGGCTAAAACGGGCTATTTGCCTACGTTGTCGGCCGGTGGCGGGTTGGGAACTTCCTATAATGGAGGTGGTAATAATAACGCCTATTTTAAGCAACTGGATAATAATTTTTACCAGCAGATAGGACTCACATTGTCAGTGCCTATCTTCACCCGTCGCGTCGTGAAAACCAATGTGGAGAAAGCAAAGCTGGAAGTAGATCAATCGAAGCTGACCTTGCAGGACACCAAAACCAATCTTTCTCAAACCATAGAACAGGCATACATCAACGTACAGAATGCACAATCACAATATGACGCCGCAGTAGAACAACTCAGGTATTCGCAGGAAGGCTATCGGATTGCGAGCGAACAACTGAAAGTAGGCGCGGCCAACATCGTGGTGTTTTTACAGCAGAAGAATTTATATATACAGGCATTACAATCTTATGTACAGGCTAAATACAATGCTGCCCTGACGATCAGGATCTATGATTTTTACAGGGGCATACCGGTAACTCTATAAATGCTAATGAGGTATGAGAAAATATAAAGGTGTAATCATCACTATTGTGATCATACTGCTGGCGCTGGCCATCTGGTATTTCTTTATCAGGAAGAAACCAGTGCCCATTTCCTTTGAAACCGCCCGGCCTGCCTATGGTCATATAGCCACCACCGTTACTGCCACCGGTACCATCCAGCCGGTAGATACCGTAGCTGTTGGTACACAGGTTTCCGGCACTCTCAAATACCTGTATGTAGATTTTAATAGCCAGGTGAAAAAAGGACAACTCCTCGGGGAGCTGGACAAAGATTTGTTCCAGGCACAGGTAGATCAGCTCAGGGCAAATGTACAGGTAGCACAATCGAATCTGACTTACCAGCAAAATAATTTCCAGCGACAGGAACTGTTGTATAAAACCGGCGCTATCAGCAAAGCAGATTATGATATCGCGAAGAACCAGATTGATCAGGCCAAAGCCAATGTAGCCAGCGTAAGTGCACAACTGTCGTCAGCCTTAAAAAACTTTTCCTTTACAGAAATACATTCACCGATTGATGGCGTGGTATTAAACAGGAATGTAAGCGTAGGGCAAACCGTTGCAGCCAGTTTCAATACACCGACCCTGTTTGTGATTGCGAAAGATATCACCAAAATGCAGGTAGAAGCCAGTGTAGATGAAGCCGATATTGGTAATGTAACCGACTCACAGCGTGTAACCTTTACCGTAGATGCTTACCTGGAAGATGTGTTTATAGGGCGGGTACAGGAAATCAGGCTGCAACCCTCGGTTTCGTCCAATGTGGTAACCTACAACACCATCATCAACGCACCCAACGATAACAAAAAGCTAAAGCCTGGGATGACTGCCAATGTCACCATTTATACGGCTGAAAAAGACTCCGCATTGTTACTGCCGGTAAAGGCACTGAAGTTCAGGCCAGACTCTGTACAACTAAAGAAATATGTGATACAAAGCGCCGTACGCAAAACGCCGGCAGAACGAAAAGATACGACCGGCAAAACATTTAAAAGTACCGCGCGCATTGGATCGTCCAACTATGTATGGCTGCTGCGTGGAGATACACTGCAACAAAAGCATATCAGAACAGGGTTGAATGATAATACGCATATAGAAGTACTGGGTGGACTCACCGAAAATGATATCGTGATAACAGGCGTGAGTGCAGGCGGAGCAGTGCAGGCAGCCGGTGGTACCGGTAGTCCGTTTTTACCAAAAATGGGTGGAGGGCGCAGACGATGAGCAACGGGAAAATATTAGAGCTACAGCAAATCAAGCGTGAATTTGTGATGGGTACAGAAATAGTACGCGCCCTGAAAGGCGTGAGCTTCGACGTATCCGCGGGCGAATTTGTAACAATTATGGGTAGCAGTGGCTCCGGTAAAACCACGCTGTTAAACATCCTGGGATGCCTGGATAAACCTACTTCGGGTAACTACCTGCTGGATGGCATCAATGTTAGCAGCTTGTCGCGCAATGACCTTGCGCGTTTACGTAATCACAAAATAGGGTTTGTATTTCAGGCATATAACCTGCTGCCGCGTACATCAGCCCTGGAGAATGTGGAACTGCCTTTGTTCTACAACCCGGAGCTATCCACGCGGGAGCGCCGCGATCGCGCCCTCGGTGCGCTGGAAGCCGTGAAGCTGGCAGATCGCGAAGGACATACACCCAGTCAGCTATCGGGCGGGCAGCAGCAAAGAGTTGCGATTGCCAGGGCGTTGGTAAATCAGCCGGTGATGATCCTGGCAGATGAGGCCACCGGCAATCTCGATACCCGCACTTCTTACGAAATCATGGCCCTTATGCAGGAGCTGAATCAACAGGAGGGAAAAACAATTGTATTTGTAACACATGAACCGGACATCGCCGCGTTTAGCAGCAGAACAGTGATGCTGCGGGATGGCAAAGTGGTAAAGGATAGCAGGAATGAAAATGTGCGCTCGGCAAAAGAAGCGCTGGCAGCATTGCCGCCGGCAGAAGATTATTAATCTAACCCACAAGGATGAGTGCTATTAATCTCATATTAATTGCTTTGAGGGCCCTGGAGCGGAATAAGCTCCGGGCGTTCCTGACTATGCTCGGTATCATTATCGGCGTGGCGGCGGTGATTGCGATGGTAGCCATAGGAGAGGGCTCCAAGCAAAGTATTCAGTCGCAGCTGGGCAATATGGGCTCCAATATGATTACTATTATGCCTGCCAGCAATGTAACCGGTGGCGTACGGGTAAGTGGCAGCAGCTTTCAATCTTTAACAATTGCAGATGTGCTGGCCATACAAAAGAATGCCACCTATGTAAGCGGCGTATCACCCGTGTCCTCTACCAAAGGGCAGGCTATTTATGGTGCATTGAACTGGAATACTTCCCTGCAAGGGGTAGCGCCTTCTTACCTGGATATTCGCAAGCTCACGGTGAATGATGGTATCAGCTTTTCAGATGCTGATGTTGCTACAGCGGCCAAAGTATGTTTATTAGGGCAAACGGTGATCAACAATCTTTTCCCCAGCGGAGAAAGCCCCGTGGGCAAAGTGATCCGGCTGAATTCCATTCCTTTGCAGGTGATTGGTACCTTGGCGCCTAAAGGTCAGAGCTCTTTTGGACAAGACCAGGACGATATTATTCTCACACCGTATACTACCGTGCAAAAACGCATCCTGGCCACTATTTATTTCCAGAGTATTTATGCATCGGCAGTAAGTGAAGGCGTTTCAGATAAGGCTACGGATGAAATAACAGAGATCCTGAGAACCACACACCGGCTACGTCCCAGCGATGAAAATAACTTCCAGGTGAGGACGATGGAAGAGCTGATTAAAACCCTGAGTTCCACCAGTAGCCTGCTGACTATCCTGTTAACCGCCATTGCAGGTATTTCATTGGTGATTGGTGGTATTGGTATTATGAATATCATGTACGTATCTGTAACGGAGCGTACGCGGGAAATAGGTTTGCGTATGTCTATCGGTGCAAGGGGTATTGACATCTTACTGCAATTCCTTGTAGAGGCAGTGATTATCAGTGTAACGGGTGGGTTAATAGGTGTGGTACTGGGTATTACTTCTGCCAAAGTAATAACGCTGACATTAGGTTGGCCTACGATGGTTTCTGAATCTTCTATTATACTTTCCTTCGTAGTATGTGCTTTTACGGGAGTATTCTTCGGGTATTATCCCGCGCAGGCAGCTTCCCGGCTGGATCCTATAGAGGCATTGCGGTATGAGTAAATATTATTGCGGGCAGTTGCAGGGTGTAGCAATGCCTGCAGCAATCCATTGAAGAAAGGCACTTTCCTTTTCAAATGAACGGAGGTTGAGCGCTTTCCCTGTAATGTCATCTACTTCAGCACCATCGGCATGTGCTTCAACTGCTTGCCTGGTGGCGGCTTCCTGCCCAGCAGTGGTTGCACCCAGTATTTTCCTGAATTCAAATACAACGCTGTCGGAGGTGTCATTGGCGTGAATGAGTAACACAATAAATTCGTAGGGGCCAAAGCGTTGCAATGATGGAATATTGTGTGCATTTATCCGGTAGCAGGTGCCTGGTGTAAGTTGCATAAACGGGGCATTTGATGACGATATGAATATACGTAACAATTGTTATCTTGTAATAATACAGCCCCGGTATAAATGGGTTAGCACACATGGAACTCACTACTTCCCGGATGTTATTCCATCCGGTTACCACCACAGATATTCCTGCTATACACCGGCTGCATAGTATGCCGGAAACAGATGAATACAATACGCTGGGTATTCCGGCGTCTGTTTCTGTAACTGCAGATGTGGTGGAGGGATGGTTAAAAGATCCTGATCATAAAGTATGGCGTATAACGTTGAAGAACACACGTGCATTTATTGGGTTGATAGGCATGGTGTTTAAAACACCCCGTTTTAGTAGTGCGGAGATATGGTATAAGTTGGATGTAGCCTGGTGGGGACAAGGCCTGGCAACGGAGGCGGTGAGTAGCATATTGCAATATGCTTTTGAGGAATTGCAATTGCATCGGATAGAGGCAGGATGTGCGGTGGATAATACAGGATCTGCCAGGGTATTGGAAAAATGCGGCATGCGGCAGGAGGGGCGTAAGCGAAAGGTATTGCCAATACGCGGTAGTTGGTCAGACAACTTTATGTATGCCATCCTGGAGGAAGATTATCAACAGGAAAAGCGAGGTAGATAATTTGGTGAAAAATAAAAAGGCCGTCACGCGTTACGCGTGGCGGCCTTTTCTATGTTCAGATGGAAAAATCAGCTTTTCTTCTTGTTATGTATCTGTGATTTTTTCAGGTATACTTTCTTCCCTTTATCATCTACAATGTATTTCTGGTCTTTCCTGTTGATGTAAACGGTTTCGCCGTTGGGTCCTTCTTTGCCTTTATATATTTTGTCGGCCACGGCAGAGGCGCCTTTTACGGCGATGGAAGCGGTTTTATGACCAATTTTCTTTGCGGTGCTGTCGATGCCTTGTGCGTAGGAAGCGGAGCCTGCGGCTATTGACATTACTACGCCCAGGGTAGCAGCAAACAAGATCTGTTTTGGCGTTTTCATATTTGTTATGTTTAATGTTAAGAAAATAATCTCTACCTGGGATAATTTCAACAATAATGCCATATCAATTGTTATATGAAGGCCAGTCTTTTACAGATATGTTTTTGCTGTATGGAGTAGGTATACCGGGGATTTTCCCCTCTTTGAGTTCGTTTTATTTCGTATATTCATATCCGGTAACCCGTACCTATGAAGTCAACGATTAAAGGTCTGTATCTATCTGTTCCTACACCTTGCAACGAGGATTGGAATCAAATGACCCGCACTGCGGCAGGGATGCACTGTAGTAGCTGTAACAAAACGGTAGTTGATTTCTCCTTATTATCTGATGCTGAAATTTTTACCGTTGTCGCTAACGGTAGGGGAAGTATTTGCGGTCGCTTCATGGACACGCAGTTACACCGGGCACTGATGCCGCCGGTGCCTCCACGGCATCAGCGCATGCCTGCCATGGTGATCGCGGCGGGATTAGCCATTGGCACGGTGACCGCTACGAAATTCCTGTTTTTCTAAATAAATACTGTTAAAAATAAAACGCCTTCCGGACGGCCCGTTGTCCGGAAGGCGTTTCCCGTATTAAGTTTCATTAGTTTCCCCAGAAAGTGTTTTCCTGTTGGATATCTGCGGCATATATTTTAGCAGCGATTATCTGACCGTCTTTCACCGTATACACGTCTACGTTATCCGTGTGTAATTCGGCGCCTGGTCTGCTGGCTTTCCAGGTGAGCACTACAGAAGCCTGATCACCATTTACGGCAATGGTTTTAATGTCAGACAGCGACATCGTATTTTGTGATACTTCAAACATACCGCCTACCATCTGGAATACTTCGCCACTGGAGTTCTTAGTACCGGAGAAACGATTGGTGCCCGGCTGCTCCCAACTGATATCAGGGTGTAATAATGCACCAATTTTTTCGAGATTTACCTGCTGTACGGCATTTACGAATTCGGTGACTACTTGTAAGGTTTGCTGTTCCATATGTTTATCTTTTTAGGTTTGTTGATGAATTGATAATGCAAAGCTACTTTCCATGGCAGTTTAATCATTTACCTTTACGCGACAATTACTTACCATTTGACGCCAGGTTGTTTTTTGTGAACAGGGAGATGAATACCTTTATAGTATGAATAAGTTAGTATTAAGTATGATCGCTTATGCTGTGCAGCGTGATGTGGATGCGGCACAGTTGTGTAAGCTGGCGGGTATTGATCTGGCATTGCTAAAAAAGGAAAATTCACCATCGGTGACGGCGCAGCAATTGCAGGATTTGTGGTTAAATGCCAGCCGGTTAACGAATGATCCGCTCTTTGGCCTTCATTTCGGAGAGTCACTGCAGCCGGCTGCATTAGGAACGGTAGGACAAATTATACAAAGCAGTGCTACAGTAGGAGAAGCATTGACACATGCTGCGGCGCTTACCCACCATGTTACAGATCAGTGCCGGATAGAAATACATCGTAGTACTAAAACCTTTCATGTAGCGCTGATACCCACCATTGATCAGGGGCCTACGCCTCCTTATGCTTTCCGGCAATTAATAGATGTACTGATGGTAGTAATTATTCACGAACTGGATGGACTACTGTTGGAAAAAATAGTGCCCCAGGCAGTATACCTGGCTTACCGGGTTCCGGATCCTGTAGCGTATGAGCGTGTTTTTCGTTGTAAGCCGGCAAAACGCGCAGGAGAGTATGAGCTGGTGTTTGATATCAAATATTGGGATGAACCGCTACTAACGGCCAATTATGAGCTACAGAGCCTATTACTGCAAAAGGTCAGCAGTATGCCTCAGCCGGAGGCACAGCCACATACGTTAAAGAACAGGATTTATAACTACCTGCTGGCAAATTCATACCTGGGAGTTTCGTCTCTGAATGATATGGCTGCCAACTTCAATATCAGCCCGCGCAGTTTGCAACGGAAACTAAAAGAGGAAGGTGTAAAGTACCAGGATATTGCAGATGAGGTAAGACGTTCACTGGCGGTGTATTACATTTCTTCAGGTAATTATCCTTTGAAAGATATTTCATGGATGTTAGGCTATAATGAGTTGAGTGCTTTCACGAGAGCCTTTAAACGGTGGACAGGTAGTACGCCGGTCAATTATCAATCGTTGTAGTTCAGGAAAGTATCTTTATGTACAATGCCCCATTTCTTCACAAAAATGTATTCTCCTTTTTCGAGGTCACTGATATACTGCTGCAGCCAGGCTTCGAAGGAGGGGGCTTCAATGGCGCGGTGACCATCATCGTGCCATAAGCTGATCACTTGTCCGCGTGTGCCATGGGGTGCAGGATCCAGGTCTATACAGAGGTGGTTGCCAAAGCCATCACTGGTAAAAGGGATCCAGAGCGGATTCCACCAGTCGTTTTTAATGCCCGTATCAGGTGTAGCGAGGATGGGTGTATCATGCCAGGTGAAATTGCCGGCATCCAACTGATCTTTCCAGTGCTGCCACTGCGAAATAATATCTTCCATGCTCAGTAACTGATCTGCATCTACCAGGCCTGCCCTGGCTTTTTGTTGCCCGTTATGAATAGCATAAAATGCTTTGAAAGAGGCCGGCAACGCGGTTCCTATTAGTTTTTCAAGTGACTCCACCACTTCAAAGGTGACGCCGGGATGAAGGATGTTAAGCAGTCGTGGGGCCTGCTGCTGCATCCAATATTCCCATCTGATCCAATATTCTTGCATATGGTATGGGTTTTAACGACTATAAAGATGTGAAATTTTCTCTATAAATTTATTCATTCTTCGTGTATGTTTTTTGTAAGGTAATTTATCAATAGCTTTGTAATTCTTAAACGCGAACAACATCATAAAAAGTAAATAACTCCTTATGGCACAGTTACCTAAATTTCTGATTGCAGATGATCCTGTAACAGATCCGGAAAATGAATATATTTTTCATACGGAAAAACCCCGCTTCTTTGCTAAACGTGTAGAAGAAGATGAAGAAACTGCCTACATCGATATCGTTCATGAAATTGATAATGTAGAAGAATTCTACAAAAATGCACCAGAAAAGAAACAGGAACTGCTGGAGCAGCTGGAAGACTGGTACTACTCTTACATGGAGTGGCTGGAAGATGATGGAGAAGACGAAGAAGATGAAGAATAGTATTTATGATCTCTTTTAAAAAGCGCCCCACTGTGAAGCGGGGCGCTTTTTTTATTTATGCTTTAATTAGCGGTTGCCTGTAATTCTTTTCTATAGGCAGATGGATTTACTCCTTTATACTTTTTAAACATCCTGTTAAGATGGCTTTCGTCTGTAAAGCCCAGTTCATCAGCAATTTCTCCTACCCGCATACTGCTGTACTGCAATCGCGCTTCCACCAGCTTTAATTTATATTGGGTAATATATTGCTGTAAGCTATCGCCATTATTTCGCTTAAAATATTCACTTAGATAAGTAGGTGAAATATTAAAATTCGCTGCAATCTGCTCTGCGCGCAGCTTCTCCGGAGAATAAATATTTTCATGTATATAATGTAGTATATTCAGGGAAGCATCCTGCTTTGCAGGATGTTTGGGTTGCTCCGGCATCTGCAGTATAATGTTCCTCGCAATAATCATGATCATGGTATTCACGATTTGTTGCGCCATCTCCCGGTGATAGGGCTGCTGGTTCACCAGCTCCCGGATCAGCGCCTCCACCAACGCTTTTACCAGGGGTTTGTCGTTTTTGTTTTTTAAAATACAGCCTGGCATATGATTGGTGTGCTGGAAAATGAATTCCAGTTGCTGTATCCATTCTTTATGATGTTGAAGGTAAATGTTGTTGAAACGGATGAAGAAGAACTTGGTACTCTCCTTTACATCAAATGAATGACAGTCCTGCGGCATTACCAGGAACAGTTTACCCGGACTGTAAGGCAATTGGTTTTTGTTAACACACTGTATGCCGCTGCCTTCTACAATGTATACCAGTTCAAAGAAATTGTGCTTATGAGGATCTATCGGGCATTCACTGCATTCCCGGTATTCGATCTCAAAAGGCTGATATAAGTTTTCTTGTATCATACCTGCAAAAATACAGAATGATCCTAAAAATGTACAGTTTTATTTGTACAATTCACCTCGATCTTTGTAATGCAAAAAACAGACAAAATGGAAAATAACGCAATTGTATTCTTATTGCTCCGGCTATCAGTAGCTGCCAGCATGTTCGGCCACGGTTTGGTAAGGCTCCCTAAATTAAATGGCTTCAGTGCCTGGATGGTAAAGAGCTTTGAAAAATCCATGTTGCCCGCACCTTTGGTTGTTCCCTTCAGTTATGCCTTACCGGTAGCGGAATTTATTATCGGCGCGTTACTGCTGCTCGGACTATTTACCCGTGTTTCCCTGATCGGTGGAGGTATCGTTATGCTGCTATTGATTTTCGGTACCACCCTGATAGAAAATTGGGAGGCACTCCCTTCACAGCTCATTCATGCCGTTTTTTTTGCCGGGCTACTGGCTTTTATTCAATACAACACCCTTGCAGTTGATCATCTCATAAAAAAATAATGGCTACAAGAAAAGAATTCCTGAAAACAGCCGGCCTGGTTGGATTGGCCGGTATGGTAAGCCCGGCTAAGGTAATGGCTCAATCGGCGCCACAGCCCTCTCCGGCATCGGGCCGGCACTGGGCCGATGGTTCCCGCCTCATCGTATCTGTATCCATGCAGTTTGAAGCCGGCGGCCAGCCAGATGATAATCCCGAAAGTCCTTTTCCGCGAAATATGCCCCGGGGATATAGAGACCTGCCTGCCGCCACCTGGTACGAGTACGGCTACAAAGAGGGCATTCCCCGCATGCTGGATAACTGGGATAAACACGGCATTAAAGTTACTTCCCATATGGTGGGCAGCGCGGTAGAAAAACACCCGGCGCTGGCAAGGGAGATTGTACAACGCGGCCATGAAGCCGCTGCCCATGGCCGCGACTGGGCTTCACAATACATGCTGCCCTATGAAGATGAAAAACGATTTATACTGGATGGAATGGAAGCAGTAAGAAAGGCTACCGGCGTAACGCCCGTAGGCTACAACGCCAACTGGATGCGCCGTGGAGAAAACACACTGAACATATTGCAGGAGTTGGGATTCCTCTATCACATCGATGATTTGAGCCGCGATGAACCGTTTATAACCAAAGTGAATAACGTTGATTTTGTGGTAGTACCATATACGCTGCGCTGTAATGATATCCAGCTGGTAGCGGGGCAATGGTTTTCGTCCGACCAGTTCCTGCAACAGGTAAAGATGGAGTTTGATCAACTGTATGAAGAAGCTGCTCACCGGCGCCGTATGATGTCGATTAGTTTCCATGATCGTATAGGCGGTACTCCGCAACTGGTGAAAGCGACGAGCGAACTGCTAACCTATATGAAACAGCATCCGGGTGTGGTGTTTAAGCGAAAAGATGATATCGCAAAGATGGCGCTGGCGGATAAAAGCACGATCAGAGAATAAATAAAAAGGCAGGCCTGTCCT
Source organism: Chitinophaga sp. (assembly GCF_017745275.1). Lineage (GTDB taxonomy): Bacteria > Bacteroidota > Bacteroidia > Chitinophagales > Chitinophagaceae > Chitinophaga. The sequence continues at coordinate 115,814 of NZ_JAGHZS010000008.1, read as the reverse complement.
GTCTTTTTTGCTTCCTTTGCAAGGAATATTATATTATTTTGTTGCTACTATGGAGGTATTTAAAACACAACAGGAAGGCTTTGCCGTTATCAGGAAACAAACACTTACCCGGTTTGTACCAGCGATGTTGTTCGGCCTGATCGTGGTACTGGTAGTAAATTACGGCGATGGATCTGATGTTAGGACCGCTTTATTCGTTTTGCCGGTGATGTTGGCCGCAGTGGGTATCAGCATTTATCGTGGGTTGAGAAACCGGAAAAGATTATACGACAGTTTTACAATTGAAATAGATGAAGATACTGTTGTCAGAAAACAGGATGATACACCGGATCTATCGTTGAACCGCCTTGAAATTTCTGCTATCAGTAAAGATGCCACGGGTGTTATTACTATTCGTGGTATGTCGGCAGAGGATATCATTCAAATACCTGCCGGAATGGAACGGATGGCAGAACTGGAGGCAAAACTTTTACAATTCTTACCATTTTCTGAGGAATCCGAACGCTCGTTGCTGGAGCGTTTCAGGTGGGTAACTGGCGTAGCGGCTATCGTATTAATGGCGGTCATCCGGTTTGTAGAAAATAAAATAGCAGTAGTAGCAAGTGGTGTATTGTTAATCAGCCTGCTGGTTTGGGGTGTATTAAAAACCTACCGGAATAAGAATCTGCCGGAACAGTATAAACGGACCATATGGATCATGCCGTTACTGATAGCGGCCGTGATAGTAGCTATCCTCGCAAAGTTGGGCGTGTTCAATTTTAGATGGAGCAGGGAAATTGACTTTTAGTAGGGTGTTTGTGAAATAATCAATAGTTTTTAGCATTTATAGCATGGAAATAACATTGACCATCATTAACAGTAAAGGAATTGCAACAATAGCATCAGATCAGATTGTAGTGAACCATCCAGATGACGCCCTGGATATATTAGGCAATTGTGGTTATCAGGGCGCCGTGGGTATCATTTTACAGGAACAGCAAATTACACCTGAATTCTTTGATTTAAGAACAGGTATTGCCGGAGAAATTTTGCAGAAGTTTTCTACTTATCAAATGAAGCTAGCGATAGTAGGCAACTTTGAGAAGTACAGCAGCAAGGCTTTGAAAGACTTTATATATGAGAGCAATAAAGCAGGCCGGATTAATTTTGTAGCAGATGTAGAAGAAGCAAAAGCCAGATTATGCAAATAAGTGCGCCTGCAAAAAGCGCAAAGAAAAAGATCAAAGTGTTAACCACTTTGATCTTTTTTTTACAAGTTCTTCATGATCACTTTCAGGATCATATCCTGGTCTTCTTTTCGCAGGTTATGATACAGGGGTAAGCACAATACCCGCTGGGCAATTGATTCGGAATGAGGGCTGCTACGATTATCCACGTAGTTGACGGTATTCAGCGAAGGGAAGAAATATCGTCTTGGCTGTACATACTGCAGATTCAGTGCTGCAAGTACCTTTTGTAACACCGCTTCACTTTCAAAAACAACAGGGAAGTAAGCGCAGTTGAAGTCGCAGCCCTTGGTAACAGTGAGTAGCTGCACTTTGTTAGATTCCCGTAAGGCCGCCTGGTAATGTTGCCATTGTGTTTTACGGTTTTTGAATATCTCATCCATGTGATTCATGCAGCATAAGCCCATGGCAGCATGGAATTCGGAGTTCTTGGCATTAATACCGATGCCATCAAATGTAACAGGGGAGGTATGCCCGAAATTACGGAGCAGGAGCATCTTTTCCAGTAGTTGGGGCTGTGTGGTAAATACTGCGCCACCTTCTACCGTATGAAAAATTTTAGTAGCGTGAAAACTACAGGTACTGATATCTCCATATTCAAAAACAGACTTGCCGTTATACAGCGTACCGAAGCCATGTGCTGCGTCATAAATCACTTTTAGCCCATGTTTTTTGGCGATGGCTGCAATGGCGTCTATATCACATGCATTACCAAAAACATGAGTCGCCATGATAGCGGTTGTTTTTTCAGTAATAGCGGCTTCTATTTTAGCAGGATCAATATTAAAGGTGAGCGGATCTATGTCCACAAAAACAGGCTTACAGTTTTCCCATACGATGGTGCTGGTAGTAGCTACATAAGAGAAGGGCGTAGTAATTATTTCGCCGGTCAATTCAAGCGCTTTGATGGCAATCTGTATAGCGATGGTGCCATTGGAAAGAAATAATGCACTGGATACATTCAGGTGTTCTTTCAATTTGCTTTCCAGCTCATTCACTAGCGGACCATGGTTGGTGAGCCATTGGCGCTCCCATATGTCGTTCAGATATTTGTTATATTCTTCCCGCGGCGGAAGAAAGGGCTTGGTTACTGGTATCATCTGATTTATATTATAAATCCCTGCAATCTGTAATCGTAAGGATTTAATGAAGGTACAAAGATTGGCTATAAAATAAAGGAGTTCATATATGTTTATATTTTTTATTGTGTATTTAGCTGAATTCCTGCTTTTGAACCTTTATTTATTTTCATACTTTTGAGAAGCTTACCAGTATGAATACCCAAATTAACGAGACATATGACAGCAGGTAAAAAGAAAATATGCATCATAGGAGCAGGAGGGCATGGACGGGAAACCTTATGTGCAGTAATAGACGGAATGGATAGCGCACAAGATATACGTGATATTGCCTGTTTTATGGTAGACGATGAATACTATGATGAAACAACTATCATGGGAATAGAGGTGATCCCTTCTTCAAAATTTGATGCTGCGTTATATGATGTGGTAGTAGCTATCGGAGACCCGGCAACCAGGAAGAAGATAGTAGAAAGACTGCCTGCTGATACTACTTATGCTACCATTATTCATCCTTCTGCCATTATCTCTGAATGGGTGGAAATAGGGGAAGGGAGTATTATTTCCGCGGGCGTAATTATTACGTGTAACATAAAAATTGGTAAGCATGTTCATTTAAATACACGTACTACAGTTTCACACGACTGTATACTCGGTGATTTCTTTACCGCCGCACTGGGTGTGAGCATCAGTGGTAATTGCCAATTAGGTTCAGGAGTGTACCTGGGAACACATGCTGCTATTAAACAAAAAATTACGGTAACAGATAATGTAACGATCGGCATGGGCGGGGTAGTAGTTAAAGATATTCAGGAAGCAGGGGTATATGTTGGAGTACCCGTACAGAAACTTGTGAAATAATATTCACCGTTCTTACCTGTTTACATATAAAGCATCCGTTCCATCCAGTAAAGGTCCAACCCCGGACCCCAATAATCCTTCTCTGTTTTTATCAACTGGTAGCCAAATTTTTCAAAAAAGAGATACGCCTTTTGAGAGGTAGTCACTACCAGTTTTTCAATAGACTGGTATGATTTAAAGATAGTTAAACAGTGCTCGACTGCCATTCGGCCCAGCCCCAGGCCTGTGTAGTGGGGATGAAATAATATCCACGTAATCTGTCCGGTTTTTGTTGCTTCATTAACATGATATCCTACGCCACCGGCTATACGTTTTTCGTGTTCAATGGTAAAATATGAATTACCGTTTTTGTCTAAATAGTCGCTGTAATCAGCAAGTTCGTTGTGGTCGAAATACTCCGGGATATTGAGTTGGAAGATACGGAGTAGTTCGATTTTATCGGTGGTAATATATGGGCGTATCATATGATGTTTTTTCTTGCGTCGGAAATGAGAGAAGGATAGCTGTAATTTCTCATTTTATTAATTATTTATCATGATTTATTTTTATGAAAATTGTAGATTTATTTTTGGATTTTATAAAAATGGAAACCGATCTTTAGTAAGAGAATTTGTTATCCCATTTTAGAATATACTTAACTACCTATTGTCCGTGTTTAGTAAAAGATTTAGTATTATAGCCGCTTCTGCCATTATTTCTGTAATAAATACACGATGTGCAAGCCAGAGAAAATCCGACCCGATAAATTTCGGCCAGGGCCGGATACAGTTAGATATGTATATTGTTCCCGATAATAGTTTGTCAGATTTTAAAGTAAAAGGGAAACTGTACGAGCAATTCACCTATCATATCAAAGGCCCCAGGATTTTACAGTTGGCGAGAAATGTTGCTCCATCAGATACTATGCTTAATGGCCAGCGGCTAACGATCGATAGGTCTACTCCTAACTACCTGATTGATGGCGCCTCCAAACTTGCATACAGTTGGGGAGGTAAGAACAACAAAGATGAAGTTCGTTTCGATTCTATACAAAACATGAGTCCTGATTGGCTTTATACTACCATATTAACTCAACCAGGTCAACGTGTAGTGAAAATATTATCAGCAGAGAAGCCGAAGCAGGAAGCACAGGAATATTACTTTGGGATTGCCATATATGAAACTGATACCATCAATTTTAAGTATGCCGGAAAGCGTTTGCCAGTGCCTTCTCCATTGAATTTTTTTATCCCGGGACTTGGGTATGATATAGTAACTATCAGTTTCCCTTTAAATGGTAAATCAGGAGAAAAATTATCTCAGAGAATGCTGTTCAATATCCCGATAGATGAAGACAGTGATTTTCCGGATACCCATTTTAAGATTCCATCAAATATACCATTGATCAAAGCAGGCATCAATTAGTAATCCTAAAAAATCTAACGATGCATAAAAAAAACATTTTTATGTATCGTTATGCTTGCTTCCCTCGCTGTTGCATGTAAAAAATCAAGTAACGAAAACGTTTCCCCGAATATGAGCGTAGAAAAAGTATCAAAAAATAAGATACAGTCTTCTGACTCTATGCATAACAAGGGTGGCGTCCGGCTCGCCTATGGTAGTGATTTTGATTATCATGATGACGACGCTTACCATTCACAGTCAACTGACGTTGTAAATGCTGACATCACACAACTAGGAACAAAAACCAGAGTACAAGGATACCTGCCGGGCTTGAGAGCTAAATTGTTCCCTAGCTTTTACACCATAGAATTTGCCTACGGGACAAATGGGACAAGTTTTCTGTACTATACACTGAATACTAACTTTGAGTACTCTGGGTGGAATGCATATACAACATGGACATATCGTCATCAGCAAGTCTCTGCTACTGTGGGTAAAGCTGTAGGAAAAGATGTTGCAACTGAGTCCGTCGGCTCTGCTGGAATATACAAAACTCAACGCTGGTTTATAGATGGGGCCTATGTTATGCCTACCCATATGCTGACAGTGATACTGACTTTTATTGGTTAAGGAAGACTAAAGCTATCATTTAGATAGCCAAATACATAGTTGAGATTAAATCAGACAAAGCATTATTTGTCAGATTTAATCTCAACTGTTTTATAGTTTCATTGTCGACAGTTGGTGGGGTAGAGTTACCATGTTATATCAGCTAATTAATTTTTAAGTTAGATACATAGATCCTTAAAATTGCTTAAAATCTATTCAATTATTTAATTGAATAGATTTTCTTATCTTTGCCTGATAAGCAACAGTCATTATATATGAAAATGAATAAGCGGGAGTTTAAGGATAAGGTATATATTGAATTGTCAACAGTAGCCAAAGCCATGGCTAACCCCGTGCGTTTGGAAATTATAGACCTGTTAGCGCAGGGACCATTTTCTGTAGAACAAATTGCTAATTATACCGAACAATCTATTGCCAACGCATCGCAGCATTTACAGCATCTTAAAAAGGCAAAGCTGGTTCAGATAAGCCGCAACGGTAATTTCATCTATTACTCTCTTGCCAGTGAAAGTGTATATAACACCTGGGTATCTCTGCGTGAATTAGGAAAAGTATTCAATACCGAAATAGCAAAAGTAGTGCACGACTTCCGTAAGGGGCAAAGCAAGGGAATGCAGGCCATTGATGCTGCAACATTAGCCACCATGCTGGAAAAAGATGAAGTAGTATTACTGGATGTAAGACCGGAAGAAGAATATAACCGCGGACATATCCATCGTGCATTGTCTATACCGGTTGATCATTTAGGCCAGTCGTTGAAGAAAATTCCCCACAAGAAAATGCTGGTAGCTTATTGCAGGGGGCCGTTTTGCGTATACGCAGACGAAGCCGTAGCGATGCTTACCCGCAAGGGCTATCATGCAGTGCGACTCGAAGAAGGCTTCCCGGAATGGGCCTTGAAGGGTTATCCTGTAGACTATACAACATCTAAATAATGGGCAAACAAGTGGAGAATATAAGCCTGGGATTAAAAGAAAACTGGCAGCAGTTTACACTTTTAATTCTCGTGAATATGATGGTGGGCGGGATGGTTGGCCTGGAGCGAACCGTAGTCCCATTGGTTGGTACAACGGAATTCAAGATACAATCAGATGTAGTTGTCTTTTCTTTCATTATCGCCTTTGGTGTTGTAAAGGCTTTTACCAACCTTATTTCGGGCGTACTGGCAGATAAATACACCCGTAAGAAAGTCCTGATAAGCGGCTGGCTGGTAGGGCTTCCAGTACCGTTTCTATTGGCTTATGGCCCATCGTGGAACTGGATTTTATTTGCCAATGTTTTATTGGGTATCAGTCAGGGCCTGGCCTGGTCAATGACCGTTAACATGAAAATTGACCTGGTGGGACGTAAAAACCGCGGGCTTGCCATGGGATTAAACGAAGCTGCCGGATATGGAGCAGTGGGCCTCACTGCTTTACTGACAGGTTATTTAGCTGCACATTACGGACTACGTCCACAACCTTTTTATATTGGTATTGCTTACACTACGATCGGGCTGTTGTTGTCTCTTTTTGTAATCAGAGATACACGGAAATATGCGGCGCTGGAAGCAAAACAAATACAAATCACTACATCCGGCGAACAAACACATCCACCCAATTTGTGGTGGGTATTCAAAGAAACTTCCATCAAAAACAGGAACCTGTTTTCCGTTTCCCAGGCAGGATTGATTAACAACCTGAATGATGGTATGTCATGGGGCGTATTCCCGTTGCTCTTTATGTCCATGGGTGTTGGTTTGGAAGGCATAGGATGGATCAAAGCCATCTATCCGGTAGTATGGGGTGCCGGACAAATTATTACAGGCCCACTAGCAGATAAATGGGGAAGAAAACCCCTGATCGTTTGGGGAATGTTTGTGCAGGTATTGGGGCATATCGTCATCGGTGTGGAGATATTTGCGCCATTAACATCGGGCTTAGTGGGCTCTGTGTTATTAGGATTAGGCACCGCTATGGTATATCCTGCGCTATTAGCTGCAGTGAGTGATGCCGCGCATCCGGCGTGGCGGGCTTCTTCTTTGGGTGTTTACCGCTTCTGGCGGGATATGGGATATGCGATAGGTGCATTAATGGCAGGTGTTGTGGGGAATTACTTCGGATTGATTTGGGCAGTTCATATTGCAGGGATGGTAACGCTGTTATCGGGGATAGTGGTTTGGGTGAATATGAAGGAAACGAAATCTAATTAGCACATATAAAAATGACTAAAAAGGGAAAAGTCTTTTACCGCGACAAGCTAGCAGGAATTATATCTGAAACGAATGATGGATATATTTTTCGTTATGATGAAGCATACCTGGGGGACAATAATGCCAGGCCAGTTAGTCTTACATTGCCTTTGAACAAAGGGGCCTATTTCAGCAGGGTCTTATTCCCCTTTTTTGATGGATTAATACCAGAAGGTTGGCTGCTGGATATCGCTACGGCGCATTGGAAGATAAAATCTTATGACAGGTTTGAATTACTGTTGCGAACATGTGGAGATACCATAGGTGCAGTATATATAGTTCCTGACGATAATAATTAAGAAGATGGCAAATTGTTGGTTTTGTTATAAAGAGGCGCCGGGAAAACAATATCATAGCGAATGTTGTGAAGCTTTTTTTAGTAAGAAGAAGACGCCTGAATTACTATTGGATAAACAATTGTTGAAAGCGTTAGCAGAAAAAAATATTCATCAAAAGATTGCTATTACAGGAGTACAGCCTAAGTTATCAGTTGCCCTGGATACTATGAATGACACTATGTTAGATACCAGGTTGGCTGTCATTGGGTTATCACATGAATATATTCTCAAACCGCAACATCCGTTTTACCACCTGGTACCAGAAAATGAAGATCTAACCATGCACCTCGCTGCACTTTTTGGAATACAGGTTTGTGAGCATACACTACTGCAAGCAACTGACAGGAGCCTCGTGTACGTTGCCAAAAGGCTTGACAGAAAAGGTGGGCAGAAAATTCATATGGAAGACTTTTGCCAGTTGTCATCATTGTTGACAGAGAATAAGTACAAAGGATCCTATGAGAGAATCGGTAAATTGATTGCTAAGTATTGTACTAACGAAGCGCTCGAATTGCTGAGTTATTTTGAAGTATTGCTGTTTTCATACCTTACAGGAAATAATGATATGCATTTAAAAAACTTCTCGGTATTGCACCTCCATACCGGGATAGTTTTATCCCCTGCTTATGATTTGCTAAATATAAATATGATCAATCCCGCAGATGAAGAAGAATTGGCCTTAACGTTAAATGCGAAAAAGAAAAGAATAAAATTAAAGGATTTTATAATGTTGGCAGATGGATTAAGTATTCCAGAGAATGTAAGGAACAATATTTTCAGCAAGTTTAGCTCAATGAATGATAAAGTGTACGAGTTGATTAATTCTTCCTTTCTGGATGAAGAAGGCAAAGAGAAGTATAAAAAAATCTGGCTTCGAAAACAGCAAATATTCAATTAGCAGGTAGCTGGAATAACAAAACGCCCAATTTCAGTAAAGCTGAAATTGGGCGAATTAAGTTTTTAGTAGCCTCAACAGGGATCGAACCTGTATCTAAAGTTTAGGAAACTTCTATTCTATCCATTGAACTATGAGGCCATATCCCAATTTTCCGGGATTGGGTGGCAAAAGTAAGGGTTTTAAATTAATATTTAAAGACTTTCTATATCCACTTTCCCGCCCGCCGGGGTGTAAATGCCTTCAATTTCCTTCTTGTATTTCTCCAGGATCACTTTCCGCTTTGCTTTCAGCGTAGGTGTTAATTCGCCGGCATCTACGGTCCATTCGTGGGGAAGGACCACGAATTTTTTCACTTGCTCAATATGACTGAAAAACTGATTGTACTTGTCTACCGCTTGTTTGAAGAGATCTATTACAGCAGGGTTTTTTACCAGTTCTTCGTTGGAAGTAGCGGAAATGTTGTTTTTGGCAGCCCAGCCACGAAGATTTCCAAAGGAGGGGACAATCAGTGCTGCTGTGAATTTGCGGTCTTCGCCCACCACCATGATTTGCTCGATATAGGGCGATTCTTTAAACTTATTTTCAATGGGCTGTGGCGCTACAAACTTACCGCCAGAGGTCTTGAAGAGTTCTTTTTTGCGATCCGTTATTTTCAGGAACTTGTTATCGATCAATACCCCGATGTCGCCGGTATGAAACCAGCCATCTTTTATGGCGTCAGCAGTGAGATCCGGGCGTTTATAGTAGCCAATAGTTACGCCTGGCCCTTTACAGAGGATTTCTCCGTCTTCCGCCAGCTTTACTTCCACACTACTGATGACAGGGCCTACAGTGCCAAACATCCGGTCTTCTTCTTCATAGCGGTTTACGCTGATTACAGGGGATGTTTCGGTAAGTCCGTAACCTTCCAGGATAGGAAGGCCGGCTGCGGTAAATATTTTGAGTAATCGCACCTGGCAGGCAGCTGCCCCATTAACGATACATTGTATTCTGCCGCCGAGGGCAGCGCGCCATTTACTGAAGACCAGTTTGTTGGCCAATTTGAGTTGTAGATTATACCAGGCGCCCTGGTCTTTGTTGATTTCGTAACGTTTACCGATATCTACAGCCCAAAAGAACAAGGCTCTTTTAATGCCTTTTAGTTCCAGGCCGGTGGTCATAATCCTTTCGTATACTTTCTCCAGGAGTCGGGGTACGGTGGTAAAAATGGTAGGTTTTACTTCTTTCAGGTTGTCGCCAATGGTATCCATCGTTTCCGCATAATAAACGGGAACGCCGGACAGGAGATACAGGTAAGTAACCATTCTCTCAAAAACATGGTTTAACGGAAGGAAGCTGAGCGCCCTGGCTTCGGTACTAACCGGTAAATAAGGCTGACAGGCCAGCACGTTGCTCATTATGTTATGATGACTGAGCATCACGCCTTTCGGTGTGCCGGTAGTGCCGGAAGTATAAATGATAGTGACCAGTTCTTCGGGAGATATATTTTTCCTGGCGGTATCTACTGCTTCAAAATCTGCCTCATCGCCCATTTCTATTACTTCTTTCCAATGTCTGGCGCCTTCTACTTTATTAAAAGTGAATATTTCCCTGATAGAGGGAAACTGATCGCGCATACCATTGATTTTGTTGAGCAGTTCTTTGTCGCTAACAAACAGAATACGGGCGGCAGCATCGTTTAATACAAACGCCAGTTCATGTTCGCTGATAGTAGGATAAATGGGCGTAAGTACCGCGCCCAGTTGCTGACAGGCCAGATCGGTGAGGATCCACTCTGGTCTGTTGGGGGAAATGATGGCTATTTTATCTTTTTCCTCGTTATTTTTAATGCCCGGCCGGATACCTAATTTGAGCAGGCCAGCGCTGAATTTGAGAGTAATGTCCGCTACTTCTTTTGTACTATACTTTTTCCACGATCCATTTTCTTTTCCGGCTAACATATCCGTTTTAGGATAGTTCGCTAACTGGTAAGAAATCACGTCAAATAGTCGCTGCGGTTGGTCCTTCATGCTGTTGTAATTTTGTTTTGGCTCAAATGTCAAATGCGCGTTTGCTGTTGTTCCTTTAACTTTTCATATTCCTTCAGCGCATCTCCGAATGGATCTTTGTGATAGGCGTTAAAATACTGGAAAGATAGCGCTATACCCCAGCCTAATGCCGGCCATACAGGCCATGGTGTACCGTTTGTTTTATCACTGTCGGTCAGAAACCAAACAGCCCACATTCCCATATTAATCACCAGGTATATGATAAGATGTGATTTAAATCCGGCTCTCGCTTTTGCTATGCGCCAAAGCCGGTCGTCTCTTTCTTGTGGAGTTTCCATTGAAGTCAGTTTTAGGTAATAGTGGCAATACTAAATTTAAAATATTTTATTGGCTTCACGGAGAAAAAAAGGAAAAGCGGACTTAACGGGTAGCCCGGATGTTAAAGCTGATATTCACCTGTGAATTGATCAGTTTATCCTGCAATGATTTATCAGCACGATAGGTGATACCCCATTCGGTACGGTCTATATTAAAGCTGGCAGTGGCATTAACGGTATTATGACTGAAAGTTATGCTGGCAGGAAACGATATATTTTTAGTAACAGATTTCAGTGTGAGATTCCCTTTAATAATGTGTGTGGCATTTTTTAACGTGAGCTCATCACCGGCTGCAGGTTGAAATGGTGCAACGTTCGTAATTTCAAAAATGGCAGTAGGATACTTGTTGACATCGAAAAACATTTCACCTTTCAACTCTATCTCCAGCTTATGTTTCATGGCGGTATCTCTCACAAGGTCTTTATCTTCCAGTGACTTCATATTAATAACAAGCTGGCCCCCGGTAACACTGCTGTCATTTACATACAAGGCGCCGCCTGCCACTTTCAGCGTGCCATGATGCTTACCGGTTGGTTTGGTTCCAATCCATTCTACTACGCTGCTGGCAGTATCCGGTAAATACGCGTGCCCGGTGCCTGCATGCACGGTTTGAGCATCCGTAATGGTGGCTTTATCGGCTTTGGGCGCCTGTTCGCATGCTACGATGCCGCAGGTAAAAAGAAAGATAATACATAGCAGTTTTTTCATAAATACTTATATGCTTTAAAAAACAAGCGCCCCTTTTTAACCGGGACGCTTGTTAATAGGTTTCGCTATTCAGCCAGCTCCCGGTTACCTACCCACACAAATCGCTTCACAATGAATTCCTGGTTGGTAAAGCTGGCGTTGCCTGCCGGATTACCCCCGGTAACATGGAAGTCAGAAAAGGCAGCATGTTGATTTACCCAAATAAAACCGGTAAGATTAAAGGATACCGGGGTAAATACGCTGTTCATTTCTGTGGTAATTTTTTCTTTGGTGTCACGGTCGGTGGTATAAGCACCACAGGTGATAGCACCATATTTTATCGCCATTTGCCTGGCCAGTTGAATACTATGATCGGTATCCCTGGTTTTAATGAGTAATACCACGGGACCGAAAAGTTCTTTTTCGTAGATAGCCGTATCAGCGCTGCTTACTTCCAATATCGCAGGAGCACATACGCGGGCGTTTGTGAACTCTTCATTTACCACCGGCGTGCCTTCCAGTATCACTTTGCCGCCAAGATGACGTACTTCTTTTGCACGGGCAAGGGTGCTGTCGTTTTGTATAGCGCCAAGGGTACCGGCACCCATTTTGGGATGGTTCGCCAGGCCCACTACGGCGTCTTTAAACCGCTGTACTACTTCGTTGAAGGGTACCAGTCCATTTTCAGTACGCACGCCATTTTCAGGTATAAAAAAGTTCTGTGGTGCGGTACACATCTGTCCGGAATACAGGCTAACAGAAAATGCCAGGTTCTGGATAACGGCCTCCAGGTCTTTTACGCTGTCGAGTATCACAGAGTTCACGCCTGCTTTTTCTGTAAATACTGTTTTGCCAGGCAATGATTCTATGTATTCACCGAAGCTGCTGCCACCGGTGTAATCTATCAGTTTCACTTCCGGATGTTCACACAATGTTTTGGTGATTAGTTGCTCAGAGCTGTCTGCCGCCAGCTGACAGAGGTTCGGATCATATCCGTTGTCTTTCAGTGATTGCTGAATAGCACTAACGGCGATGGCTATAGGAAGTATAGCTTTTGGATGTGGTTTTACAATAACAGCATTGCCGGTAATCAGGTCGGCATACACACCCGGAAGCGTATTCCATACCGGGAAGGTGGAGCAGCCAATCACTACACCGATGCCTTTAGGGATCGGTTTAAATGTTTTATATAGTTTGATACTGGTTTTGCCCATTGGCTTCTCCCAGGTAAGACTGGGAGGGTAGCGCTGCAGTTCATGATACCCGGTAGCTACGGCTTCCAGTGCGCGGTCATTGGCGTGTGGGCCGGATGCCTGGAAGCTCATCATAAAGCTCTGACCAGTAGTATGCATGGTGGCATTGGCAATATCGAAGAAATAGTCTTTAATGCGCTCCAGGGTTTCTGTGAGGATACCCGCTCTCTCTGCTACCGGTACCTGGCTCCAGCTTTTGCCAGCGATAGCTGCTTTTGCCAGCAGGTCATTTACTGCAAAAATAGGATAGGTAACCCCCAGCACTTCCCGGGTATAAGGCGATACTTCTTCGCCGGCCCATCCCGTTTCACCGGTTTGCAGCAATTGTTTGAAAGGTTTGCCCAGCAGTTGCTGATAGCTCTGAACGCCCTTTGCATGGGCTTCTTCACCGTAAGCCTTGGGATGCTCCGGGTATTGGGAATAGAAAGTTCTTTCGTGGTTCGCCTTTACGGCGTTGTCAATAATGTTTTGGTGTTTGTTAACGAGCATATTCAGAATTTGAGATTTACAATTTACGGATTTAGTCATTCAGTTGCTACAGCAACTAAATGACTAAATCCATAAATCAAAAAATATCTAAATACTAATATCCCGAATTGATCAGCGTAAACCTTCCATCGTTGTAGTATTCGTCAGGTCTTGGCTTTAAAGGATGGCTACGTTGGTATTTCAGGAAATCATCATAGTCCTGTTTATGTAATGCGATCCATGCTTTGTAACCGGCCTGGTTGGCGGCAGGGCCAAACAGCCATTGGTTATATGATTCAAACATACCTGCCCTTAGCAGGCTCTGTTGAAAATCGAAGAGGGCAAAAGGGTACTTTATGCCATAGAAGTTGTACCAGTCCAGCAGAAAGCGGGTACGTACCATTACCAGTACTTCCGGATCTATACCGCCGGTAACCACGTTGATTTGTTTGCCCATGCAGGTTTTATAAGCCTCTACAAAATCTGAGCTGCCCTTTTTGCCTTTTTTGTCATCAGGCAGCATGGCGTCAAAAAGCGACGGGTCATTGAATAACTTCTTATAAGATTCCAGTACAATATTCCTTATTTCAGCGGTGCGGGTGGTAAAACTTTCCATATTCATGAAGGTTTCCCCGTATAAGATGCACCACAGCGGGGCATTACTGAAATCGTATGTTTTAGCGGCATTATAATAGTTACCCGGGAATGTAGGATCCTGTTCTATGCCTTTGAGCCAGCTACGCAGGGCGCCATCATACATTTTAAAGTTCATCAGCAGGGTACCGTTGTCATTGTATAATTCGCCGCTGTTGGGGAACTTCTTCAATGCCCGCTCATACATGCGCTGGGCTGTTTTCCATTCTTCCCGGCCAATGTAAATATTCCCGGCAATCTGAAAAGCCTGTACATCAACTTCTTTATTGCTCAGCAAGGGCTCTATCACACTTTTGGCTTTTACCAGGTCCCCTTTCAGGTAGAAGGTGAACGCCAGTTGCTTTTTATACTCGTAATTATCCGGTTCCAATTGTAACGCCTGGTTCAGTACCAGTACCGCATTGGAATAATCTCCGGTGCGAATAAAGCCGGAAGCTGTATTGTACAACTCTTTGGCATCCTGGGCTACTACCGCCTGTGAAAATAAAACTCCCGCAACTATAAAAGCTCTCAATAAAGAAGACCGTTTGTTCATTCCTTGTCTGTTCGTTTGCTGTAAAAGTAAGGAAAATGGGGTAATGTGCCACGGATCAATCGATGAGCAGCCAATGTTGCGGGATGCTATTTGTATTAGTTTATTTTTTTATTTGAGTCGATAATGTCTCTATTGAAGAAAATAATCATGACGCCAAGCAAAATCACAGCTGTAGCCAGCACCGGGAGAACACCTGCCGATTGTGTGAGTTCCCCCAATATACTAACATTGTTTTTTTCGCTAATACTTAAACCTAATGTAATAACACTGAGCATCGCATTGGAGATAAAAGTAAAGATCAGGCTACGTGACCGGTAATAGAGCCAGGCCAGGAAAAAGGAAACAGGCAGGTAAATCAATATCGAGGTAGGATAAAGATGGGGGAGCGCTGCTATCAACGTTACCGCTCCTAATGCCTTGTGAACAGGATATCTTTTTAATAATGCTTCCAGCATGATGCCGCGGAAAACGAATTCCTGTAGCGCTGGAATCAGAAGCACAAATACAATACAATATATTAACGGCTGTTGCCGTGCATATTTATAACCCGTCCAGTCGAAACCACTGATATCATATAAGTAGAACAGAATTGATACAATCACATATAAAGCCGGCACTATCACCAGCAACATCCATAAATTATTTCCCTTGGGAATGCCCAATGGGAGCGGTGGTTCGTTTCGTTTCTGCCGCTGAAGATAAAAATATAAAGCTAGCAGGGAAACTGGTAGCATTATATCCAATAAAAACAAGCTACGAACGAGTGCAAATGAGAGGTAGTCGACACTCAAAAAAGCAAGTACATGAATGATCAGGCCGGTCAAAAAGAGGGCGCCGCCTAAAATAAATGCTTGCTTCATGGATGGATAAGGAGTTACTTTCAACTCAAAATCATCCTTTAAAAGATCAGATTGTTGTGCCACAGGCATAGGAATAAGGGTATGGGTATAGGTGGATAAAAAGCTTCCCCTGCGGAAGGGCAGGGGAAGCTGTAAATTTAAATGATATGTGTAATCAATCCATCTCTTAGCTTCGGTTCAAACCAGGTGCTCTTGGGTGGCATTACATTACCACTATCGGCAATATCAAACAACTGTTGAATGGTAACAGGGTACAAGGCAAAAGCTACTTTCATTTCGCCACTGTCAACCCGCTTTACCAGCTCGCCTAACCCGCGGATGCCGCCTACAAAGTCGATTCGTTTATCGGTACGCTGGTCTTTGATGCCCAGTAATTTATCCAATATATTATTTGAAAGAATGGTCACATCCAGGATGCCGATAGGATCAGTGGTATAGGTGCCGTCTTTGGCCACCAGCCGATACCATTTGCCTTCGAGATACATGCTGAATTCATGCAGCATAGACGGCTGCTGGGGAAGATGACCAATTTCTTCCACCGTGAAATCGTAGTCGAGCTGAGATAACAACGCCGCTGCACTCAGGCCGTTCAGGTCCTTCACAACACGGTTGTAATCCAGTATTGCCAGTTGGCTTGCGGGAAAGATGGTGGTCAGGAAATAGTTGACCGGATTTTCCACGGAGGTAACTTTGCCGGCCGCTTCCATTTCCTTTTGTACCAGGCTGGCGGAAGCAGCCCGGTGATGGCCATCCGCAATATAGGTACAGGGTACCTTTTCAGCAAAGAGTGAGGTGATATCTGCAATGGCTGCAGGTGCATTAATCACCCAAATACTGTGTTGTATGCCATCATCTGCGGTAAAGTCGTATACTGGCGGGTGGTGTTCCTGCCATTGATCTATCAGTGCATTAATTTCCGGTACGTCGTTATAGGCCAGGAAAACATTTCCGGTTTGTGCTTTCGTGGTTTTAATATGATTAATGCGGTCCAGTTCTTTATCCGGCCTTGTGAATTCATGTTTTTTAATAATGCCATTGTTGTAGTCGGCAATGGAAGAAACACATACCAGGCCTGTTTGGGCACGACCATTCATTACCAGTTTATAAATGTAATACGCTGGCTGGGCTTCGGAAAAAAGTGTTCCTTCTGCTATCAGGCGATGCAAATTTTCAGCCGCCTTGTCATATACCTGCTGGCTATGGGTATCTATTCCTTCCGGCAGATCGATTTCTGATTTTGAAACATGATAATAGGAGTACGGGTTACCGGAGGCAGCAACTTTTGCTTCTTCCGAACTAAGTACGTCATAGGGCCTTGCGGCTACTTTTGGGGCCAGTTCTTCTGTTGGCCTTACTCCGTTAAAAGGTCTGATAATAGCCATGATGAATGTATGAGTGAGGAATAAATATAACGATAAAAAAAACGAAATAACCAATAACGCACTACGGAGTTGCAGACAGATCGCATATGACCTGGCCACAACTCCGTAGCTATAAAGGAGAAAAAGTTTTATGCCTTTTTCAGAGAGAAATATTTCATGGCTTCTACCATTACTTCTACGCTCTCATAAGGCAGGGCGTTATACATAGATACCCGGAATCCGCCTGACAGCCGATGTCCTTTGATACCTACAATGTCTTCTTTTTTACAGAATTTCAGGAACTCTTCTTCCATTTCTGGTTTATCCATAATGAAGCAGGCATTCATTTTACTACGGTCTTCTTTTACCACAGTGCCGCGGAACAGCGGGTTATGGTCAATTTCATCGTAGAGTAATGCTGCTTTCTTATCATTTATTTTTTCAATAGCAGGGATACCGCCTTGTTCTTTCAGCCAACGCAGGGTCAACATGGAAATATACACCGCGAAAACGGGAGGGGTATTCAGCATAGAGCCATTTTCGATGTGGTTCCGGTAGTCAAGTATAGCAGGTATTTTGCGCGATACTTTGCCCAGCATACTTTTGCGTATAGCTACCATGGTAGCACCAGCAGCGCCCATGTTTTTCTGCACACCGGCATAAATCAGCGAGTACTTGTTGAAGTCCATACTACGACTCATAATATCACTGCTCATGTCTGCCACCAGGGGAACATCGGTAACAGGCGTCATTTGCCACTGCGTACCATAAATGGTATTGTTAGTGGTAATATGCAGATAACTGGCCTGTGGAGGGATGGTAAACTGCTTGGGGATATGATTGTAGTTGCTTTCTTTGGAGCTTGCCACTACATCGGCGAAGCCAAACAATTTTGCTTCTTTGATAGCCTTATTTGACCATACGCCGGTATCTACATAAGCGGCCGTTTCACTGCTTTCCAGCAGATTCATGGGCACCTGCATAAACTGCGTGGTGGCGCCGCCATGTAAAAAAAGCACTTCAAAGTCATCATCAAGCTGCATCAGTTCCCTCACCAGGTTGCGCGCCTCGTCCATCACCGCTATAAACGGTTGTGTTCTGTGTCCAATCTCCAGTATAGACATCCCCGACCCTTCAAAGTCGATCAGCGCTTTACTGGCCTTGTACAATACCTCGTTAGGTAATACAGAAGGACCTGCGTTAAAATTATGCACCTTCATGTTGCGATTCAGATTAAATTCATTTTTTGATCTTTCCACTTTGTTTTGGTTTTTCTAAGGAAACGGAAAAAAAACGGCACGGGTGTTTTAAAATAAATAAAACCTAAGGTGCGTGGTGTAGGATAGGCTAAAAGATGGTATGGGCAAAGATAAAATTTCTTTTCCAATTATTAAGTATTACCATAAATATTTTAGTCCTTTTACTCCTCCCTGACTGGCAATTGTCCCTGTAACCATTGCTGTTGCAGCTTTTGCACCTCCTGCAATTCTTCCGTGGTAAGGGTTGTATGCGTCAGCTCCCGCAAAGACGGCTGCCCTGCGTTCACCCAGGCCGTATACCAGGCAGCAGCTACCCCCGCTATGGCATTTTTCATGCGCCGGGCCACCATATCACCCATCGATAAATAATACGCTTTCGTATAGTCATCAGCGTAAGTACGTACTAATACCCCGTTCCGGTTTTCATACGCATACTTACGACCCGGCGGAAACTGCGCACTCAAACGCTTTTCGTACTTCAGTACTGTGTCTGCAGCCATGCCACTCACCCGGATAATGTCCCAGATAAACGTACGCGGCTCCCGGATATAAACGGCTTTCCCTGCCCAGTAGTCAAACTCCTGGTCAGCCAGCAACTCAGGAATACGCGACTCCCATAAGCCATGTATGCCCTGTTGCCCGGTAAACTGCCCGTTATGATTGGAGCAGGCATGAAGGGGAACATGTGCATCTGCTACGTAATGGCCCAATTCTGCCGATAACTGCAATATGCGTTGCTGGTCCCGGTCGCGGAATGCTTTGGTGAGCATCGCCATCATCTTTTCAAGATGCCACGGTAATATGCCATTACGATTCAACGAATCTGCCGTATATCGCGCTACAGCATCCGCCCAGTTGCGGGGAATGTGGTCGTACGGTGGGGTATCAAACAAATCAATGTCTATGAAATGCCTGGCGCCTTCCGCCGCTACAGCATAACGACGTTTATCCGGGTCCGTGGCGTGCACAGTAAGATATTCCAGTGCCGGCTTATACAAGATCATCATCTCCGGAGGCAGGCAAAATACGGCCAGCCGGTTAATCCGCTGATGCGCAAAAAATCCCCAGGCATGGGCATCTGCACATGATAACATCAATACAGTAAACATTACGGAAATCCGCAGGTAGGCGTGGGTTAACATATGGCTATATTTTTTGGGAAGACGAATATAACCATTTTTTTCCCGCAAAGACACAGAAAAACAAAGAAACAGGGGAAGGGTTTCTTCTTATTCTTTTGCTTCTTTGCTCCGCTGCGTCTTTGCAGGAAAAAATGAATTAAATATTGGTAACACCACCGCTCACAGCAAACTTCATCGCTTCTCCGGCAGATATATTGGTTAACTCTTTTACCCGGTCCTTGGGTACCATAAATACTTTACCGGTAATAGCATAAGCATGCGGTACATATACCGCCATGTAGCCCTCCAGCCCGAAGTTGCTGACATCCGTCTGCGTAATGAATCCCATCTCCCAAACGTCTACTCCGTAAATCTGCACCAGCACAGGATGATCAAATTTTTTCTTCTCACCCACAAATGCATCAAATACATCCTTAATGGAAGTATAGATGTACTTGATAAACGGAGTACGCTCCAACAGGTGGTCAAACAAGTCAAAAATCCTTCCTATAATAAAAGAGGAACTGAGATATCCTACCACAATGATCAACAGGAATACCAGCGCAAATCCTACCCCCTTGTATTTCAGAAAGCTGAAAGAGGCGCCTTCCGGAATGATCTCCTTAGGAATAATATTGTCGATAGTAACAAATGCCCAGTACAGGGTGAGCGCCGTAATCCCTATGGGAGCCAGAATAAGCAATCCCTGAAAGAAGTAACGCAACAACCTGGATGCAAATACTTTAAATCTAAGTTTTGGCGACATGGTTCGTGATTAGAAACGCAAAATTAGTCAATAAAGCGAAAGGCCGAAACCTTTCTGTTCATCAATCCATGTTGCCACATGTAAAAAATAAATACTGGAAACTTTGGAAGTTTGGAAAGTTTCCATAGTTTTGTTGTGCATAACAAGAGGGTTATTGCTGTAAAACTATGGAAGTACAGGAACGTATTATGGACACGGCTTTCAGCCTGTTTCGTCAATTTGGTACCCGCTCAATTACCATGGACGACATCGCTGTAAAAATGGGCATCTCCAAGAAAACTTTGTATGCTCACTTCACCGATAAGGACGATATGGTTACCCAAACCATCAGCCGGTTCATAGAAGTGGTAAATGAAGAATGCCTGGCTGACCGCAAAAAATCCAGGGATGCTATTGAAGAGCTTTTCCTGGTAATGGATATGATTGACCGCCGCCTCAGAAACATGAACCCGGTGATTATGCTGGATCTCAATAAGTTTCATGCAAAAGCCTACCAGGTTTTCGAAGAATATCAGAACAATACCCTCGCTACCATGATCCGTGAGAACATGGAAAGAGGCATCAGTGAAGGCGTATACCGGCCAGACATCGACATCCGGATATTAACTCAATACCGTATTCATTCCTGTATGCTTTGCTTCAAACCCGAAATATTTCCCGGCAGCTATGATATGAATAAAGTGCAGCGGGTATTGCTGGAGAATTTCTTATATGGAATGGCTTCTGTGAAAGGCTATCAACTTATTGAAGAATACAAACAACTATCAGCAAAATAAATAACACTATGCTATCAATCAAAAGGCTCACCAGCACGGCTTTTGTAGTATGGCTACTGTCAGTGGCCGGCAATGTCAGCGCCCAGCAGCAGCCGCTTCTCACGGAGCCCATCAGCCTGTCTGCTAAAGAAGCGGTAGACTATGCACTGGCTAATCAGAGCACCGTGAAAACTGCTAAACTGGACGAGCTGATACAACTGGCTAAAAATAAAGAAGTCAGTGGCATGGCCCTGCCTAACATCGCCGGCGCCGGCTCTTACCAGTACAATCCTATCACCCAGAAACAAATGTTTAATATGAGGAACTTTGGCTTACCCAAAGATTCCTTTACCGTGGTATCTTTCCAGTTACCACACAACTTGCTGGGAGAAGTAAAACTTACACAAACACTCTTCGATCCAAGTGTACTCGTTGCCTTACAGGCGCGTAAAACACTGGAAACATTGGTCGCACAAGGTGTTGCCAAAGCGCAGATTGATGTGAAATCAGATGTATATAAAGCGTACTATAATGTATTGTCTGCCAATAAAGCACTCGCAATTCTTTCAGAAAATCTGACTTCCCTGGAAAAAATTCTTGCAGAAACCAAAGAGATCTATAAGAACGGATTAGTAGAAAAACTGGATGTAGACCGCCTGGTAGTACAATATACCAACCTGCAAACAGAACAAACCAAACTCCGCAACCTGGTGGAATTAGGTACCGCTGCCCTGAAATATCAGATGGGCATGCCACTGAAACAAGCTATCACGTTAACGGATACACTGTCTACCGAAAAAATTGTAGCAGATGTACTCGACATGGATAAATTCGATTACTCCCAACGGATTGAATACCAGTTACTGCAAACGCAGAAGAAGGCCAATGAATATGATCTGAAAAGATACAAAATGAAAGGTCTGCCATCGCTACAGGTATTTGCTTCTACCGGTGCCATCCGCGGAAGTGATAAGTTCGATTACTTTCAGAGCCAGATGTGGTACGGCTACCTGAATACAGGACTCAACCTGTCAGTACCCATCTTCACCGGCCTGCAGCGTAAACGCCAGGTAGATCAGGCATGGCTCAATGTGAAGAAAAGTGAAGTGGCAATTGAAAATGCAAAGCTGGGCATCGATCTCGAAAGAGAGCAATCTGCCTCCACCTTCCGGAATAACGTACTTACCCTGGAAGCACAGGAAAAAAACATGGGACTTGCCCAGGATGTATACCACACTACCCAAATCAAATATAGAGAGGGCGTAGGTTCCAGCCTGGAAATGACTACTGCTGAAAATGATCTGCTCACCGCACAAAATAATTATTTCACTGCGTTGTTTAATGCGATCGTTGCTAAAGTAGATCTGCTGAAATCATATGGTAAACTATAAGCTTTAACTATTACAATCACCATTTCACTACTATATATATGACCAAAAGATATTCTTTCCTGATTCCCATTATAACACTTGTACTGGCTGCCTGCGGCGGTGGTGGAGGAAATAAAGCGGATCAGCTGCAGCAGTTGAAACAGCAAAAAGTAAAGTTCAATGAAGACATTGATAAAAAAATTGCTGCACTGGAAAAGGAAGTAGGTACAAAAGATACGGTACTGAAGATGAAAGATGTAGCCGTAACTCCGGTAACGGATACATTATTTGAACACTACATCGATGTGCAGGGTAGTGTAGACGCCCGCGAAAACGTAAACGTCTCCGCCCGCGTACCAGGTGTCATCACCGGCATCTTCGTAAGAGAAGGACAGGCCGTAAGCCAGGGACAAACACTGGCACAGGTGGATGACCAGGTGTTAAAGGCAAACATGGCAGAACTGCGTACACAAATGGATCTGGCCAATACCTTATATGAAAAACAAAAGAACCTGTGGTCACAGAAAATAGGTTCTGAAGTACAATATCTGAATGCTAAAAATCAAAAGGAAAGCCTTGAAAGGAAAATGGCTACCCTGCAGGATCAGCAGGCGCAAACACGCATCATTGCTCCTATCAGCGGTACTGTTGATGCAGTGATTGCCAAAGTGGGCGATAACGCGGCACCCGGCGCTCCTGCGTTTCGTGTTGTAAATGCCAACAACCTGAAAATAACGGCTAACGTGGCTGAAGCATATGCCGGGTTATTGAAAACAGGAGATCAGGTAGTGGTTGCATTCCCGGATATTAACCGCGAAATCCGCGGCAATATTGGTTTCGCATCTAAAACAATTGATCCGCTGAGTCGTACTATCAAAATTGAAGTACCACTGAAAGCCGATAACAGCCTGCGTCCTAACATGATTGCACATATCAGGATCGTGGATTATACCGCAAAAAATGCGATCGTAATTCCGGTAAGCGTGATCCAATATACCTCCGGTAAACCTTATGTGCTGGTAGCTCAAAATACCAATGGTAAAATGGTGGCACAACGTAAAACAATAGAACTGGGCCGCACTTACAACGATAAGGCGGAAATTAAAACGGGCCTGGATAAAGGTGATAAAATTATTACTACAGGGTTTCAGGGATTGAATGACAACGACCTGATTAAATTATAATAAAGGCGCTGCCATCAGCTAAAATCAAGTGTATGCAAGATAATCTCCATAAAGAATTTAAGCCTACCAGTTGGGCCATTGATAATAAGGTGAGCGTTTACGTAGCCACTATTATCATTGCGCTTGCCGGTATTCTTTCCTATAACTCGCTGCCGAAGGAACAGTTTCCGGAAGTAGTGTTCCCTCAGTTCTATATCAATACCATAAACGCAGGTACTTCCCCGGAAGATATGGAAACCACGATCACTAAACCGATCGAAAAGCAACTCAATGGTATTTCCGGGGTAAAAAAGATCAAGAGCACATCCATGCAGGATTTCTCTGCGATCACCATCGAATTCAATGCAAATGAAGATATTGAAGCCGCCCGCCAACGGGTACGTGAAAAAGTGGACGATGCCAAAAAAGACCTGCCGCAAAACCTAACCCAGGAGCCGCAGATCATAAAAATGGATGTGTCCCAGATTCCAATCATGAACGTAAACCTCTCCGGCGACTTCGATCTGCAAACCCTTAAAAAGTATGCAGATGACATGAAAGATCGCATTGAGGCACTGAATGAAATTACGCGTGTGGATCTGGTAGGTGAACTGGAACGTGAAATCCAGATCAATGTGGACAAATACAAAATGGACGCGGCTAAAATCAGCTTCGACGATATCATTCTTGCGATACAGGGAGAAAACATGACGATATCTGGTGGTTTGGTTGCCATGGATGGTCAGAAACGTACTCTCAGTGTAAAAGGAGAATATAAAGACCCGGCAAAGATTGGTAACATCATTGTTCGCGGACAATCAGGTGCAACCGTTTATCTCAGGGATATTGCCAACGTGGTAGATGGCTTCCTGGAACAGGAAAGCTTTGCCCGCCTGGAAGGAAAGAACGTAATCACGCTCAACGTAGTGAAGCAAAGTGGTAAAAACCTGATTGATGCATCCGACAAAATACAGGCGATTACAAAGGACATGAAGGAAAACTATTTTCCTAAAAATCTGAATGTAACCATTACCGCGGATCAGTCTAAATCTACCCGTGTAACACTGCACGACCTGATCAATACTATTATTATCGGCTTCCTGCTGGTAACCATTATCCTCATGTTTTTCATGGGAGCAGTGAATGCCATCTTTGTGGCGCTGTCTGTACCAATTTCCATGTTTATCGCCTTCCTGCTGATGCCGGTATATGGCTTCACGCTGAACATGATGGTGCTGTTCTCCTTCCTGCTGGCATTAGGTATCGTGGTGGATGATGCTATTGTGGTGATTGAAAACGTACACCGTATCTTTAACGAGCGAAAGGATCTGGGGATTGTGAAAGCCGCGAAGATCGCGGCCGGAGAAGTGTTTCTGCCGGTATTTTCCGGGACGCTCACCGTATTGGCACCTTTCTTCCCGTTACTGTTCTGGCCTGGTGTGATTGGTAAATTCATGTTCTATTTACCAGTAACCCTCATTACCACACTGGGAGCATCACTGGTGGTAGCGTATATTATCAACCCCGTTTTTGCGGTAGATTTCATGGATCGCCATGAAGGTGAAAATCACCCGAAACCAAGATTTGATAAGAAATTTACTATTCTCTCCGCCGTATTTGCCCTGGTTGCATTGATTGGATATGCCAATGGCAGCATGGGTGTGGGGAACTTTGTGATCTTCCTTTACCTGATGATTGTACTGGAACGTTTCTGGTTAGGTGGTGTTGCCCGTCACTTCCAGCACGTGTTCTGGCCCAAAGTACAGGAGCGTTATAAACGGATCCTGAAATGGTGCCTGATAGGTTGGCGTCCGGTGTGGATTGTAATAGCCACTTTTGGCCTGCTGATCTTCAGCATAGTGCTCACGGCTATACGAAATCCTAAAGTGGTGTTCTTCCCGCAGGCTGACCCTAACTTTATTTATACCTATATAGAATTACCTAACGGTACAGATCAGAGGTACACGGACTCTATTACCAAAATTGTAGAGAATCGTATTAACAAAGTACTGGGACCTCATAATCCAATTGTGGAATCAGTGATATCCAATGTGGCTAAAGGTGCCGGTGATCCATCCCAGATGGATATGAGCGTACAACCACAGAAAGGTAAGGTAACTGTTGCTTTTGTGGAGTTTGGTGCCAGAAATAACCAGTCAACCGTACAATACCTCGATAAAATCCGTGATGCGGTGAAAGGTATTCCAGGTACCAATATCACGGTAGAGCAGGAGCAGGGTGGTCCGCCAACGGGTAAACCGATTAATATTGAAATCAGTGGGGACAACTTTGATGAACTGACTGGTACTTCGTTCAGACTTAAACGTTATCTCGATTCTCTGCAGATTGGTGGCGTGGAAGAACTGAAAAGCGATTTCGAAGACAATAAGCCTGAAATTGTAGTGAATATTGACCGGGAAAGAGCGAATGCTGAAGGGATTTCTACCAGGCAGATCGGACTTACATTACGTAATGCCCTGTTTGGAGCCGAGGCTTCCAAGATCCGCGATGCCAAAGATGAGTACAAGATTATGGTGAGATTGAATGAGAATCAGCGGAATAATATCAACAACCTGATGAACCTGAACCTGGTATACCGGGATATGAATATGGGTGGTGCTATCCGCCAGGTACCATTGTCTGCTGTGGCAGATATTCACTACTCCAATACTTATGCAGGTATCAGACGTATAGATCAGAAACGCGTTATCACGCTGTACTCTAACATATTAACCGGCTTCAATGCCAATGAAGTAGTGCAGCACATTGAATCATCCCTGCATGATTTCACCCATCCGTCTTCTGTAGTCATTAAAATGACAGGAGAGCAGGAAGATCAGCAGGAAACTATGAATTTCCTGATGATGGCCATGTTGGGCGCCTTCGGCCTCATTTTGATGATCATGGTGACACAGTTTAACTCGATTGGTCGTCCGATGATCATTTTTATGGAAATTTTGTTCAGTATCATAGGGGTATTCCTGGGCTTCTCCATCTTTAAGATGAGTATTTCCATTGTAATGACCGGTGTAGGTATTATGGCGCTGGCAGGTATCGTGGTTAGAAATGGTATCGTACTGGTAGAGTTCACGGATTTACTGATCCAGCAGAAAACCCCGGTTTATGAGGCAGTAGTAGAAGCAGGTAAAACCCGTATGACGCCGGTAATCTTAACGGCTATTGCAGCTATATTAGGACTTATCCCGCTGGCGGTAGGCTTCAATATTGACTTTGCGTCGTTGTTCAGTGAGTTTAAGCCACATATTTTCTTTGGGGGTGATAACGTAGCGTTCTGGGGACCGTTGGCCTGGACAATGGTGTTTGGATTGGTGTTTGCCACCTTTCTGACCCTGATTATGGTGCCGGTAATGTATGCCATGAACAAGCGTTCCATCGATGTGCTGGATAGGTACAACCTGCCACGGTGGCTTAAATATGTTCCTTTTGTGGTATTAATTATAAAGATATTCATGAAACGGTCAGATGTGAGGATGTTACACGATCCTAAGTACATATCTGCCAAGCCATATAACTTCTTTCCGGAGCCGGAGGAACCAATAGAAGAGGAGCCGGTGGTAGGAAAGAAGGGGCACGGGATCTCCGTGAATTAAAGATTTTTCAATACAGTGTAACAGTTGTAGGTTAACAGTCTCCGTCCCGATTCTTCGGGACGGATTTTTTTTGTATATTACAGCCGAAATGGCTTTTTTGCTTTCATTAACAAATTTTAACATTTGGAATGAGTGGCATTTGAATAGCCTTTATTACTTTTGACCCTTAAGACAGCATTACACGTTACTAGCCATATACAGCCTTAGCCTTATATGCCATGATAAATAAGAAGTGAGATATTAAAAGACAGTCTGTTTTGAATCGTTAGGCCATTTAGCCTGTAATAGTATATATAATTAAGAAAGATAGAGATAGATAAAAAGTTCAGCTTTTCTTGACAACTAGCAAAATCGCCATTAAACATTGAAAGAATAGTACTAAGGCGCAACAAGATTGGAAGACCATGGAGTACGTAGCATCGTTAGCATATGCTAAAGAGAGGGACCGACAGGATCCATTACATAAATTCAGAGATCAGTTTTATTTTCCACAGAGAAACGGAAAGGATGCTATTTATTTATGTGGCAACTCACTCGGCTTACAATCAAAGAATGTAAAAACAGCTATAGAACAGGAAGTGGCGGATTGGCAACAATATGCAGTAGAAGGGTATTGGGCGGCTCAAAATCCATGGTTATATTATCAGCAATATTGTAGTAAGCCGTTGACGGCCATGATGGGCGCAAGCCAGCAGGAGTTGACGATTATGAATACGCTGACGGTAAACCTGCATTTGATGATGCTTAGTTTTTACCGGCCAAACAAACAACGGTTTAAAGTGTTAATGGAGGCGGGAGCTTTTCCGAGCGACCAATATGCAGTTGAAACGCAGGTTAAGTTTCATGGTTACGATCCTGAAAGTGCGATTATAGAAGTTTCTCCGCGACCCGGAGAACATTTGATAAGATTAGAAGATATTTTAGAGATTATTAACAGAGAAAGTGATAGCTTAGCACTGGTTTTATTTGGAGGTATAAATTACTATACCGGACAGTTTTTTGATATACCCGCTATAACAGCAACTGCTCACAAGGCAGGCGCTTACGCAGGTTTCGACCTGGCACATGTAGTTGGAAATATACCGGTAACATTGCACGATTGGGAAGTAGATTTTGCCGTTTGGTGCTCTTATAAGTACCTGAATGGCGGTCCCGGCGCAGTAGGAGGCGCTTTTGTGCATGAAAAACATGCCAGTAACCGCGATTTTCTTCGTTTAGGTGGCTGGTGGGGCAATGAAGAGAGTGCACGTTTTAAAATGGAAAAAGGGTTTGTGCCTAAAAAAGAAGCTGAAGGATGGCAACAAAGCACCGCTCAGGTGTTTAATACGGTTAGCCTGAAAGCCTCCCTGGAATTATTTGAAGCAGCCGGTATCGGCGCTTTACGTACCAAGAGTATAGAGATGACCAATTATCTTGAATTCCTGTTACAACAGTTAAAAGGCACAAATTTCCAGATTATAACACCGGAAAATTGTAATGAACGTGGCGCTCAGTTATCTTTGTTGTTCCAGGATAAAGGTAAAGAAATACATCAACGAATGACCGATGCCGGTATAATCGTTGACTGGAGAGAGCCCGGGGTTATCAGGGTATCACCGGCACCCTTGTATAACTCCTATCAGGACGTATTTCATTTTTATGAAATCATAGCTAATATTGCTTCAAACGCTTAATTAAGTAAGATGACTTTTGAGAGAAACGAACGCCCCCGCAGGCCTTATTCTTCTGATACCAACAAAGAGAATGATCCCAATAAGGAGAAAGGCGATGACAAACCCAATTTAAATAGCGAGCGGGAAGGCGGCAAGCCCGACTACAACAGTGGAAGCTCTGAGGGGCGCACTGGTTACAATCGAGAAGGCGGATATCGTCCGCGTACTGATTACAATCGTGATGGCGGCGGTGGCGGCTACAACCGTGAAGGCGGTGGTGGTTACGATCGTGGTGGCGGCGGCTACAACCGTGAAGGTGGTGGCGGTGGCTACAACCGTGAAGGTGGCGGCTATGGCGGCGGCGGTGGATATGACCGCGGCGGTGGCGGTGGTTACAATCGCGGTGGCGGTGGCTACGGCGGTGGTGGATACGATCGCGGCGGCGGTGGCGGCTACAACCGTGAAGGCGGTGGTGGTTACGATCGCGGTGGCGGCGGTGATTACAATCGCGGTGGCGGTGGATATGATCGCGGCGGCGGTGGTGGTTACGATCGCGGCGGTGGCGGCGGTGGTTACAATCGCGGCGGTGGCGGCGGTGGATACGATCGCGGCGGCGGCGGTGGTGGTTACAATCGCGGCGGTGGCGGCGGTGGTTACAATCGTGGCGGTGGCGGCGGTGGTTACAACCGTGGCGGCGGCGGCGGCGGTGGATACCGTGGTGGCGGAAACCCAAGACAGGGTGGAAGACCTCAACGCTTTGAGCCAAAACCTGATAATAAAATTTACTTTATCGCCCTCCTGCCAACTGCAGAAGTAGGTAAAGAAATCATAAAAATCAAACAGGAATTTGCAGAACAATATGGTCCTATGTACGCACTGAAAGTGTTGCCACATATCACCCTGCAGGTACCTTTCACGGCTGATCCGGCATTGGAAAAAGCTTTCTGTGATGAACTGACTGAGTTTGCGAAAACACAAGCTCCGTTCGAAGTATCCCTGAAAGGCTTCGGTACTTTCCCGAACAAACAAAACCGTGTACTCTTCATCAACGTGGAAAAGAGTGAAACCATGTCTGCTATGCACCGTCAGCTGATTAACTTCCTGCGTAAGGAATTTGGCTTCAGCACCATGCTGGCACGTACAGGATTTACACCTCACGTAACCGTGGCCTTTAAAGACCTGGAAGATGAACAGTTTAATAAAGCATGGCCTGAATATGAAAATAAGGAATACGAGGCTACCTTTAAGGTAAATAACCTCTACTTCCTCCGTCACAACGGTAAATCATGGGAAGTGCTGCAGAAATGCAAATTAGGTGGCGCCTGATAAAAGCCCCACCCATAAAATATGAAAAGGCCTCCGCAAATGCGGGGGCCTTTCTCGTTTTAAACACAGACAGTATAACGGTGTAGGTTATACGAATTTAATGACTTACAGTTTAATGATTTTACCGGATCCCATAATATTGCTGACAACGCTCGCAGCACCGGTATAACGAACATTCCCGCTGCCATAGATCTGTACGTCCAGCCGCTGCTGCACAAAAGCAGCATGGTCTCCGGAACCACTGATCGTAATATTGGCCTTCTGCACTTCCATCGCAGCACCGTCTACATTACCACTGCCATTAATTTCGCTGTTATGCGTATCGGCTTTGCCTTTTAATACCATATTGCCGGAACCATTGATAGTGGTGTTGAGAGCGCCAGTCGCTAGGGTGAGCCACCCGGCACCGCTCCCGTTCACCTCATATTTAAAAAGCGAGGTTCGTATGGTATCCTGATTATCTACGGTACCGGAGCCGTCAAATTGCAGTCGCTGAAAAATAGGACTCTCCACATAAATCTTTATCGGCAAATGACGGCGAAGGCGCTTACGGTCACGGATACGTATATATAAAGTATTACCGCGCACACCCGTCTCCACAATACCTATAATATTATCCTCCGCAGTGATGCCCAGGCTGGTGGCCACACCTTGTTTCAGATGTACTTCAAAATCTCCTGACACTTCCACATCCGTTAGTGGACTGATACTGCGGGTTTCAGATACCACATGGCCTGAACCATCAATATTATCTTTGGTACAACTGGAGAGTATAATACTGAAGATGGCTATCATTAATAGTAACCATCCAACGCTTAAACTGGTATATGTAATAATAAACTGCCTTTTCATATCATCATTTTTAAGGGGCTTTAAGAAAATGACGTCCGGCACAACATATACCCCTATGCGGTAAAGTAATTTCCGGGAAAGAAGCAGGGGAGATGGAGCTGTAAGGCCCACCAGGTAAAGGTAACCACAAAAAAATAAGCCGGCCGTACAGACGTACGGAACCGGCTTTTGATTAACCCCTATGAAAACAAACTATTGCTCTATGTAATTTTTTAATGTGCTAATTTAATTTCTCCCAAATCAGTGGACTTTCCTTCATCCACTCTAACATCTGTAACAGTTGCAGGTTTAAATGGCGCTTTCGCTCCTATAATAACGGTATATGCACCCGCTTTCGCATGTTCAAAACTAAAAGCTCCATCCGTAACAGCAGACGTTAAGGTATCTGTTCCCTGGATGGCCCAGGCTTCTGTGGCGCCTTCTGCCGGTGTTACTTTACCTGCTATGGTGCCACCATCAATACCCTTGAATGCAAATGCTCCAAACGCTACAGCTGCAAGTGCTAACATGCTTACTTTAATCTTCTTCATAGCTTACAAATTAAATGGTTCAACAATAAAGGTTATATGGCAAGTAGAAATGTTAGCATTGTTTTGTTAACTGTTTTAGAATGTGAAAGAACTTGTTGTTGAAAACCAATTTTGCAATTACGGTGCCATAATATTTTGATCACCTGTCATTTAACATATCTTTTGGAAGATGTTAACAAAAACGATGTGCTTATGGTACATACAAAAAAAGCCGCCACAGTTAATGTGGCGGCTTTCCTGCACAGTTGTAAACTGCTGAAATTATCTTCTGTTTAACTTGCTCAGGAGGCGGAGGATTTCCAGGTATAACCATACCAGGGTTACCATCAAACCAAAAGAAGCATACCACTCGAAATATTTCGGAGCACCTTGTGCCGCACCTTGCTCAATCATATCAAAATCGAGGATCAGGTTCAATGCTGCAATAGCTACTACTACCAGCGAAAATACAATACCAAAAGTACCACTGCTGTGAATCAGCGGCATCTCAATATTAAACATCCGTAATACCAGTGCAATCAGGTAAAAAATACCAATACCCAATGTAGCAGTGAATACAATTGATTTAAAACGCTCTGTAGCGCGGATAACCCCGGTGCGATATAACACCAGCATAGCAATGAAAGTACCGAAAGTTAATCCTACTGCCTGCAGTACAATACCTTGCCACTTTGCTTCAAACATTGCGGAAATAGCGCCGAGGAATAAGCCTTCTGCAATGGCGTAAGCAGGAGCCAGGTAGCCGGACCATTCTTTCTTAAAAATGATCACCATTGCTAATATAAAACCGCCAATAGCCCCACCGAATGCCATAGGCAATACGTTGCTGCTACCGCGTGAAAATTCACCCCAGGAGAAAATTGCTGCTGCCATTAACATCAGCAACATGAAAGACATTTTGTTTACGGTACCACGGATGGTCATAGCCTCACCCGCCATATGCGGTGCTTTGTCAAATACACTTTGCTTCAGTACAGGGTTGTTCGATTGAAATAGTGCCATAAAGTATAGTTTAAATTTATGGGTTAAAAATACGATTTGATTCGATACCGGGATATTAGAATCCGGTAAATGCCGCTAAAATTAGCATTTTTATAACCAATAACCGCTGGTTATCACTCATAACTAAAAGTAATGGGAATAGTTGATTTCTGCGGTAATAGTCTACTGAAGTTGTGTACTTTTGTGATCGGATCCGGAATAATATTGCCAGTTAGCGCGTTACTACCGCCCGATTACCTAAATTTACATCTTTAAAAAGAATACCTTAAAAGATAAATAGATGCCTAATACTTCGATTCAACAGCTGGAGGATGTAGTGATAAAATTTGCAGGCGACAGTGGAGACGGGATGCAGTTAACAGGTACCCAGTTCTCAAATAATACCGCTTTATTTGGTAATGACCTGAGCACATTCCCGGATTTTCCGGCTGAAATACGTGCCCCTATAGGTACTTTGCCCGGCGTGAGCGGATTCCAGCTACACTTCTCTTCTAACAGAATATTTACCCCCGGTGATGCCTGTGATGTATTGGTAGCTATGAACGCCGCTGCATTGAAAGCAAACCTGAAGGGACTCAAAAAAGGCGGGATCATCCTCGCCAATACCGATGGCTTCGACTCCAAGAACCTGCGCCTTGCCAATTACCCGGAAGGCGTTAATCCCCTGGAAGACGGATCCCTGGCTGCTTACCAGCTGCATACCATGGATGTCACCAAAATGACGCGGGAAGCCCTCAAAGACACTAGCCTGGGTATGAAAGAGAAAGACCGTGCAAAAAACATGTTTGTACTGGGCTTCCTCTACTGGTTATACGACCGTAATATGGAGAATACCGAAGTATTCCTCAAAGAGAAATTTGGTAAAAAACCGGAAATACTGGAAAGTAACCTGAAAGTATTACACGCCGGTTACAACTTCGCCGATACTGTAGAAGCCTTTACTACCCGCTACCGGGTAGAAAAAGCCCGCATGGAACCAGGTACCTACCGCAGTATTACTGGTAATACTGCCCTGTCATACGGCCTGGTAGCAGCTTCTCAGCAGGCTAACCTGCCGATATTCCTTGGTACTTACCCCATCACACCGGCTTCTGATATCCTCCATGAACTGAGCCGCTTCAAGAATTTTGGTATCCGTACCTTCCAGGCGGAAGATGAAATTGCAGGGATCACGGCTGCCATCGGCGCTTCCTACGGGGGACACATGGGTATTACCACTACTTCCGGCCCCGGTATGGCCCTAAAAGGTGAAGCCATGGGCCTGGCCGTAATGCTGGAAATTCCGCTGATCATCGTGGATATTCAACGCGGCGGACCTTCTACCGGCTTACCTACCAAAACAGAGCAATCTGACCTGTTACAGGCTTACTATGGCCGTAACGGTGAATGCCCGATGCCAATCATTTCTGCCTCCACACCGGCAGATTGCTTCGATGCTGTATTTGAAGCCTTCCGCATCGCCGCGCAACATATGACGCCAGTGATCTTCCTCAGCGATGGATATATTGCCAATGGTGCTGAACCATGGCGCTTCCCGAAAGCAGCCGACCTGCCCAAGATTGAAGTGAAATTCAAGAAAGGACTCGAGGAAGGAGAAGAACAGTTCCTTCCTTACCACCGTGATGAAAACCTGGTACGCCCCTGGGCAGTTCCCGGTACACCAGGACTGGAGCATCGCATTGGTGGCCTCGAAAAACAAAACATTACCGGTAATGTAAGCTACGATCCTGAAAACCACCAACTCATGGTGAAAATCCGCCAGGAGAAAGTAGACAAGATTGCAGATCATATTCCGTTACAGAAAATTGAACTGGGTCCGGAAAAAGGGAAAATACTGGTACTCGGCTGGGGATCTACCTATGGTGCGATTAAAAGCGCTGTGTTAGACCTGCTGGCAGAAGGACACCAGGTGGCGCACGCACACATCCGTCATATCCGCCCGTTCCCTAAAAACCTCGGTGAAATACTCCATAGCTACGATAAAGTATTGATTCCGGAAATTAACAATGGTCAGTTGATCAAAATTATTCGTGATCAATTCCTCATTGATGCACAAGGATATAATAAGATTATGGGTGTTCCTATTACAAAAGGTGAGCTGGTAACAAAGATCAAAGAAATGCTTGCATAGGTACTTACCACAACATATTGTTTTACTGCATAATAAAAAATCCTGTCCATCGTGACAGGATTTTTTGTATTTTCCTGTATCGGCAGACTATTCGCAGCTACATTTTTTGTTAGTTTAAGTTGATTATTATGTATAACATTTTTCGTGTATTGCTAACCGTTATTACTGTAGCTGTAGTGTATGTACAGGCAAATGCCCAAACAAATACTTTTGAAGTGAGAGTGGGGAACCATGCGGTAGGTACCATTGAAGCCAACCGTAAAACCAGTGGCGCTGCTAAAAGTATTATTATCAAAACACGCATACAGGTAATGTTGTCGAAAATCAATAGCGACATCGTTAACGAATACAGTAATAACGTACTCACCAACGCCAAATCTTCCCGCATCAAAAACGGAGATGATAAAAAGAGCACTATAACCATTCGTAACGGTAAAGAATATACGATTACTGTAGATGGAGAAAAGTCCGTACTGAACAACGCGGAAATTGAAGAATGCGTAGCAGATCTTTATTTTACGGAACCAAGGCAGCTCACCCGTGTATTTTCTGAAACATTGGGCCGCTTCCTGCCCTTAAAATCACTGGGAGGAGGGATGTATGAACTTTCTTTGCCGGAGGGGAAAAAGAACGTGTTTAAATACGAAAACGGTACACTGGTACTGGTAGAAGTGAACCACTCTTTTGGCAAAGCGATCTTTGTAAAAGTCAGCTAAATTTTTGTTGCTTAAAAAGTAACCGTGCGGATCTTTCTGCCGGGCATTACCGCAATCTCTGAGCCTGTTGCCAGCAGGGCGCTGCGAGGTGGCTGCTGCAGCATATTTTCGAAGGCAGCTCCATAGAGCAATCGCGTACTGCACTGGTAACCGAAATGGCTAACCGGATGCGTATGCCACTGCGGATGAGTAACCTGGTATTCGCCGGTAGTAACATCATCCACCCGTGTATAACCCCAGTAATGCTCTGTAATAAATTCTTCTTCACTGCCCGTAATAATAGGTTGTGTTGCCTGCAATGCGGTAGCAGTTAAATGATTCCACTCATTATTTACTTTCCATCTATACGCCACTTTCAACGTGTCAGCATCCGGGTATTCCCAGTGATGTTCCATGGGATGGGTGGCATATTTTTCTTTGTAAATAGTATTCGCCACAAACGTGATCAGGGGTTTAGGAACAAGTTCCTTTACAAATACTACCCCTCTCTTCCAGTTCCCATCTTCTTTGAAACGTACATAGAAGCGAAGGTTGACTTCCTCAAACGTACGATGGCCGGGTAAACCAAGGCCTTTTACCCGCGTGTCCTGGAACAGGAAGCCTACGAGGCTTGCATAATGGGTATTGTTCCAGGTATCGAGTTCGGTATGTGCCGGTAAATAGGTTTTGAGCACCGTAGGGTCGGCCTCGAAATTGAGCATGAGGAGGTTTCTCCAGGCGGCAGTCAGGAATGGGCGCATCGTTAATTGGCTTTTATCAGCCTGGCATAGTACTTACAGGCTGGTCTGAGACCGCATTCCCCGCATTTAGGGCTTCTGGCCACACAGATGTAACGGCCATGTAAAATGAGCCAGTGATGGGCAATATATACTTTCTCTTTCGGGATATGTTTGAGTAGCTGCAATTCTGTTTGCAGCGGTGTTTTGGCGTTGGTTGTCAACCCAAGGCGTGCTGACACCCGGAATACATGGGTATCTACTGCCATATTGGGTTGATGATGTACCACGGAAGTGATGACATTGGCCGTTTTACGGCCCACACCAGGCAATTTCACCAGCTCTGGCACAGTAGCTGGTATTTCCCCGTTGAAGTCTTCCACTACCATTTCCGCCATTCCTATAAGGTGTTTGGTTTTATTGTTCGGGTAGCTGATGCTTCGTATCAGCGGGAAGAGGTCATCAAAGGTGGCCTTGCTGAGGGCATGTATATCCGGATATTTTTCAAAAATGGCGGGGGTGGTCATATTTACCCGCTTATCTGTGCATTGGGCAGACAAGATAACAGCTACCAGCAACTGGTAGGGATTGTCGTAAATCAGTTCCGTTTCGGCATTCGGTGCATGTTCCTCAAAGTACTTGAGAACAAATGCATAACGCTCTTTTTGAGTCATGCCCTAAAGATAGGAAAAATGGAAAAAGTAAGGATTGCTGTTACTTTTCTTCCGTAGATTGTTTGTTGGCGGCGTAGTCAAAGATAACCTGCAACGTAGCCGGCCTTGGCGAATAACGTACCGTATTGAGCGTGCTTTCAAAACAAGCTTGCTCTTCCTGGGTTAAAGAAAGTTCCTCCTGGTGTTTAATGTCGCTTTTAGTAACAAGACACAGGGTAGACAGCACAGAAAGTGTAAAATTACTCATGCATTATTATTTTAATACTAAGAATAGGTTCTTATTTTATAACGGTGCAAGCGCGGAATCTATTGTTAATTTAAGATAAATTTTTAAGATATGCAAGAGTAGGCTCAGGGCTGGGGCTTGGGAGCGGGAGTGATAATGAACAGGTCTTCATTATCTTTCTTCATATAATACTTTTCGCGGGCAAATTTCTCCAGTTTTTCAGGGCTGGAAAGCAGTTCCTGCTGTTCTTCTTTGGTTTGTTTGATTTCCTGGATGAAGAATGCCTTCTGATTTTCCAGTTTATTGACCTCAGACTGGAACTGGTACTGAGACATCAGGTTGGTTTTGTCCAGGAAGGAGATCCATATCACAAAGGCAGCAAAGGCTATGAAGAATTTATTCTTCAAAAACTTTGGCATATTATGGATGTACTTGGACCAGGACATATGGCAATTTACTAAAGAAATCGGAATTGTAAATAACGAATTACGGATTTACAGGCAGATGAATGCAGCCCGTAAATCCGTAATTACTGTTGTTACCGATTATTTTTTAACGCTGATAGAGTTGGTAGGATAAACTGCTACTTCTCCCAGTGCTTCTTCGATACGCAGTAACTGGTTGTATTTCGCCATACGGTCAGTACGGGAAGCAGAACCGGTTTTGATCTGGCCGCAGTTCAGGGCTACGGCAAGGTCAGCGATCGTAGTATCTTCAGTTTCACCGGAACGGTGGCTCATGATGGAAGTATAGCCAGCTTTGTGCGCCATGTTCACTGCATCAATAGTTTCAGTTACCGTACCAATCTGGTTTACTTTCACCAGGATGCTGTTAGCGATACCTTTGTCGATACCTTCTTTCAGACGCAGTACATTGGTTACGAATAAATCGTCACCTACCAGTTGTACGCGTTTGCCGATAGATTCAGTCAGTTTTTTCCAGCCATCCCAATCATCTTCAGCCATACCATCTTCAATAGAAACGATAGGATATTTGTTAGCCCATTCTGTCCAGAAAGCCACCATTTCATCACTGCTGATTACTTTTTGGGAGCTTTTGTAGAATTTGTAGCTCTTTGTAGCTTCATCGTACATTTCGCTGCTGGCAGCATCCAGTGCAATAGCCACCTGGGTACCTGGTTCATAACCAGCTGCTTTGATAGCTTCCAGTACAGTTTCGATCGCTTCTTCGTTGCTCTGGATTTCAGGAGCAAAACCACCTTCGTCACCTACGTTGGTGCTATAACCTTTCTTCTTCAGTACAGATTTCAGGTGGTGGAATATTTCCACGCCCCAGCGCAGACCTTCAGAGAAAGAAGGTGCACCAACCGGTACGATCATGAATTCCTGGAAGTCGATTTTATTATCTGCGTGCGCACCACCATTGATGATGTTCATTAAAGGAATAGGCAGGGTGAAAGCATTTACACCGCCGAGGTAACGGTACAGGGGCTGGTTGCTTTCTTCTGCAGCAGCTTTGGCTACCGCCATGCTCACTGCCAGGGTAGCGTTAGCTCCCAGTTTGGCTTTATTTGGAGTACCATCCAATTGGATCAGCATTTTATCGATGCCGGCCTGGTCTGTAACTTCCCAGCCAATCAGTTCTTCAGCGATGATGTCATTTACGTTGGCAACCGCTTGCAGAACGCCTTTACCCATGTAAACACTTTTATCATTATCACGCAATTCTACTGCTTCGTGCTTACCTGTAGAAGCACCGGATGGAACTGCTGCACGACCAAAATGGCCGTCTTCGGTGGTTACATCCACCTCAATTGTAGGGTTACCACGGCTGTCGAGAATTTGTCTGGCATGGATTTCTGAAATAGTACTCATAATTCGAAAAGTTATTATTGTTAAGCGATATTTAGCTGTTGGCTATTAGCAGTTAGCTATTAGCCAAGCGGATATGTTATAATGTGTTAGTCTTCGCTGCATTAGCTAAAAGCTAATGGCTAAAAGCTAGACGCTTTTCGTCATTTCCCGGAAAATAGTTTCCAGGCTTTGTGAATTGCTCTGCAAAGAAAGTATGTTCCGGTTATTAATCAAAGCAAATTGTAACAGGTTTTTTCTTACCTCATCTACCTGGCTCGTAAATAATTGCCAGCTGAGCTCTTCCACGGCCACCACACGGGTAATTCCGCCGATGGACAGCAACTCTGCCTCCGTTACCGGCTCCGCAAAGGTAACCTGTAAATAACCATTCCCTGTATTGTTTTGCTGTAATACCGACAATTTATCGTCGGCTACTATTTTCCCCTTATTAATGATGATAGCGCGGTCGCAAAGTGCCGCTACTTCCTGCATAATATGCGTGGAAAGTATCACTGTTTTATTGGCCCCCAATTCTTTGATCAGTTGCCTGATATCCGCCAGCTGATTGGGATCCAGGCCAGTAGTAGGTTCATCGAGAATCAATACTTCCGGGTCGTGCAGCAGGGCCTGGGCCAACCCTACACGCTGTTTATAACCATTGGAGAGTGCACCGATCTTTTTATGCCGCTCCGGCTGAAGCCCGGTTTGCCGGATAACGGTATCAATCCGCTGTGCACCGGCCTTTCCCAAGTGGTGGATACCTGCTATAAACTCCAGGAATTCCCGCATATACATGTCGTAGTACAAAGGATTGGATTCCGGCAGGTAGCCTACTCTTTTGCGTACTTCCAGCGACTGGGTAACAATATCAAAGTCACATACACTGGCTTTCCCACTGGTAGGTGGCAGAAAACCGGTAATCATCTTCATGGTAGTAGATTTCCCGGCGCCATTGGGGCCCAGGAAACCCGTGATTTCACCTTTTTTTAGCTCGAAGGAGACTGCATCCACTGCCCGTTGTTCCCCGTATACTTTAGTAAGTTCTGATACCTTGATAGACATGTATGCTAGCACGTTTTGCGGGTCCTAATGTACTATAAAAAGAGGATAAACTATAACGGCAGGTACGGCGGAGCCCGGAATGGTCTTTTTGTACCAAAAAATCAAGGGTATTTATCGCTTCCAGAGAGGCTAAACGGGGTTTTAAAGCGGACTGGCACCCATTTCCGCCATTTTGGTACTACTTCGGCGAAATATATATATATTTATAGCGAAATCAACTAACACCTATATGTGAACAAAAACACCTGCACTGACATTGGCATATAACTTGCATCTAATGTAACACCTATACGTTATATAACCTATACAGGCAAAGCACTTACATAAAGCACTACATATAAAATCACTTTCATGCTTCAACCCAAATTTTGATGTCAAACTTTCTAAAAAAAGCAATGGGCCTTTTTGTGGAATTTGAACCCGATGAAAACAGCGAAGTCAGGAGGTCTGAACAGCCCTCTCTGTCGCAAAAATTCCCGCTTAGTAATCCGTCAGACCCCGTGGCACAACGGCCACCAGGGCCAGTTGCGCTATCTGCCGCAGATGTGGATAAGTTCGAACAACACTTCAGTGCGCTGTTTGAAAAAAGCAACTTCCCAGGGCCTGATTATTACGAATTCTGGAAGATGATGGATACACTGGAAGCGCATGTAAAGGACGAAAACGCCCGGATGGCTGCCGTGTATGCTACCCTTAGCATTCAGGGCCTGACTAAAACCAGGTTAATTGAAAGCGCTGCTCAATACAAACAAATTATTGAGCAGGATAAGGCCGAATTTGAGAAAGCAGTTGCTAATAAAGCCAGTACCGAAGTAGATGGCAGACATCAGCAATTACAGGATCTAGAAAAGAAGATGGCAGATAATGCCGCCCTGATCCAACAGCTTACCAAAGAAATTACAGAAGCACAGGCAACAACAGAACAACTGAAGAAGCAATTGGCTGAACAGGAGGAGAAAATAGTCGCTAACCGCCAGGGTTACCAGGTGGCCTGCGAAGCTATGGTCAGAAAAATAAACACAGACATTCAAAAAATAGAAACATCGCTTTAACGCTATGGAAACGCAATACTTTCCTGCCACCGACCAGGGGCAGAAATTGAAATCTTATTGGAACAGACCAGGAGGTAAATTCGGCATCCTGATCGGATTGGGACTGCTGGTAGCCATCGGCTATTACGTAATTCCCATCCTGACATCAGTGGTTTGGAATACCCTCAACTTTGGTATCGCCCTGGTATGTTTGGGTGTATTCCTTTACTGTGTTACACACCGTAAACTTCGCCTTAGCCTGTTTTACCTGTACGAATGGCTCATGAAAAAACTCGTAGGCCTCGTGATTGAACTGGATCCCTTCCTCATCGCAGAAGATTATATCGGCGATATGGAGGAACAGCGCGAAAAATTGTACAATCAATCTGTTGAAGTAGACGCGCAAAAAGAGAAAATTGATCTGAAGATCAGTGATAAGGAAAAGGAAATGACACAGCTGCTGAGCCGCGCCAAAGCTGCACAGAACAATAACATGCTGCCGGAATTAGGAAACGCTACCAGGCAAATTGCCCGTGTGAAAGAATACATCGCACAGCTGACACCTATCCGCGATAACCTTGCACGCATTGGTGATTACCTTACCAAAGTGCATAAAAACAGCGGTTACATGATTGAAGATGCCCGCAATGAACTGGAACTGAAAAAAGACCTCTACAAGTCTGTGACCTCCGGTAACAAAGCGCTGTCATCTGCACTCAAAATTTTCAACGGAGATCCGGAGAAGAAACTGATGGTGGAACAATCTATGGAATTCCTGAAAGAGGACATCGCCACCAAACTGGCCAGTATGAAGAAAGCCATCAACTATTCAACCGACTTTATGCGTTCTATAGACCTGGATAATGCCACCTATGAACTGCAAGGTCTGAAAATGCTGGAATCTTACGACCCCGATAAAACATATAAACTGGATATACAGAAATGGGAACCTTCCCGCGTACCTCAGCAACCAGGTACCGTTCGTACTGACAACTACAACGATCTGTTAAGCTAACTAAAACAACAACAACCTCTAATCAACAAATATTACAACTATGGCCGTGAAAGTAAAACCCGGTGGAAAGGTTTTGGGCATCGTACTGCTGTTAGGTGCCATCTATGCAGGAAAAGTGTTATGGTGGGATAAACGCCCCCAACAAGCAAAAGCAGCCACCGAAATTGGAAAAGTAACCTTGCCGGATGCTGCGGAAGCTTCACTGAGTGGAAATGCCGTGAAATTGCCTTTACCAGAAAGTACAGAAGCTTTGAACGGCGGCACCAAAATCTCCTGGCGTGTAATGGCGTGGAACTCACAGTTCGCGCTGATGTATGCCAACGGTGGCGCCAATACTACCAAAGGTTCCTTGATAGATAAAGCTAAGTTACAGGTACAACTGGTACGCCAGGACGACTGTAATAAATCCATTGCAGACATAGTAAAGTTTGCACAGGACTATAAAAAGAATCCTAACACCACTGGTATCTTTGCTTCCTTCATGGGAGACGGTATGCCTGCTTTCTTTGCGGCATTGGCCAAAGAACTGGAACCACTGGGTCCG
The DNA here is from genome assembly GCF_017745275.1 of Chitinophaga sp. Lineage (GTDB taxonomy): Bacteria > Bacteroidota > Bacteroidia > Chitinophagales > Chitinophagaceae > Chitinophaga. The sequence goes on along the minus strand of NZ_JAGHZS010000008.1, from coordinate 73,649 downwards.
GACTATCAGCCAATTGCTTTCTATACCATGGGTAAAAGCTATGGTGAAGATAAACTGATGGGACCTGTGGAATGGAAAAGAGATCCTAAAACAGCTATCGGTAAAACCGTTGCCGGTGTACTCCGCGATGGTGACCTGAACATCATGCTGAAATGGGCAGGCGATAACAACATCCCTGTAAACCCGGATGAAACGTCCTATGACCGCAACGCGATCAACATCATTGCAGCAAACGATTTCCTGGATGCCGGCGCTAAATATATTGCAGGCTACAAAGAAAACCGTAAACTGGTAATTGATGGTAAGAAAACCAGCAAAGACACTACAGTAGGCGTAGACGGTGTGGCCACCTGGACTCCCGGCGACGTAAACGTAGCACAGAAAAAAGGTGGTCTGGTAAATATCGCATCTACCCGTGAATACACTTCACAGATGCCGAATATCACCATCACCATCAAGAAGTTTGCTTACGATCACCGTACAGACATCGAAAACCTGATTATCGCCCTGGCACAAGCCGGCGACCAGGTACGTTCTTTCAACGACGCGAAAGCCTTTGCGGGTGAAGTGTCTGCAAAAGTATACAATGAGCAGAACGGTGCTTACTGGCTGAAATACTACAACGGTGTGGAAGAAAAAGATGTACAGGGTCTGAATATCCCATTGGGTGGATCTATGGCCTTCAACCTTACCGATGCCGCCAATACCTTTGGTATGGGTAAAGATGCGATTGACCGTTATAAAATAGTGTACAGCACTTTCGGTGAAATTCTGGCTAAAATGTATCCTGAAATCATGCCTACTTATCCGGTATATACCCAGGTGGTAGACAAGTCGTTCCTGGCTTCTGTGGTGGCGAATCACCCAGAACTGCTGGAAGGTGCTGCGATCAAGGAAAAGTATGCAGATAACATTACTTCAGAAGTATCTTCCAAATCTTACCAGATTCAGTTTGAAACCGGTAGTGCCGTAATCAAAGCTGCTTCACATGCAGTACTGGATGAAATCCTGAAAAGCGCCGTCGTTGCTGAAGGTTTGAAAGTAGGCGTATACGGACATACCGATAACGTAGGTAATGAAACTGCTAACGAAAAATTATCCAACGAACGTGCAGAAGCGGTGAGAAATTACCTGGTAGGCAAAGGCCTGCAGGAAGCCCGTATCGAATCCAAAGGTTATGGTTCATCCAAACCAGTTGCAGATAACAATACCAACGATGGTCGTGCTAAAAACCGTCGTGTACAGATCGTATTAGGTCAGTAATAGTATGATTGTGTTGTTCAGGAATTAACTGAACAACACAATTCCCCCTTTCGTTCCACCCAATAACTTTAGACGTGATTAAATCTTTTTTTGAACCGCTGCGTGTACTCAACCGCCGTGCGATGGTATCGCTGGTGATTGCAGAAGTAATAATAGCACTGGTAGTATGGCAGCTCAGCGGAGGCGGATTGATTCCAACACCGCTTAAAGTATTGCAAACACTGGGTAAAATAGTACAGGACCCTTCCTTTATCGACAATTTATTCGCCAGCCTGGTACTCACCATCAAAGGAATGTTTATCTCGATTGTGATTGCACTGGTGATTAGTTATCTTTCTATTGTACCACTCTTTAATCCAATTGCGCGATTTGTGATTAAGTGCCGGTACCTGACTCTCACAGGCTTAACGTTTCTCTTTACCCTGTGGACGCAGAACGGGCATGAACTGAAACTCAGCCTGCTGATTTTTGGTATCGTTCCATTCTTTGTGACTTCATTATTGTCTGTAGTCGATGGCATCAACAAACAGGAGTTTGAGCTGTGTACCACCCTGCGTATGGGTAGTTGGAAAACCCTATGGGAAGTGATTATAGTAGGGCGTTTGGACCAGGTATTTGAAGTAATGCGTCAGAACTTTGCCATTGCCTGGCTCATGATTACTTCTGTAGAAGGATTGAGCATGAGTGAAGGCGGTCTTGGTGTAATGCTGATCCGCGCTAACAAATATGTACAACTGGATGTGGTATTCAGTACATTGGTGATCATCTTTTTGCTGGGTATCTTTTTCGACTATATTCTCGGTAAATTCAGAGAATGGTTATTTCCTTACACTAAACTGTCTACCCGCTAATGAACGCCAACGTATATACGAAACATGAACCGTTGCTGACTGCGGAACACCTTACGTTGCAGTATGGCGATAAAACCATTCTCCGCGATATTAACTTCTGTATCCATGATATTCACCGTCCTAATATGCAACAGGGACAGGTAGTTTCATTGATCGGCAGAAGTGGTATTGGTAAAACACAGTTGTTTAAGATGCTGTCTGGGCTGATTCAGCCAACACAGGGGGTAGTAAAAATTGATAACGACCAGCACCCCGTGAAAGCCGGGGAGGTAGGGATTGTACCGCAAAACTATATTCTCTTTAACCACCGTACTATTTATCATAACCTGAAAATAGGATTGGATAACGCTGCTGTAAAGCTCACGGAAGACGAGAAAAAGCGCATTATTGAAGACTATGCAGGCACTTTTCAGCTCACAGAACACCTGAAAAAATACCCGGCACAGCTCAGTGGTGGCCAGCGTCAGCGTGTGAGTATTATTCAGCAGGTACTTACCGGCAACAAGTTTATTTTATTGGATGAGCCCTTTTCCGGACTGGATGTGCTCATGATCGATAAGGTAATTCAATTGTTGATCAAAGTATCTACCCTACATGAAGAAAATACCCTGATTATTGTGAGCCACGATATTGAGAACGCGGCCGCTATTTCCGACACCGTTTGGGTGTTGGGTAAAGAAGAAGGCAAAGAAGGCGCTACTATTATCCAGGAATATGACCTGTGTGAAATGGGATATGCCTGGCAGCCGGAAATCCGTCAGGATGCCGGATTCCAGCAGCTCGTTGCCACTATAAAGAAACAACTGTAAGCAATAATATTATAACAATTTGTTTAGGGAGATGGAAACGCCATGGCGGTATCCATCTCCCTAAATTTTTCCCTTACCTGCTTGTTTGAAAAAATGGCAGTCCCTCAGAAGGTAGCATAAACTGCGCTTTTCCCTACATTTGCAATATTATGAAGAGAGTCATCGGTTTATTTTGCTTACTACCGCAATTATTACACGCGCAATCCATTCCGGTAAAGGACTACCCGCAAGGCTATTTCAGAAATCCGTTGAATGTTCCAATAGAGCTGGCCGGCAATTTCGGTGAGCTGCGTCCTAACCATTTCCACTCGGGAATGGATATTAAAACCCAGCAAAGGGAAAATCTGCCGGTACATGCTGCTGCAGATGGATATGTGAGCCGTATCGGGGTTTCCCACACCGGCTTTGGAAATGTGTTGTACATTACTCACCCGAATGGCTATACGACTGTATACGCTCACCTGAACGCCTTTTTCCCGGCGCTGCAACAATATGTAAAGAAGCAACAATACCAGGCAGAAAGCTGGGCCAGCGACCTGGCTATCCCTGCCGGCATGTTCCCGGTAAGGAAAGGCGATTTTGTAGCCTGGAGCGGTAATACCGGAGGCTCTGCCGGACCACACCTGCATTTCGAAATCCGCAATACCCAAACAGAAAAGCCGTTGAATCCATTACTGTTTGGATTTGATATTGCAGACACTCACGCACCAGACGTATACCGCATTGCGGTATATGACCGGGATAAAAGTATCTACGAGCAGCAACCTATTACGCTGCCCGTGAAAAAGGTGAACGGTGAATATGTTACCACACAGCCGGTCATTAAAATCAATGCCGCGAAAGCCAGCCTCGGTATAAGCGCTGTGGACCGCATGAACACGGGTAACATCTACGGTATATACGAAGTTACAGTTCTACAGAATGGCGAACCGGACATCGACTTTCAACTGGATAATATCGGCTACGAGGAAACCCGTTATCTGAATGCACACATCGATTATAAAGTGAAGAAGGGAGGAGGCCCTTACTATCAGCTGCTTTTCTCTTTGCCTGGCAACAAACTTGATATCTACCACGATCTCAAAGGCGATGGTACCATTCACCTGGAAGATGGGGCCGTACACGAAGTGAAGCTGTTGGTAAAAGATGCCTATGGTAATACTTCTACCGTGAAACTGCACCTGCAACAAGGTGGACCGGAGGCAGCAGACAGAACCTGCGCCAACGAAATGTATCCGGATTCACGTAACATTTTCGAAAATAACCAGGTAGAATTTTACCTGGATGAAGAAGCACTATATGACAAAATTTGCTTCAACTATGCAGAGACCCCGGCTGTAAGCACTAAGGCCTATTCTAATATATATCATTTGCATACCCCATTGGTACCGGTACACGACTATTTTAATGTATTGCTGAAACCTTCCCGTAATGTGCCGGAAAATCTGCAATCTAAAATAGTAATGGTACGCGAAGGCATGGGTAGTGGCGCTTCTGCCACTTCGCTGGAAAACGGCTGGTACAGGGGTTCTTTCCGCGACTTTGGGAACTTCCACCTGGAAGCAGATACAATAGCGCCTAAAGTAACACCATTGGGAGTGAAGCCTGGCGCCAATCTCGCTAAAGCAGGCAAAATAGCTTTTGCGATGAACGATGCCAGCGGCATCAAAAGCTATCGTGCAGAGCTGGATGGCAAATGGCTGCTGTTCTCCCGCAAAGGCAATGTGCTGACTTATACATTTGATGAACACTGCCAGCCCGGAACGCATATGCTGGTGATGAAAGTAACTGATATTGCAGGTAATGAAGGCACTTACCGCCTTTCATTCAAACGCTAGTATTTTAACAACAGCTAAAAAACGCTATATGACAAACTTAAAAGAAGGCAGTAAAGCCCCGGTTTTTAAAGGACATGATCAGCACGGCGAAAAGGTATCCCTGACTGACTTTAAAGGTAAACGTGTGGTGCTGTATTTTTATCCGAAAGACAATACTCCCGGCTGCACGGCACAGGCCTGCAACCTGCGTGATAACTATGATGTGCTGTTGAAAAAAGGATACGTGGTAATAGGAGTAAGTACAGATAGCGAACAAAGTCACCAGAAGTTTATCGAGAAATTTGATCTGCCTTTCACTTTACTGGCAGATGAAGATCATAAAATCGTAAACCAGTACGGTGTTTGGGGAGAAAAGCAAATGATGGGAAAAACATATGATGGCATACATCGGACTACTTTCCTCATCGATGAAAAAGGCGTGATTGCACATATCATCAAAAAGCCGGATACTAAAAATCACACGGAGGAAATCCTGGAACTCTGGGAGCCAAAGGCGTAAAGCAAAAAGCAAAAAGCAAAAAGCTGAAAGCAAAAAGCTATAAAAGCGAATGACCTAAGAAGATTAATATCCGCTTAGGTCATTCGCTTTTATAGCTTTTTGCTTTCGGCTTTTTGCCTTCCGCTTAATTTAAATTATCTCTTCTGGCGTTGTTTCTTAAACAGGTTACCTGTTTTGAACTTATTACCTTCAGGGCTACCTACACGGTCCATAGCGCAACGGAAACCAACAGTGTTAGTGGCCATATCTTCCTGCATGTAACGGCGGTTACCAGGTGAAAGCCAGTAAGCACGGTCATTCCAGCTACCACCTTTAATCACGTGGGATTTGTCGTTGATGAGTGAAGTGATACCGTAACCATATTCCACCTGTGAGAGGGAGTCACCATCCAGGTAGTTGATAACATCACCTTTCTGGTAGTTCAAACGGTTAGCACTTTCTTCATCAGTAACATCACGCATTTTCAGGTGACCGAGACTATCTTTTTCCAGTTCTTTATTTTCATTCTGATAAACAGTCTGGAATTTGTTACCACGGAAATAGTTGAAGTCTTCCCCATCAATAGGGTTCAGTGGTCTGTAAACGTCCAGTACCCATTCTGCTACGTTACCGGACATATTGTAAATACCGAACGTGTTGGGATAGAAGGAGCGGATAGGACCAGGGATAGAAGCACGGTCGTTCAAACCACCGGCCACACCCATGTTATCACCGGAACCACGCTTGAAGTTGGCCAGGAACTGACCTTGCATGGTACCGCGGCGGATATCACGTAAGCCACTGGTATTGGTACCCCAGGAATATACCTGTTTGTTCATGATCAGCTCTTCCCCATGTTTGCCTTCTTTTTTGGAAGGGCCAGGGTTCTGACCAATATAACCCAGTGCGGCGTACTCCCATTCTGCTTCTGTTGGGAGACGGTAGTTAGGTAACATTACACCATCTTCAAAAGCAGCATTACGGGGAGTTCCGTCTGCATTTTTAAATTGTTGTTTAGCGCTTTTAGACAACTTACCGGGAGTTCCTTCATATAAACCAGCCATGTAAGACTTGGTATCAAAGGTGTTGTCGTCTGATTGGTTGCCTACATCTGCTTTAGACAGCAGGCCTTTGTCCATCAGCAATTTTTCGTTTACACGGTTAGAACGCCATTTACAATAGTCAGTTGCCTGTTTCCAGGTAACACCTACTACCGGGTAGTCGTTGTAAGCCGGGTGACGGAAATAGTATTCTACCAATGGCTCGTTGTAGGCCAGCTCACTACGCCATACCAGGGTATCGGGCAGTGCATTACGGTAAACATCCGGGAATGACTCGCCATAAACGCGATTCAGCCAGTATAAATATTCACGATAATGTACGTTGGCTACTTCAGATTCATCGATGTAGAAAGAGGAAACAGTGATACGACGTGGAATATTGTTCCAGTCGCCCATTACATCCTGCTCCGTTGCTCCCATTGCAAACGTACCACCCTGTACGAAAACAAGTCCGGGCCCTGTTTGCTGGGCAACGTTTTTAGCTACGCTGAAACCGCCCATTTTTTGGTCGTTGTAGTTCCAGCCCGTAGCGGAAGAAGCTTCCTTCTTCTTACCGAAAAGTCCCCCGCCGTCTTTATGACAGGCACTCATGGATAGCATTACGCTGGTACCTACGAGCAATGATAAAGAGGTTAATCTACGCATGCGATACAGCTTTAGTCTAGTATATTTACAGTAAACGCAAATGTACTCTTTTTTATTTTATGGCGAAAAAAATTAATTTGTAATTTGCTGCCATTCGTCCATGCTGATAAAGGATTATCTATATCAACCGATCGAAAAACTGCGATTAAGATAATGAAACTCAATTATATTTTTATCGGGATATTCCTGCTTTCCCTATTTGGTAAACAGGAAATACATGCCCAAAGCAGTATTCGTCAATATAAAAAAAATTCTGTGCTGGCCAGCGGCAGCTGGTACAAGCTGGCTATCACCGATCCCGGTATCTATAAAATAGATGTGGCCTTTTTGAAAAGCATGGGAATTAACGCGGAGCAATTAGCCACCGGCAGTATCCGGCTGTTTGGTAACGGCGGCCAGATGTTGGGGGAGCCCAATGCCACGCCCCGCTACGACGATCTGCCGGAGGTAGCCCTGTATGCAGCAGACGGCGGCGATGGCATCCTGGATGGAAATGACTACCTGCTCTTTTACGCCCCTGGACCTCATCGATGGCAATATAACCCAGGTACCGGTGCATTTGTGCATCAACGGAACCTGTACGCGGATGCTGCCTGGTATTATATAACTGTTGGGGGAGATGGACTACGTATAAAGGCTAATGATCATCAGCCGGTTACAGGTGTCCCCGAATATGCGGTTAACTACCGGGCGTTTTTTGAGCGCGACAGCTTTAACTTCCTGAACAGCGGTAAGCAGTGGTGGGGTTCAGAATTCAGTAAAGTATTGGGGTTGTCGCGTAATTACCAGTTTTCCCTGCCGGCAGCGGCTACCAGCCCGGTAACTGTTCGCATGCGCGTGGCCGCCCGCAGCAGCGGTGGATGTAACTTTAATGCCACCGTGAACCAGGTCAACGCTATTACTAATTTATATCTCCTCCCGGTAACAGATAATGTTTTTGAAGGCGTAGCTACCGCGGCTACGGGCACCGGTACAGCAACTGCTGCCCGGTCGCAACTGGAGGTGGGGGTTATATTTGCGCCAGATAATATAAATGACCGGGGATGGCTGGACTACCTGGAAGTACAGACCCGTTGTCCGCTGGTAATGCCGGCCAACGGCCAGCTTGATTTTCGCAGTACACAGTATGTGGGGAGTACACAAAACAGCCGTTTTGCGCTGCATAACGCTGATGCGCAAACGAAAGTCTGGGATGTCACCGATCCGCTCAAGCCAATGTCAGTGAAGTGCCAACTGCAGGGCGATTCGCTGTTGTTCGCCGGAAGTAACGATAGTTTGCATGAATACATGGCTTTCTCCGATAAGGCGGCCTTACAGCCTTCATTTGTGGGGCCGGTAGCGAACCAGGACCTGCATAGCAATGGCCCCGCCGATATGATTATTATTACCACGCAGGCGCTGAAGGGACAAGCAGAGAGACTGGCCGCCCTGCACCGTGCACAGGACCAACTGCAGGTACAGGTTACCACCATAGACCAGGTATATAATGAATTTGCAGCCGGTAGCCCGGACCCAACAGCCATCCGTGATTACGTAAAAATGTTTTTCGACCGGGGGCCGGCGCCCCGCTACCTGCTGCTGTTTGGTGCCGCTTCTTATGATTACCGGCAACGCATTAAGAATAATACGAACGATGTTCCTTCCTGGCAAAGTGAGGCCTCCCTGGATGCGATCCGCTCTTATGTATCAGACGATTATTTCGGGATATTAAAAGATAAGGGAGATATTACCCAAACCGGTGTTCCAGACCTGCTGGATATTGGCATCGGCCGGATCCCGGCGCGCAATGTGGGTGAGGCAATGCAGGCGGTAGATAAAATTATCAGCTACCGGCAACCGGCCGCCTTCGGGCCCTGGCGCAACCAGGTAACCCTGCTGGCGGATGATGAAGATAATAATCTCCATTTCGATGATGCCGAAAAGATGGCCACTGTTATAGATGGCAATGCCCCATTGTTGAATACCACAAAAATATACCTGGATGCTTACCAGCAGGAACAAGGCCCGGGAGGCGCCATCTACCCGCAGGTAAACGCGGCTATTGCGAACCGCATCAATAAAGGCACCCTCTTGCTGAACTATTCGGGTCATGGCAGCAATGCCCGCCTGGCAGCAGAAAACATCCTGGATGCCACCAGCATTAATGCCTGGCATAACGATCATAAATTACCGCTGTTTATTACTGCTACCTGTGATTTTGCCCCTTATGATGATCCTGGTATCACATCGCTGGGACATAAAATATTACTTCAACAGCCCGGTGGTGCTATCGCATTAATGACGACTACCCGGGCTGTTTTTGCCGCATCTAACCAGTTAATGAATGCCAACTACCTGAAAATAGCTTTTACACCCGATGCCAATGGCCGGATGCCTGCACTGGGAACCGCTGCTATGTTGGCCAAGAACGCCACCTACAGCGGCTCTGCGGATGCCATTAATAACCGTAAGTTTCAATTGCTGGGAGATCCGGCGTTAACGCTGGCATTCCCAGCCTATAAAGTGGTCACAGACAGCATTAACGGGAATGTCCCAACAGATACAGATACTGTAAAAGGATTGGGTACCTATACCATTAAAGGACATATCACAGATGCACAAGGGAACCCGGTGCCAGGTTATAATGGAATACTTTATACTACGGTGTATGATCAGCCATTTATGCAAAAAACGCTTGGGAATGATGCTGGTAGCCAGGTTGCTGCTTTTAAAGTACAACAGCATGTGCTGTTTCAGGGAACACAAACGGTTAATGCAGGCAAGTTTTCCCTTACATTTGTAGCACCCCGCGATATTCGTGACGGCACCGGAAAAGGGAAGATCAGCTATTATACCAGTAACGACCAACTGGATGGTAGTGGTTATCTTAATAACATTAGCACGGGTGGCATTATTTCTTCACCCGGCACTGATATTACGGGGCCTGCAATCAACGCCTGGCTGAATAACCGGCAGTTTAGAAACGGAGATATTACAGGTCCGGATCCGCTGTTAATGATAGACCTGGCAGACAGTAGCGGCATTAATATAGCAGGAAATAATAGTGCGCATAGTCTGGTGGCGATTTTGGATAGTACTGAATATATTGTATTAAATGATTATTTTGAGTCATCTTTGAATAGTTATAAAAGAGGAAATGTACTGTTTCCCCTGAGTGGTTTGTTGGCAGGAGAGCATAGGATAACAATTAAAGCCTGGGATACCTACAACAATGCTGCAACAACCACCCTTTATTTCAAGGTGACCGAAGAGGGAATATTGGCTGTAGAGAATGTGAGAAATTATCCGAACCCTTTTCGGGATGTAACACGTTTTACTTTCCTGCATAATCAACAGGGACAAGAGTTACAGCTAACATTGCAAGTATTTACAGTAGGGGGGACACTGGTTAAAACAATGCATAGTACAATAATTTCAACAACTGGTCGTTATGAAGGCATGCCCTGGGATGGACGTGGTGATTCGGGAGCAAAATTACCTCCGGGGGTATATTTGTACAGAGTAACAATCAGGACCACTAAAATAGCGACGAGTAAGGGCGGTAAGCTGGTGTTGTTATAACCTATGTAAGGAAAATAATTTTTGCCATTATCCCAATTAAACCCCTTTCTGTGTTATATTAATAAATAAGATTATTTTTACATCCTTATCAAATACAAAATCTGCATGATCCGAAAGGTAACAATGGGCCTTGTGTTCATTTACGGTACTTTCATAAGTTTCAAATCCTCAGCACAAATTTCAACGGGGCAGTTAGATGGTCGTTCAGTACCTATTAACACCGCTGTACCATTTTTGCGAATTACACCGGATGCACGCAGTGGAGCCATGGGAGATGTAGGGCAAGGCCTTTCCGGAGATGCATATTCTATTTATAACAACCTTTCCAAGCTGCCATTCGCTGAAAAAAATGCGGGGATTGCAGTTACTTATACGCCCTGGCTGAAAGAGCTGGTAAACGACGTTTTCCTGGCCAGCCTGAACGGCTATACCAAACTGGATGAACAACAGGCCATCGCCGGGTCATTGCGTTATTTCTCACTGGGTACCATTGCTTTTACCGATAGAGATGGGCAGCCTATCCAGGACTTCCATGCGCGAGAATTTGCCCTGGATGCAGGATACGCCCGCAAATTATCAGAACACTTCGGTATCGGCTTAACCGGGCATTTCATTTATTCTAACCTGGCCAACGGTCAATCGGTAGATGGAATGCAGGTAAAGGCAGCCAAAGCCTTTGCGGTAGATCTATCAGGTTTCTATACAAAAGATTTTGAACGGGCAGACGGCCTGGTAAATAAACTGAACATCGGTGCGGCCATTTCCAATATGGGTACAAAAATTTCTTACCTGAGCTCTGCACAGGAAAAGGATTTTATTCCCACCAATCTCAGTATTGGTTCTGCCTATACTTTGGCGCTGGATGAAAACAATGAACTCACATTTGCCCTGGATATCAATAAATTATTGGTGCCAACACCGGATTCGGCGGGCAGGTATAAGACCAAAAGCTCCCTGGAAGGCATGTTCAGCTCTTTTGGAGACGCTCCCGGAGGATTTAAAGAAGAAATGCAGGAGCTGATGTATTCCCTGGGGATGGAATATTGGTACAATAAGCAGTTTGCCGTAAGGGCAGGTTATTTTAATGAGAACAAGAATAAAGGTAACCGTAAGTATTTTACAGCCGGTATTGGTGTGAAATACGACATATTTGGTCTTAACTTTTCTTACCTGGTGCCATCTGGATCCGGTACGCAACGTAATCCGCTGTCTAATACCCTGCGGTTTACCCTGACCTTTGACCTGGGACCAAGAGATGAAGATAGCCGTACAGGCTGGTAAAATATTATGCTAAGAAGCAAAGCAGCAAAGGCGCAAAGGACAAATAAGCTCTTTTGCGCCTTTGCTGCTTTGCTTCTTAGCGTGAAACACTTACCTTGCGGATTGGCAAAATGATTAAATTATTACAACTATGAGTAGGATACGTATTGGACTGGGTGTAGATTTTCATCAACTGGTGGAAGGACGCGAATTCTGGCTGGGAGGCGTGTTAGTTCCTCATCATAAGGGGGCGCTGGGACATAGTGATGCGGATGTGCTGCTGCATGCCATATGTGATGCCATGCTGGGGGCGTTGTCGCTGGGTGATATTGGTGTTCATTTCCCGGACACAGATAATGCTTATAAAAACATCGATAGTAAAATATTATTAGCCCGTTGTTTGCAATTAATTGGAGAAAAAGGGTACCAGGTAGTGAATGTTGACAGCACGCTTTGCCTGGAAGCGCCGAAAATCAAGCCTTATGTGCCCGCTATGCAAAAAGTAATTGCAGAAACACTGCATATCAGCATAGAGGATGTTTCTGTAAAGGCAACTACCACTGAGAAAATGGGATTTGTAGGCCGTGAAGAAGGTGTAACGGCCCATGCAGTTGTATTACTGGAGCATATCACCCAATAGAATTACGAATTATGAATTACGAATTACGAATTTGTGGGGAGATATTAGCAAATGTTATCATTCGCGTTTACCATCTACCCACAAATTCGTAATTCGTAATTCATAATTCGTAATTTTTTTAAAATATCTTTGTTCAATGGCGGATATTATAGTGAAAATCATCAATAAGTCTGGTAACGAATTACCGGCTTATGCAACGGCAGATGCGGCAGGAATGGACCTCCGTGCACATTTGGAAACAGCGGTTACTTTGCAGTCGCTGGAAAGGATGCTGATACCTACAGGACTGTTCATGGAATTGCCGGCAGGATACGAAGCGCAGATTCGCCCACGTAGCGGTCTGGCTATCAAGCAGGGATTAACATTGCTCAATACACCCGGTACTATAGATGCAGATTATCGTGGGGAGATTAAAATTATCATGATCAACCTATCCAACGAACCGCAAACCATACAACCTGGTGATCGTATTGCCCAAATGGTCATTGCTCCTTTTGTACAGGCCGTAATAGAGCCGGTTACTGTACTCTCTGAAACAGTAAGAGGAGTAGGAGGTTTTGGACATACCGGTAAATCCTGATAAATGCGGATATCCTTCACCGTTATAGGGCTGGCAGGTGTTTTATTAATAGGAGCTTGTAGTGGTGCTAAACAATCAGCATCACATGGCAATACTTCTGTTAGAAATGCTGCTGTGCTGGCACAGCGGGCAGATAGCCTCTTTTTTGCCGCGCAGCGTTCTAAAATGCTGGGCGACTATCGCACGGCTATTACCCAGTATGCGGACTATTTACGGCTGAATAAAAATAATGCGACAGTAAATTATGAACTGGCCCGCCTCTTCATAGAAGTACAAAACGCCGGCAATGCCCTCCTCTTTGCACGCAGAGCAGTAGCCCTCGATCCGGAAAACCATTGGTTCCAGGTAACGCTGGCTGATGCATATGCCGTCAATGAAAAATTCGATAGCGCCGCATTCGTTTTTGATGGGCTCACAAGGAAATACCCCAACAACGAAGATTATCTCTACAACAAAGGAATATTGCTGGCTAAAGCCAATAAACCTGCTTCTGCCCTGGCAGCCTTTAATCAGCTTGAAGATAAGGTTGGGGTAGTAGAGGAACTCATCTACCAAAAACAAAAACTCCTGCTTAAAATGAGTATGGTAGATGAAGCAGCAGCAGAGATTAAAAAACTCATTAAACAGGACCCGCAGGAAACGCGGTATTATTATTTGCTGGCGGAAATATATGATGCTAACGATCGCATCGAAAACGCTGCCGAAGTATACCATACCATTCTCGCGAAAGATCCTGATAATCCAAGGGCGCTGATTGCACTGGCTTCTTACGCAAAAAAAAATAACGATACAGCTACCTATTGGGGCAATCTTACCAAAGCCTTCGCTAATCCGGGTTACAGCATCGATGAAAAAGTAGCCTTCGTGTATCCCTACCTTCAGATGATGAACACGGATACGGCTAAACTCGATGAAGGCCTGCAGCTTACTTCCCTCATTATTAAAGCACATCCTAAAGATGCGAAAGCATACGCCCTTCGTGGCGATATGTTTTCACAGGCTGATATGCTTGATAGCGCGGAAACCAGCTATAAAAAAGCCCTGAGCCTGGATGATACGCGTTTTTCCGTATGGTACCAGCTCATGTGGATTTATTCCCGTAAGGAAGATCCTACAGCATTGCTGACGCTCAGTAACAATGTAACAAACAAATTCCCAAAGGAATTCATGGGCTATTACTTTAAAGGCGTAGCCAGTTTTCTTTTACAACAATACCCAAACGCAATTAATTCGCTGAATGCCGCACTGGAAATAGGAAATGGAGAGAAGCGATTCCTGGGGGATATTTATTCACTCCTCGGAGATTCCTACCACGCTACCGGGCAACACCGGCAATCAGACAGCAGCTACGAAAAGGCCCTGGTGCTGCGGCCCAAAGATGCGCTGATCATGAACAACTACAGCTATTACCTGTCGCTACGCGGAGAAAATCTCGACAGAGCCGCAGAGCTATCCAGACGGTCCCTGGAAATTGAACCAGAAAGTCCTACCTACATGGATACCTACGCCTGGATTCTTTTCCGGCAGGAAAAATTTGGAGAAGCAAAACAGTGGATTGAAAAAGCACTACAATACCCGGATGCACAGAAGAACCCCAATGTATTGGAACATTACGGGGATATCCTGTTTAATCTGAAAGAAGTAACAAAAGCAGTGGAATACTGGCAGATGGCGAAAGACAAAGGTGCTTCGTCTGTTGACCTTGCCAGGAAGATCGCTGAAAAAAGATATATTCAATAAGCTTTTAGCTATAAGTTTATCGCTCAATGAAGAGAAAAACCATCGTCACACTTTTAATTGTAACCATTGGCCTGGGTATGGTGGCTTGCCGTCATCCTAAAAAACTGGCCCGTAATACATTCCTGGCCGCTGATACCAATAAGGTAGCAGTGGTAAAAGACAGTTCAGCTAATGAAGAACTGGCCCGGTTTACCAGCGAAATGTTGAAGGGAATACACGATAATCACATTGATTTCAATACATTTTCCGGCAAAATGAAGCTGGCATTTGAAACAGATAAAAAGAGCCATAATAACCTGAATGCTACTTTCCGTATTAAAAAGGATAGTATCATCTGGATATCTATTTCAGCGCCGATAGTAGATGAAGTAATAAGAGCGGTGATTACGCCGGATAGCCTGAAAATGTATAACCGCCTGGAAAAACAATTATTCCTCCGGAATATGGCATCTGCAGAAGAGCTGCTGGGTATACCATTTGATTTCCAGACCCTGCAGGATATGTTGATCGGTAATCCGATATACCTGACAGACTCTGTATACCAGGTGGTGAAAACACCCTCCATTATTTCTTTTAGCTGCAATCATGCAAAGTTTGTAAGCCTGTTCAATGTGTTTGCAGATGATTACGGTTTACAGCAGAGTAAGGTAATGGATAAAGACAGTACCAACCCGGTAAAACGCTCCTGTGAGCTTACCTACGGAGATTATACCAAAGTGGCAGGCCGTAAATTCCCTGTTACCCGACGTATATATGTGGAAGAGAAAAATGTCACTAAAGTAGCGCTCGATTTTACCCGCTATGATTTTGATATCCCACTCAGTTTTCCGTTTAATATGCCATCGGCCTATAAACGTATGTAAGGAAAACATTCCACAAAAGTCATCTTCATTAAACTAATAAACGTTGTATATTTATTTAATTTGCAGTTACTAAAATAAGTCATGTTGTATTTGAAGAAGATTATCCCGTTCATATTGATGCTATGGTTAATGCCAGCCATGTTGGTTGCCCAGAATAATGGGCAGCAGCAACAATCGCGGGAGGAACTGGAGCGAAGAAAAAGAGAACTGCAAAAGGAAATAGATGATGCCAACGAACAACTGAAGGAAACCAAGAAGTCTACCAAAGAGAGCCTTGGACAACTTCGGGCATTACGTGATAAAATTTCTGCCCGTTCCCGTCTCATCAATAATATCAACGAAGAAATCAATTTCATTAACGGTGATATCAATTCAGCTTACCGGGATGTAAAAACCCTGCAGAAAGACCTGGATACCCTGAAAGCACAATATGCACTTTTAGTCGTTTATGCTTACAAAAACCGCTCTTCCTATGATATGCTGAACTTTGTGTTTTCTGCACAGAGCTTCAATGATGCTGTTAAAAGATTCCAATACCTGAAGCAATACCGTGAGTATCGCCGCAGGCAGGCTGATAATATTGTGAGTACGCAAGAGCAGCTGAATAAGAAAATACAAAGCCTGGAATCGCAACGTGTAAAACGTTCCGATGCACTTAAAACAGAACAGGACGAAAGAAATACCCTGGAAGTAGACAAGAAAGAGAAAGATGAGGTATTGAGTAAACTGAAAGGCCGTGAGAAGGAATTGGTAGCCGATATCAATCAACGCAATAAAGATGCACAGAAAGTACAGGCAGCCATCAGGGCGGTAATCCGTAAAGAAATAGAGGATGCCCGTCGTAAGGCAATAGAAGAGGAAACTGCCCGCCGTAAAGCCGCAGAAGAAAAACGCCGTAAGGAAGAAGAAGCCCGTAGAGCTGCTGCGCTGGCTGCTGCGGAAAAGGCGAAAGCCGCCGCCGCTGCTGCTGCCAATAATAATACTGCTAACAATACGCCAACCCCGGTACCGGAAAAACCAGCACCGGCGAAAACACCAGAGCCAGCACCAGAACCGGAAAAACCGGCAGCCCGTACAGAAAACGTACTGGAAGCAACTCCGGAAGCACTGGCATTATCAGAAAGCTTTGAGGCAAATCGGGGTAAGCTGCCATGGCCGGTAGATGCAGGTAATATCATCGAACATTTTGGTATTCACCAACACGCTGTGATGGAACATATCCAGGTACCTTCCGATGGTATCGTCATTGCCACCAACAAGGGGGGCGCCGTGAAATCCATCTTCGACGGAGAAGTGAAATCTGTAGTAGTGATGCCCGGTTCAGGGTATGTAATTATTATCCGTCATGGACAATACTTCACCACTTACGTACGTTTGCAAACTACCCGGGTGAAGAAAGGAGATTTTGTTAAAACCGGGCAGGTAATAGGTACTGCCAGCACCAATGATATTGAAAACACCGGTGAGGTAGAACTGCAAATATGGAAAGGCGTTACCAAGCAAAATCCTGAGCAGTGGATCCGGAGACGATAATATGATATTGAATGAAGCATAAAGCCTAAAGCGAAAAGCAGAAAGCTATTGTAGCGTATAATGACTGGTAAAGCACAATCATTCGCTAAAATAGCTTTTTGCTTTCTGCCTTTAGCTTTCAGCTAGCTTACTAACCAAATGCATTTTTTTTGAGAAAGTTGATCCCTCTTTTGATGGCGCTATGGCTATTGCCTGCCCTGTTGTATGCACAACGGAGCAACCGGCAGTCGCGCGCAGCACTGGAAAGCCGCAGGCAGGAGCTGTTGAAAGAAATAGAAGAAGCGAATAAATCACTGCAGCAAACGAAGAAGTCGACCCGCCAAAACCTCCGCCTGCAACAGGAATTGCAGGCAAAAATCGCTACCCGCAATGCACAGATTGAAAGTATTAATAAAGAAATCAGTGCCATTGAAGGAGATATCAGCAGCACTAACAATAACGTAC
The DNA here is from genome assembly GCF_017745275.1 of Chitinophaga sp. GTDB lineage: Bacteria > Bacteroidota > Bacteroidia > Chitinophagales > Chitinophagaceae > Chitinophaga. The sequence continues at coordinate 56,083 of NZ_JAGHZS010000008.1, read as the reverse complement.
AAACGCTGGAGAAAGAAGTAGACTCACTCCGCGCCCGCTACGCACAACTGGTTGTATACGCCTACAAAACACGCGACTCCTATGACGTACTCAGTTTCTTTTTTTCCGCCACCAGTTTTAATGATGCATTGCGCCGGTACCAATACCTGCAGCAATACCGCGAAAACAGGCGGAAACAGGCCGAAAACCTATTATCTACCAAAGCCCTGCTGGGACAAAAATTAGTGGTATTACAGGAACAACGGGCTCAGAAAACCGGCGCATTACACACCGAACAGCAACAACGGGGAACGCTCATTGCCGATAAGAAAGAAACGGATCAAACTATTGCCCAGCTCAAAGACCAGGAACAGGAACTACAACAACAGATCAATAAAAGCAAAGCAGAAGCCAGGCAGGTAGACCAGGCCATCCAGGAAGCGATCCGCCGGGAAATAGCAGCGGCACAGAAGAGGGCCGCCGCCCAGGCGCTGGCTCGTAAAAAGGCCGCAGAAGCCAAACGCAGGGAGCTGGCTGCAGCCCGTAGAAAAGCAGCACTGGCCGCCGCTAAAAAGGCACACAAGAAACCACCTGCAAAACCGGTAGAAGAAGAAAAAGATGAAGATGATGACGCTCCGGTAGCTAAAACATCCAGCGAAGATGTATTGGTAGCTACGCCGGAAGCCTTGTCGTTATCACGCGACTTTGAAGCCAACCGTGGCCGTTTGCCATGGCCGGTAGAAGCAGGACGTATTACCGGGCATTTCGGCACCGGACATGTAGGTAAAATTGAAGTGGATCATAATGGCGTTATCATTGCAACTGCAAAAGGAGCCGCTGTGAAAGCCATTTTTGAAGGAGAGGTAATTATGGTATTTATGGTACCAGGCGCAGGATATATGGTTACCCTGCGCCATGGAAAATATTTTACCAATTATGTGAGATTACTGGATGTGCGGGTGAGCAAGGGAGCAGTGGTGAAACGTGGTCAAACACTGGGTCTTGCTGCCTCCGGACCAGGTAGTAGCACCGGTGAAATTGAATTACAGATATACCGGAACATGGTGAAACAGAATCCTGAAAGATGGATACGCTCCCGTTAAAGGAGCTGCGCCTGTTTCAGCAATACTTCTTCATATAAAGCCTCATATTGAGGAATGATATTGTCGATATGGAAACGAAGCGCCTGTTCTAAGGCACCCTGGCGTACTTCGGCCAGTAAGGTTTCATCTTTCAGCAAACGCAGGGCATGTGCTGCCATTCCTTCTACATCTCCTACATTGCTCATATAGCCGGTTTGCCCGGGAATGTTGATTTCCGGTAAACCACCTGCATTGGAAGAAATAACCGGCACCTGTGCTGCCATGGCTTCCAGCGCGGCCAAACCAAAGCTTTCATATTCTGATGGCAGGATAAACAGGTCACTGATAGACATTACATCTTCCAATTGTTCCTGCTTACCTACAAATCTTACATCTTCACAGATCCCTAATTCGCGGCATAAGCATTCTATAGAAGGCCTGTCGGGACCATCGCCTACCAGCAATAGCTTCGCGGGTATCTCTTTACGTACCAGGGCAAATACTTTTACTACATCCGGCACCCGTTTTACTTTACGGAAGTTGGATACGTGTAACAGTATTTTCTCGCCGTTTGGTGCAATGGCCTGCCTGAAATGAGGCAGCTCACGGCGACTAAACCGCTGGGTGTCCACGAAGTTGTAGATCACCGCAATATCTTTTTCTATTGGGAACGACTTATACGTTTCATCCCGCAGGTTCTCAGACACTGCTGTAATAGCATCTGACTCATTGATAGAGAAGGTTACTACCGGTTCATAGGTTTTGTCTTTTCCTACCAGTGTGATATCTGTACCGTGCAACGTGGTGATAAAGGGAACCGTTCTGCCATGCTTTTTCACGATCTGCTTGGCCATATAAGCGGTAGAAGCGTGCGGGATGGCGTAGTGTACGTGCAGCAGATCCAGTTTCTGGTTAATGATAACATCCACCATGGTACTGCTCAAAGCTGATTCGTAGGGCGGAAAATCAAAAAGTGGATACGTGGGAACCTGAACTTCGTGATAATATATATTAGCGTGGAACGCGTTAAGCCTTACCGGCTGTTGATATGTAATAAAGTGGACCATGTGGCCTTTGTCTGCCAGCGCTTTACCAAGCTCTGTGGCCAGTACCCCGCTACCGCCGTAGGTAGGGTAACATACTATTCCTATGCGCATGAGTTAAATTTTTGCATTCTGCAAAGGTACTAAAAAGCCGAAAGCTAAAAGCAGAAAGCAAAAAGCCATTGTGGCGGATCATTTTTTTGAATATTCTACACGCGCTGGTCAGCAGCTGTAATGGCTTTTTGCTTTCTGCTTTTAGCTTTCGGCTTTTTTAGTAGTTTTAACCATAAATTAACCTGCTACATGAGAAATTTTATTGTGCCAATTTTATTTGCCTGCTCATTGCCGTCCCTCGCAGTGGCGCAGGACAAAGATTCCATAACGCTTAGGAAATTAGCTGATGAAGTATTAACGCATAGTACAGCGTATGAAAATCTACGTCACCTGACCAAAGATATCGGAGGCCGCCTGGCCGGATCCCCGCAGATGTCTAAGGCAGAACAGTGGGGAGTAGCCGCACTGAAAGCTGCCGGTGCTGATACCGTGTACCTGCAGGAATGTATGGTGCCACATTGGGTAAGAGGAGCCAGGGAAGAAGCCCGTATCATTTCCAAACGCCGGGATTTCATCCCACCACTGAATGTGCTGGCATTAGGAAATTCCGTGGGCAGTGGACCTAATGGGGTTACCGCCGGGGTGCTGGAAGTAGCTTCCTTCGATGAATTGGAAGCGAAGAAAGACCAGGTAAAAGGAAAGATTGTTTTTTATAATGTACGTTTTAAGCCGGAATACATTAAAACATTCCATTCTTATGGCGATGCGGTGAAATACCGGGGCCAGGGTGCCAGCAGGGCTGCCAAATATGGTGCAGTAGCTGTGATTGTACGGTCCATGTCGCATGGCGCTAATAATTTCCCACATACAGGCGCCATGGGCTATGACACGGCATACCCTAAAATTCCTGCAGTAGCTATTGGTTTGGAAGATGCGGACCGCCTTAGCCTGCGTCTTAAAGACGATACCGATGCCAAAGTGTTCCTGCGTACCAACTGCGAAATGCTGAAGGATGTAGTTGGGCATAATGTTATCGGCGAGCTGAAAGGCCGTAAGTATCCCGATCAGTATATTACAGTTGGCGGCCACCTCGATTCCTGGGATGTGGCGGAAGGTGCACACGACGATGGTGCCGGCTGTGTGCAATCTATAGAAGTCCTGCGAGCACTTAAAGCACAGGGCATCCAGCCGGAACACACCTTACGCGTAGTATTGTTTGCTAACGAAGAAAATGGTACCCGTGGAGGAAAGAAGTATGCAGCCTTGGCCAAAGCTAAAAAAGAGCAGCATGTTTTTGCCCTGGAAAGTGATGCAGGTGGCTTTACTCCACGAGGATTTATGACTACCCTGCCGGCTGATAAGAAAGCCAAAATGGATAGCTGGAAGCCCCTGTTTGCACCGTATGGTATTTATGATTTTGATGAACAGGGAGGAGGGGTAGATGTAGGACAACTGAATGAAGCTATAGGTACGCCCATGGCCGAACTTTCTCCGGATTCACAACGTTATTTCGATTATCACCACGCGGCAAACGACGTATTTGAAGCGGTAAATAAAAGGGAACTTGAATTGGGTGCTTTTGGTATGGCAGGTTTGATTTATCTTGTAGACCAGAACTTCTGATTATCTATCTCTAAATTATCCTTATGGGCCGTTTTGTCTTTATCGTTGTAAGTGTTATCATACTAATACTGGGAGGTATATTCTTCTACAAATACTATTTCGTTTTCGGTCAGGGAGTAAAGGCAGGAGAGCTCAACTATTTTGTGCAGAAAGGATACGTCTTTAAAACCTATGAAGGTAAGGTGATACAATCCGGCTACAAAGGTAAGGTAGCGGGTACCATCCAGTCTAATGAATTCCAGTTTTCCGTAAGCAATGAACGCGTTGCACAACAGTTGATGACCGCCAGCGGCAAGTTGGTAGAACTGCATTATAAAGAGTACCTGGGCGCCATTCCCTGGAGAGGCTATAGCCCGTTTATAGTAGATAGTATTATTTCTATAAAAGATCCATCCAGACAGGATCTGCCGTAAAGAATTACGAATTACAAATTACGAATTACGGATTTGTGAGTAGATAGTAAACGCGAAGATAATTCGCTATAATCTACTCACAAATCCGTAATTCGTAATTTGTAATTCGTAATTCGTAATTCGTAATTCTTTTATGCCAGTAAAAGAAAGATGGCGGGTCTTTTGTGCAGGTCCGGCAACTGTTGCTTCCACTCCTTCACTGTTTTGGTTTTAATATATTCGGTGGGAGCGGTAATATCAGCGGCTACGCAAATCCGCGTATAGTCCTTACAGTTATCCAGCAGATCTTTCAGGAGCTGGTTATTGCGATAAGGCGTTTCTATAAAGAGTTGTGTCTGATTTTTTCTGGCAGATTCCTGTTCCAGGTCCCGGATAACCTTTGTTCTTTCCGGAGGTTTGATAGGAAGATAACCGGTAAACTGAAAGCTTTGACCATTGAGACCGGAGCCCATCAGGGCCAGCAACATAGAGTTGGGACCAATCATAGGAATTACCCGGGCGTTTACGCTATGAGCTACCTGTACAATGAGGTGTCCCGGATCGGCAATGGCCGGGCAGCCCGCTTCACTCAGGATGCCAATATCCTTTCCTTCCAGCAATAATTCCTTTGCCAACGCCAGGTCAGGCGGCTGATTTTCATTCATAATCAGCAACTGCAGGGCATCTATATTAATATTTCTATCCAGCGCTTTCAGGTAACGACGGGCAGTACGTTCATTTTCTACATAAAATACAGATAACTGCTGTACTACGTTAGTGACGTATGCAGGAATACTGAATAAGGCATCGGCGCTCAACACAGTAGGAACCAGATACACTTTGCCAGGAGTACTCATTATTTCAGTCTTTTTGTTTGTAAATCAATAGTAGCCGCAATCACAGCATAAGAAGGTGCCAACATCCAGCCCACTACCGGAATCAGCATGAACAGGTAAAATACCATGCCGTTACCTATCGCCATACCGCGATGCTGACGGATAAAATTAATGCTTTGAGACATGTTTAACTTATGCCGCTCACAACTATAATCCATCATGGAGAACCCATAGAAATAAGATTCTACAAAGAAACCTACCATCGGTATCAACCAACCAATCACCGGAATGAAAGACACCAGTAATAATATCAGAATAGCCGCTGTCTGGTAAACGATATTGCGGCACGACATTTTAATGCCACGCAAAATATCCTGACCCAGCTGGGACCAGCTAAAAGGAAACTCTTTATGATCAAGAATGGCTTCTGTCTTCTCTGACAAATAAGAAAAAACAGGAGAAGCCACTATGAGAAACAAATATTTGAAATAAGAGAAGTACCAAAATACAAACACAATCCTGACGGAAAATGCCACCAGTATAAACAGGAAACTGATCCAGCTGTTTTCCAGGTCTTGTACCCATTCAGTAATGTGCAACAGCCTGGTCAGGTATTCCACAAAGTCACCAGAATAGCCCCAAACAAAGTAAAAGCCGGCAAAAAAGAGCAGGCAATAGATGATACCAGGTATCAGTATCCATTTCCATAACTTATGCTGTAAAATGAATTGATGGGCCTTCCCGTAAGATTGAATAGCTGAGAGCAGTTCTCTGAATGAAAAAAACAACGCCTGAATAATTTTTAGTGTAACTGAATGTGTATTTGTTCCTGTTTTATGAAAGAGCAACGAAACTAAGGTAAAAATAGCTATGATTACTATAGTGATACTGATAATCCTGTGTTAAAAGCGTAGAAAATAAAATACCAAAAGCAAAAAGCTATTTTCGGGAAACGCTTCCCGAAAATAGCTTTTTGCTTTTGGTATTTTAAATCCAGTTCTCCCAAAGTTTCTAATAATCAATTTATTAGAAACGAGGGCAGAGGGTTTTGTATTTATTATTTTCGTTCCGGGTGTGGATATAGATCAGTGAAATTTCCATACCACCACGGTAATGAGAAGCAGGGTTGAGGGTAGATACGTTGGTATCGTAGGTCAGGCCTACCTGGAATCCTTTGATTTCCATTCCAATGTAAGGAATGATCGCATCTTTCAGGCGATACCAGCTACCTACATAAAAGGTGGTTGGATTATCGTCCATATCGCTCAATGCAAACCCGTAAGCGCCACCAAAAGTCAATTCAGAGGCAGTGCTTTGCTTCATATATAAAATGCTGGTGTGAAACCTGTCTTTCCCATTTACAGGAACAGAACCTCCACCGTGTACTGTCCAGCGGTAGCTAAGCCGGTTTTGGGTGAGGTTCATAAAGGATTCTGTTGGCTGGGTAATATGATAATATGAGGCACCCAGGTAAATATTGGAAGATTCTCCGATCAGTCCATTGTATAAAATACCAACGTTAGGATCGAAATAGGATATTTTAGGATTTACCAGTGTTTCATTACTGGGAATCATAGGATTATATCCGTTATTGTCTATCTGGTTTTCGAATTGCAGCTTGCTGTTATCCAGCCTTTTTTGCACCAGGGTACCTTGCAGGCCGATGGCCAGGGTATGGTTACCCTCCGGATCAAGCCCTTTGTGATAGGCGGTACTGAAGGAAAGATAACTGGAAGTCAGGGCACCGCCGCCGCTTCTGTCATACATCGCCATTAAGCCCACGCCCCAGATATCTGTATACGAAATCACATCCTTTAGAATACCGAAATCAATAGCGGCAGTACCAGTCACAAATGGGGAGGCAATGCTGCGCCATTGTGAACGATAGTTACCTGATAAGCGATAGTCTCCGGAAAATAGGCCTGTATAAGCTGGGTTAAGGGTAAGCGGTGAGGCAAAAAACTGCGAAAAGTGCGGGTCCTGTGCCCGCAACGGATTTAAATAAAGCAATATGGCCAGGAATAGTAAAGCTCTTTTCATATTAGTAAAGCTTAAAGCATAGGGTGTTATGCAATGCCGGTGAAGGTACGTTAATTAAATCATATCTCAAATTAAATCCATGTATAAAAAACGTTATAATAAAAAACGAATAGCAGCTTTGTTCTTCTTTAAAGATACAAAAACTGCTATTCGTAAAACGATATATTCTTGTTATTGTTGTAATTTATTCCCGAAAGCGAGGTCTCCCGCATCTCCCAATCCCGGTACAATATAGCCTTTGGCGGTTAATTCATCATCAATATCTCCTGCCCAGATTGTCAGGTTCGACTTGGTATTGCGCAGTACATATTCAATGCCCACGGTGCAGGCAATAGCTACTACCAGATGAATATGGCTGGGTTTACCGATTTCTTCCAGGTGTTCGATGGTTTTCACCAGCGAAGCACCGGTAGCCAGCATGGGGTCTGAGAGTATCAATACCTCTCCATCGATAGAAGGAGTGCTTACATATTCCAGGCTGATATCGAAAGAGCCATCATGGTTATGCTTACGATAAGCAGAAACGAAGGCATGGTCTGCTTTATCAAAATAATGCAACAAACCCTGGTGCAGCGCCAGCCCGGCTCTTAAAATAGTAGCCAGTACCGGTTGAGATTTTAATACCCGGCAAGTAGCAATACCCATCGGGGTAGTCACTTCTTTGTCTACATAGTCCAGTGTTTTACTGATCTCGTAAGCCGCTACTTCGCCCAGCCTTTCCATATTGCGCCGAAAGCGCATACGATCCTGCTGAACATCCACATTTCTGATCTCGCTTAACCATTCTCCTACCAACGAATTGGTTTCACTTAAATTGATAATCATGAGCTATCCCTTTGAGGCCGCAAATTACCGAAAATTAGTGTAACTACTCTTTGTCCTGCTCTTTGTCTAACAAGCTGGCTTTCTTCACCAGTTGGATGAACTCTGCACGGTAACCTTCGGTGTCTTCGCCCCGCGCAGTGCCAGCCCAGGACAATATTTGACCGTACGTGGCAGTTCCTTTGAATGCGGAGTTACGTAACAGTTGGCCAAAGGCTGCCACCGCAGTGGCCATGCGAAAGTCTTCCGGTGCCGCGCCAATTTCCTGGTTATTATAAGGCAATACTTTTTCTATCAACTGGCTCTTATCCGCAGTAGGCTGCTTGTAGCGCATTTTCACGGTTAATACCTCCTGCTGATTGCCCAGTACTTTACCCTGCTGGTATTTCAGCGGATCCACCCAGTTAACATTTTCGCCACTTTTACTGGTGGGAATGATTTCATAAAGCGCAGTCACGGTGTGGCCTACGCCCATGTCGCCGGCGTCTTTTTTATCGTTGTTGAAGTCCTCGTTCTGCAGCAGCCTGTTTTCATAGCCTACTAACCTGTACGACTGTACGAAACTAGGATTGAATTCCACCTGCAATTTTACATCTTTGGCTACGGTAAAGAGGGTGCCCCCAAATTCGGTCACAAAGGTTCTGCGGGCTTCTTCAAAATTATCGATATAGGCATAATTGCCATTGCCTTTGTCGGCCAGCAATTCCAGTTTATTATCTTTATAGTTGCCCATTCCAAAGCCAAGTACGGAGAGGGAAATGCCTTTTTTTCTCTCATTTTCAATCAACCGGGTCAGGGCACCATCGCTGGAAGCGCCTACGTTGAAGTCCCCGTCTGTAGCGAGAATTACACGGGTATTACTATTTTTGGAATATTGCTCTTCCGCAATACGATAGGCTAGTTGTATTCCTTCTCCACCGGCTGTGGAGCCACCTGCCTGTAATTCCTCCAATGCCGCCAGTATCTTTTTCTTGTTGTTACCGCTGGTGGAAGGCAGTACCACACCCGCTGCGCCGGCGTATACCACAATAGCTACCTTATCCTGCGGACGGAGTTGTTCTGTTAATACTTTAAAGGCGCTTTTTACCAGTGGCAGTTTGTTGGGTTCATCCATAGAGCCGGATACATCCAGTAAAAATACCAGGTTGGTAGGCGGAAGGTCTTTGGTATCTACCTGTTTGCTTTTTAATGCAATACGTACCAGCTGATGCCCGGTACTCCAGGGGCAGATGGCCATATCGGTATAAATAGCTACTGGGTCTTTACCAGTAGGTGCTTTGTAATGGTAGTCGAAGTAGTTAATCATTTCTTCCACTCTAACCGCGTCTGGTGGCGGCATTTCACCGTTGTTCAGGAAGCGGCGCATATTACTGTAGGAGGCCCGGTCCACGTCAATGCTGAAAGTGCTCAAAGGCTGATCAGTAGCAGCGTGGAAGATATTTTCGTTGATGGGGCTGTAATCTTCCGTATTATCGGGAGCGGATGAGGTATAGTTATAGTTCATCTTTGATGTAACGTACCCGGTAACGGCTACTTCCCTGAGAGCCTGATCGGCAGCGGGTGTCATTGGCTCTGCACAAATAACTTTTGGTGTAGGAGGAGACACTGTTTTTACCGTTGATGGCCTACCCCGCATGATTAATCGTCTTCTGTCGTCGGTTTTCACCAGTGGCTGTAGCTTGTTTAATGTTACCTGTAAGGTAGTTTGTTGTGCGGTTATCCTGGTTTCCAGTGGTTTGTAATTACTGGCGTTAACTTCCATGGTGAGTGCACCAGCCGGTACTTTGAGACTGAAAGCCCCTTTGGTATTGGTGGCCGTCAGGAAGTCTGTTCCTTTTACCCGTATAACGGCGTTGGCAATGGGCGCCTTGTTAACGGCGTCGGTAACTGTACCACTCAGGGTGCGTTGTTGCTGTGCGGAGGCGGTAAAAGCCAGCAGGCAACCAAACAATAGTAATGCGAGATATTTTTTCATGACGATATCTTTTCTGCCAATAGGATGACCAGAAATACCTTCATTCCATAAATCGTAAAAAAAATATTTTAAAACTACCTTTGCTGAAATTTTTGTCGATGGTATATAACGTGATTGGCACCATGTCTGGTAGCTCATTAGACGGATTGGATATAGTTTTTGCGGAACTAACGGAAATACGCGGACAGTGGACCTATGCGATCAAAGCCTCGGAAAGCCTGCCTTACGAGCCGGAGTGGGTAGAAAAGCTGGCACAGGCAACTTCCCTGCCAGCAAGGGATTACCTGTTGTTGCACACTGCATACGGACATTACACCGGCCACCGCATTCTTTCTTTTATAGAAAAACATCAGTTGGATCATAAAATACATTTTATCGCTTCCCATGGCCATACTACTTTTCATATGCCATCCGATAAAATGACGGCACAACTGGGCGATGGTGCCGCCATTACCGCAGTTGCCGGCCTGCCCGTGATCACTGATCTGCGGGCAGTGGACGTGGCTCTGGGCGGACAAGGAGCACCTATTGTGCCTATTGGAGAAAAATACCTCTTCCCCGGTTATCAATACTGGCTGAATATTGGCGGCATTGCCAATATTTCGGCTCAACTGCCAGAGCAGTTTGTAGCCTTTGATATTTGCCCTGCCAACCGGGTGCTGAATGCCCTGGCCGCGGCCCTTAATAAACCTTACGATGATGGAGGAGCCCTGGCTGCCGGTGGTGTTACTGATAATGGCTTGCTGGAACAACTCAATCAACTTCCCTATTATACAACTCCCTGGCCAAAATCACTTGCCAATGATTTTGGAATCAACACCGTATTGCCAATGATAGCGCCTATGCGCATCTCCGTACAGGGTAAACTGCGTACCTATGTAGATCATATTGCCACGCAGGTAGCTAATGCGGTGAAGGCATTGAAAGCACAAATGCCGGAAGGCCCTGCCAAAATGCTGATCACCGGCGGCGGTGCTTTCAATACATTTCTTGTACAAACTATACAGCAACAGTTGGAACCGTTGGGCGTTACTGTAGAAGTGCCGGATGAACAAACAGTGAGTTTTAAAGAAGCGTTGATCATGGCGTTGATAGGGACTTTACGCTGGAGACAGGAAGATAATGTGCTGAGTGGTGTAACAGGCGCAGAAAGAGATTCTATTAATGGTGCCCTCTGGACAAGCCGGTAGGGGATTCACCTTTAATATAAAAACAGCGGAGATATTATTTAGCAAGATGCTGATATCTCCGCTGTTTTTTTAAATAGATTACCAGGCCGTGGCTATCAGCTGAAAGCTGTCACCATCAAACAGCCCCAGGTCACTTAGTTTCAAATGAGGAATCACCAGCAACGCCATAAAGGACAAGGTCATAAACGGTGAGGCCAGCGGAGATCCCAGTGATTTAGCTGCCTGGTCCAGCGCACTGTATTGCGTGGCTATCGTGTAGCCGTCCAGGTTACTCATCAGGCCAGCTACCGGCAGCGGCAATACCTGTATTTTTTCTCCATTTACCACACTGATGCCACCTTGTTGGGCAATCACCGCATTGATAGCGGCAGCCAGGCTTTCATCATCTGCGCCTACTGCAATGATGTTGTGGCTGTCGTGCGCCACCGAAGAGGCAATAGCGCCATGTTGCAATCCAAACCCCTTGATGAAGGCTACTGCAGGAGTGGCTTGTTTGTAGCGATTTACCACAGCTATTTTTAAGACATCTTTTTCGGTGCTGCTCTGCACGAAGCCGTTGACCACCGGCAGTGTAGCGGTGAGAGCGTTGGTGATCAGTTGTCCGTCGAGCGCTTCAATTACTTTAGCTGTTACGCTGGTATGGCTGGTATCGCCAACTGGCATACGGAGATCTGCCGCCTGTACCGGCTGTCCCACAAAGTTATTTACAGGAACAGACGGAATGGAGTGAATCAGCGTTTTGCCATTCTCAGCTACTTTTGTTCCGTCAATATATGTTGCCAGTATGTTAAAGTTTTGCAAGTCATCAACCACAATAAAATCTGCCGGATCCTGTTCCCGTAGCAATCCATTCTCCAGTTTATAGTGCAGTACCGGGTTGATACAGGCTGCCAGCAATACTTTGAAGAGATCTATGCCGTGGCTCAGTGCACGTTTTACCAATAAATTGATATGTCCTTCCACGAGGTTGTCCGGGTGTTTATCATCGCTGCAGAACATGATTTTCGGGGCATGTTCGTGGAGTAAAGGATAAAGTGCCTCGAAGTTTTTGGCGGCACTGCCTTCCCGGATCAGGATGTGCATGCCATGTTGCAGTTTATCCAGCGCTTCTTCGATGGTAAAACATTCGTGATCAGTGCTGATGCCTGCTGCAATATAATCGCGGGCTGCTTCGCCACGAAGGCCGGGAGCATGGCCATCTACGGGTTTATTTACCTTTTTTGCGGCTGCTATTTTAGCCAATACTTCGGGATCTTTATGCAGTACTCCCGGAAAGTTCATCATTTCCGTGAGATATCTGATATCATCCCGTTGCAACAAGGCTTCCACATCTTCCACACTCACTACCGCGCCAGAGGTTTCAAAAACAGTGGCGGGTACGCAGGAAGGAGCTCCAAAGTTAAACCGGAAAGGCACCTGTTTACCATTTTCCAGCATATATTCTACGCCTTTTACCCCCATTACATTGGCTATTTCATGCGGGTCGCTGACGGTGGCAATAGTGCCATGTACTACCGCTAACCGGGCAAATTCTGAGGGAATGAGCATGGAACTTTCTATATGTACATGCGCATCAGTAAAGCCGGGAAGCAGGTAATGTGCATATGTTTGGTTGTTGCGTTCAATCCGTTGTATCTTACCCGCTTCCACATAAACGGTGGCCGGGTAAATCTCCTGCTGTAATATATCCACCAGGTTGCCTGAAATCTGGAATGTATTCATGCTGTAAAGCTAAGGAATAGACCGCATTTTAAGGGCCGGCGTATTTTTTGTAAAGAAGCGGGGGAGATGTTTTTTGGTTATCTTTATTTGCCTTAAAAAATCGGGCATCAAAAATTCTTTTATGACAAGGATTAAATTTTTTACGCTGTTAGCAGCGCTTTTGATCGCAGGAGTAGCTACCTATGCACAAACTGTCGACGAGATTATTGCAAAAAATATTGTTGCTATGGGTGGACAGGCAAAGTTGAAGGAGATTAAATCGCAATACATAGAGGGAAACATGGAAGTGCAGGGCATGACTGTACCTATTAAAAGGTGGGTGAAGCAGGATGAAGCCATGCGACTGGAATTTGCGGTGCAGGGGACGGATAATATCCAGGTAGTAACGCGCACGGGTGGTTGGAGCCTGATGCCGGTAATGATGCAAACTACTCCACAGGATCTGGATCCGCAAATGCAAAAATTACTGCAAACCCAGTTAGATGTAAGAGGGGAGTTATACGACTATAAAGCAAAAGGAAAGAAAATAGAATTACTCGGTAAAGAACCTGTAGACGGTACAACAGCGTACAAGCTGAAAGTTACCTCAGCAGAAGGTTTAGAGGGAACTGCATTCCTGGATGCCAATACATATCTGCTGATAAAAACAATCAACAAAGTTAACATACAAGGGCAGGATGCAGAAATAACCGTTACGATGTCTGATTATAAGAAAACGCCGGAAGGACTGGCTTATCCCGGTACTACAGAACAGAGTCCGGGTGGTGTGAAAATCAATATTACGAAGATCGAAACCAATGGCACCGTAGCAGATACGTTGTTTGCCAAACCACAGTAATATTTTTAGTTCCGTTCAGTACCGTTGTGGCGGTGCTGAACGGAACTAATGATGACTATTTATACAGTGCCGCCATGGCTTTGGCTTCTTCTGCCATCTTCTTCGCCAGGTGTGCGGGTTGCAATACCTTCACTTGTCCGCCATAACTCAACAGGGTCATGGTTAACTCCGGATTAATAACAACGTTCAGGGATATACGGCATTCTTTACTATTATCTTCCACTATTTTCTGGGAAGCATGAATAGGCTGTGACTTTATATATTTTCCTTGTCGCGGTTCGAAGCTCAGCAGTACATTTTCGGGTTCTCCGTCATGTACGGTAATGCCCACTGCGTGTTGGAAATAGCTGGCATCATCAAAATTTTTCTCATCAAAATGTTTCATGGTAGGCCAGATTTTTACCACTCTGTCGAGGGCAAACGTAATCACAGCGCCACCGCGTGTTTTCTGACTTTTTCCGATAAGGTAAAAGCGATGTTGATATTCCCGCAGATGATATGGTTCTACCCAGTGTTCTTTGGGCTCATCGCGCTCAAAGCTCTGGTAGGCGATGCGTATTACTTCCAGGTTTTTAATGGCATCTACAATTTCCGGAATGTGTTCGGCGCCTTTGTATTGTGCAGCCCGGGCAAATTTGATCAGTCCTTTATGTTGCAGGGCTTCCCGGTTCATTTTCAGGCTGGCGGCTATTTTCAGGATAGCGTCTTCAAACTGTTGTACTACCGGTAAACTGCGGAATTGTTCCAGTATACCAATAGCAATCTCCAGCCCTTGCAGATCTGCTTCTTCAATGGGCGAATTACTGATGGAAAAGCTATCATCGGAATACCGGTAGGTGCCACTGCTCCTATCGTACACAATGGGCGCCATATAGTTCAGTTCCGGGTCCTGGCGCATGTCCTGGATATCTTTCTGGATGGTACGGACAGATATGCCTGTTCCCATTTTATCCGATACATATTCAATCAGGTTTTCCAGGGTAGGTTTGGGCTTCTGCTTGTTGCGCAGGCGCTCGTCAATCCAACGGTAGCGCGACACCGCGTCTTTATTCTTTGGCAAAAGATAAAATTTAGAAAATAAAAATACGCAATTCCCGCTTTTGCAAACAGGATTAAAAAAATTATAGCGAAAAGATCACTACGCAAATTCTTTGCGCGCAGCCCGGCTAGATTTGTAGTGTTATTAAAACCTGATGGTTATGAATAAGGTAAATACAACAACAGCAATTACGCAGGTACAGGCTATTTCAATTGGACAAATCATTATGGATGATTCCAATTACCTGACGCTCTGGGGCCAGGTGCTCCGGGACAATGTGTGGTCTTCCTGTGATTTTGTAACTACTTATGAAGTCATGAATACCATGCTTCGCTTCAGTCAGGATAAGCACGATGCAGTGCAAATGACCATTGTAAAAAAGCTCGAAGATATGTGCCGCGTGCCGGATATCATTGACCTGGAGGCAGAACTGGGCGCTGCCGTGGTTTTTGATCATCTCACCTTTCATATGAGACGGCCCTGCCTGCAGCAGGATGATAATTGGGAAGCCTACGCAGATGAGGAATGTTATTACATAGAGAAAGTAATACAACTGCCCACACCGCCTGATTTGCCTCCTGCTGCGCGCTATCAGCCAGATGATGCGGATACCCGGATGGAGTACTGTATACAATTACTACATGATGCCTATAACCTATACCTTGGATTTATCGAGATAGAATTAGGGGATGAAGCTGCCAGAATAAAGGCCGGATTGGAAGATGATAATAAATTCAGCATGGCATATTATGCCTGGCAGCTACATACCTCAAATGGCTAAATCCCTGTTAACCATATTTTTATCTATTGTTTAACCTTTTTTATCTATTGCGTTAACCCCCGTCTATCCGTTTGAATTAACCCTTGTTGATCCATTTTACGTAACCCCGTTATACATTGTTTGTTAACCCCAATTCCCTCCTTCACAAAAAATATCGGTTAAATTGTGAAAAAATTCCCTTAAAGTCTATAAATCTTGTAGGAAAAACCTATTTTTGGTCAATTAAATCGTAAAACTATGAGTTTAAGACTGGGAGACGCAGCTCCTAATTTCAAAGCCAATACCACGATAGGGGAAATAGATTTTTACGATTTCCTCGGTGAAGGTTGGGGTATCTTGTTTTCTCATCCGGCAGACTTTACGCCGGTATGTACTACCGAATTAGGCAGAACTGCACAATTAGGAGAGGAATTCGCTAAACGCAATACTAAAGTACTGGCTGTCAGTGTAGATCCACTGGATAAGCACCTGAGCTGGATAAATGATATTAACGAAACACAACAGTGTGACGTAACTTTTCCTATTATTGCAGATGAAAATAAAACAGTGGCTAATTTGTATGACATGATTCATCCAAATGCCTCTGAAACTTTTACAGTTAGATCCTTGTTTATCATAGGACCAGACAAAAAAGTAAAACTCATCATCACTTATCCGGCCTCTACCGGTAGAAACTTCGTAGAAGTGCTGCGCGTATTGGACTCCCTGCAGCTAACAGCTAAATATAGCGTTGCTACTCCGGCAGATTGGAAAGATGGAGAAGATGTAATCGTTACGGCAGCAGTGCCTACTGCAGATATTCCTGCACGTTTTCCGAAAGGCCATAAAATTATCAAGCCTTACCTGAGAACAACACCGCAGCCAAACAAATAATGCTACTAAGACGCCGAAAGGCGGTTTTGATAAATTTTTTTTAATGGTTGGTTTTTGATTTTTACGAAACGGGGATTTCTCCCCGTTTTTTTTATGCCCAGTTTTTGCCTGAAGACAGGATTACACTGATTTTAGGATGCTGTTATAAAGATGTAAGATTTATAAAGAAAAAGGGAAAATATACGCGAAAATCATTCGCTTATATCTTCCCTTTTCTTTATAACAATATCCGGAAACCAATCTAATCCTGTCTTCAGACAAAATCCGCATTATTCCTCACCCACGGCTTGCTTGCCACGATGTTTGCGTAACTGTGTCAGCAAGGCACTCATATCTTTAGGCAATGGCGCCTCAATCGTATATTCTTTTCCGTGTTGATCCTTAAATATCAGCATGGAAGCATGTAATGCCAGTCTGCTCAATAGAGGACGCTCCTCCTCGGTATGTTTACCCAGTTTGAATTTTTTCTTAATACTGGATAATAATACCGGCTGGGAACTGCCATAAAATTCATCCACTGCAATAGGATGTCCCAGGAACTTCATATGAACGCGGATCTGGTGCGTACGGCCTGTATGAATTTGCATTCTTACCAAACTATACAGACCAAATTCTTCCAATACCTCATAGTCCGTGGAAGATGGCTTTCCTTTCCGGTTGGTAACCATTTTCCCTTTCTGTACGGGGTGTTCCATGATTCCCTCGCTCACATTACCCTGCCTGGGCATAGGCTGGCCACTCACCAGTCCCAGGTAAAACTTTTTCACGTCCCTGCTTTCAAAAAGCTGGGAGAAGTATTTATGTGCTGCTTCGTTGCGCGCAAACAGGATGATCCCGCTGGTTTCACGGTCCAGCCTGTGTACCGTGAATATTTCGCCATACGCCTTTTTCATGATAGCAATCAATGATGCTAACTCATTGTCGTGGCGATCAGGCAGTGTAAGCATGCCTGCAGGTTTGTTTACAACAACAAAGTCCGGTGTTTCGAGTATAATATGTTCAGCTAATCGCATCCCGTTATTCGACAGTTATTTTTTAAAATGTTTCAGCAGGATCACCTCTTTTTCAGTGAGGAAGCGCCATTGGCCGCGGTTCAGTGTTTTCTTGGTAAGACCCGCATACATTACACGATCCAACTTTTCTACGGTATACTCCAGGTGTTCAAAGATGCGGCGCACAATACGGTTTTTACCGCTGTGAATTTCAATGCCCACTTGTTTCTTGTCTTTAGGATCTACGTAGCCCAGTGCATCTACCAATGCAACGCCATCTTCCAGTGTTACGCCTTCAATGATCTTATCAAAATCATTTTTGGTCAGCGGCTTATCCAGTTCGACCTGGTAAATCTTTTTGATGTTGTGTTTAGGATGTGCCAGTGTTTGTGCCAGTTCACCATCGTTGGTGAGCAGCAACAAACCGGAAGTATTACGATCCAGGCGGCCTACAGGGTACACTCTTTCGTTTTCAGCCGCTTCTTCGATGAGATCCATAACGGTTTTGCGGCCTTCCGGATCATCGGTGGTGGTGATATAGCCTTTAGGTTTATTCAACAGGATGTACACCAGGTTTTTGGTAGGCGTGATTTTTTTATCCTGCATGGTCACTACATCGCTGGTAGTAACTTTAGTAGCAGGTTCCGTAACTACTTTACCATTTACAGTTACTTTTCCTTCCTTGATGAGGTCTACCGCTTTTCTGCGGGAGCATAAACCACAATGTGCCACAAATTTGTTCAGCGGCATTTCGCCGGGGCCAAAAATGCTTTCTTTGGGTTCTTTGTTATTCTTCGTTGGCTCGTATTCGTTAGTGTCTCTTACTTTGCCAGCTTTCTTCCGATCTTGTTTGTCCGCAAAACGTTCATTGGTCTTATCAAAGAATTTTTTGCGGTTGAATCCGCTGGGAGTATCTTTCTGAGCGGACTTCCCACCTTTTTTATTTTCGCCGTGGAAGTGGAAGGCGGAGTCGTCACTTTTTTTGGTAACGCCGTAGGTGCGTTTACGTAGTGGTCTTTCACTGCCTTTATCTTCTTTGTCGAAGTGGCGGGTACGTTCAGGGCGTTCACCATCTTTTCTGAAGGTATTGAAAGAGCGTTCGCCGGCTGATTTTTCTTTTTTATCGTTGTCGAAGCCACCACGCTTGAATGTTGGCTTTTCATCGCTGTCAAAGCGTTTGCGGGCGCCGGGTTTGTCGTCACGTTTGTGACCACCGAAAGCACGTTTTTCGTCTTTGTCGCCGAAGCTGCGTTTGGGCCTGTCTTCACTGTTACCGAAGCTACGCTTAGGTCTTTCTTCACTACTTCCGAAGCTGCGCTTAGGTTTATCTTCGCTATTGCCGCCGAAAGTACGTTTGCGCTGTGGCTTATCATTTCCGAAGCTGTCGGTGGCTGGTCCGGCTTTGCGGGCTGGCCTGCCGTTGCTGTCGAAGCTGCGTTTACGGAAAGACGGTTGTTCATCGCCCGTTTTTCCGCCTTCAAAGCGTGGCTTACGGGAAAATGGTTTGTCATCTCCGCTGCGGTTATCTTTTGCAGCTGCTCTTCCTGGCCTTTCGCCATCGGCGGAGGAGCGAGTGCGGGGGCCTGCTGGTTTGTCGCTTTTACCAAACTTATTATCCCTGGATGGGCCAAACCCTTTTTTAGCAGGTTGTTTTTTCTTCATAAATTATTATTGATTGATGACCATGCGTACATGATCAATAGATATATGATTGTGTAATGATCAGCCTTTATTAGCGAGTTGTCCACATGCAGCATCGATATCTTTACCGCGACTACGGCGCAGTCTTGCATTCACGCGATTTTTTGAAAGATATTCCATGAACTCTTCTGCGGTCTGCGAATCCGGTTTCTGGAAGCGTGCCGCATCAATAGGATTGTATTCGATAATATTCACCAGGTCGGCAGGTACCTGCCGGTAAATTTTAATGAGTTCGTCCGCATCTTCTTTGGAGTCATTAAAATCTTTGAAGAGAATATATTCGAAAGAAATTTCATTTTCGGTGGCCTTGTAGAAGTAGTTCAGTGCGGCGATCAGTTCCTTCAGGTTATTGGAATCATTGATCGGCATAATTTCACTGCGCTTTTTATCATTGGCGGCGTGTAAGGATAACGCGAGGTTAAAGCGAACTTTATCATCGCCCAGTTGCCGGATCATTTTGGCTACGCCGGCAGTAGAAACGGTGATACGTTTAGGCGACATACCCAGACCATCCGGGGAGGTGATCTTCTCAATAGCCTGTAATACGTTTTTATAGTTCAGCAGGGGTTCTCCCATGCCCATGAATACAATGTTGCTTAACTTTTTACCATACGCTTCCTGGGCTTGCTGGTTGATCAGCGCCACCTCATCATAAATTTCGTCGTAATCGAGGTTACGGGCGCGGTCCATATAACCGGTAGCGCAAAACTTGCAACTCAGGCTGCAGCCTACCTGTGAAGATACACAGGCAGTTTGACGGGAGTCTGTGGGAATCAGTACTCCTTCCACCAGGTGATTATCATGCAGGCGGAAACGGCTCTTAATGGTACCATCATTGCTCTGCTGTACGGTATCCACCTTCACAGCAGGCAGGGTAAAGTGTTCTGCCAGTTTGGTTCTTAATTCTTTGGAGAGGTTGGTCATGGCTTCAAAACTATCCGCATGACGCAGCCATAGCCACTCATACACTTGTTTTGCGCGGAAAGGCTTTTCGCCTATTGACCCGAAATATTCCTGTAAAGCCGGTAAACTTAAATGCCGGATGTTTTTATTGTCAGACTTCATTATTGACCATTAATTGAGCAAATGGCTGCCTTCCGGCAGTCGAAAAGTAACTGCAAAGATAGGTAATATTGGCGTACTGACAGAATGTGCCTTTAAAACCAATGCCACAGCCGTTTCTAGCTGTGGCATCGGGGTTAGTTATGTATTCGGTTTATTTTGTCCATATGGCCGCAAAACGGGAAGAGTTGTCGTATCCCTGGATACGGAACAACTGGTAGCCCTGGGCGGTCAGGTCCGTAAATTTCGCCTGATAATCAGCCGGACTCATATCCATATAAGAATAATATGCTTTGTTTCTGGGCCACCACAGGCCACCTACGCTGTTTTGATTCCCATTTTCCTCGATATTTACATTGACGGTCATCAGGCCAGCCTTGTTCATTTCATCAAATTTCTTGGTGAAATCATTGGTATTCATGCCATAATACATGTAAAATCCTCCAGGGTTGCTACTGCCGAACACACCTGCATGGTAACGTTTACCACCTACATAATAAGCTACATGCTCTGTTACCCGCATTTTGCCCTGTTCTACAAAGGTTTTCCATTTGGCGGCGTATACCTCATCTGTAGCATTGTGCACTGCAGCAAAGTTTTCTCCGCCGCGTTGTTTCCAGATCACGGTAAACAGTGGATTGCCGCTATTATCATTGGTAACGGAAATCTGCCGTGGAATATATCCTTTCCCATAGTACTCGTCAAAGTATTGCTGGTACTGGGTGGAATTCATATTAATGCGGCAATACCATTGTGATGGCAAACCATATTGGAACGACCCGGAAGCCAGGTATTGATTACCTGATTTATGCACGCTCAGCGTTTGCAAAGCCATACCCATACCGGTGTAGTAGCCCCAATAGCGGGTAATATGCTCTACGGGTACGTTATGAAATGAAGGATAGAAAGGGGCAAAGAAGCGGTTAAAAGCGCTGTTGGCGCCTACCTCATAACAACCGGCGTTATTATCTTCTGATTTGGCATATACGCCGTACGCATCTACTTCCA
This sequence comes from Chitinophaga sp., assembly GCF_017745275.1. Classification (GTDB taxonomy): domain Bacteria; phylum Bacteroidota; class Bacteroidia; order Chitinophagales; family Chitinophagaceae; genus Chitinophaga. Next base: position 35,031 of record NZ_JAGHZS010000008.1, on the reverse strand, counting down.
TCCAATCCACGCCGGTAGCTGGATTAGGAGATTTTATCCACAGCATAAAATGCAGGTGGTTGTTGGCGGTATTAGGGTTCATCGGGGTGCCATCGGTATTTAATCCCCAGCCGGCACCACCATAGCCGGTATTGCCAGCCCACGCAATCTGCTGGCCTGCATATACAGGGTCGCCTGCTTTTACTTTCAGCTTCTGATCATTGGTCCCCCATAACTGTTTGGACGGATTGGGGAGATTAGCGAATTTTTTATACTTGGTATCACGGGCATCTATCTTAGACGGATCCGCAACAGGCGTGTTTTTAGCATTTTGTACATCATGATCAAAGCCACCGCGGAGATGGAAATAACCGGTACGGTACACAGTGCCATCCGCAGCAGTATGTTCTATAATCACCACATTACCGAAGAAGGGATCCCACATCGCGGTGACTACTTTTCCTGCTGCGGAAGCATATACGCCGAAGGTAGGATCAATACCGGGACCATATGCATCGGATGTTTTCAGGAAATCCACAGAGCCGTGTCCTGAACCATTATCATAAATCCAGGCCCCCGCAGGGTATACTTTGGAATTCCTGAAAGGCAGGAAGAAAGGCAGTTTAGGAGTAAGACTTTCTGCGTAAGTCCGCGCATCGGTTTCATTATTAAATACAGATGCGGGGGACGCGTACAACTGGTTTTTATTGGCTGATTCATCTTTGATATTGTAGCTGCAGCAGCCGATAGTAACGGTAGGAGGTGTACAAAATGCTTCCGCTTTCATCACCTGCATTTTGCCGGCAGGTAACAGATGGGTATTGTCAATGCTGATCAGTTGCGTATTATTATCAGCTACCCGGTTCCATTTGGGAGCTACTTTCAGCGTACGCACATTGATATTGCCACGCAATGCAGGATTGGCTACCGGCTTTTGCTGGATGGCCGGCTCTATACCTTCCATTAATTTAGCGGTAGGTTTAATAGGTCTGTAGAGTAATTCAGACAGATTTGCATCGTTTTCTCCCGGGGGAACTTGTGCTTTGGTGGTCATTGAGAGCGCGCACAATAGGGCGGTAAGCCATAGCAGGCTACATACTTGTTTCATTTTCTTTGGGGTTAATTTTAAAATGTGATAAAGATGGATACAAAACTACTGAACCATGGAAATGGATCAAGCGCCATTTACTAAAAGGCGGAAATAGAGGTATATCTGGCGGGATTTGTATGGCTGTCGCAAACAGAGGTTTTAGTCGCCGGGTTACCGGGATGTGTTATATTGCAGATAAACCAAAACATTCTCATGCAAGTTGCTTATATAGTAGATGCGGTACGCACCCCCATAGGTCGCTATGGTGGCGCTTTAAGCACAGTCCGCCCGGACGATTTGCTGGCGCATCTGATTAAATCGTTAATGAAAAGAAATGCGACTTTAGATCCCAATGTGATTGAAGACCTGATCGCCGGTGCAGCTAACCAGGCGGGGGAAGACAACCGGAATGTGGCGCGGATGGCGGCATTGCTGGCCGGACTACCGGTAACGGTGGCTGGTAATACCGTAAATCGTTTATGTGCATCCGGTATGCAGGCCATTATGGATGCTTCCAGGGCGGTGATGTGTGGTGAGGGAGATGTATACCTTGCCGGTGGTGTAGAAAGCATGACCCGTGCGCCGTTTGTAATGCCTAAATCGGAGGGGCCTTTTAGCCGTAAAGCTGAAATATATGACACGACCCTGGGGTGGCGGTTTATTAATCCGCGGTTATCAGAAATGTATCATCCTTATTCAATGGGCGAAACCGCGGAGAATGTCGCCAATCAATGGCATATAGGGAGAGAGCAGCAGGATGTCTTTGCCTTGCGCAGTCAAACGCTCTACAAACAGGCGTTAGATGCCGGAAAATGGGAGGATGAAATTATCCCGGTAGAGGTGACAGGAAATAAAGACGAGAAAATAATATTTGCGAAGGACGAACATCCCCGCGTAACCACGTTGGAAAAGCTCTCCAGCCTGCGCCCGGCGTTTGCAAAAAACGGTTCGGTAACAGCCGGCAATTCGTCGGGAATCAATGATGGCGCCGCAGCCCTGTTGATTGTATCCGAAAAAGCATTGAAACAGTTTAACCTGCAACCGTTGGCGCAAATAAAGAGTATGGCGGTAGCAGGCGTAGATCCGGCTATTATGGGTATCGGTCCCGTACCTGCTTCCAGGAAGGCTTTGCAGCGGGCCGGCATCACAGCCGATCAACTGCATCTGGCAGAATTGAACGAGGCCTTTGCTTCGCAATCATTGGCCTGTATACAGGACCTGGGATTGAATCCGGATATTGTCAACGTAAATGGTGGGGCCATTGCTATAGGCCATCCGTTGGGTTGTAGCGGGGTACGTATCACCACCACACTATTGCATGAAATGAAGCGCAGGCCTGGTGCTAAGTATGGATTGGCTACCATGTGTGTGGGAGTAGGGCAGGGTGCTGCAATGGTATTTGAAAAAGTATAGGCCTGGCCTAAAATAGCGAGCGGTCGGACATTACATCCGGCCGCTCGTTGCTGGCAAGCAAAAAAAAGGGTTCATCATAGACAGATTTGCTTCTCCGTCATCATTTTCCGGAGATTGATCAGACCATAACGCATCCGACCCAATGCCGTATTGATGCTCACTTGCGTGAGATCTGCAATTTCTTTAAAACTCAGCTCTGCATAGTGACGAAGAATAATTACTTCCCGTTGTTCTTCCGGTAACATGTCCAGCATTCTGCGAACGCGGTCATGACTCTGGCGGGTAATTATTTTTTCTTCAGCACAACTGTCACTAAAACCGAGAACATCAAAAATATCTTTATCGTCACCAGTTCTGATCATTGGTGTACGCTTGATCTTCCTGAAATGATCCACGCACAGGTTATGTGCAATACGCATGGCCCAGGGCAAAAATTTCCCTTTTTCCGTATAGCGTTCAGCCCTGATGGTGTCAATAATTTTAATGAAGGTGTCTTGAAAAATGTCCTCTGCGAGGAAAGAATCTTTCACCAGTAATAGGATAGAAGTGAACACCTTGTCTTTGTGACGGTGTACCAACTCCTCTAATGCGGAAGAATGTCCCTTTTTAAAGAGAGTAATCAACTGCTCATCGCACAATTTGTACATTACTTGCATAAACTTCTACAACTAGGCGGGTTAGTAAATAAATTACAGAAATACAGCCAGTTTGGTTGTGTTTGTTAAGTAAAGTTTATGCGATATTGAACAGTTTAAGTTTAAGAAATTATTGGTAAATCCAGCGAGATAGATCTGGTCTTATGCAAATATAAAAGAATAGTTCAATAAAACAAATATAAAAATAGCTTTTAGCCCATAGCTATTAGCTTATAGCGTATAACGAACACGTAAAAAAAGCAGACGTCAGAACTAACATCTTTTCCCTTAAATTTGTTCTGTCATGGCAACAAAAGTAAAGAAACAAACGACTATTATTGATCCTCAGGAAGTTAGCCCGCAGGACCATATTTTTATAAAAGGCGCAAGGGTCCACAATCTCAAGAATGTAAGCGTATCAATTCCCCGTAGCAAACTGGTAGTAGTTACCGGTGTGTCCGGTTCCGGAAAATCATCGCTTACCATGGATACCCTTTATGCAGAAGGACAACGCAGATATGCAGAAAGTTTAAGTTCCTATGCCCGTCAGTTCCTGATGCGTATGAATAAACCTGATGTAGATTATATCAAAGGCATTTGTCCGGCAATCGCTATTGAACAGAAAGTCATTACCCGTACTCCCCGTTCCACCGTGGGATCTATGACGGAAATTTATGATTATCTCCGGTTACTCTTTGGAAGAGTAGGTAAAACTTATTCTCCCATCTCCGGAAAACAGGTAAAAAAACATGAGGTCAGTGATGTGGTAGATTATATCACAAAGCTGAAACATGGCGCTAAAGTTTTGCTGCTGGCTCCTTTCCGCCGGCATGCAAAAAGAGATGTAAAAGAAGAACTGAATATCCTCCTGCAAAAAGGCTTTTCCCGTTTATACGTACCCGGTAGTGAAGGCACAGGCTTGCTACGTATCGAAGAATTGCTGGAACAGAAGAAAATAAGTGTACCAGCTGATGCCTGGGTACTGGTAGACAGGCTGGTAGTAAAGGATTTTGAGGAAGATGATAAACACCGCATTGCGGATAGTGTACAAACAGCATTTTACGAAAGCGAGGGGGATTGTTATGTGGAAGTAGATGGAAAGGAAACCATTCACTTCGCCAATCGCTTTGAGCTGGATGGTATCACTTTCGAAGAACCGGTTCCCAATCTTTTTTCTTTCAACAATCCTTACGGCGCTTGCCCTACCTGTGAAGGGTTTGGACAAACCTTAGGCATTGATGCTGACCTGGTGATACCAGACAAACGCCTCAGCGTTTTTGAGGGCGCCATCGCGCCCTGGCGTGGTGAAAAAATGGGCGAGTATAAAGAAGCGCTCATCAAAACTGCCCGCAAGTTTGGCTTCCCGGTACATAAACCTATTGCAGAACTCACCGATGAACAGGTGCAATTGCTCTGGACCGGGAATGAACATTTCTACGGTTTGAATGAGTTCTTCAAAATGGTGGAACAAAACCTGTACAAAGTACAATACCGTGTACTACAGGCCCGCTATCGTGGCCGTACTACCTGCCCCGAATGTGGTGGTGGACGCCTGCGTAAAGAAGCCCTCTACATCAAAGTGGGAGACCGCAACATCGCGCAACTGGTAGACTTACCCGTATCAAATCTGAAACAATGGTTTGATGAGCTGCAACTCACGGCATACGAACAACAAATCGGGAAACGTATTCTTATTGAAATAAACCATCGTCTGAAAACATTGCTGGACGTAGGCCTGGGATATCTTACCCTCAACAGGGTAGCCAATACCCTGAGTGGCGGAGAAAGTCAGCGTATTCAACTCACGCGTACCCTCGGTAGCAACCTGACCAACTCTATGTACATCCTGGATGAGCCAAGTATTGGACTACACGCCCGGGATACGCACCGCCTGATTTCCGTACTCAAAGAACTGCGTGACCTCGGTAATACCGTGGTAGTAGTAGAACACGATGAGCAGATGATGGGGGAGGCGGACTACATCATTGACATGGGCCCGCTGGCCAGTCACCTTGGAGGAGAAGTGATTTTTGCGGGTACTTATCCGCAGATTTTGAAAGATGCCAACAGCCTGACAGGCAAGTATCTCAGCGGTCAGTTTGCCATTGACCCGCCAGCGAAAGTGCGCAAGTGGAAAAAAGCAATTACAGTAGAAGGTGCGCGTCAGCATAACCTGAAGGATATTACGGTGGATTTCCCATTGGGTGTATTAACCGTGATCAGTGGCGTGAGTGGATCCGGAAAAACCACGCTGGTAAAGCAAATCCTTTATCCTGCGCTGATGAAGCTGAAAGGCGAATTTGCCGAAAGGGTAGGTAATCACAAAGCATTGAAAGGTGCGCTGGATGATGTAACCCAGGTGGAGATGATTGACCAGAATCCAATTGGTAAATCATCGCGTTCCAACCCGGTTACTTATATCAAGGCGTACGATGAAATCAGGGACCTGTATTCCCGGCAGCCGCTTAGTAAAATGCGTGGTTTCCAGCCTAAACATTTTTCATTCAACGTAGATGGCGGTCGTTGTGATGCATGTAAAGGAGAAGGGGAAGTAATTGTAGAAATGCAGTTCCTTGCCGATGTACATCTCACCTGTGAAAGCTGCGGTGGTAAAAGGTTTAAAGATGAGGTGCTGGAAGTTACCTACAAGAATAAGAATATCTACGAAGTGCTGGAAATGGGGGTAGATGAAGCACTGGATTTCTTTAAAGACGAGAAAGATGTGTGCAATAAAATACGTCCGTTAAACAGTGTGGGATTAGGTTACGTGAAACTCGGACAAAGTAGCGATACCCTCAGCGGTGGAGAAGCACAGCGTGTGAAACTGGCGTCTTTCCTGGGTAAAGGAAAAGCACAGGGACATATTTTATTCATCTTCGATGAGCCTACCACAGGTCTGCATTTTCATGATATCAAAAAATTACTGGATTCCTTTAATGCACTTATTGAACAAGGACATACGGTGCTGGTAATTGAACATAACCTGGACGTGATCAGGAGTGCTGATTGGGTGATAGACCTGGGGCCGGAAGGCGGCGCCGGCGGTGGTAATTTATTGTACGCAGGCATACCGGAGGGATTGAAAAAAGTAAAAGAAAGTTATACAGGAAAATACCTGTAAGGATATTAAAGAAAGGGCCGAAGTTTAACTCCGGCCCTTTTAGTATTTTACAGTGTGTATGTAGAATCCAAAATCCTCAAACCATTGATCGGCCATATCTGACACGTGTTTGAATCCAAACTCCTGTAGTAGCCATTCCAGGATTTGTTCCATCGACTTATTATATATTTCGTCATCTATGAGAGAGGATTTCACGCTGGAGTCACCATAGAATATAACATATCGTTGTTGTAGTAACTGTGCGAACCTGTTGTAGTAAGCGCAAATCCTTGTCCGTTCCTTTTCATCACTGATAATCCATAGTTTTTGTCCCCAACCATCTGTTTGCACTATTTCCGGATGAAAGTTTGTACGGCCGGCATGGGTATGAAAATTAGGGATGGCTTCCCACCACCAGTCGTCACTTATTCGTTCGTCTCTGTCGCCTTTGTTGGAGTTTGAACAGGCCTGTTCCCAGCATGCCGTAATTTCATCTGCATTGGAGATGTTATGCCAGCTTTCTACTTTAAAAGAGGAAACGGTGTAGAAATCCAGTTCACGCAGGATGGGATCCTTGTTAATGACGTCTCCCATATCCAACACGGCCGCAGCAGATAGCCGATGTCCGGTGATGACCCGTAAATCTACGCCCATAAAGACAAGTACTTATCTGAGTCTGTCCAGTGATTTGATCAGTTTCTCATCTTTATAAATTCCTCTTACTGCCAGGAACAAAAGAATGATAATAACGATAGGCAGGAAAGAGGCAGGCAGGTAGGATGCCGAAACAATCGCAACGCCGCCGGTGCTCAGTTTATTAGCGGTTTGTTGTACCACATAGTATTGGTAAGCCAGTGCGGCAAAACCAAAAAGAATGTTAAAAATAGTCAGGCGAAACTGGAGTTTACGTTTCTTAAAAAGGAAGATAGTGGCCAGCGACACCAGGATAATGATGACATACAGTACAAACAGCAGGTAGTTGCTGGAAGCGTTTACATAAACAGGGTTCGTGCTATTGGTCAGCGTAGCTTTCCACAGATCGAAGGACAGGGCAGCAGCGCCTGCGGCGGCAGCCAACAGCAGATAGAGACTCTGGATGCGTTGTATCATGATATTTGTGAATGTTTAACGCTGTAAAAGTAAGTAATTTTAATGGTTAGAATGCTTAATTGTGGGTAGGCATCACACTATTTGGGTGGAGGGCCTTAATACAATACTTCGTATATTGCACGCCCAATAACAATCTTAATATTTATATGGCAAAGAAACTGAATAAGCAGGATGCGTTAGACTATCATGCAAAGGGCAGGCCGGGTAAAATTGAAGTCATACCTACAAAGAACACAAAATCGCAATGGGATCTTTCACTGGCGTACTCTCCCGGAGTAGCAGAGCCATGCAAAGAAATTTTCAATGATGTAGAAAACGTTTATAAATATACCGCAAAAGGTAACCTGGTGGGCGTTATCAGCAATGGTACCGCTGTATTGGGTTTAGGAGATATCGGTCCCGAAGCCGGCAAACCGGTGATGGAAGGGAAAGCGGTGTTGTTTAAGATATTTGCCGACATAGATGTTTTTGATATAGAACTGGATGCAAAAGATCCGGATACCTTCGTAGCAGCCGTAAAGGCCCTGGAGCCTACGTTTGGTGGTATTAATCTGGAAGATATCAAAAGCCCCGAGTGCTTTGAAATTGAAGAAAGGCTGCGGAAAGAGCTGAAAATTCCGATCATGCACGATGATCAGCATGGTACGGCTATCATCTCTTCTGCCGCACTGTTGAACGCTTTAGAGCTGGTAAAGAAAAAAATAGAGAAAGTAAAGATCGTGGTAAACGGCGCAGGAGCTGCTGCCATGGCTTGTGTAAAGTTATACGTGGCGCTGGGCGCCAAACCCGAAAACTTTATCATGTTTGATAAAGACGGTGTTTTAAACAAGGATCGTAAAGATCTCTCCGACAGACATAAACAATTTGTTACCAGCACCAAAATTACCACGCTGGCAGAAGCCATGAAAGGCGCGGATGTATTCCTGGGCCTCTCCGTAGGTAACGTAGTAACAGCCGAAATGGTAAAGGGCATGGCTAAAAACCCGATTGTTTTCGCCATGGCCAACCCTGATCCGGAAATAGCCTACGATACCGCCATTGCTGCCCGTCCGGATATCATTATGGCTACCGGCCGTTCCGACTATCCCAACCAGGTGAACAACGTATTGGGTTTCCCTTACATTTTCCGCGGAGCCCTCGACGTGAGAGCTACTCAAATCAACGAGGAAATGAAGCTGGCAGCGGTAAGAGCATTGGCAGAAATGGCCAAATCTCCGGTACCGGATATCGTGAACCTGGCTTATAACGAAAGAAATATTTTCTTCGGACCTAAATATATTATTCCAAAGCCGCTGGATCCGCGCTTGTTGAGCACTGTAGCGCCAGCAGTAGCTAAGGCAGCTATGGATAGTGGTGTAGCACTCCGTCCGATCACCGACTGGGAGGCATACCGCAATGAGCTGAATCACCGTCTGGGACTGGATAATCAACTGTTCCGCGTAATAGGTACCAAAGCCCGCCGCGATCCAAGGAAAGTGGTGTTTGCAGAAGCAGACAACCTGAAAGTGTTGAAAGCCGCGCAGGTAGTGAACGACGAAGGAATTGCCTATCCGATCCTGTTGGGTAATGAAGCACGTATCCGCGAGTTGATGGTGGAAAATGCGATCGAAATTGATGATGTGGTGATCATTGATCCGAAGAGTGAAGAGATGAAGGAAATGCGTCACCGCTTCGGAGACCTGTTCTTCGAAAAGCGTAAGCGCAAAGGCCTCAACCTGTATGAAGCCCGTAAAATCATGCGCGAACGTAACTACTTCGGCTGTATGATGGTGGAAACCGGTGAAGCAGATGCCCTGATTTCCGGCCTGACCCGCAAATATCCTGATACCATTCGCCCTGCCCTGCAGGTAATTGGTATGGAAGAAGGTGCCAAGCGTGTAGCGGGTATGTATATCATTGAAACCAAACGTGGACCTTTGTTCCTCGCCGATACAACCGTTAATTTCAATCCTACTGCAGAAGAGCTGGCAGATATTACCATGATGGTGGCGAAAGAAGTGAAGCACTTTAACATCACGCCACGCATTGCGATGTTGTCGTATTCCAATTTTGGCAGCAGCCAGACGCCGGAAGCGCAAACCATGAGCAAAGCACGTGAAATTGTAAAGCAACGTGATCCTTCCCTCATTGTAGACGGTGAAATACAGGCAGCCATGGCCTTCAATAAGGAGATCCTGAGAGACAACTATCCATTTACGGAACTGCTGGGCGAAGAGGTAAATACCCTCATCTTCCCTAACCTGGCCGCTGGTAATATTGCTTATAACCTGCTACAGGAAGTTGCTGGTTTTGACGCTATCGGACCTATTTTGCTGGGTATGAAAAAGCCGGTACACATCCTGCAATTGGGTAGTACGGTAAGACAGATCGTTAACATGGTGAATATCGCCGTAGTTGATGCACAGGAGAAATGCTGCAGAGACGCGGAAAAGGTGAAAGGCAAGAAAAAGAAAAAATAAGCACAAAGCAGAAAGCAGAAAGCAGAAAGCACAAAGCTATTTTAGCAAATGATCAAAGCGCATAAATATCCGCAATGGTCATCCGCTAAAATAGCTTTGTGCTTTCTGCTTTGTGCTTTCTGCTTTTTCCATATATTTATCCTATGCAAACTATTTCCCGTAAGAAGATATTTTTCCCGATTAATGCCGCTTTCCGCAACTATCTCAAGATGTACGAGCGGGAAGTGAAGTTGCCTTTATCTTACGAGGAACTGCGGTATTATGATCAGTCGATTGCCGTGTATGATAAGGAAGGGAAAGATACGTTATGGGAAACCGTGTTTTATCCGCAAAGTATGGTAGGGCCTATTCATGCAGGTTTAAAGCGGGTGTACTCTATCCTGAAAGCAGGTGGTGATCAGGCGGCAGAAGAGCATTTACACATTGAGCGGATTGACTATTGCACCTTCGGAAATTCTCATCCTTTCCGCATAAAAATTGTCAATAATTATAACGAAGTATACGACTATTTTTATATTAAGATGGCAGATGCATCCCGTATCTATGGCCTGGAACTGGAGCATATCCTATCTCCCTACTGGATGAACTTCCTGATAGATGGTAATACGCTGGTAGAGGAACATATTGCCGGTGTACCAGGGGATCAGTTCATTTTGCATTACCTGAACCGGCCGGAATTTAACCCTAAACGTATTGCCAAGGAGTTTGTAAAATTCAACGAACGCTGCTTTGTGCGCCTGTTAGGCGATATGCGTTCCTACAATTTCATTTTCGATATTACACCTGATTTTGATGATGTACAGTTCCGTATCCGTGCCATCGATTTTGACCAGCAGTTTTATGAGGGCCGGCGTACCTTGTATATGCCACAGTACTTTAAGGAGAACAGGATATTTGTAGACCTGGCCATTAAACATCTCAATGCCGAGGTGGTAAAACAATATCAGCAGGAAGAGCGGGCGGTAATTGCCCGTCGTTTAAAGGTGCAGCGGCATCGTATCAAAGACCTGCGGGATGTGATTATGACCGACCGGGTCTCCTTTCCTGAAAAGATACAGCAGTTGGGTAATGAACTGGCTGAATATTATCATGATCCGGTTTTTGCCCGTTGTAAAACGATGGGAGAGATTATAGAACGCAGTTTAAAACGTTTGTTGGTAAGTAGTTTACGTTAACGCCTGTATTAAATCTTAATTTAAGATCTGATTGAAAAAATCCTTCCTATCTTTGATCAGTTATGGAGTTCAAATTCTTCTATCATTTCGGAAACTTCCTGCTCATGCTCAAAGGCATGTTTTCCCGCCCGGAGAACATGAAGATGTACTGGAAGCAATTTATGCAGCAATGTGTGGATATCGGCGTAGGGTCGTTTGGGATAGTGTTTATTATTTCCCTGTTTATGGGAGGGGTAACTACTTTACAAACAGCTTATCAGCTGGTAAGTCCTATCATACCTAAGAGTACCATCGCGCAGGTGGTACGTGATACCATTATCCTGGAATTTGCGCCCACGCTGACCTGTATTGTATTGGCCGGTGTGGTGGGTTCTAAAATAGCCTCTGAGTTGGGTAATATGCGGATCTCTGAACAAATTGATGCCCTTGAAATTATGGGTATCAATACCAAAGGATATCTCATTGCCCCTAAAATTATGGCGGCTATATTAATGATACCTGTACTGGTAGCCATTGCCGGTTTCCTCGGTATTTACGGGGGAAAAGCCGCTGGTGAACTATCCGGCGTTATTTCCGGCGAACAGTTTATGCAGGGGCTGCGACAGCAATTCAAGGCTTACAACGTATTTTTTGCAATGGCCAAATCCTATACCTTCGGATTTATTATTGCCAGCGTGTCAGCCTACTATGGCTATAATGTTTCCGGCGGCGCACTGGAAATAGGTAAGGCCAGTACCACTTCTGTGGTGGTGAGCTGCGTGCTGATATTATTCATGGACTATGCGTTAACGGCGATATTACTGTAATCATGATTGAACTGCAAGACATAAGAAAGAGCTTTGGCGAAAAGGAGATACTCAAAGGTGTATCCACTATTATGGAACCCGGAAAAGTAAACCTGATCATCGGTTCCAGCGGTAGCGGTAAAACGGTGATGATGAAGTGTATCGTAGGACTGATGGGCGTTGATAAAGGAAAAGTGCTTTACGACAACCAGGACTTTACCGCGATGGATGATAAGGAAAAGAAAACCATCCGCCAGGAAATAGGCATGCTGTTCCAGGGTTCCGCCCTGTTCGACAGTATGACCGTAGAGCAGAACGTGATGTTTCCCCTGGAAATGTTTGGTACCGGTACCCTGAAAGAAAAAAAGGCCCGCGTGGCAGAATGCCTGGAAAGAGTACAGTTGAAGGAAGCTGCAAAGAAATTTCCTGCTGAAATTAGCGGTGGTATGAAGAAAAGAGTAGGTATTGCCCGTGCTATTGTACTCAATCCCAAGTACCTTTTCTGTGATGAGCCTAACTCCGGCCTGGATCCGCAAACTTCCCTGCTCATCGATAAACTCATTACAGAGTTGACCCAGGAGTACAATATTACTACCGTTATCAATACGCACGATATGAACACCGTAATGGAAAGCGGCGACCATATTGTATATATGTACCAGGGGCAGAAGCAATGGGAAGGTAGTAATAAAGACATCGTATTCTCCAAGGATCAAAAGTTAAACGACTTCATTTTTGCTTCTGAGTTTTTACGGGAAGCTAAAGAAATGCGCCAACTGGAGATGTTTAAAGATGGTAAATGGCGGGATCAGTTGAAAAAGGAGCAGGAAGGTGGGAAAAAGTAGCTCTTTTGTTAATATATTTTCAGGTAATATATTGAAAATGAGTTTCTTAAGTTCCAAAGTGCCTTAAGAGCAGTTTTGGTAGCTTTATCTTAAAGGTGCTAAATTGCAGAATTATAGAAATCGGCTTATTTTTGCCGTCCAGAAGAATCAGATATATAATATTAAACCAATAAAACAAGCGCGATGAGTGTTTTAGTTAATAAGGATAGCAAAGTGATCGTTCAGGGATTTACCGGTACTGAAGGTACATTCCATGCTACGCAGATGATTGAATATGGTACCCAGGTAGTGGGTGGTGTAACACCGGGAAAAGGTGGCAGCACGCACCTGGAGCGTCCGGTATTCAATACTGTGGCCGACGCGGTGAAAGCAACCGGTGCAAATGTTTCTATCATTTTTGTGCCTCCGGCTTTTGCAGCTGATGCTATCATGGAAGCTACCGAAGCAGGTATTGCGCTGGTGGTATGTATCACAGAAGGTATTCCGGTGCAGGATATGATCAAAGCAAAAAATTTCCTGCAAGGCACTACTACCCGTCTTATCGGGCCTAACTGCCCGGGTGTGATCACTGCAGACGAAGCTAAAGTGGGTATCATGCCAGGCTTTATCTTCAAAAAAGGTAAGATCGGTATCGTTTCTAAATCAGGTACTTTGACCTACGAAGCAGCTGACCAGGTGGTTAAAGCTGGCTTAGGTGTTTCTACCGCTATCGGTATTGGTGGAGACCCAATCATCGGTACCCCTACTAAAGACGCAGTAGAGCTGCTGATGAACGATCCTGAAACAGAAGGTATTATCATGATCGGTGAAATTGGTGGTAGCATGGAAGCAGATGCCGCTAAATGGATCAAAGAACATGGTACCAAACCAGTAGTAGGTTTCATCGCCGGCCAAACTGCTCCTCCGGGACGTCGTATGGGTCACGCAGGTGCTATCATTGGTGGTGCTGAAGATACTGCTGCTGCAAAAATGAAAATCATGGCTGAATGCGGCGTTACCGTAGTAGAAAGCCCTGCCAACATTGGTAAAACAATGGCAGAAGTACTGAGCAAAAAAGCTGCCCTGGTATAATTACCAGCCAGTAAAAATATATAAAGGTGAAAAGTGACGCGGAGTATTCCATCACTTTTCACCTTTTTTTGTACCCTGATTTATGGAAACCGTGCGAAGGTCTGCATCCTCTCTAAAAGCAGTAACTTAATGTAAATAAATGATCCTATATGCGTTTATTCATCGGAATATTCATTGTTTTAATCTTTAGTAGCAATAAGATGATGGCCCAGTTTAATTATGATAACTCCTGGAAGAAAATAGCGGCACTGGAAGAAAAAGGTCTGCCTAAGTCGGCCCTGGAGATAGCGAACGACATCTACGCCCATGCCGTGAAGGACAAAGCCACGGTACAACAAATCAAAGCGCTGATCTTTCAGCTGAAGTATAATGCAGAGATCAACGACAGCAGCACCCTGCAGAATCTTAAAAAGATAGAACAGCAGATTGCTGATGCCTCTGGCGCTCAGAAGGCCATTTTGCAGAGTATCAGAGCCGAAATGCTGTTCCGGTATTTCAACAACAACCGTTACCGGTTTTATAACCGTACTGCCATCGCCAATGATCTAAGTACGGATATCACTACCTGGACGGCCGACCGGCTGCACCAGGAATTAATCAGTGCCTACCAGGTTTCCCTGTCAGACAAAGCACTGCTGGAGAAAACCAACCTGGCCGAATTTGATCCGATCATCGTTAAAGGAAATACCCGCGCCTTACGGGGTACCCTATACGATTTGTTAGCGCATCGTGCATTGGAATATTTCAAATCCGGTGAAGCAGGAATGACGAATCCGGCTAACCAATTTGAGCTGACAGATCCCGCTGCTTTTGCACCTGCCGCCACCTTCGCCGGGCATACCTTTGCCACTACCGACAATACTTCCCTGCAATACCAGGCCTTGCTCATTTTGCAAGAGCTGATCCGTTTGCACACGGGAGATAAAGCTGCGCTACTGGATATAGATGTGGAAAGAGTATCCTACATGAACCAGGTGGCCGTAATGGAGAATAAGGAAACACTTTATTTGCGGGCCCTTGAACAGATGGAACTGGCGTATAACGGTCTTCCTGCTGTAACAGATGTACTGCAACTACAGGCGGATTATTACCTGCAGGAAGGACGATCAGAAAAAGAAGGACAGGGCGAGGCCATGAAAAAGGCAAAAGCGATCTGTGAAAAAGCAGTACAACTGGCCCCCAAATCTCCGGGTGGGGCAGCCTGTGCCTCAATACTGGACCAGATCAGGGAAATGTCGCTGGAACTGACAACAGAAGCGGTGAATGTACCAGGTCTTCCTTTTCGTACCCTGGTAAAATACCGTAACATTAATAAAATATACCTGCGCCTGGTGAAAGTGGATGAGGCTTTCCTGCAAGCACTGCAAAAGGCGCAAAACAATTACAACACCCTTGAAAATCCTTACTGGAAAACAGTGATAGGTCGCCCTGCACTAAAAACATGGGAACAGCCGTTACCAGATCCTAAAGATTATATCCTTCACAAAACAGAAATCAAGATAGATGCCCTGCCAGCAGGACATTACATGCTACTATCGAGTGTGGATCCGAAGTTTGTGCTGAAAGGAAACCTGATTGCCATGCAATTGACCTGGGTATCCAATATCAGCTATATAGAGAATGATAGTACTTATTATGCCCTGGATCGTAGCAGCGGTAAGCCATTGAGCGGTATAAATGTAGATGTGCTGAAGCAAAAAAATGGTAACGATTATTCAAACTGGGTATTACAAAAATCACTGGTAACCGGGAAAGACGGTAGCATAACAGTGCCACCGACAAAAAATGGCGGAAACTTGCGCCTCCACTGGAAAAAAGGGGATGACGAACTGTATATTGATGAGTACAAATACTTCTATAGTAACTATCGTGATAAAGCTACAGAACCCAAGCCAGAAACGTTCCTTTTCGCAGACAGAAGTATTTACCGCCCTGGTCAAACCCTGTATTTTAAAGGGATTGTGCTGAGAAAACGCATGACGGGAACACAAAGTAATCCGTTGCCCAACTTCCAGACCACCCTGTGTTTGTATGATGTAAACGGTACTAAAGTAGATTCCATCAGATTAACTACTAATGAATACGGATCTTATTCCGGGAAGTTTGTATTGCCGGAAGGTCGTATGAATGGCGATTTTACCCTGAGAGATGATAATGCCAATGCACACCTTTACTTCAAAGTAGAAGAATATAAGCGTCCTAAGTTTTATGTTTCCTTTGATACCATCAAAAGCAGTTATCGTTTAGGCGATACCGTTACTGCAACGGCTAAAGCACTGGCCTATGCCGGTAATAATATAGACGGTGCTAAAGTAAAGTACCGGGTAGAGCGCCGGGTACGTTATCCTTACCCCTGGTTATTTTATAAGATAGGTATCCCATACGGTTCTTCCCGTGAAATCATTCATGGAGAAACCACCACAGACGCCAACGGTGCTTTCACCGTAAAGTTCCCGGCTGTGGCGGATAAGTCTGTAAGCCCGGCTAACAAACCGATTTTTACATACGTGGTACACGCGGATGTAACCGATTTGAATGGAGAAACCCGCAGCAGTGATCAATCTGTGAGTGTTGGATACCAGTCAATGGAAATTGCAGTGACCGCACCGGATCGCATGGAACAAAAGGATCTGGCAGACATAAAAATCTTCTCTAAAAATCTTAATGGTGCTTATGAACCGGCTACGTTGAAAGTGCAACTGAAGCCACTGCAGCCCAACAAACGTTTGCTACGCCCCCGTTATTGGGAAGCGCCGGACCAGTTTGTAATAGATGAAACCAGCTACATACAGTCGTTCCCGTTAGATGTGTACAAGGATGAAGACGATACTAAGCACTGGCCTCGTTTAGCACCGGTAGTCAATGAAACACTGGCCAGCAAAGCAGATGGTAAGGTGGCTTTCAACACCAGCAGGTTGGCGCCTGGATTCTACGAACTGGAAGTAAGTACAACCGATAAAAATAATGAACCCGTTATTCAAAAAACGGTGTTTGAATTGATTGATGTAAAGGCGAAGAACCTGTCGGCTCCCAGCTACCTCTGGTCATATCAGCCAACAGCGGAAGTAGAACCGGGGAAAACCGCAGAGATACTATTAGGAACATCTGCCAAAGATCTCCATATCATTCAATCCAGCATCACGGCTGTTACCAAAGAAGAGCGCTCCAACCTGTCGTTATCAGACATCAAAAAGCTGGAATTCCCTGTCAGCGAAGATAGCCGGGGAGGTATAGAGGTAGCTTACGTGTTTGTAAAAGACAACCGCGTATTCAATGCACACATGAATATCTCCGTTCCGTGGAATAACAAGGACCTGAAAGTAACGCTGGGTACACACCGCGATAAATTATTGCCAGGTGAAAAAGAGAAATGGACTGCGCAGATTACCGGCTACAAAAATGAAAAAGTAGCAGCGGAAATGCTGGCTTCTATGTACGATGCTTCTTTGGATGCCTTTGTACCGCATCGCTGGAACATTCCTGGTATTTATCCAAGCGTATATAATATTACCCAGTTTGGCGGGCGTGAAAACTTCAATGCACAGGTATCCTCTTATACCTACGATCATGAGTTCCCTGATCACAGCAGTGAGGCCAAAATGTATGATATGCTGAACTTATTTGGGTGGACAATGGAAGAAGGTGGAAATAGGGTATATGCAAGTGTTTCACATGTGATGAGGAAGGAGTTGAAAGGCGTTCCCGGAGAAGGTAACTTGTCGCGGGCCAGGCTGGAAGACAGCGCTGGTGCCGGTGTGCCTCCTGCCGCAGCTCCGGCTCCGGCACAATACGGGGAAGCATTTAAGGACAAAGGGAATGCAAACCAGCCTGGAGACAAGGAAACGCCTACTTCTTCCATTCGTACCAACTTCCAGGAAACAGCTTTCTTCTTCCCTGATCTGCGTACGGATAAAGACGGCAACATCACCTTCGAATTCACCATGCCGGAAGCCCTCACCAAATGGAACTTCCAGGCATTGGCTCATACTAAAGATCTTGCCTTTGGCATGACCAGCACCAACATCGTTACACAGAAAGTGCTGATGGTACAGCCTAACACACCCCGCTTTGTACGCGAAGGCGATAAAATGGAATTCACCGCTAAAGTGAGCAATCTCTCCGATACCCTGTTGATTGGCCAGGCACACCTGGAGCTGCTGGATGCCAACACCATGCAGCCGGTAGACGGATGGTTCCAGAACATGTTCCCGCTGCAACACTTTACCGCCCAGGCAGGACAAAGCACACTGGTGAGTTTCCCGATCCAGATTCCTCACGGTTTCCAGAGCGCGCTCATTTACCGTGTTACTGCCCAGGCAGGCAACTTCAGTGATGGAGAAGAAAACGCGTTGCCAGTACTGACCAACCGTATGCTGGTAACGGAAGCAATGCCACTGCCAGTCAGAGGCGATGGAAAACACGATTTTACTTTCGGCAAACTGTTGCATAGTGATAGTTCTCAAACATTGGTGCAACACGGCGTAACAGTAGAATATACCAGCAATCCCGCCTGGTACGCGGTACAGGCATTGCCTTACCTGATGGAGTATCCGTACGACTGTGCGGAGCAGGTGTTTAACCGCTACTACGCCAACGCATTGGCTACGCATATCACGAATGCTACACCAGGTCTGAAAGACATCTTCCAGAAATGGAAAATTTCAGATACCGCTGCATTGCAGAGCAACCTGCAAAAAAATGAAGAGCTGAAAGCCGTATTACTGCAACAAACACCGTGGGTACTGGAAGCGAAAAACGAGGCACAACAAAAAAAGAATATTGCTTTACTGTTTGACCTGCAGCGGATGCAAGCCGAAAGAAAGAAAGCATTGGATCAGCTGGCCGCTAAGCAACTGCCTAATGGCGCCTTCGCCTGGTTCACTGGTATGTGGGAAGACCGCTACATTACCCAATACATACTGGCCGGAATCGGGCATCTGCAACAAGTAGCAAAAATAGATGACGACGCAGCAATCACGATGGCCAACAAAGCCATTGACTATCTCGATAAAAAGCTGGATAAAGATTACTACGACCTGGTACATGCAAAAGCCAATCTGAAAGGAGAGGTGATCAGCTCTCAACAGATCCAGTACCTGTATGCACGTAGCTTCTTTAACAAACCGGTTCCTGATGCTATGAAAAAATCATTTGATTTCTTCTACGCACAAGCCCGCCAGTACTGGACTAAACAGAATAAGTATACACAAGGAATGATAGCGTTGTTGCTGTTCAAAAAGAACGACGCTATAACGCCAAAGGCTATATTAAAGTCGCTGAAAGAAACTGCAATGAATAGCCCGGAAATGGGTATGTACTGGAAAGATAATTCCGGTGGTTACCGCTGGGAACAGGCGCCTATTGAAACACAGTCCCTGTTGATAGAAGCATTCCAGGTAGTTGGTAAAGATGAAGCTGCCGTTGCAGATCTGAAAACCTGGTTGCTGAAGAATAAGCAAACCAACAACTGGCATACCACCAAAGCCACTGCAGATGCCTGCTATGCCATGTTGTTACAGGGTAGCAACTGGCTGGCGGCCAATCCGGATGTAACTGTACAGTTAGGCAATACCACTGTTAAACCAGCTGCTACTGAAGCGGGTACCGGGTATTTCAAAGAGAAGATAGATGGTAAATCCGTGAAACCAGGCATGGGTAATATCAGTGTTACCGTGAAGGACAGCAAAGGTCAGCCATCCTGGGGTGCTGTGTACTGGCAGTATTTCGAAGAACTGGACAAAATTACATCTGCGCAAACGCCGCTGGTGCTGGAAAAAGAGTTGTATAAAGAAGTGAACAGCGACAAAGGCCCGGTACTCACTAAAATTGAAGACGGTAATGAACTGAAAGTAGGAGATAAGGTGAAAGTAAGAATTGTATTGCGTGCGGACCGTACCATGGAGTACATTCATCTGAAAGACATGCGGGCAGCTTGCTTTGAGCCTGTTAATGTGATCAGCAGCAGCAAATGGCAGGACGGTCTGAGTTATTATGAAAGCACCAAAGATGCATCCACCGATTTCTTTTTCAGCTATTTACCGAAGGGGACTTACGTATTCGAATATACGCTGTTTGTAACCCACCAGGGTAAGTTCTCCAATGGTATCAGCACGGCACAGTGTATGTATGCACCGGAGTTTACTGCACACAGTGGTGGATTGAATGTGAAAGTGACGGAATAAATATTGCTAATAACAAACCATGGGGGATTTTCGATTTTCGGAAATCCCCCTTTTTATATCTTCGCGTGATCATGAGGAAAGCAGATTACCTTATTATAGGGCAGGGAATTGCGGGTACCATGCTGAGTTGGTTCCTGCTTCAGGCGGGCAAAAGCGTGGTCGTGATCGATGACGCCAAACCCAATAGTGCATCAAGGGTGGCTGCCGGGATTATTAACCCGGTGTCTGGCCGCCGTTTTGAGCCGGCCTGGATGTATGATACTATTTATCCGTTTGCAAAAAATACCTATCTGCAGCTTTCGGCTTTGCTGCAGGTACCGGTTTTCACAGAACGTCAGTTATGGACCGTGTTCCCGTCTGCCCAAATGAGAGATGCCTTCCTGCACAAAACTACCGGTAATGACTATACGGAATTACCTGCGGCATTAAAGTATGAGGCATTCCTTGATCAGCCTTTCGGTGCTGCTATTGTGCATGGGGCTACGGTAAACCTGCCGTCCCTGTTGCCTGCTTACCGGCAATATTTGAAAGACCGCGAAGCATTGCAGGAAACTCATTTTGATGTGAATGTATTGGAAATAACACCCACGGGGATTATTTATGAAGATATACAGGCGGATAAGCTGATTTTTTGTGATGGGGTAGCCACTACGGCGCTTCCATTTTTTGAGCGTGTCAAATTTTTGCCGAATAAAGGGGAAGTATTGCTGATAAAAGTGCCGGGATTGGAGACGATGGATATTATCAAGAAGGGAATTACCCTGGTGCCCCAGGATCATGGGGTATTCTGGGCGGGTTCTTCTTTTGTATGGGATTATGAAGATGACCATCCAACGGTGCAGCAGCGCGAAGTATTGGAACAGCGGCTTTCGCAACTGTTGATGGTACCTTATGAGGTGGTAGGACATTTGTCGGCGGTGCGGCCTTCCGGCAATGACCGGCGCCCTATCGTAGGTTTTCACCCCGATTACCCGGCAATTGGTATATTCAACGGGCTTGGCACGAAGGGATGTTCGCTGGCGCCTTTTATGGCGGCGCATTTTAAAGATGTGCTTGTTTCAAATGCGCCACTGATGCCGGAAATAGCCCTACAACGATATTTTTAACATACTACGGGGATAAAATGCCCGATCCAAACCGTATCTTTGCCCCCCTTATGGGTAGAAGTGAACAACTGGATAGTGGTTGCCATTTGATGACAGCTTTTCCCGTATTTCAACCATAAAACTAACTAAATCAATTATTTACGCATGTACAGGACGCACACTTGCGGGGAGTTAAGAATGGAACAGGTGGGCCAGGAAGTAACTTTGGCCGGATGGATTCAGACAGTAAGAAAGTTTGGCAGCATCAATTTCTTTGATCTGCGAGACCGGTACGGTATTACGCAATTGTTGTTCGGTGAAAGCCTGAATGCCAAGCTGGATGCACAGCCCCTGGGCCGTGAATTTGTGATCCAGGTAAAAGGTACTGTTACCGAGCGTTCCAGCAAGAATAAAAATATTCCTACCGGCGATATCGAAATCACGGTAAGTGACTTTACGATCCTCAATGCGGCTAAAACACCGCCTTTCACCATCCAGGATGATACCGATGGTGGCGATGAGCTGCGGATGAAATACCGTTTCCTGGACCTGCGTCGTAATGTAGTTAGACAAAACCTGGAGCTGCGTTATAATATAGGACGTGTAGCACGTAACTACCTGCACAGTGCTGGTTTTATGGATATAGAAACGCCTTTCCTGATTAACTCTACTCCGGAAGGTGCCCGCGATTTCGTGGTACCCAGCCGTATGAACCCTAACCAGTTCTATGGTCTGCCACAGTCGCCGCAAACCTTTAAGCAATTGCTGATGGTGAGTGGCTACGACCGCTACTACCAGATCGTAAAATGCTTCCGTGATGAAGATTTGCGTGCAGATCGTCAGCCGGAATTTACACAGATCGACTGTGAGATGAGCTTTGTGGAGCAGGAAGATATCCTGACCACCTTTGAGCATATGCTGAAGCACATCTTCAAAGAAATAAAAGGACTCGAGTTCCCGGACGCATTCCCAAGAATGACATTCGATGACGCGATGGAATATTATGGTAACGATAAACCGGATATCCGCTTTGAAATGAAGCTGGTAAACATGAACGATACCGTAAAAGATAAAGGCTTCAAAGTATTTGATGACGCAGAACTGGTAGTGGCTATTGCTGCCACCGGCTGTGCTGAATACACCCGTAAGCAACTGGACGAGCTGACAGACTGGGTAAAACGTCCGCAAATTGGCATGAGCGGCCTGGTATATGTGCGTTACAACGCAGATGGTACCCTGAAAAGCTCTGTGGATAAGTTTTATGATGAAGCACAATTAAAATTATGGGCGCAAAAATGTCAGGCGCAACCCGGAGATTTGATCCTGGTGCTGGCTGGCAAGGAAGAGCGCACTAGAAAAGCTGCCAGCGAACTCCGCCTTGAAATGGGTGAACGCCTCGGTTTACGCAACAAAAACGAGTTTAAACCGTTGTGGGTAATAGACTTTCCGTTATTTGAGTACGCTGAAGAAGAAAATCGCTGGGTAGCTCGTCACCATCCATTCACGTCACCAAAGCCTGAACAGATAGCCCTGATGGACGATCCTTCCCAATATGGCAAAATCAAGGCGAATGCGTACGATATCGTATTAAATGGTACAGAGATCGGTGGAGGCTCCATTCGTATTTTCCAGCGCGATTTGCAGCAGAAAATGTTTGCCGCACTGGGTATGTCGAAAGAAGAGGCAGAACACAAATTTGGCTTCCTGTTAGGCGCATTTGAATATGGTGCACCACCACATGGAGGTATTGCCCTCGGATTTGATCGCTTGTGTTCGCTTTTGGGTGGCAGTGAAAGTATCCGTGACTTTATCGCGTTCCCGAAAAACAATTCAGGCCGCGATGTAATGTTGGATGCACCCGCTGAAATCAGCCAGGAACAGCTTAATGAGTTGAGAATCAGTCTGGTAAAGTAGCTCTTGCTACCAGCCATAAATTATAAAAGAAAGCTAAAAGCTATCGGACCGGAGCGTACCACGGAGGTTGGTATAGTCTTTGCAAGAAGCAAGGCTTTTGTAGTCAAAAATCCCCTTTGGTATGGCAGATTGCCGCATCAAAGGGGATTGGTACTAATATAAGGTACAATTTTTTTTAACAAACGATTAACGGGATAGATAAGAAGACGAAGAGACGTATTATTTAAATTTTTAAAGTAATATTGCGGTGTGATCATCGTTGATATGTGAGGAGACAAGTGATGCTGAAAACACAGAGAAAACTATCACCTGATACAAAAAATACTACCATGAGAATTTCAACATTCTTTAAGAGGACAGTATGGTTATGTGCGGTGTTATTATTGCTAATGCTCAGCAATGTTGGGTTTGCACAACAATCCACAAACAATTATCTGAAGAAATTTAAACCAGTATCTGTAGAATTAATGCAGGAAACTGGTATTCCAGCCAGTGTTATTCTCGGAATAGCGATGCTGGAATCTGGTACCGGAACCAGTAGAAATGCTAAATTGCTGCATAATCACTTCGGTATTGTGGGCAAGAATAACATGTCGCAAATCAAACCCGGACACCGGTCCGTATACAAACAATATGTAACCGACGTAGCCTCCTATGAACATTTCGTGGAGATGTTGGCCCGCAAAAAATGGTTTGGAGAAATGAAAGGTAATCCGGAATTTTCCGCCTGGCTCAAGAAAATGAACCATAGCGGTTATTCCTCTGCCGGTCATGAATGGATCAGAAGAGTGACGAACATTATTAACCGCTATAAATTGTATAAGCTGGACGCAAGCATGGATAGCGTGGCAACGGACTCCAAACAATGGTTAACCGTAGGCATGCCGGCAGCGGGCGACCGGTAGTATGCTAACCTATTTTAAACTATGTCCGGCAAAAATAAGTCTGCCTATCCGTTCTATATCATTTTAGGAACATTAGTATGCCTGGTTGGGCTGTCACAGCTTAATTACAGCTTTTCTTATAAAGACTTTCAATTCCGGAAAGTGGACCTGTTATCAGACCTGAGAACAAATCCCGCTTCCCCGGACAATCAAAAGCTTACTGCTGGCGGAAACGACAGCAGTAAGCTTTCTGGTTTAGACAGCACTGGCATTGCTGCTAACCCACACATCCCTAATCCGGACCATGCGCACGACTATATGTCGTATGATGGTATCATGCAATATGCCTCACCCATACCCGGCGATACCATTGTTGGGATGAAACAATTCCTGGCCGCCCTGAGAGAACTGAAAGCCGGTAAGCGCCGCAAAGTACGTATTGCCTATTTCGGTGACTCCATGATTGAGGGAGACCTCATCACCGGCGATCTGCGCGACAGTTTACAACATTTCTTTGGTGGCGCAGGCGTTGGCTTTGTACCCGTAACCTCTGTGGTAGCTTCTTTCAGAACAACTATCACCCACACATTTTCTACTGACTGGAAAGATTACCACTATAAAAATTCACCCCCTTCCAATATTATGCTCGGTTTATCCGGACATACCTTTTATCCTGGTGGCAACAGTTGGGTGAAGTATTCGCCCGTGAAAAAGCCGCTGCTGGATAAGTTCCAGGAAGTGTCCCTGTTGTATGGCCCTACTGCAGCAGGCACCGTTACAATTAACGATAAAGCCTATACGCTTTCCGGCAACGCCGAGGTAAACAGGCTGGATCTGCAGCAAGACACAGCACAACCGTCTGTTATGCTGCGTTATTCCGGTGGTGCCATGCCTTTCTATGGTGTTTGCTTTGAGAGCGGCAATGGAATTTATGTAGATAACTACTCCTTCAGAGGTATCAGTGGCGTGGAACTGGGTCACTTGTCTGCCGATATGGTACGCCGCATGCAGCAGGAAAGACCTTATGACCTCGTAGTGATGCACTACGGCGCCAATGTTTTGTTCCGCCCGGAACTGACCGACTATAGCTGGTATGAACGTCCTATGAAGAAAGTAATGGATTCCCTGAAACAGGATTTGCCGGGAACTTCTTTCCTGATGATCGGCACCGCAGATAAATCTTACAGAAAAGCAGATAAATATATTACCGCACCAGGCGTAGAAGCGCTGCTGAAAGTACAGCACGACCTGGCTGCCGGGCACGGTACCGCGTATTGGAACCTTTATGCCGCTATGGGCGGTGAAGGATCCATGGTAAAGTGGGTAGAGGGAGATACAGTGATGGCCAACAAGGACTATACACACTTTAACAGAACCGGAGCAGCCAAAGTAGGGGCGCTGCTTTATAAAGCTATTATGAATGAATACAGGCTGGCACAACCTTAGTAAAAGATGGGTGACAGTGCTTTCATTGTTACTCGCCGGTGTTACAACTTATGCACAACAGGTAAACGTTAACAACATTCAGCAGGACACTGCATTGTACAATGTTTTTCATTCTTTTACCACAGCAGACAGTAATGTAATATCCATTCTTCACCTGGGAGACTCCCATGTGCAGGCTGGTTATTTCCCATTGACAACAGCCTCTTTGTTACAACAACAACTAGGTTATGCAGGCAGGGGCTATATTTTCCCCTATAACCTGGCAGGCACCAATGGTCCGGAAGATTTTCGCTGGAACAGCACCGTAAGATGGTCTTCGGAAAGAGTGGTAGACCGGAATAAGTCGGACGTACTCGGACCAGGCGGCATTGTGATTACTTCGCAAAACGAAGCACCCACCCTTTCTTTTACCGGAAAGCCGGATGGCGCTATGGACAATAACTTCCGTAAGGTGCAACTGCTCTACGATGCCGGTAATACCAACAATACCGTAGTAGCGCCGGATGCTACCATCACGGTAACGCCTGCACCTTTCCCCGGCTCGCCTACCATGAGTATGGCAACCCTCGATTTCCAGCAAACATCACAGTCTTTCCAGGTAAGATGGGAAGGTACGGGCACTGGTCCATTCCACTTTTACGGCGCCGTGATGGAAAATGGACGTAATGGGGTGTTGTATCATAGCATCGGAATCAATGGAGCCCAGTATCAACAGTACAATGAAATCAGTAATACCCTCCTGGCGCAGATGGCTGTGTTGAAACCACAATTCGTCATCATCTCCCTGGGAACAAATGAAGCCTACGGCCGCCTTGACCCGCTTGCTTTCCGCGATGAAATAGATAAAGCAGTAACACTCATCCGGCAACAAAATCCTTCCGTAAATATTTTGCTGACTACTCCTCCGGATTGTATGCGTGCAATAAGAAAAGGAGTGAGGAAGAAAGTAGGAAAGAAAAAATACAGAACCATATACCACACCGCGTATTATCCAAATCCATATATCTCCATGGTAACACAGCAAATCATGGGATATGCCAGGCAACATGGCATTGCCTGCTGGAATTTTAATGCCGTTAATAAAGCGCAGAGAGATAGATTTGCAGGAGCATGGGCGCCAGATCATATTCATTTCAATGTGAGAGGATACCAGTTACAGGGACAGTTATTGTACGAAGCCCTGCAACAGTCGTACTCACATTACTTACAGCAAATAAAGAAAAATCCAGTTATCTCCAATGATCAACGTTAATGAACTGCTTTCAGAGCTGTTGTACGACGAGAAAAATCCAGTGCTCTTTAACAGCGGCTTCTTTTTCTATTTCTTTGCCTTGTTCATGTTTTGCTATTTGCTTGCCAGCAGAAGTAAACAGGCCAGGGTATGGATTTACACGATATTTTCCCTGTATTTCTTTTATAAGGCTTGCGGCTACTATGTAGGCCTGGTAATCCTTTCCGCTATCGTGGACTTTAACCTGTCGCGGTGGATTCATTACAGCCAGGATAAGAAAGTCAAAAAATCATTGCTGATACTCAGTATCCTGCTCAATATCGGGTTACTGTTTTACTTCAAGTATACCAACTTCTTTATAGGCATCATCAACGATTTTACCGCCGGGCATATTTCCGCGCTGAAGTTAATCCTGCCTATCGGGATCTCTTTCTATACGTTTGAGAATCTCAGTTATACCATCGACGTATACCGGGATGAAATTAAGCCCGTGAGCAACTTCATGGATTACCTGTTCTTCCTGTCTTTCTTCCCGAAGCTGATGATGGGTCCCATTGTGCGTGCAGCCGATTTTATACCACAAATTTCACAGCCATACCGTTTGAATTCGGAAGATATCGGGAAAGGGATGTACCTGATTATGGCCGGGCTGTTTAAGAAGATAGTGATATCAGATTTTATCTACCAGAATTTTGTGCAGTATATTTTCGATGATCCCAGCAAGCATACTGGCCTGGAATGCTTAATAGGCGTGTATGGCTATGCGTTGGTGATTTATTGTGATTTCTCCGGTTATTCCGATATGGCGCTGGGTATTGCTCGGTGGACCGGCTTCAAGATTCCGCCTAACTTCGATTCTCCTTACCAGAGTTCCTCTATCACAGAGTTCTGGCGCCGCTGGCATATTTCTTTGTCCAGCTGGTTAAGAGATTACATTTATATTCCTTTGGGAGGTAACCGCAAAGGCAAGGTACGTCAGTATATCAACCTCGCGTTAACGATGCTGATAGGCGGCTTCTGGCATGGTGCCAGCTGGAACTTTATTTTCTGGGGAGCGTTGCACGGCGGCGCACTGGCCATCGATAAGGTGCGTATCGACTGGCTGAAGAGAAGCAAAAAAGTATTCACGGGTGCCAAAGGAACGATCTTCAAAATTGTTGGTATCCTGGTGACTTTCCACTTTGTATGTTTCTGCTGGGTATTCTTCAAAGCGGCTACTTTCCACGACGCTTGGTCACTAATACACCAGGTATTCTATGATTTCCAGCCAGAAATAGCCATGGAACTGTACAATGGTTACACTGCTGTATTCTGGGTAATGGTGATGGGTTTTGTGCTGCACTTCCTGCCAGCTAAAGCCGAATTCTCTATGGAAAACATTTTGGGACGCATACCGGTAGTGGGTAGCGTAGCCATTATGGTAGTGTTTATGTGGTTGCTGGTGCAGGTAAAGAGCACTCAACCGATGATTCCGATTTATTTCCAGTTCTAATATCGCCGTTGCCAGGGAATAAAGATTTCGCAGTTTTCTGCACCTGTCAAGGAAATAAAAAAGTGGTTACCACTCATTTTGAAGTAGCCGGACCGGCAGCTGCCGTTAATGAATTCATACATCGGCAAGCCTGCGGCAACAAAGCTCATAGGCACCGGCAACTTTTTATAATAGCCTCCGGGAATGTGTTTGGTAAACAATCCAAATGCTTCCTGGAAGGCCAGGCGAATCTGCAGATGAGCCATATCATATACTTTCAGGATAGGCACCATAATTCCCACATACATCATCATTTTAGCGTAGTTAGTTACCGGCACTACATCCAGTGTCCCTGTAATTACCATGGCACCCGATAGCATCAGGGAGGCTCTGATGGCATGTAATTGTTGTTGATACATGCTCATATATGCCACCATGCTTCTTATGGGATCATCGTTACGGGGCAGAATATTATAATACAGCACATAGTCCGGTAATCGGAGGTCTTCCGTGCGGTCTGGCGAAAAAATGAGACTGTTGGGATCATCATGCGGAGTGGTGGCTATTTTAGTACGGGCCAGTGTATGTTCTTCATTGGGCAGATAAATCCTGTCGCGGAAGCTGATGGGGGCCTCATTAAACACTTCCCGGAAGGCTTTGGTGAAGCTGGAGTGGGTGTATCCGCACATTTCACTGATTTGCCCAACGCTGAAATCGCTGTGGCGGAGATAGCCGGCACCTGCTTCCAGCCTGCGTCTTTTAGTAAAATGGATATACGATTCACCGTAGAATTCAACAAACTTGTGGGAGAAATTGTCCAGTGATTCACCGAGGAGATTGGCGACTGTTTTCAGATCCCGCTCGCCGAATGGATCGTCGTGAGATAATGCGATGGCCTGTTGTATCTTTTTCTCCCAATGGTTAATTGTGACAGTTTTCATGGAGGCATATTTTGGTGTTTGGAGGAGGATTCTAATCTACTCATTTTGACATTCTGAGGATCCATAGCTACCGGAACGGGGTCGGATTAACAAACGGTTAACAATTGTTGTTCCATATCGGGATTAAATAATTGCTAATTCTATACTTTTGCGCAATAATTAAACTTCGTGATGCGCATCGCCAGAATCTTTCCAATCGTCGTTTGCATAATATTTTCTTCTTTGGCCGCTCATGCGCAATTCCTGATGGACATGATTGATACCACATCCGAGTTGGGTAAGGGTATGATATCGATGTACCATAAGTATGATGCATTGCGCTTCAGTGGCTATATTCAGCCTCAGTTTCAGATGGCCCAGGCCAGGGGCGCTGCCAGTTATGACGGTGGCGACTTTGGAGCGGCAGTAGACAACCGTTTTACCCTGCGAAGAGGGCGTATCCGCCTGGATTACGAGCGTTTCAACAAGCATGATATGCCAGTAGTGCAGTTTGCGTTTCAGTTTGACGGTAGCGAGCGGGGTGTGTTTATCCGTGATTTCTACGGGCGTTTTTTTGAGAATAAGTTCAATGTATTGTCGCTGGTGGGCGGTATGTTTGCCCGTCCTTTTGGTTATGAAGTGAATCTTTCGTCTGCCGACAGGGAAACGCCGGAAAGGGGCCGTATGTCGCAGATACTGATGAAAACGGAGCGAGACCTGGGGGCGATGATTACGTTTGAACCCCGGCGTAAAGATCACCCGTTACGTTTCCTGAGAATAGATGCCGGAGCCTTCAATGGGCAGGGACTTTCTGCAACTACCGACTTTGATAGTCATAAGGACTTTATTGGCAGAATTGCCGTAAAACCACGTAAAATCCTGAAAGACCAGGCAATATTGTCCGGTGGTGTATCCGTATTATACGGTGGCATGCAGCAGTTTACCAACGTTATTTATACCATGGGCACGGTGAACGGTAGACCTGGTTACCAGGTAGACTCTTCAGCGGCTAATATGGGAAAGATAGCCCCCAGGCATTATTACGGGGCAGACATACAATTGAAAATTCCGAATGGCCCGGGTAAGGGCAGTACACAGTTCCGGGCAGAGTATATCCGCGGGCAGCAAACTGCCACCGCACTTACCACAGAAACACCCGGGGCGATACCTGTTAACGCGCAGGGAAAACCTCAACCCTTATATATCCGCAATTTTGATGGCGCTTACCTGTATTTTCTCCAACACCTGGGCAGCGATCAGCACCAGTTAGTGGTAAAATACGATTGGTACGATCCTAATAAGAAAGTATCCGGAAAGCAAATTGGTGAACCAGGTGCAGGACTCACGGCAGCGGATATACGCTATAATACATGGGGGGTAGGCTACTTATATTATGCCAACGAACACCTGAAGTTTATGTTTTACTATGATTGGGTAACGAATGAAAGTACGCAACTGGAAGGGTATAAGGAGGATCTGAAAGATAATGTACTGACCTGCAGAATGCAGTACCGGTTTTAGAAGGAATTACGAATTTCAAATTACGAATTACGGCTTTGAGAGAAGACCTTAGCGAATCATCTTCGCGTTTACTATCTTCTCTCAAAGCCGTAATTCGTAATTTGAAATTCGTAATTTGAAATTCGTAATTCTTTCTTACTGGTCTCTTCCGGACTCCATGGTAAATCCAAACGTGCTGCCTATTTCAGGTTTGCTGCGTACGGTAATGGACTGATCGTGGGCTTCTACAATATGTTTTACAATCGCCAGACCCAAACCAGTACCGCCAATATCGCGGCTACGGGCTCTATCTGTACGATAAAAGCGTTCAAATACGCGTGGGAGATGTTCTTCCGCCATTCCAATACCATCATCTGATATTTCTACCAGTACCCGTTTGCCGTCCATGCTGTAAATGCTGGCAATGGTATGGCCATCTGGTTTGCCATATTTGATGGAGTTATCTACCAGGTTAATGAGTACCTGCCTGATTTTTTCTTTGTCGGCAAACACCGGCTGTGGTGCTTCACAACCTTTCTTGATATGGAATTTAATGCCTTTGGTATTGGCTTTCAATGACAGGGTATCAAACACATCTTTGATCAGGTCCTGGATCACAAAAACTTCGGCATTAACGGTCATTTCACCGCTTTCAAGTTTGGATATTTCGTCGAGGTCATCGATCAGCCGGCAAAGGCGATCGATATTTTTAGTCGCATTTTTCAGGAAGAGTTTATTTACGTTAGGGTCTTCCAGTGCGCCATCCAGCAGGGTGTGGATATAGCCCTGCACTGCGAAGATGGGCGTTTTCAATTCATGGGAAAGGTTCAACAGGAATTCTTTCCGGAATTCTTCATTCCGGCGGAGGTTTTCCAGTTCTTCTTTCTTCTGACTGGCCCATTTTTCCACATCTTCACTTACCTCTTCAATGGTTTTCAGTGGGAGAATATTTTTCTGGAAAAACTCTTCCCGTTTAGAAGCCTTGGTTTGATAAATGAATTTGTAAATCAGCTTTATTTTCCTGTAAATAAAGTTCTGCAGGGTATACAGATACAGATAATAGGATACAAGAAAGGTTAGCACAAAAGCGCCCACTACTACTTGCCACTTGCCGTCCACCAGAAGGCTACCCAATGCGATGATGGCTGATATCACGAGGGCGGTAAATCCCGCTAACTTTTGCGGGGACAGGTTTTTTGCTTTAAACATACTCCAAAGTGAGTAATTAGTATAATAATGGGAAATTACTTTAAATTTCTTACTTACCATAGAAAAGCTGTTAGCTGCCAGCTTTTAGCCAATAGCCAACGAGAGTTTTGGTGGAAAATTTTCAGAAAACTGAATTGAAATGGAGATGTGAGGGCAACCTGTTTAGCCTTCCCCGTTAACAGCTAAATGCTAAAAACTCCGCGTGCTTACATCTCGAATTTATAGCCGACTCCTTTTACGGTAGTAATTAAATCGATACCTATTTTCTGACGTATTTTGCGGATATGCACATCGATGGTGCGATCGCCTACAATCACTTCTGTACCCCATACCTGGTTCAGAATTTCGTTACGCAGGAATACACGACCTGGTTTGGATGCCAGTAACTGCAGTAATTCAAATTCTTTCTTGGCCAGGATGATTTCCTGTCCTTTGTAGGTAACAGTAAATTTTTCACGGTCAATGATAAGATCTCCGAGGGTAACCCGTGTTTCTTCCGGTTTGTGTAAACGGCGGAAAAGCGCGTTGATTCTGCTTACCAGCAGTTTGGGTTTGATGGGTTTGGCAATGTAATCATCTGCTCCCATGTTCAGGCCATCTACTTCTGATTTTTCGTCGTTCAGGGCAGTTAAGAATAATACCATCGTGTCTTTGAACTCAGGGATCTTCCTGATTTCACGGCAGGTATCAATGCCGTTTTTGTTAGGCATCATGATATCCAGCATAATCAGATCCGGTCTGAATATTTTTGCTTTCTGGATAGCCTCGCTGCCGTCTTTCGCGGTTACGGTATCATAACCCGCTGTTTTTAGATTGTAACTGATAATTTCCAGAATGTCCAATTCGTCATCTACAACCAGAATTTTTCCTGCAACCGCTTGGTCTATCATAAATTTTGCTTTTAAAAAGACGGGACAAAATTATAAAGCCATTCCCGTGATTAATGGAAAATTAACATTATGAAATTGTTAATTCAATATCAGCTTGGTTTTCCGAGACCAACGGCAAGGTACGCCAAATAACAATATACCAGCGACATGGCGAATATTCACTATTTATATAAAGGTGATTATTAAAGAAACCCACTTTGGGCAATTTTAAAACACCTCCTTTGGTTCGAAATACACTCATAAACCGATAATATGGATCATAGATAAAATTATTATATGCGTTTTGGATTTAAAAACAAAAGATAGCAACACAACACTGGCAAACTCTGTATTTTGGTTGTAAATTTGCTATCTGGGTCTCGGGAAAAGATCATTTAGTATGAGAAGATTTCTATTAATATTATCGCTGACTGTATTGGCAGTCAGCCAGCTACAGGCACAAGGCAGCAGCCATCATCCAATTCCGATCAGCAGACAGGGATTTCATGATAACATCGACAAAGAACAGGCTGCCGCTGCTAAATTTGATGGTAAAGCAGACGATCTCGTAAAAGTATCAGACGACCAAACCATTAACCTGCAGGTCACCAATGCCCTTTTGAAAGAAGTGGATGACATGCAGCAGGAAATTGAAGACAACGATGCACTGGATCATCGTCTGAAAGTAAAATACCTCTCCGGCATTTATATGTTGCTGAAAGACTACAATCAGAAACGTGCCCGTCGCAACATCGATCCGGAAGAAGCCCCTGCTATGGTGCAGGCATACCGCAATATGATGCACGCCGATATCAAAGGCCAAAGCATTTTGCCATATATCCAGCACCTGTCGTATGAAGGGTCAGAAAAACTGATAGAAGCCTTCCAGGATAACCCCGGCTATAAAGAAGCCAAAGGTCAGGTGTTCACCAAATATGCGTTCAATAACCTGGAAACAGTAATGCCTAAACTGGCAGAATACATGAATTATCCGGGTATCGACTCCATCATTGCGGCTGTAGCGCGTAAATATCCTAACCAGATACTGACCTATGCTACCTCCTTTACACCGATGGCAAACGTGATTAAGCGTAACCAGGATCCGATTGTACAAACTATTGTACGCATCGGGCAATCACCACAGAGCACCAAAATATTGGCCTTTATAGATGAAATACTGGCCGGCAGTACTACTGTAGAAAAGCTGGAAGGCATTGTAGATAACGATTACCAGTACTATAAGCAAATGGTGAAATCCACCATCGCCTTACAAAAGCTGAAAAATGAAGGTAAGAACCCATTCGGGCTGAAAGCCATGATGGAAAATATGCAGGCTAAATCACTGCTGTATATCCGCGATGTGAATGATTTGCACGAAGAGCCGGCCCCCGTTCGTTTCGCCAGCGTTAAAGCCTTTACCCCGGAAGAACTGTATTACCTGATCATTAACGGTCAGGAAGAATTATATACCTCCAGTTATACCAATCACAACAACGCCGGTTTATACGACCAGATGATGATTCGTATGAAACCTCCCCGTGGCGATAGCTTACTGATGATGGTCAATTTTGACCGTTTCAAGAAGTTCATCGCGATGGCCGCCGGCTTCAATACCCTGGACAACTTCCTGAAATCAATGGCCCCGGAAAACTCCAACTACCTCATGCAGAAATATGTGCAGAACCTGGAGAAAACAGAGGACCTGGAAGATGCGGTAGATGTAGCCAATTCCTTTGGCAGTATCCGGGATGAAAAACTGCTGGAGTTCCTGCGCTCAGAAGTAAAGAAGAACCTGGCCTACGTAAAAAAGCACAACGATAAGCGCGGCACCGTTATTTACCAGTTATTGAGCAGCCTGTTTGAAACCGAATCGAAAGACGAAAATGATTCTTCGAAGGCAACAGATATGGCGAGCAAACTGCAGCTGCCTCCAATCAATTTTGTGTCTTCCGCAGCATTGGAAAGTGATAGCGGCAGAATTTACCAGCAGGTATTTTTCTATGGAGACAAAGACGGGCAGGAATCTTACGCCAGCTTCATGACCAATTTCCCTGGCGCCGACTGGAGGATCAGTAAAAATAAGTATTGGACAACTATTACTTCCACCAAAGGAAAACCTACTACTATTTTTGCGAATCTGCCTACTGATGAGCCAGCGGATAAAGAAGCTATTCAGAAACTTTCTGAATACCTGGATGAACATGATATTCACCCTACCATTTTCATTCACCGTGGCCACAGTTATCATATCAACACTACTCTCGATAACCTGCAAAGCTCTGCGAAAATTGTGGTGCTGGGTTCCTGTGGTGGTTATCATAACCTCGCTACCGTATTGGAAAAATCCCCGGAAGCGCATATCATCTCTTCTAAACAGGTGGGTACCCGTTTCGTGAATGAGCCAATCATCCATACACTGGAAGACCAGGTACGCGCTGGCAAAAATGTAGACTGGGTGATTATGTGGGCACAGCTGACCAAAAGATTTGCCGGAGATGCCCGTAACAAAGACCTGTTCAGTGATTATGTACCACCGCATAAAAACCTCGGTGCCATTTTCATCAAGGCCTATAAACAAATCATGAAGGACGAGAAAAAATAGTTAGCAGAAAGCTGAAAGCAGAAAGCAAAAAGCTATTGAAGCGATTGACCAGAGCG
>NZ_JAGHZS010000007.1:705215-913146 GCF_017745275.1 Chitinophaga sp. | reverse complement strand
GCTTCACTGAATGTAATAGTTGCGGTGAATGGCTGTTTAACCGGGGAAGTAGCAGCAGTACTGATAGTAACCGTTGGATGAATCGTATTGACCAATACGCCACTGGTATTCACTGCTGGCAATGTAAGCACACTGTTGTTGCCTGCTAAGTCTTTAATAGTACCAGCAATAGCAGATGCCAGTGTGATACCATCCATATCCAGGTCTCCGCTCTGTACGATGTACAGGAAGCCAAGCGTATCAGATGCTGAACCAGCCTGGTAGGTAGCTTGTCTGACAGTACTGCCAATGGTGATATCCAGTGTAGGCGTTCCTGTTACTGCCACGCTTTCACTGAAGTGTGCTTTAAACCGCAATCCATCACCGAGGTGATAAATGCCATTAGCTGGTACATCTATCAATGTGATAGCAGGTGAAATATTATCTATTGTCCAGGTATAGCTGGCAGGCGTCACTGTTACATTACCTGCGTTGTCAGTCGCTTTTACCCGTAGGGTATGCGAGGTGGAGGCGAGGCCGGTTAACGTCAACGGGGAAGTGGTGGGATTGTATGGGCCTCCATCCAGGCTGGCGCTAAACGTAGCCGTTTCGCTGGCGGTAAAAGTAAAGTTAGCCACTGTGCTGTTGGTCAGGGCTGGCGGAAAGGTTTTGATAGTATCTGTGGGAGGTGTTTTATCAATTGTGTATACGTCTCCGCTGGTATAAGGTAAACCGGTGACGGTATTACCAATACCGGTTCCGTTAACATCGAGCCGGAGGGTACCATCTCCGCTGCCGGTATTGACCGTTACCGTATAGGTGGTGCCGCTGCCGGTTACACTGCTGATGCTGCTGCCGGAAATGCCCGTGGTGGTAAGGGTAAATGCCGAAGTCGTGACCCCATTGGCAGCGCCACTGAAAGTAACGGTGTATTGTACACTGCCCGCATTGGTTGGGCTGCTATTTAATTTGGTGACGCTGCTGACAGAGATAGAAGGCGGTGTTAGTTTAAGAAACCGCCCGTTGCCGGTAGCGGCGCCATCGCCTACGTATACCGTACCATGACTATCCACTGCCAGCCCCCAGGGATAGAACAGGCTTCCAATTTTAAGGCCGGTGAAAATTTCTGTACCAGTAGCACCTACACCTACCGGCGCCGTATACTTCATAATACGGGAGGTACTGGCGGGAGAGGGGGCGGTTTCTGTGGTATAAAGATTGTCCTGCCCATCTATGGCGAGCGACGTATAGCCTTTGCCGCTACCCAGCGTGGTGGCGCCATAGGCGGGTGCTGTGAGTTTAATCAGGCGGCCATTGGATGCATTATTGGGAAAGTCGATGATATAAATATTATTGGAATGGTCGGTTACAATACCCCAGGGATAAGTGCCGAGGCCTGTGGCCAATGGTAGCCCGTTATATACTACGGTACCGGCGCCGGTAAGACTGGCAGCGGCATATTTAACGACCTGGTAGCTGGTGGTAGTGGCGTTGTATTCGAGTGTGAGGAGGTTATCGCTGGCGTCTACTGCCAGGGCGGTATAATAATTACCGCTTTGTATAACAGAAGGGGTATAAGTGCCGGCAGCGAGCTTGATAATCTGCCAGTGACTGGCAGCATCCGGGTTCATAATAAAAACGTCGCCCGTGCTGTTAACTGCAATGGCCCAGGGATATTCGGAAACACTGAAGGATAAACCCTGGTAAATAGCGGTGGGCGCACCACCTCCACTGGGGTACTTCAGTAGTTGATATTTGGTAGTAGCGGAGTTATAAGCTGTTACATAGATGTTATCCTGGTTGTCTTTGCCTACAGCGGTATAATATTTACCAGTTTCCAGCACAGAGCTGGTATATTGCGCTTTCGCCTGCAACGACGGAAATAAGGTAACAAATACCCATAGGAGTATTTGTAAAGCACGAAAGTAAAAGTGTTTCATAGTTGCTGTTAAATACAGAGGAAAGGGTTCTGCCACCCCGATACAGATTCTTCATGGATGACCTCAAACTCTTTCGCATCAAAGCGCATTCCTTTTCCCTGATCAAGAATAATTTTATGAATTTGGTTGCCGGAAGTATTAATTTTTATGATGTTGGAATCTGGTAACGCGAAGCCGGAAAGCGGATAAAAGTTTTTCTCTCCGCGTGGGCCGTTTATAACCTCTGTGCGTAGTTGTTGTTTTACTTTATCCCAGTCTTTTTTACGGGCATGTGGTAACAATTCTTTCCATATTAATCCTGCTTCATAGCCCATCAGGGCGTAAATATTGGCCGGTTGTTTGGCCAGTTTTTCAAATTGTTTTACAAACAACTGGTTTGCTTTACTTTCATCTTCCCGCATCCAGGAACGGGAGGTGTAGAGTTCTATATCTGCCTGTTTGATATCATCGAGTATATCATCATATACCATGGCTTCCTGTACCAGTAACGGGATGTTTTTATGTAGTCCGCTGTGCACCCATGCTTCCAGGAATTTTAATCCCAGCGCACCACAAAAAATAGCGTGTACATAGGCAGGGGGATCCTCCTTCCATCGTTTGAAGATGGCTGTGAGATCGAGTTGGAGAGGGGCCTGGGGATCAAAAGGCAATATATTCGAATGCAGGCTGGTACCACCGGCAGCCATGACGCCCTGTTGAAACGTACTGCTCAGATGATAGCCTGCTTCATAGATAGGCATAATCATATGGCCACCGTTGCCAAAGGTGCTTTGGGCCCAATGGCCCAAAGCATATTGTGATTGCCATAATTGGTGAGATGCGTAAAATATGTCGGGGCTCAGGTAGGGAAAGTGAGGAATATATTCTCCCATATCAAAAAAAAACGCCAGCTTTTTTTGAGGTTCAATTAAGGGCACCAGGTCTGGTATTGATTTATAACTGATAAGCCCCGACAGGATATCAACATTGTTGAAGAAGATTAGCTTGCGCGCTGCTTCTTCAGACGCTTTCATACCACCCATTTTTGTAAACTCCGGAATAAACTGCACCGTGCGTTGCCGCGCAGGATCCAGGCCCATGCCCAGTAACCATCCGGTTATCAGGTGTTGGGAAAAGAAGGGGTAGATACCCGAATAGGGGGTAAGAAACCCAATAGTGAGCGGAGGGGTAGCCGACATATAATTAATCATAAAAATGGTGACAGGCTACTTAGCCCCTGGATGGGAATATACCATTCAGCGCAATCAGGTACGTAATAGCCAGATAAGGATTCTGGATAGAAAAAGGTTGCGTGCCGCCGGTTGGGCCAATAGTAATAGAGCCTCCTACCTGGTTAGGCGAAAGCGTAGCCGTGCCATCCTGCGCGGCATATCCGTTAATCGGGTTGCCGGAAGGGCCGCTGCCGATAGTCGGTAACATCGCTGGTACCAAGGTGCTGCCAGGAGTAGTAGTGGTGCCTGCAGCGGTACTGGCAGAAGGAGTAGATGTTAACTTGCTGATGTCTGCCACGTGGGTATGCGCCGGCATGTTAGTAATCAGCAACGTGGTGTTTTCGGTACCCGCTTTTTGTCCAATTTCGTAATTGGAAAGCCCTGGCGCCTGTCCCCAGCCAATAGGTGCCCGACCCCTGAGATCGGGTAAGGCAAATGTCTGGACGCCATCTCCCCCGTAAATAGTACCCAGAAGTGCAAAAAGTGCAGAGTTTTGTGCGATAGACATAATCTGTCCCCAGCACATCGCCCAACCATTGATGGTGAAATTACCACCAAATGCGATGATCATTGCGAGATAAGGTTCCATGTGTAATAATAGTTATTGAGGTTTAGAGAATAATGATCAGGGATTGCTTACCAATTATCACATTACTTCCCGGGAAGGAAGTAGTCAGGCTCTCTTTGAGGGTTTCACCAGGCCAGGGCACAAATTCAATCGAATTCTAAACAGGACTAAAGGGTGTGTACTCTGATAAAGGTAGGGTTTTTCTGAATAAAAAATTACCGGGAAATATCCCGTGGTTAGGAATCCTTTAGTGCGGTATTGTAGCAGTGCTGCTATTATACTGCACATTTTATTTTATGGAAATAAGACAAGTCCGCGTCTATGTTGACGGGTAATTTGTGGTAAGAATAATATTATCTGCATCTTACAAAAATATTTTTATACATATACCTTAAATAACACCTCCCATGAAGTACGCTTTATCCTGGTTAACCTTATCAGCAGCCCTGTTATTTAGTGGAACTATGAAAGCCCAAACCATCGTTATTAAAGCAGGACACGTTTTTGACGCCTATACCGGTAAAATGATGTCGCAACAAATAATCCTGGTTAAAGCGGGTAAAATTCAACAGATAGGGCCCCATTTACGTTACGCGGCCACCGACAAAGTGATAGACCTGTCTGACTCCTGGATATTACCCGGGCTCATGGATTGCCACGTGCATATGACCGTTGGGATGCCCTATAAGAAAATGGCGATAGAGCAGATGTATGCCACCGAAAGTACTGCCCTGCGTGCATTACGAGGTGCCCATAACGCCACGGTACTGCTCAACAATGGCTTTACAACGGTGAAGGAAATTGGGAACGACGGCAACTACGCTACTGCGGAGGTGATCAAAGCCATACGGAAAGGATGGATAAACGGACCTACTATTTTCTATGCCGGAAAAATTATCAGCCCATATGGCGGGCAAACAACAAGCGATATAGAACATGAAAATTTTTGGGATTATGAATACCTGGATGCTAATAGTCCCGATGAAATCAGGAAAGCTGTCCGGAAAAATATTTTCTACGGTGCCAATGTCATTAAACTGGCGGCAGATGCACAGCCTTTCCATTACAGCCTGGCTGAAATAGAGGCTGCTGTCAGCGAAGCCCAAAGTGCCGGTATAAAAGTAACAGCCCACGTATCGGGTGGTGAAGCCGCCAGGAATGTAATCATGGGTGGCGTGGCCGCAGTGGAACATGGAGTGCAGCTCGATGATGATCTCCTGCGCCTGATGAAATCAAAAGGTACTTTCCTGGTAGGCACCGACCTGGCCGTGAGCAACAGCCTGGCCTATGGTATCGATTCTGCCCTGGCGCTTCAGTATTATCATCTGAATATCGATCGCCTGCAACGCGCTTATAAAATCGGCACGCCCATGGCATTTGGCTCGGACATTATCATGGAAATGCCAGGGAAGGACAGAGCGCAGGCGGCGCTCGAGATATTACAGACCTGGAAAGATGCACGCATACCCTACCATTACATCCTGCAATGTATGACCATCCACGCCGCGGAGTTATTAGGCATCGAAAAAACCAGAGGCGTTATTGCACCCGGCTATTTCGCAGATATTATTGCCGTGAAAACAAACCCACTCGATAGCGTGGAGGCCATCCGGAAGGTAAGCTTTGTGATGAAGGAAGGAAAAGTGATCCGGCAGGACTGACAACAGTATTGTAATGGTTTACTGCGCTTGTTTTACGGCCGGAAAGTTGTATTTTGAAAAGGATATTGTGGCCTTCGTATAGTGGTAGTCGTTATCTATCCATAAAAAGTAAAATGATGCCAGCGATGAAAACCGGTTCCCTGCTAACCTTCCTCTGCTTACTTAGCCAGACTTTATTTTCCCAGGATCATACGGCGGAAATAGTGAAGGATATCCGTGGTAAATACCAGGAGATCAATGCTAACAGGGCCGCCTATAGGAAAGTATGGGCCGACCGGATGGATGAAACTACGGAAGGAGGAGAAGTGATCGGTTATTTTCAGAAAGACACGGTGATGCTGATAGAAGAATACCTGTATGCAGAAGGAGGAAAATCCTGTACTTCGATTTACTATGATCATGGGGCACCTGCTTTTATTTTTCTGCAGATGTATAAATACAACGTACCCTTTTATGATTCAGCTTTTAACATGAGCCTTTCAGAAATTACTACCGACCGGTCGTATTTTTATAAAGGAAAAATGATCCGGTGGATCAACCCGCAGAACCGGGTATTGGCAGAACGGGATAAAGCATTTGTAGAAAATGAAAAGGGTGCATTAAGTCTCGCGAAAGAATTATACAACGATATATTGCTGGCAGATGTCCGTCATAAGCCGCTGCCGGCGGGACGTGTCAAAACGAAATAGCCGTAGTGGTTAATATTTTTCGTTTGTCCCTTTTTGATCCGCTGCGGTCACGCTGTCTGAAAATGAGATAGATAAGGTGTTGTCAGCAAAAGCGCAGGTGATGGTATCCCCATGAAAAATTTCCCAAAAGCATCTTTAGTACCACTCCCTTACCGGTGATGGAAATCTGACCTTTCTCCTTCACCCTTTTTTAACCCCGGGTTGCCTTAATAGCAATATTGCCAGTAGGCTGGTAGTTTTTACAAACTGTAATTTTTTTAATATGAGCATTGCCAAATATGGCCTTTTCCTGCTGCTCCCCGCAGTAGGTTTAAATTCTTTCGCCACCACGCTTAACCATGGTGAGCCGGATCAGCACCGTAAGAATGTGGTACAAATGGTCATGAAGCGCATCAAAAACCAACATTATGCGCCTAAACCCGTTGATGATAACTTTTCAAAGGTCATCTGGCAGAATTACCTGAATGCACTCGATGCCAACAGAAATACCTTGCTGAAAGGAGATGTGGACGCATTGCGCAAATATGAAACGCTGATCGACGATGAACTGGAAGCAGGGTCACTGGAATATTTCAATGCCATTTATGCCATATCCATGCAGCGTTTGAATGAGTTGCCGGCTATCTATCGTGGTATACTGGCTTCCCCGATGGATTTTAATAAAAAGGAAACGGTGCAGGCAGATCGTACGAAGCTGGATTTCCCGGCTACAGCCGCAGAACGGAAAGAAGTATGGCGTAAATCCCTGAAGTACCAGGTATTACAAAAAATGATGGAAATACAAAAGGCAGATGCTACGAAAAATGATGTGATAGCAGAAAAAGAAGCCCGGGCCGCCGTATTACTATCTACCGAAGGGTTGTTTAAAAACCTGCTCGGTGCCACTGCTTCTGAAGATCGTTTCAGTGCTTTTATGAATACTGTTACACTGGAAATGGATCCGCATACGAATTATATGGCGCCGATAGATGCGAGTACCCGTGAATCGATGATGTCGCACCGCTTTTTTGGCCTGGGCCTGGAACTTACCAACAAAGACGGAGTCATTATTGTAAAAAGAGTAATGGCAGGAGGTACAGCGGATGCCAGTGGATTAATAGAAGCGAATGATCATATCCTGCAGGTGAGTGATGCCAGCGGCAAAATGGTAGAAGTTACCGGTATGAGCATCCTGGATGTATCCAAAATGATACGCGGTGAAAAGGGAACGGTGCTGAACTTATTGGTACGCAAATCCAACGGCCAGGAGAAAGCTATCAGCGTACCCCGCGGAGAAGTGATTGAAACAGAAAATGCAGCTAAGAGTGCGGTGATAGAAAAAAATGGTAAGAAGTATGGTTACCTGCGCCTCCAGGAATTTTACCGCGACTTCAAAAGAGCAGATGGTGCACAATGTGCAGTGGATATGGCTAAAGAAATCGTGAAGCTGAATGAACAACATGTAGACGGGATGGTAGTGGACCTGCGCGGTAACCCCGGCGGCTCATTGGATGAAGTGGTAAAAATAGCCGGCTTCTTTGTGAAAACAGGTCCGGTGGTATTGGGTCGCGATAGAACAAAGACGGAGCGTTATGAAATTAATAATAATGATCAAACCTTGTATGATGGCCCATTGGCGGTAATGGTAGATGAAGGTAGTGCTTCTGCATCTGAAATCTTTGCAGCCGCTATACAGGATTATAAAAGAGGGATTGTAGTAGGTAGTCCTTCTTCCTATGGTAAGGGTACTATGCAGGAAACCCAGGCTATGGGCAAACTGGGAGATAAAGAAAAAGGTATTCCCGATGTGAGCTATGGTTCACTGGCACTGACTATTAAAAAGTTTTACCGCATTAATGGCACTACTACGCAGTTGAACGGAGTAACACCGGATGTGATTTTCCCCAGCAGGAAAGTATACCTGAAGATCCGCGAAAGAGACAATACAAGTGCCCTGGTAGCCGATACCATTGAAACCGCTTTTTATATGAAATCGCCGGTGGCAGCTGCTTTGCCGGCTGTTATTCAGCGCGCGAATGAGGCGGTAAGCCACGACAGCGTGTTGAACGTAGTAAAGCAGGAAGTAGAATGGATGAAAGCACACGAAGCGCCTGTATTTAGTTTACAAAAGGCGGCGTTTAAGAAACAGGTAAACGAAATAGACGCGCATAATAAGGCAATTGACAACGCTTTGAAGTTGCCGGTAAGCAGCCAGTTGAAAATAACTGGCACGCCTATAGACAAGCCTACACCGGATAAGCTGGCCCGTTACCAGGAGTGGGTGAATACCTGTGTTTCCGATGTCTATCTCAGCAGAACAGTAGATATCCTGATTGATTTGACAGGTAAATAAGGGAAGGCAGTGAAATACGGGGGATTTTGTCTATTTTGCGCGTTGACTAATAATGGGGGGCGTAAAGGGCATGTATCAACCAAATTCTATAGAGCCGGGTTCATTTGAAGAATTGTTCCGACAACACTATTCATTTTTGTGCGCAACTGCTTACTACGTGGTAGAGGATGAAGATACTGCCAAAGATAT
Organism: Chitinophaga sp.; assembly: GCF_017745275.1. Classification (GTDB taxonomy): domain Bacteria; phylum Bacteroidota; class Bacteroidia; order Chitinophagales; family Chitinophagaceae; genus Chitinophaga. The sequence continues at coordinate 904,577 of NZ_JAGHZS010000007.1, read as the reverse complement.
TGTGCAGGACTTCTTCCTCTACTGTTGGGATAAGCGGGCGATGATTCAGATTACGCAAAACTTTAAGAGCTATGCCACACGGGCAATACGTAATGCTTGCTTAAACTACCTGAAAAAAAATGGTAAGATCGTGTTTGGCGATCCGCTGACCATGGCGGACGAAGCCGAAGCTTTGCCGGAAGATGATAAAGAAAGAGAAGAGACCAGGAATGCCGCTTTATGGGCGGCTATTGGTCGTTTACCCATACAGCGGCAACGGATTTTTTTAATGAGCAACCGGGATGGGCTTAAATATAAGGAGATAGGAGAGCAGTTGAATATCTCGGTAAATACAGTTAAAACACAGATCAAACTGGCTTACCAGTACCTGCGGAAAGAATGTGAGTGGATGGTCATTTATATCGCTGTATTATTTTTTTTAAAAGAATTTATGATTTGGCTTCACCCCTTTTTTAAATACGGTTGCCTTTAATATTAGATCGCTATGGATACACCAGAAAAGGATATTAATTGGGAGAAATTGCTATCAATATTAGAGGATGGCGAAACAACGGCTTTGAATGAAGACGAGGCCGCAATGTTGCGTGCTGCCAGGGAAATGCAAAACAGGGTGAAAACAACAGATAAGTTTCCGGCCGAAGAGGGATGGCAACAATTTGTGGCAGCCCGTGAGGCCAGAACCATGAAAGTGATGTGGCGCCGGAGAATAGCCATAGCTGCTGCAGCCGCCGCGTTGCTGGTTACCGCCGGTGTATGGAGCTGGCAAAAGCATTTATCCGGTGCCAGGCCATCAATGGCAGCTGTGGTAAAAGCCGACCTGCCAGCTACTACTAAAGTACAGATTGTAATGGGAAATGGTCAAACCATTACCCTGGGTGATAAGGATTCCGCTATCCGTAAAGACAACAATGGTACACAGGTACAGGTGGATAGTGCAGGCATCGTATACCAGGCAGGCCATAATAAAAAAGAAGTGACTACCATGGATGCTTTAGTGGTGCCCAAAGGAAACCAGGCCCATATAGTGTTACCGGATGGTACTGAAGTATGGGTGAATGCCGCATCAAAATTGACTTATCCTTCGGCGTTCAATAGCAATAAGCGGGAAGTGTGGCTGGAGGGAGAAGCCTTCCTGGACGTGGCAGCAAATGTACAACAACCATTTATTGTACATGCAAAAGGCACCACCACGGAAGTATTGGGGACATCATTTAACATCAGTACCTATGTAACTGTACAAACCACTTTAACCAGTGGTAAGGTAAACGTCAGCGCAGGAACAGCCAACCAGATATTAGCACCCGGCCAGCAGGCAACTTATAATGAAGCCGCCGGTGCATTACAAAAGCAGGCCGTTGATACCAGGTTATATACCGCCTGGAAAGATGGAGATATTTATTTCGAAGATGCTACACTGGGAAATATCATGACCAGTCTCGGACGTAGCTTTGATTACGATTTTAAGTTTGAGGATGCCACATTGGAACAGGTAAACATAACGTTGGATATACATAAACCAACCACACTACAACCAGTACTGGATCGGATAAAACAAACTATTGGCAACATTAATTTTCGGGTAGAAGGCAGAACGGTATTCATCAGCCGGCCATAAGACCCCGGACAGGGACATGAAAAAATGTATGTAGATACACTGCATCCTGGCATTGCTATGCACAGGACAGGGCAGACAGTTTAATTATTAATATCTAACCAAAATGAGAAAAATGTTGGGCTTACCTTCATCAGGGAAGGGTATGCATGGCTATGCTGTGTACTTACTGCTACTATCTTTTTTGCTGGTATTTTCGAATGTGGTACAGGCACAGGAATCTGGTATATTAAGACAGCGGATAACGTATCATGCCAACAAACAGCCGCTGCTAAAGGTGTTGAAAGATGTGCGTGCACTTACTAAAGTTCGCTTCACCTTTAATAACGATGAAATCCGTAAACAGGAAGCCGTAACGGTAAACCTGCAAAACGGTACACTGGAACAGTTGTTGAACCAGGTGTTATCCAATACAGGGCTGGAATTTACAGAGGATATGGGCGGCATTGCCATTTATCCAAAGTCTGCACCAGCCGGACTGACAACCACACAGGAGACAAAGTCCATCATGGGCTTTGTTTTCCGTGGGCAGGTGATCAGCTCCGGTGGTGAGCCTTTACAGGGAGTAACCATACAGGGGATGGAATCAAAAAATGGTACCGTAACTACTGAGGATGGTATTTTTTCCATCGTGTTAAAGGAAAATGAGCAATTGCGGGTTTCCCGTTTGGGCATGAAAACCAAAGTATTCACGCCCAGGGTCAACAACAACAATTTTTCTAAGATTGAACTTGATTCTGCTACCCAGTCGATCAGCGAGGTGGTAGTAAATGGTTATACGAAAATAGACGCACGTTTATCTGCTGCCTCCACTTTTAAACTCGATGCAGCGCAGTTGATACAACCCGGTGAACCCACCATCGACAGGATGTTACAAGGTAAGGTACCAGGACTGATGGTAATGAATTCCACTGGTAGTGTAAACGGTCGGCCTACCCTGCGTATACGTGGTACTTCTACGTTTGTTGGAAATGCCAGCCCATTATGGGTAATAGATAACGTTGTACGCCCTGACCCGGTAGATATGTCTGCCACCCAGCTTAACAATGTGGTATCAGATGCGCAAACAGGTAACTATGCCCTGATTGGTAGTGCCGTAAGTGGATTAAACCCTTACGATGTGGAAAGTATTACTTTCCTGAAAGATGCTGCAGCTACCGCTATTTACGGGGTGGCCGCTGCTAATGGCGTTATTGTAGTCACTACCAAGAAAGGTAAAGCCGGACCTATGCAGGTCAGCTATAATACCAACCTGTCTTTTCAGCAACGCCCTTCCTATGTGGGGATGAAACTGATGAACTCCAAAGAAAGGTTACAGTTTTCACGCGAAATGGTAGAAGATGGTATGCTGTATAATGTTACCAGCAAAGGATTTGCTGGTATGGGTACTTATGAGGGACTTTTGCAGGCGCTGAACGCCAGGCAAATTACAGAACCACAGTTTAAAACAGAAGTGGCCAGGTTGGAAGCCAATAATACCGACTGGTTTAAAGTGTTGTTCAGAAATAGCTTCAGCATGAATCACTCAATTAACATGAGTGGTGGTATGGGGAAATCAACTTATTACGCCTCTTTCGGTTATTCGGATGACAGAGGGGCTTCACAAATGGATACCCGTAAGAATTACACCGTCAGCACCAATCTCCACACAGAGGCCACTAAAAGGTTATCGTTTGATATCCATATCATGGGGAATTACTCAAAGATGGGAGGGTATTACCCCGGCGTGAATCCATTGGGTTATGCACTTACCACCAGCAGAACTTTGTCCCCTGAAACCATTTACCCGAAAGGATCTTCCGGTACAAGTGTAATGCCGCTGCCTCCACCACTCACGTTTAATATGCTCAATGAAATTGCGCAAACAGAAAGTTCCGGAAGCACCAGGTCCATGGGGGCAACGTTCACAGCCTCCTATAAGCTGTTACCCGGCCTGCTGTTCCAAAGTACTTCCGCTGTATTTTCAGACGCATCTGATGTATTCTCAGCAGCCTATGAGGGTTCATTTCTGATGGGTATGAATCGTGGCTGGAACCTGAGCTATACTCCATCCGACAGACAGGTAGCCGCTTCCTATTTGCCTTATGGAGGAATAGCAACGATCGGTAATACGAACTCATTGTCTCTGACTACCCGTAACATGTTTATCTATGATAAATCTTTTTTCCAGGAAAGAGACCAGTTTAATTTTTCCTTCGGAAATGAAATTAGTTCTCAACAGGCAAAAGGCTTTAATTCTACAGAACCGGGTTATTACCCTGACCGCGGCCAGGCTTTTTACCCTGCACCTAAAAGTATAGCAATGTACAGCAGGCGCAGTATTACCAATACGGTTAACAATGCATTTGGATTATTTGCTACTGCCAGCTATGTAATCAATAGCAGGTATGTGTTGAACGCCAATATCAGAACAGATGGTAATAATCGTTTCGGACAATACTCTAACTCCAAGTTTTTACCTAACTACAGTGTAGCCGCCAGATGGAATGTTACCAATGAGTCATGGCTGCCATCCGGCAAGTTATTGAATAACCTGGTATTCCGTGCGTCTTTGGGTACTGCAGGGAATGTGGTGAAAGTGGTGGGACCTGAGCTGATTGCCGAATATCCTATTGGTGGTAACACTGATCCCACCACAGGAATTCCTCAACTCGGCATAAAATCACTTCCTTATCCAGATTTGCGCTGGGAAAAAACACAACAATGGAACTTTGGAGCAGATGTGGGTTTATTTGAAAACAGGGTTAGCTTCACTGTTGAATATTATATCAAGCATAGCAGGGATCTGTTAGTGCCAAGAAATATTCCATTTGAATATGGTATTGATATGATGTATAAAAATGGTGGTGCAATTCAGAACAGGGGGATGGATTTATTCCTGTCTATAGTGCCAATTCGTACCAAATGGAGCAACCTGACGCTAACCTTCAATAATAGCAGAAACTTCAATGCCATCGGTGAAAACAGTTTTGCCAATAAATACGACGATTACCTCAATGGTGATGTTAGAATTCCAGGCAAACCAATCAGCGGTTTTTATTCCTTCCATTTTGGTGGACTGGATCCAAAAACAGGGCTACCATTGTTTAGTAGAACCGGTCATCCTGATGGGGTAGATACCGCAGGGTTACTGGTATACTCAGGACAATTACATCCTAAATTTAGTGGAGGTATGGGCCTTTCATACCGTTATAAACAATTTTCTGTGCAGGCTGACTTAGCATATGCCTGGGGCAATGCAAAGAGGTTAAATCCGCTGTTTAACAATCAGAATATTGCCTCAGATGGAGTACCCGCTCCTTATGATAATGCGAATAGAATACTGATAGATCGCTGGAGAAAACCTGGGGATGAGAAAACTACCAATATACCTGCTGTTACCGATGTTGCGGCTATAAGCGTGCCAGGAACAGGTAATAGAGGTATATATGATGCCTATAACCAATCCGATATCCGCGTAGTTGATGGTAGTTTTATCCGCTGCAAGAATATTATGTTTAGCTATGCGATTCCCAGAAGCATTGTTTCTATGGCGCGTGTGAAAAGCATTTCCGCTGGGTTGTTTATCAGTAACCTGTTTACATTGGCCAGCAAGGACCTGCACGGAGAAGATCCTGAAGTTCAGGGCGTGGGCAGTACTGCGTTACCGATTACCAGGAAATATGGTTTTAGTATGAATGTGAATTTTTAATATAACCGTCTAAAAAAGAGGTATGAAAAAAGTTGTAGTCATTGCCTTGTTGGCAGGAAGCATGATCTCATGCAAGAAGTTTTTAGCTGAACGGTCACAAACAGAAGTAATTCCCAAAACTACCAAGAACTTTGGAGAGATTTTATATACGGAGGGTTATCCTACAAACGGCGTAAACCTGCAGCCTTATATCTCACTGATGGATGACGATATTCAGTGTTATAATGGTGACGTAATAGCTGACCAGCAGCTGGAAGTAACCATGAATGCGGGTGCGTTTCAGTGGCAACCTAATTTCATTGATGTTTGTAAACAGGCTGGTGCCAAGGTAGATAAGTTCGATTCCTGGCGTACATATTACAAACTCATTTTAGGCACTAATGTGGCTTTGCAATATCTGGATAATTCCATTGGCGAAGCCTCAGACAAAACCATGTATAAAGGGGAGGCGTATGCGCTCCGGGCATTCTATCACTTTATGCTGGTAAATTTATATGCTAAGCCTTATAACGATTCTACTACTACACCGGATAAACTTGCGGGTATACCATTGAAGCTGAATGCAAATCTGGCGGAAGATTTACCCGCCAGGAATACAGTGAAAGAAGTATATGCGCAGGTAACCCAGGACCTGGATAGTGCCATTAATTTGCTGGAACAGGTAGGAACAACACAGAAATTGTATCGTATTTCTGCCACCGCAGCTCACCTGTTAGCCAGCAGGGTATACCTGTATATGGAAAACTGGGATAAGGCCATTGCACATGCAGACTATGTACTGAGTCATCACCCGCAATTAATGGACCTGAATAAATGGCCTCCTGATGGTGCGTTTACCGATTTCCTGGCTTATCCTTTAATGGGTGTGAATAACGTGGAAACAATCTGGTACTATGGTTCTCTGGATGAACCTAAGGCGCCGGGAACATATACTGCATATGGCATTTCCCACGACCTGGCCCGTTGCTTCGACACCAGTGATCTCAGAAGCCAGGTGTACTTTTGTCCGCTTCCCGAATTCCTGAAGCTTTTTGTGCCAGGTGATTATAACTTCAATAAAACGATTTCTGATTATGCGGTAGTTGGATCAGATATGGGCACATCCTGGCGTAGTTCGGAAGCCTACCTGAACCGCGCGGAGGCTTATATCCAGAAATATAAAAAAGGAGATGCTTCCGGCGCTGCGGAAGCATTGAAAAATCTGAATACACTTCGGGTAAACCGTTATGCAAAAGGGAGCTACGTTAACTGGACAATAGAAACACCGGATAAATTACTTGAGATGTGCCGCACCGAACGCAGAAGGGAATTATTCCATGAAGCCGGTCATCGTTGGTTCGATCTGAGAAGATATGGTATGCCGTCTATTTCACATATTTATGCTCCTACACCAAGTACCACTACCGTGTATACATTGGCGAAAAGAGATCCACAATATGTATTACCAATTCCTATCGAAGTATTACAGCGGAATACGTCAATGCCGCAAAATCAACAGATAAGCGGCCTTCGTCAACCACAATAAAAATATTGATTCATAAAACTTATTTTATGACTACAGTCTTCCTTCGTAATATCATGTTCACAGGTTTGACATTGTTATTACTGACTTTCATTTCCTGCCGCAAAGAAGCGGCGATTATACCGGAGAAAGTGCCGGATTTCTATCAGCTGCCTCAAGGGAATCAATCATACGATGATTCTATTGTAGCATTTCATCAGAAGTATAATGCTTATATTTTGTATAAGTTCTCCACCTTTGATCTTACCTATAATTATACTAATTACCTGCAGGTGAAATCAGGACCAGCTAATCCTGCATGGATTAAATATACCCTGGAGTATTTTAAGTCAGAATGCCTGAATTTCTACCCGGAAAGTTTTCTTCAGAAAACTATGCCATTTAAAATTTTGTTGGCAGCCTATTTAGACAGTTTCTATAGAGTGGGTGGTACCATTGGTAATGTGATTGATGCGGGACGCACAAAGACTGGTTTTTGCGCTACCCGTGGTACATTAACGATTGGATGGGCGGATAGTACGCTGGCAGCAGTATTGCCAACACGCAGGAAGGAGTTGAGAGGATATATGCATAGATCTTACATGGAGCAATCTATTTCAGCAGGTGGTATTCAGATCCCCCAGGAATTCAAGAAGCTGAGTCCGGAAACTTATAGCAATTCACTTACTGCAAGAGATGGTTTAATTGAAGTTCCACAAAATGTGGGTGCATTCCAGCCAACACTCCTCTGGGATTTCGTTTGCTATGTAAATGCCATTACTTCTCATACCAAAGCCGAGCTGGATGCTACTATTTTAAAACCCAGCTATGATGTAAGCGGACTGATACAGCTAAAATATGCAGCCGTGATCAATTTTTACAGGGATAAATACGGTGTAGATCTTCAGGCAATCGGCGAGCATCCGTAGACAACAGTTCGTGAACGCTTTATCAGTGATGGATGAATAATTATAAAACAAACCCCTTTCCTGCAACAACACAGGAAAGGGGTTTGTTTTTCCGGTAAAACGGTTCACCGGATTCCCCTGATATATATCGACTAATAGAAAATTACAAAAAAATAATCTGCTTCTTCACCCTTTCTGCAATCCTGGTTGTCTTTAATTAAACCACATCTAAATCATGAAGTCATTCCAAATAGTAACGACCATGTTACTGGGAAGCATGGCCGCTTTTGCCGGCAACCCTGTAGCATCCACATCGCTCAATATAAATATTCCCGGGGGAAGTAGAAACGGTATCAACCTGGAATATTTAAAGAATACCGGGTTAACGGAGTATAAATCGGAGATCTTATTTGAGCCCGGCAAACCAGCTATTACCACCATATCAAGAACCCTGAATGATGGAGTACAGATTGTAGAGGTAAACAAATGCGCTATACTAATCAATAAGGGCGACAACGTACAGATGGTGCTGGTGCCAAAGTTTAAAGACGGTAAGCCTTTGATAGGCCAGTTTTCAGCCGTTTTTAACGGCAAGGATGCCGCCCGGCAGGCATTGCCTTACCAGATAGATAGCTTGTATACTGTTGGGAGTAACATTACTACAGTAGATGAAATGAATGGGCTGATCAATAACGCAGCACAACAGGTACAGGCGCTGATTTCCCAGGCTAAAATAACCAATAAGGAAAACCTGGCTTTGCTGAAAGCATATGAGCAATCGAAGCTGCTGCGCGAAAAGTACTTGTTTCAATTCAGACATCCTAACCTGCTACCATCAAAGGATTATGCCAACTGGTGCCTGAAAGGTTTTGACATTTCTTTGCCCGCATATTCAGCAATAGGCAACTGGAGCGTGATGCAGGAAACAGTGAGCTGCTGGTGGGAGCAGAAGCGGATGCTGGACAGCACCCTGAGCAACGATTTGAAATTAGCCACCTTAATGAAGGAAGGGAAAAGTGACGTGGTAAAAGGCGTACTGGCCGTGACTAATGTACGTATAGAAGCAAGACTGCACGGCTTAACACATAAGCTTGCCGATATGTTGTCACTGGTCTCCAATAATTTGCCTAAAGATCTGCCAGCCAGGAAAGAAGTAGACTCCTTGTTAGGCGAGTATGGACAACTGATGCCCGGCAAGCCTGCCTATGATTTTGCACTGAAAAATGACAAGGGAAAAACTATCAAACTGTCAGACTTTAAAGGTAAAGTGGTGGTGATTGATTGCTGGGCCACCTGGTGCAGCGGCTGTGTAGCTGCGCTGCCTATCTATCGCCAGATCAGGGATTCCTATAAAGATAAAAATGATATTGTATTCCTGACCATTGGTTGGGAAGGTGCGGGTGCAGAAGAGGCCTGGAAGAAATTCTCTGAAGACCATGGTATTGGCGGTGAATACAATTTATTGCTTTCCCTGGACAGTGAAGATCCACAAACCAAGCAGATGGCAAAGCGTTATGTGCTGAATACCGTACCACGCTGGATTGTTATCAATAAAGACGGCACTTTCATTAATGGTAACCTGGGCCACCCATCCGGTGATGGCTTTGATAAGGTAGTAGAAGGTGCTTACCAGATGAGAAGTAAATAAGTTGTTATATACTGTTGGCGCGCCAACAATGAAGGCCACGGAGCAGTCAATATTCAATGAACCCCTTTCCGGACTTATGCAGGGAAGGGGTTTGTTTTGCCAACACACAACAGGAAAATCATAAAAAATAATACACTGCTTCACCCTTTCTGTTAGCTGTGTTGCCTTTAATTAAACCACATCTAAATACCGAATAGCTTGCGTTTGAAATTTTCAATAGGGTTGATAGTGGCTGGTCTCTGTTGTTGCCAGGTTTTCGCACAAACAAAAAAAGAGATCGTCACTACCGATGAGGCATTTGCGCCGCTGGATTTTCCGCCGGGAAACAGCCACCGCACAGCGGATGGCAAACCCGGAACCGGTTACTGGCAAAATAGCACCGATTATAAAGTGCAGGTGTCTTTTGATACCCTCACCCGCAATTTGCAGGGAACAGCGCAGATTACGTATACCAACAACAGCCCGGTATCACTGAGTTATATCTGGCTGTCCAACATCCAGAACCGTTTTCGTAAAGACTCGCGCATCGCGTTGTTAACGCCGCCACAGGGCACTCGTTTTGGCGTACAGGAATATACGAACGGCAGCCGTATCCATCAGTTACAGGTAGCGGTAGGCACAAACGCGTTAAAAAATGCCGTCTATGATGTAGTGGATACTTATGTGAAAGTATCATTGCCCACTCCGCTGAAGCCCGGTGAAAAGGTGAAAATGGCTGTTGAGTACGACTTTACACTACCCTATAACGGTTCCGACTATATGGGAATACTGGAAGGTCAATATGGAAAAGTATACCAGTTGGCCGGCCTGTTTCCAAGAGTGGCGGTATATGACGAAGTAAAGGGCTGGAACGTGTTTACCGCCGGTTACTATGTAGAGCCCGGATCCCTTGACGTAAGCATCACGGTGCCTGCCGGCTTGATTGTACAGGGCAGCGGGGTACTCACAAATCCTGAAGCCGTGTTATCCGCTGCTACTTTGAAGCGATACCAGCAAGCCATAAAAAGTGATACCGTTGTGCGTATCATCTCTGCACAGGAAGCCATACAGGGCCTGACAACAACTGCAGGGCCTAAAACCTGGCGCTTTCAACTGGATAAAGCAGATGATGGCATGTGGGCAATATCTCCCGCGATGGTATGGGATGGCGTAAAAGCCAATCTCCCCAATGGCAGACAAATACTGGCGATGGCAGTATATCCGCCGGATAGCAACCGGGAATGGGATACCATTGCTAAACAGATGAAAAGTATGGTGGAAGCCTATTCCGGTCTATGGACGCCTTATCCTTATCCTACGTGGGTAAATATCGGGGGCTCTATTACAGGAGTTGCTTCTGCTGCCGTATCTACCATTCATTACAAGAACGTTTCTTTTGGCAATACTATCTGGACTAAAACCAATCATGAACTGGGGCATACCTGGTTTAATATCCAGGTAGCTGCCGACAGTAAATACGGCTGGATGTGTGAAGGGCTGAACACTTTTATTAACCTGATTAACTGTGATACCCTGAAAGGCCCTGGTGCTTTCCAGATGGAAAATGCGATAGAGTGGTTGTCATCTAAAAAAAGTATACAACCCTTAAATACAATGGCCGCTTCTGTTTCGCCCCAGGATATGGCGATGGTGATGTATGTAAAACCTGCTGTAGCCCTGATGCTGTTGCGCAACGATGTAATTGGTCCCAAACGTTTTGACGCCGCCTTCCGCACATTTATGAGCGACTGGTCTTTCAAACATCCTACTCCAAACGATTTTTTCCGTGCCATGGAAAATGGCACCGGAGAAGATCTGAGCTGGTTCTGGCGCAGTTGGTTTTTAAACGACTGGAAGCTGGACCAGGCCATTAAAGGACTGAACTATGTGGAAGGAGATCCTGCCAAAGGGGTGGATATCACCGTGGAAAATAAGGGAGATATGATTATGCCGGTAAATGTACAGATCCGCGAGTTTAACGGGAACGTACATACGCTGCATTTTCCGGCGCAGATCTGGCAGCTGGGGAAAATGCATACTTTCCGGTATGAGTCTGCCAGCCCCGTCACCGCTGTGATATTAGATCCGCAGAAGATGATACCGGATACAGACCGTAGTAATAATGAATGGAGAGGTTCGGGCGTAAAGTTACCTGTGATGAAGGGAATGGATGCCGCCATGGTGGTGCGCCGCTACCTGAAGCTGATAGGCGGGGAAGCCAGGTGGAAACAACTGGCCGCTGCTACATTGGCCTACGCTACGCCGGGAGATAGCCGTATTGGATTTAACAAGCAAACCACGTTAGCAGGGCAGGGGAGTATGAATACCACGCTCAACAATATTCATTTAACGCTCCGGGATGTATTGGTTACAGATACCAGCGTTACTTCACGACACCTCGGTGAAGACGTGAAAATGAGCATTGCTCAAAAGGAAGAACTGCGTTTAGCCACAGCCGTAGTACCGGAGTTGTTGTTTAAGGAAGCAGGTTACCGGATGGTACTGCGGGATTCTACCTTGCATATCAACGGAATGAACGCCTTCGTGGTAAATGTGACCACTCCTTCAGGTGGTAGCTGGAACTACTATTACGATGCCGCAAGTGGCTATAAGATAGCGGAGATGTGTCCAGATAATCCGAAAGACAGTCCCTTTTTCACGCAGTTGGAATTCGCCGGCTATCGCGCCGAACAAGGGGTTTCACTGCCGCATCAGTTGTATAGCAGATTTTACCAGGAAGGAGAAGAGGTACTGGAATTAAAGAACAGAGAACTGAAATTTTAATCAAATCATAAATCATCTAAAAAAACAAGCGATATGAAACAAGTATTGTTAGGACTTAGCTTCCTGGCTGCTTTCAGCGCCAACGCCCAGAAACGCCTGGATCTGAATGTAAAAATTGCGGGTCTGCCAAATGGAGATACCGTGCTTTTATGGGGACCATTAACCAAGACGCTGGATACTTCCGTTGTGAAAAATGGTACGATCCATTATAATATAGACATGTCTAATGGTGGTTCTACCTATATAATGCAGGTAGGTTTGGATGGCAATGAGAAGCATGGTACGGTATTATACCTGGAAGAAGGTAAAATGAATATCACTGGTAAAGGTCCTTACTTCGAAGGTGCACAGATGACTGGTAGCCCGTTTGTGGCTGATTGGGCAGACATCGCGCAAAATTTCCTTTACAACACAAGCAATAAAGAATCCGCCGCCTTACAGCAAAAGCTCGAAGCTGCTTCCGCTATTGGCGATGCAGATGCTGCGCGTGAAGCGAAAGCTGCTTTAGATGAATTAAATAAGAAAGATGTAGCAGCTGCACTGAAATGGGTAAACGACCATCCTAACTCCGGTGCTGCTTCTTTCCTCATCAATGCTATCCTCATGAATGCGATGGACAGAGCTCAGGTAATGGATGTGATCAACAAAACGGGCGTGAATGTACAGAGCACGGCAACGATTAAAAAAATGATCAAAGATATCACAGGTAGCGAGAGACTGACCAAAATGCTCAATAACCCAGCCCCTGATTTCAGCGGGCCTGATACCAATGGTAAAACCATTAAGCTGTCTGATTTGAAAGGTAAGTATGTATTGCTCGATTTTTGGGCCAGCTGGTGCAAGCCCTGCAGAGAAGTAACACCTAAAATGGCTGCTGTTTACGAGAAATATAAAGGCAAAGGATTTACCATCCTCTCTGTTTCCCTGGATGATAAGAAAGAGAAATGGTTACAGGCAATTGCTGAAGATAAAATGACCTGGCTGCAGGTGTCTGACCTGAAAGGTGGCGAGAGTCCTATTGCAGAACTCTATGGCGTAAAAGCTATTCCAGCTACCATGCTGATAGACCCTAGCGGTAAATTGATTTCAATGGGGATCAATGGTGACGCATTGGATGCCAAATTAGCTGAATTATTAAAATAAGAACCAACCAATTATATCCTGTGAAAAATCTAAGAGGCCGTTGTAAAACGGCCTCTTTTTTTGTTAGCAACAATAGCTTATATTCAGTATATAATTGCTACGCTTTGTGAGCATAACTATTATGCGGGTGCAGCATGTGAACAAATCAAAGGAATCAGTTATGAAAACATTACTCGTACCAGTTGATTTTAGCACTACCTCCGATAATACGATCCGCTTTGCCGCCGCCTGGTGCACTCAGTATGAATATCAGCGCGTTATCCTCCTGAAAACATTCTACCAGAACGTATTTAGCGATATTGTTGTTGCTGCGGAATATGGCGCCGTTAACCAGGACTTTATGCAGCAGCACCGCGAGGAAGCAGGCGCGCGCCTGGAAGCCATGTCGCAAACGATCAAAGCAGCAGATGCCAACATCTCGGTAGCCATATCCTTTAGTGAACTTCCTATACTGAGGGCCGTCGTGGAAATGATCCGGGAGGAAAACCCCGAAATGGTGATGCTGGGCAGCGATCATAACGATACCGACAGCCTCATTGCACGCAACGTGATTCCTATCGCTAAAGCCAGCCCCATTCGCGTGATGATGGTGCCTGCCGGATTTACCTATGAACCGGTTAAAAATGCCCTCGTACCGGTTAATTTTAAAACGATGCACGAGTTGGATAAACTGAGCAACTTAAAGGCATCACCTACCTGGGCGGCTACCCGCCTGATGGTGCTGAATGTAGATCCGGAAGAACACTATGCACATCCCGACGACCAGTTCCGGGAAGATGAATACCACCTGCACGAATACCTGAAAAACTTCCACCACGAACTGTATTACCGGAACGACCGTGATATTATCCAGAGTATTATTGCCTTTACTGCCTCCAATGAAGTACAGGTGATTATTGCTTTGCCGGGCAAACGCAGCTTCCTTTATGCTTTAACGCATAAAAGTATTTCTGAAGCCATTTGCCGATCCGCCAAAGTACCGGTCATTATTCTCAAATAGCCGAAGGCAACACCGGCTGCCTGGGTATTAGCTGCACGCCAATAAACACACCGATTTCCACTACCAGTATAATTAAATAGTGCAGGGAACCGGCATCAAAATCACCGGTGATCCAAAAGAACAGCAGGGCAGATAAACCGCATACGGCCGCAATGGAGGATAATCCCCATTTTGTTATTTCCAGCCATTGATACGCTTTGTGTACCGCTTTCGTTGAGGCGGGTACGTTAGGATGTATTTTGCGCAGCAGGTAAATGTTCTCTATAATATCACAGAGCCAGGGTATCAGCTGCAACCATGCCAGCCAGCTAAAAAGCACTACGCCGGCGGGGTTCATCTTCTCCGCCACCTTAAAACAGATGAGGAATATACTGCCGTATACCGCCGGCATAAACAGGAAATCGACCCACAACTGCCCACGTAAGGCCAACAATGTTTTGGTTTGCTGCTCTAACGGCAACGCATAAATGCCTTTTACCAGGTTGGGAATTTCATTGGGGGAACCAGGAAATTCCAGGTCCAGGATGCTGAAGTGACGCACCACTACATCCAGTGTGAAAAACTGCCGGGTTTGCTGCATCATAATAAAGGTAGTTACCAGCAATACCGCCATGGACATACATAACCAGCACCAGGCGTTATCGGAAATTGTTTCCATGTCATTGATTTTTTGTCAGTTGTTTTTGTAATGCGGCACGGTTGTCTTTGTAAGTATTCCAGTCAAACTGCTGCAGGAACTCGCAGGCGGCCTGCGCGCCCAGGGCAAACATGTCTATTTTATCCTGGTCTGGCAGAAAGAAGTTCAACCAGTTGTATTTACCGTCGGATAAATCCACTTTGCCAACCCCCTTTTGATATACCTCGTTTTTCAGCAGGAAGTCTTTATCATAGTAGTTGCGGATAGTATTGAACATGCGGCCTGCATAACCGGTGAGCGACCAATTAAAGGCATTTTCACCTTTGTCACCGGGCTTGCTGTCGTCCAGGTCAATACCAAATGAAGGTAGCCTTGGTACGGGAACGTTGGCGTTGTAGAAGATGCTGATCGGGAAATTAGAAAGAATACCGCCGTCAACAAACCGTGCATTGGCCGGGGGATTGCTGTGGTGAAAGAAGGCTTTCCAGGCCGCAATGATACGGTCATCACTATACGGAATATCGTTGATCATGTAAGATTCAAAAAATACGGGGATGGACATAGAGGCCCGGATAAATCCTGCCGGCTGCATGGTATCGGGATCGGTGCGGAAAAGACTGCACATCGCCGGAAACTGTATCTTGTTTTGCGTCACCAGTTCGGAAGTGATGAAGGTAACATCGCCTTTCAAATCCTCTACACCGCATTCGTTGTGGACACGCAGTGATAGCGGGGGACAGGCACTGGCCTTTTTATTCAGATCACTAACGGTTGCCACGCCGTTTTTTAACAGGAGGTCTTTGATCCAGTTGTAGAACACATCGCCGGGGTTGATACCAAAGCCTGAATTTTTCAGTCGCTGGAACAAATTGATGGTATAGGAGGTGATCATCATCAGTAACAAAGACCAAAAGCCGGTAAGGATAAAACAGGCGCCAGTCCAGGCGGAAAGAGCCGGGAATTTGTTGCGCAATCCTACCAGTACCACATCTGCCATGACCAGCAATCCAAAAAATACCAGTCCAAACACCAACCAGTTTTTAGCTTTGCCGATGAAATCTTTTTTGGTGATGAATTTCCGGATCAGCCAACGGGCGGCAGGATGTCCATCTACCAATGAAAAGAAATCCAGGTCGCAAATGGCTTGTAGTACGGCGGCTGATTTTTTATCTTCCTTATTATCTATCACCGTGATGAGTGCCGTATTGATTGCGCCTGCGCTGGTACCTGCCAGCCGCAGAAAACGGATCCCCATTTCCTCCAGGATATACGTATATCCTACGAGTGCGATCCCAAATACACCACCTCCTTTTTGCACCAGGTTCACATATTGATGCCCGGCAGCATCCACCACATCAGATACGATGAAAGGACGGCCACCATTGGTGGTGTCGAAAGTTTTTTTCAGATTTTCCAGGTCCGCTTTGACACGGCTGTCATTAATAAAATCGGTAATGGCCAGTTTGGCCTTCGTATTTTCAGGGGGCATAAGATATGTGCTAAGGGGTACACAACTAAGATAAACATTTTTGGGAATAGCAGAAAGCAAAAAGCAGAAAGCAAAAAGCTATTTTAGCGGGTGATTGACGCGCATATTAACCCTACGCCTCGATCACCCGCTAAAATAGCTTTTTGCTTTCTGCTTTCTGCTACTTGCACATCCCCCTTTTAACGCTTATCTTGGCGATATTTCCACGTTATTACAAACCTCCAGCGTATGCACCGGTTCTTCCTGTTAGTCGCCATTGGCCTGCTTTCCCGACTACCTATAGCGGCACAGGATATGGTCAGCAAAGCCCAACAGTTTATCCGTTTACTCAGCGCCACCCAGCAGGCGCAAACCTGTTATCCTTTCGATACCGGCGAGCGGTACCATTTCTCCTACATTCCACGCGACGACCGCAAAGGTATTGCCGTAAATGAACTGACTGCCACCCAGCGTAAGGCGCTCTTCGCCCTGTTAAATACGGCCCTGAGCACCGAAACGGTAAAGAAGGTAAATGACATTATGCAACTGGACCTCGTGTTGAAAGGACTGGAGCATCGGGCAGAGAATGATCATTATCGTGATCCGGGTAAATATTATCTGACCATCTTCGGCATACCTGCCGCTAATACTGTGTGGGGCTGGCGTTTTGAAGGGCATCATGTAGCTTTTAATTTTTCAGGAGATAGAAATGAACTGGTGGCCGGAACGCCCGGTTTTCTGGGTGCCAACCCTGCTATTGTGTTGGAAGGGCCTCAAAAAAGTCAACAAGTGCTCCGTGCAGAAACGGAGCAGGGATTTAACCTGCTGCGGTCCCTGTCTCCCGAAAATCAGCAAAAGGCGGTTATTGCCGCCAATGCGCCGGGAGAGATCATTACCGGTGCAGCCCGGCAAGCCATGATCAACCATCCGGGTGGTATCCGTTATACGGAATTAAATCCCGCACAACAACAACTGTTACTGGGACTTGTCAGTTTATACGTACATCGCTTCACCAAACTATTTGCAGATCAGATGCTGAAAGATATTCAGCAGGCAGGACTGGACAGCCTCCGCTTTTCCTGGGCAGGCAGTACAGAAAAGGGATTGGGGCATCCCTGCTATTACAGGATCCAGGGACCTACGTTAATCATCGAATATGACAACACGCAGAATAATGCGAATCATGTACACACGGTAGTCCGTGATCTTAAAAACGATTTCGGTGGCGATCAGTTGCTGGAGCATTATAAAGCCGATCACGGCGTGCAGGAAGCGGGTAAATGATCAGTGCGATTTTTTTGTTGGTGTATAGAATTAAACTGATTACATTTTAAAGATTTTAAGAAAGATGGGAGATTGACAGCGGATATACCCGCTGTCAATCTCCCATCTTTCTTAAAAAAATAAATCAGTTTAATTCTATACGCCAACAAAAAAAAATCGCACTGGTCGGTTACTTACAGGGCGTTTTGCCTTGTGGTTGCCGCTTTTATTTTCTCCAGTTCCGCCGCCATGGCTTTCACTTTCTCCGGGTATTGTGTTGCCACATTTTTCTGCTCATGCACATCTTTACTGAGTTGATACAGTTGCGGCTCGCCATCGTTGCCCAGTTCAATATTAACAGCACGATCCAGTTTGGCGCCTTTGGAAGGAGTGATATATTTCCAGTCGCCGGAAATAAGCGATAACGTACCTGCATGTGTTACGAGGTAGGGGCGGTTGTTACGTGATTTGCCCAGCAGTTGTTGCAGCATATCGAAGCTGTCGGGTGCTTCATCAGCTTGCAGTTGTTGACCGGTGAGGTGGGCAAGGGACGTAAACAGGTCCAGTTGACTGATCAGCGTGTTGGCGGTTTGATTGCCTTTTACGCCGGCGGGCCATTTTACGATAAATGGCACGCGGGCACCGGCTTCAAAAGCGCTGTATTTACCGCCACGTAAAGGCCCGGCAGGTTTGTGTGTGCCTGCCAGTTCCTCGGCCTGGTCCAGGTAGCCATCGTTTAGTACCGGGCCATTGTCGCTGGAGAAAATGATCATCGTATTGTTGGTGAGGCCCAGGCTGTCGAGCGCTTTTACAATGCGACCCACAGTCCAGTCCAGTTGCAGGATGGCATCGCCGCGAAGGCCCATGCCGCTTTTGCCACGGAACTGGCTATGTGGATAGCGGGGCACGTGAATATCACCGCTGGCGAAATACAGGAAAAACGGTTGTTGTTTGTTTTTGCTGATGAAGCCAATGGCTTTGTCGGTGAGGGTGCCGGCAATATCGGCATCTTTCCAGCGGGCGCTGTTACCGCCACTCATCCAGCCAATACGGCTGATACTATCCACGATAGTTTGGTTATGTCCCTGGTGCGGATCCGGGTGCATGCGCAGCTTCTCCGGGTTTTCCAGGCCGGTAGGATCGTTTCCTATTTTATGCTGGTAGTTGACGGTGATAGGATCCTGGGGATCCAGGTTTATGACGTGGTGGTTTTCTACAAATACACAGGGAACGCGATCCAGCGTGGCTGGCATAATGAAAGACCAGGTGAAGCCTACTTCCAGCGGGCCGGGCTGAATGGCTTTATTCCAGTCGATGCCTTCGTTACCGCCCAATCCTAAATGCCATTTGCCGATGACAGCAGTCTGATAACCGGCGTCTTTCAGCATGCCAGGCATGGTACGGTGATCTGTGGGGATAATGAGCGAAGCATCACCCGGTGCGATTCCGGTACCTTTCTGCCGCCACGGATATTTACCCGTAAGTATACCAAAACGGGAAGGGGTACACGTAGCAGAGGTAGCGTAGGCGTTGGTGAAGCGTATGCCCTGTTTGGCCAGCCGGTCAATGTTAGGTGTTTGTATGCGCTTCATGCCGTAGCAGCTCACGTCGCCGTAGCCCAGGTCGTCTGCGTAAATGATAATGATGTTCGGCTTTTGCTGTGCGGCTGCCGACAAAGTCAGGAGTCCGCAGAGCAATCCACTGCTGATTTTTTTGATAAAGGAAGGGTATATCATCAGTTATATTTTTTCATTGTTGTCGTCACAAGTTACTTCAGATTTGGATTGATATTCGTTTCTCTTTGTGGAACAGGCCATTTTTCGTCGGTGCCTGCTCTGAAAGCCTTGGTGGTTACATACCAGCGGCTGTATGGGTCAATGGCACCGTTGTTTTTGCGCAGGTTGACAGCACCTGAAAATGCGGCGCCATAAAAATCGCCTTTCAACACCTGTGCGGCATTGCCCCAGCGAAGTAAATCCCAGTAGCGGATGCCTTCCAGCGCCAGTTCATTTCTCCTTTCTTTGCGAAGTATAGTACGCAATGTTGGGATATCCGTTACCGTTATAGGCGGCATATTTACGCCCGGGCGGGTTCTTATTTTATTAATGGTGGCATCGAGCAGTCCCTGGTCAATGGCATCGCCGGCTTCCAGTTTGGCTTCGAGATAGCTGAGTAAGACTTCTGCATAGCGGATAACCGGCAAATCAATACCGGAATTTTGCAGGTCGCCGCCGGCAAATCCTTCATAGCTGAATTTACCCATGCCAAAGCCCGTACGGGTGGCCTGTTTGGTGGTAGTCAGCTGATCAGGTGATTTGGTGCTGTCCGGGTGTGTTACATAGCGAATGGTTTTGAACGGCTGGTTGTTGTATAACACCGTGTACTTCAGCCGGGGATCACGATTGGAGCTGATATCATTCGGATTGTAACGGGGATCAGTATACGAAAATGGTGTGCCGTCTTTGAAATCATACGACTCTACCAGGCTGCCGAGTGGGCAATACAAATGCCATCCACCGGCGGTGGCAGGATAGATATGCTGCAGCATGGCGTTGGGAGCCAGGTCCTGCAGGTACTGCGTGGCAAAAATAATTTCCTTGCTGCTTTCATTGGTGCCGTTAAAGAGGCTCTGGAAATTAGCATCGATGTTGTTGTCGTTGAAGTCGACGATTTTTTTATAGGTGGCAGCAGCATCTGCATATTTCTTCTCCGCTAACTGCAGTCGCCCGAGAAAGGCCATTGCTGCCTGTTTGCTGGCACGGCCTCTTTCTGATGCGGGGATATCTTTATACTGCGGTAAGTCGGCGATAGCAGCATTCAGTTCGCTGATCACAAAGTCAACCACCTGTGCTTTCGGCGTTTTTGTCACGGTATTGGCTTCCTGCAGGGAAAGGGTTTTGGTAACCAATGGCACATCTTTCCAGTACTGCGACATGTAAAAATAAGTACACGCGCGGAGGAAGCGGGCTTCTGCGGTCATGCGGGCGAGTTTGGCGGCGCTGACCGGTGTTTTGCCTACATTTTCCAGGAAATAATTGCAGCGGCCAATACGGATATAACTGGCATTCCAGTAGTCGCCGAGGATGCCGAGATCTGCGGTCATGGTACCATTTGCCAGGCGGGTAGTGCCGGCGTTGTCGCCGCGGCGGTCGTAAGCATTGTCGGTCGCCAGTTCTATAAATAGCAGGCCGTTATACGACCACCAGTCGGTGGCGGAGAATTCCGCTGCTTTCTGCATCTGGATGTTGCCGCGATACACGCCGGTGAGTGCCAGCATCGCATTCTGTTCACTGGTCCAGAACGCGTCGTTGGAGTAATTATTCAACGGTGATTTGTTCAGTTCTTTTTGGCAGGACATGCTGCCGGCGCCACACAGGCCTATCAGTAAAAGATATTTATATAGCGGAGAAAATGTTGTCTTCATTTGTTCAGGTGTTGCAAGCATTAAAAATTAAGATTCAGTCCCACAGTATAATTCGCCAGGATAGGGTAGTAATTACCACCGGTATTCACTTCCGGGTCCCAGCCAGTGCGGTAGTGGCTCCAGGTATGGAGGTTCTCCGCACTTAAACTTACCCGTATACCTTCTATATTGGCGCGACGGAGCAGGTCTTTCGGCAGGCTATATCCTACCTGTATGTTTTTTAACCGGAGATAGGAACCGTTCAGCACCCAATAGGAAGACGTTAATGTGTTCGGGGTTCCCTGGTTGGAGATCAGCTCCAGGCGGGGGTATTTAGCTTGCGGATTTGGATTTTCTGCTGTCCATCTTTCGTCCATCTGCCAGCGCTGCACATTCCCATTCTGATAGAAGGCCCATCCCGCATAGTTATTCAGGTAGCCATTTACACCGGTAACACCCTGCAACAGGATATTGAGATCAAAGCCATGATAGCTGCCGCCTATTGCAATGCCGTAGGTGTATTTAGGAATAGTAGAGCCTAACACCTTGCGGTCGTAGTCGGCGGTTACTTTGCCGTCTGGTTTGCCATCCGGACCGCTGATATCTTTGTAGCGGATATCGCCGGGCTTGGGATTGGGGTCGATGGAACTCATATTGTTATTGGCTTTCCACGCGGCTACATCGGCATCATCTTTAAATAATCCGTCTGCTTCATAGCCATAGTAAAGGTTCATCGGGTAGCCAACAAACAGCGTACTGCCGTTACCTGTAAGGCCATTGGCCTGGTGGATATTGCCTACGCCGAGGTCCAGTACTTTATTTTGAATGATGCTGAAATTGGCAGCTACGTTGTAATTGAACTGGCCGATGCTGTTACGGTGCGTAGCCGTAAATTCCCACCCGGTATTTTTCAGTTTACCGGAATTCTGTGGTCCTACCTGGGCGCCCAATACCTGGGATATGCTGCCAGAGGGGCTTACCAGGATGTCATAGGTATACCGGTCGAAGTAGGAAATGCTGACAGCGAGTTTTTGTTGGAAGAAAGCAGCTTCCAGCCCCAGGTCTTTGGTACGGGTAGATTCCCAGTGGATTGTAGAATCATTGATGGTGGTTCTTACTGCACCCGGGACTACTACGTTACCGATTGGGTAGTTATACCCGGTCATCAGGATATTCTGATAAGGATAGTTAGTACCGAGGTTTTGATTGCCGAGTGTACCATAAGACGCTTTGAGTTTTAATTCGCTGAGCCAGTGAAAGCGGTCTTTCATAAAGTTTTCTTCTGAAATGCGCCATCCCGCAGCGATGGAGGGGAAGAACGCATATTTATCATTTTTAGGAAAACGGGAAGATCCGTCGTAACGCATATTGGCTTCCACGAGGTATTTGCGGCCAAAGTTATATTGCAATCTGCCGAAGAAAGATTTAAGTGCATATTCCGTAGCAGAACTATTATTAGTTTGGGTGCCTGGATCTCCCAACCCTAATACGGTGAGGTCGTTGCTGGGCAGGTTGCTGCGTGAGCCGCTCAGGTCTTCGTAATGTGATCCTTCAAAAGAGTAACCTCCCAATACGGTCATTTCATGCCGGGCAATTTGTTTGTGGTAGTCTGCCAGTACCTGGATGGTTTTGTAATTGGAGAAGTTGGAGGCTTGTGTAAGATTGGATGGTCCCAGGAAAATGTTATCATTGATGCGTTGTGTTGCGAGGAATGTTTTCTCCTGTGCCTGGGATTGCGTATACCCACCAATCACAGACAGCTTCAGGTCGGAAATCACATACCAGTCGAGCCGCAGGTTACCATTAAAATCAGTATTCCTGATATTATAGAAAGCGCCGCTGTTGAGCCAGGCCACCGGGTTGCCTTTATTTACATTTCCTACGCCCCAGTCGCCATTACTCATTTGAATAGGGTAATTTGGCGTATACCGGATCACGTTAGAGATGATATCCTGCATACCGGTAGCGTCCAGTGTGGCGGGTGTATTGGGTTCCTGCCGGTTGGACTGCATCAGGGAGAAGCGGGTATTGAGTTTGAGCCGGTCATTGATTTTTGTTTCAAGGTTCAGACGGGCGTTGTATCTTTTGTAGTTGTTATTTTTTACTACACCGTCCTGGTCGAGGTAGCCGGCAGAGATAAGGTATTGTGTTTTATTGCTGCCGTTGGAGAGCGACAGGTTATGCCCTGTTTGCAGGAAATTTTTTTTAAACGAAGCATCCAGGTAATTGGCGTCGGGATAGTTATCCGGGTCGCTGCCATCTTTGAAATGCTGAATCTGTTCGGCGGTATAAGAGCCGGGCTGGGCTTCATTCATCAGTGTAGCGTATTCCCATGAATGAACGAATTTAGGTGTGGAGGTGATTCGTTGCTGGCCTACATAGCTGTTCAGGCTGATGCGCAGCTTTTGGGAATTACCCGTTTTAGTGGTGATGAGAATTACTCCATTGGCAGCTCTGGCGCCATAGATAGCGGCAGAAGAAGCATCTTTCAACACGGAAACACTTTCAATATCGTTAGGATCAATATCATTGAAGGATCCGGTAGGAATACCATCTACTAACACCAACGCATCGGAGGAGGCGCCGAAGGAACCAACGCCGCGGATTTGAATGCTGCTATTCTTCGTACCTCCCGGTTGACCGGCATTTTGTACTACGGTTACTCCCGGCATTTGCCCGGTGAGGGCCTGCGACAATTGAGTAACAGGGCGGTTATTAATATCTTTGCTGTTGATCTGAGATACCGATCCGATCAACTGTGATTTTTTCTGGGTACCATATCCTACTACAACAATTTCATCTCCTTTTATTTCCCGGCGTTTCATCACGATGGTGAGCGTGGATTGCCCGTTTACCGGTACTTCCATGGTTTCGTAGCCAACGAAAGATACTTCGAGGATAACATTATTGTCTGCCAGCGAAAGTGTAAAGGCTCCTTCGGCATTAGTGGAAGCGCCTTTATTGGTGCCTTTTATGCGTACCGTAGCGCCGGGAAGGGGGATGCCTTTTTCATCTTTCACCATTCCCTTTAATTCTGATAAAGGCGCAGCAAGTGCAGCAGGAGATGATTGTGCAGCGGGTGCTTCGCGGATCACTACTATTTTATCTATGATATCGTAGGTGAGTCCTTTGGGCCGGAGACATTGGTCCAGCGCCGTTTTGATATCGGCATTGGTAAAATGTACAGCTATGTTGCCGGCTTGTTTTACTAATTTTTCCTTAAAGAAAAATTGGTATCCGCTCTGTATTTCAATGTCCCGTAACACTGATTTTAAGGGCGTGTTAGTGGTGGCGATAGAAATTTTCTGTGCATAGGTTTTGGCGCTTATCTGTAAACAGAACGCCAATTGCATCACGATGACAAGCCTCATGGCCATTACGATTTTGGTGATTCCCGGCCTTTTCAGGAAGGCGGGAGTGAACTTAGCTCCTAAAAGCATAAATTTGTTTGGTTTAGGTGAGATAATAAGTAGTTAAGCGACTAGTTTTAAACTTGCCTGAATTCGGCCGGTAGTGCGGGAACACTGCCGGCTTTTTCTTTTTGGCTGATATCTATTTATGGCATGACCGTAATTTGTTTTCCTGTTACCTGGAAGTGAATTCCATTTAATTCCAGTATTTGCAACACTTTTGATAGCGGTACATTCCGGGATATTTTTCCGGAGAAGCCATCCCTGGTGATTGTTCCGGTGAAGCGTACTTCTACATCATACCACCGGGCAATTTGTTTCATCAGGGTGTAGATGTCGGTGTCATTGAACCAGAAGTATCCTTCTTTCCAGGCCATCACCTGCGCCAGATCTACCTGCTGGCGTAAGCCTATTGCTGCCTGTTCGTTGATGATAGCCTGTTGCCCGGGCTGTAGCAGCTGTTGCTGGCTGCCTTTATTCACGCGTACCATGCCTTGCAGCAGGGTAGTAGTGATATCGTTTTCATCGTCATATGCATGTACATTAAAGTGAGTCCCCAGTACTGTAATAGTACCCTTGCGTGGCAGCTGCACCTGGAAGGGATGTTGGGCATCAGCAGCTACTTCAAAGTATACTTCTCCCGTAACCGTTACTAATCGTTCCTTACCTGAAAAGCCAACCGGAAAACGGAGGGAGGAAGCGGAGTTGAGCCATACTTTGGTACCGTCGGAGAGTACCATGCTGTAATGGTTTCCCCTCCCGGTGCTAATGGTATTATAGGTGGTGGCGGTGTTGGTGGCGCTGCCGGAGTAAATCAGTTGTCTGTTCACAAGATGCACGGCGGTGTTACCCTGTTTACTGAGAATGCCGTTGGCGGCGGTATCCAGTGTTATTACAGAAGCGTCGCCGAGGGTAAGGGTAGCGCTTTCTTTGCCGGGAGCAATATCAGCCAGCGGTGCTTTAGTTATCGGCGGTGTATTTTTTTCGCGCATCAGCCAGGTGATGCCAAAGATGAGCAGCAGTATCGCGGCGGCGGCAGCGGCATAGGGCCACCAGGTGGAACGCTTTACAGGTGTACTGTTGCCGGTTAAAATATTTTGTAAGATGTGGTCGGCCGTATCCGGTGTAATCACCGGTTCAGGGGCCGTCAGTTGCAGCCCCTGTGCGTGTATCAGCTCCGCAATTTTTTCTGCGGGGGCTTGCTCTATCAGCGCCATCAGCGCAGCCGTTTCTTCCGGCGTGGCAGTCCGGTTATAATATCGTTCAAAAAGTTCCTGCAGCTGTTGCTGATCCATAATGATAGTCTTTCTCCATATGATGGACAAAGTCATGGATCAAAAAGGGGGAGGGGGGCGAAAAAAAATTATAATAATAAGTGAATGGCCGTCATTGTCACCGCCAGTTGTAGTTTCACGTGTTTGGAAATGGCCCTGGTAGCCGACTCCAGGTGCGTTTTTACCGTCTCCCTGCCAATGTTCAGGTGGACGGCAATTTGCTGGTAGGTCATACGTTCGTGCCGGTGCAGCAGGTAAATTTCTTTCTGGCGCGGCGATAATTGATCAATGGCTTCATCAATCAGTGTGTAAAAGCTGTGGGTAGGATCTATGCTGTTGGCTTCAGTGGCGTTATCTTTTACCCATTGTTCCCAGTGTTTATATTCCCGGGCTTTGCGTTGCAGGGCGTTGAGGGCATGGTTGCGGGAAATCACCAGCAGCCAGGACCAGAAATGCCGGATGTCGCCCAGTGTTTCCCGGTTGTTCCAGATTTTCAGGAATACGTCCTGAACTATTTCTTCCGTAAGTGGACGGGATTGTGTGACCCGGTAAATATGTGTAGCCAGTAAAGGATGCCATTGCTCAAACAGTTGTTTGAAGGTCGTTCATCTCCCGAAGCGATACAGGAGAGCAACATTTTCTCATCACGTGTAGCTGAATTTTCCACTGTCAAATATTAATAGTTCATAGTGCCGGTGGTTGCCCGGCATTGTTAGTATTTACATAAACCTGGTGGGGGTTTGTTGGTGTCAGTTGTTGTTCACTAATACTCCGCGTTACGGAATGGTACCAGCAAAGATGCAGAAAAAATAGTTTTTCCGCACATTAATATTTTTCAAAGGTATTATGTATTTTTGGCATGCAAAAAATCCTGATAGGCTTGGCCATTGGGAATGAAAGCCCTTTCCTGTGAAATGTATTAATAATACAATCGAGAAAGTGTTACCCATAATTTCTTCTTATTATCTATGTCATACCTCATGAAGTATTTATCTGTCCTGTTGATGCTCCTTTGTGTGAGCACTCTTTCCAAAGCACAGCAAGTATACCAGATCCGGGCCGATAGTGTCCGCATTTACAGCAATTGCGATACTGCGGAATTAATCCTGGAAAACCGGACCAAAGGGGTACCGGGATTTTTGTTTAATAAAGGGAACGGGCGTACGGAGTTTCAGCGTATTCGTTTGAAAGCGATGGGGAACCTGTTGGCTATACCCGGACAGGATACAGTGGATCTGGGTACCTGGGGGAATCAAAGTTATATTCGCAATGATACCAGTTTACAGGCCGGTAATTTTAACATTAATGGAGTAGGACTCGCCCTGGCGCTGGAAGGACGTTTTCTTAGAAGTACTGCCGGCAGTGACTGGGATGGGGAAGCGCACTATCATATGTACAATGGAAGCGCCGCTGCAGGAAATCTGCGTTGGTCATTAGGACTATTGGGTGTTGAGGGAACAGTCGACAGTGGTGCAGATTTTCGCATATTCCGATATTCAAATACCGGTAAGTTTCTGAACTCTGCGCTGTCTATAGAAAGATCCAGTGGTATTGCCGCTATTCCATCGGGCTTAAGAACTGGTAATTTAATGATCAATGCCAATTATCCATTTTCTCCAAATGTACGTTTAGCGGTAACAGATACCAGCTATATGACTTATCAGCCAGTATCTGCTACTTTGCCAACTCCAAAAAGCAGTATGGTGTATGTAACGAATGCAACGGGTTTGACAAATAGTTTCTCAGGATTCGGTATGCAGTCGATGATACCTTCGGGTATTTACCAGGGAGCCTTTTTGGGAGTAGTATCCACGGCAGATGGTCAGGGCTATGGCGCACATATGGTATTTGGGAATAGGACTGCATTAAACGCTTATGCGGAACGTATGCGCATCACTACTGCAGGAAATATAGGTATTGGCACCACTACACCGACCACCTTATTGGAGGTCGCCGGAACAACCAAAACTGCAGACCTGCAGGTAACAGGTGCGGCAGCTTTCCCAAAAATAAAGACCTTCGGTGCTACAGGTGCCGGGCAATTGGAGATTTATGGTGGAGCACTGGATCCAAATGACATCAAAAACAGGAGATGGTCGTTTACCCGCAATAACGCAGAAACTGGGGGATTAGAGGGCAGCGATCTTGCCATCAATCGTCATGATGGAAATGGTAACTTAATTGACTCACCATTAAGGATTACACGCGGCAGAGGTTTTGTAGAAATGGCGAATGGATTTATCGCGGCCAGCTCCTCCCGGGTTCGTGGTACCGGTACCGGCAATGCCAATAGCTCCTATATTGCATTTATGGAAAAGAATGATACCGTACGGGTAGGATACGTAGGAAAAGTATCTTCTGTAAATGGTGATGTAAGTTTGTTGAGTGATAAAGGAAATATTTCACTAGGCGCACTGGGAGGGGGACAATTTACCTTGTCCAAAAACTTTATGCTGGTATCCACTGGCCTGGTATTGCTTTCTGATACCGTATCTAATATTATCAGTTTTAATTCAGTTGGAGTAGCACCACCGGCGTTAAATACAGCGGGGCCGGGTACCAAGTTATTACTCTATACACGAACTACAGATACCAGTACTAACTTTTCTATTGGGGTAGAGTCAGGGGCAACCTGGTTTTCTGTACCACAGCCCACGCTAAACTATAGCTGGAAATATTATGGTGGTACTACACTCGTTAGCCGGCTTACTTCACAGGGAGGACAGGAGTGGAATGGACAGGGGAGGTTTAAAGGCTGGTATACCAGTTCCCTGGATCCGGCCAACAGCCCGGCAGCAGAAATAGGTTATACAGGCGGGTACGCCATTTTTGATGGTTTTAACAGGAGCAACAATATGTTTAGACCGGTTAGGATAATGGGCGGATCTACTGCTACTGATAAAAAGACCCTGGAGATAGACAGCGTCGGATACAGATTTGTAGACTTTGCCAGCGCCGCGCTGGTAAGCACCGATAGTAGGGGATACCTGGTAAAAACTTATACGCCCTCTATTACGACCGCAGCTAGCACGATTGCCCAGCGCGACGCCTCCGGTAACCTGAATGCTACCGGCTTCCTGCAAAACTCCCTTGCCAGCCTGAAGAAAAATATCCAGCCATTTACCGAAGATGCTTTGAGCTTGCTGATGCAGGTACAGATCAAACAGTTTATTTATAAGGATGATAAACAGGAAAATGTTCGCATTGGTATTATTGCCGACAGCACCGACTGGCACTTTGCCACCAAAGGGCACGACCGCTTCGATACCAACAGCTCTCTCGCCATCACCATGAAAGCGGTGCAGGAATTAAATCAGCAACTGCAAAAAGAAAATGACGCCGTGAAAGCAGAGAACAAAGCGTTAGCTGCTAAGCTGGAAGAACTGGCGAAAAGAGTGGCCGCTATTGAACAGGCGGGCACAAAAAAATAAACAATATTGATCAGGAAGGCGTAAAGGAGGTAACCAGCAAAGGTTATTTTCTTTACGCTTTTTGTTTGACGGGTATCGCATATTCCACTGCCTTGCTATATCTGACAAGCATCATCTATTACAGATAAAATGAACTGCACCCGCTCCGCTACGCTGACTTTCGGCAATATCACCACTTCATAGCCCAATTCTTCGTAGGTGCGTAGCAGTTGCTCATAAGTACGTACCGCCTCTTCAAAAGACTGTTTTCGTTCGTTATCCTGTTCGTATATGGCCGGCCATGGTGGCGTGAAAAATACGCGGTTATTAAACCTGTACTGCCGGGCGGCCTCGCTCATTAATGCGGGTACTGGAAGCCCGCACAGCGTCAGGTAGCCGATGGTATCAGCAATGCCCCGGTCAAAAAATACCGGGGGCATTTGCCCCGATTGTGCCTGAAAGTCGCGTAGCGCCTGCTCAAACATTCGTGCTGCAAATGCCTCGCGGTTGCGCCAGGGAAGCGCTTCGCCGCCACTGGCTACCTGTTGTTGAATAATATCCCGGCCACTTTCTGGTACACAGGTATAACCTGATTCCTGCAAAGCAGTAATTACAGTCGTTTTGCCCATCCCCGGGCCACCGGTGATGACAAACAAATTGTCTTTTTTCATGCTATGATATTTGGAAAATAATAATGTGAGAAGCGGAAAAGGAAGAAGGAGCAATATAGGTAAAACTGTGAATTTTCGGAGTATCTTTGCTGCATATATGCTGCAGGGGCCAAAACGATTCATATATCAAACGGCGGTGAACTTCTGGAATCACATCGTACTTCTGGGTGTTTATCCTACCATGCCCTTTATTGAGGCGAGGCGTACCATGTTACTCAACCTGCTATCCCTTCCCTGTATTCCTTTCATGATCAGTTATTGCATTATAAATGCCTTCCAGGGCAGGTACCTGTTATCAGCGTTGAATGCAGTGACCACTTCCACTGCCGTGGCGGTATTGCTCCTGCATAAATACCGGATGTACCTGAGCGCCAGGATTGTGCTCATTTTCTTCAGCGTGGTGCTATACACCTTTACCGGCTTATATTTTCATAATGGTGCGGAATACTTCCTGTTAAACATCCTGGTTGTCTCCGTGATGATATATGACAACAAATGGGTGATAGGATGCCTGAGCATTTTGATCCTGTCGGCCTTTTTGCTGATTATATTTATGCCGCAGTCGTGGTACCTGGCACCTCCTGTACCCCAACAACGGGAATGGACCAATGTGGCGGTATCCCTGGTTTCTATGATTATAGCGTTACTCTTCTTTAAATATATACAGTCCGACTACCAGGAGGAAATCGAAAAGCAGCGGCAGGCGCTGCTGGCCATGAATAAAGACAAGGAAAAACTATTTTCCATTGTGGCGCATGATATCCGTAGCCCGTTATCTACCCTGGAGAGCTTACTGGATATGTTCCAGAAGGGCCAGTATCCGCGGAATGATATGGAGGAAGCTGCCGCCACCCTGCATCAGAAGGTATCCCAGCTGGGAGGTACGCTGGATAACGTATTGCGCTGGAGTACCCGTAGTATGAAAGGTATTCAGACAAGGCCCCGGCATTTTTTGCTGGCACCCGTGATGAGCGAGATATTACTTTTCTTTGAACTGGTGATACAACAGAAAAATATGCAGGTGGATGTACAGGTGCCGGTAAGTACCGCACTATTCGCCGATAGAGACCAGGTATCTGTTATTCTCCGTAACCTGTTCAGCAATGCCCTTAAATTCAGTTATGCCGGCGGAAAAATTTCGGTAACAGCGTGGCAAACAGAGGAGCAGGTCTTTATTCGTATCGTTGATGATGGCGTTGGCATGGATATGCAGCAACTGAAAACGCTGTTTACCTCCCAGCAGCAACCCGCCTATGGCACCACCGGCGAAAGAGGCGCCGGTATAGGACTATTGCTTTGTCATGAGTTTACCGAACTTAATAATGGTACCATCACAGTAGAAAGTGCACCGGAAAACGGTACCACCTTTATCATACAACTCCGCCGGGGCGATATCCCCGCCAATGAACCTGCTGCCGCTAATGAACCTACTGCCGCCAATTAACCCGCGCCGCCGCAAAAAACTTTGTTCCTAAAGGATTATTAATTTATTCTATATTTGCATGCCGACAACCACCTTCGGCAGTATATAACGTTACCGCACATACGCACAGACAAGCTAATTGAATATATACCTATGGCCAAATATGACGATGCTTCCTGGCATTACGGGGGCAACTATCCTGCTGACTTACCACCTGCCAATGCCGCTACGCATATTGGTATGTTCTTAACCTGGTGCATTGAACATGATCTGTTGTCGGAAGAACAAACCGACGATTGCGAAGAAGATATTGAAAAGGTGAAAAACAGAACATTAACCGGCGCTCAATACCTGATCGCCAACTGCGATGAGAAATTTACAACGGACGACCTGGATCAAACAGGCAATGATTTCGCTAAATCATATTATGCCCGTAAAGAGAAAACCGCTGCCGCTAAATACCCCAGCTATTTCGAGGACTACGAAAATGCATTCAGGCAGCATTCAACGGACTTCAATTTATATGCCGTAGCAGATACCTGGGAAAACTATGACCGCATCAAACCTTTGATAGATCAGCGGTTTGAGGAATGGAAAGGATTCCAGTAAAGAAATTACGAATTACGGATTTGTGCGGAGATATCAGCAAAGATCATCCGCTCTTATCTCCCCATAAATCCGTAATCCGTAATCCGTAATTCGTAATTCTCCTCTACCTTTGTCTCCTAAACAAGGCTTATGCAGATCCTGGTAATTGAAGATGAACAAAGGATGGCGGAAATGATAAAAAAGGGACTGGAAGAGCAAGGCTTCCTGATATCCCTTGCCTACGATGGGGAGATGGGGAAAAAACTGGCCCTGTCCCAATCCTTCGATCTTATCATCATGGACCTCATCCTGCCTAAGATCAACGGGCTGGATCTGTGCAAGCAGATACGCAGCGTATTGCCGGACTGCCCCATTATTATGCTCACCGCCCTGGGCACTACAGACGATAAAGTGGAAGGCTTCGATGCCGGCGCCAATGATTACCTCGTGAAGCCTTTTGATTTCCGGGAACTACATGCCCGCATCCGCGCGCTGATCAAGCGGAACCAGGCCAATACCAATACTTATAGCCAGGGTTTCCTGCTGCGCTTTGCAGACCTGGAAATGAACCTGCAAACGAAAATTGTAAAACGTAACCAGGTGGTTATTTCCCTTACACCAAAGGAATTCCGCCTGTTGGAATATATGATGAAAAATCCGGAAAGGGTATTGTCACGCACCGAAATTGCCGAGAAAGTATGGGATACCTTCGATTCCGGCACCAACTTCATTGACGTATATATCAACTATCTCAGGAAGAAAATAGATAAAAATTTTCCGACAAAACTAATCCATACCCGCTCCGGCATGGGTTTTATATTTGAAGCAGAGTGAAAATAAGGGTCCGGCTCATATTATTGTTCCTGGTACTTTTCGGAGTACTGCTGCTCGCATTCGCGGTATTCGTGTATGTGTCGTCTGCCAATGCCCGTAAAGCGGATTATTACGAACACCTGAAGCGGGAAGCCATCACCAAAGCCAATATGCTGCTGGATGCCCATGTGCCGCCCAACGTTCTACAGCTCATGTATAAAAATGCAGATAATGCATTGTTCGGCGAAGAAATAGCCATCTATGATACCGCTTTTCATCTCCTGTATCATGACGCCGTGCAAATCGATAAGGTGAAGGAAACTCCGCAGATGATCAACGAAATCCTGGCGCAACAAACCATCCTGTTTGAGCAGGGATCGCTACAGGTAGTAGGATTGCTCTATGAACATAACGGCCACCACTATGTGATCACGGCAGCCGCTATCGATAAATATGGACTGCAGCGACTGGAACGGCTGCGATATAGCCTCATTTTCTCATTCATCGGTATTATTGGTCTCACGATCCTTGCAGGCTATTTCTTTGTGGGTAAAGCATTGAAACCGGTGGAAGAGATGATTGATAAAGTAGAAGAAATTACCGCTACCAACCTGGATTTGAGGGTGCCCGTACAAAATGAAAAAGATGAAATAGGAGAACTGGCCACCACCTTTAATAAAATGCTGGATCGCCTGGAACACTCCTTTGATGCGCAGAAACATTTTGTCAGCAATATTTCCCACGAACTGCGTACCCCACTCGCGACTATTGTAGGAGAACTGCAGATTGTATTAACGAAAGACAGAACCCCGGCAGAATATAAAGAGGTCATCAGCCTCGCGTTGGCCGATGCACGGCGACTGGTGCGTTTGTCCAATGGCTTACTGGATATGGCAAAAGCCAATTATGACCATACAGAAATAAGCCGTAAAGTATTACGGGTAGATGAATTACTCATGGACGCCCGCGATGCCGTGATCAAATCAGCCGATGACTATAAAGTAGATATTGTATTTGAGCAGGAAATAGAGGCAGATGATATGATTTCCGTCAACGGAAACGAATACCTCCTGAAAGTGGCCTTTATTAACCTCATGGAAAATGCGTGTAAGTTCTCGCCGGATCACCAGTGCACGGTATCTATCCGTTACGGCGAAGCCGATCTTATACTACGCTTTATGGATAAGGGGATTGGCATCAGCGAAGCAGATCTTCCTCATATATTCACCGCTTTCTACCGGGGCGCCAATCAAAGCTTCACCCGTGGTAATGGCATTGGCCTTTCTTTAACAGAAAAGATCATAGGGATGCACGAGGGCGCTGTCAGCGTAACTTCCCGGCTGCAGGAAGGCAGTACCTTTACTGTGATCCTTCCTCACCTGTAAACCCCGTTCTAATAATTTTCTAATAAAATTCTGTCCAACCTCTAACTGCCCTTATCATCGTGCAGGCATACATTTGCATCGCAATAAAACAAAAAATTATGGACGCTGGTCCGGAACGTTACTTTATTTTTTCATCTCCTGCCTGATCTTCATAGCGCTGCTGTGCCTATCAGCAGGAAAAATATAGCGCTGTGTTATACTTATCAACTGCTGTAAACAAGCACCCACATTTCGTACGCAACTATGCTTTCAGAAGGAAGTCCGGCATGCCTGATATCAGGAAGATCATACCCGGTGGCCACGATGAATCCGCTACCAGCAAACTGCAACAGGTAGCGGCGGCAGACCAGGACACCTACCTGGCTTTACTCGATAGTCACCCTGATGGCTTATCTCCTACACAAGCCCGCAAACGTTTAACCCTGATCGGCTTAAATGAAGTGCACCATGAAAAAGCGCCTGCCTGGTACAAACAATTGCTGACGGCTTTCGTTAACCCGTTTATCGCCATCCTGCTGGCCATCGCCCTTATTTCATTCATCACAGATGTGTGGATGGCTGCTCCCGGGGAAGGGGACTATAAAACGGTGATCATGGTGGGTATCATGGTGATGGTGAGTTCCCTGCTTCGCTTCTTCCAGGAATACCGCAGCAACCGCGCAGCCGAACAATTGAAAAGTATGGTGCGGACTACGGCCACGGTTATACGTAAGTCGAAAGAGAAAACAGAAACAGACATCAAGCAACTGGTGCCCGGAGATATTATTTTCCTCTCTGCCGGAGACATGATCCCGGCAGACTGTCGCCTGGTGCAGTCGAAAGACCTGTTCGTGAGCCAGGCCATGCTCACCGGTGAATCGCTTCCCATGGAAAAGCGTAGCTTCCCCGTGCCCGACGCTTTTCATAAAACTGTGCTGGAACTGGATAATATCTGCTTCATGGGTACCAACATCGTAAGTGGCGCCGCTACCGCAGTGATCGTGAACACCGGTAATCAAACGTATTTTGGTTCCCTCAGCAAATCCATTACCGGCAAGCGCGCGGAAACCAGCTTTGATAAAGGGGTGAACAAAGTAAGTTACCTGCTCATCCGCTTTATGCTGGTAATGGTACCACTCATTTTCCTGATCAATGGCCTTGTAAAAGGAAACTGGTGGGATGCGCTGTTGTTTGCCATTGCCGTAGCAGTGGGGTTGACCCCCGAAATGCTGCCCATGATCGTTACCGCCAACCTGGCGAAAGGAGCCGTGAACATGAGCAAACGCAAAGTAATCATCAAACGCCTCAATGCCATCCAGAACATCGGCGCCATGGACGTACTGTGTACCGATAAAACCGGTACCCTCACCATGGACAAAATTGTATTGGAAAGACACCTCAACATTTTTGGGGAAGATGATGAAGAAGTACTGAAGTGGGCATATCTCAACAGCTATCATCAAACCGGTCTCAAAAACCTGCTGGACGTGGCCGTACTGGAACATGTGGAACTGCACGACTACCTGAAAGTGGAAGAACATTATCTGAAAGCG
The DNA here is from genome assembly GCF_017745275.1 of Chitinophaga sp. GTDB lineage: Bacteria > Bacteroidota > Bacteroidia > Chitinophagales > Chitinophagaceae > Chitinophaga. Next base: position 869,034 of record NZ_JAGHZS010000007.1, on the reverse strand, counting down.
GATGAAATACCGTTCGACTTCCAACGCCGCCGCATGTCAGTGATCCTGAAACAGCGCAACGGTAAGCAATTGCTCATCTGCAAAGGCGCTGTAGAGGAGATGCTGCAACTATGCACCCATGCTTTTGATCCGGGGGAAGATAAAGAGCTGCACATCGAATCAGATAAAATTATTCCAATAGATGAAAACGTACGGGAGAAGATCCTGCGTATTTCCGGCAAACTTAATGAAGAAGGCCTCAGAGTGCTGCTGGTGGCGATCCGCGAGTTCGATGACCGCGCACTCACCTACACCGTGGAAGACGAAAAAGACATGGTACTTACCGGCTTTATCGGCTTCCTCGATCCGGCGAAACCTTCTGCAAGAGTGGCTATTGAATCATTGCAGCAATTGGGCGTACAGGTAAAAGTACTGACCGGCGATAATGAAATTGTTACCCGGAAAATATGCCGCGAAGTAGGCATTCCTTTCTCAGATGTATTGCTGGGCCACGATATTGCACAGTTGGATGATGCCACGCTTACCCGGAAAATAGACCAGGTATCCATCCTGGCCAAACTCACGCCGGTACAGAAATCAAGAATTGTAAAGCTGTTACAGGCAAAAGGACATACCGTAGGCTTCATGGGCGATGGTATTAATGATGCCGCGGCGCTCCGGGATGCGGATGTAGGCATCAGTGTAGACACCGCCGTAGATATCGCCAAAGAAAGCGCCGATATCATCCTGCTGGAAAAAGACCTGATGGTATTGCGCAAAGGAGTGATCTATGGCAGAAGAACATTTGGTAATATTATCAAGTACATCAAAATGACCGCCAGCAGCAACTTTGGTAACATGTTCAGCATGATTGGCGCCAGTGCATTATTACCTTTTCTTCCCATGCTGCCGGTACAGATTTTAGTGCAAAACCTGCTGTACGACATCTCACAGGTATCTATTCCCTGGGATAAAATGGACCAGGACTTTATAGACAAGCCCAAGAAGTGGAATGCTGGCGACATTTCCCGGTTTATGCTGTTCATTGGCCCGGTAAGTTCCATCTTTGACTATGCCACTTTTGCGATCATGTTCTATGTGTTTAAAGCGGCAACACCAGAGCATCAGGGGTTGTTCCAGGCGGGCTGGTTTGTAGAAGGGTTGCTATCGCAAACGTTGATTGTACACATGATCCGCACGCGTAAAATACCTTTTATCCAGAGCTGGGCCACCGCGCCGGTGGTGGCGCTGACCAGCCTGATTATGCTGATCGGTATAGCGATTCCGTTTACACCGTTTGCAGCCTCACTGAAAATGGAGCCTTTGCCGTTGTCCTTTTTCCCCTGGCTGATCGCAGTATTGTTTAGTTACTGCATGCTTACACAGCTTATCAAGAACTGGTATATCAAAAGATTTAACCAGTGGTTATGAGCACTGCGAAAGACAATGGATGACCGCGCAGCTAAAAGCTATTTTTATTATCTTGACAGAAATCCAGCAGTAAATGAAAATATGTTTAGTAACAGGCGCCAGCAGTGGTATCGGTTATGCCATTGCTGAAGCTTTACAGGCAGATGGATATACCGTAGTAGCCACAGCCCGCAGGGAAGACCGGCTGCAGCAATTACCTGCCAGGAACGTCACTACCATTACCGGCGACTTATCGGACGCGGCTTTCCAGGATCAACTGATCTCCACTGTGTATGAAAAATATGGTCGTTGCGATTACCTCTTTAATTGCGCAGGTACCATCGCTACCGGCACCATTGAAGAGATCGATATCGATAAGGTGACTGATATGATACAACTCAATGTCACCGCTACTATCCGGCTAACGTATCAATTGTTGAAACGTTTTCGTCAACAGGGATTCGGGCATGTCATCAATATGTCCAGTGTACTGGGTACAAAAGTACGACCTACGGCAGGGGCCTATGCTGCCACCAAATTCGCGATGGAAGCGCTGTCGGAAGCATTACGTATGGAGCTTACCGGTAGTAATATACAGGTGTCATGTATTGAACCCGGCCTGGTAATGACGGAGTTGCATAAAGACTGGAATGTACATCCGAAGGAAGGTATGGGCATTCACGAACCATTAACGACGGATGATATTGTAGGAACGGTACGATTTATCATGCAACAACCCGCACATGTAAGAATCCCCCGGTTAATGATTTTACCGAAGGATCATAATATATAATTCGAGCAGAAAGTACGGCTCATACAAATACGTAAAAGCAGAAAGCAGAAAGCAAAAAGCAAAAAGCTATTGTAGCGAGTGACAGAAGCGAGTATTTAATTACCTATTCGCTCTTGTCACTCGCTACAATAGCTTTTTGCTTTTTGCTTTCTGCTTTCTGCTTTCTGCTTTCTGCTTTTACATTTTTGTATGCCCCTCCCAAAATACCGACAAACGGAAGTCAGTAGTACTACGGATTTTCCTGTCTATCAATTTACCTACCTTAGTTTTCATAATCCCGAAAAATGTACGAGCGAAAAATAAGAGGGTATGCCCCGCTTTTTCTTTTCCTGTTCCTCTTGCTTTTTTTCTATAGCATGCTGATTCACGATAGGGATTCTGCAGTGAATGGTGTGTTGATATCCCTATTTTATGCCGTGGCCTCCGGCGAGGCAGGCCGTTTCCTGGTGTTGTTTTCCCGCCGCAAATGGCCGGGTAACCGCAATATGGTAAAACGGGTACGGTTAATCATCGTCATAGGAACACCGCTATTAGGTATGCTGGCATTGGCTAACCAGCTTTTTGGCAGATGGATTGGCTTTTATAAGCAGGTGACAATGGGCGATTATGCATTCATTGCAGGGTTGACTATTCTCTGTAGCCTGCTGGTGGTAGGCGGCTACGAGGCATTGTATTATATGGCGCAATGGAAGCAGTTATTTATGGAATCACAGCGACTCAAAAAAAGTAATCTTGATAGCCAGTACCAGTTTTTGAAAGACCAGGTAAAGCCTCATTTCCTGTTTAACAGCTTAAATACGCTCAGTGCTTTAATTGTAAATGATCCTGTAAAGGCGGAATCATTTGTAGAAGAGATGGCAGCCGTGTACCGGTATCTCCTGAAAAAAAATAGCCGCGAACTCACCACTTTCCGGGAAGAGCGTATTTTCCTGGAATCTTATGTGCTGATGCTCCGTACCCGCTTTGAGGAATCGCTGATAGTACAGATTGAAGTGGCGCCCTGCAAGGAACAGTACCTGTTGCCACCATTTGTATTACAGCTACTCATGGAAAATGCGGTGAAACATAATGTGGTGTCCAGGGATAAACCGTTGACGATTACCATTTTTTCAGACGATGACGATAACCTGCATATTCAGAATAATTTACAACCAAAGGTCAGGCAGGAGCCATCTGATAAAACAGGATTGCAAAATCTCCGGACACGTTACCGGTTGTTGAAAAAAGAACAAGCGCTCCGGATTACGGCAGCAGATGGCTTTTTTACGGTGGTTATTCCGCTGATACAGACGAATATCTATCACAATTAGCCACCTTTTATATTTCGGTTGATCTATAAACCCTAATCTTTTACTAATTATTGCGAACATGAATGCGTTGATTATTGAAGACGAATCTTTGGCGGCAGATCGCCTCATCAGGATGTTGTCTAAAGAAAACGAAGACATTAATGTGATGGCAGTATTGGATACGGTAGAAAAATCCGTGGCCTGGTTACGTGAGAACCCGGGCCCGGATGTGATTTTCCTCGACATTGAACTAGGTGATGGAAAGAGTTTCGATGTGTTTGAAGAAGTACCGGTAAATGCCCATATCATATTCATAACGGCATTTGATGAGTATGCGGTCCGTGCCTTTAAATACAATAGTATCGACTATCTCCTGAAGCCATTGAAGAAGGCGGATTTGTCGGTAGCGCTGGGCAAGTTCCGGCAATATTATTCGTTAGCAGGCGGAGAAATTGATATGTCGGTGATTGTGCAGGCACTGCGCCGGAAAGAATACAAGTCCCGTTTCCTGGTGGCCGCCGGCTCACGTCTCTATTCTGTGAATGTGGGTGAAGTGGCGTTTATTTATACCCGTGAGCGGCAGCATTACCTGAAAACCTTTACCGGCCATGATTACCTGATAGATAATAACCTGGATGAGCTGGAAATGCAACTGGACCCTGCCTGTTTCTTTCGCGTGAACCGGCAGTTTATTATTCATCATCCGGCCATCGACCAGGTATTTGCATGGTTTGATGGGAAAATAAAATTGCAGGTACAGCCCATGGCTTACGAAGATATTATTATTAGCCGTTTAAGAGCAGCAGATTTTAAGCGGTGGCTGGGTAAGTAACCCCGCTATTGCGGAATAATACAGGATACTACAGGATAGTTTATTCCCGGGGTTCATTATCTTGTTGGAGATAACTGATTCCACGCTGACATGAAAAAACAACTGATACCCACTATCGCCGGCTTGCTGTTAGCCAATAGTCTTCCTGCACAGCAACGCGTCATCCCTACGCTGTCATTTGAAAAAAAGGTGGTGGCAGCAGAAAGTTATGAGTCGGTGGCCGTGTTTGATGTGAACAACGACCATATACCCGACCTGGTATCCGGTGCCTTCTGGTATGAGGGGCCCGCTTATTTTAAGCGTCACTACATCGGCCCCGTGAAGCAATTTGGCGAATACTGGGACGATTTCTCCACCATCCCTTTTGATGTAAATGGTGATGGCCGCCTGGATTTCATTACCGGGGGCTGGTTTGGTAAAACTTTATCATGGATAGAAAACCCGGGAAACGACAGTGAATGGAAAGCGCACCTGATTGCTACACCCGGAAACATAGAAACCACGCGATCCTGTGATATAGATGGAGACGGCATCCCGGAAATTATTCCCAATACGCCCAATGATCCGCTGACTATTTACCGCTACAACAAAGCTGTTCATGGGTTTACGGCCCATAAAATACTGGACCGTAAGTCCGGCCATGGCCTGGGCTTCGGCGATATCAACGGCGATGGCCGTATTGACATCATTTTGCCCGAAGGCTGGGTAGAAGCCCCGGCAGCGCCTTTCGCAGCTTCCTGGACATTTCACCCCGACTTTAACCTGGGCACGGCCAGTGTCCCCGTGATTGTTACAGACGTCAACAAAGACGGGCTGGCCGATTTAATTGCTGGCCAGGGTCACGATTACGGCCTGGATTGGTATGAGCAGCGCCAGGATCCCGGTACCCATCAACGCCATTGGATCAAACATGCTGTTGACCCCAACAATTCTCAATACCATACTATGTTATGGACGGATATAGATGGAGATGGACAGGAAGAACTGGTGACCGGGAAGCGGTATCGCGCGCATAATGACCATGACCCGGGTTCGGCCGATCCCTGTGGTATTTATTATTTTAAATGGAACGGCGAATCATTTACAAAACAGGTGATCAGCTATGGAGAGAAAGGAGTGGGGCTGTACTTTGATGTACATGATCTTACCGGGTCTGGCCGGAAAGATGTGATCGTAGCGGGAAAAGATGGGTTATTCATTTTTTATAATAAAGGAAATAAGTAAGGGGGGACAACATCTGTAGATGCTGCCTGTTGTCCTGCACTACGTATTGCCTTTACCGTTAGTCCCGTATTTTGCCCGTTTGATTTTTTATTCGCTGTGCTGCGCCAGCCAGGTTGTAATGGCCGTGCCTATGGCTTCGGTTTGCGGCGTTTCATTATCCTTTCCTTCTTCGAACCAGTGACTGGCACCTTCGTTGTCCTGCTTTCTGCGCAAGTGAATAGTTTTCTCCGGGAGGCGGACAATAAAAATATTCTCTTCCTGGCGGGTAACGCCAATATCGTGGCCTTGCAGTTGTATATGGAAGTCGCTCATGATAATCAGTTTGTAATTTTTTGTACAATCATTGTGCCCTCCTGTGTATTATATGTCTGTTGGTTGATGGTTTTTTTGTTTCTTCGCAGTCGAGTCCTCTTTATCCTATTATTGACCAACAAAATGTGCGTATGATCATTAAAGAGTTACCTGTTGTCATTGAAACCCCGAAGGGGAGTAGTGAAAAATATGATTTTGATCCGGCATCCCGTTTTTTTGTACTCAACAAAATATTGCCCGCCGGGATGGTTTTCCCTTATGACTTTGGATTTATCCTGGGAACCAGGGGCGCAGATGGAGACCCGTTAGATGTCATGGTGATTTCAGAATTTAAAAGTTTTCCCGGTTGCCTGATCAAGTGTCGCCTGTTAGGGGCGATTAAGGCAGAACAGCGTGAAAGGGATGGAACAGTGGTGAGAAACGACCGCTACATTGCGGTGCCGGTTGTATCCAAAGCCTTTAAGGGGGTGGATGCGGTGTCGTCTCAAACGATCCGGGAAATAGAACATTTCTTCATTGCCTATAACGAACAGGAAGGTAAACAGTTTACTCCATTGGGATACATAGAAGCTGCCCCGGCCTACGAGCAGATTAAATTTCCGGATAAATAACGTATCCGGGACTGACACGATTATTGCAACTATATGGTAAAGCGGGAGCGGCTGGACCATATTGGTTGCTGAGGATTACTGGTCCAACACCCCGAAACTGTTAGCAGCAGGAAAGAAACCGGATAAAACCGGCGGTATCAAACACAACGACAGTATGATTTGATGTGCATTTTTTTACCCAGTTTTTTTGCTGATTGTGGAATTTTAAAACAATTGCCTGACAGCCATCAACCAGTGTATCTTTTATGACTTTATTCTTTGTACAATGTTAAACGCCCCTGTAAAGGCGGCTTTCCGTGAACCAGTCGGCGGGATGGATGACTGCCTGTCCGGCGGAGGAGAAGCCGGTGAACTGATCCGTTCTTTTGATTGGACTACTTCCAGGTTAGGGCCGGTAGCACAATGGCCGCAGTCACTGAAAACATGCATGCGTATTTTGCTGGCTTCACCGCAGCCCATGTTTTTATGGTGGGGGGAAGATGCTATTCATATACATAATGATGCCTGCCGGCTATTGCTGGATGCACATTACCCGGATCCATTAGGCTTGCCCGCCGTGGTAGCCTGGAGTAGTTTGTGGGATCAGTTAGCGCCCCGTTTTAACAGCCTGATGGCAGGAACATCCAATATTGCAGATACTTTGTTGTTACAGATGGTACAACGGGAAGGGCTATATTATAATTTCAATGCCTGCCCTGTTCCGGATGAATCCGGGCAAGTAGCGGGTATTATGGCGACTGGCTCCGTATGGCATCAGCCGGCTCCCATGGCTTTTGTGAAAACGGATATCAGCAGTTTTACCAATGGATTGCTGTCGCACTTCGAACAGGTAATCCGGCAGGCGAAACTTACCCTGGTCACCAATTTTCATGTAGTCACCAAAGAAGTATATGTAGACCGGGATATGTGGGAGAAGATCCTCTTCACCCTGCTGGCTAACGCGCTCAGGTATACGCTGCGCGGAGCTATTGCTGTACGGTTGATGCAGCAAAACAACACCATACAATTATCGGTATCCGATACCGGGATGGGGCTGAGCCCGGACCTGATGACTGCCGTACGCGAAAATTTGTTACAGAAAGAAGCGGATAATAAAGGATTGGCGTTGGTCAACGAGCTGGTGATGCGGCATGGTGGCGAGCTGCAGATAACGAGTGTGCCTGGGGAAGGCAGCACCTTCCTGGTAACTATTCCTATTGGGAAAGCGCACCTGCCCGCAGATAAAGTGATCAGCGGGCACGGTACCGTGGTGTATAAGCAATACACGGATTTTTTTTCCAGTCTTATATCCAATATCCGTGTTTCCAGGGAAAGACGGCGCCAGGAAGCCGGCGTAGACGCTTACCGCCGGGTGATAGCATGTTTGCCGGCAGCCGTTTATACCTGCGATAAACAGGGCCGTATTCTCCTGTATAATGAAGCAGCGATAGCCCTTTGGGGACGCGAACCTGTGGTGGGTGTAGATATGTGGAACGGCGCCTGGAAGATCTACCAACCAGATGGCATCACCGCTATTGCGCCGGAAGACTGTCCGATGGCACAGGCCATTAAAACCGCGACGCCGGTTTATAATCGTACCATAGTGATAGAACGACCGGACGGCAGCCGCCGGATTGTTGCGCCGCATCCCGTTCCCTTATTTGATGAAGACGGCGAACTCACAGGAGCCGTTAATATGCTGGTGGATATTACCCACGAGAAAACATCGCATGAACATTTATCCAAACTGGCCGCCATCGTGGAGAATTCAGACGACGCCATCGTCAGCAAAACCCTGGACGGTATCGTCACAAGCTGGAACCCGGCAGCAGAAAGGTTATTTGGCTACAGCGCCGCAGAAATGATCGGTAAATCCATTACCAACATCATCCCACCCGATAAACTGGATGAAGAACCTAAAATCATAGAAATCCTGAAATCCGGTCAACGGGTAGACCACTTTCAAACCAAACGCATCACAAAAGAAGGGGAGATCAGGGACTTCTCCTTAACCATATCTCCCATAAAAGATATGCATGGCAACGTGATAGGAGCCTCTAAAATTGCAAGGGATATTACACAACAGCGACAACTGTTTTCCGCCCTGCAGGAAAGCGAGGCCAGGTACATGCAACTCAACTTAAAGCTGGAGGCGGAGATAGAATTACGTACCAAAGAACTGCAGGATGCAAATTACTATCTCGAAAAATCAAACCAGGAGCTGGAACAGTTTGCCTATGTGACCAGCCACGACCTGCAGGAACCACTTCGTAAAATTCACACGTTTGCCGGCATGTTGCATAACGTCAACAAAGACATTCTTTCTGATACCTCCTGCATGTATCTTGATAAGGTGATGTCCAGTGCCAAACGGATGTCGCAACTGATCAATGAATTGCTGGATTATTCCCGCCTCGTACATGTGAAGGAACCGTTTGTAGCAACAGATCTCAACGAAATACTAAAGAACGTACTCATAGATTTTGAAGTGCCGGTTAGTTTGCATGATGTACAACTGGAAACCGGTGAACTGCCTCGTTTGTTGGTTAGCCCGTTGCAGATGAACCAGTTATTCCATAACCTGTTGGGGAATGCACTCAAATTCTTATCGCCTGGAAGGCAACCGCAAATAAAGGTATATGCGGAACCGTTATCGGCCGCTGAACTGGCCCGCTTACCAGAACTGGACCAGGGCCTGGCCTATTGGGTAATCGTGGTAAAAGACAATGGAATAGGGTTTGATCAGATGTATGCTTCGAAAATATTCCAGATATTCCAACGGTTAAATGACAGAACCGAATTTGAAGGAACGGGTATTGGGCTTGCCTTGTGCAGTAAAATTGTAGCGAATCATAAAGGACATATTTATGCAAATGGAGCACCGGGAGAAGGTGCGGAGTTCAGGGTTATTTTGCCCGCTCAACAATAGCTGGCTGTGTTGTTGTTTTGCTAATTATTGATGTTTTTTTAGAGATGCCGTTTTCAGTGGAAATTCCAAATTTTTTCAGGAACATTTCCTCACGTAATTTTGCACCAACACCCAATATCCTACCATTAAAATTACCCTGCGATGAGAGAGAAATTGTCGTCCTTATTAATTGATCCGGATCGCGACCGGCGTAACCAGTTTTATCTTGCACTGGACCTTTTACAGATTAGCAAAGCTTGTATTGCCCAGGATAATACCAGCAAGGCGTTGGATTATCTAAAAAAGCAATCCGGCTTTACGCCGGATTACATTTTTTTAGACAGTTTGCAACCTTCAGATGAAGCCCTTTTATTTCTGCGGGAACTGAGAAAAATAAAGCGGTTAAAGCAGGTGCCCCTGATCTGGTATGCCCCGTCATTTAATGCAGCACAGGAGCAGGCTATGCTGGAAGCAGGTTTTGCTGCAGGTTTGGTGAAGCAGGAAAAACTGTTGCAGTTGAAAGAAAACCTGCGTATCCTATTCCAGAGCGACTTACAGGAAGCCCTGCTGCCAGATGGAATGTCTGCGGCTGCCCGCTTTAAGATGAAGATGAAAGATGTGCTGTTGCAAACGCAGTTGCTTCTCGATACACCTAAACACTTACTTTCAACCCGCTAAGCGGTTATTATTCCGTTTGTAATGCCTTTACAGGGTTGGCTGCTGCTGCTTTCAGCCCCTGGTAACTAATGGTTGCCAGGGCAACGAGGGTAGTGAGTACACCTGCTGCCAGGAACATCCACCATTGCAGTTCAACGCGGTAGTCGATATGTTTTAACGCCTGTTGCATTGCCAGTATCGCCAGTGGTACGGTAATGATGAATGCGATGAAAACAGGTTTCAGGAACTCCGTTGCCAACATGAACCAAATGCGTGCGGCACTGGCGCCCATAATTTTCCGGACCCCAATTTCTTTGGTGCGCCGCTCTGCCAGGAAAGAGGATAAGCCAAATAATCCCAGGCAGGAAATGAGGATCGCTAAGCCCCCTGTCCAGTTCAACATAAGCCCTGACGACCGGATGCCGTTGAATTTCTGCTGATAGGATTCCTTGATAAAATGAAATTCAAAAGGAACCGTAGGATTACTTTTTTTGATGGCCGCTTCAATTTTTACCAACGCTGTTTGCGGGTTGGCCGTTTTCCGCAGCCGCACAAAGAAATGTCCCAGTGCCTCAGTATTCAGGAATACTACCATTGGGTTGGGCGACTGATAAGGATCGTTTGCCACGAAATCTTTGACCACACCAATAATAGGATTTTTACCCAGCAGCGTACCAATGATGGGTTCTTTTAATCCCATGCGTCTTACAGCCGCTTCATTGACCAGGCAACCGATAGAATCGCTTCCGTATTCCGGGCTGAAATCACGCCCTGCTGCCAGTTGTAGCCCGGCGGTCTTTACCCAATTGTATTGTACCCAGGTGAGGGTTACCGGGAAATTCTGATCGGCAGTTTTGCCGGGCCATTGAATACCATCGGTGGCGCCACCAAATCTCAGCAGGTCATCTGACCCTGCTGATACCTGCTCTATTTCCGGGATGCGGGAAAACTCATCCCGGATCAATGCAAATTGCTGGTTCATATCACCCCGTACCGGTATCTCTATCAACTGGTCCTGGTTGTAACCCACCGGCCTGTTCTCTCCGTACTGGATTTGCCGGTAAAGCACAATGGTAGTGATGATGAGAAAGATGGAGATCACAAACTGGAAGGTCACCAATGTTTTCCGGAAAGCGCCACCACCGCGTTGTGCTACGGTAGGGCCCTTCAATACTTTTACCGGTTGGAAGCTGCTGAGGAAAAAGGCAGGATAACTACCCGCTACCAGGCCGGTGAGGAAGGTTAATAGCACGATACTCAGCAAAATTTTCCAGTTGCCCAGGCCGAAAGCCATACTTCTACCGGATATGCGGTTCAATCCGGGGATGGTCAGTTTTGCCAGCAGTATCCCGAGGACCATGGCGAGAAAGGTAATCAGCAGGGCTTCCACGAGGAACTGTAAAATGATGGTGGTCCTGGATGCGCCCAATGCTTTGCGCACGCCTACTTCGCGGGCACGGCGTTCGGAGCGTGCGGTGGACAGGTTCATGAAATTGATACAGGCAATTAATAAAATAAACCCTCCAATGGTCCCCAGTAACATCATTAGCTGTATGCGGCCACCGCTGGGCTGCCCGTTTCTGAACTCGCCGTGCATGCGTAACGCCGAAAAAGGATAGGCAAATAAAGCGCGCTCTCCATCACCAGGGACCACCGTTTGTTTGGAGACGGTTTTCAACTTTTCATTAAAACCGTCCAGGTTGGCGCCTGGCTGCAGTTGTACCCAGGTGGTCAACCGGTAATTATCCCACTTTTCTATCCAGTCAGCGTTCTCTTTTTCATACAGGCGGAAGGGGAGTACAACATCGAATTTGGTGCTGCTGTTAGGAGGTACGTCCCGAACGATGGCCGCCACCTTCAGGTCGTATATGTTGTTATATTTCAAAATTTTGCCCATGGCATCGGCGTTGCCAAATATCCTGGTGGCGGCGCTTTCCGTGAGTACAATGTTGCCCGGTTCCTGCAGGGCCGTCACCGGATCCCCATTCACTGCCGGAAAAGTAAACATCTTAAAGTAAGCAGGATCGGTGTACACACTTTCCTGGTAGAGGCTTTTGTTGCCTGCCACCATCAGGCCCTGACCTCCGTAAGCAATGCGGGACGCATATTTTATTTCCGGCAGATCCTGCACCAGTTTTTTCATCAATGGACCCTGGGTAACCGTACTGGTTTGCCAGGAACCTTCCTGGCGGCGGTTTTCCATGATCCGGAAAAGATGGGCGCTGTTCTGATGAAAGGCATCGAAGCTGAATTCATCATTGATCCAAAGCAGGATAAGAATACCAGTGGCCAGGCCAATAGAAAGGCCTCCGATATTAATTAAAGCGGATAGTTTATTTTTCAGGAGATTTTTCCATCCGTTTCTCCAATAGCTTTTGAACATAGTTAACAGTTGTTTAAGGTGAAATGCCGGTTCATTTTTCTACAGAACAACCGCCGGGGGAGCAGGAAATAAGGGTGTCTTCTTAATACAGGAAAGTAAACAGGACGAATATACGTAGCCGGGATAGTTGTTTCGGGAGGAGGCCTCCGGCCGGCTTCCTTCTTCCATGCACCGGCTGAGTGATGACAGGAAGAAGGAAGTAATGGGAGAGGGTATGTTTTTCATACGAGGTAATATTTGGTATCAGTAACGATCCAAAAATAACCCCTGGTAAATGGAGCATTATTCAAATGTGATCAACACCCCACTTTCTGTGATGAACCTTACTTTTTAGCTTCCGGCAAAGCTGCCTGGTAACTTTTCCATCCGGTCCATAAAAATCCGATGGCTACTGCTATCAGCAGGAACCAGGAAGAGATGGCGGCAATTTTTCTTCCCAGGAAGAAGGTGGCAGGCTCAAATTTGAAGGTGATATCATGCTTACCGGCAGGGATTTTCAAACCACGCAGGGCATAGTCCACCCGGATAATGTCGGCCGGCTTTTGATCGATGAATGCTTTCCATCCTGCGGGATAATAGATCTCGGAGAATACGCCCAGACCTTCGCCGCTGTTTTGCGACGTGTATTGCAGCTGGTTCAACCCGTATTTCGTTAATACAATGCTGGCGTTGCTATCGGCCACTGGAGCGAAGGTGCCGGCAATGGGCTGGAAGCGTTTATCTATTACTACGGTATCTTTTGGATTGAAATGATCCAGTGTTTGCATTTCTGTGTTGGCGTCCGGTACCCAGTGGATGGCTTTTACAAACCAGGCATTGCCCAATGCCCCGGGATTCAGTTGCGCCACCGGCTGCCCGGTTTTTTGGTCAGGTACAATGAAATATTTAGTGTTGAGCATATTCAGCACCGCCATATTATTTTTGGTGAGCTGGTGTTCTATCAGGTCTTCGTAGATCCATAGTTTAGCTGGACTTTGTCCGCCAACGGATTTATGAAAGTAGGAGGTGTTGGCATCCAGGAAGGGATTGGTAGTAAGATTGAAGACGCGGTAGTAGGGATCTTTATCCTGCAGAATTTGCTCATCGGCGGGCGATGGGGACACAAATCCTGCCAGTGGTGCTTCACTGAAGTTATCTTCATTCATATAGGTTTTATCCAACTGGAAGCTGTCGAACAGCACGGCCACTGTAATGATGGCTACTGCAATAGTAGCTTTCATCTTTCCTTTCAGGAAGTACCACATGGCTGCAAAGGCGATGACGAGGAGTATCAGTGCGCGGATACTATCTGCTCTCAGTAGTGCGCTTCGGTCTTGTTTGAGGGCGCCCAGCAGTTTGGCCGCGGGGATTTCGCCACCGAGCATCTGTGTATACCTTGCCAGCAAAGCACTATCGCCGGGACCCGCAAAAGGATACATGAAACTACCTACCAGGCCGAGTAAGATTACCAGTCCGCCGGTTAGAAACACCGCCAGTTTTAAATGTTGCTGCAACAACGCTTTGGGCTGATTACCATATATCAGTTCCTGTAAGGCCCAGCAGGCAAGGATGACCATAGATACCTGTGGAATCACCAATGCCATGGTAGGCGCACGGAATTTACTGTACAGGGGGAGATGATAAAACAGGAAGTTATTTAACTCCGGGAAATTACTTCCCCAGCTGAGTACAATGCCAATCACGGTAGCGGCTACCAGCCACCATTTGTGCCAGCTCCTGATAATGAAGAGTGATAATACAAACAGGAAGCAGATAATAACGCCTATATACGCCGGTCCTTGTGTGAATGGCTGGCCGCCCCAGTACAACTGCCAACTGGCGCTGTTAACGGCTTCTTCTGCTTTGGTAGGAGGCACACCGATTTCGGTAAGGGCCTGATAAGTATGAGAGGCGGCGGATAATTTACTATTGGAGGAACCACCTACGAGATGCGGCAGCAGCAAGGTGAAAGTTTCTCCTTTGCCATAACTCCACTGGAACGCATATTTGATATCGAGCCCGCCGGATTTTTTACTTTCCTGGTCTTGTTGGTTCAGGGTGAGCTCCGACTGGCTGCCACGGATGGTATATTTCGTATACTCTTTCATGATGAGCAGGTTGTCCATAGCAGGGAGCACGGCGAGTACACCCGCGATGGCCAATACTACCGAAGCTTTGATGAAAGTGGGCAATTGCTTCTCCCGAAATGCCTCTATACCTGCGGCTATTCCCAGGCATATGGCCATGATGAAAGTATAATAAGTGATCTGCGGGTGATTGTTGTAGATCTGTACCGCTGCGGCCAGCGCAGTTAAACAGGCGCCTGCCAGGTAGCGCCCCCGGTAGGCGAGTATCATCCCTGCCAGTACCGGTGCTATATAGGCCATACTCATTACTTTGGTGATGTGTCCGGCATCTATACTCACCACGGTGAAAGTGGCAAAGCCATAGGCAATGGCGCCCATGATACGTATCCAGTATTTTACATCCACTACAGCAAGGAATACATACATGCCCAGCATCAGCACAAAAAACATATCAGCAGGATTGGGTAACCACAAAGTCAGTACTTTATTAAGGAAACCTATCTTGTTGGTAGACGGCCCGGTAAAGGTGACATAGGAAGGCATACCGCCGAACATGGAGTTACTCCACATCGGTAAATCGCCGGTAGATTTGTAATAGTCTCTTGCTTCTTTCGACATGCCTTCGTAGTGCATCATGTCTGATTGAAACAATTGTTTGCCTTCCAGTACCGGGCTGCAAAACGCCAGGGCCAGCCCTACAAATATTACGACGGCGGCAATATGAGGAAAAAATGACCTAAACCATGATGATTTCATATGTTGCTGATTATCTTTTATTTATTAAATGTTGTCTAAAGTTGATTTTAACGGAAAAACGGCTTTGTTTAAAGTAACACTTTAAGTCTGTTTAAAGTGATACTTTAAGCAAAATGAAGGTGATTTATGCCGGAGGACGGGTAGCATCGGCGCTGTCTTTTACTACCGGCGAGGTATAAACGATATTAGGAATCGTGGTCACTAAACTATCTTGTGTGGGAGTTTCCGTAACAGGTCCCGTGCCATGACAAGCTACCAGTAAGCCCGCCAATAGCAGAGGTAAATAAAGTTTCATCTAATAAATTTGCGGGTAAATATATTGAAATATATAAGCAAGTAACCGCTTTTTTGAGAATGGCTGAAAAGTGTGATGCAGGGGCATAACGGCAATGACTACCTTTAATAATCGCTACATCTTTATGAAATGCTTGCTGTTAGCCGGGCTTTTTGCACTATTGGCCTGCCATTCCCAACACTCCTTAAAACATGCTGCCATGGTGGATTCAACACATCATGACCCGGCAGTGAATAGCTGTGTCACCCCGGTAACGGGAAATCGCTTTGTGTTGTATGGCGACTTTGATGGAGATGGACAGCCGGACACATTGACCGAGCACTTCTTCAGTGAGATTGATAACCGGGAAACGAATAAGTATTATAAGGACATGGATTACGACTTACAGGTACGACTAAACGATCAGCAGGAACCCTGTTCGTTTATGACTTGCAGTAACGATTATATTGACACACTGAACACCGGCAATGGAGGAGTGTTCGGGTTATCCTGGCTGAAAAATGAAGGAGATTTAAATGGAGATGGTACAGATGAAGTATCTTATATATCGGATTGGGCCGATTGGTCAAATCTTAATACCTGTCACCTGGTGACCTGGCGTCGTCACCGCTGGGAGGAGCTGTACCGGTTTCCAATAAATGAGCTGAGCATACCGGATACTGGTGATAGCAGCGGGGCTGGTACCCATTTCCCCGGCTTCATCCGGAAAATAAAGCCAGGGAAGATGATGGTACAATTTGATAATATGGGAACTCCGGATAGTGCGATTATCCGTATCCGTTAGTGTTATTTCGCGAGTAACTGCAGGGAATGGTTCACCTGTTCAATGCCACCTTCCCATCCTTCATGACCGGGAACCAACAATGCGGGATGAGGGAATTTGCTTTTCAGCTTCCGCAGAGATGCCGGATAAGCAGCCAGGTTTCCATCTCCGAGAAAGCCCATGTTGGTAGCTTCCATGCTTTTCACAAAACAACCACCATATAATACTTTGGTTTGCGGTAACCAGATCACAATGTTATCTTTTGTATGTCCTTCACCGGGGTAGAAAGTTTCCAGCTTCACACCATTGATATTAAAAACAGTATCCTTACGGAACACAAAGTCCGCCGCTTTTTCATTCCGTTCTTTGCAGAGATCCTGCGTTTGTTGGGTGCTGTATGTTTTTACGCCTTGTGCTTTCAGGAAATCCAAACCGGCGGTGCAGTCGGCATGAAAATGTGTGACAATGCAGTGCGTGATTTTTTGGTGATACCGTTGTTCCAGCGTATCCGCCAGCTGCCTGGTCTGATCTTCACTCCAGGGCGTATTAATTAATATAATTCCTTTACCTGTTACAATATACAGGCCGTTGGCCGGCACCCAGGAACCTTTGTATTCTCCATGAGATACGCTCGCATACACATTTCCGGTGAGGTGGCAGATTTGCATGGGCGGTTGGGGTTCCTGCGAAAAAGTTGCGGTAGTACAGCACAGGCATCCAAAAAGAAGCAGTAGATTTTTCATGATTTCCTTCAATATAACTGCGAAATTAAGACTTTCATTATCCGCTGCCCTTATTTTTTTTATCTCCCCAAAACATTATCCTACTAAATTAGTAGATTATTCATATCTTACTGTTAAATCAAGTGTTTTGGATAGTCGTCATACACAATCGCTCATTAATCTCCTGCGCCAGACCCATCATGCAGAGTGGGAGGCAACCCCCTCCGCGCAGGACGCCATCGCCTGGTTGAATGACCTGGTGAGTTTCCTGTTTCCAGGTAATCATCTTCCCAAACAAACCTCTTATAAGGGCATTCTAAAAAAGAACCAGATAGACCTGGAGAATATCCTGCTTAGTTACCTCGACCCACAGGAAGTACCTATAGAAGATATTGCAAACGCCTTTTATAACTCGCTGGGAACCATTTATCAGCACCTGCGGCATGATGCTACAAAAATTCATGAATATGATCCCGCAGCTACCAGCGTGAATGAAGTCATTGTATCTTATCCCGGCTTTTATGCCATCACAGTATACCGCATTGCCCACCGGCTTACGCAATTACAGGTACCAGTACTGCCCCGTATCATCAGCGAGTTTGCGCATGGTAAAACGGGAATCGATATTCATCCCAATGCACAAATTGATGTGCCCTTTATTATTGATCATGGCACCGGGATTGTTATCGGGGCCACCAGTATTATTGGTGCCAACGTGGTGATTTACCAGGGTGTAACCCTGGGAGCATTGCAGGTAACGAAGGAACTATCTGAAGTAAAAAGACATCCTACAGTAGAAGACGATGTAGTTATTTACGCCCGCAGTACCATCCTTGGGGGGAATACTACCATTGGAAAAGGCAGTATTATAGGCGGCAGCGTGTTTATCACCAAAAGTGTTCCGCCGTTTTCCCAGGTGTTTAATACCCACCAGGTGAGAATTACCACTAAAACGGTTAGTTAGTACTTCACACAAATACCCGGACAATTCACTGAAATATAGCTATCTTATGCCCATTGAGGACCAACACGGCATAAGCATGAGAATTTTATTGGCTGGCCTTTTATCTGCCAGTTGTTTTATGACAAACCGCCTGTTTGCGCAGGACACGCTACAACAGTTACCGGAGGTAGTTATTCAATCTTATATATCAAAAACGCCCCTGCAGCGTGTACCCACTGCCGTGAGTGTGCTTTCTCCGGCTGATATGCAGTTGCAGCAGGGCACCTCGCTGTTGCCGGCTTTTAACACGGTGCCGGGCATACGTATGGAAGAGCGGTCGCCGGGTAGTTATCGTTTATCCATCAGAGGTAGTTTGCTGCGTTCGCCTTTTGGTATCCGTAATATTAAAATTTATGCTGATGATATTCCGCTCACCGATGCGGGTGGAAATACTTACCTGAACCTCATCGATCCGGATGCGGTCAGTGGGGCAGAGATATTGAAAGGGCCCGATGGCAGCCTGTTTGGCGCCAACTCCGGGGGCGTGGTTCGCCTGAACTTGTCGCCGTTGCCCGGCGATACCCAGCACCTGCAGGTACAGTTGCAGGGAGGCAGCTATGGCCTGTTTCATGGCAGCATTGGCTGGCAGCAACAATGGAAAAACTACCAGTTACAGGTGTTTCAGGGATATCAGCGGGCAGACGGTTACCGTCAGAATACTGCTATGAAAAGATCGTATACCCAAACGGCTCAACGCTGGGAATACAGACCGGGTTACGCGTTGAAATTGCTGGCCTTTTATTCGGACCTGTCGTATCGTACACCCGGTGGCTTAACTCTCGCCCAAAGTGAGGCAAATCCACGGGCCGCCCGTCCGGCAACAGCCGCGTTGCCCGGCGCCATCGCCCAACAGGCGGGGATTTACAACCGTACGGTCCAGGGCGGATTGGCACATGAGGCACAATTTAACTCCCGGTTGCAACACGTGCTATCTGTATTTGGTGCCAATACCCATTTTGAAAATCCTTTCATTACCAACTATGAAGCAAGGGATGAAAATACAGTGGGGTTTCGTACTTACCTGCAATGGGTGAATGATCCGGAGCCGTCGCACCTTATACAGTGGAAATGGCTGAACGGTGCAGAATGGCAGCAAACCAGCACCGACGTGATTAATTATGGTAACCGGGGCGGAAAAAGAGATACCGTGATGGCGGCGGATAAACTCACTGCACATCAATATTTTTTCTTTAGCCGCTTTCATGCTACCCTGCGGCAGTTTACCCTGGAAGCCGCCGCCAGCTTAAATTACTATGGCTATAGCTATAACAGCCAGGGGCACACGAATATTCATTTTACGCCGCAACTGATGCCGCGTTTGTCGATGTCATATGCGTTTACACCGCTGGTCACCGGGCGTATCACCGTGAGCCGGGGCTATTCGCCGCCAGCCACTGCCGAAGTGCGTGCATCCGATAACGTTATTAATACCGCGTTGCAACCGGAAACCGGCTGGAACTATGAAGCCGGGGTACGCGCTGCCACCCGTCGTCATAGGGCCATGGTGGATGCGGCCTTCTTTTATTACCGGATGCAAAATGCCATCGTCAAGCGGCAGAATACACGGGGCGAGGATTATTTCGTAAATGCCGGCGGCGTTCATCAGAAAGGTATAGAGTTGCAGGGAACGTGGTGGCTCCTGTTGCCGCGCCATTCTGGTGTACTACAGGGTATCAGATGGGAGGAAGGTTATACTTTCAGCGATTTTAAATTCAAAGATTATATCAGTGGTATAAAAAACTATTCGGGCAACCGTCTCACGGGGGTACCACAACACGTGCTTGTAAGCAGTGTGCTATGGCAATTCCCGGCAGGCATCTCCCTATATACCCAACATACTTTTACCAGCCGTATTCCACTGGATGACGCCAACAGCACTTTTGCCCGCAGCTATCACCTGTTACAGGCAAATGTGAACTGGAAGCTGCCGTTACATACGCGTTATGCGGTATACCTGCGCGCGGGGGCGGACAACCTGCTGGATGTAAAATACAGCCTGGGCAGCGATCTGAATGCAGTAGGGAACCGTTTTTATAACCCGGCTCCAGGCAGAAATTATTTCGGCGGTATCCGCGTTGTACTGTAACCGTTATACAGGCATGTTGGGGAAAGAATGTACCGTAGTGGGCATTGTGGTCCTCAGCACTGGTATTAAAAATACGCCCTGTGATCCGCATTATTTATCGTGTTAAAAACAAAATCCCTTTCCTGGCGGGCGCCAACATATTCCCCAGCATCGTTAACAAAAGCGGCATAGAATTGTAATTAGTGTGTAAGCATTTTACATACCGATGAGTTCTACCAACGAAAAACAGGATAAGCCGGTTATCACCGCTAAAATTGATGGTTTTTTTATCACCTTCTATGATATAGCTGTCTTTATAGCCCGTTTCTTCCGGGAGGCATTCCGCCCGCCGGTAGAGTGGGGCGAATTTGTACGGCAATGTTACCAGGTGGGATATAAATCGCTTGCACTGGTAACGGTCACCGGTTTTATTACCGGTGTGGTGTTTACAGAACAATCCCGCCCCACCTTATCAGAATTTGGGGTGACCGCCTGGCTGCCGTCACTGGTAGCAATTGCCGTAGTAAGGGCGCTGGCACCGCTGATTGCCGCACTGATCTGCGCGGGTAAGGTAGGTTCCAGTATTGGCGCCGAACTGGGCTCCATGAAAGTTACGGAGCAAATAGATGCTATGGAGGTATCTGCCATTAACCCGTTCCGTTACCTGATCGTTACCCGGGTAACGGCAATGACCATATGTTTACCCTTGCTGATGTTCTACAACGCGCTGATTGGTTGCATGGGTTCTTATTTCGATGTACATGCGCATGAACAAACCAGTCTCATTGCTTTTTTCGATAATGCCTTTGCACAAATTACTTTCCTGGATTATACCACGGCACTCACCAAAGCGATCCTGTACGGGTTTACCATTGGCATTGTGAGCTGCTACCAGGGCTGGAATGCTACCCAGGGCACTATGGGCGTGGGTAAGGCGGCCAATGTGTCCGTAATTGTATCCATGTTCCTGATTTTTATTGAAGAAGTGATTATTGTTCACGTATTTAATTCCATCCGGTAGCATATGAAAGAAAACGGACACTATATCGATAAGAATGAAACAGTGATCAAAATCCGTGATCTGTATAAGTCGTTCGGCGATAAACATGTATTACAGGGTATCGACCTCGATGTATTTAAAGGAGAAAACGTGGTGGTATTGGGTCGCT
The DNA here is from genome assembly GCF_017745275.1 of Chitinophaga sp. Taxonomy (GTDB): domain Bacteria; phylum Bacteroidota; class Bacteroidia; order Chitinophagales; family Chitinophagaceae; genus Chitinophaga. The sequence continues at coordinate 847,818 of NZ_JAGHZS010000007.1, read as the reverse complement.
CCGGCACCGGTAAATCCGTATTAATCAAGATTATCATCGGGTTGCTGAAGCCGGATGCAGGCACTGTAAATGTATTGGGGGAAGAAGTAGACCAGCTCAGGGATGCCGATCTGCGGGCATTGCGACTGAAAGTAGGCTTCTCTTTTCAAAGCAGCGCCCTGTATGATAGTATGACTGTAGGTGAAAACCTGGCGTTTCCGTTGAAACGGAATAACCGCAGCCTGACCCGGGACCAGATCCGCAAAACAATAGATGTGGTACTGGATGCCATCGGGTTACCGGATACTATTAACCAATACCCGTCTGAGTTATCCGGCGGACAAAAGAAACGGATCGGGATTGGCCGCACGCTGATTCTGCGCCCGGAAATTATGCTGTACGATGAACCTACTGCCGGACTGGATCCTATAACCTGCATGGAGCTGAATAAGCTGATTAATGCAGTGAAGGAGCGCTTCAACACCAGTTCCATCATCATCACACATGATCTTACCTGCGCCAAAGAAGTGGGCGACCGGGTAGCAGTGATGGACGAAGGCCGGTTTGTACGGCAGGGTACTTTTGATGAAGTTTTTACGGAGAAGGAAGGACTGATAAAAAGTTTTTACGACTATAACTTTATACAATAAGCTATGGAAGCAGGAAAAAAACGCGCAGTGATTGTAGGCATCTTTGTAGTACTGGGGTTGGCGATTTTTGTAACGGCCGTAATGATGCTGGGCAAGCAACAGAAATTGTTCAATAAATCAGTGCAGGTAAATGCTGTATTCAAAGATGTGAATGGATTGGCGGTAGGCCGGAATATCCTGTATTCCGGTGTGAAAATAGGTACTGTAAAGAAAATCAGTTTTGTGCGGACCAATGAAATCCTGGTGCTGATGAATATCGATCAGAGTGCACAGGAATTTATACATAAAGATGTGGTAGCCCGTATCAGTTCTGAGGGACTGATGGGAAATAAAATAGTGATGTTATCCGGCGGTACGCCCAACATGCCGCGGATAGAAGACGGGGACCGGCTTACGGTAGGGAGTGGATTAAGTACAGAAGAAATTATGAATACGCTGCAGGTAAATAATAAAAGCCTGGTAGAAATCACGGACAACCTCAAAGTCATTACCAAAGGGATGGTAGATGGAAAAGGTACGCTGGGCAAACTACTGACAGACGACTCGGTGTATAAAAACCTGAATGCTTCCATGGCGGGGCTGAATAATGCCGTGGCCAATACCCGCCGGCTTACCAGTGCTTTATCTGCCTATGCGTCTAAACTGCAAACCAAGGGAGTGCTTTCCAATGAGCTGGTAACGGACACTATGGTGTTCTCGAAATTGCGTTCAGCGGTAACACAGATGAACGAGGTAACGGGTAATGCCAACAAAGCTGTACTGGATTTACAGGCAGCGAGTGCGGGAGTGAAAGAGGGAATGTCCAACAGCGATGCGCCCATAGGTATGTTGCTACAGGACACATTGCTGGCGGATGCTTTTAAAGCGACGATTTACAACCTGGAAACCAGCACTGAAAAGCTGGATACCAATATGCTGGCTATCAGGAATAATTTTCTTTTCCGCGGCTATTTCAGGAAGCAGGCGAAGCGGGAAAGGAAGGCGCAGAAGGCCAAAGAAAAAGCAGCGCGGCAGGCGCAAAAATAGGTGCTATTGTTTGGCGCGCCAGTGTTGCATTTCTTCTTCAATAAAATGTTTAACAAGATCACTATACATTTTTTCGATGGCATCGGGGTTTAGCCCGGCTTCGGTGGCCCATTCTCTTCGCTGTTGTAACATGGCTTTGAACCGCTCCGGCGCCTGTACAGCGGTGGCGCTGGTTTTAAAGGCGGCTGCGGCTTTTACATAGGCAAAACGTTTCCCCAGCAACTGTACTACTTCCTGATCGATCGCATCGATTTCGGTGCGAATGTCCTGCATGTTTTCGCAGGCTTCCGGTGATTTCATATTAATGTCCTTTTGCTGAAAGCGCTTTAATGGGAGTGAGGTCTACTTTGCGGAACTCTACTTCGGAGCCTTCTGCCTGCAAGGCAATCTGGCCTTTATGTGCAGTGGCCTGGGTGCCATAGTTAACGAGGTCGCCGTTTACCCATACTTTGATGGCATTGCCTACGCATTCTATGATCATGGTATTCCATTCGCCCAATGGTTTTTCGGAGCCATCGGTGAGGTTGATGATGCGGCGTTTTTTGCCATCCACGGAGCCCCATTCACTTTTAGGACCGCGGCGTTTTTCCATATCAGGTACGGTGATATCTTCCCCGATGCACCAGAAGTCGCCGGCGTCCTGGTGTTGCATCTGTACTTCAATAGATTTAGGGAACATACCGTACAGTACCCGTGGTGTAGAGGCAAATACCAGTACCCCGCAGTTGCCCGGTTTTCCCGGGAAGCGGTATTGTACTTCGAGGCGGAAATTTTCGTAGCTGGCATCTGTGATGATGTGTCCCTGCGGACTGGCCAGGCTCACGAACACACCATTCCGCACCAGGAACGGGCTTTTTACGTTCGGGTCTTTATCCATCGCTGGTACGTCGATATGCCAGCCACTCAGGTCTTTGAAGTTGAATAAGCTGCGCGTTTGTGCGTTGACGTTGGCAGCACCGCATAGCATCGCAGCGGCGACGCAGGTGGTGAAAATAAGTTTTTTCATAAAGGAATCTTATCGGGATTTGGGGCCCAATATAGTATAGAATTACGAATTACGAATTATGAATTACGGGAATCGTTTATGGTTCGATGCCGTCTTTGAACCCGATGGCGGCATGTGAGCCGTCGCAGAACGGTTTGTTGGCGGAGGCGCCGCATCTGCATAAGGTAACGCGGTTGCGTATTTCGTAAGGAACGCCTTCAGCATCTGTAACTTCAATACCGCCTTGCAGCCACAAGGGACCACTGATATTTTTGGCAGGGTCTTCTATGATACCGATAGCGGGTGTTAGTTCGGGTTCTACGGGCGTTTGTGTGGCCCTATCCCAGGCAACGAGGCGGCCGGAGGGACATTCGCCTGCCTGTTTAATAAACTGTGCTTTGACGGCAGCATGATTGGTATCGTTGATCATATTCCATACCTGTCCGTTGGGATCGCAGAAGCGGGCAAAGGCGCAGAGGTGTTGTACGTCGGTGAGCAGCATGGTGGGGCCTTCCAGCACTTCGGCATCATCTATATAATTGGTATGCCCGGCGGTTTCGGTGCCATCGAATTTTATTTTCCGGTGGGTATTATCGCAGAAAGGTTTGTTCCCGGAGTGGCCGCAGCGGCAAAGGTAAAAGGGGTGTCCCGCAGGCTGAAAAGCTTTGCCGGGAACCCATTTCAGCGATTCCTTGTGCACATTGGTGCCAATGGTTTCGATGCGTATAGGTACGGTGCCGGTTACTTCGTAGGGGCCGTCAGTGGTTACTTTTACCTGGATACCTGGTGCTGCTTTCATAGTGACTTTTGGTAAGTAAACAACAGGTAGCAGAAAAGGTTGAGAGAGCTCTCAGCCAATAGCAAAATGCAGCGAAGACCACATTACATGATCTCCGCTGCATTTACTAAAAGCTAATGGCTAAAAGCTAACTGCTATTGCAGCACCAGCTCAACCACCGGAATCTCCATGGCTGGCTTTTTCTCGGGGAGCGACAACGCGAGGTTATCGCCATCGGCGGTAAACTTCACTTCAGAGTTATCGTGCAGGAGCTGGGCATATTTTACTTTGCCTTTGTATCCTGGCAATACTACTTTGCTGTTGTATTCCAGCAGGTGAACATACAATCTTTTGGTAGTGGGATTGTAGGTAAGCATGGAATTTTGTGGTACCGCAAATGAGGTGGGTGCATAGGTGCAGCCATAAATAGATTCGCTGTTGCCTTTCATCCAGTCGCCGATGTTACCGAGGGCATTTTGCGCGCGGGCATCAAACACGCCGCGGGCAGTAGGGCCTACGTTGAGGATCAGGTTACCACCTCTGCTCACGGAGCCGATCAGCAGTTGCAGCAGTTCGTGGGTGCTTTTCCACGAGTTTTCATCGCGGTAGTAACCCCAGGAGCCGGAGAAGGTTTGGCAGGTTTCCCATGTTTTGCCACGGAATTGTTCCAGCTCTTCTACCTTCACCTGTTCAGGGGTAAGGAAGTCGGCGCCATCTTCATATTCTTCCAGGTTCAGGCGGTTGTCTACGATGATGCCGGGTTGTAGTTTGCGGATCATTTTCAGCAGGTCAACGGCCGCCCAGTCGTCTTTACCTTTACCGTTTTTGCCGGCATAGGAGAAGTCGAGCCACAGGATATCGATTTTACCGTAGTGGGTGAGCAGTTCTTTGATCTGGTCGCGCATATACTGACGGTATTTGCTCATATCCCTGCCGGCATTCAGGCGGGCATAGGCGCTGTCGGAGTTATCAGCCGGGCGTTGCGGATGTACATAGTCGATGGTGAAATCCGGATGATGCCAGTCGATCAGCGAGTAGTAGAAGCCCACTTTAATACCTTCGGCGCGGAAGGCGTCTACAAATTCCTTTACCAGGTCGCGTTTGGCGAGGGTATTGGTGGCCTTGTAATCTGTATATTTCGAATCAAATAAGCAGAAGCCTTCGTGGTGTTTGGTGGTGAGTACAGCGTACTTCATACCAGCGGCTTTGGCTTGTTTGGCCCAGGCTTTCGGATCGAACTGGGTAGGATTGAACAGGTCGAAATAATTCTGGTATTGTTCGTTGGTGAGCCGTTCGTTATGTTTTACCCATTCATGCCTGGCGGGCATGGCATACAGGCCCCAGTGGATGAACATACCGAAGCGGTCATGTGTCCACCAGGCCATGCGTTGTTCTTTTTGAGCAGCGGTTTCAGTGCCTATGTGTTTTAATTCCTGTGCCTGAACAGAGAAGAAGGGTGTGGCCATCAGCGCCGCCATCAGCAGTTGTTTCTTTAGCATTGGTCGTTATTTGTCTTTAATTAATAGTACTTTGTTTACACGGAGCGTTTGTTCTGCCGGGGATTTTAATGTGCCCGTGAATCCTACGGTAACCGTGGTGGCAGCGGTCAGGCTGAATCCGGCAGATGCATATTTATGGTTATTGTTAGAGAGTTTTGCGGACCCCAGTGCAGTATTCATTTGTTCCACGTCAGGTAATTGATTACCTGCAGCTACTACCAGGTAAGTGTTTTCAAGGGTATTATCGATATTGGAAATATCGGCCTCGAAGCGGTAGTCGCCGGGTTGCAGGGTAAAGGTCTGGTATATTTTACCATTGGTGATGGTGCCATTATCCCAGATCCAGAGCGTAAGCATACCGGGGCCATTGATTTCATCGTAGGTACCGTTTCTGCCGGCTTCACTGTTATATTGCCAGCCCTGTAGTTGTCCGAAGCGCCCGGAAGGCATGTTTGCAGGGTCTCTTAGGAAGGGAGCGCCGGGATTTACGATATACTTCGCCGTTAAGTCTTCTTTTACGCCGGCGATAACGAATGGCGTATAGAAGGTATCGATCGACTTAGGATCAGGTTTGTACAGTGTGCGGTAGCGAAAGTTGCTGCCGGAAAGGTAGTTATCCAGTTTGGTGACCTGTACTTCTGCTTCGGCGTGAATAATGGTATCGTGCAGCACCTGGTCGCTGGTGCTGTATTGCAACTGCATGGCAATGATACCACCGGTGGTGTCAATGTTTACCCAGGGTATTACGGCGCGTCCGTCTTTCATTTCCACATTACCGAAGGCCCTGTTGAGTAAGGCATCTTCATATAAAGGACCATATACGAAACCATTTGCTTCCGTTCTTACAGAGATGTTACCATCTTTATCGAAGTTATATACTTCAAAACTGTAAGCTCTTTCTTCCAGGTTTGTTATCACGAAACGAATAGTGTCTACGCCGGCGCTTCGTTTAATATCTATGGTGGCGGAATCTCTCCGGTTGTTCCAATAGATTTTTGACCGGCTTACTTTCGGGTCGGCGATGAGCAGCCAGGATAGTTCTACCCGGTTGCGTCCCGTGTGTACCTCCAGGGAATCTGCCTTGCCGGTGTATAATATCTCTCCGTTCTTAATAAATTTTTTATAGTCGTCCTGTTTACGGCAAGCGGAGAGTACCAGCAAACAGCCTATGATATAGCTTAATGTGCGCATAAAATTTTTTTAGGTAGATGATCATCATTTGTCGTTACCCCAGAATTTCATTTCCTGGATATTAGCTGCATATCCTCCATCGGTCCAGGTACGCAGAATTTTAATGCGTATATACCTTACCCGTGGGGCGTCCAGTGGCACCGTCATTTGTTCACCGGCGATGCTGGCGTCAATATCATCCTGTGTTTTTTGTCCTACTGGTAATCCGGAAGGTTTGATAACGGTATGTTCTACTAACCGGGTCCAGCTATCCCAGCTGCCATCGGAGGCGGGATTGGTGGAGCCCCATATTTCAAATTTGCGTACATTATTTTGCAGGTAAATCCATTCATTAGGACGCTGCCAGAGTGCAATGCGACTGAGCTGCGCGGTAACGCCCAGGTCGAAAGTGATAGACATCGGGAAGCCATCCAGTTTATCAGCGGAGTGCCACATGGTGCCGTTCCATAAACCGGAGATAGGGTAACCCCAGCCAAAGTCGGTATCTCCAGGTAATTTTACTTCCCGGAAAGTAGATTTGTCAAGTAGTTTTTCAAAGATGGGTACAATCTCCTGTATAATAGTATCTGACTGATTACCCCAGTGGTCTCTTACGAAGAAGGCGAACTTTCTTTTCTCCGCTGCGAATCCTCTCACGGAATAATTACCGCCTTCGAGTTTGGTGTAATGTACATCGGCAGGGGCCAATGCACCGGTTGAATCAGCGGCGAGTGTAACAATGGCCAGATCTGCCTTGCTACTGTTAGTGAATGCGATATTGATGCCTCCAAAATCTTCTTTAACGATTAGTGAACGCCGTACGGTCATCATAGGAGGCGACAACGGTTTTACGGTGGTGACTACCGGATCAGAGGCAATCTCATTGCGGCTTACCACGTATAGAGAAATATCATGGGCAAGTGAATCACCAAAGCCATCTACAACGAGGTAATTATTATAGTAAGATGATCTTATTTCACGTGGTGTCCCTGATTTGATCGTATATACGGCTTTTACGTAAAGGATATCCTTATTATCGGGCAAGCTGTAGCTGATCTTTGCTGAACCGGCCATATTGGTGACGTTCAGGTTTTTGAGGACATCCGGTTTATTGCCGGTGGTATTGATGGGATCATGTGTTTCCTTCTGACAGGCGGCTACCAGCAGGACCATGGAGGCTATGAGTAAGGTGAAAAAATTATATGGTTTCATGTTGTCGGTATTTAAGTAAATAGAAAATGTTACCATCCAAAGTTTTGCACCAGCTTAGGATTATTCAGCAGGTCCCAGTTATCGAGGGGCCAGAAATAATTGCGGGTCTGGAATGTTTGACGGAACAATGTTCTGACGCGGTAATAGAAAGCGGGATCAGACTGGTCTACATCCCATCCGGTAACCGGTTTGTTTAATTCATCCATACTTTTTTTCCAGCGGCGCAGGTCCCAGAAGCGTGAGCCTTCGAAAGCCAGTTCTATGAGTCTTTCCTGGTGGATGATTTGTCGTAATCCTTCTTTGGTCTGGAATTTTCCGGGTTGTTTGGAATAGTTGGTCCAGGCAGTTTTTACACCGGGTAATCCGGCCCGCTCCCTTACTTTATCAATATATTTAAAGGCTTCTGCATCGGGTCCATTTAGTTCGTTAACAGCTTCTGCGTATAGTAAGTAAAGGTCTGAGAGGCGCATTTCCGGCCAACTGTATTGTTTAATATACAACCCTTGTCCTTCCAGGATTTCATTTTTCCAGTTGATCATTTTTTTACAGAAATAACCGGTTACGTTATTGTCGTAAATATTCTTCCTGGTTTGCCATTGGCCGGCTTTCGATTCTATATGAAACGTTTTTTTCTGCATGGCCCACATGGCGCCATCAAATGCGAGGTCAGCATAGAAGCGTGGTTCGCGGTTGAAGTGCAGGGATGCAGTGGTGTAGCCTTCGCTAATAAGTTCTCCTTCTGCTTTGGTAGCTGTTCTTAGCTTGTTGCGGTTGGCATAATCCCAGGTATTGTCTTCATTGATAGGTACGCCTTTATCGGTATAAAACAGTTCAGCCATTTTCATAGTAGGAGCAACGCTGCCTACCACTGATTCGTTGCCGATGCGTGCGGGGTCCAGTCGCGGCATCATTTGCCGTTGCAGGTCATAGTTCATGGAGTTGGGATTATCCCAGATAATTTCCGGGTTCCATTCTTCACAAACGGCGTTGCGGAGCGACATTTGCCGGGTCATGGTATCAGAGAGGGTGACACCCAGTTCATTGAAAGTATATAACAGCATGCCCATATTCTCGCATTCGGTGATGGCGGCTTTACAGGCATCGGCGGCTATTTTCCATTTGTTGGGATCATAGGTAGGGTTGAACAGGGCACTACCATCGTAATTTTTAAAGCCGGTGTAATCCTGGTTGCCATTGAACAGTGGGCTGGCGGCATAGGTGAGGATACGTGCTTTGATGGCAAGCGCAATGGGTTTGGTGATACGTCCCAGTTCTGTGGATCTGTCGGCGATGATTTCGGGTAAATTGATGGCAGCCGTGTCCAGCAAACGGGAAATATAATTGAATACGGTGTCTACGTGCTGGCGTGGCACCTGCGTTTGTTCAATAGGGCTGGCAATAGGCAGATTATGATCTACGATAGGCATGGGTCCATACTGGCGAAGCAGTACCCAATGGTAATAGGCTTTGAGGAACTTTACTTCAGCAATCCAGCGGTCTTTTTCAGGTTGACGCATATCTACCACTTTATGAATATTGTCGAGGAAGATGTTGCAATCACGAAGCCCCATGAAGTAATAGCTCCAGGTGGACATATAGATCACGTTGGCGCTCAGGAAGCCCTGGGCAATTTGCCACGGCGCTTCACTGGTGCTGTAAGGACGTACCATCCAGAATTCGTCACCAGCCAGCAGGGCGGGGTTGGAGCCGAAGTCGGCGGACCTGGGAAGATAGGAGTAGCAGGTAAAAAGATATTTTTCTGCTTCTGCGCGCATGGTAAATGCGTTGTCGATAGTGGCCACATTGTCTGGCACCACATCCAGGAATTTTTTACAGGCAGTTAGCTGTATGAATAGTACACATAATAATATACGCACCGCTTTTTGGCGGAAGGAGCGGGTATATATGGTTGAATTGATAAGTTTCATTTTTGCGCAATTAAACGATGAATCAAAGTCCCAGGTTAATGCCCAGGTTTACTACACGTTGCACAGGATATCCAAGGCCGTTGCCACCCATTTCAGGATCCCAGGTTTTAAATTTGCTCAGTACAAACAGGTTGGAGGCGTTGGCATAAATGCGCGCGGTACTGATGTGTACACGTTCCAGCAAATGTTTAGGGAACGTGTATCCCATCTCCAGTGATTTCAACCGCAGGAAGTTACCACTACGCATCCACCAGGTAGAAGTCTGAACGTTATTTGCCACGAAATAATCGCTGAGACGTGGCCAGAAAGCATAGAGGTTCCTGTTGCTTTCACTCCAGTGATCATCTGCAATAGCCTGTAACAGCCCATGTTGGCCGCCGCCATTCAATACAAACGGGGAGGTGCTATAGGAATCTATCCAGAATGAAGACCTGGCAGAGCCCTGGAAGAAGAAGCTAAGGTCTACCTGTTTGTAGCCAAAAGAAAATCCGAATCCATACGTAATTTCCGGTGTGGTGGGTAATCCTATGGGCACCATGTCGGCGCTGTTGATCTGACCATCTCCGTTTACATCATGGTATTTTATATCACCACCCATTACCACCTGTCCCCAGTTCTGATAAGCGGAGTTAGCAACTTCCTGGTCATCTACAAACAAACGTTCTGCGATATAGCCATAGTTCTGGGAAAGTGATTGTCCAACATGTGAGCGGTAAGCTTCGGGATAGGTCGGTTCTTCGTTGACCAGCAGTTTGCTGGTAGCGTAAGTGAAGTTACCACGGAATTGAACGAATGCATTGTTGCTAAAACTCTTCGTATAGTCCATGGCGATATCCACGCCTTTACCGGAAGCTTCACCTACGTTCGCCTGGGTTGCCGCACTCAATCCCATGGTGCTGGGGATGGTGCTACGGGTCATCAGGATATTTTTACGGTGTTCCTGGTAAACGTCCAGTTGCACATTCAGGGCATTGAACAAACCTAACTCAAGACCGAGGTTGGTTTTATAGGATTTTTCCCAGGTAATTTCGCGGTTTTCATAACGGCTTACGGAAATGCCATTGCGGGTGTATTCTCCTCTTTCTCCGAAGTTGCCGCCTTTGCTGCCGTCATTCATATTTACTTCAGAGAGGTAGAAGAAGCGATCGTTGTCATTGCCGATCTGGTCATTACCTACGATGCCGTAAGTGGCCCTGAGCTTCAGTTTGTCGACATGGTGTTTCAAGGGCTCAAAGAATTTTTCTTCCTGCACATTCCATGCGATACCTGCGGAAGGGAAAAATCCGAAGCGGTGATTGCTGGCAAATCTTTCGGAGCCATTGTAGCCGAAGTTAAATTCTGCCAGGTAGCGGTTATCGTAGCCATAAGTGAACCTTCCGGAAACGCCCTGGTTACGGTGGGGCAGCGACGACTGCAGTGAGCCGGCATTTGCGGTGAGGTAGTTACGGAATAAGCCGATGAGCATACCGGAAACGCTGTGTACTTTATTAAACTCCTGGTTATAGTTCACCGCGGTTTCCATGTAAGTGGTTGTCATCATAAACTTGCCGCCTGGATTATAACTGAGGTACTCTGTACCGTTGGTGTTGAGCGACGTCAGCTGAGGTGTTTTATCGTACATACCATATTTCATCGTATAGAAATAGGGGCTGTATTGGCGGCTTAGATCAAAATAAGAGTAACGCTCTGTGTAAGCCATCATCCTGGCGCTCAATCCCGGCAGCAGAAATTTAAAATCCTGTTTTAATTCTGCCTGTACCAGCAGCGTGGAGGTATTGTACTGCGAGTAGCCAGAAACGGAGTTGGCATAAGGATTATTATAGAGGTTGCCGCCACCGCCAGGCAGGCTGGGGAATCCGGGTTTTACGGCATTACCAAACAATGGATGTTTCAATTCCGGTGCGTAACTGGCCGGATATACGGCAGGGAACATGACCGGGTTAGCCCAGATGGTTTGCGAAAACAGGGAACCGCCGCCGCCCACAGGACCATTGTAATCGTCGAACTGGCCGTAGGTACGTACAATGGCGGTGGTAGTAGGAGTCAGGTTTATATTAACGTTGGAACGGAGCGAGTAATTTTTTAGTTTGATGTTGGAGTTAAAGTTGTTTTTCTTATCTATGTTCAATATACCGTTGTCTACATTATAAGTACCTGCAACATAGAACTGGGCTACTTTTCCTCCGCCTTTCAGGTTAAAGTTGGTGCGTTGGTTGTTCGTGTAGTCTTTGATGAGCAGCTTTATCCAATTGTTGTTGGGATATAGCAGTGGGTCATCGCCGGCTGCCGTATGATCTATTTTGCTTTGTGAATACTGGACATCCCGTAGCGGGTTCCGCGTGAGTACCGCTTCGTTGGCCAGGTTCATATAAGTGATGTTGTCTGCAAATTTAAAGTTGCGGGTATTGCTGGACAGCGAATTTTCAAAGCGTACATTGAAAGCTGTTTTTGCTTCCACGCCTGATTTGGTAGTGACCAATACCACGCCGTTAGCGCCCCTGGCGCCGTACAGGGAGGAGGCGGTAGCATCTTTCAAAATAGAAAAACCAGCAATATCATCCGGTTGTAAACGGGCCAGGTCATTGGTGCTGGATTCCATACCATCAATCAGGATCAGCGGATCTACTTTACCGGTACCAAAAGTGGTAATGCCCCTGATGAAAAAGCTGGCATTGTCTCTTCCCGGTTCACCACTGCGTTGGTAGGAGATCACGCCTGCCAGCCGGCCGGCGAGCATGGTGGTAAGGTTGCTGGTAGGGCCTTTCAGTTCTTTAGGGTTGATGCTGGTCACTGCGCTCACCATACTGGCTTTCTTTTGTGTACCATAGGCAACCACCACTACTTCACCTACATCTGATACCTTGGGCTGCATCACTATTTTCAGCAGCTTATCATTTTTTACCGCTACCGTTTGTGGCTGCATACCCACCATGGTAAAGAGGAGGCTATCGCCGAAGTTGGCTTCAATGGTGAAAATTCCGAGGTCGTCTGTGAGTGCGTTGGCGTGGCGGGTTTTGTTGACAACGGTAACACCTACTACGGGGTTGCCGTTGCTCTCCGTTACCTGGCCTTTTATTTTAACGCGGACTACCGCCGGGGTTGTGGCCGCGGGTGCAACGGGCTTCTTTTTGATGATAATTGTTTTTTTAACGATGGCATACTCCAGGGGCTGATCCCTGAAGATGTCTTCCAGTACGCGTTCGAGAGGAGCGCCATCCATGGAGCAATTAACGGGCTGGGCATGTTCCATAACCTGCAGGTCGAACACGAATACATAGCCGGTTTGTTGCCGGATAGATTTGAATACCTCTGTTAGCGGCGCTGCTTTAACGTGGAGGGTAACTGCCTGCGCGTAGCCGTTGGCGTTAGCCTGCAATACTACTGTGAGTAGCAATACAAATAGGAATTTCATACGGCGAATTAGTTTTTGGTTTGATAGCACCCGCCGTTTTAGCGGACGGGGTGTAAGTAAAAAATGCATCATGAATGTTTGATAAGGTGAATGGATGCCGGGAGGTGAAGCCATAGCAATGGCAGGACGCACTTGTCGTCTGTTTAGTTCACATGCCCGGATGTAGTTCCAAATACTAAGCTAGCGTTGACTTTGGTTGAATATCATAACGATCGATTGTAGGTGTTTTTTTTAGGGGCCGACAGTTACGGTGTTGCCGGCGATGTTAAAATGTATGGATCCAGTTAATTCTAATTGTTGCAGTATTTCAGGTAATCCTTCCTGCCGGGAAAAAGAAGCGGCAAATGCTCTATCGGTGACTGATCCTTCGTAGACCACCTGGATATCGTACCAGCGTGCCAGTTCCCGCATAATTGCCTGGATGTTGCCATTGAATTCAAACCGGCCTTCTTTCCAGGCGATGGCATTGTTTACATCGGCATTGCTGATGCTGATCCCGGCATGTTCCCTGTTTACGAGCGCCTGTTGTCCTGGCAGCAGGCGTTTTACCGAGGTTCCGCTTAAAATGTTTACGGCGCCTTCCAACAGGGAAGTACAGATATTATTTTCTTCTTCGTAGGCCATCACATTAAAGTGGGTACCGAGTACAGCGATTTTCATTGTGTTGGTTTTTACAATAAATGGTTGGTTGGCTTGTGCAGCTATTTCAAAATAAACTTCCCCTTGTATGGTTACTTCGCGGGTACTGTCTGTAAAAGCAGTGGGGAAACGAATGGATGAAGCGGCGTTAAGCCAGGCTTTCGTGCCATCAGGCAGGATCACCTGGTAGGTACCGCCTTTGTTGGTATAAATGGTGTTGACAGTGGGATGGATGGAATGAGTACTGTTATAGGAAAGCAGGTTGCCTTGCCTGTTTATGGATACGCCTGTTTGTACTGCCAGGGTGCTGGTATCGTCTTTTTCCAGGTCAATCACAGAGTTATCTCCCAATACCAGCCTGGCATGTTGATTTTTTGCGGGTGCCGGGTGGCTGCTGGCCATAGGCATATGATCTGCACTGCTTTTGTTATACAGTTTATAGCCGGCAATACTTATCGCTCCGAGGATACCGGCCGCTATAGCAGCCCGCTTCCAGACCGGCATTACCCGCGCCCGTGTTACAGTGGGTTGGGTTTGCATGATTTGTTGCAGCATGTTAGCGGCAACATCATCGGGCATGGTACCCAGGTCATCATCTCCTAACAGGAGGTTGTCCAGCAGTTGCTTGAGTTCTTCATCATGTTCTGCCTGTTCTACCAGGAGCATGAACTCCTGTTGTTCTTCCGGTGTACATTGTCCGGAAGCATAGCGACTGAACAAGTATCTGAAACGGGATACTGTCATGTATAGCGATTTAAATCAACGTGGCTAATAAAGGAGACTATAAAAAAAGAAGGATGGGTTAGTGCCGTCCAAAAAAAATTCGATTTAGCAAAAAAGACACAGTAAAACGAGGAAGGTATTGAGGTCCATACGTGCCAGGCAGAAGGCGCGGATAGAGCGCATCGCGTTAGCCAGGTGGACTTTGATCGTTTCCGGGGATAATTGGAGGCGGTCCGCAATTTCATTTCTCTTCAGGCCTTCTTCTTTACTTAATTTATATATCAGTTCCTGTTGCGGGGGTAATTGCGCGATGGCATTCCGCAGAATCTGTTCATATTCTTTCTGAATAATGGCAGCTTCCCGGATATTATGCACCATGGTGGCAGATAGTTCTGATTCCATCATTTGCTCGCGGGCCAGTAATTTAAGAGAGGTGAAAATATGATTGCGGGTAACCGTAAAAAGGTATGCTTTAAAATGACTGATTTCATGCAGCTCCTGCCGCTTCAGCCACATCTTCAGGAAAACATCCTGTACGGTGTCTTCTGCCTGTGAGGAGGTCCCCAGCAAACGAAAGGCAATAGCGTATATACGATGGCGATAGTGGTGGAACACGGCTGCAAAGGCATCATCATTGCCTGCTGCCAGACTTAATAATAACTCCCTTTCATTATAGGTATTGATTTCCATACGTGGTTACAGCAAAAGCAAATTACTATATTATCAAATTGCTTGTTAGCCTTAAATTCTCCGGGAGTAATAGTATTTTAGCTTTTAGCAGTTAGCGTTTAGCGTTTAGCAAATGCAGCGAAGATCGACAAAACACCCTCTCCCCTGCATTTGCTAAAAGCTAACCGCTAAAAGCTTAATTTAGCAATTTAATCCGGACCCAAAAGAGAATCAGGCATTATGGAAATAGTTAATGAAGCAACCTACCAGGCAGCTGCCAAGGTAGCCGGAACAATAGAAGCCCATTTCAGGAAGCATCTTTGTTTGGCGAAAGAAAATGGAGAAGATGACCTGGCCGTGGTACCTGCTGCGAAGCAGGTAGAGAAGATGATTGACGTAGCTTTCTGGTCCAGCTTACGTAAGGAAGAAGGCAATCCCATTCGTATATCCCTGGCATTTTTACCTCCGTCACAGGCTGGCAAGCCGCTGCTGTTTGAGCGGCCGTTGCTGTTAACGCCGCAGTTGCTGACCAAGCTGGGACCTGGCGTTGAACGTCCGGGTATACACGTAGGCGTATGGGCCGAAGGAGAGGAGCTATATGTATGGGGCACCACTATAAAATTACCGAATCTTTGTTTTGTGCTGGACGTATCCGAGCCAGGACTGCTGGTAGTGAAACACCGCCGTGCTGCAGGTTTGGGGAAATTTACCAACGTAGCCGTATTGCGTGGCGACCAGATAAAGGTAGTGAATGAAGACAGTGGCCTGCTGCCTGATAGCCCGGATATCCTGAAATCCCTGCTGGGACTTACGCCTTCCTGTTTATGGAATAATGGTGTGAATGTATTGATACAAATTGCCGTATCCATGCGCGCGCATAAGCGTGGTGGCATCCTGCTGGTGACGCCTTCCGACAGTGACGCGTGGCGGGAATCTATTATACACCCGCTGCAATATCCTATCAGCCCGGCATTTTCGGGTGTAGCTGATCTATTGCGGTATGATGGTAAAAGCGTAACAGAAATTTTCTGGCAGAATGCACTGCGCAGGGAAGTAGAAAATATCACCGGTCTAACGGCGGTAGATGGCGCTACCATTGTAAATGACCAACAGGAGCTGCTGGCATTTGGGGCTAAAATCACCCGCGCCCGGGACGCGGCGCCGGTAGACAAAGTATTGCTGGCAGAGCCCATAGAAGGAGGTGTACCTACCTTGATTCATCCTTCTGCCATTGGTGGTACACGGCATCTCTCTGCTGCACAGTTTGTGCATGATCAGCGCGATTCGCATGCACTGGTGGCTTCACAGGATGGCTACTTTACCGTGTTTTCCTGGTCAGCACAGCAACAACTGGTACAGGCGCACCGGATCGATATCCTGCTGATCTAAGCGGTTTTATTATACTGATTTTATTTTTTTTGTTTTGGATCGATACTTTATCATCAATAAGCCGTTCAACATGGTGTCGCAGTTTGTCAGCTCGCACGATGTAAGATTATTAGGAGAGCTGGACTTTGATTTCCCGGAAGGGACCCATGCCATCGGGCGGCTGGATAATGATTCGGAAGGATTATTAATACTCACCACCAATAAAAAAGTAACGCGGCTGTTGTTCCAGGGGACAACACCGCATGAGCGTACGTACCTGGTCAAGGTGAAGGGAGTTATGAGCACGGCTACCTTACAGCAACTCAGGGAAGGCGTGCCTATACCGATCACCGGGGCCTTGAATTATGTGACCACGCCCTGCCGGATAGAAATCGTAGAGCGCCCTGCCGGTTTATTTGACCACCCCAACGAATTACCCGTTAGCGCACCGCATACCTGGTTGCTGATCACCCTCACAGAAGGGAAGTTTCACCAGGTCCGGAAAATGGTGGGCGCCGTGAAGCACCGCTGCCAGCGCCTGATTCGCGTATCTATAGAAGACTTGTTGTTGGGGGATCTGCAGCCAGGAGAGGTTAAAGAGTTACCGGAAGAAACTTTTTTCTCCCTGTTAAAAATTGATGATTATAAAGATAGCAGGTAGTATATCCGGAGATGGCAACCGCTGCAGCGTCAATTTTACTACAGTAATGGCGAAGATCGCATTAGGTTAGCGGGTTGATTCTTATTACGTTTGCCCTTTGGAATCATGCTTTAATGAGATTATTATGAGGAAACAATGTTGGTTAGCAGCAGCTTTATGTTTGTTGTTGCAGGTTACTTTCGCGCAGTCGGCGCGCTACCCCATTATCCCCTGGCCGCAGCAGCTGGTACCACAATCCGGCTCTTTTGTGATTACGCCGGCTACGAAGCTGGTATTGCCCGCGCATCCATCGGCTTTTATGATAGAAACCGCGCAACTGGAGGCGCTGTTGACGCAGGCATTGGGTAAACCGTTATCTACCGCCACCAAAGCGTCGAAAGGTGCGATTGTACTGCGTCAGAATCCATCATTAACAGGTGAGGAAGACTATACACTCGATATCAGCACTACGCAGTTACTGATGACCGCCAAATCACCGGCCGGTTTTTTCCGGGCCATTCAAACATTGAGGCAATTAATGCCGGCTTCCATAGAAGACACCCGCACACCGGATCTGAAAAGGATTGAGTTGCCAGCCATGCAGCTTAAAGATCAGCCCGTGTATGCGTGGCGTGGCATGCACCTCGATGTATCACGTCATTTCTTCTCTGTGGATTATCTTAAAAAATTCATCGACTTACTGGCTTTATATAAAATGAATAAGCTGCACCTGCACCTGACCGATGACCAGGGCTGGCGCATTGAAATAAAGAAGTATCCACTGCTGACCACACAAGGCGCCTGGCGCGAGTTTAACAACCAGGATTCTGTTTGTATGGAAAAGGCAGCTACCAATCCGGATATGGCGATAGATACTTCACACATCATTCATAAAGATGGTAAAACCTTGTATGGTGGCTTTTATACACAGGAACAAATGAAAGACATTATTCGTTATGCCGCCGCCCGGCACATCGAAATCATTCCTGAAGTAGATATGCCCGGTCACATGATGGCTGCTATCCGTCAATATCCATTCCTGGCCTGCAGTGGTGAAATAGGATGGGGCAAAACTTTTTCTACGCCTATCTGTCCATGTAACGAGTCGACCTTTGCATTTGCAGAAGATGTGTTCACAGAAATCGCCGCCTTATTCCCGTCGAAATATATTCACCTCGGCGCCGACGAAGTAGAGAAAACCAGCTGGGCGGCGTCTCCGGCCTGTGCGGAAGTGATGAAGGCCAACAACCTGAAGTCTGTAGAAGAGCTGCAAAGCTATTTTGTGAAACGCATGGAGAAATTTTTCCACTCCAAAGGTAAAACCCTCATTGGCTGGGATGAGATCCTGGAAGGAGGGATCAGTCCTACTGCCGTACTGATGTACTGGCGTTCCTGGGTGCCAGACGCCCCTGTAAATGCCGCCAGGCACGGTAACTCCGTGATCATGACACCTGGTAATCCACTGTACTTCGATGGTCCTCCGGACCGCAACTCCCTCTATAACGTGTATCACTTCCAGCCTATCCCTAAAGGATTGACTGCCGAAGAAGCCAAACATATCATGGGCGCCCAGGCTAATATCTGGACAGAATATATTCCTTCTGAGAAACGCGCTGATTACATGTTTATGCCGCGGATGACCGCCCTGGCAGAGGTACTGTGGACTAACAAAAACAACTACGACAACTACCTGCAACGCCTAAACGAACAATACAAACGCCTGGATATGCTGGGTGTACATTACCGTTTGCCTGACCTGGATGGGTTTACAGAAGATAATGTATTTGTTGATAAAGGCATCCTGGAAGTGAAGAAGCCACTAACGGATATGACTATCCGTTATACCACCGATGGCAGCATTCCGGCGGAAAACAGCACCGTATTACCGGCGCAATATATTATCAACACCCCGCAAACCATTAAGCTGGCGGCTTTCAGCCCTGCCGGCAACCGGGGAGATATTTATACGTTGCGCTATCGCCAGGAAGCTTACCGCCCATCTACAGTGGTAAAAGATGCCCGCCCCGGTTTGAAACTGGATTATTACACCGGTGCATTTAAAAGCGTCACTAAAATAAAAGCAGAACCAGATAGTACGATACGCGTGAACAACCTGCTTGTTCCGGAAGGAATGGGAAAAGGTGGTGGTGCTTTTGGCGCCCGCATACAGGGTTATATCAACATTCCTGCTACCGGCATTTACAGTTTCTATGTAACAGTAGACGATGGAGGTATCCTGTACATCGACGACCAGGAAGTAGTAAACAACGATGGCTGGCATGCCCCCTTCCAGAAAAGCGGGCAGGTAGCACTGGAGAAAGGCTGGCACCCGGTGAAGCTGGCATTTGTAGAAGGAGGCGGGGGATACACCCTTAAAGTAGAGTACAGTGTAAATGGCAGCAAGCTGCAGCCGGTGCCGGATAGTTGGTTCGGAGCGGGACTGTAGGAGCAGAAAGCAGAAAGCAAAAAGCTATTGAAGCGTATGATAAGAGCGAGTATTTAAATTATACGTCCGCTTATATCATACGCTTCAATAGCTTTTTGCTTTTCGCTTTCTGCTTTTTGCTATTTTTGAGCATGCGCATACTAAAAATACTATTGTTACTGTTAACCATCAGCTCCACCACTTTTGCCACAGATGCCGCGCTGGCAAAGATACTAGCCTCTCTGACGAAGGAGCAGCACGCCTTATTATATCAGTATGGAACATTAAATACCTGGGCTGGTCCTGCGGTGGCAGATAGTTTTTGGCGGCAGCATCAGCCGGAGCTGGGGAGTATTTCGCCGGAGCAGGGGAAGTTGCTGGCCGCAGAATTGCTGGCGAATACAGAGTTGAGTTATGCCATGAAGAAGCCGTCGCGGCTACAGGCGCTGTGGGGCGTATTTACCGCTTCGCGGTTATTGATAGGGTTGGCGGCACTGGTGGGTGCTTTTGCCATTATACAGTTATTAGGGAGATATATACCTACGTTATGGCGTAAGTTGCTACGGTACCTTTCCCCGTTGTTCCGCTGGTTATTTTCTCCACGTATGCTTACCTGGGAGTTGTTCATTGCAGGGCTGGCGGGAGTGTATTGGGGACCACATATTGATAGTGTGGAGATCCGCACGGGCGTGATACAGGTGGGATTATTGATGGTATGGGCGCAGCTAACGGCCATCCTTACACGTCAATATGAAGTGAAGGATTACCTGAACGTGATCAAAGATTGTTTTGATCAGTACCATACGGAGAAGCATGCGTTTTTATACGTATCGCTGCCGGCATTATTCACGGCAGTATTGATTTTCGGGATCACGCGGGTTTGCCCGGATATGTGGTATCGTTATGAACTGATTGTTCCCGCCATGATCGGCTTATATGCGTTGCCGTTTATACCCAGGCTGGAACCCATATTGAGCCGCGTATTGCTGCCATTCACGTATGACCGGCTACGTGCCAAAGACCGGCGTTTAGCTGCCTACGTGGTTGTTTCCCTGGTGGTATGGGTGGCGATATTATTATTGCCGATAGTACCACGTGAGGCGCTGTTAACACTTACTTTTGGCCTGATTGGTGCGTTGTTGCTGATATCTATGGCAGATGTGCTGCATAGCAACGGCAAAAATTATTGGTGGCTGCAACTGGTGACGCTGGCTTTTCTTTTTACCGTCGTATTAGCTGGTGCGCAGCAGGGGCTATTGCTATTTACCTGGGCAGGGCTGGGAGGTATGCTGGTATATGTATTGATCAAATACTGGGAGATGCCCACCATGTTTGGCTGGAGCTGGAAAAACAAACGCGCCTGGGGAGCATTGGGCATGGCGCTGCTGATTTGGGGTATTGCGGTGTTGATCCGGTCGCGGCCAGAGTGGTTTACACTCTTTCCCGGATAATAGGAATATTTCATGTAGAATTTGATGTAAAAGTGTATTTTTGCGCTCCTTACTTGTATCGGATTTAATTAATTTAAGATACGCGTAGATCTGAAAGACGTACTGACAAGGCTTCTCAGGGCCTCCAAGGCGTTGGCAGGGTCTACGCTTTTTTTTTGAAAGCAGAAAGCAGAAAGCGGAAAGCAAAAAGCTATTGTAGCGATTGATGGGAGCGGGTATTTTACTACTTATTCGCGTTTATAATTCACTACAATAGCTTTTTGCTTTCCGCTTTCAAAAAAATGTAATAAATTTAATAACTGTACTTTATACGCTTAATTGCTTTAAATCCCGTTATGCTCAGAACATTTTTATGCTTAGCACTGCTTGGCTTAGGAAGCAGTGTGGCTGCGCAACAGCAGGCGCCGGCCTATCCGTTGATCACACATGATCCTTATTTTAGTATCTGGTCTGCTACCGATGAACTGACCAACAGCGCCACCACGCACTGGACGGGCACTGCACAGTCGCTCACCGGTCTTGTAAAAGTAGACGGCGTTACCTATCGGGTACTCGGGCAAACCGCGCCTTCGTATCTGCCGGTGTTGCCCACCACCGATGAAAACGCCTACCAGGTGAAGTATACCGAAACAACGCCGGGTAACGACTGGATGCAGCCGGACTATGACGACAAGGCCTGGAAAACAGGGAAGGCGCCATTCAGCGACGAGGCCGGCAGGAGCGGCACGCCATGGCACAGTCATGACCTCTGGACCAGGAGAACATTCGATGCCGGTGACTTATCCTCAGCAGACTTATTTTTAAAGATATCTCACGATGATAACATCCAGGTATACCTTAATGGAGAGGAGATATATACACTGGAAGGCTGGTTGAACAAATACATTTATCACCCGATCCCTGATGCCGTAAAAAGCAAGTTAAAACGCAAGGGCAATGTGTTGGCCATTCATATTCTCAATACGGCCGGCGGCGCTTTCCTGGATGCCGGTATATCCCGCGTAACTGTTGCTTCGAATGCAAAAGAGACAGAGAAAGGCACCCAAACCGCTGTGCGGATCAATGCCACGCAAACGGCCTACGATTTCACTTGCGGTAAAGTAAACCTGACGCTTACCTTCACCTCGCCCTTGCTGATGGACGATCTGAACCTGCTCTCACGGCCGGTATCCTACATTTCTTACCGGGTGGCCTCGAATGATAATGCTGCTCACCAGGTGGCCGTTTATTTCGGCGCTTCTTCCAATATATGCGTAAACGTGCCCTCACAGCCCGTTACCACGGCGAAGTACACCTCCGGGCAGCTATCTGTTTTAAAGGCAGGAAGTAAGGAACAACCTGTGCTGAAAAAGAAAGGTGACGACCTGCGCATCGACTGGGGCTATATGTACGTGGCTACTCCTACAGCTTCGCATCCGCAACAGTATATCAGTCGCGCTACAGATGCCACGCAGCTATTTGTAAACGGTGCCGCTGCCGGTAATACCCAAGCCGGGAAAGACCTGGTGCTGAGTACGGTGGTGAACCTGGGCGCCGTGGGCAGCACGCCCAAAGAACAATTGTTTCTCCTCGGCTACGACGATCTGTATGCTGTGCAATACTTTAACACCAACCTCAAAGCCTGGTGGAAGAATGATCCCACTCAAACTATCGATAAGCAATTGAATGCAGCGTATCGCGATTATGCAGCTATCCTGGACCGCTGCACGGTATTCAATACCCAACTCCATCATGATTTACTGAAAGCAGGTGGAGAGGACTATGCTAAACTCTGTGAGCTGGCCTACCGACAGGCCATTGCCGCGCATAAACTGGTGAAAAGTCCGCAGGGAGAAATATTATTTCTCTCCAAAGAAAATTTCAGTAATGGCTGTATCAACACCGTGGATGTTACTTATCCTTCTGCGCCCTTGTTCCTGCTGTACAACCCGGACCTGATGAAAGGCATGATGAATGGCATCTTCTATTTCTCTGAAAGTAGCAAATACACGAAGCCTTATGCTGCACACGACCTCGGCACCTATCCGCTGGCGAATGGCCAGGTCTATGGCGAAGGCATGCCGGTAGAGGAATCCGGCAATATGCTGGTGCTGGCCGCCGCCATCGCCCGCGCAGAAGGTAATGCGGACTATGCTAAGAAACACTGGACTACACTCACCACCTGGGCAGAATACCTGATGAAAGAAGGTTTTGATCCCGCCAATCAATTATGCACCGATGATTTTGCCGGACACCTGGCGCGTAATACTAATCTTTCGCTGAAAGCTATTGCCGGTATCCGTTCATATGCCATGCTGGCCCGCATGCTTGGGCAAGCCACTGTTGCAGATAAATATGAAAACGCAGCTAAAGAAATGGCCGCCGCCTGGACTAAACTCGCCGATGATGGTGATCATTTCAGTCTTGCTTTTGAAAGTAAAAACACCTGGAGCCAGAAGTATAACATGGTGTGGGATAAGGTGCTGAACTACCATCTTTTCCCGGCATCTGTTTACAGGAAGGAAATCAGCTTCTATCTTACGCACCAGCAAAAGTTCGGCTTGCCACTGGACAGCCGTAAAACCTACACCAAATCAGACTGGATTACCTGGACGGCCGTATTAGCCGATAACGATAATGATTTCAGGGCATTCATCTCCCCATTATACACTTATATAACGCAAACGCCTACACGTGTTCCGCTTAGTGACTGGCATGAAACTACAGACGGCACTAAAGTGGGATTTCAGGCCAGGAGCGTGGTAGGAGGGTATTTTATGAAGTTGCTGGATGCGAAGTTTAATACGGCGCAGTGATATTGTAGAAAAATAATTTAGATAAATAATTAAAAATGAATTTGGAAGTGATTTAGAAATTACTATCTTTGCACTCCGTTAAACAAACGGGGTGAATGATTCCCTAGCTCAGTTGGTAGAGCAATACACTTTTAATGTATGGGTCTTGGGTTCGAGTCCCAAGGGGATCACAGAGATAGGAAAGGCTTCAGAACGTATTCGTTTTGAAGCCTTTTTTGGTTCGATTTTAAAATTACAGAAATTTAAGAATTATCAACTTGTTGATATACATAAGTTTTGAGGTTCGAGTGCCATAAGGTAAATCTAAGTTTTGTACATTCTAAGATTGATTAAGATCATTGGATTTTAGAATTTGTTCCATAGTAATTTCGGTCAAGAAATAAACGATTTCAATGATTTTCTCGGCTTCATCTTCAGATATTTTTATCCCTTCGTTCGCTAGAATTGAAATCACTTGTGGAGGTGTAAGTTTATCATTATTGGTTAAACTTACAGTCATCTTTCTTAAGTTAGGCAGGCTCATATATTTGATGGTTTTAGGATTATAAAAGAAATGCTTCATTCACGAAGGGGATAATCAAATAATTTGAGAATTTTTGAGAATGTCTTATTTTTAAAGCTTATGAAAGTGACAGAATTTTATACTCAGCTAGGAAATAATGCAATTGGCGTTTTACAAACCTCCTTAGGGAATGACGATTTAGAGCTATTATCTTCTAATCATGCTTTTATACATGATTTGTCACTATGGCTAGAGGTCCTGAATGATAGACCTGAATCTAGCATTTTGCAAAACGCAGTAAAAGAATTTCAAATTGCTATTCTAAGTAATAACCTTGGGTTTTATCAACAAGCCTTCATGGGTTTGAGATTTTTCTTTGAACGTACATTGGTCGCAATTCATTTTTCTGCAAAAGAAATTGAACTTAATCTTTGGAAAATTGGTGAGCGCGATACATATTGGAATGAGCTGATCGATAAAGATAATGGAATTTTTTCACCTAAATTTTGTAGAGCTTTTTTTGCGGAATTAAAAGATGAAATAAAACATTTCGAGGTTATTACCGCAAAGGTTTATCGTGAGTGTTCTGAATTTGTACACGGGAATCAATCTGTCATAAAAAAAATCCCTGAGCAGGTATCTTATTCCAAAGAGCTTTTTTATGAGTGGAACGTTAAAGCTGATACTATACGAAGAGTCATTTTATTTGCCCTTTGTTTAAGGTACCTAAAGCATCTAGACGACGATAAGGTAAAAAAAGTGGAAAGTACTTTTGCTGAAGAGTTTAAATCTATTTCTCAAATCAAAGACCTAATTATCAAGTAGTATGTCAGAGTTGCTTTTTAGAACTGAAGATATTCCAAATGAAGAAATCCTTGATTTATTTGTCGAAACAAGTCAAGATAGAGATGTGATTGAAAAACTAAAATCCATAACTCCTATTATATTAGTTGGCAGCCGTGGTGTGGGGAAGTCGTTTTTGATGAAAGTTGCAGATGAGGAAATGCATCAGGAGTTTCAGAAAACAGGCATATTACCTGTTTATATAACATTCACTAAGAGTTCCTTAATTCATTCGAATGATAAACAACAGTTTACTCATTGGATGCTTGCTTTGATATGTTCTAAAATAATTCGTCAGCTTAGACGGAAAGGGTTATTGGCAAGTGTTCCACAATCAATAAATGTTCTTAGTGGCGGGGCATATAATGAAGATATCTTGAAAATAGAGCAAGCCGCTAAACGGTATGAGGAGTCTTGGAAAAATCCCACAACCGATATTGAAACACAGGATATTCCAAGTGTAGATAATTTAAGGGACGCTATTCAGGAAATTTGTGAAGATTTGGGACTGAAACGAATTAATCTCCTTATTGATGAGGCGGCCCATATTTTTAGACCAGAACAGCAACGTCAATTTTTTACATTGTTCAGAGATTTACGTTCCCCATACATATCTTGTAATGCCGCTGTTTATCCGGGGGTTACATCCTATGGTGAAGTATTCCAGTATTCTCAAGATGCAACCTTTATTAATATAAATCGAGATATCCTTTCATCCGAATATATTGAGAAGATGAGAGAAATTGTTGAGAAGCAAGCTGATTCCGATAGTAAATTATTGAGTGAGATTTCGCGTAATCGGAATAATTTCGAGATACTTTGTTACGCTGCGTCGGGTAATCCTCGCTTTCTTCTTAAAACAATTGGAAGAGCTCCCAAATTGAACTCATCACAGATAAATGAAGTAATTAGGGAATTCTATAAGGTTGAATTGTTAGCGGAACATTCTAACCTGAGCGAGAAGTATCCTGGACAAAAAGGGCTAATAGATTGGGGCAGATCTTTTATAGAAGGTTTTGTGTTACCAGAGCTGCAGAGGAAAAATATTAACTATCTAACAAGCGACAAACAAACAACTTGTTTTATATGGATACATAAAGATATTCCTCAGACTGTTAAGGAAGCATTGAGATTATTAGAATACACAGGTATTATACAGGAACATGGCAAAGGTATTAAGTCTTCAATGTCAGAGGTAGGCACGAGATATCTTGTAAATTTGGGATGTTTATTTGGACAGGAAGCAACGCCTGCTAGTAGTTCTCTACCGGTTGCAC
The DNA here is from genome assembly GCF_017745275.1 of Chitinophaga sp. Lineage (GTDB taxonomy): Bacteria > Bacteroidota > Bacteroidia > Chitinophagales > Chitinophagaceae > Chitinophaga. The sequence continues at coordinate 821,847 of NZ_JAGHZS010000007.1, read as the reverse complement.
GAAATATTACACCAAAGAGAATGACTGAGTTTGGGATGTCTAATTCCCATTTTTCTCCGCTAACCGATCAGATACCAAACTTTGTAGAAAATGATACTACTGAAATACTAGAAAAAGAGCTTAGCAAGAACATTGATGTTTTAGATTTAACAAATTGGATAAAAGATTCGCTTCGAAGAATTAATATAAATACAGTACGAGATATTCTTAACGCAACTGAAGCGTATTTAAAGACAGCGTATTATGTAGGTGATAAAAGGGCGAGATTGGTAAAGAGTGCTGCTACTGCGGCCGTTTATGAATACTTAAACGGATGACTATTAGACCAAAAGCGGAGTTGGAGTGCCCTGATTTTTAACCCGGATTGATATTTAAAGTTTCGCTAGTAGTTGAAGATCGGAAAGTAAAAGGTTCGAGTTTTGTACCATAAGGATCACTGAAGAAACTTGAAACCTGCGCGCTGCGCGGGTTTTTGTTTTTGGTCTATTTGTTAGTCTATCAAAGTGCGGATTTGCGTTTTGTGGCTACTTAGTTTTATTCGGGTTGACTTGTCTTACAAAGAAAGCACTATATTTTACGTGAAAATATAATGACTTACAGTTGGGATCAAATATAGACAAGTGAGATTTGATTTTAGCAATCACATACTTATAAAGTTGCCTTCCATGCTCTTATTTCTTCTTCTGCTATTAGAATTTCTTCCGCATTTTCCAAATGGACAATTCCCTTTTTGAAACTTTAAAAAATTTATAGATAGCCGGCGTATCAAAAGCCCCAATATATGCCTTGATATAGAAGTAATCAGAATGAAGTTTCAAAGTGCTATACTTTCGCCACATCCAAAGATCTGAGGCTATTGCTGTCGGAAATTTTGGCGTAGAAATAAGCTCTCTATTGCCAGTCTAAAAGAGATTCGTTTCAAATTGTGTTTCCCCTTCAATTTTATTGCGATCTCTAACTTTACCGGTAATTATTACCATTCCATCGACTTCCCGTGGGTTCAAAGAAAGCTTTTGCTCTACGAAATACACATTTTTCAAAGTCTTTGTATGCTACAAAATCTTCACTGTCTTCAGAAAGTTCCTGGATTTTTATTCAAATAATTATTTCAATAAAAGGAAAAAACTCCTTTCAGACCGTCACCATTATCACCAAAAGGAAAGCTGTTTGACAAGATTTTTTATCATGTTTCTAAAGCGCAGTAAAAGTCCCAAACAAAATTTTTACGCAAAGATTTGCGTTTTTGAAAAGCCTTTGTATATTTGTCTATAGTTTTAGTAGACTAATAAGAATTTACCACCACCAAACGCCGGTATCCTGGCAAAAAGTCTTTGTTCCACCACACAAAGCGAGCAAATAATTTATGCGTAAATGTTACTTCCCGGAAGTAGCCCAGACCACTATTTTTTAAACATTTTCAACCATGGATCAGCTATTGAACAACAGTAGAAAGAGAGCACCGCATACTGGCAGTTTACTGTCTGTTGGCTGTTGTTGTTGCTGCTAAACACCTTCCAGGTATTTCCGAAATACTGCATTCAGTTATTTAGATGACGGTTTATACTGTTATTAGGATCTGTTTTGCCATATCTCTCCATTATCAATCAATTTTTTATGCTAACATATTTACGACAAGTGATGTTGTGCGCGTTCCTGTCACTGCCAGCAACCATAATTGCACAGGCGCCCATTATTCTTAAAGGAAAAGTGATTGATCATAAAACGGAAGAAGCACTACCAGGTGCATCCATTCGCGTGAAGAACGGAAAAGTAGGGACACTCACTGATGCCACCGGCAATTATCAACTGAGCATTACCCAGTTGCCACAAACTTTGTTAGTCACCTTTATTGGTTATCAACCACAGGAAATCGTAGTGACTAAAGATAACCTCCATCAGCTCATTAAACTGGAGCAGCAGCAGTCACTATCAGAGGTGGTAGTGACTGCGGTGGGTATTAAAAGCGCTACCCGCTCGCTGGGATATAGCGTGGGTGAATTAAAGGGCGCTGTCTTGAAAGACAGTCGGGAGCCCAATGTAGTAGCGGCGATTGGTGGAAAAATTGCCGGCGTGCAGATCAACAATTCCGGTGGTTCTCCTGGTGGTTCATCTACCATAAAAATACGAGGCAACAGCTCCCTGCTGGGAAGTAATGCGCCCCTGTTCATTCTTGATGGTATGCCAATAGATAACTCCATCCAGGATATTCTTCCAATTTCCAACAGTGTATCGCTGGCTACTCCCTCCAACCGGGCTATCGATATCAACAGTGCTGATATTGCCAGTTTAACCGTATTAAAAGGACCGGCTGCCGCAGCCTTATATGGTATAAGGGCGGCAAATGGCGCTGTGGTGATCAACACCAAAAGAGGTAGTTCACTAAGTGATAAAACCTTCGGCGTAAGCTACAGTGGATCCTTTACGGTAGATAAAATCAATCGCCGTTTACAACCACGCCAGACCAGTTTCTCCAACGGCATTGGAGGACAATATGTAAAACCAGGTACCACCGGCTCCGATGAAAACTGGGGGGCTTTGCTGGATACGCTTACTTACAGCAATATTCCCAGCAACTTTGACAGGAATGGCACCATTGTCGGTAAAAGTGATCCTGCATCCAACGGCATCCCCGTGAATAGGTACGGTAATATCGATCGCTTTTTCGTGAATGGCTATACGAATGATCATAATATCAGCTTTTACGGCAATACGGGAAATGCAGGATATTATTTTTCTTATGGCAACCTCAAACAAACTGGTATCATTCCTACCACCGACTTTTATCGGCAAACATTCCGGTTTAACGGGGACTATAATGTGAGCAGCCGGTTGAAACTTTCCGGTGGTGTTAACTATATCAAAGATGGTGCAGATAACCGGGCACTCATGGGTGGCTTTAATACCAATGTAATACGGGCATTGATAAATACGCCTTCCAACTTCGATATTACCAATGGCTACTCCGATGCCTGGAAACATCCGGAAGCGTATAAACTGCCGCCAACCACGGCTAAGCCATGGGGTGACAGCCGCTCTTATGCCAATGGTATTGGCTGGGATAACCCCTATTGGTCGCTGAATATGAACCCGCAATCGGATGAGGTGAACCGCTTTATTACTTTCGCTGAAGCCAATCTTGATATCACCAGCTGGTTGAAAGGTACAGTGCGATATGGCATCGATAATTATACCGACGTACGTAAAGGCGCCTTCAGCCGGGGAACTTCCGGTGTGTCTACCGGTACTATCAATGATGTGAATTACAGTCGGAGAGATAATAACCTGGATGTATTGCTGATAGCGGAAAAGAAATTGAACAAAAACCTCCAGCTGACGGCAGTAGCGGGTTACAACTATTATAACTCCTGGAAGAATCAGGTCAATACACGTGGCGATGGATTAACTATTCCGGGGAACTTTAATATTTCTAATGCAGCTGCAACCCAAACCTTTAACCAGACGATCCGTAAAAAATTGGTGGCCGGCTATGCCGATCTGAAGCTGGATTTTAAACGCTGGCTATACCTGGAGCTAACGGGTAGAAATGAGTGGACTTCTACACTCGCCAAAGGAAAGAATGCTTTCTTTTATCCCAGCACCAGCGCCAGCTTTATTTTTACAGACGCGTTGCATTGGAGCCGCAGCTTCCTGAACTTTGGAAAGATACGCGCCACCTATGCACAGGTAGGTAACGATGCAGATCCCTACTCCCTGGAAACCTATTACGTACCTACCACTACCAGCGGATGGATACAAAGTGCTATCAGCTTTCCATTCAACGGTAAGCAGGGCTTGAGCTATAGCGCCACTATCGGTAATCCCAACCTGAAGCCGGAACGCATCAGCACCTGGGAAACAGGGCTTGATCTGCATTTTTTTCGCGACAAAACACAGCTGGAAGTAGTATACTATCACAATACCAGTAAAGATCAGATTATCCCGGTTACCCTGCCGTATTCTACTGGTGCCGCCTATACGCTTACCAATGCCGGTAATATTGTAAATAGGGGACTGGAAGCTACCTTACAGCAACGGGTTATTAATAGCCAGCAATTTAGCTGGACCGCCACCGCTTTGTTCAATAAGAATATCAGTCGTGTAAATTATATCACCGACAATATTTCCAGCGTGAGTCTGGGCGGTATATGGATGGAAGCCCGTGGCCAGGCTGGTCAGCCCTATGGTGTATTCTATGGCATTGATGTAAAACGCAATGCAGCAGGTAAACCAGTGATTGATGATAATCACGGCAGTGCTAACTATGGATATCCGGTAGTCAATACAACATTTACCAAAATCGGCGACCCCAATCCCGACTTTAACGTAGGGTTGCGTAATGAGTTCAGGTACCGTGCTTTTAGCTTCTCTTTCCTGTTGGATGGCCGTTTCGGGTTCGATATTTTCAATGCGCCCCATCTGCAGATGGTATTTAATGGCGTAGATGCTTCTACGGTAAACAGGGGGACTCAAACAGTGTTTGATGGTGTCACCGCTTCCAAAGGCGAACCTGATACCATTACTGCTGTATTGTCGCAAGTCTGGTATCGCAACACTTTCAACATACAGGGACTGTATGTTGAACATAACCTGTATTGGGTAAAACTGAAAGATGTCAACTTTACCTATGCCTTACCACAGCAGCTTTTAAAGTCAGTGCATATACAGGCTGCCAGCGTAACGCTTACGGCCAGGAATTTCCTGTTGAGTACTAACTACACCGGCAGCGATCCCGACCTGGGCAGTCGTAATGGTTTGTCGAATGCCGCTGGCATCGACTTCTGGACTACCCCCAATACCAAGAGCTATGGTATTGCGCTGAACGTTTCTTTTTAATCGCCTCAATCTACTAGTATGAAAGTCTATCAATATTTTAATCGTATAATCGTTGGCGCTGGCATCATCACATTACCGGTAGCCTGCTCCCTGCAGGAAACCAATGTAAACCCCAATGCATCTACAGATGTATCTATCAGTGCTGTATTGACCGGGGCGGAGGTTGCTCTGGGATTCAATGTGGGTGTGAATGCGGGGCTTATTGCCAACATATACATACAGCAGGTATCCGGCGCTAACGGAGACGCCGCCTCATTCGATAACTATACTACTTCCAGCCAGTATTTTAATAGTACATGGAAAGGGTTTTATGGGGATGTACTGAATGAACTGAAGATTGTGAAGACCAATGCAGCACAACAGCAATTGCCTTACTACAGCGGTATTGCACGAGTACTGAGTGTCTACAGTTATGGTACGCTGACCGATCTTTTTGGAGATATCCCTTATAAGGAATCTTTATATGGGAATAATATTACCAATCCCGCATATGATAAACAGGAAGATATTTATAAGGATTTGCAGGTGCAGCTGGATTCAGCGTTGTTGGAATTAAGTGTGCCCGCCACTAATAACAAGGGCGCTTTGCCGGCTTCCGACGACGTTATCTTTGGTGGGAACATAGACCGCTGGAAATCGTTTGCCTATACATTAAAGGCTCGGTATGCCATTCATCTCTCAAAAATAAACAGCAGCGATGCCGCACAACAGGTGCTGGCGGCTTTGTATGATGGCAGCAGGTATCGTGGTATAGCCGATAATTCTGCTGATGCCCAGGTGGTGTTTGGTGCGTCTACTACTAACGCCAATCCATTTTATCAACAGAATAGTAATCGCCCGGGCTGGATTGGATTGGGTGCTTCTTTTGTGAATCTGTTGAATGGCAACGCCGTAACAGACGATCCTACCAAGCCGGAAGGACCACTGGTAGATCCCCGCCGGGCCTATTTTGCCACGCCTTATCCCGTGGGCAGCGCTACTTACAGGGGGAGTGCAGCAGGCGTACCTGGAGCCTTCTCCGTTATTGGCAGTTACTATGGAACCGCTACCAGTCCGGTGATCCTTAGCAGCTTTTCCGAAGCAAAGTTTCTGGAAGCGGAAGCCCGTTGGCGGATTAGTCCGGCCGACCCATTGGTGAAAACATCGTTGGAAGCGGCTATCAGAGCGTCTTTAACCAAGGTGATCAGCAATAGTGCCGATCCCTATGCCACACCAGAAAAGCAACAGGCATATATAACGGCAAAGACTACCTTAAAGGGTGAGTTGACCGCTGACCTCAATACCCTTATTACGCAGAAGTATATAGCCCTGTTCCTGCAACCCGAGGCCTGGAGTGATTACCGCCGTACCGGTTTCCCTGCGTTGCCATTGGCCAAAAACGCTACAAGCGTGGCCAACCCGGAAGGTAAGATTCCCCGCCGGATTCCTTATCCGCAAAATGAAGTATCACTGAATACGCATACACCCGCGGGGTCCGGTTATCAGACACCGGTACTTTGGTGGGACAAATAGTCTAGTGACCAACACAATTAATATCACATGCACATCCTTAATCCATTTAAAAAATAATTTATGACACTGGCAGATATTGTATTGATAACAAAGAAGATTGCTATCGGCATTATTATTTTTCTGATACCGCTGATAGTAATATCCGGCGCTATTTGGATTGTATTTAACCTGTTAAACAAATAACATATCATCTAAAACATTTTATTATGACAGCACCTGCAAAAACAAGTACATCCGTCATCCTGCGAGATTCGTTGGTGAGCCTGCTGCTATATGTATTACCTATTGCTCTGATGTTGCTTTCCTTTTATTTTAGTGGAACCCGGCCATGGTTAACAAGCGTAACAACGCAGCCGTCTTTTCGTATGCCGGCAATCCTGGAGAGCGTATTTCAGAACCTGAAAACATGGGGCCTGCCGGCTATAATGGCAGGGGTAGGCGTGGTAGAATTTTCCGTAGGATTATATGAAAATAAATGGACGAAGAATGAGCGAATACTTGATGTGGTATGTTTTATTCTTCCCAGAGTGATATTAAGACCTATGATTGCTTATTTCGGGTTGCAGCTGTTGCCCTGGGTGTTACCGCAGGCCAAGGATGCATTTGCCTGGGTACCTTTCTGGTGGGGATTTGCCATCATGGCAGTAGCCGACGATCTGACCCAATACTGGTATCATCGTTTGCATCACCAGTTGCCGCTCCTGTGGCGTTTTCACCGTACGCACCATTCTGCGCCCTATATGGGAATGGCCATGGCCAGCAGGCAGAATATTATTTATACTGCTTTCTTTTCCCAGATATACCTGACGGTGGCGCTTACCTACCTTGGTTTGGGGTATCCTGCACTCTTTGTTGGAGGGATCAAATCCCTGATCACAACTGGTGCACATAGCAGTATCAAATGGGATAAACCATTTTATACCGTCAAGTGGTTGAAGCCCATTGGCTGGGTAATGGAACGGCTCATATCTACTCCTGCTACCCACCATGCCCACCATGCTGATTCCACAGATGACGGCGTAGGGTACTATAAAGGGAATTTTGGGAACATGTTTTTTATCTGGGACCTTATTTTTGGAACCGGTATTATCACCCGGCAGTATCCGAAAGCCTACGGCTTAAAGCATTACAAAGAGGAAGAATGGTATGCACAGCTGTTGTGGCCAATTTTTAAATCAAAGAAGGAGGGTAGTGAGCTGGCAGCAGATGGACCTATGGTAGGAGATGAAGTAGCGGCACCGTTGCCGGTTACTCCGCCTAAAGCTGCCCCGGTGGTAGTTTAATTTTTCCTGTTTTTGTTAATTCTTGACAATAACGGTTATACATAATCAGGTTAGCAATAAACGCTCACCACTATCAAACACCCATTCTGCAAAACGTTACGAAGATAGGTGCTACTCCCAAGGGGGATCACTGGAAGATTACAAAGCTCGCGCTAGTCGCGGGCTTTGTTGCTTTGGTCTATTTGGTAGTCTATCAAAGTGCGAAATCGCGATTCCTGTTTACTTAGTTTTATTCGGGTTGACTTGTCAATACTAATTTACGACATTGATTTTAAGTACATATAGTTTCTCGGTGTATTGGTTTGAAGCCCTATTTACGCCGTTTTAGCAGGCATTGAGTAGTTTTCCTGGTTTAGGTATTACTTTTAAAAATTCATCTGCGACACTCTCTCCAAAGCTTTACCAGCGAGGTAGGATTAATATCAAACTGCCGGTAAGTATCGGGAATAAACGTGCTATTGGTATGGTTCAATAAAACATCCACGAAAGTTGGTGACAATCCTTTTATAAAAGGACTAAGCAACCTGGCCAGCCAGCCAGGCGTGTAACGGATCTTTGTATGGTTATTTTTATTGACCAGGTATATAAATTCGGTAGTGGTCATCTCCTCGCAACCGGATAATTCATAGGTTCCCGGCTCTCCCTTAACAAGTGAAGACAGCACTGCATCGGCTACGTCACCACGATAAACCGGGTGCATTTTTTCCTGGCCCGAGCCAATAACCTGAACAGGTTTATTATGCTGCGGCATAAACAACACATCGATCCTTGATGGCTCATGGGGCGAATCAACAATAAATGGGCATCGGAATATTACCGCCTTCCCGGTTTTTTCAAGTACTTCTTCTGCCATCCCTTTATAACGGAGGTACCAGTTCTTATGCCTTGCGTTTGCTCCTGGATAGCTTAAAAATATAACACGCTTCACTTTGGGCGATGCTGCTGCCTGCGCGACGATTTGAGTACTGGTGAGATTGGCCTGAATATAAGACGTTTCTTTTTTAGTGTTTATTTCTCCTGTTAAGTGGATAATGATATCTGCATTGGCCAGTGCCTGCTTTGCAATATCCGATTCCATCCAGTTTGTAACGATTTCGGATGTTCCAATAGAAGCTTCGGTCCTGACTAATCCAATTGTATGATAACCTCTGGCATTTAATTCAGGGATCAGGATCTTTGCAGTTACACTATTGGCACTCGTTATAGCTATGTTTCCTTTCGTATTCATAATTCTTTAATTTTGTATGACAAAGCTAAAATGCATTTTCTTCGGGAGCGATGATCCTAATCAACAAATTCACCTATGACCTGGCATTAAAAATTTATTTTTAAGAACTATATGATTGCACAACAAAACTCAGATTATAAAGCCCTGTATAATCAATTAAACCAGTTAGCGGTTTTGAGCGAAAGTGAATGGTTGTCGTTTAGCCAAATGCTTACAGTGAAGGAATTTGATAAGAAAGACGTTTACCAGCAAGCAGGCAGGCGTTGTAAAACGGTTGGTTTTGTTCTTCAGGGCTGCTTCAGGTGGATAAAAATAAATAATGGTGAAGAAAGAACATTTGATTTTGCCATTGAAAATGATTTTGTAACTAATTACCTCAGCATCATGACCGGGCTACCTTCCGAAACGGAGATCGTTGCAGTTGAAAGATCCAGGGTTGCATGCATTGATGCCGACAAGTTGTTGGGTTTATTCGACAGTAGCTATAACTGGCAAAAAATAGGGCGGCACCTGGCTGAGAATGTTGCCTGCTATAGTATGGAGCGCTTAATAGCTTCTTTTTATGAAACCCCTGAAACACGGTATAATAAATTGATGAAAACTTCATCCGAATTATTTTTGCGTGTTCCTTATCATATTCTTGCCAATTATCTCGGAATGACCAAAGAAACACTGAGCAGATTGCGCAACAAGAACCGGTAGTATACGTACTCCGGAAGAATCGCTGCATTGCTCACTGGGGCAGAATATATTTCATCAGGTACAATACTGCCGGCGCGTTTTGTGAACGCGCAGCCCTGGCCTGGATTGCGCGTTCACTGTTAGAATAAAATGGGCTTCGCGCCAGGCGGGTAAAACGTACAGCCGTTGCTCCGTTTCTCCCCCTAAATTGCGTTTGATCAATGTGGCACTGCCAACCTGATAAAAAACAAATACTATTTCTTTTTTGCTGGTGATGATGCCATCATTTTGGGCGGAAGCTGCGTGTATTGATACAGTAAGTTGATTTTCCCATTTTCATCAAGCCTCCATGTTTCCTGTAGTTCCTTCGCGGTCGTTTTTCCTTTGGCGTCTGTTGATGTCTCCCTGGTCCATATTATTACCCAATTTTCTTGTTTATCCTTGCTTCTGAGCGGTAACCACGCATGGATAGAATTAACAACGGTGCCCATCTGTCCTCTCATCTTATTCGCAACAGCAAAGAGGCTATCTCTGTTGCCGGCAAACATACTGCCATCGGAAAAATACATGGTGTCAGTTTCTGCGAAAGAGCTCTTTGAATTGTCAACAGTGTTGGCGTCCCAGTTTTTGTATAATTCGAGTACTGTTTGCGCATTTTTAGGATCGCCGATTTCAAAATCCGAAGAGTATGCTGCTTTGTAAGGGTACGTCAGCATTTCCCGTTTAGCAGGTGTGGAATCAGCCATTTTTACGGTTTCAGTTGCTGATTTGTTGGGGGCGGAAGTGCAGGCTTCTAAAAAAGCAATAGCTACGAAAAGGTAAGTCGTTCTCATAAAAATTGTTTTTCTGATTTTAAATAATAAACAAGTCAATGACAACGGAGGAAAAGTCGGGGAGAATAGGGGGCTCGTAACAAGCTGTAAGGTAAGAATTTTTAGGGAGAAGTGATGAAATTTGGTGCATGTTGTTGGGGTGCAACGTTTTAAGTATATATACTCATAGGACAGGTTAATGACTTGCTAATAAAGAGTGATATGAGTCAAAATAAAACTAATAAAGACAATCGGGTATTTTGACAAGCCGTCTCAATAAATAATATCCGGGAAGTTGGATCGGATTTATCTGACAGGTTCCTGAATCATCGCCCAATCTTTTACTATAGGCTATGTTCCCTGGAAGGTTTTCATCTTCGTCATCGACGTCACTTTTTATTGATGGGTATTATCGGCCACATAAAGGAGGTCTTCGAAATCGGGAATGATTGATTTGCCAATTATTCCCGCAAGGTCATCAGGAGATTGTATGGCTATATTAAATACTTTTTTGCCCCAACAAATTTTTTTGTTTTTCGAAAATAAATGTTAAAATGACAATTAATTTTGATGGCAATTTGTAATATAGGCCATATTGATTTACTTAAATAATAATGAATTTCACTTTTTTTACTTTGTTGAAGAAATGATTTATACCAGGAAAAAGACCAACCTATTCTTCGCGAAAAGGTACTGACTGCATCCGAACAAAAAGCGTTCAGGCCAGATCAGGTAATTATTGCATTAAAAGAAGGCAATAAGCATTTTACAAGCAATAATTTAACACTCAGGGATCATTCTGCTATGGTGAGAGCTGCTACAGAAGGCCAATTTCCTAAAGCTGTAGTATTATCATGTCTTGACAGCCGTATTCCAGTGGAAGACGTATTTGATCGCGGCATTGGCGATATCTTTGTGGCTCGTGTGGCAGGAAATTTTTCCAATACGGATATTTTGGGAAGTCTCGAATTCGGCTGTAAGGTTTCAGGAGTAAAAAGGAAATGGAGGATAAAAGGTGAGATTAAAATAATAGGCAGATATTATGATCTGCATACAGGAGCAGTAGAATTTTTACAATAGATCAGTTAGACGTATAAATTTTTGATGTTGTCTCTTCAAAGGGCGAATAGGTGTTTGCTACCACTGGCATTCATAGAGCTGAAAGCGAATGCTAATTCGGCAGTTGTATTTGCCGTTGAATAATAGCAGAAGTAGTTCTGCATTCCAGGAAGCTAATAGCTGCGCCAAAAATGACTCGCAAAACCGTGCAACAGGTTGCATGGAAGACCAGTTTCATATGTGACCGTTTTGAAGCTTACCATCGTGTTTGTAGCCCGTCTTTTATAGCTTTCAGGGCCTGTTTATTATTTGATCTTTTAATATCAACTTCCCGGCATTGATTGAACCTTGCGAATGTTTTAATAGCGTTTGTAACCTTGCTGATGGCAGGCTGCGTTAGTTTCAGCGGTTCAAAATGAAGGTTGTGGATGGTTAGTACACGATGTTTGCGATCTGCTTTTGAATCCATCCTGGCAACAAAGGTATCGCCTACCAGTACCGGCAATGAAAAGTATCCGTAAACCCTTTTTGCCTGGGGAACAAAGCATTCTATCTGGTAGTCGAAATTGAAGAAGTTCTTTAAACGATGCCTGAAGACATTGAATATATCGAAAGGAGAAAGAATAAAGGCGTCTTCGCTCAGTTTTATTTTTTTGTTTTTGTAGATTGGTAACATATAGAGCGGGGCGGTGTTCAGTCCTTCAATGCTAACGCGCAAAATTTCACCTTCATCCGCCATTTTTTCCAGTTCTGTTTTTACCAGGTTGTTTTTTGCGTAATGGGCGCGCCAGGATATTTCTTTCGCATAGGCGATCCCCAGGCATTGCAGTGAGCGTAGTATAACGTGCCGTGCAAATTCCTTCGGGGTTGGCATGGAGGTATCAACGTCATCAGGAACCAGGTTGATAGGGAGGTCATATACTTTCTGGAAGCTTTTCTGACGGGTGCACATGAGGCTTCCGTCGAGGAAGAGCCTTTCCAGGGCGAGCTTTGCCGGCCGCCAGTCCCACCAGCCTGTGCTGGCCACCGGACGGTCATTTTCAAAGTCCTTTACCATGAGCGGGCCTTCCCGTACAATTCTATCCCGCACTTTGTTCATCAGGTTAACCTCTGCTGGAGTCAGATTTTTTCGCCTGGATAAAAAACTTTCTTTCAGGGGGAGTGAAAAGCGGAAGTCGTGCATAGGGATATATCCCGTACCGTAGGTGAAAAATTCAAAGATCCTGCCATCGGCTTGTAATTCATCAATCCATTCGGGGGTATAGCCTGGTACGCGTGAAGCTATGGCGTGGTGGTGTGCCCGCTCTACCACATAGTTGGTATCTATCTGGACAAAACCGAGGTGGTCGATAAGTTTGTAGACGGCCTCTATCCCTTCCCCGAACTGTGCCGGCTGGGCCAGTCCTGCTGCATGAAGGATTATTTTTTTTGCCTGTGAGCTGGTGACGATATGTTGCTTCATAGTGAAGGCAAAATAAGGAATATTTTAGTATAGGGTAGGAACGGAGTCATTGATTCTTTCTTAAAGATTACCTTCTTTTCGGGATGTTTTTCCTGGTTTTAAATTCACAACGAAACCGTTTGCTAAGGGGAAGATAGTTTAACCGCCTCCGGAAAATATTCAGGGCTGTAACTACCTGTTTGCAGCATAAAGGTGATTACAAGTAAATGATGAACTTCAAAGTAGCAGGGATCAGAAAATTCAATGGCCAGGCAATCATAAAACTTTTGTTTCCATAATTCATCTTTGGTAATCGTTGTTTCCATTTTAAAATTCAATTTTTACGGTTGCGTCATTATCTGCGTCAAATATGATCAGCCCTGTTGCTTTGTCATTAAAACTTTCCAGCAATACACCGTCTTTACTCCAAACAGCTGTATGCCCGGCACCGATAAAGTCATCAGCGGGGCCAACACAATTAGACATTAAAACAGGCATGCGAAATTTTTGCGCAATCTTCGGATAATGTACTTTGGCGGCATCAACGCCTCTTTGAGATTTTGCAACGCTAGCCAGGTAAATGTTGGCGCCAAGCTTGTTTGAGCGGTCAGCATGTTCGTCCTGTAAGCTTTCATAACAAATAGCCGGAGCGATTTTATATTCTTCTCTTTCTATGATGGCCTGATAGTGACCATTAACAAAGAAGGGGAGTTCATCTGTATGCAGCAATTGTTTGGAATAGCATATTCTTTGTTGGTAAGGCTGAAAAATAATCATGCCTATTTGATTGCCTTTTTCCGCGACTATTGGTGCGCCAATGCCAATAATCATATTGTTTTGGTCGCTTAGCTGCTGAAATACCTCAAATCTTGTATCATTAGGATTTGTGGAGAGCTCATCAGCCAGCCCCGGTTCATACCCTGTAATTGAAAGCTCAGGAAAGCAAACCAGGCCCACCTCATTTTCTGTGGCGGCCTGAATGTACTTTATATGTTGCGCGATGTTTGAGTGAATATCCCCCTTTTCAGGATTTATTTGTACTACCGCTATTTTCATATAACAATGTTTCTGTTTGTACTATTACTTTCAGCATCTTGCTGATAAGATACTGGTAAAAGTACGCGATTTTACACTGCTTTTTTAGTTGACGGTAACCCTAAAATGATACACCCCCGACCCAACGCTATATACCACCTCTGTCCCTTCTTTCCTCACAAAGTGTACATCTTTCACCTGCTTCACCGGCTTGCCATCAACAAACACACTGCCAGCAGAAGCCGCAGGTAAATAAACTGTTGCTGTGGTATTCCCGGGGATCTCCGTAGTAAGCTCAAATACGCCGTCCTGTTGTTTCCATTCACTCCTGATCACTCCGTAGAGCGACTGGTAGCTTGCTTTTGCAAAGGTAATGCCGCCAACAGGCCGGGGGTGTATGATAAGCTGCTTAAAGGCATTGCTGCTTTCTGCCTGGTCTATTCCTGCTATAGTATTGTAAAACCATTCCATCAGGTGCCCCAGCATCAGGTGGTTGTTGGATACATTACGATAAGCCTGCCAGGACTCTGTTAGTGCGGTGGCGCCATGTTCCAGCTGGTAGCCGTACCCGGGTACATCGGTGCGTGCATTCACCTGGTAAATGAGATCGGATTTGCCGGCTGCCTGTAGTACACGTAACAGGAAGGAGTGGCTGATTTCTCCAACGGTGATACTATTATTATGCTGTTGTATATCTGTAACAATATGGTTGACCACAGCGGCTTTATCCGGTGATGGTACCAATCCTATGTAAACCGGTAAGGCATTGGCTGCCTGGCTGCCACTGATATATTGTTTGGTGGTTTTATCGTAGAAGAATTTATTGAAAGCCACTTTCACCCTGGCCATTTGCGCCTCGTAGCGACGAACATCGTCATTATACCCCAGCACGGCGGCGGTTTTGGCAAGGATGCTCAGGTCGTAGTAGTAGAATGCTGTAGCGGTGTTTCCCTTGGGCGTATTCTGCGATTCTCCCACACCGTTGGGGCCAATGTCGAACCAGTCGCCGAGTCCGAAGCAGATGGTATCATTGACTGATTTGCTTGCCAGGTACCCGACATATCGCTGCATCATGTGGTAGTTGTCGCGGAGCATTTGTTTATCGTTGTACCACCGCCAGGCATTCCAGGGTACAATGACTGCGGCGCTCCCAAATTCAGGTGCATCGCGGAAACCGCCAACGAATTCCACATATTCCGGCGCAATATCAGGAACCATTCCATTGGGAAGCTGGGCCTCCCGCATGTCGGTTGTTATTTTGCGGAGCAGCCTGGCAATGTCGAAGTTATAGGAGATGGCATTTCCCATCAGGTGTGCTTCTTCGAGCCAACCTAGTTTTTCGCGGTGCGGACAGTCGGTGAATACACTGGCCATATTGCTTTTCACGGCCCAGTTGATTAACCGGAAGATCCTGTTGAATAAGTCATAAGAACAGCTGAAATTGCCTGCAGTGGCTGCTGCATTACGGGTATGCCATCCTGCAATGGCCTGTACTTCCGGTAAGTGTGAAGGGTTACTTTCGCCGGCAGGTACAGCTCCTTCCACCTGGAGATAACGGAAACCATAGTACGAAAATAGCGGATGCCATTGTTCAGCACCTTCTCCTTTCAGCGTGTATTGGTACAGGCAGGGGCCACCGGAGGCTTGTTGTGTGACGGAGCCATCTTCCGCCACCAGTTCTCCGGGCGTTATTTTCACGGTGCTACCTTTGCTGCCGGTGACAGCAATAGCCGGAATTCCGGACGCATTCTGGCCAAGGTCGTATACCCACACGCCAGGACGCGGTTGATACACTTTTACCGGTTTTAGTGTATCCATTACCTTTAGGGGATCTGCCTGCTGGCTTTGCAGATTGGCGGGACCCTTTACCACGATGGCTGCTTTCCAGGAGCTATCGTTGAACAGCTGTTGATCCCAACCGGCCTGCTCCAGCCCCGCGTTGTAGTCTTCACCGCCATAAATGCTGGAGTAAACTACCGGCCCCGGTGCCGTTTTCCAGCTGGAATCACTGACAATGTTTTCATGGCTGCCATCTTCATATTCCAATAGTAGCCGGCATATCAGCTTAGGATATCCGAAAGCGCCTTCCAGTTTGCGGTAACGTTCTTTGGGGATATGATAAAATCCGTTTCCCAGCATTACACCCAGCACGTTGCTACCAGGATTGATTTGTTTAGTGAGGTCGAACGTGACATAGAGCGCCTCTTTATTGTATTGTGTCCAGCCGGGATCCAGGAAATGATCACCTACTTTGTGGCCATTCAAGCTCAGCTCAAACTGGCCCAGCCCCGAGATATACATGGTGGCCTGCTTCAGCGGTTTTTGCACAGAAAATGCTTTTCGTAACAGCGGCAATATGTTCCGGCTTTTGGCATTGGCAGTACGTTGTTGTTGATTATCTCCCGCCAGCTCTTCAAATGCAATCCAGGCGGCATGGTGCCAATCAGGGGAATCACGCAGCCCCATTTTCCACGTTGCCGGTTCACTCCAGGCAGAGGTTTGTCCTTTGTTATCCCATACCCTGACTTTCCAGTAATAGGTTTTGGCGGGCAACAGCGGTTGCCCGGAGAAAGGAACCTGTATCGACTGTTCCCCCGGTTGACGCCGGGAATCCCAGATATTACCTGTGTTTTTCTGCAGCAGATCCGGATCGTCTGACACCAGCACCTGCCAGGCCGTTTGCAGGACGCCGCGTGCGGCGGACACCAGTTCCCATGATAAATAGGGGTTGGCATTGGTTATTCCCAACGGGTCTTTTTGATATTCGCATTTCAACTGAACTACACGGGTACTGTCTTTCCCGGTAGCATTCACATGGTTTACAAAGAGAAGGCATACTACTGCCAGTATATATCTTAACATGGATGCTCGTTACTTTTTATTTTCTAAAACAACCCGGCTGATGGCATTTCGTTTTCCCGGCGGCGCCACAACAATGGTCTGAAAGGTTCTCTCCGTAGATCCGTTAAGGTGAGAAATAACGTTAAGGCGTATACGATATGTTGTTTTAAACGGGTGTAAAGTTTCATAGTAAACCTGGTTTTATGTGCTTATTTCCCGGGATGGAACCGGGTATTGTTTTCATACCAGTTAATGCCCTTTTCGCGATGTACGGGTATCACTGTATACATCAGCTTGGGTGGTTGTTGCCAGTCTTTCATCGGGTCAAAACTGCTGAGGGGAAGTTTCACCAGTACACTGTTCCAGCCTTTCTTTACCTTTACGGCGGCAGGTGGGCGGTAGTAGAAGCCTTCATCTACCAGCGGGTCTTCCAGTCGCCCCGCTTCCCGCCCTGGTAGCGCCCATACGGGTGGTGGAATCAATGTATTATTCAGCCATATACGGCTCTTCATATAATCCCATTCTCCTGCCGGTGGAGTGGCATCTGCACCAGACCTGGAAAGATCTTTCAATTCAGTAAACAGGGTTAGCGTCGTATCACTATTGCTCCAGAAACGGGTGTATGCATACCAGGTAGTATTTTCTTTAGGGGCTGACAACCACGCAGTGGTGCCCATAAAGGAATGGGTATGCCAAAGCCAGATGGTGCCGCCGGTCACCCGCAACGTGGCTGCTGAATCGGCTAGCGAGGACTGTTTTTCTTCCGGCCAGAAAGCAGTGGTTAGCACTCCTTTATTTTCAAATGGGCCAAATAGTTTCCAATGTATCCCGGTTTGTTTTACGTACTGGAACGGTAGCTGTGAAAAGTACTGATGCTTATGAGCCAGCAGTCGCGCTTCAAATGCAGCAAAGTCTTTCGCCCTTTGCGCACTGTCTTCCCCAATATAAAACAGTACCCCGGGATATCCGCCACCGCGCCAGCTGCGTTCTGCAAAGGCTAACATCGACGGATATACGGGCGTCATCGAGAGCAGGTCTGTTTCCCGGGCAGCGCGACGGTCGCTCCACAGGCAGATCTCCGCGCCCAGTATGCTTTCATCTCCCCGTGTACGTTCACCTATCTGCCGGTTGAAAATTGTCACCACACTATTTTCCGGATCCAGGTCGCTGAGGTAAAGAGAACGGGAATCGATATATTTTATAGATGGATTACCGATCTTCTCGTCCCGCCAAATTTGCCGGATGGTGCTGCCGGGATCTCCACCCGGCGCCCAGGTAATTACTTCTTTACCATGGCGGTGAATAATTTCCGCTATGTGCGGCAATAAATTTTTGTTGGTGATATCTACTTCATCGGCTCCCATATGAATAAACGGAATATCGTAGGTGCCGGCCACTTCATCCATCACTTCGGCGATAATCCGGCTTCCTTTAGTATGCTGCATATCTTCTCCGGTAGCCCTTCGGAAAGCGGCACTATGGCCTGGAATATCGATTTCCGGTACCAGGATGATAAAACGGTCTTTACAATATTGAACCAGTTCTTTCACGTCGGCAATGGAATAAAACTGTCCTTTATTCCTGGTCATGGTTTCCGGGGCAGTAAGCTCCGGATGCCCGGTCACCTGCAATCTCCAGGCTACGTCTTCAGTCAGGTGAAAGTGGAAAATATTCATTTTGTAGCGTGCCATGATATCGATCTGCTGCTTCAATTGTGCAACAGACTGGAAGTTCCGGCCCACATCTACCATATAACCTCTCCACCGGTAGGCAGGATAATCTGTGATGTTGCAACCCTGCAGGGTATGACGTGTAGTGATGAGCTGATATAAGGTTTGCAGCCCATTGAAAATACCATGAGGGGTATTAGCGGAAACGACTACACGTTTTTCAGTTACGGTTAAATGATAAGCTTCTTCTGGTAAATAAGCAGCGGGTACCTGGTTCAACTGTAGCTGAATGGTGTAATCGCCGCTGGCGGCAGACTTTACAGGTGCCTTCACACCATGTACCGCCAGTACCTTTGCCAGCGTGCGGGCCTGTGCGACCAGGGAATCTTCAGCGGCCACTATCTCCCGGCATTTGCCCAGCGAAAACTGTTCCGCCGTCCATGTTACCGATTGCGGCAGTGGTAGGAGTGCAGGTTGTTGTTGGGCCTGTGTCTGGCCAAAAACTGACAGCAACAAAATAAGAGTTGGAATAAGGTAAGATGATTTCCTGGTATACTGTTTCACTTAAAATATTTTAATGTTGAATGGATTGGTGCATGAAGACCACATGCGTTATCTATCTCCCTAAAAATTCCTATGGTGTACCGGTAACATAATCAGTATAAAAGGTATCTATGCTCATGGAATCAGGTAGAAAAACGGTACGGTACCTGAAGCTGGTACCGGGCTTCAGGTACCTGATGGTCGAGGTATTCCTGCTTACCGGGAAGCTGTTTATCTGTTCAGCATTCTGAACATCGGTATATTTTAGCTCGGTGGCAATGGCGCCATTGGAGATATCCGCGCTGCTCCACGTGATCACCACTGAATCAGGATAAAGCACAGTTCCCAGCACCACACGGGGAAGGAGACCAGACTGGTAGATCTCTCCGTAGCTTGTTCCAAATACTTCTGTGGGCACGGACGAGTGCCCCTGGCCATCATAAGTTTTGATGATAAAGGAATAAGTTTTTTCCGGAAGATCAGGGATGATACAACTGATAGTATCTCCGGCTGGCGGAACGGTGACACTGATAGAATCTGTATAGTTGTTCCAGAAAATTTTTGCGGTCACCACGCTGGGGTCTGCATTTCTCAGCCACGTGATCTTCGCCCGGTTACGACCGGAATGTACCTGTGGCTGATTGGCTTTCCCGGTATAGAAGATCCCATCCGGCACCACAAATTTCTTATAAGTGCTATCCATTTTTTTGCAGGCAGTTAATGCCAGCAACGCCAGGCATAACATGGGAATATAGTGAGATGTTTTTTCCATTTTGATGGTTTTAAATTTTCGGAATCAGGGTACGATTTGTCCCCATAGATCAATTTCCGCGATAACAATAGCCGTTGGCGAATCATATGCTTCGAGTGTTTTGAAACGGATATACCGTACTGCCGGAAGCAAATGATCGAAGGTGAAATCTTCTCCATGAAACCAGGCGTAATTCATGTCTTCCGCTGAGTTGTTGCCCATCGGTAAGCCGGAGGGCTTAAACGAATTAAAGGTGCCCAGCAGTTCCCAGTTTGTCCAGCTACCGTCGGGGCTGGGATTATTGGTGCCCCATAGTTCAAACCGCTTCACCGCGCCGGCGGCATAAAGATGATCATACCTGAACTGGTGTTCAATGATCCGGCTGAGTATCACTTTTTTCCCGATATCAATGGTAAACCACTGTGGTATGGTAGAAGCATTGGTAGAGGCAAATACGTTGTCGTACCAGTCTATCCTGTTATCCCACAGGTGATCGATGGTCAGGTTGAAGTAGGGTTGCCAGGTATCGGTAGGCAGCTTCAGTAAATTCCAGGTATTTTTCGGAATAGACACTTCGTATATGGGTTTCAGTGGTTTGATCAGCGTATCTGATTTATTATTCCACCGGTCTCTTACAAATACGGCGAATCTTCTGGCGGTGGTATCGAATCCCCTGACGGAGAAATTACCGGAAGGAGCGGCAGTATAGAAGGTGTTGATGGTGGTCCAGGTATTTTGCCCGGTGGAGTCGAGCATCACGGTAATGGCGAGGTTATCTTTCGCTTCATTCTGGAAAGAGATCTGTATGCCGCCGAAAGTAGCCGCCATTTGCAGCGAGGCAAAGGTGGTGAGTACCGGAGCCCGCAAGGGTTTTACAGATATCTCTACCGGTGCGGATGCTTTTTCATTCCTGCCAACGCTGATGAGCTGCACTTTATGTGTGAGGGTATCGCCAAAGCCTGCCAGATGGAGGGTATCTGTAAAATAGGAGGCTTTGGTTTCCCGTATGTTGCCCGGCCTTGTTTCATATACTGCTTTTACATAAGACAGGTGTGGATCTGTTGGCAGCTTGTAAGTAATTACCGCGCCACCTGGCACGGCAGTTACCCGTACATCGTTTATCTGCGCCGGCGCCGGTGCATTGGGATCTGAGTATTCGATCCGGCCGTCTTTTTTACAGGAGAGGCACCAGAGCAGGAAAATGAAGACGAGGACGATATGTTGCAATGATTTCATACAAATGATTTTGAAGCAATGGATTTACCAACCGATGTTTTGCACTAAACTTCTGTCGATGGAAAGAGAATTTTCGCTGATAGGCCAGAAATAATTCTTTAGTCCGAACTGCTGACTGAAAATATTTTTGGGCCTGTAATAAGTGGCTGCCAGCTCCTGGCTAACATCCCAGCCTTTAATGGGCCGGTTCAGTACTGTTTGCGCTTCTTTCCAGCGACGCAGATCCCAGAAACGCTGGCCTTCGAACGCCAGTTCTATGAGTGTTTCCTGGTGGATGATGTCTCTCAAACCCCGCTGGGTGGTATGTTTTGCGGGGTTATTAGAGTAAGTGCTCCAGGAGGAGGCTACTGATTTTAGTCCTGCTGCGTCTCTCACCATATCCAGGTATTGCAGTGCTTCGGCTGCTGGTCCGTTGGCTTCGTTCAACGCTTCAGCATACATCAGGTATAAAGCAGACAGCCGCATAATAGGCCAGGGATAATAGGTAACGGAATAATCGTTCCCGGTGCCGATGACGTTCTGGAAGTGAATGGGTTTTTTCAGGTAGTAGCCGGTCACCGTACCAAAGTTGGGCTTACCGCCGCCATTTTGTTCATGGTGTTTAGCCCGCAGGTAAAAGAGATCGCCAGGTCTGCTGTCGTCATATCTTCCCTGGCCATACATGATGCCGCCATCAAATCCCAGGTCGGCATAGAACCGCGGTTCCCTGTTGAAGTTCAGGTAAGCCGAGGTATAGTCTTTTCGTATATAGAGGGCGTCGCTGTCGCCAGCCGTCTTCAATGTATAGCGATGGTTGTAGTCGTAAGTTTTATCTTCCGAAATAGGGACGCCATGGTTGCTATAAAACATTTCGGCGATATGCAGTGGAGGTGATAGCCATCCGCGGATCCAGGTGATGTCGGCATTGCCGGGATCCCAGGGAGTGGAGATCAGCCACTGGAGATTGGAAGAATTGGTGAGTGTATTGGCCCAGATAATGCCGCTATTCCATCTTTCACAGAAAGCATTCCTGATACTTAGTTGTGTGGTGATGGTATCAGTAAGCTGGTACTGTTGGAAATCAGGGTGGTATTTATAAAGGTGCATGCCAGCCTGGTGACAGGCATCTATGGCGCGTTTACAGGCAGCCGCGGCGGAGTCCCATTTTGTTTTTGAGAAAACGGTGTTGAAAAGTTGTACCCCTTCCTGGCCTTTGATGCCGCCTTCATCAGCATTACCGTTGAACAGGGGGCTGGCAGCATACACTAATACTTTTGCTTTTATGGCCAGGGCAATAGGCTGCGTTACACGTCCCAGTTCATTGGCAGGGTCAATGATGGTAGGTGGCAGATCACCGATCGCTGCATCGAGTAATGACACCATGTAAGCGAAGCAGGAATCCACGGGTGCACGTCCCTTGTTTATTTCGTGACCTTCTGCATTTACCGGCACATTGGTTTTTAAAAGTGGGATGGGGCCATACATTGTTACGAGACAGAAGTTATAGTATGCTTTCAGGAATTGTGCTTCGGCAATCCACCTGCGTTTTTCCGGTTCCCTCAGGTCAGGCACCCGGCCAACATTTTCCAGGAAGATATTACAATCACGCAGCGCCCTGAAATAATAGGCCCAACGGTCCCCAATGGGCGATACTACATTCTGATATCCCTGTGCGATACTAAAATATCCGCCCTCTGTAGCAAACCTCCACAATTCATCGCCACCCACCATGGCAGGGTCGTTGTCGAAGTCACCATTCCTGGGGAGATACGAATAGCAGGTAAACAGGTACTTCTTGGCCTGAATGCGGGAAGTAAAAGCATTGTCCAGGGTGGCCACATTATCGGGTACCACGTCCAGGAATTTAGAGCAGGAGCAGCACAGGCATAAGATCAGCCATAAGCAAGCCCTTTTAATTCCACTATCTTTCATGGTAAAATTTATTTTATCAGTTTATCCGGTGGCAGGCCGGCGATTAATTAAAGTTGATATTCAGTCCTATGTTCACTACGCGTTGTACCGGGTATCCAAGGCCGTTTCCGCCCATTTCCACATCCCACAGCGTGAACCGGCTGAAGTTGAGCAGGTTGGTGGCGTTGAGATAAATGCGGCATAGCGAGGTATGCATCTTTTTCTGCCAGCGCTTCGGTAAGGTATATCCCAGTTCAATTTGTTTCAGGCGCAGGAAGGTGCCATCACGCATGAACCAGGTGCTGGGCTGTGCATTGTTCCAATTGACATCAGGACTCAATCTTGGCCAGAGTGCATGCACATCCTGGTGTTCCTCCGACCAGTGACTATCTGCATATGCTTTCAGCAACTGGTTTTGCTGGGCAAAAGGGGAGGTGGCAGCAGGATCTATCCAGAAAGATTCATTGGCTAATCCCTGGAAAAATGTAGAGAAATCCAGGTTTTTATAGCCCAGGGAGAACCCGAACCCGTATACGATCTGAGGTACTGTAGGATGACCAATGGGTACCATATCAGCTTCTGTGATCTGTCCATCGCGGTTTACATCCAGGTATTTGATATCACCACCGCCGTATTGACCAAAGTTTTGTTTGGGGGAGTTGAGGGCTTCCGCATCGTCTACAAATAATTTCTCCGCGATGTAGCCGAAAACCTGGTTGATGGCCTGTCCGGCGCGATACCGATACGCTTCAGCATATTTGGGCTCTTCATAATTTTTGTATTTGCTGGTGGCGTAGGTAAAATTACCCATCACAGAAGCCCAGAAATCATTCCGGAAAAATTCTTTGTAGTCGAGCGACAAATCCACGCCACCCGCAGTAGCTACGCCTACATTCGCCATCACCGGAGCCGCAAACCCTGCTGATTCAGGAATAGATTTCCGGGTCATCAGGATATGATCGCGGTATTGAGAATAGTATTCTGCTGTAAAATTCAATTTGTTGAACAGCCCCAGATCCAGGGCGATGTTTTGTTGTTTAGCGGTTTCCCAGGTGATATCCGGGTTAGCATACCGGGAGATAGAAATGCCGTTAAGGCTGTAAAGGGTGCCGGGATCACGCCCGAAGACAGCGCCTTTGTAGCCATCGTTCATATTTACATTTGAAAGGTAGAAGAACCTGTCCTGTGGTGAACCGATGGCGTCATTTCCAATGATGCCGTAGGTTGCCCGTAACCGCATATTCGTGATCACGTTATTGACAGGCTTCATGAATGATTCGTTGGAAACGGTCCATGCCAGCCCGAAAGAGGGGAAGAAGCCGAAGCGATGGTGCCTGTCGAACCGCTCAGACCCGTTATATCCAAAGTTAAACTCTGCATAGTAACGCTTATCGTAATCGTAGGTAAGCCTGCCGGATAAGCCCAGGTTGCGGAAGGGGAGCGACTGCTGCAGGTCGCCGGCATTGGCGTTCAGGCGACTTTGCGCCATGAATACCAACATGGCGCTTACGCCACTTTTATCGAAGCTGCGGTCGTAATTCAGGCGTGACTCCAGGTAGAAAGCGGTGCTGATAGTTTTACCACCTTCGTTATAGCCAAGGTACTCCGTGCCATCATTGGGATTGATATTAGTAGTAAAAATGCTGTTTGATAATTTGTCGTAGGCATCCAGTTTATACCAGAATGGGTTGTAGTAGCGGCTTACTTCAAAGTAAGAGGTCCGGTTGGTATTCATCATAGCGCTGGCCGTCAACCCTGGTGTGATAGCTTTCAGGTTTTGTTTCAGCTCCAGTTGTGCCAGCATCAGGGAGCGGGAGTAATTCTTATAGCCTTTCACCATGTCGGCATAAGGATTAATATACTGGCCCTGGTCGTAGTTACCGAACATAATATGCTTTACATATCGGTGCGCATCATCCACGGGGTAAAATGCCGGGAACAACACGGGGTTGGAGCGCATTACTTTTTGGAACATGGAGGTGCCGCCATCGAGCGGGCCAGTATAATCGTCGAAGTTGCCGCTGAGACGTACTGTCATTTCCGTTGTACGGGTGAGGTTTACATCCACATTGGACCGGAGGCTGTAGCTATTGAGTCGGATATTGTTATTGAAGTTGTTACGATGGTCTACTTTCATAAGGCCATTATCGCGGTTATAGGCGCCGGATACATAGTACCTGGCCACACCACCGCCGCCGCTTACACTCAGGTTGGCGCGTTGGTTGGAGGTATAGTCTTTAAACATGATTTTTCTCCAGTCGTTCGCCGGATAGGCGATCGCGTTAGTACCTGCGGCGGTATTCTCAATTTTCTCTTCAGAGTAGGGGAGAATGCCCAGGGGATCCCGGGTAAGCACTGCTTCATTGCCCAGTTTCATATAGGTGACGGGATCAGCGAGTTCAATATTCCGGGTGGGGGCAGAAAGGGAGTTTTCTATGCGGAAAGCCAGGTGGGCTTTCCCGATCATGCCTCCCTTGGTGGTGACCAGGATCACGCCGTTGGCGGCGCGGGAGCCATATAATGCGGTGGCGCTGGCATCTTTCAATATAGAAAAGCTGGCGATATCATCAACCTGCAGACGGGCAAGGTCGGTAGTGGTGAGCTCGATGCCATCAATCAATATCAACGGATCTTTCTTATACCCGAAAGTAGTGACCCCGCGGATAAAGAATTGTGCATTGTCCTGGCCGGGTTCCCCGCTTCGTTGGAAAGCGATTACACCGGCGGCTTTGCCGGCCAGTGCGGTGGTCAGGTTACTGGACGGTACTTTCAGATCGGCTGGCCGGATAGTAGTGACAGAGCCAACTACATCACTGCGTTTTTTGGTGCCGAATGCCACTACCACCACATCTTTCAGTTGACTGGATACAGACTGTAAGCTGATGTTTAAAGTAGTTTGGAGTCCTACTTTTACATGCTTCTCTATGTAGCCAATGTAGCGGAAGATAAGGGAGTCGCCGGCTTGCGCCTCAATAAAGTATTTTCCCTGTTCATTGGTGGTGGTACCGCGCGAAGTACCCATTACCTGGACAGTGACTCCCGGGATAAAGGAATTGTCGTCTGATGAAGCCACTGTTCCGGTGATGATACTGCGCTGCTGTGCGGATAGCCGCAAGCATTGCAGTAATACCAGCAGCAAAAAGAATAACTGCTTGTAACGTGGACTTTTTTTAAAGAGGACAAAGAAGTGGCGGCGCGTTAGTGATAACGTCGAGTTTTTCATTATGCTTTACTGTTTGCATTTAATGTAAGTAGTGATAGGCGTCTTCAGTTGCCAGTGGCCAGTATCCGGCAATTAAAGGAACGTTGAAATTTATTTTGGTTGATATTGAATGCCTTTTCTATAAAACTTCACGCTGGTATTTATGGATTGTATAAAACAAAATTCTTTCAAATAAGGCGAACAAACCAACACTTTAGAAGATATTACCTGCACTTTTTTGACCATTTTTCAGAGAAGAAAAGACAAAAGAGTACCTGTTTGAATAGGAGTGTTGAGAGAGAAAGCAACAGGCGCATTCATATAGCCTAGGAGGGGAGAGACGCCAAAAATCCCGCGACCAGCGCAGGATTTATAGCTTTAGTTTATTGTAGTGATGTTAGTCCGCCAATATCCTGTCAGCGGTTCATTGTTTCCGTGTTTCTTTACCAGGGTATTTCTCCTGTTCCAGGATTATTTTCTTCGCTAAAAAATTTCCCTGTTGGACCATCATTATCAATCAGTGCATATTTTACGATCCGCTTTCCGGCATCTTCCACCGTTCCGGGACCACGATGTCCATTGAAGTCTGTTTTTGTATATCCCGGGCAAACAGCATTTACTTTGAAGTGGGTGTTTTTTAGTTCATACGCCAAAACAACCGTGTACATATTCAGGGCTGACTTTGAAGAAAGGTATACGGCGCCTTTGTAGTCGTAGTATTTATAGGTTGGATCGCTGTGCAGGGTAATTGAACCCTGGCTTGAACTTACATTGACAATACGGGGGGCCGGTGAATTTTTCAATAAATCAATAAATGCCTGTGTAACCCGCACCACGCCGTACACATTGGCATCAAATGTTGCTTTAAACTGGTCAATAGTTGCATCGAGTGCTGTTTGTGGGTAACCGCCATAAATACCCGCGTTATTAATAAGTATGTCCAGCACTTTTGTTTTTTTACCTATTTCTTTACGGGCTTTAGCGACTGATTCGTCATTGGTAATGTCAAGCTGAATTGCTTCTACGTTGGTAAATCCTTTGGCTTTTAATTTATCAACGGCTTCTGCACCGTTTTCTACATTACGACTGCCGAGGTAAACATATATTCCTTTTTGGGCGAGTTGCTGTGCCACTTCAAAGCCAATGCTTTTGTTGGCTCCTGTTACTAATGCAAATTTCATTTTTGTGAATTTTATGAAGCAAAAGTAGTGGGCCAAAAACTAGCGGGAATGGACAAATCCCTTTATTTCCCCGACAAATCCTGCCTGGGCGAAAAATCACTGGCGCTTTTCCCGGTGCTCTTTTTGAAGAGGCGTGAAAAGTAATCCGGGTCGTTAAAGCCCAGTTCATAGGCCAGTTCTTTGACAGAAATATGGGAATAACGCAATTTCCTCTGGGCTTCTGCCATCAGGCGGTTAATAAAATAATCCTTAGGTGATGTGCCGGCGTATTCTTTTACAATCCGGTATAAGCTATTGGTTGATAACGCTAATTTTTCCGCAATGGCGTTGATGGAAGGCTGTTCCGTAAGATGCGTTTCCACCACCAGTTTGAACTCGACAAACTTCGAAAGGTTGTTGTTTACAATATTAACGGCTTCTTTGTTTTTGAAATAGGCGCTGTTTAATTCTGAGAGTAAGGAGTTAATGTAAGCTAATATTATTTCAGTATCGGTCTCATGTTGATCTGAATAAAGTATTTGGTTTAATATACCAAAAACGGTTGTCACCCTTTCTTTGGCGGCGCCGTCAAGCACTATGGTCTGTGCGTTTAGCGGGTTGACCAGGAAGGGGAATTGTTGCGGCAGCAGGGCCAGTGTATTTTCATCAAACAGCAGCTTGAAATATTTCAGGTCGTCTGTTTTGGCAGGTGGCGTAAACAGCTGGTTAGGCATTGCAAAAAGCAGGTGCCCATCAGTCAGGGTAAAGTCTTGCAGGTCTATGTTGTAGGTAATTGAACCGCTTTCAATTAATACAATAAAATAAGAAGATAACCTGCGGGGCTCCGGCAGTTTTTTTTGACCATCAGGAGAAAGATAAGGATTGTCGTTTGAACGAACCTTTATTCCCAGCTCATCATGGGGTAAACCTTCATTTTTCCCTTTTTGTTCCTGCATATTATTTGCTCAAAAGTTTGTAGGATGACCGCTAATGCGGTGATTGGATCATTACGAAATTCGCATTTTTTTTACATTTTATTGCCACTTTTTTTGTCTTTTGAAGCGTATGGTTTGTAAGCAGATCCTGCCTTGCAGCCAGGTTGAAGTGGAGCGTTCACTGATTCCCGGAAAACTTCCTGGTAAAATCCCAATACCCCAACAGGGTAAACACAAAAAAGAACCCAAGACTGTACCATTCATGTTCCGGCAACAGTCCCCACTTTGATTCATGAAAGAAATAAGGCCTCGTAACGGACAAATAATGATAAGCATACGGGAAATATTTCACTTCCATGGCACTGCCCTGGAAAAGGGCGACCATTACGATAGAACAAAAGACAGCCAGCCCAATGGGAATAATCATATTTTTAAACCGTATGCTTAGCCAGATATGAATGGCTATAATGCTCAGAGAAGATATAATGGAATGAAAGCAGTGCTGCAACAGCAATTCCAGATCGGGCATATGCGTAGTAAGTTGCAGTTGAGGCCTGATGGCGCCAAGTAGATACCCAAGTAGGATCCAGCAGGGAACAAACAAAATATAATAACAAACTACGAACAAGACTACCGCCAGGAGCTTGTTTATATATACCTGACCTTTCCTGATGGGCAAAGTAAATACCTGCTTCCAGGTGTTATTTTTATATTCAATATTAAAATACAAACAAATCAGCAGCACAATAAAAAAAACGGAGTAAAAGAAAGCCATCCCTTTCCATGTCATTTCTGAAAAAAGCGCCCAGGGGTGATCATGGACCTCATTTACGAGGTGCTTCCATTTAGTCAACGCAACGAAAGCCACAAATGCAGGCATTAAAAATGCGCCCACTAAAATCAGCCATTTGGCAAAAGAGTTTTTGATCTTTATGATCTCTGTTAAAAATGAAGGCCAGAATCTAGTCATTAGTTAGTTGTTAATTTCATAAATATATCTTCCAGGTCATGCTGCACCACCTTTACCTCATATATACTCAAACCTGCCAGTACGATCTTTTTGCATAAATCACCGATCTCCATTTTATCCCGGTACGGTACCATCAACTGGTCGCCTTTAAAGGAGATCAGGGAGGAATCATTTTTCAGCAATGAAAAACAGGCCTGGTTATTACTGGTATCAACAATTACAAATGATTGCTGTTGTTGTATAGTTTCCAGTTCCGCAGTGCTACCCTGGAATACCAATGCTCCTTTTTGCAGCACACCGATATGGGTAACCAGCTTTTCAAGCTCAGATAGCAGGTGACTCGAAAGAAATATGGTTGTTCCATATTCTTTGTTTAGGTGGATCAATAATTCCCTGACCTCAATAATGCCGGTAGGGTCAAGGCCATTCACCGGTTCATCGAGCACCAACAGCGCAGGTTCAGGAAGCAATGCCATTGCCAGGCCCAGTCGCTGCTTCATTCCAAGAGAATAAGCGTCAACGCGCTTATCAGCGGCATCAGTAAGACCTGTCATTTTTAGTACCGTATGGATGCTGTGTTTAGGAAGCCCTCTGATCATGCAGGTAATACGGAGATTATCCCTTCCAGTCAGGTTCTCATATAAAGAGGGCTGTTCTACTAAACAACCCAGCCTTGACAGGATATCAATCCTGTTATTGGCCAAATGCTTCCCGAATAAGGTGATCTGCCCCGTCTGATGTGGCAGCAATCCCAGCAAGAGCCTGATCAGCGTAGTTTTACCGGCACCATTAGGTCCCACAAAGCCATAAATAGCTGAAGTCTCTACCTGCAGGTTGATCTTATCAAATACGGGGACCATTTTATCGTAGCCAAAACTTAAATTATTAGTTTCGATAATGAACTTTCCCATCATTATTCTAATTTTAGCCAAAGAAATGCAAACCTCCATTTCCAGGAAATAATTCTGTTCAACTCAGCCAAATTTGTGTTGAACTTATTTTTTTTAAGGTCAAAAATTACAACGTGGGGTTTGCTGTTTTTTCATCTGCTTTGTATTTTTTCAGCATTCATGAACCAGATCCAAAGAATTATAACAAGGCTATTCGAAAGCAGGTCAGCTACTCATATCACCTTCTGCACCTCCTTTTTTCTCTTTTTTTTCATCATGCTGCTATCTACAGGCCAGCCTTCGAAGCTGGTCTTTAATGCAGTATCTATAGGCTTCTTTGACCTCTTATGTATTTATTTGGGCAGATGGTGCGCAAGGAAATTGCTGTCAGATAATCAATTTATTCCATTCTTTTTGCAGGTGTTCTTGATCGCAATTGCCATGACAGCTTTGGCCATAGCCGGCAACCAGTATCTGAAAATTGGACCGCCCAGGTCATTGCGCCTTTACCTGACTTTCAATTTTCCTATCGCCCTGGGCCTGATTATTCTTGGCATATTTCTCACTTTTACCAGGGCAACAATCGTTCAAAGAATTAATGCAGCAGAAACAGCGCAACGACAAAAAGAAAGCGAATTAAGCTTATTATTATCCCAGTTGCGACCGCATTTTCTTTTCAATACATTGAATAATTTGTATGGGCTGTCCCTTTCTGAACATGAAAAACTGCCCGACCTGTTGCTGAAGCTGTCTAACCTGCTCCGGTATTCACTTTATGAAACCAGCCAGCCATATGTTCTTTTAAGAGATGAACTGAATTATATCATGTGTTATATTGAATTTGAGCAGATAAGGCTGGGAAAGAAAATGCGGATTACTGAGAACATCTCCCGGGTAGATGCGGAACAGCTACGTATTCCACCGATGATCCTGATCACTTTTGTGGAGAATGCAGTCAAACATTCAAAAAAAACGATCCATAACGACATCGTCATTAACATCTCGGCAAACATAACCGATGCGTACCTACACTTCTCCATATCTAATTCCATCGGCAATGACCTGTTTCCCAACGAACGGTCTGCATCGTCAGGGATCGGCCTTTCTGCTACCATCAAACGCCTCGACGGCTTGTTTGGCAAGGATTACCAGTTAGAGCAATATACAGCCGATAATTATTATCATGTAAAACTTAAACTTAAAACAAGATGAGCGTTATTGAATGTCTGATTGTAGAAGATGAGCCAATTGCCAGGGATATACTTGTCAATTACTGTGGCCAGATACCTAATTTACAGGTAAAGGGTATCATGGAAAATGCCATCGATGCCTGGACCTTTTTACAAAATAACTCCGTAGATCTTATTTTCCTCGATATAGAAATGCCGCAGCTGGATGGACTTCGCTTTCTGGAGACCTTGAAGAATCCACCATTCATCGTTTTCACAACGGCCTATACAGAATATGCTGTCAAAGCTTTCGAGCTGGCCGTTAGCGACTATCTATTAAAGCCGTTTTCATTTGAACGTTTTCTGATCGCTGTAGACCGCGTTTTAAGTCAAATGAATGCGCGTAATGGCATGAACCTCTCAAGTACTGCTACTGACACAGATTATATCTTTATCAAAGCGGAGGGGAAAATATTCAGGATCCGGTATGAAGAAATCTTATATGCTGAGGCCAGCGGCAACTACAGTACCCTTGTTACAAGATCTGGCCGTTTTTTGCCCAACATGCCATTTTCAAACCTGGAAGAATTACTGCCTGCAGCCTCCTTCATAAGGGTTCACCGGTCGTTTATTATTAATAAATCGCAAATCAGTTATATTGAAGGCAACAGGGTCTTTATTGAAAAGAATGAAATACCTATTGGCAACAATTACAGGGAAACCATGTTGAAAAAACTGGGACTTTAATACTCCGCTTTACCAAACCCGCATTCCGGGCTGGCACCAGCCGGTTATCATGTCAAGAATATCGTCAATGCAGTCATGAACAGCTTCATTATGGGGGTAGTCGTTTTTGAGTTGCATTAATATTTGTTGCGCTGTTTCTTTTAGTCCACCTGAATTTTTATAGTCTGTTAAAATGTCCCGCACCACTGTTGTAAAGCAGTTACCTTGTGCGATAAACTTTTTTAAAGCTTCTGATAATTTTTCGTCTGTCAGTTCCATAGTATATTTATAAAATTATTCCAGCCCGAAAGTAGGGGAAAGCCGGAAGTTGTACAAATGGGGTTTCGTATAAATACACTGCCAATGGCTGTAACACCGATTGTGAAACACCACTTCATTTACAGCGGATATTGACGTAGCACTGGATTTGCAAGTGAGCAAAGCACTTGGTATCTTCAGTATTATTATGTCGCTGTTCGCGCCAGTTTATCATGTTTTAATTTCATCCCCGTTTCCTTCGTCGTTTGTAACATAACTGCGAATAATTATTTACATTAGTAATGTCAACTGAATCTGAATTTTACGCTACTAACCCTATTGTTGACGTTCCCTGAATACATGTCGTAGTAACCCGGATCCAATTACCTTTTAAAAAAAAAGTATGAAAACGTTTGTATCGTTAATGTTAACCGTTTTAATTGTTAGTTTAATTTATGTATCCTGTAAAAAGAGCAGTTCCTCATCATCCCAACAGGATAAAGCTGTTCCGCAGCAAGTTTTGAATGATATTAAAGCAAAAGGATTTAGCACTAAGAATGTAATTGCATTTAAAGATGGTTATTTAGTAGAAGGTGATATTTATCTGAAAGCGGAAGACCTGAAAAAGAAACCTGTTTCTTCCACTACACTTCATATTGCCAATACGGAACAATTCAGAACCTATAACCTGGTAACGGGTTTGCCGAGAGTGATTACGGTTTCTGTCAGCAACCTGGGGCAGGCCTATATTGATGCTACTGATCAGGCGATTGCCAGATACAATGCACTCAATTTGCGAATGACCTTTCAACGTATTACAGGCACTGCAGATATTAATATCGAGGGATTTTACCAGGGGCCTGCAAATGGTTTTATTGTATTGGGAAGCTCTGGTTTTCCGGCAAATGGTAATCCCTTCAACAGTATTTTACTGAATACCCACCCACAGGCATTGGGCCCCAATCCTGATGTAGCAACAACTACTGCCACGCTGCAACATGAAATAGGACATTGCATAGGCTTCCGTCATTCGGATTATATGAATCGCGACTTCAGTTGCGTATACAATGAGCCCGGACCTCATCCTGAGAGTGATCCCGACAATATTGGCGCCGTAAATATTCCAGGTACGCCCAATACGGCAGATGCGGATAGCTGGATGCTGGCCTGTGCAGGTGCTACGCCACGTACGTTTAATTTCTATGATAATGTTGCTTTGCAATATTTATATGGAACGCCACTTTGCGTTGGAGAAGGTAGAAAGGTAGTGAACGGTGTTTGTGAAACAGGTGTGAAAAGATGGACCGGCAGCGTCAAAGTGGGTACCCGGTATACGTGCTATTATAATTATGAATTTAGTGATGGATCCACCAGTGGTACCTACTCCATCACTTCTAATTTTCCTTGTCCCAACCCGCTATGAGTGAAAGCTATTCGGGGAGTCACTAATGCAAACGCCTTCAAATCATACGATTTGAAGGCGTTTGCATTAGCTGGTGAAGAGTAAAAACTGTGGCAGGCGCTTTAATGCCTGCTTACTCAATTAACTCCTACTGTAATTCTTGTCTATAAGACACCTTGTCCATGATCAGCCATTTCCCGTCTAACTTTACCAGGTTAAAGCGATCAATAAACCGGAAGGTGTCGAAAGTTAGCTGTACCTGGGCAGATCCGGTGTCTCCATCCCAGGTATAGGAAAGGACTTCGGGCTGGCATTCCTGTATGGTTGCTTTTGCAACCAGGTCGAGGTATGCGGTTAGTGTCCATTGAACCAGTTTGCCATCTATGATGGTCCTGATGTATGCATCCGGGTGAAAGGCTTTCCGCATTCTTTCCACGTCTATTACCGGGCGTCCTTCGAGATAATGGTTAAGCGTAAGCTGAATCAATTGTTTTTCTTCTTCTGTACCAATTTTACTTGCTGATGTTTCCATGGTTTTTCTTTTTTTAAATGTACTTGTTTTTGTTGACCCGATAAATGAATATTTGGTATTTACAGCGTGCTGTTTGGGTGGACTTCTCCCTGGAATGCAATAATGGCATCAGTAGCACGTAAATAGCCACCTGCGCTATGGATAGTGTCCTTCATGTGATATACGGCCTGCCTGATAGATTCGCTTTGGAGTACCGTTGTAGCTGCCTCGCGAAGTGTTGCAGCAGTTAAATTTGCCCGGTCAGGAATTAAGCCCAGGTGCAAATCCCTTACGCGTTCTGCTGTTGTTACCTGTTCTTTTATAGAAGGAAGCACTACCAGGGGGACGCCATAATACAAGCTTTCCATGGTACTGTTCAATCCGCCGTGCGTCACAAAAATATCTGTATGGGGAAGTATTGCGGTTTGAGGAACGGAACGCCTTACCACAAAATTACCAGGAATGGGTTCCAGTGCCTGCAGGTCGATCTGATTTCCAACGGACATGACTACACTCCAGTCGGGTGCCGGGAATGCAGCAAAACACATACGGTAAAAATCTGGGTCATTATTCCGTAAGGTACCCAACGAAATGTAAACCCTGGCTGCCGGTGATTCGCTGTTTTCGGCTACGGGCCATGGGATTGGCGGTGGCGCTGTGAAAGACGGCCCAACAAAGAGGAAACGTTCGTCGAATTGTGCGGCATCCACCTGGAATGATTTGGGCAGAAATACCAATGTTAGCCCGGGTACTGCTGCAAACACCTCCCGAAGGGTAAGATCAGGAAGGCTGTAGGAGGTGGTGATGGCTTTAATCGCCTGGTTGGCTGCATCTGCCAGTTGTTTAACCCAGGGGTCAGCATTAAGTTCCACATCCTTTGACGGTCGCCTGGGACTATGAAACGGCCGGAAGCCGATCGCAGGTATTTGCAATATCCGTGCGGCGAGCCTGGGGGCAAGCAGCATGGTGTTAAATATAATGCGGTCAGGGCGTATGCTTTTCAACTTATCTACTATTTCCGGCACTACGCGTGGTGATTCACGTGCCATTAAAAGCGGCAGCAACGCAATCTCTTTATCCCCCGGGGGCGTTGCGTGTTGAGATCGTGGCATTTCAGAGAATATAACCGGTATGGCACCTGCTTGCTGCACGGTGTCCGCAAAAGATTCGCCGATGAAATAATACACCGTATGCCCACGTTTGCAGAGCGCTGTAACGATAGGAAGCGTTGGGTTCACATGGCCATATGCTGAAACATTGAAGAAAACGTAAGTGGGCATATTTTATATTCCTGGATGAACGAGATATCTTTTTCAAATTTATGTCAATTGTTTCAAAAAAGATCTTCGTCCCAGGTTGCGTTTTTCAGCATTAGTGTTGTTGTTTTTTATCTCCCGGAAAATTAAAATTGTGTAACAAACTTCCAAAGCACAAAAAAGTATACCACATACAGCGCTGCTGTGAGGTGCGGGGAAGGCGACATAAACCAGATAAGCGTGCCTATCGCGATCAGGATCAGCAGCAGTAAAATAAAAGGAAAAGGAGCGAGGGCTCCAAGCCACTTCATTAGTAGCGGTCTTTCGGGAACGGCCATCGTATTGATGGAGTCATCAAATTTCCCGTGTATAATGAAATCTGCGATGTTGTCCCAGTAAATTTCCTCTGTAGCAGCGCCATGAGAGCCCGGTACAAATTTCAATTGATAGGGCTCGTCCAGCTGATCACTAAATCCATCGAATCCGCCGCCGCCAATATCCTGCAGGCGCAGGCTTTGGAATGATTTAGGGAAAGTAGCTACCACCCAATCGTTGGTGGCTACCATGTTGTAAAACTTCCCGATCCTGTTTTGCCGGATCAGTTCCTTCACGTTAAAACTGGAAGGCACCACGCTACCGGCAAATACCACATGTTTAAACCGGCACGCAGGATATTCTTTCATGGCTCTGAAAAGCAGATAGGTACCATTGCTATGTCCCATAAAAGAGAAGCGGGCATTGGGATACAGGCTCATGTTCTCCGTGTATTGGTCCATAAACCATTCTACTTTTTCCCTTCGGGCAAATGATAACAGGAAAGAGAGCATAGGAAAATAGCCATAGGTAGATGTTTCCGTAGCAAACTTGCGCTGCTCCAGTTTGTCGCCTTCGGCCTTCACCCTGCGCGCTACTTTCTGTGTCCAGTAGCCGGTATCCCGGATACCGTGCACTACAAACACCACATCCGTTACATCTGGGTCCACTTTCAGATAATTGGGATCAGTAGGTTGTACCTGGTAATCCTTCAGTACTTCCGGTGATGCTGTTAGTGCACGGTGTAATATCGTTCCGCGTACGGCACCCGCAGCATTCCCTGTCATTTTGAGCACCGTCATATGATCAGAATCCGGTACTTCGAGGTAAATAAAATTACCGCCGGTGATCATATCAACGCTGTCTTCCGGGGGAATGATGTCATCTTTTGTACCCAGCAGTTGTATCACCGTTACATTGCCCAGATGTTTATTTGCTGCCTGCTTCAGCATGGTGAGCCATTGTATACGTAGTTGTGTAACAAACGGGGCGCCTCTTCTCGTTTTGAACACTAATGGTCGGTATCCCAAAAACTGCAGGAAGCCACCTGCAAACATCCCAATCCTCATCAATAGTGCAGTTTTGGTATAGAGGTGTTCATTCAGCGTCCAGCCCCGGTTTAAGCCCGCCAGTAAAATGATACGATCTACACGGGATGCCCAGGGCTTCGGCGGCATATTACGGGGATATTTTTTTTCAAAGGGTGCCGTGTCATTTTCGCCACAGGCTACTACGAATAGCTTTCTTGCGAGCAATGCACCGGTACTATGACCAATGATCACTATTTTAGGCAGTTCAGCTCCTTCTGCATGCTGCGATAGCGCTTCCTCCCAGGCTGCATCCAGCCGCCTGAGTGCATCCAGCACCAGCTCATCGGGATCCGCCATAGAGAAGGTGTGCATTTTCAATGCGGGAATAAGCACAGTGGCGCCGGGCCAGGCCCCGGCGACCACCTTCTTTACAGATTCATACATGGCTGGCTTGCAGGTATATCCATGTAGCACAATGACAATGTATTTCATAGATCTGCCGGCTGTTTATTTATGTTTAGGCTTGTTATAGAGATTGAAAAAAGGGAGGTCTACCGCCAGGAAGATATTCCATCGCCAGGAAGGATTTGTCAGCACAGTATTATTACCGGCATCTATCTTAGACAGACCAGGGCCATACTGCGCGCCAAAGCCCAGTGATAGCGGCAGATTAGCGCCTACACCATATACGGCAAATACGCCGGGCGAAAATATTTGTCCCAGTTCAATCTTATAATTTTTATTAATGACGGTGGCGTTGGGATCTGTACTGGTGGCATCATGTGATCTTTCCAGTTTATAGTCAACGACAGCGCCCAGGTCAAATAAGGCTCCAAACAGGCTTACTGCGCCGCCTCTTCCCCAACTCAGCCATCCGGGTGTCCAGGAGATCCCGATGGGCGCTGTGACGCCAAATTTATCGGACCAGGTGCCGCCGGTAGCACTGTTGGTACCGGAGGTATTAAAGAAGGCTCCGAGGTAGGTTTGTACAGACACATTACACTGTGTATATTTTTTGATAGAAGAACTGCCTACCGGGAGGATCACGTTTTCCAATGCTGCTTTTACCTGGTCTTCATCTTTGGCTTCTACCATATTCGCCATGAAGAGTGCGTAAGGTTTTACTTTCTGTGCAAAGGTGAGGAGGTTGTCGAGCTTCGTCTTTTTCGTATCGTCTGTTATCCCTTGTGCCGGATGGCTGTTTTGATTGGTGAGATCATGTACCTCCGTAAGAATATCTACAGCATCATTTACGGCCTGCGTATATTGACTGCTGTAAATATCTTTGTACAGCGCATTTGATTTTCTTACTACGGTGAGATAATTATCAGCTACCAGGTCTTCATTGAATATTTTTACGATACTGAATGCATAATCTGCTATATCAATAGAAATGTTGATGTAGTGATAGATATCTTCATTACTTACATTTTCATGGTTGGCCTGTTTGGTGGCTATCTCGTCATAGCCTGCCTGTACTTTCTCTGCCAGGTTAACGAATTCGCTCAGTTTATTTTGAAACAGCAGGATGTTATCGGCCTGTGTAGCCAGGATGCTGGTCAGCGATGTGGCGGTCGCATCTTTTCCGAAATAGTAATTCAGGTCCTGTAATAGTACTCTCTGGTAAACGAGTCCCATAAAGATGCGGGCAAATGCTTCGTCGGTCAGCAGTGTTTTAATATCTTTCCCGGATACCCAGATCCTGGTGTTGTATTCATACCGGAGTCCTTCTGAAAAGATGGCTGCAAAACGGATGGTGGTGCCCATGTTTTTAAATCCGTTGCTGCCGTTTTGTTTCCATTCCTGCAGAGCAGCCAGGTCGCGGATGAAATCTGCGGCGGTAGACGTACCATTTTCCAGTTCATGTACCATCCTGATGGAACGGATGGCGATTCTCACTTCCGGGAAGTTCGCTAACAGGGCCTGGTATCGTGGCAATTCCAATACATCGTCTAAGCGAAAGGTGAGTTGTTTAAGGTCGTCGAAGAAGCCGGTGTGCAGTGCCGGCAGCATTTGTGGATAGGCTTGTGCCAGCAGGTTGCCCAGGTTGCTGGTTGTTTTGGGAAACAGTATTTTGAATTCCGGGTTTTCTTCCGCGAATTTTTTAAACCGGTTAAAGAAGGCAATGGTTAATTCCTGTTTGGCCCGGTCTATCATCAGGTCTGCGATGGCGTTGGCAAAGGTGGTTACGTCGAGGCCCCCGATGGCGGAAAGGGTTTTGGCTACAAACGGCACTGTTCCTCCACCGCCACTGGCGGCAATAGCGTCCGTTACATAGGGTTTGAAGAAGGGGTTGTTGCCAATCTCTCTGTCGATATTAGCGCCGGCAGGGTAGTAGTCTTTCAGTACTTTAAACAACTGCGGGGCTGATTCGAAGTGTCCGTCCTTGCTAAGACAATATTGTTTTATGTACAAGGCATCGTAAAATATCGACTGGGCTTTTAAGCCGGTTGCTAACAGGCACAGCATAATGCTACCGAATAAATATTTCATTTCATTAGGTTTTAAGGGTCGCAAATATTTTAGAGGGACTGATTAGTTTAAGACCTGCTGATTCCTGTACGGGGTCAAACAAGGTGGTTATTAATTGCTTGATATCACTTGCAGTAAAAGATTTGTTCAGCGCCTTGTGCCTGGAAATAATCAATGCGCAGATACCTGCAACAATGGCGGCAGATTGTGATGTACCCTCACAGTTCTCTGGTGCCGTATCGTGGCAATCGTCAGGGGTAAGGTTGAGTG
The DNA here is from genome assembly GCF_017745275.1 of Chitinophaga sp. Lineage (GTDB taxonomy): Bacteria > Bacteroidota > Bacteroidia > Chitinophagales > Chitinophagaceae > Chitinophaga. The sequence continues at coordinate 782,468 of NZ_JAGHZS010000007.1, read as the reverse complement.
TATACGCCAGGATCTTTTCCCCGGGGGCATAGATCTCCGTTTTTTGATGAAGAAAAGAGATTTTTGCCAGCTTATTATCCGGGTCAGTAGCACCTACCGCTATGGACTCCGGGCATAGCGCGGGAAATTTCCCATCCACGAGATTGCTGAATGTAAAGTCGTCGCCAATGGATGCCACTACCACAATGCCTTTATTTACCGCCTCTGCAACGATGGTATTTAAGTCATTGTCCTGCTTAAAGCCACCGTAACTAACTGAAATAATATCTACTTCCTTCTCTATCGCCCAGCGGATACCTTTTATGATATCCGGATAACTGGCGGTACCTCTGGCAGATATTTTGGCGATATATAATTCGCATTCAGGCGCATATCCTACAGTAGCCAGCTTGTTGCGGCTACCAATCAAAGATGCACAAAGGGAACCATGTCCAAATTCATCGTTCATGTCGTTTAGCGTAGATTGCTCGGGATGGTCAATTAAAAACGACTGGTAAGCTTTTACGCCACTGCTGATATCTGTGTTGGCGATATTGAAGCCGGTATCCAATACGGCTACTTTGGCCCGTTGTCCAAATTCGTTTAATCCATTCCAGATATCGGCAACCTTCAAAGCAGCGATACCCCAGGGCAATGTACCAGCAGTTTCAGTCAGGCGACCAGCCCAGTAGGACTGCTTCTCCTGCTTGTCGTTAAATCGGTAATACCATTTGTTGATGCCTTTCAGATCTTCTCCTTCTTCTATGCCATCCATAGTAATAACCTGCCCGCTGGGATACACATTGGCAACCACGTCATAACTTTTTCCAGGGCCTTTACGCACGCGGAGTGGTAAGGTGACTTTTACGTTTATCATAGTCGTTTATCCGTCAAGGTCAGTATTAAGATTAGTTGGTTGTGGAACGTTCGTGGTGTTCAGCGCCTTTCCTGCATTTCTCAGTCCTACAAGTTTTCCCAACAGATCAAACCAGAATGGCGCCCCCATGGTGATAGCGATGGCAGTTATAAAGAAGCCAAAGAATTTTTTGGTGGTGGTTTTATACCAGATATACTTCCGCGCAATATAGCTGGAATGATCGGCCAGTACTTTGGGAGGTATACTATCGGTTGCCTGCTGCATTTCATTATATACTTCTTCTTTCGGAAACAGGTAAGCACCTTTCCAGCACCAATTTACCGCGGCATTTAATGCGCGTTTCAGGCCACCGGGTTTGTCGGCCTGCAGCCGGTGGATGAAGGCGGTATCTTTCCTGCCATGGTCGCCCCAGCCTAATCCAAGGAGGGTGTTTACACTATCTTTGTTCTTATTTATTTCCTGGAGTAGTGCTTTGGTGATGCCGCTATCTCCTTTATTGGCGGGATTTCCGGCGGCAGCCACGCCCATGTCGGCCACTTTTGCGGCAACTGCTTTGTTGGCAGAGAGATAAGTAGAGATCTCGATGGTATCGATGTTTAATACAAATGCCAGCACCAGGCCAATGCCAAACAATATAAAAGACGTGTTTCTTTTATACCAGCCACTCACGCGGTCCATGCTGTCATTATACCATTTTTCCAGCCTGAACTTGAACGCATCGAGGTCGCCTGCGGCTTCGTTGAAATGGTGATTCAGGATATCATATACTTCCTGGTCGATGTTCGTTTTTTGCGTCTCCAGGCTGTTACGTACCATGGAGAAGGTCGCCGTCTTTCCTTTATTGGCAGCATCGAGGTTTTTGATCACCTCTATGAGTACCGTGGAAAAATTTTTGTCGAGCAGATAAGAAGGTCTGTTAAAATAGTCGTTCTGCCCATAGTTTTTAATAATAGGATGTTCATAGAAAAGATCGAACAGCCGAATCCTGGAGGTGTTTTTTTTGATGTCTTCTACCTGGCTTCTTTGTTCGAGTTTCTCTGTCAAAGGTGCGGTAGGGGTAACGGCCAGTAGTGCGGTACCTGCTGGCGGCGCCGGCATATCTACAACCTTGGGTGGTGGTATTTCCGCTTTTTTTATGGATACTGCTTCCCGCGTTGTATCGGTCTTTTCAACGTTTTTTTTCTTGTTGGTTGCCATCACCAAACGGGCCGTCTTTTTAAGAAATTTATAGAGACGGAAAAGGCCCAGTTGCTCCAGGATCACTGCCCAGAAAGGAAGGCTCCGGATAGGGGTGTTGGATAACATTGAACTGATACCCTGGTACAAGGTATTGGCCCTTCGCTGTATCAGTGTAGCCAGGGATTCCTGTACAGCAGATGCAAAAAGGCTATACAGTAAAAAAATGAAAACCAGTCCAATGAAAACGTTTAATACGCTATAGTCAAACATACGTCATCATTTACCGCCCGGAGCGGAAGTATTGAGGGATTAATATTATTTATCCGTAAATGTCAACAGTTTATTCTATCGGGGTACTCTGCATAGAGATTGATCTCAACAATTGTAACATGCGCCCGTCGACATTAACTAAAAGTGAAATGCTATTTTGGGGAATACATAAGTAATACAGTTTGGGATGTTACTTTGAATGCTGGTTGTATTTCCGCCTCCACCAGGTGTTCAGGTAGAACCTCACGATAAATATAATATATGGCCGACGAAAATAAAAATTTATTTCATCTTGTTTTTATCGCTGATAACGCCATCTCTTTGCAGGTGTGGTATTAAGGGGGGACACTCCCAAATTACTTTCTGAAGCGTCCCCGGATATTCATTACCTACAGCCACAGGCTGTGTGCAACTGTTGCACAATCGTTTTGGGACGATTGGAAAATACATCCTGTTCCCAATTTTTTAACCCCATTTTGTCGAGGACAAGAAACATGGCCAGTCCTTCTTCCTGCGACCATTGATTTCGTTTACGCCGCATTCCTTCCACCGCTGTAGCATAGGTGAATCCTGCGCCGGACGGATGTTGCAGCCAGTAGAAACCGGAAAATTGTCCTAATCCTTCCATGGTCAGAAAAATATCATCCAGCTGCCGTAAGATCTCTTTGTCGCCTGTGAAATAGCGGTTTTGCCGCTCACGAAGCAGCCGGAGTGCATCGCAGGTCAATTTTTTAGCGGTACGCATATCCGGTTGAAATGCTGCCTGGTAGAACAGGTCCGTTTCGTCTTTCCATATCTTCACATACATACTGTCTTTTGAAAAAAGATGTTGCACGATATCATCTGAAAGTGGGGGATCATGGAAAGGATGTTTTTGCTCGATAGCAGTTACCGTAGCGCCCATTCCCTGTTGTTGGCGGGTATGCGCGAACTCGTGCAGGAATACGGCAGTAATGAGTTTTTCCAGCCCTAGTTCCTTACTCTGTACACCGGCGTTTTTCCAGAAGCCGGGGGTAGCCATTACGAAGAACGGATGGCCTGCTGAATCCGACGCTGCGAATGACATAAGACCCAGCGGAACCGATTGACCATCAGGGATGCGCAAAGTGCCATTGTGCGCGCCGGTATACCATGTCATCGATCTCCCTCCGGGACCGGGTGCCGTGAAATGCTGGTCGGTAGGACCAAGGGGAGCGGTAGTATAATAGGAGGAGTCATCGTACAGGAAAATCGTTGGGATAGTGGGAGATGAGCCGAATTTGTTTTGGCAAACAAAATCCCAGGCCGAGAACCAGGCCGGTACACCATTCATACCCGGTGGAACAGTTTGCGATTCTGCCGCGTTGCAAATCAGCAACAGCAGCAGCATGAAAATCGGGTTGCGCATAAGCATATATTGTGAGGTAAGTGATTGTTGAGGTGAAAGGGACTTAGTAAGAGCTGGTTTCCAAATTTTATTTTGTGGTAAAGGTGTGAAAGATAAGTAAGATTTCAAAATGAAAAACGGATAGAACTGATATGGGATGTAACCTGTTTACGCAAAATTATTTACCTCACTCCAGCTCACAACGTAGGGGCTTCTCTTACGGATGGCTACAGAAAGCAGCAATGAGCGCTACTGCTGTTATGTTAACGCCTGCTAAATAAAAAGTGACTTTTTGCAATTTTTTAATTGAAAAGTATCAACGAAATGAAAGCGGGCTTCTGGTAAATTTGCTTCCTGCAATAATGATTCAATTACAAGTGGGTAAGTTTCTTAAGCGCAAAACAGCCGATAACAGCATGGAGAATATTACGTCTAATACAATGTGGTATGTGAATGATGCGGCATTTGATTGGCTGTATCCGGAAAGAATACAGCAATTGTCCAAACGGCACTGGACGCCCATGGAGGTTGCAAAGAAGTCGGCCAGGTTCCTGGCATCAGGGTCGGGCAGGAGAATTCTTGATATTGGCAGTGGTGTTGGCAAATTTTGTCTTATTGGAGGACATCAGTTTCCGGATGCTACCTTTTATGGTGTAGAGCAACGTAAGGAGTTATATCATTATGCGCAGGCCGCCAAAGCCTTGACAACCGCCCCGAATGTGGAATTTATTTGTGGTAATTTTACGCAGATAGACTTTGCAGACTTTGATCACTTCTATTTTTACAATTCTTTTTTTGAGAACCTGGTCGACGAAGGGCAGATTGACAAGGAAATGGAATACTCTACCAGTTTGTATAATTACTATTCACGTTATATGTTCAAAGGGCTGGAAAGTAAACCGAGTGGCACCAGGTTGGTAACGTTTCACAGCCTGGAAGATGAAATACCACCCAGTTACCAGGTAGTTGATGCAACAGTAGACCTGCTTTTAAAGATGTGGGTAAAGCGGTAATTAAACGGGCAGGGTATCGCAAAGTCCCAGGTTCGTTTAGCCGGTAGCGTTATTTGTAGTTGGCTATTTTAATCAATTTGCTGACGTCGTTTATCATAATTTTCCTGCCTTTTGTTTCCAGGATATTATCTTCTTTAAATTCTGTCAGTACTCTTACAATATTTTCCCTGGCTGTTCCCACCAGGCTGGCTAAATCTTCGCGACTGATATTGATAGCGATAGGCATGCCATCAACATGATTTTCCTTATATTTTTCCCGTATAAGGATCAACTGCAGCGCCAGTCTTTCTCTTACGGTCTTTTGTGCAAACATGGTCACACTATTGGCCAGCACCGCAAATTCATGGCTTAAAGTTTTCAGTAGCCGGTTGTTCAGCAGTGGAGAGTAATCCAGTGCTTTCAGAAAATCTTCTTTGGGAATAAATGCGATAGTGCTTTCTTCCAGCACAGCCGCTGAATCAGGATACCTGTCTTCTGATAACACCGCGTGATATCCAAGGAGTTGCCCGGTATTCGCTAAATAAATGATCTGCTCTTTGCCTTCATTATCGACTTTATATTTCTTTACCTTTCCCTTCGTAATATAAAATATCCCGGATGGATAGGCGCCTTCTCTAAAGAGCATCTCGTTCTTTTTATATATCTGCTCACTCTTATGAGCTACCAGCAGCTCATAAACATCATTCGGTAAGTCAGCAAGGATGGATTCACTTTTGGAATCCCATTTATCTATTGGAAATATACCCTTGATACTCATAGCGCACAAAATTAACATTTTTAAAATTGATAAAATTCACTTTTTCAGGTGATAAAGTTTACCGCGCTGAGATAGAATGATAAATACCTTGCAGCCAGGTCTGGTAGCTATTTACCAGGTTAATTATATATCACAAATTCTGCGATCATTTATGTCACTAACATCGCCATCCAATCCCTTGCGCGGACATTTGGATAAGTGGTTTGAGTCAGATGATAACTTTCATCGTCTTTACCCCCTTTATATACAGGCACTGGCAGGAAAGCACTGGACTCCGCTGAAAGTGGTGCAGAAAGCTGCCGGATTCCTCGCCGCAACGCCCGGCGCTAAAATATTAGACATTGGCAGTGGCGCGGGTAAGTTTTGCATAGGCGGGGCTTATTTCAACCCCGACGCATTTTTTTATGGCATTGAGCAACGCTATGACCTGGTGCGCTATGCCACTATTGCGCAGGAGATGGTAGGGCTTAACAATGTTACTTATATGCTGGGTAACTTACTGGAAGTGGATTTCAGGAAATATGACCATTTTTATTTCTTCAATTCCTTTTATGAAAATCTTCCCGGCACTTATAAAATAGATGATAAGCTTACTTACTCAAGGGCCCTGTACCATCAATATAACAGGTACCTGCATTTCCAGTTGGAAAGAATGCCAGCCGGAACACGGCTCGTTACTTATCATTGCGCCGAAGAAGAGGCACCGCGCGGGTACCAGTTGGTAGATAGCGCTATAGATCACCTGCTGAAGTGCTGGATTAAGTTATAAGCATCATAAAATTAAGGAGTACAGACGTACTCCTTCTTTTTTTCGATGAGATCAGGTATAGCGATATCGTCTGGTACGCTATACCTCGTTGGTCTAACTTTTAAATATGCGACAGGTGTAGGACAATTAAATAAATGGTTGGTTCCCGATGTATGCGCTTGCACATGTTCGATGGCTGGCGTTATATTTTTTCTTTTTTCCTGTTCTCCGCTTCGGGATCATGACCTATATAAAACGTGAGGTATAGTGTCCGGGATAACCGCATCAGCAACGGCATAGAGAGGGTCAGTATGATCCCATTCACAATTAGCCAGTAAAATATGCTGTTATCTCTCCAGGTGATACCAAAAAACAACCAGTACCATCCCAGGTTAAATACGGAGAACATAACCGCCAGTACATAACTCACGTATCCTGTTCCATACCAGAATCCTATTTCAAGTTCTGTCCGTTGATCGCATACGGGGCAGTTATCATGCATGTCCAGTACTTTTTGTAGCCGGTATGGATTGTCATTTTTGAATAGTTTGCCCTTTCTGCAACGGGGGCATTTATTTTCTAAAATGGCACTGATAAAGTTGGATGACTTCATTACAATATTTTCTGCTGTTTACCAGTGATGAAATTAATTCCCGTGCGAGAAATAGTTGATACTTTCATGCCCCAAAGGTACCTTTGGCGGCGTTAGGTTTCATTGATACTTTTCAATTAAAAAACTGCAAAATGTCACTTTTTAAGTCACGAATCGATTGCTATGAGTTTAGCCGGCCTGTTTCCAATTTCTAAATGGAATTTTAAATCACAGTCTATACTCCACAATTTGCCAGCGGATGAGTGTGCGGAGCTTTACCATCATATGCAGGAGCAGCGCTATGGTAAAGGGGAAGTTATATTCCGGGAGGGAGCTGTTGCCGCCGGTATTTTTTTTATAAAGAAGGGAAGAGTTAAAAAGTACCAGGTGGATAAAGAGGGTAGAGAGCAAATTATATATGTTGCCAATACCGGCGAGTTAATCGGGTATCACGCGGTGTTGGCGGATGAGCGTTATCCGGATTCCGCTGCTGCTTTGGAAGAAAGCGTGATCGCCTTTATTCCCAGGGCGGATTTTGAGAAGGTAATGACGCAATCCAGCGTACTGCCGCGTAGATTGCTGAAAGCATTGAGCCATGAATATACCGTACTGGCCAACAGCATTTCTATATTTGCCCAGCGTTCTGTTAAAGAGCGGCTGGCTATTACATTAATTGTTTTACGGGAGAAGTTTAAGGAAGAAGCGGTCGTTGGAGAAGATATTATGATCACTGTTTCCCGGAGTGATTTGGCCAATATGGTTGGTACGGGGAAGGAAAATATTGTTAGATTTTTAACGGCGTTTAAAGCCGCCGGTATTTTAACATCAGACAATGGAATGATTTGTATTAAAGATGTGAAGGAGCTTGTCAGGATATCGGGTTGTGGGATAGGGACGCATGTTTGATGACGAAATTTGGTCATTCCATGACCACTCGTGTTTTTGACCGCTTCCATAAAAAGAGCACAAGTATTTTCAGTATAGCAGCGTGATACCATTCGCAGGAAGGTATCACGCTGCTGTTTTTATTATTGCTGCGGTAGCATATTATTAGTATCCACCGGAAAAGTATCGTACTTGTTGTACAGCTTCAGGAATTTAGCCGGGTTAACAGGTTGCTCGCTGAGGATATCTACCAGCCCACGGAAGAAGCCTTCTCTTTTCTCTGCCGGGTTAAAAAGCAATGTGAGTACTACGGGTTCATCTGTATCATTGGCAAAACCATGCGGGGTAAAACGTGGTACATATGCCACAGATCCGGGTTCCAGGTGATGGGTATCTTCGCCGGCGTATACAGTGAGTACGCCTTTGTTCACCATAAATGTTTCATCCATAAACCGGTGGTAATGCAGTTTGGCGCCGACAGTGCGGGGCGGTAATGTGATTTCATATACGCCCAGCTGGCTGTTGGACATTTCGCTGGTCACTTTAAATACGAAGGAGGCGCCCGCCACTTCCAGGCGTTCTCCTTTGCCAGGATGATGTATGGTGGCTTTATTGTCGAGTTGGTCTTCCAGGTAATCTATCTTTTTCATAAATGCGTTGTTTTTATGAAGACAAATTTCCGGCGCGCCAACCCGAAAAACATTTACATATGTTGAGACTTTCAAAAAAAGTTATCGTTCCGCACGGATACGACTAAGCTGCGTAGGTGTAATGCCAAGATAGGAGGCTATTTCGTGCTGTTTCAGGCGGGGTTCCAGCGTAGGGAATTGTTCCAGGAAAGCAGTGTACCGGCTTTTCGCCGTATCATAGCGCAGTGATATTTCCTGTGGTTCTTTTTCCAGCACCCAATGTATTTCCAGGTAACGGATATATAATGCCGCGAGGTCAGGATAAATGGTGATCAGCTTTTTAAACTCATCGAACTGGTATTCCAGCACCGTGGTATTTTCCAACGCCCGGATGGTAAACTGGCTGGGGCTTTTAGTGAGCATCGCACTCACCGATGCGGCCAGAAATGTTTCCGGGAAAAAGCGTTTGATGACCACATCTCCGTTAGGTGCGGTATAATACTGTGAGAATAGTCCTTTTACAACAAAGGCCACCTGTCGTGGTACCTGGCCTTCCGCTACTAATGTTTCATGTCGTTTGTAAGTGCGGCTTTTAATGATATTTTCCCATGCCTGCCGGGTTTCGGCCGATAACGGATGATATTTGGATACTTTTTCCCAGAAGTTGTTCATAGGTGTAAATGTAAGAACAACTTCCGGGAAAGGATCAGGCGGAGCTTTATTATCATACAGGCAGGTCATAGCTGCGCAACTGACCTTCGCCGGTAGTTAGCAACAGTTTATTATGTACCAGCATAACGTTGATAATATTACTGCTGTAATCAAAGATATAATCCGGGTTGGTGGTAGGGTTACCATCCAGGTCATATGCTTTGAATTCAATGCCTTCAGGCATTATCTCTGCTTTACAACGCAGGTCTTTCCTGTCGAGCAGCAGCAATCTTCCAAACTGGGAAACGACCAGGATATGCTGATCATCTACAAAAAATACGGTGTAGTTGATATTGTCCGGTTCAGCGGCAGGAAAGTCTTTACTGCCATCAAAAATAGTTACCTGGTCCTGCTCCGCAATTTTAGCGATTTCAGGGAAAGCATAAATTTCCAGTGGCCCGTCATCGTGTGGGGCTGTCACAAATTCTTTCCCGGAGGGGGCAAAGTTGCCCATGATTACATTCTCGCACTGGGGCAGCTCAGAGAGGGTGATAACGCCATTGTTCAGCTGTAGTTGCAACTGAATAGTATCTTCCTGTCCGGCTGCGGCTTCCAGCAGCAGGATGTCATTATCCGGCGTAGCATGAAACGCGTAGGTGTATTGCTGGCTTTCCAGCAGTGGGGAAGAAGCGATTACCTGAAAAGTAGCAACGTCCATTACCTGTACCTCATCGGTACCATCTTCGTCACCTGGTAATACATACCACATGTGTTTATTGTCCTTGCTGAAATAGCAGGCAGCGCCCAGGAACCAGCCCCAGGAGCCGTGTTCTATTGTATGTACGAGGGTGGTTCCTTCTGCGTCCAGAATACGTATATCCGTCATGCCTGCAATGGCCATCAGGAGGCCATCTGAGGAGGCCGACAGCTTGCTGCTTACATAATTGGTATGTTTTCCCTGGATAATTTTCTCCCAAACAATTTCCAGATTAGCATTGAGCTTTGTGATCAGCGGTTGACTGGCAAAGTTCATCAGGATCTCTCCATTTGGCAATGGTACTACATTTACCGGGTTAGCGGTGAATGTTAACTGGTGCTTTAAAGGCAGGTTTATATGCGGAAATCGACTCATGTATTTTGTTTGTACTGGGCGCAAAGGTAATGCACAAGAACATTTCTGACAATTTGTATCTTTTTCAGTAGATTGAAGTATGATTATATTTGCTAACATGTATAGGCGTCAAATAATAGTAGCCCCGACATATTAATTCATACTATGAATATTATACTCTTATATTTTATAATACAGTCAGGCGCGGCAACGCAGGATAAATTATATTTTTATACAGCAACTGAATGTTCTATGTGGTATGCGGTAAAAACAGAATGGGGGCTGAATTTGAAGGAGCATGGTACATTTATCCTGAAGTTTACGAAGAAGGACACTCGTTTTCAGAAAGAAACTAAATCAGATTTTTTAGGCACCTGGCAAAATAAAAATGATACAATCATATTAACTGTATCTGCTCCCTTACCGAATGACTGTGGAATAAAAACCGCTAATTATGTTTTGTCTGGAGACAAACTTAAATCGCTGATGATGTATAATCTTTGTTTACCTTCCGTATTAGCACCTATTAAAAATGAACAATACTAATTATATCTCAGAAAAAAGCAGCAAGTTTTTATTGGAGATAATATTTGCAACACAGCATTATTATACGGTCTCAGGTGCGGATCTTACGGACAACTATGTAGATAAGTTATTGGTAGATACCGATGGAAGTTTGCTTCTATGTGCTACGCCATCTGATGTACTATCCTTAATTTCAAAAGAATCTTCTTTTTTCGATAACGAGACATTACAGGAGTGGAGCAGGCAAGTAACCGGTATTAAAACAGCCTACGCTGTAATTGATCTGGATATTTTGTTAAAGGATGCATTTGATCCGGAATCATATGAATCTGTTTATTACACATTAGGCGTCGTGAAAGACTATGCATTGCAACTGAATGATGAAAAGTTATTGGCGATTTTTGAGCGGGATATTTTAAAACAGTTCATAGACGACCTGGCTGATTACTTTACCTGGTCTGAAAATGACTTGTTGAAAATATCAGTGGAGATAAATATCTTGCTTCTCTCCTTAAAGGAAATTTATGAAAGATTAAAGCAGTGTATCCATATTTATCAATAGCGTAATATCGCTTGCCCAAAATAACAAATTGCATCCGGGCTACCCGGATGCAATTATTGGATAATAACCAAAGGTAACCGCTGCTGGGTATATCGGGAGTTGTCCAACCATAGTATAATTTTTTTTATCATTGTGTATGGAAAACACAACCATCACTGTCAGGGACCTTCTCTACAAAATACTTGATTACGGACATCTATGGAACAAGCCGGATCGGATTGACAGTAAGCCTGCACAGGCCAGGCATGAGCAGATACTGGTGCTGGCCGACGCCTTTGGGCTTTCAAAGAAATCCGTCAATCCATTAAAAATGGTGCAACTGATAGTCGCCAGAAAAAAGAATGAAATTAGCAGGATCAATTATTTGAAAAAGTATACTGATTTTGAGTATTTATCTTTAGGAGAATTTATACACGATAAGTCGAAGGAATCATATAAGGAGCTACGGGATAAAGCATTTGCATTTACACTCGGGCGCCACCCGGATATACCTGAAGAGCACCTGAAATATTTTGACGTTAGTGGGTTGTTCCAGGACATGTTCCGGTATAGACAAGAGATATACAACGCAACAGAATATCCCTCAGCTATGCTGGAGGGGTATTCTGTTGCGTTGAGCTACGGCTGGTCTTTACAACATAAATTAAATTCAGTCATTAAAGATAATATATCCGAAATAGATGATATCCTCTGTACTATCCTGGATCCGGAGAACAGGTTTTTTGACAAGGAGTTGATTAAGTACCCGGATATGGATATAGATAGTATTGACCGGGAGTGGGAAATAGATAACTTTTGATGTATATTGAATTTTATGCAAATCATTTTGGATGATAGCATTGAGTTAACATCCAATAGTTAATTGGTTCAATCCTTCTCCACATGCAGCACAATTTTACCATCCACTCGTTGCTGCATTAATTTGTCCACGGCTTTGGATATATCCTTCCAGGGTAACTCACTGTCAATGGGAGTTCGTAGTTGCCCTGTTGCCACCATGTTAGCCAAACGCTCCAGCAATGCGGTGCTGGGGTACAATGGTTCCCTTCCCAGCCATATGCAGCGTATACGATGCAGCGGCCATTCGGCGGAGCGTACATGGATGCCCGTAGTTTCGCGGGCAGAATTACCAAAGTTGACACAGAGGCCGTCACGAACAAGGGCGGTAAGCGCCGTAGCCAATGTTTCACCGCCTACAGAATCCCAGATCACATCGTAGGATCCTGCTGCCCGGGCCGTGGCCATGTCCTTAAAAACAGTGGCGGTAGTAATGCCATCCTTTTCCAGTTGATGTGAAAGTTCCACGCGGCGGCTCACGGCAGATACGCTGGCACCCGCAATAGCAGCCAACTGACAGGCAAAACGCCCTACGCCACCAGCAGCCCCGGTAATCAGCACACGTTTGCCGCGGATATCACCGCTTGCTTGCAGGCAATCCAATGCAGTAAGTCCTGCTATCGGCAAACTTGCTGCCTGTACAATGGTAAGCGTCTCCGGAATTTCTGCCATCAGGCCGCCGGGTGCCACCAGGTACTCTGCCCAGGATCCCTCTGGTATATAACCAAATACGCGGGCGCCTTCTTTAGGTGTGCTGCCATCTCCGGCTGCTTTTACCACAACGCCGGCAAAATCCCATCCTGGTGTGTACCTGGTGGTTGCTGCAAGCGCAGTGCGGGTTTCGCCCTGGTTGAGGGTAAAGGCCTTTACTTTTATCAATGCCTGATGCGGTGCAGGTACAGGAATGGCTGTGTGGCGAAAAGATAAGCCCGGAGCGATATCGGGTGTTGTGAAAATGGCTTCCATTAATGGTGGATTATTTTCCATAGCGCTTTTTTTGCCCAAAGCTACAGACCGCGCATCCCGGAATTGTTGATCTGTATCAATAAAATATTCCTACTTATTAGTACTCCTTAACCGGCTTAATGTTTCTTTGGTGATGCCAGGATAGTTGGCAATGATATGATGTGTTAAAGGGTTAAAAGGAGCCGAATCCCTGGTAATGAGATCGGGAGCGCGCAGGCACAAAGACATCAGTGGTTATATAGATCCGGGGGATTGGCAGGAGCAGGTTGCACGCAATTATTGTATTAGCCTTTCCTGGTTAAAAATCATAAACATAAACCTCAGACCGGTTACTCATTTCAGCTGTAATGATAGGGGCTATTTTATCCCAGGTTCCGCCGGCAAGCCCGCATCCAATCCTTGGCATATGAATAGTAGCATTTATTTCAATGGCAAATGCCGCCACTTTCTGAAGGCCCGCTCTTACTGCATCATAGCGTATTGGTGGATTACCTTGCTCATCTTTAATGATTTTATGTTGGCCAATGATATTAGCGATCCAAATATCCGGTTCCACCTGCACAAATTGAGTTTGCCCTAATGCAAAATTTTGCTGCGACTTAAACCATGCTTTGTATTCTTTTTCCGGAGTAGTCCATCTTTTGGAAACTGCTAACACAAATCCTTTACCCCATCTGCCAATGTCATTGCAGATATGGGCAATGATTTTATTTCCATTGATAGCCGGTCTGGTGGCATCTCCCTTCAGATATATAATGCTATTATCGTTCATCATATTTTTTTTCGTTTGAACAAAGAAACATGTTTTTCCGTATATAAGTAGAAGGGAAATTGTTTATTTTGCAATCGTACCTACACCTGTAAATATTAGTTCGTAGCTCCTAAATCAACCAAATGTCGAAAGATCAATCCGAGTACTATCTCACTGCAAGAAAATTCTGGAAAACTGTTACTGATAGTGATGGCAGCGCCTCCAGTTCCCCGCTGCAACTCCAGTTGGAAGCACATAAAAAGTTATTTAACGTATTCCAGGCAGGCAATTATTATTACATCATCTTCAATATGTACAAAAGTGAACTGGATTTTGTAGATCCAAATGTCGCCCAGGTACTAGGTTATCAGCCGGAGGAATTAACGATTGCTTTTTTCATGGATAAAATCCACCCGGAAGACAAACCTTACTTTCTCAACTTCGAATACCATGTTGTTGAGTTCTTCAAAGCGCTCCCGTACGAAAAAGTCAGCAAATACAAAGTGCAATACGATATGCGGCTGAAAACAAAAGACAACCGCTATGTACGTGTGCTGCACCAGGCCGTTCAGATCGATTATGATGAAAAAAACTATTACCGTACGCTTAGCCTCCATACCGACATCACACATATTAAGCAGGAAGGCGCTCCCTGCTTTTCATTGATTGGATTGGAAAATGAACCGTCTTATTACAACATCCAGGATGCCAATGTGATCACACAGGCCGTGGATCCGTTTACCAAAAGGGAGCGTGAAATCCTGAAAGGTATCGTTGAAGGAAAAAGCAGCAAGGAAATTGCCGATGATCTTTTTATCAGTCTTCATACGGTAAATACTCACCGTAAAAATATGCTGGCCAAAGCAGACGTTAAAACACCTGTGGAATTAGTAAGAATGGCGATCCAGGAAGCCTGGGTATAATTTTTTGCATAAGTCCGTTATCGAAAATACCTAGTACTAGCGATATGCCTGTGCTGCCTTTCTGCATACATTTGTGGCGGAGCACGTTCAGTGAAATAGTCAGGAAATACCGAATATTTACCCCGGTTTTCACCTGTTAAATGCAGCACAGAGATTGTCTATTCCGTACCAAAATTAAAGCAATGAAATTATCGTAACCAATCCTTTAACCGCAGAAATGTGCCCTGCTAAGTAATCAACTTCCACTCCGGCGGGCGTATAAAAAAATTACGGCTTTACTTGCCGGGAAGACTTTGCAGCTTCCCCCAGGCGCTTATTTTCCCTAAATTCTGACAAATGATACGTTTTTTAATTACCACAGCACTGCTTGTCATCGCTACCATGGATGGCTGGGCCCAGTTGAGTGTTTATATCTGTGATGAAACTGAACAAGTCGGTTGGTCAACCGGGTTGGATAATCTGAACGGATCCAGGGATAGCAAAGCATACCTGGATTGTAAGAACAAAGGCGGTAAATTTCCGGTGCTACGAGCTTCCCACAATGGTCCGGGATGTTATGCCATTGTTACAGGAAGGACCGAGAAAGGTGTATTTGCCTACGGCATCGCTGCCGGTTATCCCAATACGGAGCAAGCCATTGATGCTGCCAGGACTGAGGCAACACTCAGAGGAGCTTTGACAAAAAGCTTATCCAATATCGCTTCAGGGTGTGACTGGTCACCACCACCTAAGCAGGTTGTAAAAAAGGTGCCGGTATGGAGCGAATGGACGTCGGAGATTTGTTCTTATCTCGAATACAGGACTAAGGTACAGGAACTATACGACTGGAATTACCAGGTACATGTATACGTGGAGGTGCGTTCAAAATTCCGGATACCGGTAGCATATGTTTTTCAACTGGTGGATGAAGACGGGAAAGTTCAGTTCGGCGATCTGCGTCAGAATAACCCCGGGGAAAAGATTGAGTTTGTGCACAAAATGAGTAAGAATAATATTAAGCGGGTACGGATCACTGAACTCCGGAATGCGAATACCAACAAACCTGTTAACTGCGATGACGCCGACGGAGGTAAAAAGCCGCTAAGAGCGGGCGAATACGGGAACCTGCAGGAGGCACTCCAGGAATATAATAAGCTGTTGGGGCAGATGCCGGAAGGCATTACTAAAACCCGTAATTACGAATACACGACGAAGATATTGAACAGTAAAGAAACGGAGGAATTTAAGCTGCAAACTGTCAACGCCGCTGTCGCTGAATTCAGGGGCATCCTGGATCATTTGCCGGCAAAAGCAGCTACTTCTCAAAATCAACAAGATCTTTCCGGGGATATCAACGAGTTGTCCCGGAAAGAAATCAGCCTGATCAACGATATCAGGGCAGTGGAGCCGAATGCAAGTCTGAAGGCCTGGGATGGAAATCCTGGAGACGCTCCCGCCTTCACGTTGCAGAAGAAAAAAGAAAATGTGGCCTATCTCGAAAATTACCTGGGCAAAGTCAACGCCAAAGCAACAGAAGAGAAAGCAGTAAAAGAACGGGAGAAAAGCGCCTTCAACTCACTGATGCAAAAAGGAGATGAGGCCATGAAGAATAAATATTATGCCCAGGCCATGAACACCTACCAGGCGGCCATGAATGGTACCAGTGATGTAAATGATAAAGCGGCCGCACAGCAAAAGTATAATATGGCCATGGAAGCTAAGAAATCAGCCGACAGGGAAGTACGTGTAGCCGACGCCGTAGACCGGGATAAAAAAGAAGACGCGTTGTATACCACTGCAGCGGTATCTGCGGCAGGGTTCATGGCGTTGTTGAAAGATGGTTATAGTAGCAGGGGCTTTGCGGCCAAGTTTTTACTGGGACTCGGCTACGATCATTCCCCCATATTAAGCAATGGGAATGGTAAGTCGTACATAGAAGAACGCAATCTGGTAACGATCAACACCGGGTTTACTATCGGCATTCTCAACAATCGCCCGATATCATTCTACCTGAAACCACAGTTAAACATGGCGATGAGTGCTTTCGCTTCCGGCATCAGCGGCGGTTATGCCAGCTACGGTGGAACGGGTGTACTGCAATTGGCCTGGAAGAAACACTCGAAGTTCAACGTGTTTGCAGAAGGAGGGTGGTTCAAAAATAGCGGCACCTTTAAATATGATGCAGATGCCCGCAATAATACCGCCACCGATGATGTGCGGGAAGGTAATATGTCGTTTACCCGGCTGGTATACGGCGGAGGACTCATGCTGCGGTGGATTGGCAAGTCGAATGGCAAAGAAACTTATCTCAGGCCCGGTGTATTTTATGATAAGCCTTCTTTCTTCACTGATGCGGTGAAGCCGGTATTGACCATGAACTTCCAGGTGTACATTTACAGTGCTATACTGCTGGATATGTCGTATACCCCTAAAACATATATTGCCGGCGACCTGCTGCATCCATCAACGCTGGAAAGAAAAAATGTAGATGCTTACAGTATTAAGATCATTCGCCAGGGCCGGTTATATTAAATGCATTCATCCAATAAATCTGTCGTTATGAAGAAGTATATCACCATCCTTTATGTGGTATTACTGGCATCCTGCGCTAAGGAATCACCCATTGAGGGATTGATGGCCACCAATCCTGCTGTGGCTACCGTTCATGCCGAGATCCCGTCAGGCAGCAATAAAACGATTGCTGTTACGGTGAATGGTGAAACGTTAAACCTCGATGTTACCAATACCAATACCACTGCAAATGGTATCGAAACGCGGCATTGTACAGTTACGATGCAAACCAATACCGGTATTTTTCCCATAGGCGCCAATTCAGCCTATCTTCGCACAATGAGCGCCGGAACGGAAATATCTGCATCAGTGTTTGAGCATCCTTCCTACAGCGGCACCTTGTTTTGGGCTACCCGTGGCGTGAATACCAATACCTACAGCTATCTGAATACAAATGGTATTCACTTTGGCGATAGCTATTATGTGCCATTGAAAATAAAACCCACTGGTAATCCGGATGCACCTATTTATGCCTACGTACAATTTACTGTTGTCGCGGAAAAAGTAGTGCTGGATAAAGTCGTGTATCGTGTCATGGGGAGTTTGTCGGTAGGCGAATAGTTAACAATGCTTCGCCGTTTTTACACAGGGGCAGGTCGGTAACGACTTGCCCTTTTTTATGAAAAATGTTCCCCTTATTTTCCTGCATCCGGATGTTTATATGCGAACAATTACTGTATCAAAAACGCACATTTGCAAATTATGTATATTTATATATAATTGATTTTTAGTAGAATAATTAAGTGGCATTTTTATTGGCACCTTGCCCGTCATTCTTGCTCAACTTTAATATTTCATCTTTTATGTTGAAAAACTATTTGAAAACCGCGTGGCAAAATTTGCGTAACAATAAAGCCTATGTTGTTATTAACAGTATTGGATTAGCCGTAGGCATTGCCGCCTGCCTCCTTATCTTTTTACTCCTTCAGTATGAAACAAGCTTTGATAATTTTCATCATAACCCGGAGCGCATTTATAGAGTGGTGTCGGCTGTGAAAACACCACAGGGAATGAACTATTCGAAAGCCAGTGCTTTTCCGGTGGCTGATGCGTTGCGGCTCGACTATCCACAACTGGAACACGTGGCCCGCATATTCGCGAGAGATAATAAGTTGATCACTTTACCGGATGATAAAGGAAATGCGCCGCAAAAGAAGTTTAAGGAGAATGTATTCTTTGCAGAGCCTGAATTTTTCGACATCTTCAATTTCCCTTTTGTAGAAGGAAATCCCAAAACGGCACTGTCGGAACCCAACACCGCGGTACTTACGCAGGCAACCGCGAATAGATATTTTGGAGACTGGCATACAGCGGTAGGTAAATTTATTCAGCAGGAGGGACAACTTTGCAGGGTAACCGGTATACTGAAAGATATTCCTGCTAATACTGACTTCCCGCTACAGGTAGTATTTTCTTTTAAAACCGCCAGCCAGGAAGATATGTTAACAGATTGGGCCGGCCTCGACGGATCATTAAATACCTTCCTGGTTCTGCCTGAAAATATTGCTGCCGCTCAATTCAACAACGACCTTCGCACTTTTGTAAAGAAACATACCCCTGTTGAATATGCCAACCAGGGTTACCTGTTACAGCCATTGAGTGGCATACACTATGAAGGAGAATTTGGGACTTACAACCGTGGTACGTTCAGCAAAGAACTGATCACCGCGTTAAGTTTAATCGGCCTGTTTCTGTTGCTGGTGGCGTGTATAAACTTTATTAACCTGGCAACGGCACAATCAGTGAGCCGTTCAAAAGAAGTAGGCATCAGGAAAGTGCTGGGCAGCAGTAAGCAACAATTAGTGCTGCAGTTTCTCAGCGAAACGTTGCTCATTACCATTGGTTCCGTTGTGCTGGCAGTTTTGCTGGCATTCGTTGCATTACCTTTTTTGAATAATCTATTACAAACACCACTGAAAATACAACCTGGTTTTTCCCTTGTCATATTTTTATGCAGCGTGTTGATAGTGGTTACTTTACTATCCGGCCTATACCCGGCCATGGTATTATCTGGCTTTAATCCTATCACTGCATTGAAAAGTAAGTTTACCAGCAATAAAGTAGGTGGTGTGGCGGTAAGGAAAGTGTTGGTTATTTTTCAGTTTGCTACCGCGCAGGCGCTAATCATGGGAACATTAGTGGTCGTAAGCCAGATGGACTTTTTCCATCATGCACCGATGGGTTTCGACAAAGAGGCTATCATTACTGTACCCATGGCTAATGATGGATCTTCCAAAACTAAAATGGATGCGTTGAAACAGGAACTGCTACAACAGGCCGGCATAGAAAGTGTAAGTTTAAGCGCATTTAGTCCAATAGATAAGGCGGGATGGGACAGTGATTTTAAATTCGAAAATGCTACAAAAAAATCAGGCTTCAGAACCGAGTTTAAATGGGCAGATGCAGATTACTTTAAAACCTATCATATCCGGTTCATGGGCGGAGCGCCCTATAGCCCGGCAGATTCCGTAAATGGATTTGTGATAAATGAACTGATGATGAAAAAATTAGGGTTTAGTCATCCTGAGGATATCATCGGTAAAAGAATAACTTTCTTCGATGGCGATATGGTGGCGCCTATTGTGGGAGTTGTGAAGAATTTTAATGGCAATTCGTTGAAAACGGAAATGACGCCTATCGTGCTGGGTTCTTTCAAAACGGTATACCGGATGCTCAATATAAAAATACAGCCACAACGCACCAAAGAAGCCTTAGCCAGCGTTGAGCGGATTTGGAATAAAGCGTATCCTGGTTTTATTTTCGAGTACGAATTTATGGATGACAAAATCGCCAGCTTTTACGAACAGGAAAATCAGCTCTCCCAATTGTATAAAGTATTTGCAGGCATTGCGATATTTATTTCCTGTCTTGGTTTGTATGGCTTTGTTACGTTTATGGTGATACGACGCACCAAAGAAGTGGGAGTAAGAAAAGTATTGGGTGCATCCGTAGCGAATATCGTTTATTTGATCTCTAAAGAATTTACGGTACTTATCGGCATAGCATTTTTAATTGCGGCCCCGCTGGCGTATTACTTCATGCATCAATGGTTACAGCAGTTTGCATACCGGATACATATTGGTGTAGGATTGTTCCTGTCTACTATTCTGATGGCAGAGTTGATTGCATGGCTGACGGTTGGTTACCGGGCAGTAAAAGCAGCGGTAGCAAATCCGGTGAAGAGTTTGAAGATGGAATGAGATATTGTATTATCTTGTATTGGATTTACCCATTATCAAATTAATGAGGGTATTTAGCCTATGTGGTACAAGCTATATTTGTTAACTGGTCTCATTTTATTGGCGATATCATTAACCCTGTTGAAGCAGTCCATTGATTACATCGGTAGAAGTGAAAGAGCCATTGGCACCGTTGTCTCAATGGAATTGAGTGACGGCGCCTATTCACCGGTTTTTGAAATAAAGGTAAAAAAACATCCCCCGGTTGTTTATGAACTTCCTGCTTCCAGTAACCCACCGTCCTGGCATATAGGAGAGCAGGCCACCTTTTTGTATGATACTGAAAAGCCGGATGAAGTCCGGATGATGAGTTATTTCTGGATCTTCAGCTGGACGATTGTCCTGATGGCAATCGCCATTCCTTTATTGATTATTGGCGGAGGATATTTTTTTCTCCAGCCACGAATAGAGAAAGTTAATGAATCCTATTTCTAACGTGGATGACCGCCACCAGAAAATCTAATCAAATGATCGTGTATTCCATTTTTATAATCATTGGCAGCTTGCTGTTGGTTGCAGCCGTAGCGAGTATGAAAAACAGGATGGCCTTTTTAAATAAGGGTGAGCGGGCGGTGGGTACCGTTGTTAATTTGGAAAAGAGAAAAGATGATGAAGGAGAGTTTTATTATCCTGTTTTTGAGGTACGTACCCGTCAGCAGGAAAGAATGGAGTATAAAAGTTCAGGAGGATCTTCGTTCCCATTATGGAAGGTGGGAGATACCAGGAATTTTATATTTATACCTGGAAAGCCCGAAACACTGGTGCATCTTAGCTACTGGAAGCTTTTTGGGTGGTCGTTAATCCTGATGTCGGTAAGCGTAGATCTTTTGATGATTGGTGCCGGCTATTTTCTGTTGAGCGGATATTTTAATGTGTGAGTAAACCTTTTGTTGCCGGATCTCCATTGATATATAGTTAAAGCCAGTAAGTGCCCGTGGTCGTTTGCTGATGATCCGGATTGTCCAATTCACCCCTATATCTTGTCCAACACACCCCCTATAAAAAGTTGTATAAGCCAGTATTTTTGAAAAAAAATAAACAGTTATGGCAAATATCTTACATCGGGTTGGAATTAAAACATCGTCTATTGATGAGGTGTACCGCGCATTGACCACAGAGAAAGGTCTGGCAGGCTGGTGGACTTCCGACACAAAAGGAGAAGGTAACCAGGTGGGCAATACCATTACATTCGGATTTGGTGAGAACGGAAGTATCACTATGAAGGTAAAGAAACTGGAAGCTCCCAACTTCGTGGAATGG
Source organism: Chitinophaga sp. (assembly GCF_017745275.1). Classification (GTDB taxonomy): domain Bacteria; phylum Bacteroidota; class Bacteroidia; order Chitinophagales; family Chitinophagaceae; genus Chitinophaga. The sequence goes on along the minus strand of NZ_JAGHZS010000007.1, from coordinate 760,798 downwards.
GCAGTAATAGAAGGCCCCAAAGAGTGGCTCGTTACTACCATCAGCTTTGAGCTGAAACAGGACGGTGATTATGTTATCGTACTCTTTAGAAACCTGGGCTGGGCAGAACCTGTTGAATTTATACATCACTGCAGTACTAAATGGGCCGTGTTCCTGATGAGCCTGAAGTCATTGATAGAAACAGGAAAAGGACAGCCTTCTCCTGACGATGTCAAAATAGACAACTGGAATTAATATCAGCAGTAGATAACATTAATGGAAAGCCCGCGTTGAACGCGGGCTTTTGTGGTTCATGCTGTTGTTGCAGAACGAATTAGTTCCATCCATTTTTAATGTCTTTCGCAACGTTAGGATTGTAATTCTTCTCAATGTCTGGTATAGGGAGCAACAGGTTTTTATCCTGGAAGGGTTGCGTGCCCGTGCCTGGTTCTGCAGCTTTTTCTGTATTGATGGTTTGCTTGATAATACCCCATCTCAGCAGATCGAAATAACGGCTTTGTTCTCCGCATAATTCCAGTTGCCGTTCGCGCATTAATATTTTCATCGCGTTGTTTTTATCCCCCAACGTAGTATACAGGAGGGCATGGGAGCGGGAACGTACGCTGTCTATCAGTGCCAACGGTGCATTACCGGTGTTGTCTTGCTGGATGTATGCTTCCGCCAGCATCAGCATCACATCTGCTAAACGGATGACCTGTCCGTTAATCGGGCTTTTCGGATCACCATATTTTTCTACGAGGTTGTAATATTCATACTTCTTCCAGCGATAATCACCTTGTGGATCGGTGGCATCAAAGTTATAAGATTTTATACCGGTAGCGCATTGCTGGCAAAATACGGTGTCGCCGCCAGAGGCAGGGGTGCCATAGAAAGTGGACCGGGCACGGGGATCCGTATACGGTAATCCATCCACCGGGCTTGGATAAGTGAACGATTTCACTGCAGCAGTACTGATGTATACGTTTTTCCAGTCGTTAAAGCCGTATTCCATAGCGCGACCGCTATGTGTTTGTTTACCTACCTGTTCTGCGCCGTTACCAAACATATAGTAAGGAGAGCCAACACCCCAATCCGTCCACTGTTGATTCATGACCTGGAAAATACTTTCCGGCGTGTTCTGGTTGGTGGTACTGAAAACATTGTCGAAAGAAGGGTCCAGTTTGTAAGTATAAGGTGCGCCCATCAGCTTTTCAAACGCCGCTTGTGCCTGGGCCCATTTTTTCTGGTACAGGTAAGTTTTTCCGAGGAGGGCAATCACCGCACCTTTGGTAGCACGGCCCAATTCTGCTGCGGAATATACTGTAGGTAATTCTGTGGTAGCTTCTGCTTCTGTCAGGTCTTTTTCAATCTGCTTCCATACATCTGCGGCTGCGCTGCGTGACAGGTAGTTGTTATGAAGCGTGGTTTGATAATCGGTATAGAGTGGCACATCTCCCCATAAAGTAACTAAATGGAGGTATGCATATGCCCGGAGAAACTTCACTTCCGCCAGGTATTGATTCAGTTTTGCACGATCTGCGGTGGCAGTAGGATTCCAGGCGGCTGCGCGATCAATTACCAGGTTGCACCTGAAAATCATCCGGTAAAGGGAGCCCCATAAGCTGCCCAGGTCCGAGTTGTTGGTACCGAAGGTATAATCTCCCAGTTCCTGTTCGGGGCCCAGTAAAAAGCTGGCGCGTTTGGCTTCATGACCCATGAGGTCAAAAATGAAATAGTACTCTCTGGCCCACAGTCCAGGATGTAGCAGGGTTGCATAACTGGCAACGGTAGCCTGGTTCAGCGCGGCAATGTTGGTGAAATAGGTATCGTATGCGTAGGCGCTCTGATCTACCAGGTCAAGACGTGATTTCTTACATCCTGTGGAAATGGCCATCAGACCGGTTATTAGTAATAGTTGACGTATATGCTTCTTCATAAAATCACTTTTAAAAATTAAAACCCTAATTGAAGACCAGCCATGAAAGTTCTTGGCTGTGGCACCTGGCCCTGATCAATACCGCGTGCAAAGATGTAGTCGCCCGCTATTTCCGGATCATAACCACTGTAACGGGTAAGGGTTATTAAGTTTTGCGCCGCAATGTAAATGCGCAGCGATTTAAGGGTGTTTTTTGTCGCGGTGCTTAATATGGCAGCAGGTGCATTGTATCCAATGGTAATATTACGTAAGCGCAGGTAGCTGCCATCTTCCAGCCAAAAGTCGGATGGGCGGAGATTACCATTACCGGTTACATTTTGTCCTATCCTTGGCAGTGCGGCTACATCGCCGGGTTTACGCCATCTGTCGAGGATATCAGTGGTTGCATTATGTCCGGTAGACATGAAGCTGGTATTTAATTTCAGGCCATTCAGCAGTTTTGAATCACTCACACCTGACAGTACCAGGTTCAGATCAAAATTTTTATAGGTGATACCTGCGTTGATACCGTATACATATTTAGGGATGGCATTACCTAAAATTTCCTGGTCTTTTCCGGTTACCACGCCGTCGCCATCAATGTCTTTATAGATAAAATCTCCCGGTAACAAACCGTCCTGGTATTTTGCATTCGGGTTGCCTGTTTTTTTAGCAGCAGCTTCGTTGAGTGCCGTGATTTCTGCTGCATCTTTGGCCACATGGTCCATGCGGTAACCGTAGAAAGAACCAATGGCATAACCCGCAGCAGTATACGTAGTGGTAGGTACCGGTGTAAAGGCGCCCGCCTGGATAGGGGCGGAGAACTGGTCGCCCAGGGATAATACTTCGTTGTGGTTCACCGATCCGTTCACGCTTACGTTGAAGTTGAAGTTTTTGTTGATTTTATCGTGGTAGCCGATGGTCAGTTCAAAACCTTTGTTCCGCGCGTCTGCGGCATTCACTGTTTTCCTGGGTTGTGTGCCCGTAGGACTTACTCCAATGCTGGCAGGCAATAAAGTGGTCACCAGCAAACCGGTACTTTTACGATCATACCAATCTGCTTCCACGGTGAGGCGGTTTTTCAGGAATGCAAGGTCGAGGCCGATGTCTGTCTGCGTGGTTTGCTCCCATTTTAAATCCGGGTTGCTCAAGGTAACGAGTGTGGTACCGGATACAAATGTTTCGTTACTGCCGAATGAATATACCAGTGCACCACCAGGCGTACCCTGGTAGGTTTTTGCGGTGTTCAGGAAGTTGGGAATGTTGTTGTTACCGGTTTGTCCCCAGCTGGCACCGAGTTTTCCTTCTGATAAGAAAGGCAAATTGTCTTTAATAAAATTTTCTTCTGAAAAGCGCCATGATACACCACCGGCGGCAAAGTTACCATACCGGTTATTGGGGCCGAAGTTGGAAGCGCCATCTCTGCGGTAACTGGTGGTCAGCATATATTTATCGTCGTAGGTATAGTTCAGGCGGGCATAGTAAGAGATCACAGAAGGACGTGAGTAGTTGGAGTAAGTATTGGTGACAGATTGGGAAGAGGCCACTACTACATCCGGGAGGTTATCGTTAGGTTGACCGGTACCTCTGATAGAAGAGCCGTTGGTACGTCCCGGGTCAATGTAGCTTTGTCCCGCTATGGCAGACAACTGGTGTTTGCCGATTAATTTGTCGTACGACAGGTAGTTTTCTACCATATAGTAAGAGTTCTCTGAAAAAACGAGATTGGCCTGGCGGGCCTGGTTCAGGAAATTAGAGGCCTGGTATTGTTTCTGGTAACTGCTGGTCCGGTTGGAATTCACTTCTGCAGCGAATTGCGAGCGGAACTTCAATCCATCGATGATGCGTACTTCACCGGATAATTGCGGGAAGAAAGCCAGTGATTTGGCGGTCTGACTTTTCATGGCAATTTCCTGCAGCGGATTGATCGCATTACTATAATCATCGATATTGGAAACAATAGAGTAGCCACCCTGGATAGATGGATCCAGCACCGGTTTATACGGTGCATATTGTATCGCATTGATGATATTGGCATAGTTACCTTTCCCTACATACTGGCGTACGATCACGTTTTGTGTAAACTTAAAGCGGCCAAGTGTTTCTTCCAGGCCTAGACGTGCCTGAAATCTTTTATTGGTAGCATCGGTTAAGATGGCCTGTTGATCTATATAGGTGGCGGAGATGCTATAGTTTACCCTTTCGCCGCCTCCGCTGAGGTTCAGATCATTTTCAGATACCATGGCGTTGCGGAATATCGCATCCTGCCAGTTGGTGCTGTCCTGTAATCCGCCGGGTGTGCTGAATTTGGCGGGCAGGGTAGTATTTTTTGTAGCAGCAAGATCTTTCAATGCTTCCACATATTGATCGGTGTTGAGCAGGTGTAACTGTTTCCACGCTTTGGCCATACCCCATTGCGTGGTAAAGCTGACGCGGGGAGGACCGGTCTTACCTTTTTTGGTGGTGACAATCACCACACCGTTAGCCGCTGCGGAACCATAGATGGCGGTAGAAGAGGCGTCTTTCAGGACGGTGATATTTTCGATGTCCTGCGGACTAATGCTATTAAAAAGGCCTTTGCTGCCCTGGATACCGTCGATGATATACAGGGGATTCACATCGGTAAAACTACCGGTACCCCTGATAATGATCTGGGCATCTGCACCTGCTACACCACTGCTTTGCAGTACCTGTACGCCTGCAGCCTTACCAATGAGTAGTTGTGAAGGGTTGGTAGCGTTAACGGCGCCGGCTTCTTTCACATTCACCACGTTGAAAGCGCCGACTATATCTTTCTTCCGGGCAGTACCATAGCCGATTACCACGATATCGTTCAACGCGGATACGGTTTTAACGAGGCGTATGGAAAAGGTGAGGGTGCCCCCTGGTTTCAGGATGACATTGTTCAGTTGTTGGGTTTCAAAGCCCACATACGAAATGCTGAAAGCGTATTTTCCTTCGGGGGGTAACCCGGAAAAACGGAATACACCGTTACTGTCCGTCATAACACCGGCAGTATACTTTGTTTTTTCATTGAGTGCCACCACAGAGGCATTAGGGAGTAGTTCGCCCTGATCCGTGCGCACAGTGCCGGTCACCTGCATGCGGCTTTGCGCCATGGATACGCCTGATATCAGCATAATCAGCAGCAGGAAAAGGCGCCATTTTGGTCGATAGAACATCTTCATAACTGGAACGTGTTTTTAAAGTACAGGGCACAGCAAGCCCCCAACGCCATTGGCGTCGATTGTGGAATAGAACTATATCAGTGAATTATTTCTTCTTAATAATAAATCCGCTATCGTTTCTGATCAGCGCAAGATTATTAGGAAGCGTTAAATCGGTCAGGATCTTTTCCAGTGAGTCTGTTTTCTCAAATTTACCATCGAAATAAATTTCCATTACGTCGGAAGGATAATAATAGATGCTTACGCCATAGTAATTACTCAGCTGTTCCAATACCTGTGACATTGGTTGATTGTTAAACTTATACCAGTCCGGTTTCGTGTAACCGGTACCGTTGTTACCGGCTTTTACTAATACATTTGCGGCTGACGTATTAAAATCAGCTACCACGGCCTTCCCGGATCTGCGGTAATACCTGAGTTCTTTACCTGGTGTCAGTACTACATCATTAATGACTTTGGTTTTATTGACTGTTCCTTCTACCAATACTTTCCCGTTGTTGAGTCTTACGGTAATCATATCCTCCCCGGGGATTGCTTTCACATGAAAAAAGGTGCCTAATGCCGTGGTCGTTAGTTCGCCGCTATGAACAGTAAAGGGGTGTGATTTGTCGGCGGCTACAGTAAAATCCGCTTCTCCTGTCAGGTATATATGCCTGTTTGCTTTGAATTCCTTGTAATATACCATGGTGGCAGCGGGTAGCAGTTGTACTACAGATCCGTCCGGTAATACCACGGTCATGGCCTTATTGCCGTTGTTGACGGTAAGCTGTTGTTGTTCCCGTGGAATAGCCACCACGATAGATGTATTGTTCGCCATTTGCGGGCGGTGACGGTTCACCAGGAAGAGGGTACCGCCTGTTAACACGCCGGTGGCAACCGCCGCGATGGCCAGTCGTTTTACCCACCTTTGCCGCCTGTTACGGGACACTGTTTGCAGATGAATATTTCTCAGCCATTGCCGGGAAACGGTTTCAGGGAAGTTGTCGTCGTTTGTTTGTTGCAGGAATTCTTCCACCGGCAGATATTTTTCTGCCAGATCAGGATGTTCCTGCAGGTATTTACCAACCTCACGGGCTTCTTCCGGTGTGCATTTATTGCTGAAAAACCGTTTCAGTAATTCATCATTTATCATAATAGTATACGGCTGATAGATAAGTAATACGTTTGTAAAGCACTAACTACGTAGTCCGATGCAAAAAATATTTTAAAACCGGCTAAACCAGGCCAGGAGCGAGACCAGGAATCCCAGGTAACGCTTGATCTGTTTCAGGGCCTGGAAAATATGTGTTTCCACTGTCCTGGACGACAAGGAAAGTTCGTGCGCAATTTGCTGGTAGCTCATGCCTTTATAACGGCTCATTTCAAATACCTTGCGACGCATGGGGGGCATTTCTTTCAGTGCATTTGCTACTTTGACCTGCAGTTCCTTTTCCGCCAGCTTGCCCCAGAGGTCATCTACAGGCAGGGTATATTTATCTATTACATGGATTATTTTTTCCTTGTAAACAGTTTCTTTACGTAGTAAATCGATGAGGGTGGTGCGGGCAATACGGAACAACTGCAACTGGATATCGAGTTCGTCTGCCAGTTGTTCCCGGTGGTTCCAGCATTTAATAAAAGTAAGCTGCGTCACCTCTTCGGCAATGAAGGACGACCTTGTTTTTTGAAGAATGAAATAGTAAATCCTTTTGTGCCAGGTATAGTAGACTTCATTAAATACCAAAAGGTTACCCTGTTTCAAAGCAGCAATAGTATTCAAAACGTGGCAATTTTACTACAGCAATTTAAATAAATAAAAATGGAAATTCCTATAAATACGGTAAGTAGTTCCGTATATATGAACGCGTTATATTTAAAAAGGAGCGCCATAGCGCGTTTGATTTTTAAAAGTTAACGTGGCTGCCTGCGCTGGCGGAATCGTTAATCCGCGCGCCGGCAGCTCCATATCCATCTCCTCAGATATTCATAATGACCATCAGGTGCTCATCATGCAAAACACCATTTTTAATAATTGCATTTACTTTCACCGCTTCCTGGTGAAATCCACTCTTCAACAACACCTGTTTAGATGCTTCATTATAAGCAAATACGCCAGCATAAATACGAAGGATAGATAATTCATTGAATGCATAGGCGGTCAGTAATGATACCGCTTCGGTCATAACGCCTTTGCCCCGGAAGGGCGCACCCAGCCAGTAGCCAATTTCAGCAGAGTGGCGGTAAATATCTGTTTGTGGTGTAAGGGTAATCACACCGGCAATTTTATCTTTTACATAAATTCCCCATACATGATCCAGCTTGCCTTCCTGGATCAGCGCAAAAAATTCCTCCGCATCTTTCAGGGAATAAGGCGATGGAAAAATATCACGGAGATTGGCGGCTACAGCAGGATCATTGGCGAGTATCGCCATGTCCGCCAGGTCGCGTTGTTCAATGTTTTTTAGTATAACATCATTTTTTCCGGTAAGTGTCCGCATCTTTTTCATGCCACAAAAGTACGGTTATCGTGTTGTTATTATCTTATATTTAGCCGAAAATGTGAGGCGTATAGGTGGAGATATTGTATTTACCAGGTATTATTATCGGCGTTTTCTTATCGGTGGTGTTGTTCACCAAGTCAGGTAAAGCGGTGGCAGATTATATGCTTGCCTGCTGGCTGGCGGTTTCTGCTACCATGCTACTGTCGGTATACCTGTTGATGTCCGGAGGATATACCACGTATCCATCGTGGGCGGTTCTGGGATTATGGATGCCGCTGGCACAGGGACCTTTCCTGTATCTGTATATAAAGTATCAAACGCAACCTATACGATTTCAGCAATGGGACCTGCTTCATTTTTTACCGTTCGTGCTGGGATACTTACTATTTGCGCAGCGGGTATCCTTGAAGAGCAGGAGCAAATGGCATCCGTAAAAGCAGCCGCCGCAAAAATTACTGCGATGGGCAATATTCCTTTATATGTGCTGACCGCCACCGATCCCGATAGATTCAATACATTTATTAAAGATAGCCGGTTGCAGGGAGAGATGCTACAGGCCTGGACCCGTATGCAACAGGACCTGTTACACCTTTCGCGGGGGAGCAGGCAGGTATTAGTGCCGGGTAGCGGACATTATATTCACCAGGATCAGCCGGCAGCAGTGGAAGCAGCTATAAAAGAGATGTTGGGCCAACTGCAGCAACACCCGCCAGCTACTGCGGATGTTGGAATCTTCATGCGAAGCTGTATCTTCATGGCCCGATAAATATCTATGGAAGAATTACTGACTTTTAAAAGATTTCACACGGCAGAACAGGCCGCTGAAATAATAACGCTCCTGCACGAACATCATATCCCTGCGCAATATGAAGAGGAGGTGATATTGCTGGATAAAGTTTATGTTGGACAGAACTTTGATCAGCGACACCTGGTGAAAATTGCGGCGGCGGACTTTTCCCGTGCCGATGCCCTCCTGAAAAGCCTGATCAGCGTGGATCCTGAGGACGTGGAGCCTGATTATTACCTGTTGTCTTTCACTACCGAAGAGTTGAAAGAGGTGATTACAAAGAAAGATGAATGGGGCGATTTCGATTATGCGTTGGCGTTAAAACTTTTGGAAAAGCGGGGGATAACCTATTCACCTGAACAACTGGAACAAACAGGGAATGGCCGCATACAGACGCTTTCGCAGCCGCAGGAAATACCGGTCGCCGGGGTTTTAATTGGTTTCCTGGCCCCGCTCATCGTGTTTATACCATTTCCATATTCACCCGTGTTCTCTTTCCTGGGCATCTTTATGGGAGGATTTATCTGGTGGACCAAAAAAACATTGCCGGATGGTTCGCGCGTACTGGCGTTTGCAGAAAAAACACGACAAAAGGGCAAGTGGATGATGATCTCCGGCGTGGTATTAGTCGCTATCTGCTGGGCATTGGCCATCAGGATGGCACGAGGTTATTAATCTGTGGTTAACCGCAACAGTTACCCGTATTCAAAAATGTTTTCATCATCATTATAAATTCTTCCGGTTGATCCATGTGCAAACTATGTCCTGCATCCCGGATCAGCCCTGCCTGTAGCCGGGGATTCAGTTGCTGTAATTCCTCTGCCATGTCAACTTGCACCACACCTTTATCGCCAAATAACAGCAAGGTAGGTATATCTATCCGGCGGATCAGTTCCCGGTAATCAGGATTCGGTGGCCTGAGTACGTCGAAAGCCGCCATGCTGGTTTGCAGGCGGGCATTTGCATATGTCTCCGTTATTTCCGGTGATCGTTTAGGATGCCGGATTCGTGCTGCAGCAATCAGTTCTTCCAATGATTGCCCCAGTATTTTTTGATGCTGCGCGGCTACGTCGCTCTCATACACTTCCTGCTGAACTGCCGGCGACAGGAAGGTGGGATCCGCCAGGATTACGCTACAGAGTGCAGCAGGAATGCGGCTGGCAACAACGGCTGCTGTCATCCCACCCATGGAGTGCCCAAGGAGAACAGGCGCCGGAAGTTGTAAGGCGGATATGAAACCAATGATGTCACTTGCATGATCCTCGTATTGATAGCCGTGGCCCGGCTTACCGGAGAGGCCATGTCCCCTGGCATCCGGCATGATAACGTCATAATCCGTTTCCAGTACACGGGCAATATGGCTCCAGCAAAGGCCGTTTGTCATCAGGCCATGCAGCAGTATAAGCGGTGGTTTGTTGCCACCCGTGCGGGTGTAATGTAGACGGATACCGTTGGTTTCGCAATAAGCCCTTTCCCAGTCAGACATTTTTTTCTTTTTCCGGATGAAGCATAAAGATAGCATATTGCCCCGCTGCAGACAATGATGAATTAAACCAGTCTTTCGTATATTCGTCCATGTTATACATTGCCGGCGCATTTAAACGGGATGGGCGCCGGAAATTTTAAAATTACCCAACGATATGGCCCTGATAACAATCAACGGAATCAAACTAAATGTAACAGTGAAAGGAACCGGACATCCTATTATCCTTGTCCATGGCATTGGCGGCGACCACAGCTATTTTTCAGACCTGACTGACCGGCTTTCGCTTCACTTTAAAACCATTGCTTTCGACTGCCGGGGACATGGACAGTCAGACAAGCCTGCAGCCTATACTTTACAGGACCACATCAACGATGTTATTGGTATCATGGATTATTATGAGTTGCCGGTAACCGCTTTATATGGCGTGTCTATGGGCTCTTATATTGTGCAGGGGGCGGCAATTGCGCTGGGAGACAGGGTAAACAAACTGGTGTTGACAGTACCAAAGTCCAACGGCCTGACCTCTTCAATACAACGACTCATGACGGAGCATGCCGATGAGCTGACAGGCATGGATAAGAACGAAATTTTTTCCTACCTGGTCCGCTACTTCACTTATGATCCGGAAGCGATGAAAGTGCATATGGATGTATTTGTTCCCCAGATGCCACCAGAACAGTTTGCAGCAGCCAGTAAAGCGCTGGAAGGATTTGATTTCCGGAAAGACCTTCCTGCAATAACGGCTGAAACACTTGTTATCAGCGGAAAGTATGACGGGCTGAATCCACCGGAATGGGGCCGGGAAATTGCGGCGTTGATACCTAACGCGAGTTTTACAGAGATGTTATACTCCGGCCATATTCCTATGTATGAGGAACCTGAGACTTACGCTAATTTGGTAGAAACATTCCTGTTGAATGGTGTTGTTGCATAAGGAAGAATTAAAATGTGCCACCCGTAGGGTATATTGCGTAACCAATAATTTCCTTTCATTTAACATCTCAAATCGATGGATAATTATAGAGACAGGCTAATTTATTTAAAAGGATTTCTTGATAGCATATCCTATTTAAATACATTTGATAATGACGGCAAAACATATGCTGTCGGGATGATAGAGAAAGTGAATGCTGACTTCCAGGACACCCTCTTAGCACATTTTAATAAAAAGAACTGGTTAGTGACCACAACGCTTATAACCGGGAACTGGCGGGAAGTACTCAGGAAAGACCTGCGGCCGTACTTTGACCAGATAATAGCAGAGGTTTTTACTAAAACAAACAGAACGACGCTATTTGACGAGCGTGGTCATTACAAACAAGGTGCAAAAGAGTTAATTGAAAAAGTACGCTTAGACAATAGCTTTTACGTTGACCATTTGCTGCAGCAGAAATTTTTAGATTGTTTGGAACAAATAGTTGGCAGCGAACCACAACTTTACCGTGTTGAAATAGATTGGCAGCCCAGCGACAAAGCATTTGAAGGCTATTACGAAGGGTACTGTAATGACTTCCTGTTTGACATGGGTAACCAGGTATTATTCTTACATTTTGGTGGGTCAGACTAGTGCGAAAGAAAAGCAATGCATAAGTAGGCGAAAATAATCAACCCATATTTCCATTGGGGCTGTTCACCCGGCTTTCCTTCTTACAAAAAAAATGTTTAATTTATCAGACAGGATCCGGGTAACCCATGAAGCACTAATAACAGCCGCTATGAGAATCATCTGCTTTTTATTGCTGGTACTTATTGCCAGCTCCGTAAAATCACAGGCACCTTTTGATACAGCTTTGGCTGTCCGCAACAACCGCGGCATCTACTCGCTGGTAATAGCGGTGAAAAACCAGGTAGTATACGCTAACACCTTTAACGGACAAAAGGAGAACGACCTGCGCAACCATCAATCTCTCACCAAAAGCCTGGATGCGGTATTAGTAGGCATTGCCATCGACAAAGGTTTTATTCCTTCAATCCAAACCAGGCTATGTGACATACTGCCGGCATTGAAAAATGATCCGGATAAACGTAAACAACAAATCACTATTGCGGATGTCATGAACCAGGCCTCTGGCTTGTGGCATGAAAACCTTGACCGGTTAGACCGTTACCTGGGGTTGCCTGATCCATCCGGTTACGTATGGCAACAACCCCTGCTGTCTGATCCGGGCGCCGAATTGCATTATAACAACGCCGCCTCTCACCTGGTATCTGTGATACTTACCAAAGCCACGGGGCAAAGCACACTGGAGTTCGCACGTCAATATCTCTTTGCACCGCTGGGAATTGAGCAGGTAGAGTGGCCGCTGATGAAAGACGGATATAATGATGGCAGCGGATTATTAAGCGTGCGCATGCGTACAGCCGACATGAATAAAATAGGCCGGCTGATACTGGATAGTGGTCGATATAACGGCCAACAGCTGGTAGCAGCGCAATGGACCCAGGCGTTACTTCATCCCCCGAAAACCTACCCGGCACCCTGGGGACTCCGGAATACCACTTATGGATTGTTCTTCTATCATAAAACATTTAAGGGAACAGCTATCACTTACGGCATGGGCTGGGGCGGGCAATTCCTGATCCTCATCCCATCCCTGGATGCGGTGATATCCGTGAACCAGGCGGTAGATGACCGTAACGCCATCCGGCAGTCGGGTGTTTTTATGGAAGAAATATTTCCGTTGATTTTCGATTGGATACAACGTGGTGCCGGCTTAATAATTCCTTAATGTTGGAATAGTAGTTTTGTGAAACGGAACACAGGAATTAACACTATTAAAGTATTTGGTTTGAACTACATTAGTTTGTTAGGTGCCTTCCAGGCATTGGTTGTATTGGGAATTTCTATTGTTTTTGCCGCGAAGGAACCGGTGAGGAATGATCGTATACTGAGCTGGCTGCTGGCCTGTATCTTTGTACATCTGACAGGTTGCTTTGTGATGAACAAGGCATTTCCGGACGCGGAAATTCATAAGGGCTATAGTACTTTTATTGTGTTATTATACGCACCACTGTTATGGCTATACGCCAGGCAATTCCAGGAACACCGGAAGATGCCGGCTATAAAAGTGGCATTTTTGTTTATTCCTGCAGGATTGGCGGCTATCGCTTATTTCACCATTGCGGGGTATGTAATTACCCATGGTGGCAAAACTCCTGTTTATATCGGCTTATATAATAAGATGGTAGGTTGGTCCTGCACTGTTTCATATATTTTTTTTGGTATAAAATCGCTGAATATATCGCAGCAATTACGGGGACTGTCATTTTCTGAGAAGCAACTCATCCGCCTTATAGCGACTATATTTATTGGTGGTATTGCTATCAGCACTTTGATATCATTAGCTAACGGGGCTTTCCCCAATGAAATTTCAGCAACAGATGCGCATCTCTGGATAAGGATAGTAAGTTATACCATGCTGTTGGCTATTTGCCTGGCCATCGGCCGGGTGAAAATTATTGCTATATGTAATATCTCCGCGGCAGATATCTCCCATGGTCATCTATTACTGGCCGAACCTGCGCTGGTAGAAGCCCGGAAGAACTTTGTTTATCCTGTTTTGATAGACAGTCCTGAGCCGCAGCCAGCACCAATAAATCATATGGCAGCGCCCTTGGGTACCACCCATGAAGCAGGCTTCATTTCAGAAAGTAAACAAAAGAAGTCTTCATTATCGGATACCATGCAAGCTGAAATTATAGAGAAAGTCAATTATCAGATGGTGAATGAAAAGTTGTATACAGATGCTGATTTGTCGTTGGATGGCCTGGCGGTACTGATCAAAGTACCACGGCATCATTTGTCGGAATCGCTTAATAAATACCTGGGAAAGTCTTTTTATCAATATATCAATGAATATCGGATTCAACACGTAATAGTAGAAATGGAAAGATTGAGGGAGCATCATAAAGTACCTAATATTTTATCTATTGCTTTTGAGGCAGGATTCAATTCTAAATCTTCTTTCAATCAATATTTCAAAAAAACAACCGGAATAACGCCTTCCGGCTGGCTGAAAAATGGTAGTACTCCTGTAGATGATGTGATTGCTTAATAATTCCTTAATATATTATAACTAATTGTTTATTAGTTGTTTAGAATAAAATCATACTAGCCCGATTTATCCGGACGTACGTCTTTATCGGGAAGGACGACCAAACCTTCTTCAACTTTCATCTTTGTGCAAATTAAAAATGCACAATGAAAAGGATTCTTTTACTCGTATGCTTACTGGCACCGGTATTTGCCAACGCGCAGCAGATCACCGGGGTAACGGTATCAAAGGGCGAGTTACTTCCCGGCGCCACTGTTACCGTCGGAAGCCTGGGTACCCAAACTGATCTTAATGGAAAATTCACCCTTGTACTTAAACACACGGGAAAGGTTACACTGACTTTTCGCTACCTGGGCTACACCAGCAAATCACTCGACATAGACGTAAAAACAGGACTGAATAATATCGGAGATATTGAATTAGCGCCTGCGGCGGGCGTTTTGGGAGAAGTGATCGTCAACGGGGCCACCGCTGGTTCGCAGGTAAAAGCCATTAGCATCAAGAAAAACGCCACTGGTATCATGGAAGTATTGGCGGCCGATGCCATTGGAAAGTTACCAGATCGTAATGCAGCTGAAGCTGTACAAAGAATTCAGGCGGTTTCCATTGAGCGGGATGGCGGAGAAGGCCGCTATGTATCCGTGAGAGGAACCCCCATTCAATGGAGCGCCACTTTATTAAACGGCAACCGCTTACCTTCTGCCAGCCTGGATTACACGGACCGCCGCGTTCAAATGGATATTTTCCCCTCGGAGCTGATTGAATATGTACAGCTCTCCAAAGCCCTCACCCCGGATATGGAAGGCGATGCTATTGGAGGCTCCATTAACTTCATTACCAGGGCCGCGCCACAGCAACGGATCCTGAACATCAACGCTGCCGGAGGATATAATGCACAATCCGATAAGGGATCTTACAATGCCTCCGTCGTATATGGCGACAGGATCGCCAAAGGAAAACTGGGCTATCTCTTTTCCGCAGTGGTGTGGAAACGTACCAGTGGCACCGACCGGTATAATGTTAATTATGATTTCTCGAATCCTGATAGCAAGCAGTCGTATTCCATCACCGATCTGCAACTGCGCGACTATCTCGCGGGTCGCCGGACAACAGGTTTAAATGGTGGTATCGAATATAAATTCAACGACCGCCATAAAATACAGGCCAAAGGAATTTATACAGAATACCAGGATGTACAAATGGTAAGAGAGAATTACTTCTATTTCAATACCGGCGTTTCCACCATCACTACCCGTTCCGCTAAATATAATACGAACCTGTATTCCGCAGAGTTAAGCGGGCAATCCACTTTGTCAGGCAAACTCCACCTGGACTGGGCTGCGAGTATTGATAAATCGAGGTTTAAGTTCGGAGATCCGGGTTCCTATCCCATGGCCTTCTTCTCCCAAAAAGTTAGCTATGATGGTCTGGCTCCGGATGGTAAGAAATACCTGGCCATGGATGCACCCAATGGTATAGGAGATCAAATTGATGCGGTATTGCCACACCTGTCAGCCACTACACCTATCAGTCCCAATGCAATGACGCTATCACAGGTGGTGATGCTCAGAAGCACCAACTGGGAAGCCAACAAACGATTTGGCATCCACCTGAATTATCATCCCAGCGAAAAGTTGAAGTTGAAATTTGGTGGTAAGGTGATTTACAAAGACAAGCTGGTGGAATCCCCGCTGAGTATATATATGGCGGGCATCACCGGCAAGGCACCTACGCTGACACAAATAGGCACGGAGCCATTCCCTTATAACGGCGGATTTCTGACTGCCATCCATGCACCCTACAAGAATGTAATGATTGACCAGATGCCAATTGACCAGGTAAAGCAACTCATCACACCAGCGGGAATTGCCAAATACAGCCTGTTTCCCGTAGAAGTAGATTCCGCTACCAACGCTTCCGGTGCCGGCAGATATTTTACCGGGAAAGAAAATGTATATGCCATATACGCAATGGGAGAGTATAAAGTATCTGATAAAATCACCATTATTGGAGGCCTCCGAAATGAGTACAGCAAAGTGACCTTTAATGGAAATAAGGTGGTGACAAAAGCTGGTCGCAGTACCGTAGCGCCATTGACACAAGACAATAGCTACAACGCTTTCCTGCCGATGCTGCACTTTAAATTAAATGCTACCAGTAATGACATTATCCGCCTTGCCTATACCAGGACGTTTGCGCGTGCTGATTTCAACAATCTCAACCCCGCTACCACGGTGGACGAAACCAATCGTGTGATCACCCGCGGCAATGCGGATCTGAAGCCTACCTTCTCCAACAACTTCGACCTGATGGCAGAGCACTATTTTGGTGGCGTGGGATCTATCACCTTTGGGGCATTCTACAAAAAATTAACGGACCTGATCTATACCAACGAATCTTCCCAGGATATCAATGGCGTATTATACCGGGTCAGCGAACCGGTAAACATGCAGAAAGCCTGGCTGGGCGGCCTGGAAGCAGGATTCTCAAAACGGTTCACCAACCTGCCCGGGTTCTGGAAAGGCTTCGGCGTTGATCTGAACTACACCTATACCAATTCAAAAGTGAAAATACCCCGCTTTACCGGTGGACAGAAAGTAGAAGATGAAAGTGTGATACCTAAACAGGCAAAGCATGTCTTCAACGCATCTATCCTGTATGAGTATGGCAAATTTACCGCGAGAGTAGCCGGCAACTACAAAGGAAAGTACCTCGATGTGATCCGCCAGGCGGCAGGCCCGGATCATTATCGCTGGTACGCAGAGAACTTCACAGTCGATTTCTCCTCCTCCTACAGTATTACACCCAAAGTGAGAGTGTTTGCGGAATTAAATAACCTCACCAATGCGCCTGTGCGATATTACCACGGCACCTACAGCAGGGCAGAAGAAGCCAGTTGGTTCTCTATCCGCGGACAAGTGGGCGCCAGCATAAAACTTTTCTAACCTTTAAGCATATATGAAATGAAAAAAAAGATAACAACATTGGCAGTGGTAGCAGTATTGGCCACAGGTAGCGTTTACGCACAAAAAGTAAAACAGGGGACGGCTGCTGTAGATGGACTTAAGATCAATCAAATACAGGTATTGGGCACCCACAATAGTTATGCGCGTCCGGTAGATCCTAGACTGCTGGCTTTGGCGGATCCGATTGCGGAAAAAATGATGACGCAGATGACAAAGAATATCACGAAGGAACAAGCCGCAGCTTACCAGGAATATCATCCCAACCTGACGAAACTCAGCGAGGGCTTAAGTTATAACCATCCATCTTTTGATGTGCAGCTGGATGCTGGTATTCGTAGCCTTGAAATAGATGTGTACTATGACCCTACCGGCAATCGCTTTAATCATCCGGCTTCCTATCGCGCATTGGCAGAGAAGGGCGTAAAGAACCTGCTTCCTTTCGATAGTACAGATCTGGATAAGCCCGGGTTCAAAGTGTTGCACATGGCGGATTTCGATTTCCGCTCACACTATCCTACGTTGAAACTGGCGTTACATGCGCTGAAAGACTGGTCTGACAAACATCCGGATCATCTGCCTATCTCCATTATGGTAGAAGCCAAAGACAAAGGTATTCCTTTATTCCCCAATTCAGCCGAGGTGCTGCCTTTTACAGCAAAAGCCTTTGATGAACTGGATGAAGAAGTGGGGAGTGTGTTGGGCAGAGATAAATTAATTACGCCAGACGATGTACGTGGTAATTATGCTACCCTGAAAGAAGCGGTACTCGCTAAAAACTGGCCTACCGTAAAGTCGGCCAGGGGCAAGTTTATTTTCCTGTTACTGCCTTCTGCTGCGGGTATGGAGTTACGCACCCCATACGTAGAAAACAGGCCTAACCTTGAAAAAAGAATCATGTTTGTGCAGTCTGCTGAAAAGGATAGCTATGCCGCATTTTTCCTGCTGGACAATGCGATCTTAAGACAGGAGGAAATCAAACAATACGTTAAAGAGGGTTATATGGTCAGAGCACGTGCGGATATTGACACCTATGAAGCGAAAGTAAACGATCAAACGCGCGCCAAAGCTACTTTTGAAAGCGGGGCCCAGGTTATTTCCACTGACTTTTTCCGCCCGGGGAATGCTTACGGAACCAGTTATTTTGTACAACTTCCCGGTGGCGGTGAGGTGCGCCGCAACCCGGTAAATGGCGGTAAATAAACGATCCGTATATTAAGCACAAAAAGCGTTACACGGCAGCATCCGTGTAACGCTTTTTGTTTAATGGTATATGTTGACGGAAGGAGTAGTTATTCATTCACGGCAACCTCTGCATCCAGGAAAGCCGGAATCATGGCCATGAGCAAATCTGTTTTTTTCGTCAGCGCGGTATGCATAGTACCAGGTAGTATCGCCAGTTGGGAGGCCGGCAAGCCAAACTCTCCAATGCCGCCACCACCCAGTAATCTAAATAATTCAACCACATGACCGGGCCGCACAATATCTGCATCTCCGGCAATGATTAATGCCGGAGCCGTTATTTTCCGGATCTCATCGGCGGACCAGTTGGGTGGTTGCTGATTGAACGCAGTAACTTTCGCCAGGTGTAAGGGCCAATCCTGTGGCCTCGGCGCGGTGCTCAGGTATTCTGCAGCATACGGCGTGCGCTGCATGGCTTCCACGGTGAGCAGTTGCTCCAGTTCGCGGAGGCCCGGATGCCGCCCGTTGCTGTTCCAGGTAATGGAGGCGAGGATCAGCCTGCGCACCAGCACGGGCTGCTGCATGGCCACCAGCAACGCTACGCCGGCGCCGGTGCTGTACCCGAAAATGTCGGCCTGCTCAATGTGCAGCGTTTGTAATAGTGCAATCACATCTGCCGCAAATTGTTCAAAAGAAAGCGGCCGGTCGGGAATATCGGCGGTATGGCCATAACCCTGGAATTCCACCGCAATTACCTGGCGGTGCATCGATAACAACGGGATGAGTGCTCCAAAGGCAGTGCCGGTGCCGGATACAGCGCCGGGAAGCAACAGTAATGGCTGGCCCGTTCCATGTATTTCGTAGTACATATCCAGCCCGTTGACGTGGGCATAGTGAGTGGTAGTCATAGCAGTATTGTTTGCGTGGTTGTAAAGGTCGCAAGCCCATGGCAAACCAATCTTGGTATACACCAACCTCAGAACTTCACCTGGTTAAATAGCTTACTGAAATTGGTAGGATCTATTCCCAGGTAAGAGGCAATGTATTTATGTGGCACCAAATGCAGTAGCTGCGGGGTTTTCTGGCAAAACGTTTTATAACGTTCTTCAATGGTCAGTGCACGCAGGTTTATATGGAGGTCTATCATACCGGCAAACATGGCTTCGGTCATGCGGCGAAACAGCCGTTCTATTTGTTGCGACTGGTCCACCAGTTGTTGCAATTGTTCGTAGGAAATATATTCAAGAACACTATCCGTTAAACAGGTGAGATAGTACCGGGAAGGCACCTGGAATGAAAACGATTCTGCAATGGCGCATAAGTTAGGCGGGTAGCTGAAGCTGATTACATAGGTTTTATCACCATTATCGAAATAGGCCATCTGTACGCCATTATTCACGAAGTAGAGATCGCGTTGCACCTGCCCGGGTACGGTGATGTAATCTCCTTTTTTAAACGAGCGGGATTGCAACTGTTCCGTGAGCAGGCCATAGTCTGCATCACTGATAGGATGAAATTGCCTGAAGTACTGAATACGTTCCATAACAATAAAGCCAGTTCCAAATATAAGAAGAACGGGGGCTTAAATATGTTTTCTAAGCAAAGGTTGTGTGCTGCAGCGAAACGAGCCGCCAAAGCTGCGACTGATCCTGAAATCGATATATTCCACTTTTACGCCGTGTGCCGCAACCTGCTCACCGATATGGCTAAACGCCGGATCTGTAATATACACTTGTGCGCTGATGGGTAGTCCGTTAGTACCCAGGGTGGTGGCTTCTTCCATAGGTATATTAATCCGCTTCCAGTCTTTCAGTGCAGCAGGTATACCGTCCACAAATGCATCTTCACAAATCACCATGAGACCTTCGCGGATAAGGCCCAGCGCGCAGTCCAGGTGAAGGATGCCAGGATCCAGTTTTACTATTTCCACATCGTAGTGAAGGGGCTGTAAAAATTTACGCAGCCATTGGGCGCCCAGCGGATTGGAGGCGAGGCCGGAGCTGCCAACAAAAACTTTTTTCCCGAGTACCAATACATCGCCGCCTTCCAGGAATGGCCCGGGGCCCAATGTGCTGTCATCAGGCGCGGCAATTGCCGGTCGTGGCACTGCTGCATATACACAATCGGCCGGGTATACCTGTGCCAGCATAATATCGCGCACCGGCAATACTTCATTCCTGCGGTGCAGGAAGCGCATAGATCCTTCTATTACACAAGGCCCCACCGTAAAGAATGGATCCCTTACAAAGAAATTGGAATAACCATCATTGCCGGCGGCGGCCTTTTCAGCCAATGTGAGTTTCCGCGGACGATATACTTTTACCCCGTATTTTTCCAGTACCGCTTGTAAGCTGGCTCTTTCTTTTTCCCACTGTTGTTGCAGGTCGGGGAAGGCTTCGCTATAGTCCTGTCCCTTATGCTGCATATTTTCTGTGATGGCTTCTTTCGTCAGGAAACGAAGGTCTTCCGGCCGGGGTTGCAGCGGAAATCCAAATTCTGATTGGGCCAGTACCACGCGTTGCAAAGTGGCAAATTCGCTTTCTACAAAAATCATTTTTTAGCTTTTAGCAGTTAGCTCTTAGTAGTTAGAAAGTCATGGAATCCCTAATGGGTAATTGCTAAAAGCTAAGGTAACTTTTTTATTTTCAACGATTAACCTAGTTTTGCCGGATGTTTTAAATCTATTGCGCATGCCGTTGACGAAAGTGTTGATTACTGTTAAAGCATATCCTACATTATCTTCCCATTATAATGAGCAATTGAGCCTGGGAGGTTTTAGGGAAGATGGTACTTTTATCAGGATATACCCCATTCCTTTTACAAAAAAAACTTACGACGAACAATATCAGCTGTACGATTGGGTAGAATTTGACCTGGTGCGGAGTAACCGGGATTTCAGGTTGGAAAGTTTCAGTCCTGTAGTACCAGATGCACCGGTAAAAAAAATTGGTCACCTTGGCGAAGCAGACCACTGGAGCGATCGGAAAGCAATTGTTCTGAAAAATATTTATCGTAACCTGTCTACCCTTGTTGTAGAATCTAAACACGAAGCCTTTTATACTTCTTTGGTTGTATTTAAACCAACCCGCATACTGGGATTTGAGGTAGAAGAAACAGAGCGGGAGTGGAGCCGGGAGCGGCGATCTAAGCTATATGCTGAAACGAACTACGGACAAGTATTTGAGCAACCGGAAGACCCGTTTGAAGTCATGCCCAAACTGCCATATAAATTTTCTTACCGGTTTGTGGACCAGGAAAATAAGGAAATTACTTTGCTTGTAGAAGACTGGCAACTGGCGTCTTTATACTGGAAAAGCCTGAAGAAGTTCAACGGCGCTGATAAGGAACAGAAAGCCATTCATGAGGTACGAAAGAAATACCTGCAGGAATATGCCCGGAACACAGATCTGCACTTTTTCCTGGGGACTACACAAAATGTGCACGCCAGTTCAAAGCAGCCGTTTACGATTGTAGGAGTGTTTCCGCCTACGATGCCACCGGCCGTAGTGCAAGGCAGTTTATTTTAACGTCACCAGCCGATATATCGTTGTTTGCATTATCTTGCGTTTTCGTATATACGTGACGTTAATTCCATTTTGTACTATGAGTAACATATCTATGAAGTTCCGGCAATGGATGCTGGTATGCATGATTCCCCTCATGATGCTTGGCAGTTGCCATGAAAACGACCGCAAAGCCGGCAATCAGCAAGACAGCGTCGCCGCCGTTGTCCGCAAGGATTCGCCGGTGGTTAACAACACCGTTGTTCCCGATAGCCTGCCGACAGAAGCTTACATTGCGGAGTTGGTTCGCAGGAGAGAGGCCATCAGCAGGCAAGTGGCCAGCATGGATACCGCTACCGCCGTGAAAATGTATCTGTCGTTGTCCGCATATGTGGATTCGGCTATTGCAGGATTGATGCACAATGAATCCCCCTGGCTGGATAAATACGTGGAATACTATATCCCGGAGAAAGGCATTACTGTGCCGCCTCCACAGGTAGTATCGCGCATCAGGTTGCTGGCTACCGCCGGTATTGAGCCATGGGAAGTAGGAGAAGGCTACACGGACTTACGGGCAGTACCTGATTTCTACACGCACTTGTTTAAATCTTCGCTGCCACCGGATTATACGGCTTACCTGCAGTTGAAAGCAGATGAAGATACTGTTTTATACAGCGCTGATGCCGGATTAGCCGTGCCGTTTTCATTGATAGGTACCAGGGCCCTCAACTGGGAAAAATTCCTGGACACCTATCCGAACAGCGCACTGGCGCCCGCTGCGAAGGAACTATATGAATGGTATTGCATAGATTATTTGTTCGGGGAAGATAATACACCGGCTTTCGACAGGCAGGAAGATCTTACGTCGTTGGTACCGGAAAACAGGCAGGAGTATACTTCCTTTGTAGCACAACACGGCAATACCAAAACAGGCGCCGTAGTAGCCGGTTACCTGCAGAAATTAAGTACAGCAAAATCGTATGAACCATTCCGTGCGCAAATAAAAGCCACCATAGAAGCGGTGCATGCGCCCAAAAAATAATACCTGGTATACTTACAATCCTCCGGAATCTGCAAGGTTCCGGAGGATTGTTGCTTTATATAAATTCCGCCGCAGTAATTACCCGCGCATACAATCCATTCAACGCCGTCATCCCTGCGAGGTAGGCATGTTGAACAGTAGCTGCTTTTACAGGTGTGCCATATAGTTCCCGGTCGCGGGTAGCACAGGCGTCGCCGATCACGGTAGAGGTAAAGCCCAGGTCCATGGCCGCCCGCACGGTAGCATCCACACAAACATCCGTCATCATCCCGCAGATATAAAGCTGCGTAATGCCCTGTTCCTGCAACTGTGCCAGCAGGGAAGTATCTCTGAAGCTATTCGGATAATTTTTGGTGACGATGGTTTCGCCCGGCAATGGCGCTACGCAGGCGTTAATGGCTGCACCGGGCGTACCTGGCAGGAAGAAATCAGCGCCTTCGTTCACCGCCAGGTGTTGGATATGAATCACGGGTAGGTGCTGCTGCCTGGCGCGCTGCAACACCTGTTGCGCCTGTTGGCCGGCTGCCGCGGCATTTACGAGGACATGGGCGCCCCCTTCGAAATAATCGTTTTGTACGTCAATAATGAGCAGTGCTGCTTTCATGTTGTTGTCATTTAGACTTCAAAAGTAGCTGGCCCTGCGCTCCCGGAATTTGAACTAGTTCAAAAAATGCACGCGTTTATTTATTTACCGGATAACTTTTTCCGGATCTTACTTAAAAATTCATGGGAGATACCAAGATATGCCGCCAACTGTTGCTGGCTAAGGCGTTGCTCCAGCGCCGGGTATTTTTCAATAAATTCCAGGTAACGTTTATCCGCTGTTTTGCCTAAAGAAGAAATAACCCGGCGCTGGAAAGTAACAAGCGACTTCTGGTTCATAATACGAAACATCTTTTCTACTTTGGGCACGGTTTCATATAACCTGTCTTTATCCGCTTTGTTGATCACCAGTACCTCGCTGTCTTCCAATGCCTCAATATTGAGCAGGGAAGGGCGTTGGTTGGTGAAGCTGTCGATGTCCGTTGCCCACCAGCTCTCTACCGCGAAGTACAGGATCTGTGCATCTCCTTTGTCGTCGGAATAGTAAATGCGGAAGCAGCCTTTGATGACGAACGCCTCGTATTTACAAATTTCTCCTTCCCGCAAAAGAAAATCTTTCTTCTTTATTTTTTTCGGGTGGAAAAGCGCGGTAAACTGTTCAAATTCCACATCGGTGATGGGAACGTATTGTGCCACATGTTGCCGGAGTAAATCAAAATCTGTCATAATATACTTTTACCCGGGGAGGAAGATAGGGATTTTTCCCTGATGCCGGGAATATCCCGTATTCAGGGCATTTAGGGAGATGTGATTGGCATTGCTAACTATTAAAATGCGGATAATTTGTTTTTTTAGCCTATATTTAGATATCGTGTGATACGAACGGATCTGCAAGCAAGTTTATTCCCCCATTCTCAAAATAACTTTTTACATCTCACTCATTATTGCTTTAACCAAAATTCTTCAAGCTATGAAAAGAAAGTACAGCGTTACCGGTCTTGTGTTTACCCTATTTGGCCTGGTGGTATTCGCTTATAACTGCGCAAGCAACAACAAAAAAGAAACAGGCACCCAGTCGGAGGAGAATGTTTCTTTTACAGAAGGTGCGTTCATGAATCACCGGGACTCCGTACCATCCAAACAACAGTACTCTGCCCCCTTGTTTGTGCTCAGTCATGATTATCCGACCAGTTTTACACCTATTGTTGATCCTCCCTGGCGCCGCGCATTGAACGGGCATCCGATCGACTCTTCGAATGTATTTCCGTATATGGATTCCCTTAAGAATTATATTGCTCCCCGTGTAATACCTTTCTTTACCAGCAATACTACGTGGACATCCGCCAAATACGGCTGGTTTAATGAACCCTGGCTGGGATCACAACGCGAAGCGATCCTGGGTGCTTACCTGGGAAATGGTAACCCGGCCAATATGTTTAAAACATTAAAAGAGGCGGAAGCCGGCTATGCATTGGTATTGTATGATTCCATTGCTGCGTATACGGTCGGACAAATCTGGGGCAAAACAGGTCAGAAAGTGAACCTGATGAATGATGCCGCACAGTTTAAAGAAGGCAGCGTGATTGTGAAGCTGGCATTTTCCAACGTGAATGGCCCCGATTGGTCACCTATGGACGGCGCACAAACTTTTGATGTATATGATACCATTCCTACAAGAGCCGATCCCCGCCTGGGATACCAGATGCGGAAGGTAAGCTTCTTCCAGATGGATATTATAGTGAAGGATAGTGCTACGTCTCCGCAAACGGGATGGGTGTATTCTACTTTTGTATACGACAAACTTAAACCTGGTAAGTCTTTCTGGGATAAGATGGTGCCACTGGGCGCTATGTGGGGCAATGATCCGGATGTAAATAGTCCGCTGCAACCGCCTTATCCGCCACTGAAAGAAACCATCATCAACAAACTGGCTCCTGAATACAGCCGGGAAACATTAGGTTGGGGTGGCCGCCTGAGCGGTCCCAATGATGGTGCCGTAGCGCAGGAAGCATTTGATATTAACACCGGTAAGAAATACAATAACCTGGCCCTCTCGTCCTGTATGAGCTGCCATAGCCCCGCACAGGATACGTTCGTGTCTTTCCTGTTACCAGGTCCTTTCCCGAACGATACTTTGTTTGTATACACGCCCGGCAGCCCTAAATGGAAATTATGGTTCCGGAATAATTACGGCAACGTACCATTCGATCAGGGACAGGTAGCCATGGACTATGACATGGTGATGGCGTTTAAATCAGTTGGCGCCTACGAAGCTGCTAAAAATCCACAACAGACTTCCCAGCTTAAAAAGAACTTCGAGGCAGTCAGGAAATTCAGAAGACATAATACCAACGCCCGGTTCTGGCACTAAGCTACTGGCAACAAATAATTTTATGTGGGATGTAAAGAAGCCGCCTCTTAGCAGGCGGCTTCCCTTTTTTAATTGTATTTTCGGGCTATGTGTAATACCACTATCATGAAATTTAGAGTAGCCACCATCGAAGATATTCCCCAGATACATGCTGTTAGAACAGCAGTTACAGAAAACAGGTTATCTGACCCCAACCTGATCACAACAGACGATTATATCTCGTTCTTAACTGAAAGGGGCCAGGGATGGGTATGTGAGGTAGATAAACGTATTGTTGGTTTTGCGGTAGTGGATGTTTGGGAAGACAATGTATGGGCATTGTTCCTGCTGCCCGGATATGAAGGGAATGGCATCGGAAAGGAATTACAGCGCCTGATGCTCGATTGGTTTTTTACCAGGGGAAAAGACTATATCTGGTTAGGTACCAGTCCTGGTACGAGGGCCGCCACTTTTTACCGGATGACCGGCTGGCAGGAGGTAGGTTGTCACGGGGAAAAGGAAATTAAGTTTGAGCTGACGAAGGAGAACTGGATGAAGCGCCAGGCCCTTTAAAAAATTGCGAATTACGAATTACGGATTTGTGGGGAGACAATAGCGAAAGTTATCATTTGCGTTTACCATCTACCCACAAATTCGTAATTCGTAATTCGTAATTCGAACGCCGTACGGCTTAAAATTTAATCAGCAGCTTTTCAGAAATCAGCTTGCCATCTTTGTAAGATTCAAAGTACCAGTCGCCATTCTTTTTCAGCACAATACCATGACTGTCTGCACCCTCGGCGATGAAATAATCCTGCGCAGAAGTTTTAAACAGTGTCAACACTTTTTTAGGCGATGTATCAATGAGCTGATAACCAGTAGCGGTTGCCTGTGCATACAAGGTACCTGCTGCTTCCTTCACCTCAGCTACCGCTGGTGTGGTAGCTGGAGCTGCAGCTGGAATTGTTGCAGGTGCAGGTGTTGTTGGCTGTGCCACTGCAGATGCCTGTGACACGCTATGATTGGTGCCGTCATACGCATAAGGCACGTCATTCAGTGATGTAAATGCATCCCTCAACGCAAGGTTATAAGAAGTAGCAAATTCTTTTTCCCGGCTCTTACCTTCTTTACTTTTGAAAATGATGTTACCAGTACAGTCTTTCAGGATCAGCGTCAGGTTGGTCACAAAAAGACCTTTTTTCTGCACTACTTCAGTGGTCAGCGCATTGCAGCGATTGCTGGCTATTTCTTTGGGTATTTCTGTGTTATCAATATAAGCGGCAAATCCTTTTTCTTCCAGCAGTGATTTCGTCAGTGTGTTTAATCCATATTGGTTTATTTCCCTGGAAAAGTTAAATCTTTCCGGTACCAGTACATACTTGTAGCTGTTGATCGTATTCTGGGCATAGCCGGAGATCGAGGCGAATAATGCGAATAATAAAGCGTATCCTTTCATATAATAGATTGATTGCTGATGGTGACGAATATAGAAAATAATTGTCACAATCAGCAGTTCATCTGCCGGCTTATCCAAAGCTAACCGTTAAAGGCGCCGCTACCACCATGGTGGTTCCGCCACCTGCTACGGGTACCTGGATGGTTTGGCCAATGAAGGCTACAATGCTCTGACCATCAGGTGCAGTATAGTTGAAAGGGGTAGGGGAAGATACATTATTCATGGTGCCAAATGGGCCATATGTCTTATCCAGGCTGGTTTTAACCGTTACCTGTGCAGTTACCTGCCAGCCAAACCAAACGCCGCTGTAGCCGGATATTTCCGTGATGAGTTCTCCGGGTGCCAGGTTGATAGTTTGGCTATGACCGCCATTACCACCATGTTGCAACAGGCCCAGCACATTGGTGGTACCATTGGTGATCCAGGTGTTGGTTGCCTGCAGGGCATCGAGTACTTCGCCGCTGTTCACAGCAAGATTGCTAATCGGTGGGTTGCCGGCCTTACTCACAATGGTGCCGTCGTTAAAGGAAGAAGAGAAAGTCCCATAGGCGAATTGATACAGCAGTATTTGCTGGCTCTGTTCATATTCATAGTTGTTGGAATTGAGTCGCCACTGGGTAATATTATTGTAGACATACTGAGTGTCCTTGTACTTAAACCCGGCCTGTGCCTGCTGCCAGGCGTTGTTGGCGGTTTGATAGTTCGATTCAAATTTGGCGCCATAAGCCATCAGCAAATGGTTGATGCCAATATCCACAAAGTCATTCACGAACGTGAAGCCGGAGTATAATTGCAGGTTCACAATATCAAAGCAGGCGTTCATGGTAGCCACGTCCAGGTTACCCACGTTGGCTGGCGAGAGGCTCAGGTACAGGTAGGAGCCGGTAGTGGCATCAAAAGCCTGCCGGATGGCATTGAAAAGAATGCTGAATTGCTGTGGGGTGATGGCCGTAGAGAAGCTGCCTTCCCAGTCGATATCCAGTCCATTCATTTGATTAAGCGTAAGATAGTTGGTGACGTTAGCCGCAAAATTAGCGGCTTCCGTAGGCCACTGGCTGGAATCGGACGAAAAGATCTGTGCCAGCGTGTTGGTGTTGTAATTGATGGTAGCCAGAATTTTTACGTCGGGATTCTGGGCACGCGCATCCTGTATTACATATTGCAGGTATTGCGCGGTGGTGGAGCCATCCGGATGCACCGTGGAAGCATTGCCGATGTCGATGGTATAGTAGCCACCAGGATCCAGGAATACAGCAAAAAAACAGACCATCAGCATGTCTGTATTTTGATATACGTTGTTGTTGACGAGGGATTGGTAGCTACTGTTGACGGTGGTGTAACCGGTGCCTTTTGGCTCGTCTTCGTCCAGGTAGATCCAGGCGTTGACGCTTTTTGAGGGAATGAGAGGAGCTGTCATAAAAAATAGGGTTTGCAATGATAGTAAAGCAAATATAATGGGTAGCCCCGGTTGGGCGACCCGTGAAAATCCCCGTATCCCCTAAAAATAACATCGGGTTAAAATGAACGCACATCGGGGTAATTACTGCAAACAGATATCTGCCAAAGCTGCGCATATTTGGGAAGGGCGTTCTGCTATCATGGAGCGCCGTAAATGAAACGCTATGTCCCACACTTCCCTGCCAGCATCGCATCCTAAGGGCCTGTATATTCTTTTTGCCACAGAAATGTGGGAGCGCTTCAACTACTACGGTATGCGCGCCGTATTGATCCTGTTCATGACCAAAGCGTTGTTGTTCAGCAAAGTATTTGCCGCCAACCTATATGGCAGCTACACCGGCCTGATTTACCTGACCCCTTTGCTGGGCGGCTATATGGCCGACCGTTACTGGGGCAACCGCCGCTCTATTATTACCGGCGGGATTGTTATGGCAGTGGGAGAGTTGATCCTTTTTGTCAGCGCTTCTTTATTTCAAGATGCGCAGCAATTATCTCTCTTGTTGTTTTTCAGCGGCCTGGGTTGCATGATTGCGGGCAACGGCTTCTTTAAGCCGAATATATCTTCTTTAGTAGGGCAACTATATCCGGATGGAGATAACAGGAAAGATACGGCCTATACCATCTTTTACATGGGCATTAATACCGGTGGGGCATTGGGGCCCATCATCTGCGGACTGGCCGGCGATACCGGCAACCCGGCCGATTTCAAATGGGCGTTCCTGTTAGGTGGCGTAAGCATGATCATCAGCGTGATTGTACAGGCCATATTTCATCACCGCTATGTAGTGAGCCCGGAAGGAAAAGTGCTGGGACTTACACCCGAAAAAGCTTCCGCAAAATTACTACAACCATTGATCATGACTGGCGGCCTGGTGCTGATTTCCCTGGCCATGATAGGTTTACTGTACCTCGATGCAGAAGTGGTAAATTATTTATCTTACCTGCTGCTGGCAGCGGTGGTGCTGATTGCGGTGATCATCTTCCGAGATCCATCCCTTACCTGGCTGGAGAAGCAACGGATTAAAGTTATTTTCATCATCTCTTTTTTTGTGATCTTCTTTTGGGCCGCCTTTGAACAGGCAGGTGCCTCTCTTACTTTTTTTGCGGATGAACAAACCAATCGCCATCTTGGTTGGCGCATCCCTATATGGAGTATTCACCTGCTGAGTGTTTTCCTGGTTTATGGCATCTACCTGTTGTATCAAAAGGCCCGCCGGCAGTTGTCTGCGCCAGCGGATCTGGTACTGCGTAACACCGTATATGCGTTACTGTGGTTATCCTTATTTGGTATCGTTGGTTTGAACGGCTACTATCTCATGAGCCGAGAAAAAGTGTTGGTATTGGAAGAAGTGCCGCCTAGTCTTTTCTTATCGCTGGGCTCTATTTATATCGTCTTGTTTGCGCCATTCTTTGCGTGGCTATGGCCGCGCATGGGCAAATACGAACCTGCAGCTCCCGTGAAAATGGGCATCGGGTTATTGTTGCTGTCGCTGGGATACTTATGGATTGTATTTGGTGTAAAAGAAGCAGGGCCGGGAACAAAGGTGAGTATTATCTGGATTACCGGTATGTATGCGTTACATTCTTTTGGAGAGCTTTGTTTATCGCCTATAGGCCTGTCGCTAGTCAATAAACTTTCCCCGCTGAAATTCTCTTCCCTATTGATGGCAGTATGGTTCCTGGCTACTGCGGCGGCCAATAAATTAGCCGGCGTGCTGAGTACGTTATATCCTGAGCCTGGCCGTGTGATTGAACTGGGAGGATATGCCATCCGGAATGCGTATGATTTCTTCCTGCTCTTTGTAATAGTAGTAGGCATTGCAGGAGCGTTGCTGCTGGGGATGTCCAGGTGGTTGTCGTCGTTGATAATAATACGGAAGTAGCATAAGCAGAAAGCTGAAAGCAGAAAGCAAAAAGCTATTGAAGCGATTGACAAGAGCGGAATAACCGCAATGATCAATCGCTTCAATAGCTTTTTGCTTTCTGCTTTCAGCTTTCTGCTTTTACTACTTCCTGGCGCTATCCGCCTTCAGCAAGCTAGCCGGCGTAATTTCATTGCTCAGCAAATGCCCGAAACGTTCCCATCTTTTTTCTTCAGGAACTGCTGTAATGTAATTTTTGATCAGGTCCTGGCCGTAGTTATAGTTAATGATATAACTGCGGTTTTTCTTCACAAAAAGTAGTCCTTTATCAGCGGCCTCTTTATTGAGCAGGGTGTAGTCCAGCAGCCAGCGGAGAGCGGTGGAATCGGACATGGTACCATTGATCAGGCCTCTGCCTACTTCGTTGCGGGCGTAGTTGAGAGCGCCTTTGATGGTGAGTGCTTTGATATAGGTAGTGATACCGGTGGTGTCTATGCCTACGAGTGGCAGCAATACATTTTTGGTAAAAGTGGTTTTTTCCTCGCCGGGGAAGGCCATTTCAATACCGTAGTTGGCGCTGCCTTCCGCAATCAGCGATTGCGGACTGAATAAGGGATACAGCGATATTTCCACCCATCCTTTATCATGATAAAGGTTCTTTTCCAGCAGCATATTATACACATGATGCCCCGGATATCCCTCGTGACAGGCCAGGTCGATGGCTTTTTCGATGAAGATCTTCAGGTCGGCACTGATTTGAATCAGGCTGGTGTAATGCCCTTTGTACCAGTTATAACCCATCCACGGCTTACCGGATACATATTCCAGCGTAAAGGTTTCATCAGCAGGCAACGGATAATGTTGCAAGGTGCGTTTACGGGCTTCCGCGATGGCGGTTTTAAAAACAGTATCCAGTTTGTTGGGGGAGATGATGAAGTGGTTGGCCAGTTGTTGAAAACGGTCTGCTACCGGGCCTTTGCCGGGCAGGAGGCTGTCCAGCTTTGCAATGAGCGATTGATAATAGTGCTCGGGATAAGTGGGAGCCACCGCATCAAACAGCTCTTTGGATTCCGCATCGAAGGTGCTGTATTCGCCGGAGAATATTTTGATACGCCGGCTGAAGGCTGTAAGTTGACGCATCATCCAGTCTGCGCGAACACGCACGGTATCATTTTTTGTGTTGGTTGCTATTTGTTGTAAGGATGCTTTCAGCGTATCTACCGCCTGCAGGAAACTATCTTTCGGAAACACCGGTTGGCGACTGGTGGGTTTCAATGAATCCGGGCCATAGTAGGCGTCTACAAAGTCAGTATCGTATTGACCAATGTTGAGTCCCAGCCGCACATATTTTTCGGCGAGCACTGATAGTTGCTGGTCGCTGTTGTTGGCTGGCTGGTGTTCCTGGCAGGCGTTTAATACTACTACGCAGAGGAACAGGAATAATTTGTTTTTCATGCTAACGGAAATTTATGACTGGAGCAGGTTTTCAATGTCGGTGGCAGTGCTGGCAAACGGACGGCCCAATATACGGCCGCCGGTGGCAGTCACGAGGAAGTTATCTTCTACCCGTACGCCGCCGAAGTGACGGTATTCAGCCACCCGCTCATAGTTGATAAAGTGGGTGTGTTTCCCGGCGGCCTGCCAGGCTTCTGTCAGCAACGGGTTAAAGTAAATGCCCGGCTCAATGGTGAATACAAATCCTTCTTCCAGTTCACGTCCCAGGCGTAACGATTTTAATCCGAAGTCCGTACTTTTCTCCAGGGTATCCGTGTAGCCTACATAAGCTTCTCCCAGGTTCTCCATATCATGAATATCCAGTCCCAGCATATGTCCCAGGCCGCAGGGGAAAAACAGGGTATGTGCGCCGGCTGCTACCGCTTCTTTGGCATTGCCTTTCATGAGTCCCAGCTCAATGAGTCCGGCAGCCAGTTGCTCGCAGGCCAGCAGGTGTACATCTTTAAAGCGTATACCCGGCTTGATGGCATTGGCAGCGGTTTGGTAAGCATGATGTACAATATCGTAAATTTCCCTTTGCCGGGTGGTGAACTTTTTATCTACGGGATGGGTGCGGGTCAGATCGCCGGCATAGCGCATGGCGTTTTCTGCGCCGCAGTCGCACAACACCAATTGCCCTTTTTGCAAAGGCGTAGGATGCGGATGATTGTGCAGGAATTGCCCGTTGACCGTGAGGATCACGGGGAAAGAAATATTACCGCCTGCGGCGATGGCTACCGCCTGGAGTCGCCCTGCTATTTCAGTTTCGGTGACGCCCGCTGCCGCCAGCTCCATGGCTTTTAGCTGCATATCGATGGTGGTATTCACCGCATCATCGATCTGCTGGATTTCTTCCGGGGTTTTAACAGACCGTTGGCTCACGATCGCTTTAATCAACTTAACGGATACACGCCGTGGTATTTCGCCACCGGGTATACCCAGCCAGCTGCTTAATTTCAGTGTCGTTTCTCCGCGGTATGGCGGCAGGAAATGAATGCCCTGTTGCAGGTTCACGCAGCGCCATAAAAAATCAGGTAACTCCGATGAAGGCCGGATATCCGTCAGGCCCGCTTCAGCCGCCTGAGACGCCAGTGAGTGGATAGGCCCCGCCCACATGATCTCTTCAATGGTGGCTTCGTCGCCGAATAATATCTCCCGGTTATTATCTACATCTATCACCAATGTAAGCCCCGGGCGATCTATACCCGCATAATATAAAAAGCAGCTGTCCTGCCGGAATGGATAGATGTTATCTTTATAGTTCATGCCGCTGTCGTCATTCCCCGGCAACAAAATAATGCCTTGTCCGATGGCTGATTGCAGCCGCTGTCTCCTGTTACTATAAGTTTCCTTTGAAAACATACCTGTGAATTTGTGCAGCTTAAAATTAATTAACAAACAGATGTGATACGTCAGCAGGTTAAAAAGAGCAGACAGATAGTTAATTATTGCAAAATTGAATGGCCTGTTTACCGGGCGTTTCTTATATTAGAAGCCTGACCGCCACTACATGAAAAGATTTGTTTTTGCCTTGACCCTCCTGTTGGGAGTTAGCCATAGTTTCGCGCAATCCATGCTTTCCCGTGAAAAAGCCGTGGAAGATATCGACTACTATATTCGTGTTATGAAGGAGTCGCATTATGCGCCTTTTATGTACATCTCACAAGCCGCGTATGATGCGCAGGTAAAGCAACTGAAAGCTACCATCGGGGATAGTATCGGTATCCGCGATTTCGTGCTGCTCTGCTACCAGGTCACAGCATTAACGAAAGATGCACATTGCACGCCCAACCTGGTACAGGCCGCATTCATGGATGAATTTAAAAAGGAACAATTCTTCCCCTATAAAATTGTACAGGATAAACATCTCATCTATGCTCCGCTATTGCTGGCGAAAGATCTGGATATACCGGAGGGCACAGAACTCGTCACCATCAACGGGAAAAAGTTCAACGCCCTGTTTGAGCAAATACAAAGCGGGATAGCGGGTATTCCAGCATTTAAAGAAGAAGCAGCCTGCAGGCTGATGCCTTACTTTTTATTCCTGCATGGCATACAGCCGCCATTTGTACTCGGGTACAAAGATGAAAAAGGCGTACTGCAACAAGTAACGCTGCCCACAGGTACCACTTTTAAAAAAGCATTAACCGCTTCTTTACCGCATCTTGTCCAACCTTACCACAGTGAAATAGTAGAGGGCACACTGGGCTACATTGATGTACGAAGCCTGAGCGGTGATGTAAAAACCTTCGGTGCTTTCCTGGATACCTGTTTTCAGACCTTTCGCAAAGCAAACGTCAAAGCGGTAGCTATCGACCTAAGACAAAACAGTGGAGGAAATACTCTGCTGGGAGATGTGCTGTTCAGTTATATCACCGATAAAAAATATAGCTGGGGAAATAAAAGCTGGAGAATCAGCCAGGCATATAAAGATTACCTGGTAGCAGATGGAGATACCGGCGCTGCATATTTAAAACAGCCGAACGGCACGGTGTGGGAGAGTGGCAACAATTGTGTGCCGGAAGAAAATAAATTCACGCAGAATGAAAAATTCCAGGGAAAGGTTTTCTTTATCACCGGTCCTTTCACTTTCTCCAGTGCTATGGCTATGGCGGACGTTGTTAAAACTTATCATTTAGGCACCCTTGTAGGAGAGCCTACTGGTGAAGATACCCAGGACTTTGGAGAAGCATTTGGCATTCTCATGCCCAACAGCAAAATAAAGATACAATCCACTACTTCGTTTAGTCACGGTGCGGATTGTCATCGCACAAAGAATAGCCCGGTACAGCCGGATATCCCAATCAGCAGGGAGCTGGTGGAAAAGGTATGGGGAAAAGATAAAGCACTGCATGGGGTGTTGCATCTTACCATGCTGGGGAATTAGCTTAAAGCGGTTTTTTGTTTTGTTCAGGAGGATACTGATTTTGTTTTTGATCTGAGAGATAACAAGCATCATCTTCTTTCATCTTTTAATACAAAATCAGTATCCTCCTGAACAAAACAAAAATTCGCCTTATTTCCACCCGCCGCCGAGGTCTTTATAAATATTTACCACCGCGTTGAGTTGTTGTTTCTTCGTTTCTATCAGCTCCAGCTTAGATTCCAGTGCATCCCGCTGTGTCATCAGTACCTCGAAGTAATCGGCCCTGGCTGACTTAAACAGGTCATTGGAGATATCAATTGATTTGGTCAATGCCTCCACCTGCTTCGATTTCAGCGTATAGCTTTTTTCCAGGTTGCTGATGTTCGACAGTTGATTGGATACTTCGAAATAAGCATTCAGAATGGTGCGCTCGTAGTTATACATGGCTTGTAGTTGCCTTGCATTGGCGTTGCTGAACTCTGCCTGGATAGCGTTCCGGTTAATCAGCGGAGCCGCCAGATCGCCTGCCAGCGAGTATAGTAAGGAGGCAGGCAATTTTACCAGGTAAGAAGGTTTGAAGGCCTGTAATCCCAGCGCCGCAGAAATGCCAAAGGACGGATAGAACTCTGCTCTTGCTACTTTAACGTCGAGCTTCGCTGCTTCCAGGTTGAGTTCTGCCTGTTTGATATCACTACGGTTGGCCAGTAGTTGCGACGGAATACCAGTACGCACTGCGGGTGGCAATGCCTCCAGGAAATTGCTTTTATCGCGGGCTATTTCCTGCGGATAGCGTCCCAGCAGGAAGTTGATCCTGTTTTCTGTTTCTTTGATGTTCTGCAGGATATCAAATTCCAGGCTTTGGGATTTCAATACTTCTGCCTGAAATTTTTGTACCGCGAGTTCCGTCACACGGGCCGCTTCTTTCTGTACTTTCACCAGCTCCAGCGCATTTTGCTGCAGTGTGATGTTTTGCCGCACAATCGCCAGTTGATTGTCCAGCGCCAGCAGTTCATAGTAGGAGTTAGCCACTTCTGCAATCAGGCTGGTGAGCACAAAGTTCTTACCTTCTACCGTCGACAAATACCTGGTAACTGCCGCCTTTTTAGCGTTGTGTAATTTCTTCCAGATATCAGCTTCCCAGGTTGCATAGGCGCCGATGCTATAGTCCATCAACGGGTCTGGTACTTCTTTGCCGGGTTCAATTTCGGTAGAAGCATCACCGGCACCCTGGCTGGTGTACCGGCCTACCTTCTCAACGCCGGCCCCCGCTCTGAGGCCTACGGTGGGAAGTAGCGCCGCTTTCTTTGAACGGATATCGTTGCGCGCTATTTCTACTTCCTGTAAAGTAACCTGCAGCTCCTGGTTATTTTTCAGCGCTGTATCAATCAGGCTGACCAGGTTGGGATCAGTAAAAAAGTTGCGCCATTGCAGGTCCGATATATTAGTGCTATCCTGGCCGTTGCCATAGGATACAGGAACCGCCTTGTTTTCGGCAGATGGCCGGAGAGCAGGCACTTTGCAACTGGCTACTGCCAGGCAGGCGCTCAGCAAGCCAATGCCGCTATGTATCCTGAATTTATACATTGTGATCAATTTCTTCAGTTAATGGATTCTCTTCCTCATTTTTAACAAGTGCATATCTTTCAGCAATTCTGCCGAAGATGTAGTACAGTCCGGGTATTACGAGCACGCCGAAAATAGTTCCGAACAGCATCCCGCCGGCGGCAGCGGTACCAATGGTCCGGTTACCCAGCGCACCAGGCCCGGTAGCAACCACCAATGGAATCAACCCCGCAATAAAGGCGAAGGAGGTCATCAGGATAGGACGGAATCTCACTTTGGATCCTTCCATAGCCGCTTTCAGCACGGATACGCCTGCCCGGTGTTTCTGCACCGCAAACTCTACGATCAACACCGCATTTTTTCCGAGCAAACCGATCAGCATTACCATCGCTACCTGTGCATAGATGTTGTTTTCCAGTCCCAATAATTTCAACAGGAAGAACGCCCCGAAAATACCGGGAGGCAACGACAACACTACCGCTAACGGCAGTATGAAACTTTCATATTGCGCTGCAAGGATGAGGTATACAAAGCCTAAGCAGATCAGGAAGATGTAAATGGCCTGGTTACCCTGCGCCACTTCATCTTTGGAGATACCCGCCCAGTCGATACCGTAGCCCCTGGGCAACGTTTTCTGTGCTACTTCGCTGATCACTTTGATGGCTTCGCCGCTACTATAGCCGGGAGCGGCAGAACCACTGATCTCAGACGCGTTGTACATGTTATGCCGCGTGATCTCGGATAGCCCATACACCTTTTCCATTTTCATGAAAGCAGAGAAAGGCACCATTTCATCACGATCGTTCTTCACGTACAGTTTCAGGATATCTTCCGGCAACGCCCTGTACTGCGGCGATGCCTGTACAATCACCTTGTACTGGCGATCGAATTTGATAAAGCTGATTTCATAGTTACTACCCACCAACGTAGATAGCGTATTCATGGCATTATCGATGCTCACGCCTTTTTGTTGGGCGAGGTCGTTATCCACGCGCAGCATATACTGGGGGAAGCTGGCGCTATAAAAGGTAAACACAGAGGCCAGTTCGGGGCGTTTGTTTAATTCTTTTACAAAATCCCGGCTCACGGTTTCCATCTTTTTATAATCACCTGTACCTAATTTATCCAGCAAGCGTAGCTCAAACCCGCCGGCAGCACCGTAACCAGGAACAGCCGGTGGCTGGAAAAATTCAATGGTGGCGCCGGTGATGTCTTTGGATTTTTCTTCCAGCTCTGTCATGATCTGCTGTACGGAATGTTTTCTTTCCTCCCAGCTTTTCAGGTTAATCAAACAGGTACCGGAGTTGGAGCCGGTTCCTTCTGTGAGAATTTCATATCCCGCCAGCGAGGAAACGGATTGTACGCCTTCAATGCCTTCGGCAATTTTCTGCAGTTTCTCTGCTACCTGGTTGGTTCTTTCCAGCGATGATCCCGGAGGTGTTTGTATAATAGCATAGAACATTCCCTGGTCTTCATTCGGGATAAACCCGGAAGGCACGGTTTTGTTCATGAACCAGATGCCAGCGCAGAAAGCCACCAGCACCAACCAGGTAATGGTTCTCCGGTTCACGATAGTGCCCAGTACCTGCATGTATTTATTGGTGGTCCGGTTAAAGGTGTTGTTGAAGCCATCCAGGAATTTGTCCAGTACATTCTTCTTCTTCGGCTTGCCATGATTATTTTTAAGGATCATGGCGCAGAGTGCAGGCGTCAGCGTGAGTGCCACTATCCCGGACAAAATAATTGCGGTTGCCATCGTAATGGAGAACTGCCGGTAGAAGATACCCACAGGGCCCGACATAAACGCTACCGGTACAAACACCGCTGCCATCAGGAAGGTGATGGCCACAATAGCGCCGGCAATTTCATGCATGGCCCTCTTCGTGGCTTTGAGTGCCGATAGATGTTCCGCCTCCATTTTTGCATGCACAGCTTCAATTACCACAATGGCATCGTCCACTACCACCCCGATGGCCAGTACCAGCGCAAAGAGGGTGATGAGGTTGAGCGTAATGCCAAGGAACTGCATGAATACAAACGTACCAATCAATGAAACCGGTACCGCCATGGCAGGAATCAGGGTAGATCGCCAGTCGCCCAGGAAGAGGAATACCACCAAACCTACCAGCACAAAGGCTTCGAGTAAGGTATGTACTACTTTCTCCATAGAGGCATCCAGGAATTTGGATACGTCGTAGCTGATTTCATAATTCATGCCTTTGGGGAAAGAACTGGCTTTGATCTCTTTCATCTTGGCCTTGATATCCTTGATAACCTGGCTGGCGTTACTGCCGTATGATTGTTTGAGTACAATGGCCGCAGAAGGCTTACCATTCAGGTTGGAATAGATATCGTACATGGAGCTGCCAAATTCTATGTCAGCCACATCTTTCAGGCGAAGGATTTCACCGTTGGCACTGGATCTTAATATCACATTTTCATATCCTTCCTTGGTGGTGAACCTGCCGGGATATTTCAATACATATTCGAAGGTCTGAGATCTTTTACCGGAGCTTTCGCCGGTCTTACCCGGAGAGGCTTCCAGGCTTTGCTCACCCAGCGATTTCATTACTTCATCAGCAGAAATTTTGTAAGCCAGCATGCGGTCTGGTTTTAACCAGATCCTCATGGCATATTCCCGGTTACCGAGGATATCTGCGAAACCAACGCCATCTACCCGTTTTAATTCCGGTAGCAGGTTGATGTCGGCGAAGTTGAAGAGGAATTTCTGATCGGCTTGTGGATCGTCACTGTACAGGTTAATGTACATGAGCATGTTGGATTCCTCGCGGGTAATTTTTACCCCTTCACGTACTACCAGTGGCGGGAGCTTGTTGACTACGGATGCCACCCTGTTTTGCACGTTCAGGGATGCCTGGTTAGGATCGGTGCCCAGGTTGAATACTACCTGTATGGAGGCTTCCCCGTCGTTACCGGCATCAGAGGCAATGTATTTAAGTCCGGGTACCCCGTTAATGGCTCTTTCCAGCGGGATGATCACTGATTTAATCATCAGCTCACCGTTGGCGCCGGGGTATTCGGCGGTAACGTTCACTTTAGGCGGCGATATGGACGGGAACTGTGTTACCGGCAACTGGCTGATGGCCAGCAACCCGAGGAACACGATAACGAGCGAGATCACGATGGACAGGACCGGCCGCTGTATAAACTTTTTAAGCATTGTATACGATTAGTAAGAATGAATGACTACTCTGCTTTTAAGCGCAGATGAGCAATAACGTCTTCAGGTTTCCGGTAGTCATAGTTGATCTTCTCATCATCTTTGGCTTTCTGAACACCTTCGAGCAGTATCTTATCATTTTCAGAAATACCGCTTTCCACTACATACAGATCCGGCAGCTGGCCGCGGATGGTAATGTTTTTGGAGTGTATCACGTTGTTGTTGCCGACTACGAAAACATAGATTTTATCCTGGATTTCGTAGGTAGCTTTCTGTGGGATGACCAGCGCGTTTTTAAGCGGGATGGTCATTAATACTTTACCGGTTTCCCCGTTTCTCAGCAGTTTCTCCGGGTTCGGGAATCTTGCGCGGAAAGCGATGTTGCCGGTTTCGTTATTGAATTCGCTTTCGATGGTTTCTACGTCTCCTTTGTAGGGGAGCGGCTGGTTGTTGGCCAGGAGCAGGCTTACTTTATTGTCGCCACGTCCTTTGGCATTGGTTTGATAGTCGAGGTATTCCGGCTCAGACACATTGTAATAAGCAAACATCTGGCTGTTGTCGGAAAGGCTGGTCAGCAGTCCGCCTTCATCGATAACGCTTCCCAGTTTAAAAGGAATACGGTCGATGGTGCCGTCAAAAGGTGCCCTGATTTCAGTGAACGACAGGTGCAGGTGGGCCAGCGACATTTCCGCTTTGGCCTGATCCAGCTTGGCTTGTGCCAGGGCCTGTTCATTTTTGGAAACAATGTTTTTATCGGCCAGAGTTTTGGTATTCTGCAGCTCTATTTCAGCAGCACGGGCCTCCGCCTGTGATTTCGCCAGTTCTGCCTCGTATACTTTAGGCATGATCCTAAACAGGAGCTGACCGGCTTTTACGTACTGGCCTTCGTCTACATAAATGTTTTGCAGATAGCCTTTTTCCTGTGCACGGATTTCAATGTTCCGGACAGATTTTATCTGTGAAACATATTCACTGGTAAAAGAAGTATCAATTTTGAGCGGACTGGTAACCGTGTACTTTTCCGTTTCGGCTTCTTTTACTTCTTCTTTTTTTTGCTTACAGCTCAGCAGGGCAAATAAGCCCGCGAACATGACAATTCTATTCATGATATTAAATGGATATTAAGCGATGGTATGCTGGTTTGGCACAGGCGCCGCAGGCGCAACAGGTTATCAGCAGCCGGGATAGCTCCCAGACTTAACTGCAGCAGAAAGTATATGACATATACTTCCAATCAGGTTGGCATGATCTCACTTTTTGAGTAACCGATGCAAATAACCGGTCAGAGTCGGAGTACGCGTTGTGTAATGTAAATATTGGGAAGATGCCCCAGGAAGTCTGGTGGCGCATTGAAACACTTATGGAGATAACTTAATGTAAGCAGTTGGGAGTTTGCCAGGCAAAACCGCGCCAGCAGCCGGTACTTCCGGACAAAAAAGTTGCTGGGATCATCTTCCTCCCTGTCCTCACGTACCTGGATATCATCCATGTCGTCGTCGAGGTCGGGGAGCAGGCTGACCATATCCGCCTGATTGCTGTCATCCGATTTTAACTGCTGCGCCTTTTTGATATTTTCGTTGGTAATACGGCAGAGGTGAAAGTGCTGAGTAGTTGTAAATACGCATCCGTCCCCCTTTATCAGCAGGAAACATATATACATAAAAAAGATAACTACTCTCATCAGGGGACCAAAAGTAATAAAACTTTGATAGCAAAAAAAGAAAATCGACGGATACTATTTGCCACAGATGAGCGTTTGCGGGAAGATTAACATTTTTTTAATGAAGCAGAAAGCAGAAGGGAGAAAGCAAAAGCTATTGTAGCGGGTGATTGTAGGCTTTGATCACCCGCTACAATAGCTTTCTGTTCCTATTCGCATAATTACTTTTCCACCTGGTAGCCTTTGGCATTGGCCATTCGTATAATGGAGCCGTTAATGGCGGCGCCCAGATCATCTGTATGGGACACATTTTTTGATGCCTCTGCGATATATTTTTCCCGTTGTTTGGCCAGGGTGGCAATTTCTTTCTGAATAGTTACTCTTTCCTCGCCTTTCGCTTTAATGATGGCATACATTTCTTCAGGGGTTTTGTTTTGCAGTTCCTGGGGTAAATCAGTTTTTGTCATGGTTTTCAACACCGATTTATCCTGCTCTACCCGGTCTACCAGGTCCCAGCTTTCATTTTTGTAGATGGCTTTTGATTTGCTGACGTAACGCTCTGTAGAATTGGCGGAGGAGAGGGATTTTGCATTACTGTCCTGGATCACCTGGTTGCTTTTTTTGGAGGCGCCATGCACACCGTATGCAATATAGGTTTTGTTGATCCGGTCGTTGCAGGCCTCAATCTGTGCATCGTAAGGCGTGGTAATAAACGCTACCTTCCTATCGGAGTCAATATTGAAATACTCTCCACGACCCCTGTCGGCGCCGTCTTTCCAGAGTTCGCCGATGCCGCTGCGCTTATCCCCGCAATAGATGGTGCTAACGAAAATGTTTTTGTTTACTGCATCAGCAGTTGATCTTTTATAACTGATTTCTCCCTGGTTAAAGGATTCATTGCCGGCAATATAAATGAGCTTCATATCTGCCTCATCAGCGCCCCAGTGCAGGGAATTCAGGGCAGATCGGATGACCGCACCACAATATTCGGAACCGCCATTGGTGCGGAGGGCAAACAATTTTTCGGAGATGAGATCCAGGTCGGTGGTCAATGGGGTCACCTGCCGGATATAGTCCTGCTCACGCGGTAAACCATCGTTGCCATATTCATACAGTGCAATTTCAATTACGGGTGCTTTCCCCTTGTCTCTCAGGGTAGTAAGGGTATTGATAATATTCCAGAGCCGTGATTTGGCCTGGTCTATTAATCCATCCATACTATTGGAAGTGTCCAGTAACAGGGCTACCTGTATATGTGTGTTGTCGGCGGCAGAAGGAGAGGCGGAAGGAGAGGGCTTTGGAACAACAACGGGATGAAGGGCCGGACGGGATATAGGATGCCGGGCTTCATAACGCCGTAAGGCGAAACCGGATGCCAGCAATGCGCAGGCGAGTAATGCTGTTTTCATACTATTTGGTTTAAGATGATGGGATGAAAATAAACGGTCCTAGCCGCCCTCATAAGCAACACTTGGTGAAACACCTTTCTCAAAGGGTGAAATATGGCCCTGCCCATTCGGAAAAAAACTATTTTGTGCTGGAATCTATTACCATGATACGTTACTGTAGTGGCATATTTATCTTGTCTGGCATACTGCTGTTAGCCCCGAAGGCAGACGCACAGGATTACCCGTCGAAAAAGGGAGGTGGTTTCCGGAAGTCAAAGGCAGCGAAAGACCTGAGTAATTCATTATCTAATGATGATGGCAGCCTTAAAACAGCCGGCTTCTACGAGGCCCTGGCCAAAGAGCTGACCGACCAGCACGACTATCCCCGGGCAGAAAACTACCTGCAAAAGGCATTGGATATTTACAACCGGTTGAATGATAAAGAGGCCGCCGCTACTGCTGCCCGCTCCCTGGCAAAAGTGCAGGAAATGCAGCACAAAATTAATTCCGCGATACAAAACTACCTCTCAGCCGCCGACATCGGCGTAGATAAACGGACCGACACCATCAATACCAATGATGCCAACCGCCTGCAAAATGCCACCAATCCCGGCGCACAGGTGAAATACTCCCAGTCCAACGCCGCTATCTTTGAAAGAGAAGGAAAGAAAGAGGAAGCCGCAGACGCGTACAAACAACTCGGTAATAGCCAGCTGCTGCAAAATAACTCCACTGAAGCCATTGCCAGCTTTAAGAAAGCCATCGAGAAAAGCGATAATACCAAAGAGATCAGCGCTATCAGCAGGAAAATTGTGGGCGTATATGTGGCCGACAATAAAGTTGCAGACGCCATCCGCCTGAGTGAATCACTGTTGGAAAAAGCAAAGCAACAACACAATGTAGAATTGCAAATAGATCAAACGCGGGAGCTGGCCCAATTGTACAACCGAAATAACCAGCCCGAAAAAACAGGCCCCTTGCTGGAAGCTGCATACACCATGGCTTACAACAGTGGCAATACCTCCAAAACAAAAGACTGCCTGCTGGCGCTTACGCAGTACTACCGGGACCAACGCATGGATGCTATCGCACTGGCCCGTTACGACAACTTCCTTCATCACCTGGATACCCTCATCAGAACCGATAGCTCATTGGTAGATGCCAGCATCTTTGATATCACAGAAGGCAGGATCAAAGACCTGGAAAAGGAAAAGGCCTTGCAGCAGGCGCTCATCAAAAATAAAAATACCCTTAACTACTTCCTGATCGCCTTTGTGCTGGCTATGGCGGTGTTGTTATTCTTCATAATTCGCTCCCTGTATGCCATTAAAATCAAGAATAAAAAAATTGCGCTGCAATCTCTCCGCCGGGAAATGAATCCGCATTTTATTTTCAATAGCCTCAATAGCGTGAATCAATATATTGCGGAAAGCAACGAAGTAGAAGCCAACAAGTACCTGACATCCTACTCCGGCCTGATGCGCAATGTGATGGAGCATTCCAGCAAAGATTTTGTGCCATTATCCGTAGAAGTGGCACAGTTAAAAAGTTACCTGGACCTGGAACACCTGCGCTTTAGTGATAAATTTATTTATGAGATGGATATCGACGACAGCCTGGACGCCGATGCGGTCATGATTCCCAATATGCTCATCCAGCCACATCTCGAAAATGCGGTATGGCACGGCCTTCGTTATAAAGCCACCAAAGGCTTGCTGCAGGTGACTTTTGAGAAACAAGGTCCCTTGTTGCAGGTAGTGATCACGGATAACGGGATCGGGCTGATAGAGAGCCAAAAGCTGAAAACAGTACACCAGAAAGCGTATCAGTCGAGGGGCATCACCAATACCCGGGAGCGGATTCAGCTACTCAACGATATATACCACCTCCACATCCGGCTGGAGATGAACGAAATTACCGGCAACGGCGTTACCGGCACCCGGATAGTATTGCAACTTCCCTTAATGGATAGTCATGATGTTAACAGAAAAAATCAGGTCAGTTATCGTTGAAGATGAAGCCGCCGCTATGGCCGCTTTACAAAACTACCTGCAGAAATTTTGTCCGCAGGTAACTGTTGTAGGCACCGCACAAAATAGCCGGGAGGCTATTGGCCTGATACAGGAGTTGCAGCCCCAGTTGGTTTTCCTGGATGTGGAAATGCCTTTCGGCAATGCCTTCGATGTATTGGAAGGTTGCCAGGA
Organism: Chitinophaga sp.; assembly: GCF_017745275.1. Classification (GTDB taxonomy): domain Bacteria; phylum Bacteroidota; class Bacteroidia; order Chitinophagales; family Chitinophagaceae; genus Chitinophaga. Next base: position 716,193 of record NZ_JAGHZS010000007.1, on the reverse strand, counting down.
CCTTACTTTCGAAACCATTTTTGTCACTGCCTTTTCTGAATATTCGCTGAAAGCGCTCAACCAGAGTGCAGCTTATTATTTATTGAAGCCGGTGAGCATTGAAGAATTGATACTTGCTGTAAACAAGGTACAGCAACAGTTACAGCAGCAGCAATGGCTGAACCGTAACCGTATCATCATGGAAAATGCCCGTGAAAACAATCCGGGCATGCAGCAGGTAATATTACCGACCCTGGATGGATTTGATGTAGTGAAGATGGGAGAAATTGTCCGCCTCAAAGGAAATGGCAATTTTACAGACGTCTACCTGACGAATGGTAATAAAAAAATGGTCTGCCGGTTTTTGAAACATTTTGCAGAGATGTTACCCCTCCCGTTTGTGCGGGTACACAAATCACATATCATTAATATCCATTTTGTACAATCCTACCACAAGGGCGCCGGTGGCTATGTGAGCCTGAACGACGGCACCGCTGTGGAAGTATCTCCGGCTTATAAAGATAGCCTGCTGAAAGCTTTTCAGTAACCGGGCGTCAGTGTTCGCCCATGGTACGACTATCATACATCATCTTTCCATTACGGATGGTATATACTACTTCCGAAAAATGACGGATATCTGTATGGGGATCAGCCTTCAGTACTACCAGGTCGGCATCCATGCCTTTGGCAATGCGGCCGCTGTGCTGCGCCTGCCCAAATCTTCGTGCAGGCGCTGTCGTTAGTGCAGTCAGTACCTGGTCAAAACTAAGTCCTGCTTCCGACAACAGGCGAAATTCATCTTCCGTGCTATAGTCAGGTACATAGCCTACATCGGTACCAAACAATATTTCACCGCCGGCTTTCGCGTAAGCGCCTACCTGCTGTAGTGCAGTAGTCATCAACGGATGAGTGGCGGCTACCAGCTTGTTCCGTTCCAGCTCATATTTGAAAAGTTTTAAAGTAGGAATCAGTGCTATCTGATGTTGCTGTAACAACTTTATTTCCGCTGCATCCCATGGCCGGTACCCATCCGGCGAAGGGTGCGTCAGGATGTTGACGCCACCTTCCATGGCCATAATGACACCGGTATCAGCGGTGGGATGCGCAAAAACCGGTTTGTGAAACTGATGCGCGGTGACGCAGGCAGCTTTTAATATGTCCAGCGGCATCGGTACTGTTTTGTGTGCATGAGGGGAAGCGGACCATACTTTGATGCCATCGGCTCCCGTCTTTATCTGTTCGGTGACGTGCGCCTTCGCAGCAGCAAGTGTACTCATTTCAGGTAGCTTCAGCGGCTCTATATAAAACGGATTGCCGTTAGGCGGCACAAAGGGAACGCCCACCGTGAGCATCGCCGGACCATTCACTTCACCCTTGTTGATCCTTGCTTTCAATGCCAACAGGTTGGGAAAGTCCAGCGTTCCCAGGTCAAATACATGCGTAAAACCGCGACTGTTCACCATGTCATTAAGTTGCCGGTTCAATTGTTCAACGGGCAGGCTGTCGGCATGATTCCATTTCGGCTCCATGAAATGAACGTGGCAGTTCCAGAAGCCGGCCATCAGCACCATTCCTTTACAATCCAGTACCGGGGTAGCGGCGGGTATCTTCGTTTGCTGCCCGGTGCCAACGGCAGTGATTTTCCCGTTTTCAATAATTACTACGCCATTGGTAATGGGAGTGGTTCCGGGAGCGGTGTAGATGGTGGCGCCTGTTAGCGCCAACCGGCCAGCATTGGGTGTTTGGGCGTAAAAAGTGAGGGGGAGCAGCAATAACGCCAACAATAGTTTCTTCATAAGCGAGTTATTACAAAAGGATATTTTTTAGATGATCACTAAGATACAACTTAACAGTGTGGCGGAAGGGAGGTTGTGATGTTTGGCCTGATAGCAGCTGTAAAACATCGCAAAGCTGTGACAAAAAACGCGTGGCGGAATGCGCGATAAATATTAGCTTTATCTGCCGAAATTATTAGCAGCTATGGAAACAGGTATCGTCATCAAACCTATGCGCATCTACATTCCGGAAGAAGATATTGTTGATTTGCATTATCGCCTGCGTCATACCCGTTGGGTATCGCCGATGGAAGATGCTACCTGGGAAGATGGCACCAGTGGGGAATACCTGCGTGACCTGGCGGCTTACTGGCTTTCAGGGTACAACTGGCGCGAACGGGAAGCCAGGCTTAATAAATTCGATCATTACCAGGCCACCATCGGCGATTCACAACTGCATTTTATTCATGCCAAAGGAGAGGGGCCTGATCCCATCCCGTTACTGCTGATGCAGGGATGGCCGGGTAGTTTTGTGCAGTTGTTGCCATTGATTCCATTGCTCACTGCTGCCCGTACCGATGGCACGCCTTCCTTTGATGTGGTGGCGATGTCTATGCCCGGGTATCCCTTCAGTTCCATTCCCCGTAAGCATGGCATGAACTTTAAACGGATAGCGGACCTCATCGTTCCGTTAATGACAGAAGGCCTAGGCTATGAGCGCTTTGCCTGTCGCGGCTCAGACCAGGGCGCATTGGTACAACAGCAAATAGGACTGCACTACCCGGAGCGGGTAATAGGGCTGCATCGTTCGGGGATTACGCCATTTATGTCGCCGATGCCTGCGGACCTCAGCGAGGCAGAAGTAGCCTATCAGCAAAAAGTGGCGGCCTGGGCGCCAACAGAAACCTTATACGCACGCATACAAGCCCTGCGTCCTGAAACGCTGACACCTGCGTTGGCCGATTCTCCCGTAGGCCTGGCCAGTTGGTTTATTGAGAAATTCCAGCGATGGGGCGATGGCGGTGAACAAATAGATCAACATTTCGGCCGTGACGAACTGCTCGATAATATATCCCTGCATTGGTTCACCGGCGCTGGTGCTGCCGCTATCCGGTCGTATAAAGAGGCCGTATCAGGAACGGTGCTGAATCCGGAAAAGCCACCGCGCGTTGCTGTTCCCTCTGCTATTATGATGCCTTTACACGACGGTGTAACGGTGCCGGCCCCACGCGAATGGGCAGAACGAACTTATAACGTACAACGCTGGACCATCATGGAACAAGGCGGCCATTTCCCCGAATGGGAAGTGCCCGGTGTAATAGCCGCCGATGTACGGCAGTTTTTCGGCGACCGTAATGGTACCATCACCGGATAATATTTGTAAATCAATACGACATCGTTTATATGACGAATGAGGAGTTGTTGCTTAATAATCTGGCCCGCCATATTAGTCTTGAGCAAACAGAAATCGACTTTTTCTTTTCATTACTCACCCAAAAAACATTGAAGAAGAAAGCTTTCCTGCTCCGGCAGGGAGAGGTATGCAAAACAGAGAACTTTATTCTCAGTGGCTGCATACGCATGTACACGATTGACGACAGTGGCCAGGAACATATCGTGATGTTCGGCGTGGAAGGCTGGTGGACCAGTGACTTGTATAGCTTCTTTACCGGTACGCCTTCGGAATATTATATTGATGCCCTCGAAGATGCCGTACTGCTGCAGATTACAAAGGAACGCCTGGAACTGCTTTATGAAAAGGTGCCGAAGTTTGAACGCTTCTTCAGGATCCTGTTGCAAAATGCCTTTATTGCGCAGCAGCGGCGCATCAACCAAAACCTGTCCTATACTGCAGAACAGCGCTATCTTGATTTTATACAGAAATATCCGCAACTGGAACAACGTATCTCCCAGAAACAGGTGGCGGCTTATTTAGGCTTTACGCCGGTATTTTTAAGTATGCTCCGCAAAAAGTTAAGCCAGTCCTGATTTCTTCAACTACTTTAATTTTTATCATTTTTCTGCCTCGTTACTTTGTACCATCAAATAAAGGCAAATAAATGAAAAAGAACATCTTTGCAACAAACAACGACTGGACAGGCCTCATCATACGGCTCACTTTAGGATTGATACTATTTCCTCATGGTGCCCAAAAGATGCTGGGCTGGTTTGGCGGCCCCGGCTTTGCCGGAGAAATGGGCTTCTTTACAGGAACCCTTCACTTACCCTGGATCATCGCTTTTGCTGTGATATTCATTGAATTTTTCGGTGCTATCGCCCTGATCGTGGGATTTGCGTCCCGGCTATGGTCAGTGGCCATTATAGGGTTGTTCATCGGGATTATTTTTGTGGCCCACGTAGAAAACGGCTTCTTTATGAACTGGTTCGGTACGCAAAAAGGAGAAGGCTATGAATACCATCTGTTGTTCATCGGGCTGGCCATCGCTGTGATCTTGAATGGCAGCGGCAAATATGCGGTGGATAATATTATCTGGAAGCGCCCTGTGGTGAATAATTCAACGCTGGCACTGGTATCCCTGATGCTACTGTTAGGTACCGCCTGTGGTACAGCTACTGCTCCTGCAGTAGCTACCACCGGCACTGACGTGGAAGCACACAACAAACAGCTGGTAGAACGCTATTTCAACGACGTATGGAATAAGGGAAATGTGGACCTGCTGGACAGCTTATTAAGCCCTGATTATATCAATCACACGCCCTCTACACCTAACCCGCCAAAAGGCGCTGTAGGCTTAAAACCTATTGTAAATGCCATCCGGAAAGGTTTTCCGGATTTGCATTATGAGATCCGGGATATGGTGGTGACATCCAATAGAGTAGTAGCCAGGGTCATTATGACCGGCACACAAACAGATACGTTGTTTGGTACGCCACCTACCGGGAAGTCTGTTAGCGTGAATCAAATCAATATTGAAGAAATTGTGGACGGAAAAATCGCTGAACACTGGCGGGTAACCGATGAACTGACCATGATGAAGCAGCTGGGCGTAATTAAATAATACCCCTATTTTTTATCTTCTTCATCCGGATCTTCTGTTTCTTCCAGTTTGTTATCACTGCCGCGGCGTAGCTTTACCTGCGGGTTGTTCTGTGTCCCTGTAACGTTAAAGGGTATACCAAAAATACCAAAAGGTGGCAGCCCCAGTCGCCCTTTCAGGTTTAGCCTGCCATCCAGGCTCACCTGTCCCTCAAAGCGTGGCCGGAAGCCCGCAATGCGCATTTTGGTTCTGCTGATAGTGAGGATGTTATTGTTAATCTCCGACTTGATATTGACTTCAGAAAGATCAGGATCTTTCATGTCACCTTTTCCTGTACTGCTGCTCACCGCGTTGAATAATTTGAAGCCCTTCAGTTTTATTTTTTTGATAGATAAAACACCACCCCCTTTCAGCGACGGATATACAGGATTCATGTTCTCATCCAGTTTGCCATTCAGGCGATAGTCCAGTCCTACCACACCACTGGCATAGGCAGCGGAAGTGGCCATGTCATGAAAGATTTTTATTTCGTTATAAGCACGTTTGATATCAAATTCTTTCGCCGTGATGTGGTAATCGAAGGATGCCCGTTTAGGTTGCAGGCTTACATAAGTGGCATCCATTTCTACCGGAGCACCAATAATGGTAAACCCGGTCTGGTTCAGCTTCATCCGGCTGCTGTCTACCACCAGTTGCCCATGGAAATTACTGATGTCTATTCCTTTGAAACGGATTTTATCTGCGGCGGCATTGAGTGTAAGCGATAAGTTGGACGGGATCATCACTACGCCTGAAGATGCAGGTGCGGCGGGGCTATTGTTAGGCGCGCCATTCACCATCATTTCATCTACCAGTATATACCCGCTTTTCAGGTCAAAGGAACCACGCAGCGGCTGATCTTTGGTAGTAGCATAGCCAATCACATTACTGAGATATCCGTTCAGGTTAATCCCTGATTTGCCATAGGTGGCATTAAACTGGTCAAACCACATTTTGTCCTGGTCGAAACGGAAAACACCATTGTTGATCACGAATGGCAAAGGCAGTTGAGCGGCCGTCAGGGCAATGTTTTTGATCACCATGGTGCCACTGTTACTGAGTTTATTGTACCTGCCGGCGAGTGCGTCGCCCTGGGTGCCCTGGAGCGACAGGTTCGTTTTAATAAATCCTTTCAGGTCGTATCCTTTGATGGCAAACACCTGGTAAATGCGGCCCAGGTCTATTACCCCATTGGAGGTGATATTATACCGGAGATTATCGAAATTATTCAGGTCCGCTTTCAGCACAAATGGTTGTCCTTCAAATTCGAAGGAAACAGGCTTCAGGTTTACTTTCAGCGATTGCATGGTACCGGTGGTATTGGTAACGGAGGCGTCTATATTAATTTTCTCCAGCGGATGCGGATAATATTTCGTTTGTACGGCACCGTTATTCATGGTAAGCTGTCCGGTAGTAACGGGGAAGAGTCGTTTGGCTGGCAGGTAGGTGCCTTTGGTGGCCACGTTGATGGCCAGGTCACCAGTCATATCGAGACTGTCTATCGGGTATACCTTTTTGAGGTCGCTCATGTGCAGCACGGATTCCAGCTTAGCATCAATGAGTGGCTCCCGGGCATTCGACAGTTGGAAGTAGCCGCGGATATAGTTACTCAGCATCGTGGCATTGAGATCGTTGATGCTGAAATAGGTGTGTGTATACTGGCCGTCGGGGCAGGAGGCTTTAGCGTTAAAGCTGATGTTTTTCACGCCTTCCGGCATAGAAGCAAATTTAAGATAGCCATTACGCAGGGTAGCGGCAAAATCAAATACAGGGATGCTGCTGATCACCGTATCGGGGCGGTGTTGTAAACCTTTATACACCACTGTTTTGGCATAGCGGCCATTCGCCTGTAGATGTGCCTGCAGGCGTCCTTTCAGGTCTATGGTTTTCAGTCCTACGGTCTGGTTCCATTTTTCCAGGTCTATATCGGTATTCATTTTAGCATAAATATCCGGTGTGGCCAGGCCTTTCAAACGTACTACGGCGCTGAAATAGTCTTTATCAAGATTAAAGAAAATGGAATCTACATTCACATAGAGGCTGTCGGTGTTCAGGTGTGCGAGTGTAGATTGAAAGTTCAGGAACAGGTTTTTTACCGGTGCAGGTGCTTTGTCGTGGGTGATGGTGCCGTTTCTGACCTTCATGTTAAAGGTAAGGTCCGGCATAGTATTGCTTTCTGCGAGATATTCCCCGATCAGCGTAGCGTTTACGTCGGCAGTGCCGGTGATATTCATATGCTCGGCCCATTTGGCATATTCCGGTGGGAGCGCGCCGAAGATGGCGTGCAGTTCGGATTCCATGGAGCTGAGGCGAAAGTCCATTTTATAGCCATTCTTCAGGAAACCAAATTCTCCTTTGAAGCGTACAGGAAGTTCATTGATCTTTAGATCATTCTTTTCAAAAATAAGGTCGAGCGAGTTGGTATTGATTTTAGTGATCAGTTCCCCGTTCAGTTTCTTCGATAAAATATATTGGGTATTAGCGTAATTGATATCGAAGGAACCGATGCTGATCTTAGAGTATAAGTCGAATACTGCTTTGCTGAGATCTCCTTTCCCGAGGTAATTAACTTCTTTGGCCCGGAGGAACATGGGGAGCGACTGATCATTATAAATGATATTGCAATGTTCCAGTTGTATGCGCGCAATTTGCATAGAGGCGCTGCCGCTGTCGGATTTATTGGAAGTAGTGGTATCGGATGATTTGTAAACGTTATAGTTCGGGTGACCGGCGGTATCTACCAGTACATGTATATTTCCTTTGGTCAGGTATATTTCATCAATATTAATGGAGCTGGAAAAAACGCTGGATAAGTTAATGCCCAGTGCTACTTCGTTGGCAGATATCAGTGTATCCGCCTGGAAGGGTGCGGCGCCTTTCAAACTAAAATCATACAAGGTTAGGGTGAGTGACGGAAAGTGATTAAAAAAGGACAGTCTTGCTTTGGAGAAGTTCAGGTCCCCGGTGATGCTGTTGTTGGTCCAGGTTTTTATTTTATTGGAGATGGTGGTGGGAAAAAGTATCGGCATTAAAAATAATAACAGGATGATGGCAGCAAGCGATATGGAAACTATTTTTAATACTTTAAGGACAAGTCCTTTCATATTTGTCTGGCGCATGGAGTAATGGGCGTATTTTTTTTACTATCTCACTATATATAAAAAAATATATCTATAAGCTTATCTGGCTTAATTATGAGAGGAAATTATTATATCTTAAAAATAATGATGACTCTGCTGCGAAGGTACTTATAATTAAAATAGGAAGCGCGGGGGTAGCGCATTTACTCTATGCCACCGTGGGGGCATCGCCTGTATAGGCGTTGCCGTTATATGCAGTGGTAAAAATATTTTACAATATGGTAATGTCTATTTTCTGAACAGGTTCAGTGTCAGGTTTATTTCAAAAGTGCCGCTGGTATAATTGCTGAGTCCTGCCGTCTGCGAATTATAGATCAGCTGAAAGCCGGCAATGGATTGGTAATTGGCGCCAACGCCTGCACTGAAGCTATTTGTGGAATGATACATGCCAAAGGCATTCAGTTGATTGTTAAGAAAAGAAAAGTTTGCGCCGGCATCCATGATATTATCATAGCCTTTGATACCACGGAAACATACTTTCGGTTCAATGGCGCTCAGTTCTGTCCCGACGTTGATTTTATAGCTGGTGGCGGCAAAGAAAACGGAGCGGTCGATCCCCAGGTCAGTGGAACTATTTTTCACCAGGCTGACGAGGTTAGGCAGAGAAGCCTGCAGGGTAAACCCTTTAAGGGTATAAGCCATTCCAAAATCTGCTTCAAAATAATTATCTCTCCGGTTAAAGGCGTGAATATCCGGGTCGGTGACATCCCCATTTACTTCTTTGGTATCCAGCCGCCTGGCAATGAAAGCGCCTGACAGTCCAAAGTGCAGGGCGCTGGCGCCATTCAGCGACAGGGGCAGGTGATAGGCATAACTAAAAGCCACTTTCGTATTGTTGAGCAGGCCGGCCTTATCATTAAAAATATTCATGCCGATGCCTACCCGTTTGAATAGCTGGTAGTCGGCTGTTAGTGCCTTTGTGATGGGGGCGCCGTTTATCCCCGACGATTGGTGACGATAGGCGAGGTTCACGTGTAATCCTGTATCCAGACCTGCCATCGCAGGGTTGGCGAGATAGGGATCCAGGAAGTATTGCGCGGCCAGTGGTTCTACCAGCATTTCCGGGTTACCGGTACTTTGTGCACCGGCGGAGAAGTTGCTGAGTGCAAATGCACTCAGCAACAGGAGGTATGAGATGTACTTCTTCATGATCATTAGTTTGAATGGATGATGGTGATGAATCCTTTGAACTGACGGTTACTATCACCCAATGTGATGATGTAGTAATAGGTGCCTTCAGCCAGTGGCTGGCCATTCACTTTACCATTCCAGTTATTGGTATAGCCGCGTTGCTGGAATACCATTCTTCCGGCACGGTCGTAAACTTTTACTTCATTCTGTGGATACATATCGATGTTCTTTACCACCCACAGATCGTTTTTACCGTCGCCGTTAGGCGTCAGGATGTTGGTAGCTTCCAGTTTGTAATCTTCTTTCACAGTGATTGTTACTTCTTTGGTAACGCTACAGTTAAAGAGATTAGAGATGGTTACCTGGTAAGTAGTAGTCATCGCCGGACGGGCTACTGGTGCTGCAATACCCGGATCATTCAATCCTGCAGCAGGGCTCCATTCATAGCTGTTGCCACCGGAAGCGGTCAACGTTATACTTTCCCCTTTGCTGATAGTGGTATTGCCACTGGTTTGCAACTTGCCATCAGGTAATGGATGTACGGTAACGGTTACTGGTGCCGACTGCAGGGCAACATTATTGTTATAAATGGCTTTCACCGTATAAACACCACTTTCGCTGGCACTGAAGGAGCTGCCCGTAGCATTAGATATCAATACATTGTTGCGGTACCACTCATAAGCCGGGGCAGCGGTAGCCTGGAGTTTGATGCTATTGCCGTCACAGAAGGCGGTGCTGCCGTTGGCTGTAATAACCGGCGCCATAAACGAAGTAACGATGATGGTTTGTGTTACCGCAGTAGCTGGCTCATAGTTATTATTTCCAGCTTGTGTAGCGGTGATATGTACCGTACCGGCAGTACCTACATGCGCAGTATTGCCATTTACACTGATTACAGTGGTATTATCACTGCTAAAGGACACTGGCAATCCGGAGTTGCTGGTCGCCGTCAGCGTAAAGTCAGGATCTCCTTCATTCTTACCACCGATGTTGGTGAAGGTGATTTGCTGTGTGGCACGCGTAATGGTGAGCTGACCGTTCGCATAAGTGATATTATAGTCGTTGCTGCTCAGGCCCGATGGCTGGATGATATAAGTGCCGGCATCAACAGCTCCCTGTGAGTTACCATGATAGCTGAGTGTACCGCCTAATTTGCCCTCATCATCGTTACCAACAAAGCCACTGTAGCTGACACCATTGCCATTCGTATAGGCGGTGCCGGTATAAGTACGGGAGTCGTTGTTGGCAGTTACTGTCAGTGCAGCTTTACCTATGGTAAAGCTTTGCGTTACCTGCATAGCTGGCAGGTAGGTAGCATTACCCGCCTGGTTAGCAGCGATGGTCACAATTCCTGCACCGGTAATAGTAACGGTGTTACCACTGATGGTAGCCGGACCGCTTACGATGCTATATGTCACCGGTAATCCGCTGGTGCTGGTAGCGTTGAGTGTAAACGCTGCTGCACCGTATGTTTTATTAGTGATAGCAGGGAAGGTGATGGTTTGAGTTGTTTGGTTTGCCTGTCCAACCGTTAAGGTACCATTTACCAGCGTGAACTGATAGTTGGCAGCGCTTAACGAGCCAATAGCTACCGTGATCGGATAAGTACCTGGTGTGCTGTTGGTAGTAGCGGTAGTACTGAGTGTAGCCGTACCCGTTACTACGCTGTTATTTTCACCATTTACAAATCCGGTGATGGTATAAGTAAACGCCGGATTAGGTTGTTGGTATACTTTAGAAGTGTTTACCGCCGTCACTGTCAACGTTGCCTTATTCACCGTGAAGCTTTGCGTTACCTGCGTAGCTGGCAGGTAGGTAGCATTACCCGCCTGGTTAGCAGCGATGGTCACATTGCCAGCACCGGTGATGGTAACAGTGTTACCACTGATGGTAGCCGGCCCGCTTAGGATGCTGT
>NZ_JAGHZS010000007.1:254750-705158 GCF_017745275.1 Chitinophaga sp. | reverse complement strand
GTAATCCGCTGGTGCTGGTAGCATTGAGTGTAAACGCTGCCGCACCGTATGTTTTACCCGTAATAGCCGGGAAGGTGATGGTTTGAGCCGTTTGGTTAGCCTGTCCAATCGTTAAGGTACCATTTACCAGTGTGAACTGGTAGTTAGTAGCGCTCAACGAGCCAATAGCTACTGTGATCGGATAAGTGCCTGGCGTGCTGTTGGTAGTAGCGGTAGTGCTAAGTGCAGCCGTACCAGTTACCACGCTGTTATTTTCCCCATTTACAAATCCGGTGATATTATAAGTAAACGCCGGGTTAGGCTGTTGATATACTTTGGAAGCATTCACCGCAGTTACCGTCAGCGTTGCTTTGCCTACGGTGAAGCTTTGTGTTACCTGCGTAGCCGGTAAGTAAGTAGCATTACCTGCCTGGTTAGCCGCGATGGTCACATTGCCAGCACCGGTGATGGTAACGGTGTTACCACTGATGGTAGCTGGTCCGCTTACGATGTTGTAAGTCACCGGTAATCCGCTGGTGCTGGTAGCGTTGAGTGTAAACGCAGCTGCACCGTATGTTTTACCCGTAATAGCCGGGAAGGTGATGGTTTGTGTAGTTGGAGTAACTGTTAAAGTGCCATTCGCCGTTGTGAACTGATAATTAGGGGCGCTTAATGATCCCGCAGCTACAGTAATTGGATAAGTACCAGGTACACTGCTGTTGTCCGCAGTTGTGCTGAAGGTAGGTACACCAGTTACCACGTTGCTGTTATCGCCATTTACAAAGCCAGTGACAGTATAAGTAAATGTCGGGTTAGCAGTACCTGTTACTTTCTGTTTATCATCTGCTTTCACTGTTAATGTAGCTGGTGATACAGTGAAGGATTGTGTTTGCCTTGTAGCACCCTGGTAGTTGCCATTTCCAGCCTGATCGGCTGCAATGGTTACATTGCCAGCACCGGTGATGGTAACGTTATTACCATTGATGGTAGCCGGCCCGCTGAGTACACTATATGTAACAGGTAAGCCTGCACTGCTGGTGGCGTTTAAGCTAAATGCGGCATCTCCGTATGTTTTAGCCGGAATCGGCGTAAAGGAAATGCTCTGTCCGGCCGCTGTTACGGTGAGTGAATTATTCTGGAAGCTGAAGTTGTATTTGCTGGAACTTAATGTACCCTGAGTGATGGTAATCGGATAACTACCCGGAAGGCTATTAATATCAGCCGTAGTAGCAGTTTGAGCGATACCTGTTACAGCGCTGGCGTTATCATTATTTACAAAACCGGCAAAGGTATAGTCCAGTGTTGGATTAGCTTGCTGATATGCTTTGGTTTTGCTGTTCGCTTTTACGGTGAGCAGGGCTTTAGCAACGCTGAATGATTGGTATGCCGAATTTGCAGGTGCATAGTTACCATCACCAGGTTGGATGGCCGTCAATGTCACGTTTCCTGCATCAAGAATGGTAACCGTATTACCATTTACGATGGCTTGACCGTTGAGTACATTGAAGCTCACTGGTAAACCGGCATCGCTGGTGGCAGTAATGGTAAATGGTGCGTCACCATATGTTTTATTTGGAATAGGATCAAAAGTGATCGTTTGTATTGCAGTATTCACATACAGGGTACCGCTTTGGAAACTGAAGGTATAGTTAGGCGACGCAAGTCCACCAAGACTTACGTTAATCGGATAAGTGCCTGTCGGACTGTTGATGTCTGCAGTGGTGCTGATGTCCGGGATACCTGTTACCACGCTTTTGGTATCACCATTTTTGAAACCGCTGATTTGGTAATCCAGTGTCGGATTCGGCTGTTTGTAATTTTTTGACTGGTCAACTGCCCGCACAGTGAGTGTGGCAGGAGCAACAGTAAAGGATTGAGTTTGTTGGGTGGCTGCGCCGTAGTTAGTGTTGCCTGCCTGGTCAGCGGCAATAACCACAGTACCGGCACCGGTAATGATAATAGTATTATCAGCGTTGGTGGCCGGACCACTGACTACACTGTAAGTAATAGGTAAGCCTGCGCTGCTGCTGGCGCTTACCGTAAATGGTGCATCTCCGTAAGTTTTACCCGCAATCGGGGTAAAGGTGATGGTTTGAGCAGCCGGTGTTACTGTCAGATAATCATTCACAAAATCAAAATCATAATTGACAGCGGTTAAATTGCCTGATCCAACAGTAATAGGATATTGTCCTCCGGGGCTGTTAACATCTGCAGTAGTGCTGATTGCCGCTATTCCTGAAACAACACTGCTGTTTTCGTTGTATACATAGCCTGTAATGCTATAATCCAATGTTGGATTAGGTTGTAAGTAAACCTTGGTTTTTGGCTTAGCCGTTACCGTGAGTTTCGCTTTGGCGATGTTGAAGGTTTGTGTGGTTTGAGTAGCTGAATAATCGTTGCTACCTGCCTGGTTAGCGGCGATAGTTACATCTCCGCTACCCGTAATGGTCACGGTATTGCCGCTCACAGTTGCAGACCCGCTCACTATACTGAAAGTTACCGGTAAACCTGCATCGCTGGTAGCGTTAACGGTAAATGGTGCATCACCATATGTTTTACCGGAGATAGCGCTAAAGTCGATAGTTTGTGCAGCTGCAGTTACCTCCAGGCTGTCATTCACAAAAGCAAAGGTATAGTTAGGGGCAGATAATCCGCCTTGTGTTACTTCGATCAGGTATTTGCCTGCAGCACTGTTCACATCAGCAGTGGTGGTAATGGTGGCATTGCCGCTTACGATACTGCTGTTTTCATTCTTTACAAAACCTGTGATCGTATAATCCAGTGTTGGATTCGGTTGTTTGTATACTTTGGTTTTTGGATTAGCCGTTACCGTGAGTGTTGCAGCATTTACAGTAAAGGACTGTGTTTGCTGTGTGGCACCCTGGTAATTACTATTGCCCGCCTGATCAGCAGCAATGGTAACGTTGCCGGTACCCGTAATGGTTACGGTATTGCCATTGATGGTAGCGGGACCGCTTACTACGCTGTAGGTAACCGGCAGGCTGGCATCGCTGCTGGCGTTTACAGTAAAGTCGGCATCACCATATGTTTTATTGCTGATAGGAGCAAAGGTGATGGTTTGTGTGGCCGGCGTTACTTCCAGTGAATCATTTACAAACTGGAAGCTGTAGTTCGTAGCCGTTAAGCCGCCTTGTGCTACGGTGATGAGGTATTTATTTACCGGGCTGTTTACATCTGCTGCGGTACTGATGTTTGCAATGCCGGAAACAACGCTGCTGTTTTCACCATATACATAACCACTGATCTGGTAGTCCAGTGTTGGATTAGGTTGTTTGTATGCTTTGGTTTTCGGATTAGCTGTTACTGTGAGTATCGCTTTGGCGATATTGAATGATTGGGTAGTTTGTGCGGCTGCATAATTACCGTTGCCCGCCTGGTTGGCAGCAATAGTTACCTGACCGGTACCGGTGATGGTGACGGTATTACCGCTCACAGTTGCAGGTCCGCTTACTACGCTGAAAGTAACCGGTAAGCTGATATCACTGCTGGCATTAAGCGTGAATGACGGATCACCATAAGTTTTATCAGGGATAGGACTAAAGGTGATAGTTTGTGTAGCCGGAGTTACTTCCAGGCTGTCATTAACAAAACTAAAGGTATAGTTGTTGGCAGTCAATCCACCCACTGCTACATTGATAGGGTATTTGCCCACGATGCTGTTAACATCAGCAGTGGTGGTGATATCAGCTGTGCCGTGTATCACATTGTTATCTTCATTGTATACAAAACCTGTAAACGTATAATCCAGTGTAGGATTAGGTTGCAGGTAGACTTTTGTTTTTGGATTAGCCGTCACCGTGAGGTTGGCTTTGTTTACTGTAAAGGATTGTGTCGCTTGTCCGGCAGAAGAGTAGTTATGGTTACCATCCGCGTTGGCAGCGAGCAGAATAGAGCCGGTACCAAATATAGTAACTGTGTCACCGCTGATACTGGCTGGTCCCGTGAGTACACTGAAAGAAACCGGTAAATTGGCATTAGTGATGGCGTTTAATTTAAACGGTGCATCACCGTATGTTTTATTAGCAATAGGATCAAAGGTGATCGTTTGCGTGGCTGGCATTACTTCCAGTGAATCATCTACAAATTTAAGGTTGTAGTTGGAGCTGGTAAGAACCAGGGTGCCTTGTGTTACGTGGATGACATATTTGCCGGCGTCACTGTTATTATCCGCAGGGGTGCTTACATTGGCAATGCCGGAGGTTACCTCGTAATCTTTCTCTCCATATACCATTCCTGAGATATAATACCGTAATGTCGGATTCGGTTGTAAATAGAACCTGGAATCAGGTGCTGCAATAACGGACAGTTCTGCTTTGGCAATGTTGAACGACTGTCTCGCTTCAGTTGCAGCATGGTTACCATCACCTGCCTGATAAGCCGCAATGGTGACGCTGTCGGTACCTGTAATGGTGACGTTGCTGCCATCCCAGGTGGCGTTGCCGCGGATTACTGCGAAGGTAACCGGTAAGCCCGTACTGCTGCTGGCGCTGAGTGTAAATGGTGCATCGCCATAAGTTTTATCAGCGATAGGGGAGAAGGTGATGGTTTGTGTAGCCGGAGTCACTTCCAGGCTGTCGTTCACGAAAATGAAAGTATAATTTGCTGCAGTTAATCCGCCCCGTGTTACATTAATGAGATATTTACCTGCATTGCTGTTAATATCGGCGGTGGTATTGATGTTGGCGTTGCCACTTATTACGCTGTTATCTTCATTATTTACAAACCCGGTAATGGTATAATCCAGTGTTGGATTTGGCTGCCCGTAAACTTTTGTTTTCGGTGTAGCCGTTACCGTGAGTATCGCTGAATCTATTGTAAAAGATTGTGTTTGTTGTGTAGCTGCCAGGTAATTGCTGTTACCTGGCTGGTTGGCAGCAATTGTCACATTACCAACACCGGTAATGGTAACAGTATTACCGGCAATGGTAGCGGGCCCGCTAACCACGCTGTAAGTAACCGGCAGGTTGGCATCGCTGGTGGCATTTACGGTAAACGCTGCATCACCGTATGTTTTATTGGCAATCGGGTCAAACGTAATTGTTTGACTGGCCGGTATTACAGTGAGAGAATCATTTACAAAGCTGAAATTATAATTAGTAGCTGTTAATCCGCCCTGGGTTACTGAAATGAGATATTTACCTACAGCGCTGTTGGCATCTGCAGTAGTACTGATATCCGGGATTCCACTGAACGCGCCACTGTTTTGTCCATATACATAACCTGTAACCGTATAATCCAGTGTTGGATTCGGCTGTTTATAGGCTTTCGTTTTTGCATTAGCCGTTACCGTGAGGGTTTTAGGCGCTATATAGAAAGTTTGCGACACCGGTGTGGCGGCAAGCACGTTGCCATCCCCTCCCTGGTAAGCGGTGATTGTCACACTATCAATTCCCTGAATAGTGACGGTATTGCCAAGTATAGTCGCATTCCCGCTGGTTACATTGAAGATGATTGGTAAACCTTCACTGCTGGTGGCATTGATGGTAAATGGTGCATCTCCGTATGTTTTGGCAGGGATAGGCGGGAAGGTGATTGTTTGCGATCCCTTTACAATAGTAAGCGTGCCTGCCTGGGTATTCAGGTGATAGTTAGGCGCTGTGATGCCGCTCACGTCTGGTTGTATCTGGTAAGTACCTGTTCCGCTGTTGACATCTCCGCCAAAGGTAGCTTTTAAGCGTCCTGTAATGACCTGTGTAGAGTCTTCACCATTCACAAAGCCGGTAATGGTAAAGCTGGTGTCGCTATTCGGCGTATGATATGCACGTGTAACATCATTAGCTTTGATAAGCAGATCTTTGGGCTTAACGGTCAAATTCTGCATTTGTGCCGTGGCCGGCAGATAAGCATTCGTGGCCGGCGCATTGGCTGTAATGGTAGTGGTACCTACCTTTTTTATATGAATTTTACCGGCTACGGTATCCGCCACTGTTATATCAGACGAGGAGTAAACGATGGCTGTATCTCCGGTAGTAGTTGCTCCCGGATTAAAATCGGCATCGCCATAGGTCACCGGCGGTATTATAGGGAAAGTGATGGTTTGGGCAATGGCCTGGTATTCGTATGCCCCCAGGTCAATGACTGTATTATTGATACGGGTTTTGCCGGCTAAGTCCAGCGAACCCGCTTGCGGGTTTAACGGGCCAACATTAGTCTGTGGATCGCCATGATTGATGGCGAAATTATTTTTTGTCAATTGCAGATTACCAGCAGCGGCATCTACAAACTCCACAGCCGGTATCGTCTGTGGAGTGAGAACGGAGGTACTATAGTAGCTGGTTCCGACAATAGAATACCTAAGAAAACCTCCTGCACCGCCACCATAATTATAGTCGGGGATGCTTGAAGGGAGGTTGCCATAGAGGATACAGTTATTCCCCCCTATACTACCACTATTAATATATACTGCGGTGGAAGTGCTACTACTTCCAATTAGGGTATTACCTGTTATCGTAACATTGGTCAGCCTCAAATTAGCTAAATTGGTTCCATAGATACCTGCTGCTGAACCTGATTGGTTTCCAAAAATAGTACTGTTGATAACATATACAGACCCATTATTGATACCAATAGCACCACCTCCGGAAATGGCGGAATTGCCGCTGAATTGTGTATTGTAGATTCTTATAAATGCACTATTAACGTCTAAACCACCACCCCGGCCACTGGATTGTCCTGCTGTTATAATTACACCATCCAGTGTATCGTTGCCTACGTTGGTAGCAGTAACTACATGTAAGCTGTTAGTACCGTTAATACCGGAGATATTCAGCAGAACGCTATCAGCGTCATCTCTTCCCAGGTCGCCACTTAGTACTACCCGGTTGGCAGGAATATTCCGGTTAGCAATGGAGGTTTCAAAAGGTTGCCCCTGAAATCCGCCATAGATAGCAATATTAGAAGGCATCACAAAGCTCGCATTGGGGTCTGAGCTGGCAGACGGCGTGTAGGTACCTGCTGCTACCCAGATTTGTTTGATTCCATTGAGTGGATCTGCAGCAGCGGCCAATGCATCTCTTAACTCTGGCAGTGGAGAAGTCCAGCTGCTACCGTCACCCTGCACATTCTTTTTAACATATACAACACCCGCCGTGCTTGGATTTACGATGGTCAAATTACAGGGAGTAGGACTATTCAGGTCAAAGCCCGCGGGTACCGGGAAAGATAAGGTGTTATCCTGGTTCCACTTGGATGGATCATTAATTAAGGCGGTTAATCTTGCACGGGTACCTGCTGTTCCTGATAAACAGTTATACCTGGCGTTAACGGCAGGTATGCTGGGAAACGTTCCTGTACCGGGCTGCATAGATTGGGAAGAAGTAAAGTCGCAGTCATTTAAAGTAGCATCCCAGGTGGTGCGGTTGATGTTAATACCGGCAATGACCGTTGGATTGCTGATGTTAGCAATGGCGCCTGAGATAGCAAAGAGCTGATCACCTGCTTCTCCAATATTGATATAAACATTGGGATCACTGGCAGTAGCTGTTTTATGGCTAATTGTTCCTAATGAAGCAACCGGATTGTATTTACAGGAAATTACTACTTGCTGGCCGGCACGGATTTTACTCCCGGTCGTGTTTCTCCATTCAATCACACCATCTGTTTGCGAGCCGTTGCCAGCACCGCAGGACAGCGATTGAAAATGGTTGGCTGCTGTCCAGCCCAGATCTGTAAAAGTGATGTAGTCACCAATAGGGCAATCCTTGAGCAGCACAAAGGAGAACTTATCGTTCTGTGTGAGCCCATTGGTATTGTCGTCATAGGAGTTAAAACCGGTAAATAAGATGTCGCCTGGTCCCAGTGACTGTGCTTTGGTATAGTGTGCTAAGCCAGTCAATAAGAGCAGCATGATTAAAGTCCTGCGTAAAGGGAGCTTCATATAAGGGGATTATCTTGGGATAAATAAAAATATAAATAACACCCTGTTTCCAGGATGAAAAATGATTCAGTCAATTCTCTGATCTGTTCTAAGCACAGAGATAAGTATTAATCCAACCGGTGGCGACGCCTCTTTTCTCGTTTACAATTTCCTGCCATAGGGGGGCGGTATTATCAATTCCACCAATTACTTCCATCTCAAAGTCTTCATTGGTTTGCACCAGCCAGGCCGGCGTTATCATGTAGTTGGTAGTAGTATCCATCTGTAAGGCACCTCTGGGGCTATCCAGGGTGATATGCTGCAGGGCAGCCAGTATTTCTCTCGCACGAAAACGATGTATATCTCCGGTATTATAAATGTGTTCGAGGATCATCCCGGTATCCCAGCCATGCATGCCGGGTAAATTCACTTCTCTGCCGGTATAATGTGTAAACTGTTCTTTTAACAACAGATTTGCCTTATTGTTGAGGGTAGATACCCAGGGCACATAGCCTGTGATACGAAAAGGTAATTTTAATGAACCGTGTACGCTGGTAATTGTTTCATCCAGCAGCATAGGACTACCGAATATCTGCAGTGGCTGTGAAATATTCGCCTGTTGTAATTGTTGCAGAAAGCAATGCGCCAGTTCACCATTGTAAATAGCCAGCAAGGTTTGTACATCCGGCCGGGTATTTAAAAACTGGTGCAGTGGTGTTGAATTAAAATCACGAACCGTATACTGGCTCACGAAATTATATTCCACCTGGCCGCCAAGGTTTTCGAATGGCTGTACCATCGAATGACAAACAGCATAGCCACCATCATAAAAAGAGGTGCATACTGCTGCTGATGTGGCATGTTTGGCTGCATACGCGCTGGTTAATCTGCATTGAATCACATTGTTCAAGGTATGTGATAATACCACCGGATGCGGCTCCCATTCATGCTGATATTTAGCGCCATTATTTACTACCAGTACAAGCCGGTTTAAAGGTTTGGCGAGATTGGCAATTTTGCTCACTGTTATTTGATCGGCATACACTATCAGTACCTGTACCTGTTGTTCCAGCAACAGCTTTTCGGCCTGCTCCACCAGCAAGTCTTCATCGGTACCGTATCCAATATTGGCGGTGATGAATTCAACGTTGATATTCCTGTATTGCAAATACGCCTGCATGCCTTGCAGGAAGTCGTGTTGCAGTAAAGGATGAAAGGTAGATTTTGGTAATAGTACTCCTGTTTTCATATTTATTTACCCTCCATTATTAGGTTTGTGAAGGGAAAACACCATACAGTGAAATGATAAAGTTGATAACCAGGTAAGGCTGCATATTATATTTAGGTAAGCTTCCACCGGCGCCTTGCACAGTCATCATGGTAGTGGCAGTCGTCTCCACTACTGTTAATGGCGCCAGTCTATGGATAGGGGTAGTAGCAAGGTCTTTCACAGTACTATATACCTTGTTACCACTGGTAATAGCTGGATAGTTACCTTTTGCCGGCAGTTGTGTACCTGGATTAGCGCCCATTACCGGAATAAATACATCTCCTTCTATATTGTGCCTGTGTGGAGGGAGCTGGTTGGCCTGAATCGTTACTTCTTCCAAGCCCCCTGCTGCTGCAAAGGCATATCCATTCCCGAAGTGAAGAGGTACTCTGCCCTGTAAATCGGGCAGGGCAAATGTGGTTTGACCATCTCCTCCAAACTTGTCGCCGATCAGAGCAAAAAGTGTGTCATTCTCTGAGATAGGTAGTATTTGTCCCTGACAAAAAGCCCACCCGGCTGGTGGAAAATCTCCTGCAAATATTCTTATTTCACCTATAAATGGCATGAAGGGGTATTTTAGTGGTTATGTTCTGGGAGGAAATATTCCATATAAACAGATCAGGAAAGTAATAGGAACTGTCGATTGCATATTCGTGAACGATTGCGTTTGATATCCTGATTGAGCTGCCTTCAAGACAGGCTTTATATCCGGTAGCATACCAACATTAGCAGTTTTCAAGGCATAGAGCGGGGTAGTAGCGGCTACGCCCGGATAATGTCCGACAGGATTATGCGTATCATTAGCCACTCCAACAGGAAAGGCTAAATCTCTCTTATTAATAATATGGGAATGAGCCGGCATTTCTCCAATGGTCAACGTTACATCCGTTACACCAGCTGTTTCTCCGAGGTCTCTAGAGGTAAGACCTTGCCCTTGTCCGACGCCTATAGGAACCTTTGCCTGTAAATCAGGCAGCCCAAAGGTAGATTTTCCATCTCCTCCATATGTAGATCCCAATATGGAAAATAAGGCCGTATTACTTGATATCGGAAGTAATTGTCCGCTGCAAAAGGCGAAGTTTTGAGGTGCAAAGTTACCTCCAAACATAATAATTTCACCGACAAATGGATCTCCTGTAGACATTAGGTATAGTTAAGATTGTGAAGGGAATACACCTTGTAATGCAATGATGTAGTTCAGGCCCAGGTAAGGCATCATATTGTTGATCGGTGAATTCGAACCGGTTATTTCTGTTTTCAGCACACCGTTGCCTGGATCCGTTACTAATTCAGATACCGGCACTTTAGACATTTGGTCGTCTGCCTTACTGCTATATCGGGGACTACCACCTGCTGCATCGGCGGGCAATGCATCCAGAGGCGATAATTCAGTAGCTGTTGCACCTACCGGTTGTTGCAACGTAGCCACTACATTGTGGCTGTGGTCAGGCATATTAGCGGGACTGAGCGTGACGGTATTTGTCCCGATATTTTGGCCCTGTATATAGCCGCCTCCCCAATGCATGGGAACACCCCCCTTTAAATTGGGGAGCGCGAAATTGGTTTGACCATTGCCTCCATACATGGTACCCAATAGCGAAAACAACGCCTGATTCTGATTGATTGGTAATAACTGTCCGTTACACTGCGCATAACCTTTTGGGGCAAAATCAAAAGCGACAATTGAAATTTGAGCAAGGAATGGATCTGCCATGACAAATTTTTATCTGGTGTAGTTAGGGATAATAAATGATTCTGTGTTCAAGGAAATTTCGTCAAAAATAAAAATTATTTCTATCTTGACAACAAATTTCAATCAGCAAAACAAAAAAGCGTAGAAATACGCAAGGCAGCAATACATTTTTCTATACCCCCTATAATATGACTACATCACGCCGCTCATTTCTCTGTAATGCCTCACTGGCAACAGGTTTGTTGTTATTACAAAAGCCGTTCAAATCTCTCGGAGCCATTACTGATAATACTACCTATCTATCTGGTAACAACCGGGAATGCATGATCTGGTACACCAATGATATGCATGGACAAGTATCTTGTTTACTACCTGCACAACGGGAAGGCCTGCTCCTGGATGCTGGTGATTTCACCGATCACGCGCATAGCCTGGACATGTCGTTAAACATGATTCACGCGATGAACAAAGCCGGCTATCATGCTGCTACGATTGGTAACCGGGAACTCGCCAATGGTCAGGCTGCGTTAGCCTCTTTGCTGCCTCATATGCAGTTTGTACTGGTGAATTGCAACTATCGTTTTACAGATCCCGTACTTCGTCGCGGGGTACTTCCTTATAAAATAGTGTACGCCGGATCTATCAAAATTGGTATCACCGGCGTAGGCCCGCAACTAGCCTCCAATACCGGTGTTGCCTGTTTACCTCCGGTAGCTGCTGCCAATGCAATTGCCGCCAGTCTTAAAAAAGATCATGGTTGCCAGGTGGTCATCTGTTTGTCGCATCTCGGTGATCAACAACTTCCCGGTAACAAGCAAATGGCGACTGATAGCACACATATTGATTTTGTAATAGGTGGTCATCAGCAACAACTACAAAAAATGATGATCTACCGGAATCAATTAAACAATGAAGTTTACTTTAGCCAGGCCGGATGGGATGGTATGATGGTAGGTCATATGAAGATGTTGTTCAATGAAGACCGTCAGGGCTGCGGTATACGCCCGGGACATATCATGAAAGCCTAAGATTTTTTCGATATGTGGGCTATATTTTCATGTGATGAAATATAGCCCGCTTTTTATGCCATACTCATGGCTGTTTTTCATTGTCTCAATAGAAATCCCTTTTTTCTCTCTGCTAAGAAATATGTCTGTCTTACCTTTAGGTAGATACAATTTGTCTATCTGATGAAAAAATACCTTCTATTATTTATTGCAGCACTGGTCCATGGATTATATGCATTGGCACAGCAGCAAGTAACTTTTGGCCTGAAAGCCGGATTTAGTATTGCCAATTTTTTATTAAAAGACGAGGGCATCACTAAAAAAAGGACAGATACCAAAATATGTCCTGCATTTCAGGCTGGCGTGATTGCAGATATTCCATTGGCTGAACAACTGTCATTACAACCCGGGTTGTTTTTTAGCCAGAAAGGTGCCGTCATAAATGATATTGACAACGGCCTTAGCAATCAGAAGGTCAAATCAAAAGTTCGTTTAAATTACCTTGAATTTCCTGTAAACTTCATTTATAGGTATCAGGCAGGCAATGGAAAGTTATTTGTAGGGCTGGGCGCCTATGTTGCTTATGGTTTGAGCGGGACCATGAAAGTCAGCACAGACACGGGTAGTATTCCCGTTAAATTTAGAGATATGCCAAACTGGACAATCAACGCGCTATTCGTAAAGCCTTTCGATGCGGGTGCCAATTTTATGATTGGATATGAGCTGAAGAAAGGCTTGTTGTTCAATATTAACTATAGCCTCGGTCTCGTGAATACAGATTCTTATCTGGAGGAAACACAAAAGCAACGCTACATAAGCGTGTGCATTGGTTATCTGTTTAAATAATAGTATCTCATTGATATTTTAACAAAAAGCCGGTACTTATCCAGTGCCGGCTTTTTGTTAAAATAAGTCCAGTAAAAGTCACTTATGTTTCAGAACAGTTGCCACGCTTCTCTTACTTTTATTTTTTCGATTTTGTAAAGTAAGATAATCATGAGAACCGTGTTACTCGCAACCCTGCTGGCATGCCTGTATAACTTCAGCCAGGCACAGGTACTGCAACCATCTGCTAAGCCCAATGCTGCACAGCAACGCATGATTCAACGGGGCTACGGTATGTTCATCCATTTTGGCATCAATACCTTTGCAGACGTAGAATGGTCAGATGGTACACTCCCTGTGGAGACCTATCATCCTACACAACTGGATCCCGATCAATGGGTACGTACCGCCAGAGACGCCGGGTTCCGGTATGTATTGCTGATCACCAAACACCACGATGGCTTCTGTTTATGGGACAGTAAATATACGACGTATGATGTAGCTACATCCCCCGTGAAAACCGACGTGGTAAAGGCTGTATCTGATGCCTGTAAAAAGTATGGACTACAGTTTGCGATCTACTATTCTTTATGGGACCGGCATGAACCATCTTACAAAGATCCCGATAAACAAAAATATGTTGACTATATGCTGCATCAGTTAACAGAACTGTTTACCAGCTATGGCAACATCTGCGAACTGTGGCTGGACGGGGGCTGGGACCGCAAGCCAGGTGAATGGGGCATTGACCAGGTATACCAGTTGGTGAAGAAATTTAATCCCAATTGCGCTGTCAGTGTAAACCACACCATCGTAAATGAAGAAGGCAAACGGCAGGCTACTATACCCGGTGAAATGACGGAGGATAATAAATACTTCTTCCAATATTTCCCTTCAGATTTTCGTTTATGGGATCCGCAAATGATCACCCGCTTTGATAAAAAGCAGTACCTGCACAATGGAAAATCTTACTACCTTCCTTTTGAACACACCATTTGCATCAGCGATCGCTGGAACTGGTTTGAAAAATCAGCGCAGTTGCCGGTACGTGAGCTGGATGAACTCGAAGAACTGTTTTACTGGAGCACAGATAATAACAATTGCCTCGTTGTAAATATTCCACCTGATCAAACCGGACGAATCAGGGAGTATACCGCCTTGCAGGCTATCAGCCTGGGAAAACGACTGGGATTGGCCTTGAATAAACCGTTGCCTAAAAATGGCCGTTTTATTTCTTCTCACAAACCAGCTACTGCTACCAGTGTTTATGCCGATCCTAAAAATCAATATGCCGCCGGAGCGGTGAACGATGGAAGCCTGAGCAGTCGCTGGGCAGCCGCAGATAAAGATACTGTTGCTACATTGGAAATGGAATTGTCGCCTGCAGATGCATTCAATAAGATCAGCATCTTTGAATATAAAGATGCCAAAACACTGCCAGATGGTTTCTCCCAGATCAGGGAGCCTCGTATCCGGGAATATGCAGTAGACATACTGACCAACGGCGTTTGGGAAACTATTTTCATGGAAGCAAAACCAATGGGCGATTGTAAAGTGATCCGCTTGCCACGTAGTTATCATGCCTCCAGGCTGCGGTTCCGCGTAATTAAAGCTACTGCGCCGCCATCTATCTATGAAATCAATGTAATAGATAAGTAGGCAAAAAGAAGTTCAACATAGAAAAAGCCCATCAAATGGGCTTTTTCTATGCGTCTAACCCAAAAAAAGTGATAGTTGTAAGTTTATGGATACTTTGTGCAACGAATAGGATAAATCTTTACCATGAACTTACGTGTTGCCCTTATAATAGTTTGGTCGCTTTCTTTTCGTATAGCCGTTGCCCAAACAGAAACGCCTGCCAGTAAATCCGCTATCGCCAGCTTTCAGCAATACTACAACGCAGGCGCATACGACAGCATTTTCGCCCGCTTTTCTGAAGCCACCAAAACCGCGCTGCCACTGGATAAAACCACTGCATTCCTGAGTCACCTCAATAAACAGTTTGGAACTATCAGGAACACCGCGTTTATGTCTTACAAAAACGGGTTTGCCGTGTATAAAGCAGCCTTAGAAAAAGGTACCATTTTACTACAACTGGCCACCGATCAAAATGATGCGATTACTGGCTTGTTTGCCCAACCATATGCACCGGATACCCTGCGGAATAAAACCCCCATGCACCTGCCTTTTAAAGGCGAATGGACCGTGTTTTGGGGCGGTGATACCCAGGAACAGAATTATCACGTGGTGGTGCCGTTTCAGAAAAACGCCTTTGATATCGTCATTAATAACAAAGAAGGTCGCAGTTATAAAACCGATGGCAAAACCAACGATGACTATTACGCATTTGGTCAGCCCATACTGGCGCCCTGTGATGGCGAAATTGTAATGGCTGTAGATGGTGTGAAAGACAATGTGCCCGGCGTTATGAATGCCCTCTATATTCCCGGCAATGCGATACTGCTGAAAACAAAAGATGAAGAATATATCCTCCTCGCGCATTTTAAACGAAACAGTGTAAAAGTGAAGCAGGGGGATGTGGTGAAACAGGGACAACTGCTCGGCCTTTGCGGTAATTCAGGTAATTCATCTGAACCACACCTGCACTTCCATATACAACATGTCGAAGACTTCAGTCACGCAACTGGCATAAAGTGTTACTTCGAAAAGCTCACCGTTAATGGTGTCTTAAAAAATGATTATTCGCCGGTGAAAGGGGATAGGATTATGGGAGATGAGTAACGCCGCGGGCAAGCTGTGCTAAAAAAATCCGGCCATGGTAGCTTTACTGTTAAAAGCCATCATGGCCGGTTTACGTAAAGGCAACAAAAAAGGCGGTGGCGCTTAAATGATTAAGTCCTAATTTTGCCGGGAACGAATCAATAGCTACTTAAAAATGACTACCAGCACAATTACGACCCGGCCCATCAAAGAAGGAAATATCTGGATCGCTACTTTACTCGCCTTTGCGATGATACCTATGTCAGGTCTTGCTACCGACATCTACATACCTTCTTTACCCGGAATGGCCGCCGATCTGGGCGTTACGGGCAGCCAGGCCCAGTTGACCCTGAGCCTGTTCCTGATCAGCTACGGTGTTTCCCAGTTGTTTGTGGGCAGTATCCTGGATAGTTATGGCAGATACCGCCTTGCTATGTGGTCCATGTTGATTTTTTGTATTTCCTGTGTGGTGATTGCCAATACGCATAGCATCTATGTGATCTATGCCATGCGGATCATCAATGGTATTACTGTTGCTACCATGGTAGTGGCGAAGCGGGCGCTGTTTGTGGACTTATATTCCGGAGATAAATTAAAAAGTTATCTCAGCATTTTTACAATTATCTGGTCTACAGGCCCTATAGTAGCACCTTTCATTGGTGGTTACCTGGAAGTGAGCTTTGGATGGAGTGCTAACTTTTATTTCCTCGGTGGTTTCGCCGCTATTTTATTTATACTGGAACTTATTTACAGCGGGGAAACGATTAAGCATAGCACTGCTTTTCACCCGGGAAAAATCCTGTCCATTTATGTGAATATGCTGCGCACCCGGAGCTTTACATTGGGCATTTCTATGTTGGGACTGGCTTACTCCATGGTGATGGTGTATAATATGTCGGGGCCGTTTATCATCGAGCATTACTTTAATTTTTCACCGGTGGTAACGGGCTATTGCTCGTTGGTATTGGGATTTGCCTGGATGGTAGGTGGTTTTCTGGGAAAGTCGCTGATTAATAAACCCCTGCTTGGAAAAATGAGTGTGAATGTGGCCCTGCAGCTATTGTGTGCGTTGGGGCTGGCCGTTGCTTTTTATATATTCCGGGAGATATGGACCGTATTGTTGTTTGCCTTCCTCGTGCATGTGTGCGCGGGTTTTACTTACAATAACTATTTTACTTTCTGCCTGCAGCGCTTTCCCAAAAATGCGGGTATTGCCGGCGGATTAACCGGTGGTTTGGTGTATGTGATGGTTTCTATATTGAGTTCCCTGCTGCTGTACCTGTTGCCCGCAAAAGATGGGATGAACCTGGCCTTTAGCTATACCACCCTGATCCTGGTCAGTGGGGTAGTGATGTACCGGGTATTTGTGCTGAGCAAAAAAGAAGGGCCGGAAATGGCAGGATAAACGGGATCGCATATACGTTGTGGCCATATTTTCAGATCCCGGAAAAGGGTTGTCGTAATCCCCCCGCAAATTGGCGTTTTGACAACCCTTCCGCCTCGAAATTCCGGAGTAAGTTTGTGGCTCAAACAACGAATTTATGAAGTACAGATTAATTTTATTGCTATGTGCTATCCTATGTACCTCACAACTGGTAACTGCGCAACAGAAAGGGCACTATGCTGCAATCAATGGCCTGCAACTATATTACGAAATCCATGGCAGCGGTAGCCCGCTGGTATTGATTCATGGAGGAGGGTCAACTATTGAATCCAGCTTTGGACGTGTTTTACCGGAGCTGGCTAAAACGCACCAGGTAATAGCGGTGGAAATGCAGGCGCATGGCCATACCCGTGACATCGATCGCGAAATGACTTTTGAACAGGATGCCGATGATATTGCAGCCTTGCTGCAGCAACTTCACATTGCCAAAGCCGATATTCTTGGATTCAGTAATGGCGGCACTACGTCGTTACAGGTGGCCATTCGTCATCCGGAAGTGGTGAATAAACTGATCCTCTGCTCTACACTGTATAGCCGTGCCGGCACACCTCCCGGCTTCTTCGATGGATTCGCCCATGCTACACTGGACGTAATGCCGAAAGAATTAAAGACAGCCTATCTCAAAACCAATCCCGATCCTAAAGGATTACAGGCAATGTTCAACCGGGACGTTGCCAGGATGAAAGCCTTTAAAGATATCCCGGAAGCAGCTATTAAAGCGATACAGGCGCCGGCACTGGTGATAAATGGCGCGGCGGAACTGATATTACCCGAGCATGCGCTCGCGTTGTCCCGTACGTTATCACACGGACAGTTGGCTATTTTCCCAGGCGGTCATGGGGAGTATATGGGAGAAGCAGGTGCGCCGGATAAGAGTAGTAAAGAACCGGAAGCATTTCTGATCGTCGTGAATGAATTTTTGGGTAAGTAAGCGCAAGTGGTTTTTCACGCAAAGCAGCAAAGAGGCAAAGCTATTTTAATCTTTGCTGCTTTGCGTAAAAATCATTCGTCATCTAATCCTTTTCCGGCAAGGATGTGATCTATATATTTCTCCACCCTGGATTCACGGGTTTTGGCTTGTTTGGCGCCACCAAAAAAGAGGAGATAGCCTCTTTGTCTGCCGGGTGTTAATGCTTCAAAAGCCTTTTTCAGCTTAGGCATTTTATCCAGTTTGATTTGGAACTCTTCCGGCATGTGGAACTCCGCTACTTTTTTATACTTCACGGTCAGGCCGGCTTTTTCTACTTCTATGGCTTCATAGATATAAGCTTTAATTACGGCCTGCATAGCGGTTATTTCCTTTGCACTGGTAAACCGTATTTGCCGCGTTGCCTGCGTGTTTTCGGATTGTTGTACCAGTATCCCTTCCGGGTCATGGAGCAGTGCACCTTTGAAAAACAAGATGGCACAGTATTCTTTGAACACGTGTATTAACACGATGTTATTGTTGTTATACGTGTAACAGGGAGAGCCCCATTTTACTTCTTCGGTGAGTCCGCAGTCCAGCACAATGCTTCTGAGCTGAATGGTAGCCTTCTCCCATTGTCCGGCTTTGTCGAAATAAAAATCTGCTTTTGGATTCATACGATGGAATTATTAAAGTGAGCAATGGAAAGTTTTCTGTCGGCCGGGCGGAAGTACCAGGAGGTCACCGTCAGCAGCACTAACAGGATGGAGGGAAACATATCTTTGAAGGCGTCGTGCGATATCACATGCGATGCCAGTGCACCGGAGGTCACAAAGAAGAAACCGGCGTATGCCCATTCTTTCAGCAATGGAAATTTAGGCAGGAGGATGGTAATGATGCCGAGTAATTTCCAAGTACCCAATATCTTTAAAAAATAAAGGGGGTAACCCAGGTGGGTGATGAAATCATTTTCCGCTTTTAAACCCAGCAGTTGTACGATTGCGCTGGAGCCCATTCCCAGTGAAAGCCAAAGGGTAGCAATCCAGTAAATAATTTTGTTTCTCTTTGTCATAACGAATTACTTTAGTTTGTTAACAGTTTCCTGGAGTCGGTTATGTGCCATGTTTATGCCTTTGGTCATGCCCATTTTCAGCATCAGGTCCCGGTGGTCGTTGGATTTATAGATGATGTGCATCGTGAGTTTGCTGGTGTCTGCGCTGAGAGATTCAAACTGAAGGAATTCCAGTTGCACTGAAAATGGACTGTTGGCCATTTCAAATGTCCGCGTGATGCTTTCGTTCTGGCGGAATTCGTGGATGGTGCCGCTCATTCCAAACGTGTTTCCTTTAGGATCCGTGGTTTCAAAAGAAAAACCACCATACTTTTTATTTTCCAGTTTCAATACTTTGGTACCCATCCATTGTTCTACTATCGCAGGTTCTTCATAGGCTTTAAAAAGGAGTTCTACCGGCAATTCAAATTCACGGGTAATCGTGAGATCCTGTTGCCCGTCTGCGGCGTCTATTTTCGTTTTCAGTTCCATGGTCAATCTTTTTTCTTTGCCTGGTAGGTTTTCATAATTGTTTCCAGTGCATTAAATCTGTCATCCCACAATTTGCGGAATGGTTCTATAAAATCGGCGACTTCTCTCATTTTTTTTGCGTTGATATGGTAATGAATTTCCCGACCGGTTTGTTTTTGCTCCAGCAGCTCACACTCAGTGAGGATCTGGAGGTGTTTGGAAACGGTGGGCCTGGCGGTGTTGAAATTAGCCGCAATAGCGCCTGCCGTCATAGCCTGTGAAGCCACCAACAGGAGTATCGCCCGCCTGGTGGGGTCTGCGATGGCCTGAAATACGTCTCTTCTTAAATTCATTATGTAGCTATTTGACTACACAAATATATGTGTAGTTATTTGACTACGCAAATTTTTTTTTTGAGCAGAAAGCAGAAAGCATAAAGCTATTGAAGCGAATGATATGAGCGAGTATTTGATTACTTATTTGCGCTTTTCATTCGCTTCAATAGCTTTATGCTTTATGCTTTCTGCTTTCTGCTCAAAAAGATGTGTGTAGCGGGCTATTGAGCCAGTATCTGCGAAGCAGGCGCGCGGCAGTATTTATTTTCGTTATGCTGACCCTGGCCACAGTGGTCGTCTACCTTACTCTTGCCGGCGCCGGTACCTTTGTTTTTTATGGCATACGCCTGTTGCTGGGATTCGCCATCGGCTACTGGGCGTTATTTGTAACCATTGCGGCAGAACAATTCGGTACCAATATGCGTGCTACGGTGGCTACCACTGTACCTAACTTTGTGCGGGGCAGTGTAAATATATTTACGCCATTATTCCTGTTGCTAAAGGTACATACCAGCATCGCCATGGCTGCGGG
This sequence comes from Chitinophaga sp., assembly GCF_017745275.1. Taxonomy (GTDB): domain Bacteria; phylum Bacteroidota; class Bacteroidia; order Chitinophagales; family Chitinophagaceae; genus Chitinophaga. Next base: position 685,047 of record NZ_JAGHZS010000007.1, on the reverse strand, counting down.
CATTATTGCATTGGGAACTATTATACCGGCACTGCTGGCATTGTGGCGCATGGAGGAAACGTTTTCGAAAGATCTGAATTATATGGAGTAAGCAGTAATTACGGAGGAGTGAGGTGTGACGAAGAAATAGAAATGCACCTCGTCAAATCCGCTGCAACACTGAATTAGCGTAAAAATAACACGTTTCCGTTCATACCAAATAACTGCTCACTTCTCCATTATTTTATTATTTTCCAGCCTGACCAATATTTTTTTCGGTGTATGGCTAACTTAAACCTTAAAGCAAAAGGGTTAAATACATTTGATGCAATTGTAGTAGGCTCCGGCATTTCAGGCGGCTGGGCGGCAAAAGAATTATGTGAAAAAGGCCTGAAAGTATTGTTGCTGGAACGTGGCCGGCAACTGGAGCATGTGAAAGATTATACCACCGCTTTGAAAGCTCCCTGGGAAGTAACACACCGCGGATCCACCACCATAGCGCAATCCAAAGAACATCCTTACCTGGTCCGGGACCGGGTGTATACAGAGTTTAACGAAAGCTACTGGGCTAAAGACACGGAAAGTCCGTATACCGAAAAGAAACGTTTCGACTGGATGCGGGCGGATATTGTGGGTGGACGCTCTATCATGTGGGGCCGCGGTTCCCTGCGTCTCAGCGACCTCGACTTTGAAGCCAATATCAAGCAAGGTATAGGAATTGACTGGCCCATCCGGTATAAAGACCTCGCACCCTGGTATGATCATGTGGAAGCATTTGCCGGCATCAGCGGACAGAAAGAAGGGCTGGATCATTTACCAGACGGCGTTTTTCAACCACCCATGGAGATGAATTGTTTTGAGAAGCAATCCAAGCAACGCATCGAGGCCGCATTTCCCGGCAGAAAAATGACCATCTTCCGCACTGCTAATCTTACACAACCTATCGGCGACAGAGGCAAATGTCAATACCGGGATCGTTGCGCCCGCGGATGCCCTTTCGGCGCTTACTTCAGCTCACAGTCGTCTACACTGCCGGCTGCCGCCAAAACAGGTAATCTCACGTTGGTATCAGATGCTATTGTGAACAGTATCATTTACGACGAAAGTAAAAATAAAGCGACCGGCGTGCGGGTCATCGATAAACATACCAAAGAGATGCAGGAGTTTTACGCGAATATTATTTTCCTGAATGCGTCTACACTCGGCAGCACTTTTGTGCTGATGAATTCTGTGTCTAACCGTTTCCCGCAAGGTATCGGCAACGATCACGGTGTACTGGGTCATTACCTCATGGATCACCATTTTCATGTAGGTGCCAGCGGAACTTCCGATGAGTTTAAAGATAAATATTACTACGGCCAGCGGCCTGCAGGCTTCTATATTCCCCGCTTCAGGAATGTGAATACCGACGATAAACGCGGCTACATCCGTGGCTTCGGTTATACCGGCTACAGCAGCCGTTCCGGTTGGGCCAGGGGTATTGCAGAACTGGGAATCGGCAATGCTTTCAAAGATTATTTATCGGAACCCGGACCCTGGCAAATGGGCCTGATGGGCTTTGGAGAATGCCTGCCTTATGAAGATAACCAGGTAATACTGGACCACAGCACGAAAGATGCCTGGGGCCAACCTGTACTCCAGTTCAATTGTGAATTTAAAGATAACGAAAAGCAAATGCGGAAAGACATGGCCGCAGATGCAGCAGCCATGCTGGAAGCAGCCGGGCTAAAAGACATACAGACATTTGACCGCGATTCCTACCCGGGTATGGCCATCCACGAAATGGGAACCGCCCGCATGGGAAGAGATCCGCGTACCTCCGTACTCAATGAATGGAACCAGGTGCATACCGTAAAAAATATATTCGTTACCGACGGTGCCTGCATGACATCTTCCGCCTGCCAGAATCCTTCACTGACCTATATGGCCATTACAGCGAGGGCAGCGGATTACGCCGTAAAAGCGCTGAAGCGACAGGATTTATAACAGGCAGAAAGCTGAAAGCATAAAGCAGAAAGCTATTGTAGCGGATGATGAACCTGAATATCCGCTAATGTCATCCGCTGCAATAGCTTTCTGCTTTATGCTTTCAGCTTTCTGCTCAAACAACAAAACACAATAATATGTCTGGATCAATGAAACCTATTCGGGTATTAGTAGTAGGGTGTGGTAATATGGGCGCTTCTCACGCCACTGCTTATCATACGCTGGATGGATTTGATATCTGCGGTATAGTATCTACCGGCAATAGTAAGCAGGTATTAAACGACAAACTGGGTGGCGGTTATCCTTTGTACAGTGATTACGAAACGGCGTTGACGGCCACACAACCGGATGCTGTATGCATTTCCACCTATCCGGATACACATGAAAGCTTCGCGATCATGGCGCTGGAAAAGGGTTGTCATGTATTTATCGAGAAACCATTGGCCGACTCAGTAGCAGGAGCGGAGCGGGTAGCCGCCGCTGCGCGCAAAGCCGGTAAAAAGCTGGTGGTAGGATATATATTGCGCCATCATCCTTCCTGGCAGCGGTTTGTGGAGCTCGCACAACAACTGGGCAAGCCGCTGGTGATGCGCATGAACCTCAACCAGCAAAGCCAGGGCAGCAAGTGGACGGTACACCGCAACCTGCTGCAAAGCCTGAGCCCTATTGTGGATTGCGGTGTGCATTATATTGATGTGATGTGCCAGATGACCCGCTCTAAACCCATACAGGTATACGCTATCGGCGCCCGTCTTTCTGACGACGTACCGGCAGATAATTATAACTACGGTCAGTTGCAAATACGTTTTGAAGATGGCTCAGTGGGTTGGTATGAAGCCGGCTGGGGCCCCATGATGAGCGAAACCGCCTTTTTTGTAAAAGATGTTATCGGGCCGGAAGGCTCCGTTTCTATCGTTGCCAAAGATGCAGGCGCCACCGGTAACTCTGATAACGTAGACGCACATACGAAAACTGAGTCACTCCGTTTTCATCACGCAGCATTGGATGCCAACGGCAAGTTTGCGAAAGAAGATACCTGGATTACCATGGAAGGAGAACCGGATCACCAGGGCTTATGTGACCGGGAACAACTGTATTTCCTAAATGCTATCCGCGAAAATATAGACCTGACTGATCACGTTGAAGACGCCCTGAACAGCCTGCGCATCGCCTTTGCCTGCGACGAATCGGTGCGCACGGGGAAGGTGGTAAGCCTATAGTAGCTTCTAGCCATTAGCTTTTAGCTTTTAGCAAATGCAGCGAAGATTATGTTATTTGGGTCTTCGCTGCATTTGCTAAAAGCTAAAAGCTAATGGCTAAAAGCTTTCTCACAATTTATCCCGAAATGTTTTAGGCGATAAGCCCATTACTAATTTAAATGACCTCGAAAAAGTATACTGGTCCGGGTAACCCATTTCTCCCGCAATTTCTTTCACAGATAAATTTGTTTCTCTTAGCAGCTGACTGGCCTTCTGCATACGCAGGGAGGTAAACAACTGTATAGGTCCGTAGCGCGTTTTTTCTTTGAATAAAGCGGAGAGGTAAGAAGCGGATAACCCCATTTCTTTGGAAAGATCTGCCAGCGTGAGATGCTGATCCAGGCGTTGTTTCATTAACTGGATACACTGTTCTATAATATTATCTGCCCCATGTTTCATATAATTAAAAACACTGAGGCGGAAAGTGCCCAGAAAACTATAGAAGCGAAAGTTAGCGTACAACAGGTTTTCAATATTATTCATCAGGTCCAGGTGATGCAGGATATCATCGAACTGTGCGTTCCTGCCTACCAGCGGCGGAATGGTGCGGGGCTTGTCGGTGGTGTCCAGGTACTGGTAGATGGCTGCCGCCAGTTGCCCGGAAAACTGTACGGTATAGAGCTGCCATGGATCGTCAGGTGCCGCGCCGATGCGAAAAGCGGTGTTGGCCGGGATTAGCAGGTACTGGTTAGGTTTGATGACCGTTTTTTTATCGCGTGTTTCTATCCAGCCTTTGCCATGTGCTGCATATAACAGCGTATATACCGCGCTCCCTTTTACTTCTACCGGTTCCCTGGCAGTATTTTCAGGATAGCGTCCTATATTGGTAATAAAAAGGTTTCTGCCAAGCGGATGTTTTTCCAGCTTGCGTTTCAGGTGGTCCGGTAAAATCCATGTACTGGGCGTGTTGGTGGCAAGGTGATTCATGGTAATAGTAATTTAAGCCATTCTTTTCATAACCTGCAACATTGTTTGATCCAAAAAAAAGGGCAACCTTAGTAGTAGCAAGTAGCACAACTGTTTTATTTTCCACGTATGAAATTATCAACCAATAGCGAATTTTTATGCACCAAATGCCTTTAATTGATCTGGCTGTGATTGTGATGTACCTGCTTTGTATGATTTTAACGGGGTTGTGGTTTTCCAGGAAAAACAAAAATGCCGCGCAGTTTATCACCGCTTCCGGAACCATCCCTGGTTGGGCATTGGGGCTATCATTGTACGCTACTTTTTTGAGCAGCAATACCTTCCTGGGTGTACCCGGGAAATCGTTTGGCAGCAACTGGAATGCTTTTGTTTTCAGTTTGTCGATGCCGCTCGCTGCATTTATTGCAGCTAAATATTTTGTACCGTTTTACAGGCATAGTGGAGAAGTAAGTGCATATACCCATTTGGAGCGCCGCTTTGGGCCATGGGCCCGGACTTACGCCACGGTCTGTTTTATATTAATGCAGTTGGCCAGGATGGGCACTATCTTTTTTGGGGTGGCGCTGGCATTACAGGCGCTTACGGGCCTGGAAATGCGTACTATCATGACCGTTACTGGTATCTGTATTATTATTTATACTGTGCTGGGAGGAATGGAAGCGGTGATCTGGACGGAAGTATTACAGGGCATTATCAAAACAGCCGGGGCATTGATTATCCTGGGACTGGTGATTGCCGGCATGAAAAATGGCATCGCGGATATTTTTAGTATTGGTAGCAGTGAAGCAAAATTTTCGCTGGGTAGTTTTAATCCAACGGATTTTAATACCCCTACTTTTTGGGTGGTACTATTATATGGGTTCTTTATTAACCTGAACAACTTCGGGATGGACCAGAATTATGTACAACGTTATCACACGGCGCGTTCCCGGAAGGAGGCCTCGCGTAGTATCTGGTTATGCGTGTATTGGTATGTGCCCGTGAGTATGGTATTCTTTTTTATTGGTACGGCATTGTTTGCCTACGCGCAGCAGCATCCGGAAGCGTTGTTAGCGGTAAAGCAACAGGTGGCGGCGGAACGGCATGTGCCCGTAGCATCCCTGGTGCCGGCTGATTACGGCGATAAGGTGTTGCCCTGGTTTATGGTGACGAAGGTGCCAAAAGGATTACTGGGCTTAATTGTAGCGGCCATTTTATCTGCTGCAATGAGTACTGTGAGTAGTGGAATGAATAGTACTGCAACTGTTTTTTTGAAAGATATCTACCAGCGCTATATCCGCCGGGAAACCAGTCCGCAAAAGGAGATGCGGGTATTGTACATTGCTACTACGGTGACTGGTTTGCTGGCTATATTTTTTGGTATCTCTATGATAGGGGTGAAGAGCATCCTCGATATCTGGTGGGAACTATCCGGCATTTTCGCCGGGGGAATGCTGGGATTATTTCTCCTGGGCATTGTATCTAAAACAAAGAATGCGGCGGCAGTTGCTGCTACGGTCATAGGTTTGCTGGTCATTCTCTGGATGTCGCTTTCCAAATACCTGCCTGCTGCCTGGGAACAGTGGCGTAGTCCTTTACATGTGCATTTGATTATTGTGGTAGGCACTTTATCTATATTCCTGGCGGGCATGCTGTTTACCCGGTTGCAACGCCGCACACTCCCTGAATCTTAAACCTGTTTGTTATGCAAAAGAAATTTGTTCCGGTGATGATCACGCCGTTTAATCTGAAAGCACAGATAGATCATGATATGATAGAACAGCTGATTGATTTTTACCTGGAAGCCGGGGTGAAAGGCTTTTTTGCCAATTGTCTTTCTTCTGAAATGTACAGTATCAGTGAAGATGAGCGCCTGGAGCTGACACGTCATGTGGTGCGTTATGTCAATGGTCGCGTGCCGGTAGTGGCTACCGGGTCCTTTGGGCTAACCATCCCTGATAAGGCACTGTTCACGCAAAAAATGTACGATACCGGCGTAGACTCTGTGATCATGATTACCGGCCACTTTGCCAATATCGATGAATCAGATGAAGTGCTGCTGCAAAGATTTGAGCAATTGTTTTCGCTGACCGGTAGTATTCCGCTGGGATTATATGAATGTCCGGCGCCATATAAAAGAGTGATTAGTCCGGAAATTTTAGGTACCTTACTGGCCACCAACCGGCTGATTTATCATAAAGACACGTCCTGTAATGTAGAGAATGTACGCGCAAAGCTGGCCGTGACAGCCGGGAGCAGGCTGGAGTTTTACGATGCGCACACTCCTAACGGTGTCGCCTCTATGAAAATGGGTGCTGCGGGGATGTCTTCCATTTCCGGAAATTTTTATCCTGAGATATTGGTCTGGTTATGTAATCATGTAAACGATGAAAGTAAGCAAACAGAAGTAGAATGGATACAATCGGAGCTGCAAAGGGTAGATCCGCTGATCCATATGGCTTACCCGTTGAGTGCCAAGTATTTCCTGCAGCAGCGGGGACTGCCGGTGCGGACTATCAGTCGCGCGCACGCACTGGAGCTAACACCAGAACAGAAGACGACTTTACAACAGATTTATCGTGATTTCAAGGGGTGGTGCGACCGGTTACAGATCAAAGAGGTAGCTACCGGTACTTTGTCGGCACATTAAATCGTTGTTATTTTCAGGCAGGAAATTATGATGGCAACCGGCCAATGTGTAGTTTAGAGAAATCTTGTTCCTAATTCACATAATAGATGTCAACCAGCCTTTATAATTCGCAGCAAGATGAGATGTTCCTGTGGCGCCGGCTTTGTGACGGGGATAGAGATGCTTTCGGGGAAATATACCGCCGTTATTTTCCGCTGTTATTCCGGTACTGTATCCGGTTTACCACGGATCGTAGCCTGGTAAAAGACATGTTGCAGGACTTCTTCTCACAGTTATTCCTGCAACGTGCCGGCCTGTCGGCGCCGGTGAACCTGAAAAGTTACTTGTTGGTTGCCGCCAGGAGAAAGTTGTTCCGTTATCTTGGTAAGTCGGCCAAAATAACCGGCATGCCGGACGAACAGGCAGCCTCCCTTTTCGACCTGGAGCTGTCGCCTGAAAGTATTTTAATCAATCGCCAACACAACGAACACGCTGCACGCCTCTTACAGCAAAAACTGCACGCGCTCACCCTCCGCCAGAAAGAAGCGGTATACCTCCGCTTTTACGAAAACCTTACCTACGAAGAAATTGCAGAGATTATGGGGTTGAAAGAAGTAAAATATGCCCGTACCTTAATATATCGTGCTATCGCTGAACTAAAAGAGTTGCTGGCGCCTAATGAATCGGCTTTAATGCTCCGCTAAAAAATAATTTAAAAAAAGTCTGATTTTCCTGAGGGTATTTTCCCGGTTCCTGTCTCTACTATAAGTACAAGGTACTTTTTTATGAACTATGGTGGATACGATGCAGCAGATTTTGCTGCAGATGCCGACTTCCGGGCATGGGTACTGGAAAATACAAATGCCGCCTTCTGGATACAGTGGCAGGCCGCACATCCTGAACAGGAACCTGTATTGCAGGAAGCACGCGCCATGGTGCTGGCACTACGGTTCCGGACCAACGAAATAAGTACAGAGGAGATGGCCGCTGTCAAGTACCAGGTAGATGAGCTACTGAATGATGCCGCCGTTAAAAAAAATAACGGACCATCGCGCAGAAGATGGCTCTATACCCTGGGCGCCTCTATCGCCGCTGCCACACTCACTTTGCTGGCGATTACCTGGTATCGGACCAGTCATACTACACCGCAAAAAATAATCGTACAAACAGGTTTCGGTGAAACCAAAATCATACATCTGCCGGATGGTTCCGTGGTACAACTCAACGCCAACTCGACGGTAGCGTATCCCGCCAAATGGGAGCAGGATAAAATAAGAACAGTAGCACTACAGGGCGAAGCCTATTTTAATGTCTCTAAATCGCCTGCAGGACTGCATCCTAAGTTTAGGGTGATGATGCCGGCGGTCACCATCGAAGTAAAAGGAACGGCCTTTAATGTATATCATCGTCACAACAAAGTGATGGTATTATTAGAAGAAGGGAAGATCGTAGTAAATGATAGTTTACAGATGAAGCCGGGAGACATGATGCTGTTTGCATCCGGTACTTCTCAACGATTAACAGGTAATGCCGCACAACTAACCGCCTGGAAACAACACCGGTTGGTGTTCCATGAAGAAACACTGCTGAATGTAGCCCAGCAGTTATCGGATATATATGGGTATCATATTGAGTTTAGGAATAAGAGGATGGAAGGCCTGCTCTTTACCGGTTCAGGTCCTGCTGCTGATCCTGCCTTGCTGCTGAAAGCAATGACCACTGTGCATCAGCTGAAAATGACACAGCACAATTCAGTTATCATTTTTGAATAAGGATCTTAAAATTTACAGTTATGCAAAAGAGCTTTACGAAGCTTTATGCTCCATGGAGCGCCATGCTGCTGTTATTGTTAACACTGGGCACCCACACCAATGCGCAGCAGTTAATGGTAAGTAGCGGAAACTCTTCAGGGGAAGCAGGTTCCATCTCCCTACGCCAAATGCTGACCGACCTGGAAACCAGGCTGATGGTCAGCTTCAACTACTCACCTGCACAGGTGGCCAACAAATTTGTGACCACCAAACCTGGACGGCTAAACGCTGAAAATCTCGATGTGCAACTCGCCAAAATGCTCACGCCATTGGGATTGCAGGCAGTAAAACTCAGTGAACACGATTACGCGATCCGCGCCACTACCGCCACCAAAGCTATTGCAGCGGCGGCAGACGTACAGGTGAAAGGTACCGTCACTGATCAAAAAGGTACGCCATTACCGGGTGTAACCGTGCATGAAAAAGGAACGACTAACGGTACGATCACCGATGCAGACGGACACTTCACCCTTCGCGTGGCTGATGCCAACGCGGTGCTGTCGTTCCGCTTTGTAGGCTATGTAGCACAGGAGCAGAAGGCCGGGAATGGCAACATACAGGTACATTTGGTACCCGACGTACGCAGCCTCGATGATGTGGTAGTAACCGCACTGGGTATTAAGCGCCAGGAGAAAGCATTGGGTTATTCTATTGCCACGATTAAAGGTGATCAGGTAAGTACCGTAAAAGAAGTGAATGTAGCCAATGCGTTATCAGGTAAAGTAGCAGGGGTGAATGTAAGAGCGACGAGTTCTGATCCTGCTGGTACTGCCCTCGTAACCATCCGTGGTCAAAGCGGTTTCCAGGGTTATAACCAACCTTTGTATGTACTAGATGGCATTCCGATTTCTTCCGGTGTGCGCGCTCCCAAACAAACCGTAGGACAGGTAGTGGTGGATTACGGCAGCACCATAGCAGATATTAACCCGGATGATATTGCCAGTATTACAGTGCTGAAGGGCGCCAGTGCATCTGCCTTGTACGGCTCCCGTGCCATTAACGGGGTGATACTGATCACCAGTAAATCAGGCTCAGGGCTTACGAAAGGTCTCGGTGTTTCTGTGAACTCCAGTGCGATGTTCGACCAACCCTGGTTGTTTCCCAAGTTCCAGAATGAATTCGGTTCCGGCGACCGGGAAGGATCTGATGAAACTATTTCTGACGCCAGTTGGGGACCACGACTGGATGTCGGCACCAAACATGTACAGTGGAACAGCCCTAAGGATGCCAATGGACAGCCTATTCCGACAGACTGGGTATCTTATCCGAATCGCCATAAGGATTTCTTCCGTACAGGATCTACTTTTACCAATAACATTGCCGTTACCGGTAATAACAAAGATGGTAGCTTCCGCCTGTCTTTCACCAACCTGAAAAATGAAGGTATTATTCCAAACACAGACTTAAAAAGGAATACCCTGAACCTGGCTGCAGCCTACAATCTCAAGCCGAATATCAAGGTGAGCACCAATGTTGGCTATACGAAAAATGTCAGCGACAATCGTCCTACATTTAACCGGGGCAGTGTCAGTAATATTGTATATACCACTACGCCAAACGTAGATATCAGGCAACTGCGTAACTACTGGCTGCCTGGCAGAGAAGGACTGCAACAGTTTTCTCATGTGCCGGGGTCTACTGATAATCCTTACCTGGTGGCGTATGAATTCATTAACGGATTTGATCGTGATCGTATGACTGGTAACGTGCAGATTGATTTCCAATTCACAAAAGAATTGTCACTCATGGTACGTACAGGTATGGATCTTTATTCTGAAACCCGTGAAAGTAAACGTCCTTTTAGCGCAGTGAAGAATAAGACAGGTGCTTATGCTTTGGAAACAGAATACTTCCGTGAGCAGAACACAGACTTCCTGTTGAGCTATAAAAAGAATATCAACAAAGATTTCTTTGTTTCTGTATCTGGTGGTGCTAATCGCATGAACCAATTTGGAAAAGGTTCTTCCCAGAAATCTGAAGCGCTTGTGATTCCTCAACTATATACCATTGCCAATGCGAAAGCAGGTACAGTCGTAAACAACTCTTATAGGTCCAATCGAAGGATCAACAGTGTGTATGGTATGGGACAGGTGAGTTTCCGGAACTATGCGTTCCTGGATCTTACTGCACGCAACGACTGGTCCAGTACACTACCTATGGCGAATAACTCCTATTTCTATCCATCCGCTTCATTAAGCCTGATTGTGTCAGATATGTTGGCACTCAAATCAGATGTATTATCTTTTGCTAAGCTCCGGATCAACTGGGCGCAGGTGGGAGGAGATACAGATCCTTACCAGCTGTTCAATACCTTTAACTTTGGGCAGGATTGGGGAGATGTGAAACAAGCTAACATCAGCGACATACTGAAAAATAACGAGTTGAAGCCATTGATCGCCACCTCACATGAATTTGGCGCCGACCTGCGTTTCCTGAAAGGACGTTTAGGGCTTGACTTTACTTACTATAATACCGTTAACCGTAACCAGATTATTAATATCCCCGTTACCAAAGCTACCGGCTATTCCAGTATGATTACAAATGCAGGTAAAGTTCAGAACAGGGGTATTGAAATTGGCTTAAATGCTACCCCGGTGGCTGGGCCATTCCGTTGGGACCTGCAATTAAACTATACCCGTAACCGTAACAAAATAATTGAACTCAAAGAAGGCCTTACCAATTATATGCTGGGTGGTGCAGAAGGCGTTCGCTTCCTGGTAAAGGAAGGTACAGAAATGGGAGATATGTATGCACAGACATGGCTAACCGTACCTGATGGTGAATTTAAAGGGCAGCCTTTACTGAGCGATGAGGGAGGCTATCAGAAAGTGAATGATTATGTAAAGATAGGTAACTATAACCCTGACTTTATGCTGGGAATCAGCAACTCATTTACTTACAAAGGCTTTACACTGAATGTACTGATCGACTGGCGTCAGGGAGGACAGTTCTTTTCTTACGTGGCAAAGAACCTCCTGAGTGATGGCCGTACATTAACTACAGTACCAGGCCGTGATCCGAAAACAGGTGGTCTGGCATGGACAGACGCTGATGGAAACAAACGTAACGATGGCATGATCCTCTTTGGATATGTGAGCGATGGCAACGGAAAATACAAACTCAATGATGTAGTGACCGATCCGGAAAATTACTATGGCGAATACTATTGGGACTTCCCTGGCCGCTCTACTTTCGATGCCAGCTATGTGAAATTGCGGGAAGCTTCGCTGACCTACGCTTTTCCAAAGAAAATGTTAGGTAAAGCACCATTGAATAATCTGACTATTTCATTGATCGCACGCAATCTCTTTACCTGGACGGCGGCTGAATCCGGATATGATCCTGAAACAGCCATGACCCTCACCAATGGTAGCTTCTCGCCGGGTGTTGCCAGCTGGGGGCTGCCTTATACCCGTTCTTTTGGTGCTAAAATAGGTTTCAATTTCTAAACCAAAAATTGTATGGTTATGCAACGCATACCTTTTAAATATTATGTACTGGGACTCAGCTTGCTGCTGGCATCCTGCAGAAAGGGATTTGAGGAGATCAATACCAATCCCAATGAATCAGAAGTGATCAGCCCGGAATTCCTGATGTCTAACGTGATCATTAATACTGCGTATGGTTATCAGAAGGAAGCGTACTTCGATAAACCCGCTTCTGCCGGCCGTTATATTACAATGGTACGCAATGAGGGAAATGATAAATTCGACTGGGGACCGCAAAGCTGGGACGACTACTACGGAAGACTCTCTGCTAACCAGGAGATGATGGCCCTTGCTACTAAATTGAATATGCCTCAATATCTCGCGATAGGTAAGGTCATGGCAGCTTTTAATTTTGCCTATATCTCCGACCTCTTCGGTGATATACCATATACAGATGCGCTGCGCCTGAAACAAGACAGGCTTATTCATCCAAAATATGATCAACAGCAAACAGTATATCCTGCTTTATTACAAACGCTGAAAGAGGCCAATAACGACCTGTCAAATCCGCCGGGTAGTATTGATCCTAAAGCGGATGTACTATACGGTGGTGTGCCTTTACAATGGCGAAAATTTGCCAACTCCCTGCGCCTTCGGATGCTGCTCCGTATTTATAAAAACTATTCGCCTGCCTTTACAGAAATGCAGGAGATCCTGAACGACAAAACGAAGTATCCCATCTTTGAAAGCAATGCAGATAATGCAGAAATTATTTATCAGGGTACGGTAAGCGCCAATAGCTGGCCTGGCAGTCCACAGGGAAGTTCAGCAGACGAATTTGATAAACGGAAGCCCAGTAAGGAAATTGTAGATGCATTGCTGCAACGTAATGATCCTCGTTTAGCGGTATGGATTGCGCCGGTGGATTCTGCCAACGGATGGAAAGTAGACCCAAATACTTATGTAGGTGTTCCTAATGCTATTCCCGCGCCGTATGACTATAACGGTGGTAAAACTCATATTTCCCGTTTATCCTCATTGTTCAGTAAAACCAATGCGGCGATGCTGAAGGCCAGCATGCTTACCTACGCAGAAGTATGCTTCATTCTCGCGGAATGTGTACAGGCAGGGAAAGTAACGGTACCCGGTAAAACAGCCGAAAGCTTGTATTACGATGGTATTCACGCCAACATGAAGTTTTATGGCGTAGAACAGACGGCTATTGATGCGCATTATTTTGATCAGCCACTGGTAAAATATAACAACACGCTGGAGCAGCTGATCGGCCAGAAATGGATTGCCGGCTTCCTGAAAGGAGCAGAGGCCTGGTTCGACAACCGTCGTACCGGTTTCCCAAAATTTGTCCTGGGGCCGTTGTCCTCTACATCGGTGTTGCCTAAACGCTATGTTTATCCAACCGGTGAACGTGATACTAACGAAGCCGAATACCAAAAAGCCGTTGCTGTATTTGGCGCCGATAACCAAACTACTCTTATGTGGTATTTAAAATAGCTGTTAGCCATTAGCTTTTAGCTTTTAGTAAATGCAGCGAAGTATATATTATGCTGACCTTCGCTGCATTTACTAAAAGCTAAAAGCTAGCTGCTAAGAGCTTTCTTGTCCTGCTATTCCTTTTTTGTTAAGCCGATTCAAATGACATGATGAAAGGATTTTTAGCTATAGTTTTTTTTATTCCCCTTTTATGTACTGTTTACGCCAGGGCACAGGTAATAATTGTTACAAAAGATAAACAGGTGGCCGCCCAGGTGTTACAGGAAGAAGTACAACGCCGTACCGGCATCACCTGGCCAATCACCGACAAAATGCCTGGAAAAGGGCAGGTGATTGTATTTGCCAGTATTCCCTGCGCTGCCGAATCTTATCATATCCATACTGTTTATGAGAAAAACAGGCAAATCATTAAAGTAGAAGGCGATGGTACCCGTGGGCTGTTATATGGCGCGGGCTATATACTCCGCAATGTGCAATACGACCGGCAGCAGGTAACGTTGGCGGATATACGGGATATTGACGCTGTTCCTGAAAAGGCCATACGCGGCCACCAGATCGGCTATCGTAATCTCGCTAACTCGTACGATGGATGGACGGCGGAACAATACGAGCAATACATCCGTGACCTCGCCATTTTTGGGGCCAATACTATTGAGGCGATTCCCTTTATGCCACCATCTCCCCATTTTCACCTTCCTTCCCTGGACATGAACCTGCGTATCAGCGGTTTCTGTAAAAAGTATGACCTGGACTTCTCCGTCTGGACGCCCGCCACGTTTGACCTGAAAGACATTGATAAAAGAAAACATTATCTGCTGCAATTTGATACCCTGCTCCGGCAGGCGCCACGCCTCGATGCCGTATTCTTTCCCGGCGGCGATCCCGGTGACAATCCACCGCAACAAGTCATCCCGTTGCTGGAAGATTTATCCGTTGCCTTAAAAAAGTATCATCCGAAAGCACGTATCTGGCTGTCGCTGCAAGGCTATACCCCAGATCAGTGTGCGTTCGTTTATTCCTATATCCATCAACATCAGCCAATGTGGTTAAGAGGGATCGTTGTAGGTCCCTCCAGCCCTTCGCTGGAAGACACACGGGCGGCCTTGCCTGCAAAGTATCCTATCCGCCACTACCCGGATATCACACACACCGTTCGTTGCGATTACCCCGTGGCCTGGTGGGATCCGGCATTTGCGTATACCCTTGGCCGTGAGCCGGTGAATCCGCAGCCGCTATACTACGCGGCTATCTATCGCTTTATTGCACCCACCATGGACGGCTTTGTCAGCTACTCCGATGGTGCGCACGACGATCTCAATAAAATGGAATGGAGCATGCTGGGCTGGAATAGCCAGTCTAATGTAAGAGACATGCTCATTCAATATTGCCGTTACTTTTTTGGCAGCACCTTCGCAGAAGAAGCCGCCGACGGTATACTGGCGCTGGAAAAAAACTGGGAAGGCCCCATCGCGGATAATGGCGGTATACCCGCCACGCTTACCCTGTGGCAAAAGCTGGAACAGCAACATCCGGAACTGGGAGGTAACTGGCGCTGGCAGATGTGCCTGCTCCGGGCTTACTATGACGCCTATACGAGACAACGCGCTATTCGTGAAGCAGCCCTGGAAGCCGATGCCAATCGTACCCTGCTGGAGGGCGGCGATGCCATGGGTCGCGCTGAAAAAATATTACAACAGGCCGATAGCATCATCATGCCCCACTGGCATGACCGTATCATCGCCCTGTGCGACGACCTTTTTAACTCGGTGGCTTTACAAACCAGCGTCGCCAAATATAAAGCCGCCGGCCCTGAAAGAGGTGCAGTACTGGATTTCCTCGACCATCCATTGAATAACCGCTGGTGGCTGGAAGATAAATTCAAGTATATCCGTACACTATCGGAAACGGATCAACGAAAAGCACTGGATACCATCGCCCGCTGGGAAAACCCCGGTCCCGGCAGTTTTTACGATGCCGTGGGCAATATTGGGAAGTCGCCGCACGTAGTGCGTACAGAGGACTTACACACCGATCCGTTGATACGCCGCAGCGATGCGCCGGGATTCGATTGGTGGGAGAGTGGCCGCAGCCGGAAACGGATGTCGTGGATGATCAGCCTGCGCTGGCCTTCCGCCATGCGCTACGAACATCTCGACTCCACTGCTAAATATGTTGTACAGGTAACCGGCTACGGCGAATGCCTGCTGCGGGCCAACGGCGTATTATTAACGCCCGGCCGCTATGATAAAGGCATCGGCGAACGCAAGGAGTTTGCAGTTCCCGCGGCATTGATTAAAAACGGCACTCTCGTACTTACCTGGGATCCAATAGATGAAGAACACCTTAACTGGCGCCAACATTCAAGGGTCACCGAGGTGTGGCTGATTAAAATATAAAACAACTGGAATGAAGAAATTATCAATCCTCGCAGCAGGCCTGCTGCTGTGGTGTACTTCCCATGCCACGCCTGACCAGCCTTTCACACAGGCTGTGTCTGTGAAATACCAGGTTCCGGCAGGACTGCAACTGCTCAAAGTAATCACTGATTACAACGATAATGTACAGGTACTGACCTCGCAGGGGTTCTACCGCCTCAGTGGGAATGATCTTGTACGGGATGTCCGCTTCCGTCCATTGGCACAGAAGATACCGGTAGACGTCACCACACAGGAAACCACCGGGCACCTGTATTACCTGTATGCAGATAAATGTTTGACCAACGGCTACGCTGGCATCCCTTATATCAATTTACCACTGAATAAATTTAACCGCGTGGCAGTAGACGCTTCCGGCCGCATGTTGCTGAGTGGCAACAACGCCCTGGCGTTAGGTGTTAACGGTAAGCTACAGGAACTGCCTGCATTGCCGGAGCATGTGCAAAGCATGGCCGCCTATGCCGGCACCTTCTTCATCCTCACCAACAAAGCGGTGTATCGTTTGGAGGGTGATCAGTTCAAACCTGTTCATACGGTTAAAGACGCCACTGCCATGACCTTCAACGGCAACGACGTTATACTCGGTACACACAACGGCTATTACGCCATCAACAGCCGTAATGGTGATACCACTTTATCACTGCAGGTGCGTGTACCCGTTCCCGATATCAACACGTTACTGGTGGTGAAGGGCCATATCTGGGCAGGCACGCCACAGGGTGCCTTCATGAAAACCAGCGGGGGCGACTATCGGTATTTCGCCTCCCGCCGCTGGCTGGACCAGGACGGTGTAAAATCCTTAGCAGCCGATAGTAACGGTGACGTATATATCTTAACTGCTACCGGTCTGAATAAAATCGCATTTATCCAACAAACATTCGCACAGAAAGCCGCATATTTTGAACGTAAGATCCGGGAACGCCATATCCGTTACGGCTTTATCTCCAATGTACACCTCCTCACGCCCGGCGATATTGCTACTGCAGAAATGGCGGATACCGACAACGATGGCCTCTGGAGTAGCTTCTATCTGGGCAGCCAGGCTTTCCGTTATGCCACTACGCATGAACCGGTAGCCAAACGCTACGCCTGGGAAGCTTTTGAAGCCTTCGAAAGAATCCTGTCTATCAACCAGCTCACCGGGTTTCCTTCGCGTACCTTCGAAAGAAAAGGCTACAAAAACTCTGATCCCGAAAGATGGCGCGATTCTCCGGACCCTGAATGGGAATGGAAGGGACATACCAGCAGCGATGAATTTGTAGCCTACATCTGGATTACAGCAGTACTGCATGAAATGGTGGCAGAAACCCCGGAAGAAAAGCAACGAGTCACCGCTTTTATTGATAAGATCATGACGCATATCCTCGACCACAAATACACGCTGGTGGATATCGATAATAAACCTACACTATGGGCCCGCTGGGGACCGGAATACATCAACTGGTATCCCGAAACCATTGGGGATCGCCGGCTGGGAAGTACCACAATCATTGCGGGGCTGCAGTTGGCGTATGCCCTCACCGGCAAGGAACGTTATAAAACCGAAGCGTATAAACTGCTGAACAAATATGGCTATCTGAAAAATATCCAGATAGATTATCACAAAATAAAATCTACTCCCGGCTACCTGCACATGGGCATTGATATGGGTACCGGCGGCTGGAATCACTCTGACGATGAAATGGCCTTTCTTACCTACTGGGTATTAAATAACTATGCCTTTACCGATGAGTTAAAGCAGCAGTATAAAGGAGCTATCCGTAACCACTGGGAAATGGAACGTCCTGAAAAAAATGGACTCTGGAACCTGATCACCCGCGCCACTGCCGGTGATTACGATGCCGATGCAACTACCTGGTGGCTGCAAACCTTCCCGATGGACCAGGTCACCTGGACCATCAAAAACGCTCACCGGAAAGATATCACGCTGTTGCCGGCCAACTTCCGCAACCAAACCACGGAAGTACTGTTGCCGTTGGATGAACTGCCGGTACATCGTCATAACGCTAACGCCTTTACGCTGGATGGTGGCCACGATGGTGATTCCGAACTGGCAGGAGATGAATATTTGTTACCCTACTGGATGGCGCGCTATCTGAAAGTAATTGAATAAAATTCCATGTTAGAAAAAGGATATTATCACTCATCGCTGCCAGCATATGTTTGCTGGCAGCGATGAGTGGTGTTATTTCCCTTTCAACGCCAATCGTTCTATCTTACGCAGACATTTTTCAAGTGCTTGTGGCGAACGCAGTTTTATTTTATCCAGCACTGTTACTTTTACAGGAGATAAGCCACAGAATGCAAGCGTGGCAGTTTTCATGGCACGAATACCAGCCCGGCCGTACATCATGTAATCGTACCAGGCCGGTGAATCCATGGTAACGATCATACGGGCCGACTTATGCTTAAGCAGTTTATCCCAAAACACCGATTTTTCACTGCGGTACTTAAACGTTTTGCCAGGGAGAAATACACGGTCTATGAAGCCTTTTAACAGGGCAGGCGCCGTTCCCCACCAGATAGGGTATATCCATACCAAATGATCGGCGGCTTGTATTTTAGCCCATGCATCGTGCAGGTCTGGTTCCCATTCTGTTCGTTGCCGGTACCCGTGACGCAGGCTCAGGTCAAAATTTAAATCATATAGATGGATCAGCTCTGCCTGGTGTCCTGCCAATCCCGCTGTTTGCTGATAGGTGGTGGCTAAGGCGCTGCAATAACTTCCCGGATGTGGGTTCCCCTGTATTATCAATATTTTCTTCATGTTGTATGTCTGTTACGCTGCGAAATTGCAGGATACAGACGCCTCATTTTTTGATATAAATCAAAAAGTGCAATTACTAATACCGGGCTCGCAAACGGCTAAGGGTTTCGGGAGTAATGCCCAGGTAAGAAGCCACATGACCAAGGGGGGCACGTTGTAATAATTCAGGTTGGAGGTTGAGTAAAGTTTGATAACGCTGTTCTGACGATTGAAACCGGATCGCCTTCAGCTCTTTTTCCTGGTCAAGATAATATTGCGTAATCATCATTCTTCCTAATCTTTCCAGGTCATGATGGGCATCATATAATGCTTCCATGGCGGCAAACTCCATGTAGAAAAGTTCACTTTCTTCCAGCGTTTCTATACTATAAGTCGCCGGCTCATACGACAGCAAACTACTCATGGCACACACCATACATCCCGGCGTACCAAAAGACGCGGTGATTTCTTTGTCGTTGTGCGTATAGAAACTCCGTACCAGTCCTGTATGTACAATGAAAATATGTTGCGCCGGGCGGTGCTGCTGTTGTATCATTGTTTTCTTCGGGTAGCGCTCCAGGTACAGGCATTGTTTTAAAGCTGCCTGTGCAGCAAGCGATAACGGCGTGATGGTATTGAAGTGCTGAAGGAGTGTTTGAACTGGCATAGACCCTGAATAAATGGCGAAGGTAGGGTATTGTAAGAAGGAAGTATTGTTGTATTTTTCAGTAAATCAGATATCATGGCCACCAGGTTATATTCGAGGCATTTGCCAGCGGCGAGTATCTGACATGGAAAGTAAGATCGGAAAAGGACAGTAGTAGTTATCGCCCTAAGCATATATTTTCTTCATTTTCCTCTTGATCCATATCGGCTGAATATTGTATTAAAGTAAAAAAATGATTTCTGCAATCATAGCATCAGTGCAGTACAACAAAGCGGCTGCAATCAGGTTTATTAGCCTTGTAACTACATAAGTATAAGAGAGACCTGGAGTTATTTCTAACCCGATACCCCGACGCTTAAATTTTGCTGTTATTGACAATGAATCTATAACTCAAAAAATTTATGAGAAAAACCCTATTTATCGTTGCTGCCATTGGAGCCATTTTCTGGGCATGTAACAAAAAGGAAGCTGCCCATCCATCTAATGACGAATCCGAAACAAAGCTCATTGACGAAGCATTTGATTATTTTACCGCAACCATTAATTCAGCAACAGATAAAATCCACCGCCCGGATAAGTTTCCACTATGGGGTGGCGCAAATGTTACTCAGGACATCAATGGCTCAGTGGTTACCGTTACTGCAGATGCTAAAACATTGCCCGGAGGCTATTATCCTAATGCTTACTCAAGAATAATTCTTAGTAACACTTTACAAAGAGACTAACTGGAAGCGAGCAGCCCCTGGTGCAGGACCAAACTTTGAAGTTTATCAACCCTTTGTCTACTATTACTATTATCTCATCCCATGCCCTGATTCTATTCCGGATAGCCGGATGAAAAAAATGTTTTTGGAGGACGTAAGTAAGAACGCAACAAAGATTCCGCAATTTCAGATCCTCCCAATGAGACTCAGGGCATATCAAATTCTTCAATAGTTATTCTCAGTACTTGCACTCAAATATTGAATTGAAAATCAGATTAAAGCAAAGCAATAATCAAGTGCGGCTACCTCTTCATGTTAAGGTAGTCGCATTTTAATATCGAATGCATAGTCTTATGCTGCTATCAGAGGTCGGATAAGTTGGCATCTAACCAGGCTTTCTTCATGCCTTGGCGTAACCAATGGCATTCGATATGGATTATCGCCGCCATTATCGATAGCACGCATAATTGGGTTGGCTGATCTGATTGAAATCGACAAAGTTTTCGGGTAATTAACCGGATGGTGAGGTGCAGCTGCGGAATAATCGTTGAGGGTTTTCCCGCAATTTAACCGTTGCGTACTTTTCCGGTTTTATTTTTTTGGGGAGATAATAACCGCTATGATAGCGCATTTTAACCGGTTTTGGTAAAAAGGAATCCTGACTTACAACGTTTGTAATAGGGAAAGTTTATTTAATGGATTTTGTATTGTAATTTATTTTGTCTAGTTTCATGTCTGGAAATAATCGATGCCCCAAAACCCCAATGTATCGACGATTTAGAATTGTAATTGTAACTCCCAAAAAAAATCACAAATGGTCACGTTGATGTTATGAACTTCGGAAGAGGTCATTTTTCACAGCTGAAATAGTTGCCGCTTTGCCGCGTTGCAGTTACTATTCCCTGTGTTTATCGGTTGTGAACTGTATAGGTTAACTATATAGTGTCGCATGTCTTCATGATGCCCTTGCATGGTGTGTCTCCCTATTTGACATATACATGCGAATGGAAATTTGTTGCCCTAAAATCAACATATATTATGATTGATCTATTGCTTGCAGAGATGGTAGCAACGCTGAATCTCTATTTTAGTCTGCGATCAAAAGGTGGCCCCGGCGATTTATTTGAGTGCATGATCGGAGATGTATCTATCCACGATAAAAGCGCCGAAGGCGGCGGAGAAGAACTGTTTCACGATAAAGTAATTCTGACGCTGGCATCAGTGGAAGAAGAAAATGCATTGAGAAATAATTATCCGCTACGTGAAGTAGGAAGCAGCTTCGTCCAAGAAAAAAGCGCTGTATATATTAATGCCTACCTGCTCTTCTCAGCGAAGTATGATTCTTATGTGACCAGCATGCAGGCTATCAGCCAGGTGATCGGTTGCTTTCAGGCGAACCGCCGGATAAGCATCACCGTTAATGGCGAAGAGCAGGATGCGATTATCAACCTGCACAACCTCGGCTTCGAAAATCTCAATAACCTCTGGACCGTGATGGGAGGCAGGTATCTGCCCTCGGTGATTTATAAAGCACGCGTATTAATGTTCCAGCAGGCACCTCCTGTAAATGGCTCACTGATCACAGATATCCATGGCGATGAAACTGTTTAACTGATGTTACATTTTAAATACACCCCACTGGTTTCCCTCGAGATAAAGCATGCATTCTATAGCAATGCACATGCAACAGATGTCCTGTTTATCCCTACACCATCTGCGTTGGCAGTATTGGATGCGTACGGAATGAAATTCAAACAATCAGATGGTAACCTGAAGATATACCTGAAGCGGGACGAAGCCGGAGATCCTTTTGTACAGCTGGACACCGTGATTGACCTGTTTTTCGGGATGCGGATAAAAACAGATCTCCTCAATATTACGCAAAGCTTTGGCAAAGGGCGTTATTGGTTTTCCAACCTGAAAGAAGACGGCACCTATCAACAACAACTGGTGCTGTCTGCCACCAACGAATTACCCGATATGGCTGGTCAGCAAACCATGTTGAATTTCCCTGCTGGTACAGTAGATAGCGTAACGCTGAAACGCCCGGCAGCCAACCCTTCCGGATGGGTAACCGTGGGTACCAACGCGGTGGACAAAAACAGCGGCGCTATAAAAATTGTGCTAGCGGATCCTGGTCTTTATTTGCTGGAGAAAAACCTCACAGGCGGTGGCACCGCTACAGCAAAAATGGTGCTGAGCGATGAGCTGATGAAACAAAGTAATAACTGGGCAATATTGCATCTGCAACTGAAACCGGGAGATGATAACCTGGTATTCAGTTTAACCCTTGGTGCCCGCGCTTCTAAATGGCAATATTACCTCGTGGAACCCGTGGATCGCGGAGGCGCAAAGGTGGACCCTACCAAACTTACGATCGCCTATAGCGCGTCAAACAGTTCCCGGTATCCTCCCAATGTAGACATTCAGAAACGTTCGCCTTTCCCCACAGAAAAAGCATATATCGATGGCCTCAAAGCGGATGGAAAAATAAAAGAAGTATATCTCTTCGAATCACTCATTCCTATTGTATTGGCAGATGGAGAACAGCCCGTGGTGAAACTCAATAAAGACGCCGGTGTAGAAGTAGGTCCTATTGCTATTCCGGATAGAAGCATGAAAAATACAACTATCATTTATAAACTCTAAAAGCAAATAACATGGCAGCTTTGCTAGATTTAAGAATGCCTGGCGTCTACACCCAGGAGATTTCTACGCTTCCTCCAACGGTGGGCGTGGTCCCCAGCGCCGTACCGGTTTTCATTGGCAACACCCAAAAGGCCGATAAAAAAGGGGTAGACCTGAGCGGGAAACCCACCCGGATCAAGTCGATGAAAGAATACGAAGATTTGTTCGGCACCGCGCCGTTGCAAAAACTCAAAGTAACCATCGACGAAAGCACCGGTACGCCCGATGTACAGGTGGCTGATCCAACAGATTTCAAATACAAAATGTATCATTCCCTGCTGTTTTATTTTGCGAATGGCGGAGGCCCATGCTACATTCTCTCTGTTGGTAAATTTGATACAGATCCGGATGCCAACGCTATTAAAACAGCGATCGGTAGTTTAACAAAAGTACAGGAAGTAACCATCCTCGTATTTCCTGACGGTACCTCACTCACCGAGGAACAATACCAATCCGGTGTAATTACTACTGCCCTGCAACATTGCAGTAAAATGAAGGACCGCGTTACCATCATCGACCTGCATTCCGCAAATGGGGATAGCATCGACACTATCGAAAGTGGCTTCCAGACAAGGATGCCATCTGATATCGAATTCAAAAAATATGGGATGACTTACTATCCCTACATTAAAACCATCTTCAGCTACAATTATGCAGAAGCTGATGTAGCAGTTACCTCCCACGTACAATCTATACCCGGAGATGCCAATACCGTAGCAGACCTGAAAGCGAAGGCCAAAGCTTACCTGGATGCTAACGCAGCAATACCGGCAGCCCAGGGGAAAGTGGATGGTCTCACTGCAGAAAAGAAAGCGCTGACCTACCTGAAAACAGCCCTGGACGCATGGGTACAGGCTACCCCTGGTGCCAAGGATGCAGACATGCTGGTACAATTACTGAAAATATCTGCTGATTCCGGTGTAGCCATACCCGCCGACGTTGCTACAGAATTAGATAAAGCCAACCCGGCACCTCAAACAATATTGGGGAAAGCACAGACCGATACAGATACCGCACTGGGACTGGCCACTACCGCCCTTACCAATGCACAGGGCCTGGTAGCCTCCACGCTCGCCACGCTGAAAGCTGCTGTAAAGGCGCTGGGCAGCGGCGTGAGTATCCCGCTTACCAACTTCACCATGGATGTCATCAAAGACGTTAATAACCTCATCTATGGTAAGATCAAAGATGCCATTTCAAATTTAGCAGTAACACTGCCTCCCTGTGGTGCCATTGCGGGCATCTATGTACGCACCGATGCTACCGCCGGCGTATGGCAGGCTCCTGCAAACGTCAGCGTATTCGGCGGCATCAAACCCGCATTGGATATTGACGACGACTTACACGCTAACCTGAATGCACCTTCCAATGGTAAAGCCATCAACGCTATCCGTACTTACCCTGGCCGCGGACTGTTGGTATACGGCGCCAGAACCCTTGCAGGCAACGATCTTGAATGGAGATACGTGAATGTGCGCCGCACCTTCTGCTTTATAGAAGATTCTATTGCACTCGCCATGCAGGACTTTGTATTCGCTCCTAATAACGAACAAACCTGGATCAAAGTACGTGCTATGATCAGGAGCTTCCTCAACAGGCTCTGGAAAGCAGGTGGCCTCTATGGTAATACACCCGATGACGCATACGCCGTGATTTGCAGCGCACCGGAATCCATGAGTGATGACGATGTACTCAATGGTATCATGCGCATCTTCGTTAAAGTGGCGGTAGCAAGACCAGCAGAGTTCATCGTATTACAGTACGAGCATAAGTTCGAACTGGCGGAATCCTAACAGTACATTTTTAAAAGCATTTAAACTTTTATAGCAAATGGCAAAGAGTTATCCTTTCCCCAAATTCTACTTCAAGGTATCACGCCCGGAACAGGAATTTAATAGTGCTGACCAGATCGGCTTCACAGAAGTGAGCGGACTGGACTACCAGGTAGACCTGATAGAATACCGCACGGGTAATGACCCCAACTTCTCGAAAA
The DNA here is from genome assembly GCF_017745275.1 of Chitinophaga sp. Lineage (GTDB taxonomy): Bacteria > Bacteroidota > Bacteroidia > Chitinophagales > Chitinophagaceae > Chitinophaga. The sequence goes on along the minus strand of NZ_JAGHZS010000007.1, from coordinate 660,304 downwards.
TTAAATTACCGGGACTGCGCAAGTTCGCTAACGTTACCCTGAAGAAAGGCCTGATCCAGGGCTTCAAAGACGCTAATTCGGATTTCTACAGCTGGATCGGCGACGGCAGCAAAGCAGGGACCGTGCGTAAAAGAGTAGACTATCGCAAAAACATAGTGATTACCCTCAACGATGAAGAAGGTAACCCGGTGGTAGCCTGGACACTGACCAACGCTTTCCCCGTGAAGGTAGCTTTCACAGATATGAAAGCAGATGCCAACGAGGTAGCAGTAGAAACACTGGAGCTGGCCATAGAAGATTTGTCAGTAGAATATAAATAAATCGTATGCCGGTAATTGGAAATAGTTATCCGCCCGTAGGTTTTTACTTCAAAGTAGTGATCGATGGTATGCCCGACAGCGATTCGGAATTCCAGGAGCTGTCGGGACTTTCCATGAGCATGGAAACGCAGTCTGTCAAAGAAGCGGGCGAAAATCGCTTTACCCACCAGCTACCACTGCCTGCAAGGGCAGAACCACTGGTGCTCAAACGGGGACTGAAAGTAAGTTCACCGCTGGTAGAGTGGTGCCGTAAAGCCATCGAAGACTTTAGCTTTTCGCCCAAAAATCTGCATGTATTCCTGCTCGATGTGGAAGGCGGTTCTCAGGGAAGCCCTAAGCCACTCATGGCCTGGCACCTGGTGAACGCTTTTCCTACCAAATGGGAAATCACCGGGTTTAATGCGGAGAACAGCGACATCGCTGTGGAAACAATACAGATCAACTACAATTATTTCACTAAATCTTCTTAAATCATTTTCATCATGCCCATTATTATCAGGGAACTGGTGGTGAAAGCCAACGTAACGGCCACCAATCAAAGCGCGGCCACCAACACGGGGGCACTCCCGCAGGCAGGCATCTCTGAAGATGTGAAGACACGCATCATCGAGGAAGCCGTGCAACAAGTGATGGAGATTTTAGAACGACAAAAAGATCGCTGACATGGACGGTTCAATTAGTAAACTACGCATCGTTTCCCTACCCGGACCGGATACCTCCGGTAAAGGCGGGCTGGGTGGCCTGAGCAGCCTTAGTGCCAGCACCGTTTTGACTACGCTCACCACCAAAATATTCGAAGTACAGATCAATCCCGAATCGATCAGCAGAAGCTTTAGTATCAAGTACAATGAACCTGATACCAAAGGCACACCGGGCACTGAACTGCAATTCGATAAAGTGAATCCCGAAGAGCTGGAGCTACGCTTTATATTGGATGGTACCGGTGTGGTAGCACCAAGCACCATGCCTTCTGCAGATCTCATCGGCAGCGTGATGAACCAGCTACCGGCAGAAGCGCAAGGCGCCTATGTGCCGATCAGGGTAGCACAACTGCAGGCCGCTGTATACGACTTTAAAGACGAAAGCCATCGCACGCCCTTCCTGCTGGTGCAATATGGCAAACTCGTATTCATGGGACTACTCCTGAATATGGACATCAACTACAATCTTTTTAGTCCCGACGGCATTCCGCTCCGCGCAGAAATAACATTGAAAATAAAAGCCTATACACCGTTCAAGGATAGCATGGCGTTATTGTCGCTGTTATCACCCGACCTGAGTCGCCATCACATGGTAGTGGCAGGGGAGAACATCCTGCGCATCTGCGACGATGTATACGACGACGAAAAATATTACCTGGAAGTAGCCAAGGCGAATCAGCTCACCAACTTCAGACGCCTGCAACCCGGTACGCAGTTGATTCTTCCACCCATCGATAAAACCACGAAAAAATGATCCTGCCACAAACAGCGGAAACGCAAAACAGGGAAACACACAACGTAGCCGTTACCGTTAGAGCCGACGGCAAAGAAGTGACCATGTCCCCTGGTGGCCTGATATCCCTTTCCATCGGGCTCGAATTAAACCGAATCCCCTGGGCACGGCTCGTATTTGCCGATGGTTCCGTGGAAAAACAGGAGTTTACCAAAAGTAACCAGGACCTTTTTTCTCCGGGAAAAACAGTAGAAATTCTGCTGGGTTACGAACAAAAAGAAGAAACTATTTTTAAAGGGATTATTATCCGGCATGCCGTGAAAGTGCAGCAGGGTCGATATTTCCGCATGGAGATAGAATGCCGTGATGCCGCCGTGAAAACAACCGTTGCCCGCAAAAGCCGCTACTTCTACAACGTATCCGATAAAGACCTTGTGCAGGATATCCTGAACAACTACCCGGATGTAAGTGCAGGTACCATGGAGAGTCCGGGCTATACACACAAAGAGCTGGTACAGTACAATGTAACCGACTGGGACTTCATGTTACTGCGCGCTGATGCCAATGGCCTTTGCCTCCTGGCAGACCAGGGCACACTGCAAATGAAGAAGCCCGCTATAAAATCAACACCCGATCTGCAGGTGCAGTTTGGCATCGGCAGCCAGGGGATCCCCATCCTGGAATTTGAATCGGAACTGGATGCCCGGGATCATTACCCCACCGTAAAAGGAAGTACCTGGGATTATACCAAACAGGAAGTCATGGAGGAAGACGCTGGTGCCGACGCAGGTGGCGCAGGCGGACTGCTCTCATCCGCTTCCAGCGCGCTGAGCGGCGGTGGCGCACAACGCGATTTCCCCGATGTACTGTATAAAGATAACCCCGTTCAACTCTACCATGGTGGCGACATGGATACCCAGGAGCTCAGTGCCTGGGCCAATGCCAAACAACAGCGCGGTACCTTATCGCACGTAAAAGGACGCGCCGCTATTAATGGCATAAAAGTGCAACCAGGCGACACCCTGGAAGTAAACGGAGTAGGAGACCGTTTTAACGGTACCCATCTCATTACAGGCATATTACACCAGGTGATCAACGGTACCTGGAAAACAGATATACAATTTGGATGGAATAAAAATTTTGCGGCAGATAACATGACACCGGCCCCACCGGAAGCGGCGGGATTGGTAAGCAGTATCCGTGGCCTGCACGCAGGCATTGTTTCCAAAATTGAAGGCGACAGTCGCAGCGGCGATTACCGCATCCAGGTACGCATTCCCTTTATCGCACAAAATCCCAACAGCACCAATGCAGACGGTATTTGGGCCAGGATGGTAAACATCTACGCCGGCGATAAACGGGGATTCATTTTCCGGCCTGAGATAGGAGATGAGGTCATCGTAGGATTTATCAACAATGATCCCAACGACGCAGTGATACTGGGCGCCGTGAACAGCGATAAAAATGTAGCCCCGCAGGAATTACCGGCGAGCGATCAAAATGCACTGAAAGGCTTTATCGCAAGGGGTGGTATGCAATTCATTTTTGATGATGATAATAAGAAAATTCTGCTCAGCGCAGGTGACAGCAACAGTCCGAAAATAGAACTGGACGGCAGCGGACAAAAGATCAGCATCACGCTGGACGCCAGTACTTCCATCGAATTATCTGCGCAGGGTATTAAAATAAATGGAACAAGAATCGATTTAAACTGATGTATCATGCCAGGAAAACCAGCAGCTCGAAATACTGATGTACACTTTTGCCCCAAACCATTATCAGTGTCCCCGTTTACACCAATACACGGCCCCGGACAGGTGATGGCCACCGGATCGTCAAGGGTATTCATCAATCAACTGGCCGCCGCTGTACAAAATGATATGTGCATGTGCGTGGAACCAGGCAATATGATCAAAAGCGGTTCTTCTACCGTGTTCTTCGGCGGCCAGCCTGCTGCACGGCAAATGGATGAAACCACCCATCAACCGGGAGGCATGATTCAAACAGGATCTCCCACAGTATTCATCGGAGGATAAAAAAATAAGACCATGGAATATTTATTCTTAAATCCACAAAACGAACAGAAAGCCTTCCTGGGAAAAGGTTGGGCATTTCCACCCACTTTCGACCATACCACCGGAACGGTAGCCATGGCGCAATATGAAGAAGATATTGACCAGAGCCTCCGGATACTGTTCAGTACCAGCGTCCGGGAACGGGTATTGCAACCTGGCTACGGCTGTAATCCGGAAGACTATGTATTCACCGCGCTGAATGTAACTTTTCTCAGCTACCTGGAAGACCTCATCCGGAAAAATGTAGCCAAATATGAAGCGCGCATAAAAATTATCTCGCTCGCTATTACCCCTACAGAACTGGAAGGCACCCTGGAAATTGTGATGGACTATGTAGTGAGAACCACCAACAACAGATTCAGCATCGTATACCCATTTTATAAACAAGAGGGAACAAACGTGGAGTTATGATACTACACTGCAACACATTACACCATCCATTAGTACATGGTGGTACACAACAACGCGACAGACTGCTGATCAGCCTTATTCCTGAGCAGTTGAAACTGGATGATCGCAATATAGAAGAGCTAATCGCCTTTGCCGGTGGATTGTCTGAACACGTGCGTCACTGGGGGCCTGATAACCAGGAAGACGGCGACTGGACTCCTTTCTGGGAATCAGACATCACCAGCCTGCTGGCGATCCTCGCTGCCACAGACCTGGACAGTCCACGTACTGCTTTTCGCTCCAAAGAAATCATGTACCGCCGTCGCCGCAAACAGGAAGACATGGGGACTGCCAAACCCGGTGAAAAGACTGCTGCGGCAATATTGGAGGAAATGATTAAAAGCACTGAATCCGGTGTTTACGGTCTTGCGTTGATAGTATTGCATATCTGTCAGAAAATTCCGGCAGATCATCCGCTGAAGCAGGATGTGCTCAATATTATCAGCAGTACCTTGCAGGCGCCCTTGTACCGCCTCATACAATTTCATAAAGCCATTGACCCTAATGCCATTAAATTATATGAAGGTTTTATAGGTACATATGGCTGTGCAGCCCCCTGGGACCTGAAAGACAGGGCAGCCTTCGAATGTATCGATTTTGTGTTGCCGTATGAGTCGATCGATGAATTGTGGAGCCTCTTTCTGCAGTTCTATAAAGCTTTGTCGCTTATCCTGGAAAAAGTGAGGAAGGCATTTCAAAGCGCACTCCGTTCCCGGCACAACCACGCACCACATATCACCCTGTATATTACTTTCCTCTACTTGTTCAAACACCTGCAGGACGAACTGAATAACCAGGTGGAAAAACATTTGCTCTTTTATTACCACGACGTGCTTCGCCTCGAAAAAAGGCAATTGGTACCGGACAAAGTACATGTAGTGTTTGAGTTGGCATTGAAACTACCACCTGCATTGATTGCCGCCGGTACCGCCCTTAAAGCTGGCGCCGATAGTGCCGGTGCGCCCATGTTTTACAAGCTGACAGATGAACTGGTGATTTCTCCGGTAAAGCTGGTAGAGCGCCGGAACCTGTATATGAAAGAAGTGATGCAAAATGGCATACCGGTTAAAACGGCTTATGCATTGCCTGCTGCAGATAAAAAAGATGGACTGGCAGAAGATTGGCCGGCTGGCACTAAAGCCTGGCGTGCACTTTCCGGAGAAGATGTATACAACCGGCTGATGTATCAGCAAAGAAAAATACAGGGCCTGATAGATCTTTATGACGCCCGCCCGCCAGCTGTAGTGAAAGAACAAATGAAACTCATTCAGAAACTGGAGCAGCTACAGGCCTTTGCCGGATTCAGTGTGAGCAGCACGGAACTGTGGCTGGCCAATGGTTTGGACCGGATGGTATCTATTGAGTTTAGCTGCAATGGGGCCAACATCGTGGATGCACTGGAGAATTTTCAAATGGAAATAGCCACGGAAAAAGGGCTGATAAAGTTGAACCTGTATGATACCAGCATTCCCGATGGCAGTAATTATTATAACAACACCGGCATGCCGGATGAGTTGCTGAATAAAATTCAAAACGAATTTGATCCGGCGATAGCAGCAGCTAAAAGAGCCGGTGTAGCACCAGACGCTCAATATACCCTGTATAACAGGGTGCTCAAGGTAGACGGCTACAGTGGCGGCGACAGCAACACCCCTAATTTAAATGCCGGTACCGTAGTGAACGATGGAGGATCAACATATTGGGTCCAACGGATTGTGATCTGGCTGCATCCTGAGTTCCCGGCGGTGCTACCAGTGGATGAATACACGCCTCCGTTTATCCGCTTTAAGACCACCGAAATAAAGCCGGAAGATGTTACCATTTCGCAGGCAAAGATTTTTAGCTACGTGGGAGAGCTGTCCCGGTATGCGCAAAACCCTTCCGACTTCCTGGGTGAGGTGATCCAGCCGGGTCAGGCAGCCGTCTTCTTCCGGCAAACGCCGGAGGGGCAGGTAGAGTCAAGGAATCAACTGGTGATAGGTAAAACTCAATCTGAAGTTTTCATCAAACTACAGGAGTTGTTTTTTAAAGACCCCGCTTATTTTTATATCCTGCACGCAGGTAATGATAACCTGTATTTAAACAACAAGTCTTTCCTGTATAATGGCACCTGGCAGGCAATACCAGACAACGGTGGTCCTAACATTGTTGGCTATACGGAAATAGACGGTCCCTTACTTGCTTCGTCTAAATTCCCGCTAGACCCTACTGCTAAGGTAAGCGGCTGGATCAGTATGGAGGTGACCTGGGGTGGCGACAACTACTATGTATTAGATGCAGATAACATTGTATTTGCTTATCGCAGTAACCCGGTAACGATACGTGCGGATCAGAATATCCATCCTAAAACAGATGGCAGGCTCCCTTCCCGTCACTACTTCAGCGTGTTCAATTCATTGGGTAACTGGGAGGACATGTCTGGCGAAGGTATAAGTCCAGCACCAGTGCCAACCATGCCAGAGCCGCAATTGCCAATAGGTCCGGAACTATTTGACCGGTCACGTCCGAAGCCGGTACCGGCAAACGGTAACCTATTCCTGGGCTTTGAGCAACTGGTACCCAACCAAACACTGTCGCTGCTCTTCAAAACGGCGCCTGGTACCGGTAACCCGGATCACTATGCCCCGGACATTGCCTGGTCTTACCTGGCAGATACCTGGGTGGAATTGCCGCCGCAGTATATTCTGAAAGATACTACGCTGGGCATGCAGCAAACTGGTATCATCCTCTTCCAGATTCCGGAGGATATCAAAAACGGTAACACCACGATCCTCGGTAAAGATGGCCGTACTGACCTTTTCTGGCTACGTGCTTCCGCGATAGAAATACCGGACGATAACGTGATGGTAGACGCGCTGCCCATGCTCATTGATATACATGTGAATGCCGCAGAAGCAGTGTTTACAGACCAACAGAACACTGAAGATCACCTGGTGGATGGTATACCTGCCGGAACGATTTCTGCGCTGAAATTCCGGGATGTAAATGTGAAATCCGTTACACAGCCCTATGATTCTTTTGGCGGACGTACCTCCGAGCGGCTGGATCGCGACGGCTACCTCACACGTATACACGAAAGGCTGCGCCATAAAAACCGCGCGGTGACCATATGGGACTATGAAAGATTATTGTTGGAATCATTCCCGGAAATAGCAGTGCTGAAGTGTTTGTCGCATTCCCGCCGTATTTATACCGCCAGGCCCGGACATGTCACCGTAGCGGCCATTCCGTTTCCCAATAAAATGACGGGCAACCGCAGGTTCTATCCCATATTCGAGGCCGGGGAACTGACGTCCATGAAGCAGTTCGTGGCGCAACGAAACAGCTATTTCGTAGGCGGTTATGGAGATCCGGGTTTTTGCTGCTGTAATGACGACTGCGGCTGCGATGAGGGAGGTGATCGCCTCGATGTCATCAATGCCCGCTTTGAACCGGTAAGGATCCGGGTATGCGTACGCTTCTATCCCGGAAAAGATATTCCTTACTACACCAAAGCCCTGAATGAAGCGCTGAAATTGTTTTTGTCGCCCTGGGCCACCGGAAAGAAACCCCTGTTGTTTGGTACGCCCATCTCCAGGACCCGGCTGTTACAGTTCCTCGAAAACCTGGACTATGTAGATGTAGTCACCAATCTTAAAATTAAACATTTTTCTTCCCGTCAGATGGCGGAAGAATATGAGGATACCCTCGACTGGAGTGATGTTGATGTGATAACGCCTTACACAGCCGCATCTGTGCTGACCACCTACCTTGATCGCCTGAACGAAGACAATCCAAATGTCATCGATCATGATATCAATGTGATCAAAGACCATGATCGTTGTGCCTGCGGCAGTTGCGAAGAAGATCGTCCAACATTGACAGAGGTGGAGCGGGTGGCGATTCCTGCGGAGTACGTAGCTGTCAATAATGATACACCTCAGCCTGCACCGGCCCCTCCGCCACCGGCACCAACACCAGCACCAACTCCTGGGCCTACACCTGCTCCGGCTGATAAAATAGCTTCCCTGAAAGCGGCACTGGTAAAAGCCTGGCAGCCCCGGTTCATTAACGCAGATGCCATTATAAATGCAATGGTAAAGGTGTTAAACGGAGAGGTAGATGCCAGATCATTGAGTGGAAGTATCCCGGCAAACGCCAGCGACGGCGTGGCAACTGATAACGCTTATCGCATTACCCCAGTAATACAAAACAACCAGGTGGCTGGTATGACCGTAGATCTGGCCTTCACGCCAGGGCAGTTCACCACCATCCAAATTGCTAAGCCCAAAAAATAAACTTACGTATGAGTACTTCTCTCGTCATACCTAAAAATCCCTTGTATCCACCTTCTATGGACTGGCAACTGCTGCGCACAGAAGGAATCCGGCATATAGAAAACCTGGGTTCGGATATATGGACAGATTATAACCTCCACGATCCAGGTATCACCACGCTGGAAATACTTTGCTATGCCCTTACTGACCTGGGCTACCGGAGCAATATGCCATCAGCAGATCTCTTCGCCGCTCCTGACAACGATTCTTTTTATACTGCTGCACAGATACTCCCATGCGCACCGGTAACGGCACTGGATCTACGAAAAATATTGATCGACATGCCTGGTGTGCAAAATGCCTGGGTGCAACAACTGGAAGATCCCGAAGTCCGCTTCTTCTGGGTAGATGGACTGCTTGATGGTTATGCAGTGGCGCAACTGAAGCCATATATGGCTATGCTCAATGTATCAATATCTTTTCCGCGCCCCGGCGAAATCGATACCAGCCTGCTGATCACCATGAACGGTTGTGTAAGCGATAAAGAAAAAGCGGCTGCGCGGGAGAGGTTCAGAGCGGAACTGCTGGAACGTTTATATAAAGACAATATTTCAACCGACCTGAAGAAAGTATTGCTGCTGTACATGGCAGATAAATACTATGATGAATCGCTGTTTTTCCTGGAAAGCTACCTGCTGACCATAGACCCCGATCATCATCCGGAACGGGAGTTTGCTGCACTGATCCACTGGCTGGATATACTCCGCCAGGACTTGTCCGGATTCACCGCATGGAATACACTCATCGCCCTGATCGATAAAATTATCGACCTGCAGGCTTTCTTTTATTTCGAACCTTTAATAAGCCTGTATTTTACCGGGAGCCTCCGCAGTGGCGAATTGCCTGGAAAAGATCAGCCAGCGGAATATAACCTCTTTCAACCTCAGGGTATCTATAGTGTAACACTCCGCTTGGAAGAAGATCATATTGGCGATGAAGCCGATATTATTGCGGAAGCAAAAAAACGATTACACCGGGTACGTAACCTCAGTGAAGACATTCACCCGGAAATTCATATAGCCGAAACCGTAGGAATGGGAATTGATCTTGCCGTAGAACTGGATCCTGCCGTTGATAAATGGCAGGTGCTGGCCAACGTGTACCGTGCAATAGAACATTACCTTTCGCCCGTAATACGCTTTTACAGTCTCGAAGAAATGATGAACCGGTATGCGCAGTTTGAGATAGACAGCGATGTGATAAATACCCTGCAAACCGCACAACTGCCAGCAGAATTGTTGACCGCCCTGCAAGGCATGCTCAACATACGCATCACCGGCGATACCGCTTTCCAGGCAGCCATCGCCAACCTGTGGGACGCAGTATCTGTAACAGATTACTACAACGATGTATTCATCGCTGCCAAAAAATATTATAACGCCGATCCCGTATACCAGGGACCGTTATTACAAAACGGGTTTATTGATGATGCCGACCTGCTGGCCGCTCAACCCCGGCAAACAGTATATCGTTCTGACCTCTATCAACTCATCGCCGCAGTACCCGGCGTTGTACAGATAGACCGGCTGAACATGCACCTTTGCAGTGAGGATGATGGAAATAATAGTACGGAAAAATGGTGCCTGGCATTGGATTGTAAATGTCTCCCGGCCCTGAGCATCGACTGCACTACCTTTGCCGTTGTCTCCCATTACAAAGAAGTACCGGTAGATATGCTCCGGCTCAAAGAATACCTCGACGTGCATCCGGACAGCACCACCAAAATTAACCGGCAACAACAACAGGACCTCCCCGTACCTGATGGCCGGATACTGACAGACCTGACCGACTTCACCAGCATACAGGAAGATTTTCCCCGCACCTATAAAATTGGGAATACCGGTATCTCCAAAAAGCAGCCCGACCTGCGACAGGCCCAGGCTAAACAGTTGAAAGGATACCTCTTCTTTTATGACCAGCTACTGGCCAATTACCTGACACAATTGTCGGCGGTGAAAACACTTTTTTCCGTGAAAAGCGATGCCACGGTCATGTACCAGGCATTGTACAACATTCCGGGCATAAAAGAAATATTGCTGGACTACAAAGGTGCGCAGGTAGTGGATTCCACGCTCAATAAAGTAACCCCAGATCCTGAGTGGGACGCCTTTAAAGCGGATGACCATAACGCCTATATCACAGCTTTGCAACAACTCACTTCCGGTAGCGATACCGACCAGCAACTTTACCAGGATCGTTTGTTGGATCATATGCTGGCCAGGTTCGGGGAACAGTTCACCGATTATGCGCTGCAATTGTACCGGATAGAAATGCCGCTGTCTGATGGCAATGCCTGGGCAATAGATGACGGCCTGACAGAAAGCATTGCCGATAAACAGCGCTTCCTGCAACAGGTACCCGCATTGGGGGCTAAAAGAGCCAGCGGATTTGTATACCAGTTTGATAAAGATGAATTCCGCTATTGGAAGACAGATAACGTAGAAGGAGTGCGCAAACGCGTATGTGCCATACTGGGTATGCAGGACGCTACCCGCCATACCATTACCTGTGAGCCTGTTTTTGAAGTGGGTGTAGGGGAAACAGATAACCAGGGTAATGCCAGCGCGGAAACAGAATATGTCTTCTATATCCGGCCACAAGGTGGATCTGGCGCTCGTTTGCTCGTGAGCACGGAACGTTTCAGAAGCTTTGAACAGGCGAAGAAAGCACGGCTGGATTTTCTCAACCGGGCAGGTGACAGCAGTGCATATGATATCGTAGACGATAACATAGTAGGCTTCTGGCTTAATGTAGCACCTGCTGATCGTACCGATAAAAATGCGCTGATGCTGGAGCCATTTCCAGGCAGGGAGGGCGCTGCCAAACGACTGCAATACCTGCGGGAACTGGCTTCCGGCAATTGTAATGACGACAGTTTCCATCTGCTGGAACATATTCTCCTGAGGCCGCGCAATACCACCTTCAACCAGTTGCTGACACCGATGATCGCTTGCCTGGATGATGTCAGCCTGCTGGATCCATACTCTTTCTGGATCACCATCGCCTTACCGGATTGGGCCGATCGTTTCCAGGATCCGGACCGCCTGGATGTATTTATGCAGACGCTTCGCAGGGAAATGCCCGCACATCTGTCGGTGCGCTATGTGCTGTTGAGCAGACCAGATATGCTGGCCTTTGAAGCAGCATACAACGAATGGATAAAACGGCTCTGTACTAAGGGGCGGCCCGGTCTGGCAGAAGCCAACGATGCGCTGGTGACGCTGATGAACAACTGGAACGACAATCAGATTCATTATTTCTAACAACAGTATTCATGAAAGAAGTTATCGATACCTGTGTTGCCGGCAACGGCGTAGTTTGTGGCACAGAAGTACACGTAAATCCGGATTGCTCCATCGACGTATCGGAAGGTACCGTGATATTGCCGGATGGAACGATATTACATACCCCGGAAAAAAAGTTCCGCTATTATGTAAAACCATTGCCGGCAACCGGAGGTGATGGGGAGATGGATACCTCTCCATGGACGCGGGTAAGTCAGTTTATGCTCACCTACCTGAAACTGGATAAGCTGGATCCCAAACATATGGAGTTCCTGCTGCTGGCGCCGGATGATGCACCACCAGATAGTATCGATTCGCTGAAACAGCAACACCCCGATGATATTCCTGAACGTAATCTGAACCGCGATAAAATTATGTTGCTGCTGGCGCTGTCGGCGGATACGGAATCAGGCCTGCAGTTATACTGGATATTGGTTACCCGCAATGCCATGGCACGTGCAGCAGGAATAGAAGCGCCGGCGCCGGATGATGACCAGTCGCTTTTCTCCAATAACTTTTCACCCGACGATATTGATATTCCGGCAGTAGATCGCTTCCTGCGCCCGGTACTACAATTACCATTGTTAAGCATACCCCGCTTTGGTTACAAGAAACTCGCCATCATCAACCCGGCAATAGGCCTGAAAGAAGCAAACCTGCAGGCGCCTTTTCAAACGGTGAAAGCTTATGCAGATATTTTCTTCGAATACAAGGCCATCATCGATGACTACCAGCAGGAATTCCGCGATGCCCTGAAACTATTGCATGATCTCTTCGGCCCACTGCTCTCTCATAAAGATGCTGCTTACCTGGAGAAGTACCGGAAAATGCTGGCGCTTAAACTGAATGCTTTTTATGAGGAAGGAATGCACCTGTATTATATTCAGTACGTGTATGATTGGTTACGTGATCTTACCACCGCTTATAATGAACTGGTGCTAAAACTCAATGGCTTCCGGGGAAAATGTACCTGTTCCACGATCTCTGAAAGTAATAATACCGGCCTTGTAGTGTTGCTGGGACCGGTGTTGGGCGGTCGTAGTACCTATCAGCCGCTGATATTCCGCGACCTGGCCCTGGCCGCCGAAAGAGATGCCGTTATCCGCGAAGTACGCTGTATGCACTGGCGCATAATGGTGATGATTCGCACCTTTGATCTGCCGTTCCTGCACCTGGAGAAAGTGCTGGCCACATCCAATGATACCATTGAAGATAAACTCGATTCTACCGATTATTGGGAATCACAGGCCAGTCCTGATACCGGTAATCCCTTCCAGTTTCTCCCTATAAAGCTAACGCCTACACGTAGTAGCGCAGAACTATTGGGAAAAACAGCCATCCCTTACTATTACCCGCTGGATGCCAACAGTGTTTATTCGGTGCACCAGTTCTGGGACTATGAAACGACGGTGTTACGTCGTACCGACACGTTGTTGTCCTATAATGCCTTTCCCGGTAATGATGACAAAGCCTCTACGGATGTCAGCAACGATAGTTACAGCACCCGGCCAGAAGTATTGATGCCACTGGCTTTCAACTTCGAGCCCCGTCATTGGCTAAGGGTGGAAGGACATATTGGAAGGCCCATTACCCTGAACAACGACAATAAAGACTTTCGCCTCAATGGTTTCGACCTGGCCAGGTACCTGATGAACTATAACATCTGTATAGATGTCATAGCGGTGAATGTGCACAGCACCACCAACGTAGGGCTACTTCCATATGTGGTTGGCCTGGAGCACCGGCCGGCGCTACAGCAAGGCCAAACCCTGGTGCTGGTGTATACAGATACAGATGAGCAGATAGAGCTGAACGAATGTATCCATTCAGACCGGGCAGAAATCAGTGCGTTCACGATTGTGGGCGACTTTATGTTGCCATACCGCGTAAGCTGCTGCGGTATCCCGGATGTGGACTATTACCTGATGATACAACAACCCCAGGCGCGTGGCTGAACAACAACATATCATTAAACGGATGGAAGTACAGGTAAATGCTTCCGGGCCAAAGCTGGCAGGAGATCTGCAACAGCAGCTGGGCTACCGTTTGCATACCGCCGCCTTCATGACACAACTGAACACACTGTTGGATGGCCTGGTTAGGGAAGATGAATACATAGAAATTCCAGCGATCTCGATCTCACTGCAATGTGCCAACGAAAATGATTTTCAGACACAGTTGTTGTCACAGTTGGCTGCAGCCATTCGTAAACAACTTGCTACACAACAGGCAGCGAATATTATTATTCCTAATGGTGCTGAATACACGCTGGCGGTACAGTTGTTTTTTCTCAGGTATGGTATCCGCGCCTTCGACAATGGGAGTGAAGTCATCAGGGATTTACAGGAAGCATTGCAGGCCTTGCCTGTTCATGGGCAACCGGAGGTGGAAACACTCCTGAAAACCGCTGGCAAAGATGACCCGGTGGTATGGATACGCTTGTATTATTTGTTGGGCGCTGCCGGTATGAAACAACTTTTTTTGCGAATGTTTTCGGCTGGTGAATCGGACTTACAAATCATGATCGCTCAGGAGTTGGCCCGTGCAGGTAAAAGTGGCTCATTCACCCCCTCAGGCAGTACCATAAATGATAATATTACCGGAACAGTTACCCTCGTCAATACGACTGCTGTATCACCGCCCGATGCCCCTGTTTGGGTTGCTTTGTTTCAACGTGCGGTGGCAAATGGGATAGTCGCCGGTGTGCCTGCAACTGATGAAAAAGCAAAGAATGCAACAAATGATATCCCGACAGTTGCCGCCGCGCTTTCCAATAAAATAGGTACGCTTACGGACCAGTTGAAACGTGGGCTGCAAATTGAAAATGCCGGCCTGGTATTACTCTGGATGGAGTGTGGCAGGTTATTCAGGACATTAGGACATGTGGCAGACCGGCAATTTGTTGATGAAGCCGCACAGCAGCGGGCGATCCTGCTTTTGCACTATATCTGTTATGGGCGGAATGAACAGGATGGGGAGGAGTATTGGTTGCTGAATAAACTACTCTGTAACTGGCCTTTGCATCTACCCGTAGACCCTGCGCTGGCTCCGGATGATGCTGCCCAACAGGCCGCCGACAGCATGTTGACGGATTACCTGGAAGCATGGCGGAAAGACCGGAAGTTTTCTGCTGAATGGTTTAGTACTGCTTTCCTGCAACGGGAAGGGCAGTTATCCCAACGCAGTGATGGAGCCTGGATCCTGACCCTTAGTGCGCGCACAGAAGATATTCTCATTAATAAGGTATCTATGGTAAAATATGCCTGGATGCCGCAAATATTATACGTGCAGTGGTAACATATACCGCTGCATTTAATTCATTGCAATAACCCTATGAGCGAAAGCGCTGTTCATAACGCAACTCCCACTGCCGGCCTGAAAACCGGTAAACTGTTCCGCAGGGAAGAGTCCGGGCAGCGCCATGCCTCCCGGCAAACAGCTCCCTTTTTCGCAGCTACGGTATCCCGGGAGATGGATACCACTACGGATACACCGGAACTGCAATCTTTGTTTATTCCCGGTATACACCGGTCTGCAACTGAAGAAAAAATACAATCCAGGTATTCGAATGGTGAACAATCAAAAAATATTAAACCGCCAGCGCTTGTACAAGCTAAATGCGCGGAATGCGAACAGGAAGAAGTAAAACGCAGTCCTTCCGAAGAAGAGCCCATACAAGCGAAATGCGCGGAGCATCCAACGGAGGATGAGCTAAAACGCGTGCCCGCTGAAGAACAGCCGGAAGTGCAAACCAAATGCGCGGAATGTGAACACGAAGAAATAAAGCGTTACACTGCGCCGGAAGAAGCACCCATACAGGCCAAATGTGCAGAGCATGAAACGGAAGATGAGCTGAAACGTTCGCCTGTAGAGGAACATACCGAAGTGCAGGCGAAATGCGCGGAATGTGAACATGAAGAAATAAAGCGTTATAACGCACCAGGAGAAGCGCCTGTACAGGCAAAATGTGCAGAGCATGATACCGAAGATGAATTGAAACGGTCGCCTGTTGAAGAAGAATCTTCTATACAAGCCAAATGTGCGGAATGTGAACAGGCAGAAAAAATACATACGAGCCTGGATGAATCTGCGACGCCCACTATTGCTATGCGGATTCAACCCAGCCTGAAAGTAGGCAAGCCGGATGATCCCAACGAAATAGAGGCGGACCGTATGGCGGAGAAAGTTTTACGTATGCCTGTCCTGTCATTCACCGGTGGCGGCGGCGCCCGTCCTGGTGGTGATGGTAGTAATAACATTCACCGCAATGAAGAAGAAGGTGAGATCATTTCTGCGAAACCTATACGCGGACTGCAGCGCGCAGGCGACGGCAGTTTCCGTACCAGTGATAGTTTTGCCACCCGCCTGAAAACCAGCGCGCCGGGAAGTCCGCTGGCTGCGCCCGTACGACAACACATGGAAACCGCCTTCCAGGCGGATTTCAGTGCTGTACGCATACACACCGGTACAGAAGCAGCAGCTCTCAGCCATGAAATAGGGGCACAGGCATTTGCTTATCAGCACCATATTTACTTTGGAGAAAATAAGTACGATCCGGAATCCACCAAAGGTCGTTTCCTGCTGGCACATGAGCTGACGCATACCGTTCAACAGGGCGCTGCCAAAACAGTTCAACGCGATGAGGCAAACGGGGAGGAAAAGAAAACATCGTGGACAGACACGCTGCTCAATGGCGCCGATTCCATATTGGCATCTCACTTACCTCCTGATATCTACGAATTCTATAAAGATGTAAAATCACAAGGCTTTTTTGGCTATATCAAAAATGCTTTATTTGGCCTTTTCAGGGAACTGTTCAATGGACTTGGATTTTCTGATGAGCAATTTATGCTCATTATCCAGATTTTCATCCACCTGAAAAACCAGTTGCCGGTAATCCTCGACGGCCTTTCCAAAGGAGATTGTAAGCCTTTATTTGAAGCATTGAATCTCCTGTCGGTAGTGGTGAAAGCTATTGCCGGTGCGGTATGGGACCGTGTTATGGAAGCCATTGAGCCGTTGCGGCTATGGCTCAATAAAATATGGGATACCTATATGGCGCCTGCGCTGGATAAAGTCACCGCCTTTGCCGGCAAAGTGTGGGATCGTATCAAGGACTTTGGACGGTGGATCTGGAATAAGTTTGATGCCATCATTATACAGCCTTACCGCGATGCCTGGGACTGGATCTGCAAAAAACTCGGTATTAATAACTCCGAAGAAGGCGGGTTCATGGACTTCGTATCTGCGAAGCTGAACGACGCTTGGCAGTTTATTAAGGGACAGTTACGCCCGGTAATAGAGCCTATACAAAGCGTAATCAGTGGCATTGGCGCCATGATCAACATGGAGGCCATCCGCAAATTACAGGATGATGCCACACAATGGCTGGATAAAGTGGCCGATACTGCTACCGCCATGGGCAACG
Source organism: Chitinophaga sp. (assembly GCF_017745275.1). Lineage (GTDB taxonomy): Bacteria > Bacteroidota > Bacteroidia > Chitinophagales > Chitinophagaceae > Chitinophaga. The sequence continues at coordinate 642,997 of NZ_JAGHZS010000007.1, read as the reverse complement.
ATGATGATGCTGTAGCCAATAAGCAAACCTCCCTCCGGGAAGTATTATTGCCCGCGCTGAACAAATCGATCGACCGCATTAAAGTCACCATTATTGCAGCAGGGCAATGGGTCCTGGAGAAAGTAAATAATATAGCCGTTAACGTAAGTACGTTTTTCAGCGGATTGCAAAGCAATGAATACCTCAGCCCCGTATATTCTTTGGTCAGCTGGGTGCCTAAAACCATTGCCAGTGTGAAGGATTGGGCCGAGGATAAAGTGGTATGGATGTTTGATAAGATATACCAGGGCATGGATGATGTACGCGGCTTCATGCAGCGGGTCATCGACATGTTGCTGAAGCTGGTAACTGTAGCGGGTAATGTGCTGGACTTCCTGGGAGATTTCATCCTGGGGCCATTCAGCCTGGTACCCAAATGTATCAAAGATCCCATCATGGATTGGCTGACGGAAGTAATCCTGAAGAAGATACCGGTGATCGCAGAATTTATAGAGCTGAAAGAGAAATGGCCTCAGATCAGGGCTGCGGCGCTGACAGTCATAAAACAGGTTTTCGTAGATGCCCAGTTGGCAAGAGGACTCTGGACGTTTTTCCGTAACCTGCTGAGTTTAATCGGTATTGATCCAACGTTGGTGACCGCGGTAATAGCTAAAGCCGCGCATAATTTCTCCGACATCATCAAAAAACCGGGTGAGTTCCTGAAGAATGTCTGGAATGTTATTAAAGGTGGTTTTGTACGCTTCTATGATAACCTGGGTACGCATATGCTGACAGGGGCATTGGAATGGTTGTTTGGAGAAGTGAAAGGCGCTGTAGCGGTAGCGCCACCATCTGATTTTAGTTTGACCAGCATATTGGGATATGTGCTGGACCTCTTTGGTATCAACCTGGAAAATGTATATAAACGGATGGAAGAACATCCGAGGATAGGAAAAGAACGGGTGGCAAAAATGCGGAAAATGCAGGATATCCTGACCGGTGCGCTGGAATGGGTGACCGTCTGGATCAAAGAAGGCGCTGCTGGCTTGTTGCGCAAAGCACAGGAGAAACTGAGCGATCTGAAAGACATGGTGATCAATGGTATTATCAGTTGGATATCAGAAAAAATATCTGCTGAAATTATGAAACGCCTCGCTACCAGTGCGGATCCGCTGGGTATAGGCGCCACCATCAATACCATTATCCTGATCTATGATACCATGAAAGAGGCAATCGCCTATGCGAATAAGATACTCAACCTGGCAAACCAGGCGATGGATAACCTCGCAGAAATCATCGGTGGTAAGCTGGAGCATGCACAGAAAGCTTTTGAAGAAGTGTTGGCTAAAGCAGTACCGGTGGTCATTGGATTTTCAGTAGAAGTGATTATTGGCCCTGTAGGAGATAAGATCAAGGATATAGTGACTGCTGGCCGCACCAAGGTAGATAGTGCTATCGACTGGTTGATTAACGGTGCTATCAGCGTAATAGATGCATTGCTTAAAATGGGTAAATCTGCCCTCAATAAAGTATTAGGTTGGCTGGGTATACGGTCAGAGTTTAAAGCAGAAGATGGAGAAACACATACGCTCTCTTTCAAAGGCACCGAAAGCAGTGCTCAACTGATCGTACAAAGTACTCCTGTGAAGTTTGAAACCTGGTTAAGCAGGATTATCATTGATAAACCGAGTAGCCCGGATGGAAAGAAGATGCAGGACCGGAAAGATAAGGCGATAAGGAAATACGACCAGATTAAGCTCGCTGAAAAGAAGCCAACAACGCCTAAATATACAGATGATGATAAGGAAAGAGATATCGTGAAATTGATGGACGAATTGGGTGTGATCATTGGACCGCTGTTTAAATACGACATATCCGCTAAGAATATTGATCCGGAATTAACCCTGAACCCGGTTAATTCAAATCAGTATGCGACCTACATGCACGCGAAGAAATTAACGAAGAAGAATCCGTTAAAAGGTAGTGAACCAAGTGTCACTGAGCCAGCCACCTATAAGGATATTAAACGAAGGAAGAAAGACAATGGACCTTATTATATTCTTGGCCACCTGCTCAATCAGAACCTGGGCGGTACCGGTAAAGACATGAAAAACCTCACACCGCTGACGGTACAGGCAAATGCCGATCACCGCGACCTGGTAGAGCAAAACGTAAAGAACTTTGTGTTCAAAGGTGCTATTGTAGACTATGAGGTAACGCCAAATTATGGCCGGAGCGCACTGCCGAAGCTTACCGCGGCAGAGAAATCCAAAATAGGTAATGCAAAAGAAATAGCAGATATAGAAAGCATCCGGGCAGGCGAGCAGTTCGTGCCGAAGTCGCTGCATTGCAAAGCGATATTGGTAGATCCTGATCAGTCCGTCGCCAAACCTATCATTGAAAAAACGATTAATAATAAGATTGATGAGCGCGTAGATTATTACGCTTTGAAAGAAAGGGATAAGGATCCGGTGTACCTGGACAGCGGCAGCGTGAAAGAAATGGTAAAAGGTATAGATGGTATGAAAGAAGAGTGGGCTAAGTTGATTGTTAAAATTATGAAAGACAGGGGAAGCGTGCGTTTCGATTCTTACGACCGCCTCATCGAATATAAACTGAATGGCAAGTATGTATTCAACAAAAGAGAAAGAGACCGGTTGACGGTTATTTTGGCGCCATCACATATTAAACTTTATACAACCTGATATTATGCGAAGCTTCATTCAAATGTTACTGGCCTTACTGACACTTACTGTAATGATTTGGGTAGTGTGGCAGGGATACCTGCTCCTCCGGCAGGAACAACTGGGCCTGGAGCCCGCTACCCGGGCGGCGGTAGTCATTTTTGCAGCAGTTGCTGTGATTTGTGCGTTCATTCTTAGTAACGCCATCAGCAACCACGGGGATAAAATCCTGAAAGGAAAACAGTTCAGCCACCGGGTAGGCCTATACGAAAGATGCCTGGAAAGCTGGCAGGAAATAGTAGATGACCTGGAACCAGAGACAGATGTAAGAGTAAAACTAAACATCGGTGAGTTGGAAGCGCAGATGTTGCTCATGGCGTCTGCCAAAGTGATCAAAGCATTCCGCGAGTTACAGGAAGCAGCAGCTACTGACGGGGTGTTTGCTGATAGCGTTACATTAGCCCGGGAGCGGTTGCTGCTGGCCATGCGGGAAGACATTGGGCAGCCGGCCGATTATTTCGTGAAAAAAGAAATACAACATCTCTCTAAACAATAATACCATGGCTGTAAAAAAACAACTGCGCCGAAAAAAGAACAAAGGCGAAGGAAGGCCGGTGCAGCAATTCATCCAGGCAGAACCATCGCAGGAAACAGGGGAGAGTCATCCTACCTTCTTTCCTCCGGGGGCAAAGCCTCAAACCAAACTAACAGTCAGCAAACCCGGTGATACGCAGGAACAGGAAGCCGATAAAATGGCCGATAGCGTAGTACATCGGTCGGCAGATCCGCATATATCCAGGAAAGAAGGCGCTGGCGCCACTGCAGGCACAAAAGGGCTGACAGGGAATGCCAACACGAATAATAGCGGCAAAGTCGTTCGGCAGACTAACGGAAACGGGCAAACGTTACCGGCGGGTACCGTCACAGAAATGTCTCATAGCTTCGGATATGATTTTGGTAACGTGCGTATTCATACCGGTCCGGAAGCGCAGGCTGCAGCCGCAGAGCTACAGGCACAGGCATTTACTTACGGGGGTGAAATTTATTTCAACAAAGACAAATATAATCCGGGAACCCGGGATGGTAAATGGTTGCTGGCACATGAACTCACGCATGTAGTGCAGCAACAGGGACAGGAATTGGAAGTGGTGCAGAAAAAAGATGTACCTAATATTTCAACGCCGGTACCTAAGAAGATGAAAACAGACACTGATGCTGCCGGCGATGTAGTAAGTGCTACCGGTTCGGTAGGTTCCGTAAAGGTGATTATTTTGCCGGATATCCCGGGTCCGGTACCCCCAGGGAAATCAGCAGTGACTAATATTTCCTCTGCAGCCAGTTCACCCGCCTACGAAACTAAAAACGATAAGATATCTAAAATTATAGGGAAAGCTACCCTGGAAATTACCATTCAAACAGTGTATGACCCGGAGGCAGATCCTAAGTCTACTTCCATATATGGACGCGGTACTACCAAAAAAGATAAAAAGAGTGGCCATACCAGCCTGCGCTTCCACGAAGGTAGTCATGGCACTTTTGTACTAGGCTACCTGGCTAAACATAAAGTGCCTTCATTTACGGGCGCCATCGGGCAGTCTACGGAAAAGTATATAGAGGCAGGCGAGAAGTATCAGCAGAAGGTGGCCGAATATATGGAGAAAATGGATGCTGCCAATTACAAAGCAGTGGATTGCGTTGGCACCAAGGACGCCGACTGTAAACCTTAATGACCCTGAAAATATTGTTGTATGTATTGGAAGAAAAAAGAAACAGCCACCGTACCAGCGGAAACACCTGAAATGAATATTCCCGGCGTAGAGGGACAGTCTTTTCTGGCTACCTCTATGTCAGTGCTGATGAACGTAGCTGCTGCCCGGCTGGATCATTACTTCGGCCGCAAAGAAGAGTTTGAGCAGCCGCCTTTCGAATTAACAGACGACGACTCTCCGCTGGCGCGTTATGTAATCGATCATCATCTCTCCGTGGAAGAATATATTATACTGATGCTGGCTATCTCTCCGCATGTACATCCCGACCTCTTTACGCCGTTGATCCGACAATACCTGCCTAAAGGAGGGGATTTCCCGGAGTTTGGCGGCGTAAAGGGAGGTAATTACCGCGGTATCATTCCTACCGGTGAAACAGCCCTGTTTCTGCTGGCGGGCATGAATATGGATATGCGCCTGCACTATACTTCCTGGCTGAAAGGAGAAGTATATGGCGGCCGGGTAAACGGCAGCACTATTGAACGCCCCACCATTTTCCAGTCCGGCATCATCACGTTGGAGGATATACGGGAAGGTGAACCTGAAATGAGCGGACGGCTGCTATTATCGCAATCACGACTGGCAGAATTCCTGACGGGTAGAAAATGGCGCCCTTCTTTTGGCTCCAATTTCCCCGCTACTTTACTCGAAACAAAAATGGAATGGAACGATGTGGTGATATCCCGCCAAACGGAGCGTGAGTTGAAAATGATTCGCCATTGGTTGCAGTTTAACAACCGGATTTCGTCAGATGCCAACCTGGGCAGAAGAACCAAACCTGGTTACCGGGCGCTTTTCTACGGCCCGCCCGGTACGGGAAAAACATTAACTGCCAGCCTGCTCGGAAAGCAGTTTGGATTGGATGTATACCGGATCGATTTATCGCTGGTGGTATCTAAGTATATCGGCGAAACGGAAAAAAACCTGCAACAGATTTTTGACAGGGCAGAAGACTGGATCCTGTTTTTTGATGAGGCAGATGCTTTATTCGGTAAGCGTACCAATGTACAATCAGCGCACGACCGTTTCGCTAACCAGGAAGTGTCTTACCTGCTGCAGAAAATTGAAGAACATCCGGGACTGGTAATCCTGGCAACAAATTTCCGTAACAACATGGACCAGGCTTTCATTCGCCGGTTTCAAACCGTTGTACCTTTCAATCCGCCTAATGAACAGGAAAGCCTTGTGCTGTGGAATAATACCATGCCGGCCAATATCCCGTGGAGTGAAGATATCAGCCTGCAGGAACTGGCCCGCAAATATGAACTCACCGGCGCGTCTATCCTGAATATTGTACAGTCAGCCTCTATTCGTGCCCTGTCGGAAGACCGGCCCATTGATACACAAGACTTGCTGGAAGGTATTCAGCATGAATATTATAAAAACGGGAAATCGGTGTAGGAGAGCTTTTAGCCATTAGCTTTTAGTAAATGCAGCGAAGACCAACATATGATCAGCTCCGCTGCATTTACTAAAAGCTAAAAGCTAAAACCTAATGGCTAAAAGCTACTCCAGGTCGGGGACCTTGTACCCGTTATTGTACGGTATGACAAGTTTTTTCAGCGGAGCTTTTTTATTGCAATTGTATTGTTCCAATAGCAGGTCATATATCCGTTTGCCATTTTTCTCAAATCGGAATTTGGTTTCGAAGCACCGGATATGATCTTCACCACTGCCATTATCATATTCATAGTCGGTATCGATATGGGTGAGTGGTGTCAGTTTGCCCTGGTGTAAGGCCACCAGGTCGGCCCAGGATCGGTTTTCACCCATATGGGTTAACCCTCCTTCCAGCACAATTGCCAGGTGTTCATCTCCTATGCGTAATAGTTTGGCAAAATGGCCGGAGTAGCCATACATGCCGCCACCGCCTGCATTCAGGAGGAAAGTTTGCAGCTTCCATTTATCGGAAGTTTTGCTGAATACTAAAATGTCGCACCAGCCGGTGGAGGCGCCGTATTGTGGTCCCTGGGTGGCAAAAACAGCGAGGCAATACATTGTTTTATCATCCCTGAAAAAGCGTAGTGTATCGAGGTGCCGCTCCATGCGGTCATTTTCATCTCCTACAGGGGAGTCCATAGAAACGGTATCGTATACAGCTTTGGACAGGCGTAATACCTGTGCTTCCGTCAGGTCGGCCGGCGGCGCCATGTTCAGGTTCCAGTTATCTACCGCACGGGTGCTGCTGATAAGTTTAATCCCGGCGATTTTCCAGTCATCTCCTTTTTTCTGTAACTGGAATTGCTGTACGAAGGTGCCGCTACCATTAGTAGGATCTTCCACGTACATGGTGGCGGTAATAGGTACGGTAGTTTGACCAATGAGCGAAGGTGCTGGCTCCATTTTCAACAGTCGTGCCGCTGTAATACCGCCGTAGGCGTAGGTGTTGGAGAATTGGGCCAGGGTACCCCAGCGGCCGCCGGTACAATAGTTATAAGCCTGGTTAAAACGTTGCTGATCAAGGGCTGCTACAAAGGAGTCTATAACTTCTGCCGGCAGCAGTGGTGCTTTTATTACCGGCATATTCGTAGCAGTAGTGGTGAGCACATCGTTGCCCTGCAGGTAGTAAGTAATAGTACGAAATGCAGCGTATTGCGGTTTGTCGTTTTGCTTAACGGCTTGTTTTAACCAGTTGCCCTGTGCATCATATTCATACTCATAAGTACGCACGGTAGCCGTTTTCAGGCTGCTGCTGGTCATCGCGGAAATATCGCCCTGTGGGTTCAGCTCTATAGTGCTGAAGTTGTTTTGCTCCGGCGTTTTAGCATAGATGATACGGGTTTTAAATAGCAGCCCTTTGTTATCGAATTCGTTCTGGTAGAGGATATCGACCGTGGGGCTGACCATATGTTGTTCCGTCATGTTACCACTTTTATTATACGCATAGGTATATTGGGTAACGGTGTTGTCGGTCAGGGAGTTTTGCGTATTGCTGACAATCATCCCTTTTTTATTGTACCCAAAAGTTTCTTCGGTGATCACTGTTTGCCTGTTTTGATCCTGCAAGCCATAGCTGCTGATTTTTTGCAAACGGCCATCTGTATCATAGTGATATACTTTTTTTTGAAAGCCGGTGATGCTGTCTAACCGGTTGTTGGAATAGTAGTAGCGGCTATCCGGTGTGTTTTTTTCTTTGCTGCTGTAGTAGCCGCGTTTACGTAATAATCCTGAACGGCTGAATTCCATTTCTGTGCAGTAAAATGTAGGAATGTCCTGACCTTTGTCATCGTAGCCATAGTTACATTCTTTTATGGATTTAACAGCTCCGCGGAGTTGCCAGTCTTTTGCCGTAACAGGGCCGCGCGTATTTAAATGTTGTTGCCGTAAGTTATCATTGATCTCCTGCGCGTGTACGGTGAGGGATAATAACAAACCAATCGCCGTTAATGCTACCAGCTTATTCATTAATATATTCCAGTTTAAACGGCATCAAATATAGGAATAAATAAACCCTTTCATTCTTTGCATTAAAAAGTTATTTTGTACGCTGATTCAACCTTATAACTGCAGATTTCTATGAAGAAGTATTGTTTTCCAGGTATGATGCTGGCGCTGACGCTTTGTACCGGCGCGATGTCGTGTTTTCACGCAGCGACAAAAGACAGCCCCGGGCAAGATAAAAAAGGCAAATGGGTGTCCCTTTTCAATGGGAAAGATATGAACGACTGGATTGTAAAAATTCACCACCATGAAGTGGGAGATAACTTTGGGCATACTTTCCGTGTGGAAGATGGTATTATCAAAGTGCGGTATGATGAATACGGAGATTTTAACGAGCAGTTTGCGCATCTCTATTACAAGCAGCCGTTTTCTCATTATCACCTCAGGTTTGAGTATCGTTTTGTGGGAAAATGGTGCCCTACCGCACCCGAGTATACGTTGCTGAACAGTGGCGTGATGTTCCACTCGCAGGATCCGCGTACCATGCCGAAGGAGCAGGACTGGCCGATTTCTGTGGAAATGCAGTTACTGGGTGGTTTAGGAGATGGCAAGCCCAGGCCCACGGGTAATATGTGTTCCCCGGGAACCAACGTGGTGTATAAAGGGCAGCTGGAGCCCCTGCATTGCCTGGAGTCTACTTCTAAAACATATGAAGGCGAGCAATGGGTACGGGGTGAATTGATTGTGTTGGGTGATTCGCTCGTAACGCATATTATTAATGGCGATACGGTTTTGCAATATTCCAAACCGCAGATTGGTGGTGGTGTAGTCAATAATTATGATCCGAAAATTAAGATAGACGGAAAGTTATTATCAGAAGGGTTTATTGCCTTACAGAGCGAGGGTCAACCGGTTGATTTCAGGAAGATAGAAATCATGGATCTGTCTCCCCAAAAAAATAAATAACGATGAGCGATAAAAAAAGCGACTTCCTTTTCAGGGGAAGTCGCCTGCATCATTGGATCGGCTATAAACTATCTTATTTCGTGGTTTGACCACCATCAATTACATATTGTGCGCCGGTGATAAACTGGCTGTCGTCAGATCCCAGGAAAAGCGCCAGCTTACTGATTTCAAGCGGCGTGGCATATCTTCCTAATGGAATGCTGGCAGCAAATGCTTTCTTTACATCTTCCCCTTTGCCTGGTTCATATCCTTCCTCAATAGAGCGCATCATGCGGTTGTCTACCGGTGACGGATGTATGGTGTTGACCCTGATTTTCCGGGGAGCGGCTTCCAGTGCGGCGGTTTTCATGATACCCAGGGTAGCATGTTTACTGGTCGTATAGGCGATAAAGTTAGGAGAGGCGGTTAAACCCGCTACAGAAGAGGTGATGATCATGCTGCCGCCGTCGTTCATCTGTGGCAATACATATTTACAGCCGAGGAAAACGCCTTTTACGTTAACGGCGATTACTTTATCAAATACATCTTCCGGGAAATCTATAATTGGTTTTACAACGCCTTCAATACCAGCGTTATTAAAGAAGATATCAATTTTACCGAATTTTTTAATGGCTTCTTTGGCATATCTTTCTACGTCTGCTGCGATGGTGACGTTGGCCACCACATAGGCGGCGTTGCTGCCGAGGTCAGTAGCTGCTTTTTTAAGAGCAATTTCATCGAGGTCTACCAGTATTACTTTAGCCCCTTCTTCGATAAATAATTTAGCTGTTGTTTGTCCGATGCTTCCTGCGCCGCCGGTAATCAGGGCGACTTTGTTCTCCAGTCGTTTCATATTTTATATTTTTTAAGTCATTCAATACGAACAGTGGACTGCTATGCATAACAGCGGTGAGGGAGGTAAATAGGTGGGTGTTTTGGTAGGGCGAAGGTACGTGTTTTGCGGTAGGAGGGCTACACGTTTAACGTTTCCATAAGATATTAAAAAAGGGGTTATTCGTCCGGGTGGAGGTAAGTTTTGATCAGGTTACACAGCCGTATAAAGGTGGCCTGATCGCGTTCGGAAAGGATTTGTTGTAACTGACGCGTCATATTTTTCCGGAGTTTTTTGGCTTCATTTACCAGCTTTACTCCTTTAGGTGTGGCATCATTAAAGGCACTGCGACGATCTTCCAGGTCTCTTTCCTGTACAATCAATCCATCCTGCACCAGTTTTTTTATATGGCGGGATACGGCGGGAGCAGAGATATGGAATTGTTTGGCGAGCTGCCCTGTGGTGGATGCGCCACAACGGATGAGGTAATCCAGCAACAGGTACTGGGTGGCGGTTAATTTTTCGGTGCTGAACCTGTTTACCTGTGCAATGATGAGGCATTGCAGGTTCGTATAGGCTTGTTCCAGTTGATCGGCGGTATTAGGCATTATCATTGCTATTTGTTAACAAAGTTAATCATTAACTTTGTTAACTATTTAATTATTTCCTGTATGAAGCATCACTCCACTAATTTGATTGTCATCAAAGGCGCCAGGGAAAATAACCTGAAGAATATCGACATCACTATTCCAAAACGGCAGATCGTGGTATTAACCGGTGTGTCCGGTTCGGGGAAATCTTCACTGGTATTTGATACGATTGCGGCAGAAGCACAGCGGCAGTTGAATGAAACCTTCAGCAGTTTTATCCGGCACCGGCTGCCACATTACGGGCAACCGGATGCGGATTTAATGGAAAACCTGAGTCCTGCTATTATTGTGGACCAGAAGCCCATCAGGGGAAATGCGCGTTCTACTGTTGGGACGATCACCGATATTTATTCGTTATTGCGACTACTTTTCTCCCGCATCGCTACCCCGTTTGTGGGCTATTCCAATGTGTTTTCATTTAACCACCCGGAAGGCATGTGCCCCGTTTGCGAGGGGTTGGGAACCGTGGCGGTAATAGATGAAGACAAATTATTTGATCGTAGTAAGTCGCTGAATGAAGGCGCCATTTTATTTCCCGCATTTGATGTCAATACCGCTTTATGGAAACGCTACGTGTTGTCCGGATTTTTCGATAACGATAAGAAACTGTCACAATACACCAAAGCGGAATGGGAGTTGTTGTTATACCAGGAAGAGATTAAGCCACCTCGTCCGAAATCGGGCTGGTGGCCTTCCGCAAAGTATGAGGGCGTAATTCCCCGGTTCACCAAACGCTTCCTGGGCAAGGAAGCGGAGGAGAATAAAAAAACGTTGCAGTCAGCGCTGAAGCGGGTGGTGATGAAGGGACCCTGCCCGGAATGCGGGGGCGCAAGACTCAATAAAAAGATCTTAAGTGCTACTATTCATGGAAAAAACATCGCGGAATATGCGGCCATGCAGGTGAACGACCTGGTAAAAGAAATACGCCGCATAAAGGCGCCACAGGCGGTGACGATGGTAGCAGCGATGACAGAGCGACTGACGCATTTAACGGAAATCGGCCTGGGCTACCTGAGCCTGAGCCGGGAAACGTCCGGCTTATCCGGTGGGGAATCGCAGCGGGTAAAAATGGTGCGTCACCTGGGCAGTAGCCTGGCGGATATGTTATACATCTTTGATGAACCCAGCACAGGACTGCATGCACGGGATGTACACCAACTGAATGTACTCATGCAGCGATTGCGGGATAAAGGCAACACGGTATTGGTGGTGGAACATGATCCCGACGTCATACTGGAAGCAGATCATATTATCGACATGGGACCCGGCGCCGGAAAGCATGGTGGTACGGTAGTGTATGAGGGCACGGTAAAGGGATTGCTGCAATCGGGAACGCTCACAGGTACCTGTCTCCGAAAACCTGTTCAGGTAAAACAAACGGTCAGGAAATGGACGGATAGTTACCCGGTTCGCAATGCCAGCCTGCATAATTTACAACAGGTAAACGTGGATATTCCGAAAGGGATATTAACGGTAGTGACAGGCGTGGCCGGTTCCGGAAAGAGCAGCCTTATCAACGGGGTATTTACCCGCCTGGATCCGGAGGCCATCTGTATTAATCAGCATGCGCTGGCAGGCTCTGTGAGATCTAACCCGGCCACCTATACGGGAATTTCCGATATCATCCGGCAACTTTTTGCCAAAGCAAATAAGGTCAGCCCGGCGCTCTTTAGTTTTAATTCGGAAGGCGCCTGCCCTGCCTGTAAAGGGCTGGGCGTTACTTCCCTGGACCTGGCCTTTATGGATGACATCATCACCACCTGTGAAGTATGCCGTGGCCGCCGGTTTACGCCCAGGGTACTGGGTTACCTGTTCAGGGGGAAAAATATGGACGAAGTATTACGGCTTAACGTACAGGAAGCACTGGATTTTTTTTCAGAAGAAGAAATACAGGCGGTATTAAGACGCCTGGCAGAAGTGGGGCTTTCCTACCTGACGCTTGGGCAGCCACTGGACTCCTTATCCGGCGGAGAACGGCAGCGCATTAAGCTGGCCACCGAGCTAATGGCTTCGGGAAATGCCATTTATATACTGGACGAGCCCACCACCGGGCTACACCTCTCGGATGCAGGAAACCTGATCGTGTTGCTGAATAAACTGGTGGACAAGGGCAGCACCGTAGTGGTAATAGAACATAACCTGGATGTGATCAGCCAGGCCGACTGGATCATTGACATGGGCCCGGGCGCCGGCAGGGAGGGAGGGAAAGTGATATTTGAGGGAACACCGGCCGCCATACTGAAAGCAACACATTCCCTGACCGGCACCTTCCTGGAAAAGTATATTGGTGCCCGTTAGCCTGTCAAAAAAATGAAAACAGATGTAATGAAATAACTTACATTAGCCCCATGAAGGAAACCGTATTAGACAATCCCGCCTGGGGGGCGTTAACCAGCGTACAGGCCTCATTTGCAGCCGGAACGGAACATGCGAAACGATTTAAACCAGGTATCGTTCCCTTTATCGCCTGCAGCAACCCTCAGTCGGATAATATCAGCGAGCTGGATCCCTGGATGAACAGCAACGAAACTTTTTTTATCATCGGAGACTTGCCACCATTGCCGGCAGGCTGGGTGGTGGAGCATGAACTGCCCTGTGCCCAGATGGTGCTGGAAAACAGTATGCCACCCATGATGGACGAGGAAGGCGTGACCGTTGCCCGCCTGACAGCAGCAGATGCCACGGATATGTATAACCTGATCACCAGCCTGCAGCCAGGCTACTATAATATAGACACCCGTTTGCTGGGTAACTATTATGGCATCCGGCAGCAGGGCGAACTTGTAGCCATGGCCGGAGAACGCATACGCCTGACCGGGTTCACAGAGCTAAGCGCTATTTGCACCCGCACCGATTATGCCGGAAAGGGATATGCCCAGCGGTTAATCAATCGCCTTTGCCAGGATCATGCCGCAGCCGGCATCGTGTCTTATCTCCACGTTTCCCTGGCCAATGAGCGCGCTATTCGCATCTATCAGCATATGGGATTTGAGCAACGCCGGGAAATTGTGTTCCACCGCATACGCAAACAATAGTTTAGTAACCTCAAAAAAAACACTGGCAAAACCAGTAGAAACACGGATTTATCCGCCGGCACTTGCAGGAAATCTTTTTTAGTCGTAGTATAGGGGTTTATTTCGCGGGAATCGTCTTATAATCGAAATAAACCTGTAATCGGGAGAGTATCTCTTTGGAAAAGTATTACCTATGACAGAATCAACTTTGAGTTCGGCTATTTTTTATTTGTTCGGGACCATTATTATTTTAAGTCTGATCGAATCGTACTTCAGTTATAAACACGATCAGAAACACTATGAATCGAAAGACACATTAACGACCGTTTACCTGATGAGCGTTAACTTCCTGGTAAACGTAGTTATGAAATCGGGTACCTTTTTATTGCTGGATTTTGTATACCGCCGTTACCGTCTCTTTATTATTCCCAACGTATTTATTTACTGGACGGTGCTGGTCCTGCTGCAGGATTTCCTGTACTGGTTGCTGCACGCTACCGGCCACTATATCCGCCTGTTCTGGGCAGTGCATGTAACACACCACTCTTCCGAATACTTTAACCTGACCACCGGTTTCCGCTCCAGCGTATTTGAGCCCATGTACCGCCTGTTTTTCTTTGTACCACTAAGCTTACTGGGTTTTAGCGCCATCCATATTTTACTGGCTTATTACGTAACCCAGATTTATGGTAACCTGGTACATACCCAAACCATCGGTAAACTGCACCCCATCATCGAATATATTTTTGTAACCCCTTCTCATCACCGTGTGCATCATGCCAGCAATCCACGTTACCTCGATAAGAATATGGGTATGCTGCTGATCCTGTGGGACAGAATGTTTGGCACCTTCCAGGAAGAGCTGGAAGAAGATAAGGTAAGATATGGATTGGTGAAAGAACTGGAGAACAGGGGACCTGTAAATATCATATTCCATGAGTTTATCGCCATGGCGCAGGACATGAAGAAAACAGATGTATTGGCTGATAAGCTGAAGTATATGTTGTACGCACCAGGCTGGAGCCACGACGGTAATTCCCAAACCAGCAAGGACCTGCAACGGCAACTGGAAGCAGAAGAAAACAGGGCTTGCCTGGAAAGCTAAAAGGCAAAAGCTACATGCAGGTGTACAGCAGTCACGCCATGTCCATAGCGTGACTGCTGCCAGGTAACAGGACTCTCAAAAAATCTTTTTCCTTATCCCCATCATTCACAAACGGTTATCTTTTCCTGTCTAACGGGAACGCGTATCTTTTCTTAAAATTCACTACCTTTTGCTCACATTCCAACGGGAAGATCTATGCCTATTGTCTTTTTTTACCTGAGCAACCTTATTGTAGATGGAAGAAATTAACCGGCCGCTCCTTGCCGATGAAATTCGTTTGTTAAACAAGCTGAAAAGGAGCGCTATGAAACAGCGGGTATCCCGGTTTACCGTATCTGATTTCATTTTTATTTTCCTAACGGGACTGGCCTTCACGGAAATGGCTATACGTATTGATGTCCGCATCGCCACCTGGGTGTTTGGGACCGTTGCCTTTATGTGTTTTGCTTTTATACTGCTGGCACCCTATGAGATGTATCGCATCCGGCGGCGGTCGAAAAAAAGATGGGCACTGGCCAACCGGATGTTAATGGAAAACGGTATCCGCGTGACCCGTGTAAATGTACTGCAGGTGGCGCTGGCCAAAGAATATGAAGAGGAAGGCGATTTATTTATAGTAGAATACAAAGCAGGAGAGGTGCTCTACCTGTGGGATCATGATCATCAGCTGAAGAAACGATTCCCCTGCCAGCAGTTCGAACTCTATACACCCGACTTCACTTACCTGACCGGTCGCCCGGTGCACGCCCTCAGCGCCAAAATACAGCCTCGCGAAATTGATGCGCGCGCAAAGTGGAAGTACCTGAAAAAGTACGGCGGCCCCCAACATATGACAACGGAACAAATCGAATTCGAGGAATTGATGGAACGATTTAATTAACCGCGCAGCGCCCGCGAAATAAAATAGACATTCAGCACGATATATACCAGCAGCACCACCTGCGCCAGCAACAGGTCTATCCTGCGCGCTTTGTCAGGCCTGTTGGCTTTGATCAGCTGTAAGGACCACGCCGAAGAAGTAATCACCGCAAAAATGAAAAACAACGTAATGCCGTGCAGCGTATCTACCAGCGTGAAAGTAGTGGAGTCCGGCAGGGAAGAATCAATAATGTATTTATTACCAATAGCCGCAAATAAAGAACCTACGCCCAATCCAAAACGGGAGTCAATATTATCCGGATGGATGTAAAAGCAGATATAGGCAATGAGAAAAGATACATACATGCCCAGGAACATTTTCCAGAACAACTGGCTGGCATCCCGGCCAATCCCGATCCTGACCTGGAAGGAACTGTATTCCGTATGTGGCCGTGGTATGGAAGTATCGCCGAAGGCCGTTTCATAAGCTTTGATACCCGTAGCCATTTTAAAACTGTCGATATTCCAGCCTCTCAGCGTAAATCTTGGATCATACTGCTTTCCCAGCGAATCTACCTGGAACACCAGTGCATGTGAATCAAACTGGGAGTTTTCAATAGAGAAACGCAGCTTCTGCCGGTCAAAAGGGAAGTTATTGATCTTCCAGGAATCCTTCATCACACACTGCAATTTCATCAGCAAATAAATACGCCCATTGCTGGAGTCAATCGTGGAAAAAGATTTAGTGAAAGACTTGGCCTGTGGAATCTCCAGGTTTTGCACAAAATCAAATTGCTTGTTTTTATAGGTCAGCCACAACCAGAGGTTAAGGGTGTATTCACTTTGTTTGAAATCAATATCGTGTATGCTGGTAATGTAAATACCGGTTTTAACCGTATCCGGCGGCGTTTGCCGGGCAAAGGAAGGAATAACAGATAAAATGAAGCAGGTAAAAAGCAGCGCAGCTTTTTTCATTTATTTGTTTTTAGAAAGATGAATAACCAATCATTTACCTTCCCGATAAAGATAATGCAAAATCAGCTTAAAACAGCCCGTCTCTACAACACCGGGATCTCATACCAACGGATATCACCGGAATCAAAAGTGATCATTAACCGGTGTTGCCGGTCTAACTGTACCTGTGTAATTTCCCCCATATACTCTACGATGGCTGCAGGATCAGTGGTGATCTCGCCGTTCTCATCATATGCTTTGATGTCATTCCCTTCTGCCAGTAATTCGCCGGTACAGTTCATCGTGTGCCGATCGATTAGCAACAGCCTGCTATAGCGGGTGAGCGCTACTAACGTAGTATCATTTAAAAACAGCACCCTATATTCTAACGCGTCTTCCGGATAACCAGGTGCCTGGTGAAATAAATCGTCCTGCTCCAATTGTGCTGACCGGGTAAATGATGGAAAAGAAAAGACCTCAATGCCTTCGCTGTAATGCGGCGCCGTAGCCAGCTCCTGGCCATTGGAAGAGAAGTTACCAGCGATGCGGTCATTGCAGCTATGCAATGTGTCCAGTATAATTTTATCGTCTTTCAATTGCACCTGGTACAGGAGACAGTCATCCTGTCCGGCTGCCGCTTCTATCAATATTTTCTCCGGGTCCGGTGTAGGCAAAAAGTTATAATGATAAACCTGGTCACCTCCCATCATGCAACTGTCTACCATCGCAAAGTCGGAAGTGCGGGCTACGTATACCCGGTCATGGTCACCGGGAGCGATCAGCCATAGCAACTGGTTGCCGTGACTGAAAAAACAGGAGGCTCCTGCAAAACTCTCCCAGGGTTCATGCGTAAACGTCCAGCGTAACTGGCCATTCCCATCGTAGATGCGTACATCGTTGTAGCCGGAGAGGGCTATCAGGCTGCCATCTTCATTGGCTCTTACTTTACAACTCACATAACGAACCTGCCCGGCTTGCAGGTCTTTGCGCCATACTTCTTTTAAACCACTATCCAGCCGTATTACAGTAGGCTTATTGTCAAAGCTGAGCAGGTAACCATCCCGGAAAGAAAGCATACTTGCACGTTTGATACTAGGAGAGAATTGTTGGCAGACGGGTAACGGAATTTTTAAAAAAGGAACACTCATAATGATTCGTTACTTAAATATAAGGGAATTATTTTACGTATGGTCTTCCATGCAGCAAATCATTTTTTTGTCTTACATTTCCATCCAAACGTATCAGATCTTACCGGATATTGAAGTGAGTGTCAACATCTAAAACCTTATGTCATGAGTGCGCAGGTCCCTACGCTCAAGGAAATTGCCAAACGCCTGAATATCTCTGTTTCCGCTGTTTCAAGAGCTTTACATAATCATCCCAGCATTGGCCTGAGAACCAGTGCCAGGGTACATCAGTTGGCCGCTGAACTGAATTATGAACCTAACCAGGTAGCCCTTTCTTTCAAAAGAAGTAAAACCTCCATGATTGGCGTCATCTTACCCAATCTCAATCATGATTTTTTTGCTTCCATTGTAAGTGCCATAGAAGATGTAGCCTATCGTAAAAACTATACCTTACTACTGGGGCAATCACGCGATGAAGAAGACCGGGAGAAACGGCTGGTAGAATCTATGAAAAGCCACCGGGTAGACGGCGTGCTGGTATCTATCGCAAAAAATACCGCTAACTATGCACATTTCGATTTGCTGAAGAAAATGAATATCCCCGTAGTATTCTTTGACCGTATTCCACGCATGCCGGATATACACTACATTGCCAGCGAGCTGGAATCTGGTATGGAAGCGGCTGTACGCTTCCTCGTGAAAAAAAAGCACCGCAATATCGGCATGATCAACGGACCTGATAGCTTGCTTGCCAGCAAAGAGCGACTGGAAGGTTACATGCATGCGTTACAAAAACTGCGGATTAAAATAGATCTCAGCAGTGTGGTATCTTCCAATTTATCCAGGGAAGGCAATCAGCAGGCTATGCAGGAAATCCTGGACATGAAACGCAGGCCCACCGCCATTATTACCTTCAACGACTACGTTGCCATGGATGCCATCAAATACGCCAAAAAAGCAGGCATCAAAATTAACGAAGACATCAGTTTCGTGAGCTTCGCCAATGAACCGATCTGTAATTATATGGATCATCCACCCATGGCATCTGTTGAACAGTTTCCTTATCAACAGGGAGAAAAAGCCACCGAGCTGTTATTACAGTTATTGGAAGGCGACGAGAAAACCCGTACCAGCAACAACTTTCATAAAATTTTATTACCACCGCAGCTCGTTATACACGAAGCACAGGCATAATTTTACTCAATCGTTTGATGGTGATTTCGTTGAGGTGATCATGTACTTTGGCAGTATCATCCTTAATCAACGATTGTATGTATACAGATTTCCATCAACAGTCAGGTATCGTTACCGGCGCCGGCTCAGGTCTGGGCCTGGCCATTGCACGCAAGTTATCGGAAGCCGGTGTTAAGCTGGCGTTGCTGGATAAAAATCCTGCTTTACTGGAAAAGGCCGCTGCGCAGATACCCGGTGAAGTGATTACCTACGCCGTAGATATCACCAATGAGGCAGCTGTGAAAGATGTGATTGCACAAATTAAAACACAATTCGGTTCCACAGATATACTCGTTAACAGCGCCGGTATCACGGGGATGACCAATATCAAAAGTCATGAAACCGATACCGATAATCTCCGCCTGGTATTCGACGTTAACTTCATGGGTGCCTGGTTTACCAGTAAACATGTGCTGCCGCATATGCTGGAAAAAAACTATGGCCGCATTCTGCACATCGCCTCCATTGCGGGTAAGGAAGGCAACGCTGGTATGTTGGCGTATTCCGCTTCCAAAGCCGCGGTGATTGGCATGACTAAAGTGCAGGGAAAAGATTATGCGGAAACAGGTATCACCGTGAATGCGCTGGCACCTGCTGTGATCCGCACCGCGCTGGTAGATGCCATGCCACCGGAACAAGTCAGATACATGACCGATAAAATTCCCATGAAGCGCTGCGGCACCCTCGATGAAGCCGCAGCCATGGCCTTATACATCACTTCTCCGCAAAACAGTTTTACTACCGGTTTTACATTCGACCTATCCGGTGGCCGCGCTACTTATTAAAAACAGATGACTATGGAAAAAAGGGAAATCATTCATCCCGAAAAAAAAGACCGGCCATTTACGACCGGTGCTTACTCCGATGCAATAGCCGTAGATGGCTGGCTGTATATCAGCGGACAAGGTCCCATTGATTTTACCAGATCGGCTTTTGCACTGGGTACAATAGAAGAAGAAACCGCCCTCACCCTGCATAACCTGCGCTGTATATTAACAGCAGCCGGTTGCACGGTAGATAACGTGGTGAAATGTACCGTGCACCTCGCCGATATCAAAGACTTCCCGGCATTCAATAAGATCTACGCCGAATTTTTTCCGGGCATAAAGCCTGCCCGCACTACCGTGCAGTCGGTATTAGGGAGTGGTATAAAAATAGAAATTGATGCCATTGCCAGGATGGCCTGATGCCTTCATCTAAAAACTAACCGCTGATGGAATATACAATAGATCCGGCCAACATGCCGGTAGGAGTAGTCGGATTGGGTTTAATGGGATGCAGTATTACTGCCTGTTTGCTGATGGCTGGTCATCCGGTGATCGCCGTAGCGCCACTGGCGGCCGATTTACAGCATGCAGCCAAACGCATCACCGAACACCTGACCCGGTCTTTGCAGGAAGGAATTACCACCAAAGCGCCTGCTACCTGTTTGCAACAGCTCACTATTACAGAATCGTATGAACAACTAGGCCACTGCGTGCTGGTGATAGAATGTACACTGGAAAACCTCGCGATCAAAAAATCAGTATATGAAAAAATTGAAGCAGCGATTAGTGAAGATGCGCTGCTGACCAGTAATACTTCCGCTATTCCCATCAGTATTTTACAGGAACAGGTAAAACATCCGGCGCGTTTCTTCGGCCTGCATTGGGCAGAGCCATCGCATACCACCCGTTTCCTGGAAGTGATTTGCGGCAATAAAAGTGACGTGGCGAAAGGAGAATACCTCTATGCCATTTCGCATTTTTGGGGCAAAGAACCTACGCTGGTGCGTAAAGACATCCGCGGCTTTATCACCAACCGCCTCATGTACGCCATGTACCGCGAAGCCTTTCACCTCGTGGAGAATGGCTATGCTACCATCGAAGATGTGGACAGGGCTTGTCGTAATAACGCCGGCTACTGGATGACACTGGTAGGCGTATTCCGCTGGATGGACCTCACCGGCGTAGCAGCCTATCATACCGTGATGAAAGACCTCTTTCCTACGTTGAGTAACACCACGGAAGTTCCCGCATTGATCGACAACCTGGTGAAAGCCGGCGCACGCGGTGTATCCAACGCACAGGGCTTTTACGACTATACACCCGAAGAAGCCAGGCTATGGGAAGAAACCTTTGCCGCCTTTAGTTACGAAATACGCGAGCTGGCATTGAAGTACCCCGTAGATGTAGTCAGGAAAAAAGTAGCAGCACACAACGGGCATTAAAACGACCAACAACATGTTAATGATAGATGCACACCTGGACCTCGCCATGAATGCTTTGGAATGGAACAGGGACCTGAAAATGCCGGTAAGCGATATACGGGACAGGGAAGCCGGCATGACTGATAAACTGGACCGGGGTAAAGGAGTGGTGTCCCTGCCGGCCTTAAGGGCAGGAAAAGTAGGACTGGTAGTAGCCACACAGATCGCCCGCTATGTGGCGCCTGGCAGTACTTTGCCGGGATGGCATTCGCCGGAGCAGGCCTGGGCACAAACACAGGGGCAGCTCGCATGGTACCGTGCCATGGTTGCCGCCGGGGAGATGAACCAGGTAACGGATATGGATACACTGACCCGGCACCTGCAGATGTGGGACGATGCTTCCATAGACGATGCAGAGAAACCGGTAGGCTTTATCCTGAGTCTTGAGGGCGCCGACTCCCTGATCAATATTTCCTATCTCGAAAAAGCCTACCGCTACGGATTAAGAGCATTGGGTCCTGCACATTACGGCCCCGGAAGATACGCGCCAGGTACAGGAATGGAAGGAGTATTAACACCAGCGGGTATAGAATTATTAAGAGAGATGGATGCGCTGAAGATGATCCTTGACGTCACTCACCTCACGGATGAAGGATTTACACAGGCACTGGATTTATACAAAGGACCGGTATGGGCCAGTCATCATAACTGCCGCGCACTGGTACCACATCAGCGGCAACTGGCAGATGATCAGATCCGCATGCTCATAGAAAGAGGTGCTGTGATTGGCGGCGTACTGGACGCCTGGATGCTGACCACCGGCTGGGTACGCGGCAGCTCCGATCCACGAAAGGAAAACATCACCCTAGATAAACTGGTAGACCACTATGATCATATTTGCCAGTTGGCAGGTAACAGTCGCCATATTGCCATTGGCAGTGATCTCGACGGTATGTTCGGACAGGAGCAAAGTCCCTGGGATATTGACACCATCGCCGATTTGCCTAAGCTGGAGCAATTATTACGGAAACGGGGGTACGAACAATCTGACATCGAAAATATTTTTCACAAAAACTGGCTTCGGTTTATTCACGACGCCTGGAAATAGTACGCTGACCCGCAAACTACTTTGTGTATGACATCTTCCGAAAAAAATATTACCGGCAGTACCGCTAACCGCCTGTTATCGCTGGATGTAATGCGGGGAGGCATTATGATTTTATTGGCAGCAGAAAGCTGCCGGCTCTATGATGCTCTCTTTGATTTATCACTGCCGGCCTTCTGGCATAGCCTGATCCGGCAGTTTTTTCACCATCCCTGGCATGGCTTACATGCCTGGGACCTGGTGCAACCGGCATTTATGACCATTGCCGGCACGGCCATGTATTTATCTTATTACTACCGCGCCCGCAAAGGAGAAACCTGGGAACAGCATTTCAAACATATTGCCATCCGTTGTTTTAAACTATTTCTTTGTGGTACCGGGTTGTATTGTATACAGGCCGGCCGGATGGTATGGGAACTGTGGAACGTGTTAACGCAATTATCGTTTACCACTTTGCTGGCCTACCTTATTATCCGCCGGTCTTATTTTTTTCAGATAACCGTTACCGTTATATTGCTGATGCTCACGGAAGTATTATATCGTACCGTATTAATGCCCGGCTTCGACCAGCCCTTTGTGGAGCACCATAATTTTGGTGCCTGGATGGACATGGTACTGATGGGCAAACTCAACCCCGATGGCTGGGTAGCCATTAATTGTATCCCCACTGCGGCACATACTATCTGGGGCGTGCTGGCAGGAAAAATTTTGGTTAGTAAGTATTCACAAAAGCAAAAGGTAGTTACGCTGCTGCTGACAGGTATACTGGGCCTGACGATTGGCCTTGTACTCGACGCAGCAGCTATAACGCCCGTTATTAAAAGAATTAGTACCAGCTCCTTTGTACTGGCGTCCGGCGGTTGGGTATTTGTGATACTCGCATTGGTGTATTGGCTGGCAGATATCCGTCAATATAACAGCAAAGCCTGGATCGCCGTTGTGGTGGGCATGAATGCACTCTTTATTTATCTCTTTTTTGAAACCGTAGGCGGGCAATGGTTTAACGGCGCTGTTGGCGTATTCACCAATGGTGTAATGGGCTGGGTACAGGTGCCGGAAAAAATACAGTCCGTTATTACCGCGCTGGCCACGCTGGTAGCTGAATGGTATTTATGCTGGTGGCTATACAAACACCAGGTGTTTTTTAAGTTATAACTGACCTGCACAAAATCAGGTCAAA
Organism: Chitinophaga sp.; assembly: GCF_017745275.1. GTDB lineage: Bacteria > Bacteroidota > Bacteroidia > Chitinophagales > Chitinophagaceae > Chitinophaga. Next base: position 619,996 of record NZ_JAGHZS010000007.1, on the reverse strand, counting down.
CGATTGAGGATTTTTTACGAAACGGGATATACTATTTTAGAGTACCAGCAGCCTTCATCCAACCCGCACTATCAACCAACGTATCAATCATTACGAAAACAACAGAAAACGTACCTGTATGAAAATGAGCTTTAAAAGCATCCACGTATTTCTTTCACTGTTAGTTTGCCTGTTGTGCGGTGCTTTCGTCAGCCATGCGCAGGTGTTGATAAAAGGTAAAGTATCCGGTACAGATGGCCAGGGTATTCCAGGGGTAAGCATTGCTGTAAAAGGACAAAGCACCGGCGTAATAAGTGGGGCCAACGGTACTTACAGCATTACTGCCGGTAGTACGCAGGATACATTGTTATTCAGGATGATGGGATATCTACCGGTGTCCCGCGTCACCGGTAATCATACCGAAATAAATGTGAAACTTATGGCTGCACTCACTGATATTAATGAAGTAGTGGTCATGGGATACGACGATAAAAAAAGAACAGAAATCACCAGCGCCGTGAGTGTATTATCCGGTAAGCGTTTGAAAGATGTAACCGCCAATGATGTAGGTACCATGCTACAGGGAAAAGTAGCCGGGGTGCAGGTAGTGAACAGCTCCGGTGCGCCAGGTAGCGTGCCGGATATCCGTATCCGTGGTATCGCTTCCCTCAGCGCCCCCAAAGGACCGCTCGTAGTAGTAGATGGTATCATCGGCGGCAACTACGATCCCGGAGATGTGGCGGCTGTCACTGTGTTGAAAGACGCCGGCGCTACCGGTATGTATGGCTCCCAGGCCAATGGCGGCGTTATTATTATCACTACAAAAAAAGGTAAGCCGGGCGCCCCGCGCTTCGATTTTAAAGCCACGCTGGGTCGCAGAACGCCTAATGACGGGCATCTGAATATGATGAGCGGCAACGGTTTTTTTAATGCTTCCAAAGAATTATACCGCGATACTTTATCAGGTAAAATAGACATCCTGAAATTTTATAACGAACGTCCCCGCGAACTGGCAGACCGCAATTTTAACTGGGTAGACAATGCCTTCCACTCCGCACTGGTGCAGAACTATTACCTCTCTGCCAGCGGTAAAACTGATAAGTTTACCTACTACCTCGGCGGTTCCTATTACAATGAAGCGGGAACCTTTAAAAATACCGGCTTTCAACGGGTGAACCTCCGCACCAATACTACCTATGAATTCTCCAAACGGGTATCCGTTTCCAATAATATTAATATCAGCGCTTCCACCGGTAAAACGTACGACTACATGGACCTGTTCTATACCTATCTTTCAGTGCCGTGGGATAATCCCTACGATGATACCGGCAGCCCCAGGTACGTTGACGCCAATACGAAAGGCTGGTGGTCCCGCGATAAAATCAATCCCCTGCATACCCTGGCCAATTCCGACCATAGCACCAAAGATTTTAACATTAACTACGATTTCATCGGCAACATCAAACTTACCGACTGGCTCACCTTTACCAGCTCCAACAGGGTAGGCGTGGGGACCAACAAATCGCATAGCTTCTTTTCTCCTTTGGTAGCCGGTTCGTATCATGGCAAAGGTTTGCTCGATGAATCTTCTTCTTTATACTACAGTGGTATTTCCACCAACCTGTTTAAGTTCTCCTTCAGTAAAGGCCGGCATGCCATCAGTGGCCTGGCTGGTGCTGAATTCCAGGGTAGCTGGGACGAGTTGCTGGGAGGACAGGGAAAAGGTTTGCCGGTAGGATTCGATGTGCCGGCAGTCATCTCCAGTGAACAACAACTACGTGGGGTAAGAAATCATTCTGTGATGCAGTCACTGATTTCCCAGGTAAATTATAATTATGCAGAAAAATATTATCTCACTGCTTCTTACCGCGTAGATGGTACTTCGGCTTTTCCGCCCACACACCGCTATGCGCAATTCCCTGCCATAGGCGTGTCCTGGCTGGCTTCCAACGAAACGTTTTTGAAAGGTAATCCCTGGCTCAACCTGTTGAAACTACGGGCTACCTACGGTATTACCGGCATGCAGGATATTGGCGCCTATAAATACCTGGGACTGTTTTCGCTGAGTGCACAATATAATTCACAGGCGGCGGCTATTCCTGACCAACTGCCTAACCAAAATCTGACCTGGGAAAAAACACACCAGCGCAACCTGGGCCTGGACCTTGGTTTGTGGAATCGCGTAACGCTGAACGTGGATGTATACAGCAATGTTACGAAAGACTTACTGCTGCAGGTATCTCAGCCATTGTCGGTAGGCTTTGAATCGCGTTGGGAAAATGTGGGGCAGTTGAGAAATAAAGGATTGGAAATTACCTTGTCTACCGTCAACGTTAAAACGAAAAATTTCCAATGGACCATGGACGTCACATTTGGAATGAACAAAAATGAACTGGCAGGCATCGGCAAACCCGTATACCAAACCATCAATGGTATTACACAGATTTATAGAGATGGGGGAGAACTGTATACTTTCAATATCCCCAGGTGGCTGGGCGTGGATCCTGCCACCGGGCGTCCACTCTGGGAACAGGTGACCAGGGATAATGCCGGCAATATCATCAAACGTTCGCCTACCTCCGATTATGGCCAGGCAGAAAGCCAGGAAACCGGTCACGCGTTACCCCGCTTCCAGGGCGGATTTGGAACCAGTGTTTCCTGGAAAGGCATTAGTCTTTCTGCCAGCTTCGCTTACTCCCAGGGCGCACAAATCATGAACTTTATCCGCCGCTTCATGGATGTAGACGGCCACGAACCATACTACAACCAGATGCAGCCGAAAAGCGACTGGTCGCGCTGGACCAAACCAGGCGACATTGCCACGCATCCCAGCATGCAGAAAGCAGCGTTGTCTACAGAGATCTCCAGTCGCTACCAGGAAGACGGCAGCTTCATTAAGTTAAGAAACGTCAGCCTGAGCTATGATGTGCCAATGCATATTGTGCAACGTTTGCACCTGCAGGGATTGCGACTGGCACTCAGCGGAGACAACCTCTACACCTGGACGAAGTTCTGGGGACAGGATCCGGAAGTAACCGTTAATCGCGCCGACTTCTCCATGCCCGGCGTAGCCGACTTCAGGTACCCGGCCAACAGACAATATTTGGGCACCGTAGAAATTAATTTTTAACAGACAACTCCACTACCATGATCATAAAAAAATGGTTGCTGCTTTTTCTTTGCCTGATTTGCATGGCCCCGGCCTGTAACCTGAGCGTGCTGCCTACGGATGCGCTGAATACAGAAAACGTAGCTGGTACCCCCGATGGACTGCCTAACGTGATGAATGGCTGCTATGCCCTGCTGAAGAATAATGTGATGTTTAACGGTTTTATTGACCCGGGGCAAAACTACCTGTGGCAATATTACCAGTTCAGCGACTATGCCGGCGACGACATAGTATGCGGGCAGGTAACCGAGCATCCTTTGTTCTATAGCTTTACTTACACGCATTCACCCGACCAGTCGAACATCCGTTTCTTCTGGTACATTTCTTATAAAATTATTAATGGTGCCAACACCGTGATAGAGTTGGGAGAGAAGATCCCTAATCCTTCCGGCGCCGTAAAACAATTGATTGGAGAAGCTTATTTTTTACGCGCATTCCTGCACTTCAACCTGCTGCGCGTGTTTGCCAGACCTTATACCCAGGCGCCTTATGGCCCCGGCATCATTCTTCGTCGCACTACCACCGATGATGCAGTGGCGCCGCGGGCGTCTGTAAAAGACTCCTACAATTTTGTAGTGGAAGATCTGAAGAAAGCCGCGTCCCTGATGGATCAGCCAAGGGGCAGTCAGTACGCCTCCAAAGAAGCGGCGCTGGGTTATCTATCGCGCATATACCTGTACATGAACGACGCCGACAATGCCATCGCTTCTGCCAATGCCGTGATTAATTCCGGCCGCTTTAAACTGGAATCAGCCGAAGGGTTTAAAACTTATTTCCAGAAAGCCATTGCCTCCTCCGAAAGTATTTTCCTGATCGCACAAAGGAAAGTGGATAGCCGCGGCAAGGAAGGTTCCGTAGCGTCTATGGTTTATTCCGATGGCAACTCCGGCTGGGGCGAAGAGTTTGCGTCTCCTTCCATTCGGAAAGTGATGAGTGAACATCCCGAAGATGTGAGGTGGTCTTATATTCTGCCATTGAAAGATCCGGCTACCGGTGTGGTGGCTAAAAAGAACGGCATCGAAATTTATTATATCACCAAGTTTTCTTTCCAGGATGGAGATCCCAATTTAAGCTCCCCCGTAATGCTTCGTTTGGCAGAAGTATACCTGAACCGCGCGGAAGCCTATGCCATCAAAGGCAATGTAGCCGGAGCGCTGGCAGATGTAGATGAAATCCGTAAACACCGTGGATTGGAAGGAGCATTGTATAATGGACAGGTACCCCGTAACAAAAGCCTGCAGGAAACGGTACTGCAGGAGAGAAGGATAGAACTGGCTTTTGAAGGACACCGCACCTTTGATGTGTACCGGAATAAACTGAATATGGTGCGCGATTACTGGGGCTATCACCTGCCCGGTTTGCAGGAAACAGATGTGAACCTGGCGGTGCCACCTACCGGTTACGCCAATATTACCATCAACTGGAATGATCCTAAAACCATTTTTTATATACCGGTAGATGAAATACTCGCTAATTCAGCCTGTAAACAAAATCCTTAACCAGCATTTCGTATAGGTGTATTGGTTAGTTTTCTAAAATCTGCAACATGAAAGCAAGTTTTCCTTTTAATAAATTATTATTTGTCCTCCTGGGGATGGCGGCAATCACCGCCTGTAAGAAAGATACCTCCAGTCCCGATAAGGGCTTTGAAGCATTCTTCTCGTACACGGTAGATGGTAAGATCGTGTCTTTCAAAAATCTATCCACCCTCGCTACCACCTATAGCTGGGACTTCGGCGATGGCAGCAGCACCGCTGACAAAGATCCGACACATACCTATCCCGCCAAAGGACGCTATGTGATCACCTTATACGCTACCGCCGCCGATGGCAAAAAAACAGAAGCTTCTACTGTGCTGATCATCGATAAAAAATCACCGGTAAAGCTGGATGATAATAGCCTGGCCGACTGGGATGGGGTTACCAATGAATTTGTGAACCCTGCTGCCGATGTGGGGAAGAAAATCAAATGGGATTATGATGGTACCAACATTTACCTGTATGTGGAGCAACAGGGCAGTATTACGGATTCTACTATCCTCGGGCTTTTCATCGATGCAGACCATACCGGCGATCCTAAAAAAGACAGCGCCACTGGTTTCTATCATGTGATGTATCCAGCTATGGGAGCAGACCTTTACCTGGAAGGACAGCCTATGTTGGGGGGCACCGGCAGTTGGTGGGGAGCCTATAATTTTACCGGCGGCGCCGCGCATGCCGGCTGGAGCTGGGCAGCCCTGAATGTGCCACCGTTTTACATCATGGGCGCATCTGCCAGCGGTGGCGGTGTGTTTAAATACGAACTCGCCCTGAAGCGAAGCGTATTATCCGGGTTATTCAACAAACAAATCGCTATCGGATTAACCATATATGATAAAGGTTGGTCGGAAGTTGGCCATATCCCTGGCAATAAAAAAGTGGGTGGCATCCCGATAGACCTGGATGTACTATAATTCAATCAATACTTTTCCCTAAATAAAAAATCCATGAAAACAATTTTACTCACCCTCATTTTCGTTACCGGCTTGCTGGGATACAGCCAGCATACCGCTGCACAACGATACTATGTAGACAACAACAAGGCCACCAATGGAGATGGCAGCATCGGCAATCCCTGGAATAACCTGGCTACCGCCATGTTTGCCGCGCAGGCGCCCACTACACAGGATGTGGTAGTTTTCCTGCGGCAAGGTACCTACCACTTCAACAAGGACACGATCCTCTATATCGGCAGTGGCAAAAGCGGTACAGCAGGTAAGTATTTCGTGATCAAGGCCTATCCCGGTGAGCAGGTAACATTTGATGGCAGTGGTCTCACCACCGACTGGTCGGCCATGGCCAGCATTTCAGATGCCAGCTACATACGCCTCGATGGTATTACATTCACTAACCTGAAAAGTATTACCGGCTTCGGCCTGTATATACTGGGCAACAGTACGAACATTGATATCCGGAATTGCACGTTCAGCAACATGCTATGGACTAATGATCTGATGGAAGCGCCGTATCCGGCTTCTATCGATAAAAACATTTACCCGGTGATGATCAGTGGCACCACTACTTTTCCTTCAGGCGTGGTACTGGATAGCAACCAGTTTAAAACCATCGCTCCCGGCTTTTCTGCCAACCTGGTGAATAAAGCTGCCGGTGTAGGAACTGTAACGGAAACGCATACACTGACGAGCAATATTATCCTTCCGCGTCCGCGTTCAGATTTTTATGTCAGCACTACCGGCAGCGATGATACCGGTGACGGCTCAAAAGCCAAACCCTGGAAAACATTGAATGCCGCGGTGAACAGAGCGGGCTATAATTTTGCCCAGACCCCTCCGCTGCTGGTAGATACCACCGTCAATATCTACCTGCGTGGTGGCGTATATCAGCCTGCCACGCTGGTATACATCGGTAGCAATCGCGGGAAAAATGGCCGCTGGACCAATATCCGCAATTATCCCGGTGAATCGGCCATCCTGGATGGAGGGCTGCTCACGGCTAAATTCTCTGCCCTTTTTGGAATCGACAGTGCAAAGTATGTGTCCATACAGGGCTTACGCCTGCGCAATGTGACCAATGACTCCACATTGACCACCGTTGTTAACGGGGTGCCACAAAAAGATGTGCGCTATGGTATCGCCATCATGGGCAACAGTGCACATATCCGCATTAAGCAGGATACCCTGTATGATATGAAATGGACGCGGGATACCACCAAAGCCAAATATCCGCAGCCGAATGATAACCTGGGCGCCATCACCGTATTGGGTAACGGAAACTCGCCCCAGCATGATATTGTGATCGACAGCAACGTGATATATGATATTGTACCTGGCTTTACAGAAGCCATCACCGTGAATGCCAACGTGGATACCTTTACCATCAGCAACAACTATATTCATGATATTGCCAACATCGGTATCGTGGCGGCAGGTAACTATCAATGGGTATTGAATAGTTATCCGGGCTTAACCCCCACCAATAACCAGTCCCGCAACGGCGTCATTAAAGGCAATGAAGTGTTCCGGTGCTTGTCGCCCATCGCCATTTCTGCAGGTATTTATCTCGATGGCTCCCGGAATGTCACCGTAGAGAATAACGACTGCTACAACAATGGTGTGGGTATCTCCATTGGCAATGAACAAAATGCCAGTAAAGGAGCCGGGCATATGGTAAGAAGCAATACCCTGCATAATAACCTGGGAGCAGGCATCTACATTGGCAGCAATAATCCTACCTCCTGGGTAGACAGTACCGTTGTGAAATGGAATACCATACAGCATAACTATTTCATTTCACCCGCGCTGCGCAGGAAAGCCAACTATATGTATGGTATCGACAGCGCTTCCCAGCGTTGGGCGGAAATAATACTGAACAGGGCCCGCTACATCACGTTTGAGGAGAATGAGGTGAATATTGACTCGGATATTATGACTGCATTTTTGTTTGCACAGTCTAACCTCATCTTCCGGAATAATATTTATCATACCCTGCATAACAACCCATGTAATGTGCTCTTTATTAAAGATACCACTACCACTAACAATGGCGGTGGTGATGGGATTGGAGATGTGTACTACACCACGTTCCATCAATATGTCAGCAACACCTGCCTGGACGTAACGTCTACGCTGGGCGACAGTGCTTATAACCCGGCGGGCTGCGGCAGCACCTTTGCCTGTGGCAGTTTGGCAAGGGCTGCAGCGCCTGCACTGGTCCCCGAAAAGAATACACTGACAACAACTGCGGTGAGTGTATATCCCAATCCAGCCATGGAAACGGTAACGGTACAGTTGCAGCAACTCGTAAAATGCCCGGTACGACTGGAACTCTGGAACAGCACCGGCAGCCTGGTACGGCGGCAGGACCTGTCTATACTGCAACCGGGCATACACCGCGTTACACTCAATAAAGGAAACATTCAGCCAGGTACTTATTTCCTTCGCGTGATCAGGGGAGGGAAAGTAGAAACCCTGAAAGTGGTCTGGTTACCATAAAATACCATACAGACGGATTCAATCATAAACACCGGCTATCTCCTTTTGGGGATAGCCCTTTTTATGCGGGTTAGTAAAAGTACTACCAGGAAGTAACCCAATGGCCAACAGATCATTTCCAGGTATGAACCGCGGTAATAAGCCCAACTGGAAGGAAGATAGTCCCGGAAATAATTGGTGATAAAAATATACACATGCTCATAAAGACAGCCGGCAGGCAGCAGGATGACAACTACCAACGTAAATATAATATTCGTTCGAAGCCTGGGGAAAAGGAAAAACAGCGGGAGCACACCGGTACAAAATATAATAATGATCAGATGCCGGAGTGAGTATTGCAGGTAGGTATAGTCTGCATTTTTTAGCGCATTGGTAATGTAGTTTCGTATAATCTCCTCCGTTAGCAGGATGCCTGACACCATGGCTATCAGGTTGGAAATGGACAAGTAGCTGTTTCTTATCTTCCGGAATGGCTGGTAGCACCACACGATGAGTAAAAATAATATAGTGGAGACACTATAGCTCAATATCAAGGTGCTCAGGAATCCCATTGGCATAAGTATTAGGACATTAAAGGTCCGCCTAATAGGTGAAACTACCTATTTTTTATAACGCAGCGCAGTCTGGCAGCAGTTATAGCGACTAACCGTACCATTTTATCTACGAACTACATATAGCCTTACCCGTTGTTATTCATCTCCGGACCCCGGGTGTTTGTCGATCCCGCTTTTTTTCCCGCTTTCCCCGGTATACTTTTGCATTACCCCAAAAGGAAACAGATGATGGAATATCAGCAACGCCTATACGCAATCATGATAGCACTAATAGTGGCAGGTATTTTATTTGTTCGTAATAAGCGTAAACCTTATAAAGAAAATAGCATAGTGTGACGTTGCTTTGTAGCCCCCAAAACTGGCCGTGGATGTTTTATCTGCGGCCTTTTCTTTTCCATCACATGGAGGAACAGCCTGAGGCAGAAATACCGGGACGCCTATATAATCTTCCGAAAAAAAACTAATGATGGGCTTTGGGGGGGACGGTAGTTTTACCAGTTTCACCAATGCCCCGCATACCTGACCAACTGATAATCAAGCTGTTTTTATTATGTTACCAGTGTGTACTGCTACAATATGTGATGGGGAATAGGGATGAAAGGCCGAATATAGGTGGTGTATTTTTTTATGAGGCCAGGTTTATTTTTTGCTCCCGCCATTTCGTGAACATCACCTGGTAGGCAAATTCCCAGTACAGGTGATCTTCCAGCATATTCATGAGCAGCAGCTTTCTTTGGGTGCTGTCGGCATTGCTGCTCCTCAGTTCATCGTATTGAGCCAGTTGTTCCAGGAGAGCGGTTTCCATGACTTTGAGCAAGCCTGGAAAGGCGTCCATTTGGGTAGCAGTGATCAGTTTTCCTTTGGGTGTTAGTTTCAGTTCCTGCATCCGCTGGTGTGTCAGTTCGGGCATCTTAATACCCTGGAGGTTAAATATTTTGGTCTTATTCATCGGCACGCACAGGCTTTTACGGTTAATAATAGTAAACAATTACGGGTCATAAGGTACTATCCGGCTATGATTTTCGGTCTCAATGACGGCATCCTCTATTAATTAGAGTAAAAAAAAAGGAGCCGGTTACAAAAAATTCCATCTTTTTTGTAACTTTTCTTAAATTAACCACCTAACCAAACGAAATGGACCCTATCCGAATATTACCTACTGAAGACGACAACGCGATTATTAATAAGATCCTGGCGGGAGATAAGCGACAATTTGAGCCACTGATGCGCCGTCATAATCCCAGCCTGTTCCGGTTAGGAATGTCTATGCTGAACAATGATGCCGATGTAGAGGACGTTATGCAAACCACTTATATCAATGCCTATCAGCACCTCGCCAGTTTCAGGCAGGAAGCGGCTTTCAGCACCTGGATAAAACGGATAATGATCAACGAGTGTAACCAGCACTTGAAGAAAAGGAAGCGGCTGGTAAACGAAGATATCTCGGTGCTGGCGGATCATCACCCGGCAGGGGTGGCCGCGATAAGAGAGAATCCTGTGGCAAAAGTGATTGATAAAGAATTGGGTACTGCCCTGGAAAAAGCTTTATTACACGTGCCTGAAAAGTACCGCCTGGTATTTGTGATGCGCGAAATAGAACAACTGAGCAATGCCGAAATAAGCAAGGTGCTCAATATTTCTCCTGTCAATGCCAAAGTACGCCTGCTCAGAGCCAAGCTGATACTGCGGGGCAAAATATCTGAGTACTATAAAAATGACCTGGTATTTTCCTTTCACCTGGTGCGTTGCGACAGGATCATCTTTAAAGTGCTGGATGAACTGGGTATCCCACACTAACTATTCATTTTCCAACAGGTTAATCTTTATACGCTTGTACATGCTACGATCGTCTAAAGATTTTTCCAATTCTGAGAGTACCTGTAAAAGGTCTGCGCTCGCACTGGCGAGCCACTTTTTATTTTCTTCCCGGATCACGGCTAAGATAGGCCCCAACTTTTTATAAGTTTGCTTGCCGGTAGGAGTCAGTGAAATCAGGCGTTTACGGCCATCCTTACTATCAGGGGTGGCTTTAATGAGATTATTTTCCAGCATCTGATCAGCAAACTGAACAACGGCGGCATGACTTAACTGTAATGCCGCCGATATTTCTGTTACCGCCATCACTTTTTCCCTGGTCAGCAATTCCAGCACCAGGAACCATTTGGCTTCCATATCCAGGTTAGATTCCTTATAAATCTGGCTGACATCCTGCGATAAACGCTCGCTCAGCCGCTTTAACCGGGTAGCCAGACCCAATTCCTTCAGCTCATTGATTAAGTTCATGCGGTGAATTTATAAATTTTTATCCTGCTCTTCGTTTTTCTTCTTCCGCACCACCTGTTTTCCTTCTTGGGCTGCCGGATGTAGTACCTCCGAATTTATAAGTGAAAGTGATAGTGGCCACACGGGTATCCCTCTTCTGTATAAAGGTTTCTCCATAACCTGTTAACCGGGTAACTGCGTTCGTTCTGTTGGTAAAGAAAATATCGTTGACATTTATTTTGAGCGATGCCTTCCGGTGCCACAGCTGCCTTTGCGCTCCGGCATTAATAAACCAGAAGCTGCCTACATCCAGGAATCCGTAGTAGGTCCTGCTTTCATAATTACCGGTGATTTCAAGGGTAGTGGCGGCATCAATGATAATGGTATTTACAGAATTAAAATTAAAAGATACCCTGCTGGCATCCAGGTTGGTATTGGCCAGGTTTCCGGTATAACGGCCATAGTATACCAAAGCGGTGTTCATGCTGTTGAACCATTTGCCAATATTAACAGGAAATGCAAAACTGGCATTATAATAATCATACCTGGCCAGGTTCCTGTCGGTTTGAAGTACGGTATTGGGTTCCACATCCGGCGCCAAAACAGACAGCATATTATCCCTGGTAACGCTATAACCGATTTTGGTCACATAGTCCTGTTTGAAGGTATGCGTGAGTTCAAAGGAATTCGTGATTTCCGGCAGGAGGTAAGGGTTACCCATAGCGGAGGTTAACGGATCCAGGAATACCCGGAAAGGATTGAGCTGCCGGTAGGAAGGCCTTTCTATCCGCCTGCTCATAGATAAGCCCAGGTCATGCTGATCATTGAATTCATACCCTACATAACCACTGGGAAAGAGTTGCGTATAATCGCGGTTAAAGGTTGTTTCATGAACCACCTGTTTGCCATCCGCATTTGTATTTTCCAGTCTCAGTCCCAGCTGTAACGTTAAGTGCTGCCACTTTTTAGACGCATTAACATAAGCGGCATTGATATTTTCATGGTATATAAACCGGTTGCTTTTCCCTTCATCCAACTTATTACCGCCATTGCTCCGGTCGAAAAACTGTACATCATTATCTGATTTAACCCAGCTGCTTTTGATGCCGGCTTCCAGTTTTGCGCCTATATTTTTCAGTGGCTGGGTATAGTCCACTTTGAAAGCCCGGATGCTCAGGTTGCCGGTCAGGTCTCCAAAAAGGATATAGGGCGTTTTGTTTTCTGCGCTGTTTACATCGTAGTAACGGGTATTATACAATTGGGTATCATCGAAGGCATACCGGGCGTAATCTACGTCTGCACTCAGTTCCCTGCCGTTGGTATCCAGTGTTTGTTTGTAGTTAATGTTAAAGCTGTTATTGTTTCGCTGAGGTTGTGTTTTACCGAGCGTAATAAAAGAACCATTCGGTTGTTGCTGTGCATTCTGCGTATGTGCCACACTGTTAGTGGCTACACTGTTATTGGCAAAGATGCCATTGGCAGAAAATCCGATAACGGCATTTTTGCTGATATTATAGTCGGCTCCAATACGGGCATTGTGGCTGCTATATTGGTGTTTAAAGAAGCTATTATAATTATTGGCGCCGGTGAATTTATTATCGGCATCATAGAACTGCCGGAAAATGGTCAGGTCATTTATTTCCTGGCGGAAGCTATAATTGTAAGACCCGAAAACATTGAGATTTTTATGTTTGGTGTTGAAGTTGAACGAAGGCGATATTTTCGGATAGATTCCCTGGCCGTAGCTGAGGGACACGCTCCCGTTGGTGCCGGATTTCTTTCCCTTTTTCAACCTGATATCAATGATACCGGCATTACCGGCAGCATCGTATTTCGAGGAGGGGTTGGTGATGAGGTCGATGGTTTCGATCTGGTTGGCCGACATATTCCGGAGCATGTTGGCGAGATCTTGCCCGGTCATGGGAACCTGTTTGCCATCGATCATAATGAGTACACCCTGCCGGCCCCGCATCGCAATATTATCATTTTGATCGATGCTAATGCCAGGTGCTTTTTCCAGTACTTCCAACGCGGTGCTGCCGGCGGAGGCAATGGAGGAGGCTACATTGATCACTGTTTTATCGTATTGCTGTTGTACGAAAGGCTTGTTGGCAGTTACCATCGCTTCTTTCAACGTGGTGCTGGCCGCCTGCAGGGCAATATTTCCCAGCGATGTGCTTCGCTGATGGGTGAATGCGGCCGACTGATAAGGACTAAAATACATGCTTTGTGTAAGCAGCAGGTAACTACCGGCTTTGATTTGCTCAAACATAAAGTTACCCAGGCTATCGGGGTAGGCTACTTTGACCAGCTTTTTGTCGGCCGACTGTAGCAGTTGTATCATGACTTCTTTTACCGGGGCGCCGTCTGCTGCGGTCAGCCGCCCGCTGATGGGATAAACAGGTGTCTGTGCCTGCGTTTGCGTGACATTTACGTAAGTGGTAACGGAAATTAATAAGGCAAAAAACCAGGAATACTTCTTTTTCATTAGGGGTGATTTATACTCAAAATTAGAGAGTTTAGGTATTTAGCTGCAATATATTTACATCGGTGGTAAATGTAACTGCTTACGAAGTATTTTTTAAACAGGAGCGGTAAAATAAAGGGTATAATTATCTGGTAGAATGGGGCAGGGCAAGCCAACAATATAAGCAGGAATAATTGTATTTTAGGATAATCAGCCTTAACGTAGCTATCTTATGTCCCAATCCAAAACCATCTTCCAGCTGGAGCGCCTGATCCTTTTCAGCGATGCTGTATTTGCTATTGCCATCACATTGTTGATTATTGAAATAAAAGTGCCGCACCTGTTGCCGGAATATAGTACCGCGCAGGTAATGCATGCCTACCTGGAACTAACGCCCCGGTTCCTCGGTTTCTTTGTCAGCTTTTTCTTTATAGGCCTGTATTGGACTGTGCATCACCAGCTGATGGGGTATGTGGTCAACTATACACCCGGACTGATATGGTTCAATTTACTCTTCCTGTTGTCGATCGTATTGTTTCCATTTAGTACGGCACTGGACAGTGAATATGCCACCGCCAATTTCATTAGTCCCTCGTTGATATACACAACCAATGTCATTTTTTCCGGGGTGATGATTGCGATATTATGGAGATATATCAGCGATCCACGGCGGCAACTGAGCGAAGGATTGGACAATCCCTCGTTTGTGCGGTATCAGCAACGCAGGGCATTAACGGTGCCACTGGTATTTGGGGTGGTATTCCTGATAGGGTTGTTGTTGCCTTTTCATAGTATGAGTCGTACGCTCTTGCCCGTTATCCCGTTTATAATGCGGTCCCTGAAGCGGCGTTACGACAAAAGCCTGCTACAGCCCACGGCAGTGCCGGCAGAAGAGATTAACACCGGGGAAGAAGCATAGCTGTACGGACAACATCCGCTCTGATCATTCGCAAAAATAGCTTTATGCTTTCTGCTTTTCATAATGCAGGCACACTATTCCATGCTCAAACGCTTTGCTGTCCACTAATTTCAGGGATACCCGGTCTTTAATGTTTTTGAATAAAGGGATGCCGGTCCCCAGCAATATGGGGTTTACGAATAACCAAAATTCATCTATCAGGTTATCCTGCATCAGCGTGTGCTGGGTACCGGGGCTGCCGAAGATGATAATATCCTTACCCGGCTTACTTTTAAAGTCGCGCACCTGTTGATTTACGTGATCACTTACGACGGTGGTATTATCTTTTTGCTGACCCTCCATGCTTTTAGAGATCACCAGTTTGTGTACCTGGTTGTACCAGGTGCCGTGTTCTATATCATGTTTGGATGCGTTAGGCTTGTCTGCTGCTGTAGGCCAGTAGGCATCCATCATTTCATAAGTCACACGGCCATACAGTGCCAGGTCTGCGGCTTCAGTACGGTCGGCAGCATAATCAAAAATTTCGGGCGCTATTTTAATCCAGTCCATTTCTCCGTTTGGACCACCAACAAAGCCGTCAAGGCTGATGTGCATAAAGGAAACGATCTTTCTCATAAGCTATCAAATGGATTTGCTGGCTTGTTTCAAAAAGTAAGCTAACTGTTTATAATCTGTTGTTTGTCCTTCTTTAATAGTGGCCGTTTTACGGTCCGGTGTTGCCATGGATTGAAAATATCCCTTTATTTCCGCCAGCTCAGTGGCATTAAAAATCATAAAGGATAATTTGTCTTTTGCGGCCGAAATAACGGCAGCATAATGCCCGTTCTTCAGATAGTGCGGCTTTCCGTATTGGAGCCGCTCTTCAGCATCAGGAATGGTTTTAAGCACTATATCACGCAGCGCAGTGGCACTTTCTTTTTGCCAGGGCTTTAGTTGATCGATATACTGGGTAACTTCCGGATTCATAGCACGTAATTTTTAGATGACACCACAAACTTACTGCGGAAAAGGGAGAGGGAAGGGGGGAGATTAAGACAAATAAGGGGGCGTTTGCGTAAATAAGGAGTTTTAGAAGCAGAAAGCATAAAGCAGAAAGCCATTGTAGCGAGTGAAAATAGCGGATAAATACTCGCGCTAATCACTCGCTACAATGGCTTTTTGCTTTCTGCTTTATGCTTTCTGCTTCATTACAATTGTTTCAGCACTTCAGCACCCATAGCTGTTGTACCCAGTATTTTGTCAGCTGGTGTCTGTGCATCTGCGATGTCCCTGGTGCGGAAACCTGCTTTCAGTACTTTGTCAACCGCCTGGATCACCGCTTCTGATTCCGCTTTCATACCAAAGGAAATATCGAGGAGCAGGGCTGCCGACAGGATAGAAGCCAGTGGATTAGCTACTCCTTTGCCGGTGATGTCGTGCGCAGAACCGTGGATAGGTTCGTATACGCCGGTGCCGTCACCTACAGAGGCGGAAGCCAGCATCCCCATGGAACCTGCTATCTGCGAAGCCTCATCGGTAAGGATATCGCCAAACAGGTTGGCAGTAACCACTACGTCGAAACGGCGCGGATCTTTGATCAGCAGCATAGCGGTCGCATCTACAAACTGGTGTTCTACCTCTACGTCGGGGTAGTCCAGTGCTACTTTTTGTACTACTTCTCTCCAGAGGCGGGAGGTTTCAATGACGTTGGCTTTATCAACAGAGCAGAGTTTTTTTCTACGGGTCCTGGCTGCGTCAAATGCTTTGCGGGCAATACGTTCTACTTCATAGCGACTGTATTCCGCGATATCATAGGCGGTATCGCCATCATTTTTTCTTCCTTTTTCACCGAAGTAAATATCACCGGTGAGTTCACGGAAGAAGAGGATATCGGCGCCTTTTAAGATCTCCGGTTTAATGCTCGATGCACCTAACAGCTCATCGAATAATTTGATGGGACGGAGGTTGGCATACAGGCCCAGTTCTTTGCGCATTTTCAGCAAGCCTTGTTCTGGCCTTACTTTCGCAGAAGGATCGTTGTCGTATTTAGGGTGGCCTACGGCGCCAAATAATACGGCATCAGATTTTCGCATTTTCTCCAGCGACTCATCCGGCAAAGGATTGCCGGTAGCTTCGATGGCTACGTGGCCTATCAGTGCTTCATCGTAGGTGAAGGTGTGTCCGAATTTTGCTGCAATACGATCCAGTACCTGCTTGCCCACGGCGGTTACTTCCTGCCCGATTCCATCTCCGGGAACGACTAATATATGTTTGGTAGCCATGCTATTGTTGGTGGTTGTTTAAATTAAGTTCAGCATTTTCAGTGTGGCTTTGATAGCGGATACGGTTTGATCGCTATCCAGGCCCCTGGTTTTAAATTCTTTTTCATTTTTTACCCAGGTAATAATGGTTTCGCACAAGGCGTCACTCTTACCGCCGGGCGGAATGCGTACCGCGTAGTCAGCCAGTGGTGGCAATGCGATCTTCAGTTGCTTATACACTTTTTTCAACGCATTCATGAACGCGTCGTATTGTCCGTCGCCTTGCGAATGTTCTTCAAAGACTTGCCCTTTAATAGCAATGCGGATCGTTACAGAAGGGTTCATGTTTTTGGAATGCGTGAGCACATAGTTTTCCAGGATCACGTTTTCCTCAATGCGGTTACTGTCCAGTACATCCGAAATGATGTAGGGTAAGTCGGCCTGTGTGAGCACTTCTTTGCGGTCGCCCAGTTCAATGATACGCTGTGTTACCTTTTTCAGATCGGGGTCGGAAAGTTTAATACCCAGCTGTTGCAGGTTGTTTTCTATGTTGGCTTTGCCACTGGTTTTACCCAGTGCATATTTGCGTTGGCGGCCAAAACGTTCCGGCATCAGGTCACTGAAGTAGAGTTTGTTTTTCTTGTCGCCATCAGCATGAATACCGGCGGTTTGTGTAAATACATTTTCTCCCACGATGGGCTTGTTGACCGCAATGCGGAATCCGGAAAATGTTTCTACCAGTTTGCTGACGGTATACAATGACGTTTCTACGACGGAGGTTTTTACAGTAGGGAGAAAGTCGTTCAACACTGCGATGGCGCTTGCCAGCGAGGCGTTGCCGGCTCTTTCGCCCATGCCGTTAATGGTCAGGTGGATGCCACTGGCGCCGGCTTTCACACCTTCGAGTACGTTGGCGGTGCCAAGGTCGTAGTCGTTGTGGGCGTGAAAATCGAAGTGAATATCCGGATAGCGTGTAACGATGGCCGTTATAAACTCCCTGACTTCATCCGGGGTGAGTACGCCGAGTGTATCCGGGAGCATGATCCGCTTTACGGGCTGCTGTTGCAGGAAGTCGAGGTACTGGAATACGTATTCCCTGGAATGTCGCATGCCATTGCTCCAGTCTTCCAGGTATACATTGCAGGCCAGTCCTTTTTCTCCGGCCAGTTTGATCACTGCCGCCACTTCGGCAAAGTGGGCTTCCGGGGTTTTCTTTAACTGGTGTGTTAAATGATTCAGCGAGCCTTTGGTGAGCAGGTTCATGACTTTGGCGCCGGCTTGTAACATCCATTCTACGGATACCTGGCCGTCTACAAAAGTTAATACTTCTACTTTATCTAAAAAACCATGTTCCTTCGCCCATTGGGTAATGGATTGCACAGCCGCAAATTCGCCGTCAGATACACGGGCGGAGGCAATTTCAATCCGGTCAACTTTTACTTCTGTCAATAAAAGCTGGGCAATGGTTAACTTCTCAGAGGGTGAAAAAGACACTCCGCTGGTTTGTTCTCCATCGCGGAGTGTGGTGTCCATTATTTCAACGTGGCGCTGGGTCACTGGCATAATCGTAATAGAAAGTTTAGTACAGGCTTTTCTCTGCGAATTGTTTTATTTCGTCTTTCATGGCCTGCAGGTAATCAATATCATCATAACCATTCATCATGTTCAGCTTTTTGTAGCTGTTGATGGCAAAGGATTCGCTTTCACCGGTAGCGGTGATGGTGATGGTTTGTGCTTCCAGGTTCACTTCTATTTCCGCTTTAGGGTTGGCTTCTATGGCGGTAAATATTTTATCCAGGAATTCAGGACTTACCTGTACGGGTAACAGTCCTACGTTTAAGGAATTATTTTTGAAGATATCTGCGAAGAAGCTGGATACCACGCAACGGAATCCATAGTCGTAGATAGCCCATGCAGCGTGCTCACGGCTGCTGCCGCTACCGAAGTTTTTACCACCTACCAGTATTTTACCGGAGTAGATGGGATTGTTCAGTACGAAATCTTTTTTCGGTGTACCATCTGTTTCGTAACGCCAGTCGCGGAACAGGTTATCGCCGAAGCCGGCGCGCTCCGTGGCTTTCAGGAAGCGTGCAGGAATAATTTGATCCGTGTCCACATTCTCAATTGGCATGGGTACTGCGGAACTCTTTAATATGGTGAATTTATCGTAAGCCATTTTTTATGTTGTATCGTATTAGGAAAAAGGTATTAAGCAATCAGTTCTCTTGGATCGGTAACAACGCCGGTTACCGCAGCAGCGGCGGCTACGAGCGGACTGGCCAGCATGGTTCTGGAGCCGGGTCCCTGTCTGCCTTCAAAGTTGCGGTTGCTGGTGCTCACGGCATATTTGCCGGCTGGAACTTTATCATCGTTCATGGCCAGGCAGGCGGAGCATCCGGGCTGACGCAGCTGGAAACCTGCTTCTGTTAAGATGTCGAGAATACCTTCTTCTTTGATTTGTTGTTCTACAATATGTGATCCCGGAACGATCCAGGCAGTCACGTGATCTGCTTTCTTTCTTCCTTTCACAATAGAGGCAAAGGCGCGGAAGTCTTCAATACGTCCGTTGGTGCAGCTACCAATAAATACGTAGTCTACTTTTTTGCCGATCATGGCCTCTTCTTCCTGGAAGCCCATGTACTGCAATGATTTCTCGTAGCTGGATTTACTGTCACCTGCCAGGGCTGCAGGAATATGTTTGGTAATGCCCATACCCATACCCGGGTTGGTACCATAGGTAATCATTGGTTCAATATCGGCGGCATCAAAGGTGTATTCCTGGTCGAAAGTAGCGCCGGCATCGGTTTTCAGCGTTTTCCAGTAAGCGAGTGCTTTATCCCAGGCTTCGCCTTTAGGTGCTTTGTCTCTGCCCTTAATATAATTATAGGTGGTCTCGTCTGGTGCAATAATGCCACCACGTGCGCCCATTTCAATACTCATGTTGCACACGGTCATACGACCTTCCATGCTCATGTTTTCAAATACTTCACCGGCGTATTCCACAAAGTAGCCGGTAGCGCCGGCGGCAGTGAGGCGGGATATAATATAGAGTGTTACATCTTTAGGCGTAATACCTTTACCCAGCTTACCGGTTACGTTAATGCGCATTTTCTTCGGCTTCGGCTGCATAATACACTGGGAGGAGAGTACCATCTCTACTTCAGAGGTACCGATACCAAAGGCGATAGCGCCAAAAGCACCATGGGTAGAGGTATGAGAGTCGCCACATACAATGGTCATACCCGGGAGGGTGATACCATTTTCCGGACCTACTACGTGCACAATACCATTTTTGGGATTGCCCAATCCCCAGTGGGAGATACCATATTTATTGGAATTCGTTTCCAGCGCCTTTAACTGGTTGGCAGATAACGGATCTTTTACCGGCAAATGCTGGTTAATCGTTGGTGTGTTGTGATCTGCTGTGGCAAAGGTTTTGTCCGCAAACATCACCTTCAATCCCCGCTTTTCCATACCAAGGAAAGCCACAGGACTGGTTACTTCGTGAATAAAGTGGCGGTCGATAAAAAATACATCCGGACCATCTTCAATTTTCCTGACAACATGTGAATCCCAAACTTTGTCAAATAAGGTAGCAGGTTTATTGCTCATTTTTTAAAATTTTAAAAGTAGCTACTTGATTGTTCAAATTTATTCATAAAATCTATTTTATTTCAATAATTTTTCTAAGGATATAGGGTAAATAGTAGTCAAAAAGCGGTGTGGGCAAGACTTTGAAGCTATTTTATTATGTATTTGGCTGATAGTCAGCTGTATGTAATTTTTTTAGATAACAGTTGGTTCGTATTTTATTTTCAGTAGAGATAGACGGCTTCATAAGACGGTGGCTTTGCAAGGCAGTAGCCGGGCAGCCATACTATCTGAGATATATAGTTTATAAAAGTGTAATGTGTTAAATACAAAAAGAGGGACGCTGATCCCTCTTTTTGTGTATATAATTTCCCTTCGGGAGAAGTCAAACGCAGCATGTATGCCACTTACCCGATATGATTAATATTGAAAACTATGTCCTGGCTGGCCATCCGCTGAAATGTTGATGGTAGATTTTTTAAAGCCTCCAAATAGCGCATCCTGCTTTAAATAAGCCATCATTTTGTCTGACAGGCTTCTCAGCTTTGCGGTGTCGCTATTTTCAGGCAAGGTAATAATCGTAAGGCTCAGGTTATTTTTTTGAGTTTGCGACATCATCGTTGAAAACGCGGTAGAATGAGGATCTGTAATCAGCGTAGGGTCCAGTTTTTCTCCACCGGCATTTTTTCCATCCAAACTAAAATTGCAAATAATCAAGTCATGCGCAAATGCCCGGTTAAAGGCTGCGGAATCTTTTATGAAGGCACTAACGCCTCCGCCTATATGAACATTGTTGTCTTGATTTGAGCAACTTCCCAACGCAAAACAAAGGGCAATAGGAATAACAAAAAGGGCTTTTTTCATTGTACTGATTTAATAGATGAATGTAGGTTGATCCGATGTTACGAATTGTTTCGTAGATGAAGATAGTGAAAAAAATAAAGCGGCAAATTTTTATTGTTTAAGCTTATCAGGTTGTCTTCCTGTAATTAACAATCGCCCAGCCATTCAATACCATTGCAAATAATACGAGGTATAAAAACTCCCACTTTACATCCATCAGCCCACTACCTTTTAATACAATCATCCTGATCACTTTAATGAAATGGGTGACAGGCGTTAAATTGGCAATCACCCGGGCCCAGGCAGGCATACTCTCCACCGCCGTAAATAATCCGCTCATGAGCATAAATATCATTACAAAAAAGAAGGCAACGAACATCGCCTGTAGCTGGTTACTGGTATACGTGGAAACCAAAAGTCCAAATCCCAGCAACGCCACCAGGTACACTGCGGCGAGCAGGTACAGTGTTACGAAACTACCTACCGGCCAGATACCATATACTCCCCAGGCCACCAGCAATCCCAGCGTAAAAACAATGATTCCCACCACCCAGAAAGGAATTAATTTACCCAGTATAAATTCCCATTTACGTATAGGCGTTACATTGATCTGCTCTATGGTACCCATCTCTTTTTCTCTCACAATATTCAAGGCCGACATAAAGCCTCCAATCAACGTTAGCAATAGTACCAACACCGCCGGCACTACGTAAAACCGGTATTCCGCCAGTGGATTAAACCAGTTGGAATAAGTAAGATCAATTACACCGGAAGGTTTTGTCTGCCCTGCATTGATCCGGATCTCTTTGTTGAAGTCGAGGATCACGGCCTGCAGGTAACTACCGCCAATAGCGGCTTTGGTGCCGTTAATGGCATCCACGGATACCCCCAGCTTTTGTGTGCCTTCCCGCACCAGGTTACTTTCAAAGCCCGGTGGGATTTCCAGTACCAGGTCCGCTTTTTCTTTTTCTATATACGTCAACGCTTCCTTGAAAGACGCCGTTGCCGCCACTATCCTGAAATATCCCGAAGCACCTATTTTAGTCAGCAGTTGCTGCGAATAACTGCTGTGGTCATGATCTACCACCGCGAGGTTCACATGCTTTACATCAAAATTCATTGCCAGCGGAAGGATGATCAGTTGTATGGTAGGCATCGCAAACATCATCGCCAGGATAGTTTTGTCCCGGAAAATTTGGCGGAACTCCTTTCGCAGAATATAGCGCAATACCTTCATGATAACCGGGTTTTAAAGTTTCGCAAAGCCACGGCGAGCGCCGCGGTAGTCATGCCCAGCAATACCAGCGTTTCTTTCCATACATACTCAAACCCAAGCCCCTTCAGCATCACCGCCTTTACAACCAGGAAATACCAGCGGGATGGAATCAGGTTGGAGATATACCGGAATATCAGCGGCATATTCTCCAGGGGAAACATAAACCCGGTGAAGATCATCGTAGGAATCATCATGCCCATCATCGATAATAACAACGCCGTTTGCTGGGAATTGGTGGTATTGGAAATCAGCAACCCCAATGATAAGCAGGTGATGATAAATAACATGCTTTCCAGGAAAAGCAGGAGGATACTGCCTTTGATGCCTACGTTCAGTACAAACACCGCCAGCACCAGGATCAGGATGAAGTTGGCCAGCGACAGGATCAGGTAGGGAATCGCTTTGGCAATTAATACCATCAGGGGTTGGAAAGGAGAGACCAGTAATATTTCCATGGTACCTAGTTCTTTTTCCCGCACTACAGACACGGAGGTGAGCGCCGTACATACAATCATCAGCACCAGGGCCATTACGCCAGGAATAAAGTTCAGGGAACCATTGCCTTCTTCATTGTATAACATCCGGGTTTCCGGAACAATCATATAAGGCAAACGTGCGGCAGGACTCACTTCCTGCTGGTATGCCGTGGTAATGGCGGAGATATAATTGATCACCGTTTTAGCCGTATTCGGATCGGAACCGTCTGTGATAATTTGTAATTGCGCCTTCCCGCCATGTTGTAAGTCGCTGCCAAAGTTGGCAGGGAAAATCAGTGCGCACCTGGACCGGCCCTTCTTAAAAGCATCCGCAATACCATTATCGTCCAACGGCGCTTCAGACACGATGAAATAAGACGATGATTTTATTTTACCAATCAGTTGCCGGGTATTGACATCCCTGGCATGGTCTACAATCGTCAGGGTGATATCCTTTACTTCACTGGTGAGCGCGAAGCCAAACAGTACAATCTGTACTACCGGCAAGCCGAACATAATGAGCAAAGTGCGCTTATCGCGGAACACGTGAAAAAACTCTTTCCTGATAAAGGCGAGGAACTGTTTCATAATAAATATTTTAATCGCCGGATCGTTGTGCCCGGCGCGCCAGTTGGTAAAAAACCTGGTCCATATTATCTGCGCTGAATTGCGTTTTTAAATTGGCGGGTGTGTCCAGGGCTTCTACTTTTCCATCAACCATGATGGTGACCCGGTTACAATATTCCGCTTCGTCCATATAGTGAGTGGTCACAAAAATGGTGATGCCGGCTGCTGCGGCCGCATAGATCATGTCCCAGAACTGTCGCCGGGTAACA
The DNA here is from genome assembly GCF_017745275.1 of Chitinophaga sp. Lineage (GTDB taxonomy): Bacteria > Bacteroidota > Bacteroidia > Chitinophagales > Chitinophagaceae > Chitinophaga. The sequence continues at coordinate 596,394 of NZ_JAGHZS010000007.1, read as the reverse complement.
GGATCCACACCGCCGGTGGGCTCATCCAGGAAAACAATTTTAGGGCGGTGAAAGATGGCCACCGAGAACGCGAGTTTTTGTTTCCATCCTAACGGCAGTGCGCCTACGAATTTTTTCGCTTCGGCGGTTAGTCCCAGCTGTTCAAGCAGTTGGGTTGTTCTTTTTTTGATCTCCGCTGCCGGCACACCATATACGCCACCGAAGAATTCGATGTTTTCCAGTACGGTCAGGTTTTCATACAGCGAAAATTTCTGGCTCATGTAGCCGATATTTTTCTTGATGGACTCTTGTTGTTTGTATACGTTGAATCCCGCTACTGTAGCTTCTCCGGAGCTGGGGTGCGATAATCCGCACAAGATGCGCATGGCCGTCGTTTTGCCGGCGCCGTTAGCCCCCAGGAAGCCAAATATCTCTCCCTTATTTACCTCAAACGAAATTTTGTTGACGGCGTAAAACTCGCCGAATCGTTTAGTAAGGTCCTTGCAGATGATCACTTTTTCTTCCATGTGATATAATGTTACGCCTGGTTCATGAGCCGGATGAAGCTATCTTCCACACCCGGTTGTATCGGTTTTGCTGCTACATTGGTATGCCCTTCCCGCTGCATTTGTTGCTGCAATCCTGCTATGGTAGCGTTTTCATGCAGCGTAATATGGATGTATTCCCCGAAAGCATAGCTGCTTTCCACGGTGGGATTAGTTCTCAACGCAGTCAGCAACCGGTAAATGTTATCGGCTTTAATGGCATAAAGCTTTACCGGGAATTGTGCCATGATGGCTGCGGGTGTATCTACCGACATTATTTTGCCGCCTTGTATCAATGCAATCCGTTCACACAGCATGGCTTCATCCATATAGGGAGTGGAAACCACGATGGTAATGCCCTGTTGCTTCAGTTGCCGCAGCATTTCCCAGAACTCCTTCCGGGATACTACATCTACACCGGTGGTGGGTTCATCGAGAAACAATACTTCGGGTTTATGGATCAATGCGCAGCACAGGGCCAGCTTTTGCTTCATACCTCCGGATAACTTACCGGCGCGGCGGTCATTAAACGGTTTGATCTGTTCGTAAATATCTTTGATCAACGCATAGTTTTCGGTAATACTGCTGCCAAAGAGTGTGGCAAAAAAATCCAGGTTTTCTTTGACGGTCAGGTCCTGGTATAGGGAGAATTTCCCCGGCATATAGCCTATTTTGCTGCGGATTATTTTATAGTCTTTTGCACAATCATAACCTCTCACAGCCGCCTGTCCTTTATCCGGTAACAGTAGTGTAGTGAGTATGCGGAAAAGCGAAGTTTTGCCGGCACCATCCGGTCCGATCAGGCCAAACAATTCTCCTTCGGCCACCTGCAACGATACGTCATCTACCGCCAGCACTTTGCCGTTGTCGTATGTTTTAGTGATATGATCCAGTAGTACTGCACTCATTTTGTAGAAGTGTTAAGCAACATTTCGCCATACATGCCGATCTTCAGGTAGCCATCGTTTTTCACCAGTACTTTCAGGGCATATACGAGGTTGGCCCGTTCATTTTTTGTTTGAATGGTTTTTGGTGTAAACTCCGATTTGTCTGATATCCAGGTGATGTTGCCGGTATAGCTTTTATAATTTTTGGCGCCCTGATCTATCCGTACCTGTACGGTTTGTCCCGGTTTGATGGCGGATAATTTATCACCGGTGATATAGGCTTTGAGATACAGGCTATCGATGTTGGCGATTTTATACAGTGCTTTGCCGGTGGCTGCCATTTCGCCTTTCAGGGCGTAGCGGGTGAGTACTACGCCGGTGACAGGGTTAATGATCAGCCCTTTGTGAATTTGCTCGGTGTATTGGGCCAGCGACTTTTCCAGTGGGGCTTTTTCGCTGAGGATGGTCCGGTTTTGCGTAGCCGTATTGGCGTCGTTTAGTTTTATTTGTTGCCGGGTAACGCTGATTTGCCGCTCCAGTTGTTCGATGCCGGCATTGATATCATCCAGTTGTTTCTGCGTGGCGGCATCGCTTTTTACCAGGTTCTCAGTTCTTTTTCTTTCCCGGTATTGTTGCTGCAGCTGGGCTTCCTGTACTAGCAACTGTCGTTTTACCAGCTCGGTTTGGGGCAGGGGATCATGCGTTTTATCTTTCAGTGCATTGATGGAAGCCTGCACCTGTTCCCGTTGCAGGGTAGGGATGGCTACATCAATTTGTCCTACAGTTTGCCCTGCAGTGAGGCGGTCGCCCTCCTGTACGGAGAAGTTGAGCAGTATACCTGTTTGCTGTGCGGATACAATGACTTCATCTGCTTCAAAATTGCCGGAGGCGTCGTAATCGGGTTTACCATTGCCGCAGGCATTGATCAGCATCACCGCGAAGAGTCCGAATAGTATGTGGTATTTCATATGCAGTTATTAATCAGTTCCCGGAAGTATTTTTATAATTGTATTGTGCCTGTAGCAGTTGTATGCGATGCAGGATGCGCGATTGTTTAGCGAGGTTTTCCGCGTTGAGTTGTGCAATGTATTCATGCACGGTGATCACGCCATTATCCAGCTGCGCCTGCGCGGATTTACGTACAGCCGACCGTAAGGCAATGGCATTATCGTCCTGTTCCATCAGCGTGGTATATTTCTCTGCATCCTGGCTTTGTTGTCGCAAGGTCAGGCTGGTATTAAACAGGAAGGTAGCTTTGCTGATGTCCAGGTTTTGCCGGTTGATGTCCAGTTGCTGCCGGTTGTTTTTCAGGGAGTAGAGGCTACCGAGCGACCAGCTAAGGCGTACGCCGCCGATCCACCAGGGACCAAATTTATTGTCTACAATATTCAGGGTAGGGCGACCATAAGCGCCCTGCAGGAAAGCATTCAGCTTAGGCAGGTAATTAGACGCCAGTTGCTTTTCCTGCACGTCCACCGCTTTTTTCTGGATATCGTACCAGGTAATTTCCGGGCGATGAATATCGCTTTGTGGCGTTACTGCTGCGGGATAGGCGAGGGTAGTGCTGTCGCCGAGCGGTTCGTTAATGAACACCGACAGCATTTTCATATAGGCGGTACGGTTAGCCTTAAACTCGGTAGCGGCCATGTCGGCGTTAACGATTTCGGCCTTGAGTTCATCTACATTACTCCTATAAGCGACACCATTAGCCAGGGCGGCCTGTGCTTTGTCGGCGGCACTTTGCAGGTCTGCCTTGCGGAGTTGGTTTTGCTGCAGTTGCGCTTCCATGAGCAGGATGCCAAAGTAAAGCTGTGTTACCCGGTCTTTTACAGCATACAGGTTTACTTCCAGTTGCTGTTGTTGAATGGCTTCGTTAGCGCGACTACTTTCTTTTTGCAGCTTGCTCACGCCGCCATCATAGATTTGCTGGGTGATTTCCGCCTGTATTTTATACTGGTCTTTGCTCAGCGTGGGGGGATGCAGCCCGGGCAGCGGTGGCAATACGTCTCCGAAGTTAATTGTTTCCGACTGGTAGCTGGCCTGCCCGCTGATGGTAAGCTGTGGCAGGTATAATTTACCCGCATTTTCCACGGAATACCGGCTGCTGCGTGTAATAAGATCGTACTGTTTGATCAGTGGATAGTTTTGCCGCGCCATCGTATAACACTCTTCCAGTGTCAACGTTTGTGCCGGCACTTTTCCAGATAATACACCGAATAATAAACAGCCGCATAATGCTTTGAATAAGTTCATGGTGCAATATTCATTTTGAATAGTTGTTTTGAAAAGTTGTTCAATTTTGTGGCAAAAAAAATGCTATTTCAGCATTCCTTTTATCCATAATGGAATCAGTTGCCTTCTTTCTTCCATCAGCGCCTTAAACTCGGCCGGCTTCACCACTTTATTCCTTTCCAGCAACGGCCTGGCGAGGAAGGGCATAACCACAAATCCAATGAGGTTCATCATCAACTGGATAGGATGCAGGTGTAATTTCCCTTCCTGTTGCAACGCATGCAGCTGTTGAAAAAAGTGGGATTGAAAGATGGCATTTTTCCGGTTATCTTTTAGCAGCTCATCGGTGCCGGCAAATATTTCATTTACCATAAATAAAGGGAAATCCGGATTGTTCAGCAATAGGGTAATATAGTGGTCTGCCACCTGTTCCACCTTCTGTACTGCACTGAGTTGCTGATTATTCATTACAGCGATAACAGCTGTAAATAATTTCTCTACTACTTCTGCCATTACAAACTGGAACAATTTCTCTTTGCTACGGAAATAATAATTGACCAGGGAGAGGTTAATATCGGCTTCCGCCGCAATGTCGCGCACTTTGGTGGCCTGGTATCCTTTTTGGGTGAACACAATTCTGGCAGCGGCTTTAATCCGTTCCTCCGTTGAGTCATCCATTTTTACTTTCTTTTCACGAACCGGCATATGCAATAAACATTGATTTACGGGACAAAGATACAAAATTGAACAACTTTTCAAAACAATTGTTCAAAAATAGCAGAAAGCAGAAAGCAGAAAGCAGAAAGCAGAAAGCAGAAAGCAAAAAGCTATTGCAGCGATTGGTTACTGCGGATATAATATACGCTTAGTTCAATCGCTGCAATAGCTTTTTGCTTTCTGCTTTCTGCTCCTTCTTATTTCGGATTATTAATTTCCAGCACAGGCGCTTCCTGGTTAGCTTTCACGTGTACCGGGTTTTTAATACGCTTGTGTACAAGAGAAGAGGTAAAGGCACCCGTGCCTCCCAGCTCATTTTTCGCAGCATCATCCCAGTCCTTGCCCATGTACACGTCTGCCGTGTAATTGCCCGGCTTTAGCTGATCTACCGTGAAATTCGATTGTTCGCGCACATATACATTACGAACCAGCTTTTTGGTTTGTTTATCATATAAGCATACCAATATATCCAGCGACCTGTTATTGACCAGCATAAGGGAAGCAGTACCGGTATATTCTCCTTTTCCCAGGTATTTGTCTAACGGCGAGGCGCCGGTAAGTGGTTGGTTGGCGGAAATAGACTGGATATCTGACGGTTTGAAATTGCTTTTGTCGTGCCAGGGGTTCTCCTGGAAGGTGACAGCGGACGAAAGATCCCGGTGGTAGGGGGGATTGGCTAACCGGTAAAGAAGGAGTAATAGCCTGGCTACAAAAATGCAAATGAGAACAATCTGCCAGGTGCTGAGCGGTTTTCTTTCTTTCTCTTCTGTATCCTCCAGCCTTTCTTTTTCCGGATCATCGATATATTCCTGCAGATCTGCTTTGGTAGTGGCCAGTTTTTCCAGTGTGGTGTTGGTCAGGTAGCCCAGCTTTTCTGCCATCAGCAGGTAATCCATGCCTGCAGCAGGATTACCGGTGCGTATATACAGGGCAACAGCCAATGCATCCAGTTCAAGCGCCAGCGGGTTATGCAGGATATTGAAGGTGGAAGGTAACTCATTGTATACGGTGATATCGATATTTTTTTGCACCCAGTCCGTTACCTCTTTAACATCTATTGATCTGTTGTCGATGCGAAGTACGAGTACATGGAATTCTTTCTGTAGTTCCTGGAAGCGTACCAGCTCTCGCATATCACTTTCGCTCCAGGTAATAACCCCGTCATCCGCCGGCTTGCCTTTTTTCAACCTGGCAAGAAACGGAATACAGATCTGTAGCAGGCTTTCATTAGCAGTATTGGTAGAAAGTGCGTGCACTTCCCTTTCGATCTGTCCGCGCAAGAAATCAAGTGCTGGTGGAAACAGCTTAATCTTATCTACCGGTAAATATTTTATAAACAATCCTTTTAGACCAGACAGGTCATTGCCGTGCTCAGGGTCATTAACGGTAACGCGTATACTCCGTATGGTGGACAAGGTGGTGGTTATATTCTCCTGGAGTGCCGCATAGGCCACCGTTACATCCTTTTCCAATACCAGTGGCTCCGTTGCCATCAATGCTTTGAAGAGGGAATAATCTTCATCGAGGTATGCTTTCAACAGCAAGGGACTATATTGCGTGGCAAAATAAGGACTGATAATATCCAGGTAGATCGCGTTGCGATACATGCCGTCCCATTTAAACGACAGGAAAAAGCCGGGATCACCATTGTGCAGGAAGGCCGATAAAGGAGCGTTCTGCGCAATTTCAAGATAGTAAGTCAGCTTTTCAGATGCTGATAGCTCGAGCAACGCTGTTTGACAGTCATGGCCGGATATAGGTGCTCCCAGGTAATTGGTTTGCCCGGTATCAGCGATTTCATTCAGCACAGAATTTTTAGCAGCAGTAATTACTTCGGCGGTGATAGCAGTTATTTCGTAATGTTCTAATTGTAATAACTGTATTGGATTTACAAAACTCACAGGTTAGGATATATTGTTACAGATGATAATTTCAGTAAAATTAAAGAAAAACATCATGTTTGTAATAGTATAAATCCGTCATCTTCTTTAAATCTATCCTGGTCTGCCGGGAAAAGAAAAGCATGAAAAATTAAATAATAGTCCCGTTTTTTAGATGCGCCACGTACTGTTTATGCGTACTTTTGCGCATCAAAGTTTTTTACTCATCATCTACTGGTAGCATGCGGAAATTATTCATAGCGGTCTTTTTAATGCTGATCTGGCTTTGCCAGCTCTCAGGCCGTTATTTCGTGATGCTGGAGTTTTATCTCAACCAAACCTACATTGCCGCCAACTTATGTGAAAACCGCGATAAACCGGCCATGCATTGTAACGGTAAATGTCACCTGCGTAAAAAACTGACAGAAGAAGAAAAACGTGACCAGGACAACCCGGAACGAAAAGATCATCGCAGCGAAATATTTTATGCTGCCTGGTTCCAGCAGAGTATCATCAAACCTGTTGCCACCACTTCCACCAGGAACTATCTGCATCCCTATTGCATAGGAACCCCCATTGATCAGCCCACTGCCGTATTTCGCCCGCCCACGGCTTAGTTGATAATGCTTTATTGTTTTTATCATTCAATGTACACGGCTGTACTACAGCTATTTTATTGTCTTTACACCACCTGCACGCTGCAGGAGGGAGGCGGTTTATTGCCTGCCTAAAAACCACGCTCATGCTACCATTTAAATACACGATATACAGCTTCCTCTTATTGCTGATTACCTTTACTGCTTGTAAAAAAGAAGATAATACGCCTTCGGCAGATACCAACGCGAAAGCTACTTTATCAATACAGTTTGATAACATCGCAGGAGATAAGAACCTCCAACTGAATACCGGTGTGTATACTAACGCTGCCGGCGAACCGTTCAGCGTGTCGCTCCTCCAGTATTATGTCAGCAACATACAGGTGAAGAACAGCAAAGGCGTTACCTACACCGTACCGCAGGACGACAGCTACTTCCTGGTATCCGAAGCGAATGCGGCTTCCCAGTTTGTAAAAGTAAAGGTGCCGGAGGGCGATTATAACACGCTCACTTTTGTACTCGGCGTAGATAGCCTGCGCAGCACCATGGACATCAGCAAAAGAACCGGTGTATTGAATCCCTCCGGCGGGATGGACGACGCCATGTACTGGGGTTGGAACAGTGGCTACATCTTTTTCAAAATGGAGGGCACAGCTGCTGCTGCACCGGTTGATCCCAGCGGACAACGTAAATTCCGTTATCATATTGGTGGCTTCGGTGGTTATAGCGCGCCTACGCTCAATAATATCAAAACTATCACCATCGACCTGACTGCCGGCGGCATCGCCAAAGTAAGGCAAGGCAGTGAAGCGAACATTCACCTGATGGCCGATATCCTGAAAATGTTTAACGGTGCTACCAACATCAGTATTGCCGCTAATCCTACCGTGATGTTCAGCGAATTTAGCCGGAGTATTGCTGCGAATTATATCCAGATGTTCCACCACGATCATACCGAAAATTAAATAGTATGAGCAGGCAACAATGGATGATACTCAGCGCCATGGTGCTGTTTTTGCTGGCATGCAGCAAAGCACCGCAGTTGGCTGCCTTCATCGGATTCCGGCAACCTGCCGGGTTTCCGGCGCCGGCATATAAATTTGAAAACAACCAGGTAACATCGGCAGGTTTTGAACTTGGCAGAAAATTATTCTACGAGCCAAGGCTCTCCCGCAACAACACCATTTCCTGTGGCTTCTGTCACCTGCAAACCTCCGCGTTCACCCACCACGGGCATGATGTGAGTCATGGGATCGACGACCGCCTCGGCAGCCGTAATTCCCCGCCTATCATGAACCTGGCATGGAGCACTACTTTTATGTGGGATGGCGGCGTATTTGACCTGGATCTGCAGCCTGTTGCGCCCATTACCAACCCGGTGGAAATGGATGAAAGCCTGGACAACGTATTACAACGATTACGAAACACAGCTCCCTATCCGGCGCTGTTTCAGAAAGCCTTTGGCAGCGCCGACATCACCACGGCGCGTATGATGAAGGCTTTGTCGCAATTCATGGTGATGCTGGTCAGTGACCAGTCGAAATACGATAGCGTAAAGCGGCAACAGGGTGTACAGTTCACTACGGAAGAACAACAGGGCTACGCGCTGTATCAGCAGCATTGCAGCAACTGCCACCGGGAGCCCTTGTTTACGGATTATTCGTTTCGTAACAACGGCCTGGGAGCAGGACCCAACAATGACGAAGGCCGCTATGCGGTTACGCTGGATCCGGTCGACAAATACAGGTTTAAAGTGCCTAGTCTGCGTAACCTCGCATACACCGCACCTTACATGCATGATGGCCGCTTTTATACGCTGGCAGCAGTGTTACGGCATTACACATCAGAAGTGCAGGACATGCCCACGCTGGACCCGCTGCTGAAACAGCACGGCCAGCCAGGTATTACACTCACCAGTACAGAACAAACACAACTACTGGCGTTCCTGCAAACACTGAATGATCCTTCTTTTATCAGCGATAAAAGATTTTCTGAAGAAGCACCTTAAAATGATATGGAATGAAACGATGGATGATACTTTTGTTATGCCTCGTCGGCGGTATAAGGGAAACCCGTGCCTGCGACATCTGTGGCTGCGGCGTAGGCAGTTATTACATCGGCCTCCTGCCGGATTTTAAGAAACGGTTTGCAGGACTAAGGTACCAGTACAAAACCATGCGTTCCCACCTGGGGCCCGGTGGTACTACTTCTTACCTGACAACAGACGAAGTATACCAAACCGCCGAACTATGGGGTGGCTGGAATATTGGCCGCCGTTTCCGTGTGCTGGCATTTGTGCCGCTTAATATCAACAGCCGCGAAAACCAGGGCGTAACGTTACGCCAGTCCGGGTTGGGAGATATCGCTACAGTAGGCTATTACCAGTTGTTCGATCGTCAGCATACCACCCGCCACAATAAACTATTGGTACAATCACTCTGGATAGGAGGAGGCATAAAACTGCCTACCGGCAGGTACCAGCCGGCTGTACGTAAAGAGAATGAAGATGCTCCCAATAATTTTCAACTGGGCACGGCCAGCGTAGACTTCACCCTCAATGCCGCTTACGATGTACGGTTGATGGATGTGGGCATCAATACCAATGTCAGTTACAAAATAAACACCGGCAACAAATACGACTATCGGTATGGCAATAAATTTACAGCGAACCTGTTGGCATATTACAAAATCAGGCTGGCGCCAACAGTAAGCCTCGCGCCCAATGCAGGCCTGCTATATGAAACCGCTGATAAAGACAAGGAAGGCGCTGCAATGAAGGTAGACATCTCCGGAGGATATTCCTTACTCGCTACCACCGGTGTAGAAGCCACTTTCGGTAATATGGCAGCGGGACTTAACTTCCAGCCGGTAATAGCACAACAAATGGCGGACATGCGTGTGAAAGCAGGCAGCAGAGCCATGGTACATGTTACTTATTTATTTTGACATGAGATCTGACGACATTGCCCTCCTGACCATAGGGCTCAATCATACTTTCTGGACCGGCTCGCTGGCAGACATCCTGCAGCAATACCCCTTGCAGGAACAACCGCACCGGCTACGCTGCTACCTGCTGCTGGCTGCCAGCACCGGTACCGTAATAACAGATGATAAAACCGTGCACATTCACCAGCCCGGCATCTGCTGTATACCGCCTAATAGTGTTTGCAGTATACAGGTGCCGGCCGGGCAGGTTATTTGTTTTACGGAAGATTTTTTCTCATTACGCTATAACAGCAACATACTGTATCAATTTGGTTTCCTGACTAAACAATCCGGTAGTTATTTGCCGTTGGAAAAGACGATGTTTCAAAAATGGCAGTTGCTGTCTGACCTGATGCAGCAAGAGTTTCATCAGCAATACCAGAATGGCAACCGGGTACTGCGCTCTTATTTAAATATCCTGTTGTGCAGCCTGGACCAGGTATATAACGAGAACGGCTACCCTGAAAGAACCAGTAACCGCGACGAAAAGATCAGGCGCTTCGAAACCTTGCTGGAAGCACATTATAACCATCATAAAACACCTTCGTTCTATGCTACGCAACTACATATCACCACTAATTACCTGAATAAATTATGCCGGGAATTCCGGCATATTTCCAGTGGGGAATTGATCCGGAAAAGGGTTACCATAGAGGCGCAGCGACTGCTGTATCATACCGGTTTGTCGGTTAGCGAAATAGCGGATCATCTTGGATTTGAAAGCGCTTCCTATTTTGCAACGTTTTTCAAAAAGCATACGGGGCAGTCGCCGGAACATTTTCGTAAGCAGGATACCCGGTAATAATGAGCGGAGCCATTGCATTCCTTAGGAATGTTTGCTATTTTGTTTGCGCGAACGATGTAAAAAAATAATGCTGACATATCCATGGACTCACGCAGGGAATTCCTAAAAAAATCATTGTTACTATCAGGAGCGGCTGGCTTATCCACTATGATGCCCGCTTCTATTCAAAAGGCGCTGGCAATAGATCCGTCGCCGGGCAGTACCTTCCTGGATGCTGAACATATTGTGATCCTGATGCAGGAAAATCGCTCCTTCGATCACTGCTTCGGTACATTGCAGGGCGTACGTGGTTTTAATGATCCAAGGGCTGTATGGCTGCCGGATGATAAACCGGTATGGTTTCAAACCAATGATAAAGGTGAAACCTATGCACCGTTTCGCCTGAACATTAAAGACACCAAAGCCACGTGGATGGGCGCTTTGCCGCATTCCCGTCCCAGCCAGGTAGATGCTTATAACAAAGGGCGCTACGATAAATGGCTGATCGCCAAACGTCCGGGTAACCGGGAATATGCGGCCATGCCGCTTACTATGGGCTACTATACCCGTGAAGATTTGCCCTTCAACTACGCCATGGCAGATGCTTTCACGGTATGCGATCAAAACTTTTGTTCTGCCATGACCAGCACAACGCCCAACCGCTCTTTTTTCTGGACAGGGAAAATAGTGGAGAATGAAAATGGTATACCGAAAGCGCATATACGAAACGACGACTACAGCTACGCGAAACTACACTGGAAAACATTCCCGGAGCTGCTGGAAGAAAATGGTATCTCCTGGAAGTTTTACCAGAATGAAATTAGCTGTGGCGGCGGGTTTAAAGGAGAGGAGCGGGCATGGCTCGCTAATTTCGGCTGCAACCTGCTGGAATTTTTTGCGGCCTATAACGTAAAGTTCTCTGAACGTTATATCAACGGGTTGATGAAACAGGTGGAAACGCTGCCTGATGAAATCAACAAACTGCAGGAAGCCAGTCCTTCCTCAGAAGCCGCTGCAGAAAAGATCCGTATCGATATTGCGAAAAAACAGGCGGTACTCGACAACGCTACCAAAGAGCTGTTGCAATGGAATAAAGAAAGCTATCAACGATTAACGCTGCAACAGCAATCGCTGTATCAGCGGGCTTTTGTTGTCAATAGCAAAGACCCTGCGTACCGGAACATCACTACCGTAAAATACCAGGATGGCGTTACTGCCCGGGAAATAACTGTACCTGCAGGAGATTTGCTGTATCAGTTCAGGCAGGATGTAAAAGATGGCGCTTTGCCTGCTGTATCGTGGCTGGCGGGACCGCAGAATTTCTCAGATCATCCCAGTGCGCCCTGGTATGGTGCCTGGTGGGTATCGGAAATACTGGATATCCTCACACAACAGCCGGAAGTATGGAAGAAAACTATTTTCATTGTTACCTACGATGAAAACGATGGCTACTTTGACCACCAGGTTCCATTCTCAATCTGTGATAACAAAAAGCCGGATACCGGCAAATGTTCCGCCGGCATTGATACAGAAATAGAACAGGTACGGCTGGCTCATGAACTGGCGCAGGGCATCAGTGAAAAGCAGGCGCGCGAAGCACCGGTGGGACTGGGCTTCCGGGTACCTATGATGATTGCATCGCCCTGGAGCCGGGGTGGAAAAGTATGTTCGCAGGTATTTGAACATACGTCTACCTTACAATTCCTGGAAACTTTCTTTAACCAGAAGCTGCATAAAAAGATGCACTTTGAGAATATCAGCCAGTGGAGACGCACTATCAGCGGTGATCTGACTGCCGCCTTCAGTCCGTTCAACCCAGGCACACCGGCAAAGAAAATTTTCCTGGAGCAACATCGCGTGGTAGAAAGTATCAACAATGCCCGTTTCAAAGGTGTGCCCACCGGCTTCTCCAGGATGACCGATGAACATGTAACGGCATATAAGCATCATAAACGCCCGGCAACGCTGCAACAGGAACCGGGTACCCGTCCAGCCTGCGCTTTGCCGTACGAATTACTCGCTGACGCCCAATGGCAACCCGGCCAGCAGCAGTTGTCGCTGAAAATGCAGGCGGCTACCAATATCTTTGGCAATAAAGCTGTGGGCGCACCTTTCACCGTATATACCACCCGTGCCTTCGGTGATCAAAAGGAACCACCCGGCAAAACCTGGTCGTTCGCCGTAGCTGCCGGCGACGCCCTGCAATATGAATGGGCGGTAAAAGATTTTGCGGGATCGCAGTACCACCTACATTTACACGGCCCTAACGGATTTTACCGCGAGTTTAAAGGAACCACTGAACATCCGCAACTGGACCTGCAACTCAGCTATGAAAGAGCAGGACAAATGAAGAAAAAAGCCACCGGTAATGTGGTACTTCGTGTAGCCAACAACGGTAGTACAGCACGTGAGTTTGTTATCAAAGATATGGCCTATAGTGAGAACATGATTCAGCGGAAAGTGGCTGCCAGCGAAAGCCTGGAAATAGTGTTGACTTTGAAGAAAAGCCAGGGCTGGTACGATTTTACAGTAAGCGTACCGGGCTTCGATCAATTTAGCCAACGTTATGCAGGAAAAGTAGAAACGGGGACGGAAGGAATTACGGACCCGTATATGGGAAGAGCGTAAAGCAAAAAGCTGAAAGCAAAAAGCTATTGGAGCGAGTGAACTATGCGTAAATCCTTACGCGTTAATCACTCGCTCCAATAGCTTTTTGCTTTCAGCTTTTTGCTTTACGCTACTGCAACATCTGCTGTACCGGCTTGCCAACGCATCCGCTCGGCATCTGGATATGCAGCATAGCGGCGAGGGTAGCGGCGATATCGGTCATATGCACGGTTTCATTGCTGGCGCCATGTTTTACGTGCCAGCCCATAAATACCAATGGAATATGAATATCGAATGGGTTCCAGTTACCGTGGGTAGTACCTTTCAATGATCCTTCAAACCATCCTGGTTCAGGAATAACGATCACCGAGCCGGTACGTTTACGGTTGTAGCCATTGATCGCCATAGTGTTGATAGGCTCTGGCAGCGGGTTGTTGCCGATATTATCCAGGTCGGCCGCAAACTGAATGCCTGGCAGGGCTTCAAAGTATTGCACAGATGCTTTTTTTATGGCATCATAGTCCAGTTTGTTCGCGGCAATTTTTGCTTTATCATAGCTTACGTGGTAGTTCATGAAGGAGGTCACCAGTTTGGCAACACCGAATTGTTTGGTCAGCGTGCTATCCAGGCCAGCTACCAGTTTCCTGCTTTCTACCAGGCCGGCTGGCAGGTTGTGTTCCTGCATAAATTTAATGGCGTGTGCCGCACCATGGTCGGCGGTGAGGAATACCAGGTAATTGCCTTTGCCTACTTTTTTATCGAGATAAGTAAAGAAGGAAGAGAGGTCTTTATCTAAGCGCAGATAGGTATCTTCTACTTCAATAGCGTTCGGGCCATATTTATGACCTACGTAGTCGGTAGAAGCACAGTTGATGGTGAGAAAGTCGGTAGCAGTGCCGTTGCCCAGGTCATAGCCTTCTACTGCGGCCTGTGCGAAGTCCAGTGTGAGCGTATTGCCAGCAGGGGTAGCGCGCAGGTTACCCGGATCTTTTTTATACACCTCTTTCAGCTCATGTGGAAATACCGGCGCTTTTTCTCCGGCGGAAGTGCCTTCCCATGCTACGTTATCAGCAGTGCTTTGCGTATAGGTGTCAATAGGATACAGGGTTTCCCATGGCTTCGACATCAGTTGTTGCGGCTCTTTACGGTCATTGAATTTTTTTACCCAGTCAGGTAGTTCATTCATATACCAGGTGCTGGTAATGAAACTACCGTTGCTGTCGTCCAGCCAGAAAGCACCATTGGGCGTATGTCCGGCTGGTAAAATAGAGGCGCGGTCTTTCAGCGATACACCTACTACCTTTGAGCGGAAGTTGGTGGCCAGTCGCAGCTCATCAGTGATTGTGGAAGCCAGCAGGTTGCGTGGCGACATTTTACCCGCCGCAGTGGTGCTGCCTACCGGTTGTACGGTGGTATCTTCCGTGCAGTACCATTTTCTGCCGGTCACCTGGTCGGGCCAGTCGTTGCCAGTGATACCGTGAATAGCTGGAACGCTGCCGGTATAAATAGTGCTGTGGCCTACTGCCGTAAAAGACGGAAGATGGCTGATAAATGTATTCTCGCAGGAAAATCCTTCTCCTAATAAACGTTTGAACCCTCCGCTTTCATAGCGGTCATAATAACGATACAAATAATCCCAACGCATCTGGTCTACAACAATACCCACAATCAGTCTGGGCTTTTCATTAACTTGCGCAACTGCCGTCAGGCTTTGCAGTGCCGCAAAAGCACCCAGCATAACAGTTGCCACCGATCTTTTCATACCATTCATAATGTAGAGTTTTTTCATTTTTAGGTTCACACCCCAAAACGGGAATCGGCAAACGTAGTAAAAAAACAATTAAATGTCCACCACTTTTACAGGAGTGAATGTTAAGCAGTGTTAATGCGTGTGTATGGATGCGCTGAAATTATTACTGGTGGCTGATATGTAGCGCTTGTAGATGTTTTGTAGATCACGCTGTATATCAGATGTAGGGACGTAAATTTGGAGATGATGGGGAAAGAGCAGCATCTTTGTAAAGCGTGAAAGTATAAAACAGATTCACCATATCTCCTGTAAAAAAGTCGTATTCTGATGAAGCAATTCATATTGACGTTGTCATTTTTGTTCCCACCTTTTGTTAGCCTGGCCCAAACACCGTCGCCTGTTACAGGCCCGTCCACACCGGTGATAGCGGATTACCTCGACCGGTTCGACGGAGAATTTGCCCCCGTAAAAATTAAACAACAAAAGCAAATGCTGCATCATTCGGGGCTGGTGCTCATCGACAAACTGGAAAACATAGGCTACTACCGCACCTTTGTGGCCATTAAACACAATGCCTATGGTGCTGTGAACAATGCAGGTAAAGTCATTGCGCCGTTTAAATATGATGACATCCATCTCCTGGATGAGAAAGATGAACGGTGCCCTGCCAGGAACTATTGTTTCCTGGTGCTGCGTTTGAATGGAAAGTATGGTGCTGTCGATACCCTGGGAAATGTGCTCTGTGAGCCTATATACAACGAAGTGGATGAGCTCACCCCTCATGTGTTCAAAGTAAAACAGAATGGATTGTACGGCTGGCTGGACATCAAAACAGGCCAGGTATTGCAATCTCCCAAATATACCGCAGTAGATCAAAGCTACGTGCTGGAAAATGCGGTGCAGGTAAAGCAAGGCGCCAAAGTAGGGCTGGCAGCGGAAGATGGCCGCATCATTGTGCCATTGCAGTATACCGGTTTTAGCTACCTGGGCTACGAAGGCAGCACCTTCTTCGGTTACGAAGTGCAGGGCAAAACGGGTATCATGGATAAATCCGGCAAAGCGATTACGCCGCCGGTTTATGAAAAATGCAGCCGGGGCCCGTCCGCTGTGCTTTTCGCCGTTGCCAATGCCGGGAAAACGGGTTTTGTGGATAGCAGTGGAGCGCTGGTACAACCGCTGAAATATACCCAGGTAGAACCGCTGGTGAATATGATGAAAGTGGCCATAGGCAATAAGTGGGGTATTATTAATACTATAGGTAAAGAAATCATTGCCCCACAGTATGAGGAAATCAGGGCTATCAATGCAACCGGGGAGGAAGTATATGGCTACGATGTTCCATCTATTGGCGGCAATGGTAGAAAAGAAAAAGGTCCCGCTTATTTTATAGTCACCACCGGTGGCAACAGCGGCCTGCTTGATCGGGATGGTAAACCGCTGATCCCGGCGGAATATCAAAAGATGGACATACAAAAATACCAGGAGATACCTTACGTGGCAGCACTGAAAAATAAACGCATTGTCCTGCTTGACTTTCAGGGTAAGGTAGTCATGCCCGCAAAATACGATGACCTGTTACCAGGCTATAGCAGCAGCTTTATATACCAGGATGAGGCGATTGGCGCCGCCAAAGCCAATTATCTCCCGGTAACAAAAAATAATCACATCGGCTTATTTAACCTCAGCACCGGCCAGGAAATACTCCCGCCCATATACGACTGGATCCAGTGGCAAAACCCGGAACTCATCTACCTGAAAAGTAATGATACATCTTTCCTCGCCACTAAAGAGGGGAAAGTTATCAGGGGAGGACAACAATATGGAAACTATACAGCGGTAGATAACGATCGCCTGGTGGAAGTCCGCTATACAAATGATGGCAGCACCATTTATACCCTCACAGATATTGCCGGCAATAAACTATACACCAATCCCAACTGGGAATTCAGCAATGATCGTTATTCACGTACACTCATGCCCGATAGTATGAAAAGAGGTAACATCCGCTACAGCGACGGCCTCCTGAAAATATGGGGCGATCCCGGTGACAATATTTTTGTAGATCACAACGGCAAAGAAGTGGTATTTGATGGGTATGATTTTGTAGGCGATTTCTATAACGGCCTGGCACTGGCAGGAAAAAAAGGTCCGTCCGGTGATATAGCCTACGGCATTATTAACCGGCAGCAACAGGTAATACTGCCACTTGCAGCAGAAGATATTTCTACGTTACTGGACAGCGTGCTGCTGCTCAAAAAAGAGGGTCTGCAGGGTCTTGTTACCAAGTCCGGGCAAGTACTGCTAGCTGCCCAATATGAACGGGTTGATAAAGTGTACCAACTGCCCTGCTTTAAAATATATAACGGTAATATGTGTGGCATGACCGACAGCAGTGGCAGGATCCTTTTTCCCCCGGAATACGATGAGATCTATTACCTGGAAAAGGCCGGCCTGTTCCGGGTGATGAAAGGCGGCAAAAATGGTATCGCAGACAGAACGGGGCGCCTGGTGATCCCGGCTATTTATGATGATATGGACATCAACTATGGCAGTGATCTGGTTTTCCCGCTGCTGGTAAAGCAGGGGAAATGGTATTTCTACCTGGATAAAAACGGTAACGCATTGCGTTATCGCTCAGAAAAGAAAAAAGGTTTTAACGACTAAAAGCCGCGGCATATGAATAAACGTTTGTTACTGGCAGGAGGATGGTTATTGGTAGCACCCCATTTAATGGCGCAGAAAGGTTCTGCTTTCAGCAACGGGCTGGCCCGTTTGGAAGAGAACGAGCAATCCTGGTATATCAACGCCAAAGGAGAAAAGATGTTTGATCAGGCTCTTGCTACCTATCATCCGTTGGAGCTCAACTTCGATCATGATAATAACAATCACCAGTTGCTGGATATGAAAGCTACCCACATGCTGGTAAGCCGCAACGGAAAAATGGGTGTAATAGATGGCCAGGGAAAATGGCTGCTACAGCCGGTTTACGATACCATCGACTATAAATGGAAAACTTACCTGGAACTACACCAGGGCAATAAAATGACGTATGCCGATTCCCATGGTAAGCTGTTGTTGCCGATGCAATTTGACACAGCAGGCATCCTGGATGAGGAACATTTCGATGTAAAATTAAATGATAAGTATGGCGTGTTTAGTGCCTCCCAAAATAAACTGGTGATACCGGCTCAATACGATGCATTCGATTACTGTGGCGGATGCGGCAGTAAAAGCAATTATGTATTTGCGCAACGGAATGGCAAATGGGGCGTGCTGGATTTTAATAATAACATATTGGTGCCCTTTGAATATGAGCATGAGCATGCCTTCATGCGCAGTGATAACTGGATCCTGAGTTTTAAAAAAGAGGGGCAGGACGTGGTGATTAATATGGGGAACAAAGCGGTGTATAGCTCCCCGGAATACACCAATATGGAGCTGATCAGCGGGCACTTGTTGAAAGCAAAGAAAAATAATTATTACGGATTGATAGATGAAAATGGTACCCAGGTAGCAGATTTTGTGTATGAAGGAATAGAAAGTCAGGAAGACCGGTATGCAGGTCGTTACCTGGTGATCACAAAGCAGGGAAAAACCGGGATCATACGGGAAGATGGAAAAGTCATTATCCCGCCTGCATATGAGGGTGATGTCACCGTTTATGATGAGTATTTTGTAGTGCCTGTTAATGGAGATTATAATTTGCTGGACACCACCGGCAAAAAGTTATTGCCGGTGAATTATACAGCCATTACCGGCTTCAATGCCCCGGTCAACACAGCCGGATCATTGCCTTTGTTTAAGTTAAAGCAAAAGGCCCTGTACGGTTTCTATAATCCTGGAAACAAAAAAACAGTGGCCCCGGCTTTTTTTGATATTGATCGTACGGAAGCATCATCGCCGCTGGCTGGCCTGCTGGAGACGGAATACCAGGAAAAGAAAGGACTGTACAGCATTACAGGAGAGCAGGTGCTACCGGCCGCCTATGAAGACTATGGCGCGTTGTCAGACCAACTGCTTTGGGTGAAACAGCATGGAAATACCGGTTTATACGACCGGAAAAATAAACGCCTGTTGCTGCCCGCTATGTTATTCGACGTATCATTGCTGGAAGGCGATAGTACGCTGGTGGTAGCCACCAAAAATATCAGCGGCAATTACAACAAAGGTCTTTACGATGTAAAGGGCCCGCTGGTACAACCGCTGATATACAGCAGCATTCAGAATGCCGGCCGGCACAACTACCTGCTTACGCTGGAGAGGGGCGGAAAAACAAACTACAGTTTATTCAACAGCAGCACCCGCCAGTTGAAGCCGTTGCTGTACGACCGGGTAGTATTAACGCCGGATCCCGAAGCCTGGATTGTAGAGAAGAAAGGGCAAATGGGTATCATCAATTCCAGGGGACAGGTAGTGGTACCAATAGTGTATGAAAAAGTAATGTACCTGCGTGATAACGTGATAAAGCTGTTGAAGAAAGGTGCCAATGGCATCTTTCAACTGGGATACGCAGATAATACCGGTAAAATAATAGTGCCGTTGATCTATGATGGTGATGAATATGCCGCAGATCGGCCAACAGATTCCGGTTATTTGTTGCTCACCAAAAGAGATGAGGCCACAGACAACTATCTGCAGGGACTGGCCGCTAATAGCGGACAAGTGGTGGTACCGCCTGTATACGACCGGGTGTTATATGAAATCAATGGCCTTGGATTCCTGGCACAACGGGATCATCTGTTCATGGTACTGGATAAGCAGGGCAAGCCGGTCAGCAAAGAATTATTTGATGACGTGATGTTGGGAGAAGCCGCTGGCTATGGTGCCAGCAACGTTACCTATAGTTTTCCATTGCTTTGCAGGAATGGCAATACCTACCGGTATCTCCGGGAAGATGGCAGCTTTCTGTCCTTGCAAATAACGGAGGTTATCCCGTTTTCACCGTACGACCTTTACGGTATTCCGGAGTTATAGGGTTAAAGCAGGGTATCGGATACAGTACGGATTTTATCGTATATTTTATAGACGTTTTCATAAGAGTTGCACATTAAAGTACCGTAAATCCCGTAATAGCTGTAATAATGAGTATGGAGTTCGTTACCCTGTAATCGCTTTAACCATATGCGTAAGACCGTTTTATTGTTTGTAGTGCCGTTGTCACTGATTTTTATTGTATTGGTAACCCTGTTTTTTTCAGGCTACAGGATGCACCGCCAAAGCGCAGCAAGGCTATTGCAGGCAACAGATACCCTCATGATAGAGGACCCCGCCGTACACTTAATGGACTCGGCACTGTTTACACTCAATGACGCGGAAAGTAACTTTCGCCTGTATACGGTATTATATGACCGCAAATACTTACAACGTTTTTCCGATGAACTAGGTAACGTATTATCTATCATCGACACCGTCAGTTATACGCTCAATACCAGCAATAACAACACATCGTTTAAACAACTGATCAGGGAAAAGGAAACCGTTTCCGGCAACATAGCTGCGCTGAAAAGAGCCACCGACTCTATGTTAACGGGATCACTCAAAAATGACATGATCGACAAGTTACTCAGCAGCATCCCTGCGTATAATGTGACACAGATCAAAAAAGAAAAAGTGACGATAGATACCATCAGCAATGTGCAGGCCCCGAAAGAAGAGAAGAAAGGCTTTTTTAAACGGCTGGGGAATGCCCTCGCCAATAAAAAAGATACGGTAAAGGCACAAGTGAGTATCCGCGTGAGAACCAAGGACGGCCGCGTCATAGATAAAGAAGCCTATGATGCCATGCAGTTAAAAAAAGTGGTGACCGACGTTAATGGTTATTATAAAGAAATTTTGAAGAAGCAGTTGGAGAACCGCCTTAAACTCAACGACCAGGAATCCTCCCTTGCAGGCAACAGCATGGCCATGATGGGACGGTTGAAATCCTTATTGATTGCCCTGAGAGAAAATGCCTCCCTGCAAAACCGAACCATTAAACAAGGTGCACAAAAGGAAGTGCAAACCAGCACCTGGGATATGAAAAGCATGATGCTGGCGAGCCTGGTAGCCCTGTTGTTGTTTACCGCTATCATTGCAGTAGGCGCATGGGTGATGCGGAAAAAAAACGAACAACTCCAGTTAGCCAAACAGGCGGCAGAGGAACAAACCAAAGTGCGCACAGATTTTCTGAACAACATGAGTCATGAAATGCGTACCCCCCTGAATTCAATTGCCGGCTTCACCGAACAATTGAGCTATACCACGCTGAACCCCGAACAAAAAAATATACTGGGCTACATAGAATCCGCTACCAATATGCTGATCCAGGTAGTAAATGATGTGCTGGATTTTTCCAAACTGGAAAACGATTATATTTCGTTATCGCCACAGCCCTTTGTATTATACCAGGTATACCAGGAAGTGATAGACATGATGCGGGTGCAGGCAGTACGGAAAAACCTGGAATTCCGGGTGAGCTTTGAAGGAGATAAAAATGGACAGGTGAATGGAGATATTTTCCGCCTGAAACAAATCCTGCTCAACCTGTTGAGCAATGCTGTTAAATACACAGATAAAGGCAGTATCACGGTAACGGCTACACTGTTGCCAAAAGATGACGCTACCTCTTTATTCAGCTTCACCGTAACAGACACCGGCGAAGGCATCAGCCCCGAAGCGCAGCAGCGTCTTTTTGAGCGCTTCTTCCAGGCCGGTAGCTCCCGCAACAGTGTGAAGGGTACCGGGCTGGGACTGGCCATCACCAAGCGTCTCATTGCTCAACATGGCGGTGATATCCGGGTAGACAGTGAACTGCATAAAGGCTCCAGCTTTATTTGCGAAATTCCTTATGAAAAAGTATCAGTGCCGCTGATGGTCACCAACACACCTAAAGACATACAGGAAACCACCGGGGCGTTTATGGAAGGCTGTTATGTGCTGGTGGCAGATGACCAGGAAATGAACCTGCTGTTGTTGAAGCTCATCCTGACCCGCTGGAAATGCCGCTTTGATATGGCCACAGATGGGGAAGGCGCCATGGACTTATTCCGCCAATATAACTACGACCTTGTATTGCTGGACATGCACATGCCAGGCATGAGCGGAATAGAAGTAATGAAGCAGATCCGCCAGGACAAAGACCCTCAGAAAGCCCAGGTAGTGGCATTAGCCCTAACCGCCAACCTTACCGAAGAGGAGGAAAACGCCTTCCGGCAAGCCGGCTTCAATGGTTGGCTCATGAAGCCTTTCCGCGAAAAAGATATTTACCGGGAGATCATGAAATATATGGCTGGAGAGCAGAAAGCATAAAGCAGAAAGCAAAAAGCTATTGTAGCGAATGATTAACGCGAGTAAATAAATTACTTATCCGCTTTGATCATTCGCTACAATAGCTTTTTGCTTTCTGCTTTATGCTTTCTGCTTCCTCAGCTCCAGCTCACCAGTAATTCCAGCCTCCTGTATAAAATTTTTATCGTGAGATATCAATAGCAAGGTGCCTTTATACTCCGCAAAAATCTGTGTCAATATTTTGATATTGGCCAGGTCCAGGTTATTGGTAGGTTCATCAAGCATAATCATATCCGGTGCCCTGTTTTGCAAGGTCATGGAGCAAAGCGCCAGTCGCAGCATTTCACCGCCACTTAATACTGCACAGGATTTATCCCAGGTATCGGGCCCGAAAAGGAAATTCACCAGCATGGATTTTACCGTAGAAGTTTCCAGGTTATTTTCATTAAATGCCAATGCCTGTTCAAGGATGGTCCGGCTACGGTCAATAAGGCTATAGTCCTGGTCCAGCAATATACTGCGGGTGTTAGCCACGTATAGCTCACCGGCAGAAGGTGTGATATGTCCCAGCAGCAATTGCAACAGGGTGGACTTGCCGGCTCCATTGGGGCCTGTAATAGCGAGGCGGTCCCCACTCCGAAGGGTAAACGATAATGCAGGATCCCACAACATTTTATCCGGCATCCAGCTGTAGTTAAGGGCTGTGGCTTCTGCCAGCACTTTGCCGCGATGTAACGGAGAGGCTTCAAAATAGCCTTTCATAATACGCTGCAATTGCGCCATAGCATTTACTTCCTGCAGCGCTGCTGCGAGGTCGCTCACTTTTTCGGTGTGTACCTGGTCTAATTTGGCGGTAGATACTTCCGCGGCATTCTTTCGCCCATTCAATAAAATTTTTGGCATGCCGCCTGTTTTACTTTTTTTGCGTGCCTGTGCATCGGCATGCTGTGCGCGTTCAATGGCAATTTGCCGCTGTTTCTTCGCTTCTCTCAGAGTTTTTTCCTGGTGCGCAATGCGCTGTTGTAAAGAAGCGGTGGCGATTTCTTTTTGTGCGGCATATAGGTCGTAGTTGCCGCCGTATACCTGGATGCCATCGGCCTGTAATTCCCAGATAGGTGTGCATAATCGCAGCAGTTCCCGGTCGTGGCTTACGATCAGTAACGTGCAATTGGTGCTGCGTACCCAGGCATACAATTGTTCCCTGGCATCGTGGTCGAGGTGGTTGGTCGGTTCGTCCAGCAGTACCACGGCGGGATTGAAGATGTCGATGCCCGATAAAAACAGCCTTGTTTTTTCTCCGCCACTGAGCGCGGCGAGTGGCTGGCCAGGTGTTACATAAGGAATGCCCCATTTGGCAACAGCGGTTTCAAACCGGGCCAGAATATCCCAGTCGTCTCCAATGATATCAAACCAGTGTTCGCCGGCATCGCCGCCGGTAATGGCTTCCAGGGCACGAAGCTTATCTGCAATGCCGCAAGCTTCCGCAACGGTAAGCTCGTTAAAATGCCCGAAGTGCTGCGGGACATAATAAAAGGATGCATGCGCGTGAATAGTGCCGGAAAATGCCTTTTCCTGACCTGCTATGATGCGTAGCAAAGTAGACTTACCTGCTCCGTTATGCCCGACAATAGCGGCCTTGTCGCCTTTATCAAGCGTGAATTGAACGTCTTCAAATAAATAATGGCCGGACGGAAGTTGATAACTGATATGTTGTGCGCTGATTAGCATATAAATTCATTTTGTCGTAATGGAAGGTGGACAAGGTCCATTGATGGCGTGTGAGGAGGGTAGTGATTCTCATCGTATAAAATTTAAGTGAATGAATGCAGCATATGCCACCGCATATCTGTGTTAGATGTCAAATATTTAAATGTCGTTAGGAACGGAATGAGCTATGCCGGACGGCATATTTACAGGATCAGCCTGTCAGATGTATGTGGGTTGTTCTTACATGATGGGGGCAAAGGTAAAAAAAATATCTTAATTTTTAGGTGATATCTGACGGTTTATGGACACTAGTATATAAACACCTGCATTATGCGTTATCAGGAACACCAATGGCTGGAAGAAATATATAAAACTACCTTGCCCACCGTGGCAAGAATGGTTTACCAGATGGGTGGCCACCTGGAGATGGCCAAAGATATATTCCAGGATGCCGTGATCATCTATCTCGAAAAACAAAATAAAGGTACATTACCCGCCCACGTTTCACCGGCAGCTTATATTACCGGTATTGCCAGGATCTGCTGCCTCAGGAAAATGAAACAATCCGGGAGGTATACCTCTCTCGAAAATATATCCGCAGAAATAGCGATCCCGGAAGATTATTATGGACCGCCACCAGTGGCAACGCCTTTGCTCAGCTACCTGAAAGCCGCCGGGAAACGATGTTTACAGTTGCTGCAGGCTTTTTATTACGATCAGCATTCTATTAAAGAAATTGCGGACGACTTCCATTTCAAATCCCTGCATTCCGCCAGTGTACAGAAATACAAATGCCTGGAAAAAGTAAGAACACAATTACAACAATCCAATTATGCGGAAACAGTTAGCTGACATAAAGGAAATAGATCAATACCTGCTGCAGGAAATGAGTCCTGCTGCCCGCCTGGTATTTCAGGCCCGGTTGCTGATCAGTCCCGCCCTGCGCAAACAGGTTGCCAGCCAGCAACAGGTCATACAACTTGCAACCTGGTTGGGTCGCGAAGAAAAGCGCAGTCAACTCGATGAGGTATTTCATGAGCTTATGCAAGACGAAATTTTCAACCATTCCATCACTTCCATTTTTAAATAATATGGCATTCTTAGTTCCTACGGTGATCGACGGCGACAGCCGCGGCGCCTTTGATATATACAGCCTGCTGCTGAAAGAACGGATTATCTTCCTGGGTACCGCTATCGACGACCAGGTGGCTAATTTGATTGTAGCACAGTTGCTGTACCTCGATAGTGAAAATCACCGCCCCATTAATATGTATATCAACAGCCCCGGTGGGGTGATCTATGCCGGCCTGGCTATTTATGATACCATGAAAATGTTGAAGTCGCCCGTATCTACCATGGCGCTTGGTTTCACCGGCAGCATGGGCACCATTATCCTCACGGCAGGCGCCAGTGGTCAGCGTTATGCGCTACCCAATGCCACCATTCACATGCATCCTTCCAGCGGCGGCGCCAAAGGCTACACCGAAGATGTACGCATTGCATTCCGGGAGCAACAAAGACTACAGGATAAAACTTTCCAGGTGATTGCCACCCACGCCGGACGTACCATAGAAGAAGTGTCCGCCGTTTTTAATAATGATCGTTTCATGAATGCTGAAGAAGCAAAAGCATTCGGGTTGGTAGACGAAGTATTGAATGCCGCGGCGGCATTGCCCGCATTGCCTTTCCACCAGGGTCTACTGGCCGGAGCCTGAAAAAACAGCATCCTTATCCCATACAGACATTGTAATGAAACGCCAGGAAAGGTGTTCTTCCCGGTACCAGGTGGTGATATTCTGCGCCCCATTGTACCAGGTCACTTCTTTGATCTGTATGCGCTGATGTGAATAATTTTTAGGGGAGAAGAAATTCAACAGCCCTTTCCTGAACGCAGATAAAGTACCGGACATATAAAACTCGGTGGCCTCATCGGGTGGTCCGGCAATAGCAATAGCTTCTTCCAGCGACTTATTTTTTAATAGTGCCGGCGCCACGGTGTCTGGTGGTTGCATCTGCCCGTGGGAGAGCGGAAGGCTATCTGATGGTAATTGTTTCGCAGGTGCGCCATGGCAGGCCGCTGTGGCTATAGAAATAGCCATCATGATCATCATAATACGCATAGGTGTTGACAGATTTCGCTACCACAATTTACTATTATCTTGCCAGTGCCATATAGGTACAACGCCTTTTTTTTAGTAAATTCAGGGTACTACTTTCCCACTAAAGCACTGTATTGTTATGAGATTAAGAGTAGCGAGGCATACCACTTCACTGGAGCGGATGATTGGTTTTTACCAGGATGTATTAGGGTTCCGGCAGTTAGGAGCTTTCCAGGACCACCAGCAGTATAACGGCGTTTTCCTCGGAGTACCTGGCGAAAACTGGCACCTGGAATTTACGGTTTCTCCTGAACCACCGCAACATACCCCAGACGAAGATGATCTGTTGGTACTCTATCCGGAAAACAAAGAAGTATTTGCAAAAATGCTGAACAAAGCCAGGAAGGCAGGCGTTCCGGAGGTAAAAGCAAAAAATCCTTATTGGAATGAACATGGCATCACGCTGGTGGACCCTGATGGGTTTAGGGTGGTGCTGGTGATGGTCATGTAATTGATGCAGAAAGCCGAAAGCAAAAAGCTATTGTAGCGAATGATATTTTCGGATATCCTCCTTATTCATTCGCTACAATAGCTTTTTGCTTTCTGCTTTTTGCTTTCGGCTTCTGCTTATGGTTGGTAATCAAAATTGATCATCCACTGAATACCAAATTTATCGACGAACATACCGAAATAGGCGCCCCATGGAGCCTTTCCCATCGGCATATATACCTGCCCGCCCGCAGAAAGACTGGCAAATAAGTGATCCGCTTCCTGTTCGCTATCGGCCTGGATAGCTACATGCAATTGATTACCCTTTACAACAGGCATGGTGTGTGGTGTATCACTGCCCATTAAAATAGTGTTTTTACCAATGGGTAATGATACGTGCATAATTTTATCCTTCTCTCCATCTTCACATGCTTCCGGTCCGCTGTCGCCAAAGCGCGTGAAGTTTACAAATTCACCACCAAATGCGCTTTTGTATAAGTTGAACGCTTCTTCACAGGTGCCATCGAAATTTAAGTAAGGATTAACTGCTGCCATGATAAATATTTTTTTGTGAAAACTATTAATGATTCAAAGTTATTGTCCTCCCCGCAAATGCAGGGTGGTTGCCCGAGACAATCATAGGGGCAATTGCGACAATTACTATTCCCATTTAAAAAGTTTCACAGACAGTACCGCTACAATCGTTGCCCACACTATTAACCCGATCAGCTGTACCGGTATTTGCCAGATATGCAGGCCCTCAAATGCAATTTTGCGGAGCCCGTCAACAAAGAAAGTGAGGGGCAGCATTTCACAAAAAGAACGTAACCACACCGGGTAATTATCTATCGGAAAAAATAATCCGCATAAAAGGATTTGTGGTACCGTGAGTGTGTTTGCTACCGGCGCAATAGAACTTTCATTCCGGATCAGGCCACTGATAATAAATCCAATGCCCATGAAAATGATCAGCCCGAATACAGAGAGCAGCAACATTTCCAGGAAAGTAATGATGCCGTTCACCAGCGTGAAATGAAACGCATAATATCCTAACGCCGTGATGATGATAAAGCAGATCACCTGGAAGAGTAAGCGGCTGATCATTTCACCCAGCAACAGGAAAGAACGTTTAATCGGTGTTACGTATATACGTTTCAGTACGAGTGTATGCCGGAGGTTAAACAACAGGAAGGCAGAGCCGAAAACGCCCGCCATCAGTAGTGAAAAGCCTAGTTGTCCCGGTAAGATAAAATCAATTTGCCGGTATACACGCCCCGGAACATTCACCGTATGCACCGTGGCAGCAACCCGTTGATCCGGTATTATTTTCTTGTTTACCTGCGTGGCTGCTTCCTGTAATGCTGCTTCCACCAGCGGCAGCTTATCTGCCACAGCGCTGCTTCCCAGCAGATTTGTGGCAAAATGAGGAACGCCGTTTCCTATGGTGGGCGACTGTAAATGCAGGATACCTGCAATGCGGCCTTTCTTCAGATCGGCCAGCATAGCGGCAGAATCTGTGCCCTGGGAAAGATCAAATATTTTAATGCCTTTGATGGCGGAATACATCGGGTTGCTGGTGTCGCTGTGGGGCGACAATACGATCTTTACTTTCACCGCGGTATTATCTACCATGGCGCCAAATACGGTGACAAATATGATGGGGAATAATAAGGCAAACACCACGGAAGTCGGACTGCGCAATGTGGCAATTAAGCTCGCTTTTGATAGTACCAGTGCTGCTTTTAACTGACTATATTTTTTTGACATAATAATATTAGGTTACCAGATAAAAGGTAATAATGCTTTACGGTTAGCCGGGTATTCCGGGAATTGTTGTTGATACCAGCGATGATTAGCCAGTGCACGGGGAATGAGATTGGCGCAGGTCCAGATAAAGAACGCCAGCGCCGGCAGGCTCCATGTAAGTAAAGCATAACCGCCCCATTCCATGATTTCGCCGGCCAGGTTAGGCGAGGAAATATACTTAAAGAGACGACCCTGCGGTATTTTATAACCCGTCTCCGTTCTTTTTCGCAATTGTATCAGTTGGTAATCTGCATTCCAGTTGATAAACATGCCTGTTAAAAAAAGTAACACTCCTATAATAAATGCGGGTGTCGTATACCAGTTATCGGGATAGCGCCCGAAAGCCGCAAACCAGATGCCCAACAGCGAACCATTGACAGTATTAAAAAGCATGGCCGACAGCATAATCACCACCGGCATCTTTTTTCCTTTGGTACGTATCATGAACGGATATACGAAACTACGATGTATGTAATGCAGCAGGAATAAGCCGATCATGACACCGGCCGGGCTGCGCCAGGGGAAAGTGGTAACAGGTATCCAGGTGAAAAAAGATACCAGCACGGTGGTTTCCATCAACAACCAGCCAATTTTATTGCTGATCATGGGGCCCCATTGCCGGCTGCTGTAGCGGCCATAAGGGGCTTCCCTGCGTAAAAGGTACAGTCCCGCGCCAATACCAGTGGCTGCCCAGCAGCAAATAAAAATAACGTATTCCCGTAAGGGTAAGTAATCGATCATTTGATAGCGCCTGTTTGTTTAAACCAGTCAATGGTATCCTGTAAGGTATCCGTAAAAGCGCGTGGCTGAAAGCCTAATTCTGCCTGTGCTTTTGAGTGGTCAATTTTTTTATTACTGTAAATAAGATTGTATACCGACTGCCGCGTATAATAAGGCGCTCCTCCCCGAAGAGCCGCCAGCATTCTCACAAAGGGCAGCATACTGAATACGAGCCACAAAGGTACTACCGGTAATGATATCGGCTTACCTTTTATATTGCCGGTAGCTTTGGCAAGTGTGACCAATGACGCCCACTGACCACTCAGCAGGTATGCCTGACCCGGAGTGCCTTTGGTGAGGGCGCTGACAATAGCACCTGCAACATCCCGCACATCTACAAAGTCAACACCGCCAGGAAATAAAGCCGGTATGTTACCATTATAAATATTAACGATCGCTTTGCCAATCAGTGAAGGTTGCTGGTCGTAAGGGCCCATCACCGCCGTAGGTGCCAGCGCCAGCACTTCCATGCCGTTACCGTTGTGCTCCAGTGCAATGGCCTGCGATACTGCTTTGGAATGATCGTAGTTATGCCGCGTGTCGGTAGTAGGAGGACGGCTTTCATCCATTCGTTCCTCGTAGGGAGCCTGTTGGTAGGCTGTTACAGAACTGAGATGGATAAACCGTTTCACGCCTGCCTGCTGCGCCGCTGCTGCCAGCATACGGGTACCGTTGGTGTTGGTGAAAAATAATTTTTCGTCCGGGCGGTCGTCTACTGAAATCACTGCGGCCAGGTGTATCACTGCATCCACATCTTTTACCAATTCCTGTAAGCTGTCGTTGTTCAATAGATCGCCATATACATATTCCACGGTATCGGGCGGATGAACGGGAGGCGCCTTGCGGGTGAGCAGCCTTAGTGAATGTCCATTGGATAGCAATAAAGGAGTGAGTACATTACCTAAATAGCCGGATGCGCCTGTTATTGCAATTCTCATTTATTTTAAAAAGGGTTTTGGCCGCAAAAGATAAGGCAAATCAGTAGCATTGGCTGTCTTTTTATATATATTTGTTTTTTAAGGGGCGTACTGAGCACCTATAGCCGAACATATTCAATGAAATCGAAAGTTTATAAGCCGCATCCGGCCTTGCAGGACCTTGTGCACTGTATCAGCATTTACGCAGTGGATTTCTCCCAGACCCAGGGACTCACTAATATCTACCGGTTTGTGCCGGCCTATCAACGTTATATCATTTTCTACCTGGAAGATCCGATTAAAGTACTCAAGCCCGGCAACGAGGGGTTTGTTACCAAGGCCACCTGCGTAACTATTGGGCCGCAGGACCAGGCGGTTACCCTTGATATGGGAAGTAAGCACCTGGCGCTGTGTGTAGCCTTCCAGCCGGGAGGATTACACCGGCTGCTGAAGCTGCCCCTGTCCGAAATCTATGAGCAGGACCTGGATACCAATCTCCTGCTGGGAAATGAGATCAATGAAATCACAGAACGATTGAAAGAGGCAGACGATTGGGATCACATGATAAGTATCATTGAATTTTATCTGCTAAAAAAAATTGATGACCTGAAACCTTTATTACCCGTGGACCAGGCTATAGCCGCCCTGGTGAGTACCTCCGGTAATGTTACCATAGAAGAGCTGGCCTCCCTGGCCTGTTTAAGCCTGCGGCAGTTTGAAAGAAAATGTACCGAACGCCTCGGCATGCCACCAAAACAATACGCCCGCCTGATCCGCTTCTGCAAAGCCTACAAGTTGAAGGAAATGTTTCCTGATAAAACATGGACCGAAATAGCCTACCACAGCGGCTATTACGATCAGATGCACTTTATCAGGGACTTTAAGAAATTTGCTGGTATCACGCCCTCCTTTATTGACGAAGAAGAATTACAGAACACGATACGTTTGCATACCATCATGAAGTAAATAGAAATATGTCGTTTTTGTACTATGACAAAGTCGTTTGACAGGATAACTTTGCCTTCGTAATCAGTACACGACCTTTCTCCATGAAGGAAGCTTCTTATAAACAGCGGCTATGTTTGTAAGGAAACTATGCAACGGATTAATCATTTAAAAGAAATGAAGTGAACCTGTGCCTACCTTCTGCCACGCCTTTGAATGGCGTGGAAACTGTTAACGAATCAAAGTACACCTGTATAGAACGCCATTCTAAAATCGGGTAGCTCATCCACTGTTGTTTGCCCCAAATAATTTACTTACCAGCCAGCCGTACTGCAATACATTGCAGCCGGATGTTCAATGCGTATTATTTAGCCTTTGCCACCCATGACTATTACACTGTCCACTTTTTTAACCGGCACCTGTACGGTGCTGTTGTCTGCCGCCTTACCATTCTCGTCAACCAAACATCTATCTGTCGATTAACGTCAATCTATTCTATTAATATATCCCTATACATCTGAAGGCTGGTTATTTTCATAGGCAGTAATCAGGCGGTGTTTTTGTTGAAAAAACGCGCCAACACTTTGCAGGGCCGTCTCTTTCCGGAGACGGCCTTTTTAGTGGTGATTTTCGAATAGCCACCATCCTTTAACCGCTTATTTAAGAGTAGAACCGGGTCGTCACCATCGGCCAACACTGAGGACATGGAATTAAACTTTAATGATACTCAAACACACCTGTCACCGTGTTACTGGATGGGGTAGTCCCCAGGATGCTGGTTTTTAAAGTTATTTTATTGATCCGTTTGTTGCTGATCTCACAGGTGTTTTCACTTATTTTATCGATTTGCGGGGCAGCATTCCCGGTCTTTACCGTCCGCACAATTTTTGCCGGGTATTTTTTCATTGTGCTCATGACAGGCAAATTAAAGATGGCATAGTTTTCAAATAAACCGACCTGTATAAAGAACAACGGATTGAAGTTGACCGAATCTGTGTATTGATCAACGGTGTGTGTGAAGATGGAATTACCGGTGGTGGTGACCGCCTGGAACAGCTCGCCCGCAGCATTGTATTCATATGTTGTTTCGGTGTTCAGTTTTGTGCCGGCTTCGTTGATCGTATAGTATTGTTGCTTGTCCGGCAAGCCATTACTTTTATAACTAAACACCATTTTGTAGGTGGAAGATGGGACAAGATCACTGCCGATGGTGTAGTAGCTGATCCTCCCGTTTTCATAATAGTAGGTGTCTTTGTAAAGGGAATAGTTTTGATATACCTTTTTAATTTTTCCATCCTCCCATTCAAAAATGGTATTACTCATCGTAGTTCGGAAGCGGGCATCGATTTGTTTAAGCGAACTATCCGTATTATATATCATGGATTCTTCAGCGCCATTATCCCAATGTATGGCGCGTACTAATTCATACGGTGGCGTAGGCTTGCCGGGACCGTGTGTATCCGTCTCCCGCTTTTTACAGGATTGAAAAATGGTCAGCATCAGGCAGGCAGCCAATGCCAATAAAAAAATACATTTTTTCATGCTACAGTGGGTTTGGGGATTTGAAATAAAATGCAATGATCCTTTTATTTCATCGTATGTGGAAATGCCTGGCGACAGATGACAGATAGTATCGACCAACAACCGTTATCGGATGACGAAGGAATATTTTGTTACCGGGTAGATAGAAAAGTGCGTCCGGCAGCAAAAGCTGTTGTCCGTCGATGGTGTTTGAATAGCTGTAAAAATATACTCAATCTTGTATTTTTATTACACCCAAAATACGAGAAGTAAAATGAAAATGAAGTTTTATCACTGGAGTTTTGCATTGTTGTTGTTAGCCGCCTGTTCTAAAAGTAAAACAACAGCCCCAACAAATTTCAAAGTAGACGAAGGTCAGTCTGCCGTAGAATGGAAAGGTAGTGCCCCGGATCATTTCCACACCGGCGCATTCAGAGTATCTGGTACTTTTAATACCAATGACAGCGGCAAAGTAACGGCTGGCTCTTTTTCAATTCCTATTGCGAGCATTACCAACTTTGATGTAGCCGATCCGGCTACACAAAAGCAATTGTTGGATCACTTGAAAAGCCCCGACTTCTTTAACCTGGCCATCCATCCGGATGCGGTTTTTCGCATCACCAAAGTGGAAGACCTAAAAGAGACAATGTCATCCGCCAATGCAAAAGTAACGGGTGATTTTACGATGATCGGGCAAACGCACGGCATTAGTTTTCCTGCTACTATTTTAAAACAGGGAAATCAGATATCGGTGCAGGGGGCGTTCAAGCTAAACCGGCTGCAATGGGGTATGAACAGCTTTAATGATCCTGCCGCCCCGCTGTACATTCTTCCGGAGGTGAACATTACTTTAAAAATTTATGGTAAGCCTTTGGAAAAATAACCCTCAACATTTTTACCGGAGTCCCAAAAGAAAAAAGTTGCCTTAATGGCAACTTTTCTTCGTTGATAGAAATCCCGTGAAACTGCCACTGCACTTGCTGTTGCATGATACCTTCATTTTTTTAGAAAAAATTCTCCCACATAATGCGTATACTTATGGAAATAGAAAGAGCGCTATGCGATATTATTCCACGTTATTCGCCTGCCTGTTAGGTATGCAGGTTTTTGCCCAGGATTCAATACCGGCTACTGTTGCAGACCATGCACAACCTACATTGGTATCCAGGCAATTTGCCTTTACAGAAGGCCCGGCCGCCGATAAAGAGGGAAACGTTTATTTTACAGATCAGCCCAATGATAAGATCTGGAAGTATAATACAGCAGGTCAGCTGTCTGTTTTCCTGGAGAAATCAGGCCGCTCCAATGGCTTGTATATGGATGCCAAAGGCAATATCATTGCCTGCGCAGATGAGCACGACCAATTGTTATCCATCTCTCCCAAAGGGAAAATAAAAATACTGGTAAATAATTTCGGGGGACACCGGCTGAATGGGCCTAATGATGTTTGGGTTGCACCCAATGGCGGCATTTATTTTACAGACCCTTATTATCAGCGTGACTACTGGGAGCGTAAACAACCGGATATCAAAGAAGAAAGGGTGTATTACCTGGCGCCTGGTACAAAAGTGCCTGTCATTGCCGCCGCTGATTTCGTAAAACCCAATGGTATCATCGGCACACGCGATGGTAAACAGGTATATGTAGCCGATATCAACGGTGGTAAAGTTTATCGGTATCACGTGAATAAGGATGGGACCTTGTCCGGCCGGCAGCTGATGGCCAGTGCCACCACAGATGGACTGGCACTGGATAGCGAGGGTAACCTGTATCTCTGCGGTAATGGTATTACAGTGATCAATAAAAACGGGCAGCAGATCGGGCATATCCCTGTTCCGGAAAGCTGGACGGCCAACGCCTGTTTCGGAGGAAAAGACAATAACATCCTGTTCATCACTGCCGGCACCGGCATTTATACACTGAAAATGAAGGTAAAAGGAGGGGAATAGCCGCGTAAGTTTGCGGGAAGTTGTAATATTGCGTCTGAAACTAAAAAGAAAAGTATGTCAGTTGCAATGGATATCATGCGTTCCCTGGATCCCGCGGGTTTGGAAAGGTTTAAAATCAGCCTGGATACCCCTGCACAGCCGGAAAAAATAGGAGAGGTGTGGACGCTGAAGGTGGTGCCTTTTGAGCAAACTGCTGCCAGCAGGAAAGCCTTCGATCAACTGTTTGATAATCATAAAACAGCCAAATCATGGGTGGTGGAAAGTAAAGCGGAAGCCATTGCAGTAGTACAGGAATTGTATACCCAATACGCGGACAAGCTGCCGCAACCCTTTGATGAAAACCTGTTGAACATTGGACATTACCCGCCCACCGGACGTTACTCGATTCTCATTCATGTGAAAGATATCTGGGAATAGTTTTTTTACATTTCCCTGTGGAATATTTGCCTGCCTGCATCTGTCAGATATGAGGTTTGAAAAAGTTGCGTGGGTCCTGCTTTTTTTGGGCGGCTGTTTATTGGCCTGCAAAGAAAAAAAGAAGACAGCCACCGTATCGCATATAGCTGAAAAACCGGTGATGGTACCGGATCCTGTAGTACTGCGTCGCAAAGCTGACCAGTTGAAACAATATGCGGCCGCGCATGGCTACAATACTCATTACGCATTCCTGGCCGATTTTAAGGTGTTCTCCGGTGGCCGGAGATTTGTTTGCTATGATTTACAGCAGCACAAAATAATCAGCACCGGGCTGGTGTCGCATGGACAAGGACCGGATGTACGCGCGGAAAAAGTAGTGTTTTCCAATGTGGAAGGCAGTCATTGCTCCTCATTGGGTAAATATCGTATAGGCGGTAAGTATAGTGGCCGCTTTGGCACGGCCTATAAACTGTACGGACTGGATAGTAGCAACAGCAATGCATTTAACCGCTTCGTGGTGTTGCATAGTTATCCCTCGGTGCCATCTGTGGCGCA
The DNA here is from genome assembly GCF_017745275.1 of Chitinophaga sp. Lineage (GTDB taxonomy): Bacteria > Bacteroidota > Bacteroidia > Chitinophagales > Chitinophagaceae > Chitinophaga. The sequence goes on along the minus strand of NZ_JAGHZS010000007.1, from coordinate 560,981 downwards.
ATTGGAGGGCATTGTACGCAGCGATGGTTGCCCGATGTTGAATCCCGCTTACTTCGCTACCCTGGAGCCTTACATTGATCAGGCTTCGCATCCCATATTACTCTGGATTTACCGTTGATAGTGGCAGGTACAGGTCATAGTATCGTTTCACCAGGAGTTTAATAAATCTTTTGAGATAGGGTTCATTTAAGAATACGTTGGACCAGTTATCATAACGGTCGCATTGTATACGCAGATAAAAGAAGTATAACGCCACGCCCAGAACGGGTAATAAGCGCTGCTCTTCAGCTGAAATGGGCGTAACGGAGTTATAACCTTCGAGAAATGCTTTTGTTTGTAATGTGCATTCGTCCATTTCCCGGAATACGTTATGCTGTTGTAAAATGTAGTAGGCAATATCCATACATTGCCAGCCATTGCCACAGAAGTCGAAATCAAAAATAGTGATATCTCCATCGGCATTGATATTCATATTATCAAACCAGATATCCAGGTGTACTACTCCTTTACGGATAGCGCTGGTATCTGCGTCCCGGAGTGTTTGTAACAGATATTGTTCGGCTGCTGCCATGAAGGCCATTTCGGGCGTATCGGTGCCAAGGAAACGTTGTATAGCCGGCAGCGATCCCTCCAGGAGATTGGTGGCGGTATAAGTAACCCTGTTAAGTGGAAGCTGATAGGTGAGCTGATGCATGCGGGCCATCACCGTTCCAATTTTGAAATGAATATCGGGGGAATATATTGGCAGCTTTTCGCCGGCAGCAAAAGTGAATAAGACGCCGAACCGGTCGCCTTCAGGGGCATGAAGGGTTTGCAGGTAGCGGCCATGTTTATCCTGAACCGCTGAGGAAACAGGCATGTCATGGTCTTTTAATAATTGGATCAGCCGTATTTCTTCAGATATTTCTTCTTCCGTTCTCCAATGTAAACTGTATACACGGAAAACAAACTTACCAAGATTGGTATTTACCTCGTAAGTATCGTTGATGCCTGATTTGATGAGGTGGCATTCCACACCCGGTGCTGCATTGTATTGCGATTGCAGGAACAGCGCCAGGTGCGGGGCCGACAATTGGGAACTGGAAACCGGAAAGTGATTCATTGGCTACGCTTAAAATGAGAAAGGGGGAGCGCCAAGGTAATCAAAAAAGTTTATTGTGCTTTAGGTATAGGTAAGTCCAGCCGCATCAGGATATCTATTTGCTTTTCATTTCCCAGCATAAAGGGGTGGGTATCAAACTGCACGAATCCATTTTTTTGGTAGAAGCCAATGGCTTTGGTGTTATGTTCCCAAACGCCGAGCCACAGGAAAGGAGCTTTTACTTCTTTGGCTGCTTCTACAGCCCGGCTGAATAGCATTTGCCCGATTTGTCGTCCCTGGTGCGACTTCAAAACGTATATGCGTTCCAGTTCTACAGCCCGGCTGTTAAACAGTTCAGACTGTGCTGTTTTGTAATTGAGCTTCATGTAGCCAACGGGTTGGGTTTTGAGCATGGCAAAGAAGAATTCAGAATCGGGGTTGCTCATTTCAGCGGATAATTTGACCAGGCTGAGATTTTCCTGCAGGTAGTGTTTCATGTTTTCCGGGGTATTGTCGGCCCCAAAACTTTCCTGGAATGTTTGCCTGGCAAGTTGTTGCAACAGTTCTACTTCCGCTGTGATAGCAGGTACAATGAGTAAGTTGTCCATTTTTCTATAGCTTGTTGATAATAGGTATTATTTATTTAATTTTCGGGTATGCTAACTTTGAGAAAAACAATTATTACGGTAGTGCTACTGCTGATAGTAACCAGCGGTTTACTGGCTACGCGGGCATTGGTGAATCATCAAACTTTCACGAAGAAAATGTGGGCGGCCATTCCGGATGTACAGGAGGGCGACATTATTTTTCAGATATCGGAGTCTGACTTTAGTACGGCTATTCAACTGGCAACACATTCCAAATATAGTCATTGCGGAATAATTTTTAAACAGGATGATGACCAATGGTATGTATATGAGGCATTGCAGCCGGTAAGATATACGCCGTTACGCGAATGGATAGCGCGCGGAAAGAACGGGCACTATGTGGTGAAACGGCTGAAGAACGCCACCACCGTGATTACGCCGGCAGTATTGGCAAAAATGAAAGCTGCTGGCCGCCCGTTTAACGGGAAAGATTACGATGCATATTTTGGTTGGTCGGATGAGCGGTTATATTGCTCCGAGCTGGTGTGGAAAATATATAAAGCGGCCACTGGGTTGGAAATAGGCGCATTGCAGCCACTGAAAACATTTGATCTGAACAACACTGCGGTAAAACAGCAGATGAAAGCTATTTACGGAAATCATATTCCCTTAAATGAGAAAATCATTTCACCGGTGAGCATGTTTGAATCGCCGTTACTGGTAACCGTGTCTGAGTGATCACGCAAAGAAGCAAAGGAGCAAAGAAATAAAGGAGTAAAGGTCATGCTTTGCTTTTTCTTTCTTTGCTGCTTTGCCGCTTTGCGTGACTACTTCGCCAGAAATTCCGGTAATGAAATCCCCACGATATGATTCCAGCCATCTGAAAAATTTTTTTCTGCAAAGGCAGCCGTGGCAGGAAAAGTATGTATCCCTGTATGGGTGAGTACCAGCCTTGTTTTATTGCCTTCCGGAAACAACTCCCAGGTCACTTCTGAATTGCCGGTATAGCCCTGGTATCGCCAGGAATAGCTGAGCTTCTTCAATGGCTCTACTGCAGTCACTTTGCAGAGATGCACATATTTTTGTTCATCGCTGCCGGCAGTAAAGCTGAATTCAAAGCCGGTTCTGGCCTCAAAAGCAGGCAATGGAAAATACCATTGTTTTAATTTTTCATTGTCAGTAAGTGCTTCCCATACTGCTTTAACAGGTGCATTCAATATACGTTCAACAACGAGCGGCGTGTTACTCATAGATCATTGTTTTATGAATGAATAAATATCTCTGTTGTTGCGACAAAACGTCGCCGTTATTCCGATTGCTTTTTCCTGCGCGGTGTTCTGGCAGGCTTGCCGGCGAGGAACCCTTCCAATTCATCCAGCTTACCCGACCAAAAGGCATGATATTGTGCAGTCCAGTCGGCCACCGTTTTCAACTGCTTTAAATCGGCGCTGCAATAACGTTGTCTGCCTTCCTGCCGGATGCTAATGAGTCCACATTCCGTCAGGATGCGGATATGCCGCGATATCGCCGGCCGGCTGATACCGAAGTTATCGGCGATACTGTTCAGGTTTAATGAAGCATTAGCCAGTAAACCGATGATCTGACGGCGTGTAGGGTCAGCTATTGCCTGAAATACATCTCTTCTCAAAATAACTGTTTTTAAGTTATGTAACCTTTCGGTTACAAATATAAGTAACCATTTGGTTACAGGAAATTTTTTTTGTGAGATGACCTTCTCCTAAAAAATTATCGGTTGAACATCTTATTTTACACGATGCAATATTATCTCTACATGATGAATAAACTCACTTCTACCTTATGCTGCCTGGTGCTGGGACTCACCACCATGGCGCAATCCAAAAAACTGGATATCGTTTTTATTGGCAACAGTATCACCCAGGGCGCCGGCCTGGCACATCCGCAACAGGATGCTCCACCCGTGAAAGGATGTGAATGGCTGAAACAGGCCCTGCCCAATTTCCAGGTGAACTATAGCAACCAGGGGGTGAGCGGCTCTACTACGGTCGACTTCCTGCCTGCTACAAATCGTTTATTCAACAACGTTATAAAGGCCGCCGATGTATTTAAAAGCGATAAAGACGCTACCCTGGTATTTTCTATGATACTGGGCACCAACGACAGCGCCAGTGAGGGACCCAACGGTTCTCCCGTATCTCCGGACGATTATAAAAAGAACGTGAAAGCAATACTGGATCGCCTGTTAACGGATTATCCCGGCTGTATCGTCATCTTACATCATCCAATCTGGTATAGTCCCACTACGCAAAATAGTTCCCGCTACCTCGCGGAAGGACTGGCGCGGCTGCAATCCTATTTCCCGGTATTGGATGCAGTAGCCGCCAGCTACAAGGCATCTCATCCTAAACAGGTATTCATAGGCGACACCAGTGGATTTAAATATTTTGAAAAGCACCCGGAACTGTTTATCCAGGAACATGGCAAGGCAGGTACTTTTCAACTGCATCCTAATGAACAAGGCGCTGCACAGCTGGGCGTTCTTTGGGCAAAGGCCATTAAAAAAGTGGTAGCCAGGAAATAAATTAACAGGGCATTTGCTTCGGCAACTTTACTAACAAAACCGGGCATGGAAACGTCCATTACTGTATTACATACTTTATTGCTGCCGGATTTTCCATCGGCCTCTGCTATCATTTACGCAGATGAACAGTTGTACCTGGTGGGCGATGATGCTACCTGTATCCTGGTGCTGGATCGGCATTACGGAGAAGTGGCGCGTATTCCCATTGCAGAAGCTCCCAGTAAAAGGATTGCCAAAGCACTAAAACAGGATTTCGAGGCAGCGACCGTGATCACCCGGCAGGACCAGTCTTACCTGCTGGTGACAGGATCCTTGTCTACGCCGCAACGCTGCCAGCTATTGCTGATGCCCTTGCCCGCGGGAGCGCCACTGGAGCGATTTCCGTACCCGGCTGATGTCCTGCTGCAGTTGACGGCAAGCGGTGTAAAAGAATGGAACATAGAAGGGGCCACTGTAATAGGAAATACCCTGTTATTGGGTAACCGGGGGCACGACGGTCATCCTGTGAACCAGCTGGTTTTGGTGCGGGATGGTTTCTGGGAACAACCCGGTACAACAGGCATTTCCGTATTGCCGTTAACGTTAGCAACGCCCACCCCGGTATTTGCAGGTGTATCGGATCTTTGTTATGTGCCGGAGAAGGACTGGCTGCTGTGCACCTTGTCGTCAGAGGCCACCGCCAGTACCTATGACGATGGCGCCGTCGGCGACAGTTATATTGGATGGGTCACAAACATCTCCAAAAAATTATCTGGTACTTCACTGGTGATAGAAGGTTGGTTGAACCTGGCAACAGCATCACCGGTTTTTAACCAGGAAAAAATAGAAGGCATCTGCGTAGAGCGTGTTGCAACGGATCACCTGTTACTTCACCTGGTATCCGATAACGACGGGGGAGAGAGCGGCTTATTCAAAATCAGGATGTCTTTTACGGACAAAAATGATCCCCCTAAAATTTAATACCTTCGCGATATGGATATAGCATTTGATGAATCAGGACTTGCCGTTAAATACGACGAAGATATTGACGACACCCTCGAATGGGAGAACGTAGTACGTATTTCAGGCTATAAAGTATACGCATACCCGGGAGAAGCCACCTTCCTGGTATTTGAATCCGCCGATGGCGAAACATTGGAAGTATCCGATGAAATGTCCGGCTGGCTGGAACTCATCGGTGGTCTGCATGAGATCTTTAAGCTATCACCAGGTTGGGAAGAAAAGCTAGCCGATATAGAACCTGGCGAAGAAGATGTAGTGTTTTTTGAGAAATAGCGGAAAGCAAAAAGCAGAAAGCAGAAAGTTATTGCAGCGATTGATCGAAGCGTATTAATATTCGCAATAATCAATCGCAACAATAGCTTTCTGCTTTTGATACATTAATAAACACCTCGAAAAGTTCTGCCTTTAATAACAGCCTTCCATGTTGAGATGCTCCATTTTTTACCGGCTGTGTAATTAATATCCCTTGTTTATCTGCCACAAAGTAAATTTATCTACTGCGAAAAATAACGTGCCTATATTAGTCTATTGATTTGGTAGACTAAAAACTAGTTGGTACTTTTAATCCTGAATTGAAATCTAATCGCAGTCATCTGTCATCGGTTTTATAAACAGTTTTATCAACTGGCCCTTGTACATCAGTGAGCATTTACCCAAGTGCTTCTCTTTCACAGGCGTGGCAACAGCTTGTGCAGGGCCTCAAAAAACACCTATGGATTCTTTTTACTTTCGGTCTTTAAAAGCACAATGGCGGAGTGCAATACTACTCCTTACTTTACTGACACCCTTATTCCTGTTGGCCCAGGAAAAACGTGCAGTCGTTACCGGTACTGTTCAGAGCGAACGGCAACAAGGCATACCGGGCGTATCTGTAGTGGTGAAAAATGAAACGACCGGCGCTACGGCCTCCGCTCAAACCAACGCCAGCGGCATATTCCGCATTACCAATCTCGCTGCCGGCGGCCCTTACAGCGTACAATTTACGTCTATTGGTTTTGAACCGGCATTAGTAGGGGGCATTAGCCTGTCTGATGCCACACCCCGCCAGGTAAACGTCACCCTGAAAGAATCTACCTCCTCCCTGAACCAGGTGGTGGTAGTGGGGTATGGCGTGCAACGCCGCAAAGAAATCACCGGCGCTGTGGCCTCCGTTCGCGCAGCCGATTTGAAAGATCAGCCTGTCACCAGCTTTGAACAGGCCATTGCCGGTAAAGTGCCCGGTGTACAGGTGTTGCAAAATACGGGCGCCCCGGGAGGTAGCATCAGCGTACGTATCCGCGGCCTCAACTCTATCTCTGCCGGCATCGACCCACTATATGTTGTGGACGGTATCCCGTTGTCGAACGACCTGAAGAATCTGCAGGGATCTACCGACGTCGTGAATATCACCGGGCAGGCATCTTTCCAGAAATCACCTGATCCGCTCAGTACCCTGAACAGCGACGACATCGCTTCCATCGATATCCTCAAAGATGCCTCGTCCGCTGCTATCTACGGCTCCAGGGCCTCTAACGGCGTGGTACTGATTACCACTAAAAAAGGTAAAACAACCGGCCCGCCTTCCTTTGGTTACAGCATGTATGCCGGCTTCCAGCAAGCCAGCAAAAAAATAAAACTGATGGACGCCTACGAGTGGTCGAAGTTCAGCTTTGATGCAAAGAACAATGCCTACCTCGATTTTAAACCATCCGGTAAAATTACAGACGATAACGCCACAAGAGGGAGTTCCAATTATCAGATTGCACCCGAAATACTGCCCTACCTGGCAGGGAACCAGGGACTCACCAACACCGACTGGCAGGATGCGCTCTTCAGAACCGCACCCATTCAGAACCATACGCTCTATGCTTCCGGTGGCAATGAGAAATTTCAATACTATGTATCCGGCAACTACCTCGATCAGAAAGGGATCATCCTCGGCTCGGGCTATAAAAGATATGGACTGAGAGCCAACCTCACTGCCAACCTCACGGAAAAACTGCGGATAGGCGTTTCCGTGAATCCCAGCTATGATCACTACGACCTGATCAATAGTGAAGGCCCGTGGACATTCGACGGCATCCTCAGCAACGCACTCAAGGCCTCCCCGGTATTCCCCGTATATAATCCTGACGGATCACTGGCTACCAACCGCCAGAACACCTGGGCCTACGGCTACTCCGGCGGTGAAAACCCCGTAGCACTGGCCACACAGATCGACGATAAAATGGATCATATACGCAACCTCGGCAATGTATGGGGAGAATATGAAATCATCAAAGGACTGAAGTTTAAAACCTTCTTTGGCACCGATATCAATCATTTCAGCCGCAATTACTTCCGGCCCTCTACACTGGGCAGCTACAAACCCATTCAGCAGGGAGCACCTACCATTCCAAAAGGATCAGCGCAATCCGCGTTGTCTACCAACTGGCTCTGGGAAAATACCCTGAACTACCAGTTCAGCCTGCACGAAAAACATCGCTTCGATGTACTGGCAGGTTACACTTCCCAGAAGAATACTACCAAAGCCAATGAAACGGTAGGTACCGGGTTTCCTAACGATGCCGTACATACGATTAACGCCGCTACCATTACCAGTGGTACTTCTACGGAATCACAATGGTCGCTGTTATCCTACCTCGGCAGGGCTAATTATAACTACGATGATAAATACTTCATTTCCGCCAGCATCCGTGCGGACGGCTCCTCCCGCTTTGGGGCCAATAATAAATGGGGCTATTTCCCGGCAGTATCAGGTGGATGGCTCGTTAGCAATGAATCCTTCTTCAAGGTAAAAGCGATCTCTGAACTGAAAGCCCGGGTAAGCTACGGTACTTCCGGTAACTTCCAGATCGCCAACTACGCTTCTTACGACCTGTTGGCCTCTAACGGCTATGTACTGGGTAACGGCGCCGGCACGGCCGTGAACGGCGTGGGATTATCGCAACCTGCCAACCCGGACCTGACCTGGGAAAAAACGATACAACTGAATGCCGGTATCGATATCGGCTTCTTTACAAATCGCATCTACCTGAGTGCAGATTATTACCGTGCTACTACATCCGACCTGCTGCTGAATGTACCGGTAGCACTTAGTTCCGGCTTTGGTACCGCGCTGAAAAATATTGGTAAAGTGCGCAACAGCGGGGTGGAATTTGGCTTGAATACCCGTAACCTGACCGGTGCTTTTGCGTGGAATACCAGCTTCAACATCTCTGCCAATAAAAATGAAGTGTTACAGCTGGGCACCAACAATGCGCCCATCATTTCTGATGGCGGTAATGGTACGATCTCCCAGTTGTACATTACCCGGGTTGGATCACCTATCGGTAGCTTCTATGGCTATGTAAATGGCGGCTCCTTTAAAGATCAGGCAGCCATTGATGCTTATCCACACTACGCCACCACCAAACCTGGTGATCGCAGGTTCATTGATGTGAACGGCGATCAAAAAATTGATGCGAACGACAGAACCGATATCGGTAGCTATTTCCCTAAATTTATATGGGGACTCTCCAACGAGTTTAAATACAAAGGTTTCGATCTCACTATTGCATTGCAGGCTTCTCACGGTAATAAGATCATGAACCTGCAACGCCGCTTCCTGTATAACGGGGAAGGAAATGCCAACCAGATGATTGAAGAGATGGGCTACTGGAAGTCGCCCACCGATCCGGGCGATGGCAACACCATCCGTCCTAACCGCGTGACCACCGGCAACAGCGCGCAGCCAAGCTCTTTCTTCGTGGAAGACGGTTCGTATGTGCGTTTACGTAACCTGACCATCGGGTATACTTTTGACCAGAAAATCCTACGTAATAAAGTACAGGGATTGCGGGTATATGTATCCGGACAGAACATTTATACCTGGACCAAATACACCGGCTACAACCCGGAAGTAAACGCCAGACCGGATAGCCCGTTGTCGCAGGGAGAGGACTATGGTACTTATCCATTACCCAGAACATTCACCGCTGGTGTTAATCTTTCATTCTAAAAACAGGAATTTATGAAGCTGAATATAAAAATAGCAGGGTTGTCGCTGATAACGGTTATATCTTCCTGCAGCAAAGATTTTATCAATCTCACACCGGTGTCTAACCAAACCACCGCCACCTTCTTTAAAACGGCGAACGATTTCCAGCAGGGTGTGAACGCCATTTATGATGGCTTGCAGAACACCCGCCTGTACGGGAAATCAGCTTACTACCTGATGGAAGTAAGAAGTGATAATACCGATATCCTGGACAGGGGCGCCCTGGGCGGTGTAGCTTCCCAGATCGACCTCTTCACCGAAACCACTACCAATCCTTTCCTGACAGATGTATACGCAGGTGCTTATGTGGCCATCTCCCGCGCTAATGCTGTACTGGACCAGATAGATGCGGCCGCTATCCCGGATTCGTCTAAAAAACAATTCAGGGGAGAAGCGCAGTTTTTGAGAGCATTTGTTTATTTCGACCTGGTGCGTTTGTATGGCAAAGTGCCGCTGGTTATCAAAACGGAAACCACTTCAGAAGCACAGAACGATAAACGTAATGATGTAACAGAAGTATATGGGCAGATAGAGAAAGACCTGCAATCCGCTGCCGCCTTATTGCCGGCAGCTTACAGCAATGCAGCAGATTATGGCCGCGCTACCGCTGGTACGGCCAGTGGCTTATTAGGCAAGGTGTATGTGACAGAGAAAAAATGGTCTGCGGCTACCGCCGTGCTTAAAAACGTTACCGGCTATACGTTGCAGGCCGATTATGCCAGCCTGTATAATCCTGCCAACGCTATCAACAGTGAAGTACTGTTCACGATCCGATATAAGAAAGGATTAAGTCCTTCAGAAGGGAACACCTACTTCACCGACATGGTACCGTTTTCATTTTACTATAACGGTGTCGCCTATGGGGGATCTAACAATAACAGGCCTACGAACAACCTGGTATCTGCCTACGAAAAAGATGATAAGCGATTCGCGGCCTCACTGGATACGGTGTCTTACAAAAATGCCACTACCACGCAGGTGGGGAACTACATCAAAAAATACCTGGATGTACCCGGCGCCACCGGTGATGGAGGCAGCAGCTTTCCTATATTACGTTACGCAGATATTTTACTCCTGCAGGCGGAAGCGCTCAATGAGCAGGGATATAGCGCGGCTAACGGTCCCGGCTCCGCGTTTGATTACCTGAACCAGGTAAGGGTAAGAGCCGGACTTAAAGGCAAAACAGCTACTGATCTGCCGGACCAGGCCAGCTTCCGTGATGCGATCTTTGCAGAGAGAAGAGTAGAGCTGGCTTTCGAAAATAATCGCTGGTTCGATCTGATCCGCTATTCCAAAGGGATCGCGATTATGCAGGCGCATTTACTGAAAGAATATAACCTGGCTACACCGGTATTAACGCCCGCCCGGTTATTGTTCCCTATCCCGCAAAGTGAAATAGATTTGCACCGGGATCCGGTGAACTTCCCACAGAATCCATGAGGATAGCTGTTAGCCATTAGGTTTTAGCTTTTAGCAAAATGCAGCGGATATGAACACATCATGTTCTCCGCTGCATTTTGCTAAAAGCTAAAACCTAATGGCTAAATGCTTTCTTAATAAATTATTAACCTGCCATTATACCCCGATATGAACAACTATTTTACTTTTGTTCCATTGTATGCGAATGGAATCTTCTGCAACACAAAATATCGAGCTTCTATTTAAGGATATTTACCTGGCCCATTGGGATACGCTTTTCCGGATTGCCAATAAGAAAATCGGTTATGCCCCGGATGCGATGGATATTGTGCAGGAAACTTTCGTATATGTATGGCAGCAGTTTCCCTCTCTTCACCTGGAAGGAGCCGATGCAAAATCTTTCCTGGTCACCTGTTTGTATTACCGGATATTGGGTTTCCTGCGGGCCAGAGGTCTGAAGGAAAAACATCTTCAGCATTTCCAGTCCTACCTTGAAAATGAACTCAGTATCGATCCTCACCATAACACTGCCGAAGTAGAAGCAGAGCTCACCGCTGTTAACATTGCCATTATGGGAGAGCTGGATCGTATGCCGGAGCGTATGAAACAGATTTTTATCCTGAACAGGTATGAAAATAAGCCTATTGAAGAAATAGCCCGTTTGTACGCCATCTCCCCTAAAACAGTAAAAAATCAGCTCAGTGAAGCCATGCGCCGGTTAAAGAACTTTGCGGATTCCTATCCCGCTACCAGCTTATTGCCCTTACTGTTGTTATTCCTGGAAGATTAAATCACCTGCTTTTTGTTGGTAACAATTTGTTAACCTGTTATACCCGGGACTTTCCCGCATTTGTGCTCTAACTATATGTATGGAGCCTAATAAACAAATGTTGGAGGATATACTGGACCGCCTCTATAAAGGAACGGCCAGTGAGCAGGAAAAGGAAATAGTTCGTGGATGGATGGTTTCACTGGATATTTCTGACACTGCTACTTCAGAGAATAAACTACAGGAAGCAAAGCAGGAAATGCTGCAACGGATATTAAGGATGCCCCGGGAATCGGCGCGTCCGGTAAAACGCATGCCGAATGCCTGGAAGGCAGCGGCTGCAGTACTGGTGCTGGCTTTTTCCTCCTGGTTTTTGTTGACCCGAACCCTGCATCCCCGGAAACAAAAAGAGCTGGCCTATACAACTATTGCCACTACCGGAAAGGAAGCCAAACATATTAAACTGCCAGATGGTTCTGAAGTATGGTTAAATGCCCGGTCAAAGCTGGAATATGTACCAGAGCGGTTTAACAGGGAAGACCGTTGCGTACGCCTGGTGGGAGAAGGTTATTTTGAGATCATGAAGGATGATGCACGGCCTTTTATTGTGTCGTCGGAGAACATTGAAACGCGGGTATTGGGAACCGCTTTTAATATAGAAACCTATCCCGGTGAAACAGAAATAAGAGTGGCGCTGGTGAATGGAAAAGTGGCCGTAAAAGACCTGCAGACCAATGGCTATGCGCTGCTTCATCCCAATGAAATGTTGCGCTATTCAAAAGGCAATAAGAAATGGGGCGTGGTACCTTTCTCCTCCAATATGACACGCAATTGGATAAATGGGCACCTGATATTTGAAGAACTGCCACTGATGGATGTACTGGATCGTGTGGCCTTTAGATATGGTTTGTCGCTTCGGTATAGTAAAGAGTTATTAAAAGATAAAAGAGTGACCGGGGATTTCAGTCCCGATAAATGGCAGACGGTATTGGAAAATATTTTGTTTATCCACCGGTTGACCTACACCACGAAAAACGGAATTGTATATATAAACAAGCGGTAATCACAATCCTTATTTAATAAGCTGAAAATGGATCATAAGATTAACAGGGAACCGGCACTGCGCCGGTTTCTGAAGGGAATGCTATTGACGTTACTTTTCCTGCCTTTGGCGCAGGAGGGCAGGGCGCAATTAAGCAGCCTGAAACAGCCGGTAGAGGTCCGGCTGGAAAAAACAAATGCGCTCGCCGTTATTTCGGCATTGGGTCGCCAGTCAGGATGTTCATTCTATTATACCGCCTCCGAACTGGGTAAGATGGGTATCTCCGTTTTTTCAATAACCGGCACATTGGGACAGGCATTGCAAAAGCTCAAAACGGTAGCGCCGCTGGAATTTAAAGTGTCAGGTAATAATATTTCTGTGCAAGCTACTGCTGCAGAGGCGCCCGTAAATGCCGACACCACAAGCAGACACATTTTCAAAGGCCATATCACCGACGCCAAAAGCGGGAAGCCTGTAGCTAACGTGGAAGTATATGCGCAAACACAGCAATTATCTACCGTAACAGATGCGAACGGAAATTTCGTACTCCGGATGACGGCTACGCACGACCTGCTTATATTTTCCCGGGCCGGTTACACCAGCCAGGTGATCAGTGGAGATACACATACGCCGCTGGATATTAAGATGGCCCCTGATAGTAAAACACTTTCCGGTGTAACCGTTTCCTCCCGGCGCCGGATGAACAGCGAAGCGGCATTGCTGAATGAAAGACAACGTGCTGCCGTGGTGTCTGATGGTATCTCTGCTGAGAACATCGAAAAAACAGCCAGTATCACCACCACACAGGCATTGCAACGGGTGTCAGGGGTTACTGTGACGGACGACAAATACGTGGCCGTGAGAGGGCTGGGAGACCGTAGTGTGATAGGTGAGTTGAATGGTATCCGGCTGGCCTCATCAGATCCCGACAGAAGTACGATCCCACTGGACCTGGTACCCGCCAACTTGCTGGACAATATCGTAGTGGTGAAAACCATGACGCCCGATAAACCTGCAGATGCCTCCGGCGGTATTGTGGAGCTGAAAACATTGTCGATTCCCACCAAACAAACGTTGGCTATTACCATGGAAACAGGCACCAACTCCAACATTGGCCTGGGCGGTAAAGTGAACAGCTTTTATAACAGCGACATGGGTTTCTGGGGACAGCAGATAAAGCAACACGATCTGCAGCCGGATTTTCTGAACCTTAGCAAACAATATCCCGGTGGTCTTAACCAGCTACAACAACTGGCGGCTGGCGCCAAAAATGATCCCGCGCTTTTAACGGAGGTAAACCGCATCAATAACATCATGCATGGTTTTGATCCGGTGCTGACCACTCATTATAAAAAAGCACCGCTGAATGGCATCTACAACGTTACCTATGGCAACTCATTTACTATGCACAAACAGCAGCAACTGGGAGTGATCCTGAGTGGCAGCTATTATAGCCGTTCCGCTGATGTATCGGATGGAATATTGAATCAATACAGCATATACCAGGGCGTTATGACGGGGAATCCTTCTATTGATGAATCGCGCAACATCCCCGCTTATATTACGCCGAATACCCCTAACCTGGGAAAGTATGTGGGGTACCGGGAAAATACCGGTACGCAAACGTTGAACTATGGCGTGCTGGGAGGCCTTGCTTACCGCTTTAACCCGAATCATGAAATCAGTTTTCAATATATGGGTAGCTGGGGTGGAGAAACACAAGCTTCCGGTTTAGCAGGACAGTATGCTTATGCCACGGGCCTTTCAGGTCCTGTTTACAGTACGGTGTATTCGCTCCGGCAAACTTACCGTACGTTCAATACATTCAACCTGCAGGGTGAGCATAAGTTCGGGCAGGGAAAGTATGTACCGCGACTCAGCTACAATGCAGCTTCGTCGAGGGCTACGCAGGATGACCCGGACTATCGTTTTGTGAACCTGGCAGATTATCGCCCGGCAGGTGGCGGTTATTATACTATACCAACGCCTGATGGAGCCGGCAACAAACTGATGGGCATAACGGATTATTACGCGCTGGTATCCGGCTATGTAAATGGTTTTGGCCCTTATGGCAAGATACAGGCCGATCCTAACGGCCGGCGTTTTCGCAATCTTACGGAAACAAACTATAACTATAAAGCAGATGTGACATTGCCTTTCGGTGTGCACGGATTGGAGCAGTCGTTTAAGGCAGGGGTGAATTATCTCTACAGGGAAAGAGACTTTGGAGAAAATGTGCTTTCGTTGCCGGGATCCAATTTCTCTACGCTAAAACAGTACCCGTTGTACCAGGTATATGGTAACCTCGACCGGTTAGTAGGTTATGACCAGGTAGGTATTCATCTGCCAACGGCAACAACAGCAGAAGGTGGGCCATTGGCCGGTGGATTCCTGTATAATACCAGGAAGTCACCTAACAATTATACCGGCTTTTACGAAACAAATGCCTTTTACGGTATGCTGGATCTGCATCCTTTAAAAAACCTGCGTTTGACAGGCGGTGTGCGTTTTGAAAAAACAGATATCCGTAGCAAGGTGGATACGGCGGGCATCTATATTGATCCGTCGTTATCAGAAAGTGGTGTTAACCTCGTATATACGAACCCGTTATCAAAGTATATCTCGCAATATAAACCTTATTATTCCGCCAATCTTACTTATTCACTGCGTGAGATGATGAACTTCCGGCTGGCCTATGGTACTTCGCTGGCCCGCCCGGAAATCCGGGAACTGACCAACGTATTTGAGTTTGATCCTTTTCAGCAGGCATTGGTAGTTGGAAATCCTAACCTGGTGAATCAACAGACGAAAAGTTATGATTTTCGTTGGGAATGGTTTCCGAACAAAGGAGAAGTACTGGCTGCATCTCTGTTTGCCAAAGAAATCAATAACCAGTTGGAAAAAGTATTTATACAAAATTCAGACGGCGTAAATGCCAAATATCCGGAATTCCCCACAGTAGCCTATCATAACAACCCTAACACCGGCCATGTATGGGGAATAGAGCTGGAGGTAGTAAAGAACCTGGGACTATTGTGGCGGCCACTGAAATATTTCTTCCTGGGTTCCAACCTGATGATTGCTTCCAGCAATGTGCGCAAAAACGATGAGCGGTTAGATGCTGCACGCATTATAGACCGGCAGTCGCCCGAAAAAAGTCCGCTGTTTGAGCAGGCACCTTATTCCATCAATGGTTTCCTGAACTACGCCAATACCAATATGGGTACAGATATCACTGCCACTTTCAATATGGTAGGCGAGCGCCTGATACAGGTGAACATGGATGGTTCACCAGACCTGTACAGCAGGCCTATGCCAGTGCTGGATTTCGTATTCAGTCAGAAGGTATGGAAAAGAATTATTGTGAAAGGATACGCCAAGAACATACTGAATAGCGCCTACGAAGAAGTGTATAGCAATCCCGGTGCCGGCGGGAAATACTACGGTGCCAGGTATGTAAGAAGGAGCTACCGGCGCGGCACAGAATATATGTTGGGTCTTACTTATAACCTGTTTTAAAATACTGGAGATGAACAAAACAGCTACAAAATATTTTTATCATACCGTATGGGGGCTTATGCTGTTGCTGGCAACAGCCTGCAGCAAAGATAAAACAGATGCGCACGTGGGCCATGAGCCGGATTACAGCAACATGGCAAAATCCACCGTGCGCCTGGTGACTTTCAACGGCAATGTGGACGTGATGGTAAATGATGTAAAGGTCACCAACTGGTATGTTCCGCAACTCAACGACCCGGTGTTGAATCCGCCTTATCCAACGCAATATTTCAGCTCCGGCAAGTTAAGTGGCACCTGGTATGTTCCTCAGCAGTTCCTGGACGCCAAAGGACAGGCCGTCATCAAAACAGGCAGTCCGGCTGGAGGCGGCGAGCCGGTTATCTTATCAGATTCATTTAATGTGCAGGATGATTATTACCAGCCCTCTGACTACTACCTGGCTACCAGCGTGGCACAGAGCAGTACCGGTACTTATACTGCTACCCGCGTGCCCCGTACTACCATACTACCGGCGGATCCCAGCCATATACGCATTCGCCTGGTGAACCTGTGTAATCCAATTGCAAACGGAGGCATCGGCACACTGACCCTGGCATATGCAGATGGCAGCCCGATAAATAAAAGTACTTCTGGTATTGCCAGCCATGCATGGTCCGATTATATAGAACTGCCTTACGGTACTTACCAGTTTAAAGTACTGATAGATGGCACGGACCTGCAGATACCGGGGAAGCCGGCATTGCTCACCAATGTTACATCTCCTGATAACTACTCGCTGGGGGGCACACAGGTATATTACAGCCCCGTGCAAACCTTCCAGCCCGGCGGCGTATATACGATAGCGGCAGGTCTCACCGGTGGCGCTTACCAGTATGGAGAATACCCACTGATGCCCAACTGTTTTTCCGTGATAACAGACATAGATCCACCCGTTAATATCACCTACGGCCGTGTACAGGTAGTGAATGCTGCTACCGGCAACGAGAATGGGGTGAAGGTGCAGATAGATAATCTCGCTGCCAGCTCAGTATCTTATGGCAAAGCAGGGGAATATATTACGTTGGTGGCGGGCAGGCATCATATCAAAATAACCGGTAGCTCAGTGGTAGAAAAAGATATAGATGTGAGAGGGGGAGATAACCTGACTATCTGGGCCTGGCCTGCTGCGGATAATACCCTGTCGTTGACTGTAACAGCTAACAATATGGGCGGTACGAGGATTCGTGGCGGTAACGCGGATGGTTCGGATGCCACCAATAATATTTATGATCCGCTTAAATTCAACATGCTGCTCCAAACCCGGTTTCTGAACCTATGCCCGGACTTACCGGATGTAACATTTACCAATACCAATGGCGCCCTGTTTCCGGAAGATATTTTTGCTGCTGCTGCGGCAGCACAGCATCTCCGGCCGGGACAGGCTGCTGACCCAACCACGGTTCCCTATCCTTATGCAGACCTGAAGTTCCTTACTGGCGGCAATGTACAGGCTTATAGTTCGCAGCCTGGCGTGCTGCCGGGGAACAGGCTGACCGGCGTGTCAGCCCTGACCCCGATTGATTTTGTCAGGATGCCTGCGCATTTTTTTCAGGATGGAAATTATGGATCCGAGCCCGGCGTGTATACGGTAGCGTTAGTTGGGCGTAATGCTCCAGGCAAAACGCTGAAGATGATAGTGATTAAACATAACCAGTAACAGATTATACGATGATACATTTTGATACCACCATACAGCGCCGGTTGCTGGCATTGGGCTGCCTGCTGCTGATCATGGCCGGCTGCCGGAAAACAACTTACAACGTTATCCCGGAGGCGGCCTACCTGCGGGTATTTAACAGCCTGAATTATGATGTGGACGTGACCACCAAAGATCAACCACCTCCTTTCCTCGCCATGATCATTGATCCGGAATATGATGCAGCGGGTTTGGTTACAGGAGGAAAAATAGTAGGCGATTACCTGGATCAACGCAGCGCTTATGCAGGGCCATATCCCGCTAATGCAGGTACCACTTCTTACCGGAATACCGAATATCCCGGTAGCAAAAAAGTACTGGTAGGACCCATCATCAACGGGTTTAACCTGTCCAGTTGGGCGCAGATATCCTCCGGGAAACACCGGGTATTGTTTTACAGCCGTCCTATCAGTGACGCACCTTTCTTCAGCCTGCCGGATCGCGACCGGAAAAATCTGCTGGTAGACAGCATCATTGATTTCACTGCAGGAGAGATTTATACGATGGAAGTATTGCAGAAAACCGTGGCTACACAGTATCCGCTGCCCATCACATTGTATCTGCGGAAGGAACAGTTTACAAAGATGCCTTTTTCAGACACCATGCTGTATGCCAACTTTTATAACCTGAGCGCAGAAGGATATGCCGCCGCTAATCCCCGTGCCAATCCCAGCGGGATCCAGGGATACCTGAATGCCAACAACAAATGCACCGCCTTTGGTGATACCATGAATATTTATTATTCGCTTTTTAACGACGATTGTCGCTATCCCTATGTGGATGGCGCACCCGTAGGCAATACCCTGATAAACGGCTTTAATAATCTGTGGTTGGGTACCCTGGTGCGATCGCACGTAGCAGGTGTGGCGCCCTATTACAGCATACCTATGTTTGCCGCTCCGGATACCACCCATGGTATACTCAGCAGGCAGTGGGAAGTATTCACACTGATGCAGCCGGGCCTTTCCCCGTTTCCTGGTCCCGTGCCGGTTAATGCACCCAACGGAATGGCCGGCGCCAATCCAAAGTTTGGCGCTATTGGCTGCAGCAATCTTGGTAATGATGGGAAAGGTACTACCTCCCCGTTGTCCAGGCGAAGTGTGCCACGAATTGATTTCAGTGACCTGATTGCCAGCTGCTGGCTGCCGAACCTTATCCGGTATACGGCATCAGGGAGCTACGTGCAACGGTCATTCAGCACCATCAGTTCCATTGAAATTATCAATAACCGGGTATACATGATGAGTGTACAACGCAGCTACCCGCCGCCTGGTAACCAGTAAGCAATAATTGTAACCATTCCATCATTTAACTAACAGCAATGACTAAACGAATATATACCGGTTGTATCATCACATTGTTACTCATGGCGGCAGCGTCCTGTAAAAAACCGGATTTTGAGTCGGAACAACAGGCGCAGGCAACAGGTACTATCAGTGATTACCTGAGTAATAATTTTGACCTTTCCCTTTTTGGTGCCGCAGTCCGGAAGGCCGGCCTGATGGATAGCCTGGACAAGGCAACTGCCAGCTTTACGGTAATGGCGCCTACAAATAGTGCACTGAATAAAGACAGCATTTTCAACGCGGGTGATTTCGATACATGGACTAAAGATAGTCTCCTGTACTTCGTCAGGACACATATTTTACCTGTGAAATTATTTTACGGTGATATTCCGCTCTCATCAGATAACAGGTACACCAACCTGAATGGAGTGCAATTGTACTTTTCACGTTCAACAGCCAGGAATAACACCGTGCCATTTGCAGTAAACGGGGTGAATGTCATCAGGGAATCCGCCCTCGGTACATCTACGTCTCTTAAGTTTGGCGCCACACAGCTGAATGGTGTAGTATACCCGTTACTCAACACCATAAAAGTATATCCCGGTACCGTGCAGGCGTTCCTGCAATCCCGCCCTTATTTTTCGCATCTTATTGCAGGGTTGAAAAAATTTGATTACTGGGAAAGAATGGGTGGCGACGGACCTTTTACCGTGTACGCGCCGCTGGATTCCTCTTTTGAGCGTCGTGGTATGACGCTGGACAGCATTAACCGTATGGATAGCCAGCACTATGACCCGGTGGTGTTTGGAGGCTATTTTCTCACACCCAACCATGTTTTTGTAATGGATATTGCTCAATTGCCGCCGGTTACAGGAGTACTCAGCCTGCCTTTTCAAACAGCTTCTCCAAACTATAAGGTGATCATGTGCCAGAGTGCAATGGGCAGTGGTGTAGGAGTGGTAACTGCAGCATCCGCGTCTACCAGTTCTCTGGTGGTTGTCAGCGCCAATGCGGCATACCCTTATGGCAGCCAGGGGACGCTGTTCCTGGGAGAACAGCCAGGATTGCTTTCCCTGGCTGATATGAAAGGTACCTATATCAATTATACCTGCGCTAATGGGATTGTTCATGTAATGGCTGACATACTTGTTATGCCGGGAAAGGTGACTAAATAAAATCTTAACTGTTTTCTATGATGAAGGGTTATATAAAAAATCTTATCGTATGCACTTTTTGTTTACAACTGTTGGTGGCCTGTGCTAAAACAGAAGAACCTCCCAGGCGAGTGGGAGAAGAGTTGACCTATACCAATGGCGTTACCAAAAGTTTGGCGCAATTGCTGGATTCTATCCCGGAAGCCTCTATTTATCGCGCAGCATTTAACCGGACAAGTATACAAGCGTATATGGATAGCCTCAACGAAGGAGTTGTTAAGTCGCCCTATACACTGTTTGTACCTACCAACAAGGCATGGGAAGCTGCAGGCTACACAAAGGATAATATTAACGCGGTGCCGGTGGCAGCACTGGATACCATTATCCGTTACCTCGCCGTTGCAGGAGGAATGCCAGCCACCAGTAAACTGTACGGCGGAGTATTACTCTATCCTTTGATGTACAGTGATGGGGATCTGACAAGGACACAGGTACCCGGTCCGTTTAACGCGGCGTTGGCCTATTTCTACAGACTTACAGCCGGTATCAGCGATGGTGTACTTCAACTGAATGGTAAAGCTGTTGGCAAATCACCCGCTATTGCGGCTACCAACGGAACCATCTTTATGATAGACAGCCTGGTGATAAAACCTTTCTATGAAAGCTACCAGGTACTGGCAGGTGATACCAGCTTCAGCTTCTATATGGCTGCCATGAAAAAGAATAATGAATTGTACCAGCAAAAGGGAATTATAGGTGCCCCTTATCAAAATATCCAGTTCAATGATACACTGTCACTGGTGCTTACGACAGGGCTGACTACCCCTGGAACAGACCCTGTTTCCATTGTTTTTGCACCGGATAATAATGCATTCCGCAAAGCAGGGTTTAATAGTATTGCAGCCATCAATAGCTACATTGACAAATCCGCGCTGGCAGCCAGCCCCGATGGTACGCAACTGTTGACCAACATGGATTCAATACTGGTAAATCACCGGCTGCTGATCAACTTTAATAATAATTCAAATATACGGTTGAATACTAATTACTCCTACCTGTATACCACCAGCCTGTTGAATGGTTACTACCCATCTAACCTGAATAACGGCAATGCATTGGGCGCCATCACTATCACACGTAATAACGGACAAATAATATTACACCGCCTGGATGCACCATCCGGTCGTGGTGCAGTGATTACCACACCATCAGACATAACTACCCTCACCGGTGTGATTCATCGGGTGGATAACCTGCTATTACCAACACCATAAAAGAAAAGTACATGAAATATAAAAGATTGTTTACCGGGAAATGGAAAGGATCCTTAACGGGAATGCTAATGCTGGCGGCTTGTTCGAAGAACGATGTAAAGCCGGTAGATCCTTATGCCAAAACGGGTATCGCCGCGGTGGTGAGCAGTAATTTCAGCTTGTCGTTGCTGAAGTATGCACTGGCCACCACAAATTTTGATGACACCCTGAGCAGCCCCGGTCCTTATACGCTGCTGGGTCCTTCCAACACTGCGTTCCAGGCGGTGGGCCTTTCTTCCGGTGCTGCTATCATCAGGGCCGGAGATTCCATTAAAGCAATGATTCCTTATAACATACTCCGGGGCCAGTTTCGCCTTGATTCCCTGCCGCTGGCGTTTAATCAGCCGCTGCCTGCATTGAACGGACAAACCGTATATGTTACCCATTGGGTCAACAGCCGGGATACTGCAGTGGTGGTGAATGGTGTTCGAGTAACAGCGCTGGACAAATCTGCCGCTAACGGGTTGGTGAATATTATAAGCGGCATACTATCGCCGGTTACTTATGCCAACATACAGGTAGCGGTATCCGGTGATCCCGCCTTATCCCTCTTTAATGCGGCGATCATCAAAAGCGGTCTTGCCACAGAATACCAGTCCGGTGGCCCTTATACTGTGTTTGCCCCGGTAAATGCGGCATTCTTTGCGATAGGTATTACTACAACAGACAGTATCTATAACATGGATCCGGTAGTATTAAAAAGCATGGTGAAAGCACATATTGCCGGCGGCCGGAATTTCATTTATGATTATATCCTGAAAGCTGATCCTAACACGAACGCCTACACTGAAAAGATGAAGGACGGTACAAATGCCTCCATTACACTGATACGCGATTTTACACAACCGGGCCGTTTTTCGGGCATCAACATACAAGAGGGGGCCGGCAATATGGCTTCGCTTTCACGGACAAATATACTGGCAGGCAATGGCGTGGTACACAGCATCTCGGGGATACTCACACAATAAATGGTTTATGCAATGATCAGAAAGATATACTTCCTTTTAATATTGATAGCCGTGTGCATGTGCATTATACCTGCTGCCATGGCCCAGCAAACAGATGGCAGCCTCACAGGTAAAGTGACAGACGATAGCCGGAATCCGCTGGTGGGCGCTACCATCACGGCCGTGCATCAGCCCTCCGGAACTACTTACCATACTACGGCGGATAAGACCGGTAATTTCTTCCTGCCAGGCCTGCGCATTGGTGGCCCTTATCGTATTTCGGTGAGCATGGTGGGAAAGAAGACAGCGGGAGCAGAACAGGTATTTGTTCGCCTCGGAGAACCACAGCAACTGAATCTTGTGCTACCCGATGAACAAAAGCAATTGTCAGAGATCGTGAT
Organism: Chitinophaga sp.; assembly: GCF_017745275.1. Lineage (GTDB taxonomy): Bacteria > Bacteroidota > Bacteroidia > Chitinophagales > Chitinophagaceae > Chitinophaga. Next base: position 538,148 of record NZ_JAGHZS010000007.1, on the reverse strand, counting down.
ACGTTCTGCTACCGGGAAGCCTCGTGCTAATAATTATGGCGCCGGGCAAAGTATCAGCCGCGCACAACTGAATAACATGCCCACCGCCAACCGCAGCCTGCAGGATATTACGAGGCTGGTGCCACAGGGCTCAAAAGACAATTCTTTTGCAGGAACCAATTTTCGCTATAACAATATTACGATAGATGGGGCCATCAACAATGACGCTATCGGCTTCAGCCCCTCTGCCGGCGGTATTACCGGTACTTCCGGCGCGCCGGGCTCCAGTACCCGGACCAATGCCATTTCGCTCGATGCCATTGAAGACATGCAGGTATACCTGGCACCATTTGATGTAAAGATTGGCAACTTCACCGGTGGTAGCATCAACGCCGTTACCCGCAGCGGTACCAATACCCTGGCAGGCTCCGTATACGGCTTCGGCCGCAATGCCACCCTTACAGGTAAAGACAAGACCGGTTCCCTGGGGAAGATGAACAGTGATTTCCACGACTACCAGGGCGGTATTCGTATAGGCTTTCCTGTTATCAAGGATAAACTGTTTTTTTTCACTAATGAAGAAGTGACCAGCCGGCAGGATCCTGCCCAGCTGATGGCCGGTCAGCCGGAAACCGCGAGGATACTCAGCGCAAAGGACGCGGAAGATATCCGCAACTTTACCATGAGCCATTACGGAAATGCATTTGATCCCGGCACTACCGGTGCTTATAACAGCTATTCCCGCTCAGAAAAATATTTCAACCGGCTGGACTGGAACCTGAATGAAAACAACCAATTGTCTATACGTAATAATACCATTCGCTCCCGCGCGGTAAATATGGATCGGGACCAGATGGACTTCCGTTTCAGCTCTATGGCCTATCGCCAGGTAAATAATCAAAGCTCTACGGTGGCTGAATTAAAAACAAAGTTCAGCGGCGGCTTCTCCAACAGCCTGATAGCAGGCTACACCACCATTCACGATTATCGTGACCCACTGTCGGATCCAGCTTTGCCACAGATACAGATCATGGGCCGCACGCCAGGTACAACCATCTACCTCGGCACCGACCGGGAGGCCGCGATATTTAATATGAAACAACGCACCTGGGAAATTACGGATAATCTCACCTGGCACAAGGGAAAACATACGTTGCTGTTAGGTACGCACAATGAATTGTATCATATCAGCTACGGCTTTGTGAACGCCTGGAATGGCAGAGTAGATTACCTGAGCATAAAGGATTTCATGGAGAGTAATCCATACCGGGTAAGAGGCAGCTATAATTACAGCAACAATTCGCGGGAGTATATCCTTGCTCATCCGGAAGCTGTGTTTGATGTGAACATGCTTAGCGCCTATTTCCAGGATGAGATACGGCTTACCGACAGGTTTCGTATTACGCCCGGTTTGCGGGCCGACTACAGTTTTGTGCCGCAGAAACAACTGTTGAGCGAGCAGGTGAAAACCGCCTATACCGATAGCTACTTCGGAAATACTTACATGTATACACCATTGAACCGGATTACCAACACCTACCTGGACCGCGTACAGGTATCGCCACGCATTGGTTTCAGGTATGATATGACCGCTGATGGGCAACTGGTATTGCGTGGAGGCGCGGGTTTATTCACTGGCCGCATACCACTTGCCTGGTTAGGATATGCCTTCTATAATACGGGCGTGAATTATGGTGCTTATGATCAGAAGGCGGATCAACGTCCCTTTGCGCCGGGAACAGATCCACTGAAGCCAGGGCGTAATGGCATCGCGGACTTCATAGGGCAGAACGGTATTGTGCTGAATAATCCTGCGGCAGGAAAAACACAGGTAGACCTGGTAGATAACCATTTCGTGATGCCTAAAGCGCTGCGGGCAAGCCTGGCACTGGATTATGTCGTCAACGGCTATAAGCTGGGCATAGAAGGTATTTACACAAAAACGATCAAAGACGTTTATTTCCAACAGGTGAATATTAAAGATAATCCTCGTTACTATGGTTATGATGCCGCACACCAGATGCCTGTATATGACGGAACAGTGGATCCCCGCTTTGCCAATGCATACGAATTGAGTAACACCAGCCTCGGCTACCGGTATTCGCTTACCGGCACGGTTAGCCGGAAATTTGATGCAGGATGGAATGCTTCTGTAGCCTATACGTATGGCCAATCGAAAGATGCTTTTAATGGCATCCGGAACTCAATGGAAAGTAATTGGCAACTGAACCAGGCGTTAAATCCTAACAACGCGGGACTGGCCTGGTCCAATTTTGACATTCGTCATCGTATCATTGCTAATATTGGTTATTCACGGGCCTGGAATCAAAGATGGACCACCAGTGTGAATCTCTTTGTAAGCGCACAATCCGGCAGCCCTTTTACCTATGGCATTGTCAACAACAGCATGCAGGGATTGCCCCAGCAGGTAAGTCTTAGTTATATTCCGAAAAAAGACGAGGCGGTCCGCTTCTTTAAGGACTATACAAATGCGGCCGGTGCAACAGTAACTGCAGTACAACAGGCGGCGGATTTCAACAGCTATATTGACGATAACAAATACCTGGATAGCCGGCGTGGCAATTTTACAGAAAGGAATGCCGGCCGTACGCCCTGGAATACTACGGCAGACCTGCATTTCGCGCAGGAATTCCATTTTACGAAAAACAATAACTATATCACTTTTACAGTGGATATCATGAACTTTACCAACCTGCTGAATAGTAACTGGGGACGAGTGTACTTTTCTCCCAATACCTTCAATTCAACCGCCAGTGTGGGGCTTACGCCGGAACTGTTTCCAGGGAAGCAGAATATAGGGAACTATCCTGTATACAGGTTTACGGATCCGGGGAATGCTTATTCAATAGATTACTTTAGCTCGAGAGCACAAGGGCAGTTGGGGCTACGTTATTCATTCTAGCATTCAGCCATCAGCTTTTAGCTTTTAGCAAAATGCAGCGGAGAACATGATGTTTTCATATCCGCTGCATTTTGCTAAAAGCTAAAAGCTAATGGCTAAATGCTTTCGTCAGGGTCGTTTAAAATGGATCTCCAGCTTCATCAGCCGGTGTTTATTATTATACACTTCCTCATCTTCCCGGACGATCACCAGTTGTTGCGGGGAAAGTACTTTTATCCGGAAGGTGATCGCATCGCCGCCGGGTTCCTGCAGGGTCAGTTCCCTCGTGTCCCGGTCGAGTATATAAGAGTTATACCGCTGCCCGCCGTCTACCAAAGTACCGTTCTCTTTAAACACCATGAGGTCAACTTCGCTAAAGCTGGTATCTATTTTTTCAAATGACTTTTCATTATTTTCAATGGCACTGATGATAGATTTGAAGGGCTGCCATTTGCCGGTGATTTTCCCATTGGTTTGATTAGCGGGGATATTGGTGCAATCAAATTGGAGAAAGCAGGAGAGGAAAAGTATATATAAGCGGTTCATATTTCGTATCTTTAAATAGCCTGATCATGGCTGTGGACTGCTGTTGTTTCCGAGGGTGATGCTATTGATAATGGTGTTGAATTACTGGTAAGTCCGTCGCTGTTTTTGGAGTAGCGGATACTTATCTTATCATGTGTTTCACGTTTGTACCCCAAATGTACAAAAAACGAACGGTGCAGTGATCAATCTGGCACCTGTTTAGCATTCCTCGAATTGTTTTACCATTGAAAAATTTGTACTATGGCAGATAATATTGCAGCGCCGTTTATACCTGCGCAGTATGTAGGGGAGGCCACTACCACATCGGAAGAAAAAGAGCTGGTACATGAGGCGGCGGCCAAGGATTTTTTTAAAGTTGCCATGAACCGGTTATCCGATGTAAATAAATGGGCGGGCATGAGTGGAAGTTTATCCTCTGAGTTTCAGCTCACCGACCTGACGGGCAAAGCCATTGAAGGGCCGGCAGAAACGGGGATGTATATACGAATCAATATTCCGGGGCCGGGTACTACTGCCGGTAAAGGGTTCGACTGGGTAAAGGTAGAACAGAAAGAACATGTGATGCTGAATGAACACCAGGAAATATTTTTTATCCGGGCCAGGCCATCAGAGCACCCTATACAAAAGAGCGCGGGGATTGCGCATTTCCTGCGAAAAGAAGCCAGCAGCTCCTTTGTATTGGTTAGGAACGGGGAGCATATTACTGCTACTGTTTATGGGCGAAATGAGGTGCCTAATACACAGGGCGTGGATATGGGCGACAAAGTAAGGAATGCTGTAGTAGGCGCTACAGGCGCCATTGGGATATCGAAATTACAATGGAAAGCACTGGTGAAGGGCCTGTTGGAATGAGTTAAAGTTGCCGTTCCCGCTCCAGGAAACTCAATGTTTTCATTTGTGCTTCAACTTCTTCAATCGCCTTCATCAGGTTATTTTTTGTGTTTGTTAGCGCCGTTAGTGCCACCACCATTCTTTGCCATACTGGTTGCATCTCAGCAACTAGGGTTTTTCCTTTTTCTGTCAGTTGTATCAGCCTTTTCCGTTCATCCAGCTTGTCTTTTTTAGAGCGGATCAGTTTTTCTTTTTCCAGCTCTTTTAAGAGGCTGATGGTCGAGGGGTGGGTGTAACCGATCTCCATGGAAATTTCCACCACGGACAATACCGGTTTGAGGTACAGGGTGTAGATAACAGGAAACCATTTTGGTTCAAAGTCAATACCATTGGCCTTATAGATCAGCTGCCCATCTTTGCGCAGCTGATCTGCAAGGCGTTGCAACCGCGTGGAAATAGCCAGTATTCCCGATTCATCGATTACATTTATCATACGTTGTCGTAGTTAATGTGCAGGTGATAAAATACATTGTCCGCACTCATCACCGGGAAATAGGACGGCAGGTCCGTTTTAGCAATCTTTTTAAAGTGGTTACGCTCATAGAACCGGATGGCTGCGGCCAGCCGGTCGATCGTACCGAGGTAAAGATCTGTAATCCCCACCGTTTTACAATGGGCAATTAATTGGTCGAGCAGTTGCTGCGCCAGCCCCAGCTCTTTGCCGCGAAATTCTTTTTTTACAAACATTTTGCGGATAGCACCGGCCTGGTGCCCAATAGAGATCAGGCCAATAGTGCCCGCCAGTTGTCCATCTACCATCGCACCCCAAAAACCGCCGCCCGTCTGATGATAATTTCGCTCAATATCATTCAGGTCCGGTTGGTCCTTAATCGTAATAGGAATATTAAACTCTAATTGCTGAATAGGCAGAATAATGTTGATTGCCTGCTGACAAAACTGGTTGTCTATCATTCTGATAGTTGCTTCCGTATTCATTTTCATAGATTTATTGTATAAAACTACGTAGTTAACTACATAAATCAAAATTTATTTTGAAAATACGGCGTCCTATACCCCCAATCACCGTGCCCTGTCACGGTGCTTGTGGGAGCTACTATACTGTTGCATTACGCTGATTCATTTCAAGCAGGCCCCTGTATTGTAGTAACGCCATCAGCGCCACCCATGCGGCAATAGCGAGAATAATAAGGGAACCCACCATCGTGATCACATGCCCGAATTCAATTACCACCACCATACTGGCCAATACCCAGCTGATATCTAATAGGGTTACCAGCTTTGTCATGCCCGCGGTGATTGGTGACCGGGTAGCAGCGTACATTACAAAACCCGCGAATAGCAACAGGAACACACCGGTAGCCTCAAAAAGAAGTACGTTGGTGATCCCAAAGAGGCTGGCAAAGGGCGCGGCCAATACCAGGAACAAAAGGCCAGCTGCAGCAGAGCTGAGGGCATTTACGAGTAAGACTGTTTTAAGCTGTTTCATAGTAGCAGATTTTTAAACAAAGGTACCCGGAAGGGCAGGAGGCGCTGTTACCATATCACGACAAACAATGATCATTTTACGACAGATAACGGTAACGGCTATATTCAATTGGGATAACGGGAAAGAAGCCGTGAAGGACAGGCTTTATGCCGAAAAAGGAGGTGGGAAAATACAGAAAATGAATTGTTAATATTTTTCATATTCTTGCTTATGTTTTTATCCTGTCTTAGATTGGGCCAAAATGAGGAAATCGGGTACTTTAAAAACGACGGGTATACTAATGGTATTCATGCTGCTCCGGCTGGTCACTACCGGACAGGTAAGGATTCACGGTACCATATACGATCGTTCTGCGCGATTCGGCCTGCCGGGAGTAAGTGTGAGAAGTAATTCCGGAGTAGGGGCTGTCACGGATTCTACCGGGCAATACACCATTGTATTACCTGCAACAGATTCTATCTTTTTTTCCTACCAGGGGAAAGCTACCATGAAATTTGCCGTCCGGGAAATCAACTATAACCGACCCTACGATATGAGCCTGCATGTGGATACCCATGTGTTGCCCACGGTAGTGGTATCCACTAAACGGATAGGAGATTACCTGGCCGATTCCATCAGGAACCGCGAAGAATACCGCAAAGTGTTTGAATATTCGCCTGAATACCTCACCAGTGGCGGTATCAATGGCGTAGGCGCAGGCATCAACCTGGATGCACTGCTGAGCATGAAGAAAATTAAACGGATGGAGAACTTCCGGCTCTTCATGGAAAGAGAAGAACGCGAGAAATATATCGACCGCCGCTTTAATAAAACACTGGTAAAGAAAATAACCGGTCTTACCTCTCCAGCCCTCGAAACCTTTATGCTGGCTTATCGCCCCACTTTTGAAATGCTTCAGAACTTCGAGAACGAATACCAGTATTACGAGTATATCCAGGATGCCGGTCGCTACTTTGCAGAAACCTGGCGGCGCCAACATCCCGTGCGGAATTGATGCAGTGAATTGCGCTTTTTTCTGTATCTTAAAGATATGGGATTCAATCATTTTCTCTACAAGAGATGGAAAATAGCCTTACCCATATGGACCATTATCTGTCCCATTATAGGTTTGGTGATACTGGCCCTGGCCGCCACACAAGACAGCGGCATCTTTGCCGCCATCATGGGAATATCGCTGATCAGCGTGGTATTAGCCGCCGTGCATCATGCGGAAGTGGTAGCCCACCGGGTAGGTGAACCCTACGGCACCCTTATTTTAGCCCTCGCGATTACCGTGATTGAAGTATCCCTGATTATTTCTATCATGCTTACAGAAGTGGGACAGGACTCTACATTGGCCCGTGATACGGTATTTGCTGCTATTATGCTGATCCTCTCCGGTATTATTGGAATGTGTTTATTTGTGGGCGGATATAAATACAAGGAACAGGCTTTCATCAAACAAGGGGTTAGCGCCGCATTGGTGACACTCTCCGCTATTTCAATCCTGACGCTCGTGTTACCCAACTATACTACTTCCGAAGCGGGACCAATATATTCAAACAGCCAGCTCATTTTTGTCGCTATCATTTCCCTGGTGCTATATGGCAGCTTTGTAGCCGTGCAAACCATTCGTCACCGCGACTATTTCCTGCCGGAAGGCGGAGCCCCGGGCGATGAAGATATCCACGCGGCGCCGCCGTCTAATGCTACCGCGCTGATTAGCCTGTTATTGCTGGTGATATCGCTGGTGGTAGTGGTGTTGCTGTCGAAGAAGTTATCGCCCACCATTGAATCGATTGTAGTGAGCCTGGGGGCACCTAAAACGGTGGTAGGAGTGATTATTGCGGCCGTCATTCTTTTGCCGGAAGGACTGGCGGCCATTCGTGCTGCCACGCAGAACCGGCTGCAAACAAGTTTAAACCTGGCACTGGGATCTGCGTTGGCCAGTATTGGCCTCACCATTCCCGCAGTGGCAATTGTTACTTATTTCGCCGGCTTCCGGGTAACCCTGGGCATTGATGCCAAATCTACACTGTTGCTGATATTATCCCTGTTTATCATCAGTATCTCCTTCAATGCCGGGAAAACAAATATCCTGCAAGGCATCGTATTACTGGTGATATTAGCTACGTATATGTTTATTTCGGTGGTACCTTAACCGGGCTTTTGTTCTCCCAACGCCGTGGTGAGGCCGTCCAGGCTTACGCGGTTTTTTTCGGCCTTGTAGATTTCCAGTCCTTCAGGACCTTTAGCCTCCGCCCATTTGGCGGCATGGTCCCGTTCTCCTGTGTAGGTATATAAGGGGACTCCAAAACCGCAGGAGGTTTGTACCTGGTAAATATCCGCCATAATGATCTGCCGGGTAGCAGGCAATAGCGTAAAATGGGCAGATAAAGCCGGCCATTCGGGATCTGTTGGCAATACCGTATAGCCATGGCCGTATAAACGGAGTATATTGGGTGGTCCGTCAAAGGCGCAAAACATAAACGTGATCCGCCCATTTTCCCCGATATGCGCCGAGGTTTCATTTCCACTGCCCACAATATCCAGGTAGCCTACTTTGGTAGGCGAAAACACCCGGAAACTATCCAGTCCCTTCGGCGAAAGATTTACATGCCCTTCAGCGGCTAACGGGGCGGTGGCCACAAAAAATAATTGCTGAGCAGCAATAAAGGCCTCATGCTGCGGTTTAATATCATCAAAGAATTTACCCATAGCTTATTCATTTAATGGCAGAACATCCATGAAGGTACAAATTTTAATAACGAGGGATGACCGGGTTTCTTTCAGATGCATTACATTTGACAAATACACGCACTAACAGTGCCCTGCAGGCCTTGTACCGGCAGGAAAATTAGATGGCATGAAAGTAATTCAAGTCATACTGGTCGTTTGCTTGTTATGTTCCTGTAAAAGCAAATGGGAAAAGACACAACCAGTAACAGAGAAAATTTCAGAATCGGTCTACGCCTCAGGAATTATTAAGAGCAGACACCAGTACCAGGTGTTTTCCAAAGTAACCGGCCCTATAATCAGCATTCCCGTTACCGAAGGAGACACCGTCCGCAAAGGCGAACCGCTGATGGTGATCCAGCATGAAACAGCGAAGTTGAATACAGAAAATGCCGCGCTCTCGGCTGCTTATGCTTCGGTAAACGCCAACGAAGACAAGCTCAATGAACTCAAAGTAAACATAGAGCTGGCCCGTAATAAGTTGAGCAACGATTCCTTGTTACTGGCCCGCCAGCGCCGGTTATGGGAGCAACAGATCGGCAGCCAGCAACAACTGGAACAGGCACAGCTGGCGTTTAAAAGTTCACGCACCGCCTACGAGGTAGCCATTTATAAATACAACGACCTGCAAAAACAACTTCGTTTTGCGGCCAGTCAATCCGGGAAAAATCTGCAGATCAGTAATACCCAACAGGATGATTATATCATTAAAAGTGATATCGATGGCCGGGTATATAGTCTCCCGAAAAAAGCCGGCGAGATGGTAAGCCCGCAAAGCCCGGTGGCTATTATCGGCTCCAGTAACGATTTCTACCTGGAGCTGCAGGCGGATGAATTCGATATTGCCCGCATCAAAATCGGGCAAAAAGTATTTATTACGCTGGACAGCTACAAGGGACAATCGTTTGAAGCACAGGTAGAAAAAATATACCCTATCATGAATGAGCGCTCCCGTTCTTTCACGGTCGATGCAAGGTTTATCACCATACCCCCGGTAGTATATCCCAATCTAACCCTCGAGGCCAATATCGTCATTCAAACTAAAGACAAAGCGTTAACCATCCCCCGAAATTATTTACTGGAAGGTGACCAGGTAATGCTGGAAAATAAAGAAAAGAAGAAAGTGGTGACCGGATTGAAAGATTACCAGCGGGTAGAAATTATCAGCGGATTAAGTTCCGGAGATGTGATTATTAAGCCGGCGCTATGAACTACAAATTAATTTTCAGTGTCTCATTTTCGTTGCTGCGTGCCCGTTGGAAACAAACGTTGATAGCAGCCATTGGTGTTACATTCAGTATCACTATGTTCATTGCGTTACTCAGTTTTATGACCGGGCTGAACGGCTTGCTGGACGGGCTGATATTGAATCGCACGCCGCATGTACGGATCTATAACGATATCAAGCCTACGAAAAATCAGCCGGTCAATGTATCAGGAACATACAAGGATTATCACAATTTTATCCGGTCAGTTAAGTCGCCCAGTGCACGCCAGGAAATATTCAACAGCGGCGCCGTTATGGATGCTATCCGCCGCGATGACCGTGTAGCCGGACTGGCGCCCAAAATTATTGCACCTGTATTTTTTACCGCCGGCACCATTGATATCACCGGTGTGGTAAATGGTATTGATGTGCAGGCAGAAAGCAGCTTATTTCATTTCAATGATTATATCGTTGCCGGAAAGGCAATTGATCTGAAAAACGTGCCAAATAGTATTATCCTGGGAAAAGGAGTGGCAGATAAACTGTTGGCAGAACCGGGAGATGTAGTACAGGTAACCACTTCCCAGGGAGATATTATGCCGCTGAAAGTAGTGGGGTACTTTCAGTCGGGCCTGCAGGACTTTGATAAAGTACAATGCTATGCTTCCATCAATACCGCACAGAAACTGCTGGGCAAACCTAATAATTATATCACCGATATCCAGGTGAAGCTGAAAGATTTGAACCAGGCGCCGATGGTGGCAAAGGAATACGGGGCACTGTTCGACGCTGATACAGAAGATATTCAAACCGCAAATTCACAATTTGAAACCGGTAGTTTCATCCGTACGCTGATTTCCTATTCCGTGGGTATTACACTGCTGATTGTTGCAGGCTTCGGCATTTACAACATTCTCAATATGATGATCTACGAAAAAATGGATACCATCGCCATCCTGAAAGCCACCGGTTTTTCTGGTCGTGATGTGAACCGCATTTTTATTGTAATAGCTCTGACAATTGGCCTGGCAGGCGGTTTGGTAGGATTGGTGTTCGGCTTTGGCTTGTCGGCCATTATTGATCAGATTCCTTTCCGGACGCCGGCATTGCCTACTATCACCACTTTCCCGGTAAATTATAACCCGGCATTTTACCTGATCGGGGCTGTTTTTTCATTGGTCACCACTTATTTTGCCGGCTACTTTCCCGCCAGAAAGGCCAGCAAGGTGGATCCTGTAGTTATTATAAGAGGAAAATAAGATGAGCAACGTTATCCTGCAAACCAGTCATATCAACAAATACTTCCATGATCCGGTCACGGTGCCGGTGTTGAACGACCTGAGCATGTCGGTGGACAAGGGAGAATTTGTGTCGGTAGTGGGAAAATCCGGTTGTGGTAAATCTACCTTACTCTATATATTATCTACCATGGATACTGATTACGAGGGGCAGCTATGGATAGACCAGGACCTGATCACCGGCAAAAAAGAAAAGGAGCTGGCGCGGATCCGTAATGAAAAGATCGGCTTTGTATTCCAGTTCCATTACCTGCTGAATGAATTCAGTGTATTGAAAAACGTGATGTTGCCGGGATTGAAGCTCAATCAATATTCGGAATCCGAAATTGAGCATCGTGCCATGGAACGCCTGCGCATGCTGCATATGGAAGACCTGGCGCTAAAGAATGCCAACCAGTTGTCGGGCGGACAAAAGCAACGGGTTGCCATTGCCCGCGCGCTGATTAATGATCCGGCCATTATTATGGGCGATGAGCCTACTGGTAACCTCGACAAAAAAAACGGGGAAATTGTGTTTGATATTTTCCAGGAGCTGGCAGTACATTATCATCAAACCCTGCTCATTGTTACCCATGACCCGGAGTTTGCAGCACGCACCAACCGCATTATAGAAATGGAAGACGGAAGGATTATCCGTCAGTAATTACAACAGTTTTTGGGCAGCATCTTCCCAGTTCAGGATTCGCTCGTAGCCATTTTCATGCACATTATGATGACCATGATAGAGGTAAGCTTTGCCTTTGAAATGGGTAAAGTTACGGGTCAGGTCATCGATCATGATATCTGTTTGCACAATAGATTTGTCTCCGCAAAGGCAGTATTGTCGCCAGGTCAGGAAGGGAAAGAATTCCTGCAGCCACTCGAATTTATCTTTCAGCGAATTAGGGAACTCCATGGCAGCGGAAACAATATAGAGTTTATATTTTTTATTCAGTTCTTTCAACACTTCCTGGGCATTGGGAAATATTTCCAGGTCGCGAAAGAAGCCGGGTGTGTTGAGGTATTCTTTTATTTTAGCTTTGTGAGCTTCCGGCAAAATATCGGAAAGGGTTTTGCCGTGTAACTCTTCTGTGGTAAAGGTTTTTCCGTAGTCCCGGTAGTACCATGCGCGGGCTTTTTTAATTGGATCGGCAATGGTTTCGTCCATGTCTATGGCAATAGATAGCTGCATCGTTTCCAGTTTTTGATGAAGCTAATATAATAAAAAAGAGCGGAGGAGATCCGCTCTTTTATACTACAAACGTTTCAGCATAATATGCCGGTATTCCACCTTCATAGGCGGCCCTACATGCACCTGTACGCCAAGCAAACCTTTGCTTTTACCGTTTACTTTATCGTTGTCTACCACTTCACTCATCAACACATCGTTGATATAGTGTTGCAGGTGATTGCCTCTTACCACCAGGTGGCATTTATTCCAATCCTCGCTTTTGATCAGCGTTTGGAGGGAGTCGGAGCTACCAAGTGAGCCGGTTACAATGGCGGCCGACCAGGCGTTGTTTTTTACGCCGTCCTGCAGGGAGGTAGTGGGCGCAGGAATTTTAGTTTTTTGTCCGCGATAAGCCAGCGTAGTGCGCCCGCGTTCCTCATAGTTTTGGCCGGTGTAACGGTTGGCGCCATCAATATCGGCCTGGTAGCCTTTCAGTGCATGGGGTACATTTTCTACCAACACGCTGCGATAGTTGATGCCACTATTGCCGCCGCTGGTAATCCTGAACTCGCAGGTGAGTTCGAAGTTCGCCGGCTGTCCGCCTTGCCAGATAAGGAATGTGTTGGTTTTCAGCAGCGTAGTGGGTGTTACTTCACCTACCAGGTTACCGTTTTCGGCACGCCAGTGAATGCCGTCGCCTTCCCAGCCCTTTAATGTTTTGCCATCAAAGATTTCCACGAAACCGCTGGTGTTACCCATGCTGTTGCCCGTTTGGCAGCCGCTGGCGGTACACAGTACGGAAGCTGCTACCAATGAAATAAACAGGGAACCTGATCTTGTCAGCATAAATAATATTTTATAAGTGTTTGTTTTTCGTATATCCTCCGGAGATGGATACCAGCGTGTATACGTTTCCGGTAGTTATGCCACGCCGGTGTTTTTCCAGGTGCCGCTGCTGGCAGAATCCAATACTGCCTGACAAACCTTTTGTGTTTCCAGTGCTTCCCGGAAAGTAGGAGAGCAGGGGGCGCCGGTTTCCAGGCTTTGCAGGAAGTCGGCTACCTGGTGTACAAAAGAGTGTTCATAGCCGATCCCCAGGCCTGGTACCCACCATTTGTCCATATAAGGCTGATCGCCGTCGGTGACATGTATAGATCGCCATCCGCGCACCGTAGATGCGTCTGCGTTATCGAAGTATTCCAGACGGTTTAAATCGTGCAGATCCCAGCGGATGGAAGCATGCTCACCATTGATTTCGAATGTATATAATGCTTTATGTCCGCGTGCATAACGGGTTGATTCAAAGAGCCCCAGTGAGCCGTTGTTAAAGCGGCACAGGAAGGAGCAGGCATCGTCGATATGTACTTTTTCCACTTTACCGGTGAGCTGGTGCATCCGTTCTTTGACAAACGTTTCCGTCATGGCCGTGACGGTGTTAATGCCACCATTCAGCCATAAGGCAGTGTCTATACAATGGGAGAGCAGGTCGCCCACCACACCGGAACCTGCAACATCAGCATCCATGCGCCAGAGGCCCTCGCCGCCCTGTGGCAGGTTGGCGTTGATGGTCCAGTCCTGCAGGAAGTTGGCGCGATAGTGAAAGATGCGTCCCAGCTTGCCTGAGTCGATGATTTGTTTGGCGAGGGTCACTGCCGGCAAGCGGCGGTAGTTGTACCATACCGTATTGGGCACGCCTGCTTTTTCAATGGCCGTTACCATGCCCTCCGATTCGGACAGGGTTCTGGCCAGCGGCTTCTCACAAAGGATCATTTTCCCGGCAGCAGCAGCGGCAATGGCAATTTCTGCGTGCATATCATTGGGCGTACAAATATCTACGGCATCAATATCATCCCGGGCAATGAGTGTTTTCCAGTCGGTTTCCACGGATTCATAACCCCATTGTTCTGCGAAGGCGCGGGCTTTGCTTTCTGTGCGGGAGCATACGGCTTTCAACACCGGTACATATGCCAGGCCGGGAAAGAAATTCTTCACCCGCAGATAACCGTTGGAATGTGTTCTGCCCATAAAGCCACAGCCAATTAATCCTATCCTCAATGCTTTCTTTTGTGTCATAGTTTGTCTGAAATTAGGTGTTGAAAACTATTCCTGCCAGCCGTGCAGGTTGCGTACTTCGATCATAGCGGCGAGTATATCATTCCAGGTATTGGCCTGGGTCATTACCGCATTCGGGAACATACAACCGTCCCAACAGATATGCCTGAACGCTTTGGTGAGAGCGCCATTGCCGTCACGCAGCCAGTAGCCGGCGTCTACAGCAATATTCAGTTTACCGTTAGGGTCAGTGGCCAGGCAGTGCCGGCCCGTTTTATCATGTGAGCCGCTGCCATGCACGGTACCATCGTTTTGTGCTACGTGGAAGTCGATCGTCCAGGGCCGCAGTGCATCCGTGAGTGTGCGCAATCCGGCCGCCAGCGCATCCCGGTCTTTCCAATCGAAATCAGCGGGAAGTATGCGATCCTGTGGACTGTTATATCCCAGCAGGTACAGGAAGGTATGCGACATATCCGCCTGGAAGCCAATATTAGGGCGGTTTACAGCCGACAGGGTATCTACCATGGCTTTCCAGCTATGCATACCACCCCAGCAGATTTCTCCTTCTGCGGCAAGCTTTTCGCCGTAGCCGGCTGCTACATCGCAGGCTTCACGGAAGGTTTGTGCAATCAGTTGGGTATTGCCGGCAGGGTCCTGCGACCAGCTTTCGGGGGTACAGGCGGAATCAATACGCACTACGCCATTAGGCCGGATACCGAGTTCCCGCAGGCGTTTACCTATATGGCAGGATTTGCGTACCTGCTCTACAAACCGGGCCCGCTCTTCTTTGCTGCCCATCGCAGACCCGCCACTGGGTGGCCAGATGGGAGCTACCAGGCTACCTATTTCCAAACCGTAAGCCGAGACTTTGTCTACCAGTCGTTTCAAATCATCATCACTGCTATCTACCGGCACATGGGGATCAAATAAGCCGATATCGATGCCATCGAATTTGACACCGTTTACTTCAGCCGCAGCGGTCATTTCCAGCAGGGTATCAAATGAAATGATGGGTTCTGCACCATCCCCTTTGCCTACAATGCCCGGCCAGGTGGCGTTGTGTAGTTTCGGATAATTATTTTCTGTCATAACGCGGGTTTAAAGGTTTTCAATTACAGCACCAGGTCAGGATTGCCGGGACCAAAATGTTTCAACATTACAATAGGATCCGTGGCAGAAGTATTCACAATGGTAATACCTGCTGTTGCTGCCGCTTCACTGATGAAAAACTCATCATTGGTGAGCTGACCATAACGAATCAGTGCTGGTGTTTCTATATCCCATACGCCCATTTTTCCATGCCCCTGCATAACGATGATGCCGTATGCGGCGCTGTCTTTGATGACTACCGTAGCGCCGGGCTCAATGGTCAGTTCTTTGGCACTGAAAGCGTCTGATTTATAGCATACCCAGTTTTCCGTGTACCCCTGGCCGTTAGCAGCCGGCTTAGGTGGCATAAAGCGGTTCTGGAACTGGTTAGGGTCAACGTTAAGTTCCCAGTCGATGACGTCCATCAGGGCGTCGTAATCGCCGATACTCTCTTTGGGCGTACCATTCCAGAGGAGTACTTCCGGTACAATGGCTTCGTTCACGAGCGACTGGTACATGGCAAATACATCGGAGGCTTTCTGTGGTTCGTAGGTGCACAGGCTGCCGGGCGCATGTAATAAGCCGGGAGGTACATCCCACCCGGTGCCGGGTTCCAAACGGTAGGCCTGCGAATAATTCGTGATTTTATTATCGCCTTTGGTGAAGTTCAGGAGGCATTCCTTAATCTGTTCGCGGGTGGTGCCGGGCGCAATACCCATGAACGTGTAAGGGAAGTCGCCACCGTGGTTATTCAGTTGCGGCGGAAAGTAGTACGCTTCCGGTTTGCCGGCTTGTCCTATCAGCGCCGCTTTCTCATCGTTATGATGAATATGATGCGGCAGCGGTCCCATGTTATCGAAGAATTTGGAATACATGGGCCAGGCGCCGTACTGGTCCCATAGTCGTTTACCGATCAGGCGGTCCTTTAATTCGCTGATGGCATCTTTTAATAAAAATTGTTGGGTACTGTTACCCTCGGTCAGTACCACCATGCTTAAACCCTCATTTTCGCCCGTTAAAGGCCCGTTCTTTGCCGGGGTGGTGGATGACAGCCAACGTTCATCGATGCCGCCTCTTTCGCCTCCCAGGACGTAATAATCATCCGGGTGTAATTTGATCCGCCGTCCTGGCACACAAAATGACCTGGGTACCCAGGTAGGTGCCAGTCGGAGAATCCCTTGTCCCTGTTCGAGTGCTTTTTCAGCTAAGCTTAATTTTTCCATGGCTAGATAGTTTAATGTTAAGCCTTTAGCTATTAGGCACTAGCTATTAGCTTTTAGTAAATGCAGTGGAGATAAGCATATGATGATCTCCGCTGCATTTACTAAAAGCTAAAAGCTAATAGCTAACTGCTAACAGCTATTTCTAATTCATAATGTTTTGCTTCACCAGGTGACAGCATGATCAATGTTCCTTCGCGGCGTGCTTTCGCCTGGCCGGTAGGAGGATGGGTGCCGGGTTCCAGCCCCATCACATATTCGCCTTTGCCCCAGTGTTGCCAGTTGGTGAGCACCGGCAACTCTTCTTTTTTGAAACGCAGCGAGAGCGTTAATGGCAACGCCGCATTGTGAACGCCGCAGGTACACCATCCGTCGGCAGCTGCTACCGGATCAATGATAGCAGCTTCTTCTCCGTTGCCGGCATGACTGTCCATTGGTGCGGCACATTTTTTATAAGGATGGCCTTCCCGGAAGATATGGTCCGGATTACCTGCCCTGGAAGTCCAGTTGCCTTCCCAGCAGATATCTGCTCCTACATCTACCAGTGGCCATCCCATGTTGAAATGATACAGCAGCATATGCGGGGCGGGTAGGTTGCCTTTGTTGATAACTTCGTCGTATATGCGTATACGTGCTTGTCCGAGTGTACCGGAAATGGTACGTTTCAATACCAGTTGTGGCCCCAGCACCTGTACCTGCTGCATGATACCGGTAATGCTCATCTCCATTTGTCCGTTCACCGGATCCGGCTGGATGATGGAAATAATTTCTGCCGGCGTATTGCTGATAGGCCCATGCAGTCCGCGGTCCCCGTATTCATCGGCCTCAGGACCGCCTACATGCGATAGCCCGCAGGTGGTCATCAATCCACCGCCAAATGTTTGGAGCCAGTTCACACCTTTGTCAGTGATACGTTGTGGTGCAGTAACGCCACTATGGCTGATCCACGCCAGGCTATGCTGGTTAAAAAAAGCATCGGCAATATCCATGGCGCGGTCAATCACTACCTTGTATCGCAACCCTGCACCGGTATTAATCCAGGCAATGCGGGTACCCCTGCCGGGGCCGTTGTCCAGCACCGCTGTTTCTATACCGCCCAGCTGTAAGTGATGCGATATCTTATGTTGCCATCCGGGTGTTTGTGTCGTCATTCGCGCCAGGTTTATCTTCCAAAAAAATTATTTACTACCCAGTTGCTTCGGTGCCAGGAAGACAGAATCCTTATTGTTGCCACCGGATTTCAGGTAGGCCACCAGGTCTCTCAGTTCCTCCGGGTTCAGGCGGTTAATCAGCCCTGGTAACATCACAGAAACTGTAGATGTTTTTGTACCTGCTACGTCTTTTTTCAGTAGTTCGCGGTGTTCCTGCGGTGCAAACGGATTTTGTGAAATGATATATTTGTCTTTGTCCTGGCTCACCAGCCGACCTAATACAGAACCGCCATCTTTCAATGAAAACACGGTAGCGGCATACTGATCGGAAATGGTTTTACTGGGGTCGATGATAGCTTCCAGGATGTCTTTAGTAGAAAAGCGTGTACCCAGTTGCGTTAGATCCGGACCGGCTACACCGCCTTCTCCGCGCATACCATGACAGGAACTGCACAACACCGTATTAAACATGGCCTTGCCCTGTTCAAAATTCCGGTTGGTTAATCCACTGTCTACTACTTTCACTGCTTCGTCCAGTTTCCAGTTTCTGCCTGGTCCTTTCGGTTGAGGATAGCCCTGTGTAAGGCCACCACCACTGTTTACCAGTGAGTCACCGGATAGCTGGTTGAAATGAGCGAACTCCTTCTTCGGTACATTCGCCAATGCATTCTGACGCGCGGTATTGATGAAGCCAATGAAGCTATGGCCGCCTTTATAAGTAAAGGCATGATAAAACCATTGGAAGTATTGCTCCCGCAGGGCAGGCGTCCAGCCGTTCTTAGCCTGGCTCAACACTGTTGCATACCAGGTTTGCTGTAGTGGTGGCATCTTGGAAAGCATACCGGCAATGTCCAATCCATATTGCGGGTTGCGCAGGATCAGGTCGGAAGATTGCATCGCAGTTTTCTGTGCAGCAGTATCGTCTTTTGCTGTAGACAATAAAGCCATGGTTTTTTCTACAGCTTTAGGGGCATTGAGATATACCAGCACTTTACTCAGTGAACGGTTAAGATCGTTGTTGCCGGCGGGATACTGCGGATCGAGGTAAGCAGCTACCTGTCCTGCTAAAGCGGGATCTGGTTTACCCATGCGCACAAATACCAATTCAAGGGCACGTAGCAGGTCTATTTGCTGGGAGGGTGATAACTGGCCATAGTTGATGGTCATCAGTTGCGGCAAGAGTAGTTTTTTAACGTCTTCCTTACCCTGGCGCGCCAGCGCAATGGCTCCCTGTATCAGTGTTTCAGGATCCTTTTCCTGTAACACTTTGTTTTGCCACTGGCTCACAGGTTGATTTTCTACCGCTATTCTTGCAGCAAAGCGGATAAAGCGATCGCTGTTTTTCAGGTAAGGCCACGCGAAATCCACTGCGCCTGGTTTAGCGCCACCATGGTATGCTTCCAGCTGTTTGCGGGTATTGGCGCCTTCGGTAGGTGTGGTTGCTGCCAGCGGTTCGTTACTGTCTTTATTGTCTTTATAATATACGCGGTACAAATCAGATTCCAGCCGGCGGCCACCAGTCAGGAAATACAGTGCGCCATCCGGGCCAATGGCGCCATCGGTCAGCGGTAGTGGAGAGCCGGACAGAAACTCTTCTGCATTGGCTTTGTATGAAGCGCCTTCCGGTTGCAGGTGAATGGCATAGATGATACCGAAGCTCCAGTCAAAGGCAAACAATGATTTGCGGTACTTCTCCGGGAAACGCGCTTTCCCGCCATAGATCAGGTTGGTAGGAGAACCCTGGCCAATGTTCAATAATGGCGGTAAGTTGTCCGGATAGGCGGGCGACCATTTCTCAGTACCGGGACGCCAGCCATATTCGCTGCCGCTGGTAACCTGGCAGATACGGGTAGGGCGGTACCACGGCGTACCAAAATCCCATTCCATATCGGAATCATAGGTAAACATATCGCCCTGGTCATTGAAGGTAAGATCGAAAGGATTCCGATAGCCGGAGCTGATCAGCTCCCAGTTGCTACCGGTGGAATCGATGTGCGCAATCCAGCCTCCATGCGTGTTTACCACGTTATCATGACCGTTAGGATCCTTAATAAACGGCAACACGTTATCAATGTTAACTGACAGCGGCACCTTATAGTTATTCATCTCCGGAATCTTTGTAAAATTACCGGCAATTACATATATAGACTTCCCATCCGGCGCCAGCACAATGCTGTGTGGGCCATGTTCGCCTTCACCGTCCAATGCTTTCAACATCGTAATTTTGTCGAACTGATCATCGCCATCGGTATCCTGTAAGCGATACAAGCCGCTGCCTTTGTTGAACCGGTCGTCACTATTGTGGTTCACCATTACATACAAACTGTTAAATGCATAGAGCAATCCCTGTGCATATCCCATCGATACTTTCTGGGTGGAGGTATCGTTACCGATGTTCAGTTTTTCAATTTTCAGTTTAGAAGAATCTTCTCCTACAGCGGGCAATTGCAAACGGTACAGGTAACCGTACTGATCAGATACAATCATACGGCCCTTGTTGTCAAAGGTCATAGATACCCAGGATCCCTGCTTGTTATCGCCAGGGCTGTACAGCCGCTCTGCTTTAAAGTTATCAGGTAATTTCAAGGCATCGACTTTCGGATTTCCTGTTTTGTGTTCCTTGTCTTTTGACGTTGAGTCGTCTCCGTTATTACAGGCTACCGCCGTTATTAAAACGGTAGTGATGAGCGCAAGCAGCCTGAATGGTCTTTTTCTTAAGGTGGTCATAATATATATGCTTGTATAAGTTCCTGAGATGATACTATACGTGGACGGTTGACTATAGCTGTAGTAATATAGCAAACGTTTCCCCTTTTTTTCTACTTTTTTTTACCAACCGGTATTTTGTTCAAAACCATTTAATCTGATCTCTCTTTCAGGAATCGGATATAATAACTGGAACGGCTGTATGTTGTATGAAGCCGGGCTTAACCTGGTCAGGCGTTTTTTCTCTTCAATACCATGTGCGGTCATCACCGCTACAGCTTTACCGGTGCGCAGCAACTGGTACCAGCGCTGATCCTCAAAGGCCAGTTCCACGCGCTGCTCATGGAATACGGTATCTCTGAAGGCGGTTTGACTCAAAGCAGGCAACGGATCCAGTCCTGCACGTACCCGCACGGGATTGATATAGGGCAGGGGATCACCGGTACCGGTTTCATTGATCGCTTCTGCCAGCATCAGTAACACCTGGGAGTAGCGGTATACCGGCCAGTTTTCATTGGCACGGCCATCTAATGCATACGGTGGATGGTAGAATTTTTTGATGAACGGTAATTTGCCGCCGAAAGCAGCTGACTCTGCAAAGGCAGCGTTGGTGGGACTGTCGTACATCGCAATAGATGCTGCTTTCCTTTTATCCTTTGCCTCATACGCATTCACAATGCCGGGAGTAGGAATATTATTACCGCCCAGGTTTCCGTTGAAACCGGTGAGATCTTTTTTACCGTTACGCGGACCAAATACAAAAATGAAATTGCTGCTTTCTGTTTCCAGTCCTGAATTAAACTGCACCGCAAAAATGGACTCCGCATTATTTTTCTTCGCCGGATCAAAATTGTCACCATACTCAGGTACCAGGGAGTAATTGAGGGCTACTACCTGTTGCAGGGTGGTTACTGCTTTTGGATAGTCTTTCATGGTCATATACACATCGCCCAGCAGGGTCAGTGCCGCGCCTTTAGTGGCTCTGCCTACGTCTGCGCCGGTATAGGAAGCCGGCAGGTTGGCTGCGGCATCTGTGGCATCTGCAATAATTTGTGCATACACTTCTGCTACGCTGGCTCTTTTAGATGTGGAGGCCTGCTCCGGGCCTGCCACTTCTTTCACCAAAAGGGGCACACCGCCGAAAAGACGCACCAGGTGAAAGTAGTACAGGGCCCGGAGAAACTTAGCCTCGCCGGTATATTGTTTTTTAGTTGCCTCATTAGCAAAAGGTACTGCATCGATGCGGGTAAGAATCACATTGGATTGCTGTATGTTCCGGTATAACTGCGCCCAGGTACTGTTAATATAGTTATTGCTGGTAGTGGTCAGGAATTCATCAATTTCTTCCCGTTGTTGTGCACCACGATCACTTTCGTCATACTGATAATTGGTATTGTCCGCTCTCATTTCAGTCATGGCCCAGTAGTCGCTGCGATATAAATCCTGTAATACGCCATAGCAGCCATTTACCGCGCGTAATACCTGG
This sequence comes from Chitinophaga sp., assembly GCF_017745275.1. Lineage (GTDB taxonomy): Bacteria > Bacteroidota > Bacteroidia > Chitinophagales > Chitinophagaceae > Chitinophaga. Next base: position 516,309 of record NZ_JAGHZS010000007.1, on the reverse strand, counting down.
CCTTCATTGGTGTAATAATTCGAACCACTGGAGAACGAATTTGGTTTCACATCCAGCATATGGTTACATCCATTCAGTGCAATCGCTAAAAGTGCGATAAAAGATATTTTTGTTTTCATGTTGCTATACTTTTAGGAACTGGATTAAAAGGAGAGATTGGCGCCCAGTGAATAAATTCTTGGAACAGGGTAGCTGGAGTAGTCGATGCCCGGTACCAATGCGCCGCTACCGCCCTTGCCCAGGTAGTTGGTTACTTCGGGATTACCACTGTAGTTAGTGAACAGGATGGCATTCTGCACACTCACATATACCCTGGCACTTTGTACAAATCCAAATTTTGGCAGGCTGTAACCAAGCGTAATGTTCTTCACCCACGCATAGTTATTTTTCTCAACGGTCAATGAACTTACATCCCTGTACATCACCCTGCCACGGCCGGAACCATTCGTCGTAGGTACTTTACCGTTACCCGGGTTGGACTCAGATCTCCAGCGGTTGGCCACATCTTTTCTTACATTAAATACGCCGTCAATGTTGCCGTTGTAGTCGTTGGTGGCATGTAAGCGGTCAGCTCCCATTGATCCTACCACTAATACCCGCAGGTCAAATTTTTTGTAATTCAGGATATTTGTTAAGCCCCAGTTGAAGTCGGGGTAAGGATTCCCGATGATGGCGAAATCTTCCCGCGGATTAATCACGCCATTGCCATTGATATCTTTGAAACGGATGTTTCCCGGAATAGCTCCTGGAAACGCAGGGCCTTTATCTACTTCTCCCTGGTTTTGATAGATGCCATCAAATACATATCCATACAGCATGGCGAGTGGTTTGCCTACCATGCTTACATTGGTAGGATTGCCTTCGCTGGAGTTGCCGGAGTAGATAGGCGCATTGTCTTTCCCCAGTGCCAGTACCTTGTTGCGGTTAAAGGAAATGTTGAAGTTGGTGGTCCAGGTGAGTGATTTGTTTTCAATATTACGGGAGGAGATACCAATTTCCAGCCCCTTGTTTTCCATGTCGCCTTTGTTCTCTGTTACAGTAGAGAACCCGCTGGATTGTGGTACCTCTACGTTTAGCAGCAGTTGTTGCGTATTGCGTTTGTAGGCATCAATGGTCAGGTATACGCGGTCTTTCCATAATCCAACGTCAACGCCTATATTCAGTTCGCGCATTTTTTCCCAGCCCAGGTTGGGGTTGCCGAGGGTGTTCATTACACGGCCGCCGGCCAGGGCACCACCCAGTACATAATCGCTGGTGCCGATGTTACTCATGTAAGAGTAGTTACCGATATTAAAATTACCGGAGAATCCATAGGAGGCTCTTAATTTCAGATCGCTGAAAATACGGGACGACTTCATAAATTCTTCCTGTGAAATACGCCATCCTAAAGCCACAGAAGGGAAGGTACCCCAGCGGTTATCAGGTCCGAAGCGGGAAGATCCATCACTTCTCACCGTAGCTGTTGCCAGGTATTTATCTTTATATGCATAGTTGATCCTCGCGAGATAAGACAGTAATGCCCATTCTGTTTTGTCGGTGCCACCGGTAATGGTAGCCGCAGCATTTAATGTTTTGATATCATCGTCAGGGTAGTTGGCGCCATTGAAGCCGCCATATTGTTCTTTTTGTGATTGCACGCTGTAGCCGAGTAAGCCGGTGAAGGCATGACCATTTTGCGTGTTGTACTGGTAGGTCAGCGTATTTTCGTTTAGCCAGTTCAGGTAGTTACCACTATTGTAGCCACCGGAAGGAATGGTAGGCGGTGCTACGTTGGTACCACCAATGGTAGAAGGGATGAAATACTCGCCGGATCCTTCCTGGTAGTCTACGTTAAAGGTAGATTTGAACTTCAGGTTTTTTATAATTTCATATTCGCCATAGGTATTAAACAAAATGCGGGTGCTCTTGGAGCGGTTAATCACCTCATTCAGGAACATCACCGGGTTGGGCATACCAAAAGTGCCGGGGCTTTGGATATAGGCATTATAGCTGCCATCCGGTTTGTACACTGGTTCAATAGGACTGGCGATACCGAAGTAGTTACCACGGCCTTCCCCGTTGGTATTGCCTTTGCGGGTAGTGTACGAAGGCGCGATGTTAAAGCCTATTTTCAAACGGTCAGAAAGGTTGGCATCTACATTGGCTCTGACAGAAAATCTTTTGTACCCGGAGTTAATCACTACACCGTCCTGGTTGTAGTATCCGGCGGAAATATAGGTTCTTATTTTTTCAGTACCTCCGCTTACGCTAAGGTTGATGTCCTGCATAGGTGCCACGTGGGTAATGGCATTGAACCAGTTGGTGCCTTCGCCGATTTTTTCAGGATGACGATAGATTTCCGGAATATCCGCGTCGGTGGGTTCGCGGTGTTCGGTGAAACGGATGTTGTCTTCAATGGCTTCTTTTCTGAATTGTGCAAACTCCTGTCCGTTCATCAGGTTAGGCCGGCCTTTTTGCGGAATTTGCTGGATGCCGTAGTTGGCAGAAAGTTGTACGGTTGGAATGCCTGAGCTGCCACGTTTGGTGGTAATGAGTACCACGCCGTTGGCGCCCCTGGAGCCATAGATGGCTGTAGCGGATGCATCTTTCAATACAGCCATAGACTCGATGTCCTGTGGATTGATGGCATTCATCGGATCAGACACCTGGTCAGAGGAAGAGGCCAGCGGATAGCCATCCACTACATACAGGGGCTGGCTGCCGGCGCCTACAGCGCCAATGCCACGTACCTGCACCTGCGGGCCACCACCGGGAATACCGTTGGAGGTGCTTACCTGGATACCGGCAATCTGCCCGGCCAGGGCCTGGTCAGGACCGGCTATAGGCATGTCTTTCACATTTTTCATTGGAACAATGCCCACGGAGCCGGTTACATCTTTCTTTTGTTGGGTACCATAACCCACTACTACTACCTGGTTGAGTACTTTGTTGCTGGACTCCAGCTGTGTACTGATCTTGGTGCGGTTACCCACGTACAGGGTTTTGGAAATGTACCCGATAAAACTAAAAACAAGTGAATCAGCAGTGCTGGCAGCGATGGTGTACCTGCCATTGGCGTCGCTGAAAGTACCCTTGCTGCTACCTTTGACCCCAATGGTAACACTGGGTAGAGGAGCGCCGGTACCTGCATCAGTTATTTGCCCGGTAACATTGTTTTTTTCCTGCGCAAAACCTGCCAGGCAAAAGGACAGTAATAAAAAGGTGACGCCATAACGTGCCATAACGGAGTATCCTTTACGACAAAGGATATAGACTTTGATCATAACAAGTGGAATTAGGTGATGATGAAACGGCGATGCTTAACGGAAATAAATTTAATCGAAGTATCATAGATTCCTGTCCTGTTGCGTCCTGTACTGTCCTGCACTGTCCTGTTTAAGGGCCGCTGATCCTTGACTGTACACCTTTGAAAACGGAGGGTTGGTAATGCCGGAAAAAAAGCGTTATTTTTCTGGACGTTTAAATGCTAACCGCGTTATAAAAACAGATTCAATAAAAATGAAAAAATTAACCTGGCCATTAATGGCATTGTTTACACTATGGGGTACCGCTGCTTTTGCGCAGGATAAAGACTCAGCGCTGATGAAGCAGGATTGGGCCTGCCTGAAATGTTTTCAGGAAGATAATGCTAAAGTGGAGGCACCGAAAGCAGGCGAGCAGCGGGTCGTGTTCATGGGCAACTCTATTACCATCGGCTGGAAAAATCTGAACCCTGATTTTTTTGCAGGCAAACCTTATATCAACCGGGGTATCAGCGGTCAAACTACACCACAAATGCTGATTCGCTTCCGTCCTGATGTAATCGATCTGCATCCTAAAGTAGTCGTGATCCTGGCAGGTACCAACGATATCGCGGGCAATACCGGCTACACGCCCGTTCCCACTATTTTTGGCAACATCGTATCGATGGCGGAACTGGCAAAAGCCAATGGTATAAAAGTCGTATTGTCGTCTGTACTGCCTGCATATGACTATCCATGGCGCAAAGGACTGGATCCTGTCACTAAAATCGCACAACTGAATCAACTGATTAAAGCATATGCCGCTAAAAATGGTTGTGTATACCTCGACTACTACAGCGTTATGGCTGATGAGCAGAAAGGGTTGAAAAAAGAATTGACTTATGATGGGGTGCATCCTAACAAGGAAGGCTACCTCGTGATGGGGCCACTGGCAGAAAAAGCGATTGCTGCTGCTTTAAAAAAGAAATAAGTGAAATTCCGTAAAGCAATATTTACCGGGTTACTGCTGCTGGCAGGCGGCTGCGCCGTTGCACAGCAAAGTATTTATACCCGCCTGGACTCCTTGCTGGCCGCTAAAAATATGCGTGACTTCAGCGGTGTGGTACTGATTGCACAAAATGGCAAACCGCTGTATGCCAAAGCCATGGGGTATGCTAACCGGGATACAAAGGAGCCGGTGACAATGGATAGCCATTTTGTGATCATGTCTGTGTCCAAACAAATCACAGCGGCGCTGGTGTTAAAGGAAGTTGAAAAGGGACATATTGATTTGCAAAAGAGATTACGTACTTATTTGCCGGATCTGAAAGACAAGTGGGGGGATAGTGTGACGATTCATCAACTCCTCAATCATACATCCGGAGTGGTATGGTATGATCAGCCGCTGGCATTTACACCCGGTTACCAACTGGCCTATTCAAATTTTGGATATGTACTGTTACAATCTGTTTTGGAACATGTTACCGGCAAAGCGTATACGATATTGCTGAAAGACCTGTTTCAGCAAACCCGGATGCCCAATTCAGGCGTACCTCCGCGTATAAAACCAATTACCGGTTACCAGGAAAGCAAAAACGGGCAGCTACAGGCGAAAACGGACCCCGTCCCGGAAATGTTGCTGGGAGCGGCAGGGGTAGTGTCTACAGCGGCAGACCTCGTACGCTGGAACGAACTATTGAATAATGGTAAACTACTGAGCGAAGCCATGTACAAGGACATGACCACGGCCTATTCCCCCCGGCAACATCCGGTTGTAGGTAAAACCGGCGGCGGATATGGCCTGATGATTAATGCCGATAAATCTGAAATAGGACATACCGGATTTTTACCGGAGCAGGGTTTTATTGGTATTAACTTTTATTATCCGGCTACCCATAGTAGCATCGTAGTATTGGAGAATATAGGTTCCAACCCGGCGAATATGGAGCGTGCTTATTATTTCGAGAAAACAATTCATGATATAGTGTTGCCGGTAGTAATAGGAAAGTAGCACTTTACTCCACTGCAGTAATAAGTAATTTTTTTGTGTTGGTATTTTCTTTTCTGGATATTTTCCAGTAATTTCATTACTCACCAAAGAAAAGGAGGTATTCATGTTATCTACAGAATATTCATGGACACCTGCGATTAATTTAGTTTAATCAAAGGGGGCTCCATAAAAGACTCTGTTAACGCTTTGGCGTTAAAGGCATCCTGGCATAGCCGGGATGCCTTTTTCAATTTCAGGGCAGCAACCGCCTGCATAGCTTTGCTTCCGCGGGTAGTATCTTGCCAGAATCGAGCTGATCGTCTTCAAACCGGTTATGACCATTGGAAACTTCATCCAGCCATTTCCCATTTTTGAAATAATAGTAGCCCCGGAAATTGCTTTCAAAGGCATTAGGGACGCGTTTCCCTGTATCATTGTAATGAGGGCCGAAGTATTCGTTATAAACAAAAATGAGAGCGTTACGATGATAGTAGTAAACAAATGTTTCCTTACCATCCTTATCATAGCCCTTCAAAATCATTTTCACCAGCGTGCTATCCTTGTAGTAACCTGTTAGCGCTTTGTCTTTCCCATAAGCCGGGAGATGCGAAAGATCCCCGGTGGCGGCTACTTTCCGGAGAGAAGTATCCACGTCAACCTGCTTACATATTTTGATAATCGGAATGGTATTTTTATTCACTACCTGGGATAAGGTGGGATAACCATGGAACAGTCCGCCCGCTAATAATAATCCGAATAAATATTTCATACCAGCCATTTGGAAAAGGTAATCATTTTTATGACAGTGAAAAAGTGCCACTGCATTGACTTTGCAGATATGGAAAATATTATTATATCTTTGCCCCCGAAATTAAAAATTGTTTAACCCCTAAATCAAACCCATTTTATGGCTTTTATTATGGTGGACGTGGAAAGCGACGGACCTATTCCGGGCGACTTCTCCATGATCTCATTTGGCGCTGTTCTCGTCAACGAACAGTTGAATCAGACCTTCTATGGTCAGTTGAAACCCATTTCCGATAAATTTATCCCGGAGGCATTAGCGGTATCCGGCCACAGCCGCGAGGCAACGCTGCAGTTTGAAGATCCGGCCACGGTGATGAGGAATTTTAAAAACTGGATTACGTCCGTAAGCAAGGACAGGCCCATGTTTATCAGCGATAACAACGGCTTCGACTGGATGTTTATCTGCTGGTATTTTCATCATTTCCTGGGTGAAAATCCTTTCGGATTCAGCTCCCAGAACCTCGGCAGCTTGTACAAGGGTATGATGAAAGACACCTTTACTACGTTTAAACATCTCCGGAAAACCCGGCACACCCATCATCCGGTAGACGATGCCAAAGGCAATGCAGAAGCATTACTCACGATGAAAAGAGAAATGGGGTTAAAAGTAAAGTTATAACGGGGGGCGAAAAGCCCATAGCCTGCGTTATCGCAAACTCTTTACAGGGTTCACCAGCCCCGCTTTGATTGCCTGCGACGCAATCGTGATTCCTGCAATCACCACCGATATACTGATGGCTGTAAGGAAAGTACCGCCGCCAATATGTGTCTGATAAGCAAAGTTATCCAGCCAGTGCTGCATTACCCACCAGGCCAACGGCCCTGCCACACAGAAGGCTAACAGGATCAGTACAATAAATTCTTTGGCAAAAAGCCCGGTGATTTGAAACAGGGAGGCGCCCAATACTTTGCGGATGCCTACTTCCCGTTGGCGTTGTACCGCAGCAAAGGCCACCAGGCCGTATAATCCGAGGCAACCAATCACGATGGCCAGTGCCGAGAAAAGTTTAAAGGCAGTGTATAGTTTTTGTTCCTGTTGATATAACCGGGCGATGCGATCATCCAGGAAGTCGTATTGAAACTGATCATTGGTGAAAAGTGCTGACCAGGACTTATCAATGCGGGCCAGCGTACCAGTCATGTCTTTCGGAGCTATCTGTACGCAGGCGGTTCTGAACCGGTCTGGCCTGTATTCCAGCACGCAGGGCCGGTTTTTCTTATACCGCGATTCACTCTGGAAGTTTTGTACCACGCCGGCAATCATCACGGCATCGCCGTTGATATAAAACGTTTTGCCAATGGCTTTTTCAGGCACCTGCTGATGCAGTTTATGTAGCATGGTTTCATTGATCAATACCTTGTGCAGTGTATCTCCCGCCAAACGTTTGTGTGGTTTTTCGCCGGCCAATAGCCTAATGGAAAACAGGTCAAGATATTTTTCATCTACAGCTTTTCTTTCTGTTACATCATCTTTAATCAAACCCTCTTCGGGGCACGTAAAAGCGCTGTAGCCGCTGCCGCCAACCGGCGGGCCAGACGCAAAGCTGAATTGCCTGACGCCGGGATTCGCCAGCAATTGGGCTTCCAGTATTTCCCGTTTGCTATCATCAGGCACCGGAAAGGAAATGATGGCTTTCTTGTTGAAGCCCAGGTCCTGGTTTTTCAGGAAGTCCATCTGGTAGCCCACAATAAGGGTACCGGCAATCAACAGCTGTGAAATACCAAATTGTGTAGCCACTAATACTTTACGAAGACCTAACCCTTTAATGCGTAAACCGGTATTGCTTTTTAGGGCAGTGACCGGCTGAAAGGCAGATTGCACAAACGCCGGATAACCTCCCGATAATAATATAACCGTTACTGTTATACCTGCTATAGCCAGTAATACCGGTGTTTCCAGGAGGGCGGCTGCCGTTACCTGCACGTCAATCCAGGCGGCTACCGCCGGAAGGAATAATGCCGCGGTAAAAATACCCAACACCACTGCCAACAGCACGAGCAACGCTGTTTCAGACAGGAATTGCCAGATCAGTTGCAGGCGATGTGCTCCCAATACTTTGCGTACACCTACTTCTTTGGCACGCCGTATAGCCTGCACCGTAGCCATATTGATAAAATTGATACAAGCCGTGATGATAATAAAGAGTGCTACCATCAATAGTCCGTGGTAAGTAGCTTTATTGGCGGTAGGAGCAGCAGGGTTTACCTGGTAGCGTTGGTCAAAATGAACTTCCTTCAAGGGTTGCAGTAGCAGGTTCGCATCTGCTGCAATGTCTGCTCCCCAGTTTTGGGCAATAAAGCTTTTCATCCTGCTTTGCAGCTGACTGGCATTATATTTTTCAGGTAGCAAAATATAAGTACTGGCGCCGGAGATATTATAAAAATGGGCACTTGCCAGCATATCTTTCCGGATGGTTTCATAGGAAACAAGAAAGGCAAATGGCTGGCTGCTATTGGCAGGCGGATCTTTAACGACGCCGGTTACCTTCAGGTTGTTTTCATTATTCAGTTGAATAATTTGCCCAATGGGATCTTTATTACCGAAGTATTTCGTTGCTATACCGGCGGTGAGTACTACTTCGTCAGGGTCCGATAGCGCAGTACGTGGGTCTCCTGCCAGCCATGTTTGATCAAATATCTGCAGGAAGGCAGCATCCGCAAAAGCAAATCCCTTTTCATTAAACCGGGTATTTCCTGTTTTTACCAACCCTGTTTCCTGGTACCAGTATTGCGCCACCTGTTCCAACTCAGGAAAGTCATTTCGCAAGGCAGGCGCCACTGCCAGGGATACGCTGGGGTTATAATCCAGTTCATGCAGCGTTACCCGGTAGGTACGATCCGCTTTTTTATAGAACTGGTCATATCCCAGCTCATTTCGTACAATCAGGAAGATAATCAGGCACGCGGCAATGCTCAATGTAAGTCCGGCTACGTTGAGCACCGTGTAACTGATATTCCGCCGGAGAATACTATAAGCCGTTTTTAGGTAGCTGATAAACATGGGCAACGGTTTAATGGAGTGTGTACTGGTCCGCTAAAGAGATGCCATTTATTAAGGTGTTGATTTTCAGAAGATGAGAAAGCGGTATGTGGGGTAAAATGTTCGTTTTTGAAGGCAGGACGTTCAAAAACGAACATCCCGCCTTTCATTATTATTTCAGTTTGTTTTTTCTCAGGGAATATTTGTAAAAGTCCTCCACTTTTTTCCTTGCCCATGGCGTTTTACGCAGGAACTTCAAACTACTCTGTACTGATGGATTGCTGGTAAAACAATTAATTTTGATATGTTGTCCCAGTTCTTCCCAGCCATAACTCTCGTAGAGGTGTGTTACTATTTTCTCTAAAGTAAGCCCGTGCAGCGGATCATTGGACTTTTCCGGTGTTTGCATATTTTTCCGTTTAATGCCCAAAGGTAGGGAAATAGTTATAGCGATGCCCGCATGGTCACATAAAATGGTACTTCAATCTGCGCCCTGGAATGATCGAGGATCAGTTGTGCTGCCATTTCTCCCATGCATTTGAAGTCGGTGGAAATAGTGGTAATACCGTTCAGGATGAACTTCTTTAACGGCGTTTCATTATAGGAAATAATGCCTACATCTTTTCCTATCTGCAGATTCAGGGAAATAATCCTTTCTATCAGCAGCACCAGGTCATTTTCCCGCAGGTTGATGTATACATCTCCCGGCTGGATATCTTCTATTTCAATTTCATTTACCTTTTTACTGTTGAACGCATAATTCTGACAGAACTGCGCAAACCCTTCATAGATTTCCTCGGGGTAATAGGTGTTTTCCGGGTAAATAATTTTCAGGGTATGGTACTGCTGCAGCTTATCTCTGGCTTGTTCCAGGGCGCCATAAATATCTTCCTGGAAATTTTCATACACTGCACCGTATTCACCGGTAACACCTTTCAGCTTTTTATCGAGCAAGATCAACTTCTCTTTCGGAATGGTATTAATCACTTCATCTACATGCTCCCAGCGCTCGCGGAAATGCGGGAGGATCACAATGTGTGTATATTCCTGGATGTTTTCTGACAACAGTTTTTTAAACAGGCTGAAGTCACTGTTATAAATATAAAAATCGATGTTGGCCTGTTCCCCTAATTTATCGGCGAAGGAATCATAAATGATTTTTTTGTGCTCGCTGAGTTTATTAAACAGGAGTAGTATTTTATATTGCTGGTCAAGATTGGTATGTTGCACATAATATCCTTTACCTGGCACAGACCCCAGTATTCCCAGGCCTTTGAGATATTTGTAGGCTTTTTCTGCTGTATCTCTTGATATTTCGAATGCATAGCTGACCTCATTAATGGAAGGTAAAATATCATCTTGTTGTACTTTCTGGTCTACAATAGCTTTAATAATAGAATTGGCCAGTTGGAAATATTTAGGCGTGGCAGAGAAGTCGTCTATAAACAGGTATTTAAAAATCGGATGTTGTTTCATGCGCAATAGGTGTTAGTCCCCTGGAATTTGCTGTCAGCAACTTTTCCCGGCAATGATAGTCATTTAATTCAACAATTGGTAGTGGATATTCGAAGCATGACAGTGCATGACAGTTTGAAATGATTCATGTTTTACTTTTACGAAACATTAGTTTTCCACGTTACAAATCAGATACTTGTTATGCAAGCTTTATTGGGCGTTTTATTCCACTTTCTCGGGGGATTTGCCTCCGGAAGTTTTTATATCCCTTACAAGAAAGTGAAGGGTTGGAGTTGGGAAAGCTATTGGATTGTGGGTGGCATATTTTCCTGGCTGGTAGTGCCGCTGGTGGCGGCCTGGATAACCGTTCCCGGCTTTATGGATATTATTGGCAGCACGCAGGGCCATATACTTTTCTGGACGTATTTCCTCGGCGTATTATGGGGCATTGGCGGATTAACCTTTGGGTTGTCGATGCGCTACCTGGGCATGTCGTTAGGGATGGCGGTGGCCCTGGGATTCTGTTCTGCTTTTGGCGCGCTCATACCGCCCATTTACCGCGGACTTTTTACAGATGATCCTCATACTTTCGGCGCCATGTTACATTCCGGCAAAGGCTTGTATGTATTGATGGGGGTAGTGGTATGCCTGGCAGGCATTGCCATTTGTGGCAGGGCAGGTGTATTAAAGGAACGGGAACTTTCGGATGAAGAGAAAACCGCGGCTATAAAGGAATTCAATTTGCGTAAAGGACTCATTGTGGCCATTATTTCCGGTATCCTGAGTGCCTGTATGAGCTTTGCCATCTCGGCGGGCAGCAGCATGGGAGAAGCCGCTGTGGCTAACAACGTGAACCCGCTGTTCAAGAACAATGTTATTTTTGTGATCATCATGCTGGGCGGACTCACCACCAATTTCACCTGGTGTATGATCCTGAATAGCAAAAATCAGTCGTTCAGCGACTATACTAATAAGGAAACACCGCTGGTGAAAAATTACCTGTTCGCCGCCATTGCAGGTACTACCTGGTTCCTGCAATTCTTTTTTTATGGTATGGGAGAAAGTAAGCTGGGAAATGACGCCAGTTCCTGGATCCTGCACATGGCCTTTATTATCCTGATCTCCAGCATGTGGGGATTTGTGTTGAAGGAATGGAAAAACGCCGGCAGTAAAACCTTTGCTACTATTTCCCTGGGTATATTCACCATCATTCTTTCTGTTGTACTGGTGGGATATGGTAATTCATTAACCAATTAAACGTTAAAATTTATATAGTATGTCTTTAGATAGAACTACCACGCAATTCAGGCATGTCAGTTATTTATGGGATGAAGCAACAGCAGCTGGTATGGCGGGTGATGAAGTAGCTTTGTTGATCTATCGTTCCAATTTGCTGGGTGCCGATCTGCGGTTAACGAACTATGGAGGCGGAAATACATCCTGTAAAGCTATGGCAAAAGATCCGCTGACAGGCGAGCCCGTAGAAGTGATGTGGGTAAAGGGTTCAGGCGGTGATCTTGGTACACTGAAAAGAAATGGACTGGCCGCGCTGTATGTAGACCGGCTCCGCAGTTTGCAACATATCTACCGCGGCATTGCACACGAAGATGAAATGGTGGAATTATTTAATCACTGTATCTACGACCTCAGTTCCAAAGCCCCTTCCATTGATACCCCCCTGCATGGATTTCTCCCTTTTAAACATATTGATCACCTGCACCCCGATGCAGCCATTGCCATTGCCGCGGCTAAAGACGGGAAAAAAATTACGCAGGAATTATTCAATGGCACCATCGGTTGGGTACCCTGGCAGAAGCCCGGCTTCGACCTCGGACTGCAACTGAAACAATGCCTCGATGAAAATCCGGGTATCCGTGGTATCATGCTGGGATCGCACGGCCTGTTCACCTGGGGGGATACCGCTTATGAAAGCTATCTCAATACCCTGGAAGTGATAGAACGCTGCGCCACCTATCTCGAAGAAAATACCGGTCGTACAAAACCGGTGTTTGGGGGCGCAAAAATCACTTCGCCGGCGCCGGATGTACGCAAGGCCCAGGCGGCTGCTTTGGCACCCATTTTACGCGGTTACTGCTCTTCTCAGCAAAAAATGGTGGGACACTTCACTGACGACCCGCGCGTACTGGAGTTCATCAACTCGCAAGACCTGGACCGCCTCGCGCCTTTAGGCACCAGCTGCCCCGACCACTTTCTGCGTACTAAAATCAGTCCCCTTGTGCTGAACCTCACCCCGGACGCTTCCCTGGAAGACGTGGGGGCAGTGAAAGCCGGCCTGGCGCCACTGTTTGATGCCTACCGGGAAATGTACACCCAATACTATAATACCTGCAAACACCCGAACAGTCCCGCTATGCGCGATCCCAATCCCGTAGTGATCCTGTATCCGGGTGTAGGGATGTTTATTTTCGCGAAAGACAAACAAACAGCCCGCGTTGCGGCAGAATTTTATATCAATGCCATCAATGTGATGAAAGGCGCGGAAGCGATTTCGGAATATACTTCGTTGCCGCGGCAGGAAGCGTTTAATATAGAATACTGGTTACTGGAAGAAGCGAAGCTGCAACGTATGCCTAAACCCAAAGCACTGACCGGTCGCATTGCCCTGGTAACAGGCAGCGCCGGCGGTATCGGCAAAGCCATCGCAAAAAAGTTTGCCGAAGAAGGCGCTGTAGTGGTGATCAACGATAATGATGAGCAACGCCTCGCTACTGCTACTGAAGAGTTTAATAAACTATTTGGGAAAGATGTATTCGCAGCAGATCTGCTGGATGTAACAAATGCGGCGTCGATTCGTCAAACCTTCAATACCGCCGTGCTGGCCTTTGGTGGCGTAGACATCATTGTCAACTGCGCAGGGTTGTCTATTTCCAAACCACTCGAAGATCATACCGAAAAAGACTGGGACCTGCTATACGATGTATTGGTGAAAGGCCAGTTCCTGGTAACACAAACCGGTGTAGACATCATCCGCAAACAGGGCACTGGTGGCGATGTACTCAATATTGTCAGCAAAAATGCGCTCGTTTCCGGTCCTAACAACGCTGCCTATGGCTCTGCCAAAGCGGCGCAGTTACATCTTAGCCGCCTGAATGCCGCAGAGCTGGGAAAAGATCGTATACGCGTGAACGTAGTGAACCCGGATGCAGTGATTTCTGACAGTAAAATATGGGCAGGAGCCTGGGCGGAAGGCCGCGCCAAAGCTTATGGAGTGAAGGTGGAAGAACTTCCTGCATTCTACGCCAAACGTACATTGCTCAACGAAATCATTGTTCCCGAAGACATTGCCAACGCCTGCTACGCTTTTGTAGGCGGACTGCTGAACAAAGCCACCGGTAACGTACTGAATGTAGATGGTGGGGTAGCCATGGCTTTTGTAAGATAAAAGCCCTATTTTATTGCAGTAAAAACGATCCTCATGCAATTAGCGTCCTATAAAATAAATGAACATAACCAGGCACTGTTGCCCGCACACGAACGTGCTTTTAACTACCTGTCTGCTGAAATACCGCATGCAGCGCATATTATGCAGCAACTCACAGACTTCCAGGTAGCCATCCCCAGTTGGGCGCTGGGTACAGGCGGCACCCGTTTCGGGCGCTTCCCTGGCGGCGGTGAACCCCGCAGCCTCGAAGAAAAAATAAACGATGTCGGATTACTGCATCAACTGAATCAATCCAGCGGTGCCATCTCCCTGCATATTCCCTGGGATGTGCCGGATAACCCGGCACACATCAAAGCAGTGGCGGCTCAGCATGGCCTCCGCTTCGATGCCATGAACTCCAATACATTCCAGGATCAGCCAGGACAGGCGCTGAGTTATAAGTTTGGCTCCCTGCAGCATGTCAGCAAAGACGTACGCAAACAAGCTATTGAACATAATATAGCGGTGATAGAACAAGGCATTGCGTTAGGCTCGGATGTGCTGTCCGTATGGCTGTCCGATGGCTCCTGCTTTCCGGGACAACTGAATTTCCGCCAAGCGTTCCAGAACACACTGGAAAGCCTGCAAGAAATTTATGCGGCACTGCCAGACAACTGGAAGATCTTTGTAGAGTACAAAGCAGCAGAGCCTAATTTCTATTCCACCACGGTGGGCGACTGGGGACAGTCGCTGCTCTTCGCCAATAAACTGGGCCCTAAAGCCTATTCCCTCGTGGATCTGGGGCATCACCTGCCCAATGCCAACATCGAACAGATTGTATCGCTGTTGCTCATGGAAGGTAAACTCGGCGGCTTTCATTTCAACGATTCCAAATTCGGCGACGATGATCTCACCGTAGGCAGTATCAAGCCTTATCAACTGTTCCTGATCTTCAATGAACTGGTGGAAGGCATGGATGCCCGTAACATGACGCACCATACCGACCTGGCCTGGATGATAGACGCCTCGCATAACGTGAAGGATCCGCTGGAAGACCTGCTGCAATCCGTAGAAGCGATCATGATCAGCTATGCACAGGCACTGCTGGTAGATCGTAAAAAATTATATGCAGCGCAACAGGCGAATGATGTGGTAACTGCACAGGAAGTACTGCAGCAAGCCTTCCGTACGGATGTACGCCCGCTGGTGGCAGCAGCCAGATTGCAGGCGGGTGGTGCTTTACAACCGCTCGCATTATTCCGGTCGGAAAAGATAAGAGAACAACTGATCCGGGAAAGAGGCAGTAAAGTAATGGCCACTGGTTTGTAATTTTAAAATAGCTATGAGTGAAATTCCCGTTATAGCCATCTTTGATGTTGGTAAAACAAACAAGAAATTGTTTCTCTTTGATGAGCAGTACCAGCTTGTCTTTGAGCGGACCGCCCGTTTTACGGAAACCGTGGATGAAGATGGCGCGCCCTGTGAAAACCTGGAAAGCCTTCGTCTTTCTGTATTTGATTCTTTGAGAGAAGTATTCCGCAGAAAAGATATCGTGATCAAAGCGATTAACTTTTCGACCTATGGTGCCAGCTTGGTTTACATTGATGAAGAAGGGCGCCCATTGACACCGCTATACAACTATCTGAAAGAATATCCTGCTGCATTAAGGGAGCAGTTTTATCAAGCATATGGCGGAGAAAAAAACTTCTCCATACAAACTGCTTCGCCGGTATTGGGCAGCCTCAACTCCGGCATGCAGTTGTACCGGCTGAAATACACGCAGCCGGCCATTTACCAGCAGGTTAAGTATGCGCTGCATTTGCCGCAGTATATGAGCTATCTGTTGTCGGGCGTAGCTTGCGCGGATATTACCAGCATCGGTTGCCATACCAATTTATGGGACTTTCAACAACAGGCTTATCATACGTGGTTAATAAAGGAGGGGGCGCTGGAAAAGCTGGCGCCTCTTTTGTCGTCTACTGCCGTGATGCCTGCTGCTTTTCCGGGCAACAACTACGCCGTTGGCACGGGTTTACACGATAGCTCCGCAGCATTGATTCCTTACCTCCTGAATTTCCATGAACAATTCGTATTGATTTCTACCGGTACCTGGTGCATTAGTTTACATCCGTTTAATGATACGCCACTCACGGAAGAAGAACTGGCTGCCGACTGCTTATGCTACCTCACCTTCCAGGGCAAACCCGTAAAGGCTTCCCGCTTGTTTGCCGGCTATGAACATGAACAACAGGTAAAAAGGATCGCCGCACATTTTAATCAACATCCCGGTCACTATCGCAACATCGCTTTCGATGGGAATATTATCCGGCAACTGAAAGAACGTAATCAGCAAGACCACCTGCTACGAAAGCCTGACCCACAGTTGTCTGAAGCCTCTGTATTCGGGCAAAGAGAACTGCATACGTTTTCTTCCGATACGGAAGCCTATCACCAGTTGATGCTGGATATTGCCAACGAACAATATATTGCTACACAAAGAGTACTCAATGGTGCGCCGGTGAAACGTATATTCGTGGACGGTGGATTCAGTAAAAATGTGATTTATATGAATTTGCTGGCCATGTTTTTTCCGGAGATAGAAATCTTTGCTGCATCTATGGCGCAGGCCTCCGCCATGGGAGCTGCACTCGCTATCCATTCCGCCTGGAATAGCCGGCCATTGCCTAACAACCTGATCGAATTGAAATATTATTCGGCAACCCATGACATAACTTTATAGACTTTTTATTATATTACTATTACTGCCAATAATTATACTATGCGTGCTTTTCTTATTTCCCTGCTCAGCTTTGTTAGCTTGTTATCCCATGCACAAACGGTGATGCCCTTATACCCCGGTTTACCACCCGGAGGCATTGCTACACCGGATGAAGAAATTACCGACAAGGAAAACACCCGCCTGCGTACCAGTGTGCCAACGCTCACCGCATTTATACCACCCAAAGAAAAAGCTACGGGTACGGCTGTATTAATTTGCCCTGGTGGCGCCTATTATGGGGTAGTGCTGCAAAAAGAAGGATTAAATTATGCGGAATACTTTGTGAAACAAGGCATCGCGGCCTTTGTACTGAAATACCGCCTCCCGTCTGATAATATCATGCTCGATAAAAGCAGCGGTCCTTTGCAGGATGCACAGGAAGCCATAAAACTCATTCGTGCACACGTGAAAGAATGGAACATCGACAGCAGCCGTGTAGGTATTATGGGTTTTTCTGCTGGCGGCCACCTGGCGTCTACTGTCGGTACTCATTTTGATCGCCCCGTGCTGGCAGCCAACGCAGGACTCAACCTGCGCCCGGATTTTATGATCCTGGTATATCCCGTGATCAGCATGGAAAAGAACCTCTCTCATCCCGGCTCCCGGAAACGTTTGCTGGGCGAACATCCGGATGAACTCACTGTTAAATATTATTCCAACGACCGGCAGGTGACACCACAAACACCACCTACCATACTGTTCCATACCGGCGACGATAAAGTTGTGGACGTAGATAACTCCTTACTGTTTTACCAGGCGTTACGCCACCAGCACGTTCCGGCTGAAATGCATATCTACCCGGAAGGCGACCACGGTTTTGTACTGAAGTTGCCCGCAGAGGGCTGGATGCAGATCGTGATGAAATGGCTGGGCCGTACAGGGATGCTGAACCCGGGTAACCCGCTCTTACAGGGAGGTACAGGACTGTTATACTGATTCCGTTTTCTGTTTTGAGGTGTGCTTCATGGACGTGTTATGCATCATAACAGTGGAAATGCCATGTATAACGGGGAATACTATACGATAGTTATATTCTCTTATTGTCCCAGCAGCACCCGTAGTTTGCGATTAAACTCGCCCGTTTTTGCACCCAGCGGCTCAAAGAAATCTTTATCAAATTGTTCTACCACTTTGATGGCTTGCCGCGTTACCTTTTCTCCCGCAGCCGTCAGCGCTACTGTTTTGGCGCGAGTGTCCGTAGCATGTTCCCGCCTTTCCAGCAAGCCCTTTGTTTGCAGGGTACGTAGTACCGTAGACGTAGTCATGGGATCTATTTTGGAATGAGCGGAAAGCAGTATTTGCGTAACCGGTTCGTGCTGCTGGGTAAGCCACATGACACTGGCCAGCAGCACAAACTGGGAATGCGTAAGGTCATATTTTTCCAGGGCTTTCCGGATCTCTCTTTGCCATAAACTGGTTACCTGCCACAACAGGAAACCAGGGCTTTCCTCCGCTGATTGTACGCTAAAGGCATTATCTTCTTTTTTCATCTTCCCTTATTTTTCCTGTAAAAATAACTATAGTTTGCTGGCCACACGCACCTGGTTTTCCATTTCTTCCGGTAAGTGATCCACAATATCCTGTGCAACTATTTTCTTCCATAAAAACCCTAATACACCTGATACCGTCATCGTAACTGTTACTTTCAATCCTTCCGGTGTTTCTTCAAACGTATGCTCCCCATACATTTTAGCCAATGGAAAGCGGGTGAGGTCCACGAATTTTTTGTTGGGAATAGTTTCCCATAACTGGATCTTCACTTTGGGTCCGTTTTTCGGTTTTAACAGGAAGTAGTTGCCCTGTTCAAACTGACCGTCCATTTTCGCATATTCGATACCGTTATCCCAGGTATGCCAGTTATTGACGTCTGCAAACAGTTTCCACATTTGTTCTTTGGTAGCTTCTTTTGTAACGATGGTGTGAGATTGTGACCACATAAAATATGTTTTTTTGAAGTAAGTAATTATTTATAAGTGTAAATATAATAAGTGTACTTATAATAACAAAACATATTAAATCAGGATAAGAATAACATGCCTTATCTAAAGGGATGCTTATACCTGCGGATGTTCCCAGGGCCCGCGATAGGGGCGTTGTAACAATGCTGTGGCAGCAGGATCGCCGGTAATAATTCGTTTTTGCGGGTCATATACCACTGGCCGGCCGGTTTGCAGGGAGATATTGGCCAGGATGCAACTGGCAGTGGAGATATGACCTTCTTCAATATCAGCCACTGGCCGGCCACCATTTTTAATGGCGCCCAGGAAATTAAGCATATGCAGACGGGTAGCAGGTGCTGCATTCAGCTCAATAGCAGGTTCAGTAAGGTCTTCCGGATATTTTTCCTTCTCATAAACTACATCCCGGTGAACAGGGGGGCCATTCCCTTCCGGGATAAAGTCGTAAGACATGGTACTGGCCGCGAGCGTACCTTTCTCCCCATACAATTTAAATGCCCACGGATATTTGGGGTCGGCCGGCGTGCCCCAGGTGCGGTGTTGCCATATGCAGTTGAGGCCATCGTATTCAAAAATGGCGGACTGCGTATCAGTAATATTGGATTTGCCTTCTTTTTGTACGTAGATACCACCGGTAGAGCTGATGCGCTTAGGCCAGCCCAGTTGTAACATCCAGCGGACAGTGTCGAACATATGGATACACATATCGCCCATAATGCCATTACCATATTCCATGAAAGTGCGCCACCAGCGCACATGAGGCAATCCGTCAAAAGGACGGAGCGGAGCAGGGCCCGTCCACATTTCATAGTCGAAGTATTCCGGTACGGCCTGTATGGGTGGGTTACCGTTATTCCGCATATGGTAGTAACAACACATTTCTACATGCGATATCTTCCCCAGTAAGCCGGCATCTACAATGTTCTTTTTCGCTTCTATAAGATGAGGGGTACTTTTTCGTTGGGTACCTACCTGTACTACCCGGTTATATTTCCGGGCTGCGGCTACCATGGCTTCTCCCTCTATCACATCCACACTGATGGGCTTTTGTACATACACATGTGCACCCGACTGTAGTGCGGCAATGGTTTGCAGGGCATGCCAGTGATCCGGTGTGCCTACCAGTACAATATCCAGCTCATTCTCGGCTAATAATTTGCGATAGTCTGTGTATAGCTTCGGCGTGGCGCCGGATGCCTGTCGCTTGCGGACCATATCACCTGCCGCCTGCAACATTTGCTTGTCTACATCACATAAGGCCACCACCTGTACCGGTGCTACCTGGATAAGGCGAAATAAATCGCTTTTGCCGTACCAGCCGGTACCAATAAGGGCTACACGATAAGGCTTGTCCGGGTTAATAAAATCGAGTGCGCTGGCGCCTATAGCTGCTAATGCGAGGGAGGCCGTAGCCCCTTTCAGAAAGCGGCGGCGTGCAATGTTAAAATGCTCCATAATCGTGGAATGATTTACAGTAAGAACCAGGTGTCCTGTACCACAGGATTCAACAGGGAAGAAAGATAATCATTCCCGGGAAAAAATTATAGCAGGAAATAATATTGATAAGGCTTTTGCTACGCCAGTGTTTCCATTAATATCCTGGCTACTTCAGCCGATGATGCAGGGTTCTGTCCGGTGATCAGTAATCCGTCTTTCAACGCATAAGGGTGCCAGTCTTTTCCCTTGCTGTAGATACCGCCCAGCTTTTTCAATTCATCTTCTAACAGGAACGGCACTACGTTGGTCAATTGTACGGCTTCTTCTTCTGTATTGCTAAAGCCGGTGACTTCTTTTCCTTTTACTACCGGAACTCCATTGGCATCTTTCACCTTTACCAATGCAGCCGGTGCGTGGCATACAAATGCGATGGGCTTGTGCTGCTGGTAAAATGCTTCGATCAGGGCAATGGAACTGGGATCGCCGGCGAGGTCCCACAGCGGACCATGACCACCAGGATAAAACACAGCATCATAATCTGCGGCATCTACTTCGTTGAGCTTCACAGTATGCGCCAGTTTTTTTTGCAGTGCCTCATCCTGTTTAAAACGGGTGGTATCTGCCGTCTGGAATTCAGGTAGTTCGCTTTTAGGATCTATGGGCGGCTGACCACCTTTAGGAGAGGCAATGGTGATATCCGCACCGGCATCTGCCAGTACATAATAGGGCGCTGCAAATTCTTCTATCCAGAATCCTGTTTTGTGGCCGGTATTACCCAGTTCACTGTGCGATGTTAATACAATTAATACCTGCATAGCATGACATTTTTAGAAGGTGTACTATGTTAACAAAAAAATGGCCACCGATGTTTACCGATGGCCTTAGGTAGGATATAGCTAATATGAATGTCGTGGTGGAAAGTTGTAAGGCATCCAGCCAGGAAGGTGGCTTAGCTCCGTTTTCACGCCGCTGCTGATGGGGATACCCCAGGCTTCAAAGAAAGGGGCCATATTCCTGCCCGTAACTTCCGAAAATGTTTTGGCCCACAGGTCGCGTTTGTCTTCCTCTTTTTTGGCGTAGTTGCCATCCGGGTCTTTTCGTGCGAACGCCTGGTAGCGGCGGAAAAAGGTTTTGAACGCTTCCCAGCCAAAGGCTTCCTGTAACTGGCGGAACATGATCAATCCCAGGAAGGGCTCTTGCTGCCAGGCTTCATATTTGGCGCCATTTTTAAAGTACTGTTGCATCAGGAGGGTAGTATTTTCATTCGAGATACCCGGGTGAGCACCATCACGGCCGCCTACCAGCCTGTCAAACATATACAGCGAAAAGAAATTGCAGCTTACTTCGGTAGTGCCGCCAAATACCCAGTCGATGTTCTGCATATTATGCCCTATCTCATGGAAGAAGCCCCAGTTGGCGCCACCTTTACTCGGTACCAATAGCTGGCCCGGATTAATCATCACGTCAGCCGTGAGCTGACCAGTACTGGGAGAGTGGTGCGCCATAATAGGATAACCCGCATGTAATGCACCACCGGCAATGTGTTCATCTATCACCATTCGCTGCGGACGATAAGCCTGTTCCGGCAATTGCGCCAGCTCCATTTCTCCGCCTACAATCAGGTTCCATAAGTTCATGATGGAATCAGGATGTTGCACCTTTTGCAGCACACTATCCGGTAAACTCAGGATCATTTTATCCGACATCAGTTCTCCCCAGGGTGCTTTATTATTTTTTAACTGTTCCTGCCATTCAGCTTTAGTGGTTTTGCCCAGCACAAACAACGGTGATTCAATAGCGCCACTAATCTTGAAGTCAGCCTCCCAGGCGGTGTCCACCGGGTTAGCCGAAATATAAATCAGCCCGCCAAACCTGCTGGTTAATTTGATGGTGGCATTGTCCAGTGCAACCCGCTTTACCACGTAGGGCATGCGACGCCAGTCTTCTTCCCAGGCCATCCAGTAACCCAGGTAATCAGTATGACAGCCCACCTGTACTTCTATATGCCGGTGCTTCAATGCGGCCGGTAGCTCAATGGTAATTACTTGTCCGGCTGGCGCGTACAAACCTGTACTGTATAGATTCCAGGTGGTCAGGGCGCTGGAGAATTCCAACCGCGACAACGCCGGCATATAACTACCAGGTATTTTTTTATGTTGTAGATGAATAGTACGCGTAACAGGTGTAGCTCCGGCTTTTACCGGCCCGGGAAAATAAACAGATGATGGATGTGCCGGGACGTTTTTCCAGGTCGTTGCATTCATTTGCTGCGTACACCATTCTCTGACTTTAATTCTTAAAGCAGTATCCTTTACCGCCAACGTGGCACCCGGATGGATAACAATGTTTTCCGGGGTAACGGCCAACTGCCCATAGCTATTCATTGTAGCTGTCAGCAGTACAACAGGCAATAGTAAAGTAAACTTCATGCAATGGGTTTAGCTACTATTAAGTTAACACTAACCCTGCAGGTTATACGTTTTTTTTTAATCAAGATAAAAAAGTGCAGAATGCCCAAAAGTAAACCGGCAGAGGGGACGTATCTTTATATCCTGAATATCTCTATCTATGACCAAGTACCTGCTGTATTGCCTCTTGTTACTGGGTTGCATGGCCTGTAATAACCGTAGCGAAGTACCATCCTCCCATACACATTTATTACCCTCCCAGTTTTTCAATATTGATACCAGGACCGATACAGTGCTAAAAACCACTAAGGGAGCCAGTATCTATATCAAAGCGGGTGCAATCAATACTACAACCGGGCATACCGTAGCACTGGAAGTAAAAGAAGCCTATACCATTGCTGACATAGTGAGGGCTGGACTATATACCCGGAGTAACGGGCAACCACTCAGTAGCGGTGGTATGATTTATATAGCGCCGATCAACAAATTGGATGCCGCCGTTGTGAAGCCAATAGGGGTTAAATTGCCTGCGCCTTTTATTACCAAGGGTATGCAGCTCTTTAAGGGGGAATATACAAAGGATAGCAGCATCAACTGGACAGATCCGCAGGACCTGGTACCGGATGAGGAAACAGCTCTTTTAAGTGCAGGACAAACGATATTCCAGCAAAATTGCAGTCCTTGTCATGCTATTGATAAAAGGCTCACCGGTCCTGCATTGCTTCACACAACTGCCCGTCATTCCTTTCAATGGCTGGAAGATTATATTGTCAATAATGCGGCGGTGATGGCCAGGGGGGATTGTTATGCCAATCAATTGTTTGAAGAATACAATAAAGTCGCTATGACTTTATATCCGGGCCTGAAGGGCGCACCTATGCATGAACTGCTGGCATATATCGAAAATGAAAGCAAGCGGATAGACCTCGCGGGCTATGAGCGCGCAGGACATGCAGTAGACAGTTGCGCTGCTTACCTGCGTGTTTTAAAAAAACTACAACACCAAAAAGATTCTTTGTTGCTGGATAATGGCAAGTCGGTGACGGTACAGAACAGGGACACGCTTCCCCTTGAAAATGGTCCTGGCTTCAAGGTACGGCCAGCAGAAAGTGTTACCTACAATAGCTATTATAATTTTGAGATAAATACTTTTGGATGGTTTAATATAGACCTGCTGCTGGATGGTAAACCTGAATACGTGAAAAGTATGCTGACAGTGCGTATAACAGGAACTATCACTGAAAACACAAAAGTATTTATGGTCATTCCACAGGATAAAGTTTATTTGTTTGGGGTGTTACATGAAGCCAACAACAATGAATACTACTTTTTAACACCTGATGGCCAGATCCCTTTGCCACAGCGGCGGAAAGCTTATGTTATTGCTGCGGATGAATCTGAAGATGCGCTGCTTTTTGGAACCACTGTTTTCGAAACCAGCCTGAGTCAACAGGTGAATGTTACACTGGCACCATCCGATAAAGATGCCTTTAATCGTTTCACACAACAACTGGAAGGCACGGGCTTTTCCCTGAAAGCAGTAGATACTAAAAATGCGAAAGATATTCGTGGCCTGGATTCGTTGCTCAACGCCGCGGCAGCCCTGAAGCCGGTAGGGGTAGATTGTGGTTGTGGCGGCGATACTGCACGCTGGCCGGACACCCCAGCACCAGCACCAGGTAAGTAGTATTGATATAACATGATGCAGACCACGGCGTTTTCTTCACGGAAAACGCCGTTTGTATTTTATACCTTTTTCTTCGCCAACGCCATCTGCCACCCACTCGCCGCTCAATTTTCCTGACCGCTTTGCTCATCTTCCGAAAAAAAATATGGTGGATAAATAAATATTTCTTTACTTTGCGTCAGATTGACGTAAACAAATTTTTTGACCCTTCAGTTATTATGGAATCGTTAACCCCAATTTAATATCCCGTAATCCTGATAACAACTAAAACGATATGAAAAAAAGCCACAGAGCGGTGATCGCATACGAGACCCTGGATATAATAGAAGCGGGCTGCTATCAAAACCAACAACAAATATCTGTAGACATCAGCGCTGCATTGCGATATACCGTTGCCAATACCGTTCACTACCGCCTCGCGGATTTTGATAAAGTACTTACACAGAGAGATCAGTTGCTGCAATCAGCGCCGGTTCAACCCATTGATATCACGGTTACCAATGAAACCACCTTTGCCGCAGCACGCAGGTTGATCGTAGAAGAAGGCCGTACCAATGTTTGCTGCCTCAACTTTGCTTCTGCTAAAAATCCGGGAGGTGGATTCCTCGGAGGTGCACAGGCGCAGGAAGAAGCATTGGCCAGGGCCAGTGGATTGTATGCTTCGCTGATTTCCAAACGGGCCATGTACGATATTAACCGTGCCAACAATACCTGTTTGTATACTGATAACATGATTTATTCCCCACTGGTACCTGTGTTCAGAGACGACCGGGATATAGTGCTGGATGAACCTTACCTGGTGTCTATCATTACTGCGCCAGCCGCCAACGCAGGAGCGGTAAAGAACAACGAACGGCACCGCCTACACGAAATAGAAAGCGTGATGCTGGCCAGGATTGAAAAGGTATTATCGGTGGCAGTAGCGAACAAGCAAACCACCATCATCCTCGGAGCCTGGGGCTGTGGCGTGTTTCGCAACAATCCGGCAGAAATAGCCAACTGGTTCGCACAGCATATCCTGGAAAATGACGCGTTTAAAAATGCGTTTGAAAAAGTGGTTTTTGCCGTGTATGATACATCAGAACACCGCCATAACCTCAATGCTTTCATCAATAAATTTACACCGCATGCCGTATAATAACCAATGGCTCATCGCAAAGTATGAAGCTAAAGAGAAGATAAAATTCCTGTTTTTCTGGGGCCACCGCGCAGCTGCCGACGGTAGTGTAACCCAGAGCTGCTTTAGTCAGTGGTGGCCGGCGGCATTTAAAGTAGATCAGCATACTTACGCAACAGCAGAACACTGGATGATGGCGGGGAAAGCGAAACTGTTCGGAGACCAGGCCACCTTCGAAAAAATATTACAGGCAGGATCTCCCGCACAGGCGAAAAAGCTGGGCCGGCAGGTGAAAAATTTTGACGCCGCCGCCTGGGACGCCCATAAATTTGACCTGGTGGTTGCCGGGAATTATCATAAGTTCTCGCAACACCCGGCACTGAAAACTTTTTTATTAAACACAAGCGATCGTGTACTCGTAGAAGCCAGCCCATTGGACCGCATCTGGGGCATTGGTATGGCTGCTACAAATGAACACGCAGCAAACCCTTTGCAGTGGAGAGGACATAACCTGTTAGGCTATGCGCTCATGACTGCAAGGGATCAATTGAAATAACATGAACCTAAAATCAATCAGTAAATTCCTGAGCCTGGTGCTCCGGCATAGTCCTGAAACAATAGAACTGACACTCGACGACCATGGCTGGGCAGATGTAGCCACCCTGCTGCAACAATGCAAAATTCATGGCCGTCCTTTCACCTTTGCAGAACTGGAAATAGTGGTGGCGGAAAATGATAAGCAGCGCTTTGCTTCAATGAAAATAAAACCCGCATCCGTGCTAACCAGGGACATTCCATCGAAGTAGCGTTGGACCTCCCGCAGGCCACGCCGCCGGAATTTCTTTATCATGGCACGGTACATAAATTCATGAAAGACATCCGGACAAACGGGTTGCAAAGAATGAACCGTCATCATGTACATCTCTCCGAAAACCTGGGTACCGCCGAAAATGTAGGTAACAGGAGAGGGGTGGCTAAAATACTAACCATCCATAGCGGACAAATGCACCGGGATGGGATTCCCTTCTACCTGTCGGCCAACGGCGTTTGGTTGACAGATGAAGTGCCGCCGAAATATATCCAGTAAGCTTTTAGCCATTAGGTGTTAGCTTTTAGTGAAATGCAGTGAAAAATCTCATATGTTAATCTTCGCTGCATTTCACTAAAAGCTAACACCTAATGGCTAACTGCTATTTTCGTACATTTAACAAAAAAAGATATGTCAATAACTACAGAAGCTGAATTGAGTGGCATGAAAAGAGTGAGCGATGCGGTAGCCATCACGCTGAAGGAAATGAGACATTATGCCCGCCCGGGTATGACGGCCCGGGAAGTGGATGAATATGGCGGAGAAATATTGAAAAAGCTCGGTGCTAAATCAGCTCCCCGCCTGACTTATGGCTTTCCCGGATGGACCTGTATCAGCATCAATAATGAAATTGCGCATGGTATTCCTTCAGAAAAAAAAGTATTACAGGAAGGCGACCTGGTGAACATCGATGTATCTGCAGAACTGGAGGGATACTGGTCTGATAACGGCGGATCTTTTGTATTGGGAGAAGATATTCATCAACATCAGGCCCTGGTAGATGCTTCCAAAGCGATTTTACACAAAGCCATTCATCATATTAAAACCGGTACCCGTGTAGCCGACGTAGGTAAACTGATTGAAACGGAAGCCCGGAAATCAGGATATACCGTCATCCGTAATCTCGCCGGACATGGCGTTGGCAGAAGCCTGCACGAGGCCCCGGACGATATCCTCAATTGCTATGTGCGCTTTAACAGAACCCGCTTCAAAAAAAACGCGGTAGTGGCTATAGAAACCTTTATTTCTACCAGCTCCTCTTTCGCCAATCAAAGCAATGACGGCTGGACACTGATAGGAAATAAAGGCGGCTTTGTAGCCCAGCACGAACATACTATTGTAGTTACCGACCAGGACCCCGTGATATTAACGGCTGCCAATGAAATATGGAACTGATTATTTCAGTTGCAAGGTAACGGCCCGGATATTCTTCCGGTCATCGGTATACGTAATATGCACCAAATCATCTGCGGTGGCGATTATAGCAGGATAGCTGTATTCGCCGCCTTTATGTTTTTCCAGCACATACACATCTTTCCATAAAAGACCATCTGTTGAAACAGCCACCCGTAGCTCATTGCGCCCATTAGACCAGTCCTTACCACTGATAGCCGGGTTGTACACCAGCACCTGTAAGCCGTCAGGCCGGGTCACCGCATCAATACCAGAATTAGGATTCAGTAAAGATAAGCCGGTCACGGTACTCCAGCTGGCGCCGTTGTTATCCGACCAGCTATTGGCAATTACGTTCTGGCGACTGCGGAACAACGCCTGCAAACGTCCATCTGCATGATGAATAACAGTGGGCTGAATCACCCCAAAAGTATCGCTGGGAACAGGAACTGTTTTCCATTGATGCCCGGTGCTATCGCTGATCTCCATATGCGATGCCCAGATATTACCTTTCACACTTTCAGTACTGGAAGGGTGTAACAAGCGCCCATCCGCCAACTGTATACATTTGTTTTTAATAGGCCCCAGTATACCGTCTGGTAGTTTTTCGGGAGATGACCAGCTTTTGCCATTGTCGCTGCTGTAGCGGGCCATGCCCCACCACTCCCGTGGATTAGGTCCTACTTTATAAAACAGGCAAAGCAAGCCAGCCCTGGTACAGAATAATACCGGGTTCCAACAGGGATACCGGAGTTGATCGTTGATAATACCATCCGCCATTTGCACCGGTGGCTGCCACTGCTGGTTTTCATAAACGGAGCTCCAGATCACCACGTCTTTATTACCTTCTTGCTTGCCGCCAAACCAGGCGCTCATTAACCGGCCATCCGGCAGGGCAACGATGGTAGAAGCATGACTGGACGGTGTTACCGGCTTCGGCATAATCAGTTGATTGCGGATCAGCGTGGCCTTTACCTGGGCCTGGAGCGGTATGTACAATACCATCATCCAAAGCAGAGAAATATAATGTCGCATACGAGTATGGGATGTAAGTGTGCCCGGTAAAATAAGGAATACAAGGCGATTATCATAAAGAATGGTAAATTTGCCGCCTTATGTCATTATATACAACAAAGGGAATCGTTACAATCACCTGTAACAAACGCTTGACACCCTTCCTGGAACAGGAAGTGAAAGACCTGGGATTTGCTGTGGAAGAAACATTCGTTACCGGCGTACGGTTGAATGCCTCTCTCAATGAATGTATCCGCCTTAATCTGAACCTGCGCTGCGCCAGCCAGGTACTCTATAGCCTGAAACAATTTGAGGCGCTGGATGGCGATGAAATATACAGCCAGTTGCATACTTATCCATGGGAAACCATCCTGCCGGATGATGGTTACTTCTCCATTACCAGCAACGTGCAGAATGAATCGATCAACAACAGCATGTTTGCCAACCTGCGTGTGAAAGATGCCATAGTAGACCGTATGCGGGCTAAAACCGGCAAACGTCCTTCCACGGGCGCGGAGCTGACCGGCGCTGTTATTCACCTGTTCTGGAAAAATGAAAAGGCAGAAATATTCATAGATACCTCCGGCGATTCACTGGCCCGCCACGGCTATCGTAAAATACCCGGCCGTGCACCGATGTTGGAAGCACTGGCTGCCTCCACTATCCTGGCTACCAAATGGGACCGCAAAAGCCCGTTCATCAACCCGATGTGCGGCTCCGGCACCGTGGCTATAGAAGCCGCGCTGATAGCCACTAACAGCCGCCCGGGATTGTTCCGCGATAATTACGCCTTCATGCACCTGCAGGGTTTTATGGAAGATGTATACCTCAAAGAAAGAGGCCTGTTGGAAAAACAGATCACGGAGGTACCCGGTTTGCGCATTATCGCCACAGATCTCAGTGACATGGCCATCGTTAACGCCCGCAAAAACGCAAAAGCCGCCGGCGTAGAAGATATGATTGAATTCCGTGTATGCGATTTTGCCAGCACAGAAGTGCCGGAAGGCGCTGCTGGCGTGGTATATATGAATCCTGAATACGGGCTGCGCTTAGG
Source organism: Chitinophaga sp. (assembly GCF_017745275.1). GTDB lineage: Bacteria > Bacteroidota > Bacteroidia > Chitinophagales > Chitinophagaceae > Chitinophaga. The sequence goes on along the minus strand of NZ_JAGHZS010000007.1, from coordinate 487,039 downwards.
TGAAATCGAAGCACTGGAAGAAACCTACGGTCGCATTGGTGATTTCATGAAACAAAAATGCGGTGGCTATCATGGCTACGTATTTACCGGTAACCTGGAACTGGCCAAGAAAATCGGGCTGAAAGCCAAACGCAGAATAGAATTTTACAACAGTACCATCGACTGTCGCCTCCTTGAATACGAACTGTACGCCGGCACCCGCGATGCGCGGAAGCTGGCGCAGGAATAGCTGTTAGCTTTTAGCCATTAGCTTTTAGCAAAAATGCAGCGGAGATATAAGCAAAGTAAAATAATATTTACGCTTATATCTCCGCTGCATTTTTGCTAAAAGCTAATGGCTAAAAGCTGACAGCTAATTATATTACTTCACTTACATTAATCGGCCGTGAGAAACTTTCTTCCAGCGATATAATGGTTTCTGTCCGCTCTATACCTTTGATATGCTGTAGGTCGTCCTGTAAAATTTTCCGCAATTCTCCACTGTCTCTGCAAATAATTTCTGCAAACATGCTATAAGAACCGGTAGTATAGTTTAACCGCACAATCTGCGGAATTTTTAATAATTGCCTGGCTACACTTTCATACAGGGAACTCTTCTCCAGGTAAATACCAATAAAGGCCAGCACATCATAACCAATAGCACGCAGGTTTACCTGTAAACGGGTACCCTTGATCACGCCCATCTCATGCAGCTTCTTAATACGCACATGAATAGTACCGCCGGAAACAAATAGCTTCTTTCCTAATTCGGCATAAGAGATCCCGGCATCGGTTGACATCTCGGAGATGATCTGTAGGTCTAATTTGTCAATATTTAATGGGTGGCTCATTTTTGCTATGCGATTTAGATTTTTTTCTAAAATTATGTAATTTTTTGAAATTATTGCAAAATAGATCCGGAAGAGCCTTTTCTTTTCCTCGTATAAAGCTAAAGCGCCCGTCTGTAAACGCATATCACTTCACCCAACATCCACAGGAGTCCCTGTTTTTTATTTAAATTTATTTTTCGAAACGGATCGTCCCAAATAAAACATCCTCCATGAAAGCTAACCTGACGAGTAGAACAGCCCAATACATGGCCCTTTTCAGAGCATTGGAAACTACCCGCCCAAAAAACGAACGACTCTTCACCGACCGCTTTGCCACCTGGTTTCTCGACAACGGATTGAAAACCGGCGTGTGGTTATGCCGCATTCCAGGCTGGAGAGCCATCGCCGAAAGCATTATCCGGAAAAAAATACCAGGAGCATTGTCCTCCGGTATCGCCCGTACGAAATATATTGACGATCTTTTGCAAGAGGCTGTCGCCGGCGGTGCACAACAGGTATTTATCCTCGGCGCCGGCTTTGATACGCGTGGTCTGCGTTTAGCCTTCCTGGAAGATATAAAAGTGGTAGAAATAGATCATCCCAACACAGCGGCATATAAACTGGCCAAACTACGGGCACATAAAGTGACGACCCGTGTACACTATTACCAGATCGACTTCAACAAACAAAGCCTGGATCAACTGAGTGCCCTTCATCACTTTGACTTTACCCTGCCAACCGCCATTATCTGGGAAGGGGTTACCAACTACCTGGACAAGGAAGCGATAGACAATACTTTCTCCTTTTTAAAGCGCTTTGCGCCTGGTTCTACCGTGATCTTTACTTATGTGCATCAACAGGTGCTGGATGAACCAGCGGCCTTTTATGGAGGAGAGAAATTATTGAAGGATGTGGCCTCGTTGGAGGAGCGATGGACATTTGGTTTTGATCCCGCTGCATTACCTGAATGGTTGCGGGCCTTTGATTTTGTATTAACCGAAGACCTGGGAGCGGAAGACTACCGGCAACGTTACCTGCCGCAACGGGCTGAGAAGGGATATGAATTTTATAGGGTGGCCTGTGCCCGTCGTATGAGTACTAACGGCGAATAGCCAATAGTGCGGTTTGTTGCCAGGCTTTTTCCGTACTCCAGCCATACAATTCACGCCAGGTATGCCATTCTTCCACAAGAGAAAAACCGGTAAGGAAGGTGGTTACGCTCAACCATATACGACTGTGCAATAATATAGCAGGTAATGGCAGAAAGAAAAACAGTAAAGAAAGCAGCATATCGCCCATGCGTTCCCGTATGGCCACGTGGTTGCCATTGTTGAAAGGAAATAAAGTGGTATGACTGGTTGCCTGATGATAGATCAGGTGTAATATGGTCAGATAAATGGATAGCAGTGATAGTGTTGTTGTGAGCATCTGTACGCTGTTTGATACAAATGTAGCAGCGCTCTCAGGCCGTATGAAGAGGAGAGAGGCGGGCTGCCATGCTTTTCCGGTAAACACCCGGTAATAGTCGGTAAAGCAAAAAGCATAAAGCCGAAAGCAAAAAGCGATTGTAGCGTATTAATATTCGCTACAATCGCTTTTTGCTTTCGGCTTTATGCTTTCGGCTTAACGAACCTTTTATAAGCTTCGCGTGTTTTCCTGGTGGTGTAAGCAAAAAATAACTATTATGAAAGCAATCATCAACGCAGCGCTGATAGGCGCTTTATGCCTACTGGGTGCATGTGGTACCACCGTGAATATGACCGGTACCTGGAAAGCGCCGGAGGCTCCGGCAGACGGATTTCATAACATGTTGGTAGTGGCTGTAACGTCAAAGCTGGATGTGCAGCAAATGGTAGAAGGCAGGATGGTAGATGCCCTGAAAAGACATGGTGTGGTAGCCGCCAGCGGCCTGGGTTATTTCCCGCCGAAATTCGATCCCCGCAATGAAGCAGATAAAGCCGCTACCGCTGATAAGATGAGAGCCGCCGGATATACCTCCGTCTTAACGGTGTCATTGGTAAACAAAGAATCAGAGTCCAGGTATGTGCCAGGCAGCGTGTATGCGCCTTATCCGGCTTTCGGCTGGTATGGCCGCTTCTGGGGATACTATGGTTATATGTACAACTCCGTATATTCCCCTGGGTATTATACCACTGATAAAACCTATTTCTTGGAAAGTAATTTATATGATCTTTCACAGGATGGTAAACTGGTGTGGTCCGGACAATCAGAAACATATAATCCGAATAGCCTGGAGTCTTTCGCCAAAGCCTTTGCTGCAAAGGTTTCTACGGCACTCGATAACGCAGGATTGCTGAAAAGATAATCAGTGGCTGTTATCGTAGTAGGTATTGTCTCTTGTTATCTTACCGTCTTCCACTGTAAATACTGTGCAGATAGGGAGTTGCCATTTTTTGCCATCAGGCCCCGTGCCCGTCGATAAAAATTCAACAGTGATATGATTTTTATCGCCGTATATCGCCTGCACTTCATCATGTACATCCGGAAATATTTGCTGCAATTCGCGGTACTTCTGGATGGTTTGCGCATGGGTACGTTGCACCGGTTGCAGTCCGAGGGAAGGATCCAGGAAAGTGGCTGTATCTTTATAACAGGCGGCCATCCGGGACCAGTCGTGGTCGTTAAATGCTTCAAAGAGTTCCTTTACTACTACCGTATTGGCATTGGCAAGACTGATTTTGCCGCCGGGCTGCACACAGCTGGCAAAGGAGATAGCCAGTAGAGGGAACAGGTAATTTTTCATCCGGGATCTTTTTTTGTGCAGGTACAAAATACGAAGAAGCGTGCGAAAACCGATTTATAATTTAAATTCGTGCTTCAACTTAAATCAGCATTTATGGAGATGACACAGCCTGATCCGGCGTTATTGCAACAGTTGGTAGTGATGAAAATGCCTTTTGGAAAGTATAAAGATGTAGTGCTTTGCGACCTGCCGGTGAGTTACCTGGAATGGTTTCAGCGTAAAGGATTCCCACAGGGGAAGTTAGGCATGCTCCTGGAAACAATGCTGGTAATTAAAATGAATGGGTTATCTCAGTTACTCGATCCCCTGAAAAAGCCGCGGTATTAAACGGCGTTTTAAAGGGGGATAAACTAAATGATGAAGGGCTGTTTCTTTGATAGAAACAGCCCTTCTGATAAGATATCTGTTGGCAAGGCAGGGAGATCAGAACCAACTGGTGTTTTGTTCTTCTTCCTCCGGAGGTGCCGCTAATGCGGCAGGTGCAGCCGTTTTTACTTCTTCTGTATCGCCGGCAATGTGATGCGGTTCGTTTTTTGGTACAGGTGGTACATTTTTACGGATCGCGCCTTCTACTACCGCTCCTTCTTCAATCTCAAGTACCATCGCGTTCACGTCGCCTTTCACCAGCGCTTTGTTGCTGATATGGGCTTTGTTACTGATGTAAACATCGCCATACACTTTTCCGTGTACTACCAGGTCTGTAGCATAAATATGGCCACGTATACTTGCCGTTTCACTCACTACCAGCTTGCCGCTGGTTTTTACATCGCCCCGCACATGACCATCAATCCGTCCGGAAACAGAGGCGTCAATACTGCCATTTACGGATACGGTTTTAGGGATACGGAAAGCTCCGGGTACAATTATATTTCGGAAAAAATGTCTGACGTTGATCACGCGTTAGAGTTAGAGGGTGACAGGATTCGGGTTTATATTCGGATTAGGTGTGATAGTTGGGGCGTGTTGTACCTGATCATCAAAGGTAGAAATGATAGAGCTGGAGTTGCCCAGGTCTAATCCTACACTCCGTTGCGGCTTATTATCGGAAATCCTCAGTGAGTTGTAGAGATAGCCGATACTCATCAGTTTTTCCGGCTCGGGAGCTACCTCCACCGGGATGAAATCGCGGAACTCTTCTACAAATGCATCTGTCAGTTCACGATAGTGAGCGCCACCACCCATCAGGTAAATTTTTTCGCAGGTTTCAAAATCCAGGTCGGTGAAATAACTACGCATCAGCGGGGATACCACCTCTTTATAATATTGCGTCAGCACACCTTTACGCATGTCACGCAGATCAATGCGCTTGCGGTTGGTAAAGATGGAGCCTTTCATAAAGGCATCATCTACCTGGTGCTCGTTTTTCATTTCCAGGTAATGTTTCTGGTTCAACTCACGGGTAAGGTTGTTAATAGCATAACGAATACCATGCGAACTGAAACAGGTACGGTGAATCAAACCATCGCCGGTAGCCATGCCACCTTCAATGGTACCAAAGCCAAAGCTGATAGCGATGAAGTTATCCAGCTGAGGCTCATTAATGGTTTTCTTTAATCCAATAATACCACCCACAATTTCAGGGATCACTTCATACTTTTCAATATCAAACATGGCTTTTTTGAAAGAGCCTTTGGTATTGTATGTTTGTGTATCGTAGTCAATCAGGAAATGTCTTTTACTCAGGAACTGCTCGGCAGCCGTTTTGTAAATGTTGTAGGTAGAGAAAGGGAAGCCAACAGTTAATGCAATAGGTTGCTGTACTTTATCAATAGTATTCAACAAAGCCGCTTTGAATAATATTTCATAGTCCTCTTCCGACGGAGCCGCATTGGTGACCCTGCCCGGATTGATACCACCTCTTTTGGCCAGGTTGCCCACCAGGTACCAGGTATCGTCTTTTTTAATTTTTAATCCATTGAGAAGGTCCTTACTTGAGTTTTCTGTGTTTCCGAATGCGGTCTCAAAAACGCTTGGGAAGCTGGTTGTTGATACTTTCATAGTACTTTGTTGTTAGCCGTGACTCTCCTGCGGGAGGGTTTTCATCGGGATTGAAATAGCGGTTAAAGATAAAAAATAGTTAGAACAAGGGCATGACCACCTAACGAATTTAGGTTAAAAATAATACAGGGGCCTTGAATTTCAAAATAGAACGGCAGACATCTGCCTTCATCGGATATTCATCATAATAAAACCTCTTCCGCTACGTTATATCGGTGTCCCCTTTCCCTTGCCTATACTCACGCTCATACTTATTTGCATGAAGTACCTGGTACCGGCAGCCTGTGTTGTACTCCTGGCTTGTCATTCTTCCCAAAAGGTTTATACTGCCCCCGCTATAGGAGCAGAGGCACAATTTGACCGGGGACTACGGCCGGAGAAACATCCCAAATATCTCTTTGATAAAAAAACAATGAAAGATATGCAGCAACGGGGCAGCGTATCTGGCTATACCGCTAAACGACGTCATACCGGGCCCACTATTCCTATGCCTGGTAAAGACAGTCACGGCAACGACAGCACCGCCGTTCCGGCCGACAGCGGGCACGTGGTAACCGACTCCCTGAAAGTTCCGGCTGATACCACCCGGCAGCTCTTCTAGCCAACGCTCATATCTGTCGCGCACTTTCATACTTATTCCCTACATTTGAAGAGATTGCTTTTATTGAGTTTATGAGAAAATATTGTATTTTTTTGTTGCTGCTAATGGCGCAACAAACCTTCGCGCAAACCCCATTATATATGCCGCTGAGCACCAGGAAAGCATATGACCAGCAAACCAGATCGTATAGTGGTGCCCCTGGAAGCAAGTACTGGCAGAATAAAGCTGCCTACGATATCCGCGTCTCCTTCGACCCCACAAACAACCTGGTATCAGGCACCGAACAAATCAGTTATACCAACAATAGTCCCGATACGCTGAACATGGTTAACATAAAGCTGTTTTCCAACCTCTTTCAAAAGGGTGCTGTCAGAAGTATGGGCGTTGCCCCGGATGACCTCACCGATGGTGTCGTTATCAAAAATATGAAGGTGAATGGCACAGATAAACCTATGCCCGGTGTTCCCCGCGGTACCAATATGCCAATGAGCATCCCCGCCTTGTATCCCGGACAAACCGCCCGTTTCGACCTGGACTTTTCCTATACACTCAGTGAAAACACCCATATCAGAACAGGAGCGGTAGACAGCGGCGCTTATTTCATCGCCTACTTTTTCCCACGCATCGCGGTATATGATGATGTTAACGGTTGGGATATGATTCCTTATATCGGTACCCAGGAGTTTTATAACGATTTCAGCGATTTTCGTGTAGCCATCACCGTACCAGGCAATTACCAGGTGTGGGCTACCGGGGATCTTAAAAATACCAGCGAAGTATATAACGATAAATATGTACAACGCATTGCTACCGCTGAAAAAAGCAACGACATCATAGCGGTGATAGATAGCAATGATATCCGCGAGGGTAACATCTCCCGGAATAAAAACAGCCAGACCTGGCGCTATGAAGCTGCCAATGTCACTGACTTCGCCTTTGCTGTGAGCAATCACTACCTGTGGAACGCCACCAGCGTGGAAGTTGATGCCTCCACGAAAAGACGTACCCGCGTAGACGTTGCTTTTAATGCGGCCCACGCCGATTTCTTTGATGTGATACATTATGCCCGCGTTACGGTAGATAAAATAAGCCACTACTTCCCTAAATGGCCCTATCCGTATAACCATGAAACGGTGTTCGATGGCCTCGACCAGATGGAATATCCCATGATGGTGAACGATAATCCACTGGCTGATAAAGCCCAGGCTATTGAGCTCACTGACCATGAAATATTTCATACCATCTTCCCCTTTTATATGGGTACCAACGAAACACTATACGCCTGGATGGACGAAGGGTGGGCCACTATTGGAGAATGGATTATTTCGCCGTGTATAGACAGCACTATTGTAGATGACTATGGCATGGCCCCCTACAACTTTATCGCCGGTAAGGCCGCTGATCTGCCAATCATGACACCTTCCAATCAAACTACGGAAGCCTACGTCACAAATTCTTATCCTAAACCCGCTTTGGGGTACCTGTATGTAAAAGATATGCTGGGAGATAGTCTTTTTCTCAAAGCCCTGCATCACTATATCGCCCAGTGGCATGGAAAGCATCCGCAGCCTTACGACTTCTTCTATTGCATGAATACCGGTGCAGGCAGAAATATGGACTGGTTCTGGAAAAGCTGGTTCTTCGATAATGGCTATCCTGATCTGGGCATCAGCAAAGTAACGCAGAAGGGAAAACAGGCACTCATAGAAATTCGTTCTATAGGTAACAAACCCGTGCCTATTGATGTTACTGTTGTCTTCAACGACAATACCACCACTAAAATCCACCGGAGCATAGCGGCCTGGGAGAAAGGAAATAAAACAGTATCACTCGCATTTTCATCTCCCCAAAAAATAAAAAAAGTAATACTGGGTAGTACCTGGGTAGCGGATATTAATAAAAGAGACAATGTTTATGAAGTGAAATAATATAAGCAGAAAGCATAAAGCAAAAAGCATAAAGCTATTGAGCGAATGATCAAAGCGAATACTTATACGCTCCAATCATTCGCTCAAATAGCTTTATGCTTTATGCTTTCTGCTTTCTGCTTATTTATAACTTATCATAGTAAAGATAATACACCTTCTGGTAACTGCCACCTACTACACCCAATCCTCCCTGGGTATTGCTTCGCAATTGTATGGCCTGTATAAGGCTGTTAAGCCCTGGGTTACGCTTCACTTTTTCGTAGGTAAGCAGGAAATCATAATACTCTCTTGAAACGGATTTTACATATACCAGCACTCTTCCCACAGGAGCAATGGCTTCAGCCGGGTTGGTACTAAGGGCGGTAGCATTGATATAGAAATAGGTGGTGAGTGGTTTACCGGTTTGCGTAAAAAGGATACTGTTATAGTTCTCATTGAGTCCACCTACCTGGTTATTATCCGCATTCTCATCCTGTGTATAGCAAGGGATACGGAGGTAGTCGTTCATATAGAAACTGTCTTTCTTTATCGCAGCGCCGGGGAGGTTTTTGGCCAACTCATAGAGGTCGGGCTGTTCGCTTTTGCGATACCTTACGCCCTGGTAGGTAAACGAGGTATCTACGTCAACCGTTTGCTTCAAGGCTTCCATCACCAAATACTGTTTTACTCCCGGCAACGGATATACGGTAAAGTGAAAGCGTAATACCGGGCGGCCATTCAACAGCGACCGGAGAGTATCCAGCAGCTCCACCCGGAAGGGAGGCGGAATTGTAGCCATGGCAGTAATAGGTTTCAGTGTAGGGATATCTACCTGCAGTTTATAATTTTTACCCGCATCCAGCTTGGTTTTACCGGTATAAAGCCCCATCACATTGGAGGTATCCTTTACATATGACAGTATTTCCAGTTGTTGTCCGTTCTTGTCCAGGAGCTGCACTTTGGCATTTTCTACCAACTGAAAGCTGTTGTCGAGAAATGGTCCCGATACCGGTTTACTTTTGCCCACACGCACTTCCGGGGTACCATTGGCAACCAGTTCAGCGTAAACAACACCACGGGGAGCAGCTTTGACATGCGGCAATGGAAGTTCCTGCTCGCATCCCGGAAGTATCATACTCACCAACAACAATAATGGCAACAGGTACTTCATGATTAAAATTTGAAAGTATAACTCAGATAAGGTAATGCCCGGAACAAACTGTATTGGTATAACTGTAACGGGTATATGTCATCAAAAGCAAAATAAGAAAATTGGTCAAAGCTGACAATAAATGGATTACTACGATTATAGATGTTGTAAATGCCCCCTGAAATGACATGCTGAAAACGCTTTTCTCCTCCCAGGAGCAGCGTAGTACCTATATCCAGGTGATGTACCGGGTTTAAGCGGTAGTTATTCAGGCGGGCTATATATGGGAGATAGTTAACCTGGCTGGTAGAGAAGGGGGAATAGCGCTCATCCAGGTATCCTTTGATATTCCGGCTCCAGTCGAAGTCGGGGAATATTTGCACTGGCAGGGTAAAAGGAGCGCCAGACGCAAATTTATAAGTAGCAGAAACTGTCCACTTGGGATTAAACTGGTATTTAAGCGCCAGTGAAATATTATGTCTCCGGTCTTCTTTATAGGGGTACATCTTTCCACCGTTTATCCGGTCAAACTGCCGCCATGCCCAGGAAAGCGAATAGGAAAAGATCCCGGTGAATCGTCCCTGTGTTTTTTCCAGCAACAGTTCACTGCCGTAGTTATAGCCATTGCCGGCAATTACTTTTTTCTCCCACAAGTCCGAGTTATCAAAGATATTCAGTACCGTGTTGGTAGTCACAATATTTTTGAGTTGCTTATAATACAGGTTTACATTGAATCGCCAATTGCCCTGCCATTGACGCTGATAGGCCAGGCCATATGAAAAGGCATGTTCAGGTTTGATATTTTCCGTGCTGGGTACCCACAAATCAGTGGGTAAGTTAATGACGGGGGTGGTCAGTTGGTGTACAAACTGCGTCATTTTTGCAAACGACAATTGTATGTATTGGGATTTTGGCAATTGCCACCGCACCATTAAGCGTGGTTGTAAGCTGGTGTAGAAGGACGTTTTTTGCGCCAGCGCCCCAAGGTGTAGACCGGGTCGGATCACCAGCCGGTCGTTTAATAAACTCAGTTCATCCTCGCCATAAGCGGAAAATTCCGACATGTAATAAATGGGCGCCTTTCGCTGCATGGCTTCTCCGGCGGAAATATTGTTATGATAGGCGGTCGGTGCAAAGTTGTGATAAGTATAACTGCCTCCGAAAGAAATATGTTGCCAGTTGCTCACGTTGTATTCCGTTTCGTTTTTAATCGCCACGTCCCGCACCCTGGAAACACCTTTACCTTTTACAAATAACGAGTCGAAAAAGGAGAGAGGGATAATGGAGTTTTGTGTGAATACATTATAAAAACGGCTGTAGGTGGCAATGGTATTGGTGAATATTTTCGGACTAACCACCCGTGTCCATTTCGCTGCGGCAGTAATATTACTCCAGTCAAAATTGTAATCGTCGAACAGTTGTATTACAGGGTTCGTACTCTGGATGAACATTTTGTCCTGTCCTTTATAGAAACTGATGTACAACCGGTTCCTGTCATTAATGACCTGGTTCAGTTTGAAGTTAACGTCATAGAGATAATATTTGCCGTAGTCAGAAAGATACCTGCTACCATACAGGATATCTACCAGTGAGCGGCGAAGCGACAGGGAGGCGGAGCTTTTATCTTTTACGATAGGACCTTCCAGTAATATATTGCCGGACACGGGGCTGAGTTTAAAGCTGCCGTGCCAGTTTTTCATGTCTCCGTCTCTGGTACGGATGTCTACCACAGACGACAGGCGGCCGCCATAACGTGCCGGGAAGGCATCTTTATACAGTGATACATCTTTTATGGCATCGCCATTGAAAATAGAAAAGAGCCCAAACAGGTGACCGGTATGATAAAGCGGAACGCCGTCCAGCAGGTAAAGGTTCTGGTCAGCGCCACCGCCCCTGATCAGTAGGTTGGCGCTACTTTCCAGGGAGCTGCTGGTACCAGGGTACAGTTGCAGGGATTTCAATACATCCTTTTCTCCCAGCAAGGCGGGAAAGCCGGATACATAGCCCACGGGCATGTTGATATAGCTTTGCTGGGAGGCTACGTCTTCATGTTCTCCTTTTACCACCACGGTTTGCAGTGTACTGCGGGGCTCCAGGTGTATGTCCAGCTGTCCTTCGTCGGGCGGAGGGAGATGTTGAAACGCAGGCTGGTAGCCTACATGGGAAAACACAACACCCTGGCAGGAATCCGGTACCTGCAGGCTATAGAAACCGAATGCATTGGTTTCCGTGCCTTTGCGGGTAACAGGGTCATATACCGAAGCATTGATGATCAGTTCATTGCTGCTGGCTTCTTTTACAAAGCCACTGATGGTGTAATATTGTGTCTGGGAGTTTTCGCGCAGCAGGAATATTTTGCCATTTAACGCCGCTGCCTGGATACCGGTTCCCTGTAAAATGGTGTTTAAAATGGCGCCGGTAGTATGTTCTGTTCCATTTAACTGTACTTTTTTATTTAGGTGCAGAAAGCTGGAGCTGTAAGATATGTTGATCCCGGTACTTTTTTGAATGTGCTGTATGAAAAAAAGGATGGTACCTTGCCGGGAAGGGGGTGTATAGGCTTGTTGCAGCAAATCACTTTCATTGTTCTGTGCCTGTAGGGAAGTAGCACAGAACAATAAAACAAAACTCAGGAGGTATAAAAAACGACTAAAATTACTGGCTAATGACGATGGTATCGCCGTTTTGTTGGTATTTAAACCCAAGCAATAGTTGTAATTCATGCAAAACATCATCACAGGACTGATTCCGGAAGGTGATCGTAGCTTTTTGCTGCGAGGCTATTTCACGGTATTGATCGTCAATCCTGATTTCTTTTGCGTAAAAGTCGGCTAATTGTGGCAATATTTCAAGCAATGATTCATCATTAAATTGCAAAATGCCGGTTTTCCAGGCAATAAAATTTAAATTTTTATTATTACCGGCGTATAACTGGCCATTGCCCCAGGTTCCTTTTTGTCCGCTGCCCAGGATGAGGGCTGTTGTATCACCTTCTACGCCAAGCTTTACGCGCCCGGAAGCAACGATGACAGCGGTACTGTCTTTCCCCGTTTGCACAGTAAAAGAGGTACCCAATACTTCTATCACCGATTGATTAGGTGTTTTTACGAGGAAGGGGTGTCCGGGATCATTGGCGATTTCGAAAAATGCTTCTCCTTCCAGTTCCACCACGCGCTGATCGTGATGATAGCCGTTGATATACCGGATACGGGCGCCCTGACGCAGGGTTACTGTAGATTTATCAGGTAATTCCAGGCTTTTTATTTTACCGTCGTTAGCGGCCAGTTCATGTTTTTTCAGGGAAGAGCGACTTTCCAGCCACCATGCTCCTCCTGTTAAAAGTAATATGATAGCTGCTGCGGCAGCGTATTTGGTATAGAGTGTTTTAATCCGGGAAACAGGAGGTTGAATGGCCTGGCTGGTTTTGTTCCAGGCAGCCGTAGTATTGTATTGTCGCGAAGTGCCGGCGGCTTTGGAACTATCCTTCCAGATGGTGCTCAAAGCATTAAACTCCGCCTGGTTTTCAGGAGAGGCATCCAGCCATTTTTGTAATTCGGCAGATTCTGCGTCGGTACAATGACCAGCAAGCTTTTTAGCTATAAGTTCATATAGGTAGGTGTCTAAATGCTCCATAAGTTACATTACAGTGTGCTCTAATCAGATAACGCTCGTTAGTGTGACAACCCTCTATCAGGGCGTCAATATTTTTAATAAAAAAAGAATACTGACTGGTAAACCATATTGCAACAGGTATTTCCGCAGTAATTTAAGTGCCCGGCCCATATAGTTTTCGACCGTTTTGGCGGAAAGGCCAAGTTTGGTTGCTGCCTGTTGGTGAGTCATCCCATTGATCCTGCAACAGGTAAATACTTCACGGCATTGTGGCGGTAAGTTGGCAACGGCCTCATAGATCAGTTGCTCGTAATAAGGCCTGGCATTTTCTATCTCCCTGGCATCCGGGTCCTCCATGCTGTCACTAATCCATTCAAACCCTTTGTTACCTGCTTCTTCGGTGCCCAGCTTGCGTAATGCGGAAATAGAATTATTACGCACCGCCCTGAAAAGGTACGCTTTTATATTGGGTATACCGATCAGGTTCTGATGTTTTTCCCAGAGCCTGATAAACGTTTCCTGTACCACATCTTCTGCAGCCGCATCGTCTTTCAGAAAACTATAGGCATAGTTACATAAGTCATTATACTGTGAATGAAATAATTCTTTATATGCCTGGTAAGAAGGTGATGTAAGCATTAACCTTCACGATATTTTAATATATATGAAATGATCCTTGCGAAAGTAACTATCTTTTTGAAAAGAATAACCAATTAAGCAGTAGTAATTTATCACCTTTTTATAGATTTTTTTTTCTGAAGAAGGATAGGGGGATGAGCTTTTTTTTGCGTCATCAGGTATAACAGCCATGTATATATTTTTGTAGCAATGCTCTTTTTTTAGTTGTGTTTTTAAAACCAGGGGGTTGCATGCTGTTCTGTGCAACCCTTTTTTTATGCCGGTATCATTTTAACTAATCATGATATTGTTGTTGTATCTTTTGCAATCTATTGTAATGGCTGGTAATCCATCTCCTTTTTACCGCTGCCAAAAACAAAAAAATCAGTAGCATCAGCATAATCCGGGAAAAGACAAAATCCGTGTGAATCCGTATTTTTATACAAAACCATGCAATATGTCCGGAACCTTTTCCAAACTGAAAAACGCCTACCACCTGTTAAAGAGCATCGATTTCAATATGCTCGCCAAACTCTCTGAAAAAGTAGACCTCCCCAGGGTAATGGCCTCAGTAGCACAGATGGACGACACCCAACTGAATGGCCTGATGAAAATGCTGACCAGTCGTGGTGCCAAAAAAGCACTGCCTCCGATTGAGGGCGACTTTTACGACCTCGGCAGCAAGCTCAATGCAGACGACCGGGCGCTGCAGTTGAAAGTGCGGGCATTCATGGAAAAGGAAATACAACCGCTGGTAAATGAGCACTGGCTAAAAGCCACTTTCCCGTTTGAAATCATTTCGAAGTTCAGGGAACTCAATATTTGTGGCGTTACTTATGAAGGCTACGGCTGTCCTAACCGCTCGTTTCTGATGGAGGGGATTATTGCCATGGAAATGGCCAGGGTAGACGCTTCTATTGCCACTTTCTTTGGCGTGCAAAGCGGACTGGCCATGGGATCTATTTATATGCTGGGATCGGAAGCACAGAAGCAGGAATGGTTACCGGGCATGCAGCAGCTAAACCTTATTGGCGCATTTGGCTTAACCGAACCAGAAGTAGGCTCCGGTACTGCCGGCGGACTAACAACCACGGCTAAACGTACAGGGGATACCTGGGTATTAAATGGCCAGAAGAAATGGATAGGCAATGCTACCTTTGCTGACGTGATCGTAATATGGGCCCGGGATGTGGATGATAACCAGGTGAAAGGTTTCCTGCTGAGAAAAGATACGCCTGGCTTCAGTGTGGAAAAGATCCATGATAAAATGGCCCTGCGCATTGTACAAAACGGGCTGATTACCTTAACCGATTGTCACATTGCAGAGACTGACCGTTTGCAAAATGCCAACTCCTTTAGGGATACCGCAAAAGTACTGCAAATGACGCGGGCAGGTGTTGCCTGGGAAGCCGTAGGCTGCGCCCGCGGAGCATATGAAAACGCGCTGGCGTATACCCGTACCCGTGAGCAATTTGGCAAACCGATCGCTTCCTTCCAGTTAATACAGGGACACCTGGTAGAAATGTTATCCAACCTGACAGCCATGCAAACCATGGTATACAGGTTGTCCGAAATACAGGATGCCGGCCAGTTAAAGGATGAACATGCCTCACTGGCTAAAGTGTTTTGTACCCTGCGTACCCGTGATGTGGTAAGCCGCGCCCGTGAAGTGATGGGAGGCAACGGCATCCTGCTGGAATATAACGTAGCGCGTTTTGTTGCCGATGCAGAAGCTATTTATTCTTACGAAGGCACGAAAGAAATCAATTCCCTGATTGTGGGAAGGGCCATCACCGGGTTTAGCGCTTTTGTCTGAAAAATGTGAAATCTTTTTTATAGTTTAAGCGCCTGATTACGGAGTATACCGTCATCGTCACTTAATCCATGCCCGTTATGAATTCATCTAACCGTCGTAACTTTCTCAGGAATGTATCGCTGGGAAGCCTTGCTGCCATCAGTATTCCTGGTATTGTATCCGCCGCTGTTGCTGCAGAAAAAACAAAAAAGATAACACTCAAAAAAGAAGGTATCGTATTGTTCCAGGGCGATTCCATCACCGATGCCGGTCGTAAAAGAGACCATGAGGAAGCCAATAGCAGCGCTGCGTTGGGTAGTGGCTATGCATTGATGGCGGCATCAGGACTGTTACTCAAACATGCCGGTAAGCACCTGAAGATTTATAACAAAGGCATCAGTGGTAACAAAGTATTTCAGTTGGCCGACCGCTGGGATGTAGATTGTCTGGCTATCAAGCCGGATGTACTCAGTATCCTGGTGGGCGTGAACGATTACTGGCATACACTGAATAACAATTACAAAGGCACTATCCAAACTTACAGGGATGATTACGATAAGCTGCTGTCTCGTACCAGGGCCGCTTTGCCGGATGTACAACTGATTATCGGGGAGCCTTTTGCAGTGAGGGATGTAAAGTCGGTGGATGATAAGTGGTATCCTGCATTTGACGAATATCGTGCAGCAGCACGCGCTATCGCAGATAAATACGAGGCCACTTTCATTCCATATCAATCCATTTTTGATAAAGCGCTGCAGTCGGCGCCTGGAGCATACTGGACTGGAGACGGTGTACATCCCAGTGTGGCCGGTGCTCAACTAATGGCGGAAGCCTGGCAGCAATGCGTAAAATAATATTCCTATTTTTGCACCACGTCGCCCCGGCGTGGTGTAAAATATCCTCCTCCCAACCACTACCTAATTTTTAGATTAAGTACTTCTACTGAGATGTGAAACCCTGCAGCATAATAGCTTTGCACTCATTAACCCCTTTTGTTTCACATTAATTTTAAAGTATGAAAAAAGTATTTAAGCGTTTTGTGGGTGATGCCCCTTTATTCCTTGTTGCCATGATGAGCGTGCTGTTTTTTACGCAATGCAGAAAACACAAAGATGAGAATAAGCCTGATGGCGGTATAACCACCTCTTACCTCGTTGGCAAAAAATGGCAGACAAAAGCAATGACAGTCACCCCGGGTTTTGATGATGGCCAGGGTGGTACCATAACCGATTTATACGCCATCATGCCGGCTTGTGTAAAAGATAATTTCACCATTTTTAAAGCAGATGGTTCGGCAGTGGAAGATGAGGGCGCCGACAAATGTCCTGGTACCAACCAAACCAGAACCTATACGTGGAAATTAAAGGATGACGGTACCCTGGAAGGATTTACCATGGAAGATTTCACCGGTACTTTCAAATCCGTAAAAAACAGCGATACCAAAGTAACCATTACCGCCACCGGTAAAATGGCAGATGACAATACCGTGCGGACATTGACAATAGTAATAGAAGCGATATAAATTATTTAAGACGGTTAGCACTCAATTTCATAAGCAAGGATACCTTCAGGTACTGCATATCCTGTTGGTTATATTGGCGCCACAGCTTCCTCTTCAGGGAGCTGTCCCGTTTTAAGTGTTAGCAATAAATAACGGTTTATCAAAGAATATCTCCGGGATCTGTATGCCTGGTGGTCAGACGAGTAACACAGCTTCCTGTTAAGGAAGCTGTCCTTGTATCTGCCCATTGTATTTATTATATTTGTCTTTTTAACACTAAATTCCATTAATGAAACAACTTTGTATTTTACTTACAATGATAGGAATGACTACCGCTATTAGTGCCCAGCAACAAACCATTCACCTGTGGCCAGGTACCGTGCCGGAAGAACCTGCGGCGAAACAGGCGGCCAAAGTAACGCCTGATGGAAGTAATAATATCACACGTTTAACAGATGTTACCGATCCGCTGCTGGAAGTATTTCCGGCACCAGCCGCCAATAACAACGGCATGGGTGTAGTGATTTGTCCCGGTGGAGGCTATAGCATCCTGGCGATTAACCTGGAAGGATACGAAATAGCTGCCTGGTTTAATAAACTCGGCTATACCGCTTTTGTACTTCAATATCGTGTACCTAAAAAAGAAGCCGGTGCTTTACAGGATGCCCAACGTGCTATGCGTGTGGTGCGCAGTCGCGCCGCCGAATGGAATGTACAACCTGATAAGATTGGCATGCTTGGTTTTTCAGCCGGTGGTAGCCTGACCGCAAGAGCAGCTACGCTATATAACGTTCAAACCTATACGCCATTCGATAAAGCTGATAGCCTCTCTGCCCGTCCTGCTTTCGGAGTGCTGATATATCCTGCTTATCTTGATAACGGAAGTAACCGGACGTTGACACCGGAACTAAAGCCAACCAGTCAAACGCCTCCCATGTTCATTTTCGGCACTGCGGATGATTTTTTTGGCAACAGCGCCCTGGTAATGGCGGGTGCCCTGCGAGACGCCAAAGCTGCGGTGGAATTACATTTTTATCCGAAAGGAGGCCATGGGTACGGATTACGCCCGGGAAACCCTGCTGCAGATGCCTGGCCCGGACTCCTGGAAAAATGGCTAAAAGTGGCCGTGAAATAAAGTTTGGCGAAATTATAACTATCCGGATATAGCTTTTCAAGTAAATAATTCTTTAAATTGGCAGCGTATAAAACCTGTTACTATGGGAATTTTTGATAAGCTCAGGAACGAATTTATTGACATTATTGAGTGGACAGACCCGTCCACAGACACCATTGTGTGGAAGTTTCCCCGTTACCAGAATGAAATAAAAATGAATGCCAAGCTTACTGTGCGTGAATCACAGGTGGCTGTTTTTATGAATGAAGGTAAGATTGCCGATGTATTTCAACCCGGCATGTACACACTGACTACACAAAATATGCCTGTACTGAGTACATTACAGGGATGGAAATATGGCTTCAACAGCCCTTTTAAAGCTGATGTGTTCTTTGTGAGCATGCGGCAGTTCACTAACCAGAAATGGGGAACGAAGAACCCGGTGATGCTCCGTGATGCGGAATTTGGACCATTGCGCCTTCGCGCTTTTGGTAGCTACGCATTCCGCGTAAAGGATGCCGGTTCCTTCCTGAAAGAAGTAGCCGCTACCAACCCGGAGTTCACGGTAGAAGGCATTAACGAGCAACTGCGCAACCTGGCGGTATCCCGCGGTATGGAAGCCATTGCAGAAGCCAAAATTCCTGTACTGGACCTGGCTGCCAACTATGAAGAAGTATCCACCCAGATTACCGGTAAAATTGGATCAGAGTTCAATGAACTGGGATTGGAACTGACCAAATTCCTCATAGAAAATATTTCGTTGCCGCCTGAAGTGGAAGCTGCACTGGATAAGCGCAGCAGCATTGGCATCGTGGGCAACCTGGGAGCATATTCCCAGTTCCAGGCCGCCAATGCCATGGAAAAGGCAGCCGAAAATCCTTCCGGCGGCGGACTTGCTGCAGCAGGATTAGGTGCCGGCATGGGCGCAGCAATGATGGGACAGGTAGGTAACATCTTCCAAAACAATAATCAGCAGCCTAACGCAGGCGGTGGCGCACCACCTCCTTTGCCGACCGCCGCTCCTTTCTATGTGGCTGTAGACGGAAAACAAAGCGGTCCTTTTGACCAGGATCAACTGCGCCAACTTGCTGCTGCAGGTAATCTGAATGCACAAACACTGGTATGGAAAACCGGTATGGCCGCCTGGTCTGCCGCAGGTACCGTTCCAGAACTGGCCCCGGTATTAGCTACCGTGCCACCACCATTACCATAAAACTAAAAAAGCGGCTGTAGCCAATGTCATAAAAAGCCTACTGGCCATGGTTACAGCCGCTCCCAAAATATTCCTATGTCATTTGAGGAGAAAACAAGTGAGACGGTCAATTCACTAAAATGCCAGAACTGCGGAGCCATACTGCACTATGCCCCAGGAACCAACAGCCTGAAATGTGAATATTGTGGCACAGTAAATCAGATAGAAGAAGCCACACTACCAGCATCCATTCAGCCGGTAGACTATGCGCAATTTATTGCAGAACAAAAAAATCATACTGAAACAACGCAGGAGGCAGTAGTGGTAAAGTGTACCGGCTGCGGTGCATCCACTACCATGCTGCCCAATGTAACAGCCGATTCCTGTCCATTCTGTGCGTCTCCGCTGGTAGTAGATACCGCTCAAACAACCGCCATTCTTCAGCCGCATTATGTGCTGCCCTTCGTGGTGAAAGACAGTGAGGCCGTGCAATATTTCAGAACCTGGATGAGCAAACTCTGGTTTGCACCATCAGACATGGTTAAGAAAGTAAAAGACGGCTCCTCGCAGCAATTAAAGGGCGTATATATTCCGCACTGGAGCTATGATACGGATACTTATACCGAATATTCCGGGCAACGCGGCGAATATTATTACACCACAGAAACCTATACAGAAGAAGTAAACGGAAGAACTGAAACCCGTACCAGGCAAGTGAGACATACCGCATGGTATCCAACTTCAGGGAGGGTAAATAACAGCTTCCGGGATGTATTGGTATCAGCCAGTCCTTCGCTGCCACTAAAAATGGCGGAAATCCTGGAACCGTGGTTGCTGGATCAGTTGAAGAAATATGATGGACGCTACCTGAGTGGTTTCCGTGCTGAAATTTATCAGACTAATGCGGAACAAGCCCTGGTAGTGGCCAAGAGAAGAATGGATCCCGTTATTTGCGATGAAATCAGGGATGATATTGGGGGAGATGAACAAAGCATTGATAGCTATGATGTGGAATACAATAACCTGGGCTTGAAATACCTGTTACTCCCTGTTTGGATCAGTGCTTATCGCTATAATGGCAAACTATATCATTTTGTGGTGAATGCCTGCACCGGTGAAGTAACCGGAGATCGGCCATATAGCTGGATCAAGATTGCAGGATTAATACTGATAATTATTCTTGTTATCGTGGTGATCTATTCGTTGTCGCAATCCAAATAATTATTTTTTTCAGATAAACTGGTGACGTCGCTTGCAGTAAAATGCAAGCGGCGTCACCAGTTTTTTTTCGCGCTGTGGGGAAAACCATCTACAATATTTTGTGTTCGCTAATGTTGCGTGGCTTCTTTGTATGTCAGTCTGGTATTGTGTTTCCGTGAGCCTGCTTTTTTCCGGGTACCGTTTTTGCAAAGTTGGTTGGTATAAAACAGACACACGTATTACCAACCCAAAACAATACACAATGAAGAAGTTAGTAATCTTGTCAGCAACATTTTTAGCCGTTTGGATGACGCAATCCTGCGGCAACAATGCGAGGAATCCACAAAATGAAAAACCGGTAGACAGTGCTCAGGACATTAACCAGGCAACAAAACCAGTAGATGAGAAATCATCGCAATTTGCAGTGGATGCGGCCAATGCCGGTATGCATGAAGTGGAAGCCGGAAAATTGGCGCAGGAGAAAGCACAAAATCCGCAAGTGAAATCTTTTGCCACCATGATGGTAAATGATCACACCAAAGCAGGCGATGAACTAAAAGCATTGGCTCAAAAGAAGAACATCACACTTCCTGCAGAATTATCAACAGAAGATAAAAAACACATGGACGACATGGCGAAGAAAACGGGGAAAGACTTTGATAAACACTACATCGATATGATGGTAGATGGACATGAAAAAGTAGTGAGCGAATTTGAAAAGGCATCCGACAATGTAACGGACGATGACCTGAAAACATGGGCACGTAATACTTTACCTACTTTAAAAGCGCACCTGGATTCCGCTAAAGCCATTCAAGCCAGTTTGAAAAAATAACATAACAGATTCTTTGTGAATCATGGGAATTGCAATCATAGCTTCAAGGGCCAGCTCCTTGAAGCTTTTTTTTAATGAGGAAGGCGGGGCTTCAGCGCGCCATATACCCATGTACCTGCAATGGCGCTGAGTAAAGTAACGCCTACTACGGTAAAGCCAGAACCAATCTGTGCAAACAAAGGTCCCGGACATGCACCGGTAATGGCCCACCCCAGTCCGAATATCAGTCCACCGAAGATTTGTCCCTTGTTGAATGTTTTGGGTGCGACGCTGATGGGTTCGCCGGCAATTGTTTTTACATGAAACCGTTTGATCACTTGCAACGAAATAATACCGGTAACCACCGCAGTACCAATTACACCGTACATATGAAAAGAAGTGAGCTGGAACATTTCCTGTATACGGAACCAGCTAATCACCTGTGCTTTTACCAGCACTATACCAAAGAAAATACCTGCTATCAGAAATTTAATGTTTTTCATAATTATTGAAAGCATTTAAAGAGATAAGGGATCAATACATTGGCACTAAAGAAACCGCCGGCCATAAAGCAGCAGGTAGCTACCAGCGAAGGCCATTGAAGATTAGACAATCCCATAATAGAATGCCCCGACGTACAACCACCGGCATAGCGGGTGCCAAAGCCAATCAGGAAGCCACCGAATACAAAAAAGATCAAGCCTTTCCAGGTAAACAGGTTGGACCAGCTAAATATTTCTGATGGCAGCAAAGCACTGTAATCATGTACGCCATAAGTAGCCAGTCGTTGCTGCGTAGCCGCTGCCACCTGTATATCCTGGCCATCTTGCAGGTAATGTGCTGCCAGGAAACCGCCCAGTAAAATACCTGCTGCAAAAAACAGGTTCCAGGATTCCTTTTTCCAGTCGTATTGGAAGAAGGAAATGTTTGCCGGGAAACAGGCAGCGCAGATATGCCGCAGTGAAGAAGAAATGCCAAAGGCCTTATTGCCAAGTATTAGTAGTACCGGCACTGTTAGACCTATCAATAGCCCGGACACGGACCAGTGCCAGGGCTGCTGAATGAATTTTACCAGTTCCATAGAGATAGTTTTTTATTAGATGAATTTACGAAATTGAATGGGCATAAAGCAAAAAGCTATTGTAGCGAATGATTATCCATGTTGATAATCGCTACAATAGCTTTTTGGCTTTCAGCTTTATACTTTCTGCCTTACAGCAAATCATTATACTCCGGATGCCTTTTCATATAGGCATTCACGTACGGACAGTATGGTTTCACCTTCAGGTGTTTTTCCCGTGCATACTCCAGTACATATTTGGCCATTTGTCCCGCAATGCCTTTGCCTTCCAGTTCTGGCGGAACTTCTGTATGTACATAAGCAATGCCGCCAGGGAATAAGGTGTAGGCAATCAACGCCGTATGGCCATCTACCACCGTTTCAAACTGATGTTTGGTGGTATTGTTTTGAATGTTCAATTCCATAAAGTTGTAGCTTAAATGGGTGATGTACGGAACAGCTCCTTTGCAGTAGCTCAGGACTTGTCAGAAAATTTGATTTTTGTATGTGTACCGTCACAGTAGGGTTTGTTGGACGAGGCGCCACAGCGGCAAAAAGCGGTCACCTTATTCTTATGGGTTTCTTTGCCATTGGCATCCCGTACAACAATATTTCCATACACCAGCAACGGCCCGTTAGGCGTTGGTTCCACGATGCTTTCAGCTGTGATGTTTGGTTCTACGCCGCCTTCCGCCGCCACATCGGCGTTCATGAAATAGGTGAGTGCACCGGAAGGGCATTGCTTTACCTGTGCCACAATCTGCTCCGTGGTGGCGGCATCTGCCTGAATCCACGGCTTTTGATTGGGATTGAATACCGCAGGAAGACCATGAAAGCACACTTCTGAATGGATACAGACATTTGGCTTCCATACAATGGTCACTTCTCCGTTGGTGTAGTGTTTGGTGATGTCTTTCATGGTTTAAACAGCTTTTGTATTCACTATGATAGGGTTGGTCAGAACTTTGTGAACAGGGCAGGAGTGAGCTATCTGTAACAACCTCGCCCGCTGCTCTTCCGTTAAGTCCCCTGCAAAATAAACTTCCATATCTATGACAGTAGTCAGCGGATCTGGTTTGGCGGCGCTGTTATAACGCAACTCTACTTCGATGTTTTCCACTGGCCATTTCTTTCGATTGGCGTACATTTTTACAGTGATCGCTGTACAGGCGGCAAGACTGCTCAATAACAGCTCTCCGGGTTGTGGTCCGGTATCGCCGCCACCTACTTCTTCCGGCTCATCTGCCAGCCAGCGGTGGTCTCTTGTACTGATGGATACCTGGTAGGGATGACCTGATAAACTTACTTTTACTTCCTGATCCATGTGTATTATTTACTGAAATGATGGTGCATCCATTCCGCTGCCAGCGTAATGTCCTGTTGAACCAGGTTATGCCCCGTATTAACGGTATAGGTACTTACATCAAATCCATTAGCACTTAAGAGGGAGGCGTATGCCGCGGTAGCAGCCGGGTTGACCGTACTGTCCTGCGCGCCGGAACTCATAAATACAGGCGATTGCCGCTGCGTTTCGAAAGAGTCTTCCAGGCCACTGAGTGGCTGCATGGGACGGAACAACACCGCACCTGCCAGCAATTCGGGGTACAGCATCAGCGTGGCGCCGGCAATATTAGCGCCGTTGGAGTACCCTACTGCAATCAGTTTATTGATGTCGAAACCCTTAATAGCAGACAGGCCTTTGAGAAAATGAACCATTTCATGGGTGCGGAAATGCACGTCTTTTTCATCAAATACCCCCATGGCTAAACGACGAAAGAAACGTGGCATGCCCTGTTCTTCCACATTGCCTCTTAAACTCAGTATGTTGAATCCTCTTCCCAGCGATCCTGCCAGTGGCAACAAATCACGCTCATCTCCGCCGGTACCGTGTAACAGTAACAGCGTATAGGCGGCGCCGTTGTCAACCGGCTGGTATACATATTGCATCGGCCTGAAGTCCATATCAGTCCAGTTTTATCAGTTTTTGTACAATCTCTTCCCGCTGCGCTTCATATTGTTCCGGCAACATCAGGTGTGTCCCCAGTTCTGCCGCCGGCTCATCTACGGTAAATCCCGGGGTATCGGTAGCCAGTTCAAATAAAACGCCACCCGGTTCCCGGAAATATACGGAACGGAAGTATTTGCGATCCAGTTGTGGCGTGACGTTTAAGCCACGGTCTTCCAGCAGTTGCCGATAATGCATTTGCATAGCATCATCTTTCATGCGGAAGGCAATATGATGTACACTGCCACCAGCTACGTGACCACGAGGCTCGCCCTTGGCTTCTACCAGGTCTATATAGTTGGCGGTGTCACCGGCAGGACTGGCAAACCGGTAACGATTGGTGTGATTTTTTTCCAGTTGATATCCAAACACAGATACCAGTAAATCAGCCGTAGGCTGTATGTCTTCCAAAGTAAGGGTAACATGGTGAAAGCCACGGGTGGCATTTGCTTCTGTTACTTCGTTGGTGACCCAGGGCTGCCTGTTATCTGCTTTTTCGGGGACTGTTAACTCCACTTTTAACCCGTCAGGATCAATAAAGGTCAGGTAAATGTCGCCGAATTTGGCAGAAGGTTTATTATAGATGATATTCTCTTTTTCAAATCTTTTCAGCCAGAAATCAATACTGCCCTCGGGAATGGAATAACCCACTTCGGTGGCCATATGCGTGCCTCTACGGCCCGTCATAATATCCTGCCAGGGGAAAAATGTGAGGATAGTACCAGGTGTACCCGTTTCATCTCCATAATAAAAATGATAAGTATGCGGATCATCAAAGTTGACCGTTTTCTTTACAAAACGTAACCCCATTACCCGGGTATAAAAATCATAATTCTTCTTAGCGTTGCCTGCAATGGCCGTCACATGATGGATACCTGTTATGTCGTTCATAGTTACTCCTTTTTGAGGTTTTAGCTGCCAGCTTTTAGCTTTTAGTAAATGCAGCGCAGATTAAAATATGTTGATCCCGCTATATTTACTAAAAGCTAAAAGCTAATGGCTAAAAGCTATTTTTTAATCAACTGCACTTCGCCGTTTATTTTCACTTCGTCACTTACCATTACGCCGCCTGTTTCTGTAGCAGCATTCCAGGTGAGTCCAAAATCTTTACGGTTAATTTTACCATTGATCGTAAAACCAGCCTTGGTATTACCCCATGGGTCTTTTACCACACCACCGAATTCTACAGAAAGTTTAATGTTTTTGGTAACATCACGAATGGTGAGATCACCGTGTAATTCATAAGAACCATCATTGTCTATATTCTCATATTTGGTAGCTACAAACGTGATGTTCCGATAGGTATTAACGTCGAAGAAGTCCGGGGAACGGAGATGCTTATCGCGATCCTGGCTACCGGTAGAAATAGAATCTACATCTACGGTTGCTTTCACCTTTGCCGTCATGAAGTCATCTTCTTCGGTTTCTGCATCCACCGTGAAATCGAGAAATTTTCCGCTGACATTAGTGATCATCAGGTGGCGGATTTTGAATCCAAGTTCACTGTGACTAAGGTCGACTACCCATTGTTGTTTTGCCATAAGTAAATGTAGTTTTAAATGAATCAATAAAATGCTTGTTGCTGCGTAAGCCGCTGCAGGGCTATATCTTAACAAGTATTCTTTCTTATTGTTTAATGCTTTGATACCACAAATATCGGTAGATAGCAGCAGGGCTAAAATGGACCAATTGTCGTAATTGATGTACTATTTGTGGCAGTTGTTAAAGATAGCGATTTTCAGGTAAGTACTTTATTATCAAATTATGTATAATTTTTTTCAAATACTTCAAACATTATTCATGAAATATTGTTTGGAGGTGTTGAAGCCCGGCATGGCCTTCCTGATGAAAAGAAAACCGTATGAGATATTACCTGCTTTTAATACCGTTATTGACTGTATTACATGTGAGGGCGCAACAGAACGGACAACAGCTGACTTTAAAACAATGTTATGAACTCGCAAAGAACGGGAATACCCTCATCCAGCAGGCCCAACGCTCTTTACAGGCGAGACAATATAATCTACAGGCAGAGAACAGCAGTTATTACCCGAAGCTGGATCTCCTGGCCGGATATAATTACTTGGGTAAGCCACTGGAGATAAACCTGCAACAGGTAAAAGATGGTGTAGTCAACGGATCGTCTGCCCAAAGTGTAAATACCGCCAACGCCGTGTTCCAGCAAATCACCGGTCAGCCGCTTCCCCAAAGTGTAAAGGATGTTATCTATAATGGTACGAAAGGAATTATCAATACCTTTTACCCGGACTATAATCCCGAACTCTCCAAACAATCTTACTTTACCGCTGCACTGGCGTTGCGACAACCCATTTACCTCGGCGGAAAAATTGCTGCCGCGCAGCAGTTGGCACGTACCCAGGTAGTGGGTGGCCAATTCAATCAGCAGGTGGTGGAAAAAGGACTCTACTTCGCGATCGGCGCTCAGTATATCCGTATCCTTTATCTTAACACCATGATGGCACATGAGGAAGTGATTGTAGCGGCATTTAAGAAAAACCGCGACTACGCCACCTCCCTGAAAGATAACCAGATATTGCCTCCTTATCTGCTCAATTGGGCCAGGGTAGCCTATATACAAGCTACCAGCCGTTATAGTAACCTCGGATTGGAAAAAGAAAATGCCCTGCTGGAACTGAACAACCTCCTGGGCCAGCCGCTGGAAACGCCCATCATCATTGAGGATACCCTGCAGTATGAGCTGAAACCCGTTGCCGGCGAAGGACAGATAACGCAACTCACCAATAATCCTGCCTACCGTTTGGTGGAAAATAAAACAGACCTGGCGAATGTAGCCCTGAAAGCTTCCCGCTCACTGGCATTACCCAATATATTTGCCATAGGCAGTTTAAACCTTTACCAAAAAGATTTGCCGGTAACGATTCCTCCATGGCTCGTTGGCGTGGAAATGCAGTGGAACCTCTTCGACGGATTACAAAAGTATAAGCGTACCAAAGCTTCCAAAATGCTGGTGGAAGAAGCGCAGATGGCGGCCGCTAATACTAAAACTTCGCTGGAACTACGACTGCGTGTAGCTATGAACAAAATGAAGGCCCTGCAAAATGATGTGGCTTCTCTCGACAGTGCCCGGCAACAGGCACGGGTGACCACCACACTGGTCACCGACCGGATGCAGAATCAGTTGTCGTCCGTGAAAGATGTCAATGACGCGCTTTTACAGGAAGAAGAAATGCAGAAGATCTATTATACCGCCGTAATGGGCTACTACCTGGCCCTGGCCGAATACTGGAATGTAATGGGTACACCGGAACAATTTGCTACTTACGTTGACAGATAAACAGCATCATTCATGAAAGGCATATTCAAAAATTATTGGGCGCTGCTGATCCCCATTGCCATATTAATTATTGCGCTGTTCTTTTTTGTGAAGAAGCCGGCAACAGCAGATAAGTCGGTGATCGGGATGGTAGATGCAGACTATGTAGACGTAGCCGCTGAATTTCCCGGCCGGCTCGATAGTCTTTTAGTCAAGCAGGGAGATACCATCCGCAAAGGACAACTGCTGGGCGTACTCAGATCTACCGAAATAAATGCGATCCGCAATCAGGCGGAAGCAGCCATCGACGCCGCAAAAGGACAACTCACGCTGTTACAGAAAGGTGCCCGCCCGGAAGCCATCAAAGCCGCAGATAATCTTTATAACATCACCCAACGCCAGTATGAGCTGATGCAGAAAACCTATCAGCGCATGCAAAACCTGTTTGATGATGATGTGATTTCCGGCCAGGAAAAAGATCTCGTTTATTTTAAACTACAGGCCGCCAAAAAAGAAATGGAAACCGCCAAACTGAATATGGATATGTTGCAGCAAGGCAGCAGGCCGGAGTTGATTACTACCGCTGAAGCGATTGTACGCCAGGCGCAGCAGGGGTATGAACTCACCAAAGCCTTATCGGACAACACCTACATTCATGCTCCCTCAGATGGCATCATCACTTCCATGGTCATTGAAGAAGGCGAAATTGTAGCCATCGGATACCCGCTGATGACCATACAGAAACCAGCTACCTATCACATCACTTATAATATCCGGCAGGATGATATGAAAGATTTTCCCCCCGGCAGCAGGTTTACGATGAGGGTACCAGGCTGCGACCCGGAAAACTTTGAAGCAGAAGTAGCCAAAGTGGCGCCGTCGCTCACTTTTGCCAACTGGGTACCCGTGAAGGAAACCGGCAAATTTGAACTGCGCACGTTTACGGTCGATCTGAAACCCATTAACCAGGCAGCCATTAAAGGGCTACGCCCTGGCATGACAGCCTCCATGACCCTGCCATGATGCTACGTGCCATTACTCATATCACCCTCCGGGAATGGAAGCGGATTCTCACGCTACCAGAGCATTACGTGGTACTGCTGATATTGCCTGCACTGGTATGTTTTCTATATGGCTATATCTATAAAAACCAGTTTGCGCGCGACTTGCCTGTGGCTATCTGGGATGAGTCCAACTCGCCCTTGTCGAGGCAGTTTACCTTTATGCTGGAACAAACCGAAAGCATTCATATCACACAACAGGTACACAACGAAGCGGCGATAGAGGAGATGATGCAGCGGGGCGTTCTCCAGGGCGCCATTCATTTCCCCGCCCGCATGGATGATCATATTAAAAGCCATCAACCGGTATATATTACGTTGTATACCAATGGCGCATCCGTGGTAACGGCGAAACTGATTTATAAAGATGCCGCCAAAGTGTTGATTACGGCTGGTTCCGGCGTGGTGCTGCAGAAGTTCGTCAAAACAGGTATGCCGGCAGGAAAGGCCATGGCACTGGTGCAGCCCATCAAACTAACTTCTTATCTTTTATATAATCCACAGTTCAGTTACCTGCAGTACCTGGTGCCAGGCCTGATTGCAGTAGCGCTGCAAATGATGATCATCATGGTAACTATATTGGCCATTAACCTCGAAGGGAAGCGGGGCACGCTGACAGAACTGAATAATATTGCGAACGGCTCGGCCTCCAATGTATTGCTGGGAAAAGGATTGGCGTATCTGGGTGTCAGTTGGCTGCATTATATCCTGGTAACATGTATTGTATACCCTGTTTTCGCCAGCGGCCGTATCGGCGGGTCCTGGGCGCTGTTTACCCTTTTTAGCCTGCTCATTATTGCCTGTATCAGCATTGGCTTTATGGTGTCGGCAATAGTGAGTGATGTGATGGTGGCCTGTGACCTGGGACTGTTTTATACTTCACCCGCCTTTGTATTCAGTGGCTTTACTTTTCCCCGCTGGGCCATGCCCTGGTACGATCAGTATTATGCATGGCTGATGCCTTTCACGCCTTTCCTGGATGGATTCTTTAAAGTGTATTTTATGGAATTGCCATTGCATTATGTACATAAAGAAATAGGGCAGCTTTTCATTTATATCCTTGTCACCTTCCCGGTGGCCTTGCTATTCCTGCAACGCAGGTTGAATAAACTATCATTGGTGCATGCGTGACTTTTTTTATCATATTACCCGGTTGTTCCTGAGGGAAGTTAAGCTGGTGGCTAAAGACCATAGTCTCCTGCTTACCTTGCTGATAGCGCCGCTCCTGTATGCTTTTTTCTATGGCAGTATATATAGTTATAAGGTAGAAGAAAAAGTAACCCTGGCCGTGGCGGATGATGATAAGAGCGAATTATCCCGCACCTTCCTGCAGCAGCTGGCCAAAATGCAGATAGTTGACCTGGTGGGAGTGGTAGGTCTGAAAGATGCACAAGAGAAAATGTACTACGGCGATTGCCAGGGCTATCTCTATATTCCCGATGGCGTGCAAAAGAAAGTATTGGCTTTACAGCAGGGGGATATAGTACTGGCCGTGAATGCCGCGCGCTTCCTGCCTTCCAGCGAGTTGGCCGGCGCCATTACTACATTGGCCCTCACGGTGGGAGCGGGCGTGCGTCTGAAATACAACGAAATGCAGGGGCTGAATACCCAGATGGCGATGCGGGAAACCCAACCTGTAAACCTGGACTACCGGCCTATGTATAATTCTCGTTCCAGTTACGGCGCCTTCCTGCTACCAGGTTTGCTGGCCCTGATATTACAGCAGACTTTACTGATAGGGCTGTCCGAAAGTATGGCGCTTGACAAGGAAAGATTAAAGGTGCCGGAATTAATTAATATGGGTGGTGGTAGCTTGTCAGCTACCTTGTGGGGCAAAGGCCTTTTTTACATGGTGTTGTTTTGCTGCTATGCCTTCTTCTTCATGACAGTAAATTTTACAACCCTGAACATTCCCTTCCGGGGCCATGTGATCGACATCGTGG
Source organism: Chitinophaga sp. (assembly GCF_017745275.1). Taxonomy (GTDB): domain Bacteria; phylum Bacteroidota; class Bacteroidia; order Chitinophagales; family Chitinophagaceae; genus Chitinophaga. The sequence continues at coordinate 456,600 of NZ_JAGHZS010000007.1, read as the reverse complement.
TAGCGTTTGGCTGTTTCTTTTTTACCCTCATTCCCCTTGGGATGTGGCTGGGCACTATGTTTCCCGGTCAGTTGATGGCAGCTCAGATGATGGTTTTTTCCACCTACCCGGTGTTCCTGATTGCCGGTTATGCGTGGCCATACGATTCCTTGCCGGTGCCGTTGCAGTGGTTATCATCAATGGTACCCACCACGCCATTTCTCCGGATCTATGAGTCTGTAGTGCAAACCGGCGGTACTATTGCTGATAATGTACCGTCTGTGCTGCATTTGCTGGCATTGTCCGCCTTTTATACCTTGCTGGCATTGCTTGGATTAAGGCGCTTGCATAAGCAACAACAATCCCTATCTTTGTAACGGATGTATGCAATTGTAGATATAGAAACAACAGGCGGCCATGCCAGCGCTAATGGCATTACGGAAATCGCCGTTTTCTTGTATGACGGAAAGGAAATCACGCAACATTACCAGACATTGGTAAACCCCGGTATCCCCATTCCTTATTACATTGAATCACTCACGGGTATCAGTAACAGTATGGTAGCAACGGCACCGCCCTTTGAGGCGATAGCTCCACTGTTGTACGACTTGTTGAAGGACCGCATTTTTGTAGCGCATAACGTTAACTTCGATTATTCCTTTATCAAACACCAGTTGGGCAATGTGGGGCTGGACCTGCAATGCAAAAAGCTTTGTACGGTACGATTGGGACGGAAAATATTTCCCGGTCTGAAATCCTACAGCCTGGGTAACATCTGCCGGCATTTCGGCATCCCCGTTAATGGCCGTCACCGCGCCGGCGGCGATGCAGAAGCCACTACAAAGCTTTTCGGCCTGTTACTGGCCAATGATAAAGAAAAACACATTGCAGCTGCCCTAAAGGTGGGATCCAAAGAACAGTTCCTGCCGCCTAACCTGCCACCGGAACAGGTTAAGTCGCTGCCAGACCGGCCCGGCGTATATTATTTCCACGATCAGAAAGGAAAAATTGTATACGTAGGCAAGGCGAAAGACCTGAAGAAGCGTGTCAACAGCCACTTTACAGGGCACAGTACCAGTCGTCAGCGGCAAAATTTCCTGAGAACTATTTATAGCATTACCCATCAGGAAACAGCTACGGAGCTGATGGCCTGTATCCTGGAATCTGTGGAAATCAAGCGCCTGTGGCCTGTTTTCAACTATTCACAGAAAAGGGTGGAGTTCCGCTACGGCTTCTACCTGTTTGAAGACCAGCAGGGTTATCTCCGGCTGGCCATCGAGAAAAAGCGCAAATATTCGCACCCTGTACACAGCTTTAACCTGCTCATCGACGGACATCGGCTGCTACGCTCACTGATTAAGGAGTTTGAGCTATGTCCTAAATTATGCTTCCTGCAAAAGGGGAGTGGCACCTGCGCCGGCGTTACTGCGGCCACCTGTAAAGGCGCGTGTGAAAAAGCAGAAGCCCCGGCTACCTACAACGAGCGTATGAAAGCGGCGGTAGCTTTCCTGCAGGAACAGCAGCCCTCTGTAATCATTGTAGACAAAGGCCGCCACCCGGAAGAAAAGAGCTGCATCCTGATGGAGAAAGGCCGCTTTTATGGTATGGGCTATATCCCTGCCAACATTGATACTTCGGAGGTCGAACAGTTCCGGGAATACCTGACGCCTTACGCGGAAAATGAAGTGATCATTGGGTTACTTCGGCCTTATGCCAGCAACAGCCGGCAGTTGACAAATGTTGGCTGAGCAGCCAGCAGCAAAAGGCAGGCATCTCCCTAAACAAAAAATTAAATCAGTATAATCAGTTTAATCCTGATCAAGAAAAAAAATCGCACAATCGCTGAAATTCAGGTGATTCCTAATTACTTTTGCACCTCGTAACAGTGATTTACTTCTTTAATTATTAATTTTTATTCATGTTAGAGTCAAATTTCAAATTGCCAGGTCAAACTGCCTTTTACAAAGGAAAAGTACGTGATGTTTACACCATTGATGACAGGCTGATGGTAATGGTAGTAAGTGATCGTATCTCTGCATTTGACGTAGTACTGCCGCGCCCGATTCCTTTCAAAGGTCAGGTGCTGAACCAGGTGGCTGCTATTATGCTGGAAGCCACTAAGGATATTATACCTAACTGGGTAAAATCATCTCCGTTGCCCAACGTCACCATCGGTTTGAAATGCGAAACTTTCCCGGTAGAAATGGTGGTACGTGGTAACCTCACCGGTCACGCCTGGAGAACCTATAAATCAGGTCAGCGTGTATTGTGCGGCGTTACGATGCCTGAAGGAATGAAAGAAAACGACTTCTTCCCTGAACCAATTATTACCCCTACCACCAAAGCGCATGAAGGACATGACGAGGACATTTCCCGTGATGAAATCATTGCACAAGGCCTGGTAAGCAAAGAAGACTACGAACAACTGGAAAAATATACCCTTGCTTTATTCCAGAGAGGTAAGGAAATGGCGAAAGCCCGTGGCCTGATCCTGGTGGATACCAAATATGAGTTCGGAAAAATCGGTGATACCATTTACGTAATTGACGAAATCCATACACCGGATTCTTCCCGTTACTTCTATGCAGAAGGCTACGAAGAAAATCAAAAAAATGGTACCCAGCAGAAACAACTCAGTAAAGAGTTCGTTCGCGAATGGCTGATGGCTAACGGTTTCCAGGGTAAAGAAGGACAACAGGTACCTGAAATGACAGACGAATTTGTAAACAGTGTAAGCGAGCGTTACATCGAGCTGTTTGAAAATATTACCGGTCAAAAATTTGTGAAAGAAGAAGTTGCGGCTGCGGATGCAGAATCCAAAATTATAGCTGCACTGAAAAGTTTATAATCATTCTAACTGCTCTGGTAGCTTTCTGCCGGAGCAGTTTTTATCCCTTTTGTGCACGATGAAAATACAATTGATCTCCGCGGCAGTTTGTTTGTTAAGCATGGGCGCCTGTAATAACGGCACCAAATCTCCCAAAGAACTAAGTAGCGCTGAAATACTGGAGCAGGCTGGAAAAGCGCCTGGTATGAATGCTGGTAACGGCACCTTTTCTGTACAAACACCCGAAGGCTGGAGTAAAAAAGATACTGTTATCAGCCGGGTGGAATATACCTTTATGATGGCTCCTGTGCAGCCAGGAAGCGCGTTTCAGGCCAACGTAAATATTATTACCCAGGAGTTGAAAAGTGGCTCTTCGTTAGATAAGTACATGGCCACTACCCAACAGGAAATGCAAAATTATTTCGACGGCTATCAGCAACTGGCAGACGGGGAACGTACGGTGACAGATGTGAAAGCTAAATGGCTGAAATGCCAGTATACACACAGGGAAACCGGTACTAAACTGAATATCATTGTTACTGTGCTGGTGAAACACAACATAGTGTACGCCATTACCATGACAACCCTCGCCGATGAACTGGAAAAATATGCACCACAACTGGATGGAATACTGAATTCCTTCGTGGCAAAGTAAAGCAGAAAGCATAAAGCCGAAAGCATAAAGCTATTGTAGCGATTGAAAAGCGCGAATAATAATTCAATACTCGCTTGTATCAATCGCTACAATAGCTTTATGCTTTCGGCTTTATGCTTTCTGCTAAATTCCATATTTTTGTCAGCAAATTGACAACTATTGAAACACCTGGCCGCACTTAATAAATATTTTCTCTCCAATAAATGGCGCCTGATTCTCGGATTGTTGTTTACCGCGATATCTATTGTATTCAGCGTTTTTCAACCCATTATGGTCAGGCAGATCTTTGACCTGCTTTCTCATAACATCGATGAATACAGGCTTTTGAGTGATACCTCGCTCAAAGGCTTATTCCGCGCAGACTTTACACATGTACTCGCATTTTATGGTGTGAGCATTCTGCTCTTTGCACTGCTTAGTGGCTTCTTTCTTTTTCTGCAAAGACAAACACTGATTGTAATGAGCCGCCACATTGAATACGATCTGAAGAATGAAATATACCAGCACTACCAGAAGCTGGACCTGAATTTCTTTAAGATGCATCGTACCGGCGACCTCATGAGCCGTATAACGGAAGATGTATCACGGGTACGTATGTACGTAGGCCCTGCCATTATGTATGCTTCCCGCACCTTGTTTCTCATCGTTATTATTGTGTACCTGATGTTACAGGTGAACCCGTTGTTGACGCTGTATACATTGTCGCCGCTGCCTTTCCTGGCACTAACGATTTACTATGTGAACAGGATTATTCACCGTAAAAGTGAAAGGATACAATCGCAGTTATCGAATATTACATCTATTGCGCAGGAGTCTTACAGTGGTATCCGCGTTATTAAATCATATATCCAGGAAGAAGCCAGCGCACGACATTTCGAGGAAGCGAGTGAAGCATACAAACAAAGCTCTATCAGCCTGGCAAAAACAGATGCACTGTTTCAGCCAACGATGGCGCTGATGATTGGACTGAGCGTAATACTCACCATCTTCATCGGCGGTATACAGGTGATACATGGCAACATTACCGTGGGCAACCTCGCAGAGTTCGTGATTTACGTCAACATGCTGATGTTTCCTTTCTTCTCCATCGGTATGGTAGCAGCAATGATTCAACGTGCCGCCGCCTCACAACAACGTCTAAACGAATTTTTACAACAGGAGCCGACCATTAAGGATCTGCCTGGTGCCAAAGCCGCGAAACTGCAAGGTGGCGTGCGATTGGAAAATGTAACGTTCACTTATCCGCATACCGGTATCACTGCCATCAGCAACTTTAACCTGGATATTGCACCCGGGCAAAAGGTGGCGATCATTGGTCGTACCGGCTCTGGTAAGAGCACGCTGGCACAACTGCTTATCCGTATGTACGACCCGCAGAAAGGCAAAGTGATGGTAGATAACCTGGATGTCAGGCAGCTGGAACTGTCCAGTTTACGTGGCCAGATCAGCTATGTGCCACAGGACGTATTCCTGTTTTCAGACAGTATTGCCAATAACATTCGTTTTGGTGATCCTTCCGCGAGCCTGGAAACGGTGCAAACCGCCGCCAGACAGGCTTCAGTAGAAAAAGATATCCTCGGCTTCAGTGAAGGCTTTGATACGGAAATAGGAGAGCGGGGTGTAACGCTGAGCGGTGGACAGAAACAACGTATTTCCATCGCCCGGGCATTGATCAAGAACCCGGATATCCTCATTTTCGACGACTGCTTATCGGCCGTGGATGCCCGTACAGAGAAGGAAATCATTGGCAACCTGTATGCCTATCTGAAAAACAAAACAGCCATCATTATTACCCATCGCATTTTTGCGTTATTTGAGTTTGATAAAATCATTGTACTGGACGAAGGAAAGATAGTAGAGCAGGGCACGCATAGCGATTTATTATCATTGAATGGTTATTACGCAGATCTGTATACCCGTCAGCAATCCGGTGAAGAGGAAAGTGTAACTGAGTAGCAATCATGTGCTTGTATATCCCCTACGGAGGCCGGTTACACGCTGGTTTTATGATTTTTCAAAATCATTTAAAAATATTTTGATATTTGTAAAACAATAGTATATTTGTTTCTTATTGTAACAGGATTTGATTCGTTAACACTTAAATCTATCAACTGTGGCGTACGAAAACAACAATCAACAGGAAAGAAACAATGATAGCATCTTTTCTAAACGATTGAAAGCGGGCAAAAGAAGAACGTACTTCTTTGATGTAAAGACCACTCGGGGAAACGACTATTTTCTTACTATAACAGAAAGTAAGAAACGTTTTAATGACAATGGTTATGACAGGCACAAGGTATTCCTGTACAAGGAAGACTTCAACAAGTTCCTGAACGCACTGACCGAAACCATCAACTATGTGAAAACAGAATTGATGCCCGATTTCGACTTCGATGCGTACAACCATGATTATGTGCAGGAAGAACAGGACGAAGCAGATGCAGACGGTGCGGAAGTACGCACTTCAGCTGTAGCTGAAGTAGTTCCTGTAGAGGCGTCAGTAGCTGCGCCAGCTTCACACAGCTCAGATGAGGTAGACAAATGGTAAGATTTTTTACTCAATTTTTTTACTTAAAATAATTGTCAACCCCCGGATTTCTCCGGGGGTTCTTTTTTAAGGTAAAAGCATAAAGCGGAAAGCTAAAAGCTATTGTAGCGAATGATTGGAGCAGATGAGTAATTCATACTCGCCCTAATCATTCGCTACAATAGCTTTTAGCTTTCCGCTTTATGCTTTTTGCCTTACGCAGTGCGCATTGTCTTCCACGCATTAATCAGCCCGTTCGTGCTGGCATCGTGGTTCAATATCACATTGTTATTTTCCAGCTCCGGCAGTATTTTGCTGGCCAGTTGTTTGCCCAGTTCTACGCCCCATTGGTCAAAGCTGTAGATGTTCCAGATGACTCCCTGTACGAAGATCTTATGTTCGTATAGGGCTATCAGTGAGCCCAGTGAACGAGGGGTGATTTTCTTCACCAAGAAGGAGTTGGTAGGACGGTTACCGCTGAATATTTTCGATGGTACAATCTTCGCCAGCTCTTCTGCAGAGGCGCCAGACTTCTCCAGTTCTGCACGTACTTCGGCTTCTGTTTTACCATTCATCAGGGCTTCTGTTTGCGCAAAGAAGTTGGATAACAACTTCACATGATGATCACCGATCGGGTTGTGGCTGATGGCAGGTGCGATAAAATCGCAGGGGATGATACGGGTACCCTGGTGAATGAGTTGGTAGAAAGCGTGCTGTCCGTTAGTACCTGGTTCACCCCAGACAATAGGACCGGTTTCATAACTAACGTTATGGCCTGTACGATCTGCCGTTTTACCATTGCTTTCCATATTACCTTGCTGGAAATAAGCTGCAAAACGGTGCATGTATTGGTCGTATGGAAGAATGGCTTCAGTAGCGCTGCCAAAGAAGTTACCATACCAAAGACCGATGAGCGCCATGATGGCCGGAATGTTTTGTTCCAGCGGTGTTTGAGAGAAGTGATTATCTACCACGTGTGCGCCTTCCAGTAACTCGGTGAAATTGTCGAAGCCAATGGTGAGGGCAATTGACAGGCCGATAGCGGACCATAAAGAATAACGGCCACCTACCCAGTCCCAGAATTCAAACATGTTTTGAGGATCGATACCAAAAGCGGTTACTGCTTTTTCATTGGTAGATAAAGCGGCAAAATGTTTGGCGATGAATTTTTCATCTGCTGCATGTTCCAGGAACCAGCTACGGGCAGTGTGCGCGTTGGTCATGGTTTCCTGCGTGGTAAACGTTTTGGAAGCAATCAGGAAAAGGGTTTCATCCGGTGTGATTTTCTTCAGTGTTTCGGCGATGTGTGTACCGTCTACATTGGAAACGAAGTAGGTTTGGATATTAGGCTTCCAGTAAGGTTTCAGCGCTTCTGTTACCATTACCGGACCCAGGTCGGAACCACCGATGCCGATGTTTACAATATAACGTATAGGCTTGCCCGTGTATCCTTTCCATTCCCCGGAATGAATCTGCCGGCAGATGTGATCCATTTTGTTCAGTACTGCTTTTACATCTGGCATTACATCACGGCCATCCAGCATCACTGGTTTGTCGGAAGTATTGCGTAAGGCCGTATGCAGTACGGCGCGGTTTTCGGTGACGTTGATTTTCTCTGCACCAAACATTGCCCTGATAGCATCTGGTACCCCACATTCATTAGCCAGGCCTAATAAGAGGTTACGGGTATCTTCAGTAATAATATTCTTGGAATAATCGAAAAGGATGTCTTCAAACTGCAGTGAGAATTGACTAAAGCGCTCTTTATTCTCCATAAACAAGGCACGCATATGTACCTTTTTCATTTCTTCAGCGTGTTTCTTTAAAGCATCCCACGATTTGGTGGTAGTTGGATTGGTAGATGGAAACATAGTAGTGTATATATTAAATGCGCGTCAAAAATAATCTTTTAGACTCAGGATTTCTGTTTCCTGTAGAATTGCCAGGAAATTGTGATGGCAATAAGGCCGATGGCGATGATGCAACTATGTACAATGGCATTCTCTTCCAGTATATCCGCTCCCTTTCTTTTCACAAGGATACCATAGAAAGCCCATACACTAACAAGTGCGTATACGATATTGTTGCGAAGCAATACCATGGCTATGCTGGACAGGGTACCCAGTCCAATCATGCCGATGGTCCAGCGGATTTGGGTGTGCAGGTTGCCTTCCCAGCCGGCATATACCAGCAGCGTAGTAACATTGGCCAGGGCCGCAATGGCCAGCCAGCCCAGGTACAGGCTGAAAGGAAAATGGATAAGCCATCTTTCCGCTACAGTAGCTGTTGTCATGCCTATGCGAAAGTTAACCTGAATAATCACCAGGGAAATGAGCAGCATAAACATAATGACTACACTAACAGGGATCAGGCGGTAGTGCCAGGCAAAAAGCCAGCAGGCGTTGGCCACAGCGGAAATGAGAAACCATTCCTTCATTTTTTGCATGAGCTGTGATAATGCGTCCGGATGTTTATTGGAGAAGGCCAGCCAGAGCTGGTAAATGATAAATGCACCAATAGAAAGATAGATCAACCCCCAGATCAAAAATGTAAAACCCGCCGGTGCGAAAAGATTGGGATACTCGGCTGAAATCTGGGCAGTGGTTTTGCCATTGATAGGAAGTGTTACCGCCAATACATTGACTGTCACCATGAGGATATAACCAAGTGTATTAAAGATAGATTTGTTCTTAAAAATGAGGGTTTCATGGCTGACCATAATGAATAAACACTTTTTGTAATATTAGCGACATGGTTACCGCGTTATTGCGCAAATATTATGCTAAAATGGACAAGTAAAACAAATGTAGCCGACATTAGCAGATATCTGTATTTTTACATACATTTGCCAGCTATGACAGCTGAGCAACTTAAAGCTATGAGGGACCGTTTATATGTCCTGGGAGGTTTTCTTTAACGTACCTGACCGATTAGCTAAAATAGAAAACGACAAACAACTAAGCCTGGCGCCCGGTTTCTGGGATGACAACGTCAGAGCAACTTCGATTCTGAAGGAAATTAAGGTAAACAAATATTGGGTGGACCTTTACGATCAGGTGAACGCGGCTATCGATGATAGTGCGGTACTGAACGATTTTTTCAAAGAAGGAGAAGCTTCCGAGGAAGAAGTAGAACAGGCGTATGGTGCTGCAGTACTGGCTTTGGACGACCTGGAATTTAAATCTACTTTAAACCAGCCGGAAGATGAAATGCCTGCAGTACTCACCATTAACTCCGGTGCAGGTGGCACGGAAAGCCAGGATTGGGCCGAAATGCTGCTGCGTATGTACCGCATGTATGGAGAGAAACAAGGTTGGAAGGTATCAGAAATTGATACACAATATGGAGATGGTGCCGGGATTAAATCCGCTACACTGGAATTTGATGGCGACTTTGCTTATGGTCACCTCAAAGCAGAAAGCGGGGTACACCGACTGGTACGTATTTCTCCATTCGACTCCAATGCACGCCGGCATACCTCTTTCGCCTCCGTATATGTATATCCGTTAGTAGACAATACTATCGAGATTGCTGTCAACCCTGCAGACCTGGAATGGGAATTCTATCGTTCCGGTGGTAAAGGTGGACAGAACGTAAACAAGGTGGAAACTGCCGTGCGTTTAAAGCACATCCCTTCCGGAATCATCATCGAATGTCAGCAGGCCCGTACACAAGGAGAGAACCGCGAAAAGGCACTCACCATGTTAAAGTCGCGCCTGTATGAAGAAGAGATCCGTAAAAGAGAAGAGCTGAAAAATGCAGCCAACGCCAACAAACGCAAAATCGAATGGGGCTCACAGATCAGGTCATACGTATTCCATCCGTATAAAATGATCAAAGACCACCGTACCGATTTTGAAGTAGGTAACGTAGGGCCTGTAATGGACGGCGATCTGAACGGATTTATCAAGGCTTACCTGATGATGCAGAAGGAAGAGGACAATAATTAATAAGGATCTACTAATTATTATTAAGTCAGAAGGCTTTGTAACCATTAATTTTGCTGCGGAAACAAAACACGTAGTCATTTGTTTATTTGGTTGTTTACAGTCGGGGTGTTTTCACCAGGCCTGTAAATAGCCAAATAAACAAATATAAAATCAGGTTACAATGAATACAGGATACTTTGAATACGCAGCACCAGCCAATGAGCCTGTGTTATCTTATGCGCCAGGTTCCGCTGAAAGAATTGCCCTAAAGAAACAACTAGCCGCATTTAAGGGAGAAGTAGCTGATATACCCATGTACATCGGCGGTGAAGAAATCCGTACCGGTAAAACGGTAGATCTGCGCCCTCCGCATGAAATCAAACACAAATTAGGTCATTTCCATATGGGTGACGCCACCCACGTTAAAGCCGCTATCAAAGCTGCTTTGGAAGCCCGTGAAAAATGGGCCAATATGGATTGGGAACAACGCGCCGGCATCTTCTTACGCGCTGCTGAACTCCTCGCTACCAAATATCGCTATCATATCAACGCTGCTACCATGCTCGGTCAAAGCAAAAATGCTTTCCAGGCAGAAATTGACAGTGCTTGTGAACTGATAGACTTCCTCCGCTACAACGTACACTTCCTGAGCGAGATTTACCGCCAGCAGCCTGTATGTGCGCCAGGCATCCACAACCGCGTAGAATACCGTCCCCTGGAAGGTTTCGTACTCGCTGTTACACCTTTTAACTTTACCGCTATTGCCGGCAACCTGCCTACTTCCGCCGCCATGTGTGGTAACGTTGTAGTGTGGAAACCCGCCAACACACAGGTATTTGCGGCTCAGATCATCATGAAAGTGCTGATGGAAGCAGGATTACCAGCCGGTGTTATCAACCTGGTATATGCAGGTGGTCCATTGATCGGCGACATCTGCTTCGCAGATCCTCATTTCGCAGGTATCCACTTCACCGGTTCTACCGGCGTATTCCAGACTATGTGGAAAACGATCGGCGAAAATATTCACAAATACAAAGCCTACCCACGCATCGTAGGGGAAACAGGTGGTAAAGACTTCGTGCTCATTCACAAATCAGCCGATGTAGATATTGCTGTTACCGCCTTAGCCCGCGGCGCTTTCGAATACCAGGGCCAGAAATGCTCTGCTGCCTCCCGTGCATACATACCAAACAATCTTGCTGACGATATAAAATCAAAATTAGTTGCCGAACTGAAAACCATGAAAATGGGTACCACAGAAGATTTCAGCAACTTCATCAATGCAGTAATCGATGAGCGCTCTTTCGATAAAATTGCGCAATACATTGACAATGCGAAGAAAGATCCTTCCGTAAAAATTATTGCGGGTGGTAACTACAACAAAACAGAAGGTTATTTCATTGAACCTACCGTCATTGAAACCACCGATCCCAAGTATGTTACCATGTGCGAGGAAATCTTCGGCCCTGTGCTGACGATCCACGTATACGAAGCAGATAAGTTTGAGGAAATCATGCAGGTAGTAGATACCACTTCAGAATACGCATTAACCGGTGCCGTTATTGCACAGGACCGTTATGCAGTGGAACTGGCTACCCGCAAACTGGTGAACAGTGCAGGTAACTTCTATATCAACGATAAACCAACCGGCGCAGTAGTAGGCCAGCAGCCATTTGGCGGTGCCCGTGCTTCCGGTACAAACGATAAAGCCGGCTCTATGCTGAACCTCTACCGTTGGTTGAGTGCAAGAAGTATCAAAGAAACTTTTGTACCTGCTACCGATTACCGGTATCCGTTCCTGAAAGAAGCTTAGTAAATGTTCATGATTTATATGTAGGCGGTGGATGTATATCCATCGCCTTTTTTGTACCTTGCACCCTCATTTTAGCATCATGGAAACTACGCAGGCAGAGATAATTGAAACTTACTTCTCAGAATACCATAAACAACGCCGGGTGGCCGACCTCGAGCAGCGACTCATTGCCGGCGGTACACCTCAGCCCGAAGCCAGTATAGCAGCTGCCAGGGGCTTTGATCAGTATTTCGGTAAACAGATGCGTACAACCGGTATCAAAGCCGGTGTTTTCCTTATCGTAGCATTTATATTCCTGATCCGCGTGATTACACTCACCAACCGGGAAGAAGGCAGTTTCATGCAGGTATCGTTTTCCCTTGCACTGGTAGCCTTTGCGCTGGTACGCGGCCTGATATGGGGTATACAATTGTTTGCCCTGAAAGAAGAAATTAACTCGTTTAAAGATTTAAGACGTTTATAGTATTGTTGCTATCCCGTCTTGAGCTAATCCCGGGATAAGTTAAATAACACCTCCCCAAAATATCACTCCGCAAATACTATTACCGGTTCTCGTATATCCTTTCCCGTAGGAGGGAAATATGTTGTGGCAATATTTACTGAAGATGACCACATGGTTTGGCAGACAGCGCCTTCACTACCTGGCGGATCACTACCTCAGGTAAAATAATGGAAGAGCATCATGCGGTGAACTAGTTATTGCATTTTTTTCAGGGCAGCCAGCGCTTCTGTGACGTGTTTCTCGCCATCGCGCAGGGAGTTAAACTCATGCACCACAATGCCTCTTTTATCCACGATATAGGTTACGCGACCGGGTATCACAAACGTTTTAGGCACACCAAACAATTTACGCACTTCATTTTTAGGATCACTTAACAGCGTAAACGGAAGGTTGTGATGCGTCGCAAAACTTTTATGAGAAGCCACACCATCTGAACTGATACCAATTACCATCGCGCCATACTGCTGGAAATCCTGGAAAGAGTCACGGAAGGAACAAGCTTCTTTGGTGCATACACTGGTTTCATCTTTCGGATAAAAATAAATCACCAGTGGTTGTTTCCCCAAAACAGTAGTTACATCAAAGGTTTTTCCATTTTGGTCCTGTAGAGAAAAGGCGGGTATTTTATCACCTGTTTTAATTTGAGCGTCTGCGTTGGTACCCCAGAGCTGGAAGAAAGCGGCCATAGCTATTATTGACTTAAGGAGATTCATATCATAAATATAAGCTAAAAGCAGAAAGCTGAAAGCAAAAAGCTATTGACAAAATCCGCTTCGATCATCCGCTTTAATAGCTTTTTGCTTTCAGCTTTCTGCTTTTAGCACCTCAAAATCAGCTATTTCTCACAATCAGCTTTTTATCTGTTGCATTTAATCATTATTTTTGGCACCTAAAACGTTGTGTTTTGAAAACCATACTAAACGGCAAGCAGATGGCTATCACGATAGACAGGCTTTGTCACCAGTTGATAGAAAATCATTTACAGTTTGAGCAAACGGTGCTGATAGGACTGCAACCCAGGGGGATTTATTTATCTGGCAGAATTCACCAGACCTTATTGAAATTGGTACCAGGCGCGCATATTGACTACGGTAAACTGGATATCACCTTTTACCGGGACGACTTTAATCAAAGCAAAACGTTACATGTACCCAGCGAAACAAGCATTGATTTTTCTATAGAAAATAAAAAGGTAGTGTTGATAGATGACGTATTGTATACCGGTCGCACCATCCGGTCGGCCCTGGATGCAATGCTGGATTTCGGCCGGCCTGCTTCGGTAGAGCTGCTTACGCTGATCGACAGACGATTCAGCAGACAGTTACCTATTCAGCCGGACTATACCGGACGGACTATAGACGCCCTCATTTCCCAGAAAGTAAGGGTATTATGGAACGAAAGAGATGGTAATGACGAAGTAATTCTAATTGACTAATATGAATCCGGATTTCAGAATTCAGATTTCACCCTTTATATTTGCACATTAATGTCACTTTCTGTAAAACACTTACTCGGAATTCGCGATCTGCAGCGCCAGGATATAGAGCTTATTTTTCAAACAGCCGACCAGTTTAAGGAGGTTTTACAAAGGCCTATTAAAAAGGTTCCTACGCTTCGCGATACAACTATTGTTAATTTATTTTTTGAGAATTCTACCCGCACACGCATCTCTTTTGAGTTAGCGGAAAAGCGGCTGGGTGCAGATACGGTTAACTTTTCTGCTTCCGGCTCCTCCGTATCCAAAGGGGAAACGCTGATTGATACGGTGAACAACATCCTGTCCATGAAAGTGGATATGGTGGTGATGCGCCACTCCGCCAGCGGCGCACCGCACTTCCTGGCCAAGCACATCAACGTGCCTATCCTCAATGCAGGTGATGGTATCAATGAACATCCCACCCAGGCACTGCTGGATGCCTTCTCTATCCGCGAAAGACTGGGTAGCGTAGAAGGTAAAAAGATCGCCATCTGCGGAGATATTATGCACTCCAGGGTAGCTCTCTCCAATATTTACTGCCTTAAAAAACTGGGCGCTGAGGTAACAGTAGTAGGCCCGCCTACACTGATCCCTAAATACATGGCCGCTGCACTTGGTGTAAATGTGAGCTATGATATCCGGGAAGCGCTGCAATGGTGCGATGTAGCCAACGTGTTGCGTATTCAACTGGAAAGACAAAACACGCCTTTATTCTCTTCCCTCCGGGAATATTCCCTTGCTTACGGTGTAAACCGTCAGCTCCTGGATAGCCTGAATAAAGAAATTGTCATTATGCACCCCGGGCCCATTAACCGCGGGGTAGAAATAAATTCGGATGTGGCAGATTCAGGTCAGTCCATCATCCTCGACCAGGTAGAAAATGGTGTGGCAGTTCGTATGGCTGCGCTGTACCTGCTGGCAGGAAAGAAATCGGAGTAGTATATTCTTTTATAAAGATAAAAAAGGACAAAGGGAAGATAGAAGCCACATCTGGCAGCTATCTTCCCTTATCTTTTTATCTTCTTTATCAAATAATAAAAAACAAAAACTAAAAGCTCACTCCTAAGCCCAGGGTATAAGAACGGAAAAACGGATATACGTTCCCGTTATATCCATCAGCCTGTTCAGGGTCATAGTATCTTATTTTCATCTTCGTATTTTCCCATAAATCCTGCCCTGAAAAGTAAACACGCAAACTGGTAATCTTCACTTTTTGTAGCCAGTGACGGGGAATGGTATACCCCAGCTGCAGATTTTTAAGGCGGATATAAGCGCCGTTCATTACCCAGTGTGAAGAGGGCACCGTGTTCTGCTGGTCGTTCATATACAAACGAGGAAACAACGCATCGAGATGTGTGGGCGTCCAGTAATCCTGGTTGATGTCCCATGGCTGCTGCCAGGTGCCTGTAAATGGCACATTATAACGGGGATCCGGCATTACCTTGCGTTGTGCTACGCCCTGGAAGAAAACAGAGAAATCAAATCCTTTCCAGGCGAAGCCTGCGTCTATACCATAGGAGAATTGCGGATCGGTGCTGCCCAGGTATACCAGGTCGGCATTATCAATTTTATGATCGCCATTGACGTCTTTATACCGAAGGTCACCGGGGCCTGTTTGCGGATGTTGAAAGGCATGCTGGCTTACTTCAGCCGCAGTTTGGAAATAACCTTCCGCCTGGTAGCCAAATAAAGAAGAGTAAGGATACCCCGCAATACCCTGGTTCCAGCCGGCCTGCGGTACTACATTGTCGTTGCGCAACACTTTATTCTGGCTATTAAACAGGTTAGCGTTGATATACCAGGTAAAAGGACCCCGGTCGTCCCGCCAGCCGGCATTGATTTCCCAGCCCCAGGTTTTCATTTCTCCACGGTGAAAATCGATGGGCCATGCGCCCGTAGTGGATGCCGTTAATACAGGGATTTGCATGTCCCGGTTTCGCTTCACAAAATAATCTGCAGCAATGGTCAACCTTCCGCGGAAAAGTGTGGCATCCCACCCATAGTTGTAGGTAGAAATGTTTTCCCATCCTTGTGCCTGTATCACCGGGTTCTTATAAACAAAGGGCAGGAAGGGCCTGTTGTAATTAAAAGTAAAAATCCGGAGCCGCTCATCATTCGGGATGCTGTTCCAGCTGTTTACATTACCCAGCCGGCCCCAGGACCAGCGTAGTTTAAAGTCGTTGAAAAACGGCAGGGCATTGTTAAACCACGTTTCATTATTCAGGCGCCATCCGGCAGAGAAAGAGGGAAACGCCTGCCACTGTGTACCGCCGGGAAAGGAGGTACTGTACTGCGTTAGCCGGGCACCAATCAGGTTGGCTTCCAGCAGGTAGCGGTTATCGTAGTTATAATTTAATTTGCCAAAGAAAGATTGTATAGACCCCGAGGCGGCCAGCAACTGCGTATATTCGGGAACGTTAGAGAACCTATCCTGCTGAATCGCTGTTGTTGGAACATTATAGGCTGCCGCTGTATTTTGCGTGGTGTTATAGGTTTCCTGTGTATAGCCACCAAGCAGGTGAATATTGTGTTTTTCCTTTTTCAGATCATAGTCCGCCAATAATTGCAGGTTGCCGCCTTTAGCTATCAGCTTACTTTGCTGCAGGAAATTATCCGGTTGTACCAGCGCAGCTGTGTCCACACGATTCCATAGGGCAATGGTATTTCTTCCCAGGTTATCCTGCAGGGTATGCTGCTGCGGACTATACACCAGTCGCAGTGTAAGCCCCTTCACGATGCTGTCGATGCGTAAGGTGAATACTGCATCCACATAGTTATTTTTCTCATCGCGTTCGCCGCCATTCTCCAATATCGCATAGGTTGGTGCACCGCCGTAAGCATAGTGATTCGTATTAGGCACATATACTGGTACATTTCCCGGGCCCCTGTAAAGGCCTGCCAGCAACCCGTTAGGGCCTTCTACCGTTTGCGAAGGGGAGAAGGTGTTGGTTTGTGCATAGGATAAGCGGGTTTCCAGGCTCACATGTTTGCTGAACCGGTTGTTCATATTTGCCCGGGCATTCACCCGATGTGTTTTATCAGGGCCTATGGCAAAAAGTCCCTGTCGCCCGAAATATCCTAAAGACACAGAGAACTGGTTGCTACTATCGCCACCTTTAACGGATATATTGTAGTTCTGGACGCCGGTTTTACTTTTGGTCAGCACGGAGATCGGATCAAAATTATAGTAGTATTTATAGTAGTCCGGGCGTTGATAATCGATGGCGTAATGGTTGCCGGACTTCATCAGGGCTATTTCTGCGGGATCCCAGGGCGCAAATTCACCGGCATTGGTGGCCGCTTCGTTCTCCATAGTGGCTGCTTTCCAGGAAGGTACCCGGTTCGGCAGGCGGATAGGTGTTTCGAAGCCGGCGAGGGTATTGAAGTCTACTCTCAGCTTACCGGGTTTGCCGGTACGCGTGGTGACCAGCACCACGCCACCCGCGCCACGGGCGCCATAAATAGACGCAGCGGATGCATCTTTGAGAATAGACACGGATTCTATATCGTCCGGGTTGAGTACGGCCAGGGAGCCAGGTACACCATCTACAATAATAGGGGTATTACCGGATGCTGAGCTGGCGCCTCTTACCTGGATATTAAAGCCTTCGCGGCCGGGTTGTCCGTTGCTGCGGGTTACTACCAGGCCGGTGGCGGTACCTTGTAAGGCTGCCATCACATTAGCTACGGGTCTACTTCTCAGCCGCACGCCATCTACCTGGGCGATGGCGCCGGTAATGTTGGCGCGTTTCTGCAGGCCGTATCCCAGTACCACCAGCTCATTAAGCTTACGCAGATCTGGCTCCAGCACCACGGTAATGTTTCTGCGTTCCCGCACATATACCTCTTTGGTTTCGTAACCAATCAGCGACACCTGCAAGGTAGCCTGTGCATTGGCCAGGTCCAGCTTAAATGTCCCGTTTTCCGCCGTGGCTGTGCCATTGGTGCTGCCTTTTTCGCGGATAGACACCCCGCTGAGTGGCTGCGTACCGTCGGTGACCATGCCGGTGATACTCCATTTGTTATTGTCTGTATTGTTGTTGGGAACAGGCGTTACTTCCGGTGTAACGGCATTGAGCGGGATGACGATAATCTGTCCGTCTTTTATTTCTACTTTATACTTAGATGAAGGAAAAATGCTGGGAAGTACTTCCGTAAGCCTGGCATTATGTACATGTAAACTTACCCCATGGCGGCTTTCCAGCTCTTCAGATGAAATCGCGAAAGTATATTTTGTTTGCTTTTCTATTTCCCGGATTACCGTTTTCAGGCTCGCATTGCTGACTTGTAGTGTAATTCGTTTCGGAGGGGCAATAGGGTTTTGGGCCATAGCAACAGCATTGGCCAATACCAGGATAACAATAAAAATAAAATCAGGCACGCACCCAAACCTGGTATTGGAGTAACGCGCCTGTAGCAATGATTGCTGCATAAGCAAAGAGTCAGGCGCGTATTAGTAGATGTCTACCAGGTCGTTTTTATGCGTGATATTAATTTGAAGGGTCTTTCTCATAATGTCCAGCACCTCATCCAATGACATATTGGGGAAGGTAGCCAGCAGTTTTTTATCAGCCAGTTGCTGATTGCTGATCTTGATCTGAACATGATAGAAATCTTCCAATGATTCCGCTACTTCATTCAGCGGCGTGTCATCAAAAGTAAGGGTCCGGGTTTTCCACGCCAGGATATTATTATTCTTTTTGTGTATGCGGGTGTCAATTTCGCGGCCATTATGCTTCAGAGAAGCTTCTTCACCAGGAGTGAGGATTACTTTTTTCTCTGTGCCTTTATAGGCGGCACTTACTTTACCGGATTGCACAAATACTTTTACTGCGCTGTTAGCTGCTTTCACGTTGAAGGCGGTACCCAGTACCTGTACTTCCACTTCGGGCGCGTTCACGATGAAGGGGAGGGCATCATTTTTTGTGACATCAAAAAAAGCTTCTCCCTTATCTATTTTTACTAAGCGGTTAGCTTTACCAAATCCGCGGGCATAACGTACCTGTGTATGTGCATTCAGGTACATCATAGAACCGTCCGGCAGTTTCAGGCTATCCTGTTGCTGTGCGGTGGCGTAAGTCTGGTAGCCACCAGGCCCCAGCCAGGTCCAGGTACCGGCAATAGCCAGCACGGCTGCCGCTGCCCACCAGTAGCGGCGTTTCATTTTAATAACGCGGCCACCATTATTATTAGTAGCAGGGGCTGTTGTAGTAGTAACAGGCACTTCGTCCAGCATGGTATTCAGTTCCTGCCATTTTCCGTTGGTGTCGAAAGCAGAAGGAGCGGGGAGAGGATCTCCATGCCACATGGCTTTCATATCCAGGAAAATATCCAGGTTGCCAGCATCCTGTTGTATCCAGTCATTGAGCTGTTGCTTGAACTGCTCGTTTTCCGGATCCTCCAGGTAACGGACTACTATATCTATGTCTGTTTGATTATTCATGGCTACTTATTAGTAATACAACCAGTGTATGTGATACCACTAAGCGATCTGAAAAAAAATTTCAAAACGATCAGGATTTATTAATCAGGTCTACGCGCAAACGTTTCAATGCGGTAGTTAAATGTGCATATACGGTATTAATAGAGATGTTGAGTTGTGCAGCGATTTCGGCGGGTGATAAGCCTTTGAGGCGACTCATTTCAAAGACACGGCGACATTGATCTGGTAATTTTTCGAGTGCACTATGATATTGTGCTTCCAATTCTTTATGTTCCAGCAGTTGATGATTATTTTCTGCGGGGTCGCTACGCAGCATTTGTTCTTTAGTATATACTTCCTGGCGTTGATCTTTTTTCAGGCGGTTTAAACAGGTGTTGACGGTTGCTCTCGCCAGGTAATGATTAATAGGGGCTCTTTCATCCACATTTTCCGCACCTTTCCACAAGTTGAGGAATACATCCTGTACCATATCATTCGCGTCATCTTCATTCTTTACATACCTTACTGCTATATTATACATAGAAGGGGCGAACTGTTTAAAAACAGCTTCAAATACATCTTTATTTCTGCTCCGGATGCCTTTTACTATTTCGTCATTACTCAATTGCAACATGCTTTTGATCTTTTGTATTTGTTTCCGTGGTGCGAAGATAATTTTTAAAATTACTAATTACGAACGCTTACCTGTAGATGGCTCCCATTTCTTTTTTTCACTTTAACATTTCTTTGACTAATGGTAAGTGAATGTCTGGATGTATTGTTATTATACGGCAGCCAACGATGAGGGCATATATCAAAAACCATGCACTTCTGTTAAGGCCGGAAAAGAGTCATCATTAAATTTTAACCATACAAAAAATTGAATGCCATGAAAAAATCAATTGTAGGAATGCTCGCATTAGCAACAATGGTCGTAGGAATGTCCGCCTTTAAAAGTGCTGACGTAGTTGCAGTAAAGTCTGTTGACAGCACCGCCGCAATGGTGGATTCAGTAGCAGGTGTAGATTCTCTGGTTCGCCTGGATTCTATGAAAATGTACGGATTGGATTCTTTGCAAAGCATCGACTCCCTGCAAAGTCTCGATTCTTTAAAGGGTACCGACTCCTTAATGAGATTTGATTCCCTGATGAGATTTGATTCTCTGCAACGTGTAGACTCCTTACAGGGCACTGATTCCCTGCAGCGTGTAGATTCTTTACAGGGTACTGATTCCCTGAAAAGAGTAGCTGTGGAAGCTGGTTCTATCAGTGGTAAAATTACACCCGCTGATGGTGCTGCAGAAGTAGAAGCAGATAACGGTACCGATAAATTAAAAGGTGCGGTATCTCAGGGTGCATTTACCATCCCTGCTGCAAAAGCCGGTACTTACACCGTTACAATTCTTGGTAAAAGCCCTTATAAAAATGCCATCATTAAAGAAGTGAAGGTAGAAGACGGTAAAGCAACCGATCTGGGCGAAATCAAACTTGAGCAATAGTCTGAATTAAAATGAAATAGCAACCAACAACACAACATCAATCAATATGGAAACCCCATTTTGCTTGATCCAGGGGGACCTACTACGGTCCCTCTTTTTTTGCCTGAAAAACATATGCTGTTTTATTTATATGGATAAATAACGCAGATAACTGTAAATTGGCGGCATAAACTTTACATATATTCATGCGTACCATCATTTTGCTTACCGTTTCCAACACTTTTATGACTTTCGCCTGGTATGGGCACCTGAAACACCAGGATGTAGCGCTCTGGAAGGTGATCCTCATTAGTTGGGGCATTGCCTTTTTTGAATATTGCTTCATGGTACCAGCCAACCGCTACGGTATGCAGGATGGCTTCAACGGGTTTCAGTTAAAAACGATCCAGGAAGTAGTTACCCTCACTGTTTTTAGCATTTTTGCAGTCACCTTCCTGAAAGAACCCCTGCGCTGGAATTACCTCGTGTCGTTTTTCTTCCTCATCGGCGCCGTGTATTTTATGTTCAAAAAATAGGGGAACATCAATACTGTTATATTAGGGATAAACATATTATATAAAAAAAGATCTAAAACAATATTAATTTAATATGAATCCGTATTATCTTTAGGGATCAACTTTCAACCAAAAAAGAAATCATTGAGGGAAGAAGCTAATATACAGCTACTGGTGGAGCGGGTGGCCTCTTTAGGCGATGAGCAGGCTTACAAAGCATTGTTCAGATTATTTTACAAGCCATTGAGTCAGTTTGCCTATTCTATCATTAAATCCTGGGAGTCGGCAGAAGAAATTGCGTCAGACGTATTTATGAACGTCTGGAACCACCGGGAGCGCTTGCTCCAGGTGGAAAATCTCCGGGTTTACCTCTATGTATCTACGAAAAATATTGCACTCAACTACCTCAATAAAGCTGCCCGAACTCAACATTTCAGTTTAGATGAGCTGGCAGTGGACTTTAGCGTCAGCTATGCCACACCGGAACAAATCTTCATTTCCGGCGAAATGGTGAAACGGATTGAGGCCGCCGTCAACGCCCTCCCGCCAAAAAGAAAAATGATTTTCAAACTGATCCGTGAAGATGGCCTTAAATACAAAGAAGTAGCCCAGATCCTCGATATCTCCGTGAATACCATTGATGTACATATGGCCCAGGCCCTCAAAAAAATCAGCGAGGTAATCAACCTCTCCTTCGTCAAAACAAAATAATTTAAATTTTTTTTTAGCCGGAGTAGTAGATTTTCAAAATCTGCTTGTCCTTCTATATAATCATGCTTTTGTATCGCACATGGAACAGGAAAGAATATGGCTTTTGATGGGAAGAAAGGTATCGGGCGAAGCCACGATGGGGGAACTGCGTGAGCTCGAAGAGCTGCTGCAGAAGGATCCTGATCTGAGATACAAACTTTCCGTTTTAAGCAACTGGCCACTGCCAGCACATAGCGAAGAATGGAATCAGAAAACAGACGCCGCGTTGGAAAGACATCTGCAGAAAATGGTAGTGACACTGCCCTCCGCAGAACTTCCGGTAAAAACAACCGGCCGTAATATCCGTAAAATAGTAGCCGCACTTAGCGTACTGGTATTATTACTGGGCAGCTATTGTGTGTACCTGCTTGCCAATAAATCGCCGCTGAAGCACAACGAAAAGGCAATGGCGGCCATTTTTACCCGCGATGGGGTTCGCTCTAAAGCACAATTACCCGATGGTACCGAAGTATGGCTCAATGGAGGCAGCCGTTTAACCTATAATCCTGACATGAACAACCTGGACAACCGGGAAGTTACACTGGAAGGAGAAGCTTTCTTTGATGTGGCAAAAAACGCCACAAAGCCATTTTATATCCGCACCGCCAAAATGGGTATTAAAGTATTAGGTACTTCATTTAACGTGAAAGCCTATACGGAGGATCAGACTTCAGAAGCGACCCTGATTACCGGCGCCGTGGAAGTAACCCTGAACGATGGACTGGAACGTAATGTGAAACTGTTGCCCAATCAGAAAATTGTGTTACAGCATGCAAATGGTACCCAATTAACCCAACCCAACCTGGTAGCGGGTTATAGGGTAGAAACGCTCCATAACAACCAGGCAGACAACCTGGTGGCGGAAACTGCCTGGAGAGATAATTACCTGGTATTTGATAATGATAAATTCGAAGATATTGCCCTTAAAATGGAACGCTGGTATGGGATTCAGATACATCTCAGCGACAAGCTGAAAAGCTTCCACTTTACCGGCACATTTAAAGACGAATCGTTTCCGGAAGTACTGGAGGCGCTGAAGGTTACAACATCATTCCATTGCCGGATAGCAGGTAATGAAGTATTTATTACCCAATAGACGGTTGGAAAAAAACAAAAATTGATACCGCTCATATAAAAAAAGGGCAAATGCTGCAAACATTTACCCCTTTTGTTGAGATCAAACGGCAGTTAGCTTCACTTGGCAATGTAGTCCTGTCGTAGTTTTATGACCTTTTACAACCTAAATGTATGGAAAAAATTCATACATTAAGCAATCCTTTTGCGTCTGAAAACATTGGGAAAAGTTGTACTGATAATGAAACTGGTGTCCTTTATTATTCTTATTACCTGTTTGCAAATAACAGGAGATGTCTTCGGTCAAACGGATCGTCGCATCTCCCTCAAAGCAGATTCATTGCCATTGACCAAGCTGCTAAAGCTGATCGA
Source organism: Chitinophaga sp. (assembly GCF_017745275.1). GTDB lineage: Bacteria > Bacteroidota > Bacteroidia > Chitinophagales > Chitinophagaceae > Chitinophaga. Next base: position 433,281 of record NZ_JAGHZS010000007.1, on the reverse strand, counting down.
AAAGAAAAGCGGTTGTCGTTTTGTATACCGCAACGATCTGCTCCCAGCCAACAGCAGAGTGTCAATTGATGTGAATAATGTTTTGACAGAAGATATTTTGAAGAAAGTATTGAAGAATACCGGTCTCACTTTCAGGCAACTGTCTGCTAACCTGGTGGCCATTACACCAGAAGAAAAAGTGATGACAGGTATTCGTATATCCGGAACCGTAACAGATGTTTTCGGACATCCATTACCGGGTGTGAGTTTGCGTATTGCAGGCCTGAATAAAGGTACTACCACAGATGAAACAGGTTCGTTTCATCTGGAAGCACCCGCTACAGCGACATTGATTTGTTCTTTTATTGGTTATGAAGAACAGAAAGTGCCGGTAAATAACAATACCCACTTTAACATCACGCTGAAAGATGATGCGAAAGGATTGAATGAAGTGGTGGTAGTGGCCTACGGCGTGCAAACAAGAAGTTCTTTGACAGGATCAGCTACTATGGTAAATGCTTCATTGTATGATAAAGCACCCCGTAGCAGCTTCCAGGAAAGCTTACAAGGCAATGTAACAGGATTACAATCTACCAACGGCTCCGGTCAGCCCGGCTCCGTACCGAGTATTCATATTCGTGGTATAGGGTCTATTACTGCTGGTAGCTCACCTCTCTACGTAGTAGACGGTGTGCCCGTAGTAACAGACAATCTCACCGACTATAATGTAAATTCCCTGGCAGGAATCAATAGTGCCGATATCGCCTCCATTTCTATTTTGAAGGATGCCGCTTCTGCTTCGATCTATGGCTCCCGCGCAGCCAATGGGGTAATATTAATTACCACCAAAACCGGCAGCTCCGGCAAAACAAAGATCAGCGCCTCCATACAAAGGGGCAGCAATCAGCTCACCATTCCCCGTGCTAACTACCCGCTCAATACCAAAGAGATGTTAGAACTGCTGCGGGAAGGTTGGGCCAACAAAGCAGATGGCTCCGGAGAAGCAGGCTTCCAGCGGGAAATCAAAGCCCGTGGAGTAGATACCACCGTAAATACGGATTGGATAAAGGAACTCACCCGCCATGGAAGCTACACACAGGCAAATCTATCTGCCGCAGGCGGTAGCAATAAAACTAAATTTTATGTCTCCGGGGGATACTACGATTCCAAATCAGCCCTCAGAGGAGTGGACTATAAACGTATGACCGGCAAGCTAAACCTGAGCAATCAGGCTACGAACCGTTTATCGTTTGATGTGAACCTGTCCCTGTCGTACCAGCGCGCCAACGCGGTGGCAGATGTGGGACTCATGGGAAACCCCGTACGTTCACTGGTCCGGATTCAGCCCTGGCTGAAGGTTTACAACAAAGACGGCAACTACGATTTCAGTTATAACAATACCTTTAACCCGGTAGCGATATTGAATGGAAACTCCCGGACAGGCAGCACATACGGCCTGCTGGGAGGAGCCGCTGCCAAATACACATTTACCGATTTCCTGTCTTTCGAAACGAAGATCAGCCTCGACCTCAACTATGCCCGCAGCAATCTCTTTTTTGCGCCGGGCTTTGCTGATGGACGAAATACCAACGGCTGGGTATCAGTCAATAATACGCTGTGGAACAACTGGGTATCTACCAATATCGTGCGGTTCAACAGGCGCTGGGGCAACCACGGTATCAACACTTTCATTGGTTACGAAGCACAGAAAACTACCAACAACGGCAACGCGTCAGAAGCATCTAACCTGCTCCCCGGACTCGAAGCCCTGGCGGATGCTTCCAAACCGGAGAGTATAACTTCCGTGTCTAACGCCAATTCATTGACCGGCGTGTTTTTGAATAACAGCTACGACTACCGGCAAAAATATTATCTCACAGCCTCCATCAGGAGAGATGCTTCTTCCAGATTCGGCAGCGAACGGAGAAGCGCTACCTTCTGGTCGCTGGGAGCCGCCTGGAATATTTACAGGGAATCATTCCTGCAACCAATCACCGGCATCAACGAATTAAAGATAAGAGCGAGCTACGGCAGCAACGGAAACCAGGCTATTGCCAACTATGCAGCTTTATCACTGTATAGCCCGGGAAATGACTACGATGGGAAACCGGGGTACGTGCTAACGCAATACCCCAATTCCTTTCTGACCTGGGAACAAAACAGGCCATTCAATATAGGACTCGATTTCGCGGTATTGAAAAATCGCCTGTCAGGTACTATTGAATATTATAACAGAACCACTTCCAGGTTACTGTTGAATGTGCCGGTATCTTCTTCAAATGGTATTACCACCGTTTTTAGAAATAACGGAGAGATGAAAAACAGCGGCATAGAAATAAGCCTTTCTTCCCGCAATATCATCGCGAAAAAAGAATATGATTTCTCATGGCGTACAGATGTAAATTTCTCAACGCTGAAAAATATTATCACCAGGCTGGATAACCAGATCACTGACCTCAATTTCAGAAGAGAAGTAGGCAGGGACTTTTACCAGTTCTACACCGTGGGCTTCGCAGGCGCTGACCCACAAACCGGGGAAGCACTTTGGTATAAGGATGCTTCTAAATCCACTACCACCAAATCGTACGGCGAAGCACAACGCTTTTTCCAGGGAAGCGCCCTGCCGAAATTTTATGGTGGCGTTACCAACTACTTCAGCTACAGGCGCTTTGAACTGAGCTTCCAGTTCTTCTACAACTGGGGCAACAAAGTATACGATAACTGGGGACCATTTACGGAATCAGATGGCAGCGGCGGATTTGGTGGCGGCGCTAAAATGTCGCGCCTTACTTACGAAAACCGCTGGCAGCATCCGGGAGACATCACCACCGTTCCTAAAGTAGTGTTTGGTGGCACCCAATCGGGATTAAGTAACCAGGTGTCCTCCCGCTTTCTTTATGACGACAGCTTCATCCGGCTGAGAGATATTATGTTGTCCTACAGCCTTTCACCGGCCTGGTTAAACAAGGCCAACATCAATGAAGTGAAAGTATACCTGCGGGGCAATAACTTATGGACCTACATAAAAGATGAACGCCTGACCATGGACCCGGAAGTGCCTGTAACAGGAGACTACGACCAACGGCCACCGGTATTCAAAACATTTTTGGTAGGACTGGATGTAAATTTTTAAAGTATTCATGCGGAAGACGTACACATATGGTATCATAATATGGCTGGCAGGCTTGTTGACCTCCTGCAGCAAGGACTTTCTGGATTTAAAACCGGATCAGTCTGCAGAAACAGGTAAAGCGATCAGGGATTTACCCGGATTAAGGTCGGCAACAAACGGCATGTATTCATTAATGCAAAGCCCTAACTATTACGGCCGTACGGTGCCATTATTACCAGACCTGCGATCCGATAATAGTTTTATCAGCGTGATCAACACCAATCGTTATCGTAACCAGGACCAGTACATCGTTACCGCCAATGATGTGTATACTACCGATTCATGGAACATATTATACAGTGTAGTAGCCAATGCCAATATGGTGATTGCAAGAGGACCGCAGGTAACGCTGCTGCCTTCTTCTACAGATAGCGTGGAAGCAAAACAACTGGTGGCAGAGGCATACGCCGTCCGGGGACTGGCATTTTTTGATTTGTCACGGATGTATGCACAACCTTACAATTTTACATCGAACGCTTCCCATATGGGAGTACCTATTGTAACGATAACCAATGTGGATTCAGTGCAATCGCCCTCCCGCAGTACGATGAAAGATACTTATACGCAGATAATCAGCGACCTGAGAACGGCTATTCACAAATTTGAAGAAAGCGGCTCCACCGCTTTTTCATCCGGCAGGATCAATGTGTATTCCGCGAAAGCGCTGTTATCAAGAGTATTGCTGTATAAAGAAGATTGGGCTGGTGCAGCCGCTTTAGCCAACGACGTCATCAACAGCGGGAAGTATTCACTGCTGGAGAGAGATAAACTGGTGAGCAGTTTTAAAATGACTGGTAACGGCGAAACGATTTTTGAAATTATTAATACGCCGGTAGATAATGCCGGTACCGATGGACTGGGATATCTATTCAACCAGGACGGCTACGGCGATGTGCTGGCGACGAACAACGTATATAATATTTACGCAGCAGGTGATGTACGGCGGAACTTTTTGAAGAAGAGTAAAAGGGCAGGGAATGGAGGAGAGAATCCGGCAAACGTGATCACCAAATATAGTGATGTAGCGGCCTTCTCCGAAGGCATTAAAGTAATACGACTGGCAGAATTGTACCTGATCCGTGCGGAAGCACAGGCACACCTTGGAAAAGCTCCGGAAGCGCAGGCTGATCTGAATGTTGTGGCACAACGTGCCGATCACGATGCCTTACCGGTAACCGTTACCGGGCAGGAACTCCTGGATGCTGTGCAGTTGGAAAGGCGCAAGGAACTTGCCTTTGAAGGACATCGTTTATTTGATTTAATACGAACAAAACAATCATTCGTCAAATACCTGGCGAGCAATAAAATTATACCCGTGGCATGGCCCAGTACCAAAGTAATACTGCCCATTCCTCAAAGAGAACTGGATGCTAACCCCAATATTCGCAACCAGCAGAACGAAGGATACAAATAAATCTAAACCGCCTTTGTTAATAATTGGTTTTTGCTTTAAAGCTGGTTGGTTTTTTGCTTATGAAGAAATAAAGTCCTGGTTGGTCCAACCGGGACTTTTATTTTTTACACCACTCAACCAATTTCTGCTTTCCTGCCACCAATTAATTACTACTTTTGGCAATCCGTAAATTCACGCATCATCAAATGATTATAAGACGTTACACCGCCCTGATTATCATTTTATTATCAGCATGGGGTTTTCCTGCCATGGCGCAACCATCGCCGGTATGGAATGCTGCTGATATTAAACTGCAACTGAAAAAACTGGATACGCTTGGAAGCGTATTGTATATTGCCGCCCATCCCGACGACGAAAATACCCGCCTGTTGGGCTACCTGGCCAAAGAGAAATTATACCGCACCGGATACCTTTCTTTAACCCGTGGGGACGGCGGACAAAACCTGATCGGCAATGAACAGGCCGAGTTACTGGGATTAATCCGCACCCAGGAGTTACTGGCGGCCCGCCGCATTGATGGCGCAGAGCAGTTCTTTACACATGCACAGGATTTTGGGTTCTCTAAAAATCCACAGGAAACATTTACCATCTGGGATAAAGAAAAGATTTTGGCAGATGTGGTATACATGATCCGCAAATTTCAACCGGACGTGATCATCTGTCGTTTTCCCGCGGATAGTCGCGCAGGGCACGGACATCACACTGCTTCTGCAATGCTGGCCGAAGAGGCCTACACTGCAGCCGCAGATCCCAACCGCTTTCCGGAGCAGTTGTCGCTCGTGAAACCCTGGCAAGCCAAACGCATTCTCTGGAATACCTTCAATTTTGGCAGCATCAATACCACCTCCGACGACCAGTTTAAGATGGACGTGGGCAGCTTTAATCCCCTGTTAGGGAAGGGCTTCGGTGAAATAGCCGCTGAAAGCCGCTCTCAGCATAAAAGCCAGGGCTTTGGTGTACCAGCCTCCCGTGGTAGCGTGGCCGAATATTTTCTCACGATAAAAGGGAATACCCCTAAGCACAGCTTATTAGATGACGTAAACACCAGTTGGTCGAGGATTCCAGGCGGTAATAAAGTAGGAGCGCTTGTAGATGCGGCTCTCGCGGCTTACAACATGGAAGACCCTTCGGCTTCCGTTCCTGCGTTGCTGGAAATACGCCGTGCCATACAAGCCTTGCCCGATGGTTACTGGCGTAATCTCAAACTGAAAGAAACCGAGCAGTTGATCTATGCCTGCGCAGGTATCTGGGCAGAAGCATATAGCGCTACTCCTACGGTGGTACCTGGCTATAATATGGAGGCTACTGTGCAACTGATCAACCGGGGAAATGTAAAAGTAACCCTTGAGCAGGTAGACCTGCCTGGTAAGCCAAATATAGCAGGCAAGCAGGAACTGGCCTACAATAAATTTACCAGCATCTCCCAAAGCCTGGCCATACCCGCTGGCACCCCGGAATCACAGCCTTACTGGTTGGCCGCCGCGCACCCGGTAGGCATGTATGTATTCAGCGATCCGTTGCTGGTAGGCAACCCTGAAAATGTGCCGGCGCTGCAGGCTACCATACGCCTGCGTATTGGCGACCAGGATTTCACCATCAGCCGTCCCCTGCAATACAAATACACAGACCCGGTAAAAGGAGAGATCTACCAGCCGCTGGTGATAGCACCGCCGGTAGTAGCAGACCTCAGCAACCAGGTATACATCTTCACAGATACCAAATCACAGGCTGTTCCCGTGAAAATAAAAGCGATGGCAGATAACGTGAAAGGTACCGTACATCTGCGGTTGCCCACCGGGTTCACCTCCGCCAACAACAACGCTACCTATGCGCTGGCACAAAAAGGCGACGAGGTAGAATTACGTTTTAATATCAACCCTGTAAAAGGAATTACTGATAATCACGTAGATACGTTCACGGTAGTGATGGAGAATAACGGGAAGGAATATACGCAAAGTATGCAGCAGATCCGTTATGATCATATCCCGCTGATTACCCTATTCCCTGCGGCCCAGGCCAGGCTGGTATCGGTAAACCTGAAGCATAATGGTAACCGCCTGGGCTATATCCCCGGCGCGGGCGACATGGTTGCTGCTTCTCTGCGCCAGGTAGGATATGATGTGACTGAGCTCAGTGAAAAAGATATCATGAACGGTAACCTGCAACAGTACGATGCCATCATCTCCGGGGTACGCGCCTATAACGTGAATGCACGTATGAAATACTGGCAGCCTAAACTGATGGAATACGTGAAGAACGGTGGCAAGCTGGTAATTCAGTACAATGTAAACGATCCCCTCGTTATCAACGACCTGGGACCTTATCCCTTTGGGCTTTCCCGCAACAGGGTAACCGACGAAAATGCCCCGGTGAATTTCATTAACCCGAAGAACCCGGTATTTCATTATCCCAATGAAATTACCGATACTGACTTCAACGGCTGGGTACAGGAAAGAGGATTGTATTACACTGTCAACGCCGACAAAGCATACGATAAACTCTTTACGATGAACGACAAAGGAGAATCACCACTGGATGGTTCCACACTGTTGGCGCATTATGGCAAAGGATGTTATGTATACACCGGGATATCATTTTTCAGGCAATTGCCCGCTGGTGTGCCTGGTGCATACCGGTTATTTGTAAACCTGATTTCTGTTAAATAGACGAGGAACGAACATGAGTAAGAAACACGAACAACACCGGCCCAAATTAAGAATTGCGGCTATATTCTGTATCATCCTGGGCTTGCTGTTGGGCTTTACCATTAAACGGGTACAGGTGGGATTGGTGATAGGCATTGCACTGGGCCTTTTAACGGGAAGCATGTGGAGTAAATCAAGCGATTAATACCATGGCATCGGATAATTTACACGAAGAGAAGCCTCCATTATTTCCAACGTGGAGGTACTGGTATGTATTGGTAATAGCGTGGCTGCTATTGCTGATCATATTGTTCTACCTATTCACCAAAACGTTTTCATGAGTCCTTTAGACTGGATGGTGCTGGTTAGCACACTCACAATAATCATTCTATATGGTGTCTGGAAAAGCCGTGGCCAGCGAAACATGGACAGCTATTTCCTGGATAACCAGTCTATGCCCTGGTATATAGTACTGTTGTCTATCATTGGTACACAGGCCAGTGCCATTACTTTTGTATCGGCACCAGGACAGGCTTACACCGATGGGATGCGTTTTGTGCAATATTACTTTGGCCTGCCCTTAGCCATGGTAGTGCTTTGTATCACCTTTGTACCCATCTTTCACCGGTTAAAAGTATACACTGCTTACGAGTACTTGGAGCAGCGGTTTGACCTGAAAACACGTACCCTCGCGTCTTCACTCTTCCTGATACAACGGGGGTTGTCTACCGGCATCAGTATTTGCGCGCCTTCTATTATCTTATCGTCGCTCCTGGGCTGGAATCTTTACTGGACCAATATGATCATGGGCGGATTGCTGATTATCTACACAGTAGCGGGAGGCACCCGCGCGGTAGCCTATACACAAACATTTCAGCTGGTGATCATTTTCGGGGGCATGTTCCTGGCTGGTTGGATGGTTGTGCATTTGCTGCCTGAAGAGATTGGGTTTAAAGAAGCGTTACAGGTATCCGGTAAAATGGACAAGCTGAATGTGATTGTCACCAAATTTGATTGGAAAGATAAATACAACATATGGAGCGGCGTTATCGGTGGGTTCTTCCTGGCCTTGTCTTACTTCGGTACAGACCAGTCGCAGGTAGGGCGTTATCTCACTGCCAGGTCAGTGAAAGAAAGCCGCCTGGGCCTGTTGATGAATGGACTGGTGAAGGTGCCCATGCAATTCCTGATACTCCTGATTGGGGCATTGGTGTTCGTATTTTACTTGTATTTCAAAGCGCCTATCTTCTTTAATGAAGCACAACTGGCGAGGGTACACAAAACAGAACAAGGTCCGGCGCTGAAGAAGCTGGAAGATAAATACAGTGAGCTCGGGCAACTGAAGCAACAGCAGGTAAAGCAGCTGGCGGCCGCCCTGGAAACAGATAACAGTAACCAGATTGCTATCGCCAAAAAGGCGTTACAGCAAACAGATGATAAATCGCAGGAGGTAAGAACAGCGGCATTGACGCTCATTAAGTCGGCCGACCCTGCAGCAGATACCAACGACACCAATTATATCTTCCTGCATTTTGTGGTGAATAGTTTACCTAAGGGCCTGGTGGGCTTGCTCATTGCCATTATTTTCCTGGCGGCCTGGGGAAGTATTGCAGCGGCATTGAATTCACTGGCATCTACTACAGTAGTAGATGTATACAAACGAATGTATAATGAACACGCCAAAGAAGATCATTACTTTAAAATGTCTAAACTGTGGACATTGATATGGGGAGTGTTTTGCATTGTAGTGGCGCAGTTTGCCGGTAGCCTGGGTAGCCTGATTGAGGTAGTGAATGTGTTGGGATCCTGGTTCTATGGCGTCATCCTGGGCATTTTTATGGTGGCTTTCTACCTGAAAAAAGTAGGAGGTACGGCTACTTTTTGGGCGGCTATTATCTCCGAAATAGTGGTGTTGGTTATTTACTGGACGGGTACTGTATCATTTCTGTGGCTGAATGCCATTGGTTGTGTGCTGGTACTTTTGCTGGCCCTGATTTTCCAGTATACTATTCCGTCTTCGGCGAAACAGGAAGTAGGTCGTTGACACAGTTGCATTAATCATATAAGAAGGCCTTGAAGTAACGGTTACTTCAAGGCCTTTTAACAATGATCAAAACAGCTGTTACCGGAACGGTTTAAAATGCGCATGCTTCGCTAGTGCCAGCATGGGTCTGTCGCCCTCACTGTCGCCGTAAGCATATATCTCTGAGAAGTTCTCGAGGCGATAAGCCTGACGGATGCGGCGTACCTTTTCTTCTCCGTTACAATTGATATCCTGTATTTTACCTGTCATCAGTTTATCTTTCACTTCGAGACGGGTGCCTAAACATACAATGTTTTCTTTCCTGCACCATGGCGCTACCCAATCTTGAGCGGAGGCAGTTACCACTACCACATGATGTCCCTGTTGCTGGTGTTTTCGTATAGCCGCCAACGCGAGCGGGCGGATCAGCAAAGGTAGACGCTCCCGGCAAAATTTGTCGCAGCCGGAGGTAAATTCGGAGGCAGGCATCTCCCTGAAAAAATATCCCAACACCTCTTCTTTCATGGCCTGTGCCGGAATCATCTTTAATTTAAACTGTAATAAAGCGGGTAACAACTGCACGATGCCGGCATACATGGCGGCCCGGCCCCTATGGAAACGGATGATTTCCCAGAGCGTATCCCGGTTGGTAATAGTGCCATCAAAGTCGAAAAAGGCAATTGTCACAATGAAAGTTTTTTGAAAATACCTTCTGGTATTAATTTGATAATGAGCATAATATATTTCCAATGCCACTTTACATACAGCACATTTTTTTTCTTCTTCATAGCTTTAAAGATAGCCTCAGCAACAGCTTCCGGTTGTGCAGTGAGCAGGGGAGGAAGTGTTAAATGTTGCGTCATACGCGTATCCACAAAGCCTGGTTGTACACTCATCACGTGTACGCCACTACGAAAAAGGCGGTTTCTCAATCCGCTCAGGTAGGCAGTAAAACCCGCTTTGGCGCTGCCATATATATAATTGCTTTGCCGTCCTCTTTCTCCGGCTACAGAACTGATACCTATAATGGTACCTTCTTGCTTTGCCGCATAACTGTTAGCCACTACATTTAATATAGATACCGCGCCGGTATAATTGGTATTGATAATGGCGGCAGCTTCCGGCCAGTTATCCTGGGCTTTTGTTTGCTCACCCAGGTAGCCGAATATACAAATAGTGATATCCGGTTGCGCTGGCAAGCCGGCGAAGAACCCGGGATGAGAATTAAAATCGGTGGCGTCAAATGCATGAACACTTGCCGTAACGCCGTAACGTACCTGCAGGTCTTGTTGCTGCGCCTGTAACGCAGCGGTGTGACGACCCGCTAATTGAATATGATATTGTTGGGCAGCAAATTTCCTGGCAATGGCTACGGCCATGTCCGAACCTGCGCCCAGTAATAAAACTATCGGCATGAGAGGTGTTTGGTTAATCAGGGGAAAACTATTTTATTAAAGATAATCTTTCAGACTGCATGGATTCAAACCGGCCATCCGGATTATACTGCTTTACAATGTCTGCAAACCGTGCCGCATTAGCATAGCTGTTGCGGAATATCCCGGGCTTCATACGGGCATCTTTTGACAGGTACAGGCGGCCACCATATTGCAGCACAATTTCATCCAGCTCATCCAGGAATTCGAATAATCCTTTACGGATAGGGAAGTCCAGCGCCAGCGTATAACCTTCCATCGGGAAAGAGATCAGGCTATCCTGTTTACCAAAAACTTTCAGCACCGCCAGGAAAGAACCCCAGCCTTTGTCGCTTATTCTTTTAAGAATAGCAATCAATCCATCCTTCTGCTCCAACGATACCACAAACTGATATTGCACAAACCCCGCTTTGCCATATCCCCGGTTCCAGTGAAGAATAGCATCCAATGGATAAAAGAAAGGTTCATAAGGAATTACCTTATGCATTACCTTCCTGTAATTCTTGTTATAATATAACCAGTTGAATGCTTTTACGGTGAAAGTATTCAGCACAAAAGAAGGCAGATTAAAGGGAATCGTCAGTTTTCGTTTAGCCGGGAGAGTAAGTGGCGCTTTTCGTTGGTGCTCACTTAGTTCTTCAGGGGTAGCATGTTCCCCTACAATGAGGATACTGCGACCGAAAGAATCGCCTTTCTGCAGGCAGTCGATCCACGCCATCGAGTAAGTGTAATGCTTATACTCGTCGAACAGGCGGATCACCTCCTCCAGGTTACCCGCTTTCAGTTGTGTTTGTTTGATATAGGCGGTGGAGATTTTCTTTAAGTCGAACTTCACCCGGGTAATCACCCCGGTTAAACCCATGCCGCCACAGGTAGCCCAGAACAGGTCACTGTGGTTATTGGCAGAGCAGCAAATAGTTTCGCCGGAAGCGGTTAATACATCCATATCAATGACGTGGCCGGAGATCGCTCCATCTACGTGGTGATTTTTTCCATGTACATCTGAAGCTACTGCACCACCCACGGTAATATATTTAGTACCCGGGGTTACCGGTAAAAACCATCCTTTGGGAACAATGATATCCAGGATCTGGTCGAGCGTTACGCCAGCTTGTACATCTATAATGCCATTTGTCGTATCCAGGGATAACATTTTATCATACTTCAGCATGGAAATGCTGTGCTTGCCCAGTGAGGCATCGCCATAACAACGACCATTGCCCCTGGCAATCATTTGGGAATGCCCTGCTATATATTCGCGGAGCTGATCCTCCTGGGTGAATGCGATTTCATCACTGACCACGGCGGGGTAATTTCCCCAATTGGATAACCGTTTTTGCATTATTCAAAAAAAGTTTTATCTGTCGGTAAATAAATTAATACATAAAAACTAAGTACCCACAGGATGATGGTCAATTGAATAAAACGGTCTTTATATAGGATTTTGGTGGGAGAACCTGTATTGTTCTCCACGTAGGTTATTTGCAAATATCGTAATAATCCGCCAATTACAAACAGCGTGGTATAATACAGGCGATAAGTCTTGAACCTGGCCTCTGTTTCCGGAGAAATAGTATACATTAAATAACATACAATCATCACCGCAGATACCAGGGCGAGCATCACATTCAGGAAATCCATGTTGTAACCGCTGGCGGCTTTCCGCATTTCCTTTCCCAGTTCCTGTTTGATCAGGATGTCATCCCGGCGTTTGGCAATGGCCATAAAAAGGGCCAGGAGGAAGATCATGATCATAAGCCATTCAGATATGGCCACATCAGCGGCAATGCCGCCTGACTTCACCCGAAGCACAAATCCGATCGACAGGATCAGGATGTCCAGTATAGAAATATGCTTTAAGCCAAAGCAATAAAGGAGGTTTAATACGAAGTAAATGCCTAGTACAAACATAAATTTCACGCTCATAAACCAGGCAATGGCGCCGCCGGCCACCACACATACAACAAAAAGTAACAGCGCACTGGTTTTGGAAATTGCTCCTGAAGCCAGCGGGCGCTTGCACTTCACGGGGTGTTGCCTGTCGGCCTCAATATCCTGGTAGTCATTGAGAATGTAAATGCTACTGGCGATCAAACAGAAAGCAGCAAAAGCAATTAACAGGTGCAATATTTTACCGGCATTGAATATTTCTCCGGCAAAGAAAAGAGGAATAAACAGAAATGCATTTTTTACCCAATGTTTTGGTCTAAGTAATTTGATGTATTTCATGGGGAACTAAAAAGTTGATTCTTGACGGGCCAAGATACAATTTATTCAATTACTTTTGCCCCGTTCCCGTCACCGGAACATTACTCTTATAGCAAATCCCAAATGTCTATGCCAGGTATTTCCCTACAAGGTCGGAAGTGGACCATTACCGAAAGTTTGATCATTATTGTGTTGGCACTGGTGCCTTTGTTCGTAACATTTCCTTACCGGGTGAATATCTTCCTCTCCTGGGAAGGAGCCTATCGCATCTCCTCCGGCCAGATTCCATTTAAGGATTTCGGCTCGCCGCTGGGATATGGATTCTGGATGATCCCCGCTTTATTCTTCAAGATCTTTGGTCCTGAAATGATTTCCCTGGTAAAAGCACAGGTCCTGGTGAATATCATGGCGGGCTTCGCTTTCCGGTCTATTCTGAAAAGCCTGGATGTTCGCCCGGGTATCAGGTTGTTATCCGTACTGGTGTTCGTACTGTCTTATTCCTTCTTTAATTTCTGGCCCTGGTATAATCATACGGTGATTGTGTTTGAATTGGTAGGACTTAGTTTCCTTTTTAAGTCCTTCTTTTCAGATAGCCGTGTACGTAGTTATATATGGATGGCCGCCGCGGCCTTATTTATCTTCCTGTCTCTTTTCACCAAGCAGGACGGCGGGGGCATGGCTTTTATGCTAAGCCTGCTTTTCCTGGCCTATAACAGTTTTCAGACCCGTCGCTGGATCGACCTGCCTGTCTTTGTAGCGATGTATGCATTCATCGCGGTTATCTTCATTGCCCCCCTGATGCCGGGCTTTGGCTACTGGTTCAATCATGGTCAGGCGCCGCACAGCTCCCGCCTGGCTTTTAACGACTTTACAGATGAAATCCTGGGTAACTCCAACTGGATCAAGTTCTGGGTGGTGTTAGTGATCTTCTGCCTGGTGGCAGGGGTGAAACAATGGAGCACCTGGTTACAGCAACGGAAAGACGTGTTATTCTTTTTACTGACCCTGGGTATCCTTGGAGAGGCTGCCATTTTCCAGGTAACCAGTTATACGCCACCGGATAATAATATCTTCTTCCATAGTTTCGCATTTGCATTTGTGGCCACGTATCTCTGCCGCCTGTTACAGGTCAACCTTGACCACATAAAGCCGCTGCTGGCTGCCACCGTGCTGGTGCTGTTCTGGTGGTCCGGTACCTGGTGGAAATATGTAGGCCGTTTTACTGATCGGCTTTTTCCTGTTCCGGAGATGGCAGATGCCCGTCATCCTGATCCTAATCATGAGAACGTGGTGAATCGTCGCAACTTTATGCTCAATGATGATAGTACAGACGTACCTGTTTCTACCTGGGTTTTCTCTGACCTGAAGCCATTCCGTAAAATATATATGCCGGAATCGACGGTGAAGGGAATGGACCGGCTCATGAACCTGCCGGTGGTGAAGGACCATAAAGAAGAGTTGAAGGTGCTGAATATGACGGAGCTGACGCCGTTGGCTGTGGTTATTCCTTACAAACCGGAAACGGGACCAGATTGTCCGCTATGGTATCACCTCGGAGTAGGGATGTTCAACAAGCAGTTGGCCATTTACAAACAGAAGGTACAGGATCATTATTATGACCTGGTTATCTATGAATATGCACCGGGCTTAAATAACTTTTTCCCGTTTGCATTGAGAGATGAATTGAAAACACACTATCACCAGGTAGACAGCTTTCTGGCACCCAGAAGACCGACAAATGCAATTATTGAAGTATATGTAAAATAATTTATGTATCTTTCAGCATGATTTCCTGGAATCAGCAACATGACGGCGTTGACGCAAATTAAAATACTATCAGTAATCAATAAAAAACAGCTCCTGGAGGGGCTGTTTTCGTTTTTATAACTTGTTGATTTATATATTATTATATCTGTATTGTTTAAGCGTCATTTTAGGTAGATAAATAACTGGTTTTTGACCACTTTTTTATTAACCAGTAAAATAAGTTTTACCGGTTAATGAATAGGTTATACCTTTGTTGGGTAAGACTAAAAACGAGGAGATATGTCTGTTTCCAAATCGATTTCTACGCTTCGGTTCGACGGTGGCATCCTGTGCCTGGATTTCGTCAATACGATTGATAACCGTAAAAAAGTAAGCACCAGCGACTACCTGGCTACGTTCAAAGATTTGTTGCTTTGGTATAGCCGGACAGGCGCCTTATCTCCCAAAATTATTCATACGCTGGAAAGGCTGGCCAAAGATTATCCGCAAAAGGCAGCCATTGTTTTTGAAAAGAGTCTGACACTACGGGAATTGCTGCATCGTTTATTCGTGGCCGTGATAGCCGGCAAATCCCCGGCCCCCGCAGACCTGATGCAGTTCAACAGCTACATCGGGGAAGCTTACGCCAATATCGAACTGACGGCGGCGGGAAAATTGCAGTTTAACGCTCCGGTACTGGAACAGGTGTATTGGTGGCTGGTGAAATCGGCCGTGGAATTATATACCGCCGGAAAGCCGGCACAGATAAAGGAATGCCCCGCCTGCGGATGGCTGTTCCTGGATAAGAGCCGTAACGGCTCCCGTAAATGGTGTAGCATGAGTACTTGTGGAGATGTAGACAAAGTAACCCGCAACTATCAACGTACTAAAAGAAAGAAACCATGAGCCAACGAAGCAGTCTGTCTTCCAAACTGATCTTTTGTCTTTTAGCGGTATACATCATCTGGGGATCCACCTACCTCGGTATGAAGATCGCCACTAAGGTGGTGCCGCCTTTTTTCCTGTCGTCACTGCGCTTCCTGGCAGCGGGAAGCCTGCTGCTGATCTTCGCCTACTGGCGGGAACGTACGTGGCCTGACCGCCGGCAGTTGCTGGCTGCTTGCGGGATCGGTATCGCCCTGATTGGCATTGGAAATACCACCGTGGCGTTAGCCGTACACTATATGCCTTCTGGCCTGGTAGCGCTGATGGTAGCTGCCATGCCCGCCTGGATCATGGGAATGGACTGGGCTTTTTTCAGTAAACAACGTCCATCCGGGTTAACGCTGGTAGGTATTGCCATCGGCTTTGCAGGGCTGTTTCTCTTGTTTAATCCTTTTGCACAACATGAGGCCCGCACCTTTCCCTTATGGCCGGTGATAGTAGTAGTGGCCGGTAATATTTGCTGGGCTATAGGTACCTTATTGGTACCGCGTCTCCCGATGCCTGCGCAAATCACCAGCACCGCCATACAAATGCTGGCGGGAGGTATTTTCTCTTTTGCGATAAGCCTTGTATTGGAACCCGGTGCCATTCATACTTTGTCAGCCATGCCCACAGAAGGCTGGCAGGCCTATGTATACCTGGTGCTCATAGGGTCACTGGTGGGATATACTTCTTATAGCTGGTTGTCGAAAAACGCGCCGCCAGGACTTACTGCTACTTATGCCTATGTTAACCCTATAGTAGCTTTACTACTCGGTTGGGCTATCGGGAATGAAGCCATTACGCCCATGGTAGGGCTTTCCGCTGCTGTGGTTATCGGCGGGGTGGTGATGATGACCCTGGGCCGCCGGTAGACCCGTTATAGTCAAATTGTATTTATTTATATGTGTTGGTGCCAGTCTTTTGGGTGCATTTTTTGTTCCACAGTGCTACTTCAACTGAATGTAATTAGCTAATAGATTATACAAACTGACTATGCGAAAGACTATTATTGTATCGAACAGGCTCCCCGTAAAGATCACAGAAACAAACGGTGAATACACCCTACAACCCAGTGAAGGAGGACTGGCAACAGGCCTTGGATCTATTTACAGAGAAGGAAACAACATCTGGATAGGATGGCCCGGACAGGAAATCGCGGACCCTAAGGAACAGGATAACATGACGAAGCAATTACGTAAAATGAACCTGATGCCCGTATTCCTGACACAAGATGAGATTAACAACTTCTATGAGGGCTTTTCCAATGAAACACTGTGGCCGGTTTTCCACTATATGGCGGTATATGCCCACTATGAACAAACACATTGGGATGCTTATTACCAGGTAAATAAAAAATTCAGAGATATTATTATGAAGGTAGCCGCACCTGGCGACATTATCTGGGTGCACGACTACCAGCTATTACTACTACCGGGAATGATACGGATAGAAATGCCGGAGATCTCCATCGGCTTCTTTCAACACATCCCATTTCCTTCTTATGAATTATTTCGCCTGATACCCTGGCGCACAGAAATCCTGGAGGGTATGCTGGGCGCAGATCTCATGGGCTTCCATACTTTTGACGACACCCGGCATTTCCTGAATGCCGCCAGCAGGTTGCTCCCTGTTAACACGTCCGCGAATGTTGTTTCTTATAACGACCGGGCCATCGTAGTGGAAACATTTCCAATGGGTATCGACTTTCATAAATACGCTGAAATGGGTAAAGAACCTGAGGTGCAGAGGCAATTGCAACAGCTCAGGGAAAACTTCCAGGAAGATCGCCTCATACTTTCCATTGACCGTCTTGACTATAGCAAAGGTATCCTGCAAAGGCTCGAAGCCTTCGAATTATTACTGCAACTGCATCCCGAGTATATCGGTAAAGTGGTGTTGTACATGATTGTAGTGCCATCCCGCGATACCGTTGCTCAATATAAAGAGCTGCGTGACCAGATAGACAAGTACGTAGGCAATGTGAATGCCCGCTTCCGGACACTTGCCTGGCATCCTATTCAATATTTCTATCGTTCTTTTCCTATTGAAACATTATCCGCCCTGTATAATTTCGCGGACATCTGTCTCGTTACGCCCATGCGCGACGGCATGAACCTCGTCAGCAAAGAATATGTGGCAAGTCGTAATAACAACGATGGTGTGTTGATCCTGAGTGAGATGGCGGGTGCGTCTAAAGAATTAATAGACGCCATCATCGTGAATCCCAATAATATAGGCGCTATTACCCGGGCCATAGTAGACGCTCTTAATATGCCGACGGCCGAGCAACAGCGGCGCATGAAACAAATGCGCTCCGTGGTGGCGAAGTTCAATATTCATCACTGGGTGAAGTTGTTTATGGCACGGCTGGATGAGGTGAATGAAATGCAACAGAACATGCTGGCCCGCCGTGTAAACCAGGAAACCGCAGTGTTAATCAGGCAGCAGTATTATAATGCCCGCAAACGTATCATCTTCCTCGACTACGATGGTACCCTGGTTGGCTTTCAGCCCAATATAGATATGGCTTCGCCGGATCCGGACCTGTACCAGCTGCTGCGCGAGTTGTCCGGTATACCAGGCAATGACCTCGTGATGATCAGCGGCAGAAACCATGAAACGCTGGGGGAGTGGTTCGGCCACCTGAAGCTGGACCTGATTGCAGAACATGGCGCATGGCAAAAGACCAAAGAAGGAGAGTGGTACCAACTTCCGGGCTTAACGGATCAATGGAAAAAGGAATTACTCCCTATCATGGAACTGGCCACTGATCGTACGCCTGGTTCATTTATAGAAGAGAAAAGCTATTCCCTGGTATGGCATTACCGGAAAGTAGAATCCGGCCTGGGCGAATTGCGCGCCAATGAATTAATGAATACACTTCGCTACTATACCGTAGAAAAAGGATTACAGGTATTGCCCGGTGATAAAGTGATTGAAGTGAAAAATGTAGAGATCAACAAAGGTAAGGCTGCCCTTAGTTGGCTCAATCATAAGAAATATGATTTCATTATGGCTATGGGGGATGATGTAACAGATGAAGACATCTTTAAAGCCTTACCCGCCAAAGCCATTACTATCAAGGTGGGAAGCCAGGTATCGGCAGCACAGTATTATTTAAGAAGTTATCATGAGGTACGGCATTTGTTGCGGACACTGCGCAACAGGGAAGCCTGAAATAGGTTTTAGCCATTAGGTTTTAGCTTTTAGCAAAATGCAGCGAAGAACATTATATATATTAATCTTCGCTGCATTTTGCTAAAAGCTAAAACCTAATGGCTAAAACCTAAAGGAATATTGGTACATCCAGTTTCATGGCAATCCGGTAAGCGGCATTCATCAAACCCACATGGCTATACGCTTGCGGGAAATTACCCCACTGGCTGCCGGTTTCGGCTTCCACATCTTCACTGAAAAGCAGTAAGTGATTGGAGTACTGGAGCAGCTTTGCAAATTCCCGTTGTGCGTCATCCAGCCGTCCTACGCACGCGAGCGCTTCAACATACCAGAACGCACATACAAGAAACGTGGTTTTGGGTTTCCCGAAATCATCGGAATGACGATAACGGTAAAACAGACCTTCAGGTGTTTTGAGTTCTTTCTCCAATGCTACCAGGTGATCACGGGCACGTTCAGAGGTCGGATCCAGGTAGTTCATCATAATAAGTTGTAACGTGCTGGCATCCAGGTGTTGACTGCCTGCTGCATTGGTATATACTTTCCTTACCGGGTCGTAACAGCTTTCAATATGTGCGGCCGCCCGGTTTTTGAGGGCCACGGCTCGTTCCAGCAAGGCATTGTTACCAATGGTGCGCGCCATCTTTTCGGCGGCGGCACAACCCGCCCATTGGAAAAGATTCGTATAGCAGTGAATGTTAGCCATATTCCGGAACTCCCAGATACCTGCATCTTTTTCATCAATGGTTTTCTCAATTTTCTTCAACAGCAGTTCTATCCATCGGTCGGAGTCTTTCCGCTCAGAGAAAATAAAACGATGGTCGGTATATAAAGGCAGCATCGAGATAAGTACCTGTCCATATATATCGTTCTGAATATGTTCGTATGCCTGGTTGCCTATACGTACCGGTTGATTCCCCAGGTACCCATCCAGGTGCGGAAGCACCGTTTCAGACAATGTTTTCTGGCCGGTAATACCGTATAATGGCTGGTAGCGGAAGTCGCCCGAAAAAGAGATATCTGTAATATATCCGAAGTAGCGCTCCATTTCTTCAAAGTGGCCAATGTGATTCAGCGCCGTGATTACATAATAGGTATCACGCATCCAGCAATAGCGATAGTCCCAGTTACGGCCACTATCGGGGAACTCCGGCAAACTGGTGGTGCTGGCGGCGATAATGGCGCCGGTGTCTTCATACTGGTGAATTTTCAGGGTTAAGGCGGCCCGGATTACATAAGGCTGAAAGTAATTGGCAATGGAGGAATGTTTGATCCATGTGCGCCAGTAGGCAATGGTTTCACGGAGAAACCGCTCAGCAGTGCTTGCCAGTGGTGCTTCCAATGGATGTCCGTAGGTGAGAATGAGATAGCGGGTATCATTGAGTACAAAGAATTCTTCATCAAAAAGATAGCTCACAGCAATATTTGTGGTAAGCCGGAGGTTTTCATCACAGCCGCCAAATTCAATGTGGCTGCTGCCGCGAAGGCGTCTTAGCTTCTCTGCACCATAGTCGCATACGGGTGTACATTTTACGCGGATACGGGGAGAGCCTTCCAGGGGTTCTATTTTACGGATCAGCATCAATGGCTTGAAGAAGCGTTCGTATTGCAGAAAGCGGGGCGCAAAATCTGTAATGCGGTAACTACCTTCCGTAGTGCTGATTTCTGTACAAAGTACATTGGTATTTTCGAGGTAGTATTGATGCGTAGCATAATCCGCTGCAGGTAATATCGAGAATTCACCTCCTTTTTTTTTGTCAAGCAGTCCGCCGAAAACAAAGGAGCTATCCATGCGGGGCCAGCAGAGCCAGTCGATATTTGTATTCTTGTTTACATGCGCCAGGAACGCGCAGTTGCCAATAATGCCTGTCTGATACGTATGTCTTTCCATAAAACCGTTAATTTTTTTGAATTACACTTTTTACCTGAAATTGTTCATGCCGGAACAAAAGCTATTCCAATAATGCCAGGTGGGGAGACGGGTCTACATTTATTAACAAAACATATCATGCTGCAATCTTAATGGAAACCCTTATTTTTAAGTATAAAGTTCCACAGCGATGCAAACAATGAAAAAGCAGCATTATCTGCCTCAATTTATAGCACCACCGCAAACAGGGGATACCCAAACTTATTTATTAGCCGGTGACCTGGGAGGTACCAAAACAAACCTTGCACTGTTTAGCAGCGCTGAGGGGCAATTGGATATGATCCGGGAGCATAAGTATGCATCGCGCGATTATGCTAATTTTTCGGAGATCATCCAGCACTTTATCAGTGAAAGCAATGACACGCCACCGCAGCGTATATGCATTGGCGTAGCCGGACCAGTAGTAAAGGGGAAAGTGGAACTGACTAATTTATCACGTGAACTGAGTGAAGATGAAATCCGTCAGACTACCGGTATACAACAGGTAGCCCTGATCAACGACCTGGAAGCCACGGCTTATGGACTGGCTACTTTATCGCCTCAACAGCTAACCACGTTACACCGGGGGGCTGCCGAACATACGGGTAACATGGCCATCATTGCGCCTGGAACGGGTTTGGGTATGGCCGGGTTGTATTGGGATGGCAGGTATCATCATCCATTTCCTACAGAAGGAGGCCATACCGATTTTGCACCCAGAACCGACCTGGATATTCTGTTGCTGCGTTATCTGCAGGAGAAATATGATATTGTAAGTTGGGAACGATTGATCAGCGGCCCGGGGATATATGATATTTACGAGTTTTTGAGAGATATAAAAGGGATGGAAGAACCTACTGCACTGCGTGCCGCGATGAATGCCGGGGATCCTTCAGCCGAAATCAGTAAGGCAGCTATTAGTGATAAGATACCAGTTTGTGTGAAAACGATGGACTTGTTTGTGCGTTATCTTGCCAGGGAATCCTGTAACCTGGTATTAAAAATGAAGGCCACCGGGGGCCTGTTCCTGGGAGGTGGGATTCCTCCTAAAATAGCAGTGCTGTTGGAAACGGGCGAGTTCTATCATCACTATATGCAAGGCGATCGTATGGCGGAGTTGCTGGCTAGTGTACCTATTCATATTGTCAATAATGATAAGTCGGCCTTATGGGGCGCAGCATTTTTTGCTGGATTATTAAAAGATTAATATTACTTTTACCGGTAACAGGAAATGGTGTCTTCCTGATCCCAACCGTCAGCCATAGGCTGTCTGATGGCGCCTACAAATATTAGCATGGTAGCTGCTGCCATATCACATTGCTATTTGTAGGATATGAATAAACTGAAAAATTCGCTGGAACAATTGACGGTAGCTTATCAGCTACTGCGCTGGACTGTATTGGTAATACCGGTAGCCATCATTGTGGGCTCACTGGTCGCCTTGTTTTTGTGGTTACTGGACCTGGTAACGCATATACGTTGGGAACACGAGTGGTTATTATTTGCATTGCCACTGGCAGGCGTACTTATTTATTGGTTATACCGGATTGGTGGCAAACAGGCCGACAAAGGGAATAACCTGATTATGGAAGAGATCCATCAGCCTGGCGGTGGCGTGCCCGCCCGAATGGCGCCGCTGGTGTTGCTCACGACTATTATTACCCATTTATTTGGTGGTTCTGCCGGGCGGGAAGGAACGGCGGTACAGATCGGTGGCAGCATGGCCGGCCTGATCGGTAAAAAACTGGGACTATCAGCAGCGGATATACGAATTTTACTGATGACAGGAATAGCTGCCGGTTTCGGCGCTGTGTTTGGCACACCACTGACAGGCGCTGTATTTGCGCTGGAAGTGCTGGCTATCGGCGTGATGCGTTATGATGCGCTGGTACCTTGCTTAATTGCCGCCGTTTTTGCAGACATCGTTTGCAGCGCCTGGAACATTCATCACACGCATTATGCTATTCATTATATAGGAGAACCCCTTACCGCTGCTATTCCTTTTATTCACTTGGACCTCTGGCTGTTGGGAAAAGTAATAGTAGCAGGGGCAGCATTTGGACTAAGCAGCGCCCTGTTTTCCAAATTGATGCATCGCATTAAGCATCACGCGAACGCCTATATTAAAATACCCTGGTTAATCCCTGTGGCAGGCGGTGTAGTTATTATATTGTTGAGCTACCTGGCCGAAACCACGGATTACCTGGGTTTAGGCGTCAGCAGTAAATCGCCTGACGGCATCAGTATATTGGCTGCTTTCGACGCCAACAGTAATGTAAACAACTGGAGTTGGCTCTGGAAGCTGGTTTTCACGGCCATCACTTTGGGAATGGGATTTAAAGGGGGAGAAGTGACACCACTTTTTTTCATAGGTGCCACTCTCGGGCATACGCTCGCACTGCTGATGGGAGCCCCGGTTGATCTCTTTGCCGGACTTGGGTTCATTGCTGTTTTTGCCGGCGCCACCAATACACCCATTGCCTGTACCTTGATGGGCATCGAATTGTTTGGCACTAATCACGTATTGTATTTCGCCATCGCGTGCTTTACAGCCTATTATTTCAGCGGACACTCCGGCATCTATGGTGCACAGCGACTGGAGGTCAGGAAGTTGAACTAACAATTTTGTTAGTACAGATTTCTTTACGCCATAGCAGGTACCTTTGACAGATGACAAATATTACAGGCATACATCACATCGCCATACAAGCGAACGATTATAAAGCCACCATACGTTTTTATGAAGGATTGGGGCTACGACAGTTTCATAGTTGGACACTGCCAGAGTTTAATATCGAATATGCAGCGCTGCTCAACATTCCAGGTAGTAATGGTTATATAGAAATATTTGACCGGAACGCTCATATTCCGGCACAGGGACGCCGTGCGTTGCCAGGGGAATCTCCTGTAACTGGTGCGCTACGTCATTTTGCGCTCACCGTGAAAGACGCCACCGTGGCTTATAACGAGGCCATTGCTTTAGGTGCTAAGAGCTGCGTGCCACCGTCGGTATTGCACCTGGGGAAACCACCGCTAACCATTCATAATTCGCTGGTATATGGACCGGATGGCGAAGTCATTGAATTTATTGAACCGCATGGAAACGTGACTGTTATGGGGGATCGATAACATTCTGTATCGGTTTTCCTGTAACAAATTCCTTTTACTTTGCAGGATAAATAAAAAATCAATAGCATGGAAAATGACATCAAAACCCCACAGTTGATTAATCCTGCGGGTTTATACGATCCAACCCCCAATGCATATTCTCACATGGCCGTGGTGCCTGCTGGCCATACATTGGTATATATCTCCGGACAAGGCGGTGAAACCGCTGATGGCCACCTGGTCAACGATTTTCGTACACAGGTTAAACAAGCTTTCGCCAACCTCGCCACGGCGCTGGCGTCACAGGGATTAACCTTCCAGGATGTAGTAAAGCAAACCACGCTGGTAGTAGATCACACTGAAAACAAACTGCATATCCTTGGGGAGGAAACATCGCTGATCTGGACGGATAAAAAGTTCCCGGTAAATACATTGATTCCGGTACCACGTTTAGCCCTTGACGGTATGTTGATAGAAATCGAAATGCTTGCAGTGAAACGTAGCTAATTTTTTTCCGGCGTTCCGGATTGAGATAGTTTTGAACCGTTTGAAATGAGATGAAAAATTCATCCTGTTTCAAACGGTTTTTTTATGCATTTTAAATGGGCTGAGAATGCAACATCCTGTGTATAGTCGGGACTGAACTTTTTTATTCGATTCTCAGCTCGTTCATTTTCAACTGTTTAGACGCCCGAAGAACCAATCCTGGATTAGGCAGCTGAATACTTCGTAATAATATCGAAGCGGCAAGAAACGAAAGATAGTCTCAGTAATAGGGGGCGCAGCATTTTGAAAATACGCGGACGCTCATACGAAATTTTCAATTTGGCGATATAAGGCAGTTACTGAGAGTGAAGTGAGATTTTGGTACAGATTATCAGCTCACTAATAATTCTGAAAATCACCGCCTCGGAGGACCTAAAAGATGAGCAGATTTTTAAACAGCTAGAAAGGCCCGCAGATAACTAAGAACTTTTTTTTAGTCATCTTTTGTGCTCAGGATTATTCCTATAATTTATAGTATATAAAATGCAGAAGGAGAATGTTTTAGATGGTTTTAATGTTCTCTCAGGAGAAGAAGTGCCTTGATAAATTTAAAGTTTATCATATTGATAATATTATTGTTAATTAATATTTTATACATGATAATTTTAAAAAATATTCAACTGATATTTTGTGAAAGTACTAAATTCTTCGTCATTAAGCCACATTAAAGTGTTCTTTGATTTATGAGAGTCAACCGCAAAGTCGCGCCTATGCTGCGTAACTGTATCACATTCCCTATTACCAGTCACCAAAAAATCAGGTCGGCATTTGTTCTCCAACTTGATTGGGGGTATATGTCAGATGCCTATCTTGATTACTATGTGAAAGAAGTGCCCCGTTTTTTTTGGTGGGAAGGATTGGGCATTACGAATGCCCGCGCCTTTAGAAAGTTCCTTACCTACCATGGGATTGAAGCCCAAGCTGTTCACCGCCGTTTTATTTACTTTCCACGCTACAAAATGCCCGGTAGCCAAATCCCTGACCGGTTATTTTTTATTGATGATGGAACAGTAAACATTTATTCCTCGAAGTTTCCGGGAATCTGCGTTAACGTTTCGTTCTACGAATCACGTTTCATGTATCGCAAATTAGTGAAGCATCTAGGTTTTAAAAATTTGGAAGTGCTGGATTGGGTTTAGCTACACTGCCTTACAAATACAGAAATCTGTATTATTTAGAGTCTGTAAATATAGAATTCTGTATAGTAGGGTAGCGCGACTCCCGTAAAGTAAAACGGGAGTATGTTTGCCATCAATTGTGGGAGCATTCATTTCGAATGAACTCATAATGAATTATGTACATGCTGTGGATTGGCTGCAAATCCACGTGAAATGCCCGGTTACTATTCAGGCCATTGATACCTTCAGGTATCATACTGAAAAACTGGATTACCAAACAAGGCAGTTCCGGGAGGTATACGAAATCTCTGTTCTTATGCCTTCCGGCGCCTTTGAAAAATGCGCCTCGCTCGTCTGCAAGCCTCATGCAAGTTTCCTCGGCGGCGATATGGGGTTACTGAAAATTGAAAATAAATTTCTCTATCAAGATAATTTAAAAGGCTTTGTTATAGAGTTGCTCCGGCA
Source organism: Chitinophaga sp. (assembly GCF_017745275.1). GTDB lineage: Bacteria > Bacteroidota > Bacteroidia > Chitinophagales > Chitinophagaceae > Chitinophaga. The sequence continues at coordinate 407,411 of NZ_JAGHZS010000007.1, read as the reverse complement.
ATATCATTTAAAATTCCACGCTATTAGCCGGCTCGATCTCGCGTTAGATTTTACCAGCTTTGCTGGTGACCTTAACCCGGCGGATTTCATCCGCGGGTTCCTTAACGGAACATATGTTAAGAAGCACCGTGCAAACTTTGCAATTCTCGGCTCTCATAAAGACAGTACCAACCTTTTTGAATACCTGCGCTTTGGCTCCAAAGTAAGTGAGGTTAATTACTACCTCTATAACAAGTCAGTAGAACTTGACGCCAAGAAAAATAAACCTTGGATAAGGCAAATGTGGCAATCTGCCGGGTTTCCGGCAGATGCGACTGTATGGCGTTTAGAGTTCAGCTTGAAATCAAGTTGTAAAGAACTGGTAGAATATGACTTCGGAGAAGTCACACCTGTAAAGGCTTTGGCGATTTTAGATCCTAATCAAAGTTTCACATTTTATAAGACACTTTTTCATAAACATTTCAGTTTCTATGAATCAGGTAGGGGAGGGCGTAAAGACCGCCTCACACCGGTGCTTCTGTTGGAACTTGACAAGCCTAATACGGTATTAATGAGGCTTACAGAAAAGGCAGAGTCATCGCGTATGGATAAGATATTTATTAAGCGGTGGGAAGCTGAAAACCACACTGCTAAAAGGATTGATAAGAATTATTTTATCTATGGGGCACGTATGCTCATGGAGTTTCTAATAAAGCGGGATTTGGTTACATGGTATTTACAGCATTTCCCAGGTGGATCAGCTGAACTTTCCATACTGGGGCGAAGAGCGGGACTGATTAATGAAACTTATGAACAAGCAACGATTTTCTAAGATGAGAATAACAATAAAGCTACTGACCTATAAAGACTATCAGCGTTTATTCGCTGTATGTGAAAAGACTGCAAAGCGAATGATAGCAGGGGATAGGAAGGAAATTAAAATTAAGCGCATTACACAATATCACCTCCATATATTGTATGGTGTTCCACTGGATGTAATAGAGGGGCAAAATAAGGCTAAAAAGGGGTCAGAAAGGGTATAGGCCGGGCATTAGTGCTGGTTGTGAATAGTTTCTTTGCTGTAAATCATATTTATAACATGAAACTATTATCAAATTTTACCGGTGCTGCAAAAGATGATATTTATCTTCAGAGTTCCGCACATGGAATCGGGATTTCGTTGGCTGATACAGCCCCAATTGATCTATCTAAAATTACTCTTAAGGTGGATTTTTTTTCCAAAAATCGCGGCAGCAAAGAAATTTATCCGCGCATGTCGCTCGCGACAATGTTGGAAATGAATACGTTTGAAGAAGGCTTCTATTTGCGTGACGAGAAACTTGTAAAAGGCTTGGTTAAATTGAGTCCTGATGGCTCGCTGCATTTGGAGGAGGGGGAATATATCCGCATAGCATTTGATAACGCCAATGCTACAACAGTAACGAACATCAGTTCTATCGATGCACCCATTCTGTCCAGCACCTACAAAGCAATTTCCGCCGTCACTATTACAGGTCAAACAAAAGACCTCAATGTTGCTGATAGCGTAATGCTGCATTTGCCTATTTCCAAAATCGATGAAATAGATATTGTGTATCCAACAAAAACAACCAAGTACACAGGCGCAGAACTGGAATTTTTAGCGCGCGCCATTAACGATCTCGTGTGCGTTAACAGCACCGGAAGCGACGTTGTTGCAGGCTATGATAACTACATTTCGTTAAGCTGCTTTGATGCGCTTAAAGTGGCAATCACCCCAAAGGATTATAACGCCTTCGTGATTTACACTGAAAAACACAAAAACTTTTAAGCATGTCTTTTTTAGGGAATCTTTTCAAACGTAAGCCCGGCGGTACCTTCATGGGAAATCTGCTGCGGAAAACTGCTAATACTGTTGCCGGTGCAATCCCTTTTGTGGGAGGGATCGCGAGTAAAATCGTAGGTCAAGGAGCAATGATGATTTCACAGGAGGAGGCGGATAAACGTGATTTATCTGATGCTGACTATATGACAAAATACGGACAGCAGAAAGACGGCCGCCCGATACCTGTTTTCAATCCAGCAGGCCAAACACTTCTTGCTACTGCTGCGGGCGGTGCTGTTGCTGGTGCAAATGCCGCTGTTAGCGGTTTGGAGGCACAAAAAGCCGCAGAGAATGCAGGTGTATGGCAATACCTTAAATGGCTTCCTGTAGCGGGTTTAGCCTTATTAATCTACAAAGTTTATAACAACAAAAAACGTCATAGATAATGCAAAAAATAAAAGAGTTTCTGACAACGACACCCGGTAAGGTGGCCGCAGGTTTAGCAGCTGTTCTCGTGGCTGTATTCATTTGGAAAAAAACGTCTAAAAGAAGGTAGTTATGGCTTACGGAAGGTATACAAATAGCAACTATAGCCGTGGATGGTCGAATAGATGGTCGAATAATCGACCATCATTCGACGGAGGCAAACAGCGAAAAAAAAGCGGCTGTAAAATGCGTACAGGTTGGACCAGCAGACGAACCGGTGAAAGGGTAGACGATAACCTTATCAGCGGCTGGAATAAGTCCCGCACACGTGGGTTTATCTCATTCGTTGCGATTCCCCGGAAGGAACGCGAAACTGCAAATCCAGTATATGAACATTGGGTGGTTAGTGTCCAGTTCAGCACAGGGAAAAAAACTTTTACAGGATTTTACAACACTAATCGCCGATTGTTAACTATTCCTGATCTCGCAATGGTGGCCAATCCGGGTGCACCTAACGGTGGGTATTTTGGTACATATAGAAAAAAATAAACAAGATGAAAAGTTTACTAAAAGCATTGAAATACGCCGGGGTTGTAATTATCATTTTAGAGGCAGTAAAAACTGTGGTCACAAAGGTTTCGGAAGATTACCCGGAACTGTTGGGATCCTCTAAACCTTCAAAACCTTCAGCTGATGTTGAGTAATTATGAATTAAGCCTTATCCTATCCATTGAGCAGCGCCTGGCTTTTCCGGCGCTGTCTCTTGTCCGGTCGATTGCATTTGAAACAGGTGGTACTTTTAGTCCGTCGATAAAGAACAAGAATAGTGGGGCAACCGGGCTAATTCAGTTCCTTGAATCAACTGCTGAAAAGCTGGAGAAAGGGTTGTATAAACGCCTTCCTTCAATGTCAATAGCGGAACAGCTGGTGTATGTAGAAAAGTATTTTTTGCAGTGGCAAAAGGTTTTTAAGGAGAAGCCCAAAGAGGCATTTGATGTATACGCACTGATGCTCCATCCGCCATTGTATAATAAGCCCGACAGTACTGTATTTGGTTCCTCCGGGAGCAAAATTTATGAGGGAAATAAAGGATTCGATACTGATAAAAGCGGCGTAATTACTAAAGGTGAGATAAAAAAGAAGTGGGAAGCTGCCACTGGTAAGCTGTTGAATAGTTCAAAGATTCCCATTACAACGGTAAAAACAAACAGCTTTATAGCTATGTCAATAGCTATTTTTCTGTGTGCTATGTATTACGTTTTAAAAATGCCACGATGAATAAAAAGCAAGGGTTTGAAAGCTGGAAAAAGTATCTGCTGGTTGGAGGGGCTGTATACGTCATATACAAGGTATTTGCTGGCATCCGGTCTGCTGGCAATGCTGTTAGCAGTATTGCAGAGATGGAAGCTATAGCTAAACAAAGCAACGTTAGTTCGGAGCGTATAGCGGTATGCAAAGATGTAGCTGAAAAATGCGAAAAAGCAATTTGGAATTATCATCCAATGTTTGGCGTTATACCGATTATGGATTACAGCATTGGGGAAGATGAGGGCGCCGTAATTCAGAACCTCAACCGTTTAAATACAGTGCAAGAAGCTGCATTAACAAGCCAGTTTTATGCACAAAAGGCCCGTGGCCATAGCCTTTTAGCGGATGTGCGAAAATACCTGAATGCTGATGAACAGGCCCAAATTAACACCACCGTAATAAACTCAATTTCATGATGCAGAATTACGTATTTACTGACAGCTTTTTTAAGCATATTAAAGCGCCTGCATATAAGCTGGAATTGACCACTCCAAATGTTATTAGCCGGGCTGTTATCCCTCCATTAGAGAAAATAAAATTTCAGTTTGTAGGCGAACCGGGTGTGTGGAGATCAGCTGTAGAAATCGGAGCTGTAATTGATAGCCGTAATGTAACGGACATCCCGTATCCCGGAAACAACGCTAGTGCTTCATTGTGGCTAAAGATTCCGGCATCTTTGCCGAATGTTCTTGCCGTTAAAGGAATGATTATCCCAGAACGACTAAGTAATACGGTTACCTCATGGGATGTGATGGGTATGAATGGGAATATGCACGAGATTGAGGACTTTGAGGACTTGGGTAATGGATATGTTCAAGTCATTCATTCATCGCGATACTCACATGGAAATGAAGGTGAAAGTCATGCAAATGATGTGAGGTTCGGAGTAGTATTTTCTACCCCGGAATTACCTGCAGGTGTTTCGGAGGTTGATAATTTCAAATACACTGTTGACTACCAGCACGTGCTATTAATGCCGAACAATGGAGATATAATTGATTCATTGAAAACCCTTAACTGGCAGGCATCTTGGGACTATAGTATCTTGCATAAACCGGCAGGTACTTACGCGGTTGTGAAAGATTGTCAATATATTTTGTTACGATGTTTGTAAAATATTTATATTTGCCGCGTACAACAACTAGTTAAATATCTCACCGAAGCGCCCAGCCCCGGACAGAATTTCTCATGCATAAAAGTTCTGGGGTTTGGCACGAGGTGAAAGTCCTTAACACATGGTGCTTCGGTACTACGTTGTTGTACGGTGACCAAACCCCATTTTATGGCTCGTAAGTTTAAGGCAAAACTTGTATTGTTCAAAGCATTGAGGCGGAAAAAGATACTGGAAACAGCGGCTACCGCTGTTAGTCTGCCTTTGATTTTTGATTCTCCACTTTCCCCGCATATAGTCGAATCTACGCTGTTTTTTATCTCACTATATCCAACATTGGAACACTATGCCAATACTGGCAAAATCAAGCGTTTCAATATTTCTCGCGACCCTAAAAAGGTTGTCTATTTCTCAGACATATTTCCGAAGGAATCAGTGAACGAAATGGTATTCAGTTTCATGGAGGCATTCTGTGCTACACCTGCATTTGGTGATTTAACCGTGGATCAAAATACTGAAATGGTAGCGTTTGAGTATGGACTGCGCAAGCTGGCAATGGGCTTAACGGATAAGAACTATAGATAAGCCCGTAAATATAGGCCCCCATTGTTTGGAAACCCCCGCCGGGGATGGGGTCAAGGGGAAGTGGCGCGGCGGCAGCGCCCTTCCCTTGAAATGAGCGGGTTGCTCTAAGGAAAGGAAATACCGAAGCACTATGTATTGGTATGTGGCGAAAGGCCGCGGGGATTGCTTTCCAGCAGTCCCCAATATTTTAAGCCTATAAATATCACCTATATGAGTCAAAAAAGTGATCCAAAATTAAGTGAACTAAAGATGTACAATCAACTATTATCATCTGGTCATACAACCTTTAAGGAGGCTGTTAGCTGCGCCTGTGGGTGGAGTACTGCAACTTACTATAGAAAAGTACGGTCAGGTGATTTGAGTGCAGCGGAATCGAAAGCCGTCAGGACTTCATTTTTCGAGGTGCTGGACATGATAAATCGGGTTGCAAAGAAACAGGGTTCATAAAATCAGCCTGATAGGGCATAGGGTTAATTTAAGCTGGTAATCTTACCGGCTTTTTTTGTGCGTTTGAAAAAATACCATACATTGGCAGCGATATTTTAATTAGTTGCTCTTTGATTTTTGGTTAAACAAGCGCTGTACAAACTCAATTCTTTACACCCCAGGTGCACAGCCCAGCATGACCCTCTAAAACAGCGGCCGAAAAATCAGATTTTTTCAACTCCCTAATTTTTAATAAAAAATACTTGAAACTTTCTGATAATATTGTGTCCACATTTTTCCTATAATTTATATTATGTTAAATAAAAAATTATCATTTCAAGACATAAAATTCTTTAGTCTACTCCACTTTAGCCGCCCCTGATTCAACGCTGCGACACCATTTAGCCAGGCGATTTTCGTATCGAATGATACTACCCAGCTCAAACTAACACGCCCTTCACGCGCCTAGATTCGCAAAAAACATTTTTAAACCGGATCATGCGTGAATAAATAATACTGTCGGTGAATTTTTCTTGAATCCGGGAGCCCTCTTCCCTGGCGCCTGTACAACAAATTTTCCTTCTAAATCCGCCGCGAATCACAAATAGAAATCCCGTATCGAATCAGATGCCCAATTTTTTACTGTAAAATCATTGGATGATTTTGGAAGAACCAAATCAGTGACGCTGCCCATAAAATCATAAAAGCGTGTAACCTTTATGGTTATGAACGCAATGAAGCCTTTATATAGCAGCTCTCCGACAAAACACCGGGGTTACAATCAATTCTCAGGCGACTTAGCTTACATCGTAGCTGCCGCGGGCTGCTTGGCTTTCACGTTAATGACTGTGCGATTAATGATATACGGCGTAGCCACAATCAGCAACATCAGTATTAAAATCAAAATCGCCACCAGTTCATAATAATCCATCGCATACTTCAGAAAGGCTTGCTTCTGTACTGCTTTATCCAACAACCCAGGCGCCAGCCTAGCCGCCTGATCAGCCATGAGCCCCCGCGATTCCAACGCGCCCTGGTAAGTGTGTAGTCGCTCCGATAGGCCATTATCTGCCCCCGATAAGCCATCACTTAAACGCATAGCGTGTGTTTTGGTGAAGTAGAGTGAAAAGTAATTGATCAGCGCTGTACTCATACCAAAGAAAGTATATCGTATAAATACCCCCGCTGTAGATGCAGACACACTAATACTCTCCGGTACAGAAGAAATAATGAATAACACAATCGGCGTTAACAACATACCGGCTCCCCAACCCTGAATCAGCAACGGCAAAATAAAAGTAGACTGATCTGCTTCTGAGGTAAACAGGAAATACATCACACTATGAAACACCAGCAAGCCAAAGAATCCGACCAACCAGATAAATTGTAATGGCCTTTTCCTGATCACCAGTCGTGTTGACATAACAGATCCGATAACAATCCCTATCAGGTTGTAAATCAGTAATTCGTATGTATGCAGCGGATCCAGTCCCAATACCGTAGCAAAGAAGCTGGTCGTGATATTGAAGGATCCACGGATCAGGTAAAGTCCCGCCAGTAACAAAATCCCAAATAAAAATGCTCTTGATTTAAATACGTCTATATGGATGAATGGACGCTTCCGGTGCAACTGTCTTACAACAAAAGTGATGGTGAGCAGCACAATTCCAATAAGGCATCCAATAATGCGTGGATCCTGCAGCCAGTAGTACTGCTGTCCGTAAATCAGGATATATCCCAGCATAATCAGCATAGGCGCATACAGAAAGAAACTGGTCCAATCCAGTTGATACAATGGTACCCGGCGCACCAGGTGCACGCGGTTCATCAACAGCAGCAACAATACAGCACCCGGTACAAACGAATAAATGACCATCTTATAAAGGGCATTATATTCGAAATCATCTACTAAAGGCGCAGTAATTAACGATGTTAACGATCCGGAGCAAAGTATCATCCCATAAAAAATAGCATAACCTGTTTCACGGGCATGCTCTGATTTCAGGCGGCTGAATAACAACGTTAAACAAATACTGGTGACACCACAATTCAATACCCCTTGCAAAAAGCGACAAATGAAAAGTGCAGGCAATTCGCGTGTGTGATAGCACCAATACGTTACCGCCACCTGCAGCACCATACAAATCAGGAAATACTCTTTCGTGGCAATACGGCTGAAAAAACGTTTCTCCATCGGCGTGAAAGCCACCAGCGCGGCGTAGTATACCAGCATGGAAAATTGTATATCCTGCGGCTCTGCCCCATAAAATCCCGTAGCGGCGTTCACGTTAGCCGTCGACAATGCAAACAACATCACCGTAGGAAACAACACCAGGAAAATGGTTAGCCGGATCAACCATTCCGGCACCCAGGAACGAAATATCTGCTTACCCTGCCCCATAACTATTTACGTTCTTTTGCAATAGATACATTCACATTCATACCGGCAGACAGTAATTTCAATTCTTCGGGAGAGCCGTCGAGGCGGATACGCACCGGGATACGCTGGGCTATCTTCACAAAGTTACCCGTGGCGTTGTCTGGCGGCAACAGGGAAAACCGGCTGCCAGTGGCACCTGACAAGGATACTATCTTCCCGGTAATTTTTTTCCCCGGATAGGCATCTACTACAATTTGCGCCCTTTCACCTACATTCATATGGCGAATTTGTGTTTCTTTAAAGTTGGCAACTACCCACTTACCTGCTTCCCAATCCACGATGTAGGCCATTACCTGTCCGGCCTGCACCAGTTGTTTGGGCTGAATGGTCCGGCGGCCCATCTTTCCATCATATGGCGCAGTGATAATGGTATAGGATACATTGAGATCGTTTTTAGTCACCACTGCCGCTCTACGTTTTATTTCTGCTTCCAGTGCGTTCTGCTGCACCCTGGCATCATTGATTTTAGCGAGAGATGCCTGGTAGGCATCGATGGCGGTATTATAATCTGAACGGGCAACAGCCAGTGCTGCCTCTACCCTTTCCAATTGCTGTTTGGTGGCGGATTCTACGTCGTATAGCTTTTTATAACGATCATATTCCTGTTCCTGGTGAGTGAGCTTTGCTTTGGCTGCCGCAATCTGCGACTGGTACACTTTGGAAGATTGGGCGGTTGTAGTAACATTACTTTCCAGGATACTTACCTGTGCTTGGGCATTTAACAGCGACGCTTCTGCTTCCTGCTGTTGTGCGGCATACTCCCTGTTGTCAATGATAATCAGTGTGTCCCCTTTTTTTACTTCCTGATTTTCTTCATACCGGATCTCTTCAATATAACCGGTCACCTTTGCCACTACCGGGTTGATATATTCATCTATCTGTGCGTCGTTGGTTTCTTCGAACTTCATCTGGTACAGCAATGTCCTTATTCCCCAGATAGCCAGGCATACCACTACAATAGATGCAATGATGGTAGTAATACGTGAAATAAGCCTGTCCGTTTTATTCGTAGTGGTGTTTGTGTTCGTCTTCATATATTAAAGGTTGCCTGTTGCTTTCAATAATTGATAGTATTGTAATTGTGCGGTTACGGCCGCAGTGGTAAGGTCGAAGCGGGATTGCAGCAATTGTGTTTCTGCATCCAGCAGGTCTGTCAGTAACGACAACTGGTTGAAATAGGTATTATTGACAATCCGGTAATTCTCTTTGGCCTGTGTAATATTTTCGTTGGCTACGCCGATGCGGGTCAGTGCTTCGGTATAGCGCAGGTAGGCGGCTTTTACATCTTCCCTGACATGATCTTTGGTATCCGCATGTTCAATTTCCTGGCGCTCCAGGTTGATCTTTGCTTCCTGCTTTTTATGTTTGTTCTGGTATAATGCGGAGATGGGTACCCCTGCTTTAACCCCTACTTGTCCAAGGCCATATAAGGCGATGGAGTAAGGATAAAAGAGGATTTGTGGATACGTATAGGCATACTCCGCATAGAGCCCTACTTTGGGCAGAACGTTACTTTTCACATCTTTCAATTTCAGTTCACTCAGCGCCGTTTCTTTTTCTGATATCTTAAAGGCAAAGGAATGCTCATACGCATCTGCCAGGTAATCTTCGTAGGTGCGTGCAGGTGCCTGCGGCAGCAGCAGCGTGTCTATGGCCAGGTGGTTTTCTACACTATCGGCCTGCCCTATCATGATATTCAGCCGCTGGTTAGCGATGGCGATCCCATTTCGTATTTCCAGCAGCGTCATTTTCTGTTTAGACAATTTCAATTCAGCGCGGAGCAGGTCACTTTTCAGGACGACGCCATTTTTATGTAGCTGCCGGATTTCCGTTAATTCCTTTTCGCGTTCCGCGATATCCTGCAACATCACTTTTTCGTACATCCGTCCCCGGTAGACATCGAAGTAAAGCGCAGCGGCCTTATAGCGTATCTCAGTACCAGTAAGGTTTTGCTGTTCTTTTGCCAGCTCAGCTTCTGTTTCCCGCACTTTAATTTCGCGGGTTGTTTTGCCACCGTTATAAACGTTGAGATAGGCATCGGCGCCGAACTGGTAATAGCCATGTACAACAGGATATTGTGTAGGTGCATTAAAAAGACCATCTTCATAAATGGCCAGGTTGGAAACACGGGCATATACCCCATTGGCCTTTACTTCCGGCAGGCGCTCGTCTTTGGCCGCTTTGGTGCGTGCTTCCATGCCCTGAACACGCAAATACTGCATTTGTAGTTGCCGGTTATATACATCTGCTTTCTTCCATACATCCGTTAACGTTAGGGTATTTTGCTCAGGGTTCTGACTGGCCGCCGTTTGGATACTGAAGAATGCAAAGAGCATCACTCCGGCCAGCCACTTATTAGTAATTGTAGACATATCTATTGTGATGAAGATGCAAAGTTCCAACCCTATCAGTTAATTTATTTTCTATAAATTGCCATAAAATTGTTAGATCCGGCCAAATGAAAGATATTAATCCACAACTGGTATTGGAAGACGTTGATGCCATCCCGGAATCCGCGTATGTGTGGCACTGGAAAACGGAACATCACTTTTCCTATCATCAACATAACAAAGGACAGCTCACCTATGTTGAGGGAGGAGCCGCTTTTTTGTACACAAAAGATAAAACCTATTTCCTCCCTGCCCGCCACTACATGTGGGTGCCAGCGGGCGTGGAACATTACTTTCAACACCGTTATCCGGCTAACTTTGTCCGCACCATCTACTTCTTCAGCGAACCGGAAGATCAGCTGGATCCTTTTTACACTAAGACGGGCATCTACCCTGTCAGCAACCTCCTACTGGAAATGATCCTGCACACTGCCACCTGGGATGGCGACATATTGCCCAACGATAAACGTTTCATTTTCATCAAAGCCATCAAAAACATGTTACCGGAGATCAGTTCGGTACCATTACCTATTACTTTGCCTACCACGGAAAACCCGCGGCTGCGCCCTGTATTGAAGTATATACAGGAAAACCTGGGAGAGCCATTATCGCTGGAAAGTGTAGGCCACGAATTCAACTACAGTGAACGAACCCTCACCCGTTTATTTCGTTCTACCATGGATATTTCCTTCTTCCAATACCTGAAACTGGCCCGGATGATCAAAGCCATGGGATACCTGCTGGAAACACAGAAAACCATCAATGAAATAGCGTGGGACACCGGTTACAACAGCGTTTCCGCCTTCAGTAATACCTTTTACAAACTGGTGGGTAAAAGGCCGAGCGACTATCAGATGTGAATAGAGCGGAAAGCATAAAGCAGAAAGCACAAAGCTATTGCAGCGAGTGGATCAAAGCGAATATTATATCTGCGACAATCATCCGCTGCAATAGCTTTGTGCTTTCTGCTTTCTGCTTTCCGCTCAAATAAATTTGTTTGCATTTATCAGGGGTTTTACTAATCTTGAAAAACAATCAAGATCTGCTTCATGAACTTAAAGAGAACACCGTTGATGCTACCATTGCTGATGGCGGGCATCGTAAGCCTGTCATCTGTACAGGCGCAACAAAAGAAAAACACGCCCGCTTCACCGGCTCCCTCGCTAAAGGAAGACATCCCGTCGCACTGGTCGGTAACGCTTAACCCGGATACTACGGTAACTACCTATCACGACGTCACCGTGAAAGGCCAGAAGATCCCCTATAAAGCTATTGCAGGTACGCAACCGGTGTGGGACCAGGACGGTAAAGTATTAGCCGGACTTTTCTACACCTATTACGAAAGAACAGATGTGAAGGACCGCAGTACGCGGCCCTTGGTCATCTCTTTCAATGGCGGTCCCGGTACGCCTTCAGTATGGATGCAGATAGCTTATACCGGTCCTCGCCTGCTGAATATAGATGCAGAAGGCTACCCCGTACAACCCTATGGCATACACGAAAATCCTGAATCCATCCTCGACATCGCAGATATTTTATACGTAGACCCGGCTAATACCGGCTTCTCCCGGTTAATCGGGAAAGACGTCCCCAGGGAGAAATTCTTCGGGGTGAATGCAGATATCCATTACCTGGCCGAATGGATCAACACATTCGTGTCACGCCAGAACAGGTGGGCATCTCCCAAATACCTGATAGGCGAAAGTTATGGTACCACCCGGGTATCCGGATTAGCCCTGGAATTGCAAAATGCACAATGGATGTACCTGAACGGTGTCATCCTGGTATCGCCTACAGAGCTGGGTATTGCACGCAGCGGTCCGGTTGATGCAGCCCTGCGTCTGCCCTACTTTGCCGCAACCGCCTGGTACCACAAAGCGCTGCCTGCGGATCTGCAACAGAAAGACCTCACCGCCGTTTTACCTGAAGTGGAAGACTTTACCATCCGCGAACTGATCCCGGCTATCAGCCAGGGTGGGTTCCTGGACGACCAGCAACGTAAAACCATCGCCGCTAAAATGGCACGCTACTCCGGGCTCTCTGAGAAAGTAATTCTGCAGCATAACCTGGACGTACCTACGGGATTTTTCTGGAAAGAGTTGTTACGGGATCAAGGCTATACGGTAGGCCGGCTCGACTCCCGTTACCGTGGCATTGACCGGGAAGATGCCGGCAACAACCCGGACTATAACGCAGAGCTGACGTCCTGGTTACATGCCTTTACACCCGCTATCAATATCTATTTGAGAGGAGAACTGAAATTCCAAACCGACTTAAAATACATGATGTTTGGCCAGGTATTTCCCTGGGATAATAAAGGCGATAACACCGGCGCCAATCTCCGCGACGCTATGGCCGCCAATCCTTACCTGCATGTGATGATACAATCCGGTTACTATGATGGCGCCTGCGACTATTTCAATGCCAAATACAGTATGTGGCAAATGGATCCAGGTGGCCGTTTGAAGGACCGCCTCTCCTGGTATGGCTATCGGAGTGGTCATATGATGTATTTAAGGAAAGATGACCTTGCAGCAGGGAATAATGATATCCGGGCATTTATCAATGCCTCGATACCGAAAGCAGGTCAACCAGCGAAATATTGAGGAAGCCGAAAGCATAAAGCTATTATAGCGAATGAAAAGAGCGGGCATTATTTAGTTATCCGCTTTGATCATTCGCTATAATAGCTTTATGCTTTCGGCTTTATGCTTTATGCTTTATGCTATATTTTATATGTTACTCCCAGTGTGAGATATACGTTATACAATGGGAACGACATTCCCTGAAAATCGCCCGGGAAGACAGGACGCAGCCCCCAGTTAAGGTTACCATTCACACTGAGTTTTTTACCTACCCGGTAAGCAGCGCCACCTTGCAAACCAATATCAAATGTGCGCATGTTTTTACCGAAGTCGAAGGTGGCTTCAGAAATAATCACCTTTTCACCGGTAGGTCCGCCATTACGGATATAACCATCGGACACCGTACCATGGAAATTAGAACTGAATAACCAGGCAGCATAACCACCCAGGTTAAAGCGCCATCTGTTGTTAGGCGTAAATACCGCACTTACCGGGAACGACACATAAGCATTGCGTACAATAGTTTTGTTTTTACCGGAGAAATCTCCCTGAAAACGGCCACCATCTTCAGTAGTGATGATGGTAGGGAAATATTGTACTTCATCTTTTGTACCCATTCCTTTATAATCCAGCTTAACGGCTACAGCAGCGCCCCATCTACCGGTTACGCGGTAGGATAATTCATACCCCAGTGACGGAGAGAATTCAGGCCAATAACCATTTACTTTACGGATGGTATTGGGAAAGCCTATTGGCGTAGTGGCCCCGAAATTAAGGCCAGCAAGAATGCGATGCTCAAACCCGGGCGCGAAACCACTGTTTTTCGTTTGTTCTTTTCCGTTATCCTGCGCAAAGGTGTTAGTTGCTGCAATCAGCATACCCAGCACCAGTCCTGATATTTTGATTTTCATATTCTCTGATTAATCTTTTACTCGTGTACAATTTCAACGTTATCCAATATCAACCTACTGCCTACTGCGCCCCTGTAATGATCTCCTTCTTTACTGGAGGACGCAATGATGGCCATCATTAAAGGCTGGCCTGATAATACGCTTTTACCCGGAACGGCAACAAACGGAATATCAAAATGAGTCCAGTCATTTTTCGCGGTGCCATCTGCTAACACCGCAGTAGCTACTACCCTGTCGGAAGTCAGGATGTTAGTGGCATCCAGGCGGGTGGTACCGGTATACAATACTGCGTAAATGGAGCATTCATCCGTTTTGCCTGGTACTGGTGTCGCATCTTTATCGATGAAAGTGGCACCTGGCTGATATTTATAATCACCTGTAAAGCTCTTAGGAATAATACCTGTGTATGATTGTCCGAACTGGGTGCATTTCAGCGGGTTCTCCAGCAGGTAATCTGTTACGAAATTACCCATGAACATAGAACCGGCGAATAAATGAATCCCCATCCATCCCGACAAAGCATTACCTGGCTTGGTTTCCATCACAGCGGCATATTTACCGTCTTTCGCTTCCGTAGTTGCATGCAACGGGAAATCACTGATTTCATTTACACCCGTGATAGCAATACCAATATTACCGGAAGCCCAGATATTGCGGCCATCATCAGATAATGGATTCACGTATTTCCAGGAAGCGCCTGCAGCAGAAACGGTATCCCATCTTTCAAATCCAAATTTCCATACACCTGTCTGCACTACTTCTACCGTATATTTTCGTTGGGTACCGGTGGCTGAAGTGACTACATACTCTTTCAAACCGCTTTCATTAAACTTCAGCGAATCACCGGAGGCAGGCGATACGCGTCCTCCTGCGCTCACTTTGATCAGGGGCGCGATTCCTTTCTGATATGCTTCTTCTGTCAGGTACAAGCGGATTTGAGATTTTGTCTGATCAATAAAAACATCACTGGTTATCTGATCAGGTGCTACAGTAAAAGTTTCGATGTCTGCTTCCGGGTTAAGTGGTGCATCCTTAATACAGGACTGTAGCGCGCCCACCGTGGCCGCTACATAACATAGTTTCCGTACATTCATTTTCCGTTCGATTTGTTAAAACGTCGCGAAGGTACGAAACATGCAGTAGACGCCATGGTGATACCAGAACATGAAAAATTTATTGCTGCACAATTCGCAGGCTATCCACTACCAGGCGACTGCCAATGGCGCCTTTATAGCTATCACCATCTTTACTGGAAGAAGCTACAATAGCCATCATCATTTTATCATTCCCTGTATATTGACGGACCTGTACAAAAGGTACATCAAATTTTGTCCAACCGGCCCTGGGACCACCATCCGGAATGCTGGCACGAGCCAGTATCCTGTCGGATGTTTGAATATTAGTGGCATCCAGGCGCTCTGTACCAGCATATAATACAGCATAAACAGCACAACTGTCTTTCATGCCTGCTACAATATTTCCTGCTTTATCCTGGTATTTCTCTCCCGGTGTATATTTATAATATCCTGTGAAACGGGCCGGCTTACCCAGGTAGGGCTGCCCGAATTGAGTGGCTTTCAATGGCGCTGTTAAGGCATTCATCGGATCAAAAACACCGAGATATAAGGAGCCGGCAAATAATTTTATACCTACAAGATTGGATAACGCAGTACCTGTACGGGTAACCAGTTCTGCAGCATATTTCCCATGATAAGCATCCGTAGTAGCCCGCAACGGATATTCCAGCGGATCTTTCTTTACGCCTGATAAGGCCACACCGGGGTTACCGGAAGACCATGCCTGGGCAGTATCCACACTACTACTATCTATCTCTACGGTATATTGATATTTATCTTTCGCATTCAGCAACCAGCTTTCAAAGTCCCAGGCAAATACACCAATATTGGTGACCTCCACGGTATATGTTTTTTTGTTTTTACCACTGGCGGAAGTCACTACATATTTTGAGCTACCAGGCGTATGAAACTTCAGCGAGTCGCCGGATGCAGGCACTACTGTGGCGCCTGATGACACTCTGATAACGGGCACTACACCTTTATCAAACGCTTCAGGTGTAAGTGATAAAATAATTTTGTTGTTTACCTGGTCTATGAAAACGTCCCCGGTTAAGTATTTGCGGTCAATCTTAAATGTTTCGATATCTGCTTCGGGGTTGACAGGCGCCTCTTTTATACAGGCGTAAAATGATAGCATCAGTACTAATAGGCAACTTACTTTGGTTACATTCATATGAAGACTGGTTAAATAAGGCGACATTCTACTCTTCTCAAAAGTACATTTTTATTTCCTGCCCTACATATATGGATAAATTGCTATCATTGTAGCATGGCAGATACACAGCGAATAAAACGGGTGTTGATTTACGCAGCGAAGTGCGTAACAGGTGTACTGGTAGTGTTGGGGCTATCCTGGGTTACTAATTACAAGGACATTATCTGGGTGCTCATTTCTGTGATGCTGGTATTATCGCCGGATGGCTCAGACGCAGTAACGTTGGCGGTTACACGGATTAAAGCAAATGTGGTAGGTGGCATCTCCGGATTTTTGTTGATCCTGGTACATCCTCATTTGATCCTGATGATGTGTGTGGCAGTATTTATTACAGTGGTTATCTGCAATTTGCTCAACCTGGAAGCTGCCACCCGTACAGCATTGGCCGCTACTATTATTGTAATGACCCATGAAGCTGGTACACATGTATGGGATACGGCCGTTGAAAGAGTGCTGTCGGTGTTAGCCGGTTGTTTGCTCGGACTGGTCATTACCTTCATCTTCCATAACAGATATACCCGGCAAACAGCGGAGATGATCCTTCCCCGGATCGATAAAGGCGGCGAATAACGAGGGGTACAGAATTGCTTCAGAATTGGCCACTACATTTGGCTGATTAAGGAGTGATGCATGAAGAAAATGATATTCTCAGCAGGACTGGCCTTAGGCGCCTTTACCTGCTCCAATAGTGTAAAAGCACAGGATACGGATTCCCTTCCTTCTCAAAAAGATTCTATTCAAACGATAACGGCTGTCCCCCGATTTAATGTCGCCGGGCCACAAAGTACAGCCTTTCACAGCAGTGTTGTGGGCCTTGCAATACCGGCAGCCATGATCGGCTATGGTTTCATTGCACTCAACAATCCTACCCTGCGGGATTTGAATTCCAGTACCAAATCGGAACTGAAAGAAGACCATCCAACATTCAGGACGCATATTGATAACTACCTGCAATACTCGCCAATAGCTGCCGTTTACATCCTGAATGCAGCCGGTATCCATGGCAAACATAATTTCAGGGACCGTACTATAATTTTGGGTATCTCGGCGCTGTTGACCGCTGGTTCTGTGGAAGGTATCAAACACTGGACGCATGAGGAACGCCCGGACGGATCTGATTTCCTGTCGTTTCCCTCCGGTCATACTGCTACAGCCTTTGCGTCTGCAGAATTCCTCCGGCAGGAATACAAGGACGTATCGCCCTGGTATGGTGTAGCAGGTTATGCGGCTGCCACGGCCACCGGTGCCCTGAGAATGTATAATAATAAACACTGGCTGAGTGATGTGGTAGCAGGTGCCGGTATGGGCATATTAGGCACTAAAGCGGCTTATTGGGTATATCCCTGGATACAACGTAAATTCTTTAAAGAGGGAAATCGTCCGGCCGATAAAGTGGTAATGCCCTACTACAATCCGCAATTTCACAGCGCAGGGTTAAGCTTCATTTTCTTTCCCCGCTAATCCATCTTACTAAAACAAAAACCTTATTCGAACAGATCCCGAAAGCCCGGTAGCGATAATGGGCATATATTAAAGAAATAAGAGGGATATTACTGGTAGATGATGTGGGGGTTAACCCCTAAAGCTGACCTGGTTACAAACACCTGTTTTTGGCAATGGGGCAAAGTTGCTGGTTTCCGGTGAAATAATTTGTAATTTATTTGTTAACGACCAAAAATAGGACTTCTTTTTATAAAAAACTATTATAAATAGGTAAAATAATCCCACTTTCTTTAACATTGAATTTACAGTTCAATGCATAATCCCGCATATTTTAGCAGTATCAAAATGATAATCAAAATATTGTTAGCCTAAACTGTAGCTGACGAAAGCCACAACAATCCCGTCCTCAAAAGCTGTTATTATATGTATGTTCCGGTAATTATTTTCCTCTTTTTCCTGATGTGGTATATCTATTTCAGAATCCAGAGTTTTCGCGGTACCCATTTTAAAGAAAAGAAATTCAAGCCCATTGCAGGGGAAGACGCCATGCAAGCCGTTAGAATTGTGGGCGTATCCAACAGTGTATTCACCGTATCCAGGTACCTCCGTAGTGTCAAAAACCTGTCTGATAAAAGATTCATGACAGTTGCTGTTGACCAGGTGATTACTACCACCATGGGCACCACTCACCAGGCACGCCTGATTGAAAACCTGGCACCCGGAGAAGAACGGCGTTTAGGCCACACCGATAATGTGAGAGAAGGCAAATACCAGATCTATATCGGCTACGAAATATTATGGGCAAGATATACGCCCACACCCGTCTGGTACAAGGAAAAAAAGCCGGAAGTAGCCACAGCTGCCAGTTTATACAATGATATGCTGCGGCAACACCAGGACTCCCTGATCCAGGCCATAGAAGCGAAAAGAGATTTATTGACCTGATAAAGACACTTCCCGTCGACCAAAGAAACTAAGCCATACCATCGAAAAAAATACACCAAGCAAAGATCCCGCAGAAACATCTTCCAGGAAATGCTGGCTCATATACATGCGGGAATACGCTACCAGCAAGGCCAGTAACAGGTAAAGCAGGGACCAGTATTTATTCCTCGTATAATAAGACAATACTGTGGCGGCAGTAAATGCACATACACTGTGCCCGGACGGGAAACTCAGGTTGTTATCCAGTACTACTACGCCCGGTACGAAATAGATATCGTGTAATCGTTCAGAAAAATAACGATGTGGGCGGGGAAAGGCGACAAGCGCTTTCGTGGTAAAACTGATCGTTGCTGTAAACAGGTAAGCTGTGGCCATCACAACGCTCATCCGCCTGTTAATCAATAACAGCAACCCGCAAATCAATACTGCAGCACTGGTACTGCCCAATTCCGTGATGTATGGGAAAAACCGGTCCCCCGCCGGTGTATGCAATCCATTAATAAAAAAATAAGTGCCTGTACGGCTGCTTAACCCCAACCGGATGGCCAATGCCGACGCCACAACAATTACATAAGGCCATATAAAAAATTTCAGTTGCTGGTACACGCCAACAAACCGCTGCAGGAAAGTATTCATGAAATGACTACCGGGTTAAACGGCGATGATAATTAATCTGGCCGAGATGATAATTTAGATGTGTACTCAGGTGCACCAGGAAATGCCCGGTGGTCATACCATCAAAGAAAACTTTCTCCGGGTATACCGCGTCCAGGTCTTCCGCTGTTAACCCGGCTATAACGGTCAGGACAGTACGACGGGTGCTGCCTACCAGTACCAGCAAGTCCTCCGTAGGCACGTTACGGGCGCTGAATTCCAGTTCCCTGTTGCGTACGTACCCGGATTTTCCGAGTATAGCGCCAACAAAGTGTTGCAGATTACCACAAAGGTGCAAACATAAATTCCCGGCGGAATTAGTGATCCCCGGCGCTACGCGCCAAACGGCTTCAGCGCTCTCGTATGCAGCTATCTCCTGTTCCAGTTTGCTGAGATCCCGCTCAAATAAGTTGATTAAAATACCCGTAAGCATAGGCTAAAGATAGGAAATGTAAGGCGGATCATCGCTTAATATTATTGTAAACAATTTCCGGCACATGCTGTGCCTGTTGCAGCTCCTATCGGGAAAAGCCCCCGTTCTGCCAGCTCCGCCACCGATAACGCCAACGGATATACTTTTTCTTTCCGTTTTCTCCCGGTAGCAGCGAACCGGGTCCGCAGGATGACTAACCAATCTACACCATCACTCCCAGCCCTCTGCGAAAATCATAACGTTTGTCCGCATTGCATGCGTGAAGATTACGACTACAATGCGGACTACTGCAAATATTGCGGCACTAAGCCAATGCTTATTGAACGCTAAAGAGTGGTTGTACATCCAATATCGCTTTCTGGTAAGCGAGGTCGAAATCCTCCCATTTACCGGTCAGCCCAAAACGATACTTACTACCGTCGATCAGTTCAAATTCCGCAACTTTCTTGTTAAATCCCTGTTTACCTCTTTGGAAGTTAGTAATATCCGCCAATGGGAATTCGTGGCTCTTTTTATTCCGGGTCAGCAACCAGCCGATAACGCCGAATAAAAGGAACATCAACATAGGCCTGTTTTCAAAAACAATTCTTTGATTCGTGATACAAATAGCACCTTGCTTTGCCTGCCACGCATTTTTAAGATAAACTGCATTTACTTTGTACAGAACGGTTTCCTGTGGGTTAAGGGGCCACTTTACTTTAATACTCTTCATGGTAACTAACAATATGGTCAGGCGCAAAAATATAATAATATTGTGAATCTAAACTGCAAATAAATGATCCTTACTTCCATCCTGGACAACGACTTCTATAAATTCACGATGCAGCATGGCGTGATCAAATTATTTCCGAAGGCCCGTGCACGTTATACTTTCATTAACCGGGGGCACCACTCCTTTCCCCCGGGTTTTGCAGAAGCACTACAGGCGGCGGTCAATGATATGGAACAACTACGGCTTACCCGGGATGAAAAACAATACCTTGCAGTCACTTGTCCCTACCTCGATCCCACCTACCTGGATTTCCTGCAGGGCTATCATTACAACCCGGCGGAAGTAAAGATCACCCAGGTGGAAGATCAACTGGAAGTACATGTAGAAGGCTATTGGTATCGCACTATTTTATGGGAAGTGCCACTGATGTCGCTCATCTGCGAACTCTATTACCAGCTCACCGGACAGCAACGTGTAACCGATGACGAAGTGGTGCGGATTACCCGCGAGAAAATTGAACGCTACAAACAGATGGCTATTACCATCGCGGACTTTGGTACCCGGCGCAGACATTCACTCGCCGTGCATCAGCTGGTTGTAAAAACCCTGAAAGATTATGGAACAGGTTGCTTTATTGGCAGCAGCAATGTGCACCTGTCTATGAAAAATGGCGTAAAACCCGTCGGTACCCACGCCCATGAATGGTTTATGTTCCATGCCGCCAAATACGGCTTTAAAATGGCCAATATGCTGGGACTGGAGAACTGGGTGCAGGTATATCGCGGCGACCTGGGTATTGCATTGTCCGACACTTATACTACCCCCGTCTTCTTTGAACAATTCGATAAAAAGTTTGCTAAGCTGTTTGACGGTGTCCGGCACGACAGCGGCGATCCGATTCTCTTTGCTGATCGCACCATCACCCACTACAAAGGCAAGGGCGTAGATCCACTGAGTAAAACAATTATCTTCTCTGATGGACTGGACTATGAAAAAGTAGCCAATATTGCGGACTACTGCCGGGGAAAAATAGGCATGTCGTTCGGAATAGGTACCAATTTCACCAATGACGTAGGATTAACGGCCCTGAATATTGTGATTAAAATGTATGAGGCACTGCCCGAAGATGCGCCGCGGTGGACGCCCGTGGTGAAACTATCTGACGTAAGCGGGAAGTATACCGGAGATGAAAAAATGATTGAACTGGCGATAGAAATGCTGAAGGCATAAAGCAGAAAGCAAAAAGCAGAAAGCTATTATAGCGAATGATCAATGCGGATATTTGCAAAGTTCATTCGCTATAATAGCTTTTTGCTTTTTGCTTTTTGCTTTTTGCTTTCTGCTTTTCGCTCCTACCAACTCCCGAGTCCAATCCCGGTATCTCCTTGCTTTACATCGCCGGATTGGAACCCTTTCTTGAACCAGTACATGCGTTGTTCAGAAGTACCATGTGTAAAGGCATCCGGTACTACCTGCCCCGTGGCTGCTTTCTGGAGGCGGTCGTCGCCTACAGCGCTGGCAGCATTCAGGCCGGATTCAATATCACCCGGATCCAGGAAAGGCTTGATCTGGTTAGCTCTATAAGCCCAAACGCCGGCAAAAAAATCAGCCTGGAGTTCCAGCATCACAGACAATTTATTGTATTCTTTTTCGCTCAAACGGGAACGCATCGCCTGCATCCGGCCGCTGATGCCGAGCAGGTTCTGAACGTGATGCCCCACTTCATGCGCAATGACATAGGCTTTGGAAAAGTCGCCCTTCACCCCAAACTGTTGCTCCAGCTCATCAAAGAAAGATACATCCAGGTATACCCGGTGATCTGTCGGGCAGTAGAATGGTCCCATGGCCGATTCCGCGAAACCGCAACCGGATTCTGTTCCTTTTTGGAACAATACCATACGCGGTGTTTCATAGGTTTTACTCCTTTGCTGGAACTCCTGTTTCCAGACCCGGTCCGTGCTGTTCAACACTTTAGCTGACATGACCTCAAAGGGGCTGGCATTTGCCGTCGTCAGCTTTTCGGATTTCTCCGTAGACTGACCAGGGCCCTGTGCCTGTTGTACCGCCTGCATTACCTGTTGTGGGTCCTGTTTAAAGAGCAAGGCCAGTACTATTATTATAATACCGCCAATACCACCGCCAATGCCAACTGTGCGCATACCGCCACCAGTACGTTTCTCGACGTTGTCGCTCATTTCTTCATCATCAAGACGCATAAGTAGATTTTAAATTTAAATGGTGAAGTTTCTTACCCCGAATGTACATTTTTCATATGTATTCACCCACTTTTCCCGTTACTAAACAAAAGCATTTTGCTGCCTGTTAACTTATCATTGTCATTTTATGTATAAACACTACTCAATATGAAAATTAAACAGATCCTGCTGGCTGCCCGCCCACAGGGAATGCCTGCAAGTACTACGTTTAAAACCGTAGAAACCACCCTGCCCCAACTAATGCCTGGTGAAGTATTGGTAAAGCCCCTCTATTTTTCGGTAGATCCGTATATGCGTGGCCGTATGAACGACAGCAAGTCGTATATCCCTCCCTTCCAGGTGGGTGAACCTATTGAAAGCGGCGGCGTGGCGGAAGTAGTAGAAAGTAAGGATGATCAGTTTTCCGCAGGAGAAATAGTGATGCCCGGCGGACCACGGCCCTTTCTGCCCTGGGCTACCGCTGCTATCTTCCCGGCTAATCATCTCCGGAAAACAGATAATAATATTCCTCCTACCTATTACCTTGGCCTGTTGGGAGTTCCCGGTCTTACCGCCTACTTTGGCCTGGTAGACATTGGTAAACCCAAAGCAGGTGAAACGGTAGTAGTATCCGGCGCCGCAGGCGCAGTAGGCATTATAGTAGGGCAAATTGCCAAAATCATGGGATGCCGTGCGGTAGGTATTGCCGGCGGCGCCGAAAAAATAAAACTGCTGACAGATACCTTTAACTTCGACGCCGCCATCGATTATAAAGGTAACCAGGATATAGATGCCGCCGTGGGCGCCGCCTGTCCCAATGGCGTAGATATCTATTTCGATAATGTTGGCGGTGACATTTCCGACGCTGTGATCCGGCACCTGAACTTCTTTGCCCGCGTACCGCTCTGCGGCCAGATCGCATTATATAATTCAACAGAAGTACCGGTAGGGCCACGTATTCAGCCGGTTATGGTGACCCGCAGCGTTTTAATGCAAGGCTTCACCATTGGCAACTATGCTCCCCGTTTCGCTGAAGGCGTAAAACAATTGGCTGAATGGGTGAAGGCAGGTAAAATAAAATATACTGAAACAGTGATAGAAGGATTCGATGAATTACCTGCCGCATTACTGGGATTATTTTCAGGCAGAAACAGTGGTAAGATGATAGTGAAAGTGTAATTTTGGGTATGACGAACCCAGTTGTTCATACCCGCATTAAAAAAGTTGCCGCCGCCGGTATTACCGATACCAGCGATACACTGGCCACAGAAGAACCACTTGAAATCAGGCTGGTACATGGGCCCTCCCATAACCGCCGGCAGCAGAATATATCCGTAACAATGCGTACGCCTGGTGAAGATAAGGAACTGGCTGCCGGCTTCCTTTTCACAGAAGGCATTATCAACAGCCAGGAAGCCATCCAGGAAATCCACCTGTCTGCGGAGCAGGATCATCAAATTGCCACCGTACATCTCAAACCCAATGTAGTAGCCATCTTAGGGAATGTAGCCCGCAACTTCACCGCTACAGCAGCTTGCGGCGTTTGTGGTAAAACAAGCGCCGCCGATATTCATACAGCCGTTGACGTTAATAACAGTTCCGTACAGTTTTCTTCCCGTCTCCTGTTTCGGCTGCCTTCCCTGTTGCGGCATGAACAGGCGCTCTTTGCCACCACCGGCGGATTACATGCCGCCGCCCTGGTAGATCAGCAAGGTCAACTGCTCCTTTTACGGGAAGATATTGGCCGCCACAATGCGGTAGATAAGATCATCGGTGCGGCAATGGCACAACAATGGCTACCTTTAAAAAATCATTTGCTGCTATTAAGCGGACGCGCAGGATTTGAGCTGATACAAAAAGCTGCTGCCGCAGGCATTCCAGTGATAGCCGCTATTGGTGCGCCTTCCAGTATGGCCGTAAAAATGGCCACACAATGGAATATCACCTTGCTGGGCTTTTTAAAAGAACAACGATTTAATATTTACACTCACCCTGAACGAATTGGTTTCGAAGAAAATAATATCACCTATGCTCAAGGATAGTGCAGAAAACCCGGTGAAGTTCACCGGTATTAAACTGGGGCCGCCTAAAACAGTGGCCGCCGGCATCCCTGCCGTGGTATCCAGTATGCGGCATATCCTGGAAGAGATGAATGCCTTTCGTGGTATGAAAGCCCTGCTGATGCTGAATCAGAAAAAAGGATTCGACTGCCCCGGCTGCGCCTGGCCTGATCCCGACGATGAAAGATCCGGTTTCGCAGAATATTGTGAGAACGGCGCCAAAGCAGTGGCAGAAGAAGCTACGACAAAAAAACTCACCCCCGGATTTTTTGCACAACATAGCATAGCGGAGCTGGGCGCGCTATCGGATTATGAAATAGGTAAAAAAGGCAGGATTGCCCAGCCTATGTACCTAGCACCGGACGCCACCCACTATACCCCTATCTCCTGGGAAAATGCCTACCAGCTCATTGCCCGGCATCTGCACCAGTTGGCCTCCCCAAATGAAGCCATTTTTTATACTTCCGGGAGAACCAGTAACGAAGCCGCCTTTTTGTATCAACTGATGGTACGGGAATATGGTACGAATAATCTGCCGGATTGTTCGAACATGTGCCATGAATCCAGTGGTGTGGCATTAAACGAATCATTGGGTATAGGAAAAGGATCTGTGACTTTGGAAGATATACATGAAGCGGAAGTCATCATTATCCTCGGACAAAATCCAGGTACTAACCACCCGCGTATGTTGACGGCATTACAGAAAGCCAAAGCCAACGGCGCTACCATCATCTCCGTAAATCCTTTACCGGAAACTGGCTTGCTGAACTTCCTGAATCCGCAAACAGTTAAAGGAGTATTCAATATAAAAACACATCTCACCGATATTTTCCTGCAGGTAAAAATCAATGGTGATATGGCTTTGCTGAAAGCCTTATCGCTTTTATTACTGCAGGAAGAAGAACGCGCACCCGGTGCCGTTTTTGACCAGGCCTTTATTGCCGCCAACACGCAAGGCTACAGCGATTATATCGCCCACCTGAAAACACAGTCGTTGCCACAATTGATGGCCGAAACCGGTGTAGCTCCTGAACTGATACAACAAGCCGCACAGGCATTATTCCATAAAAAGAAGATCATTGCCTGCTGGGCCATGGGGCTTACGCAGCATAAAAACGCTGTAGATACCATCCGGGAGGTTGTGAACCTGCTACTGCTAAAAGGCAGTATCGGCAAACCCGGCGCAGGTACCTGCCCGGTACGTGGCCACAGTAATGTGCAGGGCGACCGGACCATGGGCATCTATGAACGTCCCTCTGCCGCTTTCCTGCAGAAAATAGCCACCGTTTACGGCTTCAAGCCACCTGCCGAACATGGCTACGATGTAGTCAATGCCATTAAAGCGATGTATCATCACCAGGCAAAAGTGTTTATTGCCATGGGCGGCAACTTCCTTTCGGCTACACCAGATACCCTGTATACCGCACAGGCGCTGCGCAACTGTAACCTGACCGTACATGTATCTACCAAGTTAAACCGGAGCCATGTGGTACATGGTAAAGAAGCCCTCATCCTGCCCTGCCTGGGACGAAGTGATAGAGACCTGCAGCAAAACGAACAACAATTTGTGACCTGCGAAAATTCTATGGGCGTGATCCAGATGTCGAAAGGTAACCTTGACCCGGTATCCACTCATTTAAAAAGTGAACCGGCTATTGTTTGCGAACTGGCGGCCACCTTGCTGGGCGAAACGTCCCGCGTTCCGTGGGCTACTTATGCGTTGCATTACGATCACATACGGGATGCCATTGAAAAAGTTATTCCAGGCTTCGATGATTATAACAAAAGAGTCCGGCATCCGGGCGGATTTTATCTGCCTAACGGCGCCAGGAAAGGACAGTTCAACACCGGAACGGGGAAAGCTAATTTCCACGTAGCACCGGTGCTGACCACGCCATTGGCCAGCGACGAATACATGATGATGACCATCCGTAGCCATGATCAGTTCAATACCACTATTTATGGATTAGATGACCGCTATCGCGGCGTATACAATGAAAGAAGAGTGATATTTATGAACCCGGCAGACATCGCAGCAGCGGGCTTTCATCCGGGCGATGTGGTAGACCTGTATAACTATCACGGGCAAACGGAGCGGATAGCAGAAGGCTTCATCATTGTATCCTTTTCTATCCCGGAAAAATGTACCGCCACATATTTCCCGGAAACCAATGTGCTGGTACCGGTAGACAGTGTAGCGGACAAAAGCAATACTCCCACCTCCAAACTGGTGATCATTAAAATAAAACATTCCGCGATAAAACGATAGCGTATGAATCCGATCATATGGCAGGCAGAAAAATGGACGGCGACAGAATATTTCACCCTGGCGGAAAATGGCCATGGCTGGCTCGCCAGCGGTTGTATTAACGGTGTTAGAGACAACACGCCATTTTGTATTCATTATGAAATAGACATCACGGCCACCTGGCAGGTGTCTTCATTTCACATACGCCAGCAGGGCATTGCCCCCACAGAACTACGGCTGACCTCAGACCTGCATGGACACTGGTTTGATAAAGACAATAACCATATTGATGCTTTTGATAACTGCATGGATATTGATATTTCGCTGACGCCTTTTACCAATACCTTACCGGTAAAACGACTCCCGTTTGAACCCAACGAAAGCAAAGTGCTGGACATGCTGTATATCAATTTACCTGACTTCGAACTACAGAAAGTACAGCAACGCTATACCAGGCTTAGTGAGTACAAATACCAGTACGATAACATTTCGAATGATTTCACCGCAGTGCTTCCCTTTGATGAGCACCACATCGTGAAAGACTACCCCGGGATTTTTACACGCATTAATTATTAACCTAACAACAAGGCGGTTTCGCGCACCAACTCTGCAAAAATATCTGCTGTACTCCAGGCCCTGGCTTTGCCGGCAGCCTGGCCGGCCCACATGGCGATAAACGCCGGGTTATCCAGCTCCCTGGCTATTGTACGGACGGGCTGTGTGAGTGCATTCTGGTAGGGATAATCATTTACCGGCAGGCCCGACGCCGCTACTTCTGTGATCAGCGTATTACGAATACCCCGGGCCCAGCGGCCTGAGAAAGCGCGCGTAAGTAGTGTATCCGTATCCGTTATACCTGCCAGCGCTGCTTTATGCGGGGGCGTAGCGGCACTTTCATGTGCACGCAGGTAAATACTGCCAGTTTGAACGGCGCTGGCTCCCAGCATTTTTGCAGCTACCACACCACGACCATCCATGATACCACCGGCCGCAATAACGGGAATGCGCACACGATCCACCACCTGTGGCAATAAAGCCATGATACCGGTTTGGGGTAACTCTCCCGGTAAAAAGGAACCGCGGTGACCACCCGCTTCTATGCCCTGTGCAATGATAGCATCAACACCCGCCGCTTTCAGCACCTCCGCTTCTTCTGCACTGGTAGCTGTTCCCATCAGGTATATATGATGCTGCTTCAGCAAGGCAAACCCCGCTGCATCCGGCATACCGAAAGTAAAACTCACATATTTAATACCCGCGGAGATAAGGACGGGTAGCTGGTCACGCCAGGAATAATAAGGAATCTCTTCAAAGTTCACCGGGGTAACAGTCAACCCATTGGCCCTGTACAGGCGCTGCAGGAATTCCTGCATATCGTCAAAAGTCTTACGATCCGGGTGAAGAGGGGGTTCATAAGTAAACAGGTTCACCTCAAATGGCTGTTGGGTCAGCGCTTTCACTTCACGAATCAGGGCGGTTACTTTTTCCGGTGGCAATCCACCTACAGGTAAAGATCCCAGTCCCCCGCTGTTACTCACTGCGGCTACCATTGCAGGCGTTGTAATGCCTAGCATCGGCGCCTGTATTAATGGATAAGTGATACCCAGGGTACGGGTAAATTCATTCTTCCATTCCATGACCAACAATTTAGCCAGATAAAAATACGGAAGTTTCGCTTACCGGAAATTCAATACAGAAGGTGCGCGCAGGGCAGAAACATCAAACCGGAAATCTACGATGGTGGTGATTTCCAGCATTAGCTTCTTCATAGGATCTGGTGCATTGGGATAATAATATCCAGATACCTTGATGGTATTCAACGAAAGGTTTTCATTACGTACCCGGAAGCCTCCGCCAATACCCAGGTACATGGGATTGCGCAGCAGGTCGTCGTTATTGTTGGTGATCATAGATGCCTGCAGGGAAGTAAAGAAGTTAAACTTAAAGCCAAGCAATTTAAGCGGACTATAATACACCGTTTCTGATCCCAGGTTCAAACGTTGAAAGCCGTTCAGCTTTGTGTTCTTATAGCCCCAAATGCCGTATTCCATATTGACATTAAGCGGCTTGTTAAAAAATGGATTGGGGCTGTTGAGGTAGTCGGCATTAAAAAACTGGCGGAAGCGGGATTTACGGATGTTTATCAGGCGGCTGTAATACTCCAGCCTGGCGTGCATAACGGCATCTTCCGTAGCAGATCTCAACCAATAAGTACCGAGTCCGACGGTGGTATTGAAAAGTCCCTGCTGCCGGGTGGTCCAGAATTTCTGAGCTTCCACCCCTGTATACAGGCGCCGGCGGCCTTTCCAGCTTTCCCAT
This sequence comes from Chitinophaga sp., assembly GCF_017745275.1. Taxonomy (GTDB): domain Bacteria; phylum Bacteroidota; class Bacteroidia; order Chitinophagales; family Chitinophagaceae; genus Chitinophaga. Next base: position 378,145 of record NZ_JAGHZS010000007.1, on the reverse strand, counting down.
CCGCTGGTGGCGCTGACGTTATAGCCCAGGGGAATATCTTCTGTGCGGCCAAAGCCAAAGAAATAATGCGCTTTGAAATAATCTATCCGGTAGGCCTCTAATTTTAGGAGATACAGCCGATGGTTGTTATAAATAGGATCGTTCTTATACCGCTCCTGGTCCGGCTTTCGTTGAAAGGATAAATTATAGTGCCTGGCCAGTACGGCAACATTGGGCTTTCTGCCAATGGTACCGTCATGTTTATAGTTGTTGATAAAGTTATAACCAATCCACCCATCGATGATGGAGTAATTATACTCCCTGAAAGCGGTGTCACCGGGTGAAGGCATGGCTCCCCTGATGTTGATAGACCAGTTCCTGGACAGGGCCAATCCTCCTACCAGCTTGGCAGCATTGCGATACAGCGGTCTGTCGAAGTTTATAAACACTGCTCCCTCAAAGGCATTTGTATCCAGCTGGGCATAGTTGTTCAGGGTAGTGTAGCCCACGCTCATATCAATGAAGGATCCAAACACGTTATATTTCGTATAGCGTACCTCGGTGTTCCAGGTGGGAGAATAGTCCGATCGCCACTGCATCCCTACCTTCAGGCCCTGACCTGCGCCAAATAAATCATTATTGGATACACTGGCCCGGATGTCTTTAGCACTGAACTGCGACAAATCCACGCCATATTCAAAGAGATCTTTGGTCACCACTTCCACATCGAGTGAGTCACCGCTCATATTTCGCACATACAACCGGGCATCCTGTATGAATGGCCTGTTACGGAGGTAACGCTCATTGTCCGCCATCTCAAAAGGATCCAGCATTTGATTCTCCCTAAAAAACAGCGATTGCCGGATGACCCACTCCCTGGAGTCATAATGCAGGCGGTTGGCCAGGTGAATTAATTTCATGTTGGAGGAGAAAGTGGTATCATTGATGTTGCTGGGACCAAACACCTTCACCTTTCTATAGTAGATATTTCTGATCACTTTGCCCGCAAAGGGGGTAAAATATGCCTCACTTTTAATAATGGTGCTATCATTATCATTGGAGCGAACGGGTTCGTCCTGTTTGGTAATACGCTTAATAAGTGTATGACGATATTCTTTATTGCGGATAGAATCGCGGTATTCCCCGATTTTTTTGAACAAACCGCCACCCGTCTTATGTGGGATCGTATCTCCCGCATGCGGGAACTGCTGTCCCCGGGCGTATACAAACGCGGGACAATGCAGGCTAATCAACCAGCATAAGACAGTTATTGTAGGCCATATTTTGAAATCGTTCATCAAGGCTAGCAGCAGGCAACAAGTATATTGAAAAAAAAATGGAATTGCAACTACAGCAATTATTGTACAACAGTAATAGCTTTTAGCTTTTAACCATTAGCTTTTAGTTTAAACGCCAAATGCTGCGGGAATGGATAAAAATGGAATGCTAATTGAACGGACAATTGGCAGGAAAGTTACAAATAGCTACTAAAAGCTGATAGCTAACTGCCAGCAGCTATCCTCATTGTTCACTTTAAAGCATTACTTATGTTACGTTGGGCACTTATCTTCTTTATCGTAGCGATTATTGCTGCTATTTTCGGATTTGGAGGAATTGCAGCCAGCGCCGCTGGTATCGCAAAAATATTATTCTTTATTTTCCTCGTATTATTTGCGATATCATTACTGACAGGACTACTACGAAAATAGCTTTTAACAAATGCAGCGAAGAACAGGTCTTGTTATCTTCGCTGCATTTACCAAAAGCTAAGGGCTGATCGCTAAAGCTATTTAACGATACTGGTTTCCCAACCATCGTACTCCGCATTTACCTGCTGAGCCAGTTCCCAGAGACTCATCACTACGCTGTCAATAATTGATTCGCTGGCTTTGTCCGGACGGGAAATGCAAAGTTTATATGGAAATTCCGGGTTATCGGTTTTGTCTTCTCTGGCCAGTGTAAAGCCATTTTCTTTAATATGTTCCCAGTAAGCCACTTTATCTTCTTCTGTTCTGAAGTGGATCCAGTGTTCTATTGGACGTTCTTTCTCCGCAACATCGCCATGCTGCTGGAGCATGCGTAACACTTTCCTGTTTTGTATACGCTGAAATTCATATACGTCAGGAAAGAGGTAATCGAAATATAATTCCCAGTTATTATCTTCCTTCACCCCATAGTCATAGCGGTAATCCGGGAAATTAATCATGGCATCTGCTATGAATTTATCATGCAGCAAAGTAGTGCCTGCGTAGAAGTAAAAATCACGTACACCATTGGAAAAAGTACGGCCAACAAAATGCGCATCCAGCTTAGTTTGTAGCTGTTCTACCAAACTATCCTCAATTTCACCCATGATGGCAAATTCATCGTTCTGCGGAAATCCGTCTTCACGTGGATGATTCAGATACACGGTTATATATATGGCATTCGGCTTTTCCTTTAATGGCGCAAATCGTCTCAGATCAAGGTCAAGGCCTATTACTGCTGGACTTTCTTCAATATGACACGTATAAATATCCCAGTCCGGTCGGTAATCCTTATGCATATAAAAAAATTAAAATAACGCAACAGCGGGCTGTAAAGATACGTTGCTCTCCGTTACAATGGAAAAGATAAACTTGTATTGGCCCCTTTTTTATCCACAAAATTTAACGTATGCTTCATATTGGCGACCACACCGTTACACCGGATATACACCGGGATTAACACTATTTAACAATCGGGTATTTTTTCCGCACTCACGCTACAACCAGCCACCATAAACAATCCTGCTCAATTCTGTAGTTGAAACAGCGGACTGTAGAGGATTCTGTTCAACCTTTCATCCCAAAAACAGGCATTTCCTCCTGCATAAAAACTAATTTTACCCCGCTATAAATTGTTGGAAGCTATTATGAGAAAAATTGTATTGTTATTTACAGGCTGGCTATTGTTATGTTGTTCTATCACTATGGCGCAACAACCTGGAGGCAAGGCCCCCTCGGCCAGTACCGGAATTATTTATGGTAAACTGCTCGACGCACAAACCGGTAAACCTATTGAATATGCATCTGTGGCATTGCTCCGCCCTGATTCATCTGTGCAAACCGGTATGCTCTCCAAAACCAACGGAGACTTTAGTTTTGAAAACATTGCACTCAATAAATATATTCTCAAGATCAATTTTATTGGTTACGAAACAATCTATAAACCTGCTATCCTTTCTGCTAAAACCACCAGCCTGGATATAGGAAATATCAAACTGAAAGCGAATGTTAAGTCACTCGCAGCGGTGAATGTGGTAGGCGAAAAACCAGCCTTCACCATGGCCATCGATAAAAGAGTATTTAATGTAGATAAAAATTTATCGAGCATTGGTGGTACCGCTACAGACGTATTAAAACAGGTACCTTCTGTGAATGTGGACATTGATGGCAACGTTACCGTTCGTAACGGAACACCAACTATCTTCATTGATGGACGCCCCTCTACACTCACCCTGGACCAGATCCCGGCGGATGCTATTCAGAATATTGAAGTGGTTACCAACCCTTCTGCTAAATATGATGCAGAAGGCATGAGTGGTATTTTAAATATTGTACTTAAGAAGAATAAAAAGGCAGGCATTAACGGCTCCATCAATGCGGGGGCCACTTCTCTCGGCAGCACCAATGGTGGCGTGGATTTCAACCTCCGCCAGGAGAAGTTTAACTTCTTCATCAACTACAATATCCGTAATCGCAAATCACCGATGACCAGCCGCCTGTTCAGAAAAAATATAGGCAAGGATACCACTACATATACTGAACAGCTGGAAGACGGCGACTTCTATCGCAAGTTCCAGACAGGCCGCATCGGGTTCGACTGGTTCATTGATAACCGCAACACCATTACTGTTTCGGAGAATATTACCGGAGGTAATTTCAACAAATACAATGAACAAACTGTGAATGAACTGGATGCCGGACGTCAGAAAGTACGCTATGCTACCGGCATTGACAATACCCTGAACGGTTTCCGCAACTATACTACCCAATTGGGATATAAGCATACGTTTGCAAAAGAAGGCGAAGAACTGACGGCTGATTTTACGTATAACCACGCCACCGGCGACAATAGCTCCGGGTTCTCTCTCCAGTACTACGACCTGGCAGGCAAACCGGTTTATGATCCTAAAAAGCCGGAATTACGCAATGGCAGCGGGGAAGGGAAAACTACTTATCTCACCGCCCAGATAGATTATGTAAAACCGCTGACCGAAAAATCAAAAATTGAAATGGGGCTGCGCAGCAATACCCGTCAATTTGATAACTTCACCAACACCTACGGAAAGAACTATCCTTCCGGTGATTTCACCCTGGATTCTGCCCTGTCCAATAACTATCACTACCAGGAACAGATTAACGCAGGCTATGTTAGCTATACCGGCGCCAAAGATAACTTTGGCTACCAGGTGGGCTTACGTGCCGAACAGTCGAACTATGATGGAGAAACCAGGCTGGGTGAGAAATCTTCTTATAAGATCAGCTACCCGGTAAGCTTTTTCCCAAGCGTATTCCTGTCGCAGAAGTTTAAAGGTGATCATGAAGTACAACTGAACTACAGCCGCCGCATACGTCGCCCATGGTTCCGGGACCTGCTCCCTACCATCGACTACAGCGGACAAAGTGCCAGCACCGGTAACCCGGATCTGAAACCGGAGTTTACTAACTCCTTTGAGCTGTCGTACCTGAAAGACTTTGCACATAAACACAACCTGCTGGTATCTTTATACTATCGTAATACGACCAACGCGATTACTGATTTTTATGTAGATACCACCCTGCAATTGAATGGACAGTCACAACACGTACTGCTCTCCTATCCTATCAATGCGAGCACCCGGAACTCCTATGGCGCAGAGTTCACGCTGAGAAGTCAACTGACAAAAAACTGGGACCTGACCACCAACATCAACCTGGCACAGACCAAAATTGACGCGACCGGCAGCAATGGTAACAATTTATCTAACCAGGGCCTTACCTGGTTCGGTAAATTAAACAGCAACACCAAACTTCCTTGGAACCTCACGTTCCAGGTAAGTGCAGAGTATGAGTCCAAACAAATTTTACCACAGGGAGAAAGAGAACCGAAATGGTCTATGGATGCGGCGATCAAAAAAGATATGCTGAAAAATAAAGCCTTATCAATTTCCCTTGGCATTAATGATATCTTCAATACAGACCGCAATCTGTCTTATACCACTACCAGCTTTTCAGAGCAGGAAAACTACCGCAAACGCCTTTCCCGTGAGCTGAGATTGAATGCCACCTGGCGTTTCGGTAAAATGGATATGAACCTGTTCAAACGGAAAAATAACAAATCCAAAGAGAACAACAATGATATGGGTGGAGGTGATAACTATTAATTCGTAATTTGTAGTTCGTAAACAACAGTTATGGACTCTATTTATCACACTATTACCCTCCGTTTCCTGGCCGAGCCCTCTGATGTAAATTTTGGCGGAAAAGTACATGGAGGCTCGGTTATGAAATGGATTGACCAGGCAGGCTATACCTGTGCAGCCAATTGGAGCGGACAATACGCCGTTACTGTATATGTGGGAGGCATCCGCTTTTTCAAACCTATCGCTATCGGCGACCTCGTGGAAATACACGCCAGCATCATTTATACCGGCAACACCAGCATGCATATTTCCATTGATGTATTTGCAGGTAATCCACGGCAACAACAGAAAACCAAAACCACTCACTGTGTCATGGTTTTCGCCGCGGTAGATGATAACGGTAAAACGGTAGCGGTGCCGAAATGGGTTCCACGAACCGCCAATGAAATCACCATGGAAGGCTATGCGAAAAAACTGATGGATTTACGGAAAGATATCGACGAGGAAATGAAACCATATATGTAGGAGTAGCTGTTAGGCATTAGCTTTTAGCTTTTAGCAAATGCAGCGAAGATAAATACTTTAGAAAGATATAAAAGGAGAAGCCCTTCCAATGTGGAAGGGCTTCTCCTTTTATATCTCCGCTGCATTTGCTAAAAGCTAAAAGCTAATGCCTAACTGCTACTCCTAACTGCTAAACTGCATATCACTCAAACTTCTATATAGCCCATCCAGTCCTATCAGTTCACTATGCGTACCTTCTTCCACGATATGTCCTTTATCCAGCACAATGATTTTATCTGCTTCACGAATGGTAGCCAGTCGGTGTGCAATCACAATAGAAGTGCGCCCTTCCATCAATTTATCCAATGCATCCTGTACCAGTCGCTCTGACTCAGAGTCCAGCGCAGATGTGGCTTCATCCAGAATGAGGATCCTTGGATTTTTCAGTACGGCCCTGGCGATGGCGATGCGTTGCCGTTGTCCGCCGGAAAGTTGTATACCACGTTCTCCTACTACCGTATCCAGTCCTAACGGGAACCGCTGTATGAATTCCCAGGCGTTGGCTTGTCTGGCTGCGGCTTCCAATTCTGCTACAGAGGCCCCGGGCTTACCGTAAGCAATGTTTTCTGCAATGGTACCACCGAAGAGGAACACATCCTGTGGTACCACCGCCATTTGAGAGCGTAGTTCTGATAAGGGGAATGTGGTGCTTTCTTTCCCGTCGAACAGGATGCTGCCACTCACCGGATCGTATAGGCGTAACAGTAAGGATACAATTGTGCTTTTACCGGCCCCACTGGGCCCAACGAGCGCCACCTTCTGATCAGCATACACGTCAAAGGACACGTTGTTCATAATGCTAAGATCCGGGCGGGACGGGTAATGAAAGGATATATTGCGGAAGCTGATTTGTCCGTCCAACTGGTTTTCCGGCGCTATTTCCGCCACCGGCGATATCGCTTCTTCCGGTTCATCGAGAATTTCCAGCAGGTGTTCTGTAGCACCTATGCTCTTCTGCAGGTTGGTATATACTTCGGCGAGCCCGGCAATGGAGCCGCCTATAAAAAGCGAATACAACACGAAAGATAATAGCGACGAAGTAGGCATCCCCATGGACACACCTCTCCAGATAACTGCCACCAGGGCACCGAAAATACCCATGATAATGAAGGAGGAAAAGGCGCCACGATACTTACCGCTTTTCATACCAATGCGGGCGGCTTCGTTGGTACGTTGCCGGTAGCGCGCGATTTCAAAAAATTCGTTGGCAAACGCCTTCACGTTCAGAATACCCTGCAGTGTTTCTTCTACTACTGTATTGGAGGCAGCTACCTGCTCCTGTACCTGTTTGGAAAAGCGGCGGATAAACTTTCCAAAAAATACGGCGGCCACCATCATCACCGGCAGGATGGCCAGCATAAAGGCGGTAAGCTTGGGAGAAGTAATCAGCAATATAACTACACCTCCTATAATGATGATCATTTGCCGGATAAATTCTGCCAGCGTGGTGGTAAAGGTTTCCTGCAACAGGGAAATGTCTGAAGATATACGGCTGCTCAATTCACCTACCCTTCTTTCAAGAAAAAATTTCATCGGCAGGCGGATCAGGTGACTGTAAATGGTTTGGCGAAGGGTTGCCAGGGTCTTCTCTGTTACATTAACAAATAATACGATACGAAAGAAGGAAAAGATGGCTTGTCCTCCTAACACGGCCACCAGCATTACACCGGCTTTATTGAGGCCATTCACCAGGTTTACATTGCTGCCGGGATCTACCAGGTTGCCCAACAGTTTGGGAAAAGCAAGTCCGGCTAAACTCGAGATCAGGAGGAAAAGTAAGCCTAGTGCAAATTCAGGCCAGTAAGGTTTTACATAACGGAACAGGCGGAATGTTTTTTTCAGGGATGCCAGCTTAATGGGTTGTTTCGGTGAGGAGGCTCCCAGCTCGTTTTCATGTTGCATTTTTCAGATATAGCTTGATTATATAGAGGTAGACGAACAGGAATCAAATATATTGAAAAAGCGGGATAAAAATTTATAACGCCTCCGGGCTTGAACTGGCTGTACAAATCCGGAGGCGTTGTGCCACGGGCCTAGGGGCGCCGTGATCTGTTTTTGGATGAATCTTCTGTTCCTGTACCATACCGGGAGGAGTCTTCGCCCGGATTAATGGCTCCTGGCGGCATTTGGGCAGCCGGGGCCGTGTCGGGTACCAGGGGCGTAGCCGCTGTGTCCATTGTATTGACCGTAGAATCTGAATTCGGGTGTCTCCCGTTGCCGCATGCCGCCAGTAATAAGATACCTGCTCCGGCCAACATGAAGATGTTCGTGACTTTTTTCATAATACCATTGTTTAAGGGTGAAGTAATCAGGTTAGCGTAGTTAACAAACTCACTCCTTAAACAGGCTCACTTATAAATGGGCGGTATCGGGTTTTGTTTTGGTGGTATCCACCGGGATTACGCTGGTGCTATCCACTTTAGGCATGGACACAGCCGCTGAATCAGCTTCACGACCAGCTTCTTTTGAACCACTGCATGAAAAAAGAAAGATACTCAATACACCGGCGATGCATAACACGATACAGGTTTTATAAAAAATGGGTTCCATGGCGAAAGAAATTTATGATTACTAAACGTTGTATTTTATCTTTTTCGTACAAACACTTTAATTGCTTGTTATTTTTTTGTTACTGGAAAGAATTGTGCCAACCCTTACATTTGTAACAATATATTTTCCGCCGCATGAAACATGTTTTGCAAATCATAGAAGAAGATCAATTGCTGAAAATATTGATCGCATTGGTGATGGGAGCATTACTTGGACTTGAAAGGGAATACAAGCGGAAGGCTGCCGGTATGCGCACCATGACGCTGATATGTATGAGTAGTGCCGTATTTACAATCCTTTCTGCAGAACTGGGTTTTCCAAATTCTGCAGACCGGGTAGCCTCCAATATCCTTACTGGTGTGGGATTCATTGGCGCGGGCGTCATTTTCAAAGGCGACTATACCATAGATGGAATTACCACTGCAGCAGCCATCTGGATTGCGGCAGCCATTGGCATGGCGGTAGGTATGAGTCAATACTGGCTGGCAGCGGCAGCGCTGGCGGGCTCACTGATGGTACTGTTTCTGCTGGAGTTTGTTGAAAGTAGTATTGCCAATGCAAATGATAAACGACAGTATACTATATATTTTTATGAAGAGAAATTTCCACACACCGATGTTGAAAATATCCTACAGGGTTTTCAACTGAAGTACCGGAAATTACTGGTGGTGAGAAAGGAAAACATGATTGAGGTAAATTATGCCGTGCGGGGCCGGCGCAGCAACATGGAACTACTGGACGACTTTTTGCTGCACAACAAAAGTATCTTCCAATACCAGGTGCAGTCGAATCCATTATAAAGATCTTTTAATGAAATAATATGCCATCATATGCAGATCTGCCTTTACATTATGGCCAGGTACCACCCTGGCTGACAAAGCGCATGAGCCTTTTAGGCGGCGCCATTGTAGAGGCTATTGTAACCGATTATGGAAAAGGTGAAGTGATAAAGCGGCTGAGTGATCCCTGTTGGTTTCAGGCATTGGGCTGTGTATTGGGAATGGACTGGCATTCCTCCGGTATCACCACCAGCGTCATGGGCGCACTTAAAAAGGCCATCAATCCCCGCTCTTCCGAACTGGGTATTTATATCTGTGGTGGCAAAGGCCGCCATAGTAAACAAACCCCGGCAGAACTGACCGCCATCGCACACAAAACCGGCCTTCCCGGTGATCAGCTGGTGTATAGCAGTAAGCTCACCGCAAAGGTTGATAACACCGCTATCCAGGATGGCTTCCAGTTGTACCTCCATTCTTTTATTTTATCTGACGAAGGCGAATGGGCCGTGGTACAACAAGGCATGAATGACGCCAGTAGCATGGCGAGGCGCTATCACTGGCATTCTGCCTCGTTTAGTTCTTTTACCACCGCACCGCACACTTTTATCTACGGGCGTAACCAGGGACAAATCCTCAACCTGACAGACCTCCTGGCCGACAGCACCAAAGCAGGGATACTACAACTCACCAGCGAGAAGCCTGCACACCTGCTGCCGGAGATTAAACACCTTATTATGCCTTCTCACCATGAGGTGAGAGCAGAGAATGTTAATCTGAAACGACTGGGCAGCGTGCTTGCATTGGCGCATGATACCCATCCGGCCGACTTTGAAGCCCTCCTGCTGCTGGAAGGCGTAGGTCCGAGAACGTTACAATCATTAACCCTCGTTAGTGAAGTTATTCATGGCACCCCTTCCCGCTTTGAAGACCCGGCCCGGTTTTCGTTTGCCCATGGAGGTAAGGATGGTCATCCTTTTCCGGTGCCCACGCGCATTTATGATGAAACCATCCAAACACTCAAAGATGCCCTGCACAAGGCTAAAGTGGGTGAGTCAGAAAAGAAAGATGCTATCCGGAAATTATCTGTGCTCTCCCGGCAAATAGAAGCAGACTTTGAGCCGAATACCAATTTTGAAAAAGTCATTGAACAGGAACGTCAAAACTCCTGGCAATATGGTGGCAGAACCGTTTTTGGGAAAGCTGTAAAACCTGCTGCACCTAAAGGCGGAGATCAGCTTACCCTATTCTGAGTAGCCTCTTAAATAACGGTATCCATGATTAACTACAATGAACTCACTGTACCGGAAGCCACGCGCATTCAACGGGAGATGCAAAACGAGATACAGATAGTTCCGCATACTGACCCTGTTAATTATATCGCCGGCGCGGATATTTCTTTCAATAAATTCAGTACTACTGTATACGCCGGTATTGTGTTGTTACAATTCCCTTCGCTGCTGCCAGTGGGTTACAGTCTCGTAAAAAAGGAAGTGCTGTTTCCCTATGTGCCGGGCTTTCTGGCCTTCCGCGAGGTCCCTGCCCTACTGGATGCCTGGGAGCAACTTCCCATCAAACCAGATATCCTGGTGGTAGATGGCCATGGCATTGCGCATCCGCGCCGACTGGGTATTGCCACGCATTTCGGGGTGTTAACAAACCAGCCCACTATTGGCAGCGCCAAGAAAAAACTGTTTGGCAATTATGAAGAACCGGCACCGGAGAGAGGCAGCTATACACCTCTCACCGATAAACAGGGACAAGTGCTGGGAAGTGTATTGAGAAGTAAAAATAACGTGAAACCAATTTTTGTATCACCCGGTCATCTCACCGATGTTCCGGGGAGCTTACATATTATACAACAATGCCTGAAGGGTTATCGTTTGCCAGAGCCTACACGGCTGGCGCATAATGCAGTGAACCAGTTCCGCCTGGGAGAAATACCAGTGGGATGGAGTGAGTTGTAACCACTCCTGCACCACCATATCAGGCAACGCAGGAGTGGTCCGTTAAAATTTTATCCAGGCAATTTGGGCGGTTCTCTCTGTTCCTTTACGGGACACCAATACGGTAGCATAACTACCGCTCCGGGCGTTATAATCGGCCGCTCCCATCATACAGGCATAGCCCTTTGTTACTTCCGGCATGCCAAACAAATAAAGCCTTTCCATTTTACCATTATAAAAACGATAACATACAAAGTTAGCATCTGTGGCAAATTTCAGCGGTTTACGCACCCTGTCCGAGCCGCCGGTATCCAGGTATTGCAGGTAGTCATTAAACAGCACAAAAGAAGCAGATGGTCGCGAAATATAATCATACGACAACCAGGTATTGGTATTCAGCGCTGCAATTTTGTTGCGGAATATCCATTCACTCTTGGCCCGGCGTTGCAGTTGAAACGGCTCACAAACACCGGTAATTACCTGGTACTTGGAAACCGCCATGGTCGTATTTTCCCGGCCCGCGGTATCCAACTGGGCAATGCCGATATCACCAAGGTTGGTATGGAGCTTATTGATCTGTGAATTACCCTGTTTAAAGAAAGAAAGATTTTCCATGAGCAGGGTACTGCTGCCATCTTCGTTTAGGAGTAACCGTTGTGGTGTGCCTTTATATGGCTCTTTATAGCCCAGGTTGATTTCCATATTGCGGGCCAGTTCCGGGAAAGTCAGCTGCACATGCTTCTTCAGCTTACCATTGGCAGCCTGAAAAGTATTGAGGATAATACCGCTGCCCCCCTCTTTCTGCTTCGCAGGAATATAAAGTAACATACGCACCAATGCAGCGTCAGGTACGGTTTGAATGTATCCACCTACGTTGCCAGCGCCGGCCGTGTAATCCAGCACATGATGGGAAAAGCTGGCAGAATCCGGGGAGAGTATGGAAAACAGCACTTTGGGACCTGCTATGCCATCGCCATGTTTGACGTTGAAAGCAACCGTTCCCAGGTATACATGCTCCCTGCCGGTAACAGCCATATGGATATAACTGAAATAGCTATACGAAGTATCAGCTACATACAACCAGCCCTGGTGAATCATCTCGTGAGCAGGTGAGAAATGCAGCACTTGTATACGTTCGTGGATACTGTCGTTTTTTTGAATAGCCGCGCCGGAAAACAGGGCTACGGCGTAATAGTCACTGTTGGGATCTTTCTCTACATAAATATCATGTGAGGCCAGGTTATCATCTACAAACACACTACGATGTTGTACAGAAGGCAGTTCCCCCAGTTTATCTTCCCGCAGCAATTTGCCCGTTTCTGCATCGAGTACCAACCGGTATAAAACCGGGTTATACTTTACTAATTGCTGCAGGAAGATCACTGGTTGCCCGTTTATTTCATAGATGCCATCTATTTCGGTGGACTCAAGATCGCCGCTATTCCACTGTTGCGTATGCACAGTATCGGTGACTATTAACTCACGCTGTGCATTATACATGGCCACCGACAGCCCACCTTTCTTAGAGAAATGCAGGTACACGGTATTGCCATTCTTCAACTGCATTAACTTGTCCCAACCATCACCCGGCTCTTCAAACGCAGGTCCGAGTGTTACTACAGGCACCTGGGCCACCGCAAACCGGCAGCACAACAGTGTAACTACCAGTATAGGCCATCTTAAATAGGTCATCTTCTTATCAATTAATAATTTCAAATATATGAAATTATTTAAATTTTAAGAAGATGGAACCCTGCGTATTAATGACCTTCGTGTTCCCCGCTATTTTTCATCTTGGCCAACAGGTCATAGGCCCCTGTTACTACTATTGTTGCATCTAACGCATCGGCAGGTAATGTCACTTCCGTGTATCCTTGTTCTGTGTTGCCTTTCTGCACTTCCTGCATCTTGAAATGGAACGTGCTGTCGTTCCCCGGTTGTTTTAAAAATACGTAGGACTTGTTCTCAAAGGTCACGATAGCAGCATCGGGTAACGCTTTTACATTACCACCACCAGTTTCAATCAGCGCCTGTAAATAAGTACCCGGTAATAACTGGGTATCTTCCTGCTCCAGGTGGCAATGTACGCGCACAGTTCTTTCCAGGCTGATTTCCCGGCCAATCAGGTGGATAGTGGCCTCCCGCTGCTTCGTTTCATTGGCCAGCGTAAAACGCACCAACTGCCCTATTTTAAGCTTGGGAATATCTTTTTCAAACACCGTCAGCTCAGCATGTAAATGTTCCGTATTCACAATACGAAACAGGATATCCGCCGGCGTTACAAACTGGCCCAGGTTTACATTTACCTGGGTAACGTAGCCACTGATGGGACTTGGCACATTCACCGTCCGCTGAATATTCCCCTTTTCAAGTGCAGGCATGTTCACGTTCAGCATGGCCAGTTTTTGCCTTAGTCCATTTTCTTTTGCCTGCAGGGTTTGCCAGGTGGCCCTGGCCTGTTGAAAGGTTTTCAGCGCGTTTACGTTTTCCTTCGACAGCTCCTGTTGACGCTCATATTCCCTGGTGGCATATTCCAACTGGCTTTTGGTTTCGAGGTAATCCTGCTGTAACTGTATATAATCCAGGTTCTCCAGTACGGCTATCACTTGTCCCTGCTTTACCCGCATTCCCTGCAAAAGCTCCGTCTGTTTTACAAATCCGCCCATTGGTACAGCAATACTCACCTGTTGCTGCGGAGGAACATCCAGCAGGCCATTCACTTTCAGTGCACCGCTGATCTGGCGGTTTTCCGGTTTACCGTAGGTAATTCCCACGGTCTTAAATTGCTCAGCGGTCAGCTCAACCACACCGCTTTCCTCTTCGTGATCATGCCCATCAGCGACTTCGCCGGCAGAGGGCTTACTGCCACAGGAAACTACCAGCATAGCTGCGGCTAAGGTGATGACAGGGAGGACGATATATTTCTTTACTAATTGCATAATGGATCGTTTTAATAAATGGAACATGGCCCTTAAAGACCTTATTCAGCAAGGTTTACGGCTGTCCCGCCAGGAAAGCCATGTATAATTCTGCTTGTTTTACATCGTTCCTGGCCAGCAGGTACCCTTGCTGTGCAGCGAGGGCCTGTTCCAGGTTCAGAAAATATTCGGCATAGCCAATGTCGCCGCTGCTGTACGATTTTTCTGATTGCTTCAGTAATAATTCCACATTCGGCAAAGAAGTACGCTGATAAAACTCCAGGCTGTTGCGGTTTTTGATGAACTGCTGGACGGCCTGCTCATACTGCGACCGGAGCTGCGTGGCATTATTTTCATAATGCAGGCTGGCCGCCTGTTGCAGCTTTTCTTCTGCCTTTACTTTAGCCTTCATAGGTCCCATCCACAGCGGAAGCGCCAGTCCTACCTGGAATCCCTGGAAACGGTTGCTATTGGTTGCCAATGGTGAGCCGGATGCATTTAACGGGTTACCAATAAATGATTGGTTAAAATAACCCACTGTAATATCCGGTAGTATCGCTGCCTTGAACACTTTCTGTTGCTTCTCCGCAATGGCAATTTCCTGTTTCAGGTATTGCAACTGCGGATTGGCAGTTACCGCTGCAGAGTCGCTGCTCAACAACAGGCTGGCTTCTGGAATCGAGCGTTCCGTAATAGTCAGCGGTGTGGTGGTGCCCAACAACGCCTGTAAACGTGCCATATAGATCTTTGTATCTGCTTCATTCTGCCGCAGGGAATTACGCACTTCGTTTAAACGTCCCTCTGCTGCTATCTTTTCGAGCATCCTGCTTTCCCCTGTTCTGTAACGGAGATCAGCGGTACGTACGAAATTGGCAAACAGGCTATCCTGGTGTACCATTAACGCCCTCACTTCCTGCAGATACAGCAATTGTACATATACCTGCTTTACCTGGTAGATCAGCTCATTCTGTGTAGCTGCTTTCAGCCACACGGCTTTATCCACCTGCGCATTGTTGAGTTGGCGCTTTGCACCAAACAGGGAAGGAAACGGAATCGTTTGGGACACCGTGTAGTTATTGTCGTAAGACACATAACTATTGGTTTGCCCATATTGCAGGCTCACTTCCGTTTTCGGCAACTCACCGCTGGTGCTCACCAGTTTACGGTAATAATCAATGGAGGCGCCGGCAGATTTCAATCCTTTGTTTTGCTGCAACGCCTGCTGCACAGCCGTTTCCATCGTGAGTGGCGATGTTTGCGCCCACACAGAAAACGGCAGCAGTAAAAAGAAAAATATTCTGATCATCATAATTTTTGTTTTGAAAAACCTTTTTCAAAATAGAGGTATAAACAAGGCAATACCAGTAAAGTGAGCAAGGTAGAAGTAATCAATCCCCCAATTACCACGGTGGCCAGCGGACGCTGTACCTCCGCACCCGCACTGGTGGCCAGCGCCATCGGCAGAAAGCCAAGCGAGGCTACGAAGGCGGTCATCAATACCGGTCGTAAGCGTGTAGCCGTTCCATTTAGTACAATACTGTTCAGATCAGCCAAACCGGATTGCTTCAACCGGTTAAACTCTCCTATCAATACAATACCATTCAATACCGCTACGCCAAACAAGGCAATGAAGCCCACCCCTGCGGATATACTGAATGGCAATCCTCTCAGGTAAAGCGCAAACACCCCGCCTATGGCCGACATAGGGATGGCTGTAAAAATGAGTAACGATTGTTTTATAGAATGGAAAGTGAAATACAACAGTCCAAAAATCAGCAGCAACGCCACGGGCACGGCCACGGATAAACGCTGATTGGCCACTTTCAGATTTTCGAATTGTCCGCCGTAACGGATGAAGTAACCCGCAGGTAATTTTATTTCTTTGGCAATCGCTTTTTCAATGTCAGCCACCACACTGGTAATATCGCGGCCACGAACGTTAAAGCCCACAATGGTTCTACGTTTGGCATCTTCCCGTTGTACCTGGTTAGGACCAGTGGTCATACTCACATCCGCCACCTCAGCCAATGGTACCTGGTTGCCGGAAGGCGTGGTGATATAAAGATTCTGGACATCCGTCAGTTGTTGACGGCTCTCCTTTTCCAGGCGGAGCACCAGCTCGAAACGTTTCTCGCCTTCATATACCATTCCCGCGCTCTGGCCGGCAAATGCCGTGTTGATAGCCTGGTTGATAGTGGCAATGTCCAGCCCGTAACGGGCTATTTTATCCCTGTTGGCTGTCACCACAATTTGTGGCAACCCATCGGTTTGTTCTACATAAAGGTCCTTGGCGCCAGGTGTACGGCTTACAATGGCACCAATTTTTTCTGCCAGACCTGCCAGCGTGGGCAGATCTTCTCCAAATATCTTGATTCCCACATCCTGCCGCACACCAGAAATCAGCTCATTAAACCGAAGCTGAATAGGCTGGCTAAAGCCAAAGCTCACACCAGGAATCGCTTCCAGCGCTTCCTGCATTTTATTTGCCAGCTCTTCCCGCGAGCGGGCGCTGGTCCATTCCTTTTTTGGCCTGAGTAAAATAGTAAGGTCGCAGGCTTCCATAGGCATAGGATCCGTAGGAATTTCTGCTGCCCCAATCTTACCAATCACCTCTTTTACTTCCGGGAACTTCTTCATTAATATCCCAGAAGCCAGGCTTACTTTATCAACGGTTTCCGACAAAGAGCTACCCGTGAGCAAACGGGTTTCCACGGCGAAATCGCCCTCCTCCAGGGTAGGAATAAATTCTCCCCCCATCTTACTAAATACAAATAACGCTATTACAAACAGCAGGATGGCCGTACCTGTTACTACTGCCTTTGCACGTAAAGCACCCCGGATAACGGGATCGTATATACGCTGAAAGAAGTGCATCATCCGGTCTGAAATCGTTACTTTATCCTTCAGGTTTTTACTAAGGAATAAGGCCGACATCATTGGCACATAAGTAAGCGATAGTATAAAGGCGCCCAGGATGGCGAAAGAAACGGTTTGCGCCATGGGGCGGAACATTTTTCCTTCAATCCCGGTCAAAGCCAGGATAGGCAGGTATACAATGAGGATAATGATTTCGCCGAAAGCCGCCGTACTGCGTATTTTGGTAGCGGAGTCATACACCTCTTCATCCATTTCGGCCTGCGACAATCGCAGCAAGCCCTTTGTTTTATTTCTGCCTGCCAGGTGATGCAGCGTGGCTTCCACTATAATGACCGCTCCGTCTACAATGAGCCCAAAGTCAATGGCACCAAGGCTCATCAGGTTACCGGATACACCAAACAGGTACATCATGGAAATGGCAAACAACATCGATAAAGGAATAACAGAAGCTACAATCAGCCCTGCCCGCAGGTTACCGAGGAATAGTACCAACACAAAAATCACGATCAGCGCACCTTCTACCAGGTTCTTCTGTACGGTACCCACCGCCCTGCCCACAAATTCACTCCGGTCCAGGAAAGGCTCAACCACTACACCGGGAGGCAACGTTTTCTGGATTTGTGCGATACGCACTTTCACAGCCTCCACTACTTCCTTGGAGTTCTTTCCCTTCAGCATCATCACAATGCCGCCTACTGCTTCTCCACTGGCATTACGGGTAAGCGCCCCGTAACGCACGGCATCACCGATTTGTACCGTGGCCACATCTCTCACCAATACCGGCAGCCCATTAGGGATATTTTTAATGACAATCTTTTCTATGTCTGCCAGGCTTCCAATTAGTCCTTCGCTGCGAATAAAATAAGCGTTCGGCTTTTTATCAATATAAGCACCACCGGTATTCTGGTTATTGCGCTCCAGCGCATTAAAGACATCGGTAATACTCAACTGGTAGCTACGCAGTTTGTCCGGGTTCAGGGTTACCTGGTATTGTTTCAGCAAGCCGCCGAAACTGTTGACTTCCGCTACACCCGGTGTACCGAGCAACTGCCGCCGTACGTACCAGTCCTGTATTGTACGCAGGTCCCGGGCATTGAATTTATCTTCATAGCCTTTCTGCGGGTGCAGTACATACTGGTATACTTCTCCCAATCCACTGGAAATCGGCGACATTTCAGGTGTGCCTATCCCCGGCGGAATATTACTTTTAGCTTCTCCTAGTTTTTCGTTGACCTGTTGCCTGGCCCAATAAATATCTACGTCGTCGTGAAATACGATCGTCACCACCGACAGCCCAAACCTGGATATAGAGCGTACTTCCGTCAGCTCCGGGATGACCGCCATCGTTTGTTCAATAGGAAAAGTAATAAGCCTTTCTACTTCCTGCGCAGCCAGGGAAGGCGATTGCGTGATGACCTGTACCTGGTTATTGGTGATATCCGGCACTGCATCTACGGGTAGGCGTAACAGTGAGTAGGTACCGCAAGCTGCCAATATGAGCGTAAGGATACCTATAACTAATTTGTTCCTCACAGAGAAACGAATAATCTTATCCAGCATGATTGATTCAATGAGTAATAAAAATGAAGTACCTGAACCATATCTGCATCTGATAACGATGCGGATATGCTCATAGCAAAAACATTCCGTAAAACAGCATTAAACCAGCTGGGGCGG
Organism: Chitinophaga sp.; assembly: GCF_017745275.1. Classification (GTDB taxonomy): domain Bacteria; phylum Bacteroidota; class Bacteroidia; order Chitinophagales; family Chitinophagaceae; genus Chitinophaga. Next base: position 359,493 of record NZ_JAGHZS010000007.1, on the reverse strand, counting down.
CTGCCAGATCTTATCGAAAGAAGAAGGAAGTGGATTCACCGGCATCACAGGATAATCGATGACGGCCTGTTGTACATGAAAATAAACAGTAAGGGGAGCGCCCGGCGTTACCTGTACATTGCAGCAGCTGCATATACATAAAGGAGAGCAAAAATCCGGTTGTGATGATTCGTGGTTGTGCGAGGTACTCAGTAGTGCGGAAGGCACTCCGGAGCTGCCGGCCATACCGTTGTTGTCGGTGCAGGGCATGCACGACAGCAACAACAGGTAACAGCTAAATATATAAAGCAACCACTTCATGTGTACAAATGTAAAAATTAAAAGTAAAACGCTCCCGAAAAAAACTGCATCATAGTTGCGGCTGAGATGATTTTATATTATGATTTGTACTTAAATTAGCCGCATGAATTGCCTGATAGTAGATGATAATAAGCTGGCCCGCACGGCCATGCGGCAGCTTGCCAGCCATGTAGAGCAACTGCATGTAGTGGGCGAATGCAGCAGTGCCATGGAAGCTTATAATCTTTTGCAGAAAGAAAAAATAGACCTGCTGCTGCTGGATATTGAAATGCCGGGCATGAGTGGCCTGGAACTCACCCGCAATCTTGGCAAAAAACGCCCCGTCATCATTTTTACTACGGTAAAAACGGAATACGCCGTAGAAGCTTTTGAATTAAATGTAGCCGACTACCTGATCAAACCGGTACTACCCGCCCGTTTTATCCAGGCCATCGAAAAAGCCAGGGAACTCACAGATAGCACCAGCCGGGAAATACAGGTATCTGATACCGAGTTTGTTTTTATCCGGGATAACGGCGTGCTAAAGAGGATCCGTACAGAAGATATCCTGTTCCTGGAAGCTATGGGCGATTATGTAAAACTCAATACACCACAGAAATTCCATGCCATCCATACCACTTTAAAGGCGCTGGAGGAAAAGCTGCCAGCTGGCAAGTTTATGCGGGTACACCGCTCTTATATTGTAGCGCTTGACAAAATTGAATCTATAGAAGACGGTACCATTCTTATTCAGAAGCATGCTATCCCCGTGGCGGATGCATACCGTTCTGCACTGAATAATAAATTGAACCTGTTATAGTTCAACGACACTTTCTCCTTTTTGACCGATAGCTGTCGCCTGTTGGGCCATAAGTTATTTAACGGCGGGTTAGGTGGGTGTATCTTTAGGTCGTCAAACAATTGATCACTAATTAAAGTATACAACCATGAAAAAGTTTGGTATTATCATCGCTGCAGCTATGTTGTTTATGAGTGCATCATCTTTTGCCCAGACAACAACACCTAAAAAAGAAGAAAAGAAAGAAGCGGCTGCGAAAGCACCTGCGCATAAAAAACATCATCATCATCACCATGCAGCAAAACCTGCTGCTGCTCCAGCTGCACCAAAAGCAAAATAATCGCAATTCGTTACTGAATTGTTTAGATCTTTAGCCTCAGAGTAGTGATGCTCTGAGGCTAAATGTCTGAAGAACTACGGAATAATTTCCTACTTTTATTCCTTCGTTAATGAACCGGCATTCCTATATCAGCGTTTATATGTACTAAACTGTCATGCAGCCAAAAAGAATCAAATATTACCTACTCGGCCTGTTCATTACCGGAATGGTGTTATTTGTTGTGCTGCAGTTCAATTCTTCCAACAACATCCGCAAGCTGATCAAAGGCAATGAGCAACTCCTGCAGGAGCTGAATGTAAAAAATGAACTGCAGAAGCTGCAAACCAATATGGCCAAGACCGACAGCAAAGTACGCGGGGCCGTTATTTCCCAGGATACTACCCACATTACCGGCATCGAAGCAGAAATTGCTATCATCAAAGCCGACCTCAAAGAGATCAATAAAATCATTAAAAACGACAGCACCGAAAAACTCCTCACCCAACTTAATTACCTGGTGGATGAGAAGAATAACTTTAACCTGATGGTATTGGATACCTTTTACAGCAATGGGAAATGGGCTGCAGAAAGGATGATCAACAACCAGAAAGGAAAACGGCTCGGGGAAGCCATTACCAGTATTATCCGCCAGCTGGATACCACCCGGCAAACCGAAGTAAACCGTACTACCCACCTGATCGACAGTAGCGGCCAAAAAGCGCAAAGCTGGGGAACCGTACTCGTATTTTTTGCCTGCTTAACCAGCCTGCTGGCTTTCCTATATATTACCAGCCGTATTCACCGGCAGGAACAACTCATTGAAGCCCTCGACGCCTCACAGCAACAGGAGAAGAAGCTGGCCGCCGTAAAAGACCAATTCCTCGCCAATATGAGCCATGAAATCCGTACGCCTATGAATGCCGTGCTGGGTTTCACACATCTGTTAAAAGCACAACCCCTCAACGATAAATCGAAAGAATATGTTGGCGCCATCGATAATGCCGGGCAAAGCCTGCTGGAAATTATCAACGACATATTGGATATCTCTAAAATAGAATCTGGTATGATGCGCATAGAAGCTACGTCCTTTAGCTTACGCAGCGTACTGCATGGCGTTAATACCATGTTCAAACCAAAGGCCGAAGAAAAACATCTGCAGCTATCAGTAACTATTGATGAAGAGGTGCCGGATATTTTATACGGAGATGTTATGCGACTGACCCAGGTACTCATTAACCTCACCAGCAACGCCGTAAAATTCACGAGCGAGGGAGAAGTACGCATTCACGTAACGAAGATCTGGGCAGAAGAAAATGCCGTACGTATATTGTTTACCGTTAGTGACACCGGTATTGGTATAGATGCCTCCAAACTGCATAGTATTTTCGACCGCTTTAACCAGGCAGAAGCCTCTACCACGCGCAAATTCGGCGGTACCGGCTTAGGTCTCACCATCGTAAAACAACTCATAGAATTACAGAATGGTTTTATATCAGTAGAAAGCAAACCCGGAGAAGGCGCTACTTTCAAAGTAGAATTACCCTACACTTTAGGAGAATCGCTTTCGGAAGAAGTGAATACCTACTTTACAGATAACGATCAGCTGCCCCTGCACCCGGATGTACGTTTGTTGGTAGCAGAAGATAATAAAATGAACCAGAACCTGCTGCGCCATTTGCTCAGTAGCTGGCAATTACAGTTTAAAATTGTCAATACCGGCAGAGAGGTATTACAGGCCCTTGAAAAGCAACATTTCGACCTGGTGCTCATGGATATTCAAATGCCGGAAATGGACGGCTATTCAGCGGTACAGGCGATTCGCAATGAACTGCATTCCACTATCCCGGTGATTGCTATGACCGCCCACGCCATGGCTGGAGAAAGAGAGAAATGTTTGCAGATGGGAATGAATGAATACATTTCCAAGCCGATTGTAGAAGATGAATTATACCGGATGATCCAGGTATATATCGGTAAACTTCCTCCACGGGAGCTTCCGGTACATACGCATGAAAATGGCACTTCCCAGCAACTGCTGAATATGCACTATCTCCACGATCTTTCAAATGGCAACCTGAACTTCGAAAGAACGATGCTGGAACAATTCATTGCACAACTGCCGGAAGAGCTGTCTCTCCTTAAAAAAGCAGTAGTAGCAGAAGACATCCCCGCTATTCGTGCCAATGCTCATAACTTAAAGACAACAGTGTCTTTTATAGGACTGGAAACCCACCTCTATCCTATCCTGGAGCCACTTGAAAAACTACAGGAAAACAACTACCATCCACAGGTAGTAGCCGGACAGTTTAATACCCTGAAACACCTGTGTATACAGGCCGTACAGGAGGCTATCAATATTCTGCTCTAGCTCTCGGTTTACATATTACCGTACATTTTTCCCTGTTCAACGACAGTAATTCCCGATTCACCGAAACCTCCCGTTAACACCTGCCTGGCTGATGTATTTTTACAACAGAAATTATAACAATAACATTCATCATCTAATCATTTAAAAAGACAATCATCATGAAAAAAAGCCTGATCGCCGCTGTACTGGTAATGAGCATTTCTGCTGCTGCTTTCGCACAAGCACCTGCTGCTAAACCAGCTAAGAAAGAAAAAGCTAAAACTGAAGCTAAAGCTGAAGCAAAACCTGCTGCTGATACTACTAAGAAAGCTGCTAAACCTGCTAAGAAAGCTGAAGCAAAACCTGCTGCTAAAAAAGCATAATTTAAGCCATACAGCGTTTGAGTTATTTGTCCCGTCTGCCTTAGGTAGACGGGATTTTTTTTAGCAGAAAGCATAAGGCACAAAGCTATTTTAGCGAATGATTAAAGCATAGAATAACTATCCGCTCTGATCATTCGCTAAAATAGCTTTGTGCTTTCTGCCTTATGCTTTCTGCTAAAAAAAAGAGTCCACCTTACGGCGGACTCTTTTCAATATGTATAGCGGAGCTACTATTTCAGCGCATCCAGTTTCTTTTTCACTTCTTCTACTTTGGCAGTGTTGTTTTTGATCGCATAGATCTTTTGCAAAGCATACAAGCAGCTTTCGTAGGTTTGTTTATCGCTTTGTTCCAGGCTGCTACCTTTAGATGTAAAACCAGCATCTGCTTTTTCAAAGAAAGGTAATGCCTGGTTCATCAGGCCTTCTACTTTTCCTTGTAATTCTTTGGCTTTAGGAGAAGACTGTTGTTTGCTATCCAGTGCGTTCAGTTCTTTGTTGAACACAACAGCGCGGTTGAAATACAGTGCACCCAGCTGGAAGTTAGCAGTAGCGTCTGAAGCGTTCATTTCGATCGCTTTCTTATAAGCTGCTTCTGCTTTACCGATCAGCTCATCGTAGTTAGCTGGTTTGGGAGCGTCATTACCTTTCTCATCGCGTGGATTAGCCAGGTTATCTACGCGGATAGCGTAGTCCAGTACAGCCGCTTCGTCGTTTGGATTATCAGCGATTTTCTTTTCCAGCATACCGAGTAATTCGTTGGTCTTACCGGTTTTGCTGTAGAACGCCATTTCCATATCGTTAAAACGTTTATCCTTAGGGAATACTGTTTTAGCGGTTTCGATAGTTTTCAGCCAGTTTGCCTGGTCTCCTTTTTCTTCGTACAGTTGGCCCAGGATAACGTAGAGTGCCGGTTCACCTTTGAATTGCAGGTCTGCTGCTTTTTTCAGGTAAGTGAAAGCATCATCTTTTTTGCCTGCCTGGTTAGCGGCGTAACCTACGTAGAAAGTGAGGGCCGTATCGGTAGGAATAGAACCACCTAAGTTTTTGCTGTTGTAGAAGTCAGCTACTTCGAAGGCGTGTTTGAAGTTGATGAGAGAAGAATCCCATTTCTGCTCATTCAGGTTAGCATAACCAGCATTAGCGATGGTAGCATATACGTTGAACAGTGGTTGGTTCATTTCCAGAACCGCCTCTTTCATTTTAGGATCTATTTCCAGTGCTTTTTTGAAAGCGGAAAAAGCTTCACCAGCGAGTGCGGCGCTTTTTTGCTTGGTACCCATTGCCTCGAGGATCTTACCGTCTACCAGCCATGTTTTAGCGTCGTTTTTGGTTTTATCATTCTGTAATGCTGCGTCAATATCCGCTTTGGCTTTTTCCAGATCCTGCTTCTTCAGGTTCTCATCCGCACTGCTAACTTTTGCCCGTTGTGCCATTACCGATACACCGGCCGTGCAAAAGAGAAGAGATACCAATAATTTTTTCATGCTTTTGTTTTTTTAGTTGCTGATTACAATAAGAGTATGGTGCTCCTAATAAATAATAATACAACCAGCAGTTGGGTTACCACTAGAGCCGGCTATATTTTTTATTAGAAACAGGCAACCACTTGTTTATCAAGGTAGGTTGCCTGCTGCTTTTTTTTTAGTTATTCGTTTGTTGCTGCATCATTGCTGTCCGTTTCTTCAGGAGCAGCTTCATTGCCTTCAGATGCCTGATCTTCTGCAGCTACAGCGGCATTTTCGCTACCTTCTTCGCCTTCCAGGATTTCTTCTTCTTCTTCCTGTTCATCCAGACGTGCTACAGCAGCTATTTCATCATTGTTATCCAGTCGGATCAGACGCACACCTTGTGTGGCACGTCCTGCTTCACGGATATCGGCAACCGCCATACGAATGGTGATGCCTGACTTACAGGTGATCATCAGGTCGTGTTTTTCCGTTACATCGAGGATGGCAATCAGGTTACCGGTTTTTTCCGTGATGTTAATGGTTTTCACCCCTTTACCGCCACGGTTGGTAATCCGATATTCTTCGATGTTGGTACGTTTACCGAAACCTTTTTCGGACACTACCAGGATGGTTTTTTGATCGTCGTCTTTATTAACACAAACCATACCAACCACTTCATCATTGTCGCTATCCACCTCAATTCCTCTTACACCAATAGCACCACGACCGGTGTCGCGTACGGTGGCTTCAGGGAAGCGGATGGCGCGACCGCTCTGAATGGCCATCATGATCTGGCTGTCGCCGGTAGTCAGTTTGGCTTCCAGCAGCTGATCGCCTTCATTGATGGTGATAGCATTTACACCATTCTGACGTGGGCGGGAGAATTCTTCCACCAATGTCTTCTTGATGATGCCTTTCTTGGTACAAAGTACAATATAATGATTGTTGATAAAGTCTTTATCGCTCAGATCTTTGATATCAATGATAGCGCGGATTTTATCATCAGCGGGCAATTGAATCATATTCTGAATAGCACGTCCCTTACCGCTCTTTTCTCCATCCGGAATTTCGTATACTTTCAGCCAGTAGCAACGGCCTTTTTCCGTGAAGAACAGCATGGTATGGTGCGTTGAGGCCACAAACAGGTGTTCGATGTAATCCTCATCACGTGTTTTACCACCAATGGCGCCACGTCCGCCACGTTTCTGCTGACGATAGTCATATGCAGAAGTACGTTTGATATAACCCAGGTGAGAAATGGTGATCACCACATCTTCTTCTGCAATGATATCTTCAATTCTCATTTCGCTGGCGAGGTACTGGATTTCGGTTTTACGTTCGTCACCGAATTTCTTCTTTACTTCTTCCAGCTCTTCGCGGATGATCTTCATACGTAAAGACTCATCGTTCAGTACATCTTTCAGGTAAGCAATCAGTCGCATGATATCATCATACTCTGCGCGGATTTTATCGCGTTCCATACCGGTTAAACGTTGTAAACGCAGTTCCAGTATAGCTTTCGCCTGTATTTCAGACAAACCGAATTCGCTCATCAATCCATCTTTTGCTACTTCCGGTGTGGCTGCAGCGCGGATCAGGGCAATGACCTGGTCCAGGTGATCCAGTGCAATCAGGTAGCCGGCGAGGATATGCGCTTTTTCTTCTGCTTTACGCAGGTCAAAACGCGTTCTTCTTACCACTACTTCATGACGGAAATCGATGAATTCCGCAATCATCTCTTTCAGGTTCAGGATACGCGGACGGCCTTTTACCAGCGCCACGTTGTTGATACCGTAAGAGGTTTGCAGTTCTGAATATTTGAATAACTGGTTGATGATTACACTGGAGATAGCTTCTCTCTTCAGATCAATCACCAGTCGCATTCCTTCACGGTCACTTTCATCACGTACATCGGAAATGCCTTCAATAATTTTATCGTTAACCAGTTGTGCAATTTTCTGGTGCAGCACTGCTTTGTTGATCTGGTAAGGCAGTTCGTAAATCACCAGTTTTTCACGGCCGTTTTTAGCTGTTTCTGAGGAGATTTTACCTCTTACCACTACTCTGCCCCTACCGGTCTCAAAACCCTGTTTAACGCCTTCAAAACCGTAAATAACACCACCTGTCGGGAAGTCGGGTGCTTTTACGAATTTGATCAGTTCTTCAACAGTGATTTCTCTGTTTTCGATGTAAGCAATGGCACCATCCACTACCTCGTTGAGGTTATGCGGCATAATGTTGGTGGCCATACCTACGGCGATACCGGAAGCACCATTTACCAACAGGTTTGGAATACGGGTTGGTAATACAGTAGGTTCTTCGAGGGTATCATCGAAGTTATTGGTAAAGTCTACTGTTTCTTTTTCAATGTCTTCCAGCATGGCTTCTGCAATCTTCTGCAGACGGATTTCCGTATAACGCATCGCTGCCGGCATGTCGCCATCCACCGAACCGAAGTTACCCTGACCATCCACCATCGGATAACGCATACTCCAGGGCTGCGCCAAACGTACAATGGTGTCGTAAATGGAAGCATCACCATGCGGGTGATATTTACCCATTACTTCACCCACAATACGCGCTGATTTCTTGTAGGGTTTGTTACTGTGGTTCCCCAGTTCATTCATTCCGAATAAAACACGGCGGTGTACAGGCTTCAAACCATCTCTCACATCGGGTAAGGCACGACCAACGATCACGGACATAGAGTAATCTATGTAAGCCGTTTTCATCTGCTCCTCGATGTTTATCTGGACAATTCTCCCTTCCTGCTGATTTTCCGTATGCTCTGTCATTTTGTGTGTTGATTTACAGTTTTTTCTGCTCAAAACAGATAAAGGCAAATATAGCCATTTCAGCCCTTATTTTGACCTAAAAATCAAGAAATGTGAATAAAAAGGACCATAGGGATTAACGATTATATTGCAAGATCGATATATGATTGATTTACTCAATGAATGACAACCATTTATATTCCATTTACGTTATAGATAATTACCCTGATTTTAATTTATCCGCAATATGTTAAGCCGGTTTAATATATTAGAATATAAATATTGGCAAAGTATTTGTTTCTAACCTACTGAAAATCAATACGTCGAATCAACGGAAAACATATATATAATAAGAATAAATCCGAATGGGCTTTCAAATTCGAACATTAGTATCAAAAAAGCTGTTATTCCCCTGATTCTTAATCACTTTCTAAAGAACACCATGAAGAACATACTGTTGTTTGGCGCCGGAAAATCGGCCACCAGTCTGATTGATTATCTGTTAACAAACGCGCCCAGACAGAAATGGCATGTTACCGTAGCTGATCACGACCTGTCGCTTATCAAGTCCAAAACAGGAAAATCATATTATGCAACGCCTACGGCACTTGATATTAAAGACCATGCTGCCAGGCTACAACTGATCCGGGAAACGGATCTTGTCATTTCCTTACTACCCGCATCCCTGCATATCCTCGTGGCAAAAGATTGCCTGGAAGCTAAAAAAAACCTGCTCACCGCCTCCTATATAGATCCGGAAGTACGTAAACTGCAACCCGAAATAGAAAAAGCCGGATTACTTTTTATGTACGAAATGGGCCTGGATCCCGGTATAGATCACATGTCCGCCATGAAACTCATTCATTCCATTGAGAAAAAAGGCGGCCAGATATTTTCTTTTAAATCTTACTGTGGTGGCCTGATTTCACCAGACAGCAACGACAATCCATGGCAGTATAAAGTGTCCTGGAATGCCCGCAATATTGTACTGGCAGGCAGTTCCGGCGCCACCTATAAGGAAAAAGGAAAGGTGAAAGAGGTAACGTATGAACAGCTCTTTGACCATACCAAAACCATACAGGTACCCGGTTTGGGGAAACTGGCCTTCTACCCTAACCGCGACTCCCTCGGTTATATGGAAGTCTATAAACTGGAAGAACTGGCAACCTTTATGCGTGCCACCCTCCGCTTCCCTGATTTCTGCGAAGGCTGGAATGCCCTGGTAAAGCTGGGCTTAACGGAAGACACTACTAAAATTGTTACCGATCAACTGACCTGGGCCCAATGGACCACCAACCGCATTACAGAACAGGCAGGTACTCCCGAAGAAAGTATTGCCCAGTATCTGAGTGTCAGTACCAAGTCGAAAGTGCTCCGCCAGCTAAAATTTATGGGGTTATTAAGCACAGATGTCATAAATTTAGGGGAACAAACTAATGCGGACATCCTCCAGTTCCTTGTAGAGAACAAATTAAAAATGGAACCTGCCGACAAGGACATGATTGTAATGATGCATGAAATTGAGTTTGAACGCCGCAATATGGCCACCAGGATGCATAGTTACATGATTGCACAGGGAGAAGACAACATACATACTGCCATGGCGAAAACAGTGGGCCTGCCACTCGGTATCATGGCAAAACTTATACTCCAGGAAAAAGTAACACTTACAGGCTTACAAATACCGGTGATGCCGGAAATTTATAACCCCGTTCTAAAAGAATTAGAAGAGTACGATATCAGGTTTGAGGAAAGCTTTGAATAAAGCAAAAGTTATTGTTTTCCTATGATGGACTCTATCGGGCACCAAGGACTTGTGATACCTCCCCAGAGCGGGGAGGTTTTTATTTTTATAAAATGCTGAGCAGTTCCTTCACCCCTTCTGTAGCGGGCTTTTCAATGCGGAACTGGTTCACGCCGGATTCAATCATTGGAATCTTACGGTCAATGAAATAGGTAGGCGTTCTGAACTTCACATATTGTAAAAGATTCGCAGCAGGATACACCTGTAAAGACGTACCAATCACTACAAAAATATCCGCCGCCTGTACTTCAGCTACCGCCTTTTCTATCATCGGAACCGCTTCACCGAACCACACAATATGCGGCCGTAGTTGCCCGCCGTCAGCAGCCAGATCACCCATTTTGATATCACCGCGTATATCGTAGATTAGCTCTTCGTTGATCACACTACGCATTTTGAATATTTCTCCATGTAGGTGTAATACGCTGCTGGAGCCGCCGCGCTCGTGCAGGTCGTCTATATTCTGGGTAATAATCCGTACATCGAATTTTTCTTCCAGTTGCGCCAACCCGGTATGAGCCGCGTTAGGCAGGGCCGCCATCACATCTTTACGGCGGCTGTTATAAAATTCCTGTACCAGTGCCGGGTTGTTTTGCCAGCCTTTGGGGGAGGCCACTTCATATACATCATAGCCTTCCCACAATCCATCTGAGTCGCGGAAGGTCCGGAGGCCGCTTTCTGCACTGATGCCGGCTCCGGTCAGCACCACCAATCTTGGTTTCATGTTAATTCGTTTATAGGTTTACGTTAGTTGGGGTTTGGGCAATGGTCTTTTTCAGGTTCCATTTTCTTATTCCTCGTCTTATAAAAATAATAAGAAAAACAATACCAAGCAGCAAAGGCCATGCACTTAATATACCCAGCGCAAACGATAAAGTACCATTCCAGCCTTCCTGTAACGATAACCACGACTGCCGGAAAAACCCTGGCGCCTGCGGATCGGTATTAGCGATCGTCTGGTAATAAGTGAGCTGTATGCTGCTATAGGCCACATGGTGATCCATGTATTGCAGGCGGCCTTTGGCCGCTTCTATATCTTCCCGGATACTTTTCAACTGCGCTTCTACGGCTAATATATCTTCTACTTTTCTGGCCTGTTGTAATATCTGCAGATAACGTTGTTCTACTGCCATCCGCGCCTTCATACGGGCATCAAGGTCTACATATTCTGCCGTAATATCCTGCGTGGTAATACTCTTCTCATCCATCCGCGATGCGCCGCCTGTCAGCGCTTCCAGGCATTGTTCAAATACCGCCGCAGGGACTTTTATTTCCAGCTCATTGCGTAATTGTAAACGCCCGTTTGCCTGATTTTCGTTGGCAATATAACCACCGTATTTTTTAACGGTATCGGCTATACGACTTCTGCATGCATCAAAATCTTCTGTAGAAAAAGCGAGCTTACCATTTTTTATTATTTTTTGGGAGATGGGTACTGCAGCACTATAGTCTTTATCATCAGGTGCAGCCGGGGCGTTTTCGGCCGGTATTGCTTTTCCTTCATCAGCAGATAAAAGACCTTCAGCTTTGGAGTCGGCGGCAATAACAGGAGGTGTAAAACTAACAACTGGCGTAGTTGCTTTGTGGCCGCATCCGGATAAAATCAACACAGTAGTGCTGAACATGAGCAAAAAGGAATAATTCATATGGCGCAGTTTTGGGATAAGATGTTTGTGAGCTTAAAATTCCATAACCGGCTTCCCTAAAAACACCAAAGGGTATCTTCCTGTAAGAAAGATACCCTTCGTGTTTATAATACTATAAAATACTTACTTTTTCATGCCGCCCATTTCCATGATGGCTTCAAATTCATCCGGCTTCACATCGCATACAGATAAGCGTCCCTGGCGGATCAGCGACAGGTTTGCCAGCCTTTTATCGGCTTTCATTTCAGCCAGTGTAACAAACTTTTTGAAAGCTTTCAGCGGCTTCAGGTCTACTACTACCCAGTTTGGATCAGGCGTGGTGGGATCCTGGTAAGCTTCTTTGGCTACGGTAGCCAGGCCTACGATTTCCATGCCTTCATTACTATGATAAAACAATACCTGGTCGCCCTTCTTCATGCCTCTGAGGTTGTTGCGCGCCTGGTAGTTACGTACGCCATCCCAGAAAGTCACTTTATCTTTTACAAACTGCTCCCAGGAATATTTAAATGGTTCAGACTTCACCAGCCAATAGTTCATATCATTTAGAATTTTCGGGTGATAATAAATAGCGTTTAGCTGTTAACGTTACCAGCCGCTGGCCAGTACATCTGCAATGTGCATTACCTTCACATTGGACCCATGCTTCCGGATATAACCATCCAGGTGCATGAGGCACGACAGATCCGTAGAAATCAGGTAGTCGGCGCCACTGTTCAATGCGTTGTTAACTTTCTGTTCTCCCATACCCATAGAAATGGGTTCAAACTTCACGGAGAAAGTACCGCCAAACCCGCAACACACCTCGCTATCATTCATTTCTTTCAATTCCAGTCCCCGCACCTTTTCCAGTAGTTTACGCGGTCCTTCCTTGATACCACATTCCCGCAGCGCACCACAGGCATCGTGATAAGTGCCTACACCGTTGAGCGTAGCCCCCAGGTCAGTTACATGTAATACGTCTGTAAGGAATTCAGTGAATTCGAAAAGATTTTTCTTTAGCAGTTTTACATCATTGTGAGCAGCAGAATTATCAAACAACTTTCCGTAGTAGTTCCGCACAAAACCAGTGCAGGAGCCACTGGGGGCAACGATGTAATCAAAGGTTTTAAAATCCTTTACAAACTTGGTTGCTATTGTTCTGCACTCGTCCTGGTATCCGGCATTGTAGGCCGGTTGACCACAACAGGTTTGTTCCGTGTTATACATCACATTACAACCCAGTTTCTCCAGTACTTTCACCATATTGAAGGCGGTTTCCGGAAACAACTGGTCTACAAAACACGGTATAAATAGCTGTACATTCATATGGCCTTTAGCTTTTAGCTGTTAGCTAACTTTCTTTGCAATGCAATCATTTTCAACGCTGTGATAGCGGCTTCTTCTCCTTTGTGACCATGAGCGCCTCCGAGTCTGTCCAGTGCCTGCTGTTCATTGTCAACTGTCAGTATGCCAAATATAACAGGAACGGGTAACTGAAGGTTCAATTGAAGAATACCTTCTGTTACGGCTTTGCACACATAATCAAAATGAGGGGTTTCGCCGCGGATCACGCAACCGAAAGCAATAATAGCGCCAGGCTGTTTTCCGGTGCCTTTGGTGGCTTCCCAATATTGTTTGCAGGCGTAAGGTAATTCGAAAGCACCTGGTACGATTACTTTCTCTGTTTTAGTAACACGATACTGGTCGAGGGCTTTATCGCAACCTGCTACCAGTTCATTCACGATGGTATCATTCCATTCGGTATACACCATAACAACACTGGCATCCTCCAGGTTGAGAATGCCAGCGTCATTTAGTAAGCTCTTATTGTGATCGGACATATTCTTTTAGCTTTAAGCTTCCGGCTATTCACCTTTAGCAGTCAGCTAAGCACTCACTGCTAAAGGCTGAAAGCCAACTGCTAGTTCTTTACTTCACCCAGTCTTGCCAGGTACTTGTCCATTTCGCGACCTTCGTTAGTCTGCGGAAATTTCTCTTTAATTTCTTTATAGATAGCGATAGCATCCTGTGCTTTACCTGCTTTTTCCAGGGCCAAACCGGCACGGAACAGGTAAACGGGGGCAGTCAGCTCATTATCATTGTAGTGACCGGCTTTCTTATAAGATTCGATGCCGTCGTTAGTTTTGTTCAGTTCCATGTAAGCATCTCCCATCAAACCATAAGCGGTTGGTTGGAGCAACAAATCGTTGGAGCTAAAGGATTTCAGCATGTCGATACCTTTCTGGAATTCACCCAGGCGGATATAGCATACGCCTGCACTGTATTTAGCCAGGTTACCAGCTTGGGTGCTACCATATTTCTCCGCTACCTGCAAGAAACCATAGTTATTACCATCGCCGTTCAGTGCCAGTTTGAATGAATCTACTGCAAAGTAGTTTTGCGCATGGAAAACCATTTCCTGTGCTTTATTTTCATTAGGCTGTTTAACGAAACGGTTATAGGCGAAGAAACCGCCTACCACTACTACTACTGCTAATACTGCAATAGAAATAACGTTTTTGTTTTTATAGAAGAAGTCTTCTGCCTTGTGCATGGATTTCTCCAGGTCAAAATCATTTTTTGCAGGTTGAGGCACGGTGGCTTTATCTTTAGTTTCTGCCATTGTAAAGGTGTAATTGTGATTGATTGCTTAGTTATTAAATAGGTATCGAAACAGCCGTTAGCCATTAACGTTAGCTTTTAGCTAATGCAGCGAAGAACAGTAGATGTTATTTCTGCTGCATTAGCTAAAAGCTAACTGCTAATGGCTAAAAGCTTTAGTCAACGATGAATGGATAATCTTCCTGAATGTAAACGTCTTTCAGTAATTCATCATCGCTTGGCCATGGAGACTCTTCTGCGAAAGTTACGCACTCATCAACTTCTACTTTTACGCGTTCGTTGATAGCTTCAATTTCAGCTTCGGTAGCCCATTTATTTTTCTGAATCACTCTGAGTACTTCGTTGATTGGATCTTTCTCTTTGTACTCTTCCAGCTCTTCTTTAGTACGATATTTAGCAGGATCACTCATGGAGTGACCACGGTAGCGGTAAGTTTTGATTTCCAGTAAAGTAGGACCGCCTTTTTCACGGGCACGCTTTACAGCTCTTTCCACACCATCATGTACCGCTTCGCAGCTCATACCGTCGATTGAATCGGCAGGCATTTCGTAAGCGTCGGCCAACTTATAGATATCCAATACGTTGGAGGTACGTTCTACGGAAGTACCCATCGCGTACATGTTATTTTCACAAATGAAAATTACAGGGAGCTTCCAGGTCATAGCCATGTTAAAGGTTTCATGGAGCATCCCCTGACGGGCAGCACCATCACCGAAGAAACACAACACTACGTTATCTGTTCCTCTGTATTGCTCCGCAAGCGCCAGTCCGGCACCTGTACCTATCTGAGCTCCAACAATACCATGGCCACCGAAGAACCCATGTTCCTTGGAGAAAAAGTGCATACTGCCTCCCTTTCCTTTCGAACAACCGGTTGCTTTACCATACAGTTCTGCCATACAAGCTTTAGCGGAAATTCCTTTCGCAATTGCCAGCGCATGATCACGATAAGCTGTGATGAATTTATCCTCCGGCTTGGTAGCTGTCATCGCACCTGCAGCAATTGCTTCCTGTCCTATGTACAAATGACAAAAGCCACGGATTTTCTGCATCCCGTACAATTGGCCTGTCTTTTCTTCAAAGCGGCGCAGCAAAAGCATCAATTCATACCAGTACAGATATGTCTCTTTGGTGAATTTCGTCTTCACGTCTGTTTTAGTTTGCACTCTTTCTAAATTTGTTCGCAAATATAACAGGAAAATCCTAAAATATAAATATGAATTCCAATTCCCATTAAATTATGCAAATTCATCAATTTCAAACAGTTTTGCATTTATTTGCAAGGGAATCACAGCGAAGTTCCCATTAGTGCGGTTTTTTATCAGTTATACAATTGATAATTTTCGCATATTATTATTTACAAATAACCTTTTTCTTTGTTTTATATTAATAAAATATCACTCGTTCAATTCAAAAATTACACGCAGGAGACCTTTTCCTTTGGTCACCGCATCGTTGGCATCACCGGCAGAAATGGCGCCGGCAAAACCAACCTGCTGGACGCCATTTATTACCTTTGCTTCACCCGCAGCTATTTTACCAGCAATGAAAGCCAGAATGTACGCTACCAAACCAATGGATTCCGGCTTGAAGGCTATCTCGAAAGAAACCAGCAGGCAGAAAAAATCATTTGCACCGTAAAAGAAGGGAAAAAAGAAATCAGCCTCAACGACGATAAGTACGACCGCTTCTCCCGGCATATCGGGCAGTTCCCCGCCGTGATGATTGCCCCCGATGATGCAGAAATCATCCTGGGCGGCAGTGAAGAAAGACGCAAATGGCTCGATAGCCTGCTCTCCCAACTGTATCCTGACTACCTCGATCATCTCATCATCTACCAAAAAATATTATTACAACGGAATACCCTCCTGAAAAACATGGCAGCCACCGGCCAAAACCAGGATAGCCTCCTCGATGTATTTGATCTGCAACTCGTGATGCACGGGGTGCCCGTATATGAAACCCGGAAAGCCTTCCTCCAGACCTTCATTCCTAAAGTACAGGAGCTATACGATTATATCTCCGGCACCCACGAAGTAGTCAATATACAGTACCAGTGCACGCTGCAGGAAGAAGACTATGCCATACAACTGAATAATGCCCGTTACCGCGACATGCAGTTGCAACGCACAAGTACCGGCATTCACCGCGATGATCTCTCCTTTCTGCTAAACGATCACCTCATGAAAACCAGTGCCTCACAGGGACAGCGTAAGAGTTTCCTGTTTGCCTTGAAGCTGGCCCAATATGATGTGATCAGGCAAAATAAAAAATTCCCCCCGCTCCTGCTGCTCGACGATGTGTTTGAAAAACTGGACCAGGAACGCGTTACCCGATTGATTGCCCTGGTAGCCAGTGAAAACTACGGACAGGTATTTATTACAGATACCCATGCCGATCGCCTGCGGCAAGCCTTTTCGGGTATCGGCCAGGCACTGCAGCTCATTGAAGTGGACAGACACGCAGAAATGCAAAGCAGCAAAGACACTAAGGAATAAAACACCCTTTGCGTCTTTGCTGCTTTGCGTGAAAAAACTTAGCTTTGCCGGATGCGCCACGGAACAACGAGTATTGGAGATGCACTCCGGGAATTTATGAATAAAAGCAGGATGAAACCCCGCCTGATGGAGGTACGCATCCAGGATAACTGGGAACAATTAATGGGTAAAACCATTGCGCGCTACACACAGAGCATCCAGCTTATTGATCATAAACTGATTGTTACCACTACAGTGGCGCCATTAAAACAGGAATTGACTTATTCTAAAGACAAGATCATCAAGTTGGTGAATGAAATGCTTGGAGAGAGCATTGTTAAAGAGGTGATGATCAGGTAAAAGGGATCAGTTGGAGGCAAACTGACGAATCAGGCTATTAACGTCGGACATTTTTAAAGTGGTTTGCAGGTTGACGATCACAAAGTCTGACTGATCCTGCACCAGCATTACTACATCGCCCAACTCATCGTCGTTGCCCCGGTTGAGTACATGTACCAGGTTTCCCTTCTCTCTCACTTCCATCAGCAGATCGAAATGTTCATTGCGTTGCAGGTTGCTTTTCAGTTCTGCAATATCTTCCCCGCTTACCGTATTACCGTTCACGTTAGAGATAGTATAGATCTTTACCTTCCGCACATTTTTCAGCGCATGCTTCACACTTTTAGCATCGGCATCATCATCTGCAAAAGATAAACACCAGCCGGCCAGTTTCAGGCTGACGCCTCCCATAGATACAGTATGCACTTCTGAGCCTGCCCTGTGCTTGTTACGGAATTCACGTAAACATCTGTCTTGTGCACTCACAGCAGAGGCGGATAACAGGAAACAACCGGCAGCAATAATAAATGATTTCATGGCAGTTAATTTTGACATTATTTCTTCTTAATATTTTTCAGCTTATCCATGCCCTGGATATTTACAGATCCGGCAATCAGTGAAATTTCGTTAAGGTCAATATCGCCTACCAGGCTCATTGCCATGAACTCGCTGGAACTACCTACCAGCATCACCAACTCACTGATGGTGCCTTTGGCATTTTCCTTCACCATAAATTTCAGGTCGCTGTCTTTATCGCGCACCGTCATCAGTTCTTCGAAATCGCTGCCGAGAAAAGCAGCGGCTTCCCTGTATAGCCGTGCCCCATCTTTCGTATTTTCTTTGGCCAGGATGCGCAATCCTTTTAATTTCTGAATCACACGCATCATGTTTTTAGCGTCGGCATCCCCGGGATCTACTTTAGCAAACATGCTGAACATTTTGGGGGTAATGCTGACCACCGTGAAATTGCGGTCGCTTTCGTACTTCTGGAAAAAGCGGTCAATCACGCTTCCCTGCTGCGCCGAGAGGTGGAAACTGGCAAAGACCGCCATCAATAATAAAAGGTATCGTTTCATCTTTTCTGTATTTATAATGGTGTGGTTATTCTTTTCCTTCGATCAATGTGGCGGCATCATTGAAATAAGAGAGTTTTTGCATTTTGGCAGTACCCTTGTTCAGGTTCTTTGCCAGCAACTGTAATGCCTTCTTGGTTTCATCCAGTGCTCTTTGCGGATCATTCAGTTCCTCTTGTTTCATGGCAATGGTCACTTGCTCCTGCCGGTGCCCCTGTTGTTTTAAGGCATAGCCAATGCCCACAGCTACCAGTAGTACGGCGGCATATTTCATCCAGTGGCGGAATGGCGAGGCCGACAGTGGGACTACCTTTGCCGGCGGCTCCTCCAAAACCTTTACGGCTTCCTGCTGGAAATACCGGAACATAGGTGCCGCTTCCAGCAACGCTTCCGGTAAATCAGGATGAGGTGTACTGAAAAACTCCCGTAACAATGCTTCTTCCTCCAGGGTGGTTTCTCCCTCCCAGTACTTTTCCACGATGGCAGTGATCCTGTTATAATCCATATACCTGCTGATTTTGTAGTTTCTCCCGTACCGTTTTACGGGCCCGGTGCAAATTCACTTTAACATCATTCATGTCTATATCCAGTATGTCGGCTATTTCCTGGTAAGAATGCCCGTCTATATCCCGCAATTGCAGAATAGTACGGTATTTCTCAGGCAGGCCATTAATGGCCACATGCACTTTTACCATTACATCGTTTTGTTCGGCGGCGGCATGCGGACTTTGTTGCGGTGAGGCGGGCAGCTCCCCTGCCCGGTCCAGCTCATCTGCCAGCCGATACTTCCTGGACTTGATTTTGTCCAGTGCCAGGTTGCGGGTGATTCGCATGCACCAGGCTTCCATATTTTGCAACTCCGCCATTTTCTCTTGCATACCCCACACCTTCATAAGGGCATCCTGGGTGATATCCTGTGCATCTTCCTCATTACCCAACAGGCGGAATGCAAAGCGGTAAAGCTTTTGCCGGACGGGAACCACCTGTGTGAGAAATCGGTCTAGTGACATGCAGAATAGTGCGTTTGAAAAGAAGACGACTGTAAAATGCAGATGTTACAAGAAATTAAAAAAATATTTTGGGGAGATGGGAAAGTGCTTAATCCAGTTTAATTCTCGGATCAATGAGCGTGTAGAGCAGATCCGCCAACAGGTTCACCAATACAAAGATAGCTGCTGTAAGTAATATGGCTCCCATCACTACAGGGAAATCGAATTTGTCGAGGGCATCTACGGTGACCTTACCAATGCCTTTCCAACCAAAAATGTATTCTACGAAGAAAGCGCCTGCCAGTAATTCGGCAAACCACCCGGTAATAGCAGTAACAACAGGATTGAGAGCGTTCGGCAACGCATGCTGCCAGATCACCCTGGATTTAGACAACCCTTTGGCATAAGCTGTCCGGATATAATCCTGGTGCAACACATCCAGCATGGCACTGCGCGTGAGCTGCACAATAATGGCCAGCGGCCGGATGCCCAGGGTAATGGCCGGCAACACCAGGTTGCGCAGGTTTAACACCCGGCCTTTGAACGGATCAATATCAAACAGGCTACCTGTCATATGTAGCCCGGTATAATCGCTCCATACAAAACCAAAGAGATAAGCCAATACAATCCCTGCAAAAAAAGATGGCGCCGAAATACCGGCTACACTGGCGAATACGGCGCCCGTATCCATCCAGGTATTTTGTTTTACGGCCGACAATACGCCAAGTGCCACTCCTATAACAGTAGCAAACAACATTGCCGCCACCGCCAGCAATAAGGTACCGGGCAAAGCTTCCATCAGGATATCTCCAACAGGCTTCTTCCCCTGGTAGGAACGCCTGAGATATGGTGTTTTCAGCACCAGTATTTTCTCTTTTGATATATGCGCTAACGTTACATAATGCAGGTTTTCTGTTGCCTGCGTGGTAGTATGTATCCCGATGGGCAACAAATCATTCAGGTAAAACAGGAATTGCACCCCCACCGGCTGGTCGAGATGCAATTCCTTTCTTACATTTTCCAGTGACGCCACATCGGCCCGCTGCCCAAGCGTCAACCGGGCAGGATCGCCGGGCAACACATTGAACAGGAAGAACACCAGCACTACTACACCGAATAGTACAAGTATGCCATAACCGGATTTGCGTAACAGGAAACGAAGCATAGTTAGCTTTTAGCAGTCAGCGTTTAGCAATCAGCCAATAATTATTGGCTGTTAAGGAATATCGTTATAATGCCATTTTCCTTTGATGGTACCTTTCTCCAGCAGCATAAGGCATGGATTACTTCTGCCTGCTGTTTTAATGGCCACACCATCCATTTGCACGAAAGGAAACTCCAGTCCGTGTTGTTGTTTAAAGGCAGCAATTTCTTCTTTTGTTGAAGCGGTTACACCATATATCACCACTTCCTGGTTTTTCAATTTTTGCTGGAGTGCCTTCATTTTTTCATCCCAGCCACTACCCGCTTTTTGTACATTTTGTACGAGGAACAGGTATACCGGTTTTGTTTCTGAAAGAATGGCCTGCGTTTGATTTACACCATCCAGATCAGTAAGGATGAAATCCTTGATAGCTGGTTCAGCATTACCTTTCTTTATCAGTTTATCTTTACGATCTACAAACTTCCAGGTGCTATCTGACCAGGGATAGTTGTCGGCAGTGAATTCTTTCTTCTGGCCATCTTTTTCATAAATAAACACCATCTCAAATACGTCTGGCGTAGCGCCAGGAGGCAGCTTCATCTTCTCCGGAATATTATTACCTATTTTATAAGGCAGGCAATCAAAAACAGGAAGATGCTGCAGCGTATACCGTTGAACACCGAGGGAGAAGATGGTAGCCAACAGTACTACGATGCCGGCGCCTTTCAGTGGTTCGATCTGCTTGCGGAAAATGAAAATCACGAGGATCATTACCAGCAGGGCTACGTCTTTCCAGAAAGTTTCAGTGGCGGTAAGTTTGATACAGTCGCCGAAGCAGCCGCATTCGCGGATGGTACCGCTGAACAATGCATACCCGGTGAGGAAGGTAAAGAAGATGATGAGCAGTAGCAACAGAACGGAGAAGATACGCATGCGGTATCCTACCAGCAATGCCACACCGGCAATTATTTCGAAGCTATTCATTAATATTGAATATGCCAGGGAATAGGGAGATAGAAAGGTCAGGTGTAATACCTCGAAAAATTCGTCCATCTTATAACTCAGGCCCAACGGATCATTCGCCTTAATAAGGCCAGAGAAGATGAACAACACCCCAACGATTACGCGCAACAGGTTCAGGATAATCTTCATAAAATAGTTTAATGGTTAATGGTAATCTGTGAAGATAAGGACAATCCCGTTCCCTCTTTTGTAAAAGTGATGAACGTGAAACACAGTGCTGTTGCCGTTAAATTGGCAGCCGGATTAAAGCACTAAATTTCTAAATTCGAAAATGATTGATTTAACTTCATAGATTTGCAGGCAAAATAAAGAATTTCGGGTAAAAGGCCTGAACTATATGAGCATCAGGCATAATACCTGCATGCTAACTGCTTAATATCACCAGATGAAACCAGACCATATCCATACATTATCTGCTCCTGCTATTAATTGCAGGGGGCAATTACTATCACTTTCTACGCCTGTGGTAATGGGGATTATTAATGTTACCACCGATTCGTTTTATGAAGGTAACCGTATGCATGAGTTGCACCAGGTAGTAGAAAAAGCCAGACAACACCTGGAAGAAGGCGCTGCCATCCTGGATCTGGGCGCACAAAGCACGCGGCCCGGAGCGGAAGTCGTTGGCGCAGACGAAGAATTACATCGCTTATTACCAGCTATTCATGCTATATTGAACCGCTTTCCAACCGCCATTATTTCTATTGATACGTGGTACGCCGCTGTAGCAGAAAAAACGGTACATGCCGGCGCCGCTATTATTAATGATGTGAGCGCAGGCGATATGGACGAGCAAATGATCCCGGTAGTAGGACAATTGCAGGTACCCTATATTGCGATGCACATGCAGGGAAAGCCTGCAACCATGCAGCAGCAGCCACACTATGAGGATGTTGTCAGTGAAGTACTGGACTATCTAAAACAAAAGCTGGCCGTAGCGCGGGCGGCGGGCATCAAAGACTTCATCGCGGATCCCGGCTTTGGATTCGGAAAAACAATCGATCATAATTATACGCTGCTCAAAAATCTGCATCTTTTTAAAGACCTGCTCGGCATACCTGTACTGACGGGCATTTCCCGTAAGTCGATGATTTATAAACTTCTGAACATCACGCCGGTAGAAGCATTGAATGGCACCACGGTATTGAATACTATTGCCCTGCAACAGGGTACACATATATTAAGGGTACATGACGTTAAAGCTGCTGTAGAAGCAGTAAGGATTATGGAGAAAATGAAAGGCTAATTAAATCTTGCTATTTTTACAACTATGAAGGACGTAATACAATTTTATGGAGTTGAGTTTCGCTGGCTGAATATTTTGGACCTGGTGATTGTTGTTTTTTTAATCATTCAATTATATCGTTTATTAAAAGGTAGTCTTGCCTTCAATATTTTCGTTGGGTTGTTGATGGTATATGCCGCGTATTTCCTGGTCAGGGCATTACAGATGCCAATCCTGACCAGCATCTTACAAAACTTTATCAATGTAGGTATCATTGCGATCATTATCATTTTTCAACCGGAGATACGAAAGTTCCTGTTGGTACTGGGAAAGAAAACCCCGTTGAGTAAGGATAGTTTTCTGACCAAATTGTTCCTGCCTGATAAGTTTAAGAGTTATAAAGAAGAAGAAAATATTATTAATGAACTGATTGTGGCGGTAAGCCGGATGCAGAGTACTTCTACCGGTGCGTTGATCGTAATTGCCACTACTTACCGCCTGAAGTTCGATTCTGCCTCCAGCATTCCTATCGACGGGAATGTGAGCGCCAAGCTGATTGAAAGTATTTTTGAGAAACACAGCCCATTGCATGATGGCGCCCTGATTATAGTAGGTAATAAAATCCTGGCGGCCAAAGTAATACTGCCGGTATCTGAAAATCCTAATCTGCCTACCCGTATTGGTTTACGCCATCGGTCGGCAGTTGGAATTACAGAGCATAGTGATAACCTGGCGATTATTGTGTCGGAAGAACGGGGAACAGTGTCGTATGCGATGGATGGGGTGCTGACACAAGATGTATCGCTGGAAGACCTTAAAGTAAAGTTATATGAAGTGTTGATCGACGGATATGCATGAGGAATAGCTGTTAGCCATTAGCTGTTAGCTTTTAGTAAATGCAGCGGAGATCAATAAAAAAGAAATGTAGAAAAGGAGATCGGGTATTGATCTCCTTTTTTATAATTATTATAAAAAGAAAGGAGACCGGTATTGTACCGGTCTCCTTTTTTTAAAAGCTGATAGCTAAAAGCTAACGGCTGTTTTATTATTTCTTGCCTGGAACAGGAAGTGCAGCAGGAGCAGCAACTTCAGGGGCGCCAGCTTTAATATCTACCAATTGTACGTCAAATACCAGGACAGAGTTTCCAGGAATTACCGGAGGACTACCTTGTAAGCCGTAAGCTAATACAGAAGGAATTACCAGGGTAGCTTTGGAACCTTTTTTCAGACCGGCTAAACCAGCATCCCAACCTCTGATAACGAAACCACGACCGATAGGGAATTTAATTGGTTCTAACGGCATACCTGGGCGCATAGTTGAATCCTGGCTGGAATCAAATACTTTACCGCTGAGCAGTTTACCAGTGTAGTGTACATAAACGGTATCACCTGCATTAGGCACATTACCGGTACCTTCCTGGGTAACAGCTACGTATACGCCAGCAGCGTTTTTAGTAGCGTTGATCTTGTTTTTCTCCAGGTATTCTTTGATGAGCTTTTCATCTTTTTCTTTCTGAGCAGCAGCAGAGTATTTAGCTTCTACAGCGAAAGTAATTTTCAGCTTATCTCCTTTTTTACCGAATGGAGGACGTTCCTGAGCAGGTAATGAATCCCAGGGAATAACGAATGTAGCGCTATCGCCTTCGTGCAGGAGGGCAATACCTTCCATCAGGTCATACTTGTTCTGGGGCTTAGCCACCAACACCGGAATAGGAGCTCCAACCATTTTACGCGATTCGCCCAGCAGGGAGTCATTGATCCGCTGAGTTACGTTCAACAGGGCGGTATCACCCAATTTCAGTTGTGGACCGCTGCCGGATTTGTGAACGATATACTCAATACCGCCCGGTGTTTTTTTAACACCAGTACCACAGCTGGCTACCAGTAAGCCTAATGCTGCAGTTGCAACTAATAACTGATTGTTTTTTTTCATTTGATTGTATTAGTAGGTTGAAATACGTTGTGTACAGTTTATTGTAACAGGTCCTCGTTTTCCTCGACGGCTTTGATGAAGCGGTCAACGGTTTTTTCCAGTGAGTCTACACTGCGACCGCCGGAGGCGTTGAAGTGTCCGCCGCCATCAAAATATTTGCGGGCGAAGGTATTTACATCAAAGTCGCCTTTGGAGCGGAACGATAGTTTCACTTCTGAGTTCCTGTCGATGATCAGGGCCGCCATTTTGATCCCCTGAATAGACAGGAGGAAGTTCACCAGTCCTTCAGTATCTCCGGTTTGCAGGTCGAACCTTTTCAGATCTGAATAAGGAATAGCCAGCATAGCGGTGTTATATTCATAGAATACCTCCATGCGGTTCAGCAGGCTGTGGCCGAGAAAGCGCAGGCGGTTTTCCAGGAAGTTATCGTATATCGCCTGGTGGATTACCTCGTGGCGTAATCCTCTGTCCATCAAATCAGCCACCATACGGTGTACGGCAGCAGAGGTAGATGCAAAGCGGAATGAACCTGTATCGGTAACGGTACCGGCATAGATGCACTCGGCAATTTCGAGGTTAATATACTGCTCATCTCCCAATTTATATATAGTTTCATAAACTAATTGGGCGGTGGAGCTGGCACTGGTATCGCTCACCCCGTAGTCAAAATTGGGATGTGGCTCCAGGTGATGGTCTATCAGGATTTTGATACAATCCAGTTTTTCCAGGTGGGGCGCCAGGTTTTTGGTGCGGTAGAGGGCGTTGAAGTCCAGGCAAAACAGGAGATCAATGTCTTTCAGTGCATCAATAGCGCGGTCCATAGAAGATTCGTAGTCTATAACGAGATCTGCTGCGGGCATCCACTTTAAAAAATCAGGAAAGTTGGTGGGTGAGATTACAGTTACCTGGTGTCCTTTCTGCACTAAATAGTGATACATTGCTAAGGAAGATCCCATGGCATCCGCATCTGGCTTTTGATGCATCGTGATCACCACTTTCTTCGGGCTTTCCAGCAAAGGCTTAATTTCCTCGATCGGCTTCATTAAAAAACTGTAATGTTAAGAGTTGATTTCCAATCACAACAAGTGGTTGAAACAGAAAACGAAGTGCGAAGATCTTTATTTGAGCCAGAATTTCAAAATTTTTTACCACTAAAGAAAATGTAATTACTTTTGCGGCCTAATCTGTAATTCGGAATTAAACATTATATGAGCAACAGAACATTTACTATGATCAAGCCTGATGCAGTAGCAAACGGGCACATTGGCGGCATTTTAAACATGATCAACGCTGCAGGTTTCCGCATCGTAGCCATGAAAATGACGCAGTTATCTACTGCTAAAGCAGGTGAGTTTTATGCAGTACATGCGGAAAGACCATTTTACGGTGAACTGGTAGAATTCATGAGCAGCGGCCACATCGTAGCAGCTATCCTGGAGAAAGACAACGCCGTTGAAGATTTTCGCAAACTGATTGGTGCTACCAACCCTGCTAATGCAGAAGAAGGTACCATCCGTAAAAAATATGCAGAGTCAATTGGCCGTAACGCAGTTCACGGTTCCGACTCTGATGAGAACGCTGCTATTGAAGGTAATTTCTTCTTCAGCGGTCTGGAAAAATTCTAGTTCTCATCATTTTACTGATGAAAAAAGGCCGGCGCTTATAAACGCCGGCCTTTTTCATTTTATATCATTTCAATTCATTCATCTTCAAATATTTAGAACAGTTTATTTAAATCAACTCATTAAATAAATGTAATTTCCTGCCAAATCGTCGTAAACACATGATTTTTAATAAAAATATGAATGAGAAAAAGCCCATTTCCGGCGGTTTTTTCTATATAAAAACGATCATTTTTCATACCCAATATTCATCTCATTATCAATTATATATATCGTTTTATTAGCAGCAACACTTCAAATAAAAACCTCACTCCTCTTTTTAGCCCGAAAATACTGATAGAATATTATCATTTCAGATAGCCGTTGACGTTGTTTAGCTTAAATCTTTCTAACTTGCCCTCCTATGTGGCAATCATTCCGGAAGTTGTTTAAAGGGTATTTAAGATTAGAGCGGTCCATGTCCGACCACTCCATTGAAGCATATTTGCGGGATGTAGAGAAACTCGAGCAGTATCTCATGGCAGTGGGTAAAGACAAATTCCGCCCCCAGGATGTAACGCTGGAAGAACTGCAGGGATGTGTGCAATGGATCGCTCAACTGGGTATGACCGCTACCTCTCAAGCCCGTACCATTTCCGGTCTGAAAGCATTTTACAAATTCCTGCTGCTGGAAGACATGGCCCAGGAAGATCCTACCCAATTGCTGGAAGCACCCAAAGTATTGCGCAAACTCCCAGACGTTCTCACGTTTGAAGAAATAGAACGCATTATCGCCCAGATACCACTGGACACGGCCGAAGGACACCGCAACAAAGCCATCCTGGAAACGATGTATAGTTGTGGACTCCGGGTGAGTGAAGTCATTAACCTGCAAATCACCCAGCTACATATGGACGTAGGCTTTATCCGCGTAATAGGTAAAGGCAATAAGGAAAGGATGGTTCCAATTGGCAAAGATGCCATGCGGCAAATAGATATCTACCGGAGAAATGTTCGTATAGAGTTACCCGTTAAATACGGGCAGGAAGATACCCTGTTCCTGAACCGCCGCGGTGGCGCCCTGAGCCGTGTAATGATTTTCCTGGTCATCAAGGAGCTGACTAAAAAAGCCGGGATCAATAAGAATGTATCACCGCATACCTTCCGGCATTCCTTTGCCACGCACCTGGTGGAAGGCGGCGCCGATCTCCGGGCAGTGCAGGAAATGCTGGGTCATGAAAGCATTACCACCACGGAAATCTATACACACCTGGACCGGGAATATTTAAGGGACACGCTGCAACGTTTCCATCCCAGGTTTTAACGGGTAAAAAAGAAACAGCTATCCGGGGAAAGATAGCTGTATTCTGCCTTTTAAGTGGGTCAACCTCTCTGAACATATAAACTAACGAAGGGATTTACAAACAGTACAAAATCTTCGAACTTTCAATACACTTTTACAATAAGCTGTAATGGGTTAGCAAACGATATTTATCACTCTTCTTTTTTCGTGGGCCCGTGAGGGTGATCATGTCGCTTAACCAGCTACCAATCTGGCTGGAAGCTCTTCTCACCTTTGAGGGTTTATAAATAATGTTGACATTGCTGCAAGGTCCAAGATCCCGGCGATCGCGGGCCTGCGACATCCTTTCGTCTTCCGCCCACAGCATTTGCCCGTTCCTGTAAATTTTAAAATATACATCCGGTCCCAGGTTTTTGCGGCCTGGTATCGCGGTTTGCATCACACCAGTGGCCAGGTGCTGCCTGGAGAAATGCAGGAAGTAACGGCCTTCTTCATTGGTGTTGGCCTGCCCGATCATTTGACCGTTGAGGGCATTGTAGGCCTCAATTTTAAGTTGTGCCTGTCCGGCGCCGCCGAGATAGGGTTTTACCACACCGGTAATTACCCAGGCGCCGGCGTTGGCATATATATTATGCCAGGCCGCTGCAGGGATTACATACGCGTACGCCCCTACGTAGCCGTTACTGTTACGTTTCCAATGCAACACCACATTACTGAGGTGGAAGTTGCGGGGTTGCCTGCTGCCATTTTTTCCCGGTAACTGGTCGAGGCAAAGATCCAGCTCCAATGGCTCCGTAAAAAGATGTACTTCCTCCCAGGTCAATGTGAAATTCCCTTTATCATCCAGTGTGGCTTCTGCCAGCAGGCGATCTGCTTTCATGAGCACTTCTTTGGCCGACAAGGGCTTCATATCGTTAAAAATACCAGATGCCTGGTAAGCCTCCCGTTGCTGTATGTCCGGCAGATAAACCCGGATACGCGCATTGGCCAAAGGCTCAATACAATCATTACAAATTAGTGCAGAGATGTTTCCGATTAATAGGTAACTCATGATTTTATTTTTTAAGAAAAAAAAAGGGGTTAACGAGCATCACCCGATGAAATAATTCTGCATATACTAATCCAAAACGACAAACAAGGTAGAAAGGCCAATTTACTATTTAACTTTTCTGAGGACAATAGACTACTAAGCCGTTGACCATACAAAGATTAAGAAGTTTAGAGGAGCAGTCAAGCGTTTAAAAACTGAAAAAAGGGAATGCGTAGAAGTACGTATCTTCTTATAAAAAATACGTGAGCGGATTGACTGGCAAGGGGTTAGCAGCAAAGATCATATTGGAAAACTATTTGGAGCTAAAAATTAAAGGTGAAATTGATCATCTCCCAACAAACAATTATTTAAATTAATGGATACTATCCTGCCGGGATAAGTGAAAAGGTTGTCAACTCCTAATGGCATTGTTGCTTCTGAGAGGATACGTATTTATACGCATTTTCCCGCTAAGTCTACGTAATTGCTTCATTTACAGACACTCGATAAAATCGTTTAAACATAGCAGTGCATTGAGTTATCACATGTTTTACCGCGCATACAGATATGCAATCTGGTATGGGACGGTGCTTGTATATGTGATAAATTATAATAATTTTACCCAAAACTAAAACTTACCCACTATGAGCGATTCTAACAAAAGGCCCATTCCTTCGGATGCGGGCGCTTTCATTTCTCTGGATGAAATGAACATCCTAACTAAAAATCATGATGATGATCATGCGGCTGCGAGTGCACATCAAAAAACATTAAATCCTCACATTAAAGCGATCTGCTTTGGACGGGATAAGGTATTGGAATTACTTGATCAACCTGGAGCTACAGCATTAAGAATATATTTTGGATTAAAGATAGATACTGACGGCGATGGAATAAAAGAAAAGAAAATGGTATTGGTAGCAGTAGATGAAAAGGGAAATGATATCCTTCCATTACCTGAAGACCCTGCAGCGCTATCTTCTGGTATTCAGTCAAAAAGTATGCAAGCTAAAATATTGGACGCTGGTCTGCCATGTCCATCTTACTGCAACGGTAAACAACCTTAGAAAAAACAAATAAGTGGAAGTCTACAAAATCATCTTCTATATTATGTTGGGGATCGAATGCTTGCTTTTGATCCCCTTTACATTACATTATAGCTTTCTGGACAAAGCAGGAAGGAGTATCTATTATTACCTGGTTAGCAGCATTGTATTTGCTGTAGGGTCGTTCTGTATAGAATACATTATTCATAACAATATGTGGTTCTTTACACTAATGTACTTTATCCAATTCCTGATTTTATCTGTTTTCTATAGTACTGTCATTAAAAACCCCATTGTAAAAAAAACTATAAAAATATTACCTGGCCCCGTTCTTATCATTTTAATCCTGGATCTCTTCAAAATTGAAGGAATCGATAACTACAACTCCTTATTTACAAGTATACGTTCCTTTGTGTTGCTTGTATACGCTATTATCTTTTTTTTACAGTTATTGAATGATAATGAGCTGATTGAACAGTCAATTTTCATTAATAATCTGGCAGATTTCTGGTTCAATTCCGGATTATTCCTCTATCTATGTGGCTCGTTCATATTTTCACTCAGCTACAATTACCTGGAACGCCAAAATATAATTTCTACTGTTACCTTTACTATCACGCTTATTGCTGGCATTTTACAATTAATTCTTTTTTATATTGGGCTTAGGAATGTAACTAAAAAGAAATAATGAGTTTTATCGAAATAATGATAATCGGGACGGCCGCAATGCTTCTTCTGGGAGCCTTGGTAGTTGGCTTAGTGATTCTACAACAAAAACAGGTTATCCAACACAAACTGCGGATTCGCGATAAAGACCTGCAGCTCCAACGGGAACGCCTCATCGCAGTGCTCCAGGGCCAGGAACAGGAACGCAAACGTATTGCCGAAGACCTCCATGACGAGGTAGGTGCTCAGCTATCTGTATTGAAATTAAACCTCGGCGGGCTGCAACCTTTGCTCAAAACCGGTAACGGGGAAACGGAACGCCTGAAAGAAACCAAAGACTTTGCTGACATTATTATTCAGCAGCTGCGCTTTATCTCTCAAAGCCTCCACCCACAGGCATTGGAAAACCTGGGACTGGCGCATGCCCTGGATTCGTTCTGCAATTTGATGAACAAAAACAAACAGGTAAAGATCAGCTTTAAAACCGCTGGCAACGGGCAAACAGTAGACCGGGAGAAAGCCCTGAACGTATATCGCGTAGTACAGGAACTCATGAATAATATCCTGAAACATGCCCAGGCTACTGAAATACTGATTACTTACCAAACCACTCCTTCCCTGTTGACCATCAATGTGGAAGACGATGGTAATGGAGCCCTGATTGCGTCCATGGCCGATTCCCGCAAGAAAACCGGTAGCCTGGGACTCAAAAATATTGAAAGCCGTCTGAATATTATCGGTGGAAATATTACCTTCACTCCCAGAACACCACAAGGAACTATTGCTTCGATTAGTGTAGAGAATTATCAGGCGCCCACACAGAATAGTTGATACTTATGTTGTTTTATTACTAAATTGCCATCCGGTTGTGTTTGTAACGGCATGACTTATAGTAATTTATTCTCAATAAAATAATAGCAAATCTTCTAACTGTCCACCTATGGCACACATAAAAGTGGCTATTGCGGATGATCATAAAATCTTTCGCAGTGGAGTGATTAACACGCTTACTCCGTATGAAAATATCAGCTTCGTTTTTGAGGCAGATGATGGCTTACACCTGTTGCAAATCATGGAAACACAGCAACCGGACGTGATCCTGATGGATCTTAAAATGCCGAATATGGATGGCATTGAAGCCACCATTAAAGTAAAAGAGAAATATCCTGATGTAAAAATCATCATACTCACCATGTATGAAGACGACAACTTCATTGTCCATCTCGTGGAAAACGGCGCCAATGCCTATCTGCTGAAAAATGCCGAGCCTGAAGAAATATACGAAGCCATCTGTACTACCTTCGACAAAGGATTTTATTTCAATGAAAATGTAAACCTGGCACTTCTTAAAAAAGTATTACATAAAAATAAACAGCAGTTTAAGCCTACGCTAAAAAATGAAATACAATTAAACGACCGGGAACAGGAGGTGTTGAAGCTGATCTGTAATGAACTCACCACCCAGGAAATTTCTGAACAGATCTTCCTGAGTCCACGTACTGTAGAAGGTATCCGTCAAAAATTATTAGAAAAAATCAACGTTAAAAACAGCGTTGGATTAGTACTGTACGCATTCCGAAACGGATTAATAGAATAGACTTAAATACCCACCAAATCATGAGAACTATTAAAACCTTTGCTGCCACAGCAGGCGCGATGCTGCTACTGTATGCCGGCACTACGCTGGCTCAGGGCATTAAAATGCCTGCGCCCAGCCCTACTCAAACCATTAAACAAGACTTTGCTTTATCCAACATAGAGCTGAGCTATTCGCGTCCGCAGAAGAACGGCCGTGTGATCATGGGCGACCTCGTACCTTATGGTAAAGTATGGAGAACTGGTGCCAACAGCGCTACCACCATCACTTTCGGTGAAGATGTAAAATTCGGCGGCGTAGCCGTGAAAGCCGGTAAATATGGTTTACTGTCTATTCCCGGTGCACAATCCTGGACCATCATTCTGACCAGCAGCCTGGACGTCACCAGCCCTGCTGCCTACAAACCAGAAAATGACATTGCCCGCGTACAGGTAAAACCAATATCTGCTCCTTTCACCCAGGAAAGCTTCACCATCGGCTTTGAAAACGTACGTTCCAATTCTGTAGTGCTGGCACTCAGCTGGGACAAAACCAAGGTTCCCGTAACCATCACTGCCGACATCGATGATAAGATCACAGCTCAGATCAACGACGCGATGCAGTCGGCTGAGAAGAAGCCTTACTACCAGGCAGCGGTTTACTACTTTGAAAATGGTAAAGACCTGAACAAAGCTGTAGAATGGATCAATGAAGCAGCCACTCAAAGCCCCGAGGCATTCTGGGTTTGGTATCAGAAAGCACGTATCAATGCAAAAGCTAAAAACGTAGCAGTAGCAAAAGCAGCAGCACAGAAATCTATCGAACTGGCCACTACCGCTAAAAACGATGACTATGTAACGCTGAATAAAAAGTTACTGGCTACTATTAAGTAGCAGAAAGCAGAAAGCTTAAAGCAAAAAGCTATTGTAGCGAATGATTAGCACGAGTATTTAAATTACTCATCCGCTTATATCATTCGCTACAATAGCTTTTTGCTTTCTGCTTTCTGCTTTCTGCTCCAAAAGAAAATGCCTCACCAATTACGGTAAGGCACGTTCTTTTATTGTAACAGATTGATTGTACGGTGTACTATGCCGCTTTCGCGTTCTTCAACTGTGCAGGTGTAATCATGGCTGGCTTCAGCTTAATGATACCTACAAAGTTCAACAATTTCATTACCTGGTAGCTTGGATCAAATTCATACCATTTCTTCGCGAAATTTGGACTGTCTTTGAATTTGTGGTGGTTATTCTGGAACAATTCTCCCATCAGGATAATGCCCCATGGAGAAGTATTACGGGAGTGATCACTATTATCGAAATTCTGATAACCATATTTATGACCGCACCAGTTAACGATAGCACCCTGTACAGGTCCCATCAGGAAGTGGATAGGTAACAGTAAATAGAGGTACCACATACCTGCAGGTACAAACACTACATAAAATGCTACATAAGCAGCCATCCAAAGGAAACGGGTAATGTTGTGGTCGCCGAATTTATCCATGGCATCCCATTCTGGTAATGGTTCCGCGAGGAATTTAGGATCTACTTCGTTGGTACGTGTTACAAAACCATTGTAAATTCTGCGGGTTTGTACCATCATACCCCAAACATCTTTAAAGAAGTGTGGAGAATGCGGATCGTGTTCAGTATCACTGAACTCATGGTGCATGCGGTGCATAACGCCATAAGCTCTTGGAATCAGGTATGAAGAACCCTGGAAAAACCAGGTACTAAAATAAAAGAAACGTTCCCAGAATTTGCTGGTAGTATACATCTGGTGAGATGCATACCTGTGTAAATAGAATGTGTGGAAGAACAAGGAAAAGAACCAATGCACACAAAAGAATATCAGGATCGCCGTCATTTCTGTTTTTAATGTAAAGTGACAAATAAGCGCCAAAGGTAAGCTAAATAGACCGTAATAAAGACAAAAAAGAAACCCCTATGGCCAATGAAATGTTAAATTAATTTAAAATCTCAGCGTTTCTTTACCCAACGTAACTCCAACAAATTCATACCGTTACCCGGAAACCCGGATACGTTTGGCTGTACCAGACGCACCACTTCATCATAGAAAAGCGGTACCACAGCGGCATCTGAAGTAATCATGTTATCCATCGCCTGATAGGCTGCATAGCGGAGGCTGTCGTTGTTCTCCTCCAGCGATTTTTCATACAGGGCGTCAAAAGCAGGGTTCTTGTAGCGGGTGTAGTTGGGTGGCGCCGGGTTTTTACTATAAAACATCGCCAGGTAGCTTTCGGCATCCGGGTAATCAGCAATCCAGCTACCGCGGAAAAAGAGGGCCTGCGACTTCGCCGTTTGCTCCAGCAGCAAACTTTTCTGTACAATCTCTACCTGGATACGGATCCCCACTTCCTGCAACTGGCTGGCCACATAGTTAGCCAGGTCCGCATAAATGGGAATGGACAACAGCCTGATCACCGGTAACCCCTGCCCTTGCGGGTATCCCGCCTCTTTTAATAACTGCCGGCTCAGCGTTGGGTTAAACGGATACCCTTTTACTTTGCTGCTATCAAATGATGGCAGGCCTGCTGGCACAAAACCCGCCATGGCAGCAGTACCAATGCCGTTACGGAGGTAAGTCATCATTTTCGTACGGTCGATACCGTAATTGATAGCCTGTCGTATTTTTTTAAGGTGGATAGGCGATGCTGTCACCAACCGATTCCCGTCATCCACCAGGAATCCCAGGTATTCAGTATTCAGATATGGGTGTTTATTCAGTACCATTTTGCCCTCCCACTCTTTTCTAAGGCGGCCTTGTTTGGTGAGTACCTCGTCTTTAAATGAAGCATCAATATCATTCATGAAATCCAATTGACCCTGGCGGAACAACAGGAATTCCGCCGCTTTGCTTTCCAGGAAGCTCACCTGTACCGCTTCCAGGTAAGGCAACTGGTGGCCGGTACTGTCTTTCTCAAAATAATCCGGATGACGATGTAATACCAACGCCTGTCCTTCTTCCCAGAGGAAAAAGCGGAAAGGCCCGGTACCACAGGGATGACTGCGGAAATCCTTCCCATATTTTTCGATGGCTTCATGCGGTACAATGGAACAATATTGCATACTCAGTATGCCCAGTACCGGATGAAACGGGCGATACAGGGTCAGTTCAAAGGTGGAGTCATTCAATGCCCGAAAACCGCTGTCGGCGCTGAGTTTGCCATTAAAAATCCAGGCGCCCGGAGAAGCCGTGGCCGGGTCCATAATACGATGCAGGCTGTAAACTACATCCTGCGCCGTCATACGGCGACCTTTGCCCCCAGGAAACACCTCGCTGTCATGAAAATAAACATCCGTTCTCAGATCAAAAGTATAGGTGCGATGATCTGCTGATACCCGCCACTGCCTGGCCAGTGAAGGACGAATCACCAGGTTGCTGTCGGGTTCTACCAACGTATTATACAATTGCTTTACCGCCCATATGACCTCCTGGCTTTTGGCGAATGCCGGATCCAGGCTGGCAATACTATTGGTGCTGTTATAGCGGAATACAGACAACCGCTGTTTTTCCGGACTGCCACAGGACCACAGTAGCCAGCTTCCCAACAAGGCTACCCAACATCTGATTATAACCGCCTGACAATAACAACTTTTCATTTGGCAGTAAATTAATATCTTTCAGGCTAAAATATACGAATAAATATGCGCGGCATCACAATGCTTTGTATAGCCCTCCTGGTAACATTCACCGTAGCGGCCCAACATCAGTTCAGCAGAGCGGACACGCTCAGAGGTACCATTACTCCCGCCCGGGCCTGGTGGGATGTCATTACCTACGACCTGCACGTGCAGGTAAATATGGACGACAGTACCTTCTCAGGGTCCAACACCATCACTTATAAAATACTGAAACCGGATTCTGTGATGCAGATAGACCTGCAGTATCCGATGGTCATCGACAGTGTTTTACAGGATAAGAAGTCGTTATCGTTTACCCGTGACAGTAATGCGTGGTTTATCAGAATCACTACGCCACAAGCAAAAGATAAAAAGAAACAGATCACTGTTTTCTATAGTGGTAAACCACGCCGGGCAAAGAACGCTCCATGGGATGGTGGCGTGGTATGGGCTAAAGATGAAAAAGGTCGCCCATGGGTAGCCACAGCCGTGCAGGGCCTTGGCGCCAGCGCATGGTGGCCGAATAAAGATACCCAGAGTGATGAGCCGGAAGACATGACTATTAACGTGACCGTTCCCGGTGACCTTACAGATATTTCCAACGGACGGCTGAAGAAAACCGTTGACAATCCAGATGGCACGCATACCTATATATGGTATGTAAGCAACCCGATTAACAACTATGATGTAGCGCTGAACATCGGCAACTACACCGAGATTAAAGACAGCTACTCCGGTGAAGGTGGTAAACTGGACCTGAGCTATTGGGTGCTGGACTACAATGAAGAAAAAGCCCGGGAACATTTCAAGGTGGTAAAGCCTATGCTGAAATGCTTTGAATACTGGTTTGGTAAATACCCCTTTTATAAAGACAGCTACAAGCTGGTAGAAACTCCTTATCTCGGAATGGAACATCAAAGTGCCGTAGCCTATGGCAACAACTTCAGGATGGGATATAAAGGCACAGACCTCTCTGGCACCGGCTGGGGACTGAAATGGGACTTCCTGGTGATACATGAAAGCGGGCATGAATGGTTCGGTAACAGTATTACCAGCAAAGACATTGCAGATATGTGGATCCATGAATCCTTTACCAATTATTCAGAAACCCTGTTTACCGAATGCCAGTATGGTCTTAAAGCAGCCAACGAATATGTACAGGGTATCCGGAAGAATATTAAAAACGATGAGCCGATCATTGCACCTTACGGGGTAAACGCAGAAGGCAGCGGGGATATGTATTATAAAGGTGCCAACATGATCCACAACATCCGCCAGATCATGGAAAATGATGAGGCCTTCCGGCAAATGCTGAGAGGACTCAATAAAACATTCTATCATCAAACGGTGACAACCCGGCAGATAGAAGAGTATATGAGCCAGGCTGTGGGAATGAACCTGAACAAAGTATTTGATCAATACCTGCGTCATACCACCATTCCAACCCTGGAGTACCGTTTCGCAGGGCAACAACTGCAATACCGCTGGGTGTCTGATGTAAAGGATTTCAACATGCCGGTGAAAGTAAAACTGAGCGACAATGGCTTCAAATTAATATATCCGGGTACGTTATGGCATAGCTCTAACATCACGTTGAGTGATCCTAAGCTCTTTGAGGTAGATAAAAACTTTTATATCCGCACCAAAGAAGTAAAATAGTTACCTGTCCTTATAAAAGAGCGAAGACCGTTATCAGATAACGGTCTTCGCTCTTTTTATCACTATTATTTCTTAAGCAGCTTAAATGCGTGCCCGGTGCTATCATTTAAAAATCCATAGGCCGCCCATAAAATATTAAGGGGTTCTATACTCCGGCTCATTTCAATATTGCCCATGTCAACAATATCCGTCCATCCTATCTGATGCAGTAACTGCATCACTTCTTTTTTTGCTTCCCTATTGTTACCAGCGATGAACATAGTGGGAGATCCTTCCTGGAATTCAGGCAGCAACATTCTTTCATGACCAATACAGCTGAGAGCCTTTACCACGTTGGCATCTGGTGGCAGCCAGGCCTGTATTTGCTCACCTGCAGAATTATTATGGCCAATGGTGAAGGTCAGTCGCCCGTTTTCATCGGGCCCTTTGCCATCCAGCGGATTGGTGACATCTACTACTGTTTTGGTTTTAAAGTTCCAGATACCTGCAGCCTCAATGGCTTTCTTGGTGCCAATCCAACTGGTGCAGATCAACAATAGGTCACCGAATTCGGCGGCCTGCCTAAAAGTACCTGCCATGGCTTGTTTGCCTTGCTTTTTAATCCATTGCTGCAATGATTCCCTGAATGGGTTACGGGTGCCAATCGTTACTTCATGTCCCGTATCGATAAGGCCTTTGCCAAGGGTTAGTCCCACCGGACCACTTCCCAGGATACCAATTTTCATGAGCGTAGATATTATTAAGCAGAAAAGGTGCGAACCGTGAAGATACTTAAAAAAGCCTAAAGCATAAAGCAGAAGGCATAAAGCTATTGAAGCGACTAACCGGAGCGAATGAGTAATGTTAATATCCGCTCAGATCAATCGCTTCAATAGCTTTATGCCTTCTGCTTTATGCTTTAGGCTCTTCCAGCAGATATCCTAAAAACCGCTGCATTCCCTGCCGTTTGGCGGGCGTGAATGGGTAACTGATATTATGAATATAATAGGTAGCCAGATCGTAGATCTCGTAAGGGTTTTCCGCTACTACGGCTGGAATATTTTTAATCCCGATACCAGTGGCTTCATTAAATGCTGTAATAAAGGCGGCTGGCAGTTGTTTATTGCTGATCCAGGCGGCAAATACGAATGGCAAACTGGTAAAGCGTACCCAGTGCTCTGCCAGGTCATATATATATGGAGATACCTTCCGCTGAGCCAGCGCACGATCACCGATAACCAGACCGGCGTCTGTTCCTTTTATTTTATCCTGGTAATCCCCGCTGGTATTCACAAATTCCACATCCAGCTTCCAGTATTCATGCACCAGTACTTTGAGCAGCGCTACAGAAGTACGGCTCTGGTAGTCTAGGTAAATACGTTTAATCTCATTTAAGGGTACATCGCTATATAAACAAACAGATGCAACAGGGCCTTCCGCGCCAATACAATAATCTGCTATAATATGATATTCCTTTAATTTAGGTATAATAGCTACCGGCACCAGCGCCACGTCTACTTCCCCATCTATCAGCTGCTGGGCTATTTTAGCCGGATAATCCATTGATAATTCCATCATCTCCATCACCGGATGATTCCTGAATCCATACAATAAAGGCTTCGTATTCAAATAACTTACAGCCGCAACTTTTACTTTCCGTTCCAATTTCAGTAATTTTGAAGCTGCAAAAGTAACTAAATCCCGGTTAACAAGTTCCAAATGAATAATTGTTGTCCTGTAAACCGGGATTCAGAGAGCACTTGTAGCCGATAAACATGTTAATTGTAATACTGGAATACATACATTATGCAACTACAACCATTAACTGCCATTTCTCCGCTGGACGGGCGCTATCGCAAGCAACTGGACGAGCTGGCCAATTATTTTTCTGAATTTGCGTTGATCCGTTACCGTGTGATGGTAGAGGTGGAATATTTTATTGCGCTCTCTGAGCAGAAGCTGTTTACACTGCCCAAAGCCAAGTTCCCTGCCCTGCGTAAAATTTACCAGGACTTCACCATCGAGAACGCGCAACTGATCAAGGACACAGAAAAAATTACCAACCACGACGTGAAGGCAGTGGAATATTTTCTGAAGAATGAACTGAAAAATCTCGGTTTGGAAGACAAACTGGAATGGGTACACTTCGGCCTCACTTCACAAGACGTGAATAATACCGCCACCCCGCTCCTCTGGAAAGATGCAGTTGAACATGTGTACATGCCTGCACTGGCTAACATGATCCTGGAACTGAAAAAACTGGGACAAGGCTGGATGAAAGTGCCTATGCTGGCCCGTACTCACGGACAACCGGCTTCCCCTACCATTCTCGGTAAGGAAATCCTGGTGTTTGTAGAGCGACTGGAAGGACAGGTAAACCTGCTTGGACAAATTCCTTTCGCAGCCAAGTTTGGCGGTGCTACCGGTAACTTCAATGCTCACCACGTTGCTTTCCCTAAAATCAACTGGGAGAAATTCGGGGAGAAATTCGTGAATACCACGCTGGGCCTGCAACGGATGAAATATACCACGCAGATTGAGCATTATGATAACATCTCCGCTCAATTTGATGCACTGAAACGTATCAATACGATCTTACTGGACTTCTGCCGCGACATATGGACCTACATCTCCATGGATTACTTCAAACAGAAAATCAAAAAGAATGAAGTAGGTTCTTCTGCGATGCCACACAAAGTGAATCCTATTGATTTTGAAAACGCAGAAGGTAACCTGGGACTGGCCAATGCCCTGTTTGAGCACCTGAGCGCCAAACTGCCGGTATCCCGTTTACAACGCGATTTAACCGATTCCACCGTGTTACGTAACCTCGGTGTACCATTCGGTCATACACTCCTGGCCACCAAGTCCATCCAGAAAGGTTTGGGTAAACTGATCCTGAATGAAGCAAAATTAAAAGATGACCTGGAAAACAACTGGGCCGTAGTAGCGGAAGCGATTCAAACTGTTTTAAGACGGGAGAACTATCCACAGCCATATGAAGCCCTGAAAGAGCTGACCCGTGGCGGAGAACAGATCACGCAGAAAAGCATGCACAAATTTGTGGATGGTCTGAAAATCAGTGCTGCCCTCAAAAAAGAACTGAAAGCCATTACACCGCACAACTATACCGGTTTGTGGTAAGCCATATAATTGGGGCCAGCTTAAAAGCACTTCTACTTTTAGGCTGGCCCCAATTTTTTTGAATTTCCTGTTACGAATTCCCCTATTGATTTTGACCTACTTCACCCAACCCGCTCCCTCCGTAACTGTAATACTCTTCTAACTATAATAGGTACTTATTTTCCTACCGTACTTTTAAAGAATGTATCTACTTCCTTTGCCCATATTTCTGGTGCTTCCAGCGCCGCAAAGTGGCCGCCTTTTTCCATGGTGGTGAACCGCTTTACATTGGTTTTTCTTTGCGCCCATTCTATGGGAGTGGGAGCATCGCCAGGGAATATAGCCACGCCGGTAGGTACATTCACTTTTTGGGCGGAAGCCAGTTGCTGGAAGGCGCCAACAGCATAGCTGCGCATAGAGGAATTGATGGTTTGCGTGACCCAGTAGATCATGATATTGGTAAGCAATTCGTCTTTTGTAAAATGTTCCTCAATAGTGCCACCTGGTGTCCCCCAGGTATTAAACTTTTCAACGATCCAGGCGGCAAGCCCTGTAGGGGAATCATTTAAGCCATAGGCCTGGGTTTGCGGCTTGGTAGCGTGCAGCATGGCATAGGCTCCTTCCCGGTACCACCATTGCTGGATGAATTGTCCGAATTCCTGTTCCTTTTTTGATAGGGTACTCCAGTCCTCCGAACCGTTGGGATATCCCACATCTGTAAGATGAATGGCCAGTACATTTTCCGGGTACAAATTGGCCAGTGATTTAGTAATGCCGCTGCCCACGTCCCCACCGGCTGCAAAGAAAGTTTTGTAGCCCAGTACATCTTTCATGAGTGTAGCGAAAACTTTTGCTGAACCATCATCCGTAAGGGCTTTACGGCTTGAGAAACCAAAACCGGGGATAGAAGGGATCACCAGGTCGTAGTCGTTCGTTAGCAGGGGAATTACTTTATAAAAGCGGTAGAAACAATCCGGCCATCCGTGTGAAAGCAACAGGGGCTTCGCATTCGGGTTTTTACTTTTGATGTGCAGGAAGTGAATGGTAAGGCTGTCTATTTCCACCGTAAACTGTGGAAACTGATTCAACGCGGTTTCCTGCTTACGCCAGTTATAACCATTTTGCCAGTAGGACACCAGGCTTTGGAGGAAAACAGGGTCAGTACCGTATTGCCAGCCAATGTTTTCGGGGGCATCAGGCCAACGGGTCTGGCGGAGGCGGTTTTGAAGATCGTCCAGTACAGTTTGAGGAACGTCGATTTTAAAAGGTTTAACAGTGTACATGTTGTTGTTTTTGGTTTGTGCGTATATGGTTACGGTAATAAAAAAGGAAGTCAGTAAAAGAAGCAGCTTTTTCATATTTTCTGTGTTTGTTAAAGCAAAGTTCTATACCGCTTATGACAACAGTGTGTCAGTTGAGAACAAGGGTTTTCAAAAAAAAACGGATTTTATTTATTCCGGGTCATCATCCTTTACTGCTGATTCATTAATATCGGGTACACAAGTGACTAAATGGTATTTTCTTCCCGCTCTGGGCAAGGGCAACATTCACGGGCGCCGCATGGATTCCCTGGGCCCATATCCCAGGGCATAATATTCGTTGCAGGAGCAATGAATCTATCAAGACTACGCTAAGAATACGCTATCCCCTCTAATCCTTTATAACGAACAAAAAAATGGGACTAGCCTAAAAGTACTCATTTACTTTTGTGCCAGTCCCAAAATGTTGACTCCCGAAAGCAATTCTCTGCGTCTTGCATTTCAGTGGCGATAATGCCTTGGTTAAACAAACGCCGTATTTGTATTAATTTCTATTCCCTGCACTTCATTTGTTACTGGTATTGCCGGTGGCTCATTCTTCTGTTGTGCTATAAATAAACTGTCTTCTACATAGGTGAACACACCTGTGCATTAGTTTTTTCAGAGAAAAATGATAGCCTGAAATTTACCGGAATACCGGGGGTATATAACAACGCAGGGGCTGATTCTAAAAGCAGTGCAAAGATATAGCATATGATATTTATTAAAGAATAAATACAAGCGTTTTTTTGTTAATAACTGGTTAATGGAGCGGAAAGCATAAAGCAGAAAGCATAAAGCTATTTTAGCGAATGAAAGGAGCGAAAATTATCCTTTCACGCTATTCAATCGCTCCTTTCATTCGCTAAAATAGCTTTATGCTTTCTGCTTTATGCTTTCCGCTCCTCAAAACACGTCCCGGAAATGCATCAATTCATATGCATCTCCCGAAAAAGTAATCGCTATAATATCGAACCGGATGGCAACAGGATGTAAATGGAATTGCCATAAATAATCGCTGGCAGCGTCTTGTATATGTTCCTGCTTACGAAAGTTCACCGCGGTTTCCGGCCAGCCAAAGCGTGCGCTACGGCGGGTTTTTACTTCGATAAAATAAATGACATCATTTTTTGTAGCGATGATATCTATTTCCCGGCGACCCGATTTCCAGTTGACATGCAGTAAGGTGCAATGCTGTTGAACATAAGCCTGTGCTATGTTTTCTCCCTGATGCCCCAGGGTCAGATGGTTTTCCATAAACGATATGGGTTAGGTTAAAACAAACAATCAGTATGATAAATCAGGAGAAATATTTACTTTTCGGGGGGTACCTGAAATGTACCAGTTAACACCTATTTTTGCACGCATATAAATTTATCAATTCTCTGATAATTAACAAGTAAAACAGATAACCATATATGAACGTATTCAGACTGGAAGGGAAAGTACAGCACTATGCCTGGGGCGGATATAAATATATTCCGGAGTTGTTAGGTATTGCTCCTACAGATCAACCCAGTGCAGAATATTGGATGGGTGCGCATCCAAGTGCGCCTTCCCTTATTACTACTGCCAACGGAACATTACCCCTGAACCAACTCATACAACAAGACCCTGCTAATATTACCGGTCCTGCTGTATGGGAAAAATTCAAAGAACTACCTTTCCTGTTTAAAATACTGGATGTAAAAGATATGTTATCTATCCAGGTACATCCTACAAAAAGTGAAGCAGAGAAAGGATTTGCCAGAGAAAATGCAGAAGGTATTCCATTAAATGCTCCCAACCGCAATTATAAAGACGACAACCATAAACCGGAGATTATGGTGGCATTAAGTGAGTTTTACCTGCTGCATGGCTTCTTACCACATGAGCAACTGCATAAGGTATTAACGTCCATTCCGGAGTTCACCTCACTGGTAAGCATATACGAAAAAGAAGGTTATTATGGCCTGTATAAAAATGTTATGGAGATGCCACAATCGCTGGTAAATATTATTCTCCGGCCATTGACAGACCGCATGATCCCTGATTATAAAGCCAATCGTTTGTCGAAAACAGATCCGGGTTTCTGGGCAGCACGCGCTGTATTAAATGACCCGGCCAGCATTGACAAAATTGACAGGGGCATCTTCTCCATCTACTTCTTCAACATCATGCAGGTACAAGCCGGTGAGGCCGTGTTCCAGGACGCAGGCATTCCGCATGCTTACCTGGAAGGCCAGAACGTAGAGCTGATGGCTAATTCAGACAATGTACTGCGTGGAGGCTTAACACCCAAGCATGTGGATGTTCCTGAATTATTGAAACACACCCGCTTTGAAGGCGTACAACCGCATATCATTAAAGGAGATGTCAGTGCAGACGGACTGGAAAGAATCTATCCTTCTCCAGCACCGGACTTTGAAGTAAGTAAGATTGATATTCCTGCCGGAAAAGTATACCAGCACAAAGCAAAAGCAGCGGAAATATTAATTGTTATTAACGGTAGCGCTA
Source organism: Chitinophaga sp. (assembly GCF_017745275.1). Classification (GTDB taxonomy): domain Bacteria; phylum Bacteroidota; class Bacteroidia; order Chitinophagales; family Chitinophagaceae; genus Chitinophaga. Next base: position 315,466 of record NZ_JAGHZS010000007.1, on the reverse strand, counting down.
CTGTGAAAGGAGATGATACACTGACTTTACAAAAAGGACAGTGTGTATTCACCGTGTATGGCGCGTCTTATGAAGTCAGTACAGATAATGGCGCTGAGATATTCAAAGCGACGGTAAATATTTAAATTGATTGGTGCCGTAAGCACATGTTTACGGCACCAATTTATTGCTTATTGCAGAATGATAACAGTTTTCCCCTTGGCTCTTCCCTGCCGGCTCAATGCTACTGCCGCAGGTGCTTCATCCAGCGTTATTTTTGATTCTACCGGGATAGTCAATGCGCCCCGGTCTATCATCAGCGACAGCGTATCCAGTGAAGCTGCGCTGCCCTGAGTTTCGAAGTTTCCACCGCGAATATTCCTTGATTTAAGCGCTTCTTCATCGGCCACAAAAACGGTGGTTAATGCGACTGCACCTGGTTTTAAGAGATCCAGGTTAGCTGTAAAACCGGCACCATCGCTCACCATATCAATCAGGCCATCCAACCCACCGGGGAATTTTGCTTTTACCTGCTCTGCCAGTGGCGCTTCTTTATAATTAATGGTTACCGTGGCGCCCAATTTCTTCATGCGTGCTGCGCCTGCTTCATCGCCAACAGTGGCTATGACAACTATGCCCTGTGCAGCGGCAATTTGCGTGGCAAAGGAACCTACGCCGCCAGTAGCGCCGTTGATCAGCAATGTATCGCCTTCCTGCAGATCCAGTTTGTCGATCATTTGCTGCGCCGTCATACCGGAAGTAGGTACTGCGGCAGCTTCCGCGGCCGAAAGGCTGGCTGGCGCCAGTGTCAGGCCTGATTTTTCCGGCACAATGGCGTATTCTGCATAAGAGCCTTCACCAATAGGCATATGAATAAATTGACCGTATACTTTATCGCCCTTCTTAAAGCGGGTAACGCCCTCACCTACTTCTTCCACCGTGCCGGCTCCATCTACGCCCATGATTAATGGAAACTGGTGAGGCGTTTTTCCATTATCCATAATACCATCAATCATTTTCCAGTCGAAGGGATTCATCCCGGCAGCGGCTACTTTGACCAGGACAGTTCCTGGTCTCACAGCCGGTTTCGGCAGGTCCATGACCACGGGGATGTCTTTGAATTTTGATACGGCTACGGCTTTCATAGTTTTATTTTTAAATGTAGAAAGATGTTTAATCGCTGTTATTACTTATAAACGCGGGTCTACCGGTTCACTCTCCAACGCTAAAATACCAAATACACATTGATGTACCAGCTGTAATGGATCTTTATTTACAAATCGCTCCAGGGCTTCCAGTCCCAGTGAAAACTCGCGCAAAGCCAGGGAACGTTTACCAGACAGCTTGCGCACCCGCAACCGCTCCAGGTTTTTGGCTGCATCATATTCCGGTCCATAGATGATACGGAGGTATTCTTTTCCGCGAATTTTGATGGCTGGCTGTATCAGCCCTTTATCGTCTTTGCTGAGGAAGGTATATGGCTTTACCACCATCCCTTCTCCTCCGGCAGCCGTTAGTTGTTTCCACCAGTTAATGGCGGCCTGCTCACTTTCCTCATTACCGATGTTCACCAACAAATAAGGTGTAGCAAGCAATAATTGTTCATCACCGGCACATAAATTTTTTATGGCCGACATATGCCATTCATGGTCTTTGTCAAACCAGGTTTTCCCTTCTGTGGCCATGATGTGAAAAGGTGCCAGCTTATAGTCGTTAAGAGACTCCACGGGCCAGCAATACTGGCGATAAGCCTTTACATAGCTGGTGGTTTGTTCCAGGCGTTGCATATATTTTTCCAGCAACACCTGCGCAGGTGCTCCATTGCTGATGGCCTGGTTCAGCGCCGATACTACTTCCGGCAAAGCCCTACCGGCGGCCGTTCCTACAGCGGCATACTGATCGCGCAGCAAAGCCTGGGCTTTGGCGCTCCAGGGCATCAACTCCGCATCCAGGCATACCCAGTCGGTATCAAAAGTTTCATAAAAGCCAGTGCTGATCAATGCCGCATTGATACGCGCCACGAAATCCTGTTCGGTTTGTTTATCTGCAAAGAAGGCACGGCCTGTTCTGGTATAAATAACACCGTTCCCTTCTCCCGTAACGCCAAATCTCCGCTCTGCTACTTGTTCATCTTTACAAACAATCACCACTGCGCGGGAGCCCATATGCTTTTCCTCACAAATCACCCTGGTTACACCAGCTTCCCGGTAGTACTGCAATCCTTCTGCCGGATGTTCCAGCAAACCCTCCTCCTGGCTGGTTTCCGCCGGCGACATCGTTGGTGGCAGATAGATAAGCCATTTAGGATTAATCGTAAAACGACTCATCACTTCCAACGCCGCAATGCTATTCTCTTCCCGGATAGTGATGTTATGGCTATAGCGCGTTTGCAATATGCACTTACCAAGGAAGTCTTCAATATTTAACACGCTATCATACTGCTGCTGTACACTCAATACACTATTGGCATTGTAGCCTATAGGGCGCGCAGGCACAGCGTATTGTTCGAGAGCCGGTACAGATACCAGGGTTCTTTCCGGATAGCGCAGCGCTGTCAGAGATGCCCCAAATACGCAACCGGTATCGATATCAATGGTGTTATTGAGCCACTGTGCTTCCGGCACGGGGGTATGCCCGTATACCACCATAGCGCGACCGCCGTATTCCAGCGCCCAGTTATAGCGCACCGGCAGTCCGAATTCATCTGTTTCTCCGGTTGTTTCTCCATACAAACAGAATTCCCTTACAGCCCCGGAACCGCGGCCCTGCATGCTTTCCTTCAAACCGGCATGTGCTACTACCAGCTTACCATCATCCAGTAAATAGTGGCTGATCAGCCCATCTATAAATGTTTTTACAGACTCCAGGAATTCCGGTGTTTCGCTGGCCAACTGCGTTACAGTTTGTTCCAGCCCATGTCTGAGCTGCACATTTTTACCATTCAGGTAGCGCAGCAACTTTGCATCGTGGTTACCCGGCACACATAAGCCTAATCCGTTATTGACCATGTGCATCACCAAACGCAGCACTTGCGGCGATTTGGGGCCACGGTCTACCAGGTCGCCCACAAAAACAGGCTTACGATACCGCGTATAACCATCGGCGTTAGTTGTTAACGGCGAACTGATTAAGGTAGCATTTTCCCGGTCTACTTCATAGCCGAGCGTTTCCAGCAGGTTGCATAGCTCATCATAGCAGCCATGTACGTCGCCGATGATATCGAATGGTCCGTGTTCGTCTTTTTTATTGTTGTAAAGCGGCGAGCGCGTAATTGTTTCCAGTGCGGCCACCTCGTCCGGTGAGCGCAATTCAAATACCTGGCGGAAGCCTTCTTCCCGCAGGTTGCGGAGCCCACGCTTCAGCTGACTAATTTGCTGCGGGATCACATGCCTGCCGAAATTGCGATCGCTGCGCAAGTCATTCCGTTCCTGGCATACTTCTTCCGGCATATTTAATATAATAGCCACCGGCAGCACGTGATACTCGCGTGCCAGCTGTACCCAGTGTTTGCGGGATTCAGGCTGTACGTTGGTAGCATCAATAACAGTGAGCAACCCCAACTTTAAACGCTTGGCGGCGATAAAGCGCACCAGCTCAAATGCATCAGCAGATACATTTTGGTTATTTTCATCATCGCTGATAAGCCCACGGCATACATCGGATGAAATAATTTCTGTCGGTTTAAAAAACTTGCGGGCAAACGTGGATTTACCAGCCCCGGAAGGGCCGATTAATAATACCAATGATAATTCCGGTATAGAGATATGTGATAATTTATTATTTCTTCGAGTCATAATATGCTTCTCTTATTCTAACCAACAGCCCTTCTGCCAGTGCCGGGTCTGGATGATCCGGAAGATCTGACGCCGCATAGAGCTGTTGCATGTGATCTAATTTTTGGGTAGCCATTTCCACCAGCGCATCGTAAGTGAATTCGCCATTGCGGATACGCAGGAGAAAATCGCGGTCGTGTCTGAATACACGTACTTCTTTATATTGAGCAATTTCTTCTGCCATGGTTAACAAACGAAAAGTATGCATCATGTGCTTACTGTCATAATCAGCGCCCAGCTCCTTATTATGACGGTACCGCTCCTGGTTACGAAGCGCTTCCCATTGATGATAAGCCGCGAAATCCTTACAGTACACCGTATAACCATCTTTATTAAACTGCATGATGGCCACTGGATCCGGTCCCATTGGAATGGCACTCAGTTGCACATCGTTGGCGTCTGCACCAGGAAAAACACCCCTGAAAGTAACGCCGGTATCAAACTGACTGGTGTGATACAACGCGTATACATCGCGGAAATGATGAATACGGGCGAGTCCGCAGTCTTCAGATTGTAACCCGTTTTCGTTTAGCCATTCCTGTAGCAACACACTCTGACCACCAACGATAACGTAACAAAACTCAAACACAGATTTCCTTTCGGCAGGATACGACTGGTTGATCTTCTTATTCAGTCCTTTGGCCTTTTTCATCTGTGTATTAGCGTAACCGGCAAATGTTTCCAGGCATAAGCGGGACAAAAAATCAGCCGGCTTTATCAGGTCCATCAAAGGATGCCGGTATAGCTGGTTGTCTGTACCGGTGCTTAACAGCTCCAGTATATTGGGGTTATTCTTCTCCAGTAATTCCAGGAAACGTTTTATTTCAAAATATACTTCATCGTTGCTTTGATTAGACACCTGCGGGGTGTAAGTCATTCCATACAACTCCTGTTGCGGTAATATGAAGATGCCTTTAATATCCCGGTCGGATGTGGGCAACTGCAGGTTATAAGCGCGGCTACCACTGATACACTCCAGCAGCATGCATTCCCGTTGGTGTTGTAATGTTTCAAAAGTCATAAGAAATATATTTCCGGAAAAGCACGTCTAACTCCGCGGTATTGTTCTTTACCGCAGGTATTTCCCTCGACATTTCCTTACATTGATCCAATACGCCAGCTATCCACTGATGCAATGCCGGTATGGGCGCAATAGTGGTTTGCTCATCTGCCTTTATTTTCACTTCCAATAAACGATCTATTTCGGATTGTATGGAGGCATCCGTAATTAAAGTTCGTAAGGTAGCAAACTCCATTGGCGGCACGCCTTTACCGGCCAGTATCCATTGACAGGCCAGCATTGGACGCAGCACATAGAAGTACTTCTTCACCTTTACCTGTGTTCCTTCCAGTTCGTTAGTAAACGTATTATAGGCCATTGACAGGTAGTGATGACAACCAGACCGCGGCGAAAAATACTTATCCATTAAGCCGGTTAATTCCTGCTTAAATTCCGTTACTTCCTGGTATACGATGGGCGATTGCAGCCATTCATACAAAGGAGCATTGGATTTTAAAAAGAGCTGCAGTCCTTTACGAATATCCCATCCGCTCAAATCCAATACGTCGTCTATTTCCGGCTCAATCACATCCGGCTGTTCCGTGATGCTCAGATAGGTGTCTTTATGCCGGGTGTAAATAAAACGGACGTCATAGTCGCTGTCCGGCGATGGAAAGCCCCAGGCACGGCTTCCGGATTCGCAGGCGTATAATATTTTTACCTGGTGAAATTGTTCCAGTTCTTTTATCTTCTTTAATATTTCTTCTCTCATAAATTATCTTTTAAACAGGGCCAGTTGGCTGGGACCTCCCAATACTTCATCTACTTCTCCCAAAGGTCTGTAGGTGACAATATAGCCAAATTGTTCGGCTATGCGGTTACCCCATTCCTCAAACTCCGCCCGGGTCCATTCAAAGCGGTGGTCTGAATGCCGGAAAGCACCCGCCTCCAATTTCTCGTACAATACGTTGTATTCTGCATTCACGGTGGTAATGATCACGTACTGTGGACGGGCATATTCAAACACCACCTTTTCCAGGGCCTGTAAACGCGGCAGGTCCAGGTGTTCGATCACTTCCACCAATACGCCGGCATCGAATCCCGACAAGCGTTTATCCCTATACGTTAGAGAGCCGTGAATGAGTTGTATCCTCGCTTTCTGTTGCTCCGGCAGGCGATCTATCTTTAATTTGGATTGGGCAATTTCCAGCGCATGATAGCTGACATCCATCCCCAGTATACGTTTAAAGGCGGATTTCTCCATGAGTAAACGAAGCAGCTTACCTTCGCCACAACCCATATCCGCTACAGCACTCACGCCAAGTTCCAGGAGCAGGTCGCGCACTGCTTGCAGGCGAACATCGTGCAACCGTACTTTTTCTTTGGGTTCTTTGACTTCCACGGGGAGTACATCATCCCTCATGATCAGGCCCAGGGCCTCTTTGGCCAGCGGCCCGATATTCCGGAGATAGCGACGGGTAATGAGTTCCTTACTGGGATGACTATCCAGCCACCCCTGCCCCTTTTCCATGAGTTTCTCTATTTCATGTCCCCCCACAAAATAATGCTTATCATTATCGCAAACCGGGATCAGGATATACAACTGGCTCAGGATGGTTTTCAGTGGCAATGTATGGCGCAGCGTCACATTAAAGTAGCGGCTCTGCCCCCATTCGGGAAACTGTTCATCAAGGATGTAAGACTGCACGGATACTTCATAGCCCAGTGGCTCAAAAAACTGCCGTAATAAATACTCTCCACCCTTTACCGGTAAAACGGATAACGTAACTTCAAAGGGCATGGCTTCATCCACCAGGTGGGGCTTGTCTTTGCAACGTCCATTCATTGCTGAAGAATATGCATGCGCAATGGCGGCACTCATAAAAGAGGAGGCCACATAAGGGCGGTCATTCACATACTGTTCCAGTGAAAAATCGTGGCCACTGCTACCGCGGCGAACCAGTTTTACCGGATCTATGTCCAGTAATAATGCGGCGGTACAGGATTGGTCTGTAGCTTCCGGATAAAAAATGTGTGCACTACCTGCTGTCAATTCTACTGTTTGTACTTTAGCGGGATGCTTGTGCAGAAGATAGCCAAGGTCAGTGGCGGGGTAACGTTTAGTCGTAATAGTTAATAACATCGGTCAACTGTGCTTCTTCACGGAAACACGATTTTTAATTAGCTATAAGCTGAAAGCGTAAAGCAAAAAGCTATTTAGCGATTGATAAGAGCAAATATAGCTTTCGAAGATATTATTTTTTATTGTATGCTGCAAATTGTGGTAGATAAAATTGCTGAAAAATTTATGCGGGGCGGCACAGGAAAGTCAATGCCACCTGTGGTGCAGAAGCGATGTTATTTTAATTTAAACAACAAAAGCCCATTTAATATTTAATATCTATCATGATTATCTCACAAAAAGTTTTGTTATTTAAATTAGTCTACTATATTTGTAGACTTTTATTCCCCACCTTAAAATTTTACAGGTTATGTCCACTAAGCCATTACATTTTGACACGCTCCAGGTACATGCCGGTTATCAACCGGAAGGCACTACACATGCAGCCGCCGTACCTATTTATCAAACCACTTCTTATACTTTCGACAGTGCAGAACATGCAGCAGATCTTTTTCAGCTGAAGCAGTTTGGTAATATCTACACCCGTATCATGAACCCCACTACGGATGTATTTGAAAAAAGAGTGGCTGCATTGGAAGGCGGTGTTGGCGCACTGGCAGTGGCTTCCGGGCAGGCAGCGCAATTTATTGCCTTGCATAATATCCTGTTGCCAGGCGATAACTTCGTCACGTCTTCTTACCTGTATGGAGGCACTTTTAACCAGTTTAAGGTAAGCTTCAAACGCATAGGTGTAGAAGCCCGCTTCGCGGATCTTGATAACCCGGCCAGCTTTGAAGCATTGATAGACGAAAATACCAAAGCCATATATGTGGAAACCATTGGTAATCCCGGGTTTGCCATTCCTGACTTTGAAAAAATAAGTGCCATTGCACGCAAACATGATCTTCCATTGGTGGTAGACAATACCTTCGGTGCAGCCGGCTACCTGGCCCGCCCACTGGAACATGGCGCCAACGTAGTAGTAGAAGCTGCTACCAAATGGATTGGTGGCCACGGTACCAGCATTGGTGGTATCATTGTAGATGGCGGCAACTACAATTGGGGCAACGGCAAGTTCAAACAATTCAGCGAACCAGATGAAGCTTACCACGGCATGAAATTCTGGGAAGTATTCGGGGATCATAGTCCATTCGGCAACATCGCTTACATAATCCGCGCACGTGTGGCCGGCTTACGTAGCTGGGGTCCGGCATTAGCGCCACAAAACTCCTTCCTGTTTATACAAGGACTGGAAACATTATCGCTGCGCGTACAACGCACCGTCGATAATGCACTGGCACTGGCCCAATGGCTGGAGCAACACCCACAGGTAGCCTCCGTGAACTATCCCGGACTGCCTGGTAATAAATATCATGCATTGGCACAGAAGTACCTGAAAAATGGCTTTGGCGGTGTATTAAGCTTCCAGATTAAAGGAGGAAAAGAAGCAGCGGACAAATTCGTACAGTCGTTGAAGTTAATTTATCACCTGGCAAATGTCGGCGATTCCAAAACGCTGATCATTCATCCGGCAACTACTACCCACCAGCAATTAAGTGAAGAAGAACAAAGGAAAGCGGGTGTAGCACCAGGCGTACTGCGTGTGTCACTGGGTATAGAACATATCAGCGATATCCAGGGCGATATGGCGCAAGCGTTTGAAGCGGTTAGCCACTAGCTTTTAGCTTTTAGCTTTTAGCAAAATGCAGCGGAGATATAAGTGTAAATATTATTTTACATTGCTAATATCTCCGCTGCATTTTGCTAAAAGCTAATAGCTAAAAGCTAATGACTAATACCCTGTATCAATATCCGTCGCACTCCCCGTTACCTCTTTGTCTCCTTTCCCCAGCTTAATTTTCACCTTTCCATCTTTTTCCGATACTGCCCGCAAATGGATTACAATGCCGCGGCGGCTACGACGGCGTTTTTCTTCTTTATCTGTGATATCTGCGTCCTTGGCAGGGTTACGGAGTGGAATGGCAAGGTTAATATCTGTACCTCCATCAATACCATATACCCCGTTTACATCAATATTAATGGCGCTGGACGCAATCTGCATAGGTGGAATCATGATTTTGTTGCCGGCCACCTGGAAGGTGTTACTCAGGTTTTCAAACATGATACTATCCAGGTGTCGTTTGCGAAATGCAAAATTACCGATATCTGCCAGCGGTCCAAAGTTAATCAGGGCACCATTCTTCAGGTTAAAGTTGATGGTACCGTATAAGGAATTCTTTGCCAGGGTACCGTTGTCGAGTATGTTTCCTTTCAAATTTACTTTGGCTGATACGTTCCCCTTCAGGTTATCCGATCTGAGGCCCGTACCAAAATTATTAAAGGCGTAAAAGAGCTGACTGATCTGTACATTACTTACAGTGGCATCCATCTTAAAATTGTTATTATTCCCCTGCTGCCGTACTATCCCGGCCATCTGTATACTACCTCCGGCATGTTGTAAGGCAATTTGTTTAAGGAGGATATCTTCATTGGTAAGCTCCAGGCCGGCTTTTACATTTTGGGCGGCAAATCGTTGATAGATGATCTTATCCAGTTGTACATTCATCTTTACATTGCTGGAAGCCAGCACCACATCCAGTTGCCGCGATACCCGTCCCATTTTGGCCCGCTGCTGACTTTTAGTTGGCTTCGACTTTTGCCGTACGCCCAGGAAGCTCTTGAATTCATTGAGATCGACCAGCTGGCTGCGGATATTCCAGATCAATTCTATTTTCTCCGGCGTTGTAAAGTACAGGTTCATCAGGTTTTTGATGGCGCCATCCATTTGCAGACTACTCTTTTCTGTTTGCACCTGTATGTTTTCCAACTGCAGGTCTTGCCCGGTGAAACGCAGCGTGGCGTTAGTATTGTGGAAAGATAAATTACGGGGCCCGTAAGTAAATGCCCCCTGCTTTATGGCCACTACTCCCTGCAACGAAGAAGGGGTATTATCGTCTTTCAATACCGGCCCTGTATAAAACAAGTCGGCACTTGCATTCCCGGATTTGAACAAAATAGGGCCGTCTGCCGCTGCGTCGTTGAGTGCAGTCAATGGGAAATCAGACCGGAAATGTCCGCGTAGCAATGGCTGCTTTAAATTCACTACCCTGATCGTATCTACTTTGATGGGAATACCCGCCAGTGTGGCATTTAACTGAAAAATATTGACAGCAGAGTTTTCGTCGGTATGTCCTTGCCCTGGCAACACTTCATTATTAAATCTACCGGTGAAATTACAATTGGTCCACTCTCCCATTGTTGTGACCAACACATTGTTCGTAGTTTTCCAGTTGATGACCACCTTTGGGGTGTCCCGGAATTTCATATGCCCGTTGAGGTTAGCCTCGGCATCCAGCGGTTTTGTGAGCGTGATGTTACTTAATTTGGTGCTGATATTGGGTGGTAGCCAGGTGGCGGCATCCTGCAATAATACCTGGTTGGCATTGATCTTTAACTGGAAAGGCGGCGGCTTTTCGCCAAATCCAAATTGTCCGGCAATCTGCACCGGATGCTCATCTATCCTGATTTCCTGGGAAGGAACAGTGAGAATTTTAGTATGCTTATTGAAGATGACCGACAGGTTCAATTGCATTTTCTTGTCTTTCAGATAGCTGCCTTTGTTGGTATTAAAGGCGAAGCTTTTAGACAGGATATCCGACAGCATGGTAAATTGTATGGTACTATCGGTCGATTTCATTTTCCCGTCCAGGCGGCTGATATCCAGGTAAAACAGCTTAAACTTTTGCTGGTTATCGATGATGAAACTCACATTCCGCAGGGTCAACTGTTCAATATTGGCATCTTTTGACGCTGTGTTTTTCTTTTTCTCCCCGTTTGGGTTTTGCAATACATAAGTATTGGAATACCCTGTGGTATCTGTGTAGAGATATATTTTACCATCCTGTAAGGTGATCTCATTTATGGCTACGTGCTTGCGTAGCAGTGATAACGTATTTACCCGTACGAAAATATAGTTAACGTCCAGCAGGGCGTGGTGGTGCTGTTGCCACAAGCTATCCTGCAATACCACTTTTTTGAGGCCGATAGAAACATTGGGGAAGCTTTTCCACACGGAAGGTTCCATGTCTTCAATAGTAATGGTACCATTCAGCCGGTCGTTGAGCTGTCCTGTAATTTGTTTGAGGAAGGTCGCTTTGTTGGCATGAATGTACCAGGTCATACCGAGGATTAACAACAACAGCAGGGTTATCAATACGCCGGAGGTAATAAGGGTGATCCTGAGCCATTTTCGCATACGGTAAAGGTTTAAATGGTATAACAGATGATCTGTTAAACAGTTCACCTATAAAACCATACGCGTGCCACAAATTTTCCCGGCTGTAAAAAAACGACGATTAAACGTGCAAAATGGCATGGGGGTTGGCTTCCGGCAGCAGGCAGGTACCTAAAGTAACACATCTCCCTATAGTATTACCTGCCTGCTGTAGATGATGATTAATGGGCAGCTTGTGGCGCTATCTTAGCAAACCGGGTACGTACTGCTTCCAGTTCTCCACGTTTCATTTTAGAGGTTTTTTCGAGCAGTCCTACGAAGTAATCTACCTCCTCTTTTTGTGCCGGACAACCTACATTCTGTAGTTTACCACTGGCATCAGCCACGCGGCTGTCTGCAATAAAAGAGCCGTCTGCATTAAGGATAACCCAGAAAGGAATCCCCTGCTGATCGCCATGATACTTTGCCAGTAACTCGGCGCCACCCGGATTTTCCAGTACTTTCTTCGGCCCGTTTTCCAATACTGTGATATGGCGGATTTCGTAGTTATCTGTGAAAGCTTTTTTAACAGATACATCATTCATCGCCGTATCCATTTTGTGACACCATCCGCACCAGGAAGCATGAAAGAGCACAAATACTTTTTTATGATTTTTGGTAGCCGCAGTACAGGCTTCTTTTACTACCTGTTCCGCTGCCGGAGGCGTTTTTGATTTCTGGGCTTTTGCTGAAAACGATAAAGCGGCAACGGTTAACGTCAATACTAAGGAACGCATGGGTAATTGGTTTTTGATCAATGAAATAAAAAAAATTAGCGAAGATGAAAGCAAAATTTACGCTTTCTTCTTCGCTAATTAAAAATATAATGAAGAACGGTATTAATCGTCCAGCTTCAATACTGCGAGGAATGCTTCCTGTGGTATTTCTACGTTACCGATCTGGCGCATACGTTTCTTACCTTCTTTCTGTTTCTCGAGGAGCTTACGTTTACGGGAGATGTCACCACCATAACATTTAGCGGTTACGTCTTTACGCATTGCACTGATGTTTTCACGTGCCACAATCTTAGCACCGATAGCGGCCTGGATGGCGATCAGGAATTGCTGACGTGGCAACAGTTCTTTCAGCTTCTCAGTGAGCTTACGGCCGAAGTCCTGCGCACGGCTTCTGTGAATCAGCGCACTTAACGCATCCACTTTATCGCTGTTGAGGAGGATGTCCATTTTCACGATATCACTGTCTCGGAAGCCAATCGGCGTATAGTCGAACGAAGCATAGCCACGGGTCTGGCTTTTCAGCTTATCATAGAAGTCGAATACGATTTCTGTAAGCGGAATTTCAAACATGAGTTCTACACGGGTGGTGGTGAGGTAGCTCTGGTTAAGGAGGTTACCACGTTTACCCAGGCAGAGGGTCATGATGTTACCGATATACTCAGGTTTGGTGATGATTTGTGCGCGGATGAAAGGCTCTTCGATTCTATCCAGTTTGGTTGGATCGGGCATTTCACTCGGGTTATTTACGGTGATAACGCCGTCCCGGGTGGTATGTGCAATGAAGCTTACGTTGGGAACGGTGGTGATCACAGTTTGATTAAATTCTCTTTCCAGCCTTTCCTGGATAATTTCCATGTGCAGCATGCCGAGGAATCCGCAACGGAAGCCGAAGCCCAATGCCTGTGAGGTTTCCAGCTCATAGGTCAGGGAGGCGTCATTCAGTTGCAGTTTATCCATACACTCACGCAACTCTTCGAAGTCCTCGGTGTTTACCGGATAAATACCCGCAAATACCATTGGTTTTACTTCCTGGAAGCCGTTGATTCCTTCTACGCAGGGGTTGTTGGATAAGGTGATGGTATCCCCTACTTTTACTTCTTTGGCGCTTTTGATACCGGTAATAATATATCCTACGTCGCCGGTGGTCACTTCTTTCTGAGGTGATAGCCCCAGTTTCAGGATGCCCACTTCATCAGCGAAGTATTCTTCCCCGGAGTTAACGAATTTAATTTTATCACCTTTCCTGATGGTACCGTTGAAAACGCGGAAGTAAGCGATGATACCGCGGAAAGAGTTGAATACGCTGTCGAAGATCAAAGCCTGCAAAGGTGCATCGTTGCTGCCTTTAGGCGCCGGGATACGGTGTACAATGCCTTCGAGGATATCTTCAATACCGATACCGGATTTACCGGATGCCAGCAGGATATCTTCTCCTTTAACGCCAATGAGTTCGATGATCTGGTCTTTTACTTCCTCGATCATGGCGCCCTGCATATCAATTTTGTTGATCACAGGAATAATTTCGAGGTCGTTCTCCAGTGCCAGGTACAGGTTGGAGATGGTTTGTGCCTGGATACCCTGGGCGGCGTCAACCAGCAACAGCGCACCTTCACAGGCGGCCAGTGCGCGGGATACCTCATAAGAGAAATCCACGTGACCGGGAGTATCAATCAGGTTAAAAATATATTGTTCCCCGTCCTTAGCGGTGTAGTTCATCTGGATAGCGTGGCTCTTGATGGTGATTCCTTTTTCACGCTCAAGATCCATGTCGTCCAGTACCTGCGCCTGCATATCACGGTCGGAGATAGTCTTTGTAAATTCCAGTAAACGGTCTGCCAGGGTACTTTTACCATGGTCAATATGGGCAATGATACAAAAATTGCGAATATTCTTCATATGATGTTTTGCTGTTCCTTAGGCCTGATGCAAATTTACTACACGAAACCTTTTCAGCCGGCAAAGGTATTGAAATTAGTTCATTAGTTAATGGGTTTAGTGATTATGTTTTGTTGTTTGGTTTTTAGGAAGATAGGAAGAAGACCAGTGGCTTTTTTTGATATATTAGGTTTTAATGCTCAACTTTATAGACATAAGAGAAAAATGAAGGCATGAACCTGTATTGTTAAATTTTAAATAAAGCGGAATATGGAACTCACTCAACAGTTTGAGCAAGCACTGGCAGACAGTAAAACATTGACGGAAAAACCTTCCAATGAGATTTTGCTGCAATTGTACAGTTTGTATAAACAAGGCAGCACCGGTGATGTGGATATTGATCCTCCGGCTAACCCATTTGATTTTGTAGCCAGAGCCAAATATGAAGCCTGGGCAGCGCTGAAAGGCACCAGTAAGGATGCGGCTATGCAGCAGTATATCGACCTGGTAAAAAAGCTGAAAGGATAAAGCAGAAAGCAAAAAGCTATTGCAGCGGGTGATCACTGCGGATATAAAACGCCTGGTTCACTCGCTGCAATAGCTTTTTGCTTTCTGCTTTCCGCTTTCTGCTTTCTATAAATTTCCCGTACTTTTGGCTTATTATGATACCATCCTACACGATAAGCGAAAAGTCTCAACATTACCTGGCGCTGGAAGAACAGTATGGTGCCCACAACTATCACCCGTTACCGGTTGTACTGGACCGGGGCGAAGGCGTTTTTTTATGGGATGTGGACGGCAAACGTTACTACGATTTTTTATCCGGATATTCTGCGGTGAATCAGGGACATTGCCATCCTAAAATCATTGCCACCCTGATTGCACAGGCGCAAAAGCTCACCCTGACCTCCCGTGCATTTCACAACGATTTACTGGGGGAATATGCGCAATACATTACCGCCTACTTCGGATACGATAAAGTATTACCGATGAACACCGGCGTGGAAGCGGTGGAAACAGCGCTGAAGCTGTGCCGGCACTGGGCTTATATGGTAAAAGGCATTCCGGAAAACAAAGCCAGAATTATTGTCTGCACCAATAACTTCCACGGACGTACGCTGAACGTAATTTCATTTAGCAGCGATCCTACTGCCCGTAATAACTTTGGTCCGTTTATGCCAGGTTATGAGGTAATTCCATACAATAGCTTAACCGCGCTGGAACAGGCGTTACAGGATAAAAACGTAGCTGGTTTCCTGGTAGAACCTATACAGGGAGAAGCAGGTGTGATGGTGCCGGATGAAGGCTACCTCGCCAAAGCGAAACAATATTGCCAGGATGCCAACGTATTATTTATTGCAGATGAAATCCAGACAGGACTTGCCCGTACCGGCAAAATGCTGGCCTGCGATCATGAAAATGTGCGTCCGGATATCCTCATTCTCGGGAAAGCCTTATCTGGCGGTACATTACCGGTAAGCGCCGTACTGGCAGATGATGAAATCATGCTCACCATTAAACCGGGTGAACATGGTTCTACTTATGGCGGCAACCCGCTGGCCTGTAAAGTAGCCATCACTTCCCTGCAAATACTGAAAGACGAGAAAATGGCGGAAAATGCAGCCGCGATGGGCTTATTGCTGCGCAAAGGCCTGCAGGACCTGCAATCTCCTTATATTACTACCATACGGGGTAAAGGATTACTGAATGCGATCATCATTAAGCATGAAGATCCGGAAGCCGCATGGGACCTGTGCTTAACGTTAAAAGAGAACGGCCTGCTGGCCAAGCCAACACACGGAGATAAAATACGATTTGCACCACCACTTACCATCAATGAAAGCCAGGTAGCTGAGTGCGTGCAGATCATCAAAAGAAGCCTGGAACAGGCTTTCAGCTAGTTTATTGTAGTATGATAGCATCCCAAAAAGCCATCCGGAGCTCCGGATGGAAAACAGACTTTTTAATCGGTTTTCCCGATGGGCTTTTCCTGTTGTTCTTTGCTACACAGGTGATCCAGGTATTTCCCATTGAAGTACAAAGCTTTTATACGCTGCATCTTTTCATCTGGGCGATAGGCGGTGTACTGGTAATGATTGGCGCTTTCCAGGCCAATAAAGGAGATGCACAACACGACAGTGCCCTGCTATCTGACAAGGAAAGATCCAAGCTGCAACGACTCGATATTAACGCAGGCACCATTGCCCAGATAGAACAGGAAATGGAGAAAGATGCCCAAACCTGGGAACAGATACTGGAGCAAGAAAAGGTAGTGGAAACTACGTTTAAGCGTTCCCGTGCGATACGGCATGCGCTGCTGACCGGCTTCTTTTTTTGGGTAGGTGGTGTGTTGTCTTTGGGCCCTTATTTTTCCAACGAAAATTTCCCCGCAGCGTCACAAACCAGTATCATGCTGGTTTTCCTGGGCTTAACAGCTTTTAGTTTTATTAAAGCCAGGATCACTGCCCAACGTCCTTTACCCATCGTATTGCGTTATTGGATCATGGGCGCCGGTGTGCTGGCAGGCGCATGGATACTGCACAAGACCGTCTTCTGAAAATAAAAAATGGTGTCAGGAATTTCCTGACACCATCTCAATAATATTCTCTTCTATTATCTGTCTCATTTAGGCGAACGTGTAAACAACACGCAGGCAAATGCCACCAAAGCAGCGCCCAGTGATACATACAACGCTATCCCCGGCTGAGGACACTCCCCTATCTCACAACGCGAATACAACAACATATTTCTAAATGTCCACGCTACCAGGAATCCTACAATAAACAGGTTAATCCGGGATACCCATTTATTCTTTATTACAAAAATAACGATCGCCAACACAGATAAAATGATACTCAACCGGCCCGGTTCTCCGTAATTGGAGCCTGTTCCATTCATACCAGTAAATGTCAAATGCCTGCTCTCTACATAAGACCATGGCAAAAATGTGCATGCAATTACCAGCAATACTGCCAGTATACCTATAATACCCGTCCTGGACATATTTTTCTATTTAGGGAGGCAAAGGTAAGCTTTTAACAATTAGCTTTTAGCTTTTAGCAAAATGCCGCGGAGACCAACATATAATGATCTTCACGGCATTTTGCTAAAAGCTAAAAGCTGATGGCTAAAAGCTTATTTCGCTCCCGGCTCACAATGTGTGCGCAGGTAATTGGTGTATAAAGTAGACAGGTGCTGGAACGTACCTGGTCCTTCAGAGATACTGTGCGTACGGTTTGGATACGCCATGAACTGGAACTGTTTATTGTATTTGATCAGTTCATTCAGTAACATTTCGGCATTCTGATAATGTACGTTGTCATCACCGGTACCATGGATGTACAGCAGGTTGCCTTTCAGATTACGCGCATAAGTGATTGGAGACCCTTTTACAAAGTCTTCGCGGTTTTCTTCCGGCAGCCCCATATAGCGCTCCTGGTAGATGTTATCATACGTAAGCTGGTTGCCTACTGCAGCAATCGCAATACCTGTTTTATAAATCTCCGGATACTGGAACATCAGGTTCAGGGTCATAGAACCACCTCCGCTCCAGCCCCATACTGCCGTACGTTCAGCATCTATGAAAGCATATTTCTGCATCAGCGCTTTTGCCGCCATGGCCTGATCTCTGGCGTTGATCAATCCTACTTTGCGGTAAACACATTTGCGCCATTTGCTGCCCTTTGGCAATGGCGTACCGCGGTTGTCCATACTCACATAGATGTAACCATCTGCAGCCATATCGCCATCATACAGGAAGTTGCGACCGGCGCCAATAGCATCCAGCGACGTAGCACCTGCAGGTTCACCATATACATAAAATACGACCGGATATTTTTTTGCCGGGTTGAAGTCGGCCGGCTTGCTCATCCAACCACTCATCGTAACCCCATCCACCGTAGTGACCTGGAAAAATTCCGGTTTATTAGGTGCATCAGCGGATTTGGTGATAGCGTTCAATACTGCGTTGCTGCTGCTTTTATGAGCTGGCAACTGTACACTTTCACTTACCGGGTAAGTATAGGCATTGCTGAATTCATGGAGCGCCCAGGCGCCATAAGGAGAAATTTTATACTCGTGGCTACCTGGCTCGTTGGCAGGAGTAATGCGTTCTGCCTTGCCACCTGTTAACGCTACCTTATACAAATATTGTTGGGTAGGGTTATCGGGAGAAGCTAAAAAATAGATGACGTTATTTGCTTCATCAATTTTAGCGATGCTGATTACATCATAGTTGCCTGGCGTGAGCAATGTAGCTTTTCCATCATCTGTATTAACATTATACAGGTGACGCCAGCCATCCTGTTCGCTTACCCAGATAAATGACTTGTTGCCTTTCAGGAAGTCCCATCCGGCAATGTTATCATCATCCCAGCGCGATTTCACATCTATCCAGGCGCTGTCTGATTCCTGGTAGAGCGTGCGTGTTTTACCCGTTGCAGCATCACACAACATTACATTGCTGTGGTTTTGTTTGCGGTTGAGTTGCTGGATGATAAGGGTATTTTTACCCGGTACCCATTCCATGCGGGGAATGTAGTGTTGCTGATTATCGCCGGGAACCTGCATCCAGGTTGTTTTAGCAGTTTGTACATCTGCTACGCCGATGCGGCAGGCAGAAGGGCTTTCACCGGCTTTCGGATATTCAACCGGAACAGTGAAGGAGTAGATAGAATCGGTGTTATCCATCATGAGGAAGTCGCGGATCTTGGTGGCATCAATCTGCCAGTAGGCGATGCTTTTACTGTCGGAGCTCCAGCGGAAGCCGTCGCGGCAGCCAAATTCCTCTTCATAAGCCCAGTCGAAAGTACCGTTAATAAAGCGGCGGGTACCATCTGTGGTGATAGGCGTTACAGCATCAGTTTGCAGGTCCTCCACAAAAATGTTATGCCCGCTTACATAGGCAGCCTTGGTTCCATCGGGGGAAAGCTTAGCGAACATCAGGGAAGAGGCAGGTTGTTGCTTGCCGAGCTGTTGCAATTTTCCGGAGGCGATATCCAGCACCCAGTAATCACCGCGGGTTTCATAGCGCCAAACTTTTTTTGAATTGGTGTAGAGCAGTATCTTTTTTTCATCTGCCGAAAAATAAAAATCCTTTAATGCAAGACCATGATAAGCGGCTGCAGGAATTTTCAACGAGGGAGCTTCGCCGGTTAAAGGGTTAGACTCAATACCTGAGGGAGTGGCCTTGTAGAACGACTTCCCGTCGAGGCTCCATCTCATACCTTTGCCTGGCTGGGCCTGCATAGGGAGATAGTAGCATACAATTAAAACGAGGACTAATGTAAGTTTCTTCATTATGTAAGAATAATGTGCAATGGTAGCCAAATTATAAAAGAAAAAAAATCAACAATATGAGAATGGTTATGTAGATGTGTCGGCGGTCAACTTCGGAAGATATTATATATTTTATTTTCTTTAGACAATGTGGATAAAAAAATCACCCTTTAGTTGGAATTTATGTATTTCTTTTTTTCTACTTTTATGTCAGAATTAATAATTAATTAATGAAAACCAACCGGTTAGCGAGAAAATAACCGGCCTGCTAAATCCTACAGAAAAACCATCAGTTATGATTCAGATAGCCTTATCTTATAAAAACCGTGAGTACCTGCCATTCGAAGACGGCCCACTGGCGCAGATTGCGGAAACTACCCGTAAATTACTGTCTGCTTTACTGGAAGATATTTATGACCTGGTGACCAAGGAAACCGGTCGTTTTCTTATCTACCTCGACCATCATCCGAAAATTGAAGTAGAAGGCTTTAGCCGTGATCTGAGTGATCAGATCGAGCGTACTTTACGCGGGGAACCTGCTTTTGATTACTAGAATTTTCATATGATGATTTAAAGTATCCTTATCTTCGACCGCAAATCAAGACAAGGAGAATGCAGCTGACCTTTATCCAGGGATTAGAATTATTAGGCACATTCGCATTTGCTGTTTCGGGCGCAACAGCAGCTATCAATAAATCATACGATGTTATTGGCTTACTGGCGCTGGCTTTTATTACAGCCATCGGCGGAGGAACTATACGCGATCTGTTGATCGGGGCTACGCCTGTAGCCTGGATGACAGATGAATTGAGCAACACTGCCATCATAGTAGCCGCTATTATTGCCGCCTTGTTTTTTTCTTATGTAAAAAAACTCAACCGCCTTCTCAGTACATTCGATGCTATTGGTTTAGGCCTGTTCACCATCACCGGTATCAACAAAGGTATCGCGGCGGGGTTACCTATGCCCGTATGTGTAGCATTAGGCGTTATTACCGGTACTTTCGGCGGGCTACTCCGTGACGTCATCTGTGGTGAACAACCCATTCTTTTTACGCGCGAAATATATGCCGCCGCCTCTATTGCTGGCGGTATTTTATACCTGCTGACCGGTCATTATACCGGTATCCCCGGAGACATTTCAAAAAGTATAGCCGTTGCCGTTATAGTAGCCATACGGCTCATCACCCTGAGAAACAACTGGCAGCTCCCCCGTTTACGAGCGTAGGAAACAATTACGGATGATGGATTTGTAATTCGTAATTAAAATTTATTATATTGCTGATATGATGGCATTATTTGATAATTACATTGCATTTGCAACAACGGTATTCATGGGATTACTGGCAATCGTGAATCCTATTTCTGCCATCCCCGTTTTTATGGAGCTGACCTCCAACATGGACAAAAAGGCAAAGCGCAATATAGCCACCAAATCGGTGCTCATTGCCTTTTGTATCATTCTTGTTTTTAGTGTGGCTGGTAAACTCATCTTCCATGTATTTGGGATTACATTGGCGGCCTTGCGCGTGACTGGTGGTATACTCGTTTTTGTGATTGGGTATGAAATGGTGCGCGGAGAAAAAGAAAGTAAATCAGAAAACCCCAAACTGGGAGCGCAGCCTGTAAAAGCGGATCAGGGTATCAGTGTTGCCATTACACCACTGGCTATGCCACTGCTGGCCGGACCAGGCGCCATCACCACCTCTATGAGTTATTCTGCCGCCAAAGATCTTACACACCTGGCTATTGTAATAGCTATTTATGCTTTTATATGTTATATCACCTATCTCCTCTTTATTGCAGGTGAACGCATTGTAAAAATAATCGGCACCAACGTCATGATGGTGATTACCAAAATGATGGGACTTATCCTCGCCGTTATCGGCGTTCAAATGCTGGCATTAGGCCTGCGTGAGCTTTTTAATTTTTAGCCTGCTTTTTTCAAAACAATTTTAAATCATTTCGTGTTATTATTCCAAGGCATGCCCGGGAGTAATACGCAGACGAATTAAGATAGCCATTTCCACATAGCGCGAAGCCGCTATGGTTGTAGACAGCAACAACATCTAACCACTACACCTTTTGACTCCGACAAAGGCGCGTATACCGCGATGCATAGCCATGCCCGCTTAAACTCTTTTTTTAGTTGAACAACAGGTAAATCCGTTATTGATTACTAGGTGGATGTTATTTGTTCTCTTTTTTTAATAAGAACATAAAAAAATCAATATAGACGGAACAGTTAGCAGAAAAGCCGTCCCGATTCTTCGGGACGGCCGCTTTTTTTATTGCTTCTTCTTGCGCCTGCCATTTTTAATATCCTGCCCATCGTATTCGTCTTCATCATACCCTTCCAATACATTATTCCGGTCATCATTCCGTTCTTTCTTTGCGCCGCCCTTAGCCGGCGCCAACGCTTCGTTCCTGCGTTTCGTCACTTTCTGTTCTCTTTTTTCGGTAGTGGTTTTTCTGACTGTCATATCATATGGTTTAGATAATCTTCATCAAAAAAATTGCCGGAATCAGGGAATCGCAACACCTTCTTTTATTTCATCGGTGGCATTGATGATCACCTGGTCGCCGGCATGCAACTGGCCGAATACTTCCGTAGAATCGTTGTGGTGATTTCCCTCCTGTATGTCCACCCATTTGGTGCGGTGATCCTTCACGGCCACTACATACTTCTTCTCCGTAGACATCACCACAGCACTGGAAGGCACCAGCATGGCCTGCGTAGAACCACTCAACGGCAGTAATACTTCTGTATACATACCGGCTTTGAGTATATGATGCGCATTTTCTACATCTATTTCCACGGCTTCAGAGCGATACTTGTCGTTTAACGTTCCTGCCTGCCGGGCAATGGTCCCTTCAAAATGCCGCCCGGGAATAGCGTTCACATCAAAGCTAACCACCGACTGTTGCGACAGCTGTGCGCTATACATTTCCGGTATCTGCAGTATCAGCCTCAAGTTGTCTTCCTGCTCCAACATGAGCATGGGTTTATCGTCCACCTTTGTATCCGGCCCTACCAAGGCGCCAGGATGAATATTGCGCTCCGTAATCACGCCATCAAATGGCGCCATAACGGTGAGGTAACTGCGGTTCACTTCCTGTGCACGGTAATTGGCCTGTTCACTGTTCATCAGCGCGCTATCAGCCAGCATGCGGGCTTTCGACAACTCCAGGTCATGCGCCGAAATAGTGCCCGGCTCCGCACTTACTGCCAGTGTACGCTCATAGTTATCCTTGCTGGAAGCAAACATCGCCGCGGCCTGCAAATACTTCGACTGTGCCGCATAGTATTGCTGCGTTACTTCAGGCGCTTCCAGCACCAGCAACACCTGTCCCTTCCTTACTTTGGAGCCCCGGTCTACCAGGATGCTTTTTACAAAGCCGTTAATCCGGGGATAAATGCTTACTTTCTGAAATGCCGCCAATGTGCCCGGCAGGCGGATATTGCCGGCCAACGGGCGTTGCACCACCGGTACCAGGGTATAATGACGATCAGAAGTAACTGCTTTCTTTTCCGGCATGGCGGCAGAATTACAGGCAGCCATTGCTGTAATGATACCCCATGCAAACAAATAATATTTATAGTGTTTCATACTTATAGTTTATTTTAAATCGTCCTGTTCAGACGGCATTAATGAAGGAGATTGATATCCAGCTTTACGCTGTACCAGCGCATACACCTGTGGCAATATCAGCAAAGCCGCCAACGTAGAGGCAATCAGGCCGCCGATAACAGCACGGCCCAAAGGTGCTGTCTGATCACCGGCTTCACCTAAGCCGCTGGCCATCGGAATCATTCCCGCCACCATGGCGAGGCTTGTCATCAGGATAGGGCGCAGGCGTATGCCTGCACTCACTACCGCTGCTTTAGCGGAATCGTGGTACTCCCCTCTCAGCTTTTCTGCATTGGTTACAATCAGGATCGCATTAGCTACCGAAACCCCGGTAGACATGATCATGCCCATGTACGATTGCAGGTTGAGCGTGGCACCTGTCAGCAACAGGGCCATCAACGCTCCTGCAATTACCGCGGGGATGGTAGTCAATACCACCAGCGATAATTTAAACGACTGGTAATTGGCTGCGAGTAAAAGAAAAATCACGACCACGGCTATCATCAGCCCGTTCTGTAAACTGCCTAATGTTTCTACCAACAGGCTGGAAGCGCCTTTTAGCTCTGTAATCAATCCTTTGGGTGGTGTACCGGTTTCCCGGATTGCTTTTTGAACCGCGGCGGTAGCAGCGGCGAGATCTTTGCCGGAAATGTTGGCACTAACGGTCACGAACCTACGTGGACCGGCGCGGTCAAATTCTCCCGGCATTTCCGTCGTGGTAAACGTGGCAACGTCCGCCAAAACCGGCCGTGGCTGGCCTTTTACCAATGGTATTTCTTTCAGGTCGTTGATGGCCGTCATGTTATACTCCGGCACCTGTACCTGCACCTGGTAGGTATAAGCTACTTTTTCATCCAGCCATTGATTCTTTTCTGTGAAGCGGCTGGACGAAGTAGACGCTGTTACTGAACGTGCCACTTCAAAAATATTCAATCCCATCTGCGCCAGTTTGAACCTGTCTATATGGATGCTGATCACCGGGAAATGCAAAGGCTGCGCAATCTGTACATCGCGCAGAAACGGCACATCTTTCAGATGGCCTACCAACTGCGCTGCATAGCCGGCTATTTGCTTCATGTCCTTACCGGCTACGCGTACCTCAATAGGCGTAGCAGCTCCCTGGCTCATGATTTTTTCTGTGAGATCTATAGGCTCAAAAGACAGGCGCATCTCCGGAATATCGGCCGTGATGCGCTTCCTGAGTTCATCTTTCAGCTTTTCAATATCTACTTTATAATTTTCCTCCAGGTTTACCTGCAATACTGCTTCATGAGTACCACTATTAAAAATATACAGGTTGCTGGTACCATAGCTGCTGGGGATCAGTCCCACATAAGCAGAGCTGATAGCCACCTGCCCATTTACAGTACTGTCTACAATCCGTAACACCTGGTGCAGCCCTTCCTCTGTACGCTCCAAACGGGTGCCGTCCGGCATCCGGAGGCGAAGCTGGAACTGACCTGCGTTCACGTGCGGCATCAGGTCTTTTCCGATCCACATATAACAACCACCGGCCAGCAGCAGCGAACCTAACAGGTATACGGTAACGGCTAAACGCGATCGCTTCATCCCTCCTTCCAGGATGCGTATGAAGCGCAGTTTAAACCGTTCAAAGCCAGTGGCCTTTTCCGGGTGCAGTTGTTCCTGTTTCAAATGATCATTTACTTCCGCCACTTCTGCTGCATCCAGCGCCTGCACTGCATGCGCGTGGTGCTGGTATTTATCTGCCTTCAACCACCAGTTAGCGATCACCGGCACCAGCGTTTGCGCAGCAAAAAAAGAGGCGATCATTGCAAAGCCAATCGATAATGACAATGGCAGGAACATCGCCCGCGGCACGCCCGTCATGATAAAGGAAGGCGCAAAAACAGCCAGGATACACATCAGTATTAACACCAGCGGAAATGCAATTTCCTCACAAGCATCGTAAATGGCCTTTCGTTTCGATTTCCCCATTTCCAGGTGCTGGTGAATATTTTCAATGGTCACCGTGGCCTGGTCCACCAGGATACCGATGGCCAGCGCCAATCCACTCAACGTCATGATATTGATAGTTTGCCCCGCAAGCTTTAATCCCATTATGGCACATAACACCGCCACCGGGATGGTAACTACCACTACCAGGCAACTGCGCAGATCGCGCAGGAACAGCAGTACCATCAAACCTGTTAACAGCGCACCAAGGGCACCTTCTGTAATCAGGCTTTTCACTGCGTTGATCACGAACACCGACTGGTCAAACTCGTAGGATACTTTTACATCATCCGGCAGCAGGCTTTGCATTTCCGGTATTTTCGACTTCAATGCCTTCACCACATCCCAGGTAGAGGCATCCGCTGTTTTTACCACCGGGATATACACCGAGCGTTTGCCATTTACCAGCGCATAATCCACTGTAACATCCGTGGCATCTGCTACCCTGGCCACGTCGCGGATAAACACGTTGTTGTTGCCGTTGGTAACAATCGGAATATCCCCAAAGTCGGTGACCTGTTTTTCCAGCGAATTAAGCGTCGTCACAAACATGGTATTATTGATCCGAATATTTCCGGAGGGAGTCATCACATTATTTTTTGCGATGGCTTCCACCACTTCATCCGCGCTTAAGTTGAAAGCGCGTAACTTTTGCGGATCCACATTCACCACTACGGAGCGGGAATTGGCACCAAATGGAGGCGGCGCCGACAAGCCCGGCACCGAAGCAAACATAGGCCTGATACGGGTAGCTGCGAGGTCATAGATTTCCTTCAGGGATTTATTCGGGCTGCTGAACACCAGTTCTCCCACCGGCAATGATGATGCATCGAAGCGCATTACCTGCGGCGGCAATGCACCGGGAGGAAAAAACTTCATGGCACGATTCACCTGCAAAGCCACCTGGGCAGCCGCTTCCGCCATATCCGTATTTTCATAAAAAGTGAGTTTCAATAACGTTAACCCCTGTATGTTTTTAGTAGTGATATTTTTTACACCATTTACATATAGAAACTGATCCTGCAATCGCGTGGCAAAAAAACCTTCCATCTGTTGAGGCGACATTCCCCCATAAGGCTCAATCACATAAATAGTAGGCAGGTTGAGCTTCGGAAATATGTCGATGGGTATGCTGAATATAGACAACAGTGAAAAAAGCAGCAGACCGCCGGTGATCACCACCACCGCGATAGGCTTTTTCAGTGCCGAAGAAACAAATGACATAGTAGTGCGTTTAGTTCAGATCAGGTAAAAATTGTGAGATAGTGTTGCCTGCATAGGCAGCACGAAACAGCGCTTTCCACGCGGCATCACGGGTTTGCACCAGGTCTGTTTCCGCACGGTTTAACACAAATAACGCCGTGGTTACATCAATGATGTTGGTCAGTCCTCCTTTATACAACGCCATTTTCTGCCGCGCAGCTGCCCGGGCTGCAGCCAGTTGCACCGGCAATTCCTGTAGCTTGCCTCTCGAAGCCTGAATATCTGACTCCGCCTGCTGTAATAAACCGTTGAGCGTAGTGCGCGTGGTTTCCAGCTGTTGTTCTGCCACTTCCGACTTGTACTGCTGCACCGCTACCTTTTCATGGGTGCGTTTAAGATCTGTGAGATTATAGGTAATTCCCAATCCCAGCAAATAGTTGTAGCGGCTGTACCCCATGCCACTCCACAGGTTTTTATCATACTGGTCATTAAACGATCCGCTGGAACCGCGCATCCATCCTGCTGCCATCAGGTTTACTTTAGGCAGTCGCGACTTGCGGATCACGTCTTCCGCAGCACGTTGCTGACGATACACAGCATTATAGTATTCCAGCATTGGATGTGTACCGATACTATCCGGGGTAGCCAAGCCCAGCAAAGGAAGCAGGCGGGCATTGTTCACCGTATCGGGTTGTATGAGCGTAGTGTCCAAGCCTGTGAAAGTGGATAGTTGAATACGTACCTGGTTATATCTATTGTTGATGTCCAGTAAATTCAACCGGGCCTTTGAGAGTTCGGCGGCGGCTACGGCGCTGTCCACTCCCGGTTTGAGGCCGTGTAAAACCGTAGCTGTAACGGCTCTCAGCATTTCTGCATTTCGTTGAATATTATCTGCCGCAATTTTCTGTAATGCCTGCAGCCGCAGCAATTCGAGGTAGTTTTCTATCACCAATACAGTTAACTGGTTGGCGGTATTATTCAGATCTGTTTGCTGGACTTTGAGTGCCTGTGCCGCTTCTTTCTGCTCGCTGTTATAAGCGCCAAAGTTGTATACTTCCCACGTCATGGCGGCCATGGCGATGTTACCGCTCATGAGGGCATTGTTATTTTCCGGCCGGATACCACCGGATGTGGAGGGTATCATGCCCATCGTAAAGTAGGATCCGTATATGCTGTTATCAGTACCCGCATCCAGCTGCTCGTGCAATTTTATAGCCGGGTACCAGTTATGTTTTACGTCTGCCAGGTTGGCCTGCCCGGCGTTTACCTGGGCCTGTCTGGCTTTAAGCGCCGGGTAATGCGCAAGGGTAAGCGCAATGGCCCGGTGCAGCGAAAAGCTATCCGCTGCAGATTGTGCGAACAAAGAAGTGAAGGGGAAAATACATAGCAACCACCAACACCACTTCTTCGCGATTGAATATGAGTTCATAAATCGCTGAAAAAAGAATGAAATAAAAAAAATGAAATAACGGGTTATCAGGCGGTGGGCGGGCCTCTCCAGCTTCTCAGCGATATAGGAATGCTGAGGTAAGGATTAAAATAAAATCCGGCGTGGATTTTATCTACATAAATAAAACGTGCGGTAATCTCTGATAATAAAGGCGGACAAACTTTTTCATGTCCATAGCTGTCGTTGATACCTACCGGGCGGCGTTTAAACCGGGTAATGGCGGTGTGGTAACGGGGTGCTTTTAGAGCCGCTTTAAACGCGGTGGCACTGGCTTCATGAATACTATTAACGGCTGTTTTTTG
Organism: Chitinophaga sp.; assembly: GCF_017745275.1. GTDB lineage: Bacteria > Bacteroidota > Bacteroidia > Chitinophagales > Chitinophagaceae > Chitinophaga. Next base: position 287,810 of record NZ_JAGHZS010000007.1, on the reverse strand, counting down.
CACTGCCATCACCGGCCCCTGCGCTGCTGGCAGGATCATCACGGCGATCAGTACATAAAAAAAATGCCTTAATAATTTCATGTAGTATACAATTACGTATGTACTAAGGTATTCAATACCGGCTGGTATTGCAAGAATGGCGTCGTTATTTTAACCAAATTTTAATAACACTAAAAGAAGCAAACCAGGCATAGTTCTTCCATTTTCAGAAGTGCATTGGCCAGGCGATAATCCTGCATAGACAGGCAGGCAAAAGATTGGTATTCGTCCAGTGCAGGGCCTATAGCCGCTATTTTCAAGTCGTACATCGACAGTTGTTCATTTACGAAGTCCAGCATCTCCTTGGCAAAGTCTTCTGCTGCTATCATTTCGGCATAGGTGTCCGGATCCGGCGCTTCCAGTATTATACCAAGATTTAATAAGGGCGCCAGTTCATTGAGCACTGGAATACCAGTGGTCGCAAATTCCTGCCACTCAAACTCCACAACGTTTCCGTTAGCAGATAAGGCAGCATGCAGCTCTTCCCAAATGGTCATTACGTTAGGCGGCACTATTTCAGGCAACCCGCTGATCTGTTCTTCTGCGGCGTCTTCATTAAAGATGTCCAGGTAAAGCTGTGCCAGTGGCTCCCGGGCATTTCCCATGCCTTTCAATCTTTCCAGCGCCTTCAGCTCCTGTACAAGATTCGTCCAGCGAAGCATCAGCTCTTCCTCATCTTCCTCATTCATTTCATCAATAATCAGGACGGCTTTATCATGGAGTTTATAATTATCAAGACGGCTTTTCCGGATACTTAATCCCGGTGCGCCAAAGGAAAGTTCATAGGAGGCGTAGTTCAGAAAGGCCGTACCAATCAGTATCTTGTCTTTAAATATTTCGTGTACTACGCTTTCCTTGGTGTCTATATAGGAATAACCGTTTTCCTTTCCATAGGTTTGCGTTAACCAGGTAAAATCTTCACGTGAAATATCGGGCATTTGGATTGGCATAATTAATTCGGTAAGTAATGATCGTTGTTAAATTCAAGGCTATGCTGCGTTTTGAACGCATGCTGATTTTGGTGTTTTATTTACTACGTAAAAGTAAAAGATTTGGGGAGATGAAAGCAAATATTTCTGCTCTCATCTCCCCAAATTTATATCATTAAAATTAAATACTATCTATAGCCGGAATTTGAGGCCGGCGTTTACACCCAGCCCACCAATATTAATGTAAGACTTCAGATCATTGGATGGTTTGTTATCATCCTTATAAAAAACTTTTGTTCCCTGTTGATTGATGGGAGTATTGGAATTTTTGTCCAAAGTAGTTTGATATTCCGTATTTTTTTCTGCCGTGCTAAGATCACTCAGTGCACGTTTTCTGGTAGCTACCACTGTGCCACTGGCTACATTCACCACCGTGGTGGTTTCATCGTATTGGGTAATTTCTTTCTCTTTACTTCTTACCGGTACATTTCTATACTCCGCTTCTACAAAAACATCAAACCGGGAAGCTACCTGGAAAGATACTCCCAGCGCGCCCTGGAAGCCAACAGTAATATTGGGTTTAATTTCTTCTTTGCGGTGAATAACAGTAGACGCCTGCAAACCCGGCCCGGGAGAGCTTACCTGGCTGGCATCTGTTTCAATGTACAAACGACCCCACAACGGCACTACCACACCGAAGCGCACATATGGATTTACTTTTTCCATACCAGGACTGACCACCAGGCTGGGCGCAAAGTCAACTGCATTCACATAACCATGGGATTCCACATGCCCCAGTTCCTTTCCAGAACCCACCACAGTGGTGAGTTGCCGGGTCATCAGGTTTTTCTGACTATGGAAATAATTAAAAGTTCCTTCTACTGCCAGGTATTTATTGATGTTGTAGCCCACAGATAAACCTCCACGGAAACCTTGTCCATAGGAACCGGTGAGCACTTTACGACTGATGGTATCTAACGGATTAGGCCTGGCCGGGTTGTATTCCGTGTGCAAATCCTGTGGCGGATAAGGGCCAACATTCGGAAACTGTCCCGGTGATACACTAAAAAAATAACCACCGGCTACTTTTAAATACCATTTTGAATGAGCGGGATTGTGGGAATGAGACATGTCCTGGGCCTGGGTAGTAACAGCAACGGCCGTGAATAGGATAGCAGCACCAAACAGGTGTAGTTTTTTCATATGCAATGGTTTTGGTGTAACGAATTAATCTATTGAAAGTTAACAAATTATTACCAAATAACCATCACTTACACCCCATTCATTAAAACGCTTCTGCCAACGACAGGTATAATCCTTTTTGCCTGGATTCGCCATTCCGTTTTTCTCCTACGGCGTAGTCTATACGAATAGTGAGCCGGGCGCTTTCATCATAGAAATAACGGATGCCGGCGCCATAGCTGGGCTTAAACCCATCGAAATGAAAATCCCGGTTGGCAAAAACGGTACCTGTACCGGCAAAGGCTGCCAGGGCAAACTTAGGCTTGATATCCAAAAACCAGATATGGATACGCATCCTGGGATCTACGAGGTAACGATATTCTGCTTGTCCCGCCAGGTAGTTCTGGTTACGATATCTCCCGGTATAATATCCCCTCATAATCAGGTCATTACCCATTTCAGGCAATAAATAAAAAGGTAGTTCTTTTCCCTGCAGGCTATTAAAAATACCATTTAAACCAAGGGTACTTTTCCGGGAGATAGCAATAAAATGTGTGCCCTGCGCATCGATCTTAAAGAGCGGTTGTGTACTCAGGAAAGCAGGTGCATAGGCCAGGTTAAGCCTTAGCCACCAGCCGTACCGGGTATAATTCTGATTATCGCGGTTATCGAAAATACCGGTTAGCCCCAGGAAGGTGACATAGCCGCCATACTTATCTGTGAGCGGAGTGGTAGTATACACACCTTTATCATCACCGCTGCTATAAGTATCATGTTGATATTGAACCGAAGCACCCGCGTAGAAGTGGCCGCTGATGCGCCGCTCTCCTTCCAGTTGCACCCGGTAACGGATATTATCTACCAGTGAACGGGTATCATGATGCGTAGTATCGCCGATACCAAAAAAGTATAACGGATAATTCTGGTAGCGGAGATTGGTTTTAAAATGCCAGGTATTGGATCGCGTCCAGATATTGGTTTTAAGATCTATTTTAAATTGGTGCTCCGTTGTGATCGCCGGAATGAGATTAATGGACGAATTACGGGTAGCCGGATCCGGGTTCATATTGTCTGTGTAAAAAGAATATAACATAGCGGCGCCTATTTCCAATCCCTTCTCCTGGGAGTAGCCTAACACCGGGATTGGAAAAAAACTACGTCTCCGTACCGCCACACTATCGTATATGCCTTTGGGTGATGAAGCTTTATGGGAAATACTATCCTGTTGTGCCTGGGCGCCTGTTGCCAATAAAATCAATAAAGCGATGATATGGAGGTGTTTATACATAGGCTGCAAATGTAAAGAAATTAGCAAAGCGATCACCTCCCGCTTATATTAAGGTTTATCGGAATGCCCCAGGCTTTTCTCCGGGCTCACCAGGTCACGCACCAGCTGCTTCAGAAACTTAATCTCCGGGAAGTGCCCGGCCGTTTTACGATCAAATATTATTTCTTCGTTTAGCCGTATGGTAAAGGTTCCCCCTGTTTCGCTGGGACGCAGGGTCACTCCTCCCAATTCTTCCGTAAAAGTGGTCAGCAGTTCCTGGGCCATATAGGCGGATCTCAATAACCATCCGCATTTGGGGCAATATTCTATGGTGATAACCGGTTTCATGTACATGAATGTTTATAAGGGTAGCCGTTGGCAGACAAAAAAATAAAAAAATTCCCGAAAGATACAACCCTATTTGGTTTTATCCGGTATAACACTAAATACATTGGCCTTTTTATACCAACTTACTTTGAATCGTGGCACATTATCTTTAATTTTAACCTATATTAAGGTGGACCGCCCCCGAATCGCTCCACACTTGTCACTGCCAACACTATACACTATGCTGCCGGCCAGTCCTTTGAATAAATGTATATTAATCCCACTTTATTTTCTCTTGTTGTCGCCTGCGGTAGCAGCGCAGCAGCAGATCAATGATTCATTACTGTCATCGCTTCGTGCTCATCCTCAAAAAGATACTGTCAGAATCAACCTGTTGAACCAGGTTTCCAGAATGTATTTTACCAAAGACGCTTCCATGGCAGCCAGCTTCGGAGAAGAAGCCCTGTTGTTGAGCGACAGTCTTCACTATACTCCCGGGAAAATATGGGCGCTCCGCAACCTGGCGCTCGTAGAAAATACCAAAGGTCACCTGGATCAGCAAATGCAGCTGACCCTCAATGCCCTGAAGCTGGCGGAAGTACTCGGCGAACCTTATATGCTGGGCGTTTTAAATAATGATGTTGGCAATATTTTCACAGAACTAAACAGTCCACGGGATGCCCTTCCCTATCTGAAAAAATCGCTGGCGATCAAAATGAAGCGGAATGAAAAAGCGGAGATCGGAAAAACCATCAACAACATCGGATGTGCCTATATTGCCCTGAAAATGTACGATTCCGCTATGTACTACCTGCAACGGGCGGAGAAAATAAAACTGGAATTAAACGATCAGCGTGGCCTGGCATATACTTATGAAAACATGGGTATCATTGCGATGGTGACAGAAAGATACACAGACGCGCTGCGCTTTCACCAACTTTCTTCTTCCTATTATAAAGAAGCCGGCAATTTACCCGGTGTCGTCAAAGCCAACCTGAACCTCGCGGAAGTGCAAATCATGCTGGGGGATGTAAAAAACGCTGATAAAAACCTCGACAACGCCAAAGCCCTCAACGACAAACTCGGCAATGCCAAAAATGAACTGATCTATTATAAAATCCGGTATGAACTGGATTCTGCACGGAAAGATTATGCCGCGGCCTTCGCCGACTACAAAGCATACAGCAACCGGAACATCGACTTTTTCAACGCAGAAAAGGGACGTCAGATTTCCCGCTCGGAAGAAAAATATGAGGCAGAAAAAAAGCAACGGGAAAATGTGCTGCTTAAAAAAGAACAGCATATGCACCTGGCCACTATACAGCAACAACGGGTACTGGTATTATCCGCTGCTGCCCTGTTTCTGGCACTGCTACTGATCACGGTGATGGTATACCGCCTGTATAAACGGCAACAGGAATTATACCTGGAGCTGAATAACAAAAACCAGGAAGTATCTATGCAGAACCGTATTATCCTGGAACAAAATACTACCCTGGAAAATCTGAACCAGGTAAAAGATAAAATCTTCTCTGTCATCTCCCATGATCTACGCTCTCCGCTGGCCATTCTCGAGGGATTACTCTTCCTGTTGAAAGACGAAAAAATTGATGCCAGCCAGTTCCGGATGTATACCGATGAGTTGTGGAGAGATGTAAAAAATACGGCCTATATGATGGACAATATGTTGCAGTGGGCCAGCAACCAAATGAAAGGTATCGGCGTAAAACCGGATGATTTTGATCTTACCCTGTTACTCAGCCGGGAATTTGATTTGCTGCAAACCCTCGCCCGGCAAAAAGAAGTGAAGTTGTGGCATGAGTTGAATAAAAACATCATGGTATATGCAGACCCGGATATGATCCGGCTGGTATTGCGCAACCTGATCAACAATGCCATTAAATTCACGCCCGCTGGTGGCGAAGTGCAGATTACCGCGCAGGTGGGCAACGACATCGCGGAAATTACGGTGAAAGACAATGGTACCGGTATCCCACTGGAAAATCAACACCGCATCTTCTCTAATATTTATTACTCCACCACCGGTACCCAAAATGAAAAGGGCTGCGGTTTGGGGCTGCATTTATCGAAAGACTTTGTAGAGCGTAACCAGGGACAAATCTGGTTTAACAGCATGCCTGGCACCGGCAGCAGTTTCTCCTTTACCATTCCTCTCTCCGAGGATACGGAAATAAATCCGCGGGCTTATACCATGGTAGTACAGGATCACCCGGTAAATGGAGTCCGGGTGTTAAGGCGCTGATCAAAGCAATCCAAAAGCGGTAGTATGCTTAATTTCCGTCATTACAAAGGAGCTGTGTACCTGTCCGATATTCTCTACCGCCGCCAGTTTGCCGGTTAAAAAGTACTGATAGCTGCGCATATCATCTACCACCACTTTGAGCAGGTAATCGTATGTGCCGGCCACGTGATAGCATTCCATTACCTCCTCCATGCCGGCAATAGCCGTTTCAAATTTCTTTATCAGTGGCTGTGAATGCAGTCGCAGCGACACATTACAAAAGGCCATGAGTGCCTTCCCTACCTGCTCTGCATGCAACAGCGTAACATAGCTTTTTATAACCCCGCTCTTCTCTATTTTCTTTAACCGTTCATACGTAGGCGTAACGGACAACCCTATACGATGTGCAATTTCCTTGGTATTTAACCGCGCATCCTGCTGCAATACCTGCAAAATGCGACGGTCCGTGTTATCCAGTGTATCCATGGTAGTTATATTTTTCTTTACAGGAGTGACTATTTTGCTTTATACAGTTCTACAAAACTATCAAACAATCAAAACTAGTATATATTTTCTGTTAATCACACACATGAAGTTAAATTCAATTAGTATCCCCTAATTTAGCAGCATCATACACCTGTAATTAACGATTATGAAAGAGTACCGGTTAAACGCTACAGACATGGCGATGCTGGATGAACTGTTGACGCAGGTACAGTCCCGTACCAAAGATTTTCTGGGTTATCCTGTATCGAAAGATTTTGATTATAGTCCCCTGCTGCCTTTTCTGCAATACCCGCTCAACAACCTCGGGGATCCTTTTGTACCTTCTACCTACGCGGTAGGTACCAGGGAGATGGAAAAGCAGGTGGTATCTTTCTTTGCGAACCTGTTCCGTGCTCCCGAAGATGACTGGTGGGGTTATGTGACCAATGGCGGTTCCGAGGGCAATTTATATGGCTTATACCTGGCCCGGGAATTATACCCCAAAGGCATGGTATATTATTCAGAAGCCACGCACTATAGCGTACAAAAAAACCTGCATCTGCTGAATATGCCGGGCATTATTATCCGCACTTTGCCCAACGGGGAAATAGATTACGACGACCTGGAAAATACCATTCGTATGAACCGGCACTTACCGGTAATCATGCTGGCCAACATTGGTACCACTATGACAGAAGCCAGGGATGATGTGAAACGGATTAAAAGTATTCTTAAAAACCTGGCGATCAAGCATCACTATATTCACGCAGACGGCGCACTATCGGGGAGCTACAGCGCTTTCCTGGATCCCAGGCCTGCTTTCGACTTTGCAGATGGAGCAGACAGTATTGCTATCAGCGGGCATAAATTTATTGGCGCCCCCATTCCCTGTGGTGTGGTGACCGCGCGAAAATCAAACCGCGACAGAATCGCCCGGTCTGTTGCGTATATCGGTAGTATGGATACCACCATCACCGGTTCAAGAAACGGCCATAGTCCATTGTTCCTATGGTATGCTATCCAAACCCTGGGCATCGCCGGATTAAAAGAGCGGGCCCGGCATAGTTTAGCAACAGCCGCCTATGCAGTAGATCGTTTGAATGATATCGGCATTCCTGCATGGCGCAACCCCAATGCTATTACGGTAGTGTTTCCGGATCCACCCGGAAGCATTCGCCGTAAGTGGCAACTGGCCTCTGAAGGCGGGTATTCGCATATTATTTGTATGCCGAATGTAAGTAAGGAACAGGTGGATGAATTCATTACCACCCTCACCGCTGCTATGGCTGCAGTTTAGTCCTTTCCTTCGGCAATCGCCAGGATGGCGGTATTGAGGGCACGCCGGATCTGGCGTTCGGTTTCTTTATTGGACAATGGCATGACCAGTTGTACTTTAAACTGTACAAAGTCTTTCTTGATCTCTATGGTTTTCAGGGAAAAACTTTCCGGGGTAAAACTGCGGGAATATTCTGCCACACTACCTCTTAGCCGCTCTTCCAATTCACGGATAGTAAAAGGATGTTTATGATCCAGTTCAAACTCAACGGTCAGTTTTTTGATGTTTTGTTTGGACTGGTTCAATACTATCGTGGTAAAAACAACAGTGTTGGGAATAATCACCAGGTCATCATCATCGTTCAATAATACTAAATTGATGAGGGTAATATCCTTGATCCTTCCTTTGTACTCTCCTATACGCACCTGGTCGCCCAGCGACAGCTGATCGGAAAACATGATGATCAGCCCATTGATCATATTGGTAATATAGTCTTTCGTCAGGAGCGCAATTGCTGCCGCCACGATGGTGATGCTGGTAACAAACTGCAGGGGATTTACACCGAAGAAAAAAGTAATAGCCAGCAACAGGAAGATGGTATTAAGTACCGAGGTGATTCTGTTAATGCCCAGTACAAAGTTATCTTTTTCAATAGGTTTACTCTTGTTCCGGCGGGTGTACCACGACAAAATCACCAGCCATGCCAGGGAAATCACCAGGTTGGCGCCCAGGAAAAAAGAAAGTGCGTTGGTAAGTTTAAATAGCCATACAATTTTATCGTAAACGGCCGGGTGTTCAAGATTGAAATATACAATGCCCAGATACACCAGTAGTTTTACCAGGAAAAAAATCCGTTCCCTTCGATTGGCGTTTTTGTACGTTTTATCGGTTACCATCATAGCTATACTCGCTCGCTTTGTTGCGAAGGTACAACCACGATTTTAAAATTATGAAGCAAGCGGGAGTTATTTCATTTTATCCAGGATTTCTTCCCAGATAATACGGGCAATTTGCTCTGACTCCACGGTACGCAGGCTTCCTTCCGGTGTGTCTTTGTGATCGGTTGTAAAAGTGGCGGTATGGGGTTCGTATTCATCCAATACGTGTTCACTGACATCTGGGATCACCTGAAATGCTGTTTCCAAAGCGCTCCTGTCGATTGTGATAACCAAACCGTAAGGCTTACCTTTTATGATCACAGTAATGCTGTGCTTTTCCATACCTTATATGCTGCAAGGTATATACCATAAATAAAGACCGGTGCAGTGTACTGACCGGTCTTTATGAATATATTGTCATTATAAAAACGACGGGGATCAGGCCATTGCGGCTGATTTTTTACGGGCGGTTGACTTTCTTTTTGGAGCGGCTTTTTTAGTACTCGCCTTTTTGGCAGTTGTCTTTTTGGCTGTTGCTTTTTTCGCGGTAGATTTTTTAGCAGCCGTTCTTTTCGTGGTTGTTTTTTTAGCGGCAGTTTTCTTTGGAGCCGCTTTTTTTGCAGTTGATTTTTTGGTCGCTGCTTTTTTGGTAGTTGATTTTTTAGCAGCTGTTTTTTTGGGTGCTGCTTTTTTAGCAGTTGCTTTTTTAGCAGCTGCTTTTTTAGGAACCTTTGCTCCTTCTTCTCTTGCTTCGGATAATCCTATGGCGATAGCTTGCTTAGGATTCGTAACTTTCTTATTACTATTTCCACTTTTTAATTTACCCTCGTGCATTTCATGCATTGCTCTTTTGACTTTGCGCTGTGATTCATCTGAATACTTTGCCATAACAAAAAAATTTAGATGGGTTAAGGAAAAGAATAACATTATGGTGAAAACAAAATATAAGCCACGGAAAATGAAGGACTTCAGTGGGATAAAATGGGGAAAGCACCTCAAAAGTGTGTTAAAAATTCTATGGATTGTGGAATGTATTGCCCTATTCATTGATACATGTCGCCCTAAACCTGCAATAGTACGGAGTCCTTGCGGTGGCACATATCTTGATCGCTATTACAGACTCTTTTAACTACTATCACTATAAAACTTCAGGATTATGGAAGACACCAGATTTCAACATGCCATGCCAGTAGCCGCACATGCACCCGAAAAGAACTCAGAACAGAAAAGTAAGCATAGTAAACGCGGATTCGCTTCTATGGACCCTGAACAGCAACGTGCCATTTCGAGAGAAGGGGGAAAAGCTGCACATCAACAGGGAGTAGCTCACAAATTCACTTCTGAAGAAGCACGTGCAGCAGGTAAAAAAGGCGGCGAAGCAGTAAGTAAAAATCGCGAACACATGGCCGCCATAGGCCGTAAAGGTGGTACTAACCGCGGAAAAAAGAAAAATAACACAGAAAACGAAAGCAATAATAATGAGCAATAACCCAGGCGGGTTATTGCTTTTTTATTAGTGCAGCCGACACAGATCCATTCCTCCCCTGTAGTGCCTTATATAAGAATATCTTTCTTATATTTATCGCTTTTTAAACCTATGGTAGCAAAAAGGCGTTGGTGCTATTTCTTTCTCATTTTATTGAATATCCCTCTAGGGTTGGCCACCAGGTGGGCTCCCCAATATTTCCCGGAGTTAGTTCGCATTTATGGCGGTGATGTATTATCAGCCACCTGTATATTCTTTGGCATCAGGTTCCTCTACCCGGTTACCCCGCTATGGAAAATCGGTATCAGTAACTACCTGGTATGTATACTTATTGAAGTACAGCAGCTATACCAGGCTGATTGGGCTGTGAAATTCCGCAATACGCCTGCCGGTATTCTTCTGGGACATGGCTTCCTGTGGAGCGACTGTGTATGTTATGCCGTAGGTACCCTACTTGCGCTGGGTGTTGCCTGGCTGCTTGAAAAGATAATTTAAGTATATTTATCGGGTATCCTTTAATAATTCCCTTATGCTGATATTAACTAAAATAGGAATCGCACTGGTGATGATAGAACACCTGTACATCCTTTGGCTGGAAATGTTTGCCTGGACCTCGAAAGGCCCGGAAGTGTTCCGGCAGTTCCCTAAAGAACTCTTTCCTCCCACCAAATCACTGGCCGCCAACCAGGGCTTATATAACGGATTCCTTGCGGCGGGTCTTGCATGGACGTTCTTTATTACCGACCCTGTCTGGGCAGCGCGGGTGGCTATTTTCTTCTTGAGCTGCGTCATCGTAGCTGGCTTGTATGGCGCTCTTACCGCCGACAAAAAGATATTTTTCGTGCAGGCATTACCGGCACTCATTACGTTGTTATTGGTTTTGCTGGCTTAACCTGTTTTATGATTGAAGCCTCAGATATCCGGATCGGAAATTATGTAGCCTGGTTTGATTACAACATGGAGGAAGCAGCCTTTGTGGTGGAAGGTATTTTAGACGGGTATGTCTACAATTCAGGATTGCCACGCAGTAAACTTCCTTTTGACAAAATCAACCCGGTAATCCTGGACGTATACCTCCTATCCCGGTTTGGCTTTATTAAAGGAGATCCGGATCATGGAGAAGATGTGAATGTATATTCCCTGAGATACAACCGGCTGCATAGTGTACACGTACGTCACGAAAACGGGGTATTTCAGCCCCTTACCGATGCGGCGGAAGGCCTTGTGGCCTATGGCAGGCCCATTGTGCATGTTCACCAGCTCCAGAATCTTTTTCATGCCGTTACCCGCGACGAGCTTTCCCTGTTCGAATAGTTCCCGTTTTATTATATCGTTAACCCTGACTATGGCTGAAAATTTCTGCCAACCTTATGAGCATGATGTTTGTTGACCTATGAGTGATCTTTTTCACCTTTAAAAGACAGCTCCATGAGTACCAATACTGCGGTTATACCGAATCCTGCTGCACTGGATGAACTATGTATCAATACGCTGCGCTTTCTTTCTGTTGATGCCGTACAGAAAGCCGATAGCGGGCATCCCGGCCTGCCACTGGGCGCTGCTCCGATGGCCTATGCGCTTTGGTCCAGGTTTTTAAGACATAACCCTGCTGACCCTGACTGGTTTAACCGGGACCGTTTTATATTGTCTGCCGGCCATGGTTCTGCACTGCTATATAGTTTGCTGCACCTCACCGGGTACGATTTATCTATTGAAGAAATCAAACAATTCCGCCAATGGGGCAGTAAAACGCCAGGGCATCCCGAGCGCGGCCTGGCTCCTGGCGTGGAAGTTACTACCGGTCCATTGGGACAGGGATTTGCCAACGGCGTGGGTATTGCCATGGCAGAAGCTTACCTGGGTGCAAAGTATAACCGCCCAGGTGATGCAGTGATAGATCACTATACCTATGCACTGGTCAGTGATGGAGACCTGATGGAAGGAGTAGCTGCGGAAGCAGCTTCCCTGGCCGGACACCTGAGATTAGGTAAACTGATTTATTTATATGACGATAACCGCATTACCCTGGCTTCTGCTACACCGGTAACCTTCACCGAAGATCATGCGCTGCGGTTTCAGTCGTACGGATGGCACACGCAAAAAGTCGCTGACGGCAACGACCTCGACGCTATCGATCAGGCTATCCGTGCTGCGCAGGCGGTTACCGACCGGCCCTCCCTGATACTGGTGCGCACACATATTGGTTATGGCTCTCCCAACAAACAGGATACCACTGCCGCACATGGTTCTCCCCTGGGCCCGGAAGAGGTAAAGCTCACCAAAGAAAAGCTGGGATGGCCCACTACACCGGATTTCCTGGTACCACCAGAAGCAGCCGCTCATTTTCGTAGGGCCATTGATGTTGGTAAGCAGGCAAGCACTAAATGGGAAGAACAGATGATCATTTATGCGCAGAAATACCCTGAGCTGGCGAAAGAGCTGCGCGCAGTAATACACGGACATATCCCTGAAAACTGGGATAAAGATATTACAGCCTTCCCTGCCGATGCTAAAGGACTGGCTACCAGAGCCGCCTCCGGCAAAATCATGCAGGCATTTTTCCCGCACCTGCCCGGACTGATTGGAGGCTCTGCGGACCTCAACACCTCCACCAATACAGAATTAAAAGACGCTGGCAACTTTGAAAGTCCGCTAATGAAGGATGGCGACCTGCAGGGCGCCGCCGGCGGCGTATGGAGTTACGAAGGCAGAAATATACAGTATGGCGTACGTGAACATGCCATGGGTGCTATTTCCAATGGGCTGGCAGCTCATGGTGGCATCATCCCTTATTGCGCTACCTTTCTGACATTCTCGGATTATATGCGTCCGTCGATACGATTGGCGGCCTTATCGGAGCTGAAAGTAGTATACGTGTTTACCCACGACAGCATCGCGATGGGAGAAGATGGCCCCACGCATCAGCCGGTAGAACTGCTGGCCGCCTTGCGGGCCATTCCTGACCTGGTGGTCATTCGTCCGGGGGATGCCAATGAAACGATTGCAGCCTGGCAAATGGCAATATTGCTACCAGACAGGCCGGTAGCACTGATCCTTTCCAGGCAGGCAGTTCCAACAATAGATCGCAGTAAATATGCAGCGGCAAACGGGTTACGTTTCGGCGCCTATATTGTTTCAGAGGCACCTAACGGCGTTCCCGAACTGATTATCATCGCCACCGGCTCAGAGGTAGACCTGGCGTTGCAGGCACAGGAAAAATTAAAATCACGTATAGCCGTTCGCGTAGTATCCATGCCAAGCTGGGAATTATTTGACCTGCAACCGCCCGCTTACAGGGAACAAGTGTTACCGGCCGCCGTTACCGCACGGATATCGGTAGAAGCGGGCATCTCTATGGGCTGGCAACGTTACACCGGCGATAAGGGGATCAATATTTCGATAGATCGTTTTGGCGCCTCTGCACCGGGTCCGGTGTTGCTGCGTGAATTTGGGTTCACGGCTGATAACATTTGCGTACAGGCGCTGGCGTTATTAAATAAATAATCAGGGCCCATGAAAAAACTGGTGGTCTTTGATCTCGACGGTACCCTGGCACCCAGTAAATCCGCCATAGATGATGAAATGAGCGCATTGCTATATTCCCTGCTCCAGGTGGCCAGGGTGGCTATTATCTCAGGCGGAGCCTGGCCACAATTTGAAAAGCAGGTGCTGGCACATCTCCCCATTGGAGACCGCTTACAACAGCTGTCTGTTCTACCCACCTGCGGCACGCAGTTTTACGAATACGACAACGAATGGCGCCTGTTATATGCAGAGAATTTCACGGCAGCAGAAAAAGAAAAAATCGTTACCGCTTTAAGTAATGTAGTGGTGGAACTTGGCTACAAGCCGCAGCAGCTTTGGGGAGAACAAATAGAAGACCGGGGCAGCCAGATCACTTTTTCCGCATTGGGACAACAAGCACCACTGGCCGAAAAACAAAAATGGGATCCGGATTTTGCCAAACGGCAAAAGATGAAAGCCTTGCTGGCACAGCTCATCCCGGAATTTTCCGTAAACCTGGGTGGCACCACTTCTGTTGACATTACCAAACCTGGTATTGATAAGGCTTACGGTATTCATAAGCTAAAGGACATTTTACATATTGCCATCGCAGAAATGCTGTTTGCCGGCGATGCTATTTTTCCCGGCGGCAACGACTACCCAGCCCAGGAAGCCGGTGTAGATTGCATCCGGGTGCGTGACCCGGAAGAAACCAAGCGGGTAATTGCTACGATTGTAGCTTGTTATACTGATTTATGAGCGAGTAATTCGTTCACTAACTCCGTGATGCTAACTATACCAGTAGCAATCACTTCATCGCCCGCGCCATAATAAATATACAAGGCATCGCCGAATACAGCGGTGCCTGTAGGAAAACAAACATTATCTACATCTCCCCTAACCTCCCAAACCCGCTCTGGTACCAGTATAGGATGCGGAAGCCGGGCAATTTCCTTCATCGGATCGTTGAGGTCAAGTAAGGCCGCACAGCCCACATACACGTATCCATGCTTTGTTTCGTGTACACCGTGATAGATCAGCAACCAGCCATGCGCCGTTTCTACGGGCGGAGCGCCCGCACCCACATAGCTTACCTCGTGTGCATGTTTCGATGATAGTACAATATGATCTCCAAGATGCAGAAAATAATCCTCCCAGAAAGCGGGGGTCAATTCTGATAAATCATTCACCGCTACCAGTTGTACATCGGGCTTTATACGATGCAGGAAGTACAGTTTACCGTTGATTCTTCTCGGGAAAAAAACAACATCTTTGTCCCATAACCGGTGATTGAAGTCGTTGTAAACAGTGTATTTCTCATTGAGCGTAAAATTCGTTGAGGCGAGTTTTTTAAACCTCGGAAAATCCATCTGTGCCACAATCAGGCCCTTCTTTTCAAAATGAATACCATCAGTGGAAGTAGCCAGGGCCCCACATGCGTTAGCGCCATCCCAGGCGGTGTAAGTGAGATAATAAACATCATCAATCTTTACTACACGGGGATCTTCGAGCCCTTGGGCCTCGTAGTCGTGTTCCGGGAAAAGCAGGGGTTTAGTCCATCGTTCCGTGACGGTCAGCGGACCACTAAGCCGGCAAAAGCCTATACTGGAGTGGTTTCCCTTCTCCACGGCCCTGTAATAAAAAAGAATATCATCGCCTTTTCTGATGGTGGCAGGGTTTAACACGCCTTCATTTTCAAACTCCAGCGCAGTGGGTTTCAGCAGTTCCCCTTCTTTTTTGATCCGTATCATAGTTCCTGGTTTCCTTTTTGGGCAAATTGAGGATCGACTTCGTGTCAGATATTCAAATAACAACCTATAAAAGATAATATTTTTTTACCGGAACCGGGTATTCTTTTTCGGAGAAATGTAATACTATTCAAGTGTAGCCAGGAGCTTATCCACGTCAGGACCGCAGTCGACAGCAAACGAAAATCTTTTTGCTTGTAGCAAGGCTTCTTTCGCGGCAACAGGATTATTTTCTTTCAGGTATAAAAGCCCGAGGTTGCGATAAGCATGCGCATTCCCCTTATGTAAAGTGAGCGACTTCAATATGAATTCACGAGCGGTATCCAGCTGTTCCAGTTGCATCAGGGCATAACCTTTATTGTTATAGGCAAAGATGTTATATTCCTCATCGCCCAACCTGATAGCGCGATCCAGCATACTAATGGCCTGCTCATATTTTCCAGTATCCGCATAAAAAAATCCAAGGTTGCTGAGCAGATAACAGTCGTCCATATCGTGTGGTAATTGCCGACACAACGTTTCTGCCTCTTGCACGGCACCCATAAGGTAGAGGCAACTTACCATTGTTACCCTGATACGAATATTTTCGGGATCTAACAGCAACGCCTCTTTCAGGTGGGGATACGCCTTGTCGTATGCATGCTCCTTCATCCAGGCCTCTGCGTATAAAATAAGAGCTTCGCAGGCATCCGGACTGGCTTTTAATGCATACGTGCAATAATTCCGGCATAGCTTAAACTGATTATACCGGTAATAATAATCGGCTGCCAACAAATTTCTGTACGCTATTTTTTTTCTTGCGGATTTCCCGGAAAAGAAACGGGTAACGCCTTCCAGGAACGCATCTCTTTGTGAATCGCGGGCAGCACTATCTCTGCAAACTTTCAATGTATAAACTATCTCTTTCCCCGGTTCTTGTTTTATTTTTTGCTGCAAAGCATGTACATAGTCTTCAAAAATAAGCCCTACCCTTTCCAGTTGATTCCTGCAATTCCCCTTTACACTTAACATCACCAACATCAGATGTTCTGCTGTCAGGCCGCCCTGGGTATGGTAAAACCGTTGTTTTATTTTTAGTGCGCCCTTAATCATCCCTTCCAGTTGTATGGTAAGAGGAATATTTTCCAGGTTAGGAGTAGTATTTATTTCTGGCCAGGAATAGGCACTTAACCTTTGCTGTAGTACCTGCTTATCTTCTTCCGGAATGGGTAACAAAAAATCATTCCTACGCAGCAAGACCTGTAGTAACAAAATGCTGTCTATGTAATAAATTTTCTTGTCGATGCTAAAATTTCGCGCATCAAGCAATACCTCGTTCATCTGATCGGACATCGAAAGAACCATACCCTAAAATATTAAGATATAAAAATATATTATTTTAAGAATATCAACGGAAGATGTTAAACGCCGGGAGCCTGCTACTCTGCAGGCAGCGCCAGGATACTTTCGGGCATAAAAAAAGGACGAACCCGGTATAACCTTGTTCGTCCTTTTGTGACCTCATCTGGATTCAAACCAGAAACCTTTTGATTCGTAGTCAAATGCTCTATTCAGTTGAGCTATGAAGCCGTTTCCCCTTTCGGGATTGCAAATGTAGAATATTTTTTTATTCTAACAAATTATTTTTCAAGTTTTTATACCTGATAGCTTTTCTTCAGATTATTTTTTTAGATAGAAAATGCTGCAATTAATGCAGCATTTTCTATCTTTTTTGTGACCTCATCTGGATTCAAACCAGAAACCTTTTGATTCGTAGTCAAATGCTCTATTCAGTTGAGCTATGAAGCCATTTCCCCGTTTGGGATTGCAAATGTAGGATTTGTTTTAAATTAAACAAAAAAAATTTAAACTATTTTTCGTTTCACTATCGGCAACGGGTATACGTAATTAGACAAAAGGCTATTGGATACTTCATTTCAGCTAACGCCTGGGATCTGTGATTAATTCGTATATGCAATTACGTTAGTATCCATTCTGACCATTAAAACCACCTATATTTTAATGATAATATTTTTGCGGTACATCCACCCCACCGGCACCAGGATCACCAATACCAACAATATTGCAGCTCCCAGCGAGGCATGGTAAGGCGATAACCAGCTCACAAAAACCGTTTGATAAAACCATTCATGGAGATTGGTATCTTTCACCGGTATATAACCCAAAAGCTTCGGTACCAGGCCGGATAGTACAAAAGCTGTAATGGCATTGCGGCCAAACGCCACAAAGGGCGTCAGATAGCGTTGACGCTGCTGCACATCAATCAGCCAATAACAGGAAGCCAGCGACATGGTAGCAAGGCCACCGGTATATAATACAAAAGAGCTTGTCCACAGCGATTTATTAATGGGAAAAAACGAATCCCAGATCAGCGCCAGCAACACTGCTATGAAGCCATAGACAAACATCCAGGATACCTTCACGCCCGGCTCCCGGTCTTTACGCTGCAGCCAACTACCTGTCAGCATCCCAAATATACTTGTACCGATAGCCGGAATCGTACTGAGTATGCCCTCCGGATCCCAGGTTTTAGACCCCTTCCACAAATGAGCGGGAGTAAATACCAGGCGATCCAGCCACGCTCCCAGGTTCGTTTCCGGCTCCAGGTTGGCAGCCCCGATCCCCGGTACAGGAATACACGTCATA
This sequence comes from Chitinophaga sp., assembly GCF_017745275.1. Lineage (GTDB taxonomy): Bacteria > Bacteroidota > Bacteroidia > Chitinophagales > Chitinophagaceae > Chitinophaga. The sequence goes on along the minus strand of NZ_JAGHZS010000007.1, from coordinate 269,800 downwards.
ATAATCCAGTAGCCCAGTAATAGCGCAGTCCCTACCCAGATCTGTGTACGCCGGCTTGTTTTAATGAACAGTATTGCACAGATGCTAAACACCACCCCTATTCGTGGCAATACACCCGGAAACCGAAGGTGCGCAAAGTCGAACCTGGGAAAAAGGTTCAGCAACCAGCCCAGGGCTATAATAGTTGCCCCTCTCCGCAATGCCTGCCAGATAAGCGCTTTGTGCTGCATGGGATCCTCCTTCCGGCTGCCTAATGCATAGGAAACAGATACACCTACAATGAACAGAAAGAAGGGAAAGATCAGGTCGGTGGGTGTACAGCCATTCCATTTGGAATGCTCCAGTGGCGCGTATACATAGCTCCAACTGCCTGGGTTATTCACGAGTATCATGGCGGCGACTGTTACACCGCGAAAGAAATCAAGGGATAGTAATCGCTGCTTTACTGCTATCGGCATGTTCGTTTATTTTTTTTATTTCCGCTTCCGCCAGCGCGTGACAGCGGTTCCGGTGAATGGGTTATAATACAGGCGGAGCCTTTGCAAGAAGATAAATATAAAAAAAGAAAGGAGAGAAAGAAAGGATGTCTGCAAAATAAAAAGCCTCCAGGTAATACCTGGAGGCTTTTGTGACTCCGTCTGGATTCAAACCAGAAACCTTTTGATTCGTAGTCAAATGCTCTATTCAGTTGAGCTACGGAGCCGTTTCCCTGTTTGGGAGTGCAAATATGTAACAACTTTTTATTCCAGCCAAAAAAATTTTCACATCAAACTATCGTCCACGTATATACGTCTAATCAAAAAACCGGAAACCAGCGATACAAGGCTATTTAACGGATTTAAAAAAACTAAAAAGAAATATTTATCTTCCTGAAAAAATAGTCATGATTTTATATACCTCCCTAAAAAAGCCGCCTGCAACATCAGCTAATCTGCTACAGACCAACACAACAATACATAAACTATTTATATAATTCAATACTTCTATGGATAGTTTCTGATTGATATGTTGATTCCTGATTACCTTTAAGGCGGCAGTAAGCACAATATCCGCCGGACAATTTTTTCTTTTTTATACCTAATTATTTCGCATGACCACTGGTACCATCAGCAGGAACAATCCACAAAATGTAACGGATTATCCAAACAACAATACCTATTTCCTGGTATGGAATTTTAAAGACAGCCTTACCGCGGCGCAGATCAAACCTGTGTTCCAGAGGGTATGCGCGCTGGTGATCAACCTGAATAATTCCGCACTCGATCGTTTTCCCAACTCAAAAGCCAGCTGTGTAATGGGCATTGGCTACAATGCATGGCTGCAGCTGGGTTTACCAACACCCCTACCGGCCGAACTTAAAAACTTTGAGACGATTACAGGCGCCAAACATACGGCCATTGCCACGAAAGGCGACCTCCATTTTCACATTCGCTCCGACGTGCAAAGCTTTGCCTATGATATGGCTTCCGTAATTACCGATTTTATGAAAACGATAGCAGATTGTGTGGTGGAAGTGCAGGGCTTTCGCTATTGGGACAGCCGCTCGATCCTGGGTTTCGTAGATGGTACAGAAAATCCGCATGGAACAGACCGTGATTATTTTGCCGTGATTGATGAACAAGATCCTGTCTATAAAGGCGGCAGCTACCTGTTTGTGCAAAAGTATCTTCACAATCTCGATGCGTGGAAATCACTGCCGGTAGCTGAACAGGAGAAAGTAATCGGGCGCTCAAAGGAACTGGATATTGAAATGAGCGATGAGATAAAACCTAAGAACGCACATATTGCACTGGCAAATATTGGAGATGATTTCAAAGTAGTGCGGGATAATATGCCGTTTGGTAGTGTAACAACCAACGAAATGGGCACTTACTTTATCTGCTATGCCAGCACTTTTACAACGGTTGAAAAGATGCTTCGCAATATGTTTGTGGGCGATCCTGCAGGCAACTATGACCGTATTCTTGACTTTAGCACTGCAACTACAGGAAGCTTGTTTTTCGTGCCTTCTATGGACATGCTGGATGAATTTGCGGGGTAACCTAAAGAGAGAAGATGGTCCGTTTTTTTTAATAACTGTTTGGCATTTTGGAAAAAATAAATACCTTTACGATTCAACTTATAATGGCTCTGTAGCTCAATTGAATAGAGCATCTGACTACGGATCAGAAGGTTTCAGGTTTGAATCCTGACAGGGTCACAAAGCCGGCCAGACTATCGTCTGGCCGGCTTTTTTGTTGGATCTCCTCTGTTTTTTGCATCCAGGTTCGCAAAGGAATAAATTAAAGAGAATCATTATTTTTATGAAATGAGAATAGTTTTGTTAGCTGACATTCATGGAAATGCACTTGCTTTGGAAGCCGTGCTGGCTGATATTAAGCGCAAAGGTCACATAGATGGCTATTGGATTTTAGGCGATCTGGTAGCACTTGGTCCTGACCCTAACGGCGTGCTGGAACAACTTATGCGCCTTCCCGGGCTGCAAGTGATCCGGGGCAACACCGATCGTTATGTAGTGAGTGGAGACAGGCCTTCTCCAACTTTGGAAGAGGCTCGTGAAGATTCCAGGCTCCTGCCACCGCTTGTTGAAGTAGCAAATACATTTGCGTGGACACAGGGTATGGTGACTGCCAGCGGGTGGCTGCAATGGTTGAAGGATTTGCCTGTTGAACTAAGCATTTCTCTGCCGGATGGTTCCCGGTTTCTTGGTGTACATGCGTCTCCCGGGCGTGATGATGGTCCGGGTATCGCACCAGAAATGAAGGACAGCGACATACAGAAATTCTTCGGTAGCTGTGATGCCAATCTTGTATGTATGGGACATACGCATTTGCCAATGGAGAGGAGATGGAATGGGATTCACCTGGTAAATCCCGGTGCGGTTAGTCTGTCTCTCACCCCTAATCGTAATGCTTGCTATGCTATTTTAGAAGCTGCAAAGGAAGGCTACAGTATAAGCCATCATGAAGTCTCATTTGATCACCAACACGTTATTGATCAGTTGAATCAGCTCGGGCATCCGGGTCGTGCTTTCCTTATCAGACACCTGTCTGTCCGGTAAATCGATGATTTAAAAAATGTATCTCCGAACCAATTTGCTGCACTGTTTAACAACGTATCTGTGCAGGTAGACAATTGGTTAATTATAGAATTCAGATTGTCATGTATTTAGTTCGGTAGTCAACCTTAAGTCAGCCAGGAATTGGTTTGAAAAGGGTCCAATCCGGGTCACCAGGGCCTCCATCAGGGATGGAGGCTTTTTTTATTAATAGGAATCTTACTTTTACAGGGATTCATTAATTTTTAAGACGTGAAAATTCAACTCTGGAGCATCGGAAAAGAACATGATCCCTATATCAGGGACGGCATTGCTGTATTTCAAAAACGATTGCAGCATTACGTAGATTTTGAAGTAAAGCTGATCCCTACTGTAAAGCAGGCAGCCAGTTTATCAGTGCCTGAGCTGAAAAAACAGGAAGCAAAAATCATCCTGGATATGTTGCAACCCACTGACTTTTTGCTGGCGCTGGATGAAAAAGGAAAGATGATGACCACTGTACAATTTGCCGATTTCCTGCAACAGCGCAATAATGCAGGCACCAGGCAGCTGATCATACTGATAGGCGGCGCATTTGGTATTGACAGTACCGTATTGCAAAGGGCACAATTGCAAATGTCTCTATCCCCCCTCACCTTCCCGCATCAGTTGGTACGGCTGATCTTCACAGAACAGCTATACCGCGCCTATACTGTGTTAAACAGGGAGAAATATCATCACCAATAGTTATCTTCAGCATACCAATAACCCGTTTATATGACAATCACTATCAGCTTAATTATTATCATCATTACCGCCCTCATTTCTTTTATGGCGTTCCAGAATAACGACCAGTTGGAAAAGTTGATGATGCGCCCCTATATGGTAACACACTATCACCAGTACTACCGCTTCATCACTTCTGGTTTTGTACATGCCGATACCCCGCATCTGATCTTCAATATGCTGACCCTATGGTTCTTTGGTGAATTCATTGAAGGTGTTTTCGAGCAATTGTTTCAAAACAAACTGATGTATGTAGCTTACTATATACTGGGCATTATTGTGGCAGATATTCCTTCTTACATAAAAAACCGCAACAATCAGTATTATGCATCACTGGGGGCTTCCGGCGCTATTTCCGGTGTGGTATTTACTTCTATACTGATTGCACCGTGGCAGAAAATTTATGTATTTGCCGCCATCCCATTGCCGGCAGTTGTTTACGGGGTATTATTCCTGGCGGGATCTGCGTATATGTCGAGGAAAGGTGGCAGCAACGTCAATCACTCCGCGCACTTTTGGGGGGCTGTCTACGGCTTTGTGTTCCCGCTGATCTTCCATCCTGAGCTGGGAACGTATTTTATACAAACACTTTTACACCGGCAATAAGCAGGCGGATGGATTTAGTTACAGAAGATGTAACTAAATCCATCTGTTTATTTAGTAAAATCTATGCTCAATACCGCCTTTGTTTTAGAGGTTATTTTCACCCGGTCATCTATCCTCATCCCTACTATCCACACAATCCGTTTGTTAGATTCCAGTACCCATACATTTTCTTTTTGTGGCAATGACAGCTTCTGATCTATCAGGAAACGACTTACCTTTTTCTTTTTGGGCATTCCCAGCGGATAAAAATAATCGCCTTGTTTCCATTTGCGCAAAATCAACGGAAAGCTGATGGCTGCTGCATCCAGCCAGGCCGTTTCTGTAGCAGCAGGAATACCTGCGGTACCTCTCTCCTGTTGGCGCAGGTGTAATTGTCCGCCACCAAAATGAATGGTTGACTGCTCCGGCTCAATCACCACCAATGGTGCGGTAACAGTGGTCAGCGGCGTAATCAGTAACCACTGCCGGTTGCGGATAACACGATGGGTAGCGGTTTCCACGTAGCGGCCGGACTCACTTTCCAGCAACAGTAATACCTGTTGCGTTTGCGCGGAAGAGCAACCAAATTCACGAAACAATTCCCAGGCAATAGTTTGCAGGGGAATACTTTTTTGCAGTTTCAGTACCGGCACTTTCCAGGTATCATTCTCCTTAAAAAGCAGGCGCTTACGATGCTTGCCCATGGCTTCCTGGTAAAGGATTTCCGCTTCTTTCATCCGTTCAATGGTGGCAGCCATATTCTTTACAGCAGCCGGAAATGCTTCCTGTAAACGAGGAATAATCTGGTGGCGATAAAAATTACGTGTATACTTATCCGTTATATTTGAGCTGTCTTCCACATAGGCAATATTGTGCATGGCAGCGTAGGCTTCCAGCGTTTCTTTTTCGGTAAATAATAAAGGGCGGATCAGGTGTTCCTGCTTTGGCAATATGCCATGCAAACCGGCGATACCGGTACCTTTCGTAAAATTCATCAGGGCCGTTTCCACGCTATCCTGCATATGATGTGCCGTGGCAACAAAGGCGTAGCCGTGTTCTGCGCGTATTTGTTCCAGCCATTGGTAACGAAGTTCCCTCGCTGCTACCTGTATAGTAACGCGATTTTCTGTGACATAGGCTTGCGTATCAAATTGTATGGAGTGCAATGGCAGTTCCAGGTTGGCAGCCAGTTGTTGTACAAATGCTTCGTCCCGTTGGGATTCTGCCCCACGCAGTTGAAAATTGCAATGCGCGATACCTGCAGAGTAGCCGGCTTGTTTAAAAAGCCAGGCCATTACTACCGAGTCGAGGCCGCCGCTAACCGCCAGCAGGACTTTCTGGGCCGGATCAAACAATTGCTGCCGGGAAATATAATTGGAGAAATGAGTCACTAAATGTTGAGGCATCCCGTGTTGATTGGATTTAAAATATCAATAGGCCAGCTCTTCGTAGGCTGATTGCAGTTCGTTATAAGCATGTCTTTCATTGCCTGCTTTGGCCATCGCCATCCCGGTTTCATACACCTTCAGGGCGCCGGCGTTGTCGCCTGCCCTCTCCAGCAACTTACCCAGCTGATAGTAAGAGCCTACATAACCCGGCTCATTAGCCAGCAGCTCTTCAAATTGCTGCCGGGCAGCCGCGTCGTCATTGATTTTAATATATTCCAGTCCCAGTGCGTGCTTCAGGAAGCTGTCGTTGGGCGTAGCCAACAAAAGCTGCTTTATTTGTGCAATTCTATCCATACTGTTTTATTATTATCTTATTATACAATATGTCAATCGTTATACTGATTAAAATCATCTTCTCCCCCTGTGGTTGGCGTACTTTATTTAGATATATTTGCTATTACCGCATTTTTAAATAAAACAGTTTAAGGCCATGAAGATTTTAGTATGTATCAGCAAAACTCCGGACACGACTGCAAAAATAGCTTTCACGGACAACAACACGAAATTCAATGAGGCTGGTGTACAGTTTATCATTAATCCGTATGACGAATGGTATGCATTGGTGAGGGCGCTGGAGCTGAAAGAAACCATCGGAGCGGATGTACATCTTATTACCGTAGGCGGGGCAGATTGTGACCCTATTATACGTAAGGCCCTGGCACTGGGTGGCGATGAATCTTTCCGTGTAAATGCAGACAGTGCAGACAGCTATTATATTGCATCACAGATAGCAGCACATGCCCGGGACAAGCAATACGACATTATTTTTACCGGTAAGGAAACGATTGACTATAACGGCTCCGGCATTGGTGGTATGATCGCGGAACTGCTGGAATTGCCTTATGTATCTATTGCTGCAAAGTTTGATCTGAATGGTACGGTAGCTACTGTAAACAGGGAGATTGAAGGTGGAGAAGAAGTTTGTGAAGTATCTCTTCCGGTAGTGGTTTCCTGTCAGAAAGGAATGGCAGAAGCGCGTATTCCGAATATGCGTGGTATCATGGCTGCGAGAACCAAACCGTTGACTGTAGTAGAACCCGTAGCGGCAGATACGCTGACGGCTGTAGCAGGCTTTGAGCTGCCACCGGCTAAAGCAGGTGTAAAACTCATCAGTCCTGATAACGTAGCAGAACTGGTAAAACTGTTGCATGAAGAAGCCAAAGTGATCTAAGGGTAAACTATCTCTCCACAACTAATTAAATTATTCATGTCTATATTAATATTTGCCGATCAGGCACAGGGTAAAATCAAAAAAGCAGCGCTGGAAGCCATTACTTACGGTGCTAAAGTAGCAGAACAGCTGGGTACTACCGCCACGGCACTGGTATTAGGTCCGGTGGAAGCCAGTGAGCTGGCGGCTTTGGGCAACTATGGTGCGCAGAAAGTACTGCATGCAGCTGATGCCCGTTTACATGAAGTAGAAAGCATTGTATACACTAAAGTGATTGCAGAAGCAGCCGGTAAAGAAGGCAGCAAGGTGATCATCTTCCCTCATAATTTTGATGGCAAGGCCGTAGCACCAAGAGTAGCTGCCCGCCTGAAAGCCGGCCTGGTATCGGGTGCTGTTTCCTATCCGGATACCAGCAATGGTTTTGTGGTAAAGAAGAATGTGTTTTCCGGTAAAGCATTTGCCAACATCAACATTACCTCCGACATTAAAATCATTGCCATTTTACCTAACACGTTCCCTCCGGTGCAAGGCGCGGGAACTGCTACAGTGGAAGCTTTCACGCCAGCTATTAATGATGCTGACTTTAAGGTGAAGGTAGTAAAAACAGAAACGGTGAGTGGTGATATTCCTTTAACGGAAGCAGAGATCATTGTAAGTGGTGGCCGTGGTTTGAAAGGTCCTGAGAACTGGGGTATCCTGGAAGATCTGGCTAAAGCCCTGGGTGCAGCTACAGCGAGCTCCCGCCCGGTAGCTGATGCAGGCTGGCGTCCACACCATGAACATGTGGGTCAGACAGGCTTAACCGTGCGGCCTAATCTGTATGTGGCCATTGGTATTTCCGGTGCCATACAGCATCTGGCCGGTGTAAACGGTAGCAAGGTTATTGTAGTGATCAATAAAGATCCGGAAGCGCCTTTCTTCAAAGCAGCAGACTATGGTATTGTAGGTGATGCTTTTGAAGTGGTGCCCGCACTGACCCAGGCAGTGAAAAAATTTAAGGAAGGATAATCATCTTAGTTGCGAATTAAGAATTGCGAAGGGCTGGTGTAAACTTTAAGATCGTGTTGCACCCGTTGTTCGCAATTCTTAACTCGCAACTTGTATATTAGGCATTTATCATGATAGATTTTTTTTAGATAAGGAATATTTTTCTAACTTCACGGTCTTACAAACTATTCAGCGACAACGCAAGACAGATATGAGAAAAATAGAACTGGAAATAGTTGCTTTATCGCACAGCATTACGCAGACTCATTCATATGCCGTGGTACTGGGAGAAGTAAATGGGCTACGCCGTTTGCCTATTGTGATTGGAGGCTTTGAAGCGCAGGCGATTGCGGTAGCGCTTGAGAAAATGCAACCCAGCCGGCCTTTAACACACGACCTGATGAAGAACTTCATGAACGCCTTTAATGTAGAATTACAGGAGGTCGTGATCAGCAATTTACAGGAGGGCATTTTTTATTCCAAGCTTATCTGTTCCAATAACGATGAAACCATCGAGATTGATTCCCGTACATCTGATGCATTAGCGCTTGCGGTTCGTTTTGGCTGCCCTATTTACACGTTTGAGAATATTCTTAACAGTGCGGGTATCCTGCTGGATGATCCTGCCGGTAAGAAGAGTAACAAGCCGGTGACCCCTACCATTTCGGAGCATGAAAAAGGTGCAGAAGATGACCTCAAAGCCATGAATGTAGACGAATTAACTACACTGTTACAGGAAGTATTGGAGCAGGAAGATTATATCCGTGCCATCGCCATACGCGATGAGATTAACAGCCGCAAAAGCAAATAAATTACTTTCAGTAAAAGCGATGCAGCCGGCAGTGCCAAACTGTAGCTGTTGCTTTGCTATGCAATGAATGCTACATGATTGTATTTCCCAACTGTAAAATAAACCTGGGCCTGCATATTACCCGGAAACGCCCGGATGGTTTTCATGACCTGGAAACCATTTTTTATCCCCTGCCTGTATGTGATGCCCTGGAAGGGATTACACATGCTACGCTACAATTTGAAAGCAGTGGTATTGATATTCCCGGTGATACGGCTGACAATCTTTGCCTGAAGGCATTTCAGCTGTTACGGCAGGACTTTCCACAGGTGCAACCTTTACACATTCATCTGCATAAAAATATACCGATTGGTGCCGGCCTCGGTGGAGGATCTGCAGATGCAGCGTTTATGCTGCGGCTGATTAACCAGAAGTTTCAGCTTGGGTTGAGTACAGCGGCGTTGGTGGCTTATGCGGCGCAACTGGGGAGTGACTGCCCTTTCTTTATAGAGAATCAGCCGTGCTTTGCTACCGGGCGGGGCGAAATTATGACGCCTGTGAACCTGGATCTTTCCGGGTATTCGTTGCTGTTAGTACATCCGGGGATTCATGTAAATACGGGTTGGGCTTTTAAGCAGCTGACGCCGAAGCCCGGGGCCTGGTCTTTACCGGAAGTGATTCAGTTACCGGTAATGGAATGGAAAGATAAAATGACGAATGATTTTGAAGCGCCTGTATTTGCGGCGCATCCGGTGTTGGAGAAAATAAAAGCACAATTATATGAGGCGGGGGCTTTGTATGCTACGATGAGTGGTAGTGGCTCAGCACTGTTTGGTATCTTTCCTAAAAACAAAATAGCTGACATCTTGTGGGATGCCAGCTATCGGGTATTTACTATTAAGTAAGTCTTACTTTACAGAAGCTACCAGCGCTTTGAAAGTTTCTGGTTCATTCATAGCCAGATCAGCCAGAACTTTTCTGTTCAGGTCGATGTTTTTACCAGCTAATTTGTTCATAAACACAGAATAGGTCAACCCTTCTGCTCTAACAGCAGCGTTGATACGGGCGATCCACAGCTGACGGTAGTTTCTTTTCTTTAATTTACGACCAACATAGCTATAAGTGAGTCCTTTTTCAAGAACGTTTTTAGCTACGGTGTAAACATTTTTTCTTTTACCGTAGAAGCCTTTGGCTTGCTTTAAGATCCTTTTTCTCCGGGCTCTTGAAGCTACGGCATTAACTGAACGAGGCATTTGCTTTGTTTTTTCTCAGGTTATAAAATTCGATTCTTTTGACAGATACTAGCGCATTCCGAGCATTCTCTTAACCAGGTTAAGATTTGCTTCATGAACCAGTGTACTACCTCTTAAGCTACGTTTTCTTTTCGTAGATTTTTTAGTCAGTAAGTGGCTTTTGAAGGCCATGAACCGCTTAATCTGTCCGTTCCCACCAACCTTGAACGTTTTCTTGGCACGGGAATGTGTCTTTACTTTGGGCATCTTACATCAAATTTGGTCTGCAAAGGTATGAAATTAATTCAATAAAGCACAGTCTTGTATAAATAAATAAGTCCTGATCCCAAATGTGGATAACTTATTAATATTTTTTTACCCTTCCACAAGCCATTGACAATCAGTTTTCCTTTCGTTGTCCTTCCAACTTATCTGGCCCCTATTCATATTATAATAATTATCACTTTTTTTATTTTTCTATATTATTTATAATTTTAATTTTATTTTAATTGAATATTTTAACCATACCATGTATAAACACCTGACGCCTATGAAACCATTTTACACATTATCTACCCTGTGCCGGATATCCCTCCCCGGCTTTCTCTATCGATGTAAAGAGTTGAGCACCAATGGGACTGAGTAGACCGATCTACCAGCCCTGATACTTTTTTTACTTAACTGCTTGCACCTATGAAACGTCTATTAACCTTTTTATTCCTCCTACTGGGGCTGATCCTGCTGAATAAGCAGGCAGATGCGCAGACACCAACGCCGGTGGCGGATAAGCCATGGATGAACCTGCCGGATTCTGCCTGCCTTGGAAGCTTCGCCAGTACAAATGCCTTCCTGTGGCCCAATAACGGAAGCTATAAGCTGGCCGACTCGGTCAGTTGGTATATTACCGGAGGAACCTACAACATTCTGTACTCAACGGAACGATACCCCGATCTGACACCTAAGCTGATCGGGCAGAAACGTGAAACTGCTTATAATAAAAATGCCTTAACCATACAATTCAACAGTTTAGGTTTATATACTATAAAAGCAGACATCTATCGTAACGGTGTTATTCAATCTGTTACCAGAACAATCTATGTAAAGGACTGTTCAAAGGCAGTATGTCTTGGACAAAACACAGGTGTGGGTGACTTCCTCGAAGACTTTGGAAAATTTCCCGTAGGCGCCAATTACAGTGTAAGTAACCCCAATGTACCTACTGACGGTACCGGTTATAACTATATGGCTTATCCGCCAGGTAATTTTGGCGATAACAACTACATGGTATACTGGAATACACATATCAGAAACGAATGGGTAACTGCCACGAATCATACACCTAACACCGACCCCAAATATGTGGGTGGTATGCTGATCGCCAACTCAGCGATTGAGAAAAAAACCTTCTTTGTTAAAAAGGGCGTGCCTGTTTGCCCGGGCTCTATGTATAACTTCAGTGCCTGGTTTATGAACGTAAACGGCCTGGAAGTATTTAACTCCACCTGTGCCGCAGGTAACAGTGATGGTTACCACTACGCAGGGGTTACTTTCCAGATCGCTGATGCTGTTAGCGGAACCGTACTTGCCAGATTCAAAACTTATGACGTATCCATGAACCTGGATGGTCCCACATGGCAGGAATATGGAGGTGCATTTAAAACACCCGCTAACGTAACCAGTGTAACACTCTCCATTATAAATGACAAACTCGGTGATTGCGGAAACGACATCGCCATTGATGATATCAGTTTTAAATATTGTAGTCCCTATATTTATTCATTTATTGATGGAGTTTCCAAACCGCCTTTAAGGGCGGATTCGTTGTGTGAAGGCGCTCCTGTTACTATTAAAGCGGTATACAGCCCATTAGATTACTTCACCAACCCAACCTATCAATGGCAGTTTACCAAGGATACGCTTAACTGGCCAACTAATCCGGTTTTCCCGGCAGGTGTTACCGGCATCGACTCCTCTGTTCTTACCTTCCCGGTGGGAACACTGAAAGGAGATCCTAACCAGATTGTGGATTATTACTTCCGGGTAAACATCCTGGAAAAAAATAACCCCAGCAACTGTGCGGCCCCATCTCTATATACAAAAATCTCGGTTCTTCCTAAACCCAAGGTAACCGTTTCCTCGGGGAGGATATGTATCGGAGATTCCGTAATACTCACCGCAGCCGGCGGATATAGTACCTACGAATGGCAAACGGTTCCTATTGTCACCGGGCCGAAAATGACGGCCTACCCTACTGTGACCACTACTTTTGGAGCGATTGGTATTGCAGACTATGGATGGAACAGCGTTACAAAACAACCGCGACAATGTCGTGATACCGGTTATGCGAAAGTGATTGTAGACCAACAGCCCGTTGTTAAAATGACAGCCACTCCATTGGAAATATGTTTGGGTAAATCTATTACCCTTACAGAAACCAACAGTGGTGCCCCGGTTGACAGTCTGTCGTGGAAATGGAGTTATAATGGTACCACCATTGGTAACCTGAATGATGTAACGCTCACGCATACACCGATTGATACCGGCGCGAAAAAATATAAGGTGATGCTGACCAACCACACCTGTAGCGCCGCCGACTCTGTTACCATAAATGTAAGATCCCTGCCAAAAGCAGATATAGACACCATTTACAGGCAGTGTAATATAAATGACTTCAATATTAAAAGAAGTACACCTCCTGCAGATCAGCAAGGTAAATGGATATTTGATGGTCCTTCCAAACTGGCCGTCATCACAAATCCTACCAGTGCGCAAACAACTGTGACAGGTGTACAACCAGGTGATACGATTCGCCTTTTCTGGATCATCACCAACAAAGCACTGGCTGCCTGTACCGATACCAACCGTGTTACACTGATCAATACCAAACCGCTTACCCCTAGTGTGGCGGGAGCAGATATGGTACAGTGTGACATTTACACTTTCCAATTGAACGCCACCAAACCTGGTGTTGGTGAAAAAGGTAAGTGGACTTTAGGTGCAGGTACTACTGCTGCGGATGTAACACTGAATTATGATACCGCGTATAACGCTATTGCCACTATCAAGGGTGGCTATAAAACAGTGACCCTCATCTGGAGCATTTCCAATGGCGTATGTAGCGGATCTACTTCCTCTACAATTAAGCTAACGGTAAAAGCCGCTCCTACGGTGAATATCAATGCTCCTGCGGTATGTAATACGGTGGACTCATTTAAAGTAATGATTACGGGTAAAACAGGTAAGCTTCTCACTTATACACTGGATGTATTACCGTCTGCCCCTGTCAGCAGAAAAATGCCTGGCTTTAGTCAGATAACTGGTACCTGGCCAAGTCAAAATGCTACAGACTCCTTTAAAGTAAAATTACCTGCAAACACACCTGCCGGTAATTATGATTTTGTGCTGACTGCCAAGGAAGATACATTAGCAGGTTGCAGCAAAACTGTTACTTTCTCACTATCTGTAGAAAAACCATCCACCAGTCCGACTAAAATTACAGCATCTACCACGGCCATCTGTGTTAAAGGAAATGATACGCTGACGGTTGTAGGAGGATCACTGGGTGTTGATTCTACTGGTAAGCCTGCTACCTGGAAATGGTATACAGGTGGTTGCCCGGGCACACCTGGCAGCAAACGCGTTTACCCTACTTCTTCTTTAACAACAGACAGTTCAGTGGTGGTCTTTGCTAATGTAAGCACTACCACTACTTATTATGTAATGGCACCAAGCGCTGGTCCTTGCGGTAATACAGCCTGTGCTTCCGTAGTAGTAACCGTATATGCTCAACCGAACAAAGCCAATGCAGGTGCTGACCAATCTGCCTGCGAACTCAACACCGCGTTCCAGCTAAATGGTAATACCACGGGAGTACCTGGTGTTAACGGCGTATGGACAACATGGAATCCGAATGCCATTATCACTAACCCGAACCAGCCAAATGCTACCATAACAGTCCCTATAGGCGATACGGCTACTTTGTTCTGGACGATAGCCAATGGTCCTTGTATCACAACAACGGATACCATGTTTATCTCCAACTTCAAAAAGCCGGTAGCAGCAAATGCGGGTGCAGCACAAAACCATTGTAATGATTCTATCTTCACCCTTTCCGCAAATAATCCTACTGAATATGGTGCATATGGTGCATGGACCATTGTAGGTGGAAAACAATCATGGATCACTATTGCTGATACCACAGCATATAATACTAAAGTGACCCTGCTGGCTGGTCATACTGCTACACTGGTATGGACTATCACTAACGGTACTTGTCCAGCTACTACTTCCCAGGTGAAACTCACCAACTATGAAGTGCCTTCTACCGCAGTAGCGGGCCCTGATCAAAAACACTGTAATGACTCCATCTTCACCATGGCTGCTATCCAGCCAGCGCAAATGGGTGCTTACGGTGCATGGACCATCGTAGGTGGCAAACAATCATGGATCACTATTGCTGATACCACTTTATTCAATTCTAAAGTGACCTTGCTGGCTGGTCATACCGCTACACTGGTATGGACTGTTACCAACGGTACCTGTGCGGCTACTACTTCCCAGGTGAAACTCACCAACTATGAAGTGCCTTCTACCGCTGTAGCCGGCCCTGATCAAAAACACTGTAATGATTCCATCTTCACACTGGCCGCTAACAAACCGGCCCAGATGGGTGCTTACGGTGCATGGACCATTGTGGGTGGTAAACAATCATGGATCACTATTGCTGATACCACTTTATTCAATTCTAAAGTGACACTGCTGGCTGGTCATACCGCTACACTGGTATGGACCATTACCAATGGTACTTGTGCTGCTACCACTTCCCAGGTGAAACTCACCAACTATGAAGTGCCTTCTGCGGCAGTTGCCGGCGGTGACCAGAAACATTGTAATGATTCCATCTTTACCATGGCCGCTATCCAGCCTGCGCAAATGGGTGCTTACGGTGCATGGACCATCGTGGGTGGTAAACAATCATGGATCACTATTGCTGATACCACTTTATTCAATTCTA
>NZ_JAGHZS010000007.1:0-254725 GCF_017745275.1 Chitinophaga sp. | reverse complement strand
GCAGATACTACTGCATACAATTCTAAAGTAACACTGCTGGCTGGTCATACTGCTACACTGGTATGGACTATCACCAACGGTACTTGTGCGGCTACTACTTCCCAGGTGAAACTCACCAACTATGAAGTGCCTTCTGCAGCAGTTGCTGGTCCTGAACAAAAACACTGTAATGATTCCATCTTCACACTGGCGGCTAACAAGCCGGCTCAGATGGGCGCTTATGGTGCATGGACCATCGTAGGTGGTAAACAGTCATGGATCACCATTGCTGATACTACTGCATACAATTCTAAAGTAACACTGCTGGCTGGCCATACTGCTACATTGGTATGGACCATCACCAACGGTACTTGTGCTGCTACTACTTCCCAGGTGAAACTCACCAACTATGAAGTTCCTTCTGCAGCAGTTGCTGGTCCTGAACAAAAACACTGTAATGACTCCATCTTCACACTGGCCGCTAACAAACCAGCTCAGATGGGTGCTTACGGTGCGTGGACCATTGTAGGTGGTAAACAGCCATGGATCACCATTGCAGATACTACTGCATACAATTCTAAAGTGACACTGCTCGCTGGTCATACCGCTACACTGGTATGGACTATCACCAACGGTAATTGTGCCGCTACTTCCAGCCAGGTGAAACTGACCAACTACGCATTACCAAATGCAGCTGTTGCAGGTCCTGATCAGAAACATTGTAACGATTCCATCTTTACCATGGCCGCCAGCCCGGTAACTCAGTATGGTGCATACGGATTCTGGACCGCGGTAGGTAAACCTTCATGGGTAACTATCACGAAAGACTCTGTAAACAACACCACTGTAAAAGTACTGGCTGGTCATACCGCCACACTGGTATGGACAACAGGTAATGGTACTTGTATCAACAATGCAGACACTGTACTGCTGACCAACTATGCTTTACCTAATGCAGCTGTCGCAGGTCCTGATCAGAAACATTGTAACGATTCCATCTTTACCATGGCCGCCAGCCCGGTAACTCAGTATGGTGCATACGGATTCTGGAAGGCAATAGGTAACCCTGCATGGGTAACCATTACGAAAGACTCCGTGAACAACACCACGGTGAAAGTACTCGCTGGCCATACTGCTACACTGGTATGGACAACCGGTAACGGTACCTGCGCTAACAATGCAGACACTGTACTGCTTACCAACTATGCACTGGCAAATAAAGCGCTGGCCGGACCTGACCAGGAACATTGTAATGATTCTATCTTTACCATGGCAGCTAACGCTCCTACTCAGTATGGAGCATACAGTTACTGGACCGTGGCAGGTAACCCTGCATGGGTAACTGTAACGAAAGATTCCATCAATAACACCACCGTGAAAGTGCTGGCTGGTCATACCGCTACACTGGTATGGACTATCACCAACGGTACTTGTGCCGCTACTTACGATACGGTATTACTCACTAACTACGCCGTAGCCGCGAAAGCAAATGCCGGTCCTGATCAGTCTATCTGTAACAAAACAGACGACTTCATTATGCAGGCAAATGCACCAGGTGTTCCAACTGCAAAAGGCATCTGGACACTCCTCAGCGGAAACGCCACTATTAAATCACCAAACAGTCCAACATCTGCGGTGACGGTGCCTGTAGGCGATACCGCTGTTCTTCAGTGGGCAATTGCAAACGGTGTATGTGACACTACTTTCAGCAGGGTTACTATCATCAACTACAAAGCAGCCATCACTGCTAACGCTGGTCCTGACCAGGAAAAATGTAACACCACTGCCGACTTCATCATGAAAGCCAGTCAACCTGGATCCGCCAGCGCAGTAGGTGTGTGGACAGACATCAGTCGTATCCCTGGTGCCGCTACTATCAAGTCACCAAATGATCCATATACCAGCGTAACAGTTCCTATAGGCGACACCGTTATCCTGAAATGGACCGTTACAAACGGTACTTGTACCAGCAGCAGCAGCACGGTAACGCTGATTAACTATAAGAAAGCTGATGATGCAGACGCCGGTAAGGATATCGAAATGTGTAATAACACAGGCGATTTCACTATGGCAGCTGCTACCCCATCCGTTCCAAGTGCAAGAGGCTTCTGGTCTATTATCAAGGGTAATGCTGTGATCAAATCCATCAATAGCCCTACTTCTGCGGTAAATGTTAACGTAGGTGACACTGTTACCTTACGCTGGACAGTCACCAACGGCGTATGTAGTGCTACATGGGATGATGTAACACTCATTAACTATCGCCTGCCGGCAGCAGCTAACGCAGGACCTGACCAGGAACACTGTGATGACGCTACCTTTAATATGAATGCCAGCGATCCTGGTGTGACAGGTGCAAAAGGTACCTGGATTGTTACCAGCAACAACGCGGCACTGATCACTATCAGTGACATTAACCAGAAAAATGCTATCGTTACGGTTCCTGCCGGAGAAACAGCACAACTGACCTGGGTAGTAAGCAACGGTGTTTGTGACGCTTCCAGCTCCAGTGTAACACTGATCAACCGCAAACCAATTCTGGGTAATACCATCGCTAATGATCAAACCGTTTGCTTAACAGAAGTTCCAATGGCTTTACGTGGTAACACATTAACCGGCGGCAATGGTAGCTATACTTACCAATGGCAACAAAGTACCACTGGCGCTACCGGACCGTTTACCAACATCAACGGCGCTACCAGCGATGCGTACCAACCAAATGTGCTTACTGTTAACACCTGGTTTAGAAGAGTGGTTGCTTCCGGTGCTTGTGTTAACAACATCAGCAATGCCGTGAAAATCACTGTAGTAACTATCAGACCGATTGTTACCTTCACTCCGCCTGCTATTACTACAGAATGTGAAAAAGGTAAAGACTACACTACCCTCTTCGGTGAGCCGGTATTTAGTCATGCACCTTATGATAACGAAGTACTCGATGTACAACACAACGATGTAACCGTAGTTACTTCACCTTGTCTCAGCACCATTACCCGTACCTGGACAGCAACTGACAGATGCGGATTATCCGTAAGCGCTTCACAGACCATCACGATAAAGGATACAAAAGCACCGGTGTTCACTACCCCTGCTCCTGCCGATATCACAGTGGATTGTGATAAAGTGCCTGCTAAGGTAGATCTGAAAGCGAACGATGACTGTGCAGGTGAAATCATTATACCTGCAGTAGAAGTTCGTCAGGATATCCCTGGCAGCTGCGCTAACAGCTACCTCCTGATCCGTACCTGGACTGCGAAAGACGAGTGCAACACCGGCGTTACCCTGAAACAGGTAATAACGGTGAAAGACATGACAGCTCCGGTATTCAATATCGCTACACCTGCCGATACTACAGTAGATTGCGATAAAGTACCAACTGGATTCAATCTCACTGCAAGCGACAACTGTACTCCTGGTGTAATCACCGTGGTTCCGAAAGATTCAGTAGTACGTAATCTGAATGATTGCAACAACAAGTACATCATCTTCAGAAAATGGACTGCCTTTGATGAATGTGGTAATGCCAGCGCAGTACAACAAATCATCCGGGTACAGGATACCACTAAACCGGTATTCAGCATGCCTGCTCCGAAAGACACTACAGTAGATTGTGATAAAGTACCAGCATGGCCGGTGATCACCGCTACCGATAACTGTACCGCGAAAGTGCAGGTATTCACCAGCACCAAAACGGTGACTCTCCCGAACAGCTGTGGTAACAACTACCAGGAAATCCGTACCTGGACCGTTACAGACGATTGCGGTAACAAACAGGTAATGCAGCAGACTATCACCGTTCAGGATACCACTAAACCGGTATTCACCGTGAAACCGCCTGCAGACACCACTGTAAGCTGTGACAATATCCCTGCTCCTTCCATGGATGTTCAGGTAACTGATAATTGCAGCAGCATCGGAAATGGCCTGACTGTAACACGTCGTGTCACTACCGAAACTACACCTGGTGATTGTGCCGGTAACTACCGCATCATCAGAACATGGATTGCGAAAGATGCCTGCGGTAATACCACTACCATAACACAGGTGGTGACAGTGAAAGATACCACCAGACCTGTTATCATGCCTGCACCGGCAGATATCGAACTCTATTGCCAGGATAAAATCCCGGCTCCAGCGGTACTTACAGCCACAGACAACTGTGACAATACCTTCCCGAAACGAGCCATCTATACAGAAGATCCATTTGTGGTAGATATCTGTAACGGCTACACGATTGTGAGAAGATGGAGTATTATGGATGCCTGCGGCAATAAAGCCAACGACGTAACACAACGGATTATCATCAAGCCATGTGCTAAGCCTCAGCTGGAAGCTACATTGCCATCCAACTGTTCCGACAACGGTAGAATTGCATTACGCAAAGTGGGCGATGTATACATGCCAACCTACACCCTGGTAGCGGTAACACCTTCCAATGTAGTAACAGGCTTGCCGCTCACACAAAACAATAATGTGTTCAACCTGAATGGCGCTACTTCTGCTTCCTTCATCATCACAGATGGCAGAACTGGTTGCTCTTCTGATACCGTTACTTATACACTCAGCTACATCCAGAAACCAATGGTGAACCTGGGCAACGACACCACTATCTGCGGTGGCAACAGCCTGGTACTGGATGCGGGTCCTGCTAACTTCGCCTACAAGATCACATGGTCTACCGGCGCAACTACGCAACGGATCAATATTAACCAGGCCGGTACTTACTGGGTAAATGTCAGCAACGGTGAATGTGCTACTACAGACACCATCCATGTGGGCCTGATCCCAACGCCACTGGTAGATATCCCTGATACTACTATCTGCCGCGGTCAAACAGTAAAACTGGATGCTTATGTAAATGGTGCACAATACCTCTGGAGCAACGGTTCTACCGCATCCTCCATACTGGTAGGTACTCAGGAACAGTTCTGGGTGAAAGTGATGAAAGCCGGATGTATCACCATCGATACCGTGAAAGTAAGTGTGAATCCTCCACCAGATATCAGCCTGAGTCGTGATACATCGATCTGCCCTGATCAGTCTATCATGCTCACCGTAAATTCAAATGGCGGCCGTATCAAATGGCAGACAGGCGAAACCGGTAATTCTATCGTGGTGAATCAACCAGGCGGTTACTGGGTGGCAGTTAGCAGAGACAACTGTGTGGTAAGAGATACAGTAAACGTACGTCTCAAACCAACACTCAACCTGGATCTGGGACCAGATAGAAATATTTGTCCTGGTGGCAGCATCACACTGAATGGTACAAATCCGGATGCGATCTCCTACCTCTGGAACGACGGCGATCCTAACCCGGTTAAACAAATCACACAAGCCGGTAAATACAAACTGGCAGTAATGGATAAATATTGCCAACGCGTATTCATGGATAGCGTGCAAGTAAATATCACCGGTTTACCTGTTATCAACCTCGGTAGAGATACCGTAATGTGCAAAGGTGAAACACTGACACTCCACGCCGAAGGCGGCGGTATCACCGGAATACGCTGGGATAACGGATCTTCCGCTCCAACTTACCAGGTGACCAACGGAGGTACTTACAGTGTAACCGTATTCAACGATTGCGGATCTGCTACAGATGATATCACGGTAGACTTTGTACAATGTGAACCAAAACCAACAGTACCAAATGCCTTCTCTCCAAATGGCGATGGACGTAATGATGTGTTCAGACCAGTAGTAAGAGGACAAATGTTCAACTACGAACTGCGGATCTTTAACCGCTGGGGTGAATTGATCTTTATGACTTCAGATGATCATAAAGGATGGGATGGTAAATACAAAGGCGTTCCGGTAGATGTAGGCACCTATGTATGGTGGCTCAGCTACAAGAAAGTTGCCGGAGGTACTTCCAATGTACTCAAAGGTGAAGTAACAGTAGTTCGCTAATCCGAAAGCATATAACATACCGCGAAACGCAAAAGGTTTTCACCTTTTGCGTTTCGCTTTTTTAAGAGAGATATCACTTTTTACTTACCTTAGTCGGTACAAGAGGTGTTCTCAACAGCAATAATTTTACTATATGAAAACGTTTGATACCGTAACGGCCGCCATGGAAGATCTCCGCAAACGCGGATACACTGCAGATTTCAATCTTCTTTTTGATGCTATACACGAAAAAGATAACAAAGTACATCCACAGGATTTTGAAATTACAGAGACGTATCGCTTCGAAGGAAACACTGATCCCGGCGATGAAGCAGTGGTATATGCCATCCAGACAAAATCTGGCACCAAAGGAATTTTAATGTATGGATATGGTGTGTATTCAGAAGATATGTCGGAAGATATGATCCGTAAATTGGCTCATAAATAATCGCCATTTTACAAAAACATAACCGGGCAAAACACAGGGAAAGATTTTCTTAGTGTTTTGCCCGGTTATATTTTACAACAACCACTTTTGCTTTTTGCCACAAATGGTTCTACTTTAGCGGGTTACCAGCAACGTGTACATGAAAAAACATATTATTTTATTACTATTGGTGGCAGGCTTGTGGATACCTGCACGTAGCCAGTCGCAGGGAAATCTTGATTTGATTCCACGCCCAACACTTCTCAAAGCGCAACCAGGCTCCTTTTCCCTTACCCCACAAACACCGGTATACACCATCCCTGCCTTTTCAGCGGTGGCTCGTCTTTATTCGGAAACAGCACATCTTCCCTATCCAAAATTAGCTTTTCCCCAAAAAGGCCCGGCAAAGGCAGTGGTATTTGCGATGGCCGATAAATCGGCGGTGCCGGATTCAGCTGGATATCAACTGAAGATATCCACCAGCCATGTAACTATCCTGGCACGTACGCAAACAGGTGCACTCGCCGGCATGCAATCACTCCTGCAACTGCAGTTACTCCAGCCCGATCAAACACTCCTCCCTTGTGCAGACATCACTGACCATCCCCGGTTTGGCTACCGCGGCGTTCACCTGGATGTATCCCGGAACTTCTTTCCGGCAGCGTACATCAAGCGCTTCATAGACTTGATGGCGTTATATAAGATGAACACCTTTCACTGGCACCTCACCGATGGCGCCGGGTGGAGACTGGAAATAAAACGTTACCCGGAATTAACGCAGGTAGCTGCATGGCGCAACTACGCCACCTGGAAAGACTGGTGGACGCATGGTCGCCGGTACTCCCGCGAAAGTGATCCCAACGCGTATGGCGGTTATTACACCCAGGCCGAAGCACGTGAAATAGTGGTCTATGCTGCACAACGTGGAATTACCATTATTCCTGAAATAGAAATGCCCGGCCACTCTGAAGAAGTACTGGCCATATATCCCCAGTTGTCCTGCTCGGGCATCCCCTACAAAAACTCCGAGCTATGCCTGGGTAACGATGCTACTTTCACTTTCCTGGAGCAGGTATTAACAGAAGTAATGGATATTTTCCCCTCTTCTTATATCCATATTGGTGGCGATGAAGCCGATAAAAAAGCCTGGCAGCACTGCCCCAAATGCCAGCAACGTATCCGCGATGAAAAGCTGAAAGATGAAAACGAATTACAGAGTTACGCCATTAAGCGAATGGAGAAATTCTTGTCGGCGCACCATCGTAAACTGTTGGGATGGGATGAAATACTGGAAGGTGGCCTTGCTCCAGCCGCTACGGTGATGTCCTGGAGGGGTGAAAGCGGCGGCATTGCTGCCGCCAAAGCCGGCCACGACGTCATTATGACACCAGGCGGCTATTGCTACTTCGATAGCTATCAGGCCGATCCGGCCACGCAACCTGAAGCCATTGGCGGCTATCTGCCACTGGACAAAGTATACAGCTATGAACCGGTACCCAAAGAACTGGATGCGCAAAACGTCAAACATGTGCTGGGGGCACAAGCCAATATCTGGACCGAATACATCCCCACCTCCTATCACCTGGAATACATGGTGTATCCGCGTTTGCTGGCATTGTCGGAAGTACTGTGGTCTGATACCACGCATAAAAATTTCGCTGATTTCCAGCAACGGATGCAATCCCAGTATCACTTACTGCAACGGCTAAACGTAAACTATTATCGACCTTCGTATGCGGTAACTATTCACCCGGAAATAGATGCAGCACATCATCGTACGGTGATCTCATTCGGCTCAGAGCAATACCAGCCAGAGATCCGTTATACACTGGACAGTACGTTGCCCAATAACCAATCCGCACGATATACCGGTCCTTTTGCCGTTACCGGCTCTGCTCCTGTCAGAGCGGCTATCTTCAAAGACAATCAGCTACAAGGGGCTCCTGCCTTTCTGCAATTGGACGATCACCTCGCGATTGGTAAAAAAGTGATTTACAATATTCCGTATAGCCAGAAATATCCGGCACAACAGGCTGCTACTTTTGTAAATGGATATCGTGGCTCGCTTACCTACGGAGATGGCCAGTGGCAAGGCTTTGAAGGTGACGTGGATATTACCGTTGATATGGATCAGGCCACTGCCCTGCATCGTTTATCCATTACGTTTATGCAATTAACAGGCCCGGGAGTATATATGCCTTCATATGTGGAACTATTAACCAGTGATGACGGGAAAAATTTCAAACCGGTAAAGCAGGTAAACAATGATATTCCTACCAGTAATGTTACGCTGACTTTTAAAGATTTCAAGTTTGATCTGAGTGGGGAAACAGCGCGATATATCAGGATCCGCGCGAAAAACGAACAACATGGATTTATGTTCGCCGATGAGGTAATTATCTACTAAAAATTATAACCGTAGCTGCCAGTTAATCACTAACAGCTACGGTTATACGATTATTTTAATTTCTGTACTTCTTTACTTAACCGGTAATCCACCATGCCATTAAAGTTACTGAGAAGTTTACTGTTCGGAATAGCAGTACGTAATCCATCCACAGTTTCTGTACTCACCTGTGCCGCCCTGGTAGCGGGGAAAGAACCAGTGTTGATGTAGGTCATAATCTTTATGAGATTATCATCCTGGTTGGTAACACCCCAGGGAACGTTTACATAATCATAAGCTGACTTATCTACATCTATACCCGTATAATAATCTCCAACGCCGTTGGCATTATGCGTCGCAAAATTAATTGCGTACAAATCTGCCAGGTATTTTTCGGTACCGCCGGGCGTATACGCAGAAATATTAAAGTCGATGAAGCCAACCGGTTTACCATAAGTCTTTGATCCTACCAACAGCACTTTCCGGTATGGTTTCAGGTTATTCAGTGTTAACTCGCTGGCAGAGGCAGTATTGTCGCTGGTAATAAAAAATACGTTATCCAGCGTAAGGCCACCTGTTCCTGCCGGGAACTTCACGGTTTCCGTGAGCCCAACACTGGATAGTTGTGCCATGAGCTTATCGTTGTACTTATAAGTATACATAATTTTACCTGCTGCAGAAGATGGCGCAATGGCACTATCCAGGTATTCTGCGGTAGTAGTGGCGCCTCCCCCGTTATACCGTAAATCTACAATCAGGTTTTTGATGCCGCTGGATGCAAATTTGGCAAACACCTGGTCCAGGGCCGTTTTGGTGAAGGTAGGCTGTCCTTTTTCGTTAAAAATGCTGGCGAACGTATACAATCCAAAGTACCCAACTTTAGTATTATTCGCTGCGGTGTATACCGTATCAAACAATACCGGGTTAAGGTTATACGGTGTGGGACTTAACGTAGTCGTGAAAGTACCTTGATTATTGGGTCGTTTAATGCCCAGCGTTACGGTAGACGTAGACGCCATGATAGCATTATACACCGCTCCCAGGGAAGCGTTGGTATTGGCAAAAGAGGTATTGCCATTTACGGAAATAATTTCGCAACCTCTGTCGATTCCCGCCTTGCCTGCCGGGCTGTTCTTATCGGCATACAACACAAACAAACGCACAGTGTTGCTGTTCTGCGACGCAAGTACAGGCGCGTATTCCAGTCCAAAGTCGCTGGTAGTAGCGGCAAACGTACCGGAAGAAACCCCGTTCATGAGTTTATTCGTCAACGTACCATTTCTGTCCAGGAAGCTATAGCGGTCGTACGGCGTATATCTTTTCATGACTGCCAGCAGCGTATCCGCATTGGGATAGCTGGTGCTGAACGGATCCAGTTTAGGTACGGACGAATACCAGAAGTAGGTAGGCAATCCGGCGTTCACATTACGTCCGCCGTCTCCGTAGGTCACCTGCATGATCTGGTACATCAGGTACTTGAGAGAGTCTTCCGCAAGAGACGCACTCAGTTGCGTGGTATCCTTGTCTGGCGATGGCGGTGTTGGTGCAGGGTTATTGTCTTTATGACAAGCCATAAAAACACTGGCACAGAAAGCTCCTGCCAGTACAGCTTTTGTTCCCGTTGTAAACAGTTTCTTATACATAAAAACGATTAAGTCAATTTCAGGGTCAGCAGTCTAATGAGTGGCCAGTGTTTGCCGGGTCCAGAAGTCTGCAGAATAATACAAGGCAAAATGATCAGCATATTCACCTGGCATGGGAGCCGGCTGGCCTTTGGCCCGCTTGGCTTCCATTTCCTTTTTATCTTCTCTCTTCATCGCGTTTACCTTAAAATGATAAGCAATGGGCTGTTCCGTCAGCGAAGTAATCCCCAGCATTTTCAGCGGGATTGCCAGTTCACAAACCAGGTTACCGGAGGCTTCGTAGGAAGCGGCTGTTTGAATACCAAACGTATTACGTACCGGAATATTGCCATTAGGGATGCTGTCGAATCCATCCACTTTTATTTCTTTCAGGTTAGCCAGGATTTGCTTTTTCAACTCTCCTGCTATCAGCGCCCGGGAAGCTTCGGGTACATCGGGTGCACCTGTACTTACGTTTTCGGTGACCGGAAAAGTAACTGCTGCTCCCCCTTTCTTTTTACCGGTTGGGTTTAATGAAATGGTAATGCCCGAACGCATAATTTTCATCTGGCTTTGCGGATCAGGCACACTTACGATTACGTATATATTTTCTTTATCGTTGGCTACGGTGTAAAATAACTTGGTAACGTTGTTGTAGAATTGCAGCGGTTTAGGCCATTCGGTTGCTTGCCCGTCCACTTTTATATTAGCCGGCGCCCACTTATTCGGTTCATCTTGTGCGGAGGCATTTACGTATAACAAAAGCCCGGCAATCAGCCCGGCCCCGGTTATCAGTATCCTGTTCATTTTCATGTGCTGTTATTTTCAGTTGCACTACAAGGTTAACAAAGAATTTTCAAAATAAGCTAAGAAAAAGCGTATAACCGCAAAAAGAATCGGTGAATGGGGAGATATAGGGGTTGAAAAAATAATGGATTTACAGGAGATGAATACCTCTGGCAGCCCTTCTCTCTGCAAATCCATTACCATTGATTGCTTAATACAGCAATCTTGTCTTAATTGTATGTTCTACTTCTTTCAACAGCGCTAATGCTTCCTGTGATAACTTCATATCCACATCCAGCACCACATAACCAATCTGGTCGTTGGTTTTCAGGTACTGACCCAGGATATTGATTTTATTGGCAGACAACGCCGTATTGATGGCTGATAACACACCAGGTACGTTCTGGTGGATATGCAAAATACGGTGCGTATTTTCAATAGGTGGTACGCTGATCGCAGGCACAGTGTGTGAACCAAAGCTGGCACCTTTCTCAAGGTAGTTCAGCATTTTGCTGCTCACGTCCAGGCCTATATTATGTTGTGCTTCTTCTGTGCTACCACCGATATGTGGCGTCAGGATTACGTTCGACAGTTGCTGAAGCGGTGTGCTGAAAGCAGCGCCATTTTTTTCTGGTTCTACCGGGAACACGTCGATAGCGGCGCCGGATAATTTTCCGCTTACCAAAGCATCTTTCAGTGCTTCCAGGTCTACCACTTCTCCACGGGCATAGTTAATGAAAATAGCGCCGGGCTTCGCGTCTGCCAGCACTTCTGCGGTGATCATATTAGCAGTTGTTTTGCTGGATGGTACGTGCAGGGAAATGATGTCTGATTTACCAAACAATTCTTTCAGCGTACGGATCTGTTCTGCGTTGCCCAAAGGTAATTTGGTTTCTGCATCGTAGTAGATCACGTTCATCCCCATCCCTTCTGCGAGTACACTCACCTGGCTACCGATATTACCATATCCTACAATACCCAGTGTTTTACCTCTGAGCTCATAGCTGCCGGTGGCTTCTTTCATCCAAATACCTTTATGTGCGGCGGCGTTTTTATCTACAATGCGGCGGATGAGAATAATCGACAATCCTATTACCAACTCAGCCACGGAACGGGTGTTGGAATAAGGGGCATTGAATACGGCTACACCATGTTCTGTGGCTGCTTTGAGATCTACCTGGTTAGTACCGATACAAAAGCATCCTACTGCCTGCAGTTTCCTTGCCGACTCCAGCACTCTACGGGTTACCTTGGTTTTAGAGCGAATGCCCAGAAGGTGTACATCTTTGATTTCATTAATGAGTTCCTCTTCTCCCAATGCGCCCGACAATTTGCGCACGTGATACCCGGCAGTCGTAAATTCTGCTACCGCAGCATCGCTGATGTTCTCTAATAATAAAATGCTGATCTTCTCTTTCGGATAACTTGTCGACTTTTGCTGGTCCATAATATTATACTAGATTATATGTGTATCTATGTGTTGCAATTGGCTTAATAATTGCTGATAGCGGGGAAACAGGGCACAAACCTACTCGATGTTGGGGAATAATCAAATAGTAGTGTAATCAAATTCGATTTTATCAAAAAAACGCAGTTCTCAGCGTCTTTTTTTAAACTTTTTTTAGCATTTCGGCTTAAAAATCAATTAAAAGGATTTGAAAACAGGGTTTTTATTTGGCAGTCTTTTACTTTGGGTATAAATTTAGCGCTTTGTATTTTTTAAGGGTCATTTTGAATTAAGCAAGTAGTATACTCCTCTAATGAAGCGATTGAAAGCAGTAAGGATCATTTTAACTATATCGGGAATTGCAATAATAACAAGTTGTCAGAGTAATGCAGCAAAACGGGCAGCCGAAAAAACTAAAGCCGCGACAGACAGTGTTCTTTACACCCTGGGATTAAGTTCCGCAGAGAAAGAGGCGATATTGAAATCGCCCCGCACCATTCAGATGCAACGCGAACTGGATGCATTTTACAACGGTAAGTTATTGCGCTCCGGGTTCAATGGCGCCATGCTGGTAGCCAGAAAAGGTGTTGTCATTTTTGAACAATATCACGGTTATGAAAACTCAAGAACTAAAACACCTGTTGTAGATAGTTCTTCATTTCAACTGGCGTCTGTTTCCAAAACCTTTACGGGTGCGGCTGTATTGTGGTTGGCACAAAAGGAAAAGCTCAGCCTCGAGGATTCATTACAAAAATTCTTTCCTCAGTTTCCGTATAAAGGCATCAATGTACGCATGCTGTTGAGCCACCGTAGTGGCCTGCCGAACTACCTTTATTTTTGTGACAGCTTATGGAAAGATGAATCCCGCTTTATTACCAACAATGAAGTGATCAAATTGATGGAAGTGCACAAGCCTCCCATGCAACACTTGCCGGGTACACATTTCCAATATTGCAACACCAACTACCTGCTGCTGGCTTCTATCATAGAAAAGGTCAGTGGTCAGAAATATGCGGAGTTCATGGAACAAACCATTTTCCGTCCGTTGGGAATGACCAGTACATTTGTATACGATCCTGCATCAGCTGCACGTGTGCATCAAACCCAGAGTCATAAGTACAACGGGCAATTTGAACCGGATACCTACTTCGACGGTGTAATGGGCGACAAAGGTATTTACAGCAGTGCCAGAGATATGCTGAAATGGGACCAGGCGCTTTATTCCGGCCAGTTATTAAATGAAGCTACGCTGAAGGCTGCCTATACACCGTACAGCCACGAAAAGCCAGGTATCCGTAATTACGGTCTGGGATGGCGGTTAATGGTATATCCCGACAGCACTAAAAACATCATCTATCACAACGGCTGGTGGCATGGCAACAACACCGTGTTTTACCGTTTTGTACAGGACTCTACTACCTTAATCATTTTAGGTAATAAATATAACCGCGGTATCTACAAGGCTGTAAAACCGATACGTGATATCCTTGGCCATGGTGATGGTGAGGAAGCGGGAGAAGAATAACGCATCAATATCCTATAAATAAAAAAGCAGCCCCGCTATTTCGGGGTTGCTTTTTTTTTACGGGAATCCGTATACGTAAAACTTATGCAAGGTCAAACACCCGTGATGTGTGGGTAGTACCCGCTACCCCACTGCGTATTCATCTCCCTAAAACTCCACGCTACTACTCTACAGGTATTAATAAAAAGATAACAATGTGCAGGCGAATATAGCACCAACAGCGATTACATTTGCGATAGTGCCATGGCATACTATGAAAAACAGTACTAACCCTTATTAATGTACGAAAATGACCGACAACGAATTACACGCGCACCAGGTTATAGAAAGAATCTTTGGACTGTATGAGCAATACGGTAACCATGAATACGGTGAAGCCGTAACGATGCTGATGCATATGATGCAGGCCGCGCTGATAGCGGAGAAAACGGGCTTTGAAGACGAGATGATCATCGCAGCTTTCCTGCACGATATCGGGCATTTCTTTGAGCAGGCCGATCAGATGGGTGAATATGGCGCCAGGGCTCACGATGACCTGGGCAGTGCTTACCTGCTGCAATGCGGCTTCCCGGAAAGACTGGCGAAACTGGTGGGAAGTCATGTGGCGGCCAAACGCTATCTCACGTGGTCCGACAGCGCCTATTACGATACGCTTTCAGATGCCAGCAAGCAAACCCTTGCCTTCCAGGGCGGTCCTATGACGGAGGAAGAAGCGCTCGCCTTCCGCAAGGATCCACTGTTTTCACAATACATACAACTCCGGATCTGGGACGATATGGGAAAAGAAACCGATCAACCGGTATATCCGGAAGATGTGGCCAGGATGAAGCAAAAAACACTTGCTTACTTGTTGCAATACGGTAATTAAGCCACATGCATTATATTGCCGGGCATATGGATCTACGTTCGGAAATATTAGCAGAACATTCCCGCGCTCAATCGCTTCGCATAGCAAAATGGATTGGCCGGGATACACGGCGCTTTCAACAACTCCTCGATCTCTTTCTTTATGATGAATACCGGGTAGTACAGCGTTCTGCCTGGGTAATGCGTTTGGTGGCGGAAAAACACCCCGCATTACTTTCCCCTCACCTGCCCGTTATTGTAGGCAGGATGGAAGAAGCCGGTGTCCCGGTAGCCGTGAAAAGAAATGTATTAGGTGTATTGCAGGAACTGCCTCTCCCGGAAAACCTGCATGGCCCGGTGATGAACAGCTGCTTTGCCTTCCTGGAAGATCCACAGGAAACGGTGGCAGTGAAGTCTTTTGCGATGACGATACTCGCCCGTCTGGCTATCCATTACCCCGACATTAAAAATGAAATCCGGCTGTTGATAGCAGATCAACTGGAAAATAATCCCACGCCTGGTATTCAGTCGAAGGCCAGGAAGGTATTGAAAGAGCTAAAAGCATAAAGCTGAAAGCAAAAAGCTATTGCAGCGAACAATTAACGCGAGTAAATAAATTATTTATCCGCTTCCATCATTCGCTGCAATAGCTTTTTGCTTTCAGCTTTATGCTTTTAGCTCGTTAAGATATATCGCCAAAAGTTACGCGTTAGCATCGTCTGCATCAGCTGCAGGTGGTGTAACAGGCGCCTTAGGTTCTCTTGGCTCCCTTGGTTCTCTTGGTTCCTTAGGTTCCTTTTCTTTCTTCTTAGCCGCTTTAGGCGCGAAGATGGCGATCATACGCTTACCTTCCATGGTAGGCATACTTTCCAAACCACCTACTTCTGCCAGTCTTTCAGCGAACTTCAGAAGAATCAACTCGCCACGCTCTTTAAACATGATCGCACGGCCTTTAAACTGTACATAGGTTTTCACCTTGTTACCGTCTTTCAGGAAGCTTTCAGCATGCTTGGCTTTAAAGTCGAAGTCATGGTCATCGGTGTTAGGCGTAAAACGAATTTCTTTCACTTCGCTTTTGTGTGCCTTCGCCTTCATTTCCTTTTCCTTCTTCTTCTTTTCGTAAAGGAATTTGTTGTAGTCGATGATCCGGCAAACGGGGGGCACGGCATTCGGAGAAATTTCAACCAGGTCTAAACCTTGTTCCTCCGCCATTCTCAACGCCTCCTCAGTTCTGTAGACACCTACCTCAATGTTTTCACCTACAAGTCTTACCTCTGGGACGCGTATCATCCTGTTGGTACGATGTTCTTGTTGTTGTTCTCTGCGGAAATTGGGGTTTCTGCCCCGGTTGTTGTTGTTACCGCCAAAACTTGGTCTGGGTCTTTGTTGCATTAAGAAAATTAAAATTAATTGATAAATTGTCCGGTTAGTCCATGGTCCACATATCGTCCATGGACCAAAAACAATATTTACAAAAATAAGAGGAAAATTCCAGCAATAAACATACCTCAATTAAGTAATGTTCATTGTTTTATATACCTTTTTTCCACATTTATTTACTTCGTTATTCTAATGGCTTCCGGTTGGCCACTTCTTCGTTGATCAAAGCTGTAAATGCTTCGAGCGACATGGTTCCGAGATCTCCTTTAGATTGACGACGAACGGCTACTACATTATCGGCTGCTTCTTTTTCACCAAGTACGAGCATGTACGGAATTTTTGCCAGCTCTGCTTCCCGGATCTTTTTACCGATTTTTTCGCTTCTGTCATCTATTTCAGCGCGAATTTCCGCTTTTTTTAGCAATTCTGCTACTTTTTCTGCATAGTCCTGGCTCTTATCGCTGATAGGCAGGATTTTCACCTGGGTAGGTGCTAACCACAGCGGGAATTTACCTGCGCAATGCTCGATCAGTACGGCAATGAATCTTTCCAGTGATCCAAATGGCGCACGGTGAATCATTACCGGACGGTGTTTCTGGTTATCCGCGCCGATGTATTCCAGGTCAAAACGCTCTGGCAGGTTGTAATCCACCTGGATGGTTCCCAGCTGCCATTTACGGCCCAGCGCATCTTTCACCATGAAGTCGAGCTTTGGACCATAGAACGCAGCTTCATCGTATTCGATCACCGTGTTCAATCCTTTCTCGGCGGCAGACTCAATAATAGCTTGTTCTGCCAGCTCCCAGTTTTCTTCAGAACCAATGTATTTGGCTCGTTCGGTCTGGTGACGCAGGGAAATCTGTGCAGTGAATTCTGTAAAGCTCAGGCTATTGAATACATACATTACCAGGTCAATTACTTTCTGGAACTCTTCCTTCACCTGGTCCGGACGACAGAATAAGTGGGCATCGTCCTGGGTAAATCCTCTTACACGGGTTAATCCATGCAGTTCACCATGTTGCTCGTAACGATACACGGTACCGAATTCCGCGAAACGCACCGGTAAGTCTTTGTACGACTTAGGCGCTACTTTATACAGTTCGCAGTGATGCGGGCAGTTCATGGGTTTCAGCATGAACTCCTCACCTTCTTCCGGTGTGGAGATTGGCTGAAAGCTATCCTTACCATACTTCTCGTAGTGACCGGAAGTGATGTAGAGATTTTTATTACCGATATGCGGTGTTACTACCGGCAGGTAGCCACTTTCAATTTGTGCTTCCTGGAGGAAACGTTGCAGCCGTTCACGCAGCATAGCTCCTTTGGGCAACCACATAGGCAGTCCCAGTCCTACCTTCTCAGAGAAGGCGAACAACTCCAGTTCTTTACCCAGCTTGCGGTGATCGCGTTTCTTCGCTTCCTCGATCAGGGTGAGGTACTCGTCCAGTTCTTTCTGGTTCGGGAAAGTGATACCATAGATGCGGGTCAGCATCTTATTTTTCTCACTACCGCGCCAATAAGCACCTGCGATGCTGAGGAGCTTGATGGATTTGATAAAGCCGGTGTTGGGGATATGCGGGCCACGACACAAATCTGTAAATCCTCCCTGCGTGTAGAAAGTGATGTTACCATCTGCCAGTTCACCGATGGTTTCCAGTTTGTACTGGTCGCCTTTCTCTGTAAAGTAAGCCAGGGCATCTGCTTTGCTGACTTCTTTACGCACATACACACTATTCTGTTTAGCTAATTCCACCATTTTGGCTTCTACCTTTTTCAGGTCTTCTTCCGAAATGGTGCGATCACCTAAATCAATATCGTAATAGAATCCATTTTCAATAGAGGGGCCATAACCCAGTTTCACACCGGGGTACAGGGCTTCCAGGGCTTCTGCCATAAGGTGCGCGGAGGAATGCCACATCGTAGCCTTACCATCTTTGTCCACCCACGTGAGCAGTTGCAGCGTGCTATCCGTCATAATCGGGCGCGTAGCGTCAACTACCTGCCCATTAACATTAGCAGCCAATACTTTGCGTGCCAATCCCTCGCTGATGGATTTGGCAATGTCCAATGCAGTTACTCCTGGTTCATACTGACGAACTGCGCCATCCGGAAAAGTGATATTTATCATACGTTTTGCTGTTAGCTCCATACTTTTTCATATGGGCTATATTTCCTTTATAAAATGTTTGCGAAGTTAAGAAATAGTTCGTTAGCTTTTTTGATAACGATGTGATTGAATTAAAGGATTTTAAAAATAAATATTTATACAGCGGTGTGAGTTCAGTTGAAAAAGGTGCTATTTTTACGTTTATAAACTAAAAGTATTATATTTTATGATCAGGAATTATTTAAAACTGTACAACACAATGACGAAGGATTTATATGTGCCGGAAGATAAGGCGAAGGAATTGTTGATGATGGTTTATGAAAATGCGGGATATCCAATTGCAGGTAATAAATTAATTACGACCGTGGAAGCTGCAAACATCAAACGTAAAGGCGAACGCCTTTTCTGGACGCAAGCCTTAAGCGTATTTATAAGTACTGCACTCATGACGCTTATTGCCATTTTATTTTTGATGTTATTAATAAAGAAATGATTCGTTAAACAAAAGAATAATATAGTTAAAAAAGATATCTGTTAATTATTGAATGTCGAAAACAGAAATAGTTTAATTTTATTTTGTAATAAAAATCAATTACACATGAACACAATTGGAAGTTTAAAGATTTATGACATTTTCCGAAAAGACATGCATATGCCGGATGAAAGGGCATTGGAAGCAGTCATTGCTTTGGATGATTTTTTTGACAAAAAAACATCTGGCAAGTTCGACTCATTTGCAACAAAAGACGAAATGTTAAACATGAAAAATGAACTTAAGCAGGAAATTCATGGGGTTTCAGTCAGACTTGATCTCATGGCAACAAAGACCGAATTAGCTGCAGTGCAATCCGGACTAAAGGATGCCATACATCAGAGTGAAAAGGCGTTGACTAAAAGTATCTTTCACGCAAGCCTTTATCAGTTTCTTATCCTCACTGGCACTATCTTCACCCTGTTAAGATTAATGGGAGTGTTTAAGTAAAACCTGTATGTCCGATCTATTTAGTATGTCCGACCCATTGTATATTCCGTCCACCTCTATTCTGCTTAAAGCTTCCATCGTATTTAAAACTTGAAATTATACGTCACAGACGGTATAACCGGAAATAAAGACACCTGTTTTGCGTCCACCTTTAATGTCCCATCCAGCGCACTTCCCGTTTGATCCAGGTAAATGAAATAAGGATTTTTTCTATTGTACACATTGTAGATAGAAAATGACCAGCTGCTTTTGATTCGCCGGTTCGGCTTCTTAGGTGTTGGCGTGTAGGTAGCCGACAAATCCAGCCGGTGATACGCTGCCATGCGATAACCGTTGATGTTGCCGTAATCCTGCACCAGCGTGGTTTCCATGAAGTAGAATTTTTCCGGCAATGTAGTGGTGTTACCTGTACCGTAAATAAATATGCCCGAAAAAGTCCAATGCTTGTTCCATTCGTAAGTGCCTACCAGCGCCAGATCATGACGGCGATCATACTTCGCCGGATAAGGTTTGCCATCATTTAAGTCCGGGAACTTGCGCCAGGTCCAGGCCAGCGTATAGCCCAGCCAGCCAGTAAACCGTCCTTTCTTTTTATTCAGGAATAATTCCATGCCATATGCCCATCCCTTGCCAAATACAAAGTCCCGCTCCGGATCATTCAGGTTGGGCGTATAACCTTCCCGGTACTCGATCTGGTGTTGCATGTCTTTATAATAGATTTCCGCAGAGGCTTCATAGGTATTGTCCTTAAAATTGCGGAAGTAGCCTGCGCTGTATTGCCACGACTGCTGCGGCTTTACCACATAGGTACTGGGCACCCACACATCCGTAGGCAACGTGGTGCCTGCATTGGATACCAGGTGAATGAACTGATAGTTGCGGGTTACCGCGGCCTTGATGGAGCTCTTGTCGTTCCAGGACCAACGCAGGATCATCCTTGGCTCCAGGCCTCCATAGCTTACTACAGACTCTCCCCTTCTGTACACAGTGCTGTCTGTTTTGTTGCCGGCCTCGTCGCGGTGATAGCGCGTATAGGGACCAATCTGCATAAAACCGCTAAAACGTACGCCTGCATTGAGTTGCAGGTGCGGCGATATTTCCCAGTCGTCCATAACATAGAGCGCTACCTCATGGGCATATTTCTTAAATGCATTCTCCGGCGAAAACTTTGTGCTGTCCTGGTTCCCCGAAATAGTAGACGGCGTAAAGGTGTGGTGAATATAGTTGCCACCGAATTTAATGTGATGGCTGATGTGAGGATAATAATCGATATCTGTTTTCACGTTGAGATCACTGATACCGGAGGATAGCCGCAGATCAAAATTATTCTGCAGGGCGCTGAATTGAAATTTGTAATCATTGTACAACAGGGAGGTGTTGGCAAAAAGCTTTTTATTGAACACGTGATTCCAGCGCAGTGTAGCCGTGGCATTACCCCAGGGGATTTTGACGTTGAACGTACGATCCTTGTTATTAAAGCTAAATACGTCTTTCCCAATATATCCGCTCAGGTATACGCGATCCTTATCAGAAAAGATGTAGTTCATTTTCAGGTTCAGGTCATAGAAGTAATAACCCGATCCCTTATACGAAGTGTTATTGATAAAGGGTTTGGTGATGAGATCTATATAGGTGCGCCTGCCGCTGACAATAAACGAGGCCTTGTCTTTTTTCAGTGGGCCCTGGAAAGAGAGCCGGGAAGAGATGAGTCCTATTCCTCCTTCTCCCTGAAAATTTTTATTATTCCCTTCTTTCATGGCTATATCCACTACAGAAGATATCCGGCCGCCGTAATTGGCGGGCATTCCGCCTTTAATGAGGGTGGTATTCCGGATGGCATCAGCATTAAATACAGAGAAGAAACCAAAGAGGTGGCCGGTATTGTATACGGGCGCCTCATCCAGCAATATGAGGTTTTGATCGGGGCCACCGCCGCGCACATAAAACCCGGCGTTCCCCTCGCCGGCGGCCTGTACGCCAGGCATCAACTGCAAGGCCTTGAGTACATCCACCTCTCCCATCAGGGCCGGCAGTTTCTTTACCTGCAAGGCGGTCAGCTCCGCCTTACCCATGTCTGTACTTTTTACGTTGGCATCTTTTCGTTTGTCGGTGATCACCACTTCTTTTGCCTGGTAGGAACGCGGGTATAACTCCAGGTGCTGGGTCATATCTTCTTTCAGCGTAAAAGCAATGGCTTTGGATTCATATCCCAGGAAAGAATACAGCAGGATATAGTTGCCGGCAGGGAGGGTAATAGAATAAAAACCGTAATTATTGGTATGTACCCCGTTGGAGGAATGCAGCACCTGTATGGTGGCGCCAGGCAGGGATTCGCCGTTGGTACTGTCTTTTATGAAGCCACTGATGGTATATTGCTGTCCCTGTACGCCATTAAAGGCACATAGGCAGTAGAGAAACAGTAAAAAGGGACCATATCGTTTGATCATACCGTTAAATCATGAACAGCAAATACCAGGGTAATTTACGATTTACTGTTCATGATTTAACGACAACTTATTTATAGATTAAAGTATCCCTTGTTTCCCCGCAGGTGAGCATTTTATGGCCGAAGTAAGGATTCTGTATAGCAGCTTTGTTACTAAGCCAGTAGGCACCTTTATCGTCAAAAGCCATGGGGCAGAACTGGTGATAAATGGTATCTCCTTTTAACCCGGTATTCTTAACAAGATCAAATAACATGTCGGATACCATCTGAAAGGAGCTCCGTTTGCCTTCCAGCCCGGTTTCTCCTTCAAACCCGGCCAGTTCTGCGCTGATACTGCCGGTAATACCGGTTATTTCGGCCAGGTGGCTGCTATCCATCTGTAATAGTGATACCGGCAAACTATCGATATGCCCTTTCACCGCTGCGGCGAGCGTATTGGCGCGGCTACTGTCGGCCTGAACCAGCGCATCTGTCAGCTCGTAATAGGCAAGCATTGTATTCGTCAGCGAATCGTAAAATACCTGGCTATAAGGTGCCTGTAAAGCTACAGAAGCGTTAACTGCTTCTTTCTCCTCCGGGGCTTGCTGGTGGCAGGCTAACAGGGAAGTCAGGAGCATTGCCAGGCCAACGGGAACGCATACTTTAAAATTCATAATTTTGTGCTTTGAAGCAAAACTAAATAAATACCGCGGATTTGCACGCAAAGGGACAAATCCGGACATTTATCCTTAACTTTGCACGTTTTTTATTCAATTTTTTTTATTTTTTATGTTGATCGCATTACAGGACATTACGTTTGAGTTTGGATCCAGGGTGATACTGGAAGATTCTTCCTGGCATATAGAACCGGGCGACCGTGTAGGTCTTATCGGGTTAAATGGTACCGGCAAATCCACCCTGTTACGCATTATCAATGGGGAATATTCAATTTCCAAAGGAAGTATTAATAAAAGTAAAAGTCTGACGATTGGCTTCTTCAACCAGGACCTGCTCAGCTTTGAAACCAATGAATCTATTCTCACGGTAGGTATGATGGCGTTTGGTAAAGCACTGGAGCTGGAGAAAGATATTGAACGCATTACCAAAGAACTGGAAGATAGCCAGACCGATGAGCTGCTGCATGAATTCAGCGATAAACTGCATGAATTTGAGGCGCTGGATGGCTATAATATGAAGCATAAAACCGCACAGGTGCTGGAAGGCTTAGGTTTTACCACGGCCGACCTGGACCGCCCCTACAGCCAGTTTTCCGGTGGATGGCGCATGCGCGTACTCCTGGCCCGCTTAATCCTTCAGCAACCGGATGTACTCATGCTCGATGAGCCCACGAACCACCTGGATCTCCCGTCTATCGAATGGCTGGAGAGATACCTGGTAGGTTACAATGGCGCGGTGATCATTGTATCGCACGACCGTTACTTCCTGGACCGTATGGTGAATAAGATTGTGGAAGTGTACCAGCAACAGTTGCACCACTATGCCGGCTCTTACGCCGACTATGAAGTGGAGAAAGAATTGCGCCGCGAAATGCAACAACGCGCCTACGAAAACCAGCAGGATTATATCCGTCAGCAGGAACGCTTCATTGAACGTTTTAAGGCCAAAGCCTCAAAAGCTGCACAGGCACAGAGTATCGCCAAAAGGCTGGATAAACTGGAGCGCGTGGAGCAAACCGACAATGGTCCATCTAAAATCAAAATTAACTTCACCGTTGATAAAACACCTGGCAAGATTTTATGTACCCTGAATAATATCAGCAAAAGCTATGGTGACATACAAATCCTGAAAAATACAAGCGCTGAAATCAACCGTGGCGATAAAATAGCCCTGATCGGGGCCAATGGTAAGGGTAAGTCTACCCTCCTCCGCATCATCTTCGGGATGGAGCCCATGGAAGGAGAAAGAATACCCGGCCATAATGTAGTCACCAGTTTCTATGCACAGCACCAGCTGGAATCGCTGGATATGAGCAGTGAAATCCTGGATGAGCTGAAAAACTTTGGCAGCGGCCGTACGGAACTGGAATTGCGCCAGTTATTAGGTTGCTTCCTCTTCACCGGCGATGACGTATTTAAAAAGATCAAGATCCTGTCCGGAGGTGAAAAAGCACGTGTAGCACTGGCCAAAACGATCATCAGCCAGGCCAACTTCCTGATGCTGGATGAGCCCACGAACCACCTGGACATGAACTCCGTGCAGATGCTGATCGACGCCCTGAACAAATACGATGGTAGCCTGGTACTCGTATCGCACGACCGTTATTTTGTGAGCCAAACTGCCAACAAAATCTGGGAAATTGTAGACGGCGAAATCAAGGAATTCAAAGGCACCTACAATGAGTATGAAGAATGGAAGAAGAGAATGGCCGCTCAACAACAGGCGCCGGCAAAAACTAACGCTAACGCCGAAACGAAAAAAGAAACCCGTCAGCAAAATAATGCCCCTGCTGTAGAAGCTGGTAAAGGCGCTATCAATAAAGAAGTACAGCGCGAATTACAAAAACAGCAGAAACAGTTTTCGCAGGTAGAAGGTCAGGTAGCCAGCTTAAAGGAACGCAAAGCCGGTCTGGAAGCCAGCTTAAGTATGCCGGATATCTACAACGACAAGGCAAAATTTGCGCAGGTAGAAAGCGAATACCAGGACGTACAGAAATACCTGGACCGCGCCAATGAACAGTATGAGCAGTTATTTGAAAAAATAATGCAGCTGGAAGCAAACCTTACGAACTAGAATTACGAATTATGAATTACGAATTACGGATCTGTTGGTAGATCTACCCGAAAATCATTAATTTTTTATATCTACTCACAAATCCGTAATTCGTAATTCATAATTCGTAATTCGTAACTCTGTATTATGCAAAAAATACTGGTAGTTGAAGACGAAGTAAAAGTGGCCAATGCCGTTAAGAAAGGGCTGGAAGAAAATGGTTTTGATGTGGATGTAGCCTATGATGGCCGCATTGGTAAAGGACTTGCCACCAGCAATAATTACGACCTGGTGATCCTGGACCTGAACCTCCCCCATCACAACGGCTACGAGCTTTGTGAAGTAATCCGCCACAAAAACAACCGCGTACCGGTTATCATGCTCACCGCACTGGGAGGCATGGAAGATAAGATGCAGGCGTTTGAAATTGGTGCTGACGACTATCTTATAAAACCATTCGACTTCCGCGAATTGCTGGCCCGTATCCGCGTATTCCTCAAAAGAGCCGGTTCTGAAGCCACTCATGGCACACAGTATAAAATCAGTATCGCAGACCTGGAAATAGACCGGGAGAAAAAAGATGTGACCCGTGGCGGTAAAAAAATTGCCCTCACCGCCAAAGAATATCAACTACTGGAATTCCTGGCCATGCACAAAGGTAAAGTGATTTCCAAGCTCACCATCGCAGAAAAGGTATGGGATATCGATTTTGATACCGGTACCAACGTCATTGAAGTATACATGAACTTCCTGCGCAAAAAAATAGACAAGGATTTTGAGCAGAAACTATTACATACCAAAACCGGTATGGGCTATTATCTTTCTGAAGAATAATCCCCGCTTAGGCTGATTGAAGATCAAATACAAAATAGCGCTCTATTATACCATATCGGCAACGCTGATGCTGATTGCATTTGCCGTGCTGGCCTACTATTTTTCTGCTAAATCCAGGAAGGCAGAATACCTGGAACGACTGGAATACAGGGCCCGGTCTATTGCCAATGTGATTATTGAAGACGGGAACGTTAAAGTAGACCTGTTGCGGAAACTGGATCGCACCACCTTCCAGGACCTCTATAAAGAAACCATCCTGGTATACAACCCGAATTATGATTTGCTGTATAGCAACCTGAAAGATACCACTGTTCGCACGCATCCTACCCTCCTGAACTATATCAAGGAAAATAAGTTGTACAGCTACGAAAAAAACGGCGGCGAAGTAGTAGGTGTGTATTATACCGAAGGAAATGTTTCCGTGATTGTGCTGGTATCTTCCTTCGATAAATATGGCTTTCAGAACCTGCAGAACCTCAGCCAGATCCTGCTGCTCGAGCTGATTACCGCCGTAATCATCCTTGTTGGTGTAGGTTATTTCTTTGCCCGGAAAATGGTGCAGCCTATTGATCAACTGGTACAGCAGGTGGATAGTATCAACGCCAACAATATGCAGGATACGCAGGTGGCGGTAAAAGGGAAAGATGAAATTGCTACACTGGGGGCCAATTTCAACACCATGCTGCAACGTTTAAGTGAGTCCTTTCACCTGCAAAAAAGCTTTGTAAGCAATGCCTCTCATGAGCTACGCACCCCATTGGCAGCCATTATCAGCCAATTACAGGTGGCGCTGTCCAAAGACCGGTCTAATGAAGAATACCTGGCTTTGCTAACCTCTGTACTGGAAGATGCCGAGAACCTGTCGGACCTCTCCAATGGCCTGTTACAACTGGCCCAGTCGGAAATGCGGCAACAGGAATTTGTATTGAGCAATGTGCGTATTGATGAATTGCTGATGGAAATGACCACGCTGATAAGGCTCAAACACAAAACTGCCAGCAAAGTAGAGATTCATTTCGTGAAAGTACCTGACAATGATTTGCTGGTGACCTGTTACGGAAATGAAAACCTGTTGAAAGTGCTTTTCCTGAACCTAATTGATAATGCCTGCAAATTTTCGAAGAACAATACCGCACTGGTGACCATTGATTTCTTTACACAATATATCCTGGTGCAGATAAAAGACACGGGGATTGGCATTCCCCCGGAAGAAATCAATAAAATATTTGAGCCTTTCTATCGTGGCCAAAATGCCCTTCAAATCCGCGGCCATGGCCTTGGTTTATCTATCTGTAAAAAAATAGTACAAATTCATGAAGGCCATATTACAGTGACCTCCACTCCTGCTGAAGGCACCACTTTCACAGTAATGCTTCCCCATTTATAATCCCCCTGGTAATTCTTTAAGGTTATTTTAATGTCCGTTAAAGGCCCCTTTAATTCTGCTTCATGAGCTTTGTATCATGAAATTTGGATTTATGCGAACTAAAAGGATGCTGTTACTAACGGCGTGCATATGTTGCCTGGGCTTTATTCAACCTTCACAGGCACAAACGTCTTCACAACCTATCACCTTGCAGGCCGTAGAGGATTCCTTCCTGTTGAAGAATTATTCCCTGCTGGCACAACGCTACCAGGTAGATGCCGCAAAAGCCCTGATACGACAAGCTAAGATGTGGAATAATCCCTCTTTCAGCAGTGTACTCGGTTTTGGTAGTACCGATAAACTGAAGCCCTTCAACGTGGGTTCCGGTGGCGAAACGCAATACACCATTGACCAGCTGATACAACTGGCCGGCAAAAGAAACAAAAGCATACAACTTGCTGCCGCTGCAGCGAAAATGAGCGAAGCCAACTTTGATGAGCTGGTACGTACGCTCCGCTTACAGTTACGCGAAAACTTCTACAATATCTATTACCAGCAACAAACCGAAAAGGTATTAAAAGAGCAGCTGGAAAATCTGCAAAAAATAGTGGATGCCTATGTTACCGCCGATAAAAAAGGTGCTGTAGCCCACTCGGACCTGATCCGGCTACAAGCCCTGCAGGTAGGCATCGAGAACGACTTCGCGGATCTGAAACAACAGGAATTGGAATCTCAAAAAAACCTACAGCAATTGTTACATACCCAGGACTTTTATGAAGCCAGGCTGCAGCCCGCCGACCTGGTTTCATATAGCCTGGATAAAATTCAGTTGCAACCGCTACTCGACAGCGCTGCACAAAACAGGCCGGATGTAAGGATTGCCGACATGGAATACCAGACCGCCCAGTTGAACTATCGCTTGCAGAAATCGCTGGCAGTACCGGATTTACACCTCGGGGCTACTTATGATAAACAAGGTAGCTATGTCAATAATTTCGTAGGCCTCACATTAGGTATTGACCTCCCGGTATGGAACCGCAACCAAGGGAATATCCGCGCCGCGCAATTACAGATTGGCAGCGAAAAGCAACAACTGCTGCAACAACAATCTATCGCACAAACGGAAGTATTGAACGCTTACCAGCGCATCATTGCACTGGAAAAGCGTTACAAGGGATTTGACCTGCATCAGTTCCAGGGCGAATTTGATACCCTTATCGATGAAGTAGCCAAAAACTTCAGTAAAGGCAATATCTCTCTCCTTCAGTTTATTGATTATTTCAATAGCTACAGCGACAACGCGAAAAATATCAACAAGTTTTTATCCAACCGGGTAAATGCTTACGAAGAACTCAACTATGCAACAGGACAAGAACTATTTAAAAACTAAGCGCATGAAACAGCCTATCCTTATTATTGGCTTTTCGCTGCTGGCCACCATTTTATGGAGCGGCTGCAAACACAGCCAGGCAGAAGATACAGAGAAGACCACTTTTGTGCTCAGTGACACCATGCTGAAAAATATCCGCATTGACACAGCACATATGCAACCGGTAATGAATGAATTGCGTCTTTCAGGTAAGGTAACACCTAATGGCGGTAAGGTATTAAAAGTATATCCGCTGGTAAGTGGTTATGTGGAAGATATTAAAGTGCAGTTGGGTGATTATGTACAAAAAGGCCAGGTACTGGCCGTAATTCATAGCGCTGAAATTGCCGACTATGAAAAGCAATTGGCACAGGCCAACTCAGACCACAACGTGGCTGAGAAAAACCTGAAAGTAGCACAGGACCTGTACGACAGCCGTTTGAGCACTGAAAAAGATGTAGTGAACGCTAAAGGAGAAGTACAGAAATCTTCTGCTGAGATCAACCGGCTGAATGACCTTTTCAAGATTTACCGTAAAGGTAAAGGCGCTACCTACCTGGTAACAGCGCCTATCTCCGGCTATATCATTGAAAAAAATATCAACAACAATATGGAAATCCGTTCGGATAACAGCGCCAACATTTTCACGATTTCCGAGCTGGATGATGTGTGGGTAATGGCTAACGTATTTGAAACAGATATAGCCCGTATTAAAGAAGGTTATGAGGCCAATGTAGTAACGGTGAGCTACCCCGATCAACCTTTCCATGGTAAAATTGATAAGATATATAACTTCCTGGATCCGGCTACCAAAACTATGCAGGTACGTATCAGCATCGATAATAAAAATATGCAGTTAAAACCTGAAATGTTTGCGACCGTATATATCAAATACCAGGACAACGACCAGAAAATAGCCATCCCGTCGGCGGCTGTTATCTTTGACAACAGCAAAAACTATGTGCTGGTATTTAAAGATAAATTCAACATCGCGGTTCGGCAGGTGGAAGTAGCAAAAACTGCTGGTGACCTTACTTACATTGCTTCCGGCCTCAGTCCGGACGAGAAAGTAATCTCAAAAAATCAACTACTCATTTACGATGCCCTTAAAGACTAGACCGGTGAGAAAGGTTTTATTTTTCATAGGTATGCTGACCTGCAGCAGCGTACGTTTACTGGCGCAGGATAAGAAGACGGATAGCCTTATCCCCTACACTTTCCATTTCCAGCAGACGTTGGTTACCCAATGGCACCCGGACTTTTCTGCGAAATATACCGGTCCCAACAGCTTTCGTACCCATGAAAAAAGTGCGACATCTATTACCAGTACTATTTACGCCGGTATTCGTCCGTTAAAGGATCTTGAAATATATGTGAACCCGGAACTCGCTGGTGGCGAAGGTCTCAGCCACGCTACCGGCATTGCGGGTTTCCCTAACGGGGAAACGTTCCGGGTGGGAGATCCCAAACCAAAGATATACCTGGCCCGCGCCTTCGCGGTTTATACGT
This sequence comes from Chitinophaga sp., assembly GCF_017745275.1. Taxonomy (GTDB): domain Bacteria; phylum Bacteroidota; class Bacteroidia; order Chitinophagales; family Chitinophagaceae; genus Chitinophaga. The sequence goes on along the minus strand of NZ_JAGHZS010000007.1, from coordinate 225,119 downwards.
TACCGTTAACCACGCAAAGAGAAGCGGATGACGACGACCTGAATAATGTGGGTGGCACTACGCCAATGCATTACCTGCGCTTCATTGGTGGTAAATACTGCCTGGCCGACTTCTTTGACCAGAACAACTACGCACATGATCCCCGGACCCAGTTCCTGAACTGGGCGCTGATGAGTAATGCCGCGTGGGATTATCCGGCAGATGTACGTGGCTATACCATGGCGCTGACCATACAATACCGGAAAAACAACTGGATGGTACAAGCTGCCACTTCGCTCGAACCTACTACCGCTAATGGCCCTACGCTCAATTATAACTATGGGAAATCAAATGGCGAATTAGTGGAGGTAACGCACACGCATACACTCAATAAGCGGGAGGGCAATGTGCGCGTAATGGCTTTCATTAACCAGGCGCCGATGGGTAACTATCACGAAGCGGTGAAAATGGCCATAGATACACCCGACATCACTGCTGTCCGGAGAGATGGCCGTACCAAATATGGCTTCGGTATCAATATAGACCAGGCACTCACCAATAGCGGCGGTGCTTTTCTGAAAGCCTCGTGGAATGATGGCCGTAATGAAACCTGGGCCTATACCGAAATAGATCGCTCCGTCAGTGCCGGATGGCTGCAGAACGGCAGCAACTGGCACCGCGCGCAAGACAATGCAGGCGTGGCATTGGTGGTAAATGGCTTGTCCAAAGACCACCGCGACTACCTGGCCGCCGGTGGCAGCGGATTTATGGTGGGCGATGGCCGGCTAAACTATGCCCCCGAAATGATTGCTGAAGTATTCTATCAATGTAACATTACCAGGCTACATATTGCCCTGAGCCCGGATTATCAGTTTGTGCTGCATCCTGCCTACAACAAGGACCGCGGACCGGTGAATATCCTGGGTATAAGGACCAGAGTGGCATTCTAAAGAACAGGAGTTATGAATAAATTCATTAGAAATATTGTAGCTTTTTCGCTGAGGAATAAGTTGTTTGTTTTTATCAGCGTAGCCACGCTGATTGCTGCAGGCATATTTTCCTTCGTGCATACGCCGATCGAAGCATTTCCGGATGTAACCAATACACAGATCGTGATTGTTACCAAATGGAATGGACGCAGCGCACAGGAAGTGGAACGTTTTGTAACGCTGCCCATAGAAGTAGCTATGAACGCGGTGCAGAAGAAAACCAGTGTACGTTCCGTGACCATGTTCGGCTTGTCTGTGGTAAAAATCATGTTTGAAGATGATGTAGAAGACTTCTTCGCCCGGCAACAAGTCAATAACATGCTGGGAGGCCTCGGACTACCCGAAGGGGCCGAACCCGAAGTACAGCCACCATATGGCCCTACCGGCGAAATTTTCAGGTATTACCTGAAAAGCAATAAGCGCGATTCCCGCGACCTGCTCACCTGGCAAAACTGGGTGATAGACCGCCAGATCCGTAGTGTGCCTGGCGTTGCCGACGTAGTAGCCTTTGGTGGCCAGGAAAAAATTTATGAGATCTCTGCAGACCCGGTAAGACTCGCCAAATACGATATTACGCCCCTGGAATTATACCAGGCTGTTACCAAAAGTAATGTGAACGTAGGTGGTGACGTGATTGAAAAGAACGGACAAGCCTACGTTGTACGCGGTATTGGTTTGCTGAACAGTATACAGGATATCAATAACATTATCGTACAAAATATTAATGGTGTACCCCTGCTGGTAAAAGACCTGGCTAACGTACACGAAGCTTCTGCCCCACGTGTGGGACAGGTGGGTATTGATAAAAATGACGACCTGGTAGAAGGTATTGTGGTGATGCGCAAAGGTGAAAATCCTTCAGAAGTACTCATTAAACTGAAAGAGAAGCTGAAAGAACTGAATGAAACCATCCTGCCGGAAGATATTAAAATGGAAACGTTCTATGACCGGGACAACCTCATGGAATTCTGTACCCATACGGTGATGCACAACCTGGTAGAAGGTATCATTTTCGTAACAGTGATTGTATTCCTCTTCATGGCCGACTGGCGTACTACGGTGATTGTGTCGATCATTATCCCGCTGGCATTGCTCTTTGCTTTCATGTGCTTACGCCTCAAAGGAATGAGTGCCAACCTGCTGTCTATGGGTGCTATCGACTTTGGTATCATCATAGACGGAGCCGTGGTAATGGTGGAAGGTATCTTCGTAATGCTCGACCATAAAGCCCATAAGTACGGCATGGCACGTTTCAACAAAATGGCCAAGCTGGGCTGGATCAAGCAAACAGGTGGAGAACTGGCAAAGGCCATCTTCTTTTCCAAACTCATTATTATCATCTCCCTGATACCTATCTTCTCTTTCCAGAAAGTAGAAGGTAAAATGTTCTCTCCACTGGCGTGGACACTGGGCTTTGCCTTATTAGGTGCCCTCCTGTTCACCTTAACGCTGGTGCCGGTACTGTGTTCTATTTTACTGAATAAAAATGTGAAAGAGAAACATAATGTGCTGGTGAATTTCTTTGACCGCATTGTAATGAGAGGCTTCGGCTGGACCTACCGGAACAAACGTTTAAGTATTACCCTGGCCATTGCATTCATGCTGGTGACCTTTGCTTCTGCAAAATTCCTCGGCACTGAGTTCCTGCCGCAGCTTAACGAAGGCTCTCTATGGGTTACCACGGAGTTGCCAATGAGTATGTCGATGACAGAAAGCACCAAAATGGCCCATGCCATCCGCGAAGATCTCGGCGGATTCCCGGAAGTAAAAAGGGTATTGTCCCAGGTAGGACGCTCCAACGATGGTACTGATCCTAACGGGTTCTATTTCGTGCAGTACCAGGTGGACCTTGCGCCGAAAGAAGAATGGAAACGTAAGATCACACAGGACGAGCTGATCTCACAAATGGAAGCCCGTCTGAAAAAATATCCTGGTATTATTCTCAACTTCTCGCAACCGATCAGTGACAACGTATCTGAAGCAGTGGCGGGTTTCAAAGCCGCCAATGGAGTAAAAATATTCGGCGACGACCTGGTGAAGCTGGAGGCATTGTCGCAACAGGTAGTAGCGCAATTGAAAACCGTACAGGGGATTAAAGATCTCGGGGTGATCCGCAACATTGGCCAACCGGAGATGAGCATTAACCTGGACGACAATAAAATGGCCCAATACGGTGTGGCCACTGGCGATGCACAGGCCGTTATTGAAATGGCGATTGGCGGTAAAACCGCCACCCAGTTGTACGAAGGCGAGAAAAAATTTGATATCAGGATTCGTTACGATGAAAACTATCGTAAAACAGAAGACGATCTCGCCAACCTGATGGTGCCTACCATCAATAATAACAAAGTACCACTGAAAGAGATTGCCGAAATCAAAACCATTACCGGTCCGGCTTTCATTTACCGTGACAGCAACAAGCGTTTCATTGGGGTTAAATTTTCGGTGCGTGACCGTGACCTTGGTAGCACCATCGCGGAAGCACAGGCACGTATTAACAAAGCAGTTAAGCTGCCAAAAGGCTACAGCATTGGCTGGACGGGCGAATTCGAGAACCAGGTGCGTGCTACGCAACGCTTGGGACAGGTAGTACCCATCAGTATCATCGCCATTTTCATGGTGTTGTTCATTATGCTGGGTAGTGTAAAAGATGCGGGGCTGGTATTAATGAATGTGCCTTTCGCATTGATTGGTGGTATCCTGGCGCTGCACGTGACCAATATGAACTTTGGTATCTCTGCCGGTGTGGGCTTTATTGCGCTCTTTGGTATCTGTATTCAAAATGGGGTGATTCTTATTTCAGTATTCCATAAAAACCTGGAGGACCGGTTATCACTGAATGAGTCTATTAAACTAGGGGTACAAAGCCGTATCCGGCCGGTAGTAATGACTGCCCTGATGGCGGCGATTGGTTTGATACCCGCGGCTATTTCCCATGGTATTGGTTCAGAAACACAAAAGCCTTTAGCTATTGTAGTAATTGGTGGTTTAATTACCGCAACGGTATTGACCTTGCTGGTGTTCCCCATCATTTTCTACACTGCCTATAGAAATAAAACAGCTATTAGTCACTAGCTAGCTTTTAGCAATTAGCTGTTAGCTTTTAGCAAATGCAGCGAAGACCAACATAAAATATTCTTCGCTGCATTTGCTAAAAGCTAACAGCTAAAAGCTAATAGCTAACCGCTTTAGTTCGCATATAGGTTGATAGAATGGCTATGGAAAAGAAAAGGCCGGATCACTCCGGCCGATTCAATCTTATAGTCAACTACTCCGCCCTGCCGAGAAGAAACAACGCGGGGCGGATTTTTTATTCTGGTATTCTTCTGCGTCTTGATTTATTAAACATCAATCCTTTTTCTACTCCTTTGCGCAGTTCCGCCTGTTCTTCCGCGGGGAGTGCGTGTGTTGTCTGACAGGATTCACTGCAGCAGCCGTCGTATTTTTTTGCGCATTCCTCACATTGAATGAAAAGCAGGTGGCAGCCGTCGTTCAAGCAGTTGGTGTGACTATCACAAGGTGCGCCGCATTGGTGACACTGGCTGATGATATCATCGCTGATACGTTCTCCCAACCGGTCATCGAATACAAAGTTTTTACCTTTGAATTTAATGGGTAGTCCCTGTTCTTTTGCTTTGTTGGTGTATTCAATGATTCCTCCTTCGAGGTGGAATACATTTTTAAATCCATTGTGAAGCATGTAGGCTGATGCCTTTTCGCAGCGGATCCCACCGGTGCAGTACATGATAATGTTTTTGTCTTTCTTATCGGCCAGCATATCCACTGCCATAGGCAACTGATCGCGGAAAGTATCTGAAGGCACTTCAATGGCGCCATCAAAATGTCCCACTTCATACTCATAGTGATTGCGCATATCTACAATCACGGTATCCGGATCTTCAGTGAGTTCATTGAAGGCTTGCGCGTTGACGTAGCGGCCGCGGTTTGCCATATCGAAAGAAGGATCCTCGATACCATCAGCCACTATTTTATCCCTTACTTTGATCTTCAATACAAAGAAGGATTTGCCGTCGTCATCTACTGCGATATTCAACCGGATGCCGTTGAGAAAGTCGATAGCGTATAACTGTTGCTTAAACGCCTCAAAATGATGTTCAGGCACGCTGATCTGTGCATTGATGCCTTCGTGGGCTACATAAATACGTCCGAATGTGTTGAGCTTAAAGAGATCCGTGTATAACTGATCCCGGAATGCCTGTGGGTCGGGAATTTTCGCGTACTGGTAGAAAGAAATAGTAACGCGTTTAAATGTTTCTTTTGCCAGCCGTTGTTTCAACTCGGCGGCAGATACTCTGTTGTGTAATGCCATAATTTCGCCTGAATTTTAAGGACACCTGCGTCGTGAACAAAATTCAATCAGTGCTTTTTCTTCATAAAAAGCAGCTAATCAGGGCGCAAAGGTAGCAAAAAACAGCCGAATATCAATAATGATATGGGTCTGCTTCTTTGCCCCAATCGTACAATACCTGTAAAGAGAACCAGGCTATTGCACTGATAATGAAGATATAACCAATAAAACCGGGGGTTCTCAATTCCACTGCACCTGGCAGATCATTCCATTCCGTGATGTAGGCAGCGGCGGCCAGGATAATTCCTGCCAGCAGCGCATAAAGGGCTAATTTTCTCATACTGATAATTCAATAAACAAGGATCATTTGGTACGTACGTGTGAGTAAAATGTGCACAGCGCTTGTCCAAATATGCTTACCTTACTAACGTAATTAATCAACCAAAGGTTCATTTATCGTAAAAAAAATATTTTTGATTTTATAACTATTTGATAATTATTGTATATAAATTTGCATACACGTTACAACCCCGATTGGCACCCTTTTTGAAAATTGGTTAAGAGAAGCAATATTGTTTAACCCGAAAATGTTATGTTATGAGTATTTACATTACTTACTTTATTTATGCAGTAGTTGGTATCTGGATCTACAGACTATTAGCTTATTTCTTTGACGAAAAGAAAGAACTGAAAAGCAGCAGAAAGAAATCCGTGAAGTTCTGATAGCGCATGTGCGTGTGGAGATACGGGGATTTCGCTACCACATTGGGTAACGGAATCCCCGGCATCATTATTAGTCAGCCTTAAACTTAACAATGTTGCCTAATATACCGCCAAATCCAACGCGCACGCCTATACGGGTATCTTCCTGGCTCTGGTAGCCAGCTACTACATCCACGCGAATCATTTTAAAGATATTTTCCAGCCCCCCGAATACTTCCACATAGTTATTATCTCCATTTACATAAAAAGCATTGGCACCTGCAACCAGGTTCCATTTCAGCCTGTTGAACAAGGGAATTTTATTGGTCAGTAAACCATTAAAGTGGTGTTCCACATTGGCGGTAGTATAAAAGGCCGCTGTAGTACTGTACCGGTAATATGGCGCCAACTGGAAACTATTCAGGTATTGAATATTGTAAAACGTTTGATTACCATTAAAATGCTGGTAGTCGGGAATCTGTACATTATGACTGTTGAGGAATCCCCCTACTCCAATATGGTATCGGAACTCACCGAGCAGTTTAAAATTCATATTGTCTTTCACGGAGAAATTCCATTTGTCGAAATCAACAATACTGTTGCCGATATTGGGAATCCCTTTGGTGTAACCAACTACGAACGTCGGATATTTAGAGCCGAACGGTATTTTGCGATCCGGCAACTCCACAAACTGTTGCCCTGGCTGGAAAGTAAAGCTCGCATCCAGTACCAACGCCTGGTGCTTTTCAAAAGGCACGTTAGCCAGTTCATAAGGATGATTAGGCGTAAAGGCTTTCCGGTCGTTTTTAAAGAAAACAAAATCGGTAGTATTTTCTACAGGCATCCTGCTTTCATAATTCAGTCCGACAGACAAACGGTCGTTCGTCTGAAAAACGCGACTGTAGCGAAGATTACCGAACCAATTTTCATACAACTTCATGTAATTTTCTTTCAGGAACAGGGTATAGAATTCGTTGGCAATATTATCAATGGGATTCTCTTTGTTGAACTGGGAGATGCGCTTACCTCCTGCCAGTGTCCACGTGTTGCGCCCGTATTTTTTGCGGATGCGGCTTTCGTTGATAAACGTAAATTCCGTATAGGCGTTGAGGTGAGTATTGCTTAATCCGTAGCGGATACGGGGGGCAATGCTCAATGCGCTTTCATTACCGGTATTCAAAGTCACCTCGGGTTCCAGCGCCAGCACAAGCCCTTCTACGGTATTATATTTCAATGATTTTGCCAGGCCTTTTATGTTCAGTGAATGCGATTGAATAACACTGTCGCGGTGGAAATAATATCGGTGCTTTACACCGCTCCATAATATATTCATCAACTTCACACCTTTCTGCTTTCGTTGCAGGGAGTCCAGGTAACGGGGAGATGATGCAGAGTCGCGCGCTGCCTGGGCGGCGCTGTCCTTTTCATGATAATCCTTTACCTCATCGGGTTCCAGTGGTACCGGGCGGATACTATCCCAATAAGCATGTTGCTGCTTATCAAAGGCGGTATCATACTTCAGGAAAGTGTTGTCGAAGAATTTCGCTGGTAAATCAGGATGCACGTTATAATCGGAGTAGACATTCACAAAATTGCCGCCCATGCCGAAGCCGAATTTATTGAAGGATATGCGCATCACCTGGTCTTTTACGCGCCATACTTCTGCCGTTACCGGTACATGTGTTTGACGGATTTCCAGGGTGTCCATCAGTTCCAACTGGTATTCGCTGGTGAGGATTAAGTCGGTGCTATGAATGCGCCAGTCGCCGTCAGTAATAAAAATTGTTCCGGAGAACAATGGTTCCTGTTTACGGCGCGGGATTACTTTGATCCTGTTCACAGTTTTCCCATCTTCTATAAAAGTGCCTTCTAACTGGTATTTATAGTAAGCCAGTGCATTTTCTGCGATAGGAGAAATATAGCCACGCGGCCCCATTTGGGTGATCACTGCTGACACATTATTATCATAAAAGCTGATGATGGCAGGGAAGCTCAAACCGAATCCTCCACCGCTTTTGCGGGAAGAGATGACTTCCAGTTTTATTTTATCCGGTTGACGGGCGGATATTTTAGTCACGGATTCAGAAAGAAACACCATGCCTTTGCCGGTGCTATCCACGCCCATATCGTCCTTATCTACTTTTTGCCCGAAGAATTTTGCCGGCACATTTTTCATGCCGATGGTGCCTTTGATGTAGGACATGCAGGTATATTCCTTTACCTGCTGCTGATAAAAATGTCTTTTCTTAATGGCCTGCCGGATGATGGCATAGGCAGGGTCTTCGCCGTTGGCCTTCACTACCACTTCACGGATCTGCATATTCACGGGCTGCAGGTGGAAGTCGAGTGTTTGCGTAGGTGCGTTCACGTTAACCGGCAATTCTGTTTTGCGGAATCCGATGTACTGGCAAACGACGGTATATTGTCCGGGGGGTAAGTCCAGGTGATATTGTCCTGCTGCATTAGTAGTAGTACCGGTAGTAGTGCCTTTAATAAAAACAGTGGCAAAAGGTAGTGGCTGATTTTTGTCGTCCAACACACGACCGTTTATCACGTTAGCCTGACAATAACCGGAAATGAAAATGCAAACCAGGGCAAACAGCTGTTTCATCATAAGTCCCAAAAATAATGGCGTACAGCTTACCGTCCTATGGGGCAAGCTGTTTTATCAGAAGTTTAACAGCCATGATAAGTAGTAATCAGGCCGGCTTTTTAGCTGCTCTCAGGAAGGCGGCGGTAGTAGCGCCAAAACCGGCTACCAGCGCCCCCAGAAAGGCGCTTATCACACCCATCAACGGGGCGCTGCGCACTTTCAAAATCATTTCACTCATCCTGTTGGCCAGTATATGATCGTTTCTTACATCCATATAAAAAGCCAGCATCATCCATAGCACAAAGATGCTGAGGAAAGCACTGAAAAAAGATTTTCCGGGAGACAAGGGCATCAGCAGGGTGACAAGGAAAGCAACAAGTGCCACACTCCACCAGGGCAATACCATACCGGCTACATAAGCCACAATGAGGATCAGGATAAAATGTGCAAAGGATTTCATCTTTCTAATATAAGCAGAAAAACGCAATAAATACCAGGGCTAATCGCAATAGGGAAATCGTTTTTTAAAACGCCAGAACATTTTATGAGAACAAACAATGCCTTCTTTACTTAATGCCAGGTCTTCAGAAGATACTTCATCTGATAATGACCACACGTCCTCACCGGATTTTCCATCTACCAGCGTATAGTAGAAATTTTTGTTACCCTTCGTCATCAGGTTGGTCAATCCCTGAGATGCAGCTCCACTGGCCAGGGAGGCTGCCAATGCTGCCAATGGAGTTCCACCTATTGCCGCACCTCTGGCTCCCCCACGCATAGGTATAATAGGATTTACAGTAGTCACAATACAGGCATCTACCTTTAATAGCCTGGCAATGGCTACCATATTGAGATAAGGCAACTTCAGGAAGTCAACTCCTGCCCGTTTCAATATGCTATCTGTTACTTCCCAGGGCTGAACAGCTACCAGTAAGCGATTAGTATCGGCTGTAATAACATGGTATAGTGCCTCTTGTAGCTCCACACCGTATTTTAATTCCAACGCGCGGTATTCTTTTATACTGCTGTCTGTTACAGAGGCGTATTTTATGAAGGCCGTTTTCATAGGCAGTATTGCAATGATCTTATGATCATATTTAACCTGGCCCGCCACCAATAGTGGACTTACGCCTATTAACAACAACAAACATAATAACTTATTCACCGTGCAGGTATGATATGAGGTTAGCCGGGGAAATGGTGGTATACAGTGTGATCTTCTATTGGTGCTTAATCCGCTACATTGCTAAACAGGAGCTGACGATCCCGGCAATCCCTTATGGGCACTCCTTTTTCGTCAGCTCCGTGAATTATTTTTATTTACTTTTTTCCAGTGCCTGTTCTATATCTGCCAGAATATCTTTGATGTTTTCCAGTCCTACTGAAATACGGATCAATCCTGGTGTGATACCGGCAATTGCTCTTTCGGCATCGCTGAGTTTAGCATGCGTGGTGCTGGCAGGATGCGAAGCAATGCTGCGGCTGTCGCCCAGGTTAGCCGTGAGTGACAGGAGTTGTAAGGCATCCAGGAACTTCACACCTTGTTGCAGGCCGCCTTTCAGCTCGAAGCAAACGATACCGCCGCCGCCTGACATTTGCTTTTTAGCAATGGCATATTGCGGATGGCTGGGCAGGAAAGGATACTTCACTGACAACAGGTGCGGATTACTTTCCAGTGCCTGTGCCAGTTTAAGTGCACTTTCTGTATGGCGTTCCATTCTCACATACAGGGTTTCCAGGCTCTTGCTCAATACCCACGCATTGAACGGAGACATGGCAGGGCCGGTGCTTCTGCAGAAAGTATGTATTTCCTTGATGAGTTCGGCCTTACCTACTATCACGCCTCCGAGTACACGTCCCTGGCCGTCGATCCACTTGGTAGCGGAATGCGTTACCAGGTGAGCGCCGGCAGCGATAGGCCGTTGTAATACCGGTGTAGCAAAACAGTTGTCTACGTTCAGTATGAGGTTATGTTTATTGGCAATATTGGCCAGCAGTTCGAGATCAATGATTTCCAGCCCGGGATTGGAGGGTGTTTCCACGAAGATCATCCGGGTATTGGGTTTTATCATGGCTTCGATACTGGCGGTATCTGTCATATCGAAATAAGAAGTTTCGATGCCCCATTTAGGCAGGAACTTCGTGATAACGGTATGTGTAGAACCAAAGATAGAGCGGGCCGACAGCAAATGGTCGCCTGTTTTGAGCAGGGCCATGAAGCTGGCAAAGATAGCGCTCATGCCGGAAGCGGTGGCATAGCCGGCTTCACCGCCTTCGAGGGCGCACATCTTCTGTATGAATTCGTCTACGTTGGGATTGCTGAAACGACTGTAAATATTAAAGTCCGTTTCATCCGCGAACGTAGCGCGCATTTCTTCTGCATTATCAAAACAAAAACTAGATGTCAGGAACATTGGTGAAGCATGTTCCATCTGATCTGTTCTGGGTATTTGAATTCTTACGGCATTGGTATCCGGTTGATACTGATTTCTGTCTTTGCTCATGGATATGGTAATTACAACCGTTTATGCATTCAATTTCACTTCCCAGGTCAGTTTTGTTTTTCCCTGACGCAGGGTTTCAGCTACAGAACAGTATTTGTTCATGGACAACTCCACTGCACGGGCAGCTTTATCGGGATCGATGTTACCTTTGAAGTGGAAAATCAGGTGAGCGGTTTCCCAGAGAGAAGGTTCTTTTCCTTTTTCTCTTTCTGCTTCAATTTCGATGCGGAAATCTACTACTTCCTGGCGTTGTTTCTTCAGGATCATCATCACATCAATGGCAGAACAACCGCCGAGGCCCATGATGACCATTTGCATAGGTCTTACCCCATTATTCTTACCGCCATTCTCCAGAGATGAGTCCATCAGTACTTTGTGGCCGTTTTCATCTACTGCCTCCATATTAAATCCGTCGTCTACTCTTTGTAATGCTATCTTCATAATTAATGCGTTTCTTAAACAAAGATAAATAAATCCATTGCCATTACGAATTACAAATTATGAACATACGCAGGGTGCTCCCTGTAAATCCCCTGATGTATATACTTACTTTTTTAATAGCAATATTGTAGTTTTGCGCAAATTCAGAAAAGCATTGTCGGCAAAGGTATTTTACAGTCAAGCAGCATTCCGGTTAGAATCCGGTCAGGTATTACCAGGATTACATATCGCGTATCATACGTATGGAACGATGAATGCCGATGGCAGTAATGTAGTATGGGTATGTCATGCGTTAACCGCAAACAGCGATGTAGCTGACTGGTGGACGGGCTTAATAGGCGCCGGTAAACCGATAGATCCCGAGCGGCATTTCATTGTGTGCGCCAATATCATTGGTTCCTGTTATGGCAGCAGTGGTCCTCATACTACGAATCCTGACACCGGAAGGCCCTGGTATCAAAGCTTCCCGGCGATTACCATCAGGGACATGGTGCAAGCGCATGTACTATTAAGGGAGCACTTGCAGATACCACGTATCCATTTACTGATTGGTGGCTCTATGGGCGGTTACCAGGCGCTGGAATGGTCGCTGACAGAACCTGACATCATTGACCGTTTATTCCTGCTCTGTACAGGTGCCGCTGAAAGTGCCTGGGGTATTGCGATACATACCGCGCAGCGACTGGCCATAGAAGCCGATGCCACCTGGCAGGACGATAACCACCATGCCGGTTCAAAAGGACTCAAGGCTGCCAGGGCTATTGGCATGCTCACCTATCGCAATTACCAGACTTTTGTAAAGGCACAGTCGGATGAAGACAAAGAAAAAACCGATCACTTCCGGGCTTCTTCCTATATCAACTACCAGGGCGATAAACTGGTGAAACGCTTCAACGCGCAAACCTACTGGCTGCTCACCAAAGCGATGGACAGCCATAACATTGCACGTGGCCGCCACGAAAATATTACCGCTACCCTATCTCATATTCAGCAACCAACACTGCTAATAGGCATCAGCAGTGATATTTTATGTCCACCGGAAGAACAACAGTTTATGGCCGCCCACCTTCCCTGGGCAACTTATCATGAAATAGATTCTACGTATGGTCATGACGGTTTCCTGATTGAATTTGAAAAAATAGGACGCATCCTCCAACAATGGATGACTAAATAAAGCTTGTATTCCAATTATATATAAAGGAGAGAAAAGCAGCGGATAGTTCCGCTGCTTTTTTATTTTAATCCCATTTCCGAAAGTGTTGAAAGCAGTTTTTTTTCGGTATATTTAATTACGACCAAATCTAAAGCATTAATCCACAGCGTATGAAAAGCATTTCTATCAAAGCCCTATGGGGCATCCTGGTGCTTTTATTTTCCCTAACCCAGGTAATTTCAGCACAGACATCCACAAGTATTAGTGGCATTGTCCATGAAAAAGGCAATGGCCGCGTACTCCCCGGCGTAACCGTTAGTATCAAAGGCGCTACATCCGGCACTATTACAGGTAGTAGCGGTACGTTTACCCTAAAAACCACGCATGCATTCCCGCTGACCCTCGTATTTTCCTATGTGGGTTACAAAACGGAAGAACAACAAATCAACGCTGCTACTGACAACGTATCAGTGGAACTCAGTACCACCGAAATCCTCGGCCAGGAAGTGGTGGTAGCTGCCAGCCGCGTACAGGAAAGCATCCTGCAATCACCTGTATCTATCGAAAAGCTGGACGCACGCGCCATCAAAGCGTCTCCGGCTCCCTCCTTTTATGATGCCATCGGCAACCTGAAAGGTGTGGAAATGAGCACGCAGAGTTTAACCTTCAAATCCGTTAACACCCGTGGGTTCAACAGCAATGGTAATACCCGCGTGTTACAACTGAACGATGGTATGGACAACCAGGCGCCCGGTCTCAACTTCGCCGTAGGCAACATGGTGGGTATTCCTGAACTGGACCTGGACAACGTAGAGCTGATTCCCGGCGCCGCTTCTGCCCTCTATGGCCCTAATGCGCTCAATGGTATTGTGCTGATGACCAGCAAAAATCCTTTTCAATACCAGGGTGTCAGCGCCCAGGTAAAGACCGGCATTTTGAATGATAATGGTCGTACCGACGCTACCACCGGCTATTATGATGTAGCTGTGCGATATGCACATGCCTTTAATAACAAATGGGCATTTAAATTAAACGTAGGTTACCTGCAGGCGAAAGACTGGCAAGCCTACGATCACCGCGACCAGAGCCTTGCAAACGGGCATACACTGGCAGATGGTACCCGTGCAAATAATGAAGGATATAATGGGGTGAATATTTACGGTGATGAGAACACCGTTAATATGTACAACACCCTCGCAGCACAGGCTGCGACTCCGGGCTCCGCCCTGGCTACGCAACTGGCGCAGGTTTCCGGCATGTTCGGAGGTTCAGTAACACCTCAACAGATCCTGAATGCAGCTATTCCGGGTGCTGGCAGCAGTAACATTACCCGCACCGGTTACAATGAAGCCGATGTAGTGGACTATACCACTAAAAACCTGAAATTGAATGGTGCTCTTCATTACAAAATCACTGAAAACCTGGAAGCCCTTATTCAGGGTAGTTACGGCGCTGGTACCACCGTGTACACCGGAGCCGATCGCTACTCCCTGAAGAACTTCAACATGGGCCAATATAAAGTGGAAGTGAGAAGTCCAGACTTCTATGTAAGACTGTATACTACCCAGGAAAGATCCGGCGATAGTTATGCCGGTGGTACACTGGCTGCCGGTATTAATGAAGCCTGGAAAACCAGCCAGCAATGGTATGGCGAATATTTCGGCACTTATGCCTCTAAATCTATCACCGGCTTTGCTCAAGCCTATGGTGCCGCATTACAGGGAGGTGCGAGCCCTGCGGCCGCATTGACTGCCGCCCAGAATGCCGTGAACGGCAATCGTGGCGCCTTTAACACAGCCGCCAGAACCAAAGCAGACGAAGGCCGCTTAATACCTGGTACCGCTGCATTTGACGCTGCTGCCGATAAAGTAAAAAATAAAGCCATCCCAGGTGATGCCACCGGCGTTGGCGCGAAGTTTACAGATAAAACAAACCTGTACCAGGCGGAATTCATGTACAACTTCCATAAGCTAATCCCCTTCGTTGAAGTTCTTGTGGGTGGTAACTATCGCCGCTATGCATTGAATTCTGAAAAAACGCTGTTTGCACTGGACGACAACGGCAAAGAATTCCGTATCAATGAATATGGTGGCTATGTACAGCTGATGAAGAAGCTAATCAACGACCATCTGAAACTCACGGGTTCTGTGCGTTATGATAAGAATATGAACTTCAAAGGTCAGTTTAGCCCACGCCTGTCTGCTGTGTACACCTTCCTCGAAACACAAAACATCCGTATCTCCTATCAAACAGGTTTCCGTATTCCACACAACCAGGATCAGTATATAGACCTGGTCACACCACAAGCACATCTGATTGGAGGTTTGCCTTTCCTGCGGGAACGGTACGGTTTGGATAAAGGGCCTGTGTATTCCTTACAATCTGTGCAGGCAGGTGCGCCTAAACAATACACCTTTAACGAGTTTTTACCGGAAAAAATACAGGCATATGAAATCGGATATAAAGCACTGGTGGCAAAGAAAGTGCTGATCGATGCCTATATCTATAAAAATGATTTCAAAAACATGAACGGCACACAAGTGCTCATTCAACCTACCAGTGCTACTACCCGGAATATTTTCTCCATCCCGGTAAGTGCACAGGAAACCGTACATTCATGGGGTTGGGCGCTGGGACTGGATTACAGCCTGCCACTTAACTTTACTGCCGGCGGTAACGTATCCTACAATGAGTTGACTAATGAAAAAGACCTCGGTACATTTATGGCGATGTACAACACTCCTAAAGTTCGTTACAGCCTGAATGCAGGTAATCGTAATATTGCCAATTCAAATGTTGCAGTGAACGTGCTGTGGAAATGGCAGGACTCCTTCGTATGGTCTTCTTCTTTTGTAGGTCCTAATATAAATGCAGCCGGATTGAGCGAAATACCTTCATTCGGTACACTGGACGCGATGGTGAGCAAATTTTTCCCGAAAGCTAAAACTACCGTGAAACTCGGTGCTGTGAACCTGTTGAATAAGAAATATATTCAATCATGGGGTAACCCAACTATCGGATCACAGTATTATATATCCTTAGGGTACAATTTGTAATAGCTTTTAGCTTTTAGCTTTTAGCTAGCGAAGATTAACAAAATATAAAAGGCCTTGCGGCTTTATTTTTCTAAGTAATTATGTTTAGAAAGATAAATACGCAAGGCCTTTTTCTTATAAAAATCAATCATCTTGCATGTTGATTTGCCTAACAGCTAACAGCTAACAGCTAACAGCTAACAGCTAACAGCTAACAGCTATTACAATACATCCCACCAGGGTTTATCTGGCGCTGCCGGTTTATCTGTTGATGGATTTACGGGTGGCACCTCAGCCGCAGGCGTTGCTTGTGGCGTGGTATTGATATGAACGCCAGCTACGCTGGGTGTGGTGGGGGCTTGCTCCCCAGCCCAGATGCTACGGGCTTCCGCTTTGATATCCTCACGCTGCAGCAATGCCGTCAGGGAGGATTTCAGCTTCGCTCCCAGGTCCGGCTTTACCATGTACACGAAATTGGCGTAGCCTTCCATACTGCTGATAATGTTCTTCCCTTTGCCCCAGGATTTACCGGATAAGCCGGTGTGCCCTATCTGATGCAGCAGTGCGCGGAATTTACGCAACGTGGTGCGGTCCAGGCTCAGTTTTTCGTTTACCACAATGCCGGTTACTTCCTGTTTGTCGCCCCGGCGCATTACTTTCAGCTTCTCCGGATGAAGGGTAAACCCTTCTTCTTTCACAAACATTTTAATAGCGCGGAGGAGCTGTCCTGCTTTATCTGCGGCATCTCCTTTTGCGGAGAAAGTCATATCGTCTGCATATCGCGTATAGGCGTAACCGTATTTATTTGCCAGTCCTGCGAAACGCTGATCCAGCTTATAACAGATCAGGTTGGTGATAGCCGGGCTGGTAGGCGCGCCTTGCGGAAGATGTCTTTCTGTTTTAGCCACATAATATTTGCGGCCGTCCAGCAGTACTTCATCTACTTCCGGCTCGGTACAGATGAGGCCAAGAATAGTAGCTACCTGTTCGGCATAACCCAGTTTACAAAAGAGTCCTTTTACTCTTTTGTAGGCTACTGATGGGAAGAAATCTTTCAGGTCGAGATTGATAACGATATCCTGGCCTATATGTGGCGTGGCATTGGTCACAATTGATTTTCCCGGTACGAAGCCGTGGGCGGCATCATTATTTTTTATTTTATAAAGGATGTTTTCGAGAATCCAGTGCTGCGCAGCTTTCAGTTGGGGCATGGGTGCAGAGATCACGCGGGTACCGCCTGATTTCTTAGGCACCTGGAAACGCTGGTAGTGGGTATGGTGGCCTATTTTCCGGCTGAACGACAAGTAGCGCAGCTTGCCGATGGTGATATTCATGGCGTTGGCTAAAGCCACTGCATCAGACAGTACCGGTAACCCGAATCTGGTGAGTTGTGCAGTATCCGGTGTTACTTTATTTAAGCCAGCGGACACGTCTTCTCCCAGGTATACGATTTGCAGATTTTTGGTCGCGGCCCATTCTGCTGCACGTTTTACCCGTTCTTCTTCCCGGCGTTTTTTGGTTTCTGCACGTTTTAATTTTGCTTTAGCCATGCGATCCTTGCGCATGTCTTCCAGCATCTTTCTTTTGTTGCGGTATTTTTGTTTCTCAGCAAGGAGTTCATTCAACTGGCGATTCAGCTCTCCCTCTTTACGAATCAATGTTACTGCCGGTGCAGGCTGTCCTACATTATTAGGCCAGAACCCCAGGCGAGTCATTTCTTCCAGTATATATTCCTCTTTAGAGGAGGCACGTATTTGATCGTAGAGCTGTTGACGGGTTAATGACATGATAAATATTTTGGTATTTATTCATTTTTTCAAACGGGGAACTATATGACTTAACAGTATGCTGTTACTAGTATATAATCGCCCAAAAGCTTAATAATAAAATACAATGATGGTGGTGAAAGGTGACTGGCAGCGCAGCCTTGCTGAGTGGGAAGAAACAAAATTCTGTAAAGAGGAAAGGCCTTCGTGCGAACCATTGACTAAATCAATCAACTCCAGGGAGGGGCCTACCATACGTATATTTCAGCCCTCGGGGCTACTACCGGAAATATGCGTATGGTAGGCCCCTCCCAAAGTAAAGATTGCATTTAGTGAAGCATGTATAGTCAATAAACCTGAATGACGAAACATCATTCGTCCCTTTTCGGGCGCAAGTGCAATCAATTCCTCTTTACAAAGATCTTTGTTATTAACGAGTCAGCAAGGTAGAAATAATTTCCGGAAAATAAAATATCTTCCTGAAAAATTATTTCACTGCTTTACTTTCCGAATGCGCTATACGCAGTGCCAGCATGTGTTCGCAGGGACCTTTGTATAATTTATTCGTACCAAAAAAGCTACAATCACAATGACCTTCGCTTAATCTTTCATCTCCATCTATGGTAATAACGGGATGGTATACACGTTGTGTTAACTGTACATTTCCTTTTAGTTGTAATCCAACACCAGGAATGTCTGTTTCTGCTACGCTTACTTTCCCTTCTTTAATATATTTGTTGGCAGATTCTTCCTGTGGATTAGAAAACCGCAACTGGTCCAGTGGTAAAGGTTCACGGCTCAGTTCCCGCAGGCGATACAGACCGGTATGCAAATCATAAATCACTTTACCTGCCTGTGTATAAATACCCAGCGCTCCTAACACCGTTGCCTTGTCCAAACCGGTAGCACCTGCAATGGTAGCCGGTTTCGCCATCCAGCGCGTTTTCAGGTCTTCCATTACTTTGAGCTTGGCTGCATCATCTACGGCGGCTCTCGGTGCCATCAGGTCAAATTGCCCGGCACGTGACCAGTCGTTCGTGGTCCAGCCGCTTAAGCCCAGCGTAAACTGCATATCACCGAGATCCGCTACATAGAAAGATGGCAACCCGTTGCCGGTAAGATGTACGGTGAATTTACGGGCAATGGGGATCAGTCTTTCCAGGATCAGCATCCTTCTCCTACCCCATATCCGGATTTCCCTTCGCTGCGGACCCGTATATAACGATCTCGCACATACGATTTCATGATTCCAGGGTTCAAATACAGCGCGTACCGGTTTACCTGGTTCCAGGATAAAACGGATAGAGCGCGGCCCTTTCTTTTCTTTGAACCGGCGTAACCAGGAACAGAAATTATATACATCCATTGGATGCAGATCAAAGCTGGCGGCGGGTAACGTCATAGCTGAACTTACCTGTAAAAATCCTCTCACCCAGCTATCAGGCAAATCAATCTTTACTTCATGGTATAATTCTTCCTGGGAAGTTTGCACCTGGAAGCCACCCGGATCAATCTTAAAATCTGTTTCCTTGTAATCCCGTATCTTCTGGAACTCATTATACAAAGCCGCCGAATAATCAATGTTGGTGGTACCACATTCAAATTCGTTCACCTCTTTGAATACATTATAGCTGGCACTTAGCTTT
Organism: Chitinophaga sp.; assembly: GCF_017745275.1. GTDB lineage: Bacteria > Bacteroidota > Bacteroidia > Chitinophagales > Chitinophagaceae > Chitinophaga. The sequence goes on along the minus strand of NZ_JAGHZS010000007.1, from coordinate 206,002 downwards.
CCGTAAGTAGATTCATCCTGGCTGAAACATTCAAAGAACATTTCATCGGGATGTACAGTGATCACGGGGTCCAGCACAAACCAGGCGTCGCGGTCTTTTTGATATAGAAAGTCGAAATACTGTTTTCGGGCTTTATAAAAAGGCCCCATCACCTTGTCTTTCTCTGCGGCGATATCCTTCAGCTCTCCTCTCAGTGCTTCGATACGCGCATCAGCAGCTTTCTCATCATATTGATTCATGTACTCCGCCAGCCAGAGTGATTCCTGCTGGGCGGCCCATTCTTTATAAGCAGTTTTATCTTTGGGTTTAAAGCGCAAATCGGATACCACTACATCATGCAGGGCGGATATGGCTTCACGAAAAGCTATTTTTTTATGCAGCTTCCCTACAAAGAAAGTCGGGTCACGGTGGGTATCCGGTGCAAAGGAAATGCCAGCAGAAGTAGCATTACTGTACACCTGGGAATTACCACTGTATCTATAGTTGAATAACATAAAATGGATTACTTTTTAAGATACTCTTATCGCTGTTGGCAATACCTGGATAGGCATATCAATGGTATATTGCTGCTGTATGTGGTACATAATATCAATACAGCGGGCTTTATCTCCAATGGCTACAGTAGCGGAAATATGTGCAATGATATGTCCGATGTAAGTAGCGGCATCTGCTGATTTCAATGCTTCTTTCTCCAGGAATGTAAAAATCCTTTCCTTCGCAACACGGGCTTTATTTACTCGGCTTAACACGATCCGGAAATATGGTTCCAGTTGTTGCAGGTAATCCAGGTTACCGGCAGCATAGCGTTCCAGGTAGTTGGTGGCAAATAACTGCATCGACTCGCTGGGATGCTGGCTCAGTTTCAGGAGATAGCTGGTACCATCTTCTTCACGGAAGAAACGCATCAGCAGCTCGCGGCCAAACGCCTGGATATCTGGTCTGACGCTATCTGCTACTGCTACCAAAGTTTCGGGGCTCCAGTCGTTTTCGCCAAACTGTGTCCGGAAAAATTCCATGGCATTGCGGCGGCTATCTTCCCATTTCGCATCCAGTAAACCAATGGCGGCATCGCGTTCATAGCGGATACGCTCTACGTTGGTATAGTAGAACTGCCAGCACCATTCCCTGGCGGCGAGGAGCTCGTGGCTACCAGCGGCAATCACCTGTTTCAGCGACAATGCGGATGCAGGAATGTACTTGTTGAGTACAACCAACCCGAATTCCTGGGCAGCACGATAATTGGAATATAGCAAACGTAGCGCGGTGTCGGTATCTACATCCTGTAAAAAGTTCACCAGCTCATTACTGAGAATGGCGGCAACATCGGCATGCATTCCCTCCGCTGTTTCCCTGCGCATCAGGCGTGGCACCAATTCATTGACGAGGTAAACTGCCAGGCGGTGATCCTGTTGTACGAGTTGATTGATCAGCGGGCGAATGCCATTTCGTACGTCCGTGTACGTATTCAATATAATTTGGAGTATCAATTCCGGCCGGGCCAGCAATTCGGTTATACCCATGGCTGTCAGCACTTTCACACCGGCTTCTCTTACCGGCTGGAAGCTGTTGGCCAGCAGGTTATTCACCAGGCCATTTGATATTTCGGCGTAATTGAAATGACCTTGTCTGAGTAACAATAAACGTGCAGCAAAAGCATGGCAGGCGGCCACTGGGCTTTGCAACAGTTCTTCTATTACTGGTATAGCCGTTTCCGTTAGGGCCTCCCTGCAGAAGGTTTCAATGATGTTACAACCGTCGTTCAGGTTTACGTTACCTGCCTCCGTAGCGGTTTTTAGGGCAAGTAAGCCACTGATGGCTTTGGAGCTGAGTACCCGGGCTTTATCCAGCGGCAGATACGTAGGTTTCAATTGTTTGCGTACAAAATTGCGTACCTCCTGGTACGGCGAGAAGATAAGGTGCATGAGGAATTCTGCATCGCCGAAGCAAAAGGCTTCATGCTCGCTGATCCATTGCAGGCCCTGTATACGCGCCAGCTCCAGCGGACTTTTAATCAGCACATAGAACAGGCCCAGTTCCGGGTTGGCAGGATTATATCTTTCCTTCGCCAGCTCCAGTCCAAACATAGAAGGGATGCTGAAAGGATTTGCCAGTAAACCGGCGATCACTTTTTCATCCATCTTTGCTTTCAGGGAAGTATAGTCCGGATGTTGCTTCAACTGCTCCATGGCGAAAATGTGCACCACTTCCATCCGTGCAGAAATCAGCAACTGGATAAATGCCTGTGGCAATTGTTTCCATAGCTCCAGGTGGGGTACATCACTTATCACTTCCGGCGCCTTCTCCGGTTGGTATTCCGGCGGCACTGCCGCGGTCGTCAGGTTCTTTTCTGTTCCACCCAGCCAGCCGAATAATTTCTTCAGCAGGCCGTTCTTATCCTGGTTTTTGGTAGCATCCGGATTAGCGCCCAATACTGGTTTATTCTTACTGTCGGCTGAAGTGTCTTCTTTTTTGAACATCCACTCATTGCCGCGGGGCAGTAATATGAGATCAGCGGCGTTGCCACGTAGTATATAATTCAAAAATACGGCGCGGGAGTTAGCGGGAAACTGCCGGTAGGTAGTTACGTAACGACCATTTACCCAGGAATAATCGCGCAACTGGTATTCTTTGGTTGCATCTCTTTCTTCTTCGTATTGCAACAGCAATGCGGTGGCCAGACGTACATACTGAATATCGCTGGCGGCCCCAAACTGGCGCAGGTGACGCATTACGCGACGATGCAGGTAAGCACGTGTTTGAGCGGAATAAGCTACTTTACTGGTAGGGCGACGCAGTTCTTTATCAGGCTGAATCATTTCCTGCAATTCCGGCACGTAAACTTTTCCAGCTACCTTTTCATCGTCATAATTGTAGTAACTGCCAGGATTCACAAACATAGCAGCTTCCCGTTCAAAGCGGGCGGCCAGGATGGCAACAATGCCCTGGTCGTCGCGCAATTCTGCCTGTTTGAAAATATGGCGGATATGCTGAAAGTAAGAAGGCCGGAATGGCAACTGGTGTAACAGGGCTATCATGGCCTGTTTCACCGTGGCATTTTCATACGCTACCAGGAACAGCTCTTCCAATATATCATAACTGGGTTGCTGTTGGTTCACTATTCTTTCCTGCAGAAGTTGGAACAGTGCTCCTGTATCGTTGGCAGCGATGGTAGTCTGAAAAATTTCGGGTAGCCGTTGCAGATAGGACTGTATATGTGCGGCGCGTTCTTCCGGTGGCAATGCCAGCAACAATCCGTTGGCAGCCAGCATACGGACGTTTAGTTTCCAGGAGCTGTTGTCTGCGTAGGAACGAAGTGCCGGAATAGCAGCAGGGTCGGCGCATCTGGCCAATGCCCATAAGGCATTGTAGCGTTGCAACGCATCTCCTTTTTCTACCAGTTTAATCAGGTAAGGTACGGCTTCTTTGAGCTTCTCTTCTCCTGCCCGCCAAATAACCCGGGGTGTACTCCAGGTAGTTTTATAGGAAGACTTTCCTTCTATGGCGTCCTGTAAACGTCGTAGAATAGCGCGGTGCTTAACATTCTCCACGGTGGTGGTATCTACCGGAACAAATGATAAGTCCTGTGTGGCTTCCTGTTCTCCAAGATATCCTTTGCTTCGCTTTTCCTTTTCAAGGGCGTCGAATATGGTAGTGGCGGCGGGAAGAGCTACCGGGTTAACGGTTTTGGTTCCATCCTTCAGGTTCCCAAATCTTTTTCCATATCGGAAGTTAACAAGATACTGGTCCGGGCCAACTTCACAAAGGTCAATTTCATACGTCTTATCCGAGTTTCCTTCCCGGAAAAAGAGTTTTACGTTTTTGACAATTCGCATGTGCTACAATAATAATAGTGGGCTAAGCTAATAAAAGATTTACAAAAACGAAGTCATGAATTTAAAAACGTGGATAAATAAGTATATATACGTAACCGTTAGTGGGGTAAAATGAGAACGGGCCGGATATACTCCGGCCCGTTCCTGTTGTAACCTTCAAAAGAATATCTTACACGTTGAAGCGGAAGTGCATTACATCTCCATCTGCCACCACGTATTCTTTTCCTTCAATACGCAGACGGCCATTATCGCGGGCTGCAGCTTCCGAGCCGTATTTCACGTAGTCTTCATAAGCAATTACTTCTGCCTTGATAAATCCTTTCTCGAAATCGGTGTGGATTACGCTGGCGGCCTGTGGTGCTTTCCAGCCTTTGTGGATGGTCCAGGCACGCACTTCCTGTACGCCGGCAGTGAAGTAAGTGATAAGTTCCAGCAGGTTGTAGGCAGAGCGGATCAGGCGGTTCAGACCTGGTTCTTTCAAACCATATTCGCCGAGGAACAGTTCCTTGTCGGCCGGATCTTCCATTTCGGAGATCTGTGCTTCGATGGTGTTGTTCATCACGATCACGGTAGCATTTTCTGCTTTCACTGCTTCCTGCAGGGCTTCAGAGTATTTATTACCGGTATGTAAAGACGCCTCATCCACGTTGGCCACGTACAACACGGGTTTTTCAGTGAGGAGGAACAGGTCTGCAATGGCTACACGTTCCTCTTTGCTGAGGCCCAGTTCACGGATATTGCGTCCTTTTTCCAGGTGTTCCTGGCATCTTTTCAATACTTCAAATTCTACTTTTGCTTTAGGATCGCCACCGGTTTTCGCCATTTTCTCGGTGCGGGCTACTTTACGTTCCACGCTGTCGAGGTCTTTCAGCTGTAATTCGGTGTCAATAATTTCCTTGTCGCCAACAGGGTTGATGGCGCCTTCTTCACGAAGAATGTTTTCATCTTCGAAGCAGCGGATCACGTGTACAATAGCATCTACCTCACGGATGTTTGCCAGGAATTTATTTCCCAGGCCTTCTCCTTTACTGGCGCCTTTAACGAGACCGGCGATATCCACAAACTCGATGGTAGTAGGAACCACGCGGTCTGGTTTTACCAGCTCTTCCAGTTTATACATACGTTCGTCGGGCACATCTACCTGTCCTACGTTCGGTTCTATCGTACAGAAGCGGTAGTTACTGGCCTGCGCCTTAGCGCTGTTGCTCACCGCATTAAATAAAGTCGATTTTCCAACATTCGGCAATCCTACAATTCCAACTTGCAAAGCCATTTTTTAAAATTTGCGCAAAGATAGGTTTATTTTAGTTTATTTGTTGATTGAATAAACCAATAATCTAATGGCATTAAACTACGTATGGCTGGGATTTTTCCTTATTGCATTTGTTGTAGCAGTTTTCAAGTCGGTAGTTTTACAGGACGCATCGGTATTCGGCGACATTATGAATGGCATGTTTGCCAGCGCTAAAACCGGCGCAGAGATTTCACTGGGCCTGGCAGGGATTATGACGCTATGGCTGGGAATCATGCGTATTGGCGAGGTAGCCGGCATGATTAACCGCTTTTCCCGGCTGGTGAACCCCTTTTTCTCCAAGCTATTCCCGGAAGTACCTAAAGGCCATCCGGCCATGGGTTCTATGATGATGAACTTTTCGGCTACCCTGCTGGGGCTCGATAATGCCGCCACTCCTATGGGGCTCAAAGCCATGAAAGAATTACAGGAAATCAACCCTAAACCCGAGGAAGCCAGCAATCCGCAGATCATGTTCCTGGTGCTGAATACTGCCGGTATGGTGTTGATTCCTACATCGGTTATTGCTATCCGGCTGGCAGCGGGCGCAGCCAATCCTGCGGATATCTTCATTCCTACGGTCATATCCACATTTATGGCGTTTATTATGGGTATGGTAACGGTATCCATCTTCCAAAAAATTAACCTGTTTAAGCTACCGGTATTAATAGCGCTGGGCGTTTTTGCGGGTATTATGGCCCTGCTTTGGTTTTGGGTAAATAGCTTACCTGCCGCAGAAATAGGCCCTAAAACGGCCTCCCTGGGCGGTGCCGTGATCTTCGTGATTATTGTAACCTTCCTCATTGCAGGCATGGTAAAAAAGATAAATGTATATGACGCTTTTATTGAAGGCGCCAAAGAAGGGTTCCAGGTATCTGTGCGAATTATTCCTTACCTGGTGGGAATGCTGGTGGCCATCAGCGTATTCCGTACCACAGGTTGCCTCGATTATGTGACCAACAGCATTGGTTATCTTATTGGCAAAATGGGGCTCAATACAGATTTCGTACCTGCGTTACCGGTAGCCTTTATGAAACCGTTGAGTGGTGGTGGCGCCCGGGCGCTGATGGTAGATATCCTGAAAACACATGGGGTAGATTCCTTTGTGGGCAAACTGGCCAGCATTATACAAGGTACCACAGAAACAACCTTCTATGTACTGGCGGTATATTTTGGTTCTGTTAATATCAAACAAACGCGATATGCGCTGGCCGCAGGCCTGATAGCAGATTTCTTTGGTATGCTCTGCGCGATTTTGCTGGGGTATTTCTTCTTTCATTAGAGCGGAAAGCAGAAAGCAGAAAGCAAAAAGCTATTGTAGCGAATGATAAGAGCAGGTAAATAAATTACTTATCCGCTCTTATCATTCGCTACAATAGCTTTTTGCTTTCTGCTTTCTGCTTTCTGCTCTTACTGATCCCACCAGATATGATCAGTCAGTTGCACTGCCGGCATATTTGCGCCATTACGGCTTTTCTCGGTATCCGGGTAAGCCAGGCGCCTGATGAATGTAGTCAGCTTGGCATTTTCAGGCAGATGGAAGTTTTTATATTTATAATCATAGCGGCGGGCATCGTTCCAGGTATCCGGGTGCAGGAACTGCGCGGTATATTTTTCTTTCAAAATAAGATCCAGGGTAATGGCCCCCTCTCCTACACCCACTACAGGATTGCGTAAGTAAGCATTCCGTTTGGCAGTGTCCACTCCTATTTTATCCATGTTAGCCGTGATGCCGTCGATATAAGCCGTATAAGCTTTCTTTTTGTCGCCCTGCCGGAAAGCTGCTTCCGCAGCAATAAAGCGGCATTCTGCATAAGTAGCTACCAGCAGTGGCGCACCGGGACGGGAATAAAATCCTTTCACTGACAGGTAACACTCCTCTTTATCAGTACCAGATCCTATACGTCCGGCACCATTAATAGTACCCCGATAATCACCAAACTTGGTAGTATCAGTGATCAGTGGCAACCGCGGATCAAATACGCCGTAAGTTTTGCCATTCATAGCATCTACAAAATGTGCGCTGAGCCAACCATCCAGGGAGTTGTTGATATTATTCACGGCCGCCTCGTTCCAGGGACTGAGTGATTGAAATAACAGCATCTGTGCATCATCTGCATTAGTGGTATATGCATGGTCAAGTGCAGCCAGGATAGCGGTGGCATCGTAGGTAGTTTTTTTAGTGAGATGGTTAAGCAAACGGGCCCTGATCGCATACGCCGTTTTAATCCAGGCGCCGGTATTACCACCGAAGAGCAGGTCTTTGGCGCCATCCAGTTCATATTTGGTATCGGCAGCTTCCAGTTGTGCAATGCCTTCTGTTAATAGTGTAAGACAATAAGTATATACACTATCGTCGGCTGTATAAGGCGGTTGAATGATGTTGGCGTTAAACGCACTGGAATAAGGCACGCTTCCCCACAGGTCGTTCAGCATTTCCAGGTTAATGGCCATCATCACTTTGCCGGCGCCTGCGTGGCGGGCAGCCCCTACTTTTCCAGCCTGCGCTATCAGGTCATGAATATCAGTCATGTTGTGGTACAACAATTTCCAGGTGGCGCTGTAGTCGGTGGATTGATAGGTATCTGTTGCCCCATCAGCATTGGGTGATGCGAGGTATTGCACCAGGTAAGAGGTGATATTACTGACCTTGTACACATTAATAGCGGTATGATAGGTTGCAGATACCATCAACCCGTTCAGCGGCGGCGTGGTGGCCTGATTGGGGTTATTATTGATGTCGAGTGATTTGCTGCAAGCCGTAAACAGCATCCCGGATAGTGTAGTATATAATAATATGGAGCGTAATTTTTTCATGATCAGCAGTTTTAGAAGGTAACTTGAAGGGTGGCCAGGAAACTTCGTGTAGTCGGATACGTGAATCCTGCGAAGGCATCCACATTGCTGCCGGAGGCATTGGAACTGGACTCAGGATCAAAGCCACTGTACCTGGTATGCAGCCATACATTGTTACCGGTGAGGGTAATACTGGCGCCCGAAATCAGGTGAGTAGCATTGAGCAGAGAAGTAGGCAACTGGTAAGTAAAGCTGATATTCCGTAATCTTATCCAGGCGGCATTTTCGACGAAGTTTTCTGTTACCCCGCGATAAACGTTCCGGTAAAAACCTGCGCCATAGTTACGGCCGTCCGGTCCCTTGGCCTGTTGTAAATATACTTTCTGTGTGTTAGGTGTACCATCAGCCAGTACGCCCGGAAATATTACCTGGTCGGCCCTGTTGCCCGTAATCGCCGACTCCCCGAATGCTGCCATGAAGTTGGCCAGCTGGTTGTATTTCTGTACTCCCTGGCGGGTATCTATAAGCAACGATAAGGTAAACGGACCGTAGTTAAAGGTGTTAGAGATACTGCCAATCCATTTAGGTTGTGAATTGCCCAGGTATTTTTGTGAAGAATTAATCAGCGGGAACCCTGCGGTGCTTCCTGTTTGCCCGATAATCATGGGTTTACTGTAGTCAATCATCAACGGGTCTTCCTTGTCGCTGCCATAATACCGTTGATAGCTTTTACCAAAGATGGCACCTACCGGATAACCGACGATGTATTTCATGGTGGCAGTAGAACCGGCGTAGCCGAATTGTTCAGCCACAGGCACTTCATCCAGTCCTTTACCCAGGCTCAACACCTTGTTACGGTTAGTAGAAAAGTTAATCCGCACATCCCAGCTGAATGTTTTGGTTTTCACCGGCGTTGCATTCAATGCTACCTCTATACCGCTATTGCGGATGGAACCGATGTTGGTGTAATAGTCCTCATAACCGGTGGCATTAGATAACTTCAAAGGAATCAGCAGATCGGTGCTTTTAGAGGTATACCAGGTCACATCTACGCCTAAACGATTATCCAGGAAACGTAATTCCGCTCCTGTTTCGAAGGTATTGGTAAACTCTGGTTTCAGGTTAAGATCTCCCAGCCGGTCGTCTCGTGTCCAGCCGATAGCGGAACCACCAATGGGCCCATCAACCAGCGGTACATATCCTGAACCGGTATTATAAGGGTCGGTGTCTTTACCAATCCTGGCCCAGGAAACGCGGACTTTACCATATGACAAAATGCGTTCCGGCACTTTCAGGTGCTCTGTGAAGAGATAAGACAAGCTAACAGACGGATAAAAGAAAGCCCGGTTAGCTTTTGGCAGGGAGGAGCTGATATCTTCTCTACCTGTTATGCCCAGGTACAGCCAGCGATCCCAGGAAAGGGTCCAGTCGCCGAAGAAGCCCATCAGGTAATAATTTTGCAGATATTGATTCGTCACAACCTTTTTGGCGTTCTGCAGGATCAGCAGGTCAGGAATATCGAGCGTATCCGCTTCTGTAGACACCCTTTTGAGTTTTCTTGAATAAACATCCTGGCCGATTTTGAGATCGGAAGTCAGTTTGGATGTGATATTGTTTTTAAAATTGAAGATGAGTGTAGAAGACAGGGCCCGTTTGTTCAGCGAGTATTCATCCACAAAACCAAAGGCATTATCTGTGCTGGGTACTTCTCCAACTACACCTTTGGGCCCGGGAGCCGCATGGGTTATCCCACTGGTGTAGTGATCCACCCCGGCTTTATATAGCACATCCAACCATTTAAAGGGAGAATAGGTGAAGTTAACGCTCCCGATAACCCGGTTTACATTGTCTTCGAATCGATTGCTATAAAGTGTATAAATAGGGTTATCGGTAGTTCCATAAGTTTGCTGGGTACCATCGGGTTTAATATAGTTACGCATATTCCAGCGTGGCGACCAATAAATCATTTGTTCACCATAGCGGTCAAAGTTGGCACGGTTCCCCCCGGAGTTAATGTAGTTAACGGATACTCCCATTTTAAATTTGCTACTCAACTCCGCATTACCGCTTACTTTGGCGGAGTAGTTTTTATAGTTACTAAATGGTACGATCCCGTTCTGATTAAACTGGGATAACGAGGCCGCATATACGACTTTTTCTGTTCCACCGGTGATACCCAGCGTATTGCGATACTGGCTACCGGTATTATAAGCCTGCTTATATTTATTATAGAGCATATCCGGGTGGGTAGGATCCAGCTTACGGGCGTCTGCTACGGTGGGTCCCCAGGATGGCCAGAAGCTCTGATTATCATAGATACTGTTGTTACCCTGGCTGTAGGTGTTTTGTACATCCGGGGTTTTGCCTACTCTTTCAAAGCCGGCAGTGGTGCTGAAGCTGACTCTCATGCGGCCGGCCTTACCGGATTTAGTGGTGATGATAACAGCACCATTCCCCGCACGTAAACCATATAAGGCGGTGGCGGCACCTCCTTTCAGGATGGAGATGCTTTCAATATCGTCGGGATTGAGATCGGCAGCACCATTGCTCATCCCCCTGGTTTCTGTGCTACTGTTGAGCGTACCGGTAACATCCGTTTCATTATCGAGGGTAATGCCATCTATAATAAATAAAGGCTGGCTGTTGCGGCTGGGGTCCAGTGAGTTGATACCCCTGATGAGGATACGGGAGCCTTGCCCCGGGGCGCCGCCGCCGCTGGAAATCTGTACACCGGCTGCTTTTCCCTGGAGGGCATTCACTACATTCGATTGCTTAGATTGCATCAAATCTGCTCCACTTACATCCTGTACCGCATATCCAAGTGCGCGTTTTTCTTTTTTTATACCCATGGCGGTCACCACCACCTGTTCCAGGTTGTGGTTATCGACCTGGAGCTGGATATCCAGTTGGGTGCGACCGTTCAGCGGCATCGTTTGTGAAATAAAGCCTACAGAAGTAAAGATGAGAATGGCATTGGCGTCCGCTACCTGGAGACGGTAAGTACCATCTCCACCGGTAACTGTGCCGGCGGCGTGGCCTTTTACCTGGACGGTTACTCCGGGAATACCTTCGGTAGTGCCAGCGGTAACAACTTTGCCTGTGATAGTACGATTCTGAGCGAGCAGCAAAAAGGGTAATAAGAGGAAAGCGCCCGCCAGTGTCATAGAGTAGAATGACTTCATGGCGTTAGATTTTGGTTTAGAAACAAGTTAGATGATTAAATATACGCCGAAAATTGAGAAAGCGAAAGGTGGTAAAATGAAAGATCCGGTACAGTAATTACTGACCGGATCTATATTTTTTAAAGGCGACAAATATTAATCCTGCGAGACAGCTGCCACATTAATTATCTGGTTTACCTTCTTCACAAAATCATCTGCTTCGGAAGGGCTGATCAACCATTTTTGATGTGCGGACTCTATCAGTACCAGGTTTTCCCGGTTGGTGCACCAACGCTGGTACTTGCCTATTTCACTGGAACGGTAAGTGCCCAGGTAACCGAATATGCCGCCTAATGCCAACATACGGGAACTGCTGCCCAGGTCTTCTTCCGTGATGCTTTTTAACCGTAGTATTTCTGACATTTCAATGGTGATGCTAAACAGCGGCCGCTTAATAAGTATAGCCGTTGCCGTAATAATATAATACCGGGGACTTAAACTCCAGGCTACCAGGATCACAGGTACCAGGATGAATAAAAGCATGGTAGTGGCAGTAGCATCGTGGGAAATATCAGTTATCTGTCTGCATGTAAAAACCAGGGTAAGAATAATAACCAGGTGAGTGATCAGTTTTGAATTATCATCTAACGGGGCTGCATATCTCATAAAGTTGCTCTCCTTTTGTTCAGTTAGTAAGATAAAAAAAATAACTATATAAGCTCACTTCTTCGCTTTTTTCTTCTGCAGTAAAATTTCCTGGCAAAGAGTGCAAAAAAAGGTGATTTAAAGCCTTAAAGTTATCTAGATTTTACGTCTTAAAACGTAACAATTATTGATTGATTATTAATTTCTTATCTTCATCTATCTAACTCATTTGTTTAACAAAAAACGCGTTTAAATTACCTGTTCTCCGGTAAAAAATACCCTAAAGGGCTTTTTTACTTTAAACAATAGCTTTAGATATTTTCACAAACATCTATTAAATCAATCAGTTATTAAAAAATTAAAACTACTTCTCCACCTTCCGCAAATAGCTTTTGTTATCGTTATATATACAATAAATACATCATGCAAAAACATCTTTTTTATCTCAAAAAATAAAGGCAATACGTGCATTGTTGCGTATTGCCTTTATGAAAACAGTGATTGTAAATTTATTTTTTGATGGCGAGATAATTAAATGCATCCAATTTTTCAAAAGTAAAATCAGCTAACGAACTTAACTTATCATTCACGGTGTTGTCTCCTTCGTACCGTTCAAAAATAATCTGGAGATGACGTGCCTGTTGAATAAATTGCCGGGCTCCTTCCAATACTTCTGTCTCCATTCCTTCTACATCCAGTTTTACGATCAACTGGCTATCCGGTGTAAATCCAAGACCAGGAAACAGGCTATCCAGTTTTTCGATAGGAATATTACCTTCTTCTTTGTTATCCCGGTTTATATAGCTGGAGCCGGTAACGGTACTCATGATATTGAAGTTTACCTTTTCCTGGTGACTACCGAGGCCACAGGCAAAAAGCGTGACTTTCCCTCCCACATCATTCATCTTTATATTTTCTTCTACGGCTTTAAAATTCACGGGTTCAAAAGCCACACAACGGACACCGAGCCGGCCGAGCCAGATATCGTACTCACCAATGCAGGCACCAATATCAATGAAACCGTCTAACTTACCCTGATCCAATTGCTGTTTCAGGTAGTTGCGCACTTTTCTTTCATACGCATAATTAATAAACTGGAAATCAGTGGTCCCTCCTCTTATCCTGAAATGTCCCAATGCAGACCGGGCATTCCAGCCCTGCTGTGTAGGCTTGTTGAACAACACCAGTTTAAGAGAAGCCTGGAGAGATTTCCAGTCGTTATATCTTATATATTCACCGAAGTATGCCAGGTACTGTTTATACTTAGACAGATTTCTCCAGGACGGATAATAGGCTGCGTCTTTCATAACTAAGGGAATTTAAGTGAATTTACGAATAAAAAAGAAGGCCGCAATCCCTTATCTGTCCTAAGTTTCCATGTCCTTCACTTTTTTAATACTGGAAAATTTCCGCATTAAAACAGGTTGTTGGTAACTGGCTGGTAATCATTTTTTCTTCCACTTTACCTCATAAAGATCTTTACGTTTGTCTTTCATGGTTTGTACACTTCCAAAAGCATGTAACTCTTTTAAAAGCACCAGGTCAACATCGGCAATCACCACCATTTCTGTGTTTGGAGTAGATTCCGCTTTAACTCCCGTAACTGGAAATGCGAAGTCTGACGGTGTAAATACAGAGGACTGCGCATATTGCAAATCCATATTATTTACTTTAGGCAAGTTCCCGATACAACCAGCAATCGCTACATAGCATTCATTTTCAACGGCTCTCGCCTGTGCGCAGAAGCGTACCCTGTTATAGGCGTGTTGGGTGTCTGTCATAAAAGGAACAAAAAGAATCTGCATCCCCTGCTCCGCCAGGATGCGCGACGGCTCCGGGAACTCCACATCATAACAAATCTGGATGCCGATCTTGCCACAATCAGTATCAAATACTTTGACCTCACTACCTCCTTTAATACCCCATGCGGACACTTCACCCGGTGTAGGATGAATTTTGATATACTGCTCATAAGTACCATCACGGCGGCACAAGTAAGAAATATTATAAAGCCCTTCGTCAATCACGATAGGCATGCTACCTGAAATGATATTAACATTATATGCTACCGCATGTTGCTGAAAAATTTCCCGCAACTGCGCGGTATACTTTGCCACACCACGGATAGCACCTGCCGGATCCATCTGGTTAAATTCCTTCATCAGCGGGGAATTGAACAACTCCGGAAACACCACGAAATCTGATCCATAGTCGCTTACAGCATCAATAAAATATTCCACCTGTTGCAGGAATCCATCCAGGTTACCGTAATCCCGCATCTGCCATTGCACGAGGCCAATACGCACGGTAGATTTATTATAGCGGATCGTATCCTGGTCTTTCTCATAGTAAATATTAAACCACTGCAGTAATGTTGCAAACCCGAGGGATGCTTCATCATTCGGCAAATAATTTTTGAGGATCTTTTTTACGGTGAAATCGTTAGAGAACTGGAAGGTTAAAGTAGGATCATAGATTTCCCGGTCCTGTACTTTTTCTATATACTCCCTGGGCGACAAGCGGTCTGCATACTTTTCATAATTAGGAATACGGCCACCTGCCACAATACCTTCCAGGTTCAGTTGTTCACAGAGGACTTTCCTGGAATCATATAACCGGCGGGCCAGTCTTTTCCCCCTGTAGTCCGGATGTACAAATACTTCTATACCATATAAGGTGTCTCCCTTGGGATTATGGGTATTAAAGGTATAGTAGCCCGTAATCTGTTCATAAGTATGGTTATCGCCAAACTTGTCGTAATCTACAATGATGGCCAGTGCGCATCCTACTACTTTGTCATTCACGGTTACAGCGATCTGGCCTTCCGGGAAAAGCTTAATCAATCGCTGTATGGTGGGCTCTCTCCAATAACTCCCGGCCATATCTGCATAGGCCGACACCATAGATTCTTTGAGGTCCAGGTAGTCTTCTACCGTTAGCTGTCTTATTTCAATTGTTTCTGACATAGAATGTTTGCTGTTTTAATTAAAACTCAGTCCCTTAGCCACTTGTTCATTAATGTTGATTTTTTTATTTAATTTGCGGCTAGTATTCAACTGCAATAATTTAACCATCCCCAGGGTAAACCTAATTACCGAATATTATCATTTATCAAACCGATACACTTTAGACCTTACTACTGTGCCATTAATCCAAGACAGAGATATCGTTATTATAGGGCTTCAGCAATGGTATACCGCGATTGGAAGCAATTGTAAAAGTATTGCCCGGGAATTTGCACGGCATAACCGGGTGTTGTATATCAATGCGCCGTTGGACAGGCGTACTGTTTTAAACGGCAAGAACGATCCCAATGTGCAGTATCATCTTGATACAAAAGATAAAAAGGTACCAGCCATTGTACCAGTCAGCCACAATTTGTGGAACTTCTACCCATCTGTTATATTGGAGTCCATTAACTGGGTGCCTTTTACACCTGTCTTTTCCTGGTTTAACAAAAGAAACAACCGGAAGTTCGCCGCAAGTATTAGGGAGGCTATAACAGCCATGAACTTCAAGGACGTCATCTTATTTAATGATAATGATATATTCCGGGGATACTATTTAAAAGAGCTGCTCCAACCCGAAAAATATGTTTACTACAGCCGGGACTACCTGCTGGGAGTTCCTTACTGGCAAAAACATGGTCAACAACTGGAGCCCCGGCATATTGCCAAAGCAGATGTAGCTGTTGCTAATTCATTGTACCTGGCCGACATGCTGCAACAGTATAATCCTTCCAGTTATTATGTTGGTCAGGGTTGTGATTTACAACTTTTTGATGCAAACGTACAACACCCGGTTCCTTCGGATGTTCCGATTGGAAAAGGCCCGGTTATTGGCTATGTAGGCGCACTCAAGTCGTTGCGACTGGATATCAACATCCTGCTTACAATAGCCAGAGAACGGCCTCAATGGCAATTGGTACTGGTAGGCCCGGAAGACGAAGACTTCCAACAGTCGGCTTTACACCAGCTTCCCAATGTTCATTTTACCGGTAAAAAAGATATTCCCGAGCTTCCCGCATATGTACAATCCTTTGATGTATGCCTGAATCCCCAGGTGTTGAATACAGTAACGGTAGGCAACTATCCCTTAAAAATTGATGAATATCTGGCTATGGGGAAACCGGTAGTAGCCACGGCGACTAAAACCATGGAGTTATTTAAGGACCATGTATATCTTGCTGCTACACCAACTGATTATATACAACTGATAGAAAAAGCGATCGCGGAAAATAATTCGTCGCTGGCCGCAGCACGCATACAATTTGCAGGTACACATACCTGGGAAAATTCCGTAGCCGCTATTTACCAGGCTATCTTAAACACCAGTGACCGTTCCTTATGAGTATCACCAATAACATAAAGCAACATCCCGGCCTGAAGAAACTGGCGCTCTATCTGCTGATGCCTAAGAACCAGGCGCGCCCCCGCAGATGGGTACAATGGTTTGTGAATCCTTTCAAACATAAAAAGGGCAAGGGCTCCCTGATCAGAAGACGCACCAGGATAGATGTACTGCCTTTTAATACATTTACACTGGGTAGTTATTCCACCGTAGAAGATTTTGCGACGATCAACAACGGCATGGGAGCAGTAATTATTGGCGACCATACCAGGATCGGTATTGGGAATGTAGTCATAGGACCCGTACGTATAGGCAATAATGTTATACTGGCACAAAATATCGTATTATCAGGACTCAACCACGGCTATACAGATCCGAATGTTCCTATTTCATTACAGCCGTGCTCCGTGGGAGAAATTGTAGTGGAAGATGATTGCTGGATCGGCGCCAACAGTGTGATTACAGCTGGTGTTACTATTGGACGCCACTCCGTGGTGGCGGGTGGTAGCGTGGTCACCAAAGATGTACCTCCTTATACAGTAGTGGCGGGCAACCCTGCCCGCCCTATCCGTCAATATCAAGCCGCCACCGGCACCTGGGAAAAGGTCTAGTTGGCTATTTTAATAAAACGTCCCTTCCAGCGGAACTTGCTGTCATCTCCTTTTACTTCCATCATGTAATATCCTGTAGGGATATTACTGATATTAATATCCGTCTGAAATGAATCAGGCGTGTTATACCTGATGGTTTGATAAACCTTTCCACTCAAATCAAATATGCGCACCTGTAAAGGGGTGATACCTGTCCGGGTTACCTGCAAGCGTATGGTAGTTACTGCCGGGTTAGGAAATATACGGGCGGAATCTTCCAGGTGAGTATCCGGGCCTCCTGCCACTACAGTGACATGGAAAATAACCGAAGCGGTAGCCTGCATGTTGTCCGTAACGGTTAACTGGAATTTGTAGTCCCCCACTTTCAGGTCCCTGATCAATGTTTGCGCGAGATCCGGATTTAAAATTTCTGCAGTGGATGGTCCGGATACTTGTGTCCAGGCGTAAGCTTTAATGCTCCCATCCGGATCGTAAGAAGCACTGCCATCAGCAAAAACAGATGCCGTTGGCAACTGCACTACCCTGTCGCCCGCAGTAGCCGCTACCGGTGGTTTATTCTCCGGCAATGCCTGCAACACCGTAACGGTTACGGTAGCTGTTGCTGTGGCCTGCTTATCATCGGTTACCGTTAACTGATAGGTATATACACCAGCCACGAGGTTCGTGATATTTGTTTTTGCCTGCCCGGATGCAGACAGGTCTCCACCCGCAGGGCCGTTCGTTTTTTTCCATAGCCAGGCAGTAATCTGACCATCAGCATCTGTGGAACCACTTCCATCTAAAGTTGCCGTATTAACCGGTAACTGCACCTGGATATTATTCCCGGCATTAGCGATTGGTGGCTTATTAGCTGCTGCCAGTACAATTATATTTACGGTGGCGCTATTGCTGGCACCTGCATTATCTGTAACTGTTAACTGGTATGTATAAGTACCTTCCTGTAGATTACTCACATTCGTTTTAGCGGCACCTGCTGCAGATAAATCTCCCCCTGCCGGACCCGCCGTTTTTTTCCATTGCCAGGTAGTAATCTGACCATCAGCATCTGTGGAACCACTTCCATCCAAAGCTGCCGTATTAACCGGCAACTGCACCTGGATACTATTCCCGGCATTAGCGATTGGTGGCTTATTAGCAGCCGCCAGTACAATTATATTTACGGTGGCGCTATTGCTGGCACCTGCATTATCTGTAACTGTCAACTGGTAAGTATAGGTACCTTCCTGTAGATTACTCACATTCGTTTTAACGACATCCGACACAGACAAATCTCCACCTGCCGGACCTGCTGTTTTTTTCCATTGCCAGGTAGTAATCTGACCATCAGCATCTGTGGAACCACTTCCATCCAAAGCTGCCGTATTAACCGGCAACTGCACCTGGATACTGTTACCGGCGTTAGCCACCGGAGGCTTGTTTTGTGCAACTGCAGGCAATACGGTTATATTTACGTCGGCACTATTAGTAGCGCCTGCATTATCAGTAACTGTTAGTTGAAAGGTATAAGTACCTTCCTGCAGATTATTCACATTTGTTTTAGCGACACCTGCTGCAGACAAATCTCCTCCTGCCGGACCTGCCGTCTTTTTCCATAGCCAGGTGGTGATTTGTCCATCGGCATCCGTAGAACCGCTTCCATCCAATGCAGCAGTATTAACTGGCAATTGGATCTGGAGATTATTACCGGCATTAGCTACCGGTGGCTTGTTGGCCGCAGCCAGTACGATAATATTTATGCTGGCATTGCTGCTGGCCCCTGCATTATCCGTAACCGTTAGCTGGTAAGTATAAGTACCTTCCTGCAGATTACTCACATTCGTTTTAGCGGCACCTGCTGTAGATAAATCTCCTCCAGCCGGACCCGCCGTCTTTTTCCATAGCCACGTGGTGATTTGTCCATCGGCATCAGTAGACCCACTTCCATCCAGTGCAGCGGTGTTAACCGGCAACTGGATCTGAAGATTATTACCGGCATTGGCTACCGGTGGTTTGTTGGCCGCGGGTTTAACAATAATGCTTACCCTTGCTGATCCGGTTAGTCCTTTATTATCTGTTACCGTGAGTTCATATATATAAGTCCCTTCGGTAAGACCGGTCAGACCAGGTTTGGCGGTGCTGCCATTGGTCATTGTACCATCAACAGGACCACTTATTTTTTTCCATGTGTAGCCTTGAATGGTGCTGCCACTTGCTGCAGCAGAAGCTGACCCGTCGAGAGTAACGTTGTTAACCGGCAGGGTGATGGTAATATTACTTCCGGCATTTGCTTTTGGCGGAGAGGTGGTACCCGATTTCAATTCAAACGCTCCCACGTCATACTTGCCCGATTGAGGACGGGTAGTACCATCGTAGTCGGTGTTCAAATTAAAATCACTCATATCACGCCCCGTATCTACCGCCGTTGACGTTGGCAACAGGCGATAATTTTTGCTGGCGCTATCCACAAAATTCGCAGCAGCCTGATTCGGGTAACAGAGATTATTGGAATACAGTAATTTGATAGGCTGATCACCTTTGATGTACATTCCCTTTGAAGGATAGTCATAAGCAGTTCCCTTCTCTACCATCAGGTTATTATATACCTGGTGCCCGATAGGTGTTTGATAAGCAAAAATCTTGATTGCGTTTGCGCCACTGTCTGTATTAACGATGGTATTATTATAAATAATGGCTGCCGGTGGGGGGAAAAGATCAGGGGTAGTATTAGCGGGTATTTTATCGGATACGTTAATTCCTTCATAGTGAATATTAGAGATCACATTATTATAAATCTCACTGATGCCGGAGCCGAAGATCGTCACTGCCGGCATGTATCCTACCGAAACATTGTTATTATATACCTTTAAGCTGGAGCCGGAGCCAACGAGAATTCCATAGCCCTGGGCGGAATTCTGTGACATCCCATAATTTATAATCGTGTTGTTATAAACGCGGTTATCCCCGTTTTTGGCCATAGAAATCTGGAGCGCATCACTTCCTATATTTTCGAGGTAGTTATCATATACCTGGAGGTCTTCTATCCAGTGTGAACGCATGTCAGTGCAGGTACCTTCTGTCCAGAAATAATGGGTATTCCCGATATAAAATCCCTCCCATTGTGAATTCAGGCATTTGATGTGATGAATTTTCGCATTCTTCATTACGTAGTTGCCTTCCCAATATTGTGGTTGAGCACAGGTTTGAAGCGTTTTGGCCTGCAACATAATACCACCATCATGGATAAATATGTTGTGTACATCAAAATCAGAACTACCTACACCCAGCGTAAGACCGAAGATCTTTAAACCAGTGATATTAGTTCCGTTAAGATCGAAGCCATATTCATAATTTTTATCTCCGCTACCACTGATCTCTACAAACCGGCAGGTGGGCGCATTAAAAACAGCTGCTGTTCCCTGGTTCTTAACACCTAGTTTCACTTGTCCGCCACAGTTGGTGATTACAATGGGTTTGTCTACGGTGCCGGTGAGGTTACCGAGATGAAGGTATTCGTACTCCCCCGCGGGAATGCATAATGTATCACCGGGTTTAACGCCCAGTGTAGTCATTGCGTTTGGGTAATACATTTCCGCCCGTCCGTTGGCGGTATTTGTCATAGGAACTACAATGCGTCTGCCTGTTGCAGGAGGAGGAGTTACTGTTCCGTTTTTGGAATATTGCAACATCCACTCGTACATATTTTTATTATCTTCTTTGTAAGCGGGATCATAGGCTTTTGTCCAGGCGTCGTGACCGGTAGCATCAAAAATCGTGAGCCTGGCGAGTGGATTAGGCGCTGGTATAGTAGCATTAATGTACTTCACCCAGTTTATAGAATAGTCTGGTGGCACATTGGGATCTATTTTATTATGGAAAGCCCATACAGGAGTATTATTGCCTGCAATATTAGCCGCCAGTGCGGTGGTAGGAGGATAATAACCACATACTACTGCGGCACCGGCAAAAGCAGCTGCTTCCGCTTTATTTTCAGAAAGTGCGCCCCATGCTTCTCCGCCTCCCATACTCAGCCCGGTGATATAAATGCGGTTTGTATCAATATCGTATTTCGTGAGCAGGTAGTTCTTAAATTTAATGGCATCCGCAGATCCGGGCCAGGTATTAAATTGAGGGGAGATGACGATAAAGGAATAGTCTTTATTGTTGACCGTAAAAGTAACAGGAAACTTACCCTGCGCAATTACTTTAGGAAGACCATTATTCAGTACTGCAGAAAGTGGAGCACCGGAACTGGCCAGTTCACCTACGCCATGAAAGAAAATAATGAGGGGGTATTTCTGGCCGCCGCCTGGTACGTACCCGGCTGGCAGATATTCATAGAAACCTTTAATATTTGTCATGGTGGGATCATTGAAAGATCTGGCCGTTTGTACCTGGCCGTAACTTCGGGGGGATCCCAAAAAAAACAACAGTAAAATAGCGCCTAGCCTATACATGCCGCGGCCCGAGGGTTGCCTTAGCGATAGCAAAAGGTTGATCATAAATTATATGGCTTGCAAAGTTTTTAAAATTCTATCCTCATAGTCTTTTTCTTAAAAAATACCGCTGCGGAAAATCTTCCGCATTACAAAGAAAGCTTTTTTTTTAATCACATAATTAAAAAATTTAACATATATGCGCACAATAAATAAAGTATAACTATTTTGCATTTATACTTATTTGTTTATTTTCAATTTACAGGCGTGATTCGCCTTACCTTTCAATAAAAAAAACTATCTTTACAATTCAGTATCTAAAAAATACACCCCATTTCCAAGACCTCATCCTATCAAAGACCATGATTTTCATATAATACGATTGTAATTATTGTTTCATGGCTTTTAAGTTTTTATCGATTTTACGCAACCGGCATTTTCATTCCCTTCTGGGGAATATGATCATGGCATTTTTCAATGTGTTGTCGTTTGCCCTTTTGGTTAGGACGCTTTCTTTAAGTGCATTTGGAGAATGGGTGATGTTCCTCGCCACTTATAGCATATTGGATCAGGTACGCACTGCAATGTTACAATCCGGCATTATTAAATTCGGTGCAGGTGTTGACGAAACTACCAGCAGACAGGTAACCGGTGCTGCCTGGTACATTTCGTTGCTGGTAACGCTCTCTTTCGCGGTACTGTCACTGATCGTATATGCCGCTGCTTATCCCTGGTTTAGTCCTACCTGGCATTTCTTCCTGGGATGGTTGGGTATCATGACGTTACTCTCTCTCCCCTTTAATTTTGCCACCTGGGTATTACAGGCGAATCACCGGTTTGATAAAATTGTGCAGGTACGTTTTCTGCAGAACGGATCCTTTCTCGTTTTCCTGGGAGTGTTGTTTTTCCTGCAACAGATCAACCTGCATAATGTATTGTACGCCTATTCCCTGTCGCTATTAATCACCAGCGTATACTGTATGTTTTTCAAATGGACAGCATTGAATACCATGGCTGCCAGAACCAGGCAACAGGTGAAAGACATGTATCGCTATGGCAGGTTAATAGTAGGCAGTATGGTTTCTTCTTCTCTCTTAAATTATTCAGATAACCTGGTACTCAGGACCATGATTAATCCTGCTGCAGTTGCGATTTACAGCATTCCTCAAAAATTCATGGAAGTAATTGAAATTATGCTCCGCAGTTTTGTTGCCACATCACAGCCCACTATTTCGGGGGCCGCCAATAGAAACGACTGGCAGGGTGTGGCGCAGGCGTTTAGCAAATATACCGGTGCAGTCACTTTACTGATCCTGCCTTTTGTAGTGGGATTATTATTGTTTACCAAACCATTAATTGTGATCCTGGCGGCAAAAGCATATTTGCCGGCTACCGATATTGTGAGGATATTCCTGTTGTCGGCCATTCTCTATCCTATTGATCGCTTTATTGGCGTTACGTTGGATATGATTAATAAACCGCTGATTAATTTTTACAAAAATCTGCTGAAGCTGGTGTTAAATGTGATACTTGATATAACTTTAGTACTGTTGTTTACAGACATACGTTCCGTGGCTATTGCGTCTTCTCTGAACCTCCTGTTTGCAGTTATCTTTGGCTATTACTTCCTTCGTCGATCTCTTCCCGGGGTAACGATAAAAAGTATCTGGATAAATGGCTGGCAGGAGTGCAAAGGATTGTTACAAAAAATAAAAGTATTCCGTTTGCAATACAAATAATCAGCTGTGCATGAAACAAGCCTTTATTATACTGAGTCATAAAAACCCGCTGCAATTATGCCGCGTACTGGAACGACTGCAGCATCCGGCCATAGATTGTTACATTCACCTGGACGCCAAATGCGACATCCATGAGTGGCAGGCCGCGATGAATATGCCGCAGGTATATTTTATTAAGAAAAGGGAGAATGTTACATGGGCTGGTTACGGGACCATCCAGGCAGCATTGAATGGCATTGCAGCTGTGATGGAATCGGGCTATCAGTATGATTTTCTTCATCTCATCAGTGCACAGGACTACCCGCTGGTACAGGTCAGCCAACTATACGATTTCTTTCACGCCAATACAGGCAAACAATTCCTGGATATACTTCCTGAGGCGGCATTGCAACGGGTCATGTCAAAAATAAGATCTTATCATTTTGAAGATCTGCGCCTGCCCGGTAAGTACCGCCTGGCTGGCTGGCTAAATAAAATATTGCCTCCGAGGCAACATCCCCTGGGACTGGAAGTATTTGGCGGTTCCCTGTGGTGGAGCCTCACCCAGGAATGTGCCGCATGGTGCCTTCAATATATCCAGGCACACCCCGCATTAAAACGATTTTATAGATACACCTGGGGCGGCGATGAATTCATTTTCCAAACCATTATTATGAACGGGCCTTTCAAAAACAGCGTGGAGAATAACTATCGCCGTTATATTGACTGGTCTGAAGGGAATGCACATCCTAAAACATTTGAGGCTGGCGATTTCAATAAAATTATGGCGTCAGGACAGCTGCTGGCCAGGAAGTTTGATATGGCCAAAACCCCGGAACTGCTGGACAATATTGATAAAGCAGCCGGTTTTCAGAAATAGAAAAGGGTGATTCGCTTGAATCACCCTTTTCTATTTCTGGTATCTCTATCAACCTATTTTCTTCCGCCATAATGTATTGAAACCTCCTGTAAAGCCGTAAGGCAACAGCTCTGCCACCTGGCAGTCCAGTTTCTGCAGGAACTTCACTCTCTTGGTAACCAACGAAAAAGGAAACACGTCTTCCACAAAATTCGTTTTGGCAAACTGCACAATTTTAAAATTGCTGACTGTGGCCAATTGCTGCAAATCTTTGCGGGTAAAAAACTGTACGTGATCAAGATTATCAGCCTGCGACTGTGCGGTAGTTCCTTTAAACCCTAATCCTCTTTTCACTTTATTAATAGAGCTCCATAATGCCGGATGGTTTCTTGCCTTTAACATAGGTCTTGTTACACACAATTCCCTCGGGCCATTCCCATTAGGTACGGTCACTACCAATAATCCATTATCTTTTAACGACGCATAGATCGTATGTAATAAAAGATGTGGCTGATCAAGATGCTCCAGTACTTCGCTGCAAATAACAGCATCGTATGTTTCGCCCTGTGCGGTGAGCGCTTCCGCGCTGATCGCCGCAAATTTTACATTAGGGAGCGTATTCCGTTCATTGGCCACAGCAATTGTTTTCTCACTGATGTCAATACCCAACACTTCATATCCAAATTGCCCAAGGTGCCGGCTGATAACACCGTTACCACATCCTACATCCAATACCCGGCCTCCTTCAGGAATATTTTTCTTCAAACTATCTGTAATAAAATTAAGCCGCTTGATATCGGTAATGCGGTTGTATTCGTAGGTGATTGCGGTCTTTGTCATATTGAAATTGATAAAGTATTATTATTTTCCAAGCTGCAGATAAACCTCTGAAATTTTTCCTGTCATGCCTGCTACATTGAAATGTTCTGCAATAGCCGTTTTTGCATTTTGCTGCAACTGCTGTCTTAATGTAGCATCTACTGCCAGTTTAACAATAGCAGCTGCTAATGCGGTAATATTACTTGCTGGTACCAGTAAACCATTTTCTCCATCTGTTACCGCTTCTTTGGTACCATCCACATCGCTGGCGATTACTGCTTTCCCCATTGCCATTGCCTCCAGTACGCCTATCGGAAACCCTTCCCATAAAGAAGGGAGGCAATATATATCTGCTGCATGCAGCACGGCGGGTACATCTTGCCGGAAACCTGCAAATACGATCTGTTTATCTATCTCCAACTCTTTCGCCGTATTCTCAGCGGTTGTCCGTAGTTCCCCATCTCCTATCATCAGCAACTGCAGGTCGGGAACACTTTTAAGTGCCAGCGCAAAAGCCTTTATCATACTTACGGGATCTTTCTGATAGGTCATACGTGCAATAAAACAAAGCAGCAGCTTATCTCCCGGGATATTGTATTCGGCGCGCAGATCGGTATATACACCATCGGGATTAAACTTCCGGAGATTAACACCATTCCTCACCACAATACCATCGAACCCATTAAAAGCCTTTATGCCGGTTTGGCGATTAGATTCAGAAACACAAATATTTACCTGCGTTTTGCGGGTGATAAACTTTTCTGCGGCAATGCGTAAACGTTTGGCCAGGGGATGTAAACCATCATGAAATGACCAGCCATGAATAGTATACACCACCGGTAAGTTCAGGCTGCGGGCGGCCCACAAAACATTAGTGTTGGCGCGGGTGCCATGTACATGCACGATATCAACACGTTGTTCCTGTATAAATTTCTTTACCTTTCTCCAGACGCTGAGATCAAATGCTTTTTCGCTTTCAATCACAAACGCCGGTACTTCCAACTGTGCCAACGCTGCTATCATGGGACCATCCGTAAATGACAGTACAATGGGTTCGAAGATGGTTTTATCCAGCGATGCTACCAGGTCCAATACATGACTCTCTCCTCCGCCGATTTTTCCCTGGCGTATCGTTTCAAGTACACGTATTTTACCGTTCAGATTACTCATACTATAATTTTTCTATCCAGCGGCTGTACCATAACTGGAATACCAATATGTTCCATAATTTCTGATGGCTCACTTTACCACCGGATAAATAAGTTTTCAGCAATTGTTCTACATGAGGAACATTAAAGAGACCCGACTTTGCTAATCTTGCACCAGACAGGTAATATTGCATCTGCTCTTTCAGTTCATCCCGGAACCATTCCTGCAAAGGTGCAATGAATGGGCGCTTAGGACGCTCCATCAATGGCCTGGGGATGTATTTGTGTACAATTTCCTTGAGTATATATTTATTGATACCGTCTTTCACTTTCAATGAAGCAGGTACCTGCGCCAGGAATTCCACCAGGCGGTGATCCAGCATAGGTTCCCGGCCTTCAATACTCACTGACATGGTAGCTCTGTCTACTTTCACCAGGTTGTTATCTACCAGGAATGTTTTATAATCCACTGCCAGCAACCGGTTCAGCGCATCATTCATATTATCCAGTTCCCCATTCATGTCAAAATTGGTTTTATAACCTGCTGCCGGGAAATTGGTATAATGATTTACTTCCTCTTCTGTCAGATACTGGCTGATATATTTCAGCGCCAGCTGAGGCTTACCGCTGGCCCATATCAACTTCATCTTTTCGTACCGGGATGCGAAATTGTATTGTTTATTAAAATAAGGTATCACTTCCGGAGAAACAACCGACATCGCCGCACTGATAGTCCGTTGCAGCGGTTTTGGGAAACTGGTGGTGTACCGGAGCGACTGGTTGAATTTATTATACCCTGCAAACACTTCATCGCCACCATCGGCCGACAATACTACTTTCACTTCCCGCGCAGCAAATTTACTTACCAGCGTGGTGGGTACAGTAGAGTTATCCGCAAAAGGTTCATCATATATTTCAGGTAACTGTTCCAGTACGGCTTTCGCTTCAGCGGGTCCCACAATCCATTCGTGGTGTTCGGTACCCAGGTGCATAGCTATTTTCTTTGCCTCCCGCGACTCGTCCCATTGTGGTTCTTTATACCCAATGGTGAAAGTTTTGATCCGGCCTGATGTTTTGGATTGCAGCAGCGCAGCAACACTGGCGCTATCGTAACCACCGCTTAAAAATACACCAACCGGCACATCCGACACCATGCGATAACTATAAGCACTGTGCATCAATTCTTCCGTATGCCTGATCACATCTGCCTCTCCCATACCCGTGAGCGGCTGGCGATACGCATCCAGTACATTCCAATATTGCGACTCTTTTACTTCCGCATCTTCCAGTGTAACTTTCAGGGTATGTCCCGGTTTTAGCTTATGTGTGTTCCGGTAAATAGTATAGGGTGCCGGAATATAGCTGAACTGCAGGAACAAGGATAAACTTTTCTCGTCAATTTCTTTTTTGAAAGATGGATGCTCGCAGAGCCCTTTCAACTCAGAGGCAAACAGTAAGGTTTGGTTATGCCAATAATAATATAAAGGCTTTACACCCGCGCGATCACGGAAGATGGTTACTTCCCGGGATTCCCGGTCATAAATAACAAAGGCGAACATGCCGATACATTTGTCCAGCACTTTCTCCCGCCATTGTGCATATCCTTTTATCAAAACCTCCGTATCAGCACCTGAATGAAAGTGGTGTCCCAGCTTCTCCAGTTCTGTCCGGATCTCTTTAAAATTGTATATCTCACCATTGAAAATAATGGAGTATTGCTGATAATGCATAGGCTGATGCCCGGAGCTGGAAAGATCCAGTATCGAGAGGCGGCGTTGCCCGAGACCTACAGATGCGTGGGCATCTTCATATACTTCATAACCGGCGTCATTAGGTCCCCGGTGTGCCATCACATCCGTCATTTTCCGCAGCATATCTGCATCTGATTTTTGGGTAAAATCGATAAACCCTGCTATGCCACACATATGTTATCCGGTTTACGGTGTTTAAGATTCCAAAAAATTCCTCTCCAGAATGCTTTGAGATGAACAGACTCCTGTTTTAATAAAAACTGCGCCGTATTCTTTGGTATCGTCAGGAAAATAAAATATAGTATGAAAATCATCCTGGCAGGGAGTTTTACATTCCTGCGCATGAACAATATCCTGTTTCTTGTAATGTAATAAGTCTTCAACGGGCTGTTCTTTCCTGTTGTCATCGACTCTTTATGATAAATCAATGATTTATACTGATAGTAGATTTTATAGCCGTGCCGCTTGAATTGCTCACACCAATCAAATTCTTCGTAATACAGGAAATAAATTTCGGGCATTATCCCTACTTTTTTTACGGCGGCTGCAGACACCATCATGGCACCTCCATGTGCATAATGCGTTTCTGAAAAAACATCATACTGACCAGTATCGGCCTCCCTGCACCCAATCATGCTATTTCTCCCGGTGAGGGTATCTACAATATTATATCCTGCATATTCAATTGTTCCCTTATGGAAAAAATAATGAAACTTAGGGCTTACTACTCCTGCATCGGGATATTGGCTAAATACTTCCAACAGCCCTTCTATCAACCCCTCTGTAAATTCTGTATCATTATTTACCAGGAAAAAGTATTCTCCACTGGCGGCTTTTATACCCAGGTTATTCCCACCTGCAAACCCCAGGTTCTTTTCGCTCATGATTACTTTCGCGGCAGGATACTCTTCCCGGATCGCAGCCACCGGGCTTTCTGCAGACGCGTTATCTACCACGATCACTTCCAGGTTAGGATAAGAGATCTGCCGCAGCGACCTCATTAACTCTGTCGTAACTTTGGCATTGTTATAATTGATCGTTATAATAGATACCAGTGGATAATATGTATTACTTTCTGGCTGCATCTAATAATGGATTATCAATACCTGTTTGGGTATGGGTAGTATGAATAAATGTTTTATCTGCACCTTTTAAGCGGAATAGCAATAAGATCATAATGCCAACGGCTTTGGGCAAAGTAATCGCTGCAGTGAATAAGTACCTGGTAAAGAACTTTCCCGGAATAGGTAATAAAAGGGAGAGCATGTTCAATACAAACAGACCTGCCCATACGGCAGGTGATATTACCAGGAACGGCTGCAATATAAATGCTGCAACTGTTAGTATAGTTAATGCAGCGAGCAGTAACATTCGCGGGAGCAGTGCATTCTGACATACAGACAGGTTGAAATAATTAATATTTCCATTGAATAATGCAGCCCAACCTTGTTTCCAGAAAGTCCGCAGGTATACCAGCTGGCTCGACATCCAGCGTTTACGCTGGTTTTCAAATACGGCAGCATGTGTAATTTTTTCATCAAACACATAGGCATCTTCCAGGTAAAGGATAGAATGTCCCTTAGAGAGTACCAATAGCTGCAATACCTTATCAAATCCTCCTGTAGCCTGAATTTCCAGTAAAATCTCTTTAATAAGAGGATAATGAAAGGCCATGCCGGAACCAATTACGGAAGAAGACAATCCCAATGCGTTAGCTCCTTTCCGGTATAAAAAATTAGCGATAATTTCATTAGCCGCATCCAGGATAGCAAAAGGAGTATTAAGGTTCTTAGCTACTCTTTGTCCCTGAATGGCATGATGTCCCTGTTGCCATGCATGATTAATTTTCAGCAGAAAATCTTCTTCCAGGATGTTATCCGCATCACAGATCAATGCCAGGTCGTAATCATCTCCCAAATATTCAAAGGCCGCATTCAGCGACTTCGCTTTTGTACTTTTCTCAAATTTCACCGGCACCAGGCTTACCCCTGTGGCGGCCAGTTCTTCCAGTGTCCTGGGTTGCAGGGAATCGGCAATGACCACTACTTCAAAGCGGGTTACCGGGTACTGCAAGCGATGATAACTAGCTACAGTGGATAAAATAATACTGTCCTCTTTATAGGCAGGAACGAGTATTGCTATTTTAGCGTAAGTATCTGTTTCATCGTAAAGTATCTTTTTTTTCCGGCTCAAGCGGCCGGCAACGGCTAACAAAAGATTATAAAATACGCATCCGGCCAGGTAAACAAACAGTATTATCTCTATTATCGAAATTGCTATCATTATACATTATCTTTTTGCACAAGCGCCAGTGGTGTATTCACGATGAGCCACATATCATATCTAAAGGACCGCTTATGCGCATAATTAATATCCAGGTCTATCCGTTCTTTTACAGACATGTCTTTTTTGCCTCTTTTGCTTACCTGCCATAGCCCGGTAATACCTGCCGGTGCCAGGAATCTTTCCACCCAATCATCGGTAGTAAGTGTAGTGGCTTCATATAAAGGCAGTGGGCGGTTGCCTACCAGCGACATATCTCCTTTCAACACATTCAGCAATTGCGGTAATTCGTCCAGGCTACTGTTCCGTAAAAAACTACCCAGCTTTGTTACACGGGGGTCATTGGATACTTTAATGAATACCGGGGCAGCATTATCACCATCGTATTGATTAAGGTGCTTTATTTTATCCAGCTGCTTATCTGCATCCGGGATCATGGTCCGGAACTTATAAAATTTGAAAACACTGTAGTTGCGACCTGCACGCTTGGCGGCATAGAAGATGGGGCCTTTGGATTCCAGCCTGATCAAAGCGGCGATCAATAACATGAGGGGACTTAACAACAATAACCCGGTACCTGCAAGCACGATGTCCAGAGAACGCTTCATGATATTGCTATAAAATCTGCGGGTATATAACTTTTTATTGATCAGGCCTTTCTTATAAACAGGAAAGGCTCGCATCCGCTTAAATTTGCTTACTATAGCCACTTTGCCTGCCAGCATATGCCAGGCATTCATGGTAATTACATCATCAATGAAGGGGTATTTGATCACCAGCGACTTTAATTCCTCAAATCCCTTATCCGTATAAATGAAGAAAGGAATAGTATTGAGAAACTGATGCGTGGAAAAGAAGGCTTCCCACTCAGAAAGAGATGACTCATACGCACTCTCAAAACGGTAGATAATGGCCGCCGGCATTTTCTTCAAAACATACTGTAACTGATACATTACCCTTTTTGCATCCTCTACGTTAGATGCCATAATGCATCTGAACTCATCCTTATCGGTAAGCATCTCTTTATGGGGGTGACCAACAAAAAGCAGCATACTTTCGGTATTAGCAGTATTAATACGGAAGCTATCTCTGCTTTCGCCTCTAATGCTTTCTACCTGCAGTACATTCGGTGTAAAGGTATTCATATGTCGCTAATTAGTAGTGTATTGGTTAATTCAATATAACTGCATGACTATACAGCGGAAATTGTCAGTTGCTCATTCAATATAAAACCAACCTTACTCAACAACTGCATAGGATCAAAAGGCTTCTGTACAACTTGTCTTACGCTGTTATATTTATTCGGCAATTCATTCATCTTCTCTATAAAGAAGCCGGACAACACAATTACAGGAACATCCTGGTATAAATAGCTTCCCGACAAATAATCTAATAATTCCCACCCATCAATGTTAGGCATTTGCAGATCCGTTATAATCAGATCCGCTTTATTACCTTTCAGGAGCCAGGTCATTGCAGCCAAACCATCTGGTGCAGAAACCACTGAATATTCTTTTCCTAAAACAGCCTCCAGCAGATAACGCATTGGCATACTGTCGTCTATTATTAAAATTTTCTTTTTCATTTACCTTCTTTTCTAAACAAGTTTAAAACTGTTAACTGGTGGTATACGCACAGCGTATCAACTACACCTGAAGGCTTTAAATGGGATCTGGTCAAGAATTATAAGGTAATTTACCCTAGCGGTTTCTTTCAGGGGATATGAGAGAGAGAAATGGTTTTTCCAACTTATTGCTATGCTATTCGAATATGTCATTCAATTAACATGGAACAAAAATATTATTTCCCTGATATCATCAATTATTTTTTTGGTAAACGACTCATTTTGGCGGGTAAGTGTTAGAAAATTTACTGTAAACGGTCGGAAACAATTCCAAAAAATGCCCTAATGCAAAAAATGGAGATAAAAAATAGGTTGTGTGTGAAACAAATTATAATACTTTTGTGGCGAAACTACGATCCCCATAAAATTTTTTTCCGCTATGTCAATCTGGTCTGTGATATTTTGGGCAAGCCTTTTCCTGGTATGTTATAGCTACGTAGGATATGGCATACTCCTTTTCTTCGTTATCCGCGTAAAGCGTTTACTGCAGGGCAATAGCAGTCGCCGGAAAAATAGTTTTGAACCAGCCGTTACCTTCCTCGTAGCTGCTTATAATGAAGAAGATTTTATCGCAGAAAAGGTGGCCAATACACTTGCGCTATCTTATCCTTCAGACAAAATACAGTTCATTTTTGTTACCGACGGATCTTCTGACCGCACCAACGAAATTATTTCTCAGTACCCGGCGGTGCAGGTATTATATGATCCGCAGCGGAAAGGAAAAATGGCGGCCGTAAACCGCGCCATGAAACTGGTAACAACACCTTTTGTAGTATTATCTGACGCCAACACGATACTGAATAAGGAGTCGGTTGCCTTGTTGATGCAACATTTTGAAGATGACCGTGTAGGCGTAGTAGCAGGAGAAAAAAAGGTAATGCCCACCACTGGTGCAGCCGAAGCCCAGGGAGAAGGCATGTACTGGAAATATGAATCCCTGCTGAAGAAATGGGATGCAGAGCTTTATAGCGTTATGGGCGCAGCCGGCGAGTTAATTGCCATCCGCACCGAATTATATGAGCACTTACCGGAAGATACCATCCTGGATGATTTCATGTTGTCTTTCCGGATAAACATGAAAGGCTATACTGTCATGTACGAGCCGGCAGCTTATGCGATGGAAACATCTTCGGCATCACTGGAAGATGAATATAAAAGAAAAGTAAGAATTGCTGCCGGTGGGTTTCAATCGATGGGACGTTTGCTTCCGCTCCTGAATCCATTCAGGTATCCCAAAATAACCTGGCAATACATTTCCCACCGCGTGCTCCGGTGGACACTGGCCCCGCTCGGGTTGCTGCTGACATTACTGAGTAACTTTATTCTTATCCTGATAAAAGAAAACAATATCTATATTATTACCGGCATTGCACAACTGTGCTTTTATGCGGCAGCCCTAGGTGGCTATATACTTACCGTGAAAAAAATAAAGGCCAGATATCTTTATATTCCTTTTTATTTTGTTTTCATGAATATAGCTGTTTACATGGGTGCTATCCGGTTCTTCCGGAAAAGACAATCCGCGGTATGGGAAAGGGCTCAGCGCAGCATAGCTGTGCAATAAATGTCTGTCGTCTCATTTCACCAGTTAAATATTTGCGTTTACCAGCCAAAAACGACCATTTGCAAAAAAAAATTTAATCTATATAAACAGTTACTTAATTTAGCAACTGTTCTAACTTTAGATCACCGAATCACTAATGAGCAAATAAGCTGAAATTTGGATCGTCAATCGCAGTGAATAGTTTAGATCAGCAGTAATATTCCAATACCTTATCCTTCGACAAAGCCCCACCACTATTGGATTAAACTCCAAAGTTGGAATTAATTTTTACCATCTCCTCTGAACGACAAGTATTTCCGGGTTTCCGGAAAGGTACTTTTATTTTCCTATGGCTACCAACATAGCCGTGGATCACATAACACAACATACTTCCATGAATCGAACTTTACACCGGCTACTCCTTTTCGTGCTCATCTGGTTATGCGCTCCCAACATCTATGCGCAGACAGCACTAAATCCAAGTGATCCTGTTGTCACTTACAACGCCAACACTCCCCCACCAACTCCCCAATACGATAAGATCACAAAATGGGTGAGAACCGTGAGGATGAGCTACAACACCGACTCTTATAAATGCTACATTTATAAGAATATGGCATTCCGTCTTAAATTCCCGAAAACATATGTTCCGGGCGTTAATGATGGTAAGAAGTATCCTATCTACCTGTTCTTCCATGGTGTAGGCGAAAAAGGAACCATCTATGATAATGAATATCAGTTATTGTGGGGTGGACAAACGTGGGCGAGCCGTGTAGATGCCGGAACATTTGATGGATACCTGATATATCCCCAGAGCCAGGGCGGTTACTGGGGCCCTAACGATTATGATAACCTGAAAGAAGTGGTAGACTCTATCGTTGCCAGTGCCAAAGGCGATCCTGATCGTCTTAATGTAAATGGTTTATCTGGTGGAGGATGGGCTACGTGGGAATTTACGATGCGTTATCCCCAATTAACAGCATCATCTTTACCAATGAGTGCCATGGCATTGGATTATGCCAATCATATTGACCTCTA
The DNA here is from genome assembly GCF_017745275.1 of Chitinophaga sp. Lineage (GTDB taxonomy): Bacteria > Bacteroidota > Bacteroidia > Chitinophagales > Chitinophagaceae > Chitinophaga. Next base: position 172,120 of record NZ_JAGHZS010000007.1, on the reverse strand, counting down.
TAAATTCATCCCTATGTGGCTGTTTCAGGGAGGTCAGGATGGTAATCCGGCACCTTATACTACCAACCAGGTAGTGGCCCAGATACAGGCTGCAGGGGCTGACTTCAAGCTCACTACTTATCCCAACGATGCTCACAATACCTGGGTAGATGCCTGGAATGAACCAGACTTTGCACCATTCATGCTAAGGGCCAACCGTCTTAATCCATACCCGTTATATGGCTCTGCCACCTTCTGTCCGGGCGATACCATTACAATTGGTATATCTCCTGGCTATTTGCAATATGAGTGGCAAAAAGATAACAACACTATCACTACCGGTACTGCCAATTCCATTGCAGTAACTACGGCTGGTACTTACCGGGTAAGAGCGCAGCTCCCCAATGGCTGGACCGGATGGTCTCCTGTCCCGCTGGTGATTAGTTACAGACCTCCAACACCGGCACCCGTTATCACCACCTCTCCGGCTCTGGCCAGCAATGTTTTGCCAGCACCCGACGGCAGTACCAGCGTTACGTTACAAGTGCCTGCGGGAATGCTCTCCTATGAGTGGCTACGTGCAGGCAGCAACACCGTAATCGGCACCACCAACACTTTAACTACTTCCACTGTGGGTGCTTATGTAGTACGTGTTAAAGCCTCCGGCAGTTGTATTGGCGCTTACTCTGATACATTCAGAGTAGTAGGTGCCACCGGTATCAACGCACCAGATCCGATCAGCGGCCTGGTAGTAAATAGTTTTACCAAAACACAGATCGTATTGTCCTGGACAGAAAATGCGACCCCTACATATAACGAAAAATACTTTGAAGTTTACAGAGCCACACAAGCAGGCGGCCCATATATCCTCGTAGGGAAAAACAACGCCAACGTGGTTACTTTTACTGATAATAACCTCATTCCGAATACCAACTACTATTACAGGGTACGCCCGGTAAATGACTATGCTGCCGGCCCATTATCTGCGGAAGTGAAAGGCACTACAGCATTGGATAGCTCGGCTCCTTCTGCCCCTCCTTCATTAGCAATAACCAGTTATACCAACAACCAGGTAGTGTTAACGTGGTCAGCTGCCACAGATGACGCAGGTATTGCCGGTTACGATGTTTATGCTAACAATGTGCTTAAAACATCTGTAGGCAACGTGCTTACAGCCACCGTAACAGGACTTGCAGACGGTACCCTGTATAACTTCTATGTGAAGGCAAGAGATGTGTCGGGAAAAACCTCCACGCCAAGTAACCAGGTAACGGTAAGAACCAGGAAAGCAAATCTTACTTATAAATACTATACCGGTAGCTGGACCAGTCTCCCGAACTTTAGCACACTCACACCTGCACAAACAGGTAAGGCCTACATCCCGGATCTCACCGTAGTACCGGCAGGTACTACCACCAACTACGCGTTGATGTGGACCGGCTACATCCGTATACCCGTAACTGGTACTTATAAATTTGAAACCAATTCGGACGATGGCAGCAAATTATATTTCAATAAAACATACTCCAACCTTGCCGTAGCTACCGTCAGTAATGATGGTGTCCATGGGGCACAATTCGCATCAGGAACCGTTGTGGCCAATGCCGGCGTTTACCCGATTACGGTTACTTACTTCCAGGGAACCGGTGGTTCCACTATGGAAGTATACTGGACCAGCACTGCAGCAGGTATTTCCACCAGGCAATTAATTCCGGCTGACGCCTTTATTGATACGTCTGTTGTAAATGGTAGCGCACCAGCAGCTCCTACAACTTTAGCCGTGGCCGCAAATACTAATTACACCAAATTAAACCTGACCTGGGCTGATAAGAGTACCAACGAAACAGGATTTGAAATTTACAGAAGCACCTCCAGCGCCGGAACATATGCCATCGTAGCTACTACTGCTGCCAATGCGGTTAGTTATACCGACACTGCATTACAGGCAAGCACAACATACTATTATAAGATCAGGGCGATTGGTACCTATGGTGAATCTGCCTATACTGCTGTGGCGAGTGCCACCACGGCCGCTAAACCACTGCCACCGGCAGCACCTACCAATCTCGCTATCCAGGCCATTTCCACACAGATTGTGAAATTAACCTGGACAGACAATTCTACCGTTGAAACAGCATACGAAGTACAACGCTCACTGGCAGACAGCACACACTTCAGCGTGCTGAAAACACTCGGGGCAATTGCTTCCGGACCAGGCACTTTCTCCGATTCTTCCCTGGCAGCCAACACCGTTGCCTACTATAAAGTAAGAGCATTTGGAGATGGCGGTTATTCTGCCTTTACACCGGCTGTAAAGGTAAAATCTAAAGATAATCCTCCGGTAATAACAGACATTGCCAGTCAAACGATCCGTTATGGTACTACCCAAAGTATACCTGTAGCGGCAACAGATCCTGACAATGATCCTATTACCTTCAGCTTGTACAATGCACCAGCATTTGTAACCCTGCAGGTAAATGCAGGCACAACTACGCTGAATATTGCACCAACCTCTGCTCAGCAGGGCACCTACAATGGTGTAGGTGTAATTGCCGCAGATAACAATGGTGGCGCGGATACTACCCTCTTTAACCTGGTAGTGAATGATAACTACCCACCGGTTATTGATTCTATCCCTGCTCAAAGTGTAGATGAAGGCACTACCAAAGTCCTCAAACTGAGCCTGACAGACCAGAACGCAGGTAATACTTTTACCTGGACAGCCTTGCAACTGCCATCATTCGCTACCCTGGTAAGCCAGAATGATACCTGTCGCATTACAGTGCAACCAGGATATGCCGCAGCAGGTACCTACACCGTTAAAGTACAGGCGCAGGATAACAAGGGCGGAATAGACACCCGCAGCTTTGTACTCACGGTAGTGGATAAACCAACACCGAACTACAAACTGTATTTCAACTTCAAACTCAATAACAACGCACCAGCGCCATGGAATAACATCTCCGGAACCACTACTACCGGCCTGAAAGACGACAATGGCCAGTTAACTACCGCAGGTTTAACATTTGATGAAACCTGGTGGGCTGCAGGCACAGAAGGCGCTACTACCGGCAATAATAGTGGTGTATATCCTGATGCAGTAATGGCGGAATACATGTATTTCGGTTCGCTGCCTGGCTTCTTCAACGGCGCACCGGCTATGCACGGGCATATCACCGGACTGGAAACAAACAGGACTTATTCCATTAAGTTCTTCTCCAGCAGTAAATGGTGGGCACCTCAGCCGGATAATGGAAGCACCCAATATACCATCAACGGTGTTACCAAATCATTGTACGTTCAAAACAATACCACTAACACCGCTGTTTTTGAAAACCTGACCGCAGATGCTAATGGTCAGATCAACTTTACCCTCAGCATTCCAGCCGGCGGACAGGTAGGTTACCTGAATGCGATGGAACTGAGTGCAGGCGGAGCAGGTGATAGCGTTATTGTAAATCAGCCACCGGTTATTGCTGCCATTCCTAACAGAACACTGGCAGCCGGCGACACCTTACATGTAGCCATCAGCGGTACTGATCCGGAAAATGATTCCATCACTTATACCGGTTATAACCTGCCATCATTTGTGACGGTAGTAAAATCACCAGGTAACGTTTATCTGCAGGTATCCCCTGCTACCAACAATACCGGTCAATTCAATAATATCGGTGTAATTGGTACCGATACACATGGCAACAGTGATACTGCTACCTTCAATTTAACCGTAAATGCGCCTGCAGGAGGCGATACTTCCGGGTACAAATTGTTCCTCAGTATCAAGCAAAATACCACTGCACCATCACCATGGAATAATATTACCGGTAGCGTTACCACTGCCCTGATAAATGATAAGGGACAAACTACCTCCGCAGGTCTGAAGTTTGATGAGTCCTGGTGGGCTACCAACGGAGAAGGCGCCACCACGGGCAACAACAGCGGTGTATACCCTGATGCTGTAATGCACGACTACCTCTACTTTGGGTCATTACAAGGCTTCTTCTCAGGTGCACCAACAATGACCGGTCACCTGACAGGCCTGGAACCAGGTAAAACGTTTACAGTGAAATTCTTCTCCAGCAGCAAATGGTGGGCGCCTCAGCCGGATAACGGCAGCACCCAGTTTACCATCAACGGAGTAAGCCAGACACTGTATGTACAAAACAATACCACCAATGTAGTGAGCTTCGCCAACCTCACCCCTACTGCAAATGGTGAAATCGTATTTACATTGAGTATTCCTGCCGGCGGACAGGTAGGTTACCTGAATGCCATTGAAGTAGATGCAGGAACTACACAACAACCAACTAATAATCACGCTCCGGTTATAACAGATATCAGTAATCAAAGCCTCGATGCAGGTACCAGTAAGAATATTCCGGTTACAGCCAGCGATGTAGACGGAAACCCGATCACTTATAGTACCTTAAATCTCCCGGCTTTTGTGACATTGGTGCAATCTGGTGGTAATGTATCGCTTAATGTGGCTCCTGCCACCAACAATGCCGGTACTTATAACAACATCAGCGTAATTGCCAAAGACTCCTATGGTGCAGCGGACACCACTACATTCAACATTGTAGTAAACCCACCAGCCGGCTCTGGTGGCAACTACAAACTACTATTGAATTTCATGCTCAATGCAAGTGCTCCTGCACCATGGAACAACATCTCTGGCAGTACCACCAACAGTTTGAAAAATGATCAGGGATTGACGACCAGCGTGGGATTAAGATTTGATGAAAGCTGGTGGGCTGCCGGCGTGGAAGGCGCTACTACCGGCAACAACAGCGGCGTGTATCCTGATGTGGTACTCAGCCAATACCTTTACTTTGGTTCATTACCAGGCTTCTTCTCAGGCGCTCCTGCTATGCACGGACATTTAACGGGGTTAAGTGCCAATACCACTTACACCATTAAGTTCCTGTCTGACAGTAAATGGTGGGCACCGCAACCAGATAATGGCAGCACTCAGTTTACCATCAACGGTGTAAGCAAAACACTGTATGCGCAAAATAATACGGCCAATACAGCCGACTTTGTGAACCTCACGGCAGATGCAAACGGTGAAATCGCATTCACCTGCAGCATTCCGGTTGGTGGACAAGTAGGTTATCTGAACGCGATGGAAATAGATGTTACACCAGTTACACCTGGTAACCTGGCCCGAACCCAGACCGTCATGAACAATTTCACCGCTGCCCCTGCTGTTAATAAGAATACAACACTGCCGGGCAGCCTGGAAGCCAATGTTTATCCGAATCCGTTTGTAGACAATGTATCAGTTGACATTAACTTGCCTAAAACAGCTGCTACTATGCTGATAGAAATCAGCGATATAAACGGAAAAGTGCTTTACAGAGAAATGAGGAAAAATATACCGGCAGGTAGAAACCTGATCAGGGTTGATGCACAGCGATTTGCTACGATCACTGGTATGTATATTCTGAAACTCACTTCCTCTACCGGTGAAACGAAGAGTGTAAAATTGATGAAACGGTAGCCATCGATAGAGTAATAAATAAAAAAGACTGTTCCGGAATATTCTCCGGAACGGTCTTTTTTTTATTCTGTTAGTTTACCCCTTAAACTTGAGCGATTACCAAGTAATTTTTATGTTTCGCTTAAAAATAAAGTGTCTTTTAATATAATCTTTTACCTTTGAGACATCAAACCGGATATGCCAGGATTAACTATGCCCGGTCATATTTTATATAACCTCATCCTCCGACAAAACCAGCAAAGAAACTTTTAGGCAGTTGGCCTGAGATTATCTTTTTTTTACCATCTCCTCTGATTTTCCAGTTACCGTACCGGGAACATGGTTTGTATGCCTTTCGTATACTTCCCCCTGTATATCATATTTAAAATGTAGTTAAAGGAAAATTTCTATATGGATATCGTGTATTTTATAAAGGCATTATTAAAAAAGAAATGGCTGATCATATTCAGCACCATTGCGGCTATAGCAGGCGCATTTGCCTTTACAATCGGCAAGCCTAAACTGTATGCTTCCACTGCACAGATGGCTACCGGGTTCACCACCAATGAGCAGATCAAACTGCGTGATGAGAATTTGAATCTGTTTGAAGCAGATGTAAAGTTTGATAACGTCATTGAAACCATGAATTCCCCGCTGGTAGTAGGCCTCCTCGCCTGCGATCTGATGATACATGATCTTTCCAGCAATAAACCATTTAGAACCCTCACGGAAAAAGAAGTAAATAAGCCGGTTTATAAAAGCGCCGACCAGCAACAGATTCTCCGTATTTGCCGCCAGAAAAATGACTCTCTCCAAATACTTTCATCTTCTAACCCTGAAGAACGCAAGGTGCTGGAATTTATGAAACTGTATAAGTATGACTTCGAATCTATCCGGAAAATGGTGTTTGTAGGCCGCTTATCCAGGACCGATTATATTAATATCAACTGTTACTCAGAAAATCCTGAACTGTCTGCTTATACGGTAAATACGCTATACAAAGAATTCCTGCGTTTTTATCGCAGCTCCCGTTCCGAACGTTCCATAGAAAATGTGGAAACCTTTGAAGCATTGGTAAACCAGAAAAAGGTAGAACTGGATCAGAAAATTGAAGCGCTTCGCGGATATAAAACAGCACAGGGCGTATTGAACGTGGAAACAGCAAGTGGAAATGAATGGGATCTGATTAAACAGTTTGAAAAATCTGTATCAGACGAAAGAGCCAATTACAATAATCTGCAGGCCTCACTGGATAATATCAATACCCAACTGGCGCAGATGAGCAACGGGAAACCCGCATATACCAATTCCAACGGTGATATCATTACTTTAAGAAAACAAATCAATGACCTGAACGATGAATATGTTCGCACAGGTTCTACCGATAATGTACTGGCAGATAAAATTAAAGCACAGCGCAGCAAGTTACAAAAGGCAATGCTGGACGCCTCTACCCCTAATGGTAAAGTAAGTACCAAAGAAGAACTGGTACAACGCAAAGGTGCAGTGGAAGCAGAAATAACTGCTGCAAAGCTGAACATCAGCACCCTGGAAGGAAAAATCCGCAATCTGCGCGCCTCTGTAGGCTCATACGCCAACAAAGAAGCCACTGTTGGTTCACTGCAGCAGGAAGTTGCACTGGCCCAGGATGAATACAACAAACTGAAGGAAAAACTGGGCGCCGCACTGGACAACAGAAATGTACCACAGGATAACTTCCGTCAAACATTAAAAGGACAACCCGCATTTACACCGGAATCATCCAAACGTTTGGTGATCATGGGCATGTCTGGCATGGCGGTATTTATGCTTTGCTGTATGGGTATATTGTTCAGGGAGTTTACGGACAATTCTGTTAAATCACCATCTGTCTTCCATCGTACTTCCAACCTGAAACTTATTGGCACAATTAATCATACCAACCTGCAGAAATATAACCTGTTGGAAATACTGCAAAAAAAATCAGACGAATCCCAGTGGCTCAAAAGACAGAATGTTTTCAGAGAGCTATTACGTAAACTGAGATTTGAACTCGAAAACAGTGGTAGAAAAATTTTCCTTTTCACCAGTACTGAACCGCAGCAGGGTAAAACTACATTGCTCCAGGCCGTTGCACACAGCTTAAGCCTGAGCAATAAAAAAGTATTGGTCATTGATACCAACTTCTGTAATAATGACGTAAGTGTTCAAATGGATGCCAGGCCAACACTGGAATATTTCTCCGTGCCGCCCGAATCATTCAGCATTGAAAAAGTAAAAGAAATAGTAACATCATACCCCACACCAGGTATAGAGGTTATTGGATGTAAAGGAGGAGACTATACACCTTCTGAAATATTGCCTCCAAATCACCTGCTTAACTACCTGGGTGAATTAAAAAAACATTACGATTATATTCTGATGGAAGGTGCGCCACTGAACGACTTTACAGATAGCCGTGAGTTATCTGCTTATGCAGAAGGTGTAATTGCTGTTTTTTCATCCCGTTTAAAAATGAAACAGATTGACCGGGAATCCTCTGAATTTCTGGAATCATTAGGAGATAAATTCCTTGGAGCTGTATTAAATGATGTGAAAGAAGATTTTATTGAGTTGTGATTTTTAACCATGAAGTTTCCGAAAACATTGGACCTTTTTAGTTTACGCCCCGAAAAAAAAGAATCACGCTTCGCGTGGATTGACTATGCAAAAGGCGTAGCTATTGTATTGGTGGTGTACCGGCACATCGCATATGGGCTGATTGCCCGCGGTGTTTCATTACCCCACGCAATACTGGCTACAAACGATATGCTGTATAGCTTCCGTATGCCGCTTTTTTTCCTGTTGTCCGGCGTGTTTTTCAGTAAGAGCGTGACTAAAAGAGGTGTCAGAAATTTCATTTTTTTAAAGGTCAATACTTTATTATATCCCTACTTGTTATGGGCTATCATACAAATCAGTTTGCAGATTGCATTTTCCAGGTTTACCAATTCGGAGCGTTCCGGAAGCGACTTCTTAAACATTTTTCTGCAGCCAAGAACGCTGGATCAACTTTGGTATCTCTTTGCACTTTTTAATGTAACAATGCTTTATACAATTGTTTCGCAAATAACAGGTAATAAAAAGCTATGGCAGCTACTTACCGGGCTGATACTACTGGGCATTGCACCCTATGTACAGTCCCATAGTACATTGTATGACATTACGCTTCATTATATATTCTTTGCGATCGGAGATACTGCTGCGAATTATTTCTTACAGGAACAAACACAAAAAGAATTAGCAAAACCGAAATACCTGCTAATGGTGGCACCTGGGTTTGCTTTACTGCAATGGTATTACCTCTATCATCAGCAGATGAATCTTTACCTTTTTATGCTCATTGCATTAAATGGTTGTTTGTTCGTGATACTGTTGTCTTCCTGGCTCGCCAGTGTCCGGAAACTGGAGTTTCTAAACGTAATAGGTCATTACTCGTTATATGTTTACCTGCTACATGTGAGCATTTTCGCGTGTATGCGTGCTGTATTGCTGTCTCTTGGTGTAGATAACGGTGTCGTACTGTTGCTGATACTGATACCGTCATCCATTTTCGTTTCTATTATCGTGTATCGCATCTGTGTGCAGTTGAAACTTACCTTCCTGTTTACCGGGAAATTCGGAGAGCATCGCGGAGAAAAAAAAAGCACCGCTGTTAATTTGATATGAAAAAGCAACCCAAAAAGAAGCCAATAGATCAACATCTGCACCAGGTGCTGATTGTAATTTTTATCGCATTAACAATTATTGCGATGGCAATTAAAATAGTATTTCTATAAAAAAAATACCAGTGGAATTTGTAAAGAAAAATATTTACAGCCTGTTTATTATTATCTGTTGGGTTATACTGATACCGGTTATTGCGTATATCAGTGCCCAGGACGTAAAATACACAGTACTACTGCTGGGATTGGCCATTGGTATTGCGGTTGCGACGATCTCCATTCTCAACTACCGAGCAGGTTATTATATCGCGCTCACCGTTACCCTTACAGTAAGGTTACTCGAAAGAATATCCGGCGCAGAAATGCCCGTAGGCGTCCTGATTGATGCGATGGTACTAATTACGCTACTGGGTAGCCTGCTTAAACCAGGAGATAAGAGTATTAAAAAAGTGGACTTTTTTCGCGATCCGGCATTGATCACTTTTTACATATACGCGGCATTTATTTTAATCCAGTTTTTCAATCCTGCTTATGTGTATGACAAACATGGCTGGACTACCTTTGCCAGGGTGTATGTACGCAATATGGTTTACATGTACCTGGTGATAAAGATGATCCGCAACATGGATGATCTTAAATTTTTCTTCAAGTTCTGGATTGCAATACTTACACTGGCCGCCTTTTATGCCTGTATTCAGCAGTGGTTTGGCCTCATGCCTTTCGAAAAAGCATTTATCGCCAGGTATCCTGAAAAATTTAAAACGGTTATCATCCTGACAGGTATCCGCATTTTCTCCTTCGTGTCTGATCCCGCAGTATTTGGTGTAATCATGGCCTGTGGATGTATTATCAATATCGTGCTGCTGACCAGTCCGGGCAAGATAATATCTGCCTATCAAAAGGGCTTACTCATTATATCGCTGATATTACAGTTTATGGCATTGGGATATTCCGGTACCCGCACGGCCTATATAATGGTGCCCATGGGATTACTCATGATGCTGTTTGTAAATCTGCGTAATAAGAATGCCGTAATTGGCGCACTGGTATTTGTTTTTGCTTTCCTCGTGGTGATGTTTGGGCCTTTCCATAGCAACGCCACAATTATCAGGATACGCACGGCATTTTCCGGCTCTGAGGATGCATCTATGAATGTTCGCGAAGTGAACCGTCATCGTATTCAACCTTATATCTATAGTCATCCGATAGGCGGCGGGTTCCTGAGCTGTGAACCCGGTTCGGGCAGTGAGCTGGATGGATTTCCTCCCGATAGCGGCTACCTGCGTACCGCATTGGAGCAGGGATATATAGGGCTTATCCTGGTCTGCATCAACATTTTCCTGATCATGCAATACACAGTTGCTAATTATTTCAGGAGTACTACCGCCACAGAAAAACAGTTAACGCTGGTCATCATCTGTGTCATGTTTGCACTGGTAGTAAGTATATATGCGCAGGAATCGTCCGGGCTGATTGAATCAGCGCTGCTATACTACGGGCTTAATGGCATCTCTATAAAATTAAAATATTTATCATCTCCAAATATCACAACATGAAACGTGTACTATTCTTTTTACTGACAGCTATTACGGGTACTGCGGCGCAAGCGCAGATTCAGAAGGCAGATACCAGTATCATTCTTAGACTACCTGCCGATATTTCGACCGTAAGCAGACTCAAAGAAAAGCTGGTGGAACTCGCGATGAACAATCCTCAAATTAAAGCACTGGAAATTAAGAAGCAAATCACCAAATATGATGAAAACAGGGCGAAAGCAGGTTGGTTAAATATGCTGACAGCTGCCGGTAACCTCAACGAATTCACCATCAAAGGAAGTGGCACTACCAACAATAACACCTTGTATCCACGGTACAACTTCGGTATCATGGTACCAATTGGTAATTTAATCAGCATTCCTAACGAAGTAAAAGCCGCAAAAGCGAACGGACGGGTATTTGATGAACAGAAAGAAGGCGAAAAACTTGCATTAAAGGCAGCGGTATTGCGTGCTTACGAAGACTATGCCGCTAACAAACAGTTATATGAACTGCAATTGCCACTGCTGGAAGATTCTTACAATCATTACAAACAGGTAGAACAGAAATTTTCCGGTGGTGATCAGGCTGTAGCCGTAGAAGGATTAAATGATGCCTATCGGATTTACAATGCTGAAATGGTACGTAAAGTGACCCTGGAAAGAGATGTAAGACAATCGAAGATTGCCCTCGAAGCGATTATAGGCACCACTTTGGAAGAAGTGCTGTTACACTTATAATAAATTAGTTGCCCACAGTTATCCCGGAAGGGAATAACTGATAAATAAGATTAAATGATGAGAATACTCCTTTTCATAGGTTTGATGCTGCAGACAAGCATCCTGGCGGCCCAGGATCTGAAACCTTTCAGGCAGATCGACGTACAGATAACTCCCTGGCATCATATCCCGGCACTGCTAAAGCTTCCGGATAATGTTAAGAGCGGTAAGAGATATCCACTGCTGGTTTGTTTGCATGGCAGAAGTATTGCAGGTAACGATATCACTAAAATATTCCGCCAGGGTGTTGCCAGGCAAATGCATGAAGGTCAGAATATTGATGCCGTAAATAAAGTAGACGGAAAAAAATATGAATTCATTGTAATGGCGCCATTGGCCACCAGCTGGTCGCTCGGCCCGGAGCACCTGTATAACGCTATTTCCGATGTACTGCAACGTTATCCTATTGATTCTTCCCGTATTTACATTACCGGCTATAGTGCAGGTGGATGGTCGGTAGGAATGGCCGTAACAGATAAAAAAATGGCCAAAAGAATAGCTGCAGCGGTTAACATGTCCCCTGCCACTATTGATGCGGAAAATATGAAAAGCTTCCGTATTACCGCTGAAAATAACATCCATGTATGGTACTTCGGCGGTACAGAAGAACCGGTTTTCCTGGGGAACTGTAAATTATTTGCGGACAGTACCAATAAGTACAAACCAGGGCTGACCAAGCTTACCGTGGGCGATCATAAGCATTGCTGCTGGGAACAATACTACAACCCTGCGTACCGGGAAAACGGGATGAATATTTACGAATGGCTACTTCAGTATAAACGATAACCTCTTATGATCCTGCTAAAAAAATGGTGGTCACGTATTATTGTCCTGCTACTGACAGCCCTTTTGCTTGGGTTTCTGTTCATTAAAAACGGGCAGGAAACTGCCGAACTAAATGAGGCTGCACGTAAACAGGCTCCCGGTCATTTTATTCAGCTGGATCATGGTTTGGTACACTATCAATTATTAGGTCCTGATAGTGCAAAGCTGCTGGTACTGATCCACGGTGGTGGTACCAGCGGCATGGAAGTATGGCGATATAATATTCCATACCTGCTGTCAAAAGGTTATCGCATACTGGCCTATGATCTGTATGGCCGGGGGTATTCAGACAGACCCGATGTAGTGTATAATCTTGATCTTTACCGGCAACAATTAGTGCAGCTGCTGGATACGCTCCATTTGCAGCAACCTTTTGATATGATCGCAATGTCCATGGGTGCCCCCATTGGGCTCGATTATGCGGGCAATCATCCCGATCGTGTGAAACATATCGTATTGCTTGGCCCCGCAGCCAGCGGCGATCTGCAGGCAAGTAAACTACTGCGTATCCCGGTCATCTCTTATGTGTTGATGACCACCTACTGGTATCCACGTTCTGTAGAAAACCAGCGCAAGGAGTTCGTGAATCAACCACTTTTTAATAGCTATTCTGAACGGCTGAAATATTTCATGAATTTCAAGGGCTATAAACGCCTCACCCACTCCGGCTGGATGAATATGCTCAATCAAAACCAGCTCTATCTGCTAAAACAAATTGGCCCCGAAAAGATATTGCTACTCTATGGCAAGCAGGATCCCTTCTTCCCGGTAGAAAAGTTAGCTTCTTATAAAACATTATATCCAACTTTAGCAGTACAGGCAATAGACAGTGCGGGACATATGCCTCATTATGAGCAACCACAGCTCGTCAATGAGCTGATGTGGGAGTATATTAAAACAACTCCCTGAATGCCCGGAAAAATAAGAGAGCCGTCCCGTCCCGCTAAAGCGGGACGGGACGGCTCTCTTATGAACCAGCTATATGGATATAGCAGGCTGATTTCCGTATATCGTTATTTATCTTGCTAGATTTTTCTAAAACCTGTGGTTAGCAGGGCGGAATTAGCTTTAGGCTGGTAGTAATTGTTTATGTCAACACCCGCTGCATCTGTAGTAGCGAATTTAGTGTTGGCATTAACGCCGGTGCCTTCTGTATACGTGCCACCGTTTTCCGTATAAATGTATGCGTTAGGATAAATAGCCCCGCCATTTACACGTGGTTGTATAAAAGCATTGCCATTTACAATCTGTGGTGCTGTCATTCCCTGGTAACCATTGATGCGAAGCGATACTCCGCCAGTCCTTGCGATGGTATTGTTGGTGATCTGCACCACGGCCTTATCTGTTCCTCTCAGACTTACGCCATCGCCCTGGTTATCTCTCAACAGGTTATTATGAATGATATGGGTAGCACCGTTTTCTCCGGAGCCATAGAACTGAATCAGTTCTCCCCAGCCATCATGCACGTAGTTATCGTGAACGTTGGTATTGGTGGTACGACCGCCAATCAGGATACCGCCGTTGTGGCCGGAATTATGTTGTCCGCCCCAGCTGGTAACACTATTCCCGTAAATTTCCAACCTGTCAATAGCTGCAGTCTGAATACCATCAGCGCCGCCGTTAGATACCTCATTGTTATAAATCTTAACATTGCGCCACTTGATAGGCTGTACATATTGCTGTCCTGCAGTAAAACCTGATGGAGCGCCGTAATAAGGCGTATTGGTAGTTAAATTCCAGTACAGCGCAGTATGACCAATGTAAAAAGCTTCATTGTTGGTACCACTGATGGACACATCATGTATAGACAGGTTTTCCATATAAGAGTTCGGATAGTAGGTAGTGGCATCTCCTTTTACAGGTTCTGTTTTAGCCCAAATACCTGTACCTCCATTTTGGATAGTGATGTTGCTGACTTCGAAATTATCAGAATGCTGACTTAATGCCAGGTTAAAGTAAGCTTCCTTGCCGGCTTGTGTACTGCCGCTGATAATAAAATCAGATTTGGATCTTTCCCCGCCTACTTTCACGTAATGGCAGTTGACAAAGCTGAGTGCTGTAGCCCAGGAACCGCCGCTCCACGCAGGGTTACCTACTTTCAACACTGTTCCTGCGGCATTTTTAACGGTGATAGGCGCGCTTATTGAGCCTTTAAGGTTATTAATCACCACTGCTGTAAATATGCCTTTAAGGGCCAGTACATCTCCTGGTTTGTAAACACTTCCATCTAATAACAATCGTCCATCTTTGTCAGGTACAATGATTATTTCTGTAGTATTAACCGGAGGTTTGCTGGGAATGGTGGTACCAGGCTTTGAATTGTCTGGCTTAGCCTTTTCCATTTCTGATTTATTACAACTTTCTGTTGTAACGATAAAAGCCATCAAAAGGGATACGAATGTGTACATAGACAATCGTGAAGTGGTGCTGCGCGTCATGGTCTTTCAGATAATTATATGGTTTCAATAAAAGTTTACAACTGCCCAATGACAATTGTATTGATTTGTCTGATATGGATCGGTATTCCAAAAGAATAATGGCGCCTGATTAATTATCTCCGGAAACAATTAAAAGGACTGACTATTATTTCTGGCTGCGAATATCTAGTTTTTTCGATATAAAAAACAGCATCATAACGGTCGTCCTCCTGGAATTATTATCATGCTAAAATGCCCTGAAACACGTTACAATCATTTGGGGCTATAAAACCAGGTCTTGCCATTTTCCAAAAAGGAATAAATGAAATCCATCACCCACTTACAGGGCGTGAAACGTAGGCCAATCAATCATATTATTATTAAATATAGTGTATTCTCAATAATAATATGTAACTTTTTTTGAACCCATTTAAAAAAAATCTGAAAAACTTTTCCACATTTTAAGAAATCAATTGACTTTCATTAAAAACAGGTGAAATCAAAAGGTGTTCACTATATAAATACAACAGCCGTTTCAATATTGAAACGGCTGTTGTATTTATATAGTGAACATCTTTTTTCGATTACAGCGCGAAAGCTGCTTTCACTTTATCTACGTAGTCCAGTTTTTCCCAGGTAAACAATTCCACTTCCACGCTTTTCTCGTGTTTCTTGCCTTTGTTAAATACCTTGGTAACTACCTTTGGTTCGCGACCCATGTGACCATAAGCAGCAGTTTCACTGTAGATAGGATTGCGCAGTTTCAGTCTTTGCTCAATCGCATAAGGGCGCAGGTCGAAGATTTCTTCGATCTTTCTCGCAATTTCACCATCATTCAGTTTCACTTTGGCAGAACCATTGGTATTTACATAAACACCGCAAGGTTTTGCCACCCCGATCGCATAAGATACCTGTACCAGTACTTCATCGCAAACACCGGCAGCTACCAGGTTTTTAGCGATATGACGGGTAGCATATGCTGCAGAGCGGTCTACTTTGGAAGGATCTTTACCGGAGAAAGCACCACCACCGTGTGCACCTTTACCACCGTAGGTATCTACGATAATTTTACGGCCGGTTAAGCCGGTATCGCCGTGAGGACCACCAATTACAAATTTACCGGTTGGGTTGATATGGTGATTGATATCAAAGCCTTCAAACAGTTTTTGTAATTCCGGTTTCAGTTGTTTTTTAACGCGTGGGATCAGGATATTGATCATATCTTCCTTGATCTTGGCGAGCATTTTCTCATCGGTATCAAAATCATCGTGCTGGGTAGAAATCACGATGGTATCGATTCTTACTGGTTTATTGTCATCTGAATATTCGATAGTAACCTGGGATTTTGCATCCGGACGCAGGTACTTGATTTCGTTATTTTCACGACGGAGAACTGCGAGTTCCAGCAACAATTTGTGTGCGAGATCCAGTGCCAGCGGCATGTAGTTATCAGTTTCGCGGGTAGCGTAACCGAACATCATACCCTGATCACCTGCACCTTGTTCTTCCGGAGATTTACGGTCTACACCCTGGTTGATATCTGGTGACTGTTCGTGAATAGCAGAAAGAATACCACATGAATTGGCTTCAAACATGTATTCACTCTTGGTATAACCTATTTTGCGAATCACTTCCCTTGCGATCTCCTGCACATCCAGGTAAGCCTCAGATTTTACCTCTCCCGCCAGTACAACCTGGCCGGTGGTTACGAGGGTCTCACATGCTACTTTAGATGTTGCATCATACGCCAGGAAGTTATCAATCAAAGCGTCAGAGATCTGATCGGCTACTTTATCGGGATGTCCTTCTGAAACGGATTCAGATGTAAATAAATAAGGCATAAAAAACTGGGATTAGTAGTTTTATGGTTTAGTGTAAATAATTCTGAGCTTGATATTGTACTGTGATAAGTTGCTGCCTCCCGCTTTTACACGGTTTACATCCATGTAAAGTGGAGAGTAGCCTTCCAGTTTGAAGCCGTTATTAGTATCGAGTTTTCTGATAAACCGTTGCAGCGTATTGGCAAGGTTAAAAGTATACTGCACAACCTGTATACCGCCGAAATTGGTAATCACCTGACGGGTACCGCCAAAATAAGCTGCACCGCCACTCGTATAATAATCGATAGGGATTTTGGTGGAGTCCCCGTTTCCATACTGGCGCAAAGATAAGCTTCCTGGTTCAATAAAAATATTATTCATATCACTGGCACCGGAAGTGATCTGTGTAATCACCAGCTCCGCTTTATTGATCATCACAGCCGGGAAGTTTTCCAGGCCGGGAATGGTCAGCCTGGTATATAGGCCAGGACTGGCATTGAGGAAGAGAATACTGTCTCCTTTCGGATTCTTCGTATTAATATAGCGGGATGCCTGCGAACCATTGTAATTACGGGTAAAGTAATTGGCGTGGGCGCTGGAATACTGGTTAAATGCCAGGGTTGCACGAAGGGAATCTTTTTCTGAATTTTTATAAAATACCGTGAGTTTCGTCCTGGCATCATTCAGGTTCAGATACAGCATATTGCGGTTGGTACCCAGGTTGGTATCCGGTACTATAGCAAAGCCTTTCAGGTAAGCACGGAAAGTGGAGTCGTTCTTAAAGGCTCCATCTGACTTCTGGCTCAACAGCTCATTACCAAAAGCAGTACTCAGTTTAATACGTAACTGGGCTGCTTCTTTGGCACCGTAAATGCTTACGGAATCCCGTAGTGATAATGGGGTAACGGTAGCCGTTCCCAATAATTCTCCCGGGTTATAAGGCTGTACTTTGTTGTAAGCGTAGTTGGAATCGATGGTGAATTTAGTATCTGTCATCCGGTACACCCTAAAGGTTTGCGGGCCGGTAGAATCGCCTGCGTACCCGGAGTAAGCCAATGACAACACCACTGAATCGAGGGTTTGTCCGGCGCCTTCAAAAGTGAAAGCACTCTGGGGCAACGACACCTGTGTAAATACGAAAGCATGGGTTTTACCAAAAACAGGATCGGTATTAATGGAACCCAGTACTTTGGCATAGGCGGTGTTGCCGTTACGAACGCTGGAGTCGTACCGCTCGTAGTTATTGGCAATAATACCGGAGATAACGGTATCCTGTGCATTCACAAAATCACCGGGAGGAATAAGACCACTACCCAGCAGGGTAGATTTATTACAACCGGTGGCTGCATACAATAGCGTAATATAGGTGGCTAATAAGCTGAGATTCCTGAAATTGATCTTCACACGTTATGTTGTTAGTGAGTATTGATTTAACGGCCGAACATACTTTAAAGTAACTATTTTCCTAACAATTGATTGTACAACTGCAGGTAGTCACCAAGGTCTTCATTCTCTTTTTTGTAAGGTAAAATGATCTTACCTTTTTCAGCTTTCACTTCATCCACCACTTTCTTTTCCAGCTTATCACCGGCAAGTACAACTGCATCCGCGTATTTAGCTGCACCCCTGTTTAAAGCTGTATTGGTACCATCCTTAAACAGCTCCATATCTTTTTCCTTGATCTGGTTGCTGATGGTCGCTTTCTTAACAAAGGTAGTGCCTAACTTTTCCTTGAACGTATTGGGCGTCAACGAATATATGATTTTCGAGTTGGCAAAAACCGGCTCCTTCTTGTAGGCAGTTTTCAGATACATAGGTATCAGAGAAGTCATCCAGCCACTGCAATGAATAATGTCCGGCGGCCATCCGAATTTCTTCACCGTTTCCAAAGCTCCCTTGCAAAAGAAGACAGCTCTGGCTGCATTGTCGTCAAAAAACTCTTCGTTTTCATCGGCAAAAACAGTCTTCCGCTTAAAATAATCTTCATTATCCAGGAAGTAGACCTGCAGTCGGGCATTCGGAAGCGAGGCCACCTTGATAATCAACGGGTAATCATCCCCGTCAATCACAATGTTAATACCTGACAACCTTACCACTTCGTGCAAACGGTGTCTTCTCTCATTAATAATTCCAAATCTAGGCATGATCACTCTCACCTCCAGGCCCGCCTCATTGGACTTAATTGCCATTTTATTGACCATGGCCGCGTAATCACTCAATTCCAGGTACGGCGACATCTCTTGGGCAATAAAAAGAATTCTTTTCTTTGTGGACATTTAACGCTGATTATTAATGCAGTAATTTTTAATTTGGCTTGCAAAATTACGGATTTTTTACGGAATATTGGCCAATCTGTCAGTTTTAACATCCTTTTAAGCAATGATTTATGTATCAATTTAAGCGCAGCACCGACCTGAAGAAGCACCTGGACCTGGTAAGAAAAAGCAACAAAAGCATTGGTTTTGTGCCCACTATGGGAGCCCTCCACAATGGGCATCTGTCACTTATTCAGGCCGCTAAAGAGAAAACAGATGTGGTCGTTTGCAGCATCTTTGTAAATCCTACTCAATTCAATGATCCAAAAGATTTTGAAAAATATCCCATCACCGTAGAAGATGATATAAAAAAATTAAATAGTGTATCAACAGATATACTTTTTTTACCATCCGTAGAGGAAATGTATCCCGAAGGGCTCGAAAGTGATCTGCATTACGACTTCGGCAATCTTGAAACCATTCTCGAAGGCAAATTTCGCCCCGGGCATTTCCAGGGCGTGGGTCGCATTGTTCACAAGTTACTGGATATTGTGCAACCTAACCAGCTTTTTATGGGCCAGAAGGACCTACAGCAATGTTTAATTGTTCGCCGCCTCCTCGCCATTACCCATTCGCCCGTAAAACTGGTGGTATGTCCAACCGAAAGAGAAAAAGACGGATTGGCCATGAGCAGCCGCAATGCCCGCCTCTCTCCCGCTGCCCGCAAAAAAGCTCCGGCCATCTACCAGGCCCTCCTGGAAATCAAAAATAACTTCGGTAAAGGCCTCCATTTCCTGGAAGGCGCCCACGAAGCTTTCGATGCACTTAAAAAACAAGGCTTTGAGCCCGAATACGTCGATATCCTCCAGCTGGACGATGATATGCTCCACCCCCTTGATCAGCCACCCGGAAATGCCACGGTAGTGGTAGCGCTGGCTGCCTGGCTCGATGGCGTCCGGCTCATCGATAACCTCATATTACAGGGAAATCTATAATTCCTGCCCGACAAGGCATACAGCCACCACTGCATTACGGCTGCATGCCTTGTTCAATCTTCCATATTTTTTCCCTAGTTTTGCAAACGCTCTTTTACAGCGTTTAAGCCAGTATAATATTATGCAAATCGAAATTTTAAAGTGTAAGATTCACCGCGCGGTTGTTACGGAAGCCAATCTGCAATATGTTGGAAGCATTACGATTGACGAAGACCTGATGGATGCCGCTGGTTTGATTGAGTACGAAAAAGTACAGGTATTGAACGTAAATAACGGAGAACGACTGGAAACCTACGTGATCAAAGGAAAACGTGGTTCCGGTGTCATCTGTATGAATGGCCCTGCCGCCAGACTAGTTGCCCCTGGTGACATAGTAATCATTATTTCCTATGCCACAATGGATTTTGAAGAAGCCAAAAAATATACACCTATTGCCATATTCCCGAAAGAAGGGAACAAATTGTAAGCCCTGGTACTGATTTATTAACGCCCTAAAACAACTTTGGATCATGCCCAAAATGCTTAAGAACGTCATTAAGTTTATATGCTTTTTTGGCGTAGGAGTGCTGTTGATATGGCTGTTCACCAGAAATATCAAAGCCGATCAGTGGGACCAGATCAAAGACGCCTTTAAAAGAGCTAACTACTGGCTTCTCATCCCTACGATGACCATTGGTGTGGCCAGTCACTGGTTCCGCGCGGTGCGCTGGAAGCTGCTGATGAAACCATTAGGGCATCAACCCACTACACTCAATACCTTCTTTGCAGTAATGGTAGGTTATCTCGTAAACCTGGCCGTGCCCCGCCTCGGTGAAGTAACCCGCTGTGGTATCATTGCCCAGTATGAAAAAGTACCTGCAGATAAGCTGGTAGGCACTATGATCGCCGAAAGAGCCGTGGATCTGGTATGCCTCATTCTCCTTGCTGTACTCACCGTACTCACACAGCTGGAACTCTTGGGTTCCTTCGTTAATGAAATGATCTTTCAAAAGATATCCGATAAAATAGCCCATGCCAACGGTATCCAGATACTCATGGGCATTGTGGTACTGGTACTGTTTATTGTACTCTTTATCTGGCTGCTCCGGCGCTTTGCCAAATCCAAAGTAGCCGTTACCGTTAAAAGCCTGATCAGAGGTATCACCGAAGGCGTACTCTCCATCGGCAAAATGGAAAGAAAGAAAAAAGTCTGGTTCATCATCCACTCCATCCTCATCTGGGGTTGTTACCTTTCCCAGGTGTACATTGGCTTTTTCTGCCTCCCGGAAACCTCTCACCTGGGCATGAGCGCTGCCCTGGCAGTACTTATGATCGGTAGTGTAGGCATGATCGTTATGCCGGGGGGAATTGTTGCCTACCAGTTACTGGTACAGGCCACCCTCGCTGTTTATGCCATTCCGCTAACCATCGGTTTCGCTTTTGGCTGGATCATCTGGACAGCGCAAACAGTTTTAGTACTGGTACTTGGCTTTGGTAGCCTGATCGCCTTACCTGTTTACAACAAGAAAAAGAACGCAGCACTCGCATAAGGGGCAGAAAGCATAAGGCATAAAGCATAAGGCATAAAGCAAAAAGCTATTTTAGCGAATGATCAAAGTGAATATTATTTTCCGCTTTGATCATTCGCTAAAATAGCTTTTTGCTTTATGCCTTATGCTTTCTGCTCCTTTTGTCCCCGCTTTTCTTTAACTTTAATTTAATACTCCAATTAAAGCGAAAGCTGTATCATCGTATTTTAGATGATGTGAATTTTTTGAATGTAAATATGTTTGTATGCGTTTGCCGAATGGTGAGAACCTTGATATTATGACAATGCCCGATGTAATAGTACAAAAGAAAGCTACCCGGAAAAAGCCAGTGGCAGAGAAGAACAAAAAAATGATTGCCAGAGACATCAGCTGGCTCTCCTTCAACGCCCGGGTATTGCAGGAAGCTGCAGATAAAACTGTTCCCCTTCATGAACGCATCCGTTTCCTCGGTATCTTCTCCAATAACCTGGACGAGTTTTTCCGCGTAAGAGTAGCCACCCTGAAAAGAATGATGTCGTTCGGGAAAGCCTCCAAAATGCACCTGGAAGAAAACCCCGATAAAATCCTGGATGAAATACAAAGCCGCGTAATTGAACAACAACGCGAATTTGATATGGTATGGAAAGATATTGCCACCGAGATGGAAGCGCAACACATCTTCCTCCGCACAGAAAAACATCTCAATAAAGAACAGCAAAAATTTGTACTCAATTTCTTCAACGAACAGGTACGCACCAACATCATTCCCCTGATGATTGAGAGCATACAACAGTTCCCTATCCTGCGCGATAAATCCATTTACCTGGCCATCGTACTGGCCCGCCAGGATAACTCCGTTCGTCAGAAATTTGCACTCATAGAAATACCGACCAACGTACTTCCCCGCTTTATCCTGCTCCCCTCCAGGGAAGGAGAACACGATATCATCCTGCTGGAGGACCTCGTACGTTTCTGCTTACCGAATATCTTTGTGTACTTCGGCTACGATAAATTTTCTGCCCATATCATCAAAGTAACCCGCGACGCGGAACTGGATATTGATAACGATATCTCTGATAGCATCATTCACCAGATTGAAAAAGGCCTGAAAGACCGCCGCAAAGGGAAGCCGGTACGTTTCGTGTATGACAAAGATATTGACCCGCTGCTGCTCGAATACCTGATGCGCCGGCAGGGATTATCCGGGAAAGATAACCTCATACCGGGAGCCCGTATCCATAATTTCAAAGACTTTATGGACTTCCCGGAATCTATCTTCCCACCGCATTTACATCGTAAAACCTTTATACACCCCCTGTTCCTCAATGCTCCCAGCGTGATGCATGTGATACAACGGCAGGATGTAATGCTGCATTTCCCTTACCACTCCTTCGATACCATCATCGACCTGCTAAGGGAAGCTGCTATAGATCCTAATGTATCGTCTATTAAAATAACTGCGTACAGGCTTGCCCGTAATTCCAAAATTGTCAATGCACTGGTGAATGCCGTACGCAATGGCAAGCAGGTAACCGTGGTACTGGAACTGCGCGCCCGCTTTGATGAAGCTGCAAACCTCGACTGGAAATCCAGACTGGAGGAAGAAGGTGTGAAAGTTTTGTTGGGCATTCCCAACATGAAAATACATGCCAAGCTGTGTGTGATCAAAAAGCGGATCGGCAACAAAACCATTCAATGTGGCTTTGTCAGCACCGGCAACCTTAATGAAAGAACCGCCCGCGTATACGGCGATCATTGCCTGCTCACCACCAATCGCGCTATCATCGCGGATATCAACCGCATATTCGCCTACCTGGAAAGTCCCCGCCACGACATTAAAATCCTCCAAGGTGCCAAAACATTACCGGTTAGTCCGCTCAACATGCGCGATACTTTCCTGAAGCTGATAGACCGCGAAATAAAAAATGCCAAACACAAAAAGAAAGCAAGTATCATTCTCAAAATGAACTCCCTTTCTGATGCTACGCTCATTGCTAAACTATATGAAGCAGCGAAAGCAGGTGTAGACATCAAAATGGTGATCAGGGGCATCTGCTGCGCTTATACAGAAAATAAAAAGTGGAAGAAAAACATCACCGCTGTCAGCATTGTAGATGAATACCTGGAACATGCCCGTGTATTTATTTTCCATCATGGCGGCCAGGAAAAAGTATACATCGCTTCCTGCGACTGGATGATACGTAACCTCGATCACCGCGTGGAAGCTGCCGTACAAATAACGGACCCGGCTATACGCCAGGAGTTGATGGATATCATGAAAATCCAGTTGAGCGGAAACGTAAAAGCCCGTATACTGAACAATGAGCAAAGCAATGAATACCGCAAGGACGGCGACAAAAAAATACGTACACAGGTAGAGATCTATAAATACCTGCACGAAAAACAATACACATAAACTTTAAAATGTTTTACTTTTGCCCCCTGATATAACGACTACCAGATGAAATTAGCTGCGATTGATATAGGTTCCAATGCTGCAAGGTTGCTTATTTCTGAAGCATCCCCCAACAGCGCCGGTGTGATGGACTTTACCAAACTAAACCTGGTAAGGGTACCTCTCCGGCTGGGGTTTGATGTATTCAACGACAATATTATTTCAGAAAAAAAAGCGATGCATCTCATCGACACCATCAAAGCATATAAGCTTTTGCTGGATGTATATGAAGTGAAATACCTCAAAGCCTGTGCTACCTCTGCCATGCGCGACGCCAGCAATGCTGCGGCTATTTTGCAGGAAGTGAGAACGCAAACTGGTATTGATATCAAAGTAATTTCAGGACAGGAAGAAGCCGCCTTCATTTATGAAAACCATGTTGCTGAAAACATGGATAAAACCAAGTCTTACCTCTACATTGACGTGGGCGGTGGTAGTACAGAACTTACCCTGTTTGGCGGCGGCAAACAAATATTCAAGGAATCCTTCAACATCGGTACCATCCGCCTGTTACAGCAACAAGTCACAGACGCACAGTGGCAGGGGCTGAAAGACTTCCTGAAACAACAGCTGAAATACGTGGGGCCCGTGATCGCTATTGGTTCCGGTGGCAACATCAATAAAATCTTCTCCTTATCCAAACGCAAAGAAGGCAAGCCCCTCTCTCTTGATACGTTGAAAGACTATTATAAGGAGTTCAGCAACTTCACAGTGGAAGAACGCATTCACCTTTACAATCTCCGTGAAGACCGTGCAGACGTAATTGTACCTGCCCTGCAGATCTATATTAACGTTATGCGTTGGGCCGACAGCCAGGAAATCTATGTACCTAAAATCGGACTGGCAGATGGCCTGATCCATGCGCTATACGAAGAAATAGCTGTTAGCCATTAGCTGTTAGCTGTTAGCAAAATGCCTCGAAGATGATCATATACAGGTTAATCTTCGAGGCATTTTGCTAACAGCTAACAGCTAATGGCTAACAGCTCCCTTGCCACCACTCAAAAAAAACTTTTCCTTTTATCTTTTTATATCACCACCTTTGCGGTTATTGCTAACAGCAAAATGCTAAAAGCTACTGCTTATGTCTGTGAATAAAGAAATAAAGCGTATCACCACGCATACACTGCAGAAGATGAAAATAGATGGAGAAAAGATATCTATGCTCACTGCATATGATTACTCCATGGCCCGCATTTTTGATGATGCAGGGATTGATATATTGCTGGTCGGTGATTCCGCTTCCAATGTAATGGCGGGGCATGAAACAACGCTCCCGATTACACTGGATCAGATGATATACCATGCGGCGTCTGTGGTAAGAGCCATTAAACGCTGCTTTGTAGTGGTAGATCTTCCCTTTGGTTCTTACCAGGGCAACTCCAAAGAGGCACTGAGTTCCGCTATCCGTATTATGAAGGAAACAGGTGCACATGGTATTAAGATTGAAGGCGGTGAAGAAATCATTGAATCTGTAAAAAGAATCATCTCCGCCGGTGTCCCTGTAATGGGTCACTTAGGGTTAACACCGCAATCGATCTACAAATTCGGCACTTACGCCGTACGTGCTACAGAAGAAGCGGAAGCTAATAAACTGATCAATGATGCCAAACTACTGCAGGAAGCTGGCTGCTTCGCTATAGTACTGGAAAAAATTCCTGCTGCACTTGCGAAAACAGTCGCAGAATCAGTAGGCATTCCCATCATTGGCATTGGTGCCGGCAAATATGTAGACGGACAAGTGCTGGTAATGCATGATATGCTCGGTATTAATAAAGACTTTAAACCACGCTTCCTCCGCCGTTACCTGGACCTTTACAGCCAGATCTATGACGCCACCCAGGGTTATATTAATGATGTAAAAACAAAAGACTTTCCGAACGATAACGAGCAATATTAATAATTAGCCAAAAGCAAAAAGCAGAAAGCAAAAAGCTATTGCAGCGAATAATAAACGCGAATAAGTAATTTAATTATCCGCATTTATTATTCGCTGCAATAGCTTTTTGCTTTCTGCTTTTTGCTTTTGGCTAATCATAAATATTTCCCTATATTCGCTTCGCTAATGAACTACCTGTTAAACATACAGCTTTCTCTACTCTCCTATCTACGGAGCACTTGCTCCCATGTGCCATAAGTAGCACAAGGGATTTACCTTCCCGTTACATCTTTACTGCATAGCCGCGGAAGCGGTGTGAATGCTGCATTCCGGCATTTCAGACATTCCTTATTGTTATTGGCTGTCGTCATTATTTTTTTGTATGGGCATCACTGTGCCAGGTGGAAATATTTTGCGACGGAAATATAACGGTAATGGCTATACGTAATATATATACATCCGTCACTTAAACCCGGAGTTACCATGCTCCGTTCACCACTATAATTCCAAACAGATTATGAAACGTGTAATGATTATTGGCGCCGGCAAGATCGGCGAAACCGCTGCTTTTTTGTTGCAACAGTCCGGCGACTATACCGTAACACTGGCAGACAGCAACCAGGCCTTACTGGACAAATGCACAGATAGCCAGATCCACAAAACCATACTGGATGTAAACGATGCGTCGGCACTGGAACAAAGCCTGAAAGACCAGGATATGGTGCTCAGCGCCTGCCCTTTCTTCCTGAATGTAAAAATTGCTACTGCCGCAGCCAAAGCCAATACCCACTACTTTGATCTAACAGAAGATGTAGCCACCACCAATGCCATCCGTGAAATTGCCGCCAACGCAAAGGTGAGCTTTATGCCACAATGCGGACTGGCACCGGGTTTCATCAGCATTGCCGCACATGATATTGCCAAACAATTTGATTCACTGGATGCCGTTCGTCTCCGTGTAGGCGCCCTTCCCCAGTTTCCTACCAACAGCCTGATGTACAACCTCACCTGGAGCACCGATGGCCTGATCAATGAATACTGCAATCCCTGCGATGCCATCTATGAAGGTCAACGCAAAGAAGTAATGCCGATGGAAGGCTACGAACGCTTTGCACTCGATGGTGTGGAATATGAAGCTTTCAACACCTCCGGCGGATTGGGTGCCCTGGCTGAAATATTGGATAATAAGGTGTATAACCTCGACTATAAAACCGTTCGTTATCCAGGCCACTGCCAACTGATGAAAATTCTGCTGAGTGAATTAAAGCTGAACAAAAAGAGAGATATCCTGAAGGAAATTATGGAAGATAGCATACCTTTCACTGCACAGGACGTAGTACTGGTATTTGTATCCGTTTCCGGCCAGGTAAACGGCCGCTCCGTACAACGCTCCTACTCCCGTAAGATATATAACCAGTCGGTGGCTGGTAAAGACTTTACCGCCATCCAACTGACCACCGCCGGCGCCGCCTGTGCAGTGATTGACCTGCACGCCAAAGGCCTGCTGCCCGCCAATGGATTTGTACGCCAGGAAGACGTGGTATTCAACGATTTAATCAATAACCGCTTCGCGGTATACTATAATTAGTCTTTACCCGGTAAAAATTAGTAAATTCCTCTAACAAGGGGCCTCTTTACTAAAAAACACTCACAACTAAAGGCTAAAACGCTTCATCTCATGTTAAATGATGTATTAAAAGGGCTGATGGATCGCTATCAGCAACGCGTTCCGGATGTGGCAGCAGTCATTGCCGCCATGATAAAAGAAGGGATGATACAACAGGCGGATGATATCGAGAATGATCATATCGCTTTCAGAACAATGGGAGTTCCCCAACTGGGCGTACAATCATTGGAGAAGATATTTCTGCACTACGGCTACAAAAAAATGGATAAATACCATTTTGCCGCCAAGAAACTGGACGCCTGGTGGTATGCTCCGCCCGCGCCACAGTATCCTCGCATCTTTATCAGCGAGCTGCGGGTAAACGACCTCAGTGAAGCTGCACAGGAAATCATTCATCGTTATACCAGCGAAGTAAAAACGGACCCGGTAAATGCGCTGAACCTGGACGATGCCAGCGCTGTAGACACCTTCTTACACAGCTCTCTCTGGCGCACGCCTACCCTGGCGGATTACCAGCTGCTGGCTGCTGAAAGTGAATATGCTGCCTGGGTGATTTACAACCGGTACTATCTCAATCACTTTACCGTGAGTGTGCACAATCTGCCTGCAGGATATAATACCGTGGCCGATTTCAACATATTCCTCGAGAAGCATGGCTTCCGTTTGAATGATGCAGGTGGTAAAATCAAAACCAGCCCCGATGGCGCCTTATTGCAAAGTGCCACCGTTGCAGGCATGATTACCGCTGAATTTGCCGGTGGCGAAAAGCAGGCAATTGCCGGTTCTTACGTAGAGTTTGCAGAGAGAAAAGTACTGCCCCAGTTTGCCCATCTGCCCGCTGCTGAAATAGGCAGGGCACAACGCAGGGAAGGCTTTGAGGCTGGTAATGCCGACAAGATCTTTGAAAGTACCTACGCCACCCAAACAAAAAAAAGTTCCTAATTTCGTTTAATAATACACCCATAATGGAAGATATCTTAAAAGCATTCGGGATCACTACAGAACAAAGTGGTATTAGCACCGGTAACAACTGGCTGCCTGCTCACGGAGCAGAAATTACCTCCTTTTCACCAGTGAACAACAAGAAGATTACAAGTGTGAAAAGCGCTACCCGTGAGGATTACGACCTGGTAGTAGCTGTAGCGCAGGAAGCTTTCAAGGAATGGCGGATGTGGCCTGCACCTAAAAGAGGTGAAATAGTCAGACAAATAGGTGTTGCCCTCCGGGAACATAAAGAAGCACTGGGTAAACTGGTATCCTATGAAATGGGAAAAAGTTTACAGGAAGGATATGGAGAAGTACAGGAGATGATTGATATCTGTGATTTTGCCGTAGGACTTTCCCGGCAGTTACATGGCTTAACCATGCACTCCGAGCGTCCTGGACACCGGATGTACGAACAATGGCATCCCATGGGTATTACCGGCATTATTTCCGCCTTTAACTTCCCGGTAGCCGTATGGAGCTGGAACTCCATGCTGGCATGGGTTTGTGGAAACGTTTGTATCTGGAAGCCATCAGAAAAAACACCGGTTACCGCACTGGCCTGCCAACGCATTGTGGCGGATGTATTTGCCGCCAACCACGTACCGGAAGGCGTTTGCTGCCTCGTAACCGGCGGTCGTGATGCCGGCGAATGGATGGCACATGACACCCGTATTCCGTTGGTGTCTGCTACCGGATCTACCCGCATGGGTAAAGCCGTAGGTGCCGCCGTGGGAGAACGTCTGGGCCGCTCCCTGCTGGAACTGGGTGGTAACAATGCCATCATTATTTCACAGGATGCTGACCTCGATATGTCGCTGATTGGTGCTGTATTTGGCGCGGTAGGTACTGCCGGACAACGTTGTACCTCTACCCGTCGCCTGATCATCCATGAAAGCGTATATGACAGCTTCACCGCCAAACTCGTGAAAGCCTATGCGCAGCTTCGCATTGGTAACCCGCTGGATCAACACAACCACGTAGGGCCATTGATCGATACCGCTGCCGTAGATGCGTATCTGAGTACTATAGAACAAATAAAACAGCAAGGTGGCAGCTTCCTGGTGGAAGGTGGTGTACTGACCGGCCATGGCTATGAATCCGGTTGCTACGTGAAGCCCTGCATTGCTGCGGTAGAAAATACCTATGCTATTGTACAGCACGAAACCTTTGCACCCATCCTGTACGTGATGAAATATAAAACACTGCCGGAAGCCATTGCCATGCAAAATGATGTGCCACAGGGGCTTTCCTCTGCCATCATGACCCTGAACCTTCGGGAAGCAGAACAGTTCCTGTCACAGGCCGGCTCTGACTGTGGTATTGCCAACGTAAACATTGGTACTTCCGGTGCTGAAATAGGTGGCGCCTTCGGTGGTGAAAAAGAAACCGGCGGTGGCCGTGAAAGTGGCTCTGATGCGTGGAAAGCATATATGCGCCGTCAAACCAATACAATCAACTATTCCAACAGTTTGCCGCTGGCACAGGGTATTAAATTTGATATCTAGTAAGAGCTGAAAGCATAAAGCCGAAAGCAAAAAGCTATTGAAGCGAATGATATGAGCGAGTATTTCATAATACTTATCCGCTCTTTTTCATTCGCTTCAATAGCTTTTTGCTTTCGGCTTTATGCTTTCAGCTTTCCGTATATATTTAATTTCTTCTTTGCCGGATGGTGCTGCTCCGAGGCCCTCGCCCCGGAGCTTTTAATATTCGTGACAGGAATCGACCCGATCAGATTTTAAAAGCGGTTGATAAAACAGGTTCTGTGAACTAGCCAGGCAACATAAAGCTGCCCACTCTCTACATACACCGGTAACATGGTTTTAAAAATAGTAGCGAGGTTAGAGAACCCCGCTTTTCGTTAAACGGAAACCATGCTTATGAGAAAAGTAAGCAATAGCGGGATGCTATTAAATACTCTTCCGGATATAAATATTACACTTTTTTCTGAATATTCATATTCAACTTTTGTGCTACTGCCGTATTATTACTGCTGCGTTTCACAACTAAAACCTGTCCTGATCCTTTGTCATAAAGGGTTTTAACGTCTTTACCCTTCACGCCTACCTGCCGTATCATTGCAGCAATATTTTCCGGATCGCTACAAATAACGATGGTTTTACCGCTATTTTTCTTTATCATGTCTTTAACAATACTAGTAGTCAGCTCCGGATCGCCGTTTAAGCGGAAGTAGTCGAGCTGCTGCTGGCGGGCTTTCGCCAGCGGCGTAACCGTTTGAATCGCACGGTTGATGAAAGTTGTGTAGATGGCATTTATGGAAGTTCCTTCCAGGGAGCTGACCAGCTGATTGGCCTGTTCTGTTCCAGACGGGCTCAGACCGGGATCTGTAGAAGGAGATGATTCCATTTCGGCTGCATTCACGAAAATAATGGTGGTTACTTCGGGCTCAGTAGCAAATACCTGAGTACCGGTGGCCAGCATGGCGGCCATGAAAAGAGTTTTCAACATGATGCGTAGATTTAAAAATTTAATTTTCTAAAAATTGATTAAACGAACCTGCATAATCTCGTTTAGTAACAAGGGTAGATGAGAGAGTATATTGCCCTGAGGGATGATGTAAAATTAGATCAGTTACATACACCTGCAAAACAGATTGTGACAGGTGGCAACGGGACATGTCGGACCTATAGATCATGACAAGTTCAACCCGGATGATTTCGCTGCAAATCAGCACCTTATCCCGTCCTCCCATGGTTGAATCTCCCAATCAACCAACATTTAGCGCGCTTATCATTAATATTTAATGTTATACCGCTTTTTCTATACCTTTATTCCTTTCACAAGGATATTTTTTAGTTGTTTTACTATATCGGGAAAATTATTGAACATGAAATTGTTTAGTCGAGAGGTCGCAGTTATGGCCGGGTGTGTTGCGTTATTAACTGCATTTACAACGAATACCAGCGCGCAAAGTAAGGCGCAGGTCCCCAAAAACTGGCATCTGCTGAGTTATGATACCGACAGTGTATACGGTACTTCTACAGAAAAAGCATATAAAGAATTATTAAAAGGGAAGAAAAGCACCCCCGTTATTGTGGCGGTGATAGACTCCGGTATTGACACTCTTCATGAAGACCTGAAAAAGGTATTGTGGACCAATCCCCGCGAGATTCCCGGCAACGGCAAGGATGATGATCATAACGGCTATGTGGACGATATTCATGGATGGAACTTCCTGGGAGGTAAAGATGGAAGTAGTGTAAAAGAAGATTCGGAAGAAGCAGCCCGCGAATATTACCGCTATAAAACCCAATATGGCAACCCGGATTCTGCACTCGCCAAAGATTCTAAGGAATATTCCACCTGGCAGCAACTGCAGACAAAAGTTGAAAAGCCGAATTCCCAGTTTAAGATGCAATACAAAAGCATGGCTAAACTGCAGGAGAACGTCAATAAATGTGAATCTATCCTCAAAACCTACCTCGGTAAAGAAGATTTCAATGTAGCCCAACTGGATAGTATCCAAACTACTAACCAGGATGTACTGCTGGCGCGTAACTTCATGACCCGCTTACTGAAAAGCGCCGGCGACGTGCCTGCCAGCTTCAGTGACTTCAAAATGGAGTTCGACGAGTACATGAATGAGCTGAAACGCAAGGCCGAAAGTACAGAAGTACAGCCAAACGCGAACCGGGAGCGCATTATAGGCGATAACCTTGAAAACATCAACGATAACAAATACGGCAACAACGATGTAATGGGCGCCTTTGGTTTCCATGGTACCCACGTATCGGGCATTATTGCCGCCTCCAGGAACAACGGTGTTGGAATGGATGGTATTGCGGACAACGTTCGTATCATGTTTGTGAAAGCTGTTCCGGATGGTGATGAAAGAGATAAAGACGTAGCCCTGGCTATCCGTTATGCGGTAGACAATGGCGCGCAAATCATTAACATGAGCTTTGGTAAACCTTTTTCACCTCATAAAGATTGGGTAGATGCTGCCGTGAAATATGCAGAAGAAAAAGGTGTATTGTTGGTACATGCTGCCGGTAACGATGGCAGCAACAATGATTCCATCGCTAACTATCCAAATCCGGATTACCTGGATGGTACTACTGCCACCAACTTCATTACGGTAGGCGCCAGCAACAACGGCACTACAGCGGATAAAGTAGCCGGCTTCTCCAACTATGGTAAAAAAGGTGTAGACCTGTTTGCTCCTGGTGTACAAATCTACTCTACTGTTCCTGGTGGCAACAAATACGGCAGTGCAAGCGGTACCAGCATGGCCAGCCCGGTAGTAGCAGGTGTGGCTGCACTGGTACTCTCCTACTATCCTGATTTGAGCGCCAGACAACTGAAATATGTGTTGGAGAAAAGTGCCACCCCATTGCCTGATGGCAGTACCCTGGTGAATAAGCCTGGTGGCGGTCCGGATGATAAAGTGAATTTCGCAGAATTATCTAAAACAGGTGGATTGGTAAACAGCTATGAAGCATTAAAGCTGGCTGCTACTATCAAAGGCGAGAATGTAAAAGGGAAAAAACACAAAGCGAAAGTAAAAGCTATTAAAAAGAATTAATACCATCGGGGTTTATTGTTTTCTGCAATAAACCCCGATAAATATTGTTCCCCACTATTTAACGAGGTGTAAACTCAGTGGATATTTATAAGACTCTCCCTTATTGGCTTTCACGGCCGCTACGACGCTGAAAATAATATTCACCACCCAAATCACGCCCAACAACCCTGACCAGGTCCATACAGTATCGAAATCCCAATGCGTACGACGCCAGAAATTTGCCATTACCCATAACCCGGAAGTGATGTTGTCGACCAGTTTTACTAACACGGCAGCGATACTGAGGGTAATCTGAAAGTTAATGGCTTCTTTGCCCTGGTTATCCACGAAAGTAGATTCATTACGCTTAATCAGCCATAGGATAAGCACCCCTATAATGTTACCTACAGTAGGGCTGATGGCGGTCCCAATAAGGCCACCCAGGTGTACCAGGGTGCCCCAGGTATACTCGTCTTTTTGATTCATAAAATAGAGATTAATATTAATGGGAAGTTAGGAGGTTATTTTAGGATATCAAAAGGGATAGGAAAAAAACTACAAACCTATAAGCCGGATTCTGTTCCCCCCGCGTAAAGCGGGGGGCTGCTATCATTTATCTGCGACAACGTTCGCACGTTGTCTGTATCTGCCTACCCTCGGTCATCGGGCGAGCAGCCCTCAGGCGACCGTATACATGGCATTTCAGCACGCAAGGTTTACCCGCACAAACAGTTACCTGCCTGCACCGTGGGCGCTTACCCCACATTTTCACCCTTACCCCCGCTGTTAAACGGGGGCGGTTATTTTCTGTGGCACTTGCTGTTCCCTACCTGCCCCGCGTAAAGCGGATCAAATAAGGACCCACCCGTTAGGTGGTGCGTTGCTCTGCGCTGTCCGGACTTTCCTTCTCACTGCACAAGTCAGTGAAACGATAGCACGGTTTGTAGTTGAGGCGCGAAGGTAAAGAAAAATATTACCTAAACGTTATTTCTGTAGCACCATAGCCATATTTAGCATGATACTGGTTTACAAAACTGGCTACTTCCGGTGTTTGCTTTAATATCTGGTGAATTTCATCTTTGAGCTTTCCTTTGCCGATACCATGAATGACAATGAGGTTATGCTGACGGTGGCTTATCGCCAGATCCAGGTAACGCTGGAAAGCATTCAGCTGTACGGCCAGGATAGCAATGTTGCTCATGCCTTTCCAGTTTTTCTCGAGCGCTTCAATATGCAGGTCGACTTCCTGTTTGGGTTCCAGCGATGTTTCGGGCTGTAACTGTATTTTGCTCAAGAGGCTGGCAAAATTGCCTGATCCGAGGGTGGTAACCGGTGCTTTCTTTTTAGCTGGTTCTGCGGGTGCCGGTGGTTCGGGTGCTTTCTCCGGAAATTTGTCGAATAAGGTGTAGGTGATGGTCGCCTCTTCTTTTGCCCGCAGCTCCTGCAGCTGTACAAACATCTGCTTGGGCTTTATTTTCCAGGTCTTCTGTACAGAGGTCGCCAGCTTGGGTTGCGGCTCTTTCAGGAAAAAAGAAAATTCGAACCGCGGATTATCGTTCAGCGATTCAAATATCAGATCGGCCAGGTAGAAATTGTTATACGGTTGAATTTCATTCTTTATTTCCAGATCCAGCTGGTTGTTCAGCCAGATCTGAAAATAAAAACGCATGGCATGTGGCGTGTCGTTGAACAGGTGAAACTTCATCAGCTTCACTACTTCGTCCAGGCCATCCATTTGGTATACCGGCAAAACAGACAGGAACATGCCTTTATCTGTTTTGAATACTTCATACTTACTTCTGTCTACTTTAATCTCATCGCCAGGAATCAATCTGGGCTTTTCTTTCACCACTTTTTGCTGGGTGAAGCGGTGGAAATATGGGAAATCGATCTGGTCAAGATAAACCGGGAAAGAAGTTCCCTTTACCTCAATCATCACCATATTATCATTCACGATGTCAACAACCGTTCCTTCTTCTTTTGAACTCAACAGCAAGATGCCGTCGCCTATTTGGTATTTCATAATTGCATTCTTCTGAAATGCAAAAATAGAATATTGAAGGGATATGCCCAGAAGAGATTTAATAAACGAGGTAGCTATAGCTACCGTTAGAAGTCAACATACTTACGGTTGCGTACTTTTTCAGGATGCCTGCGCATGTACTCATCTACAGAAATCCGGCCACTACCTTCAATTGCAAACACAATCAGCAAAAGCAGTACAACTACGGACAACGCCATGAATGGATACACACTGAATAAGCCTGTGGCAGAATGGCTCATAAAAACGGCCCCGATTAAAACAGGGATATTGCAGATGGCGCAAAACCTGGTGAGCAGGCCCATCGCAATAAATAAACCGCCTACGGTATGGGCAAAAACAATATAATGCCCTAACATTATGGAAATAGCAGCCAGTGCTGGTTTCTGGCTAATTACGCCTATCAGATCATCTCTGTTCATTACAAACAATACACCCATGGCCATCAGAAATATTCCCAGCAGAATACGTACGGCACTCAGCCAATTGGGGCTATGTGTATCACCCCAGTGTTCAATCCGTTGTAGCATGTTCATAAAACATATTTTTTAAGGATCAAAGAGCAGATAATTGTAGGGATCAAAGAACCTTTATGAAGATACGAAAAAAAGCATAAAGCATAAAGCGCAAAGCAAAAGCCATTGCAGCGAATGATCAGAGCGGATAAATACTTCAAATACCGCCGATGTGATTCGCTGCAATGGCTTTGCTTTGCGCTTTATGCTTTATGCTTTCTTCGCCAGCTTACTATTCGTATAGCTGTAGGCAAAATAAATGGTTAAACCCAACGCGAGCCAGATAGAGAATACAATCCAGTTCTTCAGGGCTATTTCTGTCATCAGGTAAAAACAGCTCAGCATTCCCAGTACAGGTATCAACGAGAGTTTACGGGTGGCAGAGAAGAAGGTGATCAATACGGTAACCACTACAAAAAGATAGAAAGGAATATTATGCTTCCATACTTCCCAGCCACCTTCGGTAGACAGCTTCGCAAATATTTCATTATGAAACAAGGCTATCAGGCCCGCTACAATAGCAGGAACAATGATTTGTCCGTTGATATAAGGTAACTGAAAACGTTTTACATTAGGCGCCTTCTCTTCCCTGGGCAGTATTAAAACACCTCCGCAAACAAGAATAAAGGCAAACAGGGTACCAATACTGGTCAGATCTGTTACAATGGTCAGGTTCAGAAACAGTGCCGGCAAACCAACAATGATACCGGTAACAATAGTAGCGTAAGAAGGCGTTTTGAAACGCGGGTGGATTTTGCTGAAACGCTTGGGTAACAGGCCATCGCGGCTCATGCTCATCCAGATACGTGGTTGTCCGATCTGGAATACCAGCAATACGCTTGTAGTAGCCACTACCGCACTGATGGAAATCAGGTAGCTGATCCAGGGTAAATTTACCTGGTGGAAAACAAACGCCAGCGGATCGTCCACTTTCAATTTGTAGAAAGGTACCATACCCGTCAGCACAAAGGAAATAAGGATATATAATACCGTACAGATGACCAGCGAATAAATCATACCCTTGGGCAGATCGCGTTGCGGATTCTGACATTCTTCAGCGGTGGTGCTGATCGCGTCAAAGCCAATATAAGCGAAAAATACAGCCGACACCCCCTTTAGCACACCAGAGAAACCATTGGGCATGAAAGGGTGCCAATTCGCCTTATTTACATAGAAAAAGCCCACTACGATAACAAACAGGATCACCAGTATTTTAAGCGCCACCATAAAATTGGCGCTGCGTTTACTTTCCTGTATCCCTACATAGGCGAGGTAAGTAACGATAAACACAATCAGGAATGCCGGCAGATTCAGGATAATGGGAATACTGCCGATATGCGGCGCCGCAGCGATGATTTCAGGAGTGGCACTGTCGTAGTTACTGGCCAGCCACGCCGGTAAGCTAATACCTAAACCGCTTAACAGGTTATTGAAATACCCACTCCATGAAATGGCGACTGCAATATTTCCGATGGCATACTCCAGGATCAGCGCCCAGCCAATTACCCAGGCGGCCAGCTCTCCGAAAGTCACGTAAGAATAAGTATAAGCACTTCCCGATACAGGAACGCGGGAGGCAAATTCTGCATAGCAAAGGGCGGAGAAACCACAGGTTATCGCTGTGATCACAAACAACAGCGATACGCCGGGACCGCCATGATACGATGCCTCACCGATAGTGGAAAAAATACCCGCGCCAATAACAGCGGCAATTCCCATAGCGGTAAGGTCTTTCACTTTTAACACCTGATGCAACCCTCGTGTTTCATGACCGTCTGCCAATCCATCATTGGCATCTTTTAAAATTGTGGAAAGGGACTTTTTTCGAAACAGCGAATTTGACATTAGCGAAGGAATTACGTGTTACAGTTGTTTTTTATTTTGGTAAAAATATCGTCTTACCCTCCTAAAAATACGAATGCTGATCGCACTGATTAAATCTTTCAGAAAAAAATCAGTGTGATCAGCATTTCATATCACTTTATCTCTGAATAAGACAAACGCGAATATAATGCGATTTTAAATACAAACCTTATTGCTGACGGTTTA
The DNA here is from genome assembly GCF_017745275.1 of Chitinophaga sp. Taxonomy (GTDB): domain Bacteria; phylum Bacteroidota; class Bacteroidia; order Chitinophagales; family Chitinophagaceae; genus Chitinophaga. The sequence goes on along the minus strand of NZ_JAGHZS010000007.1, from coordinate 134,764 downwards.
AGAGATAGTTGGCCAGATCCATCAATGGTTTTTTCCGGGCCGACAGCACCGCAATGCTCTCCAGGCTTTGAAAAGCAAGCTGTTGGAAACGTTCTTTTTCCCGCTCTGCCCATTCATCTACCTTGCAACTGCGGAATAGCGACAGCACCCTCTCCACTTTATCTGCCGGAGAGGTTTCCATGAGCATTTTTAATTCTGCCCGCTGCTCCGGAGTACACAATTCCAGTGCTTTCAACAGCAGGAAAGTCTTTTTATTAACGAGGATATCCCCGCCCTGTTGCTTTCCAAATTTCTCCGGATCTCCAAAGGCATCCAGGTAATCGTCCTGGATCTGGAAAGCAATCCCGATATTTTTCCCGAAAGCATACAGGTGCTGCTGATTGCCTTCTCCCGCACCGCCGATAATAGCGCCCAGTTGGAGGCTGGCAGCCAGTAATACCGATGTTTTCAGTCCTATCATGTTCACGTAGTCATCATATTGCACCGCTTCCGGATCCATTCCCTCGAAATCCATGTCCAGTTGCTGCCCTTCACATACTTCAATGGCAGCCTTATTAAACACTGTGATGATCTTTTGTTTATAGTGTGCCCCTACTTTGTTGAGGTGCTCATATACATTGATCAACATTACATCTCCTGCCAGGATAGCGGCCGACTCCCCATATACCGTATGCACGGTGGGCTTACCACGACGAAGCGGGGCTTTGTCCATGATATCGTCATGCAGTAGCGTAAAATTGTGAAAAAGCTCCACCGCACTACCTACTTCCAGGGCATCAGGATGCAGGGTTTCAAATAATTCGTTTCCCATCATACACAATACCGGCCGTATTCTTTTTCCCCCGATATCCAGGATATGAGAAGCGGCATTGTATAACTTACTGGGCTGTTCCGGAAAATGTTGTTTCTCAAAATGTTGACTAAACTGCGCTATTAGATCCTGAAATGAATGCATCACTGATGGCTCGTGTTTTATTATTTATTCTTTTTCTTTGACTTGTTCTTATCTGCTGCTTTCTTAGCTACCGCTGGTTTTACAGCTGCTTTCTTTACAGGTGCCGGTTTTGCAGCTACCTTTTTAGCTGGTTTGGCGGCCGTTGCTTTCTTAGCAGGTTTGGCTACTACTGCTGGTTTCTTAGCGGGTGCTGATTTCACGGCTGCCTTCTTAGCAGGTTTGGCTACTACCACAGCTTTCTTAGCAGGTGCTGATTTCACAGCTGCTTTCTTAGCAGGTTTGGCTACTACCGCGGCTTTCTTAGCAGGTACTGATTTCACAGCTGCCTTCTTAGCGGGTTTGGTTATTACCGCTGCTTTCTTAGCAGGTGCTGATTTCACAGCAGCTTTCTTAGCAGGTTTGGCTACTACCGATGCTTTCTTAGCAGGTGCCGGTTTCGCTGCGGCCTTTTTAACAGGTGTAGCTACTACTGCTGCTTTCTTTGCTGCTGCTGGTTTTGCTGCAGCCTTTTTAACAGGTGTAGCTACTACTGCTGCTTTCTTTGCTGCTGCTGGTTTTGCTGCAGCCTTCTTAGCTGGTGTAGCTACTACCGCTGCTTTCTTTGCTGCTGCTGGTTTCGCTGCGGCCTTCTTAGCTGGTGTAGCTACTACCGTTGCTTTCTTCGCTGATGCAGGTTTCGCCGCGGCCTTCTTAGCTGGCGTAGCTACTACCGCTGCTTTCTTTGCTGCTGCTGGTTTCGCTACGGCCTTCTTAGCTGGTGTAGCTACCACCGTTGCTTTTTTAGTGGCTACTGGTTTCGTGGCAACTTTCTCTGCTGCAACGGTTGGTTGCTTAACCGCTTTCTCCGCAGGAGCTGCTGGTGGTGCAACTGCTGCTTTTTCTGCTGCAAGCTTATCCGCTGCTTTTTCTACCGGTATGTTGGTGGTTTCTTTCGATACCTCTGCCACTGCTTCCCGCCATTTCTTTTTAGTTGGAGCGATTGCCTGTGATACTGGTGTTACCGGATCTGCGGCAGGTGTAACAGGTACCACGTGCGTTTCCGCTATCACCTGGTCTATTACCGGTAAAGGTTCTGACTCTCCGAGTGACACTTCCGGTACTTTAGGAGCACCCGGTCTTTCCTGCTGCCATGGCTTACGGCCCGGGTAATCACCGCGGTGTTTTTCTTTTTTCTTCTTCCGGTCATCCCGGCGGTTTTCACGGCGCTCGTCTTTACGATGATCCCTGCGGTCATCATGACGTTTCTGCTGGAATTCCGGTTTAGTGGTACCGGTACCGGTCAGTTCATCTTCCAGGTCATAGTCCAGCTGGCGTTTGGCCAGGTTGGCAGATACTACCCGGATACTCACTTTTTCGCCTATACGAAACTTACGGCCGGTACTCTGACCTACCAAAGCATATTCACCTTCGTTATATTGAAACTCTTCTCTCCTGGTCAGGTTGTGTATACTGATCAGCCCCTCGCACTTGGTATCAATGGTTTCCACCCAGAAGCCAAAATGCGCCACCCCACTGATAACACCGTCAAAGGTGCTACCAATGAACTGCTGCATGTATTCTACCTGCTTGTATTTATTACCCGCTCTTTCCGCCTCCATCGCTTTCCGTTCCATCTCTGAACTATGTTTGCATTTCTGCTCCATTTGCTTGTCGGGCCTTACACTGTTGGCCAGGCATTCTGCCAGCACGCGGTGTACCAGCACATCGGGATAACGGCGGATAGGCGAGGTAAAATGGCAATAGTCTTCAAATCCAAGTCCATAGTGTCCTACATTCTCTACGGTATAAATGGCTTTGGCCATGGTACGGATGCCCAATGTTTCCAGCACGGGTTGTTCCGGCTTGCCTTTTACCTTTAACAACATGTTGTTAAAAGAGTCGGCAATACTTTCCGGTGTGCTGAGGTCAAACTGGTATCCGAACTTACCGGCGAAAAGCGCAAATACTTTCAGTTTCTCCGGATCAGGTGTATCGTGCACCCTGTAAGGGAAAGGTATTGGTTGTTTATTGATTCTTAATTTTGCTACATAAGCCGCAATGGTTTTATTGGCCAGCAGCATAAACTCTTCAATCAACTGGTGGGCTTCTTTACTTTCTTTCACCACAATACCAATTGGCTTGCCGGTTTCATCCAGTTTAAAGCGTACCTCCTGCGAAGAGAAGTTAATAGCTCCATGTGCAAAGCGTTGCGCCCGGAGGGTTTGCGCTATTTTATTCAGCAACAGTACTTCATTGCGATAAAGGCCTTCTTTCTTCTCTATTACTTCCTGCACTTCTTCATAGGTAAACCGGTGATCCGAGTGGATAACGGTACGGCCTATCCAATGCTGCCTGATTTCTCCTTTGTCGCTCATCTGGAACATGGCGGAGAAAGTGAGTTTATCTTCATGCGGACGCAGGGAGCACAACTCATTCGATATTTTTTCCGGCAACATCGGCAGTACACGATCCGGCAGGTACACGGAGGTAGCCCGCTTGTCGGCTTCTTTGTCCAGCTCCGTGCCGGGCAATACGTAATGACTCACATCGGCGATGTGCACGCCGATTTCATAGAAGCCGTTTTTCAGCAGGCGGATAGAGATGGCATCGTCAAAATCCTTGGCATCCACCGGGTCGATGGTCATGGTCAGGACTTTGCGAACATCCTTACGTTTGCTGATTTCTTCTTCTGAAATATTTTCTTCCAGGTGGTTTAATTCATCCAGTACTTCTTTGGGGAAGTTTAGCGGGAAGCCTGCTTCAATCAGGATTTCCTTCATGGCCAGGTCGTTGGTATTGCTGGCGTCCAGGATTTCCACGATTTCGCCTACGGGTTTACGGGATTTCTCACCCCAGGCTACAATCTTTACCACGGCTTTGTCACCGTTTTTAGCGTCTCCCAGGGAATTGGCAGGAATATAAATGTCCGGCATAAACAATCCCTTTTCGGGGATGAGGAAAGCAAAACTTTTGCTCACCTGGAGCGTGCCGGTAAATTCTGTTTTATTTCGTTTAAGGATGTCAGTTATAATGCCTTCCATCCGGCCCTCGTTGCGGGCTGCTTTCAGTACGTCTACCAGTACTTCATCTTTATCAAGGGCAGTATGCAGGTTTTTCTGCTTTACCATAATGTCCTTGGTCAGGCCGTCTACAATCACAAAAGCCATTCCTGACCTGGTCACTTCCACGATGCCCTTAAAAGTTTTCTTCTGGCCGTTATGGTGATTGTTGGTGTTCGGGTTAGAGTGATGACTATGACCGCCTTTTTTATTTTTCTTTTTTCTACTCATGTTCGTCGTAAGTTATCATTGACCGGGAAACGGCAAATGCCGTCCTACGTAGTCAAAAATAAAGTTATTAAATAATGCTGCTTCTCCAAAGAGAAATGAGATCTCCACTGGCATAACAGCTATCTGCAGGTTTTGTTCTGCCAGTGCACCTTTGAGCAGATGCAATCTTACCGCGTCTTTTTCTGTGGTAATGACAATCTTTTGGGTGCCTGGTAACTCGCTGCATTCTTTTTTGATTTTTTCTATATCCTTTTCCGTGTAATAGTAATGATCGGGAAAAGACAACAGGTACACCTGTTCGTAACGTCGTTTTAGTTCTTCCAGCAATGGTTCGGGCCTTGCGATACCGCACGCCAGCAATACGGTTGCTGATTTGGGGATTTCCACCGGTTGATGGGTAATCATATCGGACAGGGCGCCGTACTGCAAGGTAGTGAAAAAGAGCCGCTGATGAGGCAACGGGTTAATTTCTTTTTCCAAAGCCTGCTTTTCTGCCACACTCATACCCGGTGGACACTTGGATACGATGATGCAGTTAGCCCGGTGATAACCGGCCCTGCCCTCTCTTAAACGCCCGAAGGGAACCACATGATCACGGGTAAACAACCGGCTGTAATCTGTGATCATGATATTAAGACCCGGTTTAATAGAACGGTGCTGGAACGCATCATCCAGCAGGATCACCTGGGTATCCGGCTCATCCCCCAGCAGCTGGGGAATGGCCAGCATTCTTTCTTCCCCTACACATACTTTGATATCCGGAAATTTATCATGAAACTGCATCGGTTCATCGCCAATATCGGCAGCTGTGCTTTTTTCATCTGCCAACAGGTAACCGCTGGTACGGCGGTTATAGCCCCGGCTCAGGGTAGCCGTCTTAACAATATCTTTCAGCAGGCGGATCAGGTATTCCACATGCGGGGTTTTGCCGGTACCACCTACCGACAGGTTACCTACTGCAATCACCGGCAGATCAAACTCCACAGCAGTGAGCAGTCCTTTGTCGTAAAAACGGTTGCGCAACCACATCACCAGGCCGTACAACAGGGAGAAAGGATATAATAGAAAACTAAGGTATCTGAGCACAATTGTTTATTTAAAATGATAAATACGTTCCGGGGTTACTACCGTTTGCAGCGGTACATCCCAGGCATCCACGTCGTTAATTTCCGGTACCGGTTCAAACAGCGATAGCCCAATGGTACGCACACCCGGGGCGCATTGCTGCAGGAAACGGTCATACATTCCTTTGCCATAACCTACCCGTTGCCCGGCCAGGTCAAAAGCCAGCAAAGGTACAAATACCAGGTCGATGTTCTCTGGCTGTACCTCTATGCCCTCTGCCGGCTCGGGGATACCAAACTTATTTTTCACCAGTATAGTATTGGTTTTCCAGAGAAGGTGGGTCATATCGCCGGTTTTCATATCGGAACGGGACAACACCCATTCGAGCTGCGGGTACTGTTCTCTCAGCCATTTTACCAGTGGCCAGGTATCTACTTCTTTTTTTTCGGAGATAGGTAAAAACACATGCGCTATATGATTACGACTGTAATCCAGTTGCCGGCAGTTGGCCAGCAGGCGTTCGTTTAACGCACCGGCTGTGTCATCGTCCATATTGAGCCGTTGCTCCAGGAAGTGTTTTCGTATATCCTTTTTAGTGGTCATGCCAATAATGTATGCAGCGGGGATGTCAACAACTGTGCCTGTTGCTGTACAAATGCCTTATCTACCTGATTTGTCAGTGGAATGCGGCCTATTTTGGGATAACCGCTCCAGGCCACAATATCCGCCTCATTGGAATGCTCCTCTCCACTAAACACCCACCCAATAACGGGAACGCCTGTATGTTGCAGCATACGCGCAGTGAGCAGGGAATGATTAATACTACCCAGGTAGTTCTGTGCTACTATCACTACCCTCGCCTTCAGTGCCAGTATGAGATCCAGCGTAAAAACTGTTTCATTTACCGGTACCATCAGGCCGCCGGCTCCCTCTATTACCAGTGGACGTTCCGCCGGCTGGTACTGGTCCGCCAGTGTCAGTATTTTAGTAGTATCAATGGCCGTATTTTCGAGTCGCGCGGCCAGATGCGGCGATGCCGGCGCCTGCAAACGCCAGGCCTCCGGATGACAAACTGACACCGTATTTGATAACAAGGATAGCACCGTGTCGGTATCTGTACCTTCTATTAAGCCCGTTTGTACTGGTTTCCAGTAGTCCGCATTCAGCGCTTCCGTAATACAGGCCGCCGTGAGGGTTTTTCCTACACCGGTACCTATGCCCGTGATAAAAATTCTTTCACTCATCCAGGCAAAGATAAGAAAGCGCAGAGGATCCTTGTCTTTTTCAGAATTATACTGATAACAGTGATTTTATTTATTCTAATAATATTATCAATTTAAAAGGACTTCCGGGGCATATCTCTAAAAAGAGCTAAAGGAAATCAAACAAATCAGCAGAATCACTATACGCCTGAAAAAGACAATCGCCCGTAGCGGCCCCTCCGCGCCTCCGGGTATCAATTCAATTCCTTATTTTCGTTACCATACAACCTCATTTTTATGAAATATTGTGATAACATTCTCGAAACGATAGGAAATACCCCAATGGTCAAGTTGCATCGCGTTACGGCTACTCTCCCCTGCACGGTGCTCGCCAAAGTAGAATTCTTTAACCCAGGCAACTCTATTAAAGACCGCATGGCGGTGAAAATGGTGGATGTGGCAGAACAAAAAGGATTGCTGAAACCTGGTGGCACCCTCATTGAAGGCACTTCCGGTAATACCGGTATGGGACTGGCGCTGGCGGCTATTATCAGGGGGTATAAGTGTATTTTCACTACCACCGACAAACAATCTAAGGAAAAAGTGGATATCCTGAAAGCAGTAGGCGCGGAAGTCATTGTATGCCCCACGAACGTAGAGCCGGAAGATCCCCGCTCCTACTATTCCGTGTCCAAACGGCTGGCTACAGAAGTACCGAATTCATTTTATGTAAATCAATACGACAATCTCGCCAACCGGGAAGCACATTATGAGCAAACCGGCCCTGAAATATGGGAGCAAACGGAGGGAAAAATTACCCACCTGGTAGTGGCCACCGGCACTGGTGGCACTGTTACAGGTACCGGTAAGTACCTGAAAGAAAAAAATCCCGACATCCAGGTATGGGCCATTGATAGTTATGGCTCCCTGCTGAAAAAATATTTTGAAACCGGCCAATTGGATATGAGTGAAGTGTATCCTTATATCACAGAAGGAATTGGAGAAGATTTTGTGCCGGAAAACTACGACATGTCGGTGATCGACAAGTTTGAAAAAGTAACCGATAAAGACGCCGCCGTGATGGCGCGCCGTATTACCAAAGAAGAAGGCATTTTTGTGGGTTACTCTGCCGGATCGGCCATAGCAGGACTTTTACAATTGAAAGCGTCCCTGAAACCTACCGACGTGGTAGTGGTTATTTTCCATGACCATGGCAGTCGTTATGTAGGAAAAATTTACAACGATCAGTGGATGCTGGAACGTGGATTCCTCGACGTAAAAACAGTAAAGGATGTGGTGAATGGCCGTCGTAAGCAGCCACTGGTGACCATTGGGGCGGATGAAAAAGTAAGCGAAGCCATTGCGCGTATGAAAAAATATGACATCGAGCATATACCCGTAGAACAAGGCGGAGAAATTATTGGCGCCGTTTCTGAAACCGGTTTATTTAACCGGCTGATAGATGACGTCAATCTCAAAGATGCACTGGTCAAACAGGTGTTACAGCCATCTTTCCCCCTGGTAAGCCAGGATACGCCTATCGAAAAACTGACGGTGTATATTAACCGGGAAAACGGCGCTGTGCTGACTAAAGACGACAGTGGCAACTACCACATTATTACGAAGTATGATATTATACAGGCCCTGGGCCGATAATTATTTTTTACGGGAGATGTAGCCCGCGCGGTTCACATCTCCCGTAAAAATACCTACCTAACCATTACCACATGATTTTTACCGATCAGTTAAACAGGCAGATAACACTGGAACATCCGCCGCAGCGGATTATTTCACTGGTGCCTTCACAAACTGAATTATTATACACCCTTGGACTGGATAAAGAAGTAGTTGGTATCACTAAATTCTGCGTACATCCGTCTACGTGGTTTCGCGAAAAAACGCGGGTAGGTGGCACGAAAAATGTGCATGCAGACAGGATTGCGGCGTTATCACCAGACCTTATTATTGCCAACAAAGAAGAAAACCTGGAAGCCGATATCCTGCCACTGATGCAGAAATACCCGGTATGGGTGAGTAATATACAAACACTGGAAGATGCTTACCAAATGATTGCCGGCGTTGGTACACTGACCAACCGGGCCGCTGCTGCAGCGGATTTGGTGGCACAAATCAAAGCGGGTTTTGCTGCATTGCCGGTACGGCCTACTCCTCTCCGCACCGCCTATTTCATATGGCGCGATCCCTGGATGGTGGCCGGCGGCGATACTTTCATTCATGAAATGCTGCAGGCCTGCGGCTTGCAAAATGTATTCGGTGAATTACTACGGTATCCTTCCATTACGCCGGAACAGTTGGCAGACAGCGGATGTGAGCTAATTTTGCTCTCATCGGAGCCATATCCTTTTAAAGAAAAACATATCGCCGAATTGCAGTCCATTGTTCCCGCGGCGCGTATTCACCTGGTAGATGGGGAAATGTTTTCCTGGTATGGCAGTCGTTTGCGGGAAGCGACTACTTACTTTTCCACCCTTCCTTTTTAGAGGCAACCTTCCGCTTTCCATTTGCGTAAACAGTTTTATCATCAACTTAAACGCATCATTTATGGAAAGAAGAGATTTTGTTTCCAGCCTGGGCTTAACGCTGGCATTGGCTTGCACAGCGGGATTAGCGGCCTGCAGTAAAGGTGGCAATGACAACCCGTCACCTACGCCTCCAGGCGGGGGCACTACGCCCAAACTATCCCTTAACCTGACATCTGACCTGCCTAATGTGGGTGATTTTAAAATTTCCAATGGCGTGATTATTATCCGTACCGCCACCGGCAATGCAGCAGCGAGTTTTACTGCACTTTCCAGTACGTGTACCCATCAGGGTTGCACCGTAGCTACGTTTAATAACAGTTCCAAATTAATAGAATGTAATGCTCCCTGCGGTCATGGAAGCCGCTATAACACTACCGGCGCGGTAACCACCGGACCGGCCACAGCCCCGTTGGCAGCTTATACAGTGAAGGTAGACGGTAATACGCTTACCGTTAGTTAATGATTTTGCAGAAAATCCAATACCCAGGCGGCGAAAGGCGCCGAACGCCATACTGTGTTATGGTCGCCCGGTACTGTGCCGTGCATGCCTGCCGGCATCATAGCTGCCAGTGATCCGCCGGTATCATTGTCTTCGTCCTTATTCCCTCCCAATACCAGTACTGGTTGTTGCACGCTGGCCAGCTCCTTCGGCGTAGTAGCGGGTTGGCCAAACTGCATCAATGCCAGGGCGCGTTGATCCAGGCCGGCTTTCTGTACATTTTTCACCATGGCAGCCAGCTCCGGTACGTCCTTCCCGGAAAGTGCGTCATAAAACTTTAAGCGACGCGGCCAGGCAGGGTCTGTGAAACCTGCACCTGTGCCACCCAATACGGCGCTACGTACCCGGGGATCCAATACCAGCAAACGGGCAGCTATAATAGCACCACGCGAATAGCTGACCACCTGGTAGCTGTTGATGCCCAGGTAAGTCATGAGCCCCATCATATCTCTGGCTTCTGCATCATGCAGGTAAGCGATACTGTCGTGCGGATGATCTGAAGCCCCGTTCCCACGCAAATCCAGGGTAATTACCTTACAGCCATGTGATAACAGGGAATCGTAAACCGCCGTTTTCTTCCAGCCCTCTCCGTCTACAATAAAACCATGTATTAATAATACCGGCTGACCGTTTCCTTTCACCGTGTAATGAATGCGGGTGCCATCAAAAGAAGTATAGAAGAGCAGTGAATCTGTAGCAGGGCCCTCAAATGCTTTAGCAACGGGCATATGCAGGAATATAACACTTAACAGGGCAAGGCATAATTTCATATCGTGGTGGGTTATGATCGGGTAAAATACGTTTTTCTGTCCGTACATTTAATACATAAGCACTTACTTTTCGCTATAAATCTTGTATTTAACTCCTTATATTTGCTTTCCTAAAAAATAAAACACATATCAGAGTATGGGAAAATACAGAGCTGGCGTACTATTCGGCGAAGAGCTGGATGCGCTGTATAACGATGCCAAAGACAACGGATTTGCTATGCCTGCCGTGAATGTTGTGGGAACTAACTCCGTGAATGCGGTACTGGAAACAGCTGCTAAAGTAAATTCACCGGTTATTATTCAGTTTTCTAACGGCGGTGCACAATTTTTTGCAGGTAAAGGTATGCCTAATGATAAGCTGCAGGCGAACATTGCAGGTGGTATCTCCGGCGCAAAGCACGTACATGAAGTAGCTAAATATTATGGTGTACCGGTAGTATTACATACTGACCATGCTGCTAAAAAATGGTTACCATGGATCGATGGTTTGCTGGATGCGGGTGAACAATATTTCAAACTCCACGGTCAGCCACTGTACAGCTCTCACATGCTGGATCTGTCTGAAGAGCCTATTGCGGAAAACATCGAAATTTCTCATAAATATTTTGAGAGAATGAATAAGCTGGGTATGTCTATCGAAATTGAACTGGGCGTAACCGGTGGTGAAGAAGATGGGGTAGATAACTCTGGCGTAGACAATTCCAAACTGTATACACAACCGGAAGAAGTGGCTTATGCTTATGAAATCTTATCTAAAGTAGGTCCACGTTTCACCGTAGCTGCGGCTTTTGGTAACGTACACGGCGTTTACAGCCCTGGTAACGTAGAATTACGCCCGGTAATCCTGCACAACAGCCAGGAATTTATCCAGGCAAAATACAAAACTGCTGCTAAACCAGTATACTACGTATTCCATGGTGGTAGCGGTTCTCCAAAGCATCAGATCACTGAAGCACTGGGCTATGGCGTTATCAAAATGAATATTGATACCGACATGCAATGGGCTTTCTGGGAAGGTGTACACGACTTCTACGAAGCGAAAAAAGACTATCTGCAGGGTCAGCTGGGTAATCCGGAAGGCGCAGATAAGCCAAATAAAAAATACTACGATCCACGCGTATGGCTGCGCAAAGGTGAAGAAACCTTTGTAAAGCGCCTGGAAGAAGCATTCCGTGATCTGAATTGCATCAACAGAAACGCGTAAGGAAGAGCTTAAAGCAAAAAGCTGAAAGCAAAAAGCTATTGTAACGGAGATTAGAGCGATGATATATTTTTTAGTACAATATATTGTCATCTTCGCTACAATAGCTTTTTGCTTTCAGCTTTATGCTTTAAGCTTTTTATTGTTATGTTTTTGGCTTTATACGATAATTCGTATCTTGCACCACTATTTTCTAATCTAATAGCAAAATATGTCAAGCTGGTTTAAGCGAATTAAACAAGGCATCTCTACCACCACCAGTGAAAAGAAAGAAGCACCGGATGGTTTGTGGCACAAGTGTCCTAACTGTAAGAAAACCGTTACTGTAAAGGATCTGAAAGAGCATTTCTATGTGTGTGATAAGTGTAATTATCATAACCGTATTAACTCTGCAGAGTATTTTGAGATCATATTTGACAACAACCAGTTCGAGGAACTGTTTCCAAATATATATCCAACGGACTTCCTCGGCTTTAAGGATTTGAAGCCTTATGGCGACCGGCTGAAAGATGCGCAGAAGAAATCCGGGCTGAAAGATGCGATGACGGTAGGTTCCGGAAAAGTATTAGGTAACGACCTCGTAGTGGCTTGTATGGATTTTAACTTCATTGGCGGCTCTATGGGATCGGTAGTGGGTGAAAAAATTGCCCGTTCCATTGACTATTGCATCGTGAACAAAAAACCGTTGATGATCATTTCCAAGTCAGGTGGTGCGCGTATGATGGAGAGTGCTTTCTCTCTCATGCAGATGGCTAAAACTTCTGCCAAGCTCACGCAATTGGCCAATGCCAGACTTCCTTATATCTCTTTAATGACCGATCCGACTACGGGTGGTGTAACCGCTTCCTATGCGATGCTGGGCGACCTGAACATTGCAGAACCAGGCGCACTGATTGGTTTTGCGGGTCCGAGGATTATTAAAGAAACGATTAAGAAAGATCTGCCTGCTGGCTTCCAGAGTGCTGAGTTCCTGTTGGAGCACGGTTTCCTGGATTTTATCATGGATAGAAAAGAATTAAAGACGAAGTTGGCAAGTTTGCTGACTATATTTAAAAACTAGCTGTTAGCCGTTAGCTTTTAGCTATTAATAAATGCAGCGAAGAATATGTTATGTTGATCTTCGCTGCATTTATTAATAGCTAAAGGTTAGGCGCTAAAAAGCTAATCGCTTCAAAATGGCAGAATTAAAGAACAGATCGGCATATTTCGAGTACGCAATAGAAGATAAATATATTGCCGGGATGGTATTGCTGGGAACGGAAATCAAATCTATTCGTGCCAATAAGGTGAGTTTCAATGATTCATTCTGCTATTTTTCCAAAGGAGAATTGTTTGTAAAAAGCTTGCATATTGCAGAGTATTCCCATGGCACCTCCTCCAACCATGACCCCTTACGCGAGCGCAAGTTGTTGCTGACAAAGCGTGAATTAAGAAAAATCGAAAATAAAATTAAAGAACGCGGCTACACTATTGTACCACTGCGCATATTTATCACAGATAAGAGTCTTGCCAAAATTGAAATTGGTGTTGGTAAAGGTAAAAAGCTGCATGATAAACGTGACTCCATTAAAGAACGGGAGGCAGACCGTGAACTGAGAAGGCAATACAAATAGGCTGGAGCAGGGACTATAGCAGGCAAACATATCCTTATAAAAATAATCCCTTTGAAAAAATTATACTGGAGGCAGCTACTGAGCGTAGCCGCCATTTTCCTCTACACTTGCTTTCTTTCCTGCAGATCAGGCGAAAAATTATATAACAAAGGCAGATACGATGACGCAGTAAGTGCGTTCGTCAAGAAGCTGCAACGTAAACCCCAGGATGCTACCGCTACCCGGATGTTGCCTGATGCTTATAAACAGGCCCAGTTGAGCCGGGAAGACCGGGTCAATGAACTCCTGCGCTCTAATAATGATCTGAAATGGGAAGCCGTCCGTAATGAATACCGGGCGTTGCAAAATCTTTATAACGCCATCCACAGCTCCCCTGCTGCTCTTCGCCTGGTACAGCCGAAAGATTACCGGAATGCCATCACCGGCGCACAGGAAAATGCAGCTGAAACCCGCTACGGCCGGGGTATGTCGTTACTGGACCGGGGCGATAAAGCCAGTGCCCGACAGGCATACGAAGAGTTTGCCGCCGCCCTCAAGCTGGTTCCCAATTACCGCGATGCACAACAACGGAAGGATGAAGCTTTCCAGTTGGGTGTTATCAACGTAGCTGTCAGCCAGATTGAAGTGCGCTCTCCCTACTTCCAGTTCTCCGCCGACCAATTCCGTGATTACCTGGTGAGAAATCTCCAGCAACGCAATATCAATCAGTTTGTACAGTTCTACGATGAACGCACTGTTCGAAACGCGAACCTGTATCCTGATGAATATATCTCCCTGCGTTTCTTTGACTTCATAGTCGGACAAACTTATGTAGACCGCGTGGAACGCAATGTATCTAAAGAAATAGTTGCCGGCACTACCAAAGATTCTACGGGTAAAGAAATCCCCTATTACAGGGTGGTTACCGCCACGCTGTATATCACTAAAAAAACGGTGGTGTCCAAAGGACTGCTGGATTACCAGATTACCAATACCAGCAACGGACAGCTTCTCCGGCAGGATCGTATTCCAGGTAGCTATACCTGGGTAAACCAGTTTGGCACCTTCCGTGGCGATGAAAGAGCATTAAGTGATGAAGATAAACGCCTGATGGGTGGCCAGGATATGCCCCCTCCGCCGCCTACCGACCTATTCATGGAGTTCACACGACCTATTTACGATGTGCTCACCCGGGATTTGCAGAGTTATTATAACAGGATATAGCATAAAGCAGAAAGCAAAAAGCTATTGTAGCGAATGAACAGAGCGGGTATTTAAATTATTTACCCGCTCTGTTCATTCGCTACAATAGCTTTTTGCTTTCTGCTTTATGCTTTCTGCTCTACGACAAATGTTGTTTGAGAATCGGCAGTAACTGATGCGCCGGTACTACCCCACTCTGGCGCCATACCAGTTTGCCACCGCGAAAAAGCAACAGCGTAGGTACACTACTGATCTGCCATTGCGCGGATAGCTGTTGGTTCTTATCGATATCTATCTTAATAATTCTCAACTGATCTCCCATTTTTTCCTTCACCTCCTTCAATATTGGTGGTACCATCTGGCAAGGTCCGCACCAGGTGGCAAAACAATCAATCAATACCGGTGTGGGAGACTGTAATATTGCTTGCAGATTTTCCATAGCACACATTTTAATGTAACTAAAATTACGTACCTTTTTGAAAACCAGAAAACATAATAGCGCTCACATACACTGTTCCAATATCCTTTACAATATGAATATGCTATCCTCCATTATCTATTTCGCGTGGTTTTTTTCCGAAATATTATTGCACCGGATTCTTTGGGCCGGTGACCAGGCCGATAAAAAGAAGCAGGACAAAGGCAGCCTGGCTTATATATGGATCGTCATTATTGTGTTTATAAATATCGCTATGTACGTGGGCTTTAAAACGCACTTTTATATCCTGGAAGGCGTGCTTATGCCTCGTATAGGCCTATCCGTTATATTGCTGGGGATGATACTGCGTTTCATATCTATTATGCAGCTGGGGCGACTGTTTACCGTTGTGGTGACGATCCGCAAAGATCATTACCTGAAAAAAGATGGCATATATGGTGTGATACGGCATCCGGCGTATGCGGGATCGTTATTGTCTTTCCTGGGCTTTGGTCTATCACTCAATAACTGGCTGGCATTGGCCGTAGTATTTATCCCGGTATTGACCGTGTTTATTTACCGGATCAGTGTAGAAGAAAAAATGCTGGCAGCGCAGTTTGGAGAAGAATATACGAACTACATGAAACACACCAGCAGAATCATTCCCTGGATTTATTAAAATGACAACATAAATAGAAAAAGGACGGTATCGCTACCGTCCTTTTTCTATTTACTTATTACTTATTTAGATTGGGATTATTCTGCACTTCCGTTACCGGGATGGCAAACAGGTAGTAATTGTTTTTCGGCGTAAATGGATTGCCGTCGGGTAGCTTCAGGGTAGTGTGTCCCTGTCCGGCTACCTTATCCTGACTGCCATCAGGCTGAATAACGGTAACGAGACTGTCTTCCCCGGTATAAGAAAGGAATGGTTTCCTTATAACGGGAGCGCCTGTACGAATAATGTCAGACAATGAAAATCCTTCTCCCCATAATTCTTTCCTTCTTTCTACCAGCACAGAATCTACCAGGTTACCTCCCCCTTTATACAGGGTGGCATTGCGGGCCGTACGTAATGCATTCAATGCGGCTGCTCCTTTATCAGTATTACCTATACGGGCATATGCTTCTGCTTCAATCAGGTACATTTCTGCTGCGCGCATCAGTACCAGGTCGCCGATCAACGCGGTAGCATCGCGGAAACGGAATTTCTTATAGAGCAGGTAACCATCGCTGTTCCAGCTGAACAAGCGAAAGCGTACGTCGCTGCTGTCAAAGAAATTCTGGAAGTAAGGGTCGCACGCAAAACTCTGGTAGTAAGCTGCCGGTGTAGATACATCGAGGAAATGGAAGTTATAGCTGGCGTTGCTCTGGTTGGGTGTTTGCCCGTGTCCCCAGATCCACTCAGTATTACTCAGGTCATTGAAGCCCTTATTGTAATCATCTCCGGACATCAATGGGTAACCGTTACGGGCCGCTACAGCAGCTGGAATAGCCAGATCCCACTGATGATTATAGAGATAAGCTCTTGCCAATAATCCATTGGCTATGTTCGCATCAATTTTCCATTTCTGACTGGGATTACGCTGATAATCTTTCAGCAACGGCAATGCGGCCTGCAGGTCTGCTATTACCTGTTTGTATACCTCAGCAACGGTTGCTCTTGGTTTGCCTACAGAAGTGGTAGTAGTAGGTTCCAGGTAAATGGGCACTGCCTTTTCTGCACCGGTGGTATTAAACTGGTAGAAAGAAGCCAGGTTCAGATAACAGAATGCACGCAGGGCATAAGCCTGTCCTTTGATACGCGCTCTTTTTCCATCATCTCCTGCTGCTTTATCAATACGGGCGATGATGTTATTAGTGTTATCAATTACTTTGTAAAGGATGGTCCAGAAGGCATTTACGCGGTTCTTGGTATTATCTACCATCTCTGTGTAAGAGTAGGAACCATACAATCCGTACACCTGTGGTACTACTGCCACATCATTACCCATGGCATCGCTGGTAAGATGCAGGGATTTAAAGCCGGGTACTGCATAAGTGAAAAACTCTTCGAACATATACGACCACGTACCGTTAATCACCGTTTCCACATTATCTACGGTATTATATACCTCTGTGTCGGGTATGGCATTGGTGGGCTTGGGTTCCAGGAAGTCCTTGCTGCAGGATCCCAGCAGAAGAGCGGTGAAGATGAATATAAATAAGTTCTTTTTCATGATCATATTTTTAGAAGCTCAGGTTAATACCGGCGGATAAAGATTTGATAGCCGGATAGCGATAGTAAGTAGTACCTCCAACGGATTGCTCAGGATCCAGGCCTTTGTGCTTATACAAAGTGAACAGGTTGTCTCCCTGCAGGTAAACGGTCACATTGTTCAGGTGCGCTCTTTCCATCAGGCTTTTAGGAAGATTATAGCTCAGGTTCACGTTCTTCAGACGGGCATAGCTGGCATCATACAAAAAGCGGTTGGAAGTGGCTGTCCAGTTGGTTTGAACGGTGGTAAGCTTAGGCACATCTGTTTTTGTATTCTGTGGTGTCCAGTGATTCAGCATTTCAGGGCCAAAAGAGCGGCCGGCAGAAGTTCCTGTGCCTAACAGGTAGAGATAGTCATTATCGAGTACGGAACCACCCAGGCTATATGCCCACATAAAGGATAAAGAAAAATCTTTGTAATTAAAGGTGTTGGTAAAACCACCATACAAATCAGGCAAAGAAGACTTGCTGTAGTACAGGGAAGCAGCAGCAGAGTTGCTGGTTTTTCCCTTGGTACCATCCGGATTGTTGATATACCATAACGGTAATCCTGTTTTTTCGTCCACACCTGCCCAGTCGCGAATCCAGAAATCATAAATCGAATGGCCTACCATCAGCTTCTTGGTGCCACTGATGATTTCTTTTTGTGGCAATTCAGTCACCTTATTTTTATAGTGGGTCAGGTTCAGGTCTACTGTCCAGCTGAAGTCTTTCGTTTTTACAGGTACGCCATGTAGTGTTACTTCAAAACCGGTATTCTTCAGCGCTCCGATATTTTCTGCAATAGAGGAATATCCCATAGACGGAGGCAGTGGTCTTAAATACAGCAGGTTTTTAGATGCACGCTGAAAAAATTCCAATGTACCGCTGAAACGATTATCGAACATGGCATAATCTACGCCCACATTCAGGTTCAGGTTTGTTTCCCATTTCAGTTTGTCGTTGTACAATATCCTGCGGTAAGTACCACCCTCTCCCAGGTTGCTGTTCACGTTCAGCAATGGCAGGTAGTTGTAGTAAGAATCTTCTCCCAGGTTGTCATTTCCCTGTGCACCGTAACTGGCACGGAGTGTCAGCAGGTTTAACCAGGAGCTGCCTTTCAGGAAGTCTTCTTCTGTGAGTTTCCAGGAAGCGCCGAGCGACCAGAAAGTACCCCAGGCGTATCGTGGGTCAAAGCGGGAAGACCTGTCTGCTCTCAATGATCCTGACAAAAAGTATTTGCCGAGATAATCATATTCTGCACGACCGAGGTAACTGTAGATATTATAAGTGTCGGTGTATCCCTGGAGATCTTTGATCAGGGCGGCATCCGACAGTTCATCAAGGCCCAGCAGGGAGAAACCGGAACGTTGACCATCCATAAAGGTAGTGGTGTATTTATACGTTTCCTGGCCTGCCAGTACGTTGAGGTGATGTTTTTCGTTGAAGGTATGATCGTAGGTCAGAATGTTATTGAAAGTCCAGCTGAAAACACGGGTAGCATTCTTTTCTACGGTACCGCCCACTTCTGCATCAAAGCCAAAGGTAGGATTCGTATAGTCGTGTTGGTTAGTGGCTGTATAGTCTGCGTTGTAGCTGGTTTTAAACTTCAACCCTGGCAAAATAGTGGCTTCACCATATACACGTGCAGAAACATCATCCCTGCCATAGTTATGTTTATCGATCGGTGCGGTACCGATAAGGTTACTGTTGGTATTTGCAGCGCTGGGGCGGTAGCTGCCGTAGTCGAACATTTTATTGCCGTTGGCATCCAGCAGATAGGCGCCGGTAGTGCGATCGCGCTGATAGATGGGATAAAAGCTCGCCATCAGTCGGCCGTAGTTCACATAGTTATCCGTACGGCTGTCTTCTGAAGGGGGCGCCTGCTGATCGGAGTGAGCACCGCCGATATTCAGTCCTACTTTCAACCATTTTTTAGCATCTAATTCTACATTACTGCGTACATTATAACGTTTGAACCCGGAGGCCAGGTAAATACCCTGATCGTTCAGGTAACCACCGGAAATATAGTACCTGCTTTTGTCGGTAGCGCCGCTGATGCTGAGATCTGCTTGTGTACGATGCCCGGTTTGTTGCATGGCTTTATCCCAGTCGTCATCCCATAATGCTTTAGCACCAGCCACCAGTTTTCCGTCTGTGCCTACCGGCTGAGGGAATGCGGTACCATAAGGGTTAATACCTACCCTGCTGATAAGACGGTTGCTGGCCTGTGCCGCAGCGGCGGTGGGACTGGCACCGTTGGTGAGTGCACCATTGCGGAGCGCTTCCCAGTACATTTCAAAGTACTGATCCGTGGTTACTTTTTCATAGTCCTTTACAGCTCTTTTTGAAAAGCCCTGGCTTACGCGGGCGTTTATAACAGAACCCTGTTGGCGGCCTTTTTTAGTGGTGATTATAATCACGCCGTTGGCACCGCGGGAACCGTACAGGGCGGAGGATGTGGCATCTTTTAATACGCTGATAGATTCAATATCGGAGGGGTTGATGGCACTCAGGCTTCCGCTGTAAGGCACACCATCTAATACATATAAAGGATCTGCGGAAGCGTTGATAGACCCTACGCCACGGATACGGATGGTAGCATCTGAACCAGGTTGTCCGCTGGTAGAGGTACTTTGCACGCCGGCAGCGAGGCCTTGCAGGGCTTTAGATACGCTGGATACCTGCCTGTTTTCCAGTTCGGTTCCTTTGATCTGTGATACAGAACCTGTGTAGGATCCTTTCTTGGTAGTACCGTAGGCCACCACAATTTCTATTTCTCCCAGGTCCTTCCCGGAAGAACGGAGGGCAATGTTGAGTGGACGGGTACTGATCGGTACTTCCTGTGATTCCATACCAATGAAGCGAATCTGTAAAGTAGTGGCAGCAGGGTCGTTGACGGATAGTTTAAAGTTACCGTCCGCATCTGTTGCGGTACCGTTGGTGGTACCCTTTATCACCACAGATGCTCCCGGTAAAGGCGTATTGTCTTTCGCAGAATAAACGCGTCCGGTGACAGTGCGTGTTTGTGCAAATACTGCCGGGGCACTAAATAGCAGCAGTACGAGGAGTAGTCGTTGTAACATAAGTAAAATGTTAAATGAGCGGTGATTGTTGGTTTTTTTCGAGGCACTACAAGTCCTGGCCTGTATGTAAACAGACTTTTGCCGTGTTGTATCCCTAAGTTGATAATACCGGAAACAGTTCAAGCTCCGGTGACTGTTTTTTGTTGCAACCTGCTGCTACAGCAATGGTGCTATGCAGCCAGGGTTTTCGATTTAATTAATGCAGGCAACAACAGTTGCTAACAAAGTATGGTTGGGTATATTTCTCCATAAGCTATTCTTTAAAAATTTGTTCCTTTCTATATCCTATTAATCCTATAGACTAATGGGTCGCAAAGCTAATTGCTTTACGAGTTAAAAACAAAAGAAATGTTAAAAAAGTTGAAGGTAAAACGATTCACTGCAAGCGAATCGCAATACAGACGTGGATTTAGCTAGACAAAATTGTGATGAGCGGCGTATTTAGCCGCCCTTGTGCATCAACAAGACAATTATAACGCCTGAGGTAGTGAGGGTAATATTGGCTACCGCGTACGCCACCGTGTATCCCAGTGCAGGTACTTTACTGTTAAGCGCATCCTGCACTGCCAGCAAAGGGGCTGACTCATCGTGTGCGCCGGCACAGGCTCCGAGGCCAATAGCGGGATGAAACTTAAATACGTATTTAGAGAGGAACAATGCCACCACCATCGGCAGCAGGCTCAATACCATCCCTGCCAGGAATAGTGTCAGTCCTTCTTCTCTCAACCCCTGCAGAAAGCCCTGACTGGCACTGAGTCCTACGATAGCAATGAATACATGCAGTCCCAGTTTAGTCAGCACCCATTGCGAAGCCGCAGGAATATAGCCAAAGTGCGGCCGGATACCACGCATCCAGCCGAACACCAATCCCGCAATCAGCGCACCTCCGCTGGTACTGAGTTCCACCGGCACGTTGCCCAGCCGCACACTCAGGCTTCCCACCAACGTACCTACTACAATACCCGCTGCCAAATAAACGATATCCGTTTCTACACCTACTCTTTCTTTATATCCAAGAATGGCGACGGCTTTGTCCAGCTCTTGCTGAATGCCCACCATCTCCACCATATCTCCCTTTTGAATCACCGTGTTTGCGGACAATGGCATTTCAATCCCTGAGCGGGTAACTTTGCGAATACTGATGCCATGAAATTCCGGGTGCCGGGCAAACTCCTTCAAGGGCTTGTTGATAGCCGCTTTCCTGGTGATGATCACCGTAGCGGATTGCACCGGGAAAGTTAACAACTCTGCATCCGCCACCTCTTTTCCAAGTAAGGATTCCGAAGCAATGGCCGAAGAACGTTGACCTCCAATAGCTATAATATCTCCCGGCTTAATAATAAATCCATTACTGGTTTCATATAATTTACCTCCCCGCCTGATACGCAGGATATATAACAATCTTTTTTTCTCGTGCAGCATATGTTCAATGTCCCCCACTGTTCTCCCCTCTCCTGCCAGTTCTCCGTTAACGAGATAAGCCCGGAACGCCACATGATCATATGCGTTGGTAATATTCTCTTCTCCCTCCGGTGAAGCTTCCGATACTTTGGCTTCCAGGTCTTTTGTTTGTTCTATTAACTTAGCGCGGCTACCAGACATAAACCAGGGGCCAATTACAGACAAAAACCAACTGGTGCCGGCCGTACCGAAAATATACGTCACTGCATAGGCCACAGGTATCTGGTTAATTAACCGGGCACGTTCGTCGTCACTCAGATTGAGTTCATTAATGGTATTGGAGGCTACACCAATGATAGCAGAGCAGGTATTAGCGCCTGACATTAGTCCCGCTGTAGTACCGGTTTCAAAACGTAGTAAAGATGCAATGCCCCAGCAGAAAAGCACGCTGCTGCAACATACCATAAAGGAAAACAGCGCAATGGGTAATCCATCCTTCCTCAATCCCTGAAAAAATTGCGGGCCTATCCCATAGCCGGTACAAAACAGGAAGAAAAGAAAGAAGATAGATTTTGTTTCAGAAGGAATGCTGATATGAAAGCTGCCAATGGCAATGCCCACCAGCAGTACACCGGTTACTGTACCCAGCGTGAAACCTTTGATATGGGCCTTTCCCAGCAGGAAGCCGATCAGCAGGGTTAGCATCACGGCTATTTCGGGGTATTTCTGTAGCGTTTCAATGAACCAGGTGAGCATAAAGAAATATTAAGTTTGCGCTTATATTACAATTATGATCACCTCTTGGTTCGGAGCGAAAGTGTTTATTCTATGCGTTGTCGTTTTCGAAACCTTCGTCAATCAGCCAGTTGCCGCTATCTGCGGCCTGCGTCGCCAATTCATCGCAACGATTATTAAATGGGTTACTGGCGTGTCCTTTCACCCACTGCATTTTAATACGATGCTTTTTGTATAGTGGAATGAAACGTTGCCAGAGGTCTTTATTTTTTTTGTCTTTGAAATTAATTTTCACCCAGCCCCACAGCCAGCCTTTTTCAATACTGTCTACCACATATTTACTATCGGTAAAAATAGTTACCGGCACCCCATCTTTTTTCAGGGCTTCCAGTGCTACAATCACGGCCAATAGTTCCATCCTGTTATTGGTGGTTTTGCGATATCCCTGTGATAACTCTTTCCGGATATTTCCCCACATCAGTATCACTCCATATCCTCCCGGGCCAGGGTTGCCGCGGGAAGCGCCGTCTGTATATACTACCAGTTCCATGTTCTTCTTTAAAAGTTGCTAAGGTAGTTTTTTTTGAGCTTAAAGCAGAAAGCAGAAGGCATAAAGCTATTTTAGCGATTGATTAAAGTGTAAGATTAAAATCCGTTCTGATCAATCGCTAAAATAGCTTTATGCCTTCTGCTTTCTGCTTTAAGCCTTCTACACCTGGAACACCCCTACACTAAAGGATTGCTCTACCGGCGCATTATTAGCTGCTTTGATACCTTCCGCAATACGTATACGGGTATCAGCGGGATCAATGATATCGTCTACCCAGAGACGGGCAGCCGCATAATATGGAGTGGTTTGTTCGTAGTACTTATCGGTAATGGCTTTGAGCAGGCGGGCTTCTTCCTCGGGTGTAATCACTTCTCCTTTGGATTTAAGCGCGGCTACCTGTATCTGCAATAGCGTTTTGGCGGCTTGTTCGCCACCCATTACCGCTATTTTAGCGGAAGGCCATGCATAAATGAAGCGGGGATCATAAGCTTTACCACACATGGCGTAGTTACCAGCTCCATAGGAGTTCCCGATAATGATAGTAATTTTGGGGACCACCGAATTGGCTACTGCATTCACCAGTTTAGCACCATCTTTAATGATACCGGCATGTTCACTTCTGCTGCCTACCATGAAACCGGTAACGTCCTGTAAAAATACCAACGGAATTTTCTTCTGGTTACAGTTCATGATAAAGCGGGCGGCTTTATCGGCGCTGTCGTTGTAAATAACGCCACCCATCTGCATTTCACCTTTCCGGCTTTTCACTATTTTACGCTGATTGGCAACGATGCCTACCGCCCAGCCATCAATGCGGGCATAGCCGCAAATAATGGATTTGCCATAGTCCTGTTTATATTGATCAAATGCAGAACCATCTACCAGGCGTTCAATAATTTCCAGCATATCATAAGGGCGGGAACTATCTGCCGGCAATATGCTATCCAATTCTTCACCTGATTTCAGCGGCAGTTGCGGTTCAATACGATCAAATCCTGCGGTAGCAGGATGTCCCAGTTTGCTGACGATCCGTTTTACCTGGTCCAGGCATTCTTCGTCCGTTTTAAATTTATAATCGGCGATACCTGAAATTTCTGTGTGGGTAACAGCACCTCCTAACGTTTCCGCATCTACGTCTTCCCCGATAGCGGCTTTTACCAGGTAGGGACCAGCGAGGAAGATAGAACCATTGCCTTCCACCATTAGCACCTCGTCGCTCATGATAGGGAGATAAGCGCCGCCGGCCACGCAACTACCCATTACAGCAGCAATTTGCGTGATGCCCATGGCACTCATGCGGGCATTGTTTCTAAAGATGCGGCCAAAATGTTCTTTGTCCGGAAATATTTCGTCCTGCATAGGTAAAAATACACCGGCACTATCCACCAGGTAGATCACCGGGAGATGATTCTCCATAGCGATTTCCTGCAGACGGAGATTTTTTTTACCGGTCATAGGGAACCAGGCACCTGCTTTCACCGTCATATCATTGGCAACAATCATGCACTGCCGGCCACTTACATAGCCAATACCACCAACGGTACCTGCTGCCGGGCAACCTCCATGTTCGGCATACATATCATAGGCGGCAAATGCGCCGATTTCAGTAAAAGTGGAATCACGGTCTATCAGGTACTGAATGCGCTCGCGGGCGGTTAACTTACCACGCTGCCTTACTTTCTCCAGGCTCTTCTTTCCACCCCCCTGCTCTATTACACCAAGACGCTGTTTCATTGTGCTGATGGCCATCCGCATAGCATCTTCATTTTTGTTGTTCTCCAGTTGCTGCTGATCCATAACGATGGGTTTTTATATTCTTTAAAAATAAGGGAAAGAATTCAGTAAATTCGATTGATGGCAGAGCTGCCGGTCACCGCGTTCTGCACTTTTAGATGATTATTACGATTAACAGGATTCTATTTTTATTTATATAGCGGTATACGGATTATGTATGTACCCGTTTAAAAGAGTCAGACATATCTTTTAAAAAATAAAATTGGCTTGTTATGTCATTAACGGAACACTTAGCGGCTTCGCTGGAAAACCTTTACAATGGGCAACCCTGGATTGATGTTACCTTCCGGGAACACCTTACCCGGATGGATGCCATGCAGGCGGTCAAAACCTTTGGAACATCCAATAACAGTTGGGAAATTATTAACCACGTTATATTCTGGCATCAGCGTGTCCAACGTTTTATGCATAATGAGGCTCCGGAGCAGGATGGCGACCTGCCGGATTTCTATATGCCGGAGAATCGTGGAGAAGAAAACTGGCAGGCCACCATACACCGGCTGGAACATTCTTTTGCACAAATAGCCGACAGTATCAGGAAGTTTCCGGAGAAAGAACTGTTCGATACTTTCCCCGGCACCAAACATATTGCCATTTACTACCTGCAGGGGTTAGCGGAACATGATGCCTATCACCTCGGACAGGTAGTGATGTTACATAAGTATGCTTAGGACAGATCCATGTCGTATCGTTGTTCATAAAGTTGTTGTCCCCATAACTGCAGGTACTTCTCACCGGTTTTGCGGAAGCCGGCCTTCTTATAAAGGGCAATGGCGGTTTCCTGCATGCTGGTAGTCATCAGGTATACTTTCTGATAATCTTTCTCTTTACAAAAACCGATGGCTTCCTGCAGCAGCTGCTTTCCCAGTCCTTTGCCCCGGTAGTCGGGGTGAATGAGGAACCAGCGCAACTGCGCCAGGTGGCGGGAAGACCCCAGTATAGCTACCGAACCTACAATCTGGTTATCTGCAATGGCCAGGAAAATACGGTCCTTGGCGGGATTGTAAGTAGGTAAAAATTCATAAAAAGTTTTACATACATAGGCTTCAAATTCCAGGTTATACCCCGATTCCTTTGCATACAACTGCCCGTGTAAATAAATAAGATATCCTACATCTCCCGGCTGGAGGTTATAACGGATATGGATATCCGAAACAGCGCCTTCTCCGGGGGCCGACAAAATCTGCCGGATAGATTTCATGGCGCCCGTGATCTGTTGTTGTTGCTTTTCTGACAAGGGAGCGGTCAGTTGCTGAATTTCGGCGGTAGACTTTTCTTCCAGCCCTGCCAGTAGTTTTTTACCGGCTGCGCTGAGCTGTAAAAAAAACGTACGCCCGTCGGCGGTAGACTGCTGCCTGTTCAGCCAGCCATTTTTTTCAAATTTTTTCAGAAGACGACTGAGGTAACCGCCATCGATTTTTAAAGCGGGTATCAGCTCGCCCGCGGTGCATTTATGACGTTGTCCTATTTCATAGATCACCCGCACTTCCGAGAGCGACAGGTTACTTTCCAGTATATGTTGGTTCAACAGGCCAATCATACCAGTATAGAAGCGGTTAAACTGGCGGATCTGGTGGACGATAGATTGTTGATGGTCCATAGGTGTTTGTTTCTCAAACAAAAGTAAATAAATACTTGACAAAAGCAAATAATAAATTTGCCTTTGTCAAGTATTTATTTGGAGCGCTAAAATGTCGCAGTAATAGCTATCGCGGGCATATATAGACAGCTGTTAAAAACGTTTTGATTTCAGGCGGCTTAATGTTTCCTGGGAAATATTAAGGTAAGAAGCGACGAGTTTATTAGGTAACCGTTGCACCACATGTGCATTTTCGTTTAGTAGTTGACGATACCTTTCCCCGGCACTTTGGGTGATAAAACTCATTAACCGGCCGGTATTAATGACGTACGCATTTTCGAGATAGTGCCGGTAAAATTTCTCCCAGGCCGGGATGGTGTCCAGCAAATAATAGAAATCATTACGGGAAATAGCCAATAGCTGGCCTGGCAAAACGGCCTGGATGAATTCATGAGAGGGTTTCCCGGAAATAAAACTCATTAGCCCGCAAACGCAATTGTTTTCAAATGCCAGGTAACGGGTAGCTTCCTGGCCGTTCTCATCTATAAAGTATACCCTCACACAGCCACTGTTCACAAAAAATATATTTTTAGCGACCTCCCCTTCCGACAATAATGCCTGGTTCCGGACTGTTTTCTGTAATTTAAAATGCGACAGGATAATGCTGAGTTGCGCATCTGTTACATTAATTCTGCGGAGGATATAGTCGGTTAATTGTTCGTACATACTTACACGTTATTGCGGCGCGGCTGCTTTCTCAGCACCAAATATATTAATAATGCGGCAATGGCTACCAGTACCGCTGCCAGCAAAAAGACCACAGCTATGGCATGCGTTACAGTTCCCTGTTGCATCAGCATGGCAAATATAGCTCCCAATACCGCAGTTCCGGTAATATGCCCTGTGGTACGGGACAAAGACAAAAGACCGCTCATGAGTCCCCGTTGTTCCGGTGCTGCCAGTTCCATCACCGCCGTGTTATTAGGTGTCTGGAAAAATGTGAGCCCCACCTGGATAAGCCCGATACGCCATAAAAAACCAAAAATACCCTGCTCCACTGTAATACTGCTCATGGCCACACAGCCGGCTACCATGATCAACACACCCACCAGCATCACTTTACGGGCATGAAATTTATCGGCCGCTTTACCGGCGAACACGCTCAATACGGCCGTGACCAGTGGCCCAAAAGACATGAGCAACCCCGTTTGCAAAGGTGTGTAGTGCCCTGCATTGGTCAAATAAAACGGCAGCAACACCACTGTGGCCATGATCACCGTGTATACCAGCCAGGCCGCCAGCAGGCTGGCAGATAATAAAGGCTGACGGAATAGCTGCATATCCAGGAAGGGGTACCGCACTTTTCGCTCATAACGTACAAAGACAACCGCTCCGCCAATACAACCCACCAACAGCAACCATACCGGGCGGCTCAGGAATCCATTGTCTTCCATCATCGTCATTCCCATACAATAACATACCAGTACACCTGCCAGGATCAGCATACCCGTCCAGTCCGCTGGTTGGACCGTCGCACGCGGAGTGGCAGGTACATATTTGCGCACTAACGTATAAGCAAGTACGCCCAATGGAATATTCACAAGAAACATAGCCTGCCACCCCATGGTAGCCACCAGGATTCCGCCGCAGGTAGGCCCTGATGCAATCCCCAGCGGCACCATCATGGTAAGCCAGCCCATTGTTTTTCCCAACTGGTTTTTAGGTACCAGGTCACCTGCAATAGCAAAACTGAGCGACAGGCAAAAAGCGGCGCCTATCCCCTGCATAGCACGGAAAATGATCAACGCGTTAATGCCGGCGGCCATACCACAACCCCAGGAAGCGATCGTGAACACCAGGATTCCCAACAGGTATAATTTCTTTTTACCAAACATATCACCTAAACGGCCGGCGCCGGCAATCAGGGCGGTCAACAACAGCATATAACTAAGTACCACCCATTGGGCAGCAGCAAAAGAAGCGTGCAGGTGTTTCATTAATACCGGCAATCCTACAATAACAATACTTGTATCCAGGTTTACCATAAACAGGATGAGTGAGAGCCCGGCTACTGCTGCCTTTACCGACCATGGACCAGATGGTGGCAATGCTGTTACCGGGGAAGTCTTCTCCGTCGACAGCGGAGCGTTGTTTGTTAAAACAGTCATATTCATTCATTTTTTGATGGCACAAAGGTGGCCCCATTGGCCTCCCTGAAAATTGATCCAGGTCAATAAATGCAAGAAGACTCCTCCTTCTGTCAAAAGACCGGAAGATCATTATCTTTGCCTCTTTGCGGGAAAATCGTATCTTGATTAAATTTGATTTATGTCGCCAGGTTTATTATTCTCATTCGTCGTTGCCTACTTTGTAATTCTGTTGGTAGTCGCATGGTATACAGGTCGTAATTCGAACAACGACTCTTTTTTTATAGGCAACCGTAACAGTAACTGGATGCTGGTGGCCTTTGGTATGATCGGTACCTCCCTCA
Source organism: Chitinophaga sp. (assembly GCF_017745275.1). GTDB lineage: Bacteria > Bacteroidota > Bacteroidia > Chitinophagales > Chitinophagaceae > Chitinophaga. The sequence continues at coordinate 106,175 of NZ_JAGHZS010000007.1, read as the reverse complement.
GTGGCGTTACTTTTGTGAGTGTGCCCGGCGCAGTGGGAAAAGACGCTTTTTCCTATATGCAGATTACCCTCGGGTATTTTATCGGCTATATCACTATTGCATATATACTGATTCCATTGTATTACCGGCTGCAGTTAACATCTATTTATAATTACCTGCATACGCGGTTCGGTAACTATGCTTACAAAACCGGCGCCTCCTTCTTTATTCTTTCCCGCACCCTTGGCGCCACAGCGAGATTGTACCTGGTAGTAAGAATATTGCAGGATGCGATTCTTTCCAGCTTTGGTGTTCCCTTCTGGCTTACTACGCTGATCATCTTATTTATGATCCTGTTATATACCTATGAAGGTGGTGTAAAAACCATTGTATATACTGATACGCTGCAAACTACCTGCATGCTGGCAGGACTGATTATTTGTGTTGGCTTTATCCTGCATACTATGGACCTGAGCCTGGGACAAAGCATTACCGCCATGCACGAAAAAGGACTCACCACTATTTTCAATACAGATCCGGATAGTAAGCTGTTTTTCGTCAAGCAAATTGTGGCGGGGGCATTCATCACCATTACCATGACCGGCCTTGACCAGGAGATGATGCAAAAAAACATCTCTGTAAAAACATTAAAAGACTCGAAAAAGAATATGGTATCACTGGCCTTTATTATGGTAATTGTAATAGGGCTGTTCCTTTTCCTGGGTGGTTTACTTCACCTGTATGGCGCTCAGCAGCAGGTTACTGTTACGGGAGATAAATTATTCCCTGAGCTGGCTTTGCATCATATGCCGCCCGTGATTTCCGTGATCTTTATTATTGCGCTGATCTCCGCCCTGTTTCCCAGTGCAGATGGCGCTATGACCGCGTTAACGTCGTCCCTGTGCATTGATATCCTGGATATGCAGCGGCGCAACGACTGGACGGAGGAACAAAAGAAAAAATATCGTCAGCGGATACACCTGCTGATGGCATTTATTTTCCTGCTGTTTGTCCTGGTATTTGAGTGGGTGAATAACCCGAGTATGATCGGTGTTATTCTGAAAGTGGCAACTTATACTTATGGCCCGCTGTTAGGATTGTTTGCTTTTGGCATTTTTACGAAGCGCCAGGTAAACGATACGTTGGTACCGGTAGTATGTGTGGCGGCGCCTTTACTTTGCCTGGTAGTAGATCTGAACCAGGCCGCCTTATTTGGCAAATTCCAGATTGGACTGGAATTATTGCTCATCAATGGATTCTTTACTTTCGTCGGTCTGTTGTTGATCGGAAAACCGAAAGCGTAAATATTATTAAAGTAAAAGACCTGCCCCCATATGAGGGGCAGGTCTTTTACTTTAATAGCAGTATGACCTACGCTTCAACAGCTACTTCCACCGGCACCGTTTCACTCAGGCGATCTAACTCCAATACGGTAGTATTGCGGCTTTCGCGGTACATGGGTACAAATTTGCGGTTATGCTGAATTTCCTGGTAAGTATAAGAAGTGCGCTGCAACACAGTATTCGCGTATACATCATTAAATCCTTTTACTGTTACATAAATTTCTACATCTGCTGCTTCCATATCTTCCGCAGAAAACCCAAGCAGGGGGCTGTCGTCGTCAATCAAGTGCACTACGGTCCAGTTCATAGATAAGGTCTCCACCATTCTTCTTTCCAGGGGCAGGCTGTAGAATTTATAAATGGCATTGCCATTTTCCTGTACCTGCAAACCCAGTGTTACCAGTACGTCTACGTTGGTAAGCGTGTGGTGATCCTTGTAGGAAGCCATGCGGAACATGAGAGCTGTTTTACCCTGGAAAGGGGTAATCAATGCCATATCACTAAACAGCAGGTGGGCCCGTGGTTTTGAAAACCGGCCATAGATAAGACCCGTAGCCACCGCAAAGGACAGAAAACCGGTCATCGCTTCAATGGCGGCTACCACATTTACACCGTCGCCTACAGGGTTTACCCGTCCGTAGCCCACGGTAGTAAAGGTTTCTGTGCTAAAGAAATATATTTCCTTAAATCTTTCCCAACGCGTTTTTCCGATAATTCCCTGGAATTCTCCGGGTCCCAGCCACCAATAAATACCGGAATAGAGCAGGTTGATGGAAAAATAAAACGACAGGATTACTAATGCAAACTGCCACGCCGGTACATTCAGGAGCGCATGATAAATATTGAAACGGTGCATAAACGAACGTCCTTCCCGACGTATGTTGAAAGAACCGTCACGATTGATAAAACGACCACCGTAGCCATTGGCATTTACGCCAAATCCGGTATCGTTATTTTGATTGGAAAAAGGGTTAATTCTTTTCAGAAGCGCCATAGATAGATGATTATGGCGTAAAGGTAATAGAGAAAATTTGAAGATCTTTATAATATAATAACAAAAAGCAGGCAGAGAAATGACTTAACTCTCTGCCTGCTTTTTGTTATTAAAAAATTTATTTACAATCACCGTCCGGCGTGCAAACCTGTCCTGACAAGGTTTCCAGCTCTGTTACCGGTTGTGTTTTTTTCCACTCTCCATATGCCTGTTCCAGTGCCTGCGTAAAAGCATCGGTTGGTTGTGCGCCTGATACGGCGTACTTACGATCTATTACAAAGAATGGAACACCTCTGACGCCCAGCTGCCTGGCTTCATCTACATCTTTGTTGACGGCATTGGCCAGGTCTGTTGATTGTAAAGCGGCGGTGACAGCGTCTTTCTCCAATCCTATTTCAGTGCCCAATTCCAGCAGGGTGTTATGATCGCTCACATCCCTGCCTTCGGTGAAGTAAGCGCGGAATAAACGTTCTTCTGCGGCATCTCCGAGCTGTTGCTGCTTGGCCAGCTGAATGAGGCGATGTGCATCAAAGGAGTTGGCAACAACGGCTTTGTCGAAGTTATAGGTAAGACCCGCTTCCTTCGCGGTGCCGGTCACTTGTTCATGCAAGGCTACTGACCATTCGCGGGATTGACCTTTTATTTCTGCCAGGTAATCGTATACATCTTTTCCTGGCTGGGACTTCAGCCCGGGATTCAATTGAAAGCTCTTCCATTCAACGGTGATGTTTTCTTTTCCCGGAAACAGCTCCAATGCTGCTTCAAACTTCCGTTTGCCGATATAACAAAACGGACACATGATATCAGACCATATTTCTACTTTCATCATTTTTTATTTGGGTTGCTGTAAAATTAAATACATTTGCTATCAAAAAGTAAGCAGTTTCCTTAAAGTAAGTGCTTTACCAGAGGTAACCAACATATATGCAGATGAAAACAGCTGAAATAACCGAAGAAGTAGCAGAAGAATTAACGGTTGACTGCGGACAAGGCAGCAGTCATACCGACTGCCACAAAGTGATCATACCAGTGCGGGATGCCCTGGATGTGATCAGTGGCAAATGGAAGCTTCCCATTATTATTGCGGTTTCCCGCGGACATAAACGTTTCCGGGATATAGAACGCAGTATTCCAAAAATCACGTCCAAAGTTTTATCGAAGGAACTAAAGGACCTGGAAGCCCATAAACTGGTAAAACGTACAGTGTATGATACACAGCCGGTATCCGTGGAATATACGCTAACGAGCTATGCTGCCACATTAGACAGCGTGATACTTGCCCTGCAGCGCTGGGGCATACAACACCGGAAAAAAATTATAGGAAAATAGCGTGGACCGGGTAAGTCCACGCTGCTTTTTTATTCTTCCGAAATTTTTAATACAATTTTTCCCCTGCCGGGGCCATTGCTTTTACTGTATTCCTGTGCGGCGGCTGCCTGTGATAACGGCTGAAATACTTTCCGTACGTAGGGTTTTATCAGGTCTCTCTCCAGCATTTTATGTACTTCTTTCATGGCGGCTACTGTTTTGGTGCCCGCCCACACCGCATGAATACCGGCAGCGGCGGCCTGTTCAGGATCCGGCAATCCCACCAGGCAAAGTAGCTGTCCCCCGGATTTGAGCACAGACATAGAGCGGAGCGTGGTATCTCCTCCAACAGTATCCAATACAATATCTACAGGGTCTACCTGTGTTTCAAAGGGAGCGGCTTTATAGTCGATGACTTCACTGGCGCCTAATCCGGCTACAAAGTCCATGTTCTCCGGGCTGGCGGTAGCAATTACATAAGCGCCGGCATTATACGCCAACTGTACGGCAAAGAGTCCAACGCCACCGGCGCCGGCATGAATGAGGATACGTTGTCCTTTTGCCAGGTGGCCCACATCGAACAATGCGCCCCAGGCGGTTTTAGCGCCTCCCATAGCAGCGGCTTCCTCAAAAGAAAGTGACATTGGTTTGCGAAACAGTTGTACCGCGGGCGCAATGGCGTAAGCGGCATAGCTGCCATCTACAGCGCCATATACTTCATCGCCTGTTTTGAGACCAAATACACCTTCCCCTATGGCAGTGACTATACCGGAAGCCTCAACACCCGGTATAAAAGGCAGCGGATGCTGTTTAAGTCCTTCTCTTAGTTTCCAGTCGATCGGGTTTACACCACTGGCCACTACTTTAATCAGCACTTCGTCTTTTGCCGGCACAGGTACTGGTATTTCTTCCAGGTGTAGTTGTTCCGGTCCTCCATAGGCATGTACACAGATAGCGGGTATGTGGAGGTTTTTCATAGATTTTTTTTATGCTAAAATAAGCTTTTAGCTGTTAGCCATCAGCTTTTAGCAAATGCAGCCAACATAAACATGCTGTAGTCTTCGCTGCATTTGCTAAAAGCTGATGGCTAACAGCTAAAAGCTAAAAAAGCCTACCTTTGCCGTTCATATTATAGCAGTATCATGACTTTTGGTGATTTAAACCTTAATACTCCATTATTAAACGCGTTAGATGAATTAGGTTATAAGCAACCTACTACGATACAACAGCGTGCATTTTCCGTTATTATGTCCGGCCAGGATGTATGCGGTATTGCGCAAACTGGTACAGGTAAAACATTTGCGTACCTGTTGCCTACCCTTCGCCAGTTTAAGTTTTCGAAAGAGAAGCATCCTACGGTGTTGATTATTGTGCCTACCAGGGAGCTGGTGGTACAGGTAGTGGAAGCGGTGAAAAAGCTCACTACGTATATGAGTGTATCTGTGCTGGGAGTATATGGCGGTGTGAACATGAACCCGCAGATGGAAGCAGTACAGGATAAGCTGGACATCCTGGTGGCTACACCCGGACGCCTATACGATATTATTCTCAGTGGTGCGCTGAAAGTGAAGTCTGTAAAAAAGCTGATCATTGATGAAGTAGATGAAATGCTAAATCTGGGCTTCCGGACGCAGTTGCGCAATATCATGGATTTGCTCCCACAGAAAAGGCAGAACCTGATGTTTTCCGCCACCATTACGGAAGAGGTGGAGAAAATGATTGAAACACATTTTAATAATCCGCTGCGTATTGAAGCGGCACCTACCGGTACACCGCTGGAAAACATTGACCAGATAGTATACCGCGTACCAAACTTCTATACAAAAGTGAACCTGCTGGAGATGTTGATTACAGACGATCCCAGCATGACCAAGACCCTGATCTTTGCAGCTACCAAGCAATTGGCAGACGACCTGCATGAGCAACTGGAAAAGGAATTCCCGGGCCAGGTGGGCATCATCCATTCCAACAAGGAACAAAATCACCGCTTCAATACAGTACGTAAGTTCCAGGCAAATGAATACCGTTTCCTGATTGCGACAGATATTATTGCCCGCGGTCTGGATATTGCGGAGGTGACGCACGTGATCAACTTCGATACACCGGAAGTACCGGAAAACTATATACATCGTATAGGCAGAACCGGTAGAGCGGATAAAAAAGGTATTTCTATCCTGTTTACAAAGGACTCCGAGCTCGAGCACCTGGACCGCATACAAGCCCTGATGAACTATGTGATCCCGGAACGGGAGTTACCAGAGGATCTGACTATTTCGGAGGTATTAACGGAAGATGAAAAACCGAAGATACATATGCGTAATACGCTGGTAAAGGCGCCCAAACGGGAGGATGCGGGGCCTGCCTTCCATGAGAAGCTGGCGAAGAATAAAAAGGTGAATAAGAAAGTATCACATAAAGAAAAGATGATGTTGAAATATGGCAAACCGAAAAAACGGGGAGCGAAGAAAAAATAGCTTTTAGCGCCAGCTATCAGCTTTTAGCAAAAATGCAGCGGAGATATAAGCGTAAATAATTATTTATTGGCTTATATCTCCGCTGCATTTTTGCTAAAAGCTAATCGCTAACGGCTAACAGCTTCCCCACATATCTACCATCCAGTTTCAGAATAACAATTCATTAACAAACTTCGGCTATAAATAAAAATCCATACACCTGGTTGGATCGAATATAAAGTTGTGCATGTAAGTGTATCGAGAAAAACTGTCGTTCAAAACGTCATCTGCGGGGTTGATTACCTGGTTCCGGATGAGATGGCGGACAGTGACCATTAATCACCGCGTAATAACACTCTGAAACAGCAGCCAGACATTCCAGGTCTGCCATTATCAACTAAATCCCAGCATGAGTGCATCTATCAACGATATTGAATTGCTTGCACAACTGAAGACCGGTAGTCTTGAGGCGTTCCAGTATTTTTATGGCGCTTATCGCCAGTGGTTATATATCACGGCAGTGTCTATACTGAAAAACGAAGCAGAGGCCCAGGAGCTGGTGCAGGATCTTTTTATCGACTTCTGGGAAAAAGACCTGAGCTCGCGGATTGATTTAAGCAGTACCAATTCTCTCAAAAATTTTTTATTTGTCAGTATCCGTAACCGTTGTCTGAATAAGATAGCAAAGGATGCTACGCGAAGCAAACGATTCAAAAACATTCTCCTGCCTGAAACCTACACATATCCGCAAACCAGGCTGGAAAACAATGAGCTGAAAGAGCAGCTGGAAAACGCCATTAGTCAGCTTCCGGAGCGGCAATCCATCGCCTTCCGGCTGGCGTACCAGGAGCACAAAACACGCAAAGAAATCGCGGCCTTCATGGACACCAGTGAAGAAACAGTGAAAAAACAAGTCGCCAACGCGCTGAAAACTTTACGGGAATCTTTAAAAAAAATCCTTTTTTAATACCCCGGCCAATTAAAAAAACGGTTAATAGTGTACATGAACAGCGCAGACGAAATATACAGGCTCATGACGGAGAAGCTGGCGGGAATAATTTCCGCCGCAGATGACCAATTCCTGGAGGATCTAATCGAAGAAGATGCTGCAGTACGGGAGAAATGGGAGCAACTTTCCATGATCTCCATTCCCCCACCGCCGGCTCCCTGGCTGGAGGTAATTGATTTTAAACCAAAGAGATCACTGGGCCGCATTATCATGACCTGGTCGGCCGCCGCAGCTGTACTGGCCCTGATGGCCTTTACCGCCTGGAAATGGGATACCTTCTTCCCTAAAAAACAGGCAGCTCCAAGGATGGCCATCGTGATTCCGGATGTAATATTAAAAACAGCCGGCGCTCCGGACATCAACCTGACCAAAACTACCGGCCCCATTAATATCGGGGGCAAACAGGTGATCAATAAAGACAATACCCTTTTTCTGAATACCGGTGAAGAACTGCCAACGGGTACACACTCCCTGATTGTACCACAGGGCAAAAGCTTTGAAGTAGCCCTCTCTGACGGCTCCGTGGTAACACTCAATGCATCTACCACCATGGATTTCTCCTTCTCCTTCAAAGGAAACAGCCGGGAAATTACCCTTAACGGGGAAGCCTATCTGAAAATCGCCAAACAAGCTGGTAAACCTTTCCTGGTACACCTTCCCAACAGTACCGTGGAAGTATTAGGTACCACTTTTAACATCAACAGCTATAACCGCGACCTGGTAAAAGTATCGCTGGTAGATGGTAAAGTAAGAATGAAAGCCGGCAAAAAGGCCGTTATGGTGAAACCCGGAGAACAAGCCATCTTTAATAAGGACGATGCCAGCCTCGATACACAACCATTCAACGCTACCGTTGAACTGGGCTGGCAAAAAGGACTTTATTCCTTTTCAGACACACACATGGACGAGATATGTAATGCTATTTTCCGCTGGTATGGCGTTCAGGCCTCCCTAGATCGCCCTGACATTGCCAGCAGAACCTTTACCGGCCTGTTAGACAAGAAAACGCCACTCAGCTTCCTGCTGGAAGGGATTAAGGCGACTACCGGTACTGATTATTATTTTACGGCAGACAGCACACTGCATTTCAAATAATAGGCAATATCAAAGGCAAGTAACCATGAAGCAACCAAAAAACAAGTACCTCCTGCTGAGCAGGAACGACACCACCTACACGACCTATGAAGAGACTCCCAGCTACTTTCACTCACAGCTGATCCCTTATGCCAAATGTTATACAGATATTGACGACAAAGGCATTATCATTGACCAGCAAATAGAAATGAGCGGGCTGAGTATCTACTATCACCTGATTTTCCTCAATGAAGGCGTGCAATTGACCACCGTACCCCCCTCCAGGTATATCCTGCCTGCCTGCGTGTCAGGATTTACCAACACCAACAACCGTATTCCACTGAAAATGTCCCTGAGCAAAAACAGCGGTACCAATTTCAGCGACTCGAATACGCTGGTCACGGAAAAGGAGTTTGTAATGGACTTCCACGTCAACCTCAGCATCTCCGCCCTGAAATATTTATCTGATGAATTTCCGGCGTTCCGGATCATCAATAAAGTGGGCATAAAAAAAGTGCAGAACCCCGGCAACAGGGCACCTTTCCAGGTGAATGAGGTGAATTACCAGGTGATGAACCGGATCCTCCATTGTAAACAGATCGGTAAAACAGCGGAAATCTTTTTCCTGCGTAGTGCCATCGACTTCTATCGCACTTACCTCCGGTACCTGTCGCCTGAACCGCCTATTATGCTCAAAGAGAGCCACCGGGAGCAATTACGGGAAATAGCAGAATATATTATCCGGTATCCGGCAGAAGCAGACAGCATGGAAACACTTTGCCGCAAATTCCGGGTAGTACCGGAGTTTCTGTCCGCTCCATTTGAACAGGAATATTACATATCCGTGGAGGACCTGATACTACAGGAAAAAATGGCGCTGGCCTTTAAAATGATCACCGAAACCAATCATACCCTCACGTACATTTCCACTTTTACCAAACATAATAGCTGGGAAGAACTGACGGAGGAATTTGAGCAATACTATAAATGTAACATCGCAGATTTGCGAAACGCACAATAACCCCACTTGTGGTCACCCGGCGGCGGCTTCGTGTCGCTGCTGAGTGCCATTTGAACCAACTACACCTTGTTATTTTCCATCCGGCGGCAGTGCCTTCAGGAGTTCCTGAATAAACAGGTCTGCCGCCTTTTTACGATAGGTTCCTTTCTGCCATACAATATATGCCTGTCGTTGTAACTCCCTTCCTTCAATTGGAATAGCGACCAGGTTTTTCCAGCCCATCACGGCCCGTTCATTCAGCAACGTAGCCCAATGCCCTTTTTCTACAAGTGATAGAATGGAGTGTACATCATTCATTTCGATACGGACCGCCGGTTCAATTTTGTTGGTTTGTAACGCTTCATCCAGCGAATCGCGGGCACTGAAACCCCTGGCAGGAAAGATGAGGTCCATTCCATTGAGACTTTGCAACTGGATCTTTTTTAACCCTGCCAGCTTATGCTTTTTAGAAACGGCGACCACAATTTTGGAGCGGAACAACGGCAGTGTTTCCAGGTCATCATAAAAAGCACTCGTGTGAAAAGCCAGTACCAGGTCCAGCTCTGACGCTCGGAGTTTGGCTTCCAGCTCCCGGGTAGTGCCATACTCTACGTAAATTTTAATACCGGGATACTTCACAGGGAACGTGGTGAGCGCCGGCAGCAGTGAAGCAGTGAAAGCATACGTAACGCCTATACGTAGTTCTCCCCGTAACATATTCTGCAGATCCTGGATCGCCTGTCGCCCTTTCTCTACGTCGAGCAACACCTGGCGGGCATGCAACAGGAAAACACCACCCGCTTCGGTAAGGTGCACCTGCTTACCGATCCGGTCGAACAAAGGCATTCCCAGTTCATTTTCGAGCTGTTTGATTTGTTGCGATAAAGTAGACTGGGTAATGTACAATGCAGCGGCAGCATCGGTAAAATGCGACAGCTCTGCTGCTTTTACGAAATACATCAGTTGACGTAACTCCATTTTATCAATCGTTTTTATCAATGAATATCATTAAAACAATCTATTTTACAAATATATTCATCTTCGCGACATTTGCACACAGATTAGATTATACACCTCAAACAGATGAATCTATGGATGCTTTTCGCGCTTTAAACTCCCGTAATTTCCGGCTTTTCTTCTCCGGACAATCGATATCCCTCATTGGCACCTGGGTACAAAAAACAGCCGTTTGCTGGCTCATATACCGGCTCACCAACTCCGCAATGTTATTGGGCGTTGTAAGCTTTGTAAGCCTGATTCCTTCCCTCCTGCTATCACCGTATGCCGGCAGTTATATCGAGCGGCATAACCGCTATCACATTTTGCTGATTACACAAATCGCTTCCATGCTGCAGGCTGGCACCCTGGCGTTGATGCTGTTGTTGCGATACTACAACATACCGGCTATTATTTTCCTGTCGCTGGTACAGGGAATGATCAATGCTTTTGACATGACCTGCCGCCAGTCGCTGATGGTAGAAATGGTAGAGAAAAGAGAGGACCTGCCTAACGCCATTGCGTTAAATTCTATCATGATGAACTTCGCGCGTATCGCAGGACCAGCGTTGGCGGGGATTATACTAAGTACCTTTGGGGAAGACGTTTGTTTCATGAGTAATTTCTTCAGCTACATACCTGTATTGATTTCTTTGTGGATGATGAAAATTGTATTGCCACCAGTGCTCAAATCAGACCGGAGTATATGGATGGAGCTGAAAGAAGGATTCCGTTATGTTTCCGGCGACAAAGATCTGGCTTCCATCCTGCTGATGTTGTGTGCCAGTAGCCTGCTCGTAATTCCTTTCACTACCCTGATGCCCATCTTTGCCAAAGATATTTTTAATGGCGATGCTAAAACATTCAGTTGGTTTGAAAGCGCTGCCGGATTAGGTGCTGTAACTGCCGCCCTTTATATGGCCCGGTTAAAACCCAGCGCCGACCTGATAAAAATCCTGATTACTGCCAGCCTTATTTTTGCACTGAGCCTTTTGTTGCTGGCCGTTTCCAGCTGGCTGCCATTAGCCCTGTTATTCATGACGCTTTCCGGTGTAGGAATGATGGCGCAGGTATCAGCCACCAACACCTATATTCAAACCCATGCCATTCCTGAGATGCGGGCAAGGGCCATCAGTTATTATGTGATGGCATTCCAGGGAATGATACCGGTAGGTAGTTTGCTCATCGGGTTACTTGCGAATTATATTGGCCCTAGATTCAGCGTATTTATGGCGGGGTTATCCGGCGCCGTGGCCATCGCAATATTTGTTAGCTACCGCAAAAAGAATCGCACCAACCGGGTGGAAATACCGGATGGTGCGAAAGTAGCTGCTTAGAACTTAAACGATACCGTACCGCTGAAGCTTCTTGGCTTCTGCGGGTTTACGGTGGTATAGCCTACGAAGTACAATTTATCTGCCAGGTTATCCATTTTTACGGCTACGCGGAAACGCGGCTGATCATAAAAAATGCTGGCATTTAATACCGTATAGCTGGGCAAATAAAAGGTGCCTGTTATTTTATCGTTCTGCACTTTATTATCACTGGCATAATTACCACCAAAGCCAAATCCCAGGCCATCAGCTACGCCCGCGGAGATGCGGTAACTGAGCCAGAGGTTTGCCACAGATGGTGCACCGGCGGTAGCTGGACGCATGCCTTCCACCTCTTTCGATGCAGCTTCATATTTGGAATCATTGTATGCAAAGCCGGCCACGATGTTGAATCCCTGGAAAGGGTTGGCAATCACTTCGGCTTCAAACCCTTTGCTCACCTGCGTTCCATCCTGCACAGAAAAATTGGGATTGGCGGCATCCGGGCGAAGTACATCTTTTACTTTGATATTGTAATAGCTGATGGTACCATTAATGCGGCCATTGAGCACCTGCAGTTTCACTCCTCCTTCCAACTGGTTGGCCTGTTCCGGTTTAAATGCCTTACCGGAAGCGGTGGTACCTACCTGGTTGGTAAATCCATTCTGGTAGTTGGCAAACAAGGAAACCCTGTCTTTCACCGGCTCATATACGATCCCTAATTTGGGCGAAAAAGCCGTTTGGTTATATCCGCCTTCATAAGTGCCTTTCACATCATTATAAGCGCCTTTATTATCGAAATAATCGACGCGTAACGCTGCCATCACCATCAGGTTATCGGTGAGGTTCAGCAAATCGGACACGTAAGCGCTGTAAGTGTTGGAAAGCGCCCGGGAAGGGAAGGCAAATCCAAGCCCATGATTAGCGTACAGGGTATCCAGGTTGCGGCGGTTGAAATTGGGATAGGCGGAAATCTCACCATGAGATGGAATCGTATCAAACGTACCACCACCAAAGAACTGGTTGGAGTTATGATAGAGATAATCTATGCCTCCCACAAACCGGTTTCTGAGGCTGCCTATTTTAAAGTCGCCATTGAAATTGTGTTGTATTTGTAAGAAGTTATCCTTGCTGTTGTCTGTAAACTGATCGTTGCGGGAAATAAAATTGCTTCCCACCTGGCCAGGTACTTTATTAACAGCACCATCAGACAACAGGTAAAAATAAGGCGAAGGGCCATTGGAGAAGCTGTTGGTAGAACTGATATTGGTGCTCATATTCCACTGATCAGATATTTTATACTTCATCAATCCAAAAATATTGGTATTACGGGAAGTCTGATACAAATCATTTTTGGAAAAGGCGCGTTTGAAATCAATCTTCAACTGATCAGCGCGATCTGTTCCCAATGCGGAGATGGGCTGTTGAGAGGGGAAGAAAAATACGCTGAGACCGGAGTTCTGACCGGTAGAAAATTCTGCATCAAAGAGGAACGACAAACGATCGTTTACGCGATACGATAAGCTGGGTGCAAAGGCGAAGTTTTTATTAAAGCCATAATCCTGCCAGCTGCCCTCATAGTTATAGGCGGTATTGATTCTCAGCAATACGTCTTTTTCCTTGTCCAGCGGGGTGTTAATATCTGCGCTCACGCGGTTAAAACCAAAGCTGCCCATGGCATAGGTGATGTCTCCCCCGAAATGATCATAAGGCTTTTTGGTAACGCGGTTAATTAATCCGCCGTAGGAAGTCAGGCTGTTGCCAAACAGTGTGGCAGACGGGCCTTTGATCACTTCTACCTGTTCCAGGTTGTATGCATCTATTTTAGCGGTTACGTTGCCGGCAAGACCATTACGCATTTTGCTCTGTACAATGAAACCACGGAGGTTATAATAGCCTCCACCGTCGCCGCTTCTACCCGAAGCGTCCCACATGCGCGTTAAACCCGGTGCATTTTTCAGTGCATCATCTACCGAAAATATTACCTGCTGTTGTAACAGGTCTTTGGTGATAGTGCTATATACCTGTGGGTTTTCGAGATTTTTCAGGGGCATCTTCGCTACATCATAGCTGGATGTTTTGATAAGCTTATTATGATTACCGGTGACTACCACTTCTTTGAGAGCCTTGCTGGAAACCGACAACTGCAGGCGGATAGTGGTGGTTTTACCGGCATTAACCACTACCTGTTCTTCCAGGGGGGCATAGCCCATCAAGGTAACGAGGAGATGATAACTGCCAGGTTTAATATGGTCGAATGAGAAAGCGCCATCGGGTTCAGAGATGGCAGTTTCATTGGTTTCCTTCAACAGGATTACTACGTCTGTAGCGGGTTTACCATCGGTAGTGATCACTTTCCCCCGGATGGTTCCACCATGCTCCTCTTCCGCCATTAAACGAAACGGTGCTATCAGTAAAGTCATTATTATCAATAAAAAGCCAGTCTGCTTGCTCATATGTTGCATTTTTTAGTGCTGCAAAATTGGCAAAGGTGAGACTGGCTTACTAATCGTATCGGGAATTTGATTTACGCAATGAGGAAATTTGTCTGCCTTACCGGAACTTAGGTTTCCTTCCTGTTATTTAGTTACATTAAAATGATATTTACCTGATCCGATAGCATAAAGTGATTCCCCGCCTTCTTTCCTGAGAAACCGTATGTCCTTTACCTGGCTGATGGGTTTTCCATCTGCCTGTATCCAGGCTGACCCGGTGGTTGGCAGATAAACAGTGGCGATGGTATTGGCAGGGATTTCCACTGACAATTCAAAGGTATGCTCGTTTTTCTGCCAATCGCATGCGATGCGGCCATAGGGCGATTGATAACTGGCACGGGCAAATGTAACGTCGCCTGCAGGCAGCGGATGAATTTCTATCTGCCTGAAGGCAATGCTGCCGGGCGCCTGGCGGATGCCTGCCAGGCCGTTGTAGAACCATTCCATCAGGTGCCCCAGCATCAGGTGATTATTAGATACATAGCGATAGGCTTGCCACGACTCTGTCAGCGCCGTAGCGCCATGAGCTATCTGGTAACCGTACCCGGGTACATCTGAGCGGGCATTCATCTTATAAATCAGTTCCGATTTTCCGGCGGATTGCAGTACGCGTAACAGGTAGCTATAGGCCACTTCGCCGGTAGTCAGGCTGTTGTTTCGTTTAGTGATATCCGTTACGATGTTATCTATCACGGCAGCTTTGTCTGCTGGTGCTACCAGCTCCATGTATACTGCCATGGCATTGGAAGCCTGGCTGCCGCCACCATATTGCTTCGTGATGTTGTCAAAGAAATATTTATTAAACGCCGCTCTCACTTTCTCTTTCCATTGACTATACAACTGCAGGTCTTCCGTTTTTCCCAGTACTTCGGCTGTTTTGGCAAGGATGGTGAGATCGTAATAATAAAATGCGGTGGCCGTGATACCTTTGGGCGTATTCTGAGATTCCCCGACGCCATTGGGGCCGATATCGAACCAGTCGCCCAGGCCATAGCTGAGAGTATCATTCCGTGATTTTCCCCGGAGATAATTCACGTAACGCTGCATCATGGAGTAGTTCTCTTCCAGTATCCTTTTATCGCCATACCACAGGTAGGCATTCCAGGGAACTATCACGGCAGCACTACCCCACTCCGGCGAATCCCGGAAGCCGCCCTGGAAGACAACGTATTCCGGCGCAATATCAGGGACCATACCGTTTTCGAGTTGTGCATCCTGCATATCAGCAGCTATTTTCGGCAGTAGTCCGGCCACATTAAAATTATACTGAATGGCGTTGCCCATCAGGTGCGCTTCTTCCAGCCATCCTAATTTTTCGCGATGCGGGCAATCTGTAAATATGCTGGCCATATTACTTTTCACCGCCCAGTTAACCAGGTTGAATGTGCGGTTAAAAATATCATTGGAGCAGGCAAATTCACCTGCTGCAGCGGCAGCGTTCCGGGTATGCAACCCTTGTACGGATTGTAGTACCGGCAAGTGTTGCGGGTTCTCCGCCGTAGGTGGCACACCACCTTCTACCTGGAGGTAACGGAAACCATAGTACGAAAAACGGGGATGCCATTTTTCGGTACCATGTCCATATAGCATATAATCGTATTCAACAGGTCCACCGGAAGACTGCTGAGTTACCAACCCGTTGTCGTCCAACAGTTCCCCAGGCGTTATCCTGATGACAGCTCCCTTAGGACCGGTAACAGTGAGATCCGGGATACCGGAAGCGTTTTGCCCCAGGTCATACACCCATACGCCCGGTTTGGGTTGTGTGATTTTTTTGGGTGCAAACGTATCGATTACTTTCAGCGGGTCGGCCGTTTGGGGCTGGAGGTTTTCGGGGCCGTCTACAGGCAGCGCGGCTTTCCAATGCTGGTCGCTGAACCCGGGGCGATTCCAGCCGGGCTGTTCCAGGTTGGCATCATAATCTTCCCCACCGTATATACTGCTGAATATGATAGGTCCTGGCGCCGTTTTCCAGGAAGCATCACTGACCAGGTCCGTGGTGCTGCCGTCTGCATATTCCAGCAAAAGGCGGCAGATCATTTTAGGATAACCGAACGTGCCAGATAATTTGCGGTAGCGCTCTTCCGGGATATGATAAAACCCGTTGCCCAGCATGGCCCCCAGGGCATTGCTCCCTTGCCGGATAAGCGCCGTCAGGTCAAAGGTGACATAAAGGGAACGTTTGTCGTATTGCGTCCATCCGGGATCCAGGAAATGATCCCCGATTTTCTGACCATTCAGGCTCATTTCAAACTGTCCCAGCCCGCATACGTACAGGGTAGCCTGCTTCAGCGTTTTGTTCACCGTAAATTCCTTCCGCAGCAAAGGCAGGATATTCCGGCCTTTCACAATGGCCGCATTTCCTTTTACTTTTCCGATATCAGGCAGCTCATCATAAGCAATCCAGGACGCCTGATGCCAGTCATTTTTGTCAACGAGTCCCATCTTCCATTGAGCGGGTTCACTCCAGGCGGAAACATTTCCGTGATTATCCCATACCTGCACAGACCAGTAATACGATTTGGCAGCCTGAAGCGGCTTGCCGGCGTAGGCCACCTGCACAGCGCCGGAACCTGCCTGTTTATGGGAGTCCCAGATGTTACCGGTATGTTGCTTTAATAAGACAGGATCGTCTGCAACGAGTACATGCCAGGCTGTCTGCATGGTTCCTCTCCTGCCGGACACCAACTCCCATGAAAAACGTGGATGCGTGACCGTTATTCCTAAAGGGTACTCCCGGTATTCGCATTGCAGGTGTGCCAGGGTGATATTATTATCGGTGGCATATATCTTTCCCCATACAAGCAATACCAGGAGGAGCAATTTATACTTCAACATTATTTCTGCAAATTGTCATTAGAAATATTTACGGCTATTTTTTTATTTTCCAAAACGATCCTGCTAACTGTACTTCTTTTCCCGGAAGGTGTTACTTCTATCGCCTGGAACACGCGTTTGTCGTTAGGTGGAACTACAAAACGGATAGCATTATTATACTCCTTGTCAGTGATATCCGGCACTTTACCATTCAGGGTGAAGTAAATTTTAGCACCGGGAATGGAGGGCTTCATCTTAAAGGAAAACGTTTCGCCGGTCATGGTTGTATCTGTTGGCAGGTACGGCGCAGGTACACGGTAATTGTATCCCAGCTTGTCGAAGCGTTCGAGTTCCTTGGGCAGCCTTATTTCAGAAAAATTTTGATAGTTCTTATTTTCCATTGGTGTCCAGGCCATTTCTGCTAACGCGAGCGTACGCAGCAGGATCATGTATTGCATCCTGGGAACGGTGGCAATAAATTCTGTCCAGATATTTCCCTGTACGCCCAGGATAAAAGGACGTTCGTCTGGCGTCAGGCTTTTGGGAACCGGATCATAAGCATAGAGGGCAGGACGGCCGCCCCTGTTGGCTGGCATCAAATCAGCATTGGCTTCGTTATAATCAAAGTACAATCCATTAGTGGAAGGCGACATGATCACTTCATGTTTCATTTTTGCGGCAGCAATGCCCCCTTCTTCCCCTCTCCAGCTCATTACGGCTGCATCCTTTGCCAGCCCTCCTTCCAGTATTTCATCCCAGCCAATTAATTTCTTTCCTTTTTTACGCAATATCTCTACCAGGCGGGAAGTGAAATAGCTCTGTACTTCATCGGCTTTTTTGAAATTCATTTTTTTCATGAAAGCCTGTATCCCGGGATCTTTCTCCCAATATCCTTTAAAACATTCATCGCCACCGATATGGAAATATTCATACGGGAACAGGGCAGCTACTTCTGTAAATACTTTGTCGAGGAATCGATATACGTTTTCATCGATAGGGTTCAGCGTGTTATCCAGCAACATTTCATATTTGCCATTGTCGTACCACCTGGAGAAGTTACTGCCAGGATTTACCTGGGCAGGTGTTTTTGTGCAGCAGAGTTCCGGGTAAGCTGCAATGGCAGCCAGGCTGTGGCCAGGCACATCTATTTCGGGCAGGATCTGGATGTAGCGGTCTGCCGCATATTTTACAACGTCTTTGATTTGTTCCTGTGTATAGAAACCGCCGTCAGTAGCTGCTTCTCCGGGACGAGGCGGTTCGTTGCTGCCATAACCGAGATAGCGTGGTACGCGCCAGGCGCCTACTGAAGTAAGTTTAGGAAACTGTTTAATTTCTATACGCCAGCCATTATCATCTGTCAGATGCCAGTGGAAACGGTTTAGCTTATACTTGGCCATCAGGTCGATGAGGTCTTTTACTTCCTGTACGGTGAAAAAGTGGCGCGACACGTCCAGCATGACGCCACGATAACCAAAACGCGGATAATCTTCAACAGACACACAAGGCAGTTGAGCCGCAGGTGAAGGATCTACAGGCAGCAGCTGGATCAGCGATTGAATACCATAAAAGAGCCCGGCATCTTTACCCACTACTGTAACGCGTGTAGGCGTAATCGTTAGTTTATATCCTTCTTTGGGCAAACGCTCTGCTCCTTTACTGGTGAGTTCTATAACAGTAGCAGATCCCGATGCCGTAGTATCTGGTTTGTTCTTCAGTTTCCAGTTATGATTCAGGTAGCTGGTTAGAAAAACAACCGCTTTATCCGCGGGATTATCTGCTTTGATGATGGTTTGCTGGCTTAGCGTAAAGGTGCCGTTGGTATGCTTTGTGGCTACAGGCGCCGGGATGATACCGGCGTAAAGGTCCTGGCTTTTCGCAGGCAGAAAGGCTAACTGGCAACTGACCAAAGCCAGGCATGCGATACGGTTTAAATGATTCATGAGAAAAAAGCGGGTTGTTGAAAAATAGTTATAAAACATAACGGTGATTTTTTTGCATGGCTGATGGAAAGTTCACTTTCCCGGTTGGAAAAGCATATCGTTGGCATACCAGTTCATTCCTTTTTCCTGGTGTACGGGTATGATCGTAAACATTAACTTTGGAGGTACCTGCCAGTCTTTACCGGGATTAAACTGATCTATGGGTAAGCGGATCAGCAGGCTGTTCCAGCCTTTCTTTACTTTTACCAGGGCAGGTGGCCGGTAGTAAAATCCTTCATCTACCAATGGATCTTCCAGCCGTCCTGATTCCCTGCCCGGAACACTCCATCGCGGTGGTAGCAGCAAGTTGCCATTTATCCAGATCCGGCTTTTCATATAATCCCACTCTCCCGCCGGCGGCGTGGCATCTGCGCCGGACCTGGAGAGGTCTTTTAACTCTGTAAACATGGTGATGGTGGTATCATGCGCACTCCAGAAACGGGTAAAAGCATACCAGGTAGTATTTTCCCGGGGCGAGGGTACCCAGGCCTTTACTTTGTCGGGACCTTCCGGACCGTGTGTATGCCACAACCACACCGTACCGCCTGTAACGTGAAGCGCACCTGCGGAATCCTGCAGGGATAGCTGTGCACCTTCCGGCCAGAAACCAGTATTTAATGCACCTTTGTTATCGAAAGGGCCGAATAGCTTCCAGTGTATATTGGATTGTTTTACATATTGAAAAGGCAACTGCGAAAAATAGCGGCGTTTATGATCGGTCAGCCGTTTTTCAAAAGCAACAAAATCTTTTGCCCGGGCGGACGTATCATTGCCTATATAAAATACAACGCCCTCGTTACCCCCACCTCTCCAGCTACGCTCTGAAAAGGCCAGCATAGCAGGATACACGGGTGTCATCAACAACAGGTCCGTTTCTTTTGCTACACGCCGGTCGCTCCACAGGCAGATCTCTGCTCCCAGCAAATGGGTATTGCCTTTTGTTTGCTGTCCTATCTGCCGGTTAAAAATAGTGACAACGCTATTCATCGGATCGAGGTCGCTCAGGTAGAGGAAACGGGAATCGATATATTTCACGTTCTGATGATCGAGGTGCTCTTCTTTCCAAAGCTGGCGGATATTGCTGCTGGCGCCGGTGCCACCGGGCGCCCAGGTGATCACCTCCATATGATGTTGCCGGATGGCCTTCGATACATCCGGCAACAACTGTTTGTTGGTGATGTCCACTTCGTCTGCACCAATGTGCAGATATGGAAGATCATAGGTAGCAGCTACTTCGTTAATAATATCCAATACGATGTCGTGACCTTTTTCGCTTTGCATATCTACCCCGGTAGCCCGTTTAAAGGCGCTGCTATGGCCGGGTATATCTATTTCAGGAACCAGGGTGATGTAACGATCCTTACAATATTGGATCAATGCTTTCATCTCTGCTTCGGTATAATATTTCCCTTTATTGCGGGTCATATTTTCGGCCGCAGTGAGTGCCGGATATTTTTTTATTTCCAGGCGCCAGGCTACATCTTCTGTCAGATGAAAGTGGAATATATTGAGCTTGTACCTGCTCATGATATCGATCTGTTGTTCCAGGAGTGCAGGCGATTGATAATTGCGGCCGGCATCTACCATATATCCGCGCCACTTATAAGCAGGATAATCCACTATATCACATCCCGGCAGCCAGGCGGTGGTAAGCAACTGATACAGCGTTTGCAGGCCATTAAAAATGCCATGTGGCTGATTGGCGGTGAGGGTCACCTGTTTCCCGGTGATCTGCAAGTGATACGCTTCTTCCGGCAAATCAGGCGCCGGTACTTTACCCAATTGCAACCGCAGCAGGTATTCGCCGGTCGCCTGTTGACTGATCACTGTAGAAAATCCTTTTTCGGCTAACATCTGTTGCAACAAGGCTGCTTCTTTGCGCAGGCTATCATCAGTCACTACAATCGCTTTGACTTTATGGAGCGGAAACTGTTGCGCATTCCATTTGACGGATTGCGGCAGTGGAATCAACGCAGGCACCTGCTGCGCCTGCAGCCGGAGTGCGCCTGATAATAAGAAGAGTACCAGCCAGATGGGCCATTTGCTTTTTTTGTTCACAGTACAATAGATTAACATCAGAAAATAACGTGGTATTATGCTATCAGAATCCATATGCGCTAATATCCCCTAATACGATGTACGACTGTGGCCCGCTTAGGCCGGTGAATTTAAAATACCTCGCGGTTGGATGGGTAGGTATTTCATACGATTGTCCGTCATCCATCAGGCGATTAAAATTAAACGTCCCCACGTCTGTCCAGGTAATATTATCAGTACTTATCTGCATCTTAAACGTATCGCATGCACGGTCGTCACCAGTTTTCCGGTACAGCATGAAAGATGTAATCATGCTTTGCGCGCCCATATCCACGGTAAAGAAATGCGGATACTGAGAGTTTCCTACCCAGGCATGCCAGCGGGTATTTGGGTTACCATCGATCACATTGCTCACCAGGTTTTCATCACCGGGATGCTGACTTGAAAAATCTATGATCTTCCATGGCTTTGGGCTGAATAAAAATGGTTTACTGGTGCTATAATCCGTGTAAAAAGTATCTATGCTTAATGAATCCGGCAGATATACAGTCCGGTACTGGTAAAGGGTACCCCGTTTCATATCTGTTATCACGGAGGTCACGTCACTCACCGGAAAACTTTTCACCTTTTCTTTGCCGGATATCGTTGTGTATTTTACCTGCATGGCATAAGCGCCATTTGAAATATCTGCGCCGCCCCACTTAACAGCTACTGAGTCAGGATACAATATGCCCGCTGTTACGGGGCGGCCTAAGAGGCTGGATTGGTATACATCTCCATAACTGGCACCAAATAATTCCACTGGTACAGATACATTGCCTTTGGAATCGTAAGTTTTGATGATAAAAGAATAACTCTTCTCCGGTAAATTATTAATCGTATAAGAAATGGTATCTCCTGTGGGAGGAATCGTCACAACTGCGGAGTCACTATAATTATTCCAGAAGATCTTTGCACTTGCCAGGGTGGGATCTGCTCCCCTCAGCCAGGAAATTTTCACCCTGTTATGGCCGGCATACACAACAGGCTTGCTGGCCTTTCCCGGGTAAACAATACCATCAGTAACAACAAACTGCCGGTAAGTACTATCCATCTTTTTACAAGCCACCAAAGCGCAGGATACCAGGATAAGATAATAAAATATATGCTTCATTTTCTTTCTTTTTATTTTAAAAAAATGCTATGGCACCAGTTGCCCCCAGAGATCCAGTTCCGCTATCACCACTTGCCCCGACATGCTATAGGTTTCCAGCGTTTTAAAGCGGAGATATCGCACAGCGGGCATCAGGCTGCCTAAAGGAAAATCTTCTCCTTTCAGCCACGCATAGTTCAGATCTTCGCCACTTGTTTGTCCCATTGGCAAGCCGGAAGGCTTAAAGGAATTAAAAGTGCCCATCAACTGCCAGCTCTCCCAGGAGCCGTCTGGGTTGGGGTTATTGCTTCCCCACAACTCAAATTTTTTCACAGCAGAACCCGCGTAGAAGTGATCAGATTGCATCTGATGTTCAACGATACGACTCAACACTACTTTCTTACCGAGATCGATCGTAAACCATTGGGGCAAGATGGAATTATTGGTAGAAGCGAAGATGCCGCCATATCCCTGGATGTTGTTATCCCATAAATGTTCCAGCGGAAAGCTCTCTGCTTCTTTCCAGGTGTCTGTAGGCAGATGTATGGCCCTCCAGGTATTTTTAGGGATTTGTATTTCATAAATAGGCTTCAGTGTTTTTGTGAGTGTATCTGATTTATTATTCCACCGGTCTCTTACAAAAACGGCAAACGTTCTGGCAGTGGTATCAAAGCCTCTTACTGAATAATTGCCGGCAGGGGCACCGGTATAAAATGTATTGATCACATTCCAGGTATGCTGGCCGGTAGAATCCACCATTACGGTGATGGCAAGATTGTCTTTGGCCTCATTCCGGAAAGCCACCTGGACGCCGCCAAATGTGGCATCCAGCGTAATAGAGGCAAACGTGGTTTGCACAGCCGGCCGTAATGGTTTTACCTGGATATCTACCGGGGCGGAAGCTTTTTCATTTTTGCCCACACTAAATAATTGCACGGCATGTACCAGGGTATCTCCAAATCCCACCAGCCGTAGGGTATCTGTATAACGGGAAGCTTTTGCTTCACGGACAACGCCCTTTTGTATTTCATAAACGGCTTTCACATAAGACAAATTCGGATCAATGGGAATTTTATACGTCAATATAGCGCCACCTGCATTGGCGGTCACCTTTATCTGGCTGACGGGAGCCGGAGCCGGTGCATTGGCATCTGTATAATCGATCCGGCCCTCTTTGCTGCAGGACCAGCTAAAAGCCGCCAGCAGCACAGGCATAATGATATAGCGTAGTTGTTTCATGTCGGTTATTTTTAGATCTGATGATTTACCAGCCCAGGTTCTGCACCAGGCCCCTGTCGATGGATAGCGAGTTTTCACTGATAGGCCAGAAATAATTTTTCAAGCCGAAAGACTGGCTAAAAATCACCTTCGGACGGTAGTACGCTTCGGCTGTTTCCTGGATCAGGTCCCACCCTTTCACCGGCCTGTTTAATACCGTTTGTGCTTCTTTCCAGCGACGCAGATCCCAAAAACGCTGTCCTTCAAATGCCAGCTCTATCAAGGTTTCCTGGTGAATAATATCCCGCATTCCTTTTTGAGTAGTATACTTCCCCGGGTTGTTGGAATAAGTAGTCCAGGATGATTCTACAGATTTCAACCCTGCCTGATCCCGCACCTGGTTCACATAATTATATACTTCAGCGCCGGGGCCACCAGCTTCATTCAGTGCTTCCGCATACATCAGGTACAAAGCGGACAAGCGCATGATGGGCCATGGATAATAGGTAACAGAATAATCACCGGAAGTACCGATCACATTCTGAAAATGCACGGCTTTTTTCAGGTAGTAGCCAGTGATAGACCCGAAACCCGGTTTACCAAACCCGCATCGCTGCCGGTATTTTGCCTCCAGGTAAAACAGGTCCAGGAAATTTTTATCATCGTAGCGTCCCTGGCCATACCATACGCCGCCATCGAAACCCAGGTCTGCATAGAAACGTGGCTCCCGGTTGAAATTCAGGTAAGCCGAAGTGTAATCTTTCCGCACATATAATTCATCTGCTGTTCCTGCTACCTTCAGGGCATAGCGGTTCGCATAATCCCAGGTTTTATCTTCTGAGATGGGTACGCCATTGTTGGTATAAAACAATTCGGCCATATGCAACGGTGGCGATAACAGGCCATGGAAGGCGAAGTCACGGCTGTTCGGATCAATGAAAGTGGTGATCATCTGTTGAAAGCCGGTGGAATTGGTTTGTGTATTCGCCCAGATAATGCCGCTGTTCCATCTTTCACAAAAACTATTTCTGATACTTAATTGTGTGGTGATGGTATCAGAAAGCTGGTACTGCTGAAAATCCGGATGGTATTTATAGAGCTTCAGTCCTGCCTGTTGACAGGCTACTATCGCGGCTTTACAGGCAGCTACCGCCGAATCCCATTTTACGCGGGAATAAGCAGGATTAAAAAGTGGTGTACCATCCCTGTTTTTGAGTCCTGCTTCGTCAGCATTCCCATTAAACAAGGGGCTGGCAGCATATACCATTACCTTTGCTTTCAGCGATAAGGCAATGGGTTGTGTAATGCGTCCCAGCTCCGTGGTAGGATCCGTGATGGATGCCGGCAACTGACCAGTAGCGCCATTAATTAATTCCAGGATATAATTAAAGCAGGAATCTACGGGCGCCCGGGCGATGTCAACTGCAGCGCCATCGGCATTTACCGGCAAATTGGTTTTCATTAACGGGATAGGACCATACATCATCACCAGGTAAAAATTGTAGTATCCTTTGAGGAATTGTACTTCTGCTATCCAGCGTTTTCTTTCGGGTTCCAGCAGGTCCGGAACTTTGCCGATATTCTCGAGAAAGATATTGCAATCGCGGATTGCACGGAAATAGTAGCCCCACCGGTCTCCCAACGGGGTTACTACATTCTGATACCCCTGGGCCATACTAAAAAAACCGGTTTCTGTGGCAAAGCGCCATAGCTCGTCGCCCCCTACCATGGCGGGATCATCGCCGATATCGCCATTCTTCGGCATATAGGAATAACAGGTAAATAAATATTTTTTTGCTTCAATACGCGTCGTAAATGCATTGTCGAGTGTGGCTACATTATCCGGTACCACATCGAGGAATTTGGCACAGGAAGGACAGGCCATTACCAGGATCAGGAGCAGCACCCTTGTCAGTATATTCTCTTTCATGGTGTTGATTGTTCTTAGTTAAAATTCAGGTTAAGCCCGATATTAAATACCCGTTGAATCGGGTACCCCAGGCCCTTTCCGCCCATTTCCACATCCCATAGTTTAAATTTGCTGAAGGTGAGCAGGTTGGTGGCATTCACATAAAAACGGCAGGTAGATGTATGCAATCGCTTCTGCCAGCTTCGGGGAAGCGTGTAGCCTATTTCCACTTGTTTCAACCGGAGGAAGGCGCCATTGCGCATAAACCAGGTGCTGGGTTGTGTATTGTTCTGATTAAAATCCGGGCTTAAACGAGGCCATAGCGCGTGCACATCCTGGTGATCTTCAGACCAGTGATCATCCGCGTAAGCTTTCAGCAGTTGGTTTTGACCGGCAAAAGGCGCCGTGGCAGCAGGATCTATCCAGAATGATTCATTACTAAGCCCCTGGAAAAAAGAAGAGAAATCGAAATTTTTATAGCCCAGGGAGAAGCCAAATCCATATATAACTTCCGGCACCGTGGGATTCCCGATCGCTACTTTATCAGCTTCAGTAAGCTGTCCATCATGATTTACATCGAGGTACTTAATATCTCCACCACCATAGGGACCAAAATTCTGCTTCGGTGAATTGGCGGCTTCGGCATCGTCTACAAAGAGTTTTTCAGCGATGTATCCAAAAGTCTGGTTGATAGAATAACCGGTATGATAGCGATATGATTCGTTATACCTGGGCTCTTCATAATTTTTATACTGACTGGTAGCGTAGGTAAAATTGGCCATCACAGATACCCAGAAATCATTCTTAAAAAATTGCTTATAATCCATTGAGAGATCCACGCCTTGTGCTGTAGCTACGCCCACATTGGCCCTGATAGGCGCGGCAAAACCGGCAGCTTCAGGGATCGCGGCACGATCCATCAGGATATGATCGCGGTATTGGGAAAAATATTCTGCCGTAATATTCAGCTTGTTGAACAGTCCAAGATCGAGGGCAATATTCTTTTGTTTAGATGTTTCCCAGGTAATATTCGGGTTAGCATACCGGGAGATAGATACGCCGTTGAGGCTGTATAACGTCCCCGGATCCCGCCCAAACGTTGCACTTCTTTTATCATCATTCATATTTACATTCGAGAGATAAAAGAACCGGTCCTGTGGTGAACCAATGGCATCATTACCGATGATACCGTAGGTGCCTCTCAGTCTCATATTAGAAACGACCGATTTCAGGGATTCAAAAAAATGCTCGTTAGATACTGTCCAGGCAAGACCTACAGACGGGAAAAATCCAAACCGATGATGCCTGTCGAAACGCTCAGACCCATTATAACCAAAATTGATTTCGGTATAATAACGTTTATCATAAGCGTAGGTAGCCCTGCCCGATATGCCCATGTTCCTGAACGGGAGCGATTGTTGCAAGTCACCGGCATTGGCATTCAAACGGTTTTGCGCCATAAATACCACCATCCCGCTTACATCGCTTTTATTAAAGCTATGATCATAATTCAACCTCGATTCCAGGTAAAAGGCCGTGCTGATTGTTTTACCGCCTTCATTATAGCCCAGGTACTCCGTGCCTTCGTTGGGGTTGATATTCGTGATAAAGTATTGGTTCTCCAATTTATCGTAGGCATCCATCTTATACCAGAATGGATTGTAGAAGCGGCTTACATCAAAATACGAGGTACGGTTGGTATTTACCATGCCGCTGAGTACCAGTCCGGGTGCGATGGCTTTCAGATCCTGCTTCAATTCAATCTGTGCCAGCATGAGGGACCTGGAATAGTTTTTATACCCTTTCACCATATCAGCGTATGGGTTGATATACTGTCCAGCATCGTAATTACCGAACAGGATATGGCTTACATGCTGATGTTCCGCGTCTTTGGGAAAATAAGCAGGAAACAGCACCGGGTTAGACCGCATTACTTTCTCGTACATCGTAGCGCCGCCGTCGAGCGGGCCGGTGTAATCATCGAAGCTGCCGCTTAAGCGCACTACCATTTCTGTAGTCCTGGTGATGTTTACATTCACATTGGAACGCAGGCTGTAGCTGTTTAAGCGGATATTGGTGTTGAAGTTATTCCGCTTATCTACTTTCATCAACCCGTTATCACGGTTATAGGCGCCGGAAACATAATACCGTGCTACGCCTCCTCCTCCACTCACGGCGAGGTTGAGGCGCTGATTCATCGTATAGTCTTTAAACATCAGCTTTCTCCAGTCGTTAGCAGGATACGCGATAGGGTTGCCACCGGCTTCCGTGTTTTCTATTTTTTCTTCGCTGTAGGGCAATGCGCCTAATGGGTCACGGGTGAGTACCGCTTCATTAGATAGTTTCATGTAAGTGACCGGATCGGCCAGCTCAATATTTTTAGTGGGTGCCGAGAAGGAATTTTCTACGCGGAAAGAGAGGTGGGCTTTTCCTACCGCACCCTCTTTGGTAGTGACGAGGATCACGCCGTTGGCGGCCCTGGAACCATATAACGCCGTAGCGCTGGCATCTTTCAAAATCGAAAAACTGGCAATATCATCCACCTGCAGGCGGGCGAGATCTGTAGTTGTTAATTCGATCCCATCTATCAGGATGAGGGGATCTTTTTTATACCCGAAGGTGGTTACGCCGCGGATAAAAAACTGTGCATTATCCTGCCCGGGTTCACCACTGCGCTGGAAGGCAATGAGGCCGGCGGCGCGACCTGCCAGTGCGGTGGTCAGGTTACTGGAAGGCACTTTCAGATCGGCCGGCCGGATGGTAGTAACAGATCCTACTACATCATTCTTTTTTTTGGTACCAAAGGCCATTACCACCACATCTTTTAGCTGGCTCGATACAGATTGCAGGGTGATATTTATAACGGATTGAGATCCTACCCTGACATGCTTTTCTATAAAGCCGATGTAACGAAAGATAAGCGAGTCGCCCGTTTGGGCGTCCAGGAAATACCTGCCTTTCTCATTCGTGGTGGTTCCTTTGCTGGTACCCATGACCAGTACCGTGACGCCGGGGATCAGGGAGTTATCATCTGAGGAAGCAACGATGCCGGAAACGGTCATTCGTTGTTGTGCGGATGATAACGATCCCGATAGCAGGATGGCTGATAACAGCCCATACCTTTTGTGGTGGAAGGTTTTCCAGCATCGTGAAAAAAAATAGTGTGTTTTTCTAAACGTAGAATTTTCCATAGCGCAACGCTATTTACAATTTGATGGTGATGATGAAATGAATACTAAAACGATCTGTTGATGCAATAACAAAGCATACCTTCTCCATCCTGGTATTACAGGTGCTAACCGGTTTTTCAGTCAATAACAAAGCTCTCTGAAGTCAAATCCGACGAGAGATAAAAAATGTGCGGGGTGGCGAATGTAGCAATGGCATGCCCACTACACGCACCGCACAGCATTGTTGTTACATGTGATGTTTTACCAGGATGACATATTGTGGTTGCTTAATTTTGGTTGTTTCAAAAATTCCGGACTAAATAAATGGTAGTACGCAAGGGCCTGCACACATAGCGGGTAGGGAGTCTTTGGGTATCTCTGCCGCTATTGTTCCTGTTTTGCACCATAGGTGCTGTTCACTGTATAATTAATTCGTTTTATAGTACTTTCTTCACTAAAACTGGTGGCAAATTAAATAAGAAATTTATTCCTACCGTCCTGCACTATCCTGTTCGGTAAAATTCATTGCAGGGAAATTTATCACGTAAAACCGGTAGATGACCCATTGATTTTTGTTTTCCCGGGTATACTTTCCTGTTTTTTGAACAGTGTTCAATATATTTGCACTATTATGAATAAAAAAGAAATACAGGAGCAGCGGGTAAAAGGATATTTCATTGAAGCCACCAAAGAGATCCTGAAAAGTGAGGGATTGAAAAGTGTGAGTGTGCGCAATATCGCCGACCGGGCAGGCTATTCCTTTGCTACGTTATATAATTATTTCAAGGATGTAAAAGACCTGGTATTCCTTTGTGTGAAAGACTTCCGCGCGGAATGCAGTGAGTATGTAACTGCCCACACAGCCGGCGTTACGCCAGGCAACAGGCGGCTAAAAGCAACGGTGCTGGCCTATATGGAATACTTTATTCAATACCCCGGCATCTTTGAATTATTCTTCGTGGAAAAATTATCGGAGGTCGATAATAAGGGCAACACTACCGGGCTGGTAACGTCTTTATTGACGGAGCTCTGTGCAGCCGACTGGAAATATTGTATTGACAAACGTATGCTCACCGCCCGGGAAGCAACGTTGAAGCAGGCGGCCTTGCTATACAGCATTACAGGATTACTGACATTATACCTGAACCGGCGCTACCCGGAAAGTTATAGCGCCTTTCTGAAACAGGCCGGCCAATTAATAGACGGCCAATTAAAAAATTAAACGATGACATCAAGAAAAGAACTGAAACAGG
Organism: Chitinophaga sp.; assembly: GCF_017745275.1. Classification (GTDB taxonomy): domain Bacteria; phylum Bacteroidota; class Bacteroidia; order Chitinophagales; family Chitinophagaceae; genus Chitinophaga. The sequence goes on along the minus strand of NZ_JAGHZS010000007.1, from coordinate 76,696 downwards.
CATATAGGGAAATGACTTTCCGGAAAGGTGTATTCCAATTGCGTAACAAGCGTAACAACAAAGTATTTATTGGCAGCAGCATGGACCTGGACCGCGCGTGGAATTCGCTGCGGGTGCAACTGCAAACAGGCAATCATTTTAATGAGCGGCTGCAGCGCGACTGGCAGGAACAAGGCCCCGATGATTTCGTATATGAGATAGTGGAAGTGTTGAAAGAAAATGATGATCCGGCAGTAGATATAAAGCAGGAAATTAAAACACTGGAGAAGTTGGTGATGCTGGAACTGGCACCCTATGGAGAAAAAGGCTATCATTGATTGAACCGGTTAGTGTCCGGTATCGGACACGGAGCCATTAAAAGCGGACAATCGCCGTTGAATAACAGGTTAGTTATCAATAAATAATAACGTGGCATTCTATTAGCCCTCCCGGAGGCACATTCCCGTGTTAAAGATGTATCAACTATGATGTTTAACAACTACATTAAGGTTACCCTCCGGAACTTATGGAAAAATAAAACCTATAGCTTCCTCAATATTTTTGGGTTAGCGATAGGTTTGACCTGCGCGGCAGTGATCTTTCTATGGGTGGAGGATGAACTAATGTTTGACAATACTCATGTAAAGAAAGAGCGCATTTACCAGGTAATGGAAAACTGGGAATATGAAGGTATCCGCACTTTTTCTTCCACCCCTGCTCCATTAGCGCCGGCCATGAAGGCTGATATACCAGGCATCGCGCGAAGTGGCCGGTCTACAGAAACAGTCACCAGTATGCTGTTTACCATTGGTGATAAAAACCTGTACGCCAGTGGGCTGTACGCCGATTCCAGCCTGTTCGATATGTTTACGTTTTCCTTTATTGAAGGGAGTGCCGCCACGCCTTTTTCCCAGTTATATTCCATTGTGCTAACGGAAAAAACAGCCCGGAATTTTTTCGGTGATACCAAAAACGTATTAGGCAGAACCGTGCTGATGGAGCATCGGCAACCTTATATCGTAACAGGCGTGGTGAAAGATTTACCCGAGAATTCGAGTATCCGGTTTGATTGGGTAGCACCATTTGAAATATATTTCCGTAACAATGCTTATCTGAAAAACTGGGGCGCCAATTCTGTCAGCACCTTCGTGGAACTGGCACCCAATGCTAACCTGGCGGCGATTAACCACCAGTTGCATGACTATGTTAAACAACATGATCCTACCGCTATCACCCATCCATTCCTGTTTGCGATGAACGACTGGCGCCTGCGCGGACGCTTCGAACATGGCCAGCAAAGCGGCGGACGGATCGAATATGTTCACCTGTTTTCATTGATTGCATGGATCATTCTTTTTATTGCCTGTATTAACTTCATGAATCTCTCTACTGCGCGCAGTGAAAAGCGCGCGAGGGAAGTAGGCATCCGGAAAGTAATGGGTGCCGGGAAAGGTAAGCTGGTAATACAATTTATCGGTGAAGCATTGTTTATGTCGTTGCTGGCTGCCGGCATTGCCGTGCTATTGTTATTACTGGTATTACCCGGATTTAATACTTTGGTAGATAAGCACCTGGTGGTGGGCCTCACCAACCCGGTTCATATCACGTGGCTACTGTTGATCACGCTGGTGTGTGGCATGATTGCAGGTAGTTACCCTTCTTTATATCTTTCTTCTTTCAACCCCGTGTTTGTACTGAAAGGCATTAAAATGAAGACCGGCAGCGCAGCCTTCATCCGTAAAGGGTTGGTGATTGCACAATTCAGCGTTTCTATCATCCTGATTATCTGCACTATCATCATTTATCAGCAGATACAACATGTAAAGAACAGGAACCTGGGCTTCAACAAAGACAACCTGATTTCACTGGACGTGAAAGGGAATATGGTACAAAATTTCCCGGCTATTAAAGATGCGCTGCTGGCCACCGGCCAGGTACAAGACGTTGCACTGGCTGATCATCCCGCTATTTATGGTGGCAACAACACTAATGAGATCAGTTGGGAAGGAAAACCGGAAGGGGAAAAAATACTGATCTCCCAGCGATTAACAGGGCCGGAATTTATTCGTACCACCGGCATGAAAATCGTTTCCGGCAGTGATTTCAAGCCGGTAACCACCGCTAATGGTACAGATGTACTCATTACCCAATCGCTCGAAAAAATCATAGGAAATGGCAGCGCAGTGGGCAAAACATTACTGACCCCGGAAGCTGATAGTATGATACACTCCAGGATTGTTGGCGTGGTGAAAGACTATGTTTACGGGAACATGTATGGCAGCCCGGATCCGGTAGTATTTTACTGCAGGCCACAAGCCGCTACCCTTTTATATGTGCGCATGAACACCAGCACTGATAAAGAAACCGGTATTGCCCTTATTGGTGAGGTGATGAAACGTTACAATCCCGCATATCCATTTACTTACCGCTTTGTGGATGACCAGTTCAACGCCATGTTTGAGAATGAAACATTGATGCAGCAGTTATCCCGTTTATTTGCCACACTGGCTATTATTATCAGTTGCCTGGGATTGTTTGGCCTGGCCGCTTACACCGCAGAGCGGCGTACCAAGGAAATCGGTATCCGCAAAGTATTAGGCGCCAGCGTAAGCGGTATCACCCGCCTGCTTTCCGCGGACTTCCTGAAGCTGGTAGGGATTGCTGCCCTCATCGCCTTCCCGGTTGCCTGGTATGCCATGTCGCATTGGCTGGAGAAATATCCTTACCGGGTATCTATTCATTACTGGGTATTTATATTAGCAGGACTGGCGGCTATGCTCATTGCATTGCTCACCATTAGTTTTCAGTCTGTGAAGGCCGCGCTGATGAACCCGGTGAAAAGCCTCAAGGCAGAGTAAGCAGAAAGCGAAAAGCGATTGAGTGAAGCGCGTTTTCCATTTAACCTATATAACGCTGCACAGCAGCCACTATCTCTGAAAAGGACTCCATTGTACTAAATATGGTAGTAGCAGAAAAAAGCATACAAATGAAAGAATAGTATTTCTCCTTCCGCCACTATAGTTGATTTCCATATTCTTGTTATTCGTTGCGGTTACTTACAACTCTTTAGGTCCTTGCCCCAGCTATTCCATGATGCCCTATTTATCCCCCTGCCATCCGGCAGCGAATATTTGCTTACTTACTACTAAGTAAGTATATTTGCATGGCAATAAGGAAACAGCAGCAGCAAACGCAGTTGCTTTATCCTTCTGCTTAAGCTATAAAAAACATGTCAGGAACGAAAGAAAAAATTGTGTCCATGGCGGACCGCCTGGTGAGAACAAAAGGCTTCAATGCCTTTAGCTATAAGGATATTGCGGCGCCGCTGGATATTAAGAATGCCGCAGTACATTATCATTTTCCGGCGAAGTGCGACCTGGGTGTGGAAGTGATTGAACAGGAGATAGAAAAGTTCAGGGAGCAGACCGGTAAATGGAAACAGTTACCGGAAAATGAACAGTTAGCCAGGCTGGTGGATGTTTTCCGGCAGCACAACAGCCAGGGCAATATTTGCCTGATGGGTTCCCTGGCCACCGACTTTGAAACTTTTGCTCCGGCGATGCAAACAAAAGTGCAGGAAATGGCCGATGGCATTGTTACCTGGCTGACGCAATGCCTGGAGCAGGGCCGTAAAAATAAATGTATTCACTTCAAAGGAGCCGCCCACGCCAGGGCGCTGCTCATTATGTCCAATTTACAGTCTTCCCTCCTCTTATCGCGGGTAATGGGGCCAACGGCTTTCCGCAGCATTGCAGATCAACTGATGGAAGACCTGTGTCAAAAATAATATACTATGAAAAGAGTTGTCATTACAGGAATGGGAACCGTATCTCCTATCGGCAACAATGTCGCTGATTTCTGGAATAGCCTGGTCAATGGGAAAAGTGGCGCAGCCACTATTACCCACTTTGATGCCAGTCGCTTCCGGACACGATTTGCCAACGAACTGAAAAACTTTGACGCCAGTGCATTGCTGGACAAAGCAGAGCTACGCAAAACCGATCCCTTTACACAATATGCGCTGGTAGCAGCAGACCAGGCCATTAAAGATTCGGGACTTGATTTCTCCCGCATGGATCCGTTTGATACCGGCGTTATCTGGGGTTCCGGCCAGGGGGGAATGCAAACCTTCGAAGAGCAGGTGACCGAGTACGTGGCCGGTGATTTCAATCCCCGCTTCAGTCCTTACTTTGTGCCCAAGCTCATCACCAATATGGCCTCCGGTATGATCTCTATTAAATATGGATTAATGGGCATCAACTACACCACAGTATCTGCCTGTGCTACCTCCAACACCGCCATCATGGATGCATTAACGTATATCCGTATCGGTAAGGCCAAAGTGATTGTTACCGGTGGTTCGGAAGCACCTGTCACTCCTGCTTCTGTAGGCGGCTTCTGTGCTATGAAAGCGATGTCTGTCCGCAATGATGATCCGGCCCGTGGTTCCCGCCCGTTTGACACCGAACGGGACGGCTTTGTGATGGGAGAAGGCGCCGGCGCCCTTATCCTGGAAGAATATGAACACGCCAAAGCGAGGGGAGCGCATATTTATGCGGAAGTAGCTGGTGCTGCTATGACAGCGGATGCCTATCACATGACCGCCACACACCCGGAAGGACTGGGTGCTTTCCGCGCCATGCAGCAGGCACTCGAAGATGCGGGACTGAATAAAGAAGCTGTAGACTATTTAAACGCACATGCTACCTCCACGCCTGTAGGTGATCTGAGTGAAATAGCCGCTATCGGAAAATTGTTTGGTGATGCACCAGGGCACCTGCACATCAGTGCCACCAAATCTATGACAGGCCATTTGCTGGGAGCAGCAGGCGCCATAGAAGCCATTGCCAGTGTGAAAAGTATTGAACAGGGCATCATCCCTCCCACTATCAACACGCAGCAACTGGATCCGGCCATTCCCGCAGGCTTACAAATTGTATTAACTACTGCGATAGAAAAAAAAGTTGCAGTAGCCATGAGTAATACTTTCGGATTTGGAGGACATAATGGCATTGTTGTCTTCCGGAAAATTTAAAAAAACTATTAGTGAAAAAAATCAAGGGGTGTCGGTTATCCGGCGCCCCTCTTGTATTATATATAGCACGGTTCGGGATCCCATCTTTCGAAAATTAATTTTTATCTCCGCGTAGGGGTATAAGGCAGGCATGCTGTCGTACTCTAAAGCAAGAAAAAATTATTTTAAGAAAGTACACTATTATGAGCCGTAAGCCAACACACCTACAATCGTCGAATCAAAAGAAAGGTTACACCTGTTTGTTATTCGCCTTATTATCTTTCACGCCTGCACAACGCCTATGGGCGCAGCTGGGCGCCACATCACTTAATGCTCCCGGCATGGCCGTGAGTGTAGATTATCTGCCTTCCTCCCGCTATATCAGGCCGGAAGACAGTGTGAAAACACATTCTACCACCTCGCAGGTACGCTATAATTTCGGCGCGATGTTTATGCTGAGCAGCCGTGTAGATACGGTTACCGGTAAGGTAAGAAACTGGACCCTGGCGGCTTCCGGCAGTTATACCAAACTTTCCAACAGCGATTATGATAAAAAAATATTCCCGGAAGAATTACTGGGAACACAACTGGCATTGCAACATTTCCGTAGTATCAACAAGAAATGGGGAATGGTAGGAATGGTGTCTGTAGGGCTTTTTACTGATATGGAAGAAATAGATCAGCATGATATTTTTGTAAATGGCGGCCTGTTATTTGTGAAACAAAAGAACCGCAATTTCTCATATGGTGTAGGTGCCATGTTTACCAATACCTTTGGTACGCCTATGCTGTTACCCGCTTTCCTCGTAAGATGGCAGTCCGATAATAAATACCGGCTTGACCTTAATTTCCCGGAAAAATTAAGTGTGAGCACAGCGTTGAATAAACACACTGATCTGGCGCTGGCCTTCCGCATGCAGGGCGCGGCTTACGATGTAAAAAGAATGAATGATAAAAAACGTCTCATGGGACATACGGAAATGACTGTGGCACTTGAAAACACCTGGCACCTGACAAAGCATATTGATTTTGTGGCAGCAGGTGGCAGTATTTTGTTAAATGAAACGAGTTTTTCCGAGAAGAAATTATCGGAGATGTTTAAGGACAGACCTAATGCGCGACTGGCGACTAACTACTTTTTCAGTGGTGGGTTAAGATGGAATTTCCAGCCGAAACGCAGGTAAACATTGCTTCCATATATATAAGGGATGATAGCCGCGTTTATTGGCTATCATCCCTCTTCTTTTATCTTGCTTCATATGGTGGTGGTGCAGGCGCTGTATAAGGTTTTGTCTGCAACAGTTTTTTAATTTCAACAATGGCTCTTTCAATTTGCGGATCTACTCCTTTGGCCATGTCGCCGAGGTTTTCATCTACTGCAATGTCGGGATCCACTCCATGTCCTTCACGGAACCAGGTACTATTGTTTTCGTACATCCGGAAAGAAGGCACCGTGATCGCGCCGCCATCAATCAATGCAGGCGTGCCGCTGATGCCTATGAGGCCGCCCCAGGTGCGGGTACCAATAATGGGGCCCAGCGCAGCTTTGCGGAAGTAGTCAGGGAAAGCATCGCCGCCGGAACCACTCCAGCCATTGATGAGCATCACTTTGGGGCCGAAGTGTGCGAATGAAGGCCATGGAGAAGGCTTTCCGTCGCGAACCGCCCAATATGCCAGTGGCTTGCGATTCAGCATTTCAATGAAACGATCCGGTACCTGGCCACCATTGTTGAAACGTTCATCAATCACCAACGCTGCTTTATCCCATTGTGCATTGAATTGCCGGATCAGTTCTGTCTGTCCGTCGATGCCGGTGCTGGGCACAAAAATGTATCCTACCTGGTTGTTGGTGGCTTCTGCAATACGTTTGCGATTGCTCTCTATCCAGGCCAGGTGACGCAGCCTGTATTCACTACCCAATGTTTTTACAATGGCTGTTTTAGCGCCACTGAAAGAGGGTTGGCTATTATAGGTCAGTTCTATTACTTTGCCTGCCTGTGATTGAAAGGCGTTGAAAGGTTCCTGCGCGGTGGTTAGTGGCACACCGTTTACTGCCAGGATATAATCACCTTCTTTGACGTTCAGACCAGGTTCGTCCAGTGGATTGCGGACTTCCGCATTCCAGGGAGCGCCGCGGATAATTCTTTTAATTTTATAGTAGTTGCCATCTGCCTGCCAGTCGACCCCGAGGTAGCCTACATTTTCGGTCTTCCCGCTTTCCAGGTCTCCGCCAAAATTATACGCATGAGACGCATTTAATTCTCCCAGCAATTCATTGATCACAAAGCTCACTTCTTCACGGGTGCGGGCGCCTTCCAGCAGGTGGAGGTATTTATCTTTTACGGCATTCCAGTCCACCCCATGCATGTGCGGATCATAGAAGAAATCTCTTTCCATGCGCCAGCTGTCCGTGAACAGTTGCTTCCATTCTTCTTTTGGATTCACCGTCATTTCCATTTCTTCCACGCGCATAGCGGTATCTATTTTCTGGTTTTCAGCCGGCTCTATGATTCCATAGGGGCCGCTGTTGATCAGTATTTTGTTACCATCGGCGGAGATTTCGTAGTTGCCGGGATTTTTGATGATGGTCTTCACCTGTTTGGTGGCGATATCATAGTATTGCAGGGTAGCATCGCCGCTGCTTTCTTCGTCCTCAGGTGGAGTGCTGCTGAGAAACAGGATTTTTCCTTTGGTAGCGCCGAGGCGGGAATAAATACCACCGGGGATGGGCAACAGTTCCATCCGGGCTTCCATGTTATCCAGGTCAATAGCCGTGGGCTTGGTTTCCGGCGCTGGTGTTTCTTTTTTTTCTTTGGAAGATTTTTCCTTTTTACCTTTTTCTTTCGCTGCAGGCGAGGGTTCTTTTTTCCCGTCTTTCACTGCTACTGCATCGTTGCGGGTAGCCAGCAGGGAAGGCGTTGATTTCTCCAGCCCTATTACGCCCAACAGGCCGGCGTTGGCGTAGATGAAAGTATTATCTATGGCGCTGTAGGTAGGCTTAAAGGATTGGTTGGTGAGTACATAGAGGTACTTGCCTTCTTCGTCAAATATGGGCCTGGCGCACTCGTAGAATCCGCTGGTGACCTGGTGACGCTGATTATTTTTGGTATCGAATAAAAACACGGCTTCGTGCAGGTTGTCAAGGTCGCGGCTATAGGTAATCCAGCGGCTATCAGGGCTCCAGCTGAAGCGGAAGCCTTCCAGCACATCCGGGGAATAGCGGAGGGCCTGATCTATGGCGGTAGTTTTACCGGTGTTGACATCGAGCACCCACATTTTCAGGGCCTGGTCGATAAACGCCAACTGTTTGCTATCCGGCGACCAGTAAGGGCGGTAGCGGTAGCCGGCGCCGTAGTGGGTAATTTGCCTGGCTTCATTTTCTTTGCCGGCGGGGGCCAGCCACAGTTCATATTCGCCGGATTGATCGCTCCACCAGGCGATGTGCTTCCCATCGGGCGACCATACGGGATAGCGTTCTGCGGCGCCGCTGGTACGGGTGAGGTCTTTCACATAACCGTTGACAGCGGGTACAGAAAATACGTCGCCGCGGGCACTGAGGAGTGCTCTCTGCCCATCGGGGCTGATAGTGGCCGACTGGATATATTTTGTTGGGTGTATGATACGTGGTTTCATGGCCGTCATATCAGTGTTCACGGAGATCTTTACTTCGGTGGACTGCTGATTGGCGAGCGACATCAGGTATAACCTGCCATTGGCTTCATACACGATATCCTCAGGGCCTATAGACGGGAAGTGTACATCGTAGTCTTTATAGGCTGTAATTTGTTCACAGGCTTTGGTGTTGGTATCGTATCGCCAGAGGTTCATGCGTTTCTCAGCGCCACGGTCCGACAGGAAGTAGATGTAGTTGTTGTACCACATCGGGAATTCGTCGCCGGCTTCGCTTTTGGCGGAAATGTTTTCATCTGTTTGCCGGGCGAAGTCGAACACATGAATATCTGCTTTCATACCGCCGCGGTAGCGTTTCCAGTTACGGAACGACTGAGAGCGGGTAGTGACGGCTATTTTGCTGCCATCAGGCGAATAAGAGCCGAATTCAGCGTAGGCCAGTGGCAGTTTGGTAGCGGCGCCGCCTTTATCGGAGATGGTATAAAACTGGTTGAAGCGTTCTTTGGTACTTTCTCTCCCCGATGCAAAGAGCACCTGTTTACCATCGCGGGTCCAGCCTACTACCCGGTCGGCGCCACCGTACTGGGTGAGTCGCAGCGGGATGCCGCCAGCTACCGGTAACAGGTATACGTCGGTGTTGCCATCGTAATTACCGCTGAAGGCCAGTTGGCTGCCATCGGGCGAAAACCGCGGAAAGCTTTCCACGCCGGGAGGAGAAATGAGTTTAATGGCGGTACCGCCGGTTTTGGGAACGATCCAGATATCATTTGCATAGGAGAATGCAATTTGGGTCCGGGATACATCAGGATAGCGAAACAGGCCAGCATCTACCTGTGCCATTGCCTGTTTGGCCAGCAGGGAGGCCAACAGGATCAGGGCTTGTTTTTTCATCATAAGCTTTTTAAATGTTTGAACAGGCTTTTTGCCTGGTCTGATTTTGTTGATAATGTCAAAAACCAATCAGCTAATCTAAGGTAAATATGATATAAGATAATGTTAATGTGAAGGGTGGTAACGCCTTATGAAGAAATATAATCAGAAGCGGATTTAACGCATAAAACAGCCTCCATGGCGAAATACAGCGCAGCACAGCCGATACACAGCAGGCAGCCAACAGGATAATTCCGGGATGCTAACTAAAAAAAACCGATCTTCGTGATCCAACAAAACTTATTTTCAAAATATGGCCAGATCCCAGGAAACGTTTGGTAAAAAAGAGCAGCAAAAGAAAAAGGCACAACAGCGCCAGGAGAAGGCAGAAAGAAAGGAAGAACGCAAAGCAAACAGCGGAAAAGGAAAGAGTCTGGAAGACATGATGGCGTACATTGACGAAAACGGTAACATTACCGATACGCCGCCAGACCCAAGCAAAAGAAAGGAAATCAATGTGGAAGACATTCAGCTGGGTGCTACCCGTCATGAACCAGTTGCACCGGAAGAACTAATCCGCAGAGGTGTCGTAAAATTTTTCAATGAATCCAAAGGTTATGGATTTATTATTGATCAGCAAACACAGGATAGTGTGTTCGTTCACATTAATCAGTTAACAGAGCCGATCAAAGAAAGAGACAAGGTGACATTCGAAGTAGAGCGTGGACAGAAAGGTCCGAGCGCTGTGAACGTAAAAAAAGAAGTGAAGGCTTAATTCCTGCACCTGCAGGCATGCCTTTGAAATAAATGACAATGGGAGCGGTTATCTATAGCCGCTCATTTTGTGCGTGGCTACCATTGCCTTATTTAAATGATCCGTACGTGCCAAATCCACTGAAACGCATCCTGCAACGCCCTATTATATGGCTCTCTAACCGTTTTTCTTCCCAACCCAGCCGTCCACAGGTATTTGCTTCTCTATCACGGCTACAGGAAGAGATATTACAAGGTAAACGGCATTCGGGCGTGGTGATTCCGTTCAACTACGAACAGGATCGCTTCATCATTTTCTCCGATCAGCATAAAGGCGGTAAAGATGGCGCAGATGATTTCATGGCGGCAGAACAAAATTATTGCCATGCACTCCGCTATTACTACGGGGAAGGCTATACGTTTATTAACCTGGGTGACTGTGAAGAATTATGGGAATGTACGCCTGCAAAGGTGATGGCAGCCAATCATGCCACGTTGCAGGAAGAGGCCCGTTTTCAGCAGCAAAAGCGCTACTACCGTATATTTGGTAACCACGACCTGCAATGGCATTATAAAGTACCCCGGCTCCAGTTCCTAAAACCAATATTTGGAAAGAAGTTAAAAGTATATGAGGGCATTATACTGCAAACACAATACGAACAAACGGAGTTCAACGTGTTCCTCACACATGGCCACCAGGGCGACCTGCGCAGTGATGGCAACGCATTCAGCAAATGGTTTGTAGCAGCAGTGTGGACACCTATACAGCGCTTCTTCGACATACGTGCCGATACTCTCTCCGACTCCTTTGAACTGGCAGACCGGCACAATATCATGATGTACGAGTGGAGTATGCAATATGCACGCACTTTCCTGATTTCCGGGCATACCCATAAACCCGTATTTGCTTCACTGGATCACATAGACCGCCTCACAAAGCAACTGGAAAGAGCCCGCAGCAAAGGAAATGAAGCGGAGGTATACATCTTACAAAAAGCCTTATCAGACAAACAAGCCGCCTATGCAGGCAAACAGTTTGTAAAAACCATGGCGCATCCCTCCTACTTCAATACCGGCTGCTGTTGCTTCAGCGATGGCGATATTACCGGCATTGAAATAGCCGAAGGCTTTATCCGCCTGATTAAATGGCGCAGCGGCGACACCGGGCCAATACGCGTGGTACTGGAAGAGTCGCCTCTCTATTACCTGTTTGATCAGATGACCTGATCCACCCGTTGTTGAAGATAAGCTTCTTTGTGGCTGGCCTGCTCCAGGTATTCCCGTTTTACTACTTTCGCAGTTTTATGTTCACCGGTATGGCTCCATCCCGGTGGCATTACGATGTAGAGGAATTTATTCCTGATACCCGGTGCTTTGTAAATATCCTTCCATAAGCAATACAGCTCACCGAAATATACGTCGAGGAAGTTATTGTAATTGATTTCCCGGGAGATGCCATACTCAATCTGCAGCTCTCTTTTTTCGTTCTGGAAGGTGCCAAATACTTTATCCCAGATGTTGAGCAGGTTGCAGAAATTGGTATCCATGTATAATGGATTCTTCGCGTGATGTACCCGGTGGTGCGAAGGTGTCAGGATAATCTTATTTAAAAAGCCCAGGCGGCCGTCTTTGATCATGTTCTCACCCACATGGATAAACGAACCCCAGGTACCATCAATGAACATAATGATGAATAATAACGGCGGATTTACCCCCATCAAAATACAGATGCTGGTACGGATTACATCCGCATAAGGCGCTTCCAGGAAGAAATGCGCGTAGGTAACAGAAAGGTTCATGGTTTCCGGCGCGTGGTGAGTGGAATGCAAACACCAGAACAGGCGCACCTTATGACCGAAATAGTGATAGATAAAATGTGAAAATTCCCATACGATATAGCCGTAAATGAACCAATACCATTTCAGGGAAGTCTGGAACAACGCATATTTTTCCAACACGCCAATGCAGAATGCCACGGCAGCAATGGAGATAAACCGGGAAATAAAACGGTTAGCCACAAAGATGAAGAAGGGCATTTTGTAGTCTTCAATCTTAAACCGTTTGTAGAAAATAGCCCGGAAAATTTCCAGTAATAACAGGAAAGGTATTAAGGGAGAAATAACCGAGAAGATCCCGTTTAACGTGAGCAACACTTTGTAATCACCGGTTTTGCATATTTCTATTAATTGAGAAATGCCGAAGAAACCAATGATCTCGTGGAATAAAGTCTGAAAGATGGCCATAACGCTGCTATTTAATAAATGGAACCCGTAAAAACATACTTTGTATGAACAAAACAACCAATTGTTCGTACAAATTACAATAATCAGGTGAATTTTCAAAGCACAGGCAGCCGTAAATAGCAGGCACATGGTTTTATAATATCCGTGGTGGCTGGATTTATATAAACAGAGATGCCGTATTGTAAATACAATACGGCTTATTTATAAGCAAGAATAGCTACAAGCTATTTGACCGCTGTAACGAAATAATCGAGACAATCATCCCGCAGGGAATGCTGATAGAAGTCATCATGTACAATGCCGGCAGTGACGTCCTCTATTTTTTTGAGCAAGAGGAATCGATTCAGGTTGTTGAGTAATGAGTATGGTATCCGTAAGAGAAAGGCCGGGAGCCGGTATTGCAGCCGAAAAATATCCCACCTGGTAATCCTGTTTACACTCGCTTTATTTTCTTCATAGTAGGTCATAACAGCCTGATTACCGTAGATGCCCTCTACCGTTGCTTTAGGGAAATGGGCATTTGCCAGCGCATACATTTCACGTGGTAAATATTCCCTGATATGAAATGGATTTCTGCTGAGTGACATTAACCGGTTAGGAGTGGTCAAAAACAGGCGGCCACCTGGTTTCAGTATCCGCCGGATTTCATGGAGTAATGCGCTGTCATCTTTGATATGTTCGATCACCTGGAAACAGATCACCGTATCATAACTATTATCTGCAATACCTGTCAGTATTGGCAGGTTGCAGGTCTGAAAGGAGGCATTGGCGGGTAATTTACTAACCGGTTTCTTTTTATCTACTGCCAGGTAATGTGCAACATGTGGTGCCAGCATTTCCATTCCATAGCCTTCACCACAGCCTAATTCCAGTACCTGCTTGTTTTGCAGATGTTCAACAGGTATCGCCCTGTAAGCAAATACATGCCGTTGAAAAACGTAATTATTAATGTAAGAAGAATTATTCGCTCTTTCTGCCGTCTTTAATAATGCGATCATCGTAATGCCATCTTAATGTTAAAAAGAAATTGTGCATTACTACTACACGCAACTCATTAAAAACCCTTACTCTCTTTTATTAAAATTTATATTATAAAAGATACCTACCTGGATACCAATCCAGGCTTTGTTATTACGTTCACCACTCACCGAATTGATGAGCGTATATGGTGCATGAATAATATTCAGCTCCTTGTAGGCCATTTGTGTTTGGTTCACCGTTTTACCTGGCACGGAATATTGCAATTGCTGGCTATTCCATACAAGACCGGCTTGTAAGCGAAAATGATCCCCCAACTGCTTTTCGCCCAGCAGGGATATTTTCGTTAAGCGGGATTCCATAGTACCGGGTATCAGCATGCGGTTAGAGTCGATGTTGAATTGCTGTTCCTGCGCACTACCGGTGGTTGCCTGGAGATGCAAACGCCAATCCTCCGATATACGTGCAGACACCCCTGCTCCGAACCTGAGCTGTGCCAGCTTAAAGTTGGTACTACCCTGTACAATGCCATACAGGAAAGGGAATCCCATTTGAATGGTAGGATTCGCGTAGTATACTTCATCGGCAGAAACACCCAGGTTCAGTAAGAAAGAGAATGGTCCTTGCGCTGTCCTGCCTCCTGTTCCTTGCCTGGCGGGCCTTTGATAAGGATTATCAAAAATATTTTGCCAGGTAGACTTTACCCAGGAAGTACGATCTGACCCACCGCTGTGTTGTTTGATAATTGGTGGCTTCGTATTTGTATTCGCCGCTGTTTGTTGCGGAACCGCGGTATTGCTTTTTTGTTGTTGGGTACTTGTATTGGGAGATGTTTGCGCAGTGGTAGTTTCTTGCTGTTGCACATTTGTTTTCGTGGCTACTGGCCTGGCCACTGTTTCATTTATTTTATCCGGCTGTTGTTTGTTACTGGAATCTCTTAAGGCGATGGTGAAAGGAGTATGCCGCACAGAATCTGTTCCGCTGCGTCCCCAGGTTAATTGTATAGATGGCCGGAACTGCCAGCTGGGAAAGGATATCCGGGGAATGTATCTGTTGGTGCCTGCACCCGATAGCGAACCATTTTGAATCGCCTGATGGTATTGAACAAATCTTACTGAGTCAATGGTTTTTCCGGCGTGGTATTGAACGGCAAAAACGGAGTCCGTTTTTTGGGCAGCAGGATATTGCTTCACAAAAACGGAATCCGTTTGTAACAACGCGTTGGATTGTTTTACCAGTACGCTGTCTGTTTTACGGAGTGAATCGGGATGTTGCCGGACAAGGTACATAGTATCGGTTGGATGCGCAGCCAGTGTATCTATTATATAAATCACCGGCAGTGGCTGGAGATCTTTCCATACCTGTATGGGCGGTGGTTTGGTGGCAGATAATTTATGATCTGCCAGTTTCTCCGTGGGGCGCTTTTCCGATGGTGCTTTCGCCGGCGCTGCTTTCTTTGCTGGTGCCGGATGTGGTATATGCGGTGGATTATCTATGAAAATGATATGTCCTCCTAAAACGGTATAATAAATACCTGCATCATTTTGGATGGTGGTGAGGAGCTCTCCTACGGGCATCACTTTTTTCCCTAAATGGATCAGGCGTGAAGGAGGAAACTTACTGGTGTTCAGGGAAAACCGCGCGCCGGTTTGGCGGCCAACAATACTCAGCAAAGAATCGAAACGGAGCGCTGACGCGGGTACAACGATTTTTTGCTTTAAGTTGATCCGGTGTTGTTGTGCGTTACTGAGAGAAATAGTTATGACAGCAATAAAGAACGCTGCTACGTACTTAATTGCATCCACTGCCACTGAGATACACGGTATCTTTCTCGATACTATATTGGACATTCAACGTAATTGATATAACCTCTAAAATGAATAATAAGGATTTATTGTCGAAAGTGCTGCTCATGGAGCAGCCTTCCAGTTTTTTATTGTTAAACACGATCCTTGTTCCGTATGCCAGTTCCAGTTGAGTAGCAATTTCTTTCAGGCTGGCATTGGTAAAGTTGAAAGACCTTGTCATGGAAATACTATCAGCACCGGCTACACTGAAACCATGTGTGTTATTATGATAGATTCCCGTTTCCCCGGCTTTCAGGATAATACTGCTATCACCGCGATACATGCCCACGGCTCCGGATTTCACGGACACCATTACCCCGGCGGTATCCGTTGCCACCAGGAAGGTAGTACCCAATACTTTTACAGCGATATCTCCCACGCTCACAATAAACGGTTTTTTAGGATCTGTTGTTACATCAAACGTTGCACTACCTTTTAGCAATACCTGCCGGGTATTTCCCACAAAGTTGCTGGCATAGCTGATAGAAGCGCCACTGTTGAGGGTTACCACTGACCTGTCAGGCAGCGTATCCTGTAATACCCCGCTGTGGGCTTCCCGGAGCACCAGGGAACCGGGCAACGTTGCCGGGGCAGTTGGCCGCAATAACCAATAAAGGCTGGCAACACCGATTAGTACTATTACGGCAGCGGCTATACGCCAACGGAAGGTTTTAAGGCTGGCTACCTTTGCAGGTGCGCTGCCTTTGGCAGGTATCCGTTCCTGCTGAATAGCGGTCAACATGGCTGATTTATCAGGTAGTTGCCAGTTATGCCCAATGGAGGTTTGTTCCCACACTGCCAGTGCCTGTTCAAACAGGGCACGGTTTTCAGCGGATGCATGTACCCAGTCATCCACTGCAATGGCTTCTTCCGGGGAGGCTTCCCCGGAAAAATACTTTGCCAGTAATTCATCGTCTACATGTGTTTGACCGGGATTGTTCATTCTTAATAAATTGTAACTTATTTTTTTTACAGGAGAAATAATATCAACACACTAATCATAATATCAAACAGTTTTGCCCGTAGGATTTTAAGTGCTTTTCCCATCTGTGCCTCTACTGTTTTCACAGATAGTCCCATCTCCGCTGCAATGTCTGCATATTTCTTTCCTTCAAAGCGGCTTTTTGTAAATATGAGCTGGCATTGAGGGGAAAGCGCGGCAATGTGACTCATAATCTGTTGGTTGATTTCTTTGCTGACCAACATATTTGCTCCTTCGTGCTGTACTAAATTATTCTCGTGTATGTAACGTGCTTTAATTTTCTCATGTCTTTTGATATTCAGGCAGTAATTATATACTGCTGTATACAAGTAAGATTTGAGTGATTGCTCTTCGTCAATGGTATCTTTTTTTTCCCATAACTTCAAAAACACCGCCTGTACGGCATCTTTGGCGTTATCGTTATCTTTTAATATCGTAAAGGCATAGCGGTGTAATCCTTCATAATGGTCATGAAAGCTTTGTTCTATCAGTAAAACCTGTTTATCCTGGCGTATGTCCTTGTCCAATGCCCTTGTTGCTGTTATATGCCAATAATACACCTAAAGAGAAGTAAACCCTTATGCCGGTATAAAAAAATTTACTCCCGGCGAGGTGCTCCCTGGTACTATGACTGCTAAAACTCCCTCTCCCCCTACGCCGGGGGAAAAAATTTATTGCCGGAGGAAGTTAGCCAGTGCCGGCACCAATTCGGGGGATAAAGGCAAGGGCGTTTTTTTATCCGGGGAAAGGGCCGCATTGTTTTTCAAGGCGTGTGTCATGCCTTCGATGAGTACCAGTTGGGTTCCGGGTTTACAATCCTGCAGCATGGTTACCTGTGCGGGTGTCACCTGTACATCTGCCGCACCACCTACCACCAGTACTGGTAGCTGTGTGAGCGCTAACATGGCGCATGGATCGAAACGAACCGCGCTTTTCCAGTAGCCGAAGGTGCCTTTGTTAAAGAACATGTTCAGATCGGCCGGTACCCGATCGGGCGTTTTATTTTCCCGCAGCCCTTCGAGGATGCTGACGGATTGTTGGTATAGGGAATCTGCCAGCCGGGGTTTCAGTTGCTCCAGCAGTACCTTATCTATGGCTTCTCCGGGCGTGGAAAGGGCGATCAGGCATTTCATGGGTTGGCGGCCGGCCAGCGCCAGGCCAATAACACCACCTTCGCTATGGCCAATCACGGACACATTGGCGAACTGTCCGCTTCTTTCCAGGTGATCCACACAGGCCGCGGCATCGGCTACAAAGTCGTCCAGGGTGAGGGCCGTCAGTGGTTTGTTGGAAGCCGTACTTTGCCCGGTACCCCGTTTATCGTACCGCAGTGAGGCAATGCCATGCGCTGCGAGGCCAGCCGCCAGTTGCTGATAGGAAAACCCTTCTGTGGCGGGGAGGAAAAGGCTGTTGCCGTTGCGATCCGTTGGGCCGGAGCCGGCAATGATGAGTACTACCGGCGAATGCGGCTGCCCTTCGGGGAGCGTTAAGGTGCCATACAATACGGTGCCATCAGCTGCATGAACTGTATCTGTTGTTTCGTTGGTATTGAGCATCACCTGTTTGGGCCGGGAGCCGGTGATGAAGAAGCCGACCAGGCGGTTGGCGCTATCCAGGGTCAGCCGGAAGATCACGGTGGTACGTTCGAAATTATTTTCTGCGGTCACGATGAAATGGTTGCCATCGCGTACTACTTTCTGTGAGGTCAGGGCCTCCCACTTTCCGTTGGTTTGCTCAATTTGTTGCCATACGCCTTTCAGCATATCTGCCGTTAGTTTTTCCTTCATCACAGGGGCCATGTATTGCATAGCGCCGGTCCAGTTACTGCGGCCGATTTGTTCAAAAAAGCTGCTGACTACGGGTTGCTGTTGTGCGCGGACAGCTTGCAGGCTGCCCAATAACAGGACGAAAAAAAGGATTCTTTTCATAAGGTCAGGGTTGATGTGTTAATTTACGGTAACGGATATACGAATACACCATGGGAATAAATGTAGCCGTGAGCAACGAAGTCACCAGAACGAAGTGAACCTGCTGCCTGTCGGCGAAAAACGTAGCGATAAAGCCGGTCGCGCCCATTATAAACATCATCACACCTCCCAGCCGGTGCGTTTCCCGCCATACTGTATCGTTTTTCAGCGTCCACGGGGTCCGGATACCCAGGTAAGGATTGGGACGCACACTATATAGCAGGTTACCACAAATGGTAATAAACAGCAGTATCATCTGCACTATCATTCTGTCGGCGTTGAGGTGTTGTGCCAGGAGTAAACAAAACGGCCCAATAGATACCACCACGTGGGTACCTGCCCAAATAATAACGTAAGATGTCCGCCCCAGTGGTTTTGACTCACTGCGTTTATACATCAGATCATACATACGATAGATAAAAATATTGAGTAGTACTACCATCCCGATACCTCCAATATATGCCCATACAGTGGCAGCGCCACCCGTTAATTTCCCGGCACTTACCAGCATCTGGTAAACAGGGATAGCACTTATCAATAAAAGCATACCTGCCTTTAACCAATATAACATCGGCTTTAACCAGGCCTGCGGTAGCTGATTCCTGTATGGTAATAATACTGCCAGGGTGAGGATCAAATAAATAAACAGGGAGACCACCAATGTGACCGTAATATCCATTGCCGGCGACATCTGTCCGTCTACCACCCATTCTCCATTGGCGGAAATGGTATAGTGAGAAGGGATCAGTGCCGGTAACAATGGTTTTAACCAGTAATAAACAAGGGCCGGGCATAGCATAATGCCGAGTAAAGGGATTTCCTGCCACCATTTACCTGCTTTCATATTTAGGCTTTGATTTATGGGTAAGGGGTAATTTTTCTGCGGTAAACTGCAACATCCATTTCAGTAGCTCATCCATCACAGTGGTATTCAGGGAGTAATAAATAAACTGTCCCTTTTTTTCACTAGTCAGTAGTTCGGCCTGTTTAAGCAGGTCGAGATGATGCGATATCGTAGGCTTGGAAAAATTGAAATGTGTAGCAATCTGACCGGCAGTGAGGTCTTCTTTTTTGAGCAGCTCCAGGATATCCCGGCGGGTCTTATCATTGAGCGCCTTAAATACATGGTTCATGTAGTATATATTTAGACAACTATCTAAATACTAAATTAAGAGAAACCTTTCAATCTGCAAAAATTAAAATGGGCTGGCATACTATAAATAAATCCGCAGCGCTCCCTGACGGGATAACGCTGCGGACGGCGGAAGGAACAGGCATAGGGATGAGCAGAAAGCTTAAAGCAGAAAGCATAAAGCGACTGTAGCGAATGATATAAGCGAATGATACAAGCGAATATTAAACAACGCCGCCCTGCTTTCAGCGGCATTGCTGCTTAATATTATGGCCGGATGGTGATGGTGGTACCTCCATTCCAGTGCTTATGCTCAGGTGTGTAATACAGGTAACAGTTGCTGGCCTTGGCTTTGTAGGTACCGGGAATATCCGCTTTCAGGTCCAGTGTTATGGTTTTGGTTTCTGCATCGCCGAAGCCAAGCCAGTAAAGCACCAGGTAATTATCGAATATTTCATAGTAGGCTACTTTTTTATTGGTGATGAGCTCTTTCAGTTGCCAGGGCTGTAAGGACAAGCCTCCGGGGATCCCTATTTTAGCGATAGCCATAGGCTGCAATATGTTTTTCTTATTTTTCACTTCAATTTTCATACGCACCGTTTCTCCCAGTTGCGCCGCGGTATCGGCCAGTTGGGTGGTTAACAGTAAATCAGCATCAGGACTGTTAGGGGGTTGCAGCGTATTATATTCCAACTGCAGGCTGTAAGGAATTCCGGATTTATCACTGCTATAGCTGACGGTGAGTTTATTGGTACCCTCTTTCACTGCGGCGCTGCAATCATTGCCGCTGATTTTTGTTCCATTCAACATAAACTCAATAGTACCGGCGCTTTCCGAACGACCTTTTATTTTTACATATTCTACAATGGCATTCAGTGCCAGTACGGTTGCCTGCGTAGAGCCGTACCCGTAGTATGATTTTTCTGATAGAATTTTGGAGATCACCATACCGATGGCGGCAACATCCGGTTGTTGCTCCCGGGCCAGCGCCAGGGCATATAACGACAATGCCTCTACGCGTAATGAAACATCGCGGGAATTTACCACGGTGGTAGCCGCGTTAATACCCTTCCGTCCGTAGCTGTCTTTCAGCAATTTCAACAACCTATTATAATCCGCCTCCTGTTTCATGTTGCTGGCGGCGAGGGCCATTAATCCCAGCTGGTACATATCTTCGGAGGCTTCTGCTTTTTTAACTGCCGCTTCATATTCCGGCTTTATTTCGCTGCCTGCACCGGCTTGCGTTAACGCATATACGATGTATAGATTCGCAATGGCATTGGGCACAGATGCAAACCGGTCGTAACCTCCGGAAGCCAGTTTGAAGCCACCTTTGCCGTCTCTACGGTTTAACAGGAACTTTTTGGTTCGCGCCAGCATGTCTTTGTCAACATCGATGAAAGACTGCATATCCGTAAACTCCAGCAGGCCGTAGGCGGTTAATGCTTCGTGGGCTGGCGCATGGCCAAACCATTCGAATCCATTTTCACTGGTTTCATAACTGATCAAACGCTTGTAGCCTTTCTCGATATAATCCATGGCTTTAGCCACCACCCGCGGATTGGATTTGCCCGATTCACGCAGGTATTTCAGGATGAAAATATTTGGATAGGTAGCGGAAGAAGTTTGCTCAAAACACCCGGATGGCTCCCTCAGCATGGATTCGATACCATCCAGTAATTGTCCCTCGAGACTGGTGAAGATGCGCAGGTCTGTTTTCAGGCTACCATCTATTGGCTTGCCTACGTTAAACGTCCATTGTGCGGACTTATCGCCGGAGATAGTTTTAGATACGGGAAAGCCTTTGTCGGCCGCCTGTATTGGCAACGACAATGTTTCCGTACCCACTTCTCCACTCACAGTAAATTTAATATTATCCGCACCGGCTGCGATCACCTCCAATGGCACCAATACCTGCCGGGAAGTATTGGCAGCAAGCGTTACGGCGTCTTCATAACTGTCTTTCCCCAACTTTACCATTTCGCGGGGCAGTGCTACGTGAATATCCAGTGCCACCTCTTTGGCGCTGTTATTTTTGATCACCAGCGGAATTTGCGGACGGTCCCCTACACTCAGGTAAGGTGGAATTTTAGCATCGATCTGCAATGCGCTGCGGGCGGACCAGGTGGCTTCTGTTCTACCAGGTTTTCCATTCCAGGCAATACCTTCTGCGATAGCTCTAAAAGTGGTAGCTGCATCAGAGTTGTAAAATTCCAGGGTAGCCGTACCTGTTTTATCTGTTTGTACCACCGGGTTCCAGTAAATGGTTTCACGAAAATCGTTGCGTTCCCTGGTGTCTGTAGTGGTATACTTCGGTGCATAAAACTTCCTGGCTACGGAGTACAGGCTGCTGGCCACCGGTACATAGGTGGTATGATAATAATCTTTGCTTAACCTTACTCTCATGGCCGCCCCATTGCCTTTTTTGGTAGTGATCACAATCACGCCATTGGCGGCGCGGGTGCCATACAACGCAGTGCCGGCAGCATCCTTGAATACTTCTATCGCTGAAACATCTTCGGGGTTTATATCGTCCATCATCCCATCGTACGCCACGCCGTCAATGATAAACAGTGGCTGATTATTTCCGGTGAGAGAAGCATTACCCCTGACACGAATCTCTTCCCCGGCGCCGGGATTAGCCCACCTGGTTACCTGTAAGCCAGCCATTCTTCCTTCCAGCACCTGGTCTATTGGCTGTGGCGCCATTGCAAAAACGTTGTCGACAACCCTCACTACTGAACCTGCCGTCATCATTTTCTGTTGTGTACCATAACCTACTACCACTACTTCTTCCAGCTTTTTCTGGTCTGCTTCCAACCGTTGCTGTACGGCATTCTCATTTTTAATCTCCTGTATCACGTGTGCGTACTCCTGTTTGCGCGCTTCCGGTTTGATGCCAGGATATTGTTTGAAGCTGACACTTTCCTCCAATATTTTCTTTGTGCGGATATCGTTATGCTCCAGGCCATTTTGCGCTATCCTGACATTCACCTTTTCCTTCCTGGTGGCTGATTTGGCAATCAGGTAATAGTGTGCGCGGGTATCCAGGTCAGCAAAGAAAAACTGTCCATCCTCCCCGGTAGTCATTTGCACCGCTTTGCTTTTTTCATCCATATTCACCAGGAATACTGTGCCTTTCACCGGCTGCTCACTTTTGTTCAAAATAGTACCACTCAACACGTAGCCATCGTCTGGCAAATATTTCAGTGAGGTTCCTTCCTTTACTTCCGGCAGGTAACTAAAGTACCGGTAGCCATGGGTGAGCATGACCAGGTCCAGCGCAGGTTCCGCTTTAGGTTCGTCCTGCTTAAAATAAAAAGAAGGTTCTTCTATCTTTCCGCTTAATTCAGAACTCATGAGCAGCCAGGATAAAATATGATCTTGTTTATCATCTGCAAAGGACCAGAGCTTATCGTCCATCACCGCCAGCGATAAGTTAGACGGGAGCGGAACACCTTTATCATCGGTAGTGTTGAGTGTGAGCCTTACTTTTTCTCTTGGCAGGTAAGTGCTTTTGTCAGGCGTAATTTTTACCTGCAGGGTGTGTTGTTTATTCAGGAATACCAGTCGCTCTGCTATGGGCACCTCGTTTTCATTTGTGAGCGTGAACCGTGCAATACCGGCAGGGAATGCCGCCGGATCTATTTCAAATGTTTGGATACCGCGTTTCAGCGCAAATCTGTCGGCAGAATATACAGCCTCTTTCGTACGGCCGGTCAGCGTTACCTGCTGAGGGCGACTGGCAGCAATGTGCAGTAACAGTTTCTCTTTTTTCTTCACTACATTCATCACTACCCCTTCTTCTGTAAACTCGGGGAAGGCATATTGTTGCGCAATATGCAACGGGGAGGTAATTTTCACGGTATATTTTTCACCCGCCTGTGGTGTGAAATTAAACTGTCCCATGCCGGCATAATAGCCCTGGAAAGCCGCAACCGTCTCTCCTGCCCTATTCAGTACCTCTCCTTTCACATCCACCGGTTTACCGTGTTCGTTGACCGCCCTGAAAGCAATATTACCCGCAATGCCTGCTACCAGTGTACCTCCCTCCGGCAACAACTGCAAGTCTACTTTATTCAGCACAATAGGAATACTCCTGGAAATAGCTTCTACATATGATTCATAGTTGATGGTCACATTCAGCAAGCCATCGGTCGTATTCAGATCAGGCGGCAGTTTAAACCGCAATTGTACTTTCCCTTCTTCGTTGGTAGTAGCCTGCTGCGTAGCCACCACCTTACCATCCAGCGATACTTTATAATCTACTTTATAGGCGCTGATGGGTTTATCAGACAGGTTACGGATGGAATAGTCGGCCACTACTTCATCGCCGGGACCATATCCTTTTTTGGGGAAGTCGAGTTTCATTAATACACGCGGCGCAATGACCTTCTGCAGGGTCAGTTCTTTTACAAAAAAAGTGCTGTCACTTTCGTTGCGCATCCACGTAGTATAAGCTTTGAGCTTGTAGATGCCTCCGGGCGCATTGTCGTCGAAGCTAAAAGAGCCTTCTGCAAATCCATCTGATACCTTGTAACTTAATTTCTTCAGCTGATTGCCTGAAGGATCCAGTACTTCCACAAACACAATTTTGCTATAGGCTGTGGGCAGCTGGTTCTGGGCGTTTACCAGGTATAGCTTGAAGAACAGGTCCTGTCCGGGTTGAAAGAACACATGACTGGTATGGATATAGATTTTCTCTTTGTATTTCGCATAATTAAACGACTGTCCCCAGCAGGTACATATCATCACCAGGTATATGCCGATACAACAGATCATATTTTTCATCATCTCAGAATTGAAGGGTTACATTAAAGCCATATGTTTTGGTAGCAGGCAGGTTGAAAAAATCCAACCCGGTGCTATTGGTTTGGTCGAACAACAGTTGCTCCGGATCAGTGCCGCTATAGGGTGTCCAGAGCATGATATTGTTGACATAAGCGCTCAGGATGAGCCTTTTCCGGAGGCGGTTAATCAGTAATTCGTGGGACAGCTTCAGTGTTTTCAGGCGTAGCCAGTCGGCCCGCTCTACATAATCAGCCGCTACCCCGGTATGGCCGTATCTTACCCAGCGGTTTTGTTCCACAGGTAATGCCGGGTTATAGAAATCAACCGGGGTGGTATTGGGTTTGTCGTTGCCTTGTACACCGGGAAAAACATAGTTTTTAATTTTTCTGCCTTCGGCAGATGATTGTGATCTGCCGAAGTAATCAAGTACCGCTTGTGTACCGTTCCATCTTTCGCCTCCTTTCTTCCATTCCATCACGGTTAGCAGTTTCCATTTTTTCCATTGAACAGTACTATTCCATTTCATTACAAAATCGGGTGTGGGATTGGCTATGATGGCAGGTGCACTGGCTACGAGCGGAAATCCATCAGGACCTATTACGCGGTTCCCGTTTCCATCTTTCTGCCAGGTGCTGCCGGTGATTACACCGAGCGGCGCTCCTTCAACCAGGGTAGTGTGCACATCGCTAAAGCCTGCGAGGGGCGTATAATTGGCGCCTTCACGTACGGCTGTCACCTTAGTGCGGTAGGCATAAAATCCGAGCACCTGCGTAGTTTTAATTTTTGCATTGGCCCTTTCCAGTTCCAGCAGGCGCAATTGCAAGTCTATTCCCTCTGTCTGGTAGTCGCCCCTGTTTTTCAACACCCATGCCCCCTGGTCGTATACAGGAAACAGGTCGTCTGTTACTTTTTTTATAAAGACAGCAGCCGTTAAATCCACCAATGATTTGCTGATGGTAATGCTGTTACTCCAACTGCGGTTACGTATAGGCTTCAGGTGATCAAAGCTGCCAACCTCCTGCACCGGGAAATAGCGGCTGGCACTGGCCGCATTGTATTGTAGTAAGTTGAGGTAAGCCAGTGACTGGCTAATGGGTAATTCCCGGTTATACTCACCAAAAGATGATTTAAAACCCAATGTCCAAGGCGTATAGCTGAAGTTATAAGTCACCGACAAATCAGCAGATGGCTGAAAATAATCCATCACCGCTGCGGTGTTGGATGCATAGGCTTTGTTGCCCAGTACCAGGTTCATATTCCAACGTTCCCAGCTATAAGTTTGCCGGTAGGTGGCCATTACTTCCTGGGTGCTGCGTTGATATTGATAGTTGGTAGCTAACGGTTGATAATGAACAGCAGTATGGGCGTCGGTAAAAATATATTGTGCGAGGAAGCCGCCGTTCCAGCGGTGGTTATGATATGGCAGGTTAGCGGAGGCTTCCAGCTGCAGTTGATAAAACTGGTCTGTTTTATACCGGTTCAGGGGCTGCCCATCGGGGAAGTTGGCGGAGCCGGGCTTGTACCCTTCCCGGCTGTCTTCCTGCTTATCGTCGTATGATTGTGTGATCACGTATTTTACGCGCCGGTAGCTATTTCTTTCCATCAGCAGGCTGGCCTGTTGCCGGGTAAACCGATAGCCATGATTATTGTCATTCAGCAGGAAATCAGGGTTATCCGCCATTTGGCTGTAGCTACGCTGGCGGTTACCCAGCGTATATCCCTGCCCGTTATCAAAGCTATTAGGGGTGAGCAGGGCCTGTTGCCAGGTTTGGTTCAGGAATCCGTTCCTGTTGCTGTTGGAGAACTGGTTTTGGTTATAGCTGTATTTAGCGAGGAGGTGTAACCATTTAATTCTTGCGCCCAGGGAGGCGTCCATGTTTTTTTCGTAGTTATTATTTTCCCGGATAACGGTTTGTTCGGAGGTGTTGCCCAGGTTCATTCCGAATTCCAGGACATTGACCTGGTTTTCGCGTAATGCCGCCTTGAGGTTAAAGAGCTGTGAAAACGCAGTACCTGTTCTGAATATATTATTCATATAGGCGATAGGGTTATGACCGTTGCCACTGCCGGCGGGGACCAGTTTACCGTGGTAATCGTATGCATAGGGTTGGCCGTCGTATTCCAGTGTTTGCCTGGAAGGGCCGTAGCTGAATAATTCATTGGTTTCAGGACCTTGCCAGGCAAGGTTTCCCTGCAGGGAGCGTCCCTGTACATATTCCGATTGAAGTGCGGGCTGCCTGCTGACCGTTTTCAGTGTTACGGTGGCGGAGTAGCTACCGGAAATGACCAGGGTTGTTTTATAATCCGGGTAGAGGCGTAGTTCGTTGTTTCGGATGCTTATTTTACGAAGGCGGGTATCTGCGCTGAACATTTTTTTCAGCTGCAGTACCTTATGCAACGGGGATGGGGACCGCATCACACTGGTATCCATAGCAATCAGTTGTTGGTAGTCGGCCGAATAGACCGGCTGTACTTCCTCATTTTGGCCGTTGCCGGCAGGTGCCCGTTCGATCACCGGCTTTGGGTTATCACCTGCGTGCACGGGTTTTAATGCTTGTTTTTTTTGTGCAAAAAGTGCAGCGGGAAAGAGCAACAGTATCAGTAAACATCTCACAGGGATATATTTTTATATTTATCAATATAGGATATAATCATCAGGTGGGTGGTGACTACCCCGAGTTGGGACTGACGATATCATAGTTGTTATGCTCGTTTTGTAAGAGTCTAATAATCATAGCAATAATCAATTTTGGCTGTGTTTTCACGGGTTGTCTTCGGCGGCATGATGCAGGGTGAAAATAAATTCCATAAGCGAAGGGAAAATTTTTTTAGTTTCTTTTCAAGCGAGAGAAAAACGCGGTACTTTTGAAGAATAGTTATAAAATTGTCCCAACCTATACAATAAGGCTATGATAAAGAAATTATCCCTGTTCGTACTAGTGGTAGCATTTTCTGTATCCTGTAAAAAAGACAAATCCAAAGTAGAAGACGAATCTTTTGTGGGGTGCTGGCAATCCACGATCCAGCTTCAGCATGGTAATAAGTGGCCTGCTATTCCTTTAGACAGTATACGGGCGGCGGGTAATTTCAGCTATGAGTTAAAGAGTAATCATACCGGTATTTTCAAACGGGTGGTGGTACCGGCCAACAAACCTATATCTGCTGATTGGCTTTCGAGGTGGAAACCGGGTATGCCTATCGGCAGCGTGTATACGCCACAGTTACCTCTGCCCGCGGTTTCCTTTCCTACGGAAACGGTAGCTATTTACTGGGAATATAATAAAAAGGCAAAGCAACTGTTAATTATGGGTAGCATACGGCAGAAGCTGGAAGCGTGGGAACTGGCTACCATAGGGGATCATCATCTCATTACTACTACCCTGGAATTCAACCTCGCTCCTACTCCAAATGGGTTACCGATCAAGCAACATGCCCGGGTGGTGTTCATTAAAAAATAAACAACATACTGCGGTATTATTGCCAGATGAAAAAAGATACTTAACTTAAACGGTATTATTTCATCATTAAACCTCGGTATTACTATGAAACTGAAACACCTGACAGCAGTGGTCCTTTCTATGGGACTGTTATTTATGATTTCCTGCAAAGGAAAGCCGAAAGATGCAGATATCCAGGCCACGGTAGTTGCTGCACTGCAATCCACTCCCGGCGTTACTGCTGACGTTAAAGATGGCGTAGTGACCCTTTCCGGTACTGTTGCCACTGAGGCCGACAAAGACGCCGCTGAAAACACGGCTAAAGTTGCGCAGGGTGTGAAGAGCGTTGTAAACAATCTCACTGTAACACCACCGCCACCACCTCCTCCTCCAGCTCCTGCCGCAGCTGATGCAGATGCAACGCTGAAAACAGCTGTTGAAGGTATTGTAAAAGATTTTCCTGGTATCACTGCCGATGTTAAAGACGGTGTGATCACTATTACCGGTGAGTCTAAAGCAGACCGCTGGAAAAAACTGAAAATTGCATTGGACGGACTGAAACCAAAGAAAGTGGATGCTTCCGGTTTAAAAATTAAATAATCTTCTTCCACTCTAAATACAACAATCATGGCATTACAGGACAAATACAAGGAACTGATTGATGCAGCGAATGCTGCTGGTGTCAGTGGCCTGCAGGTAAATGAACAGGATGGTGTACTGCATATAGATGGGGAAGCTCCCAGCGGTGCTGTAAAAGATCAGTTATGGGGTATCTACGGAAAGATTGACCCCAACTTTCTTACCGGCGATGTAGTAATGAATATCGATGTAGCTACTGCAGTAGCAGGCGCTAAACTGAAAGTAACTACAGATGCTACCAACCTGAATATCCGTAAGGGTCCGGGTACAGATCAACCTATTGTCGGCAAAGCAGCACATAATGAAATTGTATCCCTGATAAGCAAGCAAAGCGATCAGTGGTGGCTTATCCGCACAGATGGCGGTGTAGAAGGATATGCTTCTACAACGTATCTGACTCCGGTGGAGTAAGCGAAAAGCATAAAGCACAAAGCTATTGTAGCGAATGATTAGCGCGGGTATTAAATCACTTTTCCGCTTATATCATTCGCTACAATAGCTTTGTGCTTTATGCTTTATGCTTTTCGCTCTTTCAAGGCTGCTCATAAGTAAGGCCTACTGGTACCATCACATCTCCCCTGTTATGAATGTCGATGAAAAGTGTGATGGTGTCATTAGTGTTGGCCGTTAGAAAAACATATTTATCCAGCAACCCGGACTTGCTGCTAAACCGGTCTTTTAACAACGGCGGATCGTATCCGGGGCTTAGAACAGAGCTGCGTTTTACCAGCACCAGGTGTTCTTTACTGGTAGTAGTAAGGCCCGACAAATAATTCATCTCTTCCAGGATACTTCTTTCTACACTCCCATTTTTAAGTTTGATTGGATTCGTACTGGCATAACCGTAAGTACTGTCGGTGGCAGCAGACAACTTCTGAAAGGCTCTCTGAGCATAGGATTGGCGGGTGATGGCTGCCAGCAGTAATACAGTAACGATAGTAACTGAACATCTAAGATGGCGCTTCATAGTAACGGTTTAATGAGGGTTTAAAAACGTCAATGATGCATACAACAAATACAACTAATTGTTCCAGGGTTCATCGTAAGGTTATTAAAGATAACGTAAAAAGCAGGAATTATTATCAGGATGATACAAATGATGTCAATTTTTCAAGTTAAAAAAAGCAAGTAATATGTATTACATACTACTATTAAAAACATATATCTTTGCAATACACTAACATCATATTCATACTGTAAAACCAACCATCATGAAAAGTTGCCGCCTTTTATTTCTGTCCCTTTTATGGCTGATAGCGGTTGTTCCGGCTCATGCCCAAAGCACCAAAAGCACGGACGTATTATACCGGGAACTGGCTGCGAAAGACAGTCTCCTATTCGACATTGCCTTTAACAGTTGTAAGGTGGCGGACCTCCGTGCTATATTATCGGCCGATTTCACGTTTTTCCACGACAATGGCTACGATGGCCTAACGATGGGCCAAAGCGGCGTTAAATTCCTTGAAAACGTAGAACGTTTTTGCGCTAACCGGGAAAACCGGATGCGCCGGGAGATTGAAAAAGGCAGCCTGCAGGTATTTGCCATTGGTGAAAATGATGCGGTACAAACAGGCGTGCAGCGCCTATACCTAACGCTGAAAAATCAGCCGGAGCGTTTGGTAGAGATCTCCAAATTTACCCGCAGTTGGAGGAAAATGAAAGGCGACTGGAAAATGATCCAGGAGACCGATTTCCAGGTGAAAACGCATTTTGATGATCCGGGACAACGATATATACCCGCGCCCTATATTCCCGCCCGGGAACCCTTGTACGCTACTATTCTGCAGATGGATAGTCTTTATTTCGACACGTACAATACCTGCAATCTTCAACGCATGGCCACTATGCTGGCTGATACCATTGAGTTTTACCACGACCGGACCGGGCTTTGTAATTCCAAGGCGGAAGTCATTGCCAATACGAAAAAGAATATCTGCGGTAGAGTGACCCGGGAGCTGGTACCAGGCAGCGTTGAAGTATATACTATTCCAGGTTATGGCGCACTGGAAATCGGCTATCACCGTTTTCATAATAATTTGGAGCCGGTGGGCACCCCTTCCAGGGCCAGCAAATTTATTACGCTGTGGAAGCAGGAAGGTGATCAATGGAAGATGGCGCGGGTGATTAGTTTGCATTAGCAGTTAGCCATTAGCCATTAGCTTTTAGCAAAATGCAGCGGAGATCAACACCTGATTATCTTCGCTGCATTTTGCTAAAAGCTAATGGCTAACTGCTAAATCAACTTTATGTAGTCTTCCAATTTGAAGTTGTGTTGCTTCGTAAAAGGCGTACTGGTATTGGCAAGGGTGTTGATCATGGGCACTTTAAAATTGCGATATCCCAGGCGTAAATCGCACCAGGCCACCAGGTGCCATTGGTTGGTATAGAATATCAGGCCTACCGGTTCTATTTCCCGGTCCGTATAATTCCCTTTTGTATCCGTATAGCCGATTTTGAGGCAGCATTTGCGGGCAATCCCTTGCTGGATGGCTATGAGCCAGGTGTGTTCGGATTGTTCGTGGGAAGTTGCTGTGGTGGCAATTGGCCATGCTTCAACCCGGGGATGATCATAGGTAGCGATAACCGTTTTGATTTTATGAAGAGCAGCGGTGCTGCTTTTACCCGCCCGCCTGTCTGTTATGCGGCTGGCAAGGGCTTGCAGCAGCAACAGGGCATTGGCTTCTTCGCTGCTGAATGAGAGTGGCGGTAAAGTATATTCCGCCGGCATACTGTAACCCTGATCATTTTCTGTGTTAATGGGAAGGCCTATTTCCTGGAGGGTATTGATATCCCTGTAAATGGTACGCAGGCTGATATCGAATTTTTCGGCCAGTTTTCCGGCTGATAATATTTTCCCGGATTGCAGTACAGTGAGTAGGCCCATTAGTCGGTCTATTCTATTCATGAGGTTAACATTTATCTGTCAAAATTAGTTTTTTTCACTGCTGCGGGGGAGCACTGCACCACCTTTCAATGCCCCGCCGCGCTGGTACAATGGATCAATTTCAAGATTGTTATTGTACCTGGTAGCCTGCTTTCACAGCTTCATCTACTTTTGCAGGTGTGAACGTTTTAAATACGCTGAGCAGTTCAGGCAGGAATGCTTTGAAGCTGGGATAACGCCGGCGATTACGTTCGTAGACTTTTATTTTTTCTTCCAGGGCAGGCATAAAAATAAAGCGATAAGTGCCGATATGTAGTTGTCGCAGGTCCTTTGCTTTTTGGGTATCTTTCATATACTCCGCTACCCGGATTTCACCGAGCCGCACCAGGTGTTCAATTACACAACCTTCCCAGCTATAAATATCCTGCAGGTGCATCACTTTTTGCAGCGAGTCTGTAAACAGGTAACTGTATTGCGCGATGGTATCCAGGTAAGGCGTGACATGCGGATTCACAAAAGAATGACCGAATTCGTGCACCGTCAGAAACCTGGTATGTTCCGGATTATCGAAGCCAAAGTGTTGGTAGTCTTCCAACCGGGGTTGCACCGGCAACATGACGCTGGTACTCATGATCATGAAGGCTAACTTTCCTTTACTGGTCATCACACTGGGGCCTATTCCCCGAAAGTCGCCTTCCACGGGAGCGATGGGCATAGTGGGATTTACCAGCACTGTGAAGGAGGGTACGGTTTCCCCGTAATATTGTTCCATGTACTGATCGATACCAGGGGGAATGTCTTTCGCAACTTCTTTCACGGCACCTTCATAAAAGCGGCGGTGACGCTGCAGAAATTCGTCTACATGTGCCGTTACATAAAACTGCTGCATATCGCGCAGAAAGGGCTTCAGTATTGATAAAAGTGTATCATTTTCCGGGTGCTGTTTCATGCCGCTCAGCGGATAGCGAAAGCCGGTATCCGGGAAGGGCTGGGTATAAACCAGCACTTCCATGATATAATCGTTGAACGTTTTTCGTTTACGTAAGGTATCGAGTAATGCGGCAGCTTTAATGCCGATGGCGGAATCTTTATAGGATTTAAATGCCTCGAATGCTGCCTTCACCATGGGCTGATGGGCATTGCTGGTTTCGCGGCTGATGTATCCGTAATTTCCCAATCGCTCCACAGCTATCCGTTCCAGGATATAATAAGTTTCCACATTGGGGCTCCAGGTAACCGTGAGCCGTGGCTTTTGTTGCGAGAAAGCAGGCAGCGACAGTAGCAGGCAGGCATATAACCAAATTCGCAGCAACATGTTGATTACTTTTCACTGAAAATAATATCAAACAGATGTTTTTACAATAAATTTTCCGACTTGCTAACTTTAAAGTACCAACGAAAAAAGATAAAAAACGGTGCCGTACAGGTTAGTGCAAAGAAGCAATATATATTTTCCGGATGAAGCACTACCAGGGCTTACGTGATGACTGGGTTCCTGTGCCCCTCCTACTCTGCAAGGCCATAAAACTTTTTGTAGTATGCAAACTTCGCGGCCATTGATTTCCTGGTTTCGGGCAGGCCTTCCTCTTTGAGTTTTCTAAACAGGGGCAATACGCGGTCTCCAAAATCTTCAAACGAACCGCTGTGGGTGATCACGTCTGTAAGATGACAGGTGGTTTCATCACATTGTTGCCAATAGGCGTCAATAGCCCTGCAGGCGCCTTCTACCAACGTTTTGTCGTAGCATTTCACCAGGCACCGGGCGGTGGCGGCGGATCTGTCCGGATAATTCATCAGGAGATAAAAGAGAAAATATTTAATGTTGGTGAGGTCCTGTGCTGTCAGCTGTAGTGGCAACAATGTATGCCGCCCGGCAAACAACTCATCATACGCGGCATCCGCCAGGCGTTTGGTGGTATGTTTTTCTATCAGCAGTTCCAGGTAATGAATGGCTTCCCGTCCTGCTGCGAGGTCAGATGCGGCAGTGTCTTTAAATAATTCTTCCAGTACAAGATGATTCATGGATGCAAATTTTATTGAACGGTTTCGTTGTTTATATTTGCAAAGAAAGAATATTTTCGTCAAACAAACAACGAAACCGATATTTAAATACAACGAAACCGTCTTATAAAATGAAGCCATTAGTCGCCTTAATTACCGCCTGGGATCATTACACAACACAGACCACCACCCCTACTGTGGCGGATTTCTGCCAGCAATACCTTCAAAAAAATCCCCCCGAAGCTCCGGCAGCGGCCATCCCGGCACATCATGCCAATGGCGTCCTGGCCGGCCTGGTGGGACAAGCCAGCCAACTGCATACCACCTATGCCCGGATGGCGATTAAAGAGATTCCGGGAATAGAACTGGAATGGTTTTATTTATTGAATGTGATCCATATGAAAAAGGCGCCTAAAAAATCAGATGCGATCAGCCTGAGTCATATGGAGCAATCGACCGGCATCGATATCCTGAATCGCATGAAGAAAAAAGGGCTGATCGTTGAAAAGGAAGACCCGACAGATAAACGCGCACGGTTGGTAAGCCTTACGGAAAAAGGCAAAGCCCTGATGGTACAAATAGGTTTTTATCTCTATAAAGTTTCCTACCTGTTATACCACGATATCAAAGAGGAAGAAAAAAAGCAGCTTATTCAAATACTGGCAGCCACTGCAGCTAAACACGAACAAATCCGCCTCGCGAAAAAGCACCAGCATATTGATGACATGATACAATCCCTCTACGGAGACCATGCACTCAAATCGGTACTCAACGCCTTTAAAAAGGAGGTCCGGCAACAGGAGAAAGTACTTCGCAACACACCGGACAAGGACATTGATGCACTGATTACTTCTTTTCATAAAGACTAGTCCTGATTTTTTCCGGCCGCATAGGGGAAGTGGTAACTGAGATGCGTCCTATTAGAAAGTGGCTCCCAAAAGCACTTTGATGATTGTATGATGAGGCACAACGATTTATTCAAACGCCTGCTGTTGACAGGTTTTATGATCATATTGGGCATGACTGCTGCCCGGCCGGTTTCCGCTCAAAGCAGACCGTATCCGCTGTTGAAGAAAGATACTTTATCACGGCCTGCGCCACTGAGCGGTAAAGCACCGCTTTATTTTGTGGGCAATGAAGCGCCGGTCAATGGCCAACCGGTACAGCAACATGCTTACACCTACCAGGACTACGCCCGTGAATATGGTGCGGGCATCCGCCGCTCCCCTGCGCGCAATAACCATTTCCGGTGGAATGATATCACGGCCGTTACAGAGATGGCTTTAAGCGTATATATTCTCTTCAGATAAAAAAAATACCCGACCATAAGGCCGGGTATTGAAGTAGTTATTTATTTTTATGCCAACTCCCGGCGGGAAACGGGCCGCAGTGCCCAGGATACCAACACCAACACCGCAAAAATCAATGGTACAATTAGTTTGGCAGCAGGATCGCCAAGAAATCCATGAGAAGCTGCAGCACCTGTTAAATCAAAGAAGGCGCCGGCATATGCCCATTCCTTCAGTCGCGGATAACGGGGAACCACAATGGCAATAGCCCCTGCCACTTTCCAGATCCCCAGTATTACGCAAAAATAAACCGGGTAGCCGAGGTGAGTCATGCCCTCTACCAGGGCGGCTGGAAGCACGATATCTCCAATGCCACCTGAGCCCAGTTGAAATACGATAAACGCAGTAGCAATCCAATATAGTGTTGTAGTACGCCAGGAGCCGCTAAAGTTGCTGAATAACGGTCCAAAATCGCGACGGCTGGCCGGACGCAACGCCCAGGAAGCCAGGGTTAAGCCTGCGAAAATAAATGGTCCTACTGCAGCAGATGGCTGTCCTGTTACCAGGTGCGAAGCAAAAGCAGTAGTATAAACAAAGAACAAACCTGCATATACCCATTCTTTCAACCGGGGGAAGCCTGGTATTAAAAGGAACAATACCCCTAATAACTTCCAGATACCCATGATAGTGAGCACATATTCCGGGAAACCTAATTGTACGAATACGGTACGGACAAAAGTTATTTTCTGCAGGTCCCAGATAGCGCCTACGCCGGTTTCAAGTGCAATGATGCCGGTAGTTAGCCAGAAGGCGGCCATACGGATACGGGAAGTGTTTACTGAAGTGGTAATGGTATTCATGGTGTTGTGTTTTATCTGATGTTTGAGTGACTGATTACACTACAAT
Source organism: Chitinophaga sp. (assembly GCF_017745275.1). Taxonomy (GTDB): domain Bacteria; phylum Bacteroidota; class Bacteroidia; order Chitinophagales; family Chitinophagaceae; genus Chitinophaga. Next base: position 41,354 of record NZ_JAGHZS010000007.1, on the reverse strand, counting down.
AAGTATCGGGTTAATCCGAATTGGACATCTTTGGAGATTTTTTTTTGAAATAAGTCCGGATTGTTATTTTTTGATGATGGCTGGTATTTTTCGTCATTAAATATTAGCTTGGCAGGTAAAGACCCTATACATGAAAATTAAGTTGATCAGAAAATTCCTCGAATACGTATACAGTAACTATGTTGGCAACTTTTTAGGCTTTGTGGTGGCGATGATGTCCAGCCGCCTGGTATCTCACTACTTCACCACCCGCAGTATCAAAAACCTATGGGGATTAACGGCCCGTAAAACCGTTATCGATAAACATACTTATAGTAACCTGGAGTGGGCCATTACTATTGTGATTGGTTTTATTGTATTTGAAATTGTGTCTAAATGGTTTAGTAAGAAATTGCAGCAGCTACTTCCGAAGTATAGATTTACTAAATGGCTGGTAGATACGGAGGAGAAAGAAAAGGAGGCTGTAAAGCCGGCAGTGGCGACAATTACGGCGGTGCAGGAGTAAGCGGATGGTGTTATTTTAAGAAACTGGTATTAAGAAGTCATTTTTAATGAAACAGGTACGTTGCATGCAAAGTTCAATTAGGATATACGCGTCCGCAACAATATTGACTACAATAATAGCAGCCGGCATCCTTATTTCCTGCCAACATCAACATGGCGCCTCAAAGCAGCCAACTTATCCGACAACCCTTGATACCGCTTTCGGCTACCTTGCAGCCATTACAAAGAAATTCAATCCGGCCGATGATATCCAACCCAGTGACAGTAACCGCCTGACTTTTTATTATGAAAAATCTTTTGACACTTCTCTCTTGTTATCCTTCCGGAAAGAAAAGGATAAAGTAAGCGCAGTTGTTTACCAGGTAAATCAATTTTATTTTCCTGGTCTTACAGACTCACATAAAGGTTTGGAAAGACCTTTATTCTTTGAAGGTTTCAGTTTTAATATTGATACAACCAATTGGCAAAACATATTGAAAGATGCTGAAGCTGTTTTAAATTACCCATCTATTCCGGGCAAAGACTATAGCGTATTTGATGGGCCTCGTTATATACTGGCATTCAACTCCCAGATAAAATTCAATGACAATCTAACAGATGATTCACTATTATCCGGATATTTAAGTTCACTGAAGCATCGCTTTTTGTATAATAAAATGGCGGAAAAGCCGGTATGGGAAAAAAGTAAGTGATAAGTATCTATGTAAATGTTATACTATGACGCTTCGTTACGTGAAAGGCTTTTTAATTGTGTTGATTTCGCTTAGTGCATGTAGTTCTCCTGGCAATAAGGCCGGGAGAAAAACCGAAAGTAAGACCCTGCTATACATAAGCGATAAATTTGGCAATGTTGAAAAAAAAGAAATAGCAGATTCTTTGAAATGGATATTCTACTGCTTAAATTATGACCACCTGGCCAGACACATTATCTACGAAACGGCTGCCATAACGCCTGTAAAATGTGATCCGGTAATATGGGAAATAAAGAGAAGAAAAGACACTACCATTTACTACTTCTCCAGTTATTACCAAAGTCCTTCCGAGCAGTACTGGATGGTGCCGGATGAGTTTGTGGGTATAGCAACGATTGGTGGACGGCCCCGCTATACTGTCGGTGGACATTTCTCTCTGGAAAAGCCCGAAACCACCGAAGAGGCGAACATTTTTTTCCTACATCGTGATTCCCTTTTCACTCATTATATCAGACAATATAAAGGGGAAATAAATGAATGGCTAAAAGCGGAATTGATCAGAAGAGGAATAACCCCCAATTACAAACAACAAAATATCTGGTTATCTCTCACAGGTAACTTCTAATAAGCATTATATGAAAAGACCATCTTTTTTCATTGCGCTTTGCTTCTTTCCGCTGGCCTGCAAAGTCGCCGGAAGCAACCATCACAAAAATCCCATGAGATCCGTATATCTCCATCAAAAATCCTATTACCAGACGAAAATCAGTAATAAGAATGACTATATAAGTATTGTCAATGTTGGAAGAAGCTTCCGGGAAAAGCTATATTTGAGCAATGGTATAAAAGTAGCTGACTTACAGAACTACCTTATACTGGAAGGCTTTAACCCGGGTTGGGGAACTTATCGTGGTTTACTGATTAGTAACCAGGGGAGTTATACTTACAGTAGCATGGAAACAGGATGGAATATGAAGGCTATTGAAGCAGATAATGAAGAGATTAGCCGGGCCACCGGAATTGACCGAATCATCATAGACAAGGTGAGAATGTGGGATACAGCGTATATCAATCAGCACAACCACCGGTTAGGAGAACATGTCAGTGACGGATCTGTTTTTATGGCAACACGGGTACAGTATATTGATCATCTTCATTCTAAAATAGAAACGATTGCGTTTTATGAATTTGTTCGTTAAAACCTACTACTGAAATGCTTATCAAAATCATCATCATAATATCTACGTTATTATTTTCGGTTATCACTACCCAAGGACAGCAATCAGTACGTCTCCAACCGGATACGGCTGTAAATCACATAAATATCAGTGACTATAAAAGCACCATACATGTTTTGGGCAAAACCATATGGGATAAACATTTCGAACAGGCTGGTTCGTTACCAAGAATTGAAATACTAAATAAGACCAATACACAAGCGCTTCGTTTATTCTTTCATTATGGCGGAGCCGAAAACGCTGTAGATGAGTTTGAAATAATCACCATTGATAGCAGCTATAAATCCCCCAGGGCTGGCCATTCGCCTGCAGGAGGAGCAATTCATTTCATCCAATGGTGTTTGCCTGGGTATGTTCAGGAAAAATATAGTAAAAAAAATGGGCCCCAGGTACCAATCCAACATTAATGGCAGCTTAGAGCAGCTTGTCTATACCCTGGATAATAAAACAGATTTCGTTAAAAGATACCATCAATATAGCTATTATATCAAGTGTACCTTTAAAGATGGTATTTTAATTAAATACTCTTTCGGCTTCAGTTCTGAATAACTTTAGTGCAATAGGAGTAGCTTCAAAAATCAATTACACGTTGAAGCTACTCCCTTCCACCAATAAGTCAGTTTTATCCAGCTTTCACCATCCCCTGCAACCGGATCGCGATCTTTTTCAGCGTACTATTCCCCTTCCACTCTCCCAACATTTGAATAATCTGCGGGTGTTGAATACGGCTATTATTCACAGACAATACCTCGCTATATATTTCCAGTAGTTTTTTAAGATCTTTCACCGGCGTTGGTCCAAAGCAGGCCAGAATGGCTGTTAACATGGCTTCCAGCGCTTCATTGTGTTGTGCACTTACCTGTAGCATGCTGCCCGCCACCAAGTCGCAATAACGCTTTACCGGCGCCCATTCAATGCTTTCGAGTTGCCCGATAATATGTCCGAGTTCTGTGTTGTTGATCTGATGTGGCACCCGGTGGCTCCAATATGCTGCCGCATATGCCCTGACTGTTTTGTCGGATTGCAACATACAACAGGCTACAAACAGGCAGGTGATTTCATTTGGAGGTGTTTCCAGTTCATGAATGGTTTGTATGGCGCCTAATACCATCGATGTTTCCGCTACTTCATATCTCAGGGAATAGGTGTGACAGGTTTTTGCAACCCTGGCCAGTAATACGGCGGGATTGTTGGGCGTGAGCAGCAGGAGTCGTTTTATATCCGGCGCAGGAATAAACATATGTTGGCCTACTGCATTCAGATACTCCTGTATCAATGGTGCAGGCCCTTTCAGCAGTTGCCCGTTTGTTTCGGGAAAGCTGATTTCTATCACTGTTTCTTCTGACCAGTACCGGTCGTATGCCTTCTTTTCCCTGTTATATTCACCATAGGCTTCATAAGGACGGCGCAACGCTTTCCAGGGGTAATGGCCGTTCATAAGCACTAACGGCAATCGGTTATACGAAAAATCAGCGAAAGCCTCATAGGCTACCAACGGCGTTTTGGTAATACCGGCCTGCATCCAGGCAGAGGGTATGGTAAAAGGTCCCTGCGGTGGCGCGTCGGCATACAGCAGGAACTCCAGCAGGCGCTGGTATTCTCCTGCCAGCATCGTAGCTACAAGTGATTTGGCCGCACTCGCATCTTCCAGGGAACAACGCGCGATAGCTACCTGCAGATCCAGTTCATCAGGTATTGCCTCTGCTGCTACGTATAGCTGTAAACGTTGTGCCAGGATCACCGGGTCCAGCCACGCCGGGGTGTGGCTGGGAGTAGATAACAACGGCAATGCATCCTGCTTCGTTAGCTTCTCCCCTGCAAATACCAGTAATTTTTTGTAGAGATGAAAAATCCCGGGTTCCTGAAAGTGCGACTTCCATTGACCTAAGCAGGGAATGTCTGCACGATTTCTCCACCAGTGTTTAGCGTGTTTAATAATATTCAGTTGCTCCGCATAATCCGGACGGGCATCCGCCATGTTTTTGCCATAATTCAAAAAGAAGACGGCTAGCATCTGATCGAAGTAGCCCGCCGCGGAAGGCAACTGCTTCAGGATAGCGAAAGCCCGCTGAAAAGCGGGATCCAGCTGTAACAGTATATCGGTGGTGATGCAATGCTGAAGGGCAATTAATACTGCCGGCAACTGATCGATATGATAGCTTTCATGGCCTTCAAAAGCCTGGCTGGCCAGGAATACCAGTTCGCCGGGATCGGTGACTTCCGGGATCTGGTTATGTGGACCAATCAATGGTAGCAGGGGAATTTGTTCCTGTGCTGGTAGCGTATCCGCCGCTGCTGCGCCGTTGAAAAAAGGTTGTAGCACTTGCTGCGTTCCGGACAGCATACTGTCTTTAAACAACAATAATTGCTCTTTTAGTGCAACGTCAGTATCAGCAGCATATTGAACGATCAGCTTCGCGGTTTTTGTTTGTATATCTTCTTCTTTTACAACGAAAACCTGGCATAAACCCTGGCATATATTGGAAACGGCTGCCGGATACTTCTTGCAAAGTTTATCCATCATCTGAATGGTGCTGGCCACAATAGCTTTTTTACCGGTTGCCGCCAGGTGTGGCACATAACCTACCAGGGCATTATAGTCAAAGGAAGGTGCTGGCAATAATGTTTTAAGCAAATTCAACGAAGTACCTACCGCCTTACTTTGTGGGGAGTCCAACACCTGGAATAACAGCGGTTGTAATGTCATCAGTTCAGATGGAGTGGGCTTGAGGCTCACCAACAAATCCATCATCCAGCCAACGAGTAATTTATTAAAATTACGGTTAGCGGCTTTTAAGCAGGATTCCAACAGCCGCATCCTGTCCAGGCTGCCATTTGCGGCGAGCCGCTTAAACAGGCCTCTCCAGTTGGGTTCCTCTTCCCCATTTACTGACTCTGTGACATGGACCCAACGATCACTAAAATAAATATTGGAAGGGTATTCAAACAAATACCAAATGTGTTCTGACAGGGTAACAGGATATTTGGAAAGGATGGTTGAATCCAGCCGGCTATTTTTTTCTCCGGGAAAAATGGCCCGCGTGAGGCAGGTCACGACCATAGGTGCGGTGAGCGTGAGCCATTGCTGCGTAGCCATCTCCATTATCCTTTCATAAGACAAATGATGAGGCAAACTATCTTTTTCTGCCAGTTCGGCCATCAGTGCGTCAAACCAGGGAGCCATGTACCAGGGTGCAATTTCATCCAGCAACCGGCTTCCGATAAGGCGGGAAACAAAAGAAGTATGCTGTATGGCAGCTTTGTCGTAACACACAAAAGCTGCTGCTGCCAGTATATTCCACTGCGCCTCGGTCATCCTGCTGCGAAAAACATTTTGCCGTATTTGAATCACTTCTCCATAGTAACCGGCCTGTTGTTTGATAGTGGGGACCAGCGCCTTTCTTTCTGTTGGAGAAAGTTGCCGGAGGAAGGGCACAATTTCCTGGTCATGTTCTTTTTCAAGTATTTGCTGCAGTACTTCCGAATGGGTCATTATGGTGGATTAAAACAATTAAAAATGCTGGTCTGCTTTCTTCTTCACTGCCAGTATATGTTTACAGGATCCTCGCTGGCCCTGGTTTTTAGCGTACCAGGTGCAGGTGCAACGTGCGCGGTCTTCTTCCAGTATAACCGTGTGCGTTATACCGGTGCCGGCTACACGCGCTTCCACTTTGCCGGCCGTTATGGATGTAATCATCACCTTATCATCTTCCAGCAGTTGCAGCGCGTCTTTCATACGGGGATTCAAACTCATGATGCGACTGAGTTTGAAAGGTAATCGCCGGTAGAAGTAGCTGTTTTCATCGAGGTCGTATCCCAACAGGCCCATGGCCGCTAACCGACCAGTGAGCTGATCGATCTGATCAAAACTGATTTGTTCGTTTACCGCCAGTAAAGTGGCATTAAATTCCTGGTTCACATAACCATACTTATCGATGGCGGATACCAGTTCATCCGGCACTTCCGCTATCAGTGATTCCAATGCGGCGCCTTCGCCGGAAAAGCCCCGCCAGGCTTCGCGGGATAGCGTAAGGCTGAATCGCACGCTTCCAAAATACAATTGCCAGGTAGTGCTTTGCATATCGGGGTGTACAAATACCTGCAGTTCATCTGTCAGTGGCAGCAACGGTTCCAGCAATTTAAGCCGGTGCACGCCGCCTATACATATCGCATTTGCTGCCCTGGCAGGGCTAAACATGGGTTTATTGCCCTGCTGCACCAGGTAGTAATCCGCCTTCACATTAGCACCGGGAATACTTTGGAATAATTGAAGCAACTGTACTTTGTTAAACCGGTGTGCAACATTGGCTGCCGACAGGAACAGTTGTACCGTTGTTAATCCCTTTATCCATTTTACGGGCAGCGGTACCTTCCGCTCCACCACCTTTGTTGCCGGCGTACTTTGTACACTGATTTCCTGTGCACCTACCGACAGCTGTAAGCGGTCGTTTCTTCCAATACCTCCCAGGGCATTAATCATTGGCTGGTTAAAGTCTACGTTTACGGTGCCACTGGCTGGAAATACCCCGCTATGGCCACCGGGCAAAACATCTACGCGGGCGTATACACCGGCGCAATGTGAAAATCCTTCAAATCGTAGTTTATCTGCGCCGGCAGTAACAATTGGATCTTTCAATAAAGATGCCTGCGCCGGCGTCAGCGTAAAATTGGCCTTCACTACATTAGACAAGGTAATCAGGCAACGGGCAGTAATATAGGATTGCTCCAGGCTTCCGCGAAAAAACTCCGGCAACTGTACCTTCTCTATTTCGTTGTAACCGGCCAACTGTAGTTGTGGCGCAGGTCCTGTACGACGAAGGACAGAAGCAGTGGGATAACAATAAGTAATATGATCAGACATGACGATTGCTGCTTATCCGAAAAAAGCGAAACTACATCTTTTATTTCAGGCATGGTAAATAGTGATAGCTGTTCCCACAAAAAATGAATATTAAAAGCTACATTAGTTTTAAATATCCCTATCATGTTTTTGCACAAACCTATCTTCCTCATGCTAGCTGCAGTACTGTTTACGCTCAGCATTTCACCTGCAAAAGCTCAGCAACTTCCTCATCTTCCGGGTGACACAGAACTACGGGTAACAGAAGACTACGCCAAATATGAACAACTGGTCACGGAAGTGGCCGACTGGCTGGAAGAAACAGATCTTGATAAACAAACGGAACTACGACGTGAAGCAGGCCGGTTTATTTTTATATGGGTATCCGGTTCTCCTACGGTGAATGTTCCAATGTCCGATTATTTCTTTAAGCTGGTAGACAACAATCCAAATCTTACCACCATTTACATGGCGAGATATGCCAGTTATTGTCTTGTAAACAAATCCTACCAGGATCGCATTTCACCCGCCAGGGCTGGGCTCATCGCTATTTCCAGAGTATATCAGAAGGGTATCAGGGTTACCAAAAATAAGGCAATGAATAAATTGCAGAAGGTCATTGATCAAAATAAACTAGATGATTATATCAGGAAAAACATATGGCTGACGGTTTATTGATACCAGCTGTTTTTACATTCTCTGGTATCATAGCACGCCTTCATTTCGTCAGCCGGTAACGTCAGCCGGCTGCTGCTTTGCTTTTCCTGCAAAGGAAAAGCCGGTAATAGCATTACCAGGCACAGTATACTTACCATCACTAATACGATCAATTGCTGCCAGCAGCAATGAAAGCAGGCATTTATTTCGCATCGGCGAAAGGCATATCAATGCTTTTACGACCTGATAAGTTGAGATAATTTCCTTACCTTGAATATTCACCATTCCGTTGTACCATGCACGTTAATACACAAAAAAGCCTACCTGTACTGTTATCCTGTCCCCATCTGCATTATCTCCGATCTCCATCATAAAATATAATTTCTATATATAAAAGTAAAAAATCAACCATTGGATTGATTTGGGTGTTATACTTCGAAGTATATGGCCATCAACTGTGACTAAACGTATTTATCAATGAAAAGCAAACTGTTCTTCCTACTTCTATCACTGTTATTTTATCACTACGCCAATGCACAAACGGCACCTGGCTTCCGGGAGCTGCTGGACAGTGCTATGGTGCGGGACGCAGATCTTAAGGCTCAGCTTATCAAAAACAAACTTACTGTACTGGATCAGCACAAGCTGAAAGATGCTTACCTGCCTACCCTGGAAGCAAGTGGTATGGCCGGTTACCTCAATGCCACTGCACGTGTTATTTCTCCGGAACTGAACCTGCAACCTTTTCTGACCATCCCTGAAGGGAAGTACAATAACAATATCAATGTATCCGGCTTTTCAGGAATCGCCAAAGCAGATGCAAAAATGCTGTTATATGCCGGTGGAAAAATAAAGCAGCTCAACAAAGCGCTGGATGAGAAACGGCAATCAGAAAACATCCTGCTGGAAAAAACTGCCGATGACGTAGCCACCGTTATCTCAAGGGCATACGACCAACTGGCCCTGGTGCATCAGTCCAAAAAAGTGCTGGATGAAGCCAAAAGGCGGCTGGATGCCAATCGCAAAACGGCCGATAAAGCACTGGGATATGGACTGATTACGCCGTATGATCATAAAAAAATAGAGCTGGCACAAGCTACGCTAGACGCCAAAGTAGCCGAATATGAAGGAAAAAAAGAACTACTGCTTACCCAGCTCGAAGTGTTAACAGATATCTCCAAAGAGCGGCTACGCCTCATTGAGCCGGTATTGACCGCCGTAGTACTTCCTACTCCACAGAAAACTATTGAACAGCGGGCCGAAATCCGGGCACTGGACCACGGCATCAGTGCATCGGGATATAAAATAAAAGCCGAACAAACCTGGTGGATCCCTAAAGTACAATTGCAGGCGTCTGCTTATTATATCGGCTTATATGGCAGCAGGGTGAAGTCGTCCGATAATATCATCCCTCCTATTCCTGCTATCGGCTATCCTGGCCGTAAGCTGGACTGGCGGCCTACCAACCTGAATATATTGCCTTTGCTAACGGCGGGTGTTGGTTTTAAATGGGAAATCTTTGATGGCAGAGAGGGCAAACATGCTATTGAAACTGCGCGTATTGACCGGGAGCTGCTACAAAACCAGAAATACGATGCATTGCGCAAGCTAACCCTGAACCAGGCGAACAACCAGTCGAACTATGATATTGCCAATGCGCAGATTGCGCTTAAGCAAAAGGAGAAGGAACTGGCCAATAATGCGCTGGTACAAGCTGAAAAAGAATTCAGGTATGGCATGTCTAAATCCACTGAACTGATTGCCGCGGAGAACGATCTTGAATCAGCTGAACTGGAATACCAGAATGCCATTTTTAACCAGCGCAGGGCCGCCATTGAAGTGATGCGATCTACCCAGGAGCTGGACATTAACAAACTGTATTGAGGCAAAGGTACCTGCCCCCATTACTTAAATTAATTTCAATAAGATGAAAGTAACTACCTGCATATTATTCAGCTGTTCACTGGCACTGGCCGGCTGTTCTCCCCAACAAAAAAAGGCCGACCGGTTTGAAGGCAAGGCAAAAAAAGACCTGGTATCTTTTGCACCAAAAGTAACCGGGCGCATTTTGAACATCTATGTAAAAGAAGGCCAGACTGTTAAAAAAGGAGATACCCTCGCCTTACTGGATGTACCGGAGGTTTCCGCTAAAATAGCACAGGCACAGGGAGCCGTGAATGCAGCTACCGCACAGGAACAGATGGCCCGCAACGGTGCTACTGCCGACCAGATGAAACAGTTACATGCCAAATACAAAGGACTGAAAGAACAATATGATTTTGCGCAGAAATCATTTAATAGAGCCAGCAATATGTTCAACGACAGCCTGATGTCGCCACAGGCCTATGATGAAATTTACGCCAAACTGCAAGGCGCCAAAGCCCAATACGATGCCGTAGTTGCCGAACTCGATGATGTAAAGAGAGGTACCCGCGTGGAAAAAGTGAACATGGCTGCCGGCCAGGCGTCACAGGCCCGTGGCGCTTTACAGGAAGCGAATGTTGCTTATGCAGAACGATATGTGATTGCTACCAACGATATGGAAATAGAAACCATTAGTCTTAATCCCGGTGAACTGGCCACCGCGGGTTTTGCCTTATTCAATGGCTATATTCCCGGCAGCACCTGGTTCCGGTTCACGATCCCGGAAAGCAAGATTGCTGCCTATAAAAAGGACCAGGATGTAAAGATGGAGATCCTCTACAACCATGAAATGCTGGATGGCAATATTATCTACATCAAACAACTGAACCGCTATGCGGATATCAGCACCGCCTTCCCTGATTACCAGCCACAGGATGCCATTTATGAGATCAAAGTACAACCCAAAGATCCCAATAAGGTCAAAGATGTACTGGTAAACGCAAGTGTTATACTGAAATAATCAGGTATGAAAGAATTTTTCCGATTGCTGAAACGAGAGTTCAAAATGTTCCTGGGTAATTCCACCCTGCGTACCGTCTTTTTCCTGGCGCCGGTGCTATACGCCACGCTCATCGGCTTTGTATACAGAAGTGGGAAAGTAGAAAATATACCCGTTATCGTTATAGACAAGGATAATACCCCGCTGTCAAACCAGCTGGTGGAAATGTTGGGCGACAATAAAAGTATCAGAATACTTAAAACGCTCCAGGAGCCTGGCAATATCAATGATGAAGTGATCAGGAAAGAAGCGGCAGCAGTGGTGATGATTCCATCCCGGTTTGAGGCCCAGGTATTCCAGAAAAGATACCCGGAGGTAAATGTGTATGTGAACACCAGTAATGTATTGACCGCCAACTTTGCGTCCAAAGCCTTACAGCTCACTATTGGTACTTTTTCTGCCGGTGTTTCCATTAAAGGATTACAGAAGATGGGAATGCCGGCGGTGAGAGCCGCCACGCAATATGAGCCGTTCAAAACAAATTACATCACGCTTTTTAATACTACCAGCAACTACCTGATATTTATGTGGCCGGCAATGCTGGCAGTGGTACTCCAGCAGGTCATCCTGCTGGCTATGGCGATCAGCTTTGCAGCGGAGTTCCAGCGGGGATCGTTCACTACGGAATACGCTGGCATGCGGCGTTGGGCATTTCCCATTATGCTGATTAAAGTCATCCCCATCTGGCTTTTCTCCATTCTCATTGTATGTATTTACTATGGGATGCATATCTTTTTCAATGTGCCGCTACCACAGGGGATCCTGAGCTTTATATGGCTGACGGCTGTTTTTGTGGGGTCCGTATCCTTTATGGGGGTATTGGTAAGTATCCTGTTGCCGGATGCGTTGAAAGCGACACAGGTACTAATGGTGATTGCCTCACCGGCATTTATTATCAGTGGCTTTACCTGGCCACTCAGTGCAATGCCCGCCTTTGTGCAGTTGCTGGCGAATATTATCCCGCTGACGCCCTTCCTGCAAGCATTTAAAATTCTGCTGATACAAAAAGGTTCGGTAGAGCTGACCTTTCCTTATCTCCGTCATTTGAGCATATTACTGGTTGTTTACGGGGTGTTAGGCTGGCTGGCGTTAAAGATAAAACTGTGGTATTTATTCAGCCACGCAAAAGCGAATAATGTGTAAATAGCTATACCTATCATGTGGAATTTAGCTGAAATATATTAGCATAAAAAAATTATCTTTATTGACTAATTTTTTAGCCCGAAAAAACCGTTCCCCATGAAAAAAAGTATAAGATTTCTACTGAGTTCCCTGGTTATTTTATCGGCATGCCAAAAGGATAATTCTAATCAAACACCTACTCCTCCACAAAAAAAGGATAAGCATCCTGTTCAATTTAACGTAACTGGATTTTCCTCTTCTATTGCTGATTTTAGCAACGGCAGAAATTCACAGCATGCAAAAATTGCCGGCGATTCGCTTCCCGCATATGTTCATTACTTAGCTTATAATGTATATGAGGCCAGCAATTTAAGATTTATCAAAACTATTTATCAGACCCAGACGGCCGCGGGCGCCAACTTTGGAAAGATCACAGATACATTAGCCACCGGATCTTATGTCGTTTCAATTACCGCTACACAAGATTCTATTTTACCTAATCCCGACGGTTATTTCGGTGGCATGGCGAACCCAACTAATATTCCAGATGGATTTGCGGCTACACAGCCCGGCACTGATGTTTTTAATAAAAGAATGACCATCAGCGTTGATAGCGGCCTTGTTAATCAAAATGTTGTCTTAGACAGGATTGTGTCAAAACTAAAACTGGTGATTGAAGATACTATTCCTGCTAACGCAAAGCTTATCGGCTTTTATCCGACTAAATATCCGAAAGTACAATATAGTGATCTGCCCGCCTTCTACCAGTACCGTGAGGGTACTATAACTGTTGGTTGGAATGGAAACAATACTTATGGCTATTACTATGTACCTATTGCTGATACAGGAAAAAGAACTAATTTTTCGATGGAGACATTAGTTCTTAATACAACCAGCCAGCAAATATCAGTAAGGATACTCTGTTTAGGTCCTAACAATATTGTTATAGCTGATAAAACTGTCAACGATATTACATTGGAAAATAACAAAATAACTATTCTGAGAGGGCGTCTTTTTAGCACCAGTGGAGGTAGTGGCGGCGTTGATGTAGGTGTTGATGGCCGCTGGAAGGCCGATAGTATAGTGGTTGGACTCTAAGTCTTAATATCCGGAATAAATAAAAAAGGTGTCACGCTTTGTATGACACCTTTTTTATTTATTCCACTGTCCAAACCGCCAGTTCATATCCGTCGGGGTCAGCGAATTGAAACCGTTTGCCACCGGGGAAGGTGAACACATCTTTCACAATAGTACCACCTGCTGCTACTACTTTTTCTTTGGTAGCTTCCAGGTTGTCGGAATAAAGCACTACTAAAACGGAACCTTTCACTGGTTTGCCTTTTGCGAAACCACCATCTACATGATCTCCACCAAATGCCGTATAGTCGGGACCGTAGTCAGTGAATTTCCAGCCAAAACTGTTGGAATAAAATTCCTTTGCGCGATTAATATCTTCGGAGAGAAACTCGATGTACTGCACCTGGTGATGCTTGTACTTACTGTTGCCAGGGTTGTTTGCCATAGAATAGATATGATATTTTAACCGGAAGATAGGGAATAACGTTTGTATACCGTTGGTGATTAAAGAAGTTAACATCTCCCTAACGCTTCAAAAAAATAGGATTACCTGCCTCATTTTATGTTGCTTATCGTTCACTACTGTTGCGATTGTTTAGATACCCCAATGCGTGGATATCATTCCCCTGCCCTTGCCAGCACCCGCTTTTCGGAATAAATGACTATCCGGCAAATCATTTACAGTCAGCCGGTTGACTAAGACTTCCTGAGCCGTTGCCGCCAATGGTATGGTATTTATACCATAAATAACCATGAAGCAGCTACTACTATTGATGGTCACGCTATTGCTTTGTGCTTTTACAATACATGCACAACATCAACATCATATGTCCGTGAAAGATACTGTTCTACCGCATAAGCATATACGAAATACTGTTATGGGAGATAAGCAACCAGATCAGGGCATGCAGGATACGGGCATGTCTATGGAGGCGCCCATGAGCCATGCCTTTTCACTGCAACTGCCCATGAACAGGAATGGCTCTGGTACCGGCTGGCTACCCGATTCGGCGCCAATGTATGGTTACATGATGCATTCGAAAAAATGGATGTACATGGTGCATGGTAATCTTTTCCTGCGGTATACCAGCCAGGATGTTGGCCGTAAAGGCAACAGGGGCGACAGTCGCTTCGATGCGCCTAACTGGTTTATGTTGATGGCACAGCGAAAGATCGGGAAAAAGGGATTATTTCATTACAACGTGATGATGTCGTTGGACCGGCTTACGGAAGGTGGCAGAGGGTATCCCCTGTTATTTCAATCCGGTGAAAGCTGGCAGGGGAAACCATTAGTAGACCGGCAACATCCTCATGATTTATTTTCTGAGTTATCGGTCAGCTATAGCTATGCTTTCTCCAGGAAGGTAGATGCGTTTGTTTACTTCGGATACCCGGGAGAACCGGCGATAGGCTCTGTTGCCTTTATGCACCGGCCGTCTGCGTTATCTAATCCCGACGCTCCTGTCAGCCATCACTGGAACGATGGTACACATATCACTTTTGGTGTAGCCACACTGGGCGTAAGAGTAGACAAATTTAAACTGGAAGGCTCTGTTTTTACCGGCAGAGAACCCGATGAAAACCGTTATAATTTTGACCAGATGAAATTTGATTCCTGGAGCGGCCGGGTGTCTTTTGCGCCCTCACCGTATTGGACCTTACAGGTATCGCACGGCTATATCAAAAGTCCTGAAATGCTTCATCCGGAAGAGGATATTCACCGCACTACAGCTGCCGCCATTTTTAACCTGCCGTTGCACCACGATAACTGGATAAACGCCACTGCCCTGTGGGGCCTGAATAAGCCTACAGATCATAGCGGGGAGCATGCCGTGCTAATAGAAGGTGCACTGCGTTTAAAGAAAACGGAAATATATACGCGCTATGAATGGGTACAGAAATCGGTGGAAGAATTAGCGCTCGATCCGGGGAAATATGGTGCTAGCACGCTTTTTCCGGTTCATGCACTAACCGCAGGACTCAGCTACGACCTCCTGCAGGTTGCCCGGACAAGGCTTGCCCTGGGCGGGCAATTCGGTGCTTTTTTCAATGATCGCCAACTCGATGATTTATATGGGAGGAACCCGATAGCCCTGCAGGTTTACCTGCGGCTTTACCCGGGATTAATGAAGATGAAGCACCCGTAAAAGTCCATAATGCGCTTCGATGCGCAACATCATGTCACAAACCTTACCAAACTAAAAAATGACGAAATGAAAGCCGAAGCTTTAAATTAAATTACTTTTTTCCCTTCCTCCTTCACCCTTTTTGCAGGCTTGCTTGTCTTAATACCAGCAATATTATCATCAATCATCAGCCATTATCAAATAAGTGTATGAAAGTTTACAAACGCCTTAACATCCAGCTACCAGCTAAATGGAAAATGATGGTACTCGCCCTGGCTGCCGCTATGGCCCTGCCATCCTGTACATTTTTCAAAACACCGGAGGCCCGGTTGCCCCGTAAGCTGCCGGTTAAGCTCTTTGGCCTTGCGCCGGAACGACTGGCCTTGCGCGTAGATGGTGTATACTATAATCCCAACGACTACGGTTTCACCTTTACCGGCGGAGAGCTGGATCTCAAGGTGGATTCATTTTACCTGGGACATGTGAAAATAGATACCGTCATGACAATACCTGCCCATGCTATGTTTACCGTGCCAGTGGTAGTAGAACCTGATTTTGAGAAATTCAGCAATAGTGGGGTAAACGTGAATGACTCCGTAATAATATCATTCTCCGGTACCATGAATGGTAAAGCAAAAGGTATCTCGAAAAAAATAAATATCAGTTACAAGGGTAAACATATGCTGGATATAAGCATATAATTTTCTACTCCTTGTTTTAAAAAATATTTATATAAAAAAGGAAAAGCCGCATCACTGCGGCTTTTTTGTTATTTGGAATACTGTTATCTTTCAAACGGATTACAGCAATATTAATTATGAATATTTCTTTTGACCTGGATGACACGCTGATACCTGGTGTCAAACGCTTTCCGGTAGAACGGAGAACCATCTGGCAAAAACTCGTCAGCCGGGAAAGCCTGAGATCAGGTACGGTGGCGCTGATGAAGCGGTTAATCCAGGATAATCACCGGGTGCATATATATACCACTTCTTACCGGTCTCCTTTCTATATCAGGATGCTTTTCCTCAGCTATGGTATTTACGTGAATAAAATCATCAACAAATCTGTTCACGACAAAACGCTGGAAAAGCGTGCTGGCAGCATTTCCAAATACCCGCCGGCATTCGGGATCGACTGGCATATCGATGATTCTCCGGGTGTAGCAATAGAAGGCACACGCCACCAGTTCCGGACTATCATTATTCCGGAAAATGATATGGAATGGACAACCACCATACTAACACAATTGCTGGCAGGAGAAGCAGGCGCATAGCTCCGCTATGTCCGGAACAGATAAACTACACCGGTCACAGGATTCCCTGCGTACTATACCCTATCAGTAAAGTGTATTAAAAAAACACCATACCAGTATCGTTATTGCCGCTTTGTACCGGCAAACGATCTGTTTCAGGAGAGGAGCAGCGTATTACGCTTTTTTCTCCTGTCTTGCATACTTCTGCAGACTAACGTTCTCGCAGATCGCATATACTGCGTAGAAGAACATCAGCATGAAGATGGTGTACTTGCTGGTATTCGCTCTGTTAACAACGGCGTAGATGGTAATCCCTGCCAAACAAAGCATCATTCTGCTGATCATTGCACCGTATACGCGAAGCATAAAAATGCTATTGCTTTCAGCTGCTATACCTTTGCGGCTCATGTTGTAAGTAAACGCCGAAAGTAAAGCCAGTGCAAGGTTTCCGAAGAGTAGTACATTGTGATGTACTCCATTGTCCAACATCCAGTTCTTTAATAAAAATAATGCGCCAGTCAATAAAATAAATACGCTAATGGCTCTAAAGTAGAATCTATCCCACATTTCTGCTTCTATCGTTTGATAATGAGGGCGCAAAGTTACGCCTCAAATCGATACTGGCAAAATGATTCGTTATAAAAATTGTATTTATCAGGAGAATCGATTAGTTTGACAGCTGATCAAGCTTTTATTACATAAATAAATTATATAGTTTCGCAGCATGTTAACAGTAGAAAAAATTGGTGGCACATCCATGAGTGCCCTCAAAGATGTAATCGACAATATCATTTATTACGGGCGTACCGGCGATGGGTTATACAATCGTGTTTTCATTGTTTCTGCTTTTTCCGGCGTTACAAATCTGCTACTCGAAAATAAAAAAACGAAAGCTCCGGGCGCCTATCATCAATTTGCCACCGGAGGCGATTATCACCAGGCACTTGCTTCTGTAAGGCTTCACCTTAAAGACCTGAATGCTCATTACGGGTCGCTTGGACTCAATGTAGTGGCTGCAGATGAAGTAACCGATGATATTATTAACCGCGTGCTGATTTATCTCGATAGCGCCAACACCATGCTGGCCTCCGGATACCTGAATGAAGGTATCTTGCTGGCAGTACGGGAAATACTGGCGTCGGTAGGTGAAAGTCATTCCGCCTTTGTGCTGACAAACATCCTGAAAAACAAAGGACTTAACGTAGCATTGGCAGACCTCAGCGGCCTTGGAGATGGCCGTTCTCTCACCATTGATGAACGTATCCGGGAAGAATTTGAACGCATCAACCTGAAGAGCTGCCTGTGTATTGCCACCGGGTATGTAAAAGGAACGGAAGGTATTATGCGGGAATTTGATCGCGGCTATTCCGAAGTAACCTTCAGCAGAATTGCGGAGCTGCTCCGGCCCGAAGAAGCTATTATCCATAAAGAATATCATCTGTCCACCGCCGATCCGGCGCTGGTAGGCATAGAAAATGTAAAACCTGTTGGTTATACCAACTACGATATCGCGGACCAACTGGCAGATGTGGGAATGGAAGCCATTCACCCCAAAGCCGCGAAGCCACTGGAAATTGCGCGTATCAATCTTCGTATTAAAAATACCTTTGAGCCCGAACATCCCGGCACGCTGATTACCAAAAACTATGTTTCCGAACATAAACGGGTGGAAGTAATCACCGGCTCCAACCAGCAACTACTCATCGACATCTACGATCCACTCATGGTAGGTGCCGTGGGAAGCGATCTGGATATCATGCAGGTATTTGCCCGCTATGGTGTGAGCTATACCTTTAAGGCCACCAGCGCCAACAGCATCAGCATCGTGATTTGGGAAAATGATCTGAACCAGCAGTTGCTGAAAGACCTGAGAGAGAAATATGAACATGTGACAGTAGAGCCTATTTCCATTGTGTGCCTCATTGGGTCCAACATGGATCAACCGGGATTGTTAGCTAAGGCCACAGCGGCATTGGCGCAGGCAGAAATTAATATTTTAAGTGTAGGTGTGGCGTTGAGAAAAGTGAATTTCCAGTTTGTAATTACGCGGGAGCAGTTTAAAGACGCAATTATTGCGCTGAATAAAGCGGTGGGACAATAAAGTTAAATGAAATAAAAGAGCGCCACCTGGATACATTCCGGTGGCGCTTCTTCTTACCTATCTCCCAATAAAATCACCTCGGGGAGGATGGCTCTTTTCCCGGGGAGCGCCCAGAACTTTTTTTCCTTCTATTTTACATAATCAAGAATTGTTTTCCTACATGTTGCCAACACAAGTTACCTATTTCTTTTTTCTATGAAAGTACTATATTGCTGTATAGCCAGCATCTATTGGACGCAAATGCAGTGTTTGAGCCTCTCATGGCAATTAAAACTTAGACCACAAATAATGCTTTGAAGGCTGTTTTGATCCCCAGAAAAGCTGATTAAAAAGGAAAAGTACTGACACAACCAAATATAATCTACTTAAATTTTAAATTTTGGACCACAAAGCAAATATTAGACGTTTACTAAAAGACGGATTAATTGTACCTGTAGTCGGCGCAGGTGTATCTAGTGCTACCGCAGATATCCCTGGCTGGAAGGGTCTGGTCGACCAAGGAATACAATATGCCGAAGCATTAGGCTATGATAGTACCCTTATAAACGAAGCAAAATCCTTATCGAGCGTTAATGAGTTAACTAAAGCTGCGGGTATCGTCAAACGATTATTAAACGCGCCTAAGCATCCATATACTAACTGGTTAAACGAAATGTTTGGAAGGCCTGTCGTAAAAAATACTGCATTGATTGAAAGCATTCAGAACTTATGCCAGCCGCTCATTGCGACCACAAACTATGATCAACTTTTAACAAATGTCGGTAATATGCAAACGGACCTGGCATTTGATTGGAAACAGCACAGTGAAATTCAGTCCTGCTTAAATAAAAGACAGCAATTTGTTCTACACCTTCATGGAGTCTATACTCGGCCTGACACCCCAATATTTGGCGATGATGACTATGACAGAATTAGACATGCAACAGGTTACAAAACAATACTAACTAACCTATGGATGAACAAGCATTTTTTATTTATCGGCTGCAGCCGGGATGGCGTAATGGATGAAGACTTCCTTACTGTCTTAAGGTTGATGCAAGAATGGTTTCCGGGAGATCAAAAAGAGCATTATATTCTCTCCAAGGAGAAAATGATAGGTACGCCGCAACATCATGAGCTAATAAAACTATGTAACGTTCACTTAGTCCCCTTTGGTAATGATAATGATGACCTACCAAAATTTATTAATGGTCTTAATCCCAACGCTGAACAATTAGTCACGAAATTTAATCAGAGAAAGGCCCTTATGCATGATGGCCTCGTTGCTATTTTGGATGCACAACCGAATGTTGGTTTAGCAGAAAATGTTAAAATGTTCATTCAATCAAACCTTGGCATTCAGTACCATTGGCTGGACAATGACCGCCTGGAAGTATTTACTGCTGCACTCCAAGACTACAATTCCCGTCAGGTGAACAAACAAAAACAGCTTATTCATAACCAAGTTATGATTCGAACCATTATATCTGAAAAACAATTACAGGAAAAAATTGACCTGTGGAATCACGGTCCACAAGATACCTCCAAGCTAAACAACACAGCATATATAAACACTGCTATATTAGCATTTGATATGCTTAAAACATTCCCGAGGGAAATGCTGGAGGATATCCATAGCAGAAATCCATACATAATTCACAACTATTATCTTTCTGGTGAGCTAGATATGGATTATCAGAGAGCCGTTTCTTGGAAAAAAAGATCAAGAAACTTATCAGACTTTGATGGTGACAGATATTTCTTCGAAAACTTAAAGCGAATAATACAGTCGCTCCTTGAGGTGCTTACGCTCAATAGTGAAGAAATTTACGGTAAAAAGACCGAAGCACAAATCACCAAAAAACTCCAAGTAGAGAATCTGTTGATTGTACACCCGACGAGACTGACTCTACGGAATATTTCCTACCCTTACGAAATTCATGCAGAACTTCCCTGGGATCAGAATTTAAAATTTATCAATGCGTTCCTGGTGTCTTTTGAATCAAATAAAATTGTAGTTGGCTATAATTCAAACCATTGCTTTAAATGGAATCCTCAAAAGGAACTTATCGCAGATAATTTTTTTACTGCAGAGCGCAATGATCATATCGTCAATTTAACCATCATCAGCAAAGGAGACAATCTCGTACTGGAAATTCTGACCCAAAAGGCAAGGATTATTGCGGTGAACTTTTCGGCCGCCAAACCTATTAAGCTATCAAACTCCCGACACATCAACTACATCCGGCTAAATCAAATTAATAAGCACTTCTGCACTATTCCTATTTATACGGGGCAAAAGGGTAATTGTATTTTTGAGATGGACGAATTTAGCGAGTATCATGGGAAGCAATCATTGGAAGCACTTTGGAAGTTCATACGCCAGATACCCGAAATCAACGCGGAACATCAAGCATATCTCCTTGAAGAAGGAATTACTGATGAAGTGGAAGACATTTTTTATCCCTACATACAAAATGTTACTCTCCAACCGGGAAATTGGTTCAATAAGGAGATTATAATCGTAAGGGTAACTTTCTATTACAAAGGCCAATCCACCTCAACCGCT
Source organism: Chitinophaga sp. (assembly GCF_017745275.1). Taxonomy (GTDB): domain Bacteria; phylum Bacteroidota; class Bacteroidia; order Chitinophagales; family Chitinophagaceae; genus Chitinophaga. The sequence continues at coordinate 20,271 of NZ_JAGHZS010000007.1, read as the reverse complement.
CTATTGTTTGTTGATCCGGCGTTAGGATTTTCAAACCCTATATTGACAGTCTTATTTCACGGAAAAAACTGTTTTTCGTTTGATATTATCAGCAAACACAATCAGGTAAATCTATTGATAGGCTACCTAGACACTAGCGAAGTTGGTAACCTTGTTCAGTATTTCGAGAACATAAGTGCCCACGAATTAATTCTCTCTCGTGATCAACCAGGTATAATACCGCAGGATAGATTAAACCACTTTCCAATAAGGGACATGTTGAGTACAGTTATCGTTACCCCAGAACGAGCATTTGTAGTTGAAAATGGACGCATCCTTCATGATATTTCATTGCCGGAATTGAACAATATTAAAATTGAATTCGAAGACCCAATTGTGGCAATTCACTACTATCACGAGAATAATCCGCCAGAATAAATACTGTCAGACGGATTTATTCATGTGTTATTAAATTAAATCGGATTTATCTGCAATGTCAAATGTTAAAGTCATAAAAAATCCGTTTTAGAGATTTGGTGACGGAAATTCTTATCTTATTATCTCGAGTATTAATAGTTACTGTCTGGTCTTTGCGTATGTGTTTTTTATGCGTTTGATAGCTAATTTCGAGGTATTTTAAATGATTATTCTAAACCTGAAAATAATTGTAAAAAAGAGGGAGTAAAAAATTAAATATTTTTACTCAGGTACTGTCATGGACGATAAACTGGCTAATGCGTGTCTGACAAGGTTTAGAAAAAGTCTGTCACTCTCATCTTGATTTAAAGAACTATTAGATCGCCTTTTTCTTAGACACATATAGGATCAAGTTTTATATCAACAATAGTGGGAGGAGGTGTGAAAAAGCTCGAAAATTGACACTTCGTAGAATTAAAAGAGGCTTGCAAGTTAATTACTTACAAGCCTCTTTAGTGCCCAGAACTGGATTCGAACCAGCACACCCTTGCAGGCGCTGCGACCTGAACACAGTGCGTCTACCAATTTCGCCATCTGGGCAACTGATATCGTGTCAGGGGTTGCAAAGATACACACCCATTTCATTTTTCCAAATTTTCACTGCAATATTTTTTCAGTACCTCTTTTCATAAACAATCACCTCCATGGGTTGTTATCCTTCTGAAAAGCCTGCTCCTCATGACTTCTATTATCATCATACTGGTACTGATTGCGCTCAACTTTTACTTCTCTATTGCGGAGATTGGATTAATATCGGTCGACAAAAACCTCCTGCAGCAACAGGCGGATAACGGCAACCAGAAAGCAGCCGGTGTATTACAACTGATCAAAGATCCGGATGAATTCCTCAGCGCGGTACAGGTAGGGATTACACTGGTAGGGATCATGGAAGGGATATACGGAGGCGACCTGATGGCTGCCTGGCTCGAGCCCGTTTTCATTCATTGGGGCATGCATAAATCATGGGCGCACTTAACCGCCTTGCTCGTTGGCGTAGGCAGCATTACTTATCTAACCATCGTTATCGGAGAGCTCATTCCTAAAACACTGGCACTAGTGAATCCACTAAAGGTATCTATACTGATCACGCCCTCTATGATCGTCTTTTCCAAAATCACCTACCCTTTCATTAAGCTGCTTACCGCCAGTACCAAGCTTATCCTGGGATTTTTTTCCATTAATACCATCCAGGAAGAGAAACTAACGGAAAACGATATACGCAGTATGCTGACCACCGCATACAAACAGGGACTGATCGACAAAGGAGAATTTAACCTGCACAAAAATCTCTTCTCTTCCTATGATCTTACCGCGGAAAATATCATGACACCTGCTACCATGATTACTTATGTACATGAAAAAATGAGCCGGGAAGAAATAACGGAAACGATTAAACGTAGTATACACCGTACCTTTCCCGTTGCCAACGATAAAAGAGAAATGCTCGGTGCGCTCGGCGCGAAAGACTTCCTCTTGTACCCCGACAAAGCCATTACTGATATTATGTCGCCTGTCTCTTTCCTGTCGGGCAACCAGGAAGTATATGATATTTTTCAGCAACTGAGAAAAGAAAACACCAACATGGGCATTGTGGTAAACGAATACGGCGCCTGTGAGGGCGTTATCACCTACCACGATATTGTATCCGGGCTATTGGGTGGCAGCCTGCCGGGATATAATGCCACAGAGCGTTTCCTGGTACAACAACCAGATAAAAGCTGGCTGACCTATGGCTATACGAAACTCAGCTATATCCGTGAAACCCTGAACTATGAATGGTTACGGGAATATGAAATGGAAGATGTTACCGTAGCGGGACTGCTGATCGACAAACTAAAACATATCCCTGCCGCCGGTGAGAAAGTAATGCTGAACCAGGTAACTTTTGAAATCAGGAAAATGGATCATCACCGCATTGACGAAGTGATTATCCGTACGCAAACGCTTGCGCAATAAATACTACTACTATCAACATTCTGCCATAACGTGTTTATCTTCCGCACAAATATTTTTGATAGCTATGGCAAGAAGTATTCTCCTGTTGACGCTGGCGGCCCTTACGGCGATGAACAGTGTGGCGCAACAACAAAAAAAGACAACGAAGCGGCAACCACCCAACATCATCTTCATTTATGCCGATGACCTGGGCTATGGAGAAACAGGTCCCTACGGCCAACAAAAAATAAAAACGCCAAACCTGGACCGGCTTTCAGCAGAAGGCATTCACTTCAACCAGTTTTATACCAGTACACCCGTATGTGCCCCGGCCCGCTGTATGCTGCTCACCGGGCGGCATGGCGGACATTCGTATATCCGTGGTAACTACGAAATGGGCGGCTTTGCGGATTCGCTGGAAGGCGGACAAATGCCTTTACCGGAAGGCACTATCACCGTGGGAAAAATGCTGCAGCAAGCCGGATACACCACCGCTGCTATCGGCAAATGGGGACTGGGTATGCAATACAGCACCGGCGATCCCAACAAACAAGGCTTCAATTATTTCTACGGCTACCTGGATCAGAAACAGGCGCACAACTACTACCCTACCCACCTCTGGGAAAACGGTAAAGCCGACAGCCTGCGCAATACCTGGGTAAATGTACACCAGGCCTTATCCCCTGATACGGCTACCGACAAAGACTTTGACCGGTTTAAAGGAAAGGATTACGCCGTGGATGAGCTGACGAAGAAGGCGACCCAATTTATCAAAAGCCATAGCGCGAAACCCTTCTTCCTGTATCTCCCTTATACTATTCCACATATTTCTTTACAGGTGCCTGATAGCGCTGTGCAGCACTACCTGGGCCAGTTCAACGAACAACCCTACTACGGACAGCAAGGATATACGCCGCATAAATATCCGCGGTCGGCCTACGCGGCCATGATTACCTACCTGGATACACAGATCGGCATTATCATGCAGCTGGTGGCCAGCATGGGACTGGACGACAACACCGTGATTATGTTTTCCAGCGACAATGGGCCCACTTTTAACGGCGGAGTGGACGCCGCCTTCTTTAACAGTGCCGGGGGCCTCAGAGGGCTTAAAATGGACCTTTATGAAGGAGGTATCCGTGAGCCGCTTATTGCCAGGTGGCCAGGTAAAATTCCTGCGGGCAAAACCTCGGAGCTTCCGGCTGTACAATATGATATGATGGCCACCTTTGCGGATATTGCCGGCATTCAGCCACCCGCCAATGACGGCATTTCCCTGTTGCCCGAAATGACAGGGAAACATCCCCTGCAGGCCAGTCGTAAATATCTTTATTTTGAATATCCTGAAAAAGGCGGCGCAGTGGCCATTCGCATGGGACAATGGAAGGCGATTAAAAACGGGTTGAAGAAAAACCCGGATGCTGCCTGGGAGTTGTATGATCTGAGTACCGATCCGGCAGAAAACCATGATGTAGCAGCAGCGCATACCGCCATGCTACCTGCTTTTGATGCTATTGTAAAAAAAGAACACCGCAACGCACATCTCAACGAATGGGAGTTCATTAATTCAAAAATGAAAGCGGCGAAGCCATAGATCCAATATTTCAGGGAGATGGAGCAAGTATCCATCTCCCTAAAATACTTCCTCACTACTTATTCTCCCATTTAAACCACTTCACCCCCACTATCACAAACAGGAGCGTATAGCCGATGGAAGCCAGCAATGCATAAGTGGTTTCCAGTTGCCAGGTAGCCGGGTCCAGGCTTCCCGCGAGGATTTTCCGCACCACCCCATATGGCGACCAGGTGACCAACTGTTTGATTACGTCTCCCAACACCCCAAATTCACCAAACATTCCTATCATTATAAAAACAAAGTATACCAATCGCGTAGTAGAATTCACGGTGTCCGGGTTTTTGATCAGCCCTACAATGGCCTGTCCCAAACCCAGGTATACCGCACCACCCAGCATCGCCATCAGCAGCCCTGCAGCGTAGCCGGCCGGCGATATCTGTATGTGGTCCACAAAATATCCTACCACAAAAACCAATAAGGTCATCAGCATAATCATCGCAATTTGTACGGCGATGCGGCTGATCATAATGGTCCACGCCGACACAGGGCCTACGCGCAACCGCTGGAATACGCCCTTGTCGCGGTCCCGCGCAATACTGTTTGAATAGCCCATCAGCCCGATGCTGGTAAGCCCGATAGTTATACAGGACGACAACACAAATACGCCGCCCAGTTTATCAATGAGTCCTTTCCAGGAAATTAAGATAATCAGCGGCACAATCAATACCAGCCGGAAAGAGCGGCGATTGCGCCATAAGGTGGTAAAATCGGCCTGCAATAATGCAGACATCACCACGGAATTTTTAGGGATTCTTGTTTCCATGTTAAGCTTTTTATCAGGGGCGAACAGCCGTTCCGGTTAATCCAATGAATACATCTTCCAGGGTTACTTTTCCTTTTCGTACCACTTTTAGTACCTCGGGATCCTGGCGATGCTTATCTATCAATGCTTCCGGCGTATCTATCGCGATAATGCGTCCGTGGTCAATAATGGCAATGCGGTCGCAGATGGCCTCGGCTTCTTCCATAGAATGGGTGGTCAGCAACACCGCATGTCCCTTGTTGCGGAAGTGTTCAATTCTTTCCCATAGTTGTCGCCGCGACTGCGGATCCAGCCCGGTGGTAGGTTCATCCAGCAATATCAGCTGCGGATCATGAATAGTAGAAATGGCCAATGACACCCGTTGTTGCTGGCCACCGGAGAGCTGCGCAATTTTCTTGTCGGCCGCCCCTTCCAGGCTGATTTCCTCCAGCTTTTGCCGGACTTTTTCTTCATTGAGATCTACCCCGTAAATGCTGGCAAACAGGCGGATAATTTCTGAAATGGTGAGCTCAGGCTGGAAACTGGTCGCCTGTAATTGCACGCCCATATTAGCGCGGGCATGCAGCGGCTTTTCCCGGGTATTGAATCCGGCTACGGTAATGGTGCCTGATACCGGGCGTAGCAGTCCTTCAATGGCACTGAGCGTACTCGTTTTGCCGGCACCGTTAGGGCCAAGCAACCCGAATATTTCGCCTCCCTGTACCCCGAAGGAAACGTCTTTTACTGCCTGGAAAGTGCCATAGCGTACATTTAGCTGGTTCACCTCCAGGATAGTATCGGGCAACGGTGATAGATTGTTCATCTCGGGCAGATTTAGTTTTTTGTTGACCGTCCGAAAGTACAACATCGGGGATGACTGCCGGCATCCAAAAAGGCCAAGCGGGGAGAAAAGGCGGTAAACGGCCAGGTTAGAACGGTGAAACCGGCGGGATAGTTTAATCAGATGTCCGGAATTGACAACCATTGTCCATTACCGGACGCTATTCCAGCTTCATTGCAAAGTTTATAAATTGAATATGAATATCTTATATTTTTGACCTGCTTTTTGTGAGCTACCCTGTTATTATGATAAACAGCTACCTGAAAACAGCCCTTCGCAGTATTTCCCGAAAGAAAACCTTTGCTATCCTGAATATAGCAGGACTGGCCACCGGCATTGCTGCAGCACTCGTTATTTTTTTGGTGATCCGGTATGAACACAGTTATGATACTTATCATCGTAACGCCGGAAATATTTATCGTATAACCACAGACGTTATTAAGAAAAGTAACGGGGAAGTAACTGACCGGCGTACTAATGTACCTATACAATTTGAGGACCGGATAAAAGAAGAACTTCCCCTGCTGGAAAAGACTGCTGCTATTTCCCAGATAATGGGCGGTGCGCAGATATATATTCCAGGCACCGGGGGAGCGGAGAAAAGATTCAAGCAACCCGACATTTTCTTTACCTCCCCTGATCTATACCGCATTTTTGATTATACCTGGTTAGCCGGCAATGCTGATGGATTATCTGCGCCGAATACGGTGGTGATTTCCGAAAGCACCGCCAAAGCCTACTTTGGCGCGATTGATAAAGCAATTGGTAACACCATCCAAATGTGGTCTTACCGGATACCGTTGCAGGTAACTGGTGTATTTAAAGATTTGCCCACTAATACTGACATGCCTGTAAAACTGGGCATTTCCATGGCTACCCTCCGGAAATTATCGCCTGAAGCTTTTTCGGATCTTAACTTATGGGACCCCGCATACGGCTGGCAAAAATGTTTCGTTTTATTGAAAAACAAAGCACAGATAGCTGCTGTTACCGCTGCCCTACCGGCTTTTGTGAGCAGGCATTATAAAGATCAAACCACACAACGCGTGCAACTTCACCTGCAACCCGTGCAGGAGATGCACCTGGATAAAGACTATCCGAATTTTGAGCCGATGCCACTTACGTCAAAAGAATTATGGGCATTAGGGTTGATTGGTATCTTTCTCTTGTTGGTGGCCTGTATCAACTTCATTAACCTGGCGACTGCCTTGTCAGTAAATCGTGCGAAAGAAATAGGTGTCAGGAAGGTATTAGGCAGCAACCGGCTGCAACTGCTTTCTCAGTTCCTGATGGAAACGGCGCTGATCACCGTAGTGGCGGTAGTGATTGCAGTAACCCTGGTTGCGGTAACATTACCCCATATCAGTGCGCTGATCAATATACCGCTGCCGTTGACTTCCCTCGCGAAACCGGATGTCTGGATCACGTTGATACTATGTACGGTAGCCGTTACCTTCCTCTCGGGGTTTTATCCGGGGACGGTAGTTTCCGGCTTTAATCCTATACTGGCCATTAAAAGCAGGATTAGCACCCAATCAACCGGAGGCACGTCTTTACGCCGGGGATTAGTGGTATTTCAGTTTATGATTGCGCAACTGCTGATCATTGGCACATTGGTGGTAGTAAAGCAAATGCGGTATGTAAAACAGCAATCAATGGGATTTACCAGGGATGCAGTGGTATTGATTGACCTGCCGAGCGACAGTGCCCTGAAAGTGAAATATGATTATATGGTTCAGCGTCTGGCAGCAATACCAGGTGTGCAGGCTACCAGTCTTTGTGGGGACGCCCCTTCTTCTGACAGGGACTTTCAACAGGACTTCCATTTTGACAATAACCCGGTGAAAGCACCCTTCCGGATTTCGGCCAGGGGCGCGGATACCGGCTTCTATGCTACTTTTAACATCCGGATGATAACAGGCAGAACACCTTATGCCAGTGATACTTTGAGAGAAATTGTGGTGAATGAAACAACCGTAAAAAAACTGGGACTTTCTTCACCGGAAGCAATCATTGGTAAAACGCTCACCTTTGGCAGCAAAAAGTTTCCTGTTGTAGGCGTATTTCACGACTTCAACAACAAGTCGCTGCACGAGGCCATTCTTCCGCTGTTTATGGGTCCTTCGAAAGATTCCTACTCGTTTGTGGCGTTGCGGTTGCAACCTGAAAAAATGATAGCTACGCTGAAAACAGTGGAACAAACTTTTACAGGGATATATCCATCCTACTTGTATGACCTTACTTTCCTGGATCAACGAATCAGTGATTACTACCAGTCTGAGATGATTACCTCGCGGCTGTTCCAGCTATTTGCGGGCATGGCGATCTTTATTTCCTGCCTGGGCTTATATGGACTTATTTCCTTCATGGTAGTACATCGCACAAGGGAAGTAGGGATCCGCAAGGTATTGGGTGCGTCTGTAGGCAGCATCCTGTTACTGTTTTCCCGTGAATTTATGTTGTTAATCGGCATTGCCTTTTTGCTGGCGGCACCGCTGGGCTATTACTTTATGCAGTTGTGGTTGTCGGATTTCTATTATCATACGGTGATAGGCAGTGGCATTTTTATAGCGGCTATAGGCTTGTCGGTGCTGATGTCCTGGGCAACGGTGGGTTATAAAACCTGGATAGCGGCCCGGGCGAATCCTGTTAAACAACTGAAAGAATAAGCAGGTGGTTACAGGGTGACGAGTTGCCGCCGTAATGCTTCCAGCACCATACCGGTGCGGCTTTGCACATTTAGTTTATTGAATAAGATTTCCCGGTATCCATCCACTGTTCTTTCGGTAACATTCATTTTAGCAGCAATGGCTTTGTAGGTAAGGTCGCTGCAGGCAAGGCTGAGGAACTCCCGTTCCCTGTCGGTGAGGGTTTGTTTTTGTTCTGATTGCAATAGCAGCCGGCGATAATTAACGTTTGATGCGTCGTTGTAATAGACGCCGGTAGTATGTATTTCCCGTAATGCTTTTTCCAGTTCTGTGGGATGAATATCTTTCAGGAGATAGGCACAGCAACCGGCTTTCAGCATTTCGATGATGGTAGCGTCATTATCTTTCATGGACAGGGCCACTATTTTAACGGTAGGATATAATTTCAATACCGCTGCAGTGGTGCTGGCGCCGTCCATTACGGGCATGTTAACATCCAGCAGGAGGATGTCCGGCGGATGTGGTAGCTGGCTTAATTTATCGATCATTTCTTTGCCGTTCACAGCTTCTGCTACTATATGAAAGCCTTTAAATCCGCTGATCAGTAAACTGAGTGATTTAAGAAACAGCTGGTGATCGTCTGCAATGCCTATGTTGATGTTCATAACGTTTATTCTAGGGGTAATGTGATCAATACTGCGGTGCCACCTGCCGTGGTTACTTCCCAGCGTATATCGCCGCCGAGCAGGTTGGTACGGTGCTGCATATTACGGATGCCCATGCCGATGGACGACATACCGGCTTTATCAAAACCGGCGCCATCATCGGCGATGAGTAGAATGAGTTGTTGCCCGGCTGCGCGGATACTGATATCAATCACCTGTGCGCTGGCATGTTTGATACAGTTTTGCATCGCTTCCTGGATGATACGAAACAGGATGATCTGTGGTTCAGCCTGTAATGGCAGTACGAGCAGTTCATGGGTAAATTTTACTTTAATGGCGCGGCTGGAATTGATCCGGTCTACTTCTGCTTTCAGGTTATCGATGAGACTGAATTGATCGAGCCATTGACGGCTGAAAGATTTGGATAGTGCCCGCAGATGCTGAATAGCGGTACTCAGGGTTTCCTCTGCGATTTGCAGCGTATCCGGTATTTCTGCCATACTCCGTTGGGTAACGTTAATCAGGAGTTTGGTGCTACTTAACAGTTGGCCGATATCGTCGTGCAGTTCCTGTCCCAGGTGGGCAAAGGCTTGTTCCTGCATTTCAATCTGGGACCACATAAGCTGTTTGTCGTAATCTTCTTTCATTAGTTTAAGCTGATGTAAGTAAGCATCCTGCTTCTTTTTATAACTAAACACTGCAGATACAACCACCAGTCCCATGATGGTAACCAACAGTGAAATAAACATCACAGCTACAAAGAGATCCTGTTTAACCGGAAGCATACTACGCCTTTTATCAGCATAATATACAACAGGTAATTGGATATTGAGTTCAACACAGCGAAAAAATGCCTGGCCCTGGTGGTATCATTTTCCAGCAGCAGGTTGTAAAATGCATTTACGCTGACGGAAGCCGCGAAATAAATAAAAAAAGCAAGGGTTATCCAAAAAATGGGGTGCCGGAATATAGACGCCTCACTCTCAGGGGTTATAGAAAAAAAGGATAAAAGGCACCAGCAAATGACCAGGAAGCTTTCTATGGTGATGTTGATACCGGGGAAGGCATGCCATCCGCCTAATATAAAGCTGTAAAAAAGGGAAACTATTCCGAATACAAAGATGGAAACGCCCATGAGTAATCGCCATCGATAGTCCTTGATTCCTGATCGGAGAATTATAGTAATCAGACTATATTCCAGCACCACGAAAAAATGGTATACAATAAAAAAGCCTAAACCTTCTTTGCCGATCAACTCCACAATTACTTCTGTAACAATAGATACTCCCAGCAGCACGCTCAATATCTTCACCTCCCGGTATTGTAAATGAAAGAGGCTTAAAATAAAGCAGGCTACCAACAATACATAATAAGCATACACCCATCCGTTCATCGGCACAAAGATTTAAACACGGTTAATATTATGGAAATACAAGATCCAGGTCAGCAGTAGCCAACGGAGAACCCTGCGCTTTCAACAGATCAAACAATTGTCGGAATGGTGGCGGTGGATATTTACCATTTCCTCTTTCTTCAATTTTAGGATCGCCGGTGGTAGGCAACATGTTGCCGGTAGTGGCTTTATCCAGTAATGCAGGATAGCCCACCTGGCCCTGGTTGGCATCCAGCCCTTCTGCAACGAGCGTAATCTTTTCATTTGCTTCGGGTACTGCGTAGTGGAAACGAACGTATTCGCAACCTTCCTGGCTAAGGATACGCAACAACGATGCTTTACTGAAATCCACAAAGAAGTTTCCCTGGAAAGCAGCCAGCAATTCAGGATACTTCATTAACAGCAAATAAAAATTGTTCAGCATTCCGAAATAAGCTGCAACTGTAACAGGCATACCGTAGGTTTGCGGGTCTCCCGTAAATGGCATGTTGTAGTCCAGTTGTTCAGGAGTAGGATTCAGGTGGCCCTGGCTATTACAACCATAGCCGGCAAGTGACATTTGATCGCTCATTGTTTGGTCAGTTTAGTGGAAACAAATATTTAACTTTTTCCGCATGTCTGATACCGGGAAAAAACCCGGTATAGCAAAAAACTGAAAGCAGAAAGCAAAAAGCTATTTTAGCGAGTGACCAACCCGGATATTATTTCCGCCAAATCATTCGCGAAAATAGCTTTTGCTTTCTGCTTTCAGCTTCCTGCTACAACTTCAACAGCCCCTGCTTATGCAAGGTATTCACCGGCTTATTATCCCAGAAGAGCTCAAAGTCTTCGAGCCCCGCAGCTTCGTAACTATCTTTCACCTCCTGCAGCGTATACGTTTTGGGGTTGCTCACTGCCAGTGCCTGCAACATACTGGTTAGCCATACTCCCTGTGACGGCTGTACGCTGATATTCATCTTTTCTTTTTTACCCTGGAAGGTTAAGGAAGACATTTCCCAGGTAGCCCCTTTCTTTGATTTGGTAATAATTTCCATAGATGGCTGTTTGCCCAGGTATACCACTTTAGACGTTGGCTTCACGGTGCCTGCTTCTTCCTCCAGCAGTGCAGTAGCGATGAAATCGGGATGTACCGTGGTTTTCGGCACTTTAAATTCAAACCATTTCGATAATGGGTAATCAAAGCAGGCGCCGTGCATATAGTTCAACAGCGACTTCTTCAATCCATAACTGAATGATTCGTGATCCGCGCCGGTGGGATCAATATGCATGATATCGTTGTTGGCAAAGGTGCCGGTATCATCGGTTTCTTTTTGTACATTGAACTTTGCAGGATCCAGTCCTACCGGGCTGTGTGCGGTCATGGTAAACTGATGCCAGAACGCCGATTGCAGGATACCGGCCTGGAACATTTGCCGCACCATTTCCAGTGCGTCAATTGTTTCCTGCGCCGTTTGGGTAGGGAACCCGTACATCAGGTAAGCATGCACCATGATGCCGGCCTCTGTAAAATGGCGATTTACACGTGCCACCTGGGCCACGGTAATCCCTTTCTGTATCAGGGCCAGCAAACGATCTGAAGCAACCTCCAGGCCACCGGAAACAGCGATACAGCCTGATGCTTTAAGCAACAGGCAGAGGTCACGCGTAAAGCTTTTCTCAAAACGGATATTCGTCCACCAGCTCACGGTGAGCTTACGACGGATAATTTCCAGTGCCAAAGCACGCATCAGCGCCGGCGGCGCAGCCTCGTCCACAAAGTGGAAACCGTTTTGACCGGTTTGTGCAATGATGGCTTCCATGCGGTCGCATAACAACGACGCAGTAATAGGCTCGTAAATTTTTATATAATCCAGTGAAATATCACAGAACGTACATTTACCCCAATAGCAGCCATGCGCCATGGTGAGCTTATTCCAGCGGCCATCGCTCCACAGGCTGTGCATCGGGTTCACTACTTCAATCGCGGAAATATATTTATCGAGCAACAGGTCGCTGTAATCAGGCGTACCTAATTGCGATTGTTTATAGTCGTGTGTGGCTTTATCGTTGATATAAGTTACCTGCTCACCGTTGAGCAGGAAGGTACGTTTCAGCTCTTCTGCCGTTTTCTTTCCTTCCAGGAACAACAACAGGTTTTCGATGGGAGCTTCTCCATCATCCAGGGTGATGAAGTCTACGAATTCAAATACGCGGGCATCTGCCAGCGAGCGCAGTTCAGTATTAGGGAAACCGCCGCCCATTGCTATTTTCACGTGTGGGTAGTGTTGTTTCACCCACTGGCCGCAACGCAGCGCCGCATAGAGGTTACCGGGGAACGGCACCGAAAGGGCTACCATAGCGGGTTGTACCTGTTCCATGTGCGTAGCCAGGAGCTCCGTTAAAATACGGTCTATATAAGTATACTCCGCCTGGAGTGCATCGTATAGTTCGTCAAAGCTGTTGGCAGAGCGGCTCAAGCGTTCCGCATACCGGCTGAAGCCGAAGTGTGGGTCTACACAGGTCATGATGAGATCCGATAAATCTTCCAGGTACATCGTTGCCAGGTGTTTGGCTTTGTCCTGTGTACCCATGGAACCAAAGGCCCAGTTCAGGTCGTCCAGTTGTGCAAAGCGCGCAGCTTCCGGTAAATAATCGCGTTTGCAGATCAGGTGTGCCAATGTAGGGTTCTTACCCTGTAAGAATAAAATAACGGCATCAATGGTTTGTATATAATCATCCTGCAACACCAGTATGCGTGCGATATTCTCCGACGGCTCCGGCGGCGGTGCAGTGGCAATATGCGCAAACAGTTGTTCCAGTCCCTGTTTTGAAAATAAACGCAAGGTGGCTTCAATACCCAGATCCGCCTGGAAAGAAGGAATCCCTTTGGTATTCAGAAACCCCTTCAGGTAAGCCGTAGCCGGATAAGGCGTATTTAATTGTGTAAATGGCGGCGTTATTAAAAAAACAGAATTGCTCAAGGCGCAAGGTTTAAACCGCAAATTTAGGACAATTTTTGTTGAGCAGAAAGCTGAAGGCAGAAAGCATAAAGCTATTTTCGCGATTGACTAACGCGGATGATAACATTACGTTTAATTCTTCCCATGCTTCAATCGCGAAAATAGCTTTATGCTTTCTGCCTTCAGCTTTCTGCTTTTCAGAATAGTCTACAAAATTTATAGACTTTTATTTGGTGATACCAAAACTGCCTTTTATCTTTGTGTTACCACCGCTGATAAAAGCCACCACTCCATCAGTATTCACCACCAGTTTTAATTGTAGCACCGCTTAGTCGCCCCACCAGGACCGGCCCCGGCTTGCATTGTTCAACCAATAATATACAATCATGAAAACGCATAAGCACTTCTTCTTAACCAGCCTGCTGGTGGCAGGATTATTCGGCCAGCATACTTTTGCCGCCCCTAAAAAGCCATTTGTAAAACAAGGCATCTGGCGCGGTGTATTCACCCTCAGCGAATCACAGGTACCTTTTAATTTTGAATTGAAAGGAAAAGACCCGGAACATGCCGTATTCACACTGATCAACGGTACCCGCCGCGACAACTTCCATGTACAACGCCTGGGTAACGATTCCTTATTCATTAAGATGAATACGTACGATGCTGCACTGGTGGCGCATATAGAGTCTGATGGAAAAATCTCCGGCGAATACAGAAGCCTCGTCCCTAACTTCCGCGGCAACGCCCTCCCCTTTACCGCAGAACACGGACAAACCTACCGTTTTGCCGAACCAGGCACGGAAGCCGCTCCCAACTTTAATATCAGCGGTAAATGGGAACTAAAAATAGCCGCCAAAGAGCCTACACCTAATCGTATCGGCCTATTGAAACAGGAAGGTAATAAACTCACCGGCGTGATCATGTCTGTAGTGGGCGACAGCCGCGAGCTGGAAGGTAGTGTACATGGGGATGAATTTGAATTATCCGGCTTCACCGGCCCCAGCCCCATCTACATAAAAGGAAAAATAAATGATGATAAATCCATTACAGGTGAAATCAGCCTCGGTATCTACAACAACATCCGCTTTGACGCTGATAAAAATGCAGCGGCGGAACTCCCCGATCCATATAAGCTCACTTACCTGAAAGAAGGTTATAAAAAACTGGACTTTACCCTTCCTGACCTCACTGGTAAAAATGTATCGCTGAGTGATGAAAAATATAAAGGGAAAGTGGTGATTGTAGAAATCATTGGTACCTGGTGCCCTAACTGCACCGATCAGACTTCCTTCCTCTCCCCCTGGTATAATCAAAATAAAGACCGTGGCGTAGAAGCCATTGCCATTGGGTTTGAGCAGAAAGATGACCTGGAATATGCCAAATATACATTGGGCAAGTTAAAAGAGAAATACAACATACAATATGATATTCTTTTTGGTGGCATTGCTGATAAGAAAGTGGCATCGGAGAAATTACCAGCGCTCAACCGTATGATGGCCTTCCCGACAACGATTATTATAGATCGTAAAGGAGAAGTAAGACAAATACATACCGGCTATACCGGGGAAATTACCGGCCAATACTACAAAGACTATGTGGCCAAGTGGAATCATGACCTGGATGAGCTGATTGCGGAAAAATAACTTTAACATTTATTTCCGGAATTCGTAAACGTTCATCGGTTTGTCCACCTTAAATTAGCACCAAATTTAAACACACTTATATGCAACGATTAGCATCTCTGTTCTTTATTGGAGGATCTATCTTTTTAATGTCTTTCACGACACCTGCGACTGTCCACAAAGGAGAAAAACCAGCCAAAGCTGCTACTGCCCGGAAGGCCACTGTTTTCCAGGTAGACGCGAAAGAAAGTAAACTGAACTGGACCGGCAAAAAAGTAACCGGACAACACCAGGGCACCATTAATGTGGCCGACGGTAAACTGGAAGTAGACAATAATGTACTGAAAGGCGGCACCTTCTCCCTGGATACCCGCAGCATCCTGGTGACAGATATCAAAGATGAAGGTGGCAATGCCAAATTACTCGGCCACCTGAAAAGTGAAGATTTCTTTGCAGTAGAGAAATTCCCTACCGCTACTTTTGCCACTACCAACGTTACTTCCAAAGGCGGTGGTAATTACGAAGTAACCGGTAACCTCACCATCAAAGGCATCACCAATCCTGTTACTTTCCCTGCTACTGTAATCGTTGCCGGTAATAAACTCACTGCGAAAGCTGCCATTAAAGTGGATCGTACCAAATACAATATTAAATACGGTTCCAAAAGCTTCTTTGAAGGCATCGGCGACAAAGCCATCTATGATGACTTTGACCTGGATGTAGTGCTGGTAGCAGCTTCCAAATAATCATTCATTATTTTACTACCCCATTAATAATTCCTGGGGAACATGGGCAATCCCGCCCATGTTCCCGGGAATGCCAATCCACCTTCTTTTTACAGCCTCCTTACAGCAATACGAACTTTTACCAACCAATTTTTTTGCAACCCTCATGTTGCTACCGGGCATCGTATGCCTTCCATAATTTTTACCACCATGAAGCGTAGAAAAATGATATTCATTTTACCGGGCATGTTATGCGCAGGCATTCTCATCGCGGGGTTCAGTATCAACCCCCGCTCTGCCGATCCGCCCACTAAGGCCCAGTTGGGAGAAAAATTGTTCTTTGATCCGTTGTTGTCGAAAGACCGTAGCATTAGTTGTGCATCCTGTCACATTCCGCAATATGGATTTGCAGATACGCTGACCTTCAGTATCGGTATTCATCATACCGCCACCAAAAGGAATACACCGGGCATCACCAATCTCTCCGGGCGTCCTAACTTTTTCTGGGATGGCAGAGCTGCTTCACTGGAAGAACAGGCGCTGCAACCTATTGCCAACCCGGATGAAATGGGCCTGCCAGTAGAAGAAGCCGTACAACGATTGAATGAACACGACAGCTATCGCCAGTATTTTCAGCAGGTATTTAACAGCGCGCCTACCGCTAAAAATTTATCGCAGGCACTGGCCGCCTTTGAACGCACACTGGAAACGGCTAACAGTCCTTACGACCGGTACATCGCCGGAAATGACAGCGCCCTAACGCCTTCGGCTATACGGGGTCGTATGCTGTTTATTGGTAAAGCCAATTGTAATAACTGTCATTCGGGAGAAGATTTTACGGCGGACCGCTTTAAAAACATCGGTCTTTATAACGGTACTACCTTAAAAGATGCCGGCCGCTTCGATGCCACGAAAGACAGTGCCCACCTGGGTTTCTTCAAAGTACCCAGCTTACGCAATGTGGCAGTTACGGCGCCGTATATGCATAACGGTATGTTTAAAACGCTGAAAGACGTAATCGCCTACTATAACACACCCGACAGCATTGTACATGATGGCATCCACCGGGATCTATCACTGAACAAGCCGTTGCACCTGAACAAAGACGAGATGACCGACCTCGAAAATTTCCTGATCGCATTGACAGATGATCGCTTTAAAGTGGCGCATCACTAACCATAAAAATCAACCAACGCATGAAAAAAAATATACTGCCGATACTATCCCCCTTGTTGCTGTTCTCTACGACCCTGGCAGCACAGCAAAAACATCTCACAGATACTACCAAACAACTGGGAGAAATACAGATTGTAGGCTCCCGGAGTGCCAATCGTACCAAATTGAATTCACCCGTGCCGGTGGATATCATCGACATTAAATCATTACAGGAAGCGGCGCCGCAAACCAGTATCACACAATTGCTGCAATACATCTCCCCTTCTTTCCATTCCGTAAATGGCACCAATGCCGGTGATGCCGGCTCCGCCCTGAGCCTGGCGCAGTTGAAAGGCCTGGGTGTAGATCAGTTGCTGGTGCTGGTAAACGGAAAGCGCCGGCATAAAAGCTCCAACGTGAACTGGGGTGGATTGGGCAACGGCGCCACCGGCTACGACCTGAACGCCATTCCCGCTGGCGCCATAGAGCGCATCGAAATACTACGGGATGGCGCCGCGGCACAATATGGTTCCGATGCCATTGCCGGTGTGATCAACATTGTATTGAAAAAACAATCGTCGAATGTGATTGTGGGCAGTACCGGAAGCATCCGCCGCAGAGGCGACGGTGCCGCTACCCGCTCCAACATCAACTACGGCGTTAAAATAGGCTCCCGCGGCGGCTACCTCAACGCCACCGCAGAATTTGCCACCCAGGCCATTTCCCGGCAACCCGGCCGCGACGATGCCGGTCTCTATATGGGGCCCATTTATGGCGGTGGCGCCAACACCCGCGGCTACGACAATATTTACACGAAAGAAATAGATGATGCCATACTGAAAAGCCGGGGCATAGACCGGCATTTCTTTGATCAACGTGGCGGAGGTTCCAACAAAGCTAAAGATGCCCTGCTGTTTTTTAATACAGCCATTCCCGTTAGTGAGCATGCTGAAGTATATGCTTTCGGTGGTATTAGTCACCGCAACTCACAATTCACCGCCGTATACCGGCTTCCCGGCTGGACAGAACGCAACAACACCTCCCTGTACCCGGATGGTTTTCTGCCGGCCATGGATAACAGCATCACCGACAAATCCATTGCCATTGGCCTGAAAGCCCATGCAGGTGAATGGAACCTGGATATTTCCAATGTATATGGCAAAAATGATTTCGGTAATGTGATCAGCAATTCGCTGAATGCAAGCTTAGGCGCCAAAAGTCCAACGACCTTTGATGCCGGCAAATACAATGCCTCGCAGAACACGGCCAGCCTGGATGTGAGCCGATACTTCACCAGCGTGTTGCAGGGTCTCAACGTTGCATTTGGTGCACAGTACCGCACCGAAACTTACCAGATCATTGCCGGAGAGGAAGCCTCTTACAGCAAAGCCGACCTGCGGCCGGTATATAAAATAGATACCAGTGTAAACGGCGTACCTTATTTAGCAGACGGCGGATTAATTGCGCTGAATGGGTTATCGCCCGGATCGCAGATCCACGCAGGATTCCGGCCTTCCAACGAAGTGAATGTAAGTCGCGCTATTGTAGCCGCTTACCTGGACCTGGAACTTAACATCACCGAAAAGTGGCTGCTATCCGGCGCTTTGCGAGCTGAAAACTTCTCCGACTTCGGTAACGTCACCACCGGCAAAATAGCTACGCGGTATAGCTTTGCGCCATGGCTGAGTATCCGTGGCTCTGCGAACAGTGGCTTCCGCGCACCGGACCTGGCACAATTCTATTATACCGAAACATCTACCAGCTTTCAACAGGGCCGGGCAATTGACCAGGTAACAGCCTCCAATAAAAATGCAGCTACCCGGGCACTCGGTATTCCTTCACTGACGCCGGAAAGATCTACAGGATACACCGCCGGCATTACTTCTCAACCTGCGCAAAACGTAGAGCTGAGTGTGGATGCCTATCTCATCGATATTAAAAACCGGGTAGGTAATACCGGTAACTTTTCTGCTACCGATGTTAATCTGCCCGCAGATGTAAGAACCTTACTGCTCGCCACCGGTACCACACAGGCGAAATTTTTCTATAATGCTTTCAGTACACGCACACAGGGTATTGAATTTACGGGCAGCTACAAAATACCGTTACGGCGCAGTACCCTGCAACTGCTGGCAGGTGGCAATTTCGTAAAAAATGAAGTAACGTCGGTGAATACACCTAAAGGGTTGGAGCAGTACAAAAATGTTATCTTCAGTGAATCAGAAAAAGCGCGGGTAACCACTAACATTCCGCAGCAGAAGA
The DNA here is from genome assembly GCF_017745275.1 of Chitinophaga sp. Taxonomy (GTDB): domain Bacteria; phylum Bacteroidota; class Bacteroidia; order Chitinophagales; family Chitinophagaceae; genus Chitinophaga. Next base: position 1,252 of record NZ_JAGHZS010000007.1, on the reverse strand, counting down.
TAACATTACAGGCTATATTAAATACCGGAAGGTTTAACTTCCTGGCCAGAACTGTTTACTTCGGCTCAGTGACCACGGCGTCCGCGCAGAATGCGAACTTCCCCAAGCCGGACTACTACTACCAAAAGCTGCGCCCTATCTGGGTGACAGACTTCTCCGTGGGTTATCGTATCAATAAGGCGATCCAGGTAACAGCCGGCGTCAACAACGCCTTTAATGTGCTGGGAGATTACACCGACAAGGCTATTTCCGGCCTGAGAAACCCTTCTATTGTAGGTATACAGAATGGCAGCGCAGGCATACAGCCTTTTGTACGGTTATACGCACGTTTTTAATCATTCAAATCTTTTCTCATGAAAAACAAGCTTTCCTTTATCCTGAGCAGCTTTACCATACTGGCTTTCAGCGCCTGCAGCAAAACAGATTACCTGGACGTTAATGCGGGTGACCGGCCTCCTTTATCAGCGAATATACGCTTTGTGAATGCTCGTATACAACCTGCTGACATACAATTCTGGACGTTTACCCAAAAGGTGACAACCACCGGTATTGCTCCCGGTGCTGCTTCTCCCTATGTATCCACCACTTTCGGGAATGTACAGATTAACTTTACAGAAGGCAGCGGCACTGCCTACAAAGCCTCCCGGCAATTTGGCAACAGCGCCAGCTACAGCGCTACCGGAGGTCCTAACGGTCCTATTGCCGGATACTACCATACTGTGTTTGCGGCACCTGCGAAAAATGATGTGAACAAAGATACCCTTGTCCTTTTTTATGACGACCTCTCCGCTCCTCCTGCCGGTAAAGCCAAACTACGCTTTGTACACCTGGCAGCCGGCATCGGCGCTGTGCGTCTGAAAATTCAGCAACAGGGAACGGAAACCACGCTTTATAATAACATCCCCTATGGGGCAGCCGGTGGCAGCAACCTGCAGGGAGCAGCGTATGACAGTGCACCATTTACTAACGTAAACGCAGGTACGACTTCTCTACTGGTAAGTACGGGAGAAGGGGCTGTTAACTTAGACATACAACAACAGGGGCTCAGTAATCTTTCGCTGGAAGCAGGGAAAATTTACACCCTGTTTATCCGAAGCGACGCCAAGGGGCTGGTACATGCGGGATTAGTGGTGCTTTGAGCAGAAAGCTGAAAGCAGAAAGCAAAAAGCTATTGAAGCGATTGACCATTGCGGATATTGAAATGCCCCCTAAAAGTTGGACACTTTTAGGGGGCATTTTTATGGCAGGAAAG
>NZ_JAGHZS010000006.1 GCF_017745275.1 Chitinophaga sp. | reverse complement strand
ATCTGTCAACCTATTCTAGGACGACTCAAATCACTTCTTTTTCTTCTTCTCTGCCTTCTTCACGAAACCACCTTCAAAGAAACACTTGATGCCCCTGTAGGCGCCACAGCCGCCAATTTCACGGATATTCACCCTGCCGGAAGAAAACTGGAAAGAGATACCACAGGACGATTCTTTGTCTTTATACTCACCACGATTGCCCGCCAGGTAATGACCTTTACCACTCAACTCTCCTTTACAGTTACCGTTGTCTTTTGTAAACGTGATAAAGAACTGGAACGACTTCGCATCTTCTCCATCCCGGATAGATACAATGTTCATATCGCCGGAAGTATAATCACCGGAAAACTTATGCTTACGCGGCAACGTGTCAATAGGATTGAATATCTGTCCTGCATTCGTTGGGCCGTTTGAGTTAGTCATGATCAGCGTAACGGAGCCGTTGGGATTCACGGTATAGAAGTCCTCCTTCAACGCGCTGCGGGTACCGGACAATCTTTTTTCGCTACTGATTTTAATCACATTTTTGCTGTCCAGCAACAACGACATCAAGGTGCCATCTGCACTACCGGTATTAGCTACTTTTATACGGTTGAGGAACTTCCCTTTTTTGTCCATGAAGCAGAGGTAACCAACTGACTGGGACCTTCCTACCGCCTTCACCACCATATAATTCACGATACCACCCGGAATACGTTGCAAAGGGAAATAGGTAACACGATCACTTTTAGTAAAATCCCCCGTGGTCAGGGTATCTGTGAGAAACCGCATGGCGGAAGTATCCAGCGACAGGGAATCGGCCATTTTCAACTGCAGTGTGTCCGCTGTTAGTTTGTAAGGCAGCGTGCCGGGAGTGAATAATTCCTGAAATTCTTCAAGTGTCATCGGCTCATCACCACGACCTGACTTCTTCTTCGATTTGCAGGCTGCTAAAACACCAATAGCCAGTAATAATAAAAGGAAACGCTTCATTGAACAGTTAATTCTTGGCGAAAAGTTAGATATAATTTTTATATATGCGCCGCAAAAATCAAAAAACATACCGGATAGGGAAAAGTTCATATTTATTATTTAGATTTGTCTAAATAATATTTTAGATAGCATGAATTTATCAGTGGCAGAGGAAAACTATATTAAGTCTATTTACAAGCTGCAGGAAGGCGATGAGGCGGTAAGTACCAATGCACTGGCCTATGAGCTGGATACCAAGCCAGCCTCGGTAACAGACATGGCCAAAAAGCTGAAAGAGAAGAAGCTCATCGAATATGAAAAATACCAGGGCATTGTGTTATCGTCCGATGGCAGGAAAGCTGCCCTGCAAATTGTAAGGCGCCACCGCTTATGGGAATGTTTCCTGGTAGATAAATTGTTGTTCAGTTGGGAAGAAGTACATGAACTGGCAGAAGAGCTGGAACATGTACGCAGTGAAAAACTCACCAACCGCCTCAGCGAATTCCTTGGTAACCCGGTACTGGATCCACATGGAGACCCCATTCCCGATGCCAACGGCAAACTGGCCAAACCCAGACCACAAACCTCATTGGATCAAACCAACGCCAAAAGACTGGTGGTCACAGCGGTTACCGACCAATCGACCGCTCTTCTCGCCTTTCTGAATGCAAAAGGAATTAAACTGGGTACCCAGTTGGAAATCCTCGCGCATTATGAATATGACAACTCTATCGAAATAAAACTGAAACAACAACCTGCTATTACTATCAGCGAACAGGTGGCCAAACATATTATGGTCAGACCTGTTTAACCAGTAAGATCAGGAATTCTATATACATGAGCATGGAACATATACATTCATCCACATCGCTAAGTGAGGTACATCAGAGTGTAGAAACCAGTGGAAAGTCAAGGTGGAAAAAGATATTTGCCTTCTTTGGCCCGGCCTACCTGGTCAGCGTAGGTTACATGGATCCCGGCAACTGGGCCACCGACCTCGCCGGTGGTAGTCAATACGGATATAAATTGCTGTGGGTTCTCCTCATGAGTAACCTTATGGCCCTGCTGTTGCAAAGCCTGAGCGCCCGCCTTGGTATTGTGCGCGGCCGTGACCTGGCACAGGCGAACCGTGAAACCTATCCACCCGTTGTCAATTTCATTTTATATGTGCTGGCAGAAATTGCCATCGCCGCCACCGATCTCGCCGAAGTACTCGGTATGGCCATTGGTATACAACTGCTCACCGGCCTGCCACTGATATGGGGCGTGAGCCTGACCGTACTTGATACCTTCCTCCTGCTGATCCTGCAACGCTATGGCATCCGTAAAATGGAAGGCTTTATCATTTCACTGGTAGCCGTCGTTGGCGCTTCTTTCCTCGTAGAATTAATTTTAGTAAAACCACAAATGGGCGAAGTAGTCAAAGGCTTCATTCCATCTATTCCCGACAACACTGCATTATACATTGCCATTGGTATTATAGGTGCTACCGTCATGCCGCACAACCTGTACCTCCACTCTGCGCTGGTACAAACCAGGAAAATAAAACGAGATGATGCTGGTATTAAACAGGCTATCAAAATGAATTTCCTCGACAGCACCATTGCACTGAACCTCGCCTTCCTGGTAAATGCTGCCATCCTCATTCTGGCAGCTGCCGTATTCTTTAAAAGTGGCCGCACCGATGTAGCAGAGATCCAGGATGCCCACAAACTGCTGGATCAGCTACTGGGCAGTAAACTGGCTCCCATCCTCTTTGCGATAGCATTGATTGCTGCCGGACAAAGCTCCACGGTAACCGGTACACTGGCAGGACAAATTGTAATGGAAGGTTATCTCCGGCTGCGTATCAATCCCTGGCTGCGCCGGCTCATCACCCGCCTGCTCGCTATCATACCGGCATTACTGACCATCCTCATTGCCGGCGATGACGAAGTGGGTGCCCTGCTGGTATTTAGCCAGGTGTTATTAAGTCTTCAACTGGGATTCGCCATCATTCCGCTAATACATTTCGTGAGCGATAAGAAAACCATGGGTAACTTTGCTATTTCTACCACCACCAAAATTTTCAGCTGGGCAGTCACCATTTTATTAGTGTACCTTAATATGCGGATGGTATTTACAGAAGCCTTCAGTTATATGTCCGGTACTGGAAATATTTGGATAGATGGTCTTATCATCACAGGCTGTGCAGGCTTTGTGGTGTTGCTGCTCATCACCATCATTCACCCGCTGCGCAGGCGCTATCGGGAGGATGCCGCTGCCGGCATCCATACCACACAGGTATCACTCGGCAACATGGAAAAACCGGTGTACAACCGCATCGCCATGGCGCTCGACTTCACCAACAAAGACCGGGAAGTAATCACCAATGCCATTGCTCACGGCAACGAACACACGCAATATATCCTGATCCATATCGTAGAAAGTGCATCGGCCAAATACTTTGGCCACGACTCGGACGATCTCGAAACCCGCCGTGACCAGGAGCAACTGGATACCTATGTGGCCCTGCTGAAAAGCCGTAATATCAACGCCAAAGGAGTACTTGGTTTCCGTCGCCGCGCAAGGGAAATTGCCCGCATCGTTAAAGAAGAAAATGCCGACTTCCTCGTACTCGGCGGTCACGGACACAAAGGATTCAAAGACTGGCTATATGGCGAAACCGCCAACCAGGTAAGACACCAGGTGCAGGTACCCGTATTGGTGGTGCAGTGGTACCAGGACCCTAAAGAGAAATAACGCTAACGAATATACGAACTAACATGTACCCTCTCTTCAAACCAGGTGATACCCGGCAATTCAGCCGCATTGTGCGTCCGGAAGACAGCGCCGGATTCGATACCGGGAATGTACACCCTGTATATGCCACCTTTGCGCTGGCCAGAGATGCGGAATGGTGTTGCCGTTTATTTGTACTGGAAATGAAAGAAGCACATGAAGAAGGGATAGGCACCAGGCTTACGGTAGAACATCTGCGCCCCGCACCGGTGGGCAGCGAAGTAGTTTTCACCGCTACCATCACACAGTTACAGCACCACGAAATTACATGTAGTTATGAAGCGGTATCCGGCGGCAAAATAATTGCCACCGGCATACAGGTACAAAAAATATTAACAAAGGAAAAGCTGGAAAGGCTGTTCGCAGGATTGTAGGAAAAACACCTACAATCCCAGCGCCGCCTTGAGTCGGGGATAACCCGTTTTACTTACTAACACCCTGGCGCCACTGCGCAATATCGCCAGGTGGTTTTCTTTTTCGTAAGGATCAATACGGGTTACCTGATTTATGTTGAGGATGTAAGAACGGTGTACTCTCGTAAACTGCTGTGGATCCAGCATTTTCTCAAAGAAAGCCATGGTTTTATTCTTCAGAAAACTACCTTCCTGGGTAATAATCTTCACATAATCATCCGCTGCCTCGAGATAGTGGATATCCTGTACCGGGATAATTTTTATTTTACCATTCAGTTTAATGACTACGCGATTGCTTTGCGCCGGCATAGTGGCAGCTGTTTCCAGCAGCGCCGTTGTATCAGCAACGGCAGGCGCCTGGAACTGATCCAGCCACTTTTTTACGGCCTTTTCAAAACGTTCACCGGAAAAAGGCTTCAGCAAATAATCCACGGCATGTACCTCAAAAGCACGGATGGCATGTTCTTCAAACGCGGTGGTAAAAATTACTGCGGGCATATTTTCTACCAGTTCCAGCATTTCAAAACCGGTAATCTTCGGCATCTGTATATCCAGGAAAATAAGATCCGGCTGATGTTGTTGTATTGCTTTTAATCCTTCAAATCCATCATTACATTCCTGCATCACGGTGATCTGCGGGAAGTTCAGCAGGTATTCTTTTACTACCTCACGGGCCAATGGTTCATCATCAATTATTACTGCTTTTATCATGGGTTTGTGGTACTTTGATAGTGGTGGTAAAAATGTTTTCGTGTGCGGATGTTTCCATCAGATCCTGCCGGGCGAATAATAGATAAAGTCTTCGTTGTATGGAAGTCAAACCAAATCCGGTGCCTTTATGTGGTTGTTGCAATTCGTTGTCAAATGGATTTTGTATGGATATATACAGCATATTGTCTTCTACCCAGGATTTTATGCTGATGGTAATATCACCGGTGGTATCGTATAAGCCAAATTTAATGGCATTTTCAACAACCGGTTGTAGTAGCATGGGCGGCATCATCCGGGTGTCTGTACCTTCTCCGGATATAATGTCGGTCGCCAACCGGTGACCGAAACGCACTTTTTCAATATCCAGGTACAATTGCAAATACTTCAGTTCTTCTGCAAAAGAAATCCACTGATCATCTTCCCGCTTCAGTGAGCCTCTTAAAAAATCAGAGAGCTTTAACACCATTTCCCGGGCCTCTTTCGGCCGCAACATGATCAATGCGTTAATAGAGTTCAGGCTGTTAAACAAAAAATGTGGCTGCAGTTGTTGCCGTAATTTAAACAGCTCCGCTTCTCTCACAATTTTCTCAGCAGTTTCGCGGCGTTTCAGCGTTTCCCGTTGTTCTTCTGCATCGTACCAGATCTGGGCCCTGAATCCAATTCCATACGTCAGCATCCAACCTACCAACGTATGAATAGGGATCGCATGATTCAACCACGTCTGATACTCCAGGTCTTTGGGAAAGGCATTCATCAGCAACCAACGGCTCAAACATACCCACAACACCGCCAAAGCAAAGCTCACTACGGCTACATATCCAAACTTCATAGAGCCTGCCGCTGGGCGGTAATAAGCAACGTTGTGGTTGATGATGACACTGGTGGCAGCCAGCAATATCACATGTACCAGGCTGTCGGTGACAGACTGCCCCAACGGAAGATCAAACCAGTAGTACAGTAATCCTCCGTAAATCAGCAGCCAGATCAGAAAGGAGCAAATGAATGACCATACGGCTGTACCTTTTATGATTTGCTTTACCAATAGTCCCGTTTTATACGTTGAGTTCAAAATATTGTTGTCCCTGCAGTTGAGCAGATTTCATTTGCAACCAGGCAATGTAAGAATTGGGATCTCCCGGTTCTTCAATGCGGGAATACAATTCCATTCCGTCTGTCAACTGATCCAGGGTATATACTTCCGGCACATTGATGAACTTCCATTGTACCAGTTCCTGTTGTTGATTTTTAAAAGCATATTGTTCCTGTATACCAATTTCACGGGCTTTATCGCAGGCATCTTTTTTGGTAACAGCGCTAATCAATCTTAACTGTTCATCAAATTGCGGGGTATGATTACCTTCTCCGCAGATGATCTGATATACTACTTTCGCAACAAACCAATGCATAAAAAAAGATTTAAAAGTTGGAAATAGAAAAGTGAGATATGGTGATTTATCAGGCGTAACTTTTGATTTCAATTCCTCCCATCACACAGGTTCCTTTCAGTACCAGCAGCTTTCCCTGCCCTGCCGGAGGTACCAGGTCCAGGAATCGTTTATCGTCCACACCACCCATAATGGAATTGATATCCACCTTTACGTTCCAGTTAGCCGGTACAATAATTTCGCATCCTCCCATAATTGCCGTTACGTCAAGGGTAGCGGTGCCTTCAATATCGGCTTTCATAAAATTGATAACGGAACCTCCCATGATAGCTGTTACATCACCACCTCTGAAGGTTTTAGAAGTAACTACTCTGTCTACACTTCCAAAAATGGCAGTTACATCCAGTACATCATCGCCGGAAACCGAAGTGACAGCGGCTCCGCCAAACTGCTTTTTCTTCTCGGCCCATTCCCGTGTGGAAAAGTTTCGTTTAAAAATTACTAACAGCCCAATGCCGATCATCACTACCGGCCAGATAAACCGGGCCGTATCATAAGGCCAGTTCTGTATTTCGCCCAGGAGAAACACCACGCCTACACCTACCATCACCATCCATCCTCCTACCCGGAACCCGTGACGAACACCTAATACAATACCTATTGCAATGAGGATCATCTGCCAGGAAAGCCAGTAGCTGGGGATATCCAGGTCCAAACGTTGTAATAATAACACGGTACCTATAATGATCAGGATAAAGCCCCCCACGGACCGGCTCTTTCTTCTTGATTCCTCAATATCTTCGTTTTTCATTGTTTTAATATTTATGATACAAATGTAGAACGGGTGGGCTGCTTTCAAAAGTGGGTTTAGGCTAATCAGGTACACTTACCGGTAAACGGCAGGAAATTACCGGTAAAAACGGCCGGTAATAATTGGCCGGTCATTTCCACCAACTATTACCGGGTATATTATTAACAGGCTGCTTATATTTCTACAGTCACCAGGGCTTCATTGCCAGCCAGCCGGGTAAGAATGGCTTTCAGTTGCTGTACCATAGGATCCGGGCCACAGATATAAAAATGCTGGTCGAAATTGGTAATCTTCTCTTTCAGGTAACTTTCATCAATGGTATGATGGTCGTACCCAGGCACCTCCTGCTCTGTCAGCGTATTGATGAAACGCTTGCCCAGCATACCTTCAAACTCATCTTTCAAAATAATATCAGACAGGGTTTTATTGGAGCAGATCAACTGGTTAGTACCCAGTTGTCCTTTATGTTGCAGATCACGTAAGATAGCAATAAAAGGGGTGACACCGGCGCCCCCGGCAATAAACACGCCTTCGCCTTTATAGTGTATGGTTCCCCATACATCGTGGAGAATCAGTTCATCACCGGCTTTTAGTTGTCCCAGCTCATGAGTGACGCTGTTATGGTCATCATAAATTTTAATGGTAAACTCCAGGTGTTCCCAGTTGGTCAGACTGGTAAAGGTAAAGGGCCGTCTTTCCTCCTCCCATCCGGCTTTGTTGATAGACACTTCAGTAGCCTGCCCCGGCACAAAGGTGTATCCCTGGGGCTTTTCAACGGTAAACTGACGAACATTATGCGTTACAGGGGTAACTGCAAGAATTTTGACGATATGGCTTTCCATGGTTTAGGTTTTCTGATATATGAATGTAGCGTATTTTTCGGCTTAGTGCAAAGCATGTTGCAATAGTGGTGCGAGGGCGGCGGCCCAGCGGCCATAGTCTTTTCCGGAAGGATGCAATCCATCTCCCGCCACCAGCTCCTTATCATGTACAGCCTCCCGGGTAAAACCGGTGATATCCAGGTAAGGCACCTGCATACGTTGCGCAATGGCTTTGTTGGCAGCATTAAAAGCATCAATTTCCCTGGCAATCTTTTCCCGGTCGCGATCTGCAGCAAATGGCGTTACGCCCCAGTCTGGGATTGACAATACCACTATATGTGACGGCCGGTTGCCGGCAAATGCAATGGCCTGCTGTAACAGGGCCGTAAATTCCGTTTCGTAGGCAGATAAAGCATAGCCCCGGTATTGGTTATTCACTCCTATCAACAGGGTTACTATATCATATGTTTGCGTAATATGTGCGGCTTCAATACCTGCTGCCAGTTCACCGGTAGTCCAGCCCGTGGTGGCAATGATTTGTGGCGCCTCCACGGGATCGCCCTGCTGGCGTAGTAAAGCGGCGGTTTGTACAGGGAAACATTCGGAATAGGCGACCTGTTCGCCAACAGTATAACTATCGCCCAGGGCGAGATATGTAATGGGAGCCATGGTAGTATCTAAGATTTTGTTGCTGCCGAAAAATGTGCAGCAAAATAACATTAATCCTAACATAAGCAAAAAGTTATATGCAGCTGGAGAATTTGTACAATTAACACAGAAACTGGCCAGTCTTTAAGGGGAAAAGCGTTACCTTTGCACCCGATTACAACAATTACGTAACGCATAAAGAAACCGTTTTATGCCGGCAGAAAAAATATCGATGAACAATGGCCTGTTACAGGTCCCCGCACAACCCATCATCCCATTTATAGAAGGCGACGGAATAGGTCCGGACATTTGGAAAGCCAGTGTTCGCGTATTCGACGCAGCTGTTGAAAAAGCCTATGGTGGTGATCGGAAAATTGAATGGAAAGAAGTACTGGCAGGTGAGAAAGCCTTCCAGCAAACAGGTGAATGGCTGCCTAAAGAAACGCTGGATGCCCTGAAAGAATACCTGGTGTCTATCAAAGGACCACTGTCTACCCCTGTTGGTGGCGGTATCCGCTCCCTGAACGTAGCGATGCGCCAGGAACTGGATCTCTACGCCTGTGTTAGACCCGTTCGTTGGTTCAACAAAGTACCTTCTCCCGTAAAACACCCGGAGAAAGTGGATATGGTGATTTTCCGTGAAAATACAGAAGACATCTATGCCGGCATTGAATACATGACTGGTACCCCAGAAGCTAAAAAACTGCTCGATTTCCTGCAAAATGAAATGGGCGTTAAAAAAATCAGGTTCCCGGAAACATCTTCACTGGGCATCAAACCCGTGTCTATAGAAGGAACGGAAAGACTGGTACGCGCTGCTATCAGCTACGCACTGGAACACAAACGTCCTTCTGTTACCCTGGTACATAAAGGCAACATCATGAAATTCACAGAAGGTGGTTTCAAGAACTGGGGCTATGCACTGGCAGAAAGAGAATTCGGTGAATTCGTTTACACCTGGGAACATTGGGAAAAAACCAAGAAAGAACTTGGTGAAGAAGAAGCTAACAAAGAACTGAAAGTAGCACTGGCAAAAGGTAAACTGCTGATTAAAGATGTGATCGCAGATAACTTCCTCCAACAGATTCTGCTGGCGCCACAGGACTACTCAGTAGTAGCTACACTGAACCTCAACGGTGACTATATTTCTGATGCATTGGCTGCTGCTGTGGGTGGTATTGGTATTGCCCCTGGCGCTAACATCAACTACAATACCGGCTATGCCGTATTTGAAGCTACACACGGTACTGCTCCCCGCTTTGCCAACACCAATACCATGAACCCATCGTCAGTAATCCTGAGTGGTGTAATGATGCTGGAGTACATGGGCTGGAAAGAAGCCGCTGAAATCATTGTTCACGGCCTGAGCACCGCTATCATGCGTAAACGCGTTACCATCGACTTCTACAACCTGATGGATGATGCTACCCTGGTTAAAACCAGCGAGTTTGCGGATGAAGTAATTAAACAAATGCAACACTAAGCAGAAAGCATAAAGCTGAAAGCAAAAAGCTATTAGAGCGAATGATAGAAGCGAGTATTAAGTTACTCATCCGCTTTTGTCATTCGCTCTAATAGCTTTTTGCTTTATCCTTTTAGCTTTATGCTTTTTTTTTAATATTGGGTTAATTTTGTTTTTTTCATAGCTATTCGTATTTTTCGTGATTATCCCGCAAGGGACACGTTTGAATAATTGTTGCGAATCGCTTTTAATCTAATTTTTTAAAAAACCCGAAATGGCAGAAAAAATTAAAGTTGCTAATCCGGTAGTCGAACTGGACGGTGATGAGATGACACGGATCATCTGGAAATTCATCAAGGACAAACTGATACTTCCATACCTGGACGTTGAAATTAAATATTATGATCTGGGCATGGAGCATCGTGATGCTACCAATGACCAGGTAACCATTGACGCAGCTAACGCTATCAGAGAAGTAGGCGTAGGTATCAAATGCGCTACCATTACACCTGACGAAGAGCGTGTAAAAGAATTTAAGCTGAAGCAAATGTGGAAATCACCAAATGGTACTATCCGTAACATCCTGGATGGTACTGTATTCCGTGAGCCTATTGTGATGAGCAATGTTCCACGCCTGGTGCCTAACTGGACAGCGCCTATCTGTATTGGTCGTCACGCTTTTGGTGACCAGTACCGCGCTACCGATTTCGTCACCAAAGGAAAAGGTAAACTCACTATCAAATTTGAAGGTGAAGATGGCCAGGTGATTGAACATGAAGTATACAACTTCAAAGGTGATGGCGTTGCACTTGCTATGTACAACACCGACGAATCTATCAAAGGCTTTGCACGTGCATGTTTCAACCAGGCACTGATGAAAAAATGGCCTTTGTACCTGAGTACTAAAAACACCATCCTGAAAAAATATGATGGCCGCTTTAAAGATATCTTTGAAGAAATCTATCAACAGGAATTCAAAACTGCTTTCGATGCAAACGGCTTAACATATGAGCACCGCCTGATCGATGACATGGTGGCCAGCGCACTGAAATGGCACGGTAACTTTGTATGGGCTTGTAAAAACTACGACGGCGACGTACAATCTGATACCGTTGCACAAGGTTTTGGTTCCCTCGGCCTGATGACTTCTACTCTCATTACTCCTGATGGTAAAACCATGGAAGCTGAAGCGGCGCATGGTACTGTAACCCGTCACTACCGCGAACACCAGGCTGGTAAACCTACGTCTACCAACCCAATCGCTTCCATCTTCGCATGGACCCGTGGTCTGGAATTCCGTGGCAAACTGGATAACAACCAGGCATTGATCGACTTCTGTACTGCACTGGAACAGGTTTGTATTGAAACCGTAGAAAGTGGTAAAATGACCAAAGATCTGGCCGTTTGTATCCATGGTAACAAAGTAGAACATGGTAAACACTACCTTTATACAGAAGAATTCCTGGATGCGCTGGATACAGCACTGAAAGTGAAGCTGAAAGCATAAAGCATAAAGCATAAAGCTATTGAGGCGAATGATCAAAGCGAATTAATATGCGCAATGTTCATTCGCCTCAATAGCTTTATGCTTTCTGCTTTATGCTTTCAGCTTCTTACATTCGCATCTTCTTACGTAATACTTTATCTTCTCCATAAATATCATCAAAGAAAATAAGATTACCATTTTGTCCTTCTGCAGTAAAGTAACGCAGATAAATAGGAATGTGTTTGGGAAGATCTACCTGTTTCTTTTCCTCCCGTGCCAGCCATACACGAACACTATCTCCGCTATGTCTTACACTATCCGCACGCACCAGGTACTGCGCCAGGCTATCCCATTGTTGTACCCGCACACAACCATGACTCATCGCACGCATAGAGTTTTTGAATAATCCACGGTTATTGGTATCGTGCAGGTATACACTGTATTTGTTACGGAAGTTAAACTTCATCACACCGAGGGAATTATCAATACCATCCATCTGCCGCAGCACATAAGGAAAATGTCCTTTGCTGAGCTTAGACCAGTCGATGGTGGCCGGATCTACCGTGTTAGCGTCTTTATCAATCACCTCCAGGTTTTTGGAAGCCAGGTAACCTACGTTCTTCTTGATAGCTGGCAGCATCTCTTTAAACACAATGCTGTAAGGAACACGCCAGTAAGGATACATCATGAAGTTAGTCATGTAAGAATTCAGCAAAGGCGTGCGTGTACGTGGTGCGCCCACAATTACGCGCGACTCCAGCTTCACTTCTCCGCTATCTACTACACGAAGCGTATAGCCGGGAACGTTGACCATAATATATTGCACCGGTAAAGTATCCGGTAATTTACGCCAACGGTCCAGGTTCACGGCTGCCTGCATGATCCAGTCGTGCATAGAGCGGTTCAGTGCCATCACTGTTCTTTTGCCGGCTACGCCATCCGGATAAATATTGAACTCTTTCTGAAAGGCTTTAATCCCTGTTTTAATGAGAGTAGTATCTACCGTGCGGCCGCTGGTATCCAGATGTCCGCTTTGCACCAGGCGGTTTACCACCAATTGCCTGAAAGCCACGGTATCCGTGTAGTTCAGCGGCAAAGTATCCCAGTGATAATTTTCGTATTTGGATTTAAAAGTCTGTATACCTTCTTTGAGCGCAAGATAGCCCGCATGTACCGGCTCCTGGGCACGCAGGATAGTGGCAACATTTTTATCGGCCAATGCCTGTTTCAGGGAGGCTATCAGTTGGCTATCGGTAAACAGCGAATCCTTTTTAAGAGTAATGCTATCGCGTGGTGCTACGCCGAAATGCAGGTCTGAGGCCATTTTCATGAAGGCGTCTGTCATCAGCACGTCCACTTTGGCCCACAATGCTGCATCTTTTTTGGCGGTAGCATCGCTGTTAATCTGTTCAAGGGCGGCGGTGAGCGCAGGGCCATGGTACTGGGCAGGTAATAATCCTACATCTTCCGCATGTTGTATCATATACAGCATGGAATCCGCAGCAGGATTTATCACCCCGTTCTTAGACCATTGTCCGGTGGGCTTATCGACGCCATAAAATTCCTGAATAGCAGAAGGGCGGAACGCTATGATGCTGTCTTCCAATTCACCTTCATTGTCTTTTAGGGCAGACAGACGTTCTGTGATATTGTCTGTAATCACTTCATCCAGTTGTCTGATGTTTGCTACAATCTGTTTTTGTTTGGGGGCGGTATGCTTTTTTTTATTGACACAGGCTAACAACAAGCACACTCCAGATCCGCATAACAAACTGATAATAAAATTTTTGTTCTTCATCTGCAGTTAATCGGTAAAGTAAAGATAGGCATTTACAAATACTGTGCAGAAAATTTTTGCCTGGGACCAGGATTACACCGATTATACTGATTTTGGATAAAAAAAAGGGAGATATAAGCAGTTGCCTATATCTCCCTTCTTCCTTTAAAATCAAAAAATAAAATCAGTATAATCCTGTTACAGGACACAATCTGCGCTATCTGCAGCAGTCCTTCTTCATGAATAACGACTGTAATACTTTCAGTATACCTGTGAATATCTTTTTCATGTGAAGATGTTTTTTAAAAAAGAGGCCACGGTGTGCAGCAGCCTCTTTTTAAACTAAAACTAAAACAACTAACTTTTATATCTCACGCCAACGGGTATATTATATCTTATCTAATGGTATACGCCCGGGAGCCTTCAATTGTTTAAATTTGCTGGGAGTTAACCCGGTTACTTTCTTGAACTGAGCCGATAAATGCGCTACACTGCTGTATCCCAGCTTGTAACTGATTTCACTTAAACTTAATTCATTATATACGAGCAACTCTTTTACTTTCTCAATTTTCTGCTGGATAATATATTGCTCTATGGTAGTACCTTCTGTTTCTGAAAAAAGATTACTGAGATAGTGATAATCTTTCTGCAACTTTCCTGCCAGTAAAGTAGAAAAGTTTTCTTTCATTTCGTCCAGCTCAGAATGGTGTACAGCCTGTACCACGATGCTTTTGATACCTGCAATCAACTGCTGCTTTTTATCATCTATGAGCAGAAATCCTTCCTTTTGCAAAGTATCCGCCAATTGGTGTAATGTCTTTTCCGGTACTATGCCCGCTACTGTAACTTTGCCCAGCTGAATATCTTTAATTTCCAGTTTTTCCGCGGTGATAGCGGTGGAGACCACCTTGATGCAACGCGGACAAACCATATTCTTTATAAACAGATCTGTTGTTGCCATCATTTATTTTTTTATAATATTAAAGATATTATGCTCAAATCTTATTAAAAAAGAATTGAAGGTATTCCTGGGCATATCTCCTGCCAGTTGCGCACGATAGGATAAATCCAGCCGGGTGGTACTGTTAAAAATAAACTGTATGGCCGGCGCCACATCCAGGTAGGATCCGCGGCCCACCTTGTCTGTATTGGTTTTACCAAGCAACTCCACATACAGGTTCAAATTAGTTTGCTGGAAGTTTTTATACTTCACCGGCAGCACCAGGTATCCGGCAGAAAGACTATAATTGACCGAATTTTTTGAGAAATCTTCCGGGATATTATCTTTCACATTGTTCATATAACGGGAATACCCCAACGTTGTTGACAATGCCAGCTTATGCAACAGTTGCGTGGCAATAATACCACCGTTCACACCGGATGTAGCTCCTTCCAGGTCCAGTTCCTTATTATCGTAAGGGCGCACAGGATGAGAGCCAGCCGCCATTACAGGATAGTAAGGATTATCTATCAGGGAACCTTTCACATAAGCAGCCATCCGGAAATGGGCGTGTTGCTGGTCGAGCGACAGGAAGCGATACTTCGCATAAATACTACCTCCTTCCGTGCGTATAGACGACTGCATCATATTAGACGCATAGCCCAATACATGCAACATCAGCCTTTTATTAACTCCCCACATCACTTCCGGCTCAAAGCGCATCCCGGTTTCGCGGGTATGTTCCATGTTAAAGAACTTGTTGTTGAGCCTTATGCCAAGCGAATTAGCGGCCATATTGCTCGCTGGTTCTGTATTCACATATAACTCCTGGGCTGTTGCGCCTATACCGGCCATGATGGCCACTGCTATCATTATAAATTGCTTCATATACCCGGCAAGGATTAAATGGTCACGTGATAAATTCTGCCGGAAGCATTACCGGTGTTGGTTTTGCAGCAACTGCTCATCATGCCTGTTTTATAGCAGGGCATACTTGTTTCTGCACTGAATTTTTTAAATTGTTTTGCAGAAACAAAATCCTTATCGATAACGGTGATGTCTTTGTCGCCACTTAACACCTGGTTTTTCACATCCATAAAATGAAGTGTACTACCAGCAAAGCTAACGTGTGTATCGTTTTGGACCGACAGCGCATCGAAATTGGCGGTCATTACCAGTTTGCCGACAGAGAAACCAGCATCTTCCACCTTTGCTTTAATGGCATCAATATTTACGGGTACCCCTGTTTTGAAGGTGAGTATAAAAGTAGTGTTATCGAGGTCGGTATCTATTTTATCCACAAAAGGCAGTGACTGCAGTGATTCATAAGTGGCTTTGGAACACATGGCGCAGGTAAGTCCGGTAGCATGTACCGCTGCTTTTTTAAATTGCGCATTGGCGCCAAAAGATAAACCCAGTGCGAGTAATATAACAGCTAATGTTTTCATGATCTGATTCAGTTAAATAAATGAAGAAATTGCGGCCATAGCATGATGGCTCCGCTCAAAGCGGGCATAAAATATACCGCCGGATCAGATCAGGAAAGTGCAGTTTCGGATAAAAATGGGGGTCTTGTGGAGATCGGGCGGATCATGATGATAATTGCCCGCGGGGATGTTTGATTCCGCCAAAATCGGCGCTGCCAAGGTTTTTACGGGCAGTTCCAGGGCGATATTTAAACTAAAGTTCTGTTGCAGGGCTTTGGCCGCCTGATGCGACTCCGTTACCTTACAAAACTTCGATTCATCTTTGCAACAATCCATGCCTTTCGCCGGCATCTTGCATATCCGGCACTCATGTGCCTCAGTTTCCTGCAAGTCAATACCCGCCAGTTTGCCCATGCAATAATGCACATTTATGGTAAACCCGCTGGTCAGCGTGGTGTACAATACGGCAAATAATATGGCAAAAAATCGTTTCATGATGAAGACTCAAAGATAGCGAAAAAAGCTGATAAAGTCATTAGCGTTTAGCCATCAGCTTTTAGCAAAATGCCGCGGAGGAACATATTACATGTTAATCTCCGCGGCATTTTGCTAAAAGCTGATGGCTAAACGCTAACTGCTTAATTGATAAACCACCACCGCAGCCCCACCCTGAAGGCGAAGTTGTTTAAAGGATACAATGGGGCAGCATAGTTATTGGTAGCAAAGAAGGTATTTAAATTTTCTGCTCTGACATAAGCAGAGAAGGATTTGATACGGAAATTGGCAAATGCGGCCATATCCGGCAACGTATTGCTGATCTTTTGCGTTTGCTGGTAGATGAACTGGCCTGTCAGCGGGGAATAATCGTCTGCATAATAACTGGTATTATAACGGAACTCCAGGCCGGTGATGAGGTTCAGGTTCGTATACAGTTTCTTCTCAAAAGTGAAGCGGTTACGTGTCCAGATAGTAGGTACATTGAGGGGGCCGTTGCCATGTAATTGCTGGAAAGCAACATCCACGTACCAGGCAAATGGCGCCAGCATAAATTTCTTGCTGAATGTAACCTGCAGCAGATTGAACAGGGAACCATACTGTTCACTGTGATAAAAATCTTTGAAGTAAGTGTAGTTGGTGAACAGGAAATAGTTCACCGCCAGGGTGTATTTCAACTTTTTATTAACAGAGGCAAATTGCAGTTGCGTAGTATTTTGCTTGGCCAGGGAGGTATTATACCACGCATCCTGATTGCTGTTGAAGTACTTGAACACGTAGGATGGCTCACGGTTTACGTTATTCACCGACAGTTGCACATCTCCCAAAAGATCATTAATGTGCCTGCTCAAACTACCATATACACCATAATCACCTATATTTTGCCCGACCACATAAAACTCTCCTTTTGCAGAGAAATCCCATTTCTGGTTGCGGGTTCTGTTACGATATTCTCCGTGTACGGCCAGGTTACTGAAATTAATATTGGCATCCAGGAAGGTGCCCGTTATACTTTCAAACCGTGCACCCAGGTTGATAAAGTGGCCCTGGTTGCCGCGTACAGGAAACTGTATCAGCGACAGATCATTAGAAATCATCTTCCATTTATGCTGCGCATTTACGGTATCAGCGGGAACAAAATTGTAATGTTTGGTATAGAAAGCGGTATCCGGCGCACTATCAATAAAGCCGTAGTCATCGTTCTGATAGTTAAACGTGTATTGCACGCGGAATACCGGATCATATTTATAAATATCCAGGGTATCGTTTACGTGAATACTGTCGCCGTGGCCCCAGTCGTACTGCTGTTGAATCAGCAGGCCGGTTTCCCGGTAGCTGGATTTTACGGGCAGCGCACCACCTCCGAAGAAAGAGTAAGTTTGGGATGCATCGGACCCCAGGTTTACCGGCAAACTTTTACGTTGTTTGTAGTCCGGGTCCTTTAACAGGGAATCGTATCTAAGGCCACCATTCTCCCCTCCATTGATCTTATTGTAATAGAAGCTGAAGTAGGTATTGGCACGTTTATTTTTGCTCTGATAACGGGCCGTAAACCGGTAAATATCGTGGTTGGTATTTTGGGTACGATAATATCCCGGCGCATTTATTTTGCGGTAGTCGAACGCAAAGTTGAAGCGTTCGGTCCGGTTTTGTGTATGCGATAGGCCGATCACCTGTTCCTGCTTACTTCCTACCAGGTATTGCAACTCCGTGTAAGGGCGGGTGGTATAATAAAATTTCGCGTCCTTATGGGTGTTGGAATAGATATCATACGAATGAAAACCGGCGTCAAATCCGGGTTTCATGAGTGGTGTATAGATAATATTGTACTCTGCACTACCGGTATTACCGAGTGTCACGTAATTAGAAGGTACGCGCAGGTAGTTCGACTGAAAATCAGCCACAGAAGAATCTATTCTATAATGTACCGGGTCGCCGAGCAGTTTATAGGTCAGGGTGATGGTATCCAGCTCGTGTTCATGCTTTCCGGTATCCCGCTGCATTTTGCTGTTACCTCCTCCACCGCCACCCATATTGCCGAAGCGGCCGGAGTTAAACTGGGCCTGTACCTGGTTCCCGCAAAAAAACAGCAGGGCTATGAAAATGAAAATTTGCCTCATCCGAAAGTAACAAAAGCGTTTATAGTTGCCGGATTAATTCACTAAAGATAAGCGTAAGCTTAGGTTCTGCTGCTTTGGCAGCTGCCAGTACTTCCTCATGGGTAATCACATTCTCTTCTTCGCGGATACCGATATCGGTAATCACACTCATGGCAAATACTTTCAGGCCGGCATGTGCCGCTACAATCACTTCAGGCACGGTACTCATCCCTACAGCATCGCCCCCGATGATATGCATGTATTTGTATTCTGCCCTGGTTTCAAAGGTAGGGCCCTGCACACCTACATATACACCTGTATGTAAAGATATATTGTTGGCTGCAGCTATTTTATATGCGGATGCTATCAGTGATTTGGCGTAAGGCTCGCTCATATCCGGGAACCGGGGCCCCAGGGTATCTTCATTTTTGCCACGCAGCGGGTGTTCCGGCTGCAGGTTGATATGATCCCGGATAATCATCAGATCCCCTACGTTAAACGCGGGATTCATGCCCCCGGCGGCATTGGAGATAAATAATGTATGGATACCCAGCGCTTTCATAACACGAACAGGGAAAGTGACCTGCTGCATAGAAAATCCTTCATAAAAGTGAAAACGCCCTGCCATGGCCACCACAGGTTTCCCCTGCATGTATCCCAGGATTAATTTACCCGAATGTCCTTCTACGGTAGATTCAGGAAAATGAGGGATATCGCTGTAAGGAATTTCCACGCTATTGGTTATTTCCGCTGCCAGGTTACCGAGCCCGCTGCCCAGTATGATACCGGCTACCGGCTTATCCTGCCAGAATTTGCTGATATATTCTCCCGCTGCTGTGATCTTTGCTGTTAGTTCACTCATCTGTTTATACATTATTTAAAAGTCGGATTTAAAAAACAAACCCGCGCAAAGTTATTTTTTAATTCACAAATGACTGCAGTTTTATATTTAAAACATAAAGCCCTAATTTAGCGGCAAATTTTATTCCGATGAACTTACACGAGTACCAGGCTAAAGAACTGTTGAAAAAATATAATGTACCGGTACAGGAAGGCATCCCGGTGGATACCCCTGAAGCGGCTGCGGAAGCATATAAGCAGCTGAAAGTGCAATTTGGTAATGAATTTGCCGTTGTAAAAGCCCAGATTCACGCCGGTGGACGCGGAAAAGGTAAGATCCGTGGTACCGAACAAAGAGGTGTGGCCGTAGGAAAAAATGCTGAAGACATCAAAACCATAGCTGGCAATATATTAGGAGGTACCCTGGTAACCATCCAAACCGGCGAAGCTGGTAAGCTGGTAAATAAAGTGCTGGTAGCACAGGATGTGTACTACCCAGGTGCTAACCCGGTAAAAGAATTCTACCTGTCTATCCTGCTGGATCGTGCTAAAAGCCAGAACGTTATCATGTATTCTACCGAAGGTGGTATGGATATCGAAGAAGTAGCACACAGCACTCCTGAAAAAATATTCAAAGAGTGGGTAAAACCAAATATGACCCTGCAGCCTTTCCAGGCACGTAACATTGCTTTCAACTTTGGTTTAAGCGGTGAAGCGTTCAAAAACATGGTGAAATTTGTGACCAACCTTTATAACGCATACGTAGGCCTGGATTGCAGCATGCTGGAAATCAACCCACTGTTCAAAACCAGCGACGACAAAATCATTGCCGTTGATGCGAAAGTAAACCTGGATGATAACTCCCTGATGCGTCATCCTGACCTGGAAGCACTGCGTGATATTTCAGAAGAAGATCCTACTGAAGTAGAAGCCAGCAAATTCAACCTCAACTTCGTAAAACTGGATGGTAACGTAGGTTGTATGGTAAATGGTGCCGGCCTGGCCATGGCTACCATGGATATGATCAAACTGAGTGGCGGTGAACCAGCTAACTTCCTGGACGTAGGCGGTACTGCCAACGCACAAACCGTAGAAGCAGGTTTCCGTATCATCCTGAAAGATCCTAAGGTAAAAGCAATCCTGATCAATATCTTCGGTGGTATTGTTCGTTGCGACCGTGTGGCACAAGGCGTAATTGATGCTTACCAGTCTATTGGCAACATCAACGTTCCAATCATTGTTCGTTTACAAGGTACCAACGCTGCTGAAGCAAAAGTACTGATCGAACAAAGCGGTCTGAAAGTACAGTCAGCTATCCTCCTGAGCGAAGCTGCTGCACTGGTTAACAAAGCAGTAAGTGCATAATTAAGTGCATTCACGATATAGTAAGCCCCCCCGCCTTTGGCAGGGGGGCTTACTTTTTAGCATAAAGCATAAAGCTGAAAGCAAAAAGCTATTGAGGCGAATGATCTGAGCGAACATTATTTTCGCTTTAATCATTCGCCTCAATAGCTTTTTGCTTTATGCTAACTAAATTAGTCGTTCTTTTTAGGCGGAGGCGGCATCGTAGCCTTTGGCTTATCTTTCTGCTCTTCCTTCGGTTTAGGTGCCGGCGCCGGTGGAGGCGTTGTTTCCGTTTTATCTGCACCAGGTGTGGCATAATCACTCGCATCGCCGGAGCCGTAATCATCTGCTGACCCATTTCCTACATTTTCTGACTCAGCGCCTGGTTTTACGTTAGAGTCATAATTCATGTAGATATCATCCTCACTCATGTTGGCAGGAACCGGGAAGTGATCATTAGTACTGATTTTCAGCGTTGGATCTGCATATACCTTCTGCATGAAATATGCCCAGATAGGCAGACCCGTATTAGCACCCTGCCCGATAGCAGTAGTGCTGAAGTGAATAAAGTTATTTTCGCAACCTACCCAGGCACCCGCCAGGATCTTCGGTGTATAGCCCATAAACCAACCATCGGTGTTATCGTTGGTAGTACCGGTTTTACCTGCTATTTCACCCTGGATGTTATAACGGGAACGGATACGCGCTCCTGTACCACCTGGTGCTACTACACCTTCCATCATTTTCACCATGGTATAAGCTTCTCTTTCACTGATAACTTCGCGCTTTACCGGTGCAAATGTTTCAAGGATATTACCATTTCTATCTTCTATACGGGTAATGTAAATAGGTTTGGTATTGATACCCCTGGCCGGGAACATGGTATAGCCCTGCAACAGCTCATACAATGAGATCTCCACAGCCCCCAGCGCAATGGCCGGATAAGCCGGAATATCACTGCTGAAGCCTACTTTATTCTTAGCAAAATCAGCAAATGGCTTGGCACCGATTTGTTTAATCAGGTAAGCAGCCACGAGGTTGAGTGACTTTGCCAATGCGCCTGCCATCGTAATACTACCACCGGTGCTACCTTCTGAGTTATGAGGAGTCCAGCCGTTAATATTAATCGGTTCGTTCGGTAATACGGTGTTTGGCGACATCCCATTCATGATTGCAAAGCAGTACAGGAATGGTTTAAAGGTGGAACCTACCTGACGACGTGTTTTAGCAACGTGGTCGTTCTTGAAGTAACGGAAATCAGGTCCGCCTACCCATGCTTTTACTTCACCACTTTCCGGATCCATCGCCATAAACCCTGCCTGTAAAATAGCGCGGGTGTATTTAATGGAATCCATTGGAGTCATTACCGTATCGATCTCGTTTAAATCCGGTTCAGTAGCACTTTTCCAACCAAACACCTTCATACGTGTAGGGGTATTGAAAATGCGGACAATGGCAGAATCATCCACCTCGTCTTCTTTCAGTGCCTTGTACCGATCTGATTCTTTCATGTATTGATCCAGGAATTTTGGCCATTTCTTCCAAATACTGCCCGTTTTCACGTCATTTTGAGCGTTGAGCGATTTTTGCAGTACTGCCAGGTGTTTGGCCACCGCTTCTTCTGCATACAACTGCATTCTTGGATTAATGGTGGTATAAATTTTCAACCCATCCCTGTATAGATTGTACTCAGAACCATCAGCTTTTTTATGGTTTTTACACCAGGCTTTCAGCTCATCCCGCAATACCTCACGGAAGTAAGGCGCCAATCCTTTGTTGTGGTCAATTTTATTATAGTGTAATACAATCGGCTTACTCTGAGCAGATGCCGCTTCTGCTGGCGTAATAAATCCGGCCTTCTGCATATTGTCGATCACCTGGTTACGCCGAATAAGTGCGTCCTTCGGATTACGACGGGGATTATAGATGGTGTTTCCTTTGAGCATTCCCACCAGGATAGCTGCCTCTTCTATCGATAAGTGACCGGCATCTTTACTAAAAAATGTTCTGGCGCCATTTTCAATACCATAAACGTTATCACCAAAAGCCACCGTATTGAGATAGAGGGTCAGTATTTCCTGTTTGGTAAAGTTTCTTTCCAGCTTCACAGCAATAATCCATTCCTGTACTTTCTGGAAAGCGCGACCAATAGGATTGTTGGAGCGTTGTTTACCCTGGTTATCTGCCCGCAGGTTCAGGGCCAACTGTTGGGTAATAGTACTGGAACCACGTTTCTTACCTATCATCAGGTAAAAAGGGATAGCCAGTGTGCCTTTAGCATCAATACCGGAGTTATCGTAAAACCTGGTTTCTTCTGTTGCAATCAGCGCGTTGATCACGTTTTTGGAAATCTCATTGTAATCGCTGCTGGAACGATCTACCTGGTAGTATTTACCCAAAATGGTTCCATCATCCGCAATCACTTCTGCTGCCAGCGCTGCGCGGGGATTTTCCAATTCTTCCATAGAAGGCATGCTGCCAATCACCCGGAAATTAATGAGTAAAACAAAGAGAACAAGTAATGCTAAGAATCCAAAAGCCACCCGCCACAATATTTTCACCGATTTTTTCATGCGCTTATATAATTTGTTTTATGGCCAAATTGCCAGATTCCTGTTAAATGAATGGCAATTTATTACTATCTGTTGGCTATATATGTAAATTTTTCAATAAACTTCAACTGCAATAAACAAGCCTGTTTATAAGAGTTTGACCGACAAAGCTATTTAAATTTCCAAACATACTTACTGGGTCACATAAGTTTCTGTAAAAAACTTACGGTACCCGGCGAGGTCTTTCGTGCTGTTCAACAAGATAAAATTGTCTCTCGAAATAACGAAGAAATGGTATTCTGTAGGCCGGATTTTGGGTATAATACTGGTCGCAGCAGCATCCCTGATTTCATCGAAGTATTCCAATGCTTTGTCTTCATTGGGGAATATCCTGAAAATGAGCATAACATCATTGGGGGTCAGCACAAAGCTACCCACCTCAATTTTATCAGCTGCATGTTTAGTAGAATTATAACGGGTAAACTGATTTAGTCCTTCATCCATCAGTTCCTTCGACACCCGGTCAAAGGAAAGCACTACAAAATAAGGATTATCAGCACTTACTTTATATGGCGTAACCGGCTTTGATGGGGCCACGGGCACTATAGGCTTAGGCACCTGGCCTACCATACCGGCAGTTATTTTGGATGAATCAACCGGTGCTTTGGCGGTGGCAGTAGTTACCTTGTCTGCCAGCACAGGCTGCGGATTTTGCCAGGGATAACGCATGGTAATATTTTCATCCAGCAGTTGCCCATTGGCGTCTTTCTTCCGTACTTCCAATTTAGCCAGGTAGTTGGTCAGTTCTGCACGATGATCCAATGCATCCATCAAGGCCTGGGCCTGCAGGCGGATAGGCTCATCTGCGGCGTATTTGGTCAGCACCGCCTGTACTGCTTTGCGCGATAATTGCAGGGAATCTGTGGCAAAGGCAGTATCTGTTTTAACAATCAACATCGCTTCCAGCAAATCGAACTTAGGCTTCAGGAAACTAAACCCGAAGGAGCTGTCGGCCTGGCGCTTCATGGCCATGGCGCCTGTATAGTCGCCATTCCGGAAAGCGGTATAGGCAGAATCATAGGCCGCACTGATTTGCTTCTTTCTGGCACCATCCACATCATTTAATCCACCGGAACGAATGATATCGGCGAAGTTCGTATTACCATACTGGTTAAGTACCATGGTTTTAAACTGGTTGGCCTGGGCAGTACGATTCAACTTACTATTCCAGATATAGAGAGAATACAACACTTCCGGTTTCCGCGGATGATCCGGGAACAACAGCAACAGTGAATCGTAGGTTTCTATGGCCAGTGGATAATTTTCCAGTTTATCATGATAGAGCTTACCGAGATCAAACCAGGCTTCTTTCACCGCCTTCCGGGAAGCATCCAGTTTTTCCGGTGTCAGTGGCAGACCAGCAGCTAACAAATCTACGCTCACACTATCCGGAGATACACTATTGGTCACCCCCTTTTTAGTCTCATCTACTACCTCAATTGGAGCATTGCTGTTAGTAGCATTCACCACACCGTTCTGACTTCTGCGCCAGTTATCACCGGGCTGACGATTACCCCACCTGCGTTTAAACTCGGAGTAACCGGCAGATTTGCTGGCCTGATTATAGAAATACCAATCGCCTTTTTCCTCTTTAGGGCCATAGGCACCTGCGGCGTTCATGCCCATGGAAGACACATCCAGCGGATTGGCTGCTTCCAGTTTCTCTTTCTTTTTCCGGTCGGCTGCTTCATTCTTCAATACAGCCGCCATTTTTGTGAGGAATATATTCCGGTCAGCGGGCGACATCGACGCAATTTTCTGCAGACTATCTTCCCGGTGAATCGTTTCGAGTTTGGCTACTACATCAGACAATACTTCTTTCCTGATAGTTACGGTAGACGCGTCCATGAAGTCTTTGGTCATCACGCCGGCGGTGCTGTCGTAATATTTTTTCGCATTTCCGTAGCTGCGCTGATCGTAGTAAATATCCGCGATGCCTTTATAAGTAAGCGTGCGTTGCATGAGGTTATCACTGGGTACTTTCAGTGATTGTTTCATGTAGCCGATAGCAGCATCCGGGTTTTTAGGATACATGAGGGTTCCCATGGTATAGTAGATCCCATCTTTGAAGCGCGAAAAGCGTTGTTTTCTCAGCATGTGATGCAGGCCGGCAATGCTTTTTGCGATATCACCAGTGGTTTGTGCATTTGTTTTGGCAATCTGGATCCGGGCCTGGAAGTCCATCATAGGATCGGGTTTCATCCCAATCACATCGCGAAAGCGTTCCAGTGCGGAATCTGCGTGGTGTTGCTGTACGTAAAGTTGTCCGAGGATAAACGACATCCTGGCACGGGCTACCCGGTTGTTACTTTTATCGATCGCCTGTTTCAGGGGATCAATTGTTTCGGGATAGCGTTTCTGTACATAATTACCATAAGCACGTACTTCTGCCAGGTCGCCTTCGAGGCGGTGTGGGAAGTTCGGGTCGTTATTGAGCAGGTTCAGGAGCGCCTGTACTTCGTCGTATTCTTTTTGTTCGAGTAATGTTCTGGCCCGCCAGAGGAAGGCGTCGTTACGGGCCCTGGTATGTTTCAGGCGTCCAAAGAAGCCTTTTCTTTTTTCGCGGGTAGCGATGGATATCTGGTCATTTTCGCGGGCACCTACTACGGTTTTGTATTCCGATTTTTGTTTAGGAGCGAATTTGATGTTGATATACTGGAATGTTTTATTGGCGTTATCGAGGTCACCTTCGTAGAAATAAGCACGGCCCATGAGCAGGAAGCAGTCGTCTATCCATTTACCACGGGGGTCATGCAACTGAATGCCCATGGTGGTTTTATCGATTACTGAGTCCAGCTCTCCTTTGCTGAAGCCCTGGCTTTGCAGGCTATACGGATAGAAAGGCAACAAGGTGTTATAATTATCCTGGCCGTCGCGGTTAGCGGTTCTGACTACCCGGTCGAGTTTTTGTTTGGCGTGGAAGTAATAGTTAAAGCGTGTAGCCATGTTCTGGAAAAACTGTCGTTTCCAGGTCCATTTCTTTTTTTCGAGCATCACTTCAGATGGCGGACGCCGATCTGTTATGCGAGGTTCCTTTGGTTTAAAAAGGGGTTTGGCAGCAGGTCGTTGCTGCTGTTGCTGTTGTTGATTAACGGGGTTTTGACTCTGAGGATTATATTGCTGCGACTGATTTCTCGGCCTGTTCTGTGCCCAGACCGCCGGCAAACCCAGGCAAAATGACAATGTACTAATTCCCAGATATTTAAGTAGCAGTTTGATGCAATTCATGGATGCCAGGGTGTATAGGCTAAATATATATAACTTACTGTTTGAAAAAATATTTTAAAGATAGGATAATTTTTTAGCAGAAAGCGGAAAGGGGAAGCAAAAAGCGATCCTTGTGAGTCATTATAGCGGATCAGCAAGCTAACCTAATGGCATTTATCCCCTTCTTTCATGGACTGCAAAAGCTTTCCGCTTTTTGCTTTCTCACTTTTTGCTTTAAAAATATTGTTTAACTTTAGCCCGCCTTAATTTTCGTTAAGTACCACAAACATGGCCAAGAAGGGGAATAAAAACAGCAGAAGAAACCTGGAAAAACTCAGTCATAAGTACCGTTTGGTAATTATGAATGATGATACCTATGAAGAAGTGACATCGTTCAAACTTTCCCGTATGAGCGTGTATATAGCTTTCAGTACCCTGTTTGTATTATTGGTTGCTATTACGGTAGCCACCGTGGTATTTACACCGTTGCGTTATTATATACCTGGTTATGGAGACCTGAAGCAACGTAAAGAATTTATCCGTCTCAAAATGCGGACTGACTCATTAGAAACAGCCATTAATGCCCGTGATCAATACCTGAAAAATATCAAGCAGGTGATTAATGGGGAGTTTACCGGGAAACTGGACACCACCATGTTAAAAGTGCCAACTGTTGATAACAGTACCTACTAACTTTATTATTTAAGTATTTAATTATCAGTGTGAATAGTTCATGTGTATGTGGATTTAAATATCTAAGTACATAAAAACCAAAATATTTAATATTTTAATTATATTACATCACTAAACTTGAAAAACCTAACTCCCTATGTTTAATAGCAATCAGAAATCGAAAGGTGACAAACAATTTATGTTGCCTACCTCTACAGTAAACATTATAGGCACTGGCACTACTATCCAGGGGGATATTGTATGTGAAGGCGACATCAGAATTGATGGTCAGGTAAACGGACTGGTATCAACCAAAGCAAAGATAGTGGTAGGTCCGGAAGGCGATATTGTGGGCGACCTGGTATGCCAGAGCGCAGATATCCTGGGTAAAGTTACCGGTATTATCAAGGTAGAAGAATTATTGTTCCTGAAAGGGAATGCTTTAGTAAAAGGCGATGTGTACACTGCTCATTTCGAAATGGAGCCTACAGCTAAATTCAATGGCCGTTGCTACATGGATGATCAGCAGCCAGATAATCAGAAACATGGAAAATCCGTCCTCCAGGAAGCAGAATAACCGTAACGTATTATTTCGCTACGCCGGGTTGGCCTTCCAGATGATGGCCACCCTCGGGTTGGGTGTGTTTGCAGGGTATAAACTAGACCAGTGGATTGGCTGGCGGTTCCCTGTATTCCTTATCATTTTTTCTTTAATTGCATTAGCCATACTTTTGTGGCAAATTATAAAAGACACCCGACGGCATGAGTGATAGATTTTTTATACGGCTATTTGCAGTTTTTGGTATTATTAACGGACTTTTTATCATATTCAAACCCAGGTTGCTGGACCTCGGCACACATGTGAATGTGCTTATGGCCGGTAACCTGATCATGGCTATTATCTCCCTGGTGTCTTACCTGATGAGCCGCCAGGGACTTGCTTCCTCCAACCATAATGCATTTATCCGGGCTGTTTACGGCGCCACCCTTAGTAAACTCTTTCTTTGTGTAATAGGTGTTGTTGTATATGTGCTTATTTATAAGCCCAATGTCAGCAAGTTGACTATTTTCATGCTGTTGTTCCTGTACCTGGTGTATACTGTATTTGAAACACTCAGCCTTTTCCGGCTGACGAAGCTAAAAAAGTAATCTATTTGAAAAAAGAGGCGCCCCTGAATGCTTTAGCGTCCTACTTACCCGAAGGCACCTTCGGACAGGTCATGGATTTCCTGGTTACCTATAAGGTACATCTGACCGTTACCAGGGAACGGTCCAGTATACTTGGCGACTACCGTCACCCTGACGGACAAGGTAAAGGCCATCGCATCAGCATTAATGGCTCCCTGAATAAATACGCCTTCCTCCTAACGCTGCTGCACGAAATTGCCCACCTGACTACCTTTAACAAATACGCCAACCGCGTAGCCTCCCACGGCAAAGAATGGAAACAGGAATACACCTGGATCCTGCACGGATTTGTAGGCAAAAACCTGTTGCCTCCCGACGTGGAAACGGCCGTACGTCAGAGTATGGCCAACCCCGCCGCCAGCTCCTGTGCAGATGAAAACCTAATGCGGGTACTCAAAAATTATGACCGGCAAAAAGAAAATCACTTCTTTGTAGAACAGGTTCCTTTAAATGGTTTGTTCAAAACCAAAGATGGACGTGTATTCCGGCGGGGTGAAAAAATAAGAAAACGCTACCGCTGTGAAGAGGTAGCGTCTAACAGATGGTACCTGTTTAGTCCCGTTTATGAAGTGGAACTCGTGGCCTAAGACTTCTCCCCTACATACTGTAATGCCGGAAATGCCATGGCGCGGTTAATCAGCTGAATTTCCAGTTGAAGGATCGCCGCTTCCGATTGGGCTTGTAACTTAGGGGCATCATCGGTAGGCTTATGATAATCATCATGCCCTCCTGTATGAAAGAACATCACCGGTACGCCATTCACGTAAAAATTATGATGATCTGATGCTCCTTTGCCAGCGCCATCTGTAAAAAATTTAATACCCGGCTGTTGTACATCTTTGAAAATAGCCGGCCATTCCACTGCACTGCTATGACCTCCAATACCAATGCCCCGCTCCGGGTTGTAGCGGCCAATCATATCCATATTAAGCATGAAATGCACCTGGTTCAATGGCATCAACGGATGATCCGTATAATACTTAGACCCCTGTAGACCCAATTCCTCTCCCCCAAAAGCGATGAACAGGAAATTAAACGGCTCTTTTTGTCCATTTTTTCCGTAATGACGGGCTAATTCCAGCAAACCAGCTACACCGGAAGCATTATCATCCGCCCCATTATGAATTTCCCCGATGGGGTATTTGCCATCAAATAAAGCGGCTGTTCCCAGGTGATCATAGTGAGCACCTATGATGATCGTACGTGCGGCACCGTTATCCAGGAAGCCGATCACATTACGACTTGGAATATTTTTATGGGCTTTCCGGTCGAACGTGAAATCCTGGAAATAGCTGCTACCATTCACGGTTTTCAGCCCCAGCTTTTTAAACTGTTTTGCTACATAGCGACTGGCTTTCATGCCGCCTTTTTCGGCAGTACCCCGACCTTTCAGCTTATCGGAGGCCAGGTAATTCACAATGCCCTGAATCCGGGCAGCATCAGGAATAGTATCCTGTGCGTATGCGCTGGCACTGATACCTGCAGCGCATATAAATAATAACCAACTCTTCTTCATATCCTGTCAAAAATAGAGAAGGCTTCCTGATGGGGAAGCCTTCTGCTAAAAATTATGTTTGATTTGTTCAGATTGTATTAATCCTATTTTTTCTTCTGTTGCATTTCCTGCTGGCGCTTCTGTACTTCTTCCAGTTTTTCCTGCCATTTGGATTTGCTCTTCGGCTTCTTCTTGTTTTCCTGGATTTGTGCATGAATTTTATCATGGTTGATGATAAACTTCTGGATCACAAACTGCAACAGGATACTGATCACGTTAGACAGGAAGTAGTAGAAAGTGAGGGCCGCAGCCAAACGGTTGAAGATACCCAACAGCATAATTGGCATTACGTATGGCATGTACTTCATTACCGGGTTGCTCTGATCGGTCATACCACGGTTGTAGAAGGCCAGGATCAAGCTGGTGATAGTCATCAGGATGGTGAACAAGCTGATGTGATTACCATAGAAAGGTATGTTGAACGGCAGGTTCAGAATAGAATCGTAAGTAGATAAATCCTTTGCCCACAGGAAGCTTTCCTGACGTAATTCAATGGAGGATGGGAAGAAGCTATACATCGCTACCAGGATCGGCAACTGTAATAAAGCGGGTAAACATCCGCCCAGTGGGTTTACGCCGGCGCTCTTAAACAGTTTCATCTGCTCAACACCAAAACCTTGCTGGTCATCACCAAACTTCGCTTTCAGCTCGTCAATTTCTGGTTTCAGCACTTTCATTTTAGCCTGTGATACATAGCTCTGGTAAGTGAAAGGCGCTATGAGTAAGCGAATGAAGATGGTGAGCAGGATGATGATCACGCCATAGTTGCTGATAAATCCGCTCAGGAAGTTAAACACCGGGATAATGATAAAGATGTTCACATACTTCACGAAAGCGAAGATACCAGTACCCAGCGGGATGATTTTCTGCAAACCAATATCAAATGATTTCAGTGTTTTATAATGGTTAGGACCATAATAAATTTCCACCGGGAAAGAGAAATCATTGGCGCGGTTGTACGGAATCTGAATAGTGGTGAAGGTTTGGCCTACAATATTCGGGCTTTCCGGTACTTTGGTATTTACATCCGCGTTATTGAAAAGATCATTTTTAGCGATGAGGGTAGTGTTGAAGAACTGTTGTTTCACGCTCACCCATTTCAGTTTCTTCTCCAGTTTTTCGTGGCTGGTGCGGTTCAGGGTGAAGTAGTCGTGTTTATCATGTTCCTGCATGTAGTGCACCTGGTTGTTCAGGCGCTCATTCTGCATATCATGCTCCTGTTTGTCTTCCTGGCTGTTCCATTGGAGGTTCAGGTAATTCTGATTACCAGGGAGCAGTCCTTGCAGACCCACTGCGTGAATGGTATAATCTACCACATAGCTGCCGGGTTTCAGGGAGTAAATGAATTCCAGGTAAGCGTTAGGATTGCTGGTATTGAGGCGGTAGGCGATAGATTTAGCCCCACCTGCCAGTTCCTGGGGTTGTCCGGCGGTAAAGAACAGGTCAGCGCTGTTCAGTACTTTGGTTACGCTGGCCGGTACTTCCACAGATAAACGGTTAAAAGAGCCTTCCACTAACATCAGTGGGGCGCCTTCATACGTTTTATATTGTTTCAGTTGAACAGTAGATGGTTGTCCGCCTTTATTGGAGAAGGTGATTTTCACCACATCATTTTCCAATACGGAGGTTTGCACATTGCCGGTAGCAGCAGCGGCGAAAGTACCGAACTCTCCGCTCAACATGGCCTGATGCGCTGAATCCAGCTGGCCACCATTTGCAACAGCAGCAAGACTGGCTGTATCTGCCGGAATGGTTTTAGGCTTATTAAGTTCTGCTATGGAATCTTGCCTGGCTTTTTCCCTTGCGGCTCCTGCCTGTTGCTTCTGGTTGAAGAATATGTATCCTACCAACAAAACGCCCAACAGTAAAAACCCAATGACCGAATTTCTATCCATGAAATGCAATTAAAATTTAGGCAGCAAAGGTAAGCATGATTTTATGAATTGACCATGCTTTTTAGGTGAAACCCCTGTTAATTGCGGTTAAAATAATAAATAAGTAGTGGAAATATGTATATAACTGAGGATCAGTGGAGGTTTTAGGTTTTAGGTTTTAGGTTTTAGGTTTTAGGTTTTAGCCATTAGCCATTAGCTTTTAGCTTTTAGCAGAAATGCAGCGGAGATGAACATTTATAATATGTTCTCCGCTGCATTTCTGCTAAAAGCTAATGGCTAAAACCTATTTCACGATGGACTCTTCCATTTTCGCTTTACCATTCTTGCTTTCAGCGTATTGCTTGGCAGCTTTGATAAAGGAAACGAATACCGGCGCAGGGCTTTCCACGGTGCTTTTCAGTTCCGGGTGGAATTGTACGCCCACAAAGAACGGGTGTTCCGGCAGCTCCACGATTTCAACGAGGCCACTTTCAGGGTTTTTACCGGAAAGTACCAGTCCTGCTGCTTCGAAATCCTTAATGAAGTCATTATTGAACTCATAGCGGTGGCGGTGTCTTTCGCTGATAGACGTTTTGCCATATATTTCTTCTGCCCTGGAGCCAGGTGTCAGTTCACAGCCATAGGCGCCCAAACGCATGGTACCACCTTTCGCGGTTACTTTCTTCTGTTCTTCCATGAGGTTGATCACCGGGTGAGCGGTGTCAGGGTTCATTTCCACGGAATGTGCGTCTTTCCAGCCGAGTACATTACGGGCGTATTCTACCACGCTCATCTGCATACCCAGGCAGATACCGAAGAAGGGCAGCTGGTTTTCGCGGGCATACTGGATAGCGGTGATTTTACCTTCAATACCACGGTGACCGAAGCCTGGCGCTACTAGGAGACCATCCAGGTTCTTTAGTTTTTCACATACATTTTCCGGGGTGAGGTGTTCGGAGTGGATATTTTGTACCACTACCTTACACTCATTCAGTGAACCGGCGTGTACAAATGATTCCAGGATTGACTTATAGGCATCCTGTAATTCCACGTATTTACCGATCAGACCAATGGTTACCTTGGATTTAGGATATTTCAATTTATCCAGGAATTCGCGCCATTTGGCCAGTTCCGGTTCTTTTTCCACCGGTAAGCCCAGTCTTTTCAACACGGAAACATCCAGTTTCTCGCGCATCATTTCCAGGGGTACTTCGTAGATAGTAGGTACGTCATTGGCTTCAATAACGGCATCTACCTGTACATTACAGAAGAGGGCGATTTTCTTCTTCAGATCGCGGTACAGCGGTTCTTCTGTACGGCAAACGATAATATCGGGATGTACGCCATATTCGCTGAGGAGGCGCACAGAGTGTTGCGTTGGTTTGGTTTTCAGCTCTTTGGCTGCGCGCAGATACGGGATAAGGGTCAGGTGCACTACCAGGCAATCTTCTTCTCCCAGTTCCCATTGTAACTGACGAACCGCCTCAATGTAAGGGAGTGACTCAATATCACCTACAGTACCACCCAGCTCTGTGATCACGATATCGAACTTACCATCTTTACCTAACAAGAGGATACGGCGTTTGATTTCGTCCGTAATGTGAGGGATTACCTGTACGGTTTTACCCAGGTAGGCTCCTTCTCTTTCCTTGTTGATCACTGTTTGATAAATACGACCAGTAGTAACATTATTGGCCTGAGACGTAGGCGTATTCAAGAAACGCTCATAATGTCCAAGATCCAGATCGGTTTCTGCGCCATCTTCCGTTACATAACATTCACCATGTTCATAAGGGTTTAACGTTCCCGGATCCACATTGATATATGGATCAAATTTCTGAATAGTCACTCTAAAGCCGCGTGCCTGCAATAATTTTGCAAGCGAGGCAGCTATAATTCCTTTACCCAAAGAGGAAGTAACACCTCCTGTAACGAAGATATATTTTGCCATAAAAACTAAAATTCTGCTAAGAATACTTGACCTATAAACGGGGAAGTGCCGGACTGCATTTGGTGTATAACCGATCAAGTAAACAACTTCCGAAGGTCATGCAAAGTTACACAAATTTGCATCGCTCCCAAGTTTTTTACCAAATCGCTTTATTTGTTTGTTAATTTTTGGGAGAATATCTTCAGCTCTCATCACTTATCTACAGGGCGTTTTAAAGATTTTTCAAGTACAGGAAATTATTTGTTAAAAACCTTTATCGGGTAGCATTGTTCTGGAAATGACAGCACTACTATAAATATATAAACTGTAAATTTGCGTCCGAAATACATAAAAGATGACTTTAACGCCAAAGAGAGCTCAAGACTCGCTGATACAAATGACTGAACTGGTTTTACCGAATGATACCAATACATTCGGCAACCTGATGGGCGGTCGTTTGATGTACTGGATGGACATCGCAGCGGCACTGGCCTGCATGAAACACTGCAGTGCGCCGGTAGTAACTGCTTCCGTAGACAATATATCTTTCGAAAATCCCATTAAGCTGGGCAATGTGGTACATATTGAATCTAAAGTAAGCCGTGCCTTCAATACTTCTATGGAAGTACATATGAGAGTGTGGGGAGAAGATCCTGTGCAGCAATACCGCTATAAATCCAATGAAGCCTTCATGACATTTGTAGCCCTCGATCCTAATGGTAACTCCCGGCCGGTGCCTGGTATTATCACCGATACAGAAGAAGAAAAAAAATTATATGAAGGCGCTTTGCGCCGCCGTCAGCTCAGGTTGATACTTGGTGGTAAAATGAAACCGGAAGATGCAGATGAATTAAAAGCACTGTTCTTCGAAAAAATCTAGTTGGAACATATCCGCCTTCGGCGGATTCTCTTTCCTGATTATACTGATTTTCAGAATTTGATATTAAAAGATAAAGGGAGATGGAAACAGTTTGTTTCCATCTCCCTTTATCTTTTAAATATCTTTCAAAATCATATAATAAAAATCAGCATAATAGTAAAACAAATTATAGCTCTCCTTCCCATTCTTTATAAAACCGCTCCAGGAAAACTTCCATAAAAGCGTGTCTTTCTTCAGCCAGCTCCCTGCCGGTATTTGTATTCATTCTGTCTTTCAGCAGTAATAACTTCTCGTAAAAATGGGTAATGGTAGGCGCCGTACTATTTTTATATTCTTCCTTCGTCATATTTAAGTTCGGCTGTACAGCAGGATCATAGATGGCCCTGTTTTTAAATCCGCCGTAATTGAATGCCCGCGCAATTCCCATGGCACCAATGGCATCGAGCCTGTCTGCATCCTGCACCACGGCTAACTCTGTTGAATAATATTTTACTTCCTGGTTACCGCCTTTAAATGAAATGTGACGGATAATGTTTTCTACAGCGGTAATAATATCGGCGGGCACCTCCAGCGATTGCAGAAAAGCCACTGCCTTAGCGGGGCCTATGTTCTCATCGCCGTTGTGAAATTTTGAATCCGCGATATCGTGCAATAACGCCCCTAACTCTACCACCAGTTGATTCACGGTTTCTTTTGCCGCAATATGCCTGGCTTGTTGCCATACCCTGTAAATATGCCACCAGTCGTGGCCTCCTTCTGCGCCTGCCAATTCCTTCTTCACATAATCTACTGTAGCTGCTATAATTTGTTGATGATTCATAGCTACAATGATATTTAATTTTCTTCACTCTTATGAATTGGAAAAAACAATCCTGTTGCAGTATGCGTTAATAAAAATATGATACAGATTAAACGCGTATACGACGACTATGCAGACTCCGACGGCTACCGCATACTGGTAGACCGGCTCTGGCCAAGAGGGCTCACCAAAGAAAAAGCACATGTAGATGAATGGGCCAAAGAAATAGCGCCCAGCAACGAACTACGTGAATGGTTTCACCATGATACCACACGGTTTGCTGAATTCAAAACGAAATATTTGCAGGAATTACAGGAGAAAAAAGATTTGTTGGCTGCTATAAAGCAAAGAGCGCAACATCATCGGGTAACGTTAGTCTACGGGGCAAAAGATAAAACAAACAACCAGGCGCAGGTACTATTGTCGCTGCTAAAAAAGTAACTTATACTTCTTCACTTTCGGGCTTTACCAGCACATCTGTAATGCTGTTCAGCTTCCTGACCTTGCTGGCAAAATCGCCGGATAATTTATCACGGATCAGTGATAATTTGTTGAGGACTTCATCCAGTGTATCCGGAATAGCTTCCTGCAATACCTGTTTGAGGCGTTTGGCAATGGTAGGTGATTTACCATTGGTAGAGATGGCGATTTTAAGATTTCCTTTCCTGACAATAGAGCCCAGATAAAAATCACATAACTCCGGTGTGTCGGCCACATTGATCAGCACTTTGCTGCATTTGGCTTTCTCCCAAACATGATAATTAAAGGTTTTGTCGTTGGTAGCAGCTATTACCAGGTCTTTCCCCAGCAAATCGCCGCAGGAAAAGGATTTCTGCACCAGGGCAATATTAGGATACTGGCGTGTCAGTGCTTTCAGTTCAGGCAAAAAATCCAATGACACGATGGTGATGGTTGCATCAGGGCAATTCTCCAGCATGGCATTGGCTTTTTCCAGTCCGATATTTCCACCGCCTACTACGAGTACATGCAGGCGGTGCAATTTGAAAAACACCGGGAATAATTGGTTTTCTTCCATTATACGGCAATTTTAAGTTCTTCTGACACCTTGCTTTTTAAGGCCTGGAATGCTTCGTGGAAGCTCACTACTTCACCGATTACCAATACCGCAGGGTTGTGCAGATCGTGCGTAGCGGCTATTTCCAGCAGGTCGGCCACGTTACCTACGCCCATTTTCTGAGTGGGCAATGTACCATTCTGGATAATAGCGGCAGGGGTTTTCCCTTTTCCTGCTGCGCTGTAGATCTGTGCAATTTCTGCTAATTTACTCATTCCCATCAGGATTATCACGGTGGTGTTAGCACTGATGGCATGGTCCAGGTCGCGGGATAAATTGCCGTTCTGTGTGTTCCCGGTAATTACCCAAAAACCTTCGCTGACATTGCGCGCCGTTACCGGAATTTTGTTCACACCCGGTACTGAAATGGCGCTGGAAATCCCGGGAATTACTTCCGCGGTAATCCCGAACTGTTGTGCAAAAGCAATTTCTTCCTGACCACGACCAAATACAAACGAGTCGCCCCCTTTCAGGCGTACCACGCTGCCATAGGTCAATGCATATTTTACAATCATCCTGTTTATTTCATCCTGTGAATAAACGTGCATGCCTGCGCGCTTACCTACAAACCGGCGAAGGCAGTTAGCCGGCGCATGGTCCAGCAGTTCGTTGCTGGACAATGCGTCATAAAGGATTACTCTGGCGTTTTGAATGGCTTTTAACCCTTTAACAGTGATCAATTCCGGATCGCCTGGGCCTGCACCTATCAATGTGAGTTTGGGTTGTATATTTTGCATGAGTCGGTTTTTGTGTTGATGAATGAATAATTACGCCTGTACCAATTCGCTGGACTTCTGACGATACGCCTGTGCTGCTTTGTAAAAAGCATGTGCCTGTTCGAAATAAGTTTTAGCGAAACTTTCCGTAGGCTCGTTCCCGTTAATCTGCAATACAGTTGATTTAAAGTCGGGATCGAAGCTGAATTTACCGGTAGCAACAAAGTGTTTATCGAAGTCGTTGATAATACCAATCTGCGTATTACCGCTTACGCCTTCTCCCAGCAGCAGGGCTTTTGCACCTTGTACAAAAGAAGAGTAGGTATGATAGATACCATCGGCATAAGCACCGTTGATGATGGCAGCACTGGCCAGTTCTATCTTTTCTTCCGCTTCCAGCAGCAGGGTGGCTACCAGGTCGATGATTACCCCCGCACACTCTCCGACGCCAATGGCTGTGGCGTAATCCTGTGCCTGGCCCCAGTCAACAAAGTCGCCGGCGGTGAGGGTAGTGAGATCTGCCAAAGGTTTCAGCAGCTCGTAGAAATATTTTTCGCCCTGGCGATCGTAATATTCATTGAACAGTTCGTGTTCGCCGCCATTGATTTCGTAGTCGTGCAGCAAACTGCGTAATACGTCCGGACCGCGGCGGCTGGGAACTTTTATCACCTTATCTGCTACACGGCCAACACCATCTCCCACAATACCACCACCCAGCAGTACCTGCAGGGCTGGTAATACTTTACCACCGCTCTTCATGGAGCTACCGTGGAAGCCGATGCTGGCAATACCATGCTGGCCGCAGGAGTTCATGCATCCGCTGATCTTAATTTTGATGTCTTTATTATACACCAGGTCGGGAAATTCATCCTTTATAACATCTTCCAGCACTTTCGCGATACCAGTGCTGCTGGAGATACCGAGGTTACAGGTATCCGTACCAGGGCAGGCAGTAATGTCGGCGATGCTGTCGAATCCTGGTTCTGCGAAACCAGCGGCTTCCAATGCGCTGTATACATATGGCAGGTGCTCTGGCAGTATGTATTTGAGCAGCAGGCCCTGGTTGGCGGTAACGCGTACATCGTCTGCAATCACGGGACGCAACGCTTCAATCAACTGACGACTGATAGCGGAGCCAATGTTGCCCAGGGTGATTTTCACGTATGCACCGAAATAGCCTTTTTGCTTTTGTTCGAAGACGTTGGTGATTTTCCATGCTTCGTATTTCTTCGGATCCTTGATGGTATAAGCAGGTACAGTACCAACTTGCGGAGGAGCAGTGGCTACCCAGGCATCTGCATCAATAGGCACGCTTTTTACTTTTACCGCTTTATATTCTTCTTTAACCAGTCGCTCAAATTCCTCGATACCTATTTTCTGGATCAGGAACTTCATGCGAGCTTTGTTCCTGCTGGTTCTTTCGCCGTAGCGATCAAATACGCGCAGTACATTTTCTATATAAGGGATGAGCAAATCTGCTTCGAGGAATTCGTATACCGTTTTAGCGAGAAAGGGTTGTGCGCCCAAACCGCCGCCTACCAATACTTTGAAGCCGCGTACTTCTTTGCCGTCTATGATTTTAACTTTAGGGATCATGCCAAAGTCGTGCATAAATGACCAGGCAGTATCTTTCTCGGAAGAGGAAAAAGAGATTTTTATTTTACGTCCCATTTCCTGGCTTACCGGGTTGCGGAGAAAATAGCGGAAGGTAGCATCTGCGTATGGTGTTACGTCAAATGGTTCTTCCGGATCAATACCGGCGCGGTCTGAGGCAGTAATGTTACGAACAGTATTACCGCAGGCTTCACGGATGGTGATACTATCTTCTTCCAGTTTTGACCAGAGTTCAGGTGTTCTATCGAGGCTCACATAGTGAATCTGCACATCCTGGCGGGTGGTGAGGTGCAGGTTGCTGGTTGCATATTCATCAGAAACTTCGGTGATGCGGTTCCATTGTTGCAGGGTCATTTTACCGTAAGGTAATTTGATACGCACCATTTGTACACCAGGCTGACGTTGTCCATACACTCCTCTCGCCAAACGCAGGCTGCGGAATTTTTCGTCCGTAATAGCGCCTTCGCGGAACAGGCGAATCTTCTTTTCCAGGTCTATAATATCTTGTTGTACAATCGGATTTTCTAGTTCTGTTCTGAAGCTTTGCATAAAATGTATTTTCAGGTGGTGGTAAAAGCAATTTTTTATGGGGCTGCTGGTCGTTCGTATTAAAATCAAAAAGCCCCCGGGAATTTGCGGAGGCCTCGTATAATGATGATTTACAGTAAGCTGATCACTGGTATTTCTTATTACACGCGCCTCGCAGATGTTGTAGAACAACAACGATTACTGCGACACATTTTCATTTCATTACCCATATTCCCTATAATTTTAGTAGAGTAATACAAAGATATAAATGCAGCCCATCTTTCCAAAACTTTTTTAGCGTTTAATAAGGCCCCAAAAAAGGGGGAAATTGGCGGAGGACGGGGAGAAATATGGGAAATTTCGTTTAAATGCAGTACCACAAAGGAATTGAGGGAAATTTGGCGGCGAACTTGTGCAGTGGCATAATAACCAAAGCTTATCCGGTATAACATATTGTTATGGGGAAGATGGATACCGCCGGATGGTTGCGGGCGGTACACATCAATTCCACTGGCATCTGCCCATAGTTCTTCTTATCTTTGCCGCGCATTAAAGGAAGTATATGTTAGACACGGTAATATTTGATATGGATGGCCTGCTGATAGATTCAGAACCATTGTGGGGCATCGCTATGCGGGAGGTATTTGCCACCGTAGGTGTGCAGCTTTCCCCGGAGCTGACGCATTTAACCACCGGGTTACGTACCAAGGAAGTGGTGAGCTATTGGCATAACTATTATAAATGGGAAGGAAAAAGTCCGGAGCGGGTAGTCAATGAAATCATCGACAGCGTTATTGCAAAAATCATTGCAGAAGGCTCGCCTATGGAGGGTTTGCATTATATCCTGCAATATTTTAAGGAGAAAGATTTCAAGATAGGCCTGGCTTCTTCTTCTCCCCTACGCCTGATCAACGCGGTACTGGATCACTTACAAATAAAGGATGCTTTCCAGGCAGTATATTCTGCGGAATTTGAAGATTATGGCAAACCCCATCCGGCAGTGTACCTGGCCTGCGCCAAGGCGCTGGGTAGCGATCCGCTGGACTGTATTGCCTTTGAAGACTCTGTTACCGGTATGACGGCTGCCAAAGCTGCCCGCATGGTCACCGTAGTGGTGCCGGAGGCGCATAACCGAAAGGATCCTCGCTACGCGTTGGCGAATATGCAATTAGATAGCCTGCTGGAATTTAACGATGCAAAGTTGTCTTTATTGATAAAATAACTTTTTGTCCTGTGACAGGATTAGACTGATGATTTATTGAGGATAATCAGTCTAATCCCGTCCTAAGCGAAAAAACAAACACCCCTTCTCAACAGCTATGAAAATCATTGACCTCTCCAAAACGATTGCTTACAACAAGCAGGATCCCTGGTTTATGCGGATCAAAATAAAGCACAAAACACATAAGCAGAGTAAAGGCCTGATCCGCTTTTTTATTGGGCTCCCTGCAAAGCTTTTTCCTAAAGGATTTGAGGGCTGGGCGGATGACAAAATCATAGGTATGGGTGTACACGCTGCCACACACATTGATGCGCCGTGGCATTACGCGCCTACCGTAAATGGCGAACCTGCCAAAACCATTGATGAAATACCATTGGAATGGTGCTACGGCAATGGCGTAGTATTGAATATGACACATAAAGCGGACTTCGAGGAAATAACGGTAGCGGATATACGTGCCGATCTGGAAAAAAGCGGTGCTGTGATTTCACCGGGTACCATTGTGCTGATTCATACTGGTCGTGATCAATATATCGGCACCAAAGAATATCCTATGCGCGGCACGGGTATGAGCGCGGAAGCCACGCACTGGCTGATAGACCAGGGAGTGAAAGTGATGGGGATTGATCAGTGGGGATTTGATTTGCCGCTAAAGTACATGGCACAGCAGGCAAAAGCCCATCAACGAGATAATTATTTCTGGCAGGCGCACCTGGTAGGGCAACAGAAAGAATACTGTCATATGGAGCAGTTGGTGAACCTGGGCGCATTACCGGCTTATGGATTTAAAGTGAGTGTATTTCCGCTGAAGATAAAAGGAGCAAGTGCGGCGCCGGCAAGGGTTGTAGCGATATTTGAGTAAGAAAGCGTTAAACTTCCTGCTTATCTACAGCATCTAATTCGAGTTTTACTCTGTCTGCCTCTATCAACTGTTTTAATTCATTTTCATCAGGAAGATAAAGCCGATATTTGCTGGCAAACAGTTGTTGATTTTCGCTCATTACCGAGTATTTTACAATAGTTTCATCTTTTTCTGTGCATAAAATAATTCCAATGGTAGGATTGTCATCATTTCCCTTTTTAAGGTCATTATACATCCGCACATACATATCCATTTGGCCTATTGCTTCATGAGTTAATCGATGTGTTTTGAGGTCCAGCAAAACGAAACATTTAAGATAATAGTTATAAAACACCAGATCAATAAAAAAATCAGATGTTTCTGTAACGATATGCTGTTGCCTTGCCAC
The DNA here is from genome assembly GCF_017745275.1 of Chitinophaga sp. Lineage (GTDB taxonomy): Bacteria > Bacteroidota > Bacteroidia > Chitinophagales > Chitinophagaceae > Chitinophaga. Next base: position 550,528 of record NZ_JAGHZS010000006.1, on the reverse strand, counting down.
AAAAGCAAAGCCTTTACCTAGTTCCATCAAAAATTGCTGCAGGTTTGTTATCAAGGCAGATTCAATCCTGGTTTCGGTTTGATTTAGATCTCCCGGAAATCCTAAAAACTCAAAGAGATAGGGATCCTTAACAAAATGAGCTGGTTCTTTGGGTACTTGCTCAGGAAACTTAAGTAGTCTTCCCAAGTATTGACTATCAATATTACGTTGGAGGGTTCTCGTATTCCAGTTTCCTTCAATAGCATATGCGATGTATCTATCTCTAAGTTGTTGATCCTTAATTCTGGTAATGATTCTATAATGTGTTCAACTCAATTCAGGACGCACTGCGTCCCAAATCTCAAATACCTGATAAAAATTTCGCATGTTTTGTAAATTGCTGACATCGAAGCCTTTCCCGAATTCCAATGTCAACTGCAAAGCCAGACTTTTTAAAGTCCCCTGACCATATTCTGCTCTACTTTGTCCTTTCTATTCCTCTTCTATAATAAGTCGTCCTATTTCCCAATACATTTTCAACAAAAATGGTATTTGTACTTTTGTAAACTTTCGCCTTGGACTCTACTATAATCTTCGCAATAGCAGCATATAATTGTTGCGGTGTATATTGAATATTATTGCTCATAGCAAGTTCAGAAAAAATTATACGTTAAAAATATTTTACTTCAACAGAACTAACAAATTCATAAGCACGATCACTTAAGAAGGTACAGTATTAATACATCTAATCAGCGTCATCTATACTATCCTGCCGTTACTTTTTTTACATGGAAAGGTATTAATTCTGCTCAAAAAAAAATCCCGCTTCGATGTTACTCGAAGCGGGATTTATTATTTAATGAAACGGGATCTTATTGTGCGCTTTTTTCTTCGCCACCTTCAGATTGTTTCAGTTTTTCTCTCAGTTCAGCTAAAGCGCCCAGATCACCTAAAGTAGCTTTTTCTACTTTACCCTGGATGTTTTTCACTGCTTTACGAGTTTTGTCTGCTTCTTCTTTCTTCTCTCTAACAACAGCCTGTTTTTCTTCAGCCTGTGCTTTTTCCCAAACTCTGGTATGAGAAACCAGGATACGTTTTTCAGAGCGATCGAATTCGATGATCATGAATTCTTTCACGTCTTCAACGTTGATTGGTTTTTCATCTTCAGTTCTCAGGTGACGAGCAGGAGCGTAAGCTTCCAGACCGTACTGCAGTTGAACAGTAGCACCTTTATCATCTTTCTTCACAACTGTACCTTCGTGGATAGAGTTGATCGGGAAGATAGTTTCGAAGGTGTTCCATGGATCTTCTTCGATCTGTTTGTGACCGAGGCTCAGTTTGCGGTTGTCTTTGTCAATACCCAGGATCACTACATCTATTTCGCTACCTACTTTAGTGTATTCAGATGGGTGGTTGAAGCGTTTGATCCAGCTCAGGTCAGAGATGTGGATCATGCCACCGATACCGGTTTCCAGTTCAACGAATACGCCATAAGGAGTGATGTTTTTCACGATACCTTTGTGACGGCTATCCACTGGGAATTTAGTTTCGATAGTAGACCATGGATCTTCTGTCAGTTGCTTGATAGACAGGCTCATTTTGCGCTCGTCTTTGCTCAGGGTAACTACCACTGCTTCGTATTCTTCTCCTAATTTGAAGAATTCTTTAGCGTTGATAGGGGTAGAAGCCCAGGAGATTTCAGATACGTGAACCAGACCTTCCACACCTGGCATGATTTCCAGGAATGCACCGTAGTCTTCGATGTTAACTACTTTACCTTTCACTTTAGCACCTTCGGTGATAGTAGCTGGTAAAGTATCCCACGGATGCGGAGTCAGTTGTTTGTAACCGAGGCTTATGCGACGTTTTTCGTCATCGAAGTCAAGCACAACAACGTTGATTTTCTGATCCATCTGGAGCACTTCGCTCGGATGGGAGATACGGCCCCAGCTGATATCGGTGATATACAGCAAGCCGTCCAGACCACCCAGGTCGATGAACGCACCGAAGTCGGTGATATTTTTGATGGTACCTTCCAACACCTGGCCTTTCTCCAGTTTGCTGATGATATCCACTCTTTGTTGTTCGATATCGCTTTCGATGAGCGCTTTGTGGGAAACAACGGCGTTGCGGATGGTTTCGTTTACTTTCACCACCTTGAACTCCATAGTTTTGCCTACAAACTGGTCGTAATCGGTAACTGGTTTCACATCGATCTGTGAACCTGGTAAGAATGTTTCCATACCATACACGTCTACGATCAAGCCGCCTTTGGTTTTGCTGGTAACGGTACCAGTAACCACTTCGCCTGTTTTGTAAACTTCCACGATTTTTTCCCATGCACGTTTTTGACGAGCTTGTTTACGGCTCAGGTGCAGGTTACCATCGCGGTCTTCTTTTTCCACTACCAGTACTTCTACTTCGTCGCCGATGCGCAGACCTGGTAAATCACGGAATTCGTTCAGAGAGATCAAACCATCAGATTTGAATCCGATGTTGATAACTACGTCTGTGTTGGTTAAACCTACAACAGTACCTGTCAGCAGGCTGTTTTCTTCAAACACTTTGAAAGTGCTGTCGTAAGTCTGGTCGTACTTTTCTTTTTCTTCTTTGCTGTAAGAAGAAACGTTACGTTTGTCAACGCTCCAGTCGAAATCGTCGTGTGCGGTTTCAACTTTAGCTACAGGAGCCTTTGGTGTCGCTGTTTCAGCCGCAACTGCTTGCGGAGCCTGTTGTTCAGCGTTTTGTTCGTTAGAAATGTTGTTTTCGCTCATAAAAAATTGAAAATTTAAGCCGGAATACCCGGACTCCCTGTTTTATGGGACGGCAAAAATACGAAAAATTACCCGTTTATCCGCATTTTTATTGAAGAAAAGCCCTATCCCCTGCAGAACAGGCCGCAGTTTTCAGATATTTTTTAAATGCATGATTATTTTTTATACTACGACAAAAAATTAAACTGTGTAAACAGGCATTTTTTTTGACTAAAAAACAACCAGAAAGCGGATTTATTGTTGATATAACAGGACAGGGGAACTGTTGTTTATTGGCAGTAGGGCAGCTTATTTTTTCCTTCATTCAAAATGTTAATTACTATTATTTAATCCCGGATTTTATTTTAATTTGTGTATATGAACGGGACCTCTTTTCAATCGGATATTCGCTATTGGCTCAGGCAAGGTAATACAGTGAACCATTTGTTATTCTGGAACATCGTTGTATTTCTGGGGATCAACATTATACGTCTTATTGCTTTTCTGACCAAACAACCCGCTCCACTTATATGGACCTATGATCAGCTGGCGATGCATGTGCCGCTGAGTGCTTTTATATTGAAACCATGGGGACTGCTCACCTATATGTTTACACACGTGGAAATATTCCATGTGTTGTTTAATATGATTAACCTGTATTGGTTCGGTAATCTTTTCCGCGACTTCCTTGGTAATAAACGGGTACTCCCGTTGTACCTGCTGGGAGGTATTGCCGGCGGCCTGTTATATCTTTTAAGCAGTGTTTTGTTTCCCGGGTATGTAGGCAGCACCATGGTAGGCGCTTCTGCAGCTATTATGTGTATTTTGGTGGCAGCCGCTACGCTGATGCCCAACTATGAAATAGGGTTGATGTTTTTCGGCAGTGTACGACTGAAATGGCTGGCAATTGCATTGGTAGTACTGGGCCTGATCTCTATACCCAATGGTAACATTGGCGGGCTGATTTCCCATATGGGAGGCTCTCTCCTTGGCTTCCTCTACATCCGCACCCTGCAGGCAGGTACAGATATGTGTAAACCCCTGATCTGGCTATTTGATGCCAACACCCGCCGGGAAAACCAGCAGGTTGCCCGCAAATTCAAACCTAAGAAATCGCCACTGAAAGTAGTCAAGAAAGCAGACGATAACAACTCTTCCCGGCTGGATCAGCTGTTGGATAAAATCAATGAAAAAGGCTATCAGAGTCTGAGTGCAGAAGAAAAAGCCTGGTTAGACAAAGTGAGCAAAGAAAACTGATTAACTTTGTCGCTCAATTTCCGCCATTAACACATGAAGACATTTAACGTTCCCGTCATATATCGCAGTCCGCTGATCAGCGCCATCAAGAACCAGCGCAAGCAACAGGACCGCATGAAGAAAGATTTTTCTCCGACAGAACTGGACTTTGGGCCCATCAAAATTTTGCTGGCCCGCCACTTTGGATTTTGCTATGGCGTAGAAAATGCTATCGAGATTGCCTTCAAAACCGTAGATGAAAATCCTGGCAAACGTATTTTCCTGCTCAGTGAAATGATCCACAACCCGCATGTGAACAATGATTTGCTGGATAGAGGGGTACAATTTATTATGGATACTTCCGGCCGCCAACTGGTACCCTGGGAACAACTGCAGCCCGATGATATTGTGATCATCCCTGCTTTTGGCACTACCCTGGAAACAGAAAAACAACTGGCCTCACTGGGTATAGAACCGCTGAAATATAATACCACCTGCCCTTTTGTAGAACGGGTATGGAATAAAGCGGAACAAATCGGACAAAAAAACTACACAGTGATTGTACATGGTAAACCTAAACATGAGGAAACCAGGGCCACCTTTTCCCATAGCCAGGCCGGTACACCCACGGTAGTTGTAAAAGATATTAAAGAAGCAGCCCTGTTAGCAGAATTCATCACCGGCGAGCGACCTCCCGAAGAATTCTACGAACTGTTTAAAGGTCAGTATTCCACCGGTTTTGATGCTGCCAAAGACCTGCAGCGCGTAGGTGTAGTGAACCAAACGACGATGCTGGCCACCGAAACGCAGGCGATCGCTGATTATATTCGGCAGGTAATGGTGAATACTTTTGGACTTACCGAAGCTACCACCGGCGAGCGATTTGCAGACACCCGTGATACGCTGTGCTACGCTACCAACGACAACCAGACTGCCGTTACCGGTATGTTGCAGGAACCTGCCGACCTGGCCATCGTAGTGGGCGGCTATAACAGCTCCAATACTTCGCACCTCGTGGAACTATGTGAGGAAAAATTGCCTACCTATTTTATCTCATCTCCCGAACATATGCTTTCCAGTACTGCTATCAATCACTGGGATTTCCATCATAAAAAAGAGATTAACGGCGATACCTTTTTGCCTCAAAAAGATCAGGTGACCATACTGTTAACCAGTGGCGCTTCCTGTCCGGATGCACTTGTTGAAGGAGTCATCCGCAGGCTGCTCTCCTTCTACGGACTGGAGCACAAGGCGGATGAACTGGCCACGGTTTAATCATATCTATGATATGTAGATTATTCTTATCTTATAAGATATAACAAAAAAGACACCATGAAGGTGTCTTTTTTCTTTGGGGCTAATCACGCTAGTAATGCAGAGTATAAAATCTTTATATAGTGTTAATATTGAAATCGTAATTCAAAAGTAATCTATCTAAAATATGCCCGCAATAGCCATTTATTATATGGTAGGTAAATAGCTATAACTGGCATAAAAACGAATAAAATCGGAACAGGCTTTTTAAAATCTCTCTTAGAACTGCATGGCTTTCTTTAAAAAGTCGGCTTTTCTTCTCCTGGAAACTTCCACCTGTGTGCCATCGCTCATCAGGGCAAAACCACCTTCACCCTGTATATAAGACTGCATTTGCTGCATATTAATCAGGTGTGAATTGTGTACCCGGAAGAAATCCACATCCGACAACAACTCTTCAAACTCTTTCAGTGGACGGGATACCATCAGGTTCTTTTTGTCGGTAAAGAAAATGCGGGTATAGTTGCCGGTAGACTCGCAGCGTACTATGTTTTGTACCGGCATAAACACCAGGCCATTGATAGTAGGGAGTGCAATTTTTTTGTGCGTTTGCTGCAATGTTTTCATGTTTTGCAGGAACACCTCCATGGGAGAACCTCCGGACTGGTCTTTAACACGATTACTCTTTCTTTCCCTGCATTTATCCAGTGCATCCTGTAATTCCCTTACACTAAAGGGTTTCAACAGGTAATCCAATGCGTTAAACTTAATCGCTTTTAAAGCATATTGCTCATAGGCCGTTGTAAAAATGACGTCGAAAAATACTTTTTCAAATAATTTCAACAGCTCAAATCCATTCTGGTAGGGCATTTCCACATCCAGGAATACCAGGTCTGGTTGTAATTCATCTACCAGTTCTTTTGCGTCCCGTACACTTTTAGCGGTACCAATTACATTTACACCGGGACACTTTTTCTGTAACATTGTTTGCAGGGCATCTATGCAATGTTGTTCGTCGTCAACAATGATAGCTTTGATTTCGCTCATACAGGTAACTTTCAGCTATTCGCTGTTTTATGGTTTAAGGATGAAGTGTAGTAAATAAAACATCGCTGGTTAAAATATAAATTCCGCGGGCAATACAATCGTCACTTTGGTGCCAATGCCCTGCCCTTGCTCGTCTTCCAGGTCTGTTACCATTACCCTGGCATCTTTATTATTAATTTTCCGGATCAGGTCTATCCGGCCTTCTGTTACTTTCATGCCCACCGAATTGTGCAGGCGTCCTTTCCTGTCTTTTATTTCCATCGCCTTTTTGCGGCCTATCCCGTTATCTGTAATGGTACATACGAGGCTGCGATTTTTCAGAACGATATCGATTGTCAGTAATCCTTTTTCCTCTGGTAATTTATGTACAAGTCCGTGCCAGATAGCGTTTTCCACATATGGTTGCAGGATCATTGGCGGGATCAGTACTTCTTCATCATTAATGTCGGGATCAATATTAAAGGAGTAGTCAAAAATGCCATTACAGCGCAATGATTCCAGGTCAAGATACAACCTTAATGATTCCAGTTCCTTATTTAAGGTAACAAATGTATGTTGTGTATTATCGAGGATGAGGCGCATGAGCCGGGAGAACTTGGTCAGGTAGTCTGACGCTTCTTCCTGGTTATTACTCCAGATATAACGATGAATAGAACTCAGGGAATTAAAAATAAAGTGAGGATTCATCTGGGAGCGCAGCGACCGGAGTTCCAATTGCAAGGTTTGTTTTTTTGCCTGCAGGTTACGGTGACGGATATAGAAAAAACCACCTACCACTGCCATTAGCAGGAAGGCGGCCAGGAAAAAGGTGGTGGTTACATTTCTCCTGGTGCGTAGTTCGTTGACCGTTTTGTCGTGCTCCAGGCTGCGAATCTGGTTATCTTTCCGGTCTACCTCATAAATGGTCTGCATTTGTGCGAGGGCCATTGCAGAGCGTTCATCGAGAATACTATCTTTATACAGCAGGGATTTATCAGCAGCTTCCAGTGATTTTTTAAAATCGCCACTTGCCTTGTAATCTTCTGCCAGGGCTTTATACGCATCCATCAGCATGGATTTAAATCCCCAGAAAGTACTGATGCTAATGGATTCCATGATATTCTCACGGGCTTCCTCATGCTTTCCCTGTGCGCCGAGTAATTTTCCGATGCCAAGGTAGCTTTCTGCCACATGCACTTTATCATCTACCTTATCATTTACCTCCAGCGCTTTTTTCAGGTATTCCATCGCGGTGGCGTAATCTTTCTTTTCTTTGTAAGCCGCTCCCAGGGCATTATAGCAAATGGCCATCCCAATGGGGCGATCCATTTTTAGATTCATATTCAGGGAGCGTTTATAATACTGGATAGCCAGATCCAGCTTGTTTTGTCCCTGGTAGGCGTATCCCAGGTTTCCCAGGTTGATGGCTACGCCCAACTCATTGTGGCTCTTTTCTTCGAGCTCCAGCGCGTGGTTGAAATGGGTGATAGCGTCATCGTACTTTTCGGTAGTGAGTTGGATGTTGCCAATGCTGTTGGTGGCGACACAGATATTACGGATATCATTGATTTTTTCGGCCAGCACCAGCGCCCTGACATGATAATCGAAAGCCTTTTGCAACTTATCCTGGCGGCGGCAATCTACGCCGGCGTTGTTCAGGGAGAAAACGATGAGAAAGGTATCCTTTGCTTCTTCTGCGGCTTTCAGGGCTTTTTCATGATAATCTTCCGCTACAATGTAGAGGGATTTATTCCGTTTATTGGTGCCGATTTCGTTGTAGGCTGCTGAAATTCCTTTGGGATATTTGAGACGTTGTGCCAAACCAAGGGCCTCCTGCAGGAATACGTTTTCCTGTTTATGAGATTCAAAATAGCGGTTATTAGCGGTACCTGTTTTAAGTAACAAGGATACTTTAGCAGTGTCAGTGGGGAGCGTACGAATAGAATCCATTAACCTGGATATCCGCAGGGAATCCTGCGCTATCGTTCCTGAATTGGCTCCCAGGAGGAGCAGGAACAAAAAACATACACCTTTAATAGACATTGGCTGGTCTGTGAGACAACACAATTTAAAAAAGAATTATGAATAACCTGCACGTAGTAGTACGCATAATAATCAGCTGACAATCAAAAGTTTTAAAAAAGCGAAAGGGCGAAAGAATTCGCCCCTTCTTCCTATTAACCGAATACACCTACTGAAAATATGGAACGGTCATGGCGAACCACGCCATCCCACATTACCTTTAATGCCTGACAATAGCGGTGATACCACAGTCCGGCTGAATTTTATATAATAGCAATTTATAATCGGTTAATAGCAAAGGGTCCTTGTGGATATAGCTAGGATAAGACCTTTTTGAAAGCACGGCATATAATTGCGTGTTACGCACCTGTTCTATTGTCTTATTCAGTCGGATCAGCAGCACTATAATCGTTGGCACTAATGACTTACTATATGAAAATTACCTAAGCAGTATTTTCAGAGAGGATAAGGTTGGGTATGTAAATGTGTCTATAAAAAGACAGGCATTAACATGCAAATAAAATTCTATTGGAAATTCGGGAGGATGTGGAAAAATTATTGGGTTGGTAACATTAACAGCTACATAACAAATGTATAAAAGAGTTTTAATAAAAGAAAATAATATTTTAGGAGGAGTGCGCCATTATTGCATCCTCCACCCATTGCATCACTAATTGCAGCTGGTCTTCGAGGTTTAAGTGGCTGTTATCCAGGATAATAGCGTCATCTGCTTTCCGCAGCGGACTTATTTCGCGGTTGGCATCTATATAATCTCTTAATTCGAGGTTTTGTTTTACTTCTTCCAGTGTAATATTCCTGTTTTTCTCATACAGTTCTTTAAAGCGGCGCTGTACGCGGATGGCGATTTCAGCGGTCATAAAGATCTTCAGTTCTGCATGTGGGAATACCACGGTACCAATATCCCGGCCATCCATTACGATGCCTTTGCGGGCGCCCATTTTCTTTTGCTGTGCCACGGCAAAGTCGCGTACTTCCTTTACGGCGGCCACTTCACTTACTTTCTCTGCCACTACCATTTCCCGGATCAGGTGTTCCACATTCTCATTGTTCAGGTACATTTCGCATAAACCAGTGAGGGAATTGAGTACAAAGTCCAGGTGTACATCTTTCAGGGCTGTGGCTACTGCTTCATGCGACATCCAGTCGATGCGGTTTTGAATAAAATACAGGGTCACTGCACGATACATAGCACCGCTGTCTATATAGGTATAGTTCAGCTTTTTAGCCAATTGCTTGGCCAGGGTGCTTTTGCCACATGAAGAGTAGCCATCTATCGTGATGATTATTTTTTTCAAAACTATCTGTTTAAATGAATCGTCTATAGGGAAGAACGCTACAAAATTGCGCCAAATCAGCGAGAAAAACAAGGAAATCAGGAATTAGGATTTGTGAGGAGATGGCAAACGCGATGTTTCGCTTTCCATTCCACACAAATCCATAACGCTAACGGCTATTGCGTGACTACCACCTTGGTGGTGTAGAGCACTTTCATTGTTTCTTTATGATAAATGACCAGGAAGTAAACGCCGGAAGGCATACCAGAGATATCAATGTCTTTGTCTCCCTTCACGTCATATGTCCGCATTACCTGGCTCCATACGTCACGCAGTTCTATCTGCATATCCCCGCGAATACCCCGTATTTTCACCATAAAGCGGCCGTTGTTCGGGTTCGGGTATACGTTGATTTGTACAAAAGGTGGTACAGCCCGGATTTCCGAATAGGTGACTTTGCCATTTTTGCCTACGGCCTTAATGCGATAGTAGGTCCAGTCGTCGTAATCATTCGGATCCTGGTACATATAACTAAGCGGTATGCTGCTGTTGCCATTGATGGCTTTTGTAGGCACCGTTGCAATTTTGGTGAAGCTCTCTTCCCTTTCATAGCGGCGTTCCACTTCAAATACTGCATTAAATACTTCCCTGCTGGTGGTCCAGTCCAGCTGTACCATGGCCGGGGCGATACGGTAAGCCTCGAAGCTCAGGAAGATAGCTGGTTTAGCCGATCCGAAGAGCGTGGTTTTGGCGAAATATTCACTACTGCCCAGGGCAGTGAAATGTCGCAGGTGCATAGTAGCAGGGCTGGACATGGAGCTGGTGGTCAGTGTTCCTGCCAGGGGTTTATTAGGAATAAACGGAACGTTATCCCACACCCCGGTAACAAAGCGGGTAATGAAACTGCTGTCGCGGTAAGTAGCATAGGCAGGTAGTTCGTCGGTATCCATGTGTTGCAGGATTACGTCTACCTCGCCGCCGGTGTTATCATCGCGGCGGATATTCCAGGTTTTATTAACGAAGCTGTCGGGGTAAGCGGTACCACCGGCGGCTACTGTGAAAACACTGTCGTATACTCTTGCGCCGATCATGTCTTTCCCGCCAGTCATCAGCACGGCAGCGGGTGCATAGCTATTATCGTCTGTTCCTATTGGAAACACTACTTTACCTGCAGCATTATTGATAGCGGCGCGGTACAATAAGCCTCCGGCGACGCCTTTGCCGGTAACCACGTAGCGGGCATCGGAATAGCCGGTGATAGTACCGGGATTTTTATCGCCCACCTGCAGGATCCAGCCATTCAGGTAAAGACGGCCATTAGTGAATTGCAGGGCATTGCGGACTTTCAGATCACTGAGATCGTCGAGCAGCAAACCTGCGCTATTGCTGAGTTGCAGGTTAGGAAAGCTGGTGCCTGTTTTGGTGATGAAGCTGTAACCACCGAATACTTTTTGTTGCCCGATACCGGTACCACCGGAAAAATTGAAGGTACCGCCGGTGCCGGAAACGCCGTCGGCGCTTTCGTCAGGTAGCGTAGATCCGTTACCGTTAGTCCATAATTTGCTGAGGAAATAAAAAGTGGTATTAGGGTTTGAACCGAGGATTCCGTTGTTGGTCATGTCAGCGAAGATGCCTACGTTGGTATTGCCGGAGAGCCATACAGTGGCTCCGGAGGGGATGTAGACGCCTTGCTGGGCGGAGGCAGTTCCCGCCAGCAATAATATTAGTGATAATATTAAGTACTTTGTTTTCAATTAGCTTATTGGATAACGGTCAGATCAAAACTCCTGTTGGTAACAGCACTTCCTGTACTGTTATTAAAAATTACGGTAACAGTATTAGCAGCACTTACCCGGGCAGAAACAATAGAAAAAGAGGAAGTAAGGTCTGCCCGTGGATTAATGATGACGTTTCCTCCAACTGCAGCACCGGTTACTGTAAATGTTTTGGAAACTGCAGTCCCTGTGGCAATAGATCCCGGGTTCACATTTGTTGCGCGAATAATACCGTTTAATACTGACCCTCCGGTGCCTATTATAGCTGTCCCTTCCACATCCAGTAGCGCTCCTGGCGTACTGGTTCCGATTCCTACATTTCCTCCATTCTGTAGAAATAGTCTGTAGTCCGCAACGTTTGTTTCCACGAAGTTCAATCCACCTCCCAATATATTCCAGTGCCATTTGGGTGTACCGGCAGCATCTTCAAATGCCAGGACATCGTTACCGTTGGCACGTATAATCAATGGGTGACCATTAAATTTGGTAGCGCCATTGAAGAGTGTTAATGTATAAGCAGAGAAATCGGTTCCGCCGCTTTCTGCAGCTGTTTGACCTCTTGATCCTCTGAAGAGTTCTTTATTATTATACTTCACTACCATATCCACGGCATTGGTAGTACCCAGAAACTGGGTGCTTGTGGCAGCGTTACCACCCGTTAACCAGTTGGTGGTAGATGGATTGTCTGTTAAGATAACATCACCAGAGCTATTAATAGAGAGCACTTTAGATGTAGCGGGTATTGATGTGGAAAGAGCACCCACCAGGTTTGTTAACCGAAGACCTGAAATGTTAAATGGTGAAGTAGGAGCAAAGGATGGTCCTGTGATTTCCACTTTATTACCTGGTGTAGCGGTTCCTACTCCTAATGTTCCGGCAATGGCACCATTACCGGATATATTAAAATTGGAGGAGGCTTGTTGCGTAGTGGTATTCTGAATATAGCCGCCCAGGTTAGTGGGTATATCAGCAGCTGCCAGAGAGCGGAAAGTTGGTGCAGCGGCTCCTCCTGACGCCGGGCCTGCAAATACCAGGTTAGCGTTTTGATTAGCCAGGTTTGTGGTGATGGTACCATTCGCAGTAAGTGGAGATCCAGTTACTGTGAACAGCGATGGCATAGAGAGCCCGATGGAGGTAATACCTCCTGTTGCGGCTTTCGCGATCCATTGTGTGCCATTAAAAGTGAGCACCTGGTCAGTTGTTGGTGCGGTGGCGAATGATACATCGTAGTCCGCTATTTTATTGGCGTTCCAGAGTTTAGTAGTGTTATTAGCATTCAGGCTACCAGCAGTAAGACCCAGCGTAGTGCCGAGGGTCAGGGCTGCTACGTCACCATTTCCATCTTTACCTAATACTTTTGTAGGGGTACTCAAATCATTCACTACACGCAGATTGGCGGTTTGCAGGCCATCTGTGAAATTCTTTAATCCCTTGAACGACTGGGCGCCAATGTTCATAAAACCTGCGGCAGTGAGTCCGGCATCAGGAATGGTGAGCGTATGTGTTCCTGCTGCGGTTGTAAAACCAAATGTACCGGCGGGGGTATAGGTTGCTACTATTTTCTGGGCAGATGTAGCGTCGCTGTTAATAGACAAGATAGCACTTGCAGCAGCTTTCGCGATCCATTGTGTACCATTAAAAGTGAGCACCTGATCTGTTGTTGGTGCAGTGGCGAATGATACATCGTAGTCCGCTATTTTACCGGCATTCCATAATTTGGTGGTATTATTGGCTTTAAGCAAGCCTGCAGTAAGATTTAACGTGGTAGCGTCTAACGTCAGGGCCGACACATCACCACTTCCATCTTTACCTAATATTTTTGTGGGGGTACTCAAATCATTCACTACACGCAGATTGGCGGTTTGCAGGCCATCTGTGAAATTCTTTAATCCCTTGAACGACTGGGCGCCAATGTTCATAAAACCTGCGGCAGTGAGTCCGGCATCAGGAATGGTGAGCGTATGTGTTCCTGCTGCGGTTGTAAAACCAAATGTACCGGCGGGGGTATAATTAGCGATTATTTTTTGGGCGGGTGTGGCGTCGTTGTTGATAGATTGGATAGCGCTACCTTCCGGAATTAATTTATTCCAGTAATTATTAGCTCTGACACGGAAAGAGTTATCAGTGGTCAGGTATATGATCATCCCGTTAACCGGGCTAACGATCTGGTTAGTATCTGCGATGCGGGTAATTAACAAAGCCTGCTTTGCACTTTCCAGTTCAAGTAAAGCAGATGATTTTAGTGTGGAAGGATTAGTTCCCAGCTTTAATTGCTGTGCCAGCAATTGGTTACTGCATAAGCAGCACAATATAATGGCACATACTTTCATAAGCCCTTGCAGCTTCATACATCATCATTTAAGTAGCACAAAAGAGGTGAAACGGCTACGGTTATACGTAGCCGTTTCAAATACAGTTCAACCTTATTTCTTAATAATATACCAGGTATCTGTACCGTTGGATTGTACAGTGATGTAAGTCCAGTCATTGTAGATGTTGATAGAGTTTCCATCTTCAATGTTCTGACCTGCCTGTGCCTGAATGGTAACAGGATTATCAAGTCTGTTGGTAGCGTCTGCGGCTGCTTTTTTGATAGTGTAGATACGGCCTTTTGTACCTGCAATGGAAGGTAACTTCACTGTTACAGGAGAAGTATTTTTTACAACGATGGTATAATCGGTGGAAGTAACGCTATAGCTGGTACTGCTGGTCACCTCAGTGATGGCCATGGATACAGAACCTTGTACCTGTAAAGTAGAATTAGCAATGGCGCTGGTATCACCCACGTTCAGGGAAGATTTTATCGCTACATCATTTCCAAATCTTTTGTTACCGGCGAAAGATTGGGAAGCATTGCTTACGAGACCACCAGCTACAGATGGATCTGCGAATGGAATACTTACGTTTACATTGTTGGTAGTGGCATCTTTTACCACTTTTAAATCAGTACCGGCATGGTCTGAACTGAAAGTCAGGTCAGTGAATGCTGTTGCAGGAAGATTCCTTTTGATAATTTGATTGGTACCGTTAAGCATTAATACAGACAGTTCGTTGGTGCCTGTTGCTACGCTACCCAGTGTAACGGTGTTATCGAGGGCAGATTTACCGGTAACCTGTATATCACCAGTTACTTTTGAATTGCCGGTAATATCTGCACCACCAGTAGTGATGGTTAAAGTATTATCCAATTTAGTAGTGCTGGTTACGTTGAAAGTACCGGTAACTTTGGAGTTGCCGGTTACATCTGCACCACCTGTAGTTACTACCAGGCCGTTGTTACCGGTGATTTTTCCTGCAAATGTTTTATCACCACCGAAAGTTTGTGTACCTGCAGAAACACCACCAGGAGTAGTTGCTGTAGCAGCATTTAAAGCGATGGTAGGGTTAGCACCACTATTGTCAATGGTTAAACCATTTGCATCACCGGAGTTGATGAAGGTAGCCACCTGTAGGGCTTTACCTGCCGCAGTATTAAATTTATCCCAATCTGCTTTAGTGAGCAAACCCACTGCTGGTCCACCTGCCGCGGAACCAGTTTGGGTAGCGATGCTCAGTTTGTGTTCAGTACCACCACCAGCAGCAGGGGCCGTAGTGAATTTATAATCGCCTGCTGCATTATCAGTATTAATGAATTGCTTTAATTCAGCGGAGCCATTGATGGTTAAATCGGTAAAAGCAGCTTTGGTTAATGGACGCTTATATACTTTACCGGTTCCATCTACAATTACCGCTTCCATTAAAGCCGCAGTAGCGTCAGTGGTGATACCGCTTAAAGTCAGATCATTTTTTACAATCACATTGCCGTTATCGATCCGCATTCCTTCCACATTATTAGCTTTCATCACGAAAGGAATATTGTTAGTACTTCCAATGAATTGTGTGGCAGCATTGGTCAATGCGTTACCTAACAGGTCCCAGGAAGAAGCTTTGGTAGCCATTCTTTCCCATTGGTAGTTGTGTCTTACATAGAATCCTTCTTCACCGGTTTTTGTCAGGTAAATGATCATCCCGTCCGGAGGAGCGAGAGAGGTCATCACAGAAGTATCTGCGATACGTGTCAGCAATAAACCTTGTTTATCGGATTCCAGTTCCAGGATAGCTGATTTTTGAATAGAGGTAGGATTCTTACCTACTTTCAGCTGGGCGTGTGCCTTTGTAGCCACAATGCTTACACCACCTATTAGCATAACACGAGCTACATTACGTAGAGATCTTCTCATAGATATAAGGATAAATAGTTAAGTCAAATACACCACCAGCCTGTCATTGCTGGTGCGAGGATATAAGGATAAAATGAAAAACCGAGGCACAAAAAACTCTTATCTAAGCTATCACAAGCCTGTTCCGACTAATATAAAAAAGAGTAAATTATTTTAGTCTAATAAATATCTATTTATATAGATTAGATAAAATACATACTGCAAATGTGACATATTAAATGTTTTTAAAAAATGACATGATCATACCATTTTTAATATGGTGAATCTGATTAAGAGAGGTAAGAAGATCTGACACGAAGTACTAGGATACAGACTCTAAGGGGTATCAATGGCTGGCAAAAATACTTGATTAGATTAACTCTGCCGTAAACTGTTATGTATTAGCGCAGAAATTAACATGTTCATGTTATACATAAAAAAGCCCGTCAGGGTAATTTACCATTGACGGGCTATTAATTTATGATCAGCGTATTAGGTTACGCTTCTGATTTTTCGGACTTACTCTTGGAGGAGTTATTTTTCAAGGTAAAGATCAGTTTTTGATTTTCCTTGTCCAGGTCAGCCACGAGTATATCGCCATCATGTATGTTCATGTTGAGGATTTCCTCTGCTAATGGGTCTTCCAGGTATTTCTGGATGGCCCTGTGCAGTGGTCTGGCGCCGAATTGCTGGTCGTAGCCTTTATCTGCGAGGAAGCCTTTGGCTTCATCGGTGAGTTCGAGGCTAAATCCAAGGTTATTCAGACGTTTCAGTACACTCTTCATGGTGATGTCAATGATCGTATA
Source organism: Chitinophaga sp. (assembly GCF_017745275.1). Classification (GTDB taxonomy): domain Bacteria; phylum Bacteroidota; class Bacteroidia; order Chitinophagales; family Chitinophagaceae; genus Chitinophaga. Next base: position 534,183 of record NZ_JAGHZS010000006.1, on the reverse strand, counting down.
GATGTGTTCTTTCGCCAGTGAGTTGAAGATGATCACATCGTCGATTCTGTTGAGGAACTCAGGAGAGAAGGTACGTTTCAATGCTTTTTCGATCACTGATTTGGTATTCTCTTCTTCGTTTACGGCTCTTGCATTGGTAGAGAAACCAACGCCTGCGCCGAAATCCTTCAGTTGACGGGCTCCGATATTGGAGGTCATGATGATGAGGGTATTTTTAAAGTCTACTTTACGACCGAGGCCATCAGTGAGGATACCGTCATCGAGTACCTGCAACAGGAGGTTATAAATATCCGGATGTGCTTTTTCGATTTCATCCAGGAGGATAACGGAGTAAGGTTTGCGGCGCACTTTTTCGGTGAGCTGTCCACCTTCTTCATATCCTACATATCCCGGAGGAGCACCAATGAGGCGGCTTACAGAGAATTTCTCCATGTATTCACTCATATCGATGCGGATCAGCGCTTCCTCTGAGTCGAACATATAGCGGGCCAGTGATTTGGCGAGCTCTGTTTTACCTACCCCGGTAGGGCCGAGGAATATAAAGGTACCGATTGGCTTTTTAGGATCTTTCAGACCAACGCGGTTACGCTGTATGGCTTTGGTGACTTTGCTAATGGCATCGTCCTGTCCAACCACGGCGCCCTTGAGATCTTCGCCCATGCGACGTAATTTCTCTGTTTCGGCCTGCACCATCCGTTTAACGGGGATACCGGTCATCATGCTCACAACTTCCGCGATGGCTTCTTCATCAATTGGGTAGCGTTTGTGTTTCACTTCTTCTTCCCACATTGCTTTTGCGCGTTCCAGGTCTTCACCCAGTTTCTTCTCTGTATCGCGCAGTGCAGCGGCTTCTTCGAAGCGTTGGCTTTTCACTACTTTATTTTTTTCCTGTTTGATATCTTCAATCTGTTTTTCGAGATCGAGGATATTTTGAGGAACATTGATGTTTTTGAGGTGAACACGTGCGCCTACTTCGTCGAGTACATCAATTGCCTTGTCGGGCAGGAGACGGTCGGTCATGTAGCGGTCGCTCAGTTTCACGCAGGCATCAATAGCAGCGTCGGTATAGCTAACATTATGGTATTCTTCATAACGAGGCTTGATATTGTTGAGGATCTGAATGGTTTCATCCACGGTTGGTGGTTCAACCATTACTTTTTGGAAGCGGCGGTCGAGTGCGCCATCTTTTTCGATGTACATGCGGTACTCATCGAGGGTAGAGGCTCCAATGCATTGGAGTTCGCCCCTGGCGAGTGCAGGTTTAAAGATGTTGGAAGCGTCCAGGGAACCTGAAGCGCCGCCGGCGCCCACGATGGTATGAATTTCATCGATAAACAGGATAACATCCCTGTTTTTCTCGAGTTCATTCATGATGGCCTTCATTCTTTCTTCAAACTGGCCACGGTATTTGGTACCGGCCACCAGGGCGGCGAGGTCGAGGCTTACCACGCGCTTATCGAACAGCACGCGGGAAACTTTACGCTGTACAATTCGCAGCGCTAAACCTTCCACGATGGCGGTTTTACCCACACCGGGTTCACCAATAAGAATCGGATTGTTCTTTTTACGGCGGGAAAGTATCTGGGAAACCCTTTCTATTTCCTGCTCGCGGCCAACAATCGGGTCTAAGCTGCCGCTTTCGGCCAGCTTGGTAATATCTCTACCAAAATTATCCAGTACGGGCGTTTTGGATTTGGTATTTGTCTGTTTGGCTTTGGATGCGTAACTCTTTCTTTCGTCCTCAAACTCTTCTTCGCCCGGATCATCAAATTCTGATTTAGGGTCCGCTGATTTTACAAAGCCCAGTTCGTTTTTAAAAGTATCGTAGTCCACGTCAAATTGTTGTAAGATTTGTGTACAAACGTTTTCCTTATTCTTAAGTATAGAAAGCATGAGATGTTCCGTTTCCACTGTTGCACTTTTCAGTGCCTTAGCTTCTAATACGGTAACACGTATCACTTTTTCTGCCTGTCTGGTAAGCGGGAGGCTATTAATGTTAGCAATATTCTTTCCGGTCTTATCTTTTACAGCCAGTTCTACTTCCTTGCGTAACTCATACAGATCTACGTTCAAAGCCTGCAGAATCTTTACGGCCGTGCCTTCGCCTTCCCGAATAATACCTAACAGCAGGTGTTCAGTACCTATGAAGTCATTTCCCAGACGTAAAGCTTCCTCTCTGCTGAACGAAATGATCTCCTTAACTTGCGGTGAAAAATTCTGGTCCATTGTGAGATTATTAAATTATCAAAAACCCTTACGGGGGCTTGCTTAATACAATAATAACGAATAATTCTGACTTAAGATTACCGCGTTATGTGTCGGAATGAAAGTTATTCCTTTTTTAGATTTAAACAACTTACACTTTAATAGTATAAGAATTATTTTTGCGGTGATGCGGGTACGTTCGTTTAAAAATATCTACGAAGAAAAGGAGGTTTTTGTTTCGATCTCTTGCGGTTATATTTTATAGGCGGGTTCCCTCTGTTCAAAATTTAATTTTATTAAAGTATAAAACAACGTCCAACGCATGAAATTCAAAATTGATACCAAAGAAAAAATAGTCGTTTTTTGTCCTGAAGTTACCGATCTGGATGCTAATTTGTCAGCCGACTTCCAGGCTACGGCCACTTCCATACCGGAACTGAAAGGGCGGAATCTCATACTAGACCTGACATTGGTAGAAAAAATTGATGCCAGCGGCGTTGAAGCCATTTTAACAGTATACCGGCATAGGTATGACAACCAGCTTTCCTGTGCCATTACCGGTCTTAACAACACGTTAACAGCTGCGCTGAAAACAGCAGGTGATGATATGCTGAATATTGCCCCCACCATGGCAGAAGCGATAGACCTGGTGATGATGGAAGAACTGGAAAGGGAATTACTGGATGGAATGGAATAGATAACCGCTTTTACCGTATGCGGCCGCCATAGGTATAGCGCAGCGGATAAAAGTTAACAGCTAACGGCTAAACGCTAAAGACATGTTTGCAGTAACCATTTTAGGTAACAACTCCGCTATCCCCACCCTGGACAGGCATCCCACCGCCCAGGTAGTTACCTGTAACGAGCAGTTGCTGCTGGTGGATTGCGGGGAAGGCACCCAGATACAGATCGCCAAATACAGGATTAAACGCAGCAAGCTGAGATATATCTTCATCAGTCACCTTCATGGAGATCATTATTTCGGGCTGATAGGTTTGTTGAATACACTTAGCCTGATGGGGCGCACAGAGCCGCTCAGCGTATATGCGCCACCGGAACTGGAGCAGATTATCCAGTTACAACTGGATTGCTCAGGCACCATCCTGAAATTTGAATTGTCTTTTGTTCCGCTTCAACCGGGCTATAGCGGTGTTATTGTGGAGGATAAAGACTTAAGGGTGTCTTGTTTTCCCACCCAGCACCGCATTTCGTGCTTTGGGTTTTCCTTTGAGCTGCAAAAAAGAAAGCGAAAACTGATTCCTGACCAGGCAAGGGCTTATGAAATTCCGGCGGCTTACTTCGGCAAACTGCAGGATGGAGCTGATTATCAGCGGAAAGATGGTATGCTCATTAAAAATGATTGGGTGACCCTCCCTCCTGCTCCGGGCAAACGATATGTGTATTGCGCAGATACCATCTTTGATGAGAACCTTTTACCATGGCTAAAGGGCGCAGATGTAATGTACCATGAAACCACATATCTGCACGATTTACAGGAGCGGGCAGCCGAACGTTATCATAGTACCTCCGTGCAGGCAGCCTCCCTGGCGGCAGCAGCCGGAGTGAGACAACTGCTTATCGGGCATTTTTCTTCCAAATACACTGAATTACAACCTTTCCTGGATGAAGCAAAGCCTGTGTTTGAAAATACGGCTATTGCGGAAGAAGGGGTGACATATATTATTTAGCAGAAAGCTGAAAGCATAAAGCAGAAAGCTATTTTAGCGAATGATTAAAGCGTATAAATATTGGCTCTGGTCATTCGCTAAAATAGCTTTCTGCTTTATGCTTTCAGCTTTCTGCTAGTATTTTTTCAGATATGCTCCTATCCTGCTGTACAGCTGATCTGTGACCGGCATTACAGGGAGTCGGAAATAATTTTCGACGATGCCTGCGTGGTGCAGGAATGCCTTGATACCAGCCGGGTTATTTTCGGTGAACATCATATCAAATCCTTCCAGCATTTTGTTATTCAATGCACGGGCAGATGGGAAATCGTTTACCAGTGCGGCATGCACCATGCTGGAGAAATCCGTTGCGAAATAGTTGGCCGCCACAGAAATAACGCCATCCATGCCACAGGCCAGCTGGCCGAGTGCCAGGGCATCATCACCACTGATGACGAGAAAGTCTTTCGGTTTATCCCGGATAATCTGCATGCATTGCAGCATATCACCGGAAGCTTCTTTCATGGCCACGATGTTTTCCACCTCATGCGCCAGGCGCAGGGTAGTTTCTGCGGTCATATTACGACCGGTACGTCCGGGTACATTATACAGGATAATGGGTTTGGGAGATACGGCCGCAATAGCTTTATAATGCTGAATAATTCCTTCCTGTGTAGGCTTGCTGTAATACGGCGCTACGCTGAGTACTGCTGCTGCCTGATCTATTGGGCATGTTTCCAGCCTTTTCACTACTTCCCGTGTATCATAACCACCAATACCAATCACTACGGGCACCCGCTTCGACACCTTTTCAAAAGTGAATTTTATCAAATCCAGCTTTTCATCTGCAGAAAGAGTAGGTGTTTCACCAGTTGTGCCTAATGACACAACATAGTTCACACCGCCATCGATCACGTAGTTGATCAACTTTTCCAAAGCATTCCAATCTATGCTTTCATCTGCTTTAAAGGGTGTTACCAATGCCACCCCGGTGCCTTTTAGTTGTTCCATGACTGTGTTTACGGGAAAATAAAAATTTCGAACTTCGAAGGCCGAAATTCGAAATTTTTATTGTGATCTCTAAATATTTTTTATTTTTCTTCGTAAAAACCCATGCGGGAGAACTTATCAATACGTTGTTCTATACGGGTATCGGGATCTATTTTCTTTAATTCTGCCAGTGTTTCCTTAATGCGCACTTTTAATAATTGTGCCATTTCATCAGGGTTTACGTGGGCTCCGCCGAGTGGCTCACGTACGATGCCGTCTACCAGGCCAAACTGGCTCATATAATCAGAAGTGAGTTTCAGTTCTTCTGCTGCTTTTTCCTTGAAGTTCCAGCTACGCCACAGGATGGTGGAGCAGTTTTCAGGAGAGATCACGGTATACCAGCTATTTTCCAACATAAATACGCGGTCGCCGATACCAATACCTAATGCGCCACCAGATGCACCTTCGCCGATAATGATGCAGATAACAGGTACGCGAAGTTTTACCATCTCAAAAAGATTACGGGCAATAGCTTCTGCCTGGCCTCTTTCTTCTGCTTCCAGCCCTGGATAAGCGCCGGGAGTATCGATTAAGGTAACGATAGGCTTATTAAATCTTTCCGCCAGCTTCATGAGTCGGAGGGCTTTGCGGTATCCTTCCGGGTTAGCCATACCGAAGTTTCTCAACTGACGCATTTTGGTGTTTATGCCTTTCTGCTGGCCAATAAACATCACTGTTTCACCATCGAGATCGGCGAAACCGCCTACCATGGCTTTATCGTCTTTTACATTCCGGTCGCCATGCAGTTCCGTAAAGTTGGTACACATCTTTTCGATGTACGCCAGCGTATAGGGCCTATCCGGATGACGGCTCAGCTGTACGCGCTGGAAGGCGGTGAGGTGGTCGTAGATGTGCTGGCGGGTATCAGCAATTTTTTGTTCATACTCGCTCACGGTAGCAGATACGTCTACGCCTGATTTTTCACCATTTTCCTTCAGCTTCTCCAGCTGCTCATATAAGTCAGCGATAGGTTTCTCGAAATCCAGGAATTGCATAATTTGATTAAATTGGTTAAAGATCGGGTGTAAAGATAATGCTGAAAATATTTTTTAAAAAAGATTTGCTTAATTGGGAACTTTGTTGCTATCTTTGCAATCCCAAAACGGAGGAACACAACGAATTGGGAGACAGAAAGATAAGAGCTTCTTATTAATATGTCAGGAATGGATCGGTAGTTCAGTTGGTTAGAATGCCGCCCTGTCACGGCGGAGGTCGCGGGTTCGAGTCCCGTCCGGTCCGCATCTTAAAGTTCAGATAAGAACAAAGAAGTAAAGAAACCCGCGTAAATTAAGTGTTTACGCGGGTTTCTTGTTTTTATCTGTATCAAAATATATCAAAGTAATCCAAATAAAATGTGAGCGGTACGGTTAGCAGATTCACGTCGTATATTTGCTAACCTCATTGGCCTGAAGTGCTGATCTGGATTGTGTTTGACCAAATGTTAAGTGGTGTCAAGACAAGTGAAGTTGAAACAAAATTGGTTAACAAAAATCAGTGTTGTATGGAAAAAGGTCATCAAAGTTTTTCTATTCTTTTCTGGCTTAACCGCCATCGCCGCAAAAATGACAAGCCGGCAATTTATCTCCGCCTGACTGTAGGTACAAAACGTGTGGAGCTTTCCACTTACCGGCATGTACATGCAAACCTATGGAACCAGCAAAACCAGTGCGTAAAGGGCAATTCCGATGAAGCCCAAACGATTAACCAACAACTGGCCGTTATGAAAGCTGATCTACACCGGCATTACAGTCATTTACTATCGCTAAATAAGCCTATTACAGCGGAAATATTGAAAAATGCTTATCTAGGCATTGGTGTGCAGCAAAGGACGCTTTGTGAAGCCTTTGAGCTGCACAACCGGCGGTTTGCAGAAAAGGTGAAGGCTGGAAAGAAAGCCCCGGCAACTTTGGAGAAGTACGAAGCCGCGCAAGGGAAGGTTAAAGCGTTTTTAAAGCACCGTTATCATGTATCAGATAAATTACTCAACGATGTGAAGTTGGCTTTTGCTGCTGACTTCGAACATTTCCTTACCACGGCGCAGGGTATTGGTACAAACGCGGCAATGAAGTATGTACGGATTCTGAAACAGGTGATAAAAATGGCGGTAGAACATGGATGGCTGGGCGCTAATCCTTTGACGGGCTTTAAATGCACCTATGAAGACCCTCAGCGGGAACGGCTCACCATGGAGGAAATAATGACGCTTTATAAAAAAGAGCTGATCCCAAGATTGGCCGAAGTACGGGATGTTTACCTGTTCTGCTGTTTTACCGGGTATGCCTACCGGGACGTTTTAACCCTCTCCCCTGCCAATATTGTAACCGGCATTGACGGCGAAAAGTGGATAATAAAGGACCGGGTGAAGACCAACACGGCGGAGCGGGTTCCCCTATTACCTATCCCATTGGAAATCATAGAGCGGTATAAAGAGCATCTTTATTGTGTATACCACAAGCGGTTATTGCCAGTAAACAGCAATCAGCGCTATAATGGGTATCTGAAGGAGGTCGCGACTGTTTGCGGGATTAGAAAGCACTTAACTACTCATACAGCCCGGCACACATTCGCTACTACGGTAACACTGGAAAATGATGTGCCCATGGAAACAGTGAGCCAAATGTTAGGACATAAGAGCATTCGTACGACACAGATATACGCCAAGATCACACAGCGGAAGATCAGTAATAACATGCGCAAATTAAGAGACCGCTTATTTGGTGAAGGAGGAGCTTTACAGCAGCAGATCGGTTAGGCTGTGTTCGCCTGCGGCGGGCTTGTGCCTTTTAAACAGATGATTTTTGCAACGGGAGATCGTTACCCGGCGCTACCAGAAAAATCATCTGTTTAAAAGGCACTGTCGTTTTTTACCCGATCCTATTTTCTCTTTTCACCAGCCCTTCGTTAGCAGAGCGGAGATTAACGGGCAGCTTCGCTACCCGCCTGCGGAGACTGGACGGCGGCAGAGCCGCCTGTCCGCGAAGATTGGGCAGGGCAGTGTTGCTGCCTGCCCGGGAAGATTGAACGGGCGGCCTTGCCACCCGTTCGCGGACTTGAAACAGGCTTCGCTCTGTTAGCAAGCGGTGTTTTTGTTCCACAAAAACCGCTTGCCCTTTTCTCCCGCTGGTCGAAAAGGGAGAATGCAGCGAATATTGCACAAGAACAAAAGCCACCTATTCCACAGCACCCAGTGAAGCAATTTTTTCTCCACAAATACGCTCAGTAATGGCCTGCAACTGTTTTATCCTGTCAATAAGAACGCTCAACTCCTCTTCAGTAATTGCATAATCCTTTTTATAGCGGGCATCAATATAAGCCTTCTTCAAAAGGTTAAATAAATGTGTTTCTTCTTTAGTATTGTTGGGGAATACTGTTGCCATTTCAGGAGAAAAGTCTCTACATAGACGTATTAATCTGCCCAAGTTGTGCGTGCGGGGTTTATATCCAGTAAATACCAAGATAGCGGCATTATAGGTACGTTCTGCGGCCTGATGTAAATAAAACGCTGCATTTTTCAGGCTTTTTCTATATAGGGCATTTTCTGTATCAATCAAAAATTCCCGGGCTGTACTAAACCATGTATCAAAATCCTCCTGAGCAATATTTTTCCTGTCAGTGGGACTTAAATCTCTTTGCTCCGCCAGCGGGATATTATTGGCATCGTACAATAAGATGCCCTCTTTCTTAATATCCGAAAAGAAATATTGCCCTTCGGATAATCGGGCATTTACATAATCAATACTATGTACAATAATTGTAACAGGCGTATAAAAATTGCACCGAGCTTCTACCATTTCCTGTACATCATGTTCCACCCTTTCATCACCTCTGCGCGTCACAACCAAAATATCATAGTCGCTTACATATTCATGCAGAATATGCCCTTCCATGTGTTGATCCTCAACCCATTTACCCCTTGCATAACTACCAAAAAGAATAATTTTTTCAGGTTGTACTGAATCGATAATAACCTGGACAACCTGGTTCAACTGCTCACGCTTATCCTGAGGGAGATGATCTAACGAAGTTTTCATACTGGCAATTTATTTGTTCTTAGTGGAGACAAACAGATCCTTTAAATCCACATCAAGATATTTTGCAATATGGTAGAACGTTTCCAAACTTGGCTGTTTATCATTCGTACACCATTGAGAAACGGTAGATTGGGTTTTATCCAACACCTTAGCCAGTTGTTTATTCGTAATATGCTTTTCTACCAAAACAATTTTAAGTCTATTCAATATTAATTTTTCCATTAGGCAAATAAAATTGCTTTATACAAATATACATTTGCCTAATAGATTGATTTCTAATAGTCTATTCTCTATAAACACATCAATATTAACTAAAAATATAAATATTTTCTCTACAAACGAAATTTAATTATCTTTATACAACTAAATTCTTTGTCACCTTGAACAGACAGCCAAAGCCGCTTTTATAATTTAAGGTGATATGAAAAATAATAAACTTCCTAAGTTAAAGGTTAGTAAACCACTAAAAAAGGAGTTCAAACAGTTTTTGGAATACCATCCGGCAAAGCGTGTCAACCGCAACTTACGGAGGGCTTTCGTGTCCTATATACAACATACACTGGATGGTGTCCCGCTGGATATGGATGATATTATTTGGGATATATCCAGTTTAATGGAGCTTTTAGATGTAGCTGAAGACGAAACAAAAGATTGGCCGGAATTTTAAATTTCAGCCCTATATCCGCGCGACTCCGGAGCAAAGGAAAAGTTCGTTGTATCTACAACGATACATCTTGCTATTCGCAGTTAAGGCGAATTAATAGACAATGCAAGCCCCCATTGTTTGAAACCCCACGCCGGGGGAAGGGGGCGCGGCGGCAGCGCCCCGGTTTGTTATTACGAATGCGGAGCATGAGAAAAAGGGTTTTGGGATTACCAAAACATTGCTGGCTACAAGCTCAATAAAGGTGGATTAACAACAGATTAACCTCCATATCATTACTTTCTTAATATTTTGATCCCTAACCTCAATAGTGCTATGAAAAAGAAAGAAAAGAACTTAATAAATGCCGATACCTCAGCATTGTTTACTACGGCTGTACCTACAGTTATCAGCCTTTTTTCAATGGTCCCAAATTTTGCAAAATGGGGACTTTCTCAAGGAATGAAGTCACCTCCTCAGGACCTGTTCACCTCTCTCTTTTGGATTCCTCTTTACTTAATTTTTATAATGTTGGGAATCTTCGTTATTAAGCAATTAAAACGGCTGGAACGGCTGAAGATTAACAATCAAGTCAAAAAGTGGCTCCTTTACTGTATATTAATAATTTCCCTAATTTTCATCGGTTACCTTACGTTTGTAAAACGGCTGGATATTGGAAAGTTCTTAATATACACATCATTTATTACTTTATTCTGCTCAATCTTACCACTGTATACAGGCTGCCTTTACGAACAAATAAAGAATAAAAATTGGGATTCAGGCTGTATATTTCTCATCTGCTTTTACAACCTTATCTACTTTATCACCATCCCATTTCTAATTGGAAACATCACTGCCATTCTCAGAACATAAGCTCATCGCTTGGAAGTCTTTAAGGGAATATTTTCATTAATAGGTATAAAGTTGTTATATTTGATCATCACAGTTCTTAACGCTGCTATAACAACTCAAACACAAGGTTAGCGATAAGGTTAACAACCTTGCTCACTTTCAGAAAACATTGATTTTACAAGGGTTTCAGAAGATATACAGCGGTCCCGTCCGGTCCGCAAAAATTCGAGAATAGGCCCGCTCAATGAGCGGGTTTTTTCTTTTAAGTCAGGCTAACATCTTTATCCACATTTACTCACGATTATCTGCTGCAATCAACTTTAATAGGACCCGGTATTCCTATGGCGTACCATTTTACTAAAAAGGTCCTTTTTACGCTTATAATTATATTTTCACTATTTTAGGACGAAGTAATTGGCTAACAATGGAGGATAAAATGCTTTTGCTTGCAATAGCAGAGGGTGACGAAACTGCATTTGTGAGACTATTTGAAAAACACCGCGCGAAAGTATATTTCGTCGCTCAAAAATTATTGAAATCAGACATTAACAGTAAAGATGTATTGCAGGAAGTATTTACGGGCATTTGGCTAAACCGCGAATCGCTTCATGAAGTAGAAAACTTTAGCGCCTACCTGCATACCATGGTGCGGAATAATATTTATAGCAAATTAAGAAGAAAGAAAGCAGAAGGAAAAGTAATCAGGGCCATTCATGAAAATAGCGCCGATACTGACAGCGGTACAGAAGAATCTATTAAGTTGCGCGATCTGCAGGCCAGTTTATCCATGGCCGCAAAGTTACTCACCCCTCAACAAAAACACGTATACCATTTAAGCAGAACAGCAGGATTTAGTCATGATGAAATTGCTGCGCAACTAAAGATATCCAAAGAAACCGTCAAGAAACATATCATGGCCGCCAATAAAATAGTGCAAACCTTTTTGCGGGACCAGAGTTTCTTACTCGTCATTTTCCTGTGCGTTTGCGACTATACCAACAGTTTTGGTGAATTCCATACGCCTCCTTCCCATATCACTTCTCTTTCAAATGATGTTAATATATTGGTTTCAAATACGTTAGACAACAACATCGTTTTCTGAAAAAAATATTTTTATTCATCTACCCCTTTGCATAAATGCCGTGCGTCTATTATGGTTAGTGGCACCTTATATCAGCGTTTATGCAGGATCGATTACTAACATTATTCCACAAGTATGTAAATGACAGCTGTTCAGCAGAAGAGCTGGCAGAGCTATTTGAATTATTTTCCCTTACCGGCAACGAAGCCGTAATAAAGGAGCTGATTGCACAAACGATTGCCGACGTTTACCAGGATCCTGCACAAATAAACACCTTCCTGAGCGCAGCGGATGCCGAAAAAATTTTACGTGATATTCTTCCCCATACAAATGAGACAGCGACTACCAACACCCGGACCCTATCTCCGGGATGGTGGCGCTGGGCCGCAGCAGCCGCCGTGGCAGCATTGGTGGGTATATACGGCTATTATCATCTGCAACATGCTACTCACACACCGGTACCAAAAGTAGCCCAGCTAAAGTCACCTGACCTGCATAGCCGAAGCGGCAGTAATAAAGCCATCCTCACGCTGAGCAACGGGCAAACCATTGCATTAGATAGCGCGCAAAATGGGCTGCTGGCTACACAAGGCGCAGGGCGCGTAATAAAAACCCAATCCGGGGAAGTTGTTTACAGCGGCGATGAAAAGCAAAACGAAAAAATATTGTACAACAGCATCTCCACGCCACGTGGGGGCCAATATTTTCTGCAGTTGTCAGATGGTAGTAAAGTCTGGCTAAATGCGGCATCCTCTATCCGGTTCCCGGTAACATTTCCTGCCGGAGAACGCAGGGTATACATTACCGGAGAGGCTTATTTTGAAGTGGCCCATCAACAGCCAACACCATTTATCGTAGAAGCATCGGATCCCGCAGCAGCCAACGGCGGCTGCAAAGTGGAGGTATTGGGCACCAAATTCAATATCAACTCCTACACTAACGAACCAACTGTAAGCACCACATTATTAGAAGGAAAAGTAAGAGTACACACTTATACTACGCCACAGTCGCAAATCCTGCTGCCTGATCAACAGGTGAATATTACCCGCAAAGGCGTAATGACGCTTACCCAACCGGCAGATGTGAATGCCATCATTGCCTGGAAGAACGGGTATACACAGTTTTCTGCGGTGCCACTATCGGCCGTAATGCGACAAATAGAAAGATGGTATGATGTGCATGTCCAGTTCGAAGACCAGGTGACAGACGTCAAATTCACCGGTAAGTTAAAACGCAATGAAAATTTATCTGAATTCTTAAAAATACTGGATCTGAATAACATCAAATATGAAATAAATAATTCCACCATTACAATTAAAAAATAAAATAATTCCCCTCAGCGGGATCAATTGAAAAGGGATCACTGAATACCAAAAGCGCTTTTGAATTAAGAGAGACCAAAGTCTATTGCTCATTACTCAACCGAAAAAAATATGATTTTCTTAAACTATGTATTTGAGAGAATACAGTTATTTGCACGCCCTAACCTAACGCTACGCAAGATGAAACCAGTCTTCGTTTTTCTGTTGGCCATCAGTTTGCAACTGAGCGCCAAAGCTTACTCACAGAACGTTACATTGAAAGGAGAGCAACTGAACATTCCACAAATTTTTGCGGCTATAGAACGCCAGACTGATTACGTTTTCTTTTATAAAGATGATGTACTGAAATCCACTACTCCTGTTACCGTAAGCCTGAACAATGTTTCCATAGCCGATGCACTGGCTGCCTGCTTAAAAGGACAACCACTCACCTGGTCTATTGTAGGGCACAACATCATTGTATTAAAATCTAACGCTCCTGCTTCGTCCACTCAACAGGCATCCCTGCTGATAAAAGGACTGGTAACAGATGAAAAAGGAACTCCTTTGGCCGGTGTAACCATCCGTATTAAAGGCACTCCACTTGGCGCCAGCACAGATGCAAATGGCCGCTTTCAAATATCCGTTGCTTCCACCAGCTCCAAAATTTTAGTGTTTAGCTATATTGGCATGGAAACAGTGGAAGTAACTGTAACGAAGGAAGATCCTGTTGTTGTACATCTAAAATCAAAGGCCAACATCCAGGAAATCATTGTTACTGCCTATGGCATCAAGCGCCAGCCAAAAGAACTGGGTTATGCCGCTACTACCATCACTGGTAAAGAATTAAACCAGGCGGAAAACATTAACGCTACTTCCGGATTGATTGGTAAAGTATCTGGTTTGTCTATTCAAACCCAGGACAACAACCTCGATCCATCTTATAAAATCAATTTACGGGGTAACCGCTCTATTACCGGGAACAACTCGGCTATTGTTGTGTTAGACGGCGCTATTGTACCTCCGTACATCCTGAATAATATCAATCCGAACGACATTGAAAGTGTGAACGTGCTGAAAGGCAGCGCTGCGGCTTCCCTGTATGGCGCCAGCGGTAGTAACGGTGCATTGGTGATTACTACTAAGAAAACGCCTGCCGGTAAAACAGAAATAAACTTCAAAACCAGCGTACAGTGGGAAAGTATTTCCAAACTGCCTGACCTGCAATATACCTATGGTGGCTGGGGCGGCGAATTTCAGTACGTAGATCCTGTAACCGGTCAAACGGTGAACGTGCCTTATGAAAATCAGCAATTCGGTCCTAAATATGATGGCAGCATCGTAGAAGTAGGTACGCCTAAAAGAATATTGTATAATGATGGTACTTATAAAGACACTGTTATCACCACCACCTACTCTCCTAAAAAAGGATCACGTACTGATTTTTTCCAGACAGGTATTACCAAACAGTATGATTTATCTATTGGTACAGCATCACAGAATTCTTCTACTTATGTAGCGTACCAGCGAACCGACCGTTCCGACATCATTCCACAAAATAAACTGGCGAAGAACTTCTTCAAACTAAATGGGAGCACTAAATACAACGTTGTAAGTATCGATTATGCACTGGGTTATACCAATACCAGTAAAGACGAGGTATGGAACAGGAGCAGTATCTACAACCAAATCCTGAACTCCCCGGCGCATGTTGATTTAAACTGGTTTAAAAGTGGCTTCTTCTCTTCTCCCGATAACTACTTCAACGCCTGGAACGACAACCCATGGTGGAACCTCGCTAACTTCAGAAGTAAAAGCACCGATAATAAGTTTGTAGGAAATGTAGGCGCTAAAGTTGCTATCACAGACGATATCGAAGCCGGCTACCGGTTGGGGTATACTTACAGCGCTTTTAATTACAAGAACACAGGTAATGGCTGGAAGTATTCCGACTACGAACAATCCAATCCCTATAACGTTCCGGGCGGTACCCAGGCATCTAACAGAAAGGTGTTATTACCTACTGCCGGCGGCGGATCCAGCTTTGAATCACATTTAACCGGAGACCTGTTAGTATCATTCAAAAAGCAGTTGTCTGACAACATCACTTCTAAACTCTTATTAGGCCACTCTATTGTACAGGATAAATACAATTTTGAAAACTATAACGCCAATACCCTTGCGTTTAATGATTTCTATAATGTATCCAGTTATATAGGGCAGCAAACTGCCGGCGAAGGTAAAGCAGAAAGAAATCAACAGGCTGCATTTGCTGACGTGTCTTTTGGTATCAATAAGTACCTGTTTGTACACGGCAGTTATCGTTTTGACTGGACCTCTGTGCTGACCGCTTCTAACAGAAGATTCTCCTATGGATCCGCAGATGCTGCCTTTGTACTTTCTGATGCGTTGCCTAAATTCTTCAGTAATGATGTGGTAAATTTTGCCAAAGTAAGAGCTGCCTACAGCCAGACAGGCCAGGTAAACCTTAGCAACATCAGTACCTACGGCGCTTACCTGACATCTTCCTCTTTCAATGTAGCAGCAGGCTATCCCTATAATAACAGTGTTGGCTACAGCAGAAATTCACTGGCGCCTAATCCTAACCTGAAAGATGAGCGCACCACAGAAATAGAAGCCGGTATTGAACTGAGTTTCCTGAGGAACCGGATTAATTTCAATGGAACAGTTTTCAACCAACATACCAAAAACCAAACGATTCCTTCACAGGTATCTCCCACAACAGGCTATAATGCTATGTTGGTGAATGGTGGTGAAACTTCCAACTTCGGCGTAGAAACAGATCTTAAAGTAACACTCATTGATAACAGAACAACCGAATTCAGGTGGGATGTAGGTGCTAACTTCACTTATATCCACAACAAAGTAGTGTCCCTGCCTAATGGCGGCGCGGATCTGTCGATGACGAATGATGCGTATGCCGTAGTAGGCTATGCTTTCCCTGCCTTAAAAGTGACTGATTTCAACAGGGATCCGGCAACCGGAAAAGTAATTGTTGATGGGAATGGTTACCCTACCCGTGCAGCCGCTTATAAATTCATGGGCGCGATCTTCCAGCCTTATCGCCTGGGCCTGACCACGTCTGTTGCGTACAAGAACTTCGGGCTCACCGTGGTAGCCGACTACAGAGGCGGTGGTGTATTGTTTAACCAGATTGGTCAAACATTGGACTGGACAGGTTCTTCTGCACACTCTACCTACGGCGACCGTCAGCGCTTTGTGTTCCCGAATTCCGTTTACGATGATGGAAGCGGACATTATGTGGATAATAAATCCAGGCAAATTGCGAACGTGTATCAATTCTGGCAAACGTATAGCACTCTGGGAACACCTTATGTTACCAGCAATGCGTTCTGGAAACTCAGAGAAGTGGTATTGTCTTATACCTTACCCGCTTCTTTATTCAATGGATTTAAAACTATCAAAGGCGCCTCAGTAGCTGTTACCGGCAGGAATTTATTTATGTGGAGACCCGCAGAAAATATCTGGACAGATCCTGAATTTAATCTTGGTGGTGGTTATAACGCAGATGGTACCAATAATACGGGACAAACGCCGCCAACCAGATTTATAGGTGGAAGCCTGAATGTTAGGTTTTAATTTTTTCAACCGGAAACTTTTACAAAATGAAAGTACTCACTAAATATTTGCTCGTTCTGTTGTTTACAACAGGAATGTCGGCCTGCTCAAAATCATACTTTGATATCAATGATAATAATCCCAATAATCCAAACAATGTAGACATCGACCTGGTACTGTCTCCGCAACTAAATAACATTGCCTATCTCCAGCACATGGGGTCGAATGATATGTCGTATTGGATGGGCTACTGGACCATCGGTGGCGGTTCCTTTGTGAACTCCTATGTGTTCAATTATAGCTTCGACAACAAATGGTTCCAGGGTATGTGGACCGGCTACTACGGCTACCTGGGGAACCTGCGGTATATAGATCAGCATGCCAATGGCAATAACTTTTACAGGGGCATTGTGAAAACGATGAATGTAATTTGTTATCACAACCTGATTGACCTGTTTGGAAACATTCCGTATACCCAGGCATTGCAGATTGATAAATACCCTACGCCGGTATATGATGATGCAGCTACTATTTACAACGACTTATACCAGCAACTGGACAGCGCCAGAGACCTGATTAAAAACTGGACTGGTAACCTGCCCAAAGGCGATATTATGTATAATGGCAACAAGGCCAACTGGATCAGGTTTATTAATACGCTCCAGTTAAGGCTGATACTGCGTGTGAGCCAGTTGGGCACCAAACCGCCGTATTACGCCACTGCCCTTCAGCATTTGCTTACCAGTGCCGCAGCAGATGGTTACATTTCAGGTGTACAAAACGAAGGGAATGTAAACCCCGGGTTCTTTAATCAAAGTGGAAAAGGTAATCCTTTTGTAGAGAGATTCTGGAACATCAGCCAAAATCAACAGACATCCAGTTACAATTATTTCCGTGCCAATGCTGCAGCAGTGAACTTCTACTGGGATGGCTTCAATGGCTATGGCGACTGGCGACTGTACAGAATATATGCGCCATACGATAATAACCCGGATCACTTTAAAGGTGGCTATTTTGGCGTACCTACTGCCAATAATGATACCTTATCCGGCTTCTCCTGGGGAGATAAGGTAAATGGTAATTTCTCCGGTACAAATGGTTTTGGTATTATCAAAAATGTGAACCAGTCTATACCTGTGATCACCACTTTCGAAAGTTATTTTCTGCAGGCGGAAGCAGCTTATAGAAATATTATCCCGGGAGATTATAAAGCGCTGTACAAAGCGGGAGTTCGCGCCAACTTTACGTATCTCTACAAAGGCTCTTTGCCTGATCCATCCGGCAGTCAGTTCTACCAGCCCAACGACGCTATTGCAGACGCCGATGGTTATATGGCACAAACCACCGGTAAAGTGAACAACTTCAATATAGACCTCACGACGGATCCGCTGCAAACGATCTTATCTCAAAAATGGATTGCCATGAACGGGGTGAATCCTTTTGAACCTTATGCAGATTTCCGCCGTACAGGATGGCCTACATATATCTATGGTTCTAAATATCCCGGCGCACCGCCTTTACCTAAAAGAGTATTTTATCCAAGCGTGGAATATGCCACCAATACGGATAACGTAAAAGCACAGGGTGAAGATGTACTCACTAAAAAAATATTCTGGGGTAGATAATTCCAATTGTATTTACAAAATATTGAAAGATGAAAAAACACTTTAACCTGATATATATAAGTCTGCTGGCACTGGCTACTCAGTCCTGCCTGAAAGACAAAGAAGGCGTATCGCTGGCAGATATTCCGGGTACCAACATCGTAGAGCTGGCACCATTGGATGATGGTGCTACCACGTCGATTGACAGTCGAATGAAAACGATTAACCGGCTGCCATCTACATTAAAAGCAGTAGATACCATTACCATCCCCGTATACCTGGCCAGCACCACTGGTCCGTCCAACAAGGATATAACGGTAACGCTTGCACGGGATACTGCTGCCATCACCAAATATAACCTGGCTAAAGGTACTCACTGGGCTTTCTTCCCGGATAGCACAATTGTCAATGAGAACTTAAAAGTGACGATACCTGCCGGTAAAAATGTGGGGTACTTTCATTTGCTGGTGAATACATCTCATGTAAAATCAGAGGACAAATTCATGGTGGCCTACAATATTATAGAAGTACCCAAGCCCCTGTCTATCAGTGCTGACCGCTTTTATGTGTATTACAAGCTGGTGGTTAGAAACAAATATGATGGTTTCTATAACTTCCGGCCAGGTGGTATGACTGATTACCAGGTGTCAACGAATGTTGTTATCAGCAACACCACAGTAGACCTGGTAACGGTAGATGATTCCACCTGTATTATGAGAGACGCTTACGCCTTTGCCAACGGGAACACCGATCCTTATGGTAATCCATTAAATGGAAAGCTGTTCTGGAATGCGGCCAACAATACCTGGACCTGGTATGGCTACTTCTGCCCGGTATTACACTTTGATCCGAATGGCAGTGGAAAAATCATCCGTGTCACCAATTACTTCGGGCAACCAGACCCGGTAAGAGGACGTTACGCCACGATAAGTCCTGCGCCCAATGAAGCTGCTGCGTCTCAATGGGATCCGGCTACGCGGAACATAAAAGTATACTACTTAATGTATGATGGTAATTTCAAAGGCGGATGGCAAGGCTGCAAAGTATGGTTCTACGACAACCTGACTTTTGTACGCGACAGACCTTAAACTATCTCTTCACCTGGAACACGTTTTTATGCAACCTAAATATATTATTGCAGCAGCATTGGCACTTTGCACCAGCTGCTCTAAAGCACCTCAACAAGCAGAGTTGTCTTACGACAACCACCTGACCACTATTAAGCCATCTGACAATATCTGGTTTAATAAAAAAGTAGATTTCGCCAAGAGCAAGAATATTACTGTATTTGTTGATAACAGGCTTTCCGGCGCTGATGGGAATGTTGTAGCCAAAGCTATCAAAGAAGCTCTACCTGTGGCCCAAAAGTATCTCAGTTCGATATCTCCCAATATCAATATTACCAGCATTACCTGGGGTGATGTGCTGCCGGCGCCGGGCACTACTTATGATGTGGTGATCAGGGCAGATAACAGCGGCACAGGTGCTGCCCCTGCCTGGGCACATATCCCGGATGGCACCGGAAAGGTGGGTGATTTGATGTCGATCAACCTTGATTTAAATCAAACCGGCTTAAGCTGGGCGCATGTATATTATACGCGATTACTTGTTCATGAGTTTTTACACACACTTGGTTATGGCCACACCGGTGCTGTATCAGGAGGTGACTACGATGCCAATGTAGAAGAAATGGCAATCCCCAATAAACATAATACTACGCAGGATCCTTTGCAGGCGTTGATGTCGAGCTATAACTCCCTTTATTCCCTCACAGGGTATAGTGGTGCGCCTGCCGATTTTGATGCGGGGACAAACCCGTTTTATGTTTTTACCAAGGGTGATCTGGCACAGTTAAACTGGTATTATACGCTGAAGGCGCCATATGATGTTTATTAGTTTAGAATTTGCGGTACAAAAATGAGAAGAGACCCGCTCTATGAGCGGGTTTTCTTTTTGTATACCCGTGACAATCGCCGCAAATTCCTTTTACCGCAAAAATCATTAGCAATAATTGAAACTATGTACGTATGTTTATACATAAAATAGCTCATCCCTTTTCATCACGTTATGAAGACAACCAGATTTATAAACATTTCCTTTTTGCTGCTGCTAATCGGTGTGTCCACGGCCATGGCACAGTCACCCAAAGCCGGCACCCACTCACGGGTAACCGACATTTGGGTAGTATTTAAAACACATTTTGACCTTGGCTTCACTGACCTGCCGGAAAACGTATTCAAACGTTACAGGGGCGAAATGATGGATAACGCTTTAGCCGTTATAGAGAAAAGCGCCACGCAAGCTCCCGAAAAACGTTTTGCCTGGACCGTTTCCGGCTGGCCATTACAGGCGCAGATACTCGGTCCCCTGCAAACACCGGAACAACGAATAAGAATTGAAAAGGCCATTAAAACAGGTGCGCTGGTGGTGCATGGTCTGCCCTTTACCACGCATACGGAGTCATTGGATTATGAAGACCTGGTGCGGGGCCTGGGATACTCCTCTGCTATTACCCGTAAATACGGGCTGCCCTTGACTATCAGCGCAAAGATGACCGACGTACCTGATCATTCCTGGATAATGCCTACCCTGCTGCATCATGCAGGCATAAAATTCCTGCAGTTAGGCTGTAATCCTGCCAGTCAATTTCCCCGGTTTCCGGAACTGTTCTGGTGGGAAGGCCCGGATGGTTCAAAAGTACTTTGCAACTATACTGCTGTTTATGGATCCGACATCCGGCCTACACCCAACTGGCCTTG
This sequence comes from Chitinophaga sp., assembly GCF_017745275.1. Taxonomy (GTDB): domain Bacteria; phylum Bacteroidota; class Bacteroidia; order Chitinophagales; family Chitinophagaceae; genus Chitinophaga. The sequence continues at coordinate 513,390 of NZ_JAGHZS010000006.1, read as the reverse complement.
TAAAAACTACCTCGCCATGCAAATGACAGGAGATAACCACGGTCCCCCAACTTCCGCAGAAATAGATCAGCTCCTGGCCTATGCAGCCAAAGAGATGCCGGGTGTTAAAATACATTTTGGTACACTGGATGATTTCACCAAAGCTGTTTTAGCTGAACATCCCGATTTACCAACCGTAAAAGGTGATTGCCCTGATACCTGGATTCATGGCATCCAGTCCAATCCGCAGGAAACCAAAACGGCACGAAACATCCGTCCGCTGGAGTCTGCGCTTGATGCGTTAAACACACAAATGAATGCCTGGGGCATTCCCACCGCGCCGGTTTCAGAAAAGCTGGCGAAAGCATATGAGCAAAGTCTCCTGTACGGAGAGCATACCTGGGGCATGAACGCCGAATATGGTCCCCGCTACAGTTATGGTGATGACTGGAAAAAATGGATGGCTGAAGCTGCCGCAGAGCCAATTCCGGAAAATGATAATTATGCGGCACTAAAAAACAGTGACGCACACCATACGGCCACCGGCAGCAAAAGGAAATGGCTTTATTCTTATGACGTAAAACGGCAGTACATCCGCAATACCAATGCGATTGTTCAACCAGCGCTACAGGAACGCCTGGATCTGCTGGCATCAGCCATTAATAAAAAAGGGCAACGCGTGGTAGTATACAATCCCCTCCCGTGGAAAAGATCCGGTATGATAGCAGATCCCTGGAATAAAGGGAATTACTGCTATATCAAAGATATTCCTGCATCCGGCTATGTGTCTTTTTCACAGGATGAACTCATGCAACAGTCCATCGTCAACAGTGAACAAACCACGATCAGTACCCCCTATTACCACGTGACAATGGATCTGAAACGAGGTGGTATTTCGTCTTTGATAGAAAAATCAACAGGCCGCGAATTGGTGGATACATCTGCATCCTATGTGATGGGACAATTTTTACACGAACGCTTTAGTACTCATGAAGTAGACAAATGGTTCAATGCCTACAGCCGGATAAAAGATGGCTGGGGATTAAATGATCTTGGGAAACCGGGAATGTTGGACGCTGAAAAAGCCCCTTATGTAGCTTATACACCACCTGCATGGAAAATAAATGTGGCACATACCGGTACTGCTGATGTGATTACCTTAACAGCGCAGGAAACAGCGGGCTATGCAAAAGATTACACCCTCACCTTTACCTTTCCTGCCAATGCCCCGTATGTAGAGGTAGCATGGGCTGTAAACGCAAAAACGCCGGATAAACAACCCGAAGGTGGCTGGCTCTGTTTTCCGTTCAACGTAAAAGCGCCTTCTTTCACTATTGGTCGTATGGGTGCGCCCATCAACCCTGCCTCGGATATTATACCGGGATGCAACCGCTACCTGATGGCGTTAAACTCCGGTGTGGCGGTTACACAGGCAGATAAATCCGGTATGGCGTTATCTTCAGCGGATGCACCTTTAATCAGCCCTGGCATGCCCGGTTTATGGAAGTATGATATGGATTATATTCCAACAACACCTGCAGTATTTGTGAACCTTTATAACAACATGTGGAATACTAATTTCCCATTATGGCAGGATGGTTCATGGAGTGAAAGCGTGCGTGTTTGGCCACTTGAAAAAGGTACGGCTACTATTCCCAATTTAATACAACATTCCTGGGAAACACGTGTACCACTATTAACAGCAACAGCAACCGGCGATCCTGGTAAATTGCCGGCAAAGCAGGAAGGGATTGCAGTTTCCAGAACAGGTGTATTAATCACTGCCTTCGGCGAAAATCCGGATGGCAAAGGCACTATTCTGCGGGTATGGGAACAGGCGGGTATTTCGGGCAACTGTAAAATAACCTTGAATCATCAACCCAATGTTAAAGCGGTAATACCGATTGACCTGCGTGGTAATAAAACAGGAGCAGCGATTGCAGTAAAGAATGGCGTATTCAATTTTCATCTTCCTAAATACGCTCCGGCTTCATTCCTGTTCATTCAATAACATCCACAGACGCTACCTGCTCAGGCATGTAGCGTCTGTTTTAATGCAGGTATACCAGGAAGAAAACTATGCTCAGATAACACCAGAGCAGGGAGGCGATCACATGTATATATGTTTCAAAGCGTTTCCCTTTCCATAACCGCGGCGAATACACGAAAAACTGGAAGAGTAGCCGGATCACCCAAAAGATAAAGCAGCCCAACGCCAACAGGTGGCCCAGCCGCGTTTGCAGCAGATCTGTTGCAGCAGAGATACAGCAAATACCCATCAGGAAGATGATGAGTCCAATAAAAAAAGTATGCACGTACATGATCTGCCGGCTTAAAAGGCTCACTGCTGCGAACTCTTTCTTCCAGTTAAAATAAGTGGGAAAGAAACAATGCAGCAAGGATAATAAAATAAGCAGATAACCTACGATATTAAGATGCAGTTCCATTTTTTCCGAGAATAAAAGCTGACAGGAATGGTGTAATTTTTATTTCTTCTTCTATGCTAAGTTGGGCCGAGGCAAAGGTTCGCTTCCATGTTTTTGTGGAGAAAAAGTGAAGGAAACCGATATTATAAGCTATAAAGTTGGGTATATCTCTCCGGTGTTCCAACACAATAATCTTTCCTCCCGGCTGCAGGTTATGTTGTAATTGCCTGAAAAAATGCTTTCTTTCTTCCTCGTTCCTGATTTCATGTGCAGCAAATAATAAAAATATAACCGCCACAGATGCCGGCTCCAAAGGCACTTCCGCGGTATTCATCCGTATCGTTCCGGGATAAGGCGCATATGCTTTTCTTGCGCGTTCAATAGATATTTCCGTGTGCTTCGCCGGATCATAAAAATCAAAGACCAGCATGTTGGCCATGGGATATTTATTGTGTAACAAAGCACTTGTTTCATCAAACCCTGCATGAATATTGACGATCCGCTGCCCCGGTGACACAATGATAGCATCCAGCCAGGACAAGCCGTATAACCTGCTACCATCATAGATATACCAGGAGACGACGAGTGACAGGAAAATACTGAGCACGGCGAGTACCAACAGCGGCGGTACAAAAAACAGTTGTCTTAATAAGCAACCTGCTACTACCAGCAATGCCGACAACACATAGAAATGCCAGTTAAACCGGATAATATTCGTCAGACCCTGAAAAGGCGTGCGCGTCAGGCTGTCCATATATCTAGTTTTCCTTTTTTCCAGTAATAGGGAATCTGTTGAATAAGAAATGCGTTTGCCAGTACCGCGTTTTCAAAACGGGCATTTTCCAAAAAACTGATTTCAGCACGAACCACTTCTACTGGCCTGGGAGTCCAGTTCTCCCGTACTCCTTCAATGATCAGCACTTCATTTGTTGCATCATTACAGGTAAATGTAAATGGCAGTGGCCCTGCAAACCGCCTGGCTTCTTTCCAGTTATCAAAGGGAGAGGTAACGGGTAATGCTGCATTCACATTATCTGTATTCACCAGGATATCCACACCGGATTTCAGGGATCTTACATGGATACTATTTTGCTGGTTATTCACTTCGATATCTGTACTGGTATAATTGTAGTGCGTAAACAGGTTCCCCAGGAAAGCCATCTTCTTTTTATCAGTTTCAGATTTGAGGATATATAATCCGCGTAATCGTTTTCCCTGACTTGTTGTATATCGTACAAAAACCCGGTAACCGGCCAGCACAAAATCATTTCCCATAAAAGCCGGAAAGCCCCTGGGTCTTAATTGCCGGGTTTGTACCACCGCGATGGCTATAAAAGCCCATTTGTCCTGGAAGAGGTCGGGTTCCAGCCTGGCTGGCAACAGTGGCCGTATTATTTCGGCCGGAATAGCATAAGTAAGTACCAGCGAACTATCGAAAAAAGCCGATACGGCAAAGGGATGATTTTTTAAAAAGGTTAACATCAGCTACTAAGTTTTGAGTAAGTTGGCCGCAACTGGAACCAATACACAAAAGTACTAAACAATACAGCTATCACCATATTTATTCTTCCAAATAATAACAAATCAGGTGCTAAGGTAAACTCAATGATATTCATCGTCATCACCAGGATTATTTGTGCGATGGCACACCATACTGGTTTTATGCGGGACAATATCCACACTGCCATTAACAATTCCAGTATGCCAATGACTTTGGTTAACAGCGGGGCATATGCTGCACCCAGTATCCTGGCGACTATCAACTGATGGCGGGGTACGAGATTACACACTTTACAGAGTAAACCGTTTACGATCCAAACTGTGGCCAGGAAGTAAGGAATGTATTTATAATATCCTTTTGGCATGGGTTATTAATTAGTAAGATTTATACCTTCTTCCTCAACTCCAGCTTTTTTATGGCCCAAACCCAGGCCAATACGATAGTTACTGCAGTTAAAAAAGCTGGCCACAGGACGATATTCCAGCCAGCTCTGGATCCATTAAAAAGAAAGTAGGCGCCCAGCAGGTAAAACAGCATCAACAGGCTCATTGCCAGGGCATATTTTATGACAGTGATCGCAGTTCCGCGCGACTTCATTAATATATCCGTGCCGGCTCTTCTGCCTAATAAATAACTCATTCCTAAAAGAAGTATAAAAAAGAGTAATACCAGCGGATGCATTTGATCCGCAATGAAGAAAATGATGTTATTGGCAAAATCTCCAGGCACAGTTACTATCAGCATCCATAGAAAATATAATGACAGTATCGCAATAAGTTGGGCTTTCAATACTATTTTGCCCCCAATTTGTTTTGCTACATGGGACTCCATACAGGTATAGTGTTTAAGCAACAGATAACCATTTATTCTACAGATAACATATCACTGAGCTACAAGCCCGTATTATGCAGCTCCTTTCTTAAACTCCCGCACAATCTTTATCACCACAGGAATTGTCACCACCACAATAATAATCGTGATGAAATATTTGAGATACGGCTTTAAAAAAGGCATCGCACCAATTAAATAGCCTGCTAATACAAAACTAAGTGCATAGCCGATGGAGCCGAGTGTTACCAATAACAGAAACCGGCGAAAATCGAGGCGGATCATCCCCCCCACAATGGGGGCAAAGGTGCGGATGAGGGGTAGAAATACGCCGGCTGTCAATGCGATGGCGCCATATTTATGATAAAATTGCTCGGCAGACACCAGGTATTGTTTGCGAAAAAAGCGGGAATCCGGCCGGTTTGCCAATAACGGACCGGTTTTGCGACCAAACACATACCCGGTTATACTTCCCACAACAGCACCTGCCGCCGCTACCGCACATACCAGTATTACATTGTAATGCAAACTGCCGGTAGCCGCCAATACGCCTGCGGTAAACATAAATCCACCACTGGGGAGGAAGAAACAAAAAAATAATCCGGTTTGCGCAAAAACAACAAGGAACAAAAACAACAGACCTCCATAGTTAAGGAGTGATACAGCATCAGACATTCGTAGCGTTATTAAAAAGTAATGCGGAGCTTTTACAAGGTAAATTTAAGCGAAGTCATTCAATTTAATGTGCTTTTCCTGCGGTATGATAATTGAGGACCGGTTTATATGCCATCGTCTGTGGTTGCACATATGAGCTATGATGCCGGTACACGTACGCTGCGAATCATCTTCGTATCAGGAATGATATACGATTACCAGGATGTGCCGGAGACTGTTTACATGGCGATGAAGCAGTCGGGGTCAAAAGGTACCTATCTCAATAAATATATAAAAGGGCATTATTCTTTTAAGAAAATTAAATGATGATGCGCTTACAGGCATTCAAAAAACGCAGCGGATATAAACCATTTTGAATGGGCTTATATCCGCTGCGTTTCTCGTGAAAGGTTAACTGCTAATGGATCAAAGATCAGTGAGGTAATAACTCGGCCAGCTTCTTATCCAGTGCCTCACCCCGCAGATTTTTAGCTACTATTTTTCCGTTGGGATCCAGCAGGAAGTTTTGCGGTACGGCTCTTACACCATATAATTTTGCCACTTCGTTTTCCCAGTATTTCAGGTCGGATACATGCGTCCAGGTGAGTTGATCCGTGTGGATGGCTTTCAGCCAGGCATCATGCCCGTTTGCCTGATCCAGGGATACACCGAGGATAGTAAACTGTTTGTCTTTGTACTTATTGAATGCCGCCACCACATGTGGATTCTCTGCGCGGCAAGGACCGCACCAGCTGGCCCAGAAATCTACCAACACATATTTTCCACGGAAATCAGACAGGCTTACGGGTTTGCCCAGCGTGTCGTTCTGCGTGAAAGCCGGCGCTATGGCGCCTACCGCCGTTTGTTTCCAACCGTTGATAATACCCGCTACTTCTTTCCCCTTTTTGCTATCTTTTACAGCCGGAGATAAGTTACTGTACAGGGTAGCAATTTCCTCTACATTATCAGGAACAGAACCGGCGAAGCTCTGCAATGCATCCAGGCTTACGGGCGATGTGCTGTTGTCTTTTATAAATGTTTTGTAGATCTCTTTTTCTGTGGCACGTATGGCGGTACTCTTCTCTTCATACAATTTTCTAAACGCCTCCGACTTACGTGTTTCTTCTGAAGCGGCGATATAATCTTCTGTCAACTGGTCCCGCTGTGCGCTTGTACTTTTCAGCCGGGCCTGCAGACGCTGCTGATCATCATTGAGGCGGGAGCCTTTTAATACAGCATTATATACAGAGTCTTTTGCTGTGAGTGTGATGGTACCTTTTTCCAGGTATACTGCCAGCATATCGGATTTATAAGACATCATGGTAGTAGGCGCCGTATGACGCAGTACCAGCGTGGCTCTCACAGGATCGTTTACTTTTCCTTTGAATTCAAACGCACCATTTTGCAGGGCGGCGGAATCGCGGATCACTTCTCCATTGGCACGATAGGTAAGAAACAATTTGGCCGGGGCATCGAGCGTACCGATTTTTCCTTTCAGCACAAAGGCGCCTTCCTGGGCAAATAAGGTGGCTGGCAATAACGCCAGCAGGGCAAATAACATGCGGTTCATATGGTGTTGTTTTTGATTTTAGAATGCTCTTCCATCTAATGGAATGTTCCATTGTGGATTAAATTTCAATACAGGATTAGAAATAGTGAGAATAAAATCTTTTGAGTCGATGGTACCCTCATGTATTTCTGTACCTATTTTATGCGTGATCTTCGTTTTACTCCAGGGTTTGCCTGTTTCAGTACAGAAGCGCTTCAGGTCCAGGAAGCGTTTGAATGAACCTAATGGCAGTTCCCTTCTTCTTTCATCCAATACCTGTTGAATTACTTCCACCTGCGATCCTACGGTCAATTCAGGCGTACCTGTTTTATAACGGTAACGGCGCAACGTATTCAGGTCTGCTATTGCTGCTGCCAGCTGGTTAGTACGTGCATATCCTTCGGCGCGCATCAGCAGCAGTTCGGGATAGGTAAAGCCTGCGGTCATTCTTGACTTGGAGCCGCGATAGTATTGTATGCGGTTGCCGTCGTCATAGGTGACATTGTTATAGGTTGTTTTATAGCCGGGCGCTGTTAAAAAGAAATACTTGAAGCGCAGATCGTTAGCCTGGTCATACAAAGCAATTACTTCGTCTGAAGGATAAGAGGAGGATGATCTGCCGGCTCCGGCATCCAGGTTTCTATAGAATAAATTTTCCCGGCTGTTGGCAGCAGTCAGAAAATCATCTGGCGCCTTGATGGTACTGTTGACGATGTTATTAGGATCCGTCCACGAAAAGCTGTTGTAGTTGTAAATGATCTTATCTGTTCCGCCGGCGCTGGCAGCGGTCCAGGCGAGATTGGCGTAGTACACCACGCTGTCATACTTCTGTGTAAACAGGTGATAGTAGGCCAGCAATGCCTGTGCTGCTGCTTTGTTAGGACGCGATGGCCAGTTGGTTACATCCGGCATATCAGGTAATGCGGTTTGTATATCTTTTGATACCAGGTCAAAAGCCTGCGCCTGTGTGGATAAATCAGGCAACTGCGCACCTACGTCCGCACTGATTACATACGGGATCGTTTTAGTATCATTCGGTGTACCTGGTTTATATACCGGCCCATATACCATGGTGGAAATGAAGTACGACCAGGCCCTGTTTACCAGCGCCTGTGCAACCACTCTTTTGGCGTATTGCTGATTTTCCGCGGTCTGGTTGGGGATAGCGCGTACCCCTTCAATTACGTTATTGAAATAAGCCATAGAGCGATAGGTACCCCAATCCCAGAAGTAATCGGAAGTAGCCGGATTTTTATATGGCTGCCGGAATACGTATGCCCAGTAACGATCGATATTAGGATGGTTATTGGCTTTGTAACTGATATTCCCGATACCTTCCGACAACGACAGGTTATCTGTCAGATAGCCCAGGTTACATCCATTGTTGTTGTCCACAAAAGCCCATTGTGCGATGTTGGAATTGTCGAGCAGGTGATCAAAATCCGCTACTTCGGTAGGGATCAGTTTTCCTTTAGGTTTTACATCCAGGAATTTACTGCAGGAAACCAGGCTGGTAGCAAGGATGGTGGATAGAATAAGTATATGCTGTTTCATGATCGCCACAATTAAATATTAAAGAGTAAATGATAACCCCACATAAAACTCAGGCCGCAGCGGCAGGGAGCTGAAGCCCTGCTCTGTAAACGCGCCGGTGCCTCCTGTGAGATTCAGTTCAGATGTTTCCGGATCCCGGTGATCACTGTTGGCCGTAATCATCAGCAGGTTGCGGCTTTGCAGGTATATCCTGGCATTGGTAAAACCAATCTGTTTTAAGATCCGTGGGTTGATATCGTAGGTGAGGGTAATATCACGCAGCTTCATATAGTTACCGCTTTCAATCAGGATATCCGAATATGGGAAATAGAACATATCCATGTTCCAGTCGCTGAGTTTGGGATAGATTGTTTTTGCTTCATCACCGGGCTTACGCCATCTTTCCCCTACATGTTTATTTAAAATATTCGATCCGCTGAAGGCATCTCTCCTCAGCACATTTCCCATTTTTGCAATGAGCATAAAGGACAGGTCGAAGTTTTTCACACGTACGGAGTTAGTCAAGCTGATAGCATATTTAGGACGCAGGGTACCACTATACACCATATCCGCTACGGCCACATTTCCTCCGCCTATTTTCTCGTTTTTGGCAGAGTAGAATTGTGATACACCGTTATTATCGAGGCCCGCATACCGGTAACTATACAAGGCATCCAGCGGGTCACCGGCTTTTTTAATAGCGCCGTTGGTAACAGAAGATGGATACTGGTAAGTCACATTATAGGTAATAACTTTATTGTTATTGTAGCTGAAGTTCAGGAAGGTATTCCATACCAGCCCCTTTTTGCGGATCACATCTGCATCTATGGATATTTCGTAGCCCTGGTTACGTACCTGTCCTACGTTTTTGGTAAGCGAACTAAATCCGCGGGTAGGGTCAATGGCATCTGCTGCGAGCAGATCGCTGCTATTACGCAGGTAGTAATCTAGCGTAACATTGATCCTTCTTTTCAACAAAGACACATCTACACCCAGGTTGGTACTTTTTGTTTTTTCCCAGCGTAATGAGTTGTTAGGCGGAGAAGTAATGCCATAAGATATATCGCCGGTATATGTAGAATAACTGCCCGGCGTGATGATCAGGAACGGACCTGAGTTCAGGGAGATATTTCCGTTGATACCATATGATGCGCGCAGGTCCAGGCGATCAATCAAAGGCACCTGGAAAAATTTTTCTTCTGCCAGTTTATAGGTACCTCCGGCAGACCACAGTGGTTTATAACGATAGCGGGGATCGGTACCAAAGAAGTTGGTTTGATCCAGGCGGATGCTACCACTGAGGATAAAGCGATTATCGTATTCGTAGGAGCCGTTGGCATACCAGGAAACGAAACGGTTATCCTGGAACTGGTACCTGCCTATGCTGGCAGAAGGACTGTTGACGCCCAGTTTGTCTGCGTTGTAGTTTCCTGCGTTGTAATCGGCATAGTTGAAAGTAGCAAAGGTACCTGCCTGATCGTTGTAGCCGAAGCGGGTAGGCAGGCTATTATTATCTGTGGTATTGCGGCTGATCTCATTTCCGGCGATTGCGGCAACGCGATGACGGGAGCCAATGAGTTTACTAAAGTTCAGCTGGGTACGGAACATATAGCTTTGACTAAAATTGCGGTCTTCATTTACCACGGCGCCATCTGGCACATAGTGTTTAGATGGATTGGATATAGAAGTGTTATCATCGTACCAAAGTCTTACCCGGTAAGCATTTTTATCGTATAAGCTTCTACCCAGCATATCCCCTCTGCTCCAGGAGCCACCGGCTTCTACGTTTAGTCCTTCCAGTAGTTTGATGTTGATACTACCGCCAAGTCGAAGTTGCAGGGTTTTAGTGGTCGTATTTTCCAGCGCCAGGTCTTCCAGCGGATTATAGTACAGCGGCTTCATACCGGCGATGCCTGCATAGCGGTCGCGTTTTCTGGCATTCTTATAATCCAGGGTCAGCGGCGTTCCTGTTTCCGGATCTACCACCAGGTCATAGGGTTGTAAGAGAGAAGTATTTGTATACGCCAGCATATCCTGCCAACCTTTTACCGGAGCGGTAGTAGTGGCATAGTTCACGTTAGAGAACAATCGTATAGCCACGCGCTTGCCTGGACGCCAGTCGTTCTTCATGTCGAAGATCAGGCGGTTGTCTGAATTGCGGATGGTGTTATTCTGATTAGAGATATATTTCACTGCGGCATTCAGCATGCTTTTCTCGCTGCCACCGGATAAAGAGATATTATGTTGCTGGGTGAACTGGTTCCTGAAATAATACTTTTGCAACTGCGCCTGTCCATCACTTTTTCTCAGGACATCCAGTTGTGCCTCTGCATCTTTTTCGGTTAGCCATCCCTGTGACTTTGCGATCATGAGATAGTTTACTTTTGAGCTGATGTTATAGTCGTTATAGTCGTTCAGGTTACCGTTGGGGTCGAGGTTATAGAGTTCTATTTCCGCGTCTACATAGTCGGCCGAAGAAGCCCTGTTCAGGTACTTCAGATCCGGCTTCAGGGTGATGCCGGTAGAGCCTTTGTATTCCACCTGCAGGGCGCCTTTTCTGCCCTGGCGGGTAGCCACTACAATTACGCCATTGGAAGAACGGGCGCCGTAAATAGAAGCAGCTACCGCATCTTTTAAGATCGTAATTGATTCGATGTTATCGATGTTCAGTGATTCCAGTCCGGCGTTGGTGGGGTAACCGTCGATCACCAGCAGCGGCGCGCTGGCAGCGGTACCGAGCATAGTGGATACGCCACGGATTTCCAGGTTTCCTTCTTTGGTGAGGACAACGCCGGTGGCTTGTCCTTCGAGAGCGGACTTCACGTCTGGTTTTAATTTGCTGCGGAGGCGATAGGGGTCGATGACTGAAAAGGAGCCGGTAGCTCTTTCCCGCGAAATCATCTGGTACCCGGTGTTCACCACATCTACGCCGGTGAGCTTATTGTTGGAAGCTTTCAGTTGCAGGCTGATCACCGCATTTTTGCCTACTACCAGTTCCTGTTTTTCGAAACCGATATAGGTAAATGACAGCACCGCATTTTCATCTTTTACCACCACGGTATATTCTCCGTTGGTATTGGTTTGCGTGCCTTTATTAGTGCCTTTTATCACTACAGACACACCTGCCAGGGGGATACCATTTTCATCGGTGATACGGCCGGATACCACTATCTGTGCAGGCAATGCCGGCTGTGCAGGCGTGCTGGGGATGATTTTAGTAACGGTAATCGTTTTATCCTCGATCGCATATTCCAGCCCCTGCCCCATCAGGGATAAGTGTAACAGTTCCTGGATAGTAGCGTTTTTCACTTCTACAGTCACCGGGCGGGTAGTTTCCAGTGCTTCATAATTATAAAAAACAATGTATCCTGTTTGCCGGTTGATGTTATTAAAAACCGTTGACAGCGGCGTATTTCTGACGGACATGGTCACCCGTTGCGCCAGTCCTTTGGCGCTGATTTGCAAAGCGCCCGCCATTAGTAGTAAAGCAGATAATCTCATGATCCTCCAAATTTTGGTTGGCTGACTATTTATTTTCATTGCGCCGGTATGCACCGGCGGGTAAGATCTGCATTGGTGGTGATGCGTTTCTAAGGTATTGTTGCGGGGATAATCTGGTTGATGATTATGCGCATAGGCTTCCCCGCCTCTGTTTTGGAACAAAGCAGTTAAAATCATACTTTTGATTTCGGTGATAAAAATGAGTTTACACGAGTAATTTATTGCCTGTAACCAGTGATGTTTGCCCATCACTGGTTTTTTAATGGCGTTGGTTTTTAGCAATGACTTCTTAATTCAAAGGCGTGTTGGTTTTAGTATGTTAAAAAATATGGTGTGCTTACTATCGTAGTACAGTTATTTTCCGACCATCTATTTTGAATAACACCTGGTTTCTCTCGAGAATATTTAATACGCGTGACAAAGGGAGGCTACGCTGCATCCCGCCACCAAAGTACATTTCACGTGGTGTTCCTTCATACACCACGTCTATATCATACCATCGTTCCAGTTGCCGCATCACCGTGGCAATATCGGCCCGTTCGAAGATGAAAAATCCATTTTTCCAGGCTACCGCGGCCTGTGTATCCACCTGTGTAACGGCGATACTGTTGTTGCCGGCCATCCGTGCCTGCTGCCCTGGTTGTAATTTTTTCACTACACCACGATGGCTGACATTCACCGCTCCTTCCAAGAGGGTCACCGCCATTACCTTTTCGTTGGGATAGGCCATAATATTGAACTGCGTACCTAACACAGCGATCTCTGTTTCATTTACTTTCACCCGGAATGGCTTACCGGGCAATGGTGCTACATCGAAGTATCCTTCTCCCGTAAGTATTACCTCCCGGTTATTACCTCTGAAGGCAGTGGGAAAATGCAGGGAGCTGGCTGCATTCAGCCATACTTTGGTACCGTCGGGCAGGGTAAGCTGGTATTGTCCCCCGCGTGGAGTGGTTAACGTATTATAGCTCACCTCGTCCGTTGTTCCTCCTGCTTTATATTGTACCTGTCCGTTTTGTAGTTTGATGATGGTGGTGTTTCCCTGTTTGCCCAGGGTATCATTTTGGGCCTCATCGAGGGTAATGACTGCCCCGTTGGCAAGTGTCAGCGTTGCTTTATTGCCACCGGGTGCAACGTCATTTTTATACCGCTGCGCTATTGCCGGTATAGGCGCTACCGTAGTAGCCGGCTTTATCCACCAATAGCCAACGGCTGCCAGCAGTATTCCACCCATTACAGCAGCCGCCCACCACCAGCGCAGGTGATGAACGGGGCGTACAGACTCCACAAAAGGCAGGGTAACATCAGCGGCTGTAATGCTTTTCAGCAACGCCTGATGAGTTGTTGTATCCGGCATTTCATTGGCCGGCGCCTGCCACATCAGGTCCGTTAACGCCGCCATAAACAGTTCCATATGATCATCATTCCTGAGCAGATGATACAATTCTTCCTGTTCCTCGGCAGTTTCCTTCCCGGAAAGACGTTGTTGCAATAAATACTTAACCCTTTGCTCCTCCATGCTTATAGGGGCCCATTTAACAGTACACCCAATATTAAGAATGAGCTGCCGGCAGAAAGGACCTATCTTCCTAAAAAAAATTATTTACAGATAAAAAGGAGGTACACAAGCGGGATGGTATGACCATAACGGCGCAGGTGCTCCCGGATCGACTTCAGGGAAAAGACGAGCGCATTTTTAACAGAATGGGGAGATAAATCCAGCTCCGTGGCTATTTCCGGGATCTTCATGCCTTTATTACGACTCATCTGGAATATGCGTCGCCGTTGGGGAGATAATAATTGCACCGCTTCTTCTATGAGTACGTGCAGTTCTTTCAGGCTCAATTGCCGGCTGGGGGTATCTATTTCATCGGCTACGGTGATCACCGCTTCCCGCAAGCGATATTCAGTAGCTTCTTTCCGGAGGTAGGTATAACATTCGTTGGCGGCTACTTTGTACAGCCAGGCTTTGGGATAGTCAATATCTGTGAGCTTGTCGCGACTTAACCACACCCGTAAAAAAGTGGCTTGTATCACTTCTTTTGCATTCTCCGGCGACTTCACCATTTTCTGAATAAATGGCTCCAAACTTTGCATAGCGGTATTGAACAGGACACCAAACGCTCCCTCATCACCTTCCGAGATGCGTTGAAACAATGCTTTGTCAATATCGTTGTGATCGTGCATTATAGTTAGCAGGCTACTGGAATAATTTTCTAAATGGTTGGTGGTATCCCTGCTAAAGTAATAAAAAATTGGGCGGATACAAGGCTCCTGATAAGATTAACTGATTTGTTGGGAATAGCGTTCCAGTTTTTCCTTTTCCTCTTTTGTCAGGCTATGGATGCCCTTCTTGTGGATTTTATCGAGGATAGCATCCAGTTCCCGCTGCCGGTTGGCCCGGTCAACAATGTACTTATCGTCGATATCCGCAAATACGTGGTGCTGCCGGTAAAAGAAATTGTCTACCAGCAATACATGTGGTTTGGTAATGATGACATACATAAAAAATATAGCCGGTACTGCGATAATCACCACAGTAGCGAAATTTTCTATCATCGCCTGCGGTTCCAGTGCTATTGCGATCATCATTCCCACCAGCGCTCCGCCCAGGTGGGCATCGTGTCCTATATTGTCTTTGCGCGACTTAATCCCGTAAATCGCATATAAGATATAGATCAGTCCATACAGCCAGCCTGCCACCGGAAATAATCCGAAGAAACTAACAGACATACCGGGGAATAAAGCGATCGACGCAAAGATCACCCCGCAAACCGCGCCCGAAGCGCCTACTGAGCTATAATCGCTGTTGTTCCGGTGTATGTATAGGGATAATAAATCGCCTCCGATTAAACTACCGAAGTAAATCAATAGAAAAGCCATGCTGCCTAATCCTTCTTCCAACAACAAACTAAAGCCCAACAGGGAGATCATGTTAAACAGCAAATGCTGCCAGCTTACGTGCAGAAAACCTGATGTAATTAGTCGCCAGTATTCTTTAAACAGCCGTATTCTTTCCACTACAAAAGCGTATTTATCGAAGAATGCGCGATTTTTGAATCCTCTGTATGAGAAGAAGATATTTGCGATAACGATACCGAGGGTGATGAAGCCGGTGTTATTCATGGTACAGAGATTTTGACGGGTCAGGTTTCAAACGTCACTGCAATATGAGGAATAGTTCAAATATATCAAAATGTGGGGAGGGATCATACTAGATAACAAGGAGGTTATCAATATTAATTCCCGTAGCTTTGGATTATACTCCTTTCCATCATGTTTCCCTACCGGTATTGCCTGTATACCTTGCTGATACTGCTTTTTTCCTGTAAGCCGGAAAAAAAGCATCCTCCCCTCCATTCCTTCTATTACTGGAAATCCGGTTTTGCCATATCGGATGAAGAAGATAGGAAGCTGGCACAATTAAAAACGACTCATCTCTACCTGCATTACTTTGATGTAGACTGGAGTGAAACACTTAAAATGGCTATTCCCAAAGCAGTTATCAGAAATGATATTTATGAAGATAAATACCTTTCCTTCATTTCCTTTACCCCGGTTGTTTTCATTACCAACCGGACATTTGAACAGTTGACCACCGACGGAAGCGGAGAGCTGGCGCATAAAATAACGGCCAAAATAAAAGCGGTAACTACCCGGATGAAAGCCAGCATATCTTCTTATGCCGTACCCGAAATACAAATTGACTGTGACTGGACAGCGGGCACCCGGGAGCGATACTTCCATTTCCTGGAAGCGTTTAAGAAAGCCAATCCCGGTATCGCGATATCAGCCACTATTCGTTTATATCCTTATAAGTATCCGGAAAAAATGGGTGTTCCTCCTGTAGATAGAGGGATGTTGATGTGTTATAATCTCGGTAAAATAACCAATCTTTCTACACAGAACTCCATCTTTGACCTGCAGGAGCTCCGGCAATATCTGAGCGATAAAACGTATCCATTACCGTTAGACCTGGCTTTTCCCGTATTTGGCTGGTACACCTGGTTCCGGGATCAGCAGTTTAAACGGATTGTATACCAAAATGAAACTTTCATTTCAGATACAACAGTATTTATCCGTGAGCAGGAACATCGCTATCGCTTTCTGCGGGATACGGTGATAGATGATCTTTATTTCAGGGAAGGTGACCTCTTACGCATGGAATATCCCGACCCACAGGCACTCAGCGCCGCAGTGGCCCTGATGACCAACAAGGTACCAGGCTACCAGCATATTGCATTTTATTATTGGAATCTTCCTTCAATTACCACTTATGAAAGCGTTATCCGGGAAACTTTTGATCGCTACTAGTGCATTGCTGCTTCTACTTTTTACTTACCACCCCACTGACAGCTGTCCTCCGGGAATTTATCCGGACGAAGCCAGGATTATGCTGTTCCGCAGTTATCTAAGCGGGCTGGATCATCTGCAACCGTTTAATTATACACTCGCCTTTACAAGTGCCATCGATACAGACCCGTTGAAAACGGACAACCACCGCAACTGCCAGGAATGGCAACAGCTTACCGGCCCCCAGGTAGCACTCAAGGATATTTACGAAGTACAATATGCGATGTCGCCCGACGACTTCCTGTACACCATTAAACAAACAGGAAGCAGTACAGACAATAGTTTTATTAAATGGCTATTGCAGCCGGAACATCGCGCTACTTTAGACTATTTGTCTTTTGCCAAAACAATCGAATACACTACGGCAGCAGCCAGTGCAGATCCATGGGAAACAGATGGTCCTATTTACAGCAACCACTTTCTTGATTCCCTGGCTACTTATGGCGAACAACGATGCCGCAGCATTCCGCTTCCTTTTTTACAGGAACGTTACGCTTTCCAGGTGCTTAAAATACTTTCCTATACTATCTACAGCAATAACGAACCGGCGCCGCCTCTTCTTTTTGAACGCATCCAATCCTGTTATGATCAATACCTGTTGCATAAAAAAACAATCGTTGCAGATTGGGGATTGATCTATTACGCCGACGCACAAAAAGATCAAAACAGCCGGTTATTATTGCTGCTACAGGCATTTGACCGCAGCGACGAAAAGAAAGCTTATGTAGACAAATACTTTACCACCAAAAAGCTGTTGGCCTTAAAACCAACAGTAACAGACCCGGCTACACGCAGATTAATTGATGCCGTAGCAGGTCTTAAAAACTTTGGCAGAGGGTTAAAGACAATACAGGAAATAAGTGCTGCCGATCCTACCAATAAATATCTGCCTCTGCTCATTTGCCGGGAAATCAATAAGCTGGAAGATTGGCTGCTATCACCCAGGCTGCTGGGCTTTGGCGGCACCAAACAAGACTTTTCTGCTGGCCCCTACCAGCTAAAAAACAACCAGAAAGACCTGCTATATCTCCGGCAGGTGCGTACACAGTTGATTAACATGTTAAAGTACCCGGGGACAGATAAAACCCTGTTGAAACTTGCTATCGTTCATTTATTCCAGATGGACCAACAATACGGAGAAGCTGCCTCCTACCTGAAAACTATTCATACCCGGCAGCCGCGGTACCTTAAGCAACAAGCTATTGCCAGCACCATCCAGCTTATTTACACCGCAGATGTTACCCGCCCGGATATACAGGAAGCTTTATATAAACAACTTTCCGCTGTTATCCGCTCCGGGGAAGAAAGCTACCAGTATGAAACATTCTTCGATACTTCCAGCCCTTACACTGCTATTTCACAACTGTATCTCCTGCTTAGCCGGCAAATGCAAAATAAAGGCGACATCGTGAAAGCCGGATTACTATTTCAAAAAGCGAATGTGCTGGTAAATGATTACTATGGCTTCTCTGACAGCTATAGCAATTCGCCCACTGATACCATCTGCTATAACAGGATTGCTTTCTTTGATAAATACGCTCAGCCGGCAGACATAGACAAATTACTCGCGCTTAAACATCGTGCCCACAAAACCTCCTTTGAGAAAATGATTTCGCCTGGTGTTTGGTCGACGGATGATTTCTACCTGGACCTAAAGGGCACCATCCAGTTGCGGCAGCAACAATATCAGGCGGCCATGGCTACGTTTAATCGTATTCCGGATCTTTTCTGGAAGGAGAACTATGCTTATACCGAAGGGTTGCCCTTACGTTATATTGGTACCACCAGAGCGTTGAAAGGGATTGATAAAACACCCTATAAAAAGTATCCCTATGTCAGCAAGAAACTTATTCTACAGGATATGATCCAGTTAATGGATACATTGTCTGTGACAACATCTGCTGCTGAAAAAGCGCGGCTATCCCTGTTATTGGGCAATGCCTACTTTAATATTTCCAGGCCGGGATCTGCCTGGATGATGTTTAGTTATGGTAAAAGTAACGTTGAAGAAATGTATCAGGACGAATGGTGGCAGAGGCATCGCTGGGCGTGGTATACCTTTTACCCGAATGATCGAACTTATCAGCGACCCTATTTTCGCTGTGTCAACGCCATTCGTATGTATCAGCAGGTGCTTACTTATGCTGGCAATAATGAGGAGCTGGCTGCACAGGCTACTGTGATGTTGGCGGTTTGTGATGCGGCCACTCATTCATCCAGCCTGCATTATCATTCTCCGTATGAGCAGGTGTTTTTCTCGCGGTATAATAGTACCGCAGCCTTTGCGGCAGCGATGAGTAGCTGCCCGGATATTACTACCTGGAAAAAATAATTTCGCTTTTTTCAGAAATTTATTTGGAAGATTGAAAATAATGTTGCTACATTTGCACTCCCAAAAGGGGAATACAAATCGGCTGAAAAGCCCTATGGTATTACGGATCGGTAGTTCAGTTGGTTAGAATGCCGCCCTGTCACGGCGGAGGTCGCGGGTTCGAGTCCCGTCCGGTCCGCAAAATCTCGAAGAAACCCGCGCTAGTCGCGGGTTTTCTATTTTAAGTCGAGTATTTAGTCGAGTTCCGATTAATTCTCTCCTCGTTTTTTATGCTACCTGATTAAGGTTAACTATCACTTACTAAGCTACAAATAATATTACTGATATTTACCTCTCCCCCGCCAGTTGTAAGGTGTCACTAAAATAGATTGGGAACAAGTGTATTCATTTCCGTATATTATAATACCCTGCTATTTTTTGTTAACTATAAAAGGAAGTGAAATGAGAAGTTTGAATTTGAGGCGGATACATCATGGATATAGCCGGCGCTTATCCATCGCAAGCTGGCATCAGGGCATGTTTTAGTGTGGTGATTAATATGGAAATACGTAAAATTCTGGTCATAGCGAATAATGAGCTAAGGGCAACCGTGTTGGCTTCATTTCATGGTCTGTATCCAATAATTTCTGTTTCATTTACTTTGCTGTCTGTTTTAACCAATATTAAATATTAAGCCAGCGGATAGAAAGTCCGCCAGTGCTTACTGCTGGCATGTATTCAATTCATGAACACCTATCTATTGCATTAATAATACCATGTAAAAATAAAGTTCCAATAGAGGGGTGCACAGGCTCCTGAGGTAATTACGTATATCCGCCGGTGTTAACCGTAGTATCGGCATACTCCTGTATCGGCAATTATTACACTTGAAAATATTCAAACAAAGTTATTTCCAATATTCGAATTAATAAAAATCAGCATATGTGAATATTGTCCATTTTTCGGGATGGGATTGTCTGGTTTTTTGAAGGAAATGACAGCATAACCATATCGGGCAAACTATGTAGTAATTACAACTATAAAAAATGGGCCTCCTGGGAACAGGAGGCCATTTCACCGTGATTATTCTATCAATATATGAGAATCAGGATATTACTGAAATGGATCGAAAGTCCCTCCCCACATCATGTTCTGTTGCAACTTTGGATTCCTGGACAGGAAGCTAAATGGCAACCCATATATATACATTTTGTCCGGAATAGAGAGATTGGCAGCATCTGTGGTAATTACAGTGTAATTGAATTTGTTGTAAACCTTATTAATATCAGCCATAGGAGTTGGATCTGTTTCTCCCTGCTTCAGGGTAACAGCGAGCCCATGCCGTTGCTTACCTCTCAGCAGGTCAAATCTTTTCCAGCGCCTTAAATCATCCCAACGTTTTCCTTCAAAAGCAAATTCAACGAAACGTTCATCCTGGTATGCCGTACGAATCTCTTCCCGACTTGCAGCAGTAATACCGTAGTTGCCTGATCCGAGAGTTATGCCGGCGCGTTGGCGGATGTCGTATAAAACCTGTAACGCTTCACTGGTTTTACCCAATTCGTTTGCAGCTTCTCCATAGTTCATCAATACTTCTGCATACCGGATTTCCGGCCAATCAACATCAGACTGCTCCACACTGGCGGCATCTCTGTCTACACCTTTTAGCTTTAAAAAGAAACAGTTCAATTCCCCCATACCCTGGCCTATCCAGTTACCATCTGTGACAATGCTGTTCAGTGTACCGGTAACGCCTCCTGCAGGTGTAAACGTTGGATTGGTAAGATAGGTCCAGTAATATTCATTCTTACTGGTCATCCTGGGCGTAAATTGTACCGGTGCGCCATTATAATAGATGGAAGCATAAAAACGGTCATCCCTGTTCTGAAAGAGTGTAGGATAATTGGCTGCTGAAGGATTAAAGCGGCTTCCGTCCTTCATAGGGAAGGCATTTATCAGCTCCAGGGAAGGCATGTCATTGTCCCAGTCATCAGCAGAGTAACGCAGTGGTGCATTTCCGGGAGCTGCATAATAGGCATCAGGAAAAGTAAAGCGGCGTACCATGATCTGTTCTTTATTCTGTTCATTATTCCAGATATCTCCGTAAACGGGATAGAGGCCTTTGCCCATGCCTGTCAGGAAATTTTTTGCAGCAAGGTTGGCGTCATAAGCCATTTGCCAGGTGGCTATACCATTCAGACCGTTGAATAACGGGCTGGCGAAGAACAGCAGCACTCTCCCTTTGAAAGCCATTACAATCCCTTTGTCGATACGGCCAAGGTCTGCACCTTTCCAGCTGTCCGGCAACAACGCGATGGCATCATCCAGGTCTTTCAAAATTTGTTTTACGCATTCTGATGTTTTGTTACGGGGCATCTGCACCTGCGAAAGATCATTGACTGCCTGTTGTGGTGTGAGTATAAGGGGCAGGCCGCCTACATCTTTCACCAGTTTATAATAAGCCCATGCGCGCCAGAATAATGCCTGCCCCTTGATCAGGTCTTTTGATTGCTGTGCAAAAGTTGCCTTATCAACATTTGCCAGCACGTTATTACAGGTACGGATATCACCGAAAGTATTTACTGCCCAGCTCAAATGCACTCCCGCAGCAGCATTATCATAGTTCTCCAGCCAATCGTAAGTGGCAGTACCCAGCAGTACTTTATCTGAGTAGCGATGTGGAGATATCGCCTCATCTGTACCGTTACCATTTCCAAAATTCACGAACTGCCAGTTCTTTACCCAGCCGTCCCAGAACCAGTTATTATATACACGGGAACAGCCACCGGCATTGGCCATTCCGTATGGCCAGCAAGGCATCAGGTCGTAGTATACCGTATCAAGGTAAGCGGTGGCAGCACGATCGGAGGCCCAGACCTGGCTATTTGTGAGCGCGCTCAAAGGTTCCCGTTCCAGGATCTTCCTACAGCCCGTGAAGCCGGCGATTACCAACAAGGCCATCAAAATATAATTAAGACGATTTCTTTTCATGATTGCACATTTTTGCATTAGAACTGTACGTTAAGGCCAAGGGTTACATTTGTCATGATGGGGTAGCTGCCATAGGAATAAACCTCCGGATCGTACAGCTTAAATTTCCTGAAGCAGAACAAATTAGTGGCGCCCGCAAATATCTGTGCGGTCCCCAGGCCGGATCGTTTCAGTAAGGATTGCGAAAAATCATAGGAAAGATTCAGGTTTTTCAGGCGAAGAAAATCGCCATTGAAAATATTCAGCGAAGAAACGACTGAATAGTCCTGCCGTTGATTTCCGCTGGCATTATATAGTTTTGGAAACTTTCCGGTCGGGTTACTGTCGGAATAAGCATCATCATAATACGCCGGATATGGAATATTACCGCCATTCCTGCCCCATGGGTCATTATAGATCACTTTGTAACCCGCCAGCCCTGCGAGCAAAATGTTGAGGTGAAAATGTTTATAACCCAGGTTGATATTCAGACCATAGCTGATGGGTGCATTGTTAGCCTGCGCAGTACCACCATTGCTGGGACTTCCCAGGATCGGTGCATTGGAATATTTTGCTACCACTACTTTGTCGTAACTATCAATCACGCCATCTGGCTTACCATTGGGACCGCTCTCGTCTACAAAATTCATCATTCCCTTTTCCGGCTTCACACCAAAGATGGTATAGTTTGAAGGAAGGGCGGCAACGTCAGCATCTGTGCGGAGAATGCCGGCTGTCTGGTAACCTACCTGGTAGTTTAACGGCTTACCTACCGGATCTTCAGCAGGTGTAGCGCCCAACGCTTTATCCTTTACCTGCACGTTCGTAGTAGCAAGACCGAAGGTTGCTTTTACGTCGAAGGTAAAGTCTTTCCCTATCTGGCCGTTAATATATCCCAGTTCAATGTCCATCCCTTTGGCGCTCATTTTGCCATAGTTCTCAATCGGATAGCTGGATCCAAACTCAACAGGCGTTTCAAGCAGGCGCTGTCCGAGAATATTAAACGTATTCTTCGTCCAAACATCAAAAACAAAATTCCAATGTTGCCTGTAATTAAGGTCCAAACCTACGTTGTAGGACCTAGCGCCTTCCCAGGTATAATTCGTTTGTGCAATACCGTTATAGGCAAGTATTGATTTCAGATTACCGGGATCTCCAAGGTAAAAAGAGGATGAAGAGGCATTGAAAATCTCCTTGTACAACCAGTTGGGGATATTATCATTACCAGTGGCGCCATAGGAGGCGCGCAATTTCAACAGATCAATGCCTTTGTTTTTCATGCCAGCCAGAAAATTTTCTTCAGACAATACCCAACCGAAAGATGCCGCAGGGAAGTATCCCCAACGCTTATCTTTTGCAAATTTGGAAGATCCGTCTGCCCGCAGTGAGGCCGACACCAGGTATTTGTGGGCATAGTCATAGTTTACCCTGCCCACATAGGAAACACGTGCATCCAGGTAGTTCTCAAAACCATCGGCTTTAGTATCCCCTGATGAGCGGCTGGCGAAAGGAAATTGATCGGTGGTAAATACAGGAAAATTATACTTATATATACTTGAATAGGTATAGTAGCCATCCGACTGTTCGTATACGCCGGTGAGATTCAGGTTATGTTTACCGAAATGACCTTCATAATTAGCAATGGCATTCAGCTGGTAGGAATTAGTTCTGCCGTTTTCATTACCGATATAAGGTTGTGCAGGAGAAGTGGAAACTTTGGTACCAATTACTTCATTGGTGTAGATCTGCTGTATACCGCTTTTGGGGTCTATTTTAAACTGATACAGGAGAGGCTGAATAGCGTAGGATTTGGAGAAGTCGTTGCCGTTATACAGATCCACAATTCCCTTCAACGATAGTCCTTTGACATAAGGCACTTTATACTCCAGGTTGATGATTCCATCCATGTATTGCTTGTTGACACGTGTATAGCCACCATTCTTCATGAACTCCACCGGATTGGTTACCCAGTTAGGGGCCATTGGTTTACCATCAATATAGGCATAGGTGGTGGGCGGCATGATATACTTCAGCTTTTCATAAAGGCCCGAGAGGTCGTCCGTCTGCCCTGGTACACTGTGGCGTTGCCCATTGTTATAACTCAGGTTGAGGCCCACTGTCAGGTCTTTTGTAATCGCCACCTGCACATTACTGCGCATGCTATATTTGCGATAGGACAGTTGAGGCAGAAATCCTTTTTCATCATAGAAAGTACCACCAACAAAATATGTAACCCTGTCTGTACCACCAGAGATATTGAGTGACTGGCGCTGGTTAAATGGGTTCTGATACAGTTCATCGTAGTGCAGGTTACCCTTGGGATTGTTTTGATGGATCCAGTCCCGATCGTATTGATTGAACCGAAAGTCGGCCGCTCCTTTGTGCGTGGAATTATACATATCCATACTCTGGTCCATACTCAGGTATTTCACATCAATTTCCGGTTTGCTATATACGCCGAATACAGAGTTAAACTGAACTGTTGATTTTCCGGACTTTCCTGTTTTGGTTGTTACCAACAGTACCCCGTCTGATGAACGGGAGCCATAGATGGCGGCTGATGCCGCATCTTTCAGGATAGTGATATTCTGTACCTGGTTAGGATCAAGCGCATCGAATGCAGTTTGGTCTCGCACCACACCGTCAATAACAATCAGCGGTCCTGCGCTATTCCAGGAAGAAGAGGAACGGATACGAACGGCGGATGGCTTCCCCGGCACGCCGGTTCCTGTTTGCACAAAGGTGCCGGAGGCGCGTCCTGCCAGCACATTAGACAGGTTGGCTGTTGCGATATTGGTCATCTCTCTGGCGTCCACTGTGGTGACTGCGGATGTGAGGCTGGCCTTTTTCTGCGTGCCATACCCAACCACTACTACTTCGTCTACCTTCGACTCAGAAGGTTTCAGCGTAACAGACTGGAAACCCGCTTTGCTGACTGTCAAACGGGTTTGCTGATAGCCAATATAGCTTACCAGCAATACCGCATTTCCTGCCGGTACTCTCAACCTGAAATTACCGTTTGCATCTGTGGCGGTACCATCATGGCTGCCTTCCCTTGACACGGATGCTCCAGGAAGCGGATGACCACTGGCATCTATTACCTTACCGGTGATTACAATTCCAGGCGTATCAATTGCCGGCGGGGCTTCAGCCGGCAGCCTATCTCCTATTCTGGCAGAAATGGCAATAATGCCGTCTATGTCAGCATAGGTAAATTTGTTCTTATTCAGACATAGCTCCAGTACTTTCTCTACTGGTTGATTTCTGACATTCAGGGAGAGCATGCCAATTTTGGAAAGCACCTCCTCACCAACCACCAGGCTTTTACCTGTTTGTTGCTGGATCTCCCGGAACACTTCTTTCGCCGGCGCATTTCTGACCGACAATGTAACATTTTGCCCATTCGTGCTGGCTGCAGATTGCAGGCAGGCGCCGAGTATCAGGAACAATGCAACTTTCATGATCCTCAAAATTTTTTGAGAGGGCCGTGGCGCCCTTTGGTTTGATAAAATGTAAACAGGAATTAATTGCATAACTTTGCAATGTTTGGGTGTGTAAATCTGATTCGATACTGTATTTAATAGCCCATTCCTGCCAGGGGTGTTAAGGCCACTCCTGGCTTTTTTTGGGCCGGCATAATGCTGCCAGATCAATTATTGCATTCGTACAATCAGTTTTTCTCCTGTACCAGCGTTACTTCTTTTTTCAATCGTGAAATGTGAATTGGTGGTTTGCAGTGCCTTTAATACCGTGGAAAGGTTATTACTGCGTTTAATAATCGCAAATATTTTATCGTTAGGTTCGCGCCCCTCAAAAATGAAATCCACATCATACCACCTGGAAAATTGACGAAGGGCTGATGTCAGCGTGGTACTTTCGAAGTGAAAATATCCATCTTTCCAGGCCGTTATTTCTGCGGTATTAACATGTTTGTTTATGGTTAGTGTTTGCCCCTCATTGCGCTGTAATAGTGATTGCTGGCCTGGCAGCAGGCCTGCTTCCCGGTTACCTTGTTTTACCTTCACCGCACCCTCAAGCAGAGTTGTTGCAACATATGGTTCATCGGGATAGGCGTTGACGTTAAAATGGGTACCCAGCACTTCTATGTTCATATCGCCCACGGTAACGGTAAACGGCAGCTTATGCTTCCCATCTGGCATCAACATGCGGGCAACCTCAAAATATACTTCCCCTGTTATGTCCACATGCCGCTCCCTGCCTTTAAAAACTGATGGAAAGCGTATACTGCTGGCTGCGTTCAACCATACTTTTGAGCCATCAGCCAGTTCGATAGACATATGTCTGCCCCTGGGTGTTCTCAGTGTATTATATGTCACTGCGCCACTATCCTTGCCAACCAATTTATAGGTTACTACATCAGACGATTTGCTGATAGCAACTTTGCCCTGGGAAGTCAATGCACCGTTGGCAGCATCGTCCAGCTGGATTACTTCTCCATTTCCCAATGTAAGTACAGCACCATTTTTTGCTGCCGGCGCATCCACCACTATTACAGCCTGCGATGTGGCAGGAACCTGCTTATGCCGGAAAAGGTAGGTAGCAGTGACCAGTACAACAACAGAGGCCGCAGCCCACAGCCACCTTTTTGCGCGGACTATCACCGCCTGTGGCGCTGTTTGCTCACAGGCTATCAATACCCGCAGCTTATCCTCCACAGCATCGGACGGAACGACAGATGTAAAATCGCCCTGCATATAGCGCTGCAGCATCTCCATCAGGATCTGCTTATTCTCCGGACGAATTACCATTTCCATGAACTCCCGCTCCTCTTCTACTGTTGCCTTACTACATACATAGCGATCAAAGAGATATTGACATCTTTCCTGTTCCATGTTTCAAATAGGAGTTATTAATTACAAGGAGTACCAGGAAAAAGAAAAAGGGTTAGTGCAGCTGAAAAATTATTTTATCCTGAAGAATATGATTGGAATAGTTAAGATCATTAACCTGATACCGGCGCGGCAATACGCCTGCACAAACTTTACGGCTTTTGCCAGGTGCGCTTTAACTGTTTCAGGTCTTATTTGCATTACTTGTGCAGATTGCTCCCTGGAGAATCCTTCTATCTTCATCAGTTGGTAGACCTGCCGTTGCTGGGGCGATAAACAGCTGAGCGCATGCTGTAACAACCGGCGCTGCTCAAGCACCTGCATAGCTTCTCTCACATCATCATGATATAATTCCTCCGCCGGAAGCTGATATGCAGTAAGTTGTTCTTTGGCTATACGTCGTAACGCTTTAAAAGCTTTGTTACGGGTAACAATAAACAGGTAAGATTGAAAACAGGAGATGGATTCAAGACAGTTCCTTCTTTTCCATATGACAAGAAAAACATCCTGCAGTAACTCTTCTGCATGTACCCGGGAACGGGTGATGGTCAGCAGTATTGAGTAAATTTTCGTTTTGTTATGATTAAAAAGTTTCAGGAATGCCGACTCGTTACCCAAGGCGACCATCGCTAGTAGTGCTTGCTCATTATAATCATTGGCACATTCCATCAGATTGGTAATTGATCATAGATATTGCGATGTAATAAATTTATGACTAATGCTCTCTCAAAACATCCTGCAATTTGACAAATTCCGATGCTTTATTTGCCATTGCCGGCAGTCTGAAACTTCATTCAATATAATAGAGGACAAAAATTGCTATTGCAGTATGAATGTTGCCGGTTGATTTGCGCCAATCCTAAATGAAAAAGAATTATTGATCAGGCGAATGCTATCCTTCCCTATCCGCTCTCCGCGCAGATTGCACGGAATAGACCTGGTGAAGGTTCGTCCGGGGATTATTACATTACAGGCCCCATTTGTGACTGCCGGGCACATAATACAGACAGCCATTTTCTGTTGTGGCATTGTCCAGCCCAATCCAACAGTTCAGGTGGTGCATGGGTTTAGTGAATGTCCAATAGGAGAATTCCTGATGCCACGCCACTACTCCGTCATGTTTTGCGGGCTTACAAAACAGCTGGTCATGAAACAGACTGAACGAACATCCCAGCAACTAATAAGCTGCCTTGCGGTAAGCGGGCGACCAGATCAGGAATTGTAGTAATTCTATCAAACTTTAGTGCTAACTTCGACAGACGTTTTCAAATATTCTGCAGAACGTATAGCTGGGGCCCCATCCGAATTCTCTGCAGACCTATTGTTTATGAAATGAATGAAACACACTCAAACTTCGTTGTTCATGAATCTGGCTGGACTATTTCAGGTCTGGTAGTTCGCATTGTTCAACGCAAAGCCCGAAACCGTTACCTGCTATTATACTAACCATTATGCTGATAAAGTTTTCTGAACAGACTGTTGACAAATTTTATATTCCCTCATTCATTTTAACAAAGGGTGACATTATAATTATTCAGCTTCCTGGCGGACCCTATTTTCGACCCGTTGAACTGAAAATGATTGATATACTGACAGGAAAACAATACAATGACTTAATTGAAATCAATACACCATTAAAATATGTAGAACACATAGCAGAAAAGTCGTTTTGGCATCGCTTTTTTCCTATGACCGTTGGCGGCTATCTTGACAAGTATGCCAACAAGTCAAATCCAGTTTGTAACATGATCTATAACACAAAATGGATTATGCCAAAGACCAAAATACAAACACTGGCAGGAACTCCCAGACGACAACTTTCCCTTTATGCAACTTTATCCTGGACAGACAAAATCATTTTTGACTTGGCAGGGGTTGATCCTCAAGGTGGACAACAAATTTATAATTTTGTAAAAACGGTAGTTCAATCAGGCGGTTCAGCTATACTGTTCGACTATACTGACGAATTTAAAGATGATTGCACAAGATTTATCAAAGCGAAGTATTTGGGCGAAGACCAATAACAACAGGCAACAGTGGTTTTGTATTATGTCGGGCTGACCAACAAAGATTATTTTTAGTTTTCAATTTGGCTTTTAGCTATGGGCTGGGATAATGTTCTTTAATTCCAACCACAACACAAAGCCTTAAACCGTTACATGGTATTCTGGAAGAATAAACTCCGAAAAAAAACTTTCGCTACTCCATATCAGGAATCGAACCACAAACTATTCTTTATAACGACTTAAATATTAAGTCCTCCCAAAAGCGCAATTTGTGTAAACTAAAAGGCTTCAAGTCCAATGACTTAAAGCCTTTCTTTTTTCGTGCCCAGAACAGGAATCGAACCTGCACTCCCTTTCGAACAAGATTTTGGAAGCTCAAAAAATTCGATTGAATGTTTTTTTATAGAAGTAGTTAAAATAAATTTGCGCAAGTCAAAACTTGCATATAAATTTGCAAGAAATCACTTGCGCAATATGGCACCAACAAAAGACATCTTTCAGGCAATAGCAGATCCAACCCGCAGGCAAATTATTGGTATGTTGGCTCGGAAATCACTAAATGTTAATGCTATTGCCAAAGAGTTTGATATCACCCGTCAGGCAGTTTCATTGCATGTACAATTTCTGAACGATTGTGGCCTGATTGTAATCAAACAACAGGGCAGGGAAAGATATTGCGAAGCCAAACTCGAAAGATTAAAAGAAGTAACAGACTGGGTAGATCAATATCGAAACTATTGGGACAATAAATTAGACTCATTGGAAAATTATCTGGCTAAAATTCAAAACAAGAAAAAATAGATAGATGGAGAAGTACAATACATTCAAACAGGAAGGGAACAGTCTTATACATACGAGAATCCTCGATGCTCCAAGGGATTTGGTTTGGGAAGTATGGACCACCCCGGAGCATATAAAAGAATGGTGGGGGCCAGACGGTTTTTCGCTGACTATAAAATCAATGAATGTAGAACCTGGTAAAACCTGGGATTCTGTTATGCATGGTTGGGGACAGGATTGGGATAGCAAAGTTGAGTATTTGGCAGTAGAAAAACCTTCCCTTTTATCCTATAAACATTTTGGCGAAAGCGAAGATTATGATTTCATAGTTTCAATTTTATTTGAAGAGGTTGAAGAAAAAACATTACTGACAATGAAGTCAGTATTTAAGTCAAAAGAAATTATTGAAGAACTGAATAGACGGATAAATGCCATTGAAGGTGGCAAGCAGACTTTAAATCGACTTGAAAACTATATTAAAATATTACAAAGCAACAAACCATAAATAATAAAAATATGAGAAAAATAATTTCATTTATGCACATTTCGCTTGACGGTTTTGTAGCAGGACCGAACGGAGAGATGAACTGGATCAAACTTGGTGAAGAAATTTTTGATCATGTTGGCAAGCGGATCGGCGAAACCGATACGGCATTATACGGACGAGTAACTTACCAGATGATGGAAAATTACTGGCCTACCGCAGGAGACAAGCCTAATGCGACCAAGCACGACACTCAACACTCAAAGTGGTATAACAAAGTTCGCAAAGTTGTTTTATCGAAAACAATGAAAGACGCGGGTTTGACTGATACAACAATTATTAGCGACAATATTTCAGATAAAATAAACGAAATAAAACAACAGGCAGATGGAGAAGTCCTGCTTTTTGGTAGCCCGACAGCCACACATTCACTTATTCAACAGAACTTAATTGATGGCTATTGGCTATTCGTTAATCCAATTATTCTTGGACAAGGCATTCCATTATTTGTAGACATCAAAGACAAAATAAAACTAAACCTGTTGACTACCAGACAATTTACTTGTGGGGTAACTGAACTGAATTACACAGTGGACAGACAATAACAACGATCCACTAACAGGACATTAGCAGTCATTGAAACAAACGAAAATATAAACCCTGACCTCAAATCCACTATGTGAAAAATGTAACCATCATTCTGCTATTTATAATACAGACATTGTCTGTAAAATCGCAGTCCGCACCGGACTCCGCACGGCGACTAAATTCAAATGCATTCAGAAATGACATCGCTATACGCGAGTTAATTGACAGTTTTGCATATTACGCGGACAGGACTAAAGCTCAACGGCAGGCAGCTCTTTTTGTTGAAAATGGTACGTTGGAAGTTTATCGGTCAGAGCCTGATACAAGCAAGCCTGTTATCGTATTAAAAGGGCGGAAAGAATTAGAAAAAGCGTTCAAGGGCCTGGAAAAATACAATATGACATTTCACCTTAACGGGCAGAACCTGATCAAATTCGGGGATGACACAACCGGGGTTGTTCAATGTCTTGCCCATCATATTTTGTTTGAAGATGGAAAAAGGATATTACTAACCGAAGGTATTCGCTATTATGATACTTATACCCGCCAAAATAATCAATGGCTATTTGTAAAAAGAAAACTAATTATTGATTGGGAAGACAAAAGATTGTCAACACCGTAAATCCCCATTTAGATGAGATTCATTGGTAAAAAATAATAAGGCGCCATTGACGCCTTATTATTTTTACTCCCTTAGATATAATTATAAAACTTGCCTGTAACACTGGTACACTTTCTTCAAATCGGAGACAAAAAAGTACGATATTTGTCCCCTGCAGCCCGCGAAGAAATTCGAAAAAAGCTGCACATTGAGCGGCTTTTTCTTTTATGGCCGATTAGTTAATCGATCTCCCCTTAATATTCCCCGGTCAGTTTATATTACTTTATTTAGGCTAATTTGTTTACCAGTTGCAAATTACTCAACAACTGCCATCCTGCCAGCATTGTTAAAACACCCGTTAAAAAAGGATATAAACCACCAACACCATGTTAGGACAACTAATAATTTTTTTATTTCTAACATTCTCCTTATTTTCATACAGACATTATTCTATAGCATAAACCTCGAAATAAAAAATAACCATGGTATAAAATCCTGAAAACCTGATTTACACCTCACTATTTGTTGACTATCACCATTATAAACTGCAAAGCGTACCCGTTTGGCGGTAATATTGATGATTTTTTTTGTTAATCATGAAAGTAAGCTAAGGCGCTGTTGGCTGCTAATGTTATATCCTGCAGGATTGTCTGTTAATTATATTTATTCACTCTCTCAAAATTTAATCTATTATGGGTATTATCGTTTTTTATGAAGGCAACAATGGCACTCAAAACATTGTGCAGACCGTGGAAGATACACCTGGACAGAACTTCCGCCCGGTAAAGAATGACGAGATCAGATCTTGCAAATTGTATGGCGTAAGACCAGGTTGCGAGATTATGGCATATGATTCTCCCGACGGCTCTACATCCGATGATTTCACTATCATCAATGTAAAAAGGATCTCTCCTGAGTATACCGTCGATACCTTCGAACGGAGCTATGAAGATGAGTACGTAGTGGTTTCCTTTATCCGGAATAACGGCCTTGACGGTAAGATCTCCCGTATCAAGATCAACTAAGGCCCACACAACAGGTAATAAGAACAACCGGCTCCCAGGAGGACTGGTTGTTCTTTTAACGGTATATTGTTTTAATTTATACCCGCTTCTTTATGGCCTGGTATCCCAGTTTAGAACATTTACATTGAAGCACTACGAATTTGCATTGGTTGGTCCGGTCCATCGATGGTCTTAGTCACACTGCTTGCAGCCCTCTTTTCGTTTGAGCCGGCATTATCCAACAGGCTAACGAATAACGCGAATACTGCAAGCGTCATCTTATTGCCTGCCATCATATCAGGTTCCGCTTATAACATCCACTACATTACCCGGCATTGCAACAACGGATATCGTATTCATGAAATATAGTTCCATACGTCTTAATTGTATTCTCCAGCCCTGGGGCGTTCTTACCAGTTTATCATGAAAAGCACCGGCTGCATATAGAGAATAAGGAGACACCTCCTTGTTTGTAATACTATTATGTGTGGCCCATACGTCGGTTCTTGCGGTTGCTTCATTTTCCTGCACGCTAACCAGTGGTAGGCCTAGCATATGCTGCCAGTTTGAAAACACTTCATTCATTTTGCCTTTTTGTGTTTCATTCCCACGCATATAAAAAGCGAGTTGTTCATAGGAACATACCGGTATACCAAAAACTGTAAAGTCCAACATAGCATCGGAAGTAAATGTATCTTTCCATTGTTCAAGCACATTCCAGTCATTTCCCTGGTGTGCATCCTGCCCAATCGCATACCTGCTTATAGTATCCTGGATATGTATGCGGTCTTGCAGGTATTGTAACTCTTTTTCAAAATTCATATTTTTATTTTTTGTACAGAACAAAATTAATCCGCTGAAGTATACTTTTGATATGAGTATACTTTTGTATACTAAACCCAAAAAGTTATGTCATTGACCACGAAAAGGATTTATACCGAAAAGGAAATGTGTTACGTGCAGGACACCCTCTATGTTTTAAGTGGCAAATGGAAATTGCTGATCATTTTTTCCCTATGTAATGGGAATAATCGTTTTATGGAAATCCACAAAAAGATCCCCAGGATCACCACAAGGATGCTAAGCAAAGAGCTCAAGGATCTGGAAGCAAATAAGCTGATTAAAAGAATAATTCACGACGAATATCCGCTATGGATTGAATACAAACCAACAACCTATTGTCTTAGCATGCAACCCATTATTGAAGAAATGATTAAATGGGGTAAGCAGCATAGAATAAAAATTAAAGAGAAATAATATTAGCAACCCAGGGTATGTAAAAAAAATGCAGGCAACACGAAGACGCCGGGGGATACTTCACGATATCTTTTCAAGAACCTGGCTCTTGTTCATTTAATAACAACAGACGTCTATGATAATCTTCAAATAAAAAGAGACTGTATCATTTAAGGATAATACAGTCTCTTTTATTTTTATTTATAAGGGATCAGGTGAAATCTAAACACCTTTCTCTTATAAAAATTAAGCATTCATTTGTTTTAGTACTTTGAAGAGATCCGGTAAACCTCCCACACATAAAAACTATTTCCGTATCAGCTTCCACAATGATTCAACAGGCACCGTATTTTTCAGCACCATTTGTACACCGGCATTTATATCACTATGCAAAAACATACGTGTGTTGGCTACCGTGCCTACCACATTACCGTAAATATCCATTACAGGACCACCACTGGAACCGGTGGCATAGTCAGCTGATACCGTTATCATCTCGCGGAAGAATTTTTGGTCGCCCTCACCAACTTCTTCCAAATACCTGTTATTCACATTTCCCTGGGAAAAGAAATAATGTATTCCTTTGGGATGACCAAGTATAAAGATCTTGTCGCCCACTCCCACTGAATCAGCCAGCGAAAGAACGGATAAAACGTCACCATGTGTATCCAATTGAAGGATGGCAAGATCATTCTTTTTAGACGATGCAAGGACGGCCTTTACTGCATAGGTCCGTCCATCGGCCATACGCGCTACAAACCCTTTGGGTTTATTGCCGTCTTTCATAAAGGCATAGGAAGCCGCCACATGGTAATTGGTAACCATGATCCCCCTGGGATCAATGATATATCCCGTTGATTCGCTCAGATGCACGTTTTCACACCTGGGGCACAGATAGGCCACCCCGGTAATAACGGTAGCACTTTTTACTTTTTCATACAGGGTATGGGCTGCCAGCTCTTTTGAAGCCGGCTTCACCAGGTCTAATGTGACACCACTCCGTTCTGCAATAAGTGCTTTTTGTACCTCTTCTGCACTAATGCTTCCTCCTTTTGCAGATAAGGAATCGAAAGATTTCAGGAAGCCGGCAGCTATCTTTGCATCGTCCGTAAACGTCTGTCCGACCGCTATACCAGCTATAAATAAAATATTCACTGCCAATACAACGATCCATTTGATGGTATATCCTTTTGAAAAAAAACTCATTTTGACTTCTTTTAAAATACGGGCATCTTCATGCCTCCGTTTATTTACTGATGCCCTCTAACTGCGACTTATAATACTTTGCCAGCCTTTCAGCGTTCCTGCTTCCCACCTGAAAATATTCCCTGATAGCCGCTTTCTGGGCATCTGTAGCCCTGGATACTTTACCCGCCAGGATACCATCCAGTATACCTTTAAATACATCATTATCCGGCAAATGCACTATATACCGCTTATAGTAATCAATCATCCCATTCAGGTCCTTGTTAGCAACATACAACGCAACTCTGCACATGTGGACCTCCTGCTTCATTGGATCCAGCTTCAGCAATGCAATGGTATATGCTATATCCTCCACCTGTTGGGGCGTGTAAAAGACATTATACTTTGCACCATTTTCATTTGCGATCAGGTACATATGCTTACGGACCTTGTCAAAGATCATCCCGTTCGCAACCTCCGCACCCAATGCCTTATCAATGCTACTTTTATCTAACATCAGCTTCCTGAAAAAAGGGCTGCCAAATTCCACCGCTCCCAGCGCTAACTTTAAATAGTCAACACTGAACCGCTCATAATCCATTGCAACGTCAAAAACCTCACTCAGCACAACAGACGGATCTTTGGCATTTTCGTACAGCGCCTTTGCATAAGGCAATCCTGTACGGAAATTTTTTTCCTTCCCGTAAGCTGCCTTCAACTTTGCCATTGAATTATCAGGATTTAAAGCCACCTTCACCTTTTCAATGAACTCCTCTGCGCCTGCTTTTCCTACTACCCTGTTTATTTCGTCCCCTTTTTCATCGAGGATCAGGAATGTCGGGAACATCTTAACATCATATTTCTTCGCGATATCAATTCCCTCTCCTTTTTCCATATCGAATTTGACAGCAATAAACTTAGGATTGAAGAAGTCTCCCGATACTTTTTTAGGAAACTCCTGTTTGGCCATTTCAATACAAGGTCCACACCAACTGGTATAACAATCAACAAAGATCAGTTTTGGCGTTGCCGGATCAGCAGCTTTCGACATCGCCTGTTGAAGCGTCAGATCCTGGAATATTATTCCCTGTGCAATAGTATCCTGCTTTCCTAAAATGCCTATTGTTAACAGAAGGGAAATGAAAAATAATTTCATACGCGGTTAAGTATTAAATTTTTGACTGGATTAGCTCCTTTAATTTCGGATCAGAAGGCCTGATGGCATCATAACTCACCATTTTACCGTTTTTGTCAAACAGGATAAACCGTGGTATTTCTGTTATTTCGTAATCCTGGATCAAACTTCCCTGGTTGTTGGAGTATAAATGAATGCCCGACAAGTTCTTTGTCTCAATCATATTTTTCCATTTATCTTTCTCGGTGTCTATTGAAATACTGAGGAAAACAACCTCTTTCCCCTCGAATGATTTTTCGAGTGCTTCCAGCGCCGGCTGTTCTGCAAGACAAGGCTTACACCAGGTAGCCCAAACATCCACCAATACTACCTTGCCCCGGAAATCTTTAAGATGATGTACTTTACCATCTCTGTCGGGATATGCAAAATCAATTGACTCGCCGCCTGGTTCCTTCAAAATGGCTCTTTTCTCAAAAAAGTTCATTCTGTTCTTCTGCTGGTCTGTGACCATGTACTGTTTGTTTTTGCTTACAAAAGCAGCCATTTTCTGATATTCCTTGCGAGCTAATGCGGTGAGTACATAATCAGCTCTCATCTTTGGGTTAGTGATCTCGGGAACAATGACGTTCTCCAGGTATCCATTCTCTAAATTATAAATGAAGTGTTTTACAAATGCTGAATTCTGGATATAACTATAACCAAAAGGGAGTGTCCATATCTGCTGATCTGCATAATTCTCTGTTTTAAATATGTTGGAAATAAAAGCCGGGTATTGATCATGCCGGGTATATCCCAACCCTTGTAAAAACGGACCTAAAGCATCGTATCGGAAACTGTATGGCAGCATGAATTTTACATCGCGGTCAAATTTTGTATTGTCTGTTTTGATATTATTCACAAATGCTTCGGCAGGTTTCACCAGGGAATCAAGTGCAGGAGCGTAACCATTCGCTGCTCGTTTCCAGCCATCTTTGGTATAAGTAAAATTTCTGAGTGGCGCCACTATTTTATTCCAATCAGCAAACACCTTATTCTCCGCATTTACTTTGCCGGAGTAGGTGATCTCTCCAAAGCCGGCATCGATCGTCAGCGAGTCGCCTTTCCGCATATATACCGGGTATACTTCATCAGCGATTCCAATATAACGGATCACATTCAGATCACTGTCTGCCAGCTGCGCCTGAAAGGAATGGTCTTGCCGGGCTACCGGGATCATAGACACAGGCACCATACCTCCATCTGCTGCCTTGAAAAGATAAATCTGGCTGCCGCCCATGGTACTGGTATTTTCTTTCACAAACTTACCTTTGATCACGGCATGCTGTGCCCAGGCCGCCGCTGAAATACCCAGCAGCAGGATAGATAAAACTGTCTTTTTCATATTTGATTTTAATTATTACTTATAATATGTTTTTGCCAGGATTGGTTCCATTATCGGCTATTTAAGAGGCACTCCCATATCAGTAAGTATCTGTTTGATATAACCGTATTTGATCATGATATTCTCCTGGTTTCCATAAAGCTGTTTAAACTGCGCTTCTGAATTACCCAGCACCGCCTCCAGGTACATACACACATCCATCCATGTTGAAATAGGTGTGTAATACGTATTTCTTGGATCGGTGCCCAGGAATCCAATGGCCTGTGGCGTGGCCGTTACCCCTGGTGGCAGACCTGTTACCAGGCTGGCAAGCTGGAATTGATACACGCCATATACGTCACGCGAAGTCACAAACTTCCTGGAGGCATTGTAAAATTTCTGCAGGATGGTGCTGTATTTATCACTGAGTACTGCATTGGTAAGAAAGGCACGCAGGATAGCTCCTTTATAAGCAGCCCTGGTAGCTTCGTTCATACCAGGAATTTGTGGCACAGCGCCTATCACAATTGTATTGAATCCCTTGAAGGCATATTTACCAAACGCGTTGCTGCTCAGCGTATCCACGAGCAGGATACTCGGTATATGTATTCCCTTCGGCAGTACCGGTATGATCTCTGTCCTCAGAAAATCCAATGCAGCCGGCACATCTGCCTTTGAACAATAAGTAAATGACTGCACTATTGGTGGCGCCCCGGATTGCAGGCCGCCCAATGAGTAGCTCATCGACAACACTTCATAATAAGTATAATCATGTCCAAACACATCCCGCCGCTGCTGGGAACCAATGGTATCATTGATGTATATAGGTATCCCGGTTTCCTTGTAGAAAAGATAATTGGCATGAATCGTTGCATCATTTGGATCATCCGCCACCACCAGCCAGTTTTTATCATAGTCAGGAAAAACTGTTTCTTCCTCCTTTCTGCATGATGCCACCAAAGTCAATAAAGAAAAGGCGATCAGAGATATTTTATTTTTCATGTGCACTGGATTATAGTGGTTGAATCTGACGAACAGGACGAATTGGATTAGTAAGCGCGCCACGGTTGAATTCTATGGCATAGTCAGGGATGGGGACCTGCCAGCCTGCACCGTCTTCCGCAATAGATTTAAGTACATAGTTACCTACCGGCGTATACGTGTTAGACTGCGCATCATAACTGTAAACAGGATGTTTGATGACAAAGGAAGATGGCAATGGATATTTTGAATTCACCGCATAACGCCTGAGATCAAACCAGCGATGTCCTTCAAAACACAGTTCACGACGCCGTTCAGCACGGATAAAATTAACAAGCGCCTCATTGGATGAAGGAAGCTGACCTGTACCGGCATCCCTGAAGCGTTTCATGCGCAGCCGCTGTAATTCAGCACGGGCTTCGCCGTCTGCGCCCATCATAGCCAATGCTTCTGCGCGGTTCAGTATTACCTCTGCGTAGCGGAAAGAGAAAATGCAGGATACCTGGTTAGGATCATTATACGTGCTCCAGGCGCGGTATTTGGCCGGCAGCCAGGACTTACTTTTAGTAGCCCTGCTGAAGAAAGCAACACGTCTCAGATCAGCCGTGTCATAAGTACCCACTAAATCATTAGAAGCCTTGAAGGCAGAAACCCGGTTATCATTACCGCTCCACTGAGACAGTGAATCGTTCATAAAAACGCCGGGAATCACATATGAGCCCATGGTGAAAATAGACTCCCCTGCGCCCCGGTAGGAAAAGCTGTTGCCCGCTACATACTGATTGAGGTCAGTAAGGTTGTAGCCCATTGTTTCAAAGTCTTTCACTGTTGCAACAACTTTATCATATTGCTCGGTATACAGGTAAACACGGCTTTGCAAAGCCTTAACAGCCGCAATGCCCACCCTTATCCTGTTGTCTGGATTATACCCTTCCAGGTAGGTAGCCGCTTCATTAAGATCTGCTATGATCTGGGTGTATACCTTCTCATTATTATCACGGGTAAAATATTTGTCGTCTATCTTTTCAGAAACTTTTACAGGTACCCCCTGGTCTGTTGTAGCAGTACTTTTTCGGTAGGGCGCTCCATAAATATTTTGCAACATAAAATAATAGTATCCCCTGAGAAAATAAGCTTCCCCGCGTAAATGCTTTAACTGCAGGTTTTGGGCGGAGCCGTCAGCGAGTTTAGCCGCCTGGAAAAGAATTGCATTCAAAGCGCCAATACGTTTGTACAATCTGCGCCAGGCAGTTTCTTCCCATGTGGCGTTGAGAATATCAACAGCAGGCACCTGGCCCCAGTTATGAAAACCAGACAATTTGTAAAGTGGAGTGGCCTGACTTGTTTCTACCACGTCCGCTACAAATGCTTCACTGTCGTCATCCATTACATGCAGCCATGGAGCGAAAACGCTCAATTCTGATGATATATCCGACAGGGTGGACTGGCTGTAGATAGATAGTTGTACATTATTTATAAAAGCTTCACCGATCATCAGGCTCTCGAGGTCCGCCGTGGTGGAGGCATACTTTTGATCTGTAGTATATTCCTCCAGGAATTTGCTGCATGATGACAACAATAGTAAGCACGTAAGCAGAACAAATACATTTTTCATGGTGCTTATATTTTAAAATGAAACATTAATACTACCGGTATAGGAAGGTCTTATCGAAAGGTTGATATTGGGAGATCCCCCCGACTGTTCCGGATCCTGACCTTTTAACAGCTTGTTGGTGATAGTGAACAGGTTTGTTCCGGTAATGCTGACATAAGCTGAAGCAAATCCTAACTTCCGCATCATTTTTTCATTGAAGTTGTATCTGAAAGAGGCGGACTGAAGTTTCACATAATTAGCGCTTACCAGCCTTACATCCGAGTTGTCATACATGTCGTACATGCTGCCTGCAAAAGAATAAGCACTTGCCGGATAAATATTCCACCAGGGAATGTTAACATTGTTAGTAGCCTGTAAACCGGGGATATTGGTATAGTTCTCATCACCTGGCCGGCGCCATCTGTCTACAAATTCCTTTCGCAGATTTTGCTGTGGATAGGTAATAGCAGAAGCATATCCGGAGGCTATTTTCAGCATCCTGATCTTGTTCCCAAGGGAATAGGTAATATTACAGGACAACCCGAAATTACGCCAGCCGAAATAGTTGGAGATACCACCTTGTATAAAGGGCTCTCTGCGACCAGACTCACTCATCACAGACAGATATACATCCTCCCTTTTCATCTGGGAGTATTTCTTATTGTATTCACCTGCCAGCTCCGGTTCTGCACCGTAAAAGATGGGAGAACCATCTACTGGACTCAGACCTTTAAATTTATAGGAGTAAAAAGTATTGATCGGCTTCCCGGACAATTGTACAGTACCATTCAGAAAGTCGTTATAGGTAATGTTGTCCACCAGCACATTGTTCCTGTTATTAATAGCCCTGTTCAAAACTTTGTTCAATACCTGCCCCAGTTGCGGATCTATACGCCATACAAATCCGCGGCGGGAGCTACTTAAAGAAGCGTTATCAATTGCCTTTATTGACAACGCTACCTCTATGCCTTTATTTTCAAGGGTACCGCTATTGATAACATACTTTTCTACTCCATTGATCTCAGATACTGTTTTGTTAAGAAATGCATCTTTGGTTCTCTTATAGAAATATGACAGCGATCCGTTGAGCTTTCCTTTTAAGATGGAAAATTCCAGGCCGGCATTAAAGGATGAAGTCTTTTCCCATTTAAGATCCGGGTTAGGGAAGTTTACAATATTGGAAGATGTTTCATTATAGTAGGGATTTGTATTTAGGTTCTGGCGAATCACCATGCTGGCAGACTGGCCAGGCAACATATTCCCCTGCCAGCCCCAGGATCCTTTGAGAGCAAGATCATTGATCCAGGCTACATCACTAAGTACATCGTTCTTCATGTTCCACCGGCCAGAAACTGCCCAGATAGGCAGAAAGCGGTTGTTGGTTCTGGACCCGAAAAGGTTGGATTGTTCCCCCCTGATATGGACATTCAGCAGGTAGCGGTTATCGTAGGAATAACCCGCTGTACCAAACCAGGCAAAATCATTGGTGAGCTGGCGGTTAAAATATCCCAGGGCAGGTTTTGTTGACATCCATTGCTGATAATATCCTGTATAGGTGGTAGGCACAATATCAAAGTACCCACCCATCTCTCTGAAATAGCCTCTCCTGGTAATATTGAACCCATCATATCCATTGGATTTTACTTCCACACCACCAGTAGCAGTTAAAGAGTGCCTGCCGGATTTATCCAATGTTGTTATGTAATTTACCTGCAAACGGCCGGTATAATTTTTATTCCGCGTTTCAGACTTTTGCAGTTCCCCTCCAACCGGGGCCAGGTCCCATCTGTTTGTCTGATCAGCGCGCAGTTTAAATATGTAATAAGAATCTTTGGTATAGTACAATTCCCTGTTGTTGTTACTGATGCCAAAAGCGAAAGTGCCTTCCACATCTAATCCCCTTATTATCCGCCATTTTAACAGCGCCCTGATGTTGGCAGAAATGAGGTCAGTACGATCATTACTGTTGTCACGCTCGTTTAGGATATTGTAATTATAATTTAACAAACCATTGGTTTGTGGATAATAAAAGAGACTACCATCCGGGTTATAAGCCGGGATCGTACGGCTGGTATTATAAGCGTAGTTCATGATACCCAGATCCGACGGCGTATAATTCCTGACCTGGTAGTTGCCGTTAAATGCAATCTGCGCCATGAACTTCTTATAGTCGGCAGTAACATTCAGCATGGAGGAGTAACGTTTGTTACTTTCACCATTGATCACGCCATTTTCGTTGAGATAACCAACCGAGGAATAATACTTGATATCATTTGATCCACCTGAAAGGTTTAGCGTATGATTTTGGGTAAAAGCGTCTTGTGTAATGAGTCCCAGCCAGTCTGTGTTCACATTCGCATAATAATCGCTTAAGCGTTTGAATTCATCATAGGGAATCTTGCCTTCGTAGTAATCCTGCAAGGCGCTTTCATATCCTGACCATTGCGTTATATTGTTATAATGCATGCCACGTTCCACCATTTCTTTGGATACATCCATGCGTTCCCTGGATGTCATCATATACATGCCTCTATCAGTATATCTTGGCCGGCGCGTATACCCGGATGACAGGGAGTAAGATATCATAGGTTTTCCGGGCTTCCCTTTTTTGGTAGTGATTACAATCACACCATTGCCGGCTTTTGCACCGTACAACGCAGTTGCAGACGCATCCTTCAGCACATCTATCTGCTCAATATCGTCCGGATTCAGACCTGCAATTGCATTACCCAGCAGGTTCACAAAATCGAGGTCATTGATCTGCTGCGGATCTACATTTACAGGATCAGTCAGTACAATACCATCAAGCACCCAGAGCGGTTCACGGTTACCAAGAATGGTGGATGTTCCGCGTATTCTTAGTTTGGGAGCTGCGCCTACCTGTCCTGAGTTCTGCATGAATATCATTCCAGGTACCCTGCCTTCCAGCAACTTGTCAATGGTGTTCACACCCGGAGTTCTTATATCGTCCATCCTGAGAGTAGTAACAGCACTCGTAAGATGGCGTCTGTCTATTTTCAGATAACCTGTATTCACCACCACGTTTACCTCGTTAAGGTCAGCGGTAGTCAGTGCAAGGGTGACTATCCGGGCTCTCTGGGCGCCTATCTCCAAATCTGCATATCCAAGCAGATGTATTTGAAGGATATCATTGGCATACTTGCCAGGAATAATAAATTCGCCGTTTTTATTTGTTCTTGTAGCGAAGCTGGTATTCTTGACTTTTATGGTAGCCGCCTCCAGTGGTAGTCCCGCATCGTTGGTAACACGACCGTTAACGTCAGATAATAACCCGGCATTCTGATCTGCAATGGTTTGATTTTTCTCTGTAATGATGATCAAACCGTCCCTGATTTCATAGCTCAATGGTTGCTCTGACAAAAGCTTTTGCAACGCACCTGTAAGCGGCTCTTTTACCAGCTTCAGTGTAACTGGCCTGGTCTTTTTCAGAATGCGGTCATTGTAAGAAAAATCATACTTCGTTTGTTTACTGATTTCTTCTGCCACCTTCACAAAGGGAGCATTCTTCACATTCAAGGTAACTGTTTGCGCCCTTACGGACGCGAACAGTAAGATCAGAATAGGAATAAGGATAGAAAAAAACTTGTGCGGAAGGGATAATGTGCTACCATCTTTGTTCTTTGTTGAATGCTTACGGTAAAGCACATGCCTTCCTTTGCCTTTGCGAAAAAGGGAAGAGCCCATAAATGAATAGTTGGTTTTTGGTTGATTATGAATATAAGATTCCCACCAGCTGGCATGCGATCAACATGCAGCTCCAAATGGAAGCCAATAAACGATTTTGGTAATTTGCTAATGCACTACGCTAATATTCCTTTCCTTTACTTCGAATTTTATATCTCCTATTTTTTCAAGTGCGTGCAGCACAGTTGACAATTTTTTATCTCTCCTGATAGATGCGTGAACTTTAATATCTTCCGGAACTCCCGTGTAGTCTACCTTCAGGTCATACCATCGGGCTACCTGGCGCAGTACCTCTGTCAATGGTGTAGCTTTAAAGCGGAAATCCCCTTCTTTCCATGCAGTATACAATGATACATCAACAACTGCTACATCGAAATTTGCTTTCTCCAGTACGGCCTGCTCTCCCGGATGCAATTGTACCGGCCCTGCTCCTCCCCGGCTATCTAATTTTACGCTGCCGTTTACAAGTGTGGTGACTGTATTGTTCTCGTCTTTATAACAGTTGATATTAAACCCAGTGCCCAACACTGTTACATCCTGGTTGGAGGTATGCACAATAAATGGTTGGGAGGCATCCTGTGTTACTTCGAAATACGCTTCCCCATTCAGGATTACCCGTCGGTCTTTTCCATTAAATACCGTTGGATATGAAAGCGAAGACGCTGCATTCAACCATACCCTTGTCCCATCACTTAAGGTAACGCGGTATTGTCCTCCCCGTGGCGTAGTTAAGGTGACCTGTTCTATAGACTCTTTTACAGGCAGGATATCACCATCTTTGTAATGAATACTTTCTTTGTCTATTACTATTTCCTGCTTCTCACCATTCAACTGATATACCTTTCCATTTGATGCGGTAAGGGTTGCACGATTTGTACCGGGAGGAATATCACGGCTGGCCAACTGCGAGGTGGTGTATCGGTTATGTGCAAACTCTTTATAAAAATAAAATCCGGATGACAATACCAGTAGCAAACCTGCGGCGGCGGCTACCCCCTTCCACCATGACAACTGCTTATATTTTGGCACATGCGTTGTTCCCAGTTGTTCCCGGATACCCTGCCACGCCTGATCTTTAACTATCCTGGCGCTTGTATCCAGTAATGATGATATGTTGTTCTCCCCTGAAAAATGGGATATAAGCAGGGCATCCTGTTCTGCCTGATTTTCTTTACGCCGGAAAAAATCATACAGGTGAAATAATTCCTCGTCGGTAATTGTTTCTTCAATATATTTTTTGAAAAGTTCTTCTATATTAATGTTTTCCATCTTAGCAAACAGCCCTGTTAATGCATGATTACAGATAAATACACACGAGAAATAAAAAATAGCACCCCTGAAAAAAATTATTTTTCAAAAAAAACAGGGACCAGTGCTGCAATCAAATAAATGTAGTTGGATCTTAATATATTCCTTAGCTGCTTATTAGCTTCTTGTATGTGATGATTGATAGCAGAGGCACTAATATTCAACCGGCTGCTTATTTCCTGGTAGCTGAGTCCATCTATCTTATGCATGGTATATACCTCCCGCTGTCTCGGTGTTAGTTTGTTTAACGCAGCATACAGTAACTCTTTGGCTTCAGATTGATTAAGGGAGTCTTCGATGGGGTTATGACTATCATCCGGATTAATCTGCTTGCGCATCAACTGATCATATACGCTTCTTCTATATACAT
This sequence comes from Chitinophaga sp., assembly GCF_017745275.1. Taxonomy (GTDB): domain Bacteria; phylum Bacteroidota; class Bacteroidia; order Chitinophagales; family Chitinophagaceae; genus Chitinophaga. The sequence continues at coordinate 468,598 of NZ_JAGHZS010000006.1, read as the reverse complement.
TTTTTGAAAGATTGGCCGCCATTTTAAATACTAAAGCACCAAAACTAAGTTCCGGATTGATATTATGCCGGACCTCCCAGATCTTAATAAACAGATCCTGGAGAATATCCTCTGCTAATTCTTCCGACCGCAGCAATTGAAGTAACTTCATAGTCAGGCGGGGGGCATAGATGTCATAAAGGGCTTTAAAAGCAAACTCATTCCCTTCCTGCAACCTACGTAACAGCTCCTTCTCATCGGTGGTTTGTATGATATCCACTTCCCTTATTAAATTAATTTGTGCTGAAATTATAAAAAGAAAAAAAGAATAGCCAATATTTTTTCAACCTCATAGATAGCAGGCAAAACATATGTCATTTTGACACTTAAATATCTGTTATCATAAAAAAAGTGACTGGCACTATCTGATGGGAATTATGGATTTGTTAGCGGAAAGATGGTTGGATGGCACCTCCCTACAGGTATGACAGTCAGAAACAATGTTGTTACAGTCCGGAATAAGACTATCAGGATATCATCCGCCTCTGTATCATTTCCGCCCCTAATTTGTGACATTTGAATACCCTCCCCCAAAGATAACCGCAGTAATTTTATAGTATTCGATTAAGAGAAAGACTCCCGTTATGAAAATATGTCTGCTGCCATTGATACGTCAGGGCATACCCTTGTGTATTCACATGTTATCAAAACCTTCGTTGTATACCCAAACAAAGGTTAGCGCTAATCGTTTTACCAATTTTTCTCCACACAAAATCCATTTCTCTTTTCCATTCCAAATTGCAATCCTGTTCTAAACGGACGGGATGCGGTGTTTCTGTAGTCATTATGTACGCAATTAATTTGTTCATAGCCGGGATAAAGTGCGACAGGTAAAGAGCACTACTATCTTTTCAATGGTGCCTTTCCCGGCTTAATTTATTAAACCATTTAACCTTTATGAAAACAACATCACAGACTCTATTTAAACAAACGATTATGCTTCTCCCGGATTCCGGACTTTTTAAATCCATCAGAACATTTTCGAAGTTCAGGCAACTGCCACTTGCCCTCCTCTGTTTACTTCCCCTTGTTATTATGTTCCACGGCTATGAACTGAAGGCCCAATCCACAGCCAGCTACACATGGAAGAATGTAGCTATTGGTGGTGGCGGATTTGTTTCCGCTATCATCCCGAGTAAAACCGAGCAAAACCTGGTTTATGCCCGGACAGACGTGGGAGGTGCTTACCGCTGGAATGCACCCACTTCAAGTTGGGTTCCGTTGTTAGATTGGGTATCGGACGATGAAGTCGGGTTCCTCGGCGTTGAGTCTTTGGCCATAGATCCCCAATTGCCTGGCAGGGTCTATATGCTGGTAGGTATCTCTTATTTCAATGGAGGAAAAACAGCGATACTCCGGTCTAACGATTACGGTAATACCTTTGCCGTTACAAATGTTACTTCACAATTCAAGGCCCATGGCAATGGAATGGGACGGCAAACCGGCGAAAAGCTGGTAGTAGACCCTCACAACAGCAATATTCTATACTGTGGCACCCGTTGGAATGGATTATTCAGAAGTACCGACGCTGGCGCTACATGGAGCAGGCTGAGCTCTCTGGATGTAACCACAACTCCTAATGAAAACGGGATAAGCTTTGTAGTTTTAGACGGGAGCAGTGTTTCAGGAGGAGTTACCCAAAGGATCATTGTTGGCGTTTCACGCAGCGGGAGTACCAACCTGTACAGAAGTGATAATGGCGGACAATCTTTTTCTGCTATTTCCGGTGCTACCACCACTTATATGCCACATCGGGCTGCTTTAGCAAGTAATGGCAACCTGTATCTCACTTATGCCAATGGCGCAGGCCCAACCGGGCATTGGTCGCAACCGGAACCTATGGATAACGGACAGATCTGGCGGTACAGCATTTCCACCGGATCATGGACAAACATTACACCTTCCGGTTTCAACAAGGCATTCGGAGGCATCAGTGTTGATCCCAATAACCCCAACAGGATTGTGGCCAGTACCATCAACACCTACATGAACCAGAATGGCGCCTGGGGCGACAGGATGTTCCTGAGTACAAACGGTGGTTCAAGCTGGGTGGATGTGGTAGACAGGGGATTTACCATGGATCCGGATGGTATCACCTGGGTTAGCGGTCATGCCATCCATTGGGCAGGGTCCATAGAATTCGACCCTTTCAATACCGAAAAGGTTTGGGTTACTTCAGGTAATGGTGTTTTTAGAAATGATAATATCAGTTCCAGCGGCACCTGGCGGTTTGCAGTAAGAGGGCTGGAAGAAACGGTACCACTTGGACTGGAAAGTATTCCCAATGGTCCCGTAATTTCTGTTATTGGCGACTATGATGGGTTCAGACACACTACCAATGTTAGCCAATATGCTCCTATTCATAATCCGCAAATGGGCACCACCAGCGGATTGGCAGTAGCTGCTCAAAATACAAACAAAATTGTCAGGGTAGGAAACAACATGTATTATTCCAATGATATGGGAGTAACCTGGACTCAAAATAGCATGAATGGCTCTCACGGACAGGTGGCATTATCAGCTAATGGTAATACTGTACTGCATTCTCCCAAAGAATCTTCCACTACCTACCGGTCAACCAATAATGGAGCCTCCTGGTCTGCGGTAAGTGGTTTAAGTTTTAATGAGGCACGGGCGGTTGGCGATCCGGTCAATTCCGATAAATTCTATGCCTATAATCCCGGAAATGGAGCCGTAATGGTAAGTACCAACGGAGGAGCTTCGTTTTCCCAGGCTGGTTCAGTTGCAAGCGGCGGCTCAAAAGTCATTCGCCTGGCACCCGGAAGGGAAGGTCATGTTTGGATAGCTTTGAACAATGGAGGACTGGCACGTTCAACTAATTCAGGGCAATCATTTTCCACCATAAGCGGCGTCAGTAATTGCGGAGCTGTTGGTTTTGGGGTGGCTGCTCCCGGGGCAAATTATCCTGCGATTTATATTTGGGCTACCTTCAATAATGCCAGGGGCGTTTATCGCTCTACAGACCAGGGAGCTTCATGGGTTCGTGTAAATGATGATACGCATGAATTTGGCGGTCCGGGTAACGGGCAATTCGTACAGGGGGATATGAATATCTTCGGAAGAGTATATATGAGTACAGCAGGCAGAGGCATCGTTTATGGAGATCCCTCTTCCTCCTGTACACCTACTGCCATTACCCCATACGTACAGGTCAATGGCGGAACCTGGCAACAAACAGCCAATGCTTCTTTAGCTGCAGGCGGCACCGTTCAGTTAGGTCCTCAGCCTACGCAGGGAGGATCATGGAGCTGGAGCGGGCCCAATAATTTTAGTGCTTCTTCCCGGGAAATATATCTTTCAAATATCCAGGCCAACCAGGCTGGCAACTACGTGGCCACCTACACCAATAGCGGAGGATGCCAGAGTACACAAACCTTTAATATTGCCCTGACCGGCTCTATACAGCGGGAATCCTGGACCGGGATCAACGGAACTACTATCAGCAGCCTGAATTCCAATGGCAATTATCCCAACAACCCTACAGGCAGAGATCAGCTCACCAGCCTGGAAGGCCCCACTAACTGGGCGGATAACTATGGCACCAGGATCCGCGGATATATCCATCCTCCTGCAAGCGGCAGCTACACCTTCTGGGTAGCGGGAGACGATAACGCAGAATTATACCTCAGCACCACCGATAACCCGGCTAATAAATCAAGGATAGCCTATGCAGATGGATGGACCAACTCCAGGGAATGGAATAAGTACGGCACACAGCAATCCGCTTCCATTAACCTGAGCGCCGGGCAGAAATATTATATTGAAGTGCTGCATAAAGAAGGCAGTGGCGGAGATAATGTAGCAGTATCCTGGCAAGGCCCCGGCATTTCACAACAGGTAATCGCCGGTAACTACCTCTCTCCCTTCACCATGGAAACAAATGGTACTTTAACCGCCAAACTATCATCGGATGTCAGCACGAATGAAGACGAAGTTAGCCTGTACCCGAATCCATCCAGCACAGGAAAGTTTACGATTCTTCTCCCGGAAATTCCGGAAAATGCATTCATAAGAATTTATGATAACCATGGCAGAAAGCTTTACGAAAAGAAAACTCACGGCAATAAAAAGATAGAAATCGATTCACGGCTTCATGCAGGATTCTACATTGTGACGATAGAATCGAAAAAATTTAGTTCCACTAAGAAACTCATCATTAACTGATAAATCTCCGGGAATGCTTCTAGTGAAGCATTCCCGGGTTCTTGTATAGTTTCCGGAAATACGTAAAATATCCATTTTTTAAAAATCATTTCTCTGCTGCCAGCCCTCATTAATCTTCCAGTACCTCACCTATATTTGCCCGGTTGCTTAAATATAACAGGGATAAACCTTATCAAAAGTTTCCTTGTGCATTTCCTTTAACGCAAAACGGCTATCCGGCAGTTTGGGCTACTAACGGTCTAAAAAAAAGTCTACCTGTTGCGCGGGTAGTTTCTGTTATTTAACGTAGTTTTATACCCGTTTGAAAAACCGTTCACCAGTTGTATTGATTTAAACCCGCTTCTTTATGACCCAGTTAACAGATGCCATATTTAGTATAATGGTAACCCCGTATTTCAGTTCAGCATGTTTGCCTTGAGGCTAAGCATTTTCTATCACCACTAATTAGAATTGGCTTGTCCGGCCCAGACTATCGGCGTCGCACCGAAAGCCATAAAGTATTTTAACCATGCAAAAATCCAAAACAATTGATTATCTCATTGTAGTTGCTGTGCTTATTTCAGTAGCTTATACTGCCTGCAGCATTAGCGGCCGGCAACCCGACAAAAAGAAATACAAGGACTATCAGCCGGTAACGGCCACCATTACAGATAAGCTGGCTGGAAGAACCAGCCGGTACGGCGCCAAACCTACCCGTTACCATATTGCATTCAAAACAAAAGACGGCAAAGAACATTTTGCATCCAATATAGAACTGGGTGCCAACTTAACGCCCGGAGACACGGTTGCCGTGTATTACAACCCTGCTAATCCTGAGGAGGATGTTGTACTCAGATTACCTTAAAGCAATTTCCTGATGGCATACATAAGAGTAAAGAATACCCCGTTAACGCCCCCACCGTCGATTGACCCCAAGCCGGTGGCAAAACATTTTGATATTGTACTCGGACTGGATTTTCACATGTTGAAAGTGCCATGGCCATTTACGCCTTGTCCTATTACACCTTTTGTGGCGCTGATCTTTGACCCGATGGATTACATCCATATCACCCTGCCTGCCATTCCCGTGTATACTCCCGAAAAGGGATTTGAAATTGCGCGGAATGTACCCATGGGAGGAACCGTATATTTCAACGGCATGCATAAAGGCGTGGCACAGGGAGCACTCTGGGGAATGCCGTCGGTACCGCCTTTCATGGGAAAGTTCAAAGGCCTCGGTAAAGTGGTCAGCAAACTTAATTTGCTGCATTCCGTGATACCACATCCCTTGTTCCTGTTGCCAAAGTTCTTCCACCCACATGAGGGGCAATTATCGCATGGCAGCAAAACAGTGCTCAGCCAGGGCATGTACCAGAGCACCTGGCTATGCCGGGCTTACTCCTGCCAGGATATCGGGAAAATCCTGATGAACAATCCTATTGGCGGCTTCTATCTCAACTTCCTCACTGCAGTAATGGTGGTATTACCGCTTGGCAAACCGGTACTGATAGGTGGTCCCAAAGAAGAACAACAGCTGAAACTATCAGACCTGATGAATGCCCTGTTCTTTTTAGGGCTGGTACATGGACTGAAGCTTTCATTAAAGATGTTGGGGAAACTATTGACTAAAGTACTGGCAAAAATAGAATCCCGTTTTCCTAAATTCGACAAATTCAGGGCCGCAGTACAGCCATCTATCTGCAAGTATTTAGGGGAACCGGTAGATGCAGCCAGTGGTCATATGACCAGCTACCTGGAAGGCTTTAGTTTACCAGGTCCTATTCCTTTTACCTGGGAAGCCAATTACTACAGCGACAGCCACTACAATGGCCCACTCGGAAAAAATATTTATCATAGTTACGATATCTCCCTGCTGGTAAGCGAAGAAGATGAGCTGGTGGTAATGAATGATGCTGCCGGCCGGCCAATAGTATTCCCATTACTGGAGCGGGGAAACAGCTTTTACAATCCAAAAGAAAAATATGAACTGCATCGCTCGGAAACAGGGGAATATTATGTAAGTGATAAAACCGGGTTACAATATCATTTTAACCGCCCGGTATATCATGATCAGGGTCATGGTAAATTGCGCAGCATCACCAATCGTAACGGGTTTGCGATCCGGTTTTATTACAGTCCGGACGGCCTGTTGGAAAAGATCACGGACAGTTCACGCCGCGATATTCATTTCCGGTATAATGAGGATAGGTTGATCACTGCGGTACAAGTGCCTCATCCGGAATTAGGAGACAGGGGCATACTGGTGGAGATGGTGCGTTATACCTACGACAACAAAAACAACCTCAAAGAAATGTATAATGCCGAAGGGTATTATAATGCCTTTCAATGGGAGGGCCGGCATATTATCTCCCGCCGCTTCAATGATGGCACCACCTTTACATTTCATTACGACCGGCACGGACGATGCACAGCAGCGTTAGGTCCTGAAGGACTATACAGCTATACATTTGAGTACCTGGAAGGCTTTACCGTAGCCACCAATAGCCTGGCGCATAAAAAAACGTATTATCATACCGGCGGCATCGTCAGCAAAATAGTGAATGGCTATGGTGCCACACAACTATTTACCTATGACGAAGCAGATAACCAGGTAGCCGAAACCAATGAACTGGGAGTAGCCACTACCTATGCCTTCGACGAAAAAGGCAACATGACAAGCATGCAGTTGCCGGGTTTAGGAACAACCGAGATCACGTACAATCAATGGCAACAACCTGTTACTATTACACTGCCTAATGGAGGGGTATGGCAGTATGAATATGATGATAACGGTAACCTGGTGCAGCGCACCAATCCACTGGGAGCCACCACTAAATTTGAATATACTGATGGCCTGCAAAGCAGGATCATCAATCCGCTTGGAGCAGTTACCCATCTGCAATATAACAATCAGCTATTGCTGAGTGATGCTACTTTACCCAATAACGGCAGGGTTAAATATCACTACGATCTCCTGGGACGGCTAACAACGATTACAGACCCTGCCGGGGCTGTTTTTCAGCGGGAATACAATCTCCTCGGCAACCCCGTTCAGACAAAAGACAGTAGTGGTAATATCGTGCAACTGCAATACGACAGCATGGGCAATACCATTGCTGTCAAAGACCGGCATCAGTCGGTCGCCTTTCGTTATAATTTCTTCGGAGATGTGGTAGAACGACGGCAAGGAAACACCGCTATTCAACTTGGCTATAATAAAGAAGGGCAATTAGTTCATATCATCAATGAACACCGGGAAATCTATAGTTTTGAACTGGATGAAGAAGGCAATGTTGTTACTGAAAAAGGCTTTGACGGACTAACGCGTCAGTATATACGTAATGCGGGGGGCCAGGTAATGCGCGCCATTCTGCCCGATGGCAGCCAGCAGGCTTACGAATATACGTCCGCCGGACAGGTGGCAACAGTATACTATGAAAAAGACGGCAGCGCTGAAACCTTTGGCTATAATGCGATGGGGCAACTTATCAGTGCACAGAACAGCCATGCATCCGTACAGTTGCAGCGTGATCCGTTGGGATTAGTTACACAGGAAACCAGTAATGGAATAGTGCTCAACAGCGAATATAACCAGCTGGGACAACGCGCCGCACTTAAAAGCAGTATGGGCGCCGCATTAAGTATGCAGTATAACAACACCATGAGCTGGCTGGAACAAATGGAGGCGAATGGGTGGCAGGCACAATTAAAATACAATAACCAGGGCCAGGTAACCGAAAGATCAATGACCGGGCGCGTAACCCAGCAAAACCAATACGATCTCTCCGGCCGGCTGGTAGACCAGGTAACCACCCAGGGCAATAAACGGCTGCAACGGCGCTACTCCTGGGACGGAGACCGGCTATCGGGTATCCACGACAGCGCCACCGGCGCCAAACAATTCAGGCATGATACCTATGGTAACCTCGCTGAAGTAATTTATGGTGACGGCAGCGTGGAATATCGTACACCTAACGCCGTAGGAAATTTGTTTGATACCCCTGAGCAAAAAGACCGGACCTATGATAGAGGTGGCAGATTGCTAAAAAGTAAAAAAGCTACTTACAAATATGACCAGCTGGGCAACCTGGTACGCAAAACAGAACTTAGCGGCCGGGTATGGGAATATGAATGGAATGCCGCCGGTATGCTATCAGGTGTGTTACGGCCGGATGGAGAGAAGGTGAATTTTAAATATGATGCTTTAGGCAGGCGGATTGAGAAACGATATAAACATACCATCACCCGTTGGGTATGGGATGGCAATAAACCATTGCACGAATGGAAAGAATTTGATGCCAGGGAAAGCAGTGCGGATGATTTGATCACCTGGGTGTTTAATGAAGATAATTTCACGCCAACAGCCAAGATCAAAGGGGACAAAAAATATAGTATTGTTGCTGATCATTTAGGTACGCCCATACAGGGGTACGACGAGACCGGAGTGTTAATCTGGCAGCGGGAAATTGATAGCTTTGGAAATGTCAGGATGTTACAGGGAGATGCCGGATTTTGTGGGTACCTTTATCAGGGACAGGTAGCGGATGTGGAAACCGGGTTATGCTATAATCGATTCAGATACTACGACAGTGAGGAAGGACGGTATATATCGCAGGATCCTATCGGGCTAAATGGCGGGAGCAGGTTGTATGGGTATGTGCATGATCCGAATGAATGGGTGGACATTTTAGGGCTCGTCAAAAATCATTGTAAAGCCAAGTGGGGTACCCATGATTATGCCAATGGCGGTGAAATGAAAGCCATTGATCACATCTGGAAAGAGCATGCATTTCACAGGGCACCAGCTGGAAAAAGTAAGTTCAGAGAAAATATAAACACAAAAGAAAAAGTACGAGCCATGGTTGATGAAGCTGTTAAACCAGAGAATTTACTTAGCACAGCAGCCGATGGTACTAAAACTTTTGTTCATACTTTTGACCATACTATTGGCACTGATCGATTTGGAAATGCAACGAAACAAATGATAGTTCACACAGATCCTAATGGATGGGTGAGATCAGCCTATCCTTTATAATGTCATAAAAGAATAATGAATTTATTATGGAATTATCGTATAAAATAGACTTGCAACATCACCAGGAAACCTGCAAGAAAAATATTTCGAATTATTCAGTGGCTACTTTAGGAGAGAATTTAATTTGGGGAGATGTTTTAATAGTAGGAAACGATAATGCTTCTTTGTCTTTCAAGGCAGATATAATTAAGTTTTCCTATGATGTGTATGATGTTTTGAAAAAATTAAAAACAAACAAAGCGTCCGTCTATCACTTATATAACATGTATGAGCTTTATGAATTCGAAATAAAAATGGAGGCTGATAATGTGTTACTAAAGCTGGATAGAAAAAAGAAAGTGGCACTTAATTATAATGATTTCGTGCAGGAAATTTATAACCTCAAACAAAATATTATGAATGATATAAAAAATCTTTTTAAAGATTATCACCATATTAATAATATCGAGAAGCTATTTTCTTTATTATCGGAGAAGTAGCATATGCATGAAAGAAGAAAGCCTCCAAATCCATGAGATTTGAAGGCTTTCTTCTTTCAAAAAAATTACCGGCATCATTTCAAATTTCTTTTAAAAAAATCTGTGACGAGGCTGTCTACTTTTAAATGTACCTCATGCCTGTTTACAGAAGGATCATCTACAAATGGAACCGGGGCTTCCTGTTTTAGTTCGTCATTTGCTTCGCCCAACATTACATAATGTCCAACTTTACCGCCAAACTCATAATAGTCGGCACCTTTGATCAGCTTATGATATACCCTTGCATTACTCTTAACAGGCGCTATACTATCTGCCAGTGAGCCGGTTATAAAAACGGCGCCATGAACATCTTTAAACTGCTCTTTACGGACAAAGCCAGGCCCCGTGCCCGGGGATAATGCAACGAAGGCTTTGATGCGGCTATCTTTTAAATTGGGAACATGTTTAGTGGCCGCAATCAACGTACTGTCGTACAATAAGCGACCTAACCCCGGGTATTCGGGAACCTCCACCTCGCGGTGACCTATTGTGCGGTAATAATGTATCAGCACCGGGTAATCAATCACTCCACCGGCCAAAGCAATGACGGTATAACCTCCAAATGAAAAGCCCAATGCGCCAATTCGTACTGTATCTATCACTGCATTAACCTCCTTTTCCTTCAGCAGCTGCGTAAGCGCAAAGCTGATATCCTGCGGCCTTTCCCAGGGTTTCATAAATTCCACCGCGATTTTATTATCCGATGTATTTCCCCAGTGATCAACCGCTGCTACTATAAAACCGGATTGAACCAAATGTTGTACTATCCATTCCAACGAAGTCCGGCTTCCACCGGTTCCGTGTGAAACCATAATGAGGGGCAATTTGCCTGTGGGTAAGCTTCCATCGCGTACCGTGTAACGGCGTAAAAAAGGAGAAAATCTTTTATCACTTGCTTTAAGTGTATCTGTTGTTGGATACCATAGTTCCGTCACTAAAGGACGGTTACGTTTCTCATCTTTAAAATGAAAAGTGCGCTGCCCTATGTTGGCCGGCTGTGGGTGCTGCCCAAAAACGATTGGGTGAATAAATAGTAATAGTACAGTGATAATTTTTCCATGTATCGGGATACTATTATTCAGGGTTAACGCTTCATAGATCTTTCTCAACCCGGCCACAGTATCGTATTTTTTACTTTTCTTCATGGTCGTTTGGTTTACAAATTTCGTTGGGTATTCTAATGCGATTAAACGGGACACGTTTTTAAATTTAAGGAATTATGCCGTTTAATTCTATTAAGCTTTAAAATATACTTAGAGTCTGCATTGGCAATATAGCTATGCTATGCGAAACGGATCATGTATGGCACTGTTGCTCACCTGATTCAACAATTTTGCTACCTGCTGATATTTTCTTCCTTACTGTTTCCATACACCCCACCTACCACCAAACCCCACTTTTACATATTATTATTTTGAACTAACCATTATAAATATTATTTTGTTATAAACGATATCCTTGAGAGCGATTGTCCCCCTTGTTATATTACTACTATTTTCCGGTACTGCACACTGCCAGGAAGACCTTGTTCATTCCCTTCAGAAAGCACTGCCGGCTATTACGGATAGTGCCCAATATGTAGATATTCTGAACAAAATAAGTACCCTGTCTTATGAACAGGATGCCGATTCCACGATGCTCTATGCCAGAACGGCCCGGGAAATAGCGGAAAGAATTGACTATCCAAAAGGCATCGCGGATGCTACCACCAACCTGGGGATTTACTTCGATATAAAAGGCAATAGTGAGCTTGCACTACGCTATTACGGCGATGCCTTTAACCAATACGGTGCCATCAGGGATTCTTCTAACCTGGTACAGGTGCTGATGAATATTGCGATGGTGTATAATACCAATGGCAATATTGAAAAAGCGTTGAGCCATTTCAAAAGAGCTATGAACCTGGGCGCTACCCTTCGCCACGACTCCATCATGTCATTGGTCATTTATAATTATATTCTTCAATATCCACAACAGTTTTCCCCTGACTCTGTAGACCAGTACATTCATAAAATCATCAACATCGCTGAAAAATATCACGATATCCGTGTACTGCTGGCGGTGAAACAATTGCAGGCAAACCGGTTATTGGAGAAAAAAGATACTGCCAACGGTATCCGGCTACTGGAAAGCGCATTATCAGGAGGGCTGCGGGAAAACCTGAACTTTATGAGTCTCGATCTGCTGATCGAACTGGCAGACCTGTATGCGGGCAAGGACTCTGTTAAAGCTGTTAATTTTTACCTGCAGGGATTAAACATTTCAAAAACGAAAAATTACAAGAGTTATGAACTGAGTATAGACAACAGGTTATATAATTTTTATTTAGCCCGCAACGACCAGCAAAAAGCATATGAATATAGTGCCGCGCTGCTGGAGCTATACCGAACCAAACAGGACCTGGAAAATCAATCCGGGATCGACTATATCAGCTATGCCCTGAAAGACCAGCAACTGGAAATTATCAGGGAAGAAAAAGTGTATGCCAATCGCCTGCTCCTACTGGTGGGCATTGCTTGTTTGCTGGCTGGCGCGATTATCTATTTGCTTTGGCGAAATAAAAAGAGAGATGCCCGTGTACACGCTACACTGGAAAAACAGTATCAACAACTCACCACGATCAGTACCGCGCTGGAGGCTGGCAACAAGAATTACGCCCGGCTCATTAGGGTGGTGGCACATGATTTACGTAATCCTATAGGCGCCATCAATGCCTTTACCAGTATGATGCTGGAGAGCCCGCCAGCTACCTGGGAAAAAGAATGGATCGCCCTGATTGATCAGGCCAGCAAAGGATGCTTACAGCTAATTACTGATTTGCTGGAAACAGATTTCGACATCGGCAACCAACCCTTGCAGAAAGAAAGCACAGATGTCATTGCTTTATTGCAGGAGTCCGCACAGCTATTGGCCTATCGTGCTGAAGAAAAAAAACAGGCGCTGATTTCGCCCAAAGCACCCCCTTCTTTTATTGTGGCGGACAAACGAAAGCTATCCCGTGTAATAGATAACCTGGTGGGCAATGCCATCAAATTCAGTCCCGAAGGAGCCACAATTGAGATCATGGCGGAAGAAACACCCGCAGCAAATAATAAACCCGGTACCGTTACCATTTCGGTACGTGACAATGGCATGGGCATTCCGCCGGAAATTGCCGCCAGGATATTTGAGCCTTTTGAAAGTAACATTAAGCGAAAAGGCACCTCCGGAGAACCCTCTTTTGGCCTGGGGCTTTATATCTGCAAACAGATTGTTGAAGCTCACGGAGGACGCATCTGGTTTGAAAGCCAGGCAGGGAAGGGATCCACATTCTATGTTTCATTGCAGCAATAAATGTTGTATCATTAAAGAACGAGGGCGAATATTGGGAATATTCGCCCTCGTTCTTTTAATTTCATATCGCATTACTTCAACAGAAAATCCAATACCGTTTTTTCAAACGTTTCTTTTGCCTCTATATTCGACAGGTGAATAACCGGCAGCATCACCAGTTTCGAATGAGGAATTGTTTGCGCAATCAACTTGCTGTGTTCCCCGGGAGTGGCTCTGTCATTGATACCTCCGATCACCAGTGTTGGGGTAGTGATAAGTGATATCGTCCGGCGGGAGTCGGCATCACGTACCGCAGCAAATGTGCTGGCCAGGCCAAGACGCGGCGTAGAAAGCACCATCTTACGGAATTTCGCTACTACCGCAGGATCAAAACCTTCATCAAACCAGTTGTGGATAAACATGTCGCCATAGCGTTCCAGGCTGCCACCGCCGCGCAGGTATTGGATCTGTTCATTAAAGAATTTTTCCGGGCCCAGGTAGGAAGAGGTATTGGTTAATACCAGTTTATTGAGGCGGGAAGAAGCGTGTATGCCCATCCATTGCCCGATCCACCCTCCTAATGATAAGCCTATGAAATCTACCTTATCAATATGAAGAGCATCCAGCAGGTTGATCACGTCCATGCCCATCCGGTCTACGGAATAATCGCCTTCGGGAGCGTCAGAGGCGCCGCTGCCGCGGGTATCAAACCTCAGCACGCGGAAGTATTTAGTAAAGGTGGGAACCTGGTCATCCCACATGTGCAGGTCGGTGGCCATGGAATTGGCCAGTACCAATACTGGCTTATCAGCGGCACCATCCAGCTGATAGGCAATCTTAACGCCGTCGCCGGTGGTAAAATATTGTATGTCGGATGAGCTGTTGGGTGTGATAGTCTGTGCCATCACCTGGTTGTTGGAGGCCTGTTGGTGACTTTGGCTGAATCCCACGTGCATGTTTATAAAGATCAGCGTAAAAGCCAGGAAGACGGCGTGTTTACTATTGTTATTCATGATGATTTTTATACAAAGCTAATCACAGTGCCCGGTTCCCACCAGTCAAAAACAAAGGTTTCTCCGGTAACTTTTCAGGTTTTGTAAATATCTCTCCATAAAAAAGGGATAAATCACACGCGTGATTTATCCCTTTTCATAGTATACCATATCGGTATCGGTATGATACCATCTACTTCCCTTCGGAATGCAGTTTATAAAAATCAATGCCGTCGGTACCCAATGCTCCCTGGCAGTAATAGATCGCATTTGTTTTATCCTGCCCGATCAGCGCGGCACCGCCAAAATTCACCCATTTGGCTTTACCGGTGAGCTTATCCTGTCCTGGTGCCGAAGCCCCAAAGGCATTCTCTACACCAGCATAACAATAAACCGTTCGCTGCTCCATGTCGTAATTAAACAGTGAGCCTCCTGTTGCGGCCAACAAGGACCCATCTGACAACACCATCAGGGTATTGAAATTATAGGTCATGCCCGTCCAGTCAATCACGCTTATACTCATTGGGCCTACTCCCTTAGTGGCGGGCACGGTATCATACGAGTGCAGCACGAAAATGGCAGCTGCAGCCCTGACCGATGCCACTACATCTTCCTGTTGCACATCATACTTCAGGAGTTGTGTACGCCAGTCGTCCACATTGGCCATTCCATATACATATTTACCTGACGGATCTACAAAACAAAGACTACTGGCCACATGTATCCCTGGTGTAAGAATGAAAGGTTTGGCGTCACCCATATAGCCGGCCCCCATCAGCGCCGTTACTTTACCATTTATATCCAGCCGGCAGATAAGCGCCACATTATTACCATACGGTTCCATATTGATTTGCCCTCCGCCAATGACGGACATCCAGTAGGAATGGTCCTCAGCTACGCTGGGTGGTGCATAATAATTAGTATAGGTAAGATTGTTCTGCAGATCAGCATTGAGATACATGGCTACCGTCTTCAAACGATCAATACTTCCCTGGAACGGAGCGGCATCTTCATCTAAAAGTGCTGTTTTGTTTAACACCAATGTGCGGTTAAGCGTAGTAACGCTCCGGGAAGATACCTCCATTTTACACAAGCGGAAGATGTAATTATTCACGGTATCTGTGGATGCTTCCTTATCCTCAATAGAAAAAAACAAGGTATTGCCATCAAAGGAAATAGCGCTGCTCAGTACGTGTTTAATGGTGAATGCCGCTCCCTTATCATCTGTTATCTTATCACCTGCACTCAGAAAAGCATTTACCTGCCCACCGGTGACTACGTTAATACTTAGTGCATTATCGAACCAGATAGCTCCATTTCTATCACAGTGAACCGTACGCAAAAAGGCATATCCTTTCTTATTAAGCGCATCGGCATTTGCGGGGACCCAATGTAACAGCTTATCTACCACCAGCGTGGTATCTGTTCGTCCTACACTGGCAGCAAAATCCTGTATAGATAACGGCGCACCGCTGATGGTAATTCCATTGGCGGTGATGACTACCGGGCGTTGCTGCCCTATTCCCATTTCTTTAGTGACAACAAAGCGCACCAGGTCAAGCGTCTCCATCTGAATTCCACCGGTATTGTACAGTTTATTAGGATCTATCTCCACATGCTCTACCACTTTTACCGACACACCTCCCACCCGGATATCACTTCCTGGTGTATTGGTAAAAAACTTTCCGATCAGCATAGCGGTATCACCTACTACCCATAACGACGGATATTGCCATTCGTATATTCCATACCTGCCATTCAACGTATAAGTGTCTGCCAGCCAGGGCTGCGACTCTACCAGTTTTTTATGTTCATCTACCTTACGGCAGGCATTCAGCAACAAAAGCAATATCACTAAGGATAAAGTTGTATGAACAGAAAATATTTTTCTCATGTTGTAAGCGTTTTAATAATTCTTCAATGCCTGAATAACGAAAGTTGTTTGCAGCGATATTATTCTACCGGTGCGCGGATCCTTATAAGAAGCGGGATGGTTTTCCGGGTAACCACTCATTAACAACGTATAGGCATGGCCGGGTGTCACTATCAGGGATACCCTGGACATGGCATTGGTGCTGTCTGACACAGAAAAAACTTTTATGGCCAACGTATCCTGCCGGTCGCTATTCATCGCGATATAACCGGTATGATCCCCATAATGTGTGGCGGCTGGTAATTCTGCCGGAATCTTCTTATTAATAGTAAGGAAGTATTTATCATTTCCCGGACTCAGGTTAATGAGCCGCATCCCGATCTGCTTTTCTTTTGACATGAAAGGATCTGTGGTTACCACGCTGCGGAAATAGCCACAGCTATCTGTATAAAATACCTGCGCGGCATTTTGCTTGTCTAAATTGACACTATCGGTCAGCAATACCGTTCCTGAACTATCCAGTAATCTCAGTGTATGCGGCCCGGTTAGCACCGGCCAATAGGTAGCCCAGCCATTCACCATTTCCGGGAAGGAAACAATCTTACCGCCCTCGAAATATGGATGTTTTGAAACACGGTCCGCATCCCATACATAATTACTATCCTGGCTATCCATTAGTATAAAATTAACCCTTCGCCTGGTAGGGGAGGCTACCTGCCCGGTCAATGCCACAGAGGCATTATAGAAGAACATGTTGCCTCTTTCCGCCCCCGGCAGTGGCGTTACCTCCTTAGTACATGCAGACAATAAGCTGCCAGCCAGCAGACAAAAAGCGAGTAAGGGTTGCAAAAATTTTTTCCGGATATAAACGATCATGAGATTTCTTTTTTAAAATGAATAAGTAAACTGCAACAACCAGTACCGGCCGGGTTTATATTTTTTGTAGATATTATCGCCCTTCCAAAGCATGGTGCCATCCGGTTGCTTCTTCAGCTTTTCAGCATCATACCGCTGGTTGTAGTTATCATCTTCCACAATACGATAACTTTGATCCAGCAGGTTTTGTACACTAAACTTTACCTGCAGCGATTTCACGATACGCTGGGTAATAGAAAAATCCAACAGGTGCATGGGGAGTTGTAACAGATCAGGACGGATATAACTATCCTGCCAGAGCGTATCTTCTTTAGTACGCTGACTCTTTGCATAGATACGGGGACCACTAACGTTATATACCAACGTTGCTTTGGTACCCAGGGAAGGGTTTTCATAGAACAGCCCTGCATTGACTACATAAGGGGACTGCCCCTGTAATGGCTCTCCCTTCTTATGAATACTATCCAAGACATAAATCATATTAAAGCCATGGGTAACCGTGCTGCTCTTTATCATGGAACCATTGAGCACCACCGATAAATGACGGAAAAGGTTTCCCCTGATAAAAGACAAACTCTTTTTTATCTCTGCTTCTATTCCATATATCTCTGCACTCACAGAATTGATATAGGTGATATTGGTAAAATTTAAAGCAGTACTATAGTCGGAAGCAGCAGTTTCCCTGCGCAAACGTTCAATAGGATGCTGCAGGCGTTTATAAAAGAAGCCGATATTCAACATTTCGTTCTTATGCTTCTTAGGATATAGTTCTGCCCGCACATCATAGTTATCTATAACTGCTGTTACAATATTCGGGTTACCTACAATGTCTTCATTATTCTGGAAATCAAAATCGCTGTAGGGTGTCAGCTCACGGAAATCCGGCCTGTTCACCGTACGGCCATAGCTACCACGGAATACCAGCGAGGACACGGGAACGTAGCTGATATTCACAGACGGCAACAATACTGTTTTAGGACGACTCACATAAATAGGCTGTAAACTGTGATTGCCATTAAACCCTACTTTGGCGCCAGACAACCGTTGATAATCATATTCCAGGCGCAACCCACCATTCAGCACTAACTTTTCTGCTGCAGGCTTCCAATCCGCCATCACGTAACCGGCATGGTATTGCTCGCTGCCCACATAGGCGTCTACCGGCGTTGTAGCATCATAAATACCGAGGCCGGTATTGTCGTTTTTAAAATAAGTACTACTCCACACGTTCGGTAAATCCTGCTGACTGTAGCGAAGTAACTCCGGGTTAATATTACCATGATCGTTGTACCAGCCCAAATCATCCTGGTTAGGAGATACGAATTGATCATTCGTGAGCCCCGCCCTGTTTACGCGGAAGAATCGCCGTCCTACCTCTCTTATTTTAAATGAATTGTAGGTACCTGCCTTCAGTGAAAAATCAGGCCGGGCCTGGAAAGTATAATCAATGGCGCCACTATAAATCTGTTCTTTGTTCCTGATATACAAACGGCTGATCATCCCCAGGTAGTTGGTTCTAACTGTTCTCCAGCTGGTATCGCTATCCAGGGAGAAATCATACAGGTGAATAATACGCTGATCCGGCAAATTCTGCAGATCATAAGTATAACCGGCATTCCACTCCAACTGATGTTGCTTTTTTGTACCCAGTTGATGCGATCCGCCTAAATGGCCGGCATATAAGGCTCTTTGCTGAAATGACAACACAATATCTCTTGTGCGGTATTGATTTATATTCAACCCTATTCCTTTAGGCTCATTCGGATGCGTAGTGTTGACACTGGAGAAGCGGCGGCCATCATTCACCAGAAAGTTCCGTAGAAATAACTGATGCCGGTCGTTTAATTTCAATGTCAGATTTTCAAGGATATTGATTTTGGCATTTTCAGAAGATTGCTGACCATTGCTGATTTTGTTATTATCCAGTAAACTTCCTCCTGCATTGCCGTTTCCCCTGCCGATATAAGGCTGGTCTGTATTTCCTTTCTGAAGATATACATCATACCCTACGGTTTCTTTGGTGTAGGTAATGGCCGTGAGATCATATAATTTGGCGCTGCCTACTTTCCAGGTATTGTAATAGTTGGCAAACACCTGCATATCCGGTAAGCTATACCTGGAGCCATAATCCAGCACAGGAGACATAGCGGATAACCATTCAGACTGCTTTACATTTGTTACCTGCCGGTTACTTTCAAATATTCCGGGAGAAAAAGAAGGCAACTTCCGCCCTCCATCATCAAATCCCAGCACATCATATTTTCCACCGTTGTAGCTAATGCTATTTTTGAAGGTGGAGCCTTCACGATGTGCAAATTGCAGTCCCATATCAAAATGTTTCACTGGCATGGCATTTTTTGTGCTGATTTTTACAGCGGCGCCGGCATAATCTGCCACCAGGTCTGCTACGGGCGATTTATACACCAGGATCTTATCTATCACACTACTGGGCAGCAGGTCATAGGCAAATGCTTTACTATACAGTTCTGTAGAAGGTGCGAGACTACTATTCAGAAAAGTAAGGTTGTAACGTTCGTTCATACCACGCACCACAATAAAGCGGTCGTCCACTACCGTTACCCCGGATATTCTTTTTACGATTTCAGCAGCGTTCCGGTCGGCCGTTTTGGTAATCAACTCACTGGAGATACCAGATACCACGCCGGTAGCACGACGTATTTCATCGATTAACTGAGCTTCCGTACTATGCGTAACTGATTTTACTTTACGGGGACCGGCGCCTATCACCACCTCATTCAATTTATTGGAAATTTCCATTTTCACATCCATCACCACCTCTTTGCCGGTTTGGATACTTACGTTACTTAAAATGGATGGAGAATAGCCGATATAGCGAACCTCTAAGGTATATTTACCAGCGGGAAGATTTTTTAATTCATAAAAACCTTTCTCATTACTTTGCGTTCCCATCTTACTGCCACTGATTAACACCGTTGCACCAGGTAGCGGCTGCGAGGTTTCAAAGTCCACCACACGGCCACGTATCTGGCCTTCCCCTTTTCCTGCTTCAATATCAGCTACAGGTTTTGCCGGTGCGATGATAATATAGTTTCCTTCTTCTTTAAATGTAAGGGCCGTATTTTTTAACAGTGCCTTTAATATGTCTGAAAGTGGCGCCTGGGTGAAAGTAGCAGCAGGTACAGAATAGCGCTGTACATCTGCAGGAATAAATGCAAAATAACTTTTAGACTGCTCCTGCAATTGCTGTAAAGCCTTGCCCAACGTCTGCTTATTAAAGCTAATGGTTACCTTGTTAAGTAACCGGTTTTGTGCTTGTGTGTTCGTCACCGGCGCTACCAGTAGCAGCACTATCCATGACAATACAGTGCCACTTAAACGCAGGCGTTTAAGAACATTTTTTTCCATAATTTTGATCTTTGTTTTAAAGTAAAGAGAGCAACAATGCAACAGGCAGCAATCCTGTTTCATGCCTTGTTCCTGGACGTCTGCTTCAACAGGCGTCCTTTTTATTTTTTACTGGTGGTAAAAATTTTTCTACGCGTTTTGTTTAATAGATTAAGAATGTAGTATCAGTCAACTGTTTATAAGCCAGCCGGTTTAACTGTCCCAATACCCGCACTACCTCCTGTGCAGGCATATATTTATTCAACAGGATATTATAGGTTTGCCGGCGCACTTTGTCGTTACTGGATTCCAGGCGTATGCCATACATTATTTCCATGGCCATTTTCAGCTCCGCAAAACTGGCATTGTCCAACTGCAGGCGGGATTCTTTCCACGCAGCGGCGAGCCATACCGGTACCTGCTGCTCTGAGAACCGACCTGTTTGCTGGTTCACTGTTATTTGTTTACCCGGCAAGAGTATATCCAACTGTTGCTGAAGATGGTCTACCGCTACCTTTCCGGCAGACACGGTCACCAGCACTTCCTCCGGCGATGCATGACGCACACTGAAAGCAGTACCCAATACGCGGGTTTGTACTTTACCACTTACTACTACAAAGGGATGAGCGGCGTCCTGTTCAATATCAAAAAAAGCTTCTCCATTCAATAACGTGATGGTACGGTTTGACCTACCAAAATCAATCGTATCAAAAGCCAGTTGGCTATTGGCCTTCATCCATACAGTACTTTTATCGGGTAATACCAGTTGGTAATTTTTTGCTGCCGTTGTCACTACCAGCAGGTGATTAGGTGTGGTAGTATTACGTTGTTGCCATAGCCATCCTCCCAAGCCTAATAACAACAGTACAGCTGCTGCTGCCCATCCTATCCAGGATCTCCGCTTATGTAGAGCCGGCACCGCAGCGTCAGCCCCGTTTATTTGCAGGTGTGCAGCAATGGCCTGCATCATATCCTCCGGCATGTGTGCTGTCACTTCTTCATTCCACATTTCCTGCAGGTAATCATCCAGCAACTGCGGTGACTCCTCCAGCAAACGGGATACTTCGGCCATTTCCTCCGGCGTACATTGATGATGAATAAAACGGTCCAGTAGTGATCGGTCTATGGCCATTGCGACAACCTTTTTATTTTGATGATTGTCTATATCACGTATGTGCAATAAGAAAGGAGTAAGCGGAAAAGCGGAGTTAACCTTTTGGTAACATTGTAAAAATTAACGGGGTAATTGTTCTTTCAAAAAACGGAGCGAAAGACCAATTTGCTTTTTAACGGTAGCTGTAGAAATGCCCAGGTGCTCGGCAACTTCTTTATGCGAGAATCCATCCTGCTTCACCATCGTGAAAATCTTTTTCCGGTGCGATGGCAGCCGGTTAATAGACACCTGCAATTGCTGCAGCCGTTCTTTATAATCGAGTAGTTGCTCTGCGGGACTTTCATCACCATCGGCTGGTTGCCATTCCTGCAGGAGCTGTTGGCGGGTCGTTCTTTTACGGAGATAATCAATTACGCGGTTACGGGCATAGGTAAACAATAGTGGCAATACTTCCTGTTCCAGATCTATTTCGTGTATATGCTGCCAAAGACTAACATAACAATCCTGTACAATATCTTTTATTTCGGACTCATCGTGGGTGAGCTTTCTTACAAACTGGTACATCCGGTCTTTAGTATCCAGGAAAATCTGGTTAAATGTTGCTGCAACCGGATCGGACGACAGATATGCGGGTAATCTCCCGGTATCTCCGGTAGCTGGGTTGGAATAGCTATTATCGTGCGGCTGATGAGGATGCATGTTTACAAATCCGCCGCAAAAGAAAGAAACTAATGTTAGTAAATAGTTAAGGATATAGAAAAGATGATAAAAGATGAGGACAGGAAATGGTCTGCCGGGAGTATCCGGTTAAAATTGAAATTATCTACTCCTATTACCCGGGCAATAACAGGTTGTGACTACGAATCTGGTTATATTTAGTGTCAAATGGATAAAGAACCACTCATCATATCTATCCGGAACACGCTTTCGTCTTCCCCTCTTTCTCCTTCCAGTCAGGTACTGGAAGAGATAGCCAGCCATTTTGAGCCTAAAAGTTTTGATAAAAATGAGTTGTTTGTAAAAGAAGGCCAGGTAAGTACAGGCAGTTTTTTCATGACAGATGGCTTTATGCGCACCTTTATAAATAACACGGAAGGAGAAGAAGTCACCACTTATTTTTTCACTAAAAACGGTCATGTTTCTGAGATTACCTCGCTTTTCAGCAGAACCCGTTCAATGGAAAATATACAGTCGATTACTGCCTGCCACGGTTTTTTCCTTTCCATTGAAAAGCTCAATACATTATTTCATTCGGTACCGGAGTTTCGTGAGTTTGGACGTGCCATGCTTGTCAGAGAATTTACAGCCTATAAAAAGAGAACCCTGTCTCTTATTAACCAAACTGCAGAAGAAAGATATCGTGACCTGATAAATACCAGTAAAGAAATATTTCAGCATGTGCCGCTCAAGTACATCGCATCTTATTTAGGCATTACCGACTCCTCCCTGAGCCGCATCCGCAGAGAGTTCTCAAAAAAACAAACAGGTAGTCATTAGTTGTCATTTGACAAGTGGATTGTTGCATCGATAGTCGTTCTTTGTATAAACGATAAAACCTCAGACCGATGCAAGCCTTACCGTTTTACGTGTATGCTGTTTTTATTTTAACTGTTATTACAGCGATTGGCTTATTTTTCAGAGCGGCCCATTATTCAAAACCGTTGCTGCTTATCATTGCTGTTTGGATGATACTTCAATCCATTTTGGGTAGGAATAATTTTTATATCATTAATACAGTACCTCCCAGGTTTTTATTACTCGCCGTACCACCCTTGCTGTTGCTGATGATGCTCCTGGCAATTCCCGCCGGCCGGCGTTTTATTGACAACCTGCACGTAGGTACGCTAACGTTATTACACACGGTCAGAATACCAGTTGAAATTGTTTTGTACTGGTTATTTATTCACAAAACTATTCCGGCAGTAATGACTTTTGAGGGCAGGAATTTCGATATCCTTTCCGGGTTGTCTGCTCCGTTTATCTGGTATTGGGGAATAGTGAAAGGCCGACTGAATAAGACGTTTCTCCTGGTATGGAACCTGGCTTGTCTTGCCCTGTTACTAAATATAGTCGCTATTTCAATACATGCCGCCGCAAGCACATTCACACCATTTGCCATTGGCTATTTCCCTTTTATGTTGCTTCCCGGCTGCCTGGTGCCTTTGGTGCTGTATTCTCATGTAGCGGCCATCAGGCAATTGTTAATAAAATGATCTACATCATTATTATCTAAAAATAAAAGCGATGATACTCATTACTACGGCAACCGGCACAACCGGGTACGCCACCACCTGCGAATTACTAAAGGAAGGATACCCTGTCAGGATCTATGTCCGGTCAGCAAATCAGAAAGCCCGGGCGCTGGCACAACTCGGCGCCGAAATAGCCTTCGGTGAGCTGGGCAACTATGAAGCGCTGCTGGAAGCGTTGACCGGTGTAACAAAAGTCTATTACAACTCTCCTTATTTACCAGGCATGATTGAAAACGTTGCGCTGTTTATCAAAGCGGCTTTAGCCTCCGGAGTTGAATCAGTGGTTTTCATGGGGCAGTGGCTGGCTGAGTTTGACGATCAAAAAAGCCTGCATACCAATCATGTGAAAATCGCCTGCCAGATGTTCAGTGAATCAGGCCTCAATGTAGTGTACTATAATCCCGGATTCTTTGCAGAAAATGTGATCCCGTTAACGGAGAGTATTGTACAACTGGGCATGATGCCTTCTCCGTTTGGCGAGGGGAAATGTCCCTGGATATCCGGTGCCGACCAGGGCAGGGTGATTGCCGCACTATTAAAAAATCCGGTACCCTTTTATGGACAGAAAATACATCCTACCGGTCCCAGGTCAATAGATGCCACTGAGATGGCTGCCATCTACTCAAAAATAACCGGCAGAAAAGTTAAGGTAATGCCCATCACAGAAAAGATGTTTATGAAAGCGCTGATCTCTGCAGGATTCGACCCTTTCACCGCCGTACAGATCTCCTTTTACATGGAAGAGTTCCGGAAAGGCAGGTTTGCGGAAGGAGGACCAACGGATGTGGTAAAACGCCTGACAGGAAGGGAGCCGGAAGACTTTGAAACAATTGCACATCAATTCGTAAAATACTCGCCCAACAATAAACGGAACTTCTCCGGTATCTGGCACACCATTAAAAACACTATAAAGTTGATGCTTACACGAATTCCAAATAAGCTGGAACTAGCGGTATTAAATCAATGAAGGCACCCGGCTTTATCCTGTGAACAGATGAGAGTTATCTGCACAAAAAAGGGATTGTCTCCGTTGTGCGGCGACAATCCCTCTAATCTTATAATGCGGCTATCTCACTATTTTAAAAGCGATATGTCCATTTTTAGTAGCCATATAAATACTTAACCAAACCGGCAGCATCATTTCTGTGGAGCGGGCATGTTCAATATTCCCCAGATCAATAATATCGCTCCATCCAAACTGCTGCAAAATGCCGGTAACAGTGGCTTTGGCAGCTGCATTATTTCCAGCCAGCAGCATGGTGGCTTCACCGCCGCATTTGCTGGCATCTACCATTACCTCGCAGTTCACGATATTAAGCGTTTTCACCACCTGCGTATCCGGCAAAAATTGTTGCAATGCCTCTCCCAGGGAATTCGTATTGCATAACTCCGGGATCAGTACCGGCGCTTTGCCGGGAATAAACTGAAGTGGATTGCTCACGTCTATTAATATCTTATTCCGAAGCTGATCAACTCCCGCCTGCTTCATCACTTCCAGGGATATTTCTCCCTGGGTGCAATTAAACAGGATCTCTCCAAAGGCGGCAGCTGTTGCAAATGTTCCTGTGCTGGCATCTGCGCCATTAGCGTTTGCCCACGCCAGTCCTTTTTCGTTATCGGCCGTTCTTGACCCCATCATTACATGGTATCCCAACTGGATTAGTTTTGTGGCTATAGTGTTACCAACCATCCCTGTTCCCAATACCCCTACCTTTTTCATGTTTCCTTTTATTTTTTTACTGATGATGAATACCTGCTAATTCTTTCCCTACACGATCTGCTGAAAGACCTACCATAAACTGGCAACCATAATCCGGAAACGCAGTTAACATTACCTGTTCGAATTGTTTCCGGCTGTTGTCATTAAAAATGCCGGTGCCATTAGTGGCCTTTAATACTTCTGAACAATACCGGAGAAAGTAAGCACGTTGCTGGTCGAAATCTTTGATATCACATACCGGTCCGTGTCCTACATGGAAACTGGTATAATCTTTCAACGCCGGCGCCAGGGTTTCCAGGTTTCCCAGCCAGCGCAGGATACCACCATCATTCATATAAGTATGGTTGTTTTTGTATAACAGGTCACCAACGAAAGCAGTTTTATTCTCATCTTCCAGTAACCAGATGGAGTTGGCATCGCAATCGCCGCCGGCTCCAATATCCAGCACGGAGAAAGACATCCCGCCAATACGCACCTGGTCACCATTACCGACTAATTCAGTAGGATAGGACCATTGTGGTATCCATTCATCGCCAAACATACCAGACCATTGTGCATGTTTCGCCTGTTCTGTGTCCTGCATAAGTTGTTTCACCGCAGGCACTGCAAACACCGGGATATCCTGCTGTTGTTTCACATGCCAGGTACCTGCTACGTGGTCAGGATGGCCATGTGTAAGAATAATGCCTGCCACCGGCTTACCCAGGGCATCTGCCTGTTGGCGCAATGCAATACTGTCGCTCTTTGTCAGTGTAGTATCTACTACCACCAACTCCTTGGCGCCTTCCACGATGAAAGCATTTACCTTCAACATAGGTTCCTGCGAGGTATAAGTATGAATTCTTGTTTTCATTTTTTAAATTTGAATAATTATTAAGAGCACCAAAGGTAAATCGCTGCTGTATTACACACAATAACTATCAATTCTGACAGGTACAAAAAATCAATATGATTATTAACGGCAAAAAATTTGGATTCAGGCTTCATGGAAAAACCTACCACTGCGCCATGGATATTACAATGAGTTATATCGGTGGGAAATGGAAAAGCGTTATCCTGTGGTACCTGCGAAACAGCACCATGCGCTTTACAGAGCTACGACAACGCATGCCGGATATTACAGAGAAGATGTTAAGTCTCCAGTTAAAAACCCTGGAAGAAGATGGCCTCATCCAACGGGAATCCTTCGGTACCAAACCTCCGCTTCGGGTAGAATACTCCTTAACCCCGTTTGGAAAAACGCTGATTGCACCCCTTGAAAGTATTGCCCAATGGGGGCGGGAGCTGGGAGAAACGGAAGGTATGATAGAAGAAATGGAATAATTCAAGCGATACTTAACGTGAGTACATTAGACCTATACCCAATGAAACCTTTACGCTTACTGTTATTATGCATACTATTATCCTGCCATAACAACCCGGAGGAAGATCCGGTAATACGCGCCCAGAACAACTATTTCAAGGCAATTGCAAAAAATGATATCCAACTATCTCCCCCTAAGGAAGGTGAATGGTTGTTTGAGCACCAGGAAGGCGGACAAACCTTTGAAGCCTATAAAAAAGCAAAACCGGTAAAGCCAACTCCCAACCGGTCCGTTATTTATCTGTTGCCCGTGGGTGAATTTACGGCATTACAGCAGCGGGCATTGTCGCTTACACGTGAATATGTGGCGCTTTTCTTTCAACTGGAAACGGTGTTGTTGAAACCTATCCCGGATACCAGCGTTCCCGGGCGGTTTCAAACAGATCATTTGCAACTATTGGCGCCTTATGTACTGGATACGTTGCTGGCGGATCAGATGCCCGCCAGCGGCATCGCATTGATGGCCATCAGTGCAAAAGATCTTTACCCTAAACCGTCGTGGAACTATGTATTTGGCCTGGCTTCCTATACTAAAAGAGTGGGCGTTACTTCCATTTACCGGCTACAAAACAAACAGCTGGACACTACCAATTTTTCGCAGTGTATAGGCAGGCTAACGAATATCTCTTCTCACGAAATAGGACATATGCTATCTTTACACCATTGCATTTTTGCAAGATGCGTAATGAATGGCAGCAACAGTTTAGCCGAAACAGATAATGCCCCTAACCGCCTTTGCAGTGATTGTCAAAAAAAGTTATACTGGAATATCAGGTATGATAATAAAAAAAGGCTCCGGCAACTGCTTGACTTCTGCCGGCAACAATCGCTGAATAAGAATTGGGAATTATTTCAGGCAGATAATAAAGCGGTGCTATAACTACTGCTGCAGGTAATGCGCCATTCTTTCTGCCAGCTCCAGGATATCTTCCCGCCGGGCTAATGCGGCGATCCACTTCTCCGGAATGCCTTCCAGTCCGTAGATGAGTGCTGCCAAACCACCGGTTACCGCGCCGGTAGTATCCGTATCGCGACCTAAATTAACTGCCTTTAAAACGGCATCAGCGTAGTTGTCGGTGGTGAGTATGCACCAGATCGATGCTTCCAGCGTATGCAGCACATAACCTCCACTGCTGATGGTAGTGGTAGCTACAAAATGGATATCTTCTTTTAACAGCCGGTTAAACTTCGACATCTCATCCGGATGGATGCCTTGCTTTTTGATGAAAGCGGGAAGCGTTTGCTGCAATAACTGGTATACGGCAAACTTATCTTTCTTCAACAATATTTGCCGGGCAAACTCCAGGTAATAAAAACAGGCTATCACGGCGCGCATATGCCCATGGGTAAGTGAAGACACGTTCTTCGTGATTTCGAATCTTTCTGTGATGTCCTTATCTTTTATATAAAATAATAACGGCAAAATTCTCATCAATGATCCGTTCCCGTTTTCGGATTCATAAAATCCGCCTGCTTTAACAGGATCTATTCCTTTTGCCAGTCGCTCTATAGATTCCTGGGTAGTTATGCCTATATCAAACACTTCGCCATGTGGGGTCCAGAATGCCTTATAGCGCCAGTCGACAAAGTATTGCGCCAGTTGTTGCAAACTAAAATCTTTTGTGAGGGCTTCTGCCAGGCAAAAGGCCAGGGAGCTGTCGTCAGACCAGGTACCGGCTGGTTGCTGATGTGTGCCATACCCTACCATGTCTGTTACCGGGTGCCGTTCTAATCCTTCCCGTTCCCTGAACTCTACCGGTACTCCCAGGGCATCTCCTACTGCCAATCCTGCTAATGCTGCTTTTATATGGTTCATATCCGGAAGATAACAAGGGGAACGTTAAAAGCCAAAAGCAGTATACGTTTACATCATTCGTTACCATTGTTTTATGTAATAAAAATTCAGACATTTCTCCATGTGGCATATAAATAATTTATTATCAATAATTTACGCGGAAACCCTTGCTACCACAGATTAAATTGCCATGATGTTATTTTTTTGCTAATAAAGGCTTATCTTAGTGCATCGAATCAATTGTTACTTGTTTTAAAAAGAAAGTCATTAATCGGTTTAAACAAACTTTCAGAGAGCAAGTCAAAGTCAGAAAAGCTTAGAGAAAATAAAGAGGCAGCAAACAAGTATTTATATTTTTTATCAACAAAACGAAATCTAATATCGGCATGAGATGTTTCCAACTAATGAAATATCCTGCGCTTAACAACTACCAAAATTTGAATACCAAAAGCAACCACGCTTATTAATAGCAAAATAATCAACATCAGCTATTAACTACAGGCAGTGTTATTACCATTTTAACCTAGCAGACGAACGAACGTATCCTAAAGGTAGCCGTGCATTTAGCCACTGCATTGCTTTTAATTGCTTATGAGAATTGGCTTATGAGAATTTATATTGCTTGTGAGAAATTGTCTACGCATTAAAAGCAGCCCTCCGCTTACGCTTGTGTTGTCTATCATATAGCCGTTGCCGTTATTACAACGGGCTATACTGTAACCTCGTAATTTATTCGGAAAAAATTCAGCTATAAAGCTGTAGAGGCTGTGCTATGCCTTTACGTAAGGCTTCATTGTATAATGATTACAACAAAATAGTCACTAAATCACCAGACCGCGCTAATCTCTAAATGATCAATAAATGATCCCATTTTACAACACACTATCACCCTCTAATGGCCCACCTCATTACGAGTTGCACATGCCAGCACGACCAAAAAAATTATTAAATAAACCACAACCAAAATCAAGTTTATGATGAAAAAGACAACTCATCTCATTATTTTCATCTCGGGCGCCCGCAAGGAATCCAAAAAAGCTTTTCATAGAGCTTTCCTGGCGCTGGTTATGTTAATAGTGCCCTTACTGACTTTTGCCCAGCAAAAGATAACCGGTAAAGTGACGGCGCAGGAAGATGGATCTGCATTACCGGGTGTAAGCGTGAGAATTAAAAACACGAACACCGGTACCGCCACAGATCCTAAAGGAAACTATTCCATAACCGCTTCACAAGGCGAAGTCATTGTATTTTCCTTTATTGGTTACAACGACCAGGAAATAACTGTTACCGGCGCCACCAAATACAATGTATCGCTACAATCTGTTCGCACTGCCCTCACAGAAATTGTGGTAACAGGTCAGGGTGTGAAAAGAGAGAAAAGAAGTCTCGGTTACGCCGTAGCTACCATTAATAAAGAAGACATCGGTGACAATACCAGCCCTATCAACGCCTTAACCGGTAAGGTAGCTGGTTTGAACATTACTTCCGGATATGCGCCAGGCGCTTCTTCCAGGATCACACTCCGCGGACCTACCTCTTTCAGTGGTAATAACCAACCGGTATTTGTGGTGGATGGTATCCCGGTAAGTAATGATAACATCCGTAACGCCGACTTCCTGAACGACCAGGTAGACTATGGTAACAGGGGTAATGATATCAACCCGAACGATATCGAAAGTATTACCGTTCTGAAAGGCCCTGCTGCCGCCGCTTTGTATGGTAGTATCGCTTCTAACGGTGCAATCCTTATCACCACCAAAAAAGGAAAGAAAAACTCTCCTGCACAAATCAACTTCAGCTCCAGCTATCAACTGTCAGAAATCCTGAAATACCCCACTTTCCAGAACCAGTTTGGAGAAGGTAACCTGGATGGAATTCCTGACGACAGAAGAGAAAACTTCAGCTGGGGTGAGCCTTTTGATGGCAAGGAAAGACCCTGGGGCCAGGTGATTAATGGTAAACAACAATTAAAGAAATACGAAGCGATCCCTGACAACGTGAAGCATTTCTTTGATAAAGGCCAAACCTTTAATAACAACCTGACTGTGTCCGGCGGTAATGAGAAATCAACTTATTTCCTGTCCGTAGGCGCATTAAATAACAAAGGCATTATTCCAACTACCAACTACAACAAGTACAGCGTTAGGGTGAGTGGTTCTTCTGAATTCTCTGAAAAGTTCTCCAGCCAGGCTTCTGTGGGATATACTAATATCTCCAGCCAGCTGCCACTGGGCGGACAAACCAACTCTACTTACGCCTCTATATTCCAGCAGCCAAGGGATGCTCCTATCGTAGACTTCAAAGACCTGAGCAATCCATATAACGGCACCTTCACCGGCGCAGATGGTACTGCCTACTATGGTTACTATGGCGCCTATACGAAAAATCCTTACTTCCTGATACAGAACTACAAAAACAATAACACCGTAGAACGTGTACAGGGAACGGTTTCACTGAGCTATAAACCTATTGCAGGCCTGGATATCACAGAGCGTATCGGTGCGGACATCTATAGTGACCGTAGATATGAAAAAGGAGCTAAATACTTCTACCAACCATTTGATCCGTTTTATGGAACCAACAACTGGTCAGACAATGGTAAATATTCCCAGGATGTTAATAACTACAGCCAGATTAACCATGACCTGATCATCACTTACACCCGCGCGCTGACCAAAGACCTCAATATGAAAGTACTGGGTGGTAATAACGTGCGGATGGTCACCAGTAATAACCTGTTTGCAGCTACCAATACTAATGGCGGTCTGATAGTACCCGACTTCTACAACCTGGATAATTCCAAGGGGCCTATTAACTCCACCAATACGCTGACACAAAGAAGATTGTATGGTTTTTATGGAGAAGCAGACTTCGATTATAAGAATATGCTCTTCCTGGGTGGAACTATCCGTAATGATATTTCCTCTACCCTTCCCACCAACAATAACTCTTACGTATATCCCAGCGTAAATGCTGCGTTTGTTTTCTCTGAGCTGTATAAAGACAACGCTTTCAGCGACATCCTCAGCTTCGGTAAAGTGAGGGTCAGCTATGCAAAAGTAGGTGCTGATGCTCCTGCTTACCGCCTGCAGACCACCTACACTAAAACAGACATCAGCGCTGACTTTGGTGAGATCCTGTTCCCAATTACCAGCAATGGTAATATTGTGCCTGGTTTCTCCCGCCGTACTTTGATCGGAAATCCTGATCTGAAACCAGAGTTTACCTCTTCGTTTGAAGTAGGAACAGAGCTGTCTTTCCTTAAAAACATGATCAACCTGGATGTAACTTACTACAATACCAAGTCTACCAACCAGATTGTAGATGTGCCCATTCCTAACAGTTCCGGTTTTAGTTTCAAAACTATGAACGTTGGACAAATGACCAACAAGGGCCTGGAAATCGGTTTAAAGGCAACGCCGGTAAATACTTCCTATGGATTAAGAGTAGACCTGTTTGGTACCTACAGCCATTTGGATAACAACGTTGATTATATCAACGGCGACCTGCAACAGGTAGCTATTTCCGCTGGTATCAGTGGTACTACTGCCATGTCTCAGGTAGCAGCTAAAGGAAAAAAATATGGTACTTTCTATGGTACCGGGTTGAAAGTAGATGACAATGGCCATGTGGTAATAGACAAGGCAACCGGGTTACCGATTGCTAATGCTACCCGCTATTTTGGTTCTTACCTGCCTGATTATATGGCTTCCTTCGGTGGTAGCATTTCCTACAAAGGATTTATGCTGAAATTCCTGTTTGATACCAAGCAAGGTGGTGTATTCTATTCCAATACCAAGAGCCTGATTGACTTTGGTGGATATGCACTGGAAACTGCCGCTAATAACAGGCAAGACTATGTGTTCCCGAACTCTGTATATGATGATGGTACCGGTAAAATGGTTCCTAATACCAGCATCAAATTCCATCCATATAACTACTGGACCAATGTTAAACCAGCGGGAGAAGATATCATAGACGCCAGTTATATTAAATTGCGTGAAGCTTCTATTGGTTATACCTTCAGCCAGTCCATGTTAAAACGTACGCCATTTACCAAATTAGGAATAGTACTCTATGGTAATAACCTCTTCCTGTGGGTGCCCGGCTCCAACAAATTTGCGGATCCTGAAATCAACGGTCAGGGAGCCAGCAACGTACAGGGATATGAGTTCTTATCCAACCCTTCTCTTAGAAACATGGGTATTAAAGTGGACGTATCATTCTAATTTAAACCAGGCCTAAAAAAGAAAATTGATGAAAAAGAATATAATCACACTAGCCTTTTTGTCTGCCCTCCTGCTTTCAGCACCAGGGTGCAAAAAGTTCCTGGATGTTAATAAAGATCCCAACCATGCGGTGGACGTAACAGTAGACGTACTGTTGCCCTCCGCGCAATCGGGGCTGACTTTTGCTCTTGGTAATACACTCACCATTGATGGCGGCATCTGGGGACAGTACTGGACACAGAGTCCTACCTCTTCTCAATATAAAAACCTGGACCAATATTCTCCCTCAGAAGGTGATTTTGGAAACGTATGGTTCAACATCCAGGTAGATGCACTGGAGAACCTCCAGAAAGTGATCGACAAAGGTAACGCCACCAATAAGAAGCAATATGTAGCCATTGGTATGTTGTTAAAGGCATATGCCGCCCAATTGAGCACCGACTTATGGGGAGATGTACCTTTCACCCAGGCTACACAGGGGGATGCCACTACACCAATCCTGTATCCAAAATTTGATACACAAAGCGACATCTATACCGGCATCGTGAAGCTCATTGATGATGCTACCAAGCTCATTGATCCAGATGATCCGAATGCTCCGGGTGGTGATGATCTGATTTACGGAGGCGATATGACAAAATGGTTGCATTTTGCCAATACGCTCAAGTTAAGAGTAGGACTTCGCCTCGCAAAGAAAGATGCTACCAGGGCTGGTAACATCGTTAAAACGCTGCAGGGTGCTGATTTTATCCAACCGGGAGAATCTGCCCTTCAGAACTTCAACTCTACTGGTGGTCAAACCAACCCGCTGTATGGCGCGATGGCAGGTAGCGTATTAGGCAGAATAACCAATCTGGTGGCCAGTTCTACTGCTGTTAATTTCTTCAGTGGTAACAGTGATCCCAGGCTGAACGCGTTTTACAATAAAGTAGGTAGTGCCGTTG
Organism: Chitinophaga sp.; assembly: GCF_017745275.1. Taxonomy (GTDB): domain Bacteria; phylum Bacteroidota; class Bacteroidia; order Chitinophagales; family Chitinophagaceae; genus Chitinophaga. Next base: position 435,006 of record NZ_JAGHZS010000006.1, on the reverse strand, counting down.
TGGGAATTCCCCAGGGCAGTTTCAATAACCCTCCTACTACCACCGTATCACTCCCATCAGCTGCTACAGGTGCCAATCCAACAGATGCTAATTCCGCATTTGCTCCTGTGAAACTGATGACAGATTACGAAGCTGACTTCCTGCAGGCTGAAGCCATCGCCAGAGGATGGCTCACTGGTGCCACAGCAGCTGATATGTATAACCAGGGTATTACCGATAACTTTACCGCTTACGGAGTAGATGGTGCTGCTGATTACATGGCACAACCCGCCATTGCCTATCCAGCAGGCGGAGATGTAGAAACACAGGTAAAGGCCATCATTACACAGAAATGGGCAGCAATGTGCGGTAACCAAACCATAGAAGCCTGGACAGAATGGAGAAGAACCGGTTATCCTTCCTTCTTCGTTATTTCTAAAGCTTCTATTATTGGCGCCAACAGATGGCCTGGCATATTCCTGTATCCATCTTCAGAACTGACCAGGAATCCAAATGCGCCTAAAACCAACCATTTAGTGTACGATAAAGTTTGGTGGGCTAATTAAGAGACACGCCGAAGGCGTGTCAACAATATTCTTTTAACAATTAATTGTTTGGCATGAAAGCGTTATTATATATCTTCCTGGCAGGCGCGGTGATGCTAACCGCCTGCACGAAAAAATCGGAAAACGTGTACACCAAAATGGTGACACCCGTTTTCCCCGTCCTTACTTTGAAAGGTGATCCTGTAGTTACATTGAGCGTTGGCGGCTCTTATACGGACGCCGGTGCTACCGGATACGACAGTCTTACCAATACCACCACACAGCTCACTCCCACCTCTAACAATGTGGACGCAGCTAATGCAGGCTTCTATGTGGTAAACTTTCAAACCATCAACCTGTGGGGATACAGAACACTGGGATCAAGACTCGTGTTAGTAACCACTATTTCCCCTGCGGACGATATCAGCGGTACTTATAAACGCACCAGCAACGGACAGGAAGTACATGTTGTGAAAAAAGGAACAGGACTGTACACCGTCGATAATCCGGGTGGTGTTGCCGGCAACCCTGCGTTCATATTTCCGTACTACATCGGGTTTACAGATGCATCCACCTTTGAAGGTCCTACCCAGAATACGCCGCTTGGTGGGCTGACACTGTCCAGCACCAGTATCATACGTAATGGCACCGACGTGACACTGAAATGGGTGGTAAATAACCCAAACTTCGGTACTTCTGTACGTACCTTCGTAAAACAATAACTGTCACATTTCTTTTAAATAGAAAACAGCCCCGCCGTGGCGGGGCTGTTTTTTTTATGATACCGGTTGAACAGCTGGGTACCCCGGTTGAAAATATATCACCACCTGTTTAAATGATTTTTCCACTCTTGTTTTTATGTCCACCTTCAAGTCGTTAAACCATCTTTATGAAACGACTATTATTCTGCTATCTTTCTGTATTTACCATCATTTCCTACTATAGCCAGGCACAACAACATCCAGGATATCTTACCCTCAGATTAACCAAAGGAGATACACTCGCCAACATCTACTCCCGGACCATCGCTATTACCGGCGATCAATTCCAGCCGGTAGTATACCGTGTAAGCGGCAGCAGCTCCTATGTTGTTACCAACAACGATGCAAGAAATCCTTCTTTTACGGAAACGGATATTTATGATGAACAGCCAGACACCCATGCAGAGGTGACGATAGGTCTTAACGGCACCAATGTATTTGCCGGTAAGTCGTTTCTAAATCCAAATGCCAGCGGTTTATTATACAGTGAATTTATATGGGGTCCCATTCCGGCAAAGCTACACGAAGGCGATACGTGGCAGCATACTATTTCGCAGGCGTGGGAATTAGGCGGCCCCGGTACACAAACCGTGAAAGTGATAGCCCTGGATCCACAGCATGCTACCATTACGCTGCAACGGGAAGATACCAGCGAAGGCTTCTTCGATCACGATGTGCAACAATTACCCATCACCACGAAAGAGGCTAAAAAGTTAAAGGCAACGGTTACTCCCGGCACCGCACATTGGACAGGATACACCTCCTTTAAAAACGGTGTAGTGATCAGTGATGAACTGCTGGTGATCCGGCCGGTCACACTGGAAGCTGAAGGGCAGCGCTTCAGCGGAAAACAACGGGAATACATGTTGCTAAACGCTATGCCCCATCATTTACTATAATATACGGAAGCATTACTTCCGATTCATCAGCAAAAAAACATAAAAAAAGGTACGCTTCCGCGTACCTTTTCTTCAATGAGTAACTTTCGATATAAAATTAGATAACTTTCACGTTAACTGCAATTAATCCTTTTTTACCATTTTCTACTTCATACGTTACCATGTCATTCTCACGGAGCTGGCTGGTAGTACCTGAAATGTGAACGAAAATGTCCTGGCCACCATTGGACGGAGTAATGAAACCAAATCCTTTGGATTCATTGAAAAATTTAACTTTACCTTGTTGCATTATTTTAAAAATTAATTACGCCCAATATACACTTATCATGCCGAACTACCTAAAAGTTTTAGGTATCTTATTAAATAAATATTAATTAATATATTTATTTAATATAATAAATACAGAAGTCTTATAAAAACAAGTGTTTAACTATAAGTATTTTATTGTATCTATGTGTATTTTACAGGCATTTCATTCATCGTTTAAACCGTTTTGTACATGTACGGAGACTTATCCATTCTTCTTTTACTGGGCGGCGCCGCTACCCTGATCTTATTGGTAGGTCTTATTCTTGCCATCATCCTCTTCTTTAACAAAAACGCCATACTGGAAACCATTGCCTGGATATGCGCCATCATATGGTTGTTTTTAGACCTGGGCATGGCCTATAGCGGTATGTTCGCAGAAGAAGGATTGGGTGGTACCAACTACTTCATGTACCCGCTGCTCCTACTTTTTTTTCTGCTCATACAGTACCGGTCTAACACAGCTACAGGACAAACACTGAAGGTGCTGTATATGATCAAAACAGTACTGGCCCTGCACTTTGCAGGCAACGCCTGTTCTCAGATTCTCAACGCGCTCACTGCCAACAATATCATTCCTTACAGCGAAAGTTTGTTTCCCTGGGTGATGATGATTATTACTTCCCTGATTGCGGTATCACTACTGAGTTATATGACCTACCTGTATCTGCAGCGCATCCAGGCCAGCATCAAAAAAAACGAGGTATTCCAGAACGCCATCATATTCACATTTTGCGTTGGATTAGCACACACCCTCCTATGGCAACTGCTTTTCTTCCTGGAATATCACGGACGCTTTTCTGAGATCAGCAGCTCATTATATGCACCAACGCAACTGGTCAGACAAGTGGTATACCTCGTCGTAGAATCCACGATAGCTGCCGGTATTGCCGCATATATCTATAAGTCAAAACAGGAACGTTTACCAGATCCGGTAAAAGAATAATTTATTAACAGGATCATAATACACCGGGACACTTCGGATTTTTAACTTTGCGCGTTAACCAGCACGATTAACTGGTAAATTATTTTTTGCAGGCAGTTGTAACGAGCTGCCTGTTTTTTTTAATACTTAATCGCTCCACACATGATTCAAAGAAGATCGCTGCTGAAAAAAATGGGCGGCCTGTTACTTGCGCCGGCCCTTCCTTATTCCGCATTCGCCGCTAAAAGTAAACCTACGCTGAGAATTGCACACCTGACCGATATACACCTGTACAATGATTTAGATGCGCCTAACCGCCTGGCGAAATGTTTCCATCATGTACAGCAACAAACACCGAAAGTAGACCTGATCCTCAACGGCGGCGATATTGTATTTGACATGAACAAGGAAAACCTTTCCAATATCCGCGACCAGTGGCGGTTGTGGCATTCCGTGGCGGCAGCAGAATGTAAACTGCCCATGCACTACGTACTCGGCAACCACGATATCTGGTGGGAAGAACAAAATAAAAACTCCGCCGTTTATGGCAAACAATATGCCCTTGATCAACTGCAGTTAACCACTCCTTACTACAGCTTCCAGAAAAATGGCTGGAAATTTATCTGCCTGGACAGTGTACACCTGGATATTGATGCCACCTGGTACATTGGTAAACTTGGCGAAGCGCAGTTTGTATGGCTGGAAAATGAATTGAAAAACACGCCACCCGGTACACCGGTTTGTGTATTGTCGCATATTCCCATCCTTACCGCCACTTTAATGATTGAAGATGGTATCGTTAATAAATGGGAAATGCTGGGCGGTGATATGCATACCGATACCGCCGCTATTATCAAACTATTTTACCAACACCCGAACGTAAAACTATGTTTGAGCGGACATATTCACCTGCGTGATAAAGTAGTATACAACAACGTGACCTACCTGTGTAATGGTGCCGTAAGCGGTGCCTGGTGGAAAGGTAACAAGCGGGAAACCGCGCCGGGATATGGTTTGATTGACCTGTATGCAGACGGTACCTTCGATGAAAAATATGTGAAATATTAAAGAGAGCAGAAAGCGGAAAGCAGAAAGCAAAAAGCTATTGTAGCGAGTGATAGTAGCGGGTATTAAAATTATATATTCGATTTTTTTATTCGCTACAATAGCTTTTTGCTTTCTGCTTTCCGCTTTCTGCTCTCCCTATCTGCGCCAGTTCACGGTCGTAAATACAATAGCGGAATATTGATCCTTTTCATACAATATTCCTATTTGCTTTTTTCCAAGTGCCACGATGTCTGAATAAGCCGCATAATCATAACCCGCTTTTCGTTTGCCATCTCCCTTATAAATTAGAAAATGCTGCTTCCACGTTTGCCCATCATCATAGCTGATACGCAGGGTAAGATTATCTCTGTGCAGTGAGTCGGCCGCATTGCAGAATGCCAATATATTTTTTTTGCCGGCCCTGCCGATATCCAGGATACTGCCCTGGCAAACAGGATCTATTAATTGTGGATCCCGGTAGGTGGTATCCCAGGTGGCGCCGCCATCGCTGCTAACAGACACCACTCTCCGATGTATATCTTCACGGTTTTGATTACGGCTATTCATCATCAGCTTCCCGCCGGAGAGCGCTGCTGCCATAGATTCATTACTACCGGGAACGGATATACTATTTCCTGTTTTAAATGTTTTGCCGTGATCATCTGTATAATATCCGTGGGCCACATAATGTGCGGCGTGGGCCACCGGCGGCCCGGCGGTATGATTGGCGGCCACAAAAATACGTCCTTTAAAAGGTCCTTCCTGTAGCTGCATCGCATGCCCGGGGGTATTGGCGTAGTAGCGCCAGTCTTCCGCAAAATTAAATGCCGGGTCCACCGCGGGCTGCTTCAAACGATGTATCTGCCCTGTAATATCTACCGGTGTATCCCACGTACGACCACCATCTGCAGAAGTTTTATAAAAGCAACGCTTAATACCTTTGCCGCGGAGAATATCACTTTCTTTAGCAGTGCCGGTATTATAAAAGAAAAATATTCTCCCCCCAGGATAGGCAGGATCTGTTAGATCTACTACCGGACCGGGGTTCGACAACTGCATATCCCCGGAACCTGCTATTACCTGCAGCGCTGACCAGGTACGACCCTGATCCGTACTTCGCTTCATCACCATGTTGATGTTACCGTAATCGTCAAGGCCATCCAGGCGGCCTTCTGCAAAGGCCAGCAGCTCACCGTTGGGCAACCGGATAATAGCGGGAATACGAAAAGTTTTATATCCATCGGTACCTGATACAAACACCGGCACTTCTTTTCGTTGTGCCATTCCCGTTAACGCTAATAAAAGCCCTACAATGCCCCATATCATTTTCTTCATACTACTTGGTTTAACAATTACTTACTTCAAGGTCAACTGCTGCAGCCAGTCTTTCATCCTATCGGCGGTTAATAATTTTACTTTGGGGAAATGTTGCTGCCCGAAGCAGGAAAGGGTACATAGTAATAAAATGAGGGTTCGCATATGAGGGAATTTAATTTTATACGAATTATACCACCTCCTCCTGCTGCAACAATTTCCGCGTATAGTCGAGGCCGGTAGTATAGATATCTTCCAGCTTATTAAACTCAAACATGCCATACCGGCCTAATTCAGCCGGTTCAATAAAATAGCTGCACAGTTGTTTATTTTTCAGTACCGGCTCACGGATAGCGAGATGCAATGTTCTTTCCACATTAGCCAGGAAACCACTGGCCGGGTTATAAGGTGTAAGTGGATTTACATGGACCCCGATAATATCCCGGTATTGTCCCAACAGCGGCTCTATAGGCAGGTTGCCGGACAAGCCGCCATCTACATATTGTATACCACCTATTTCTACCGGCGGAAATAACAACGGTACGGAAGATGCCGCCAGGATAGCCGGAATCAGGTCTCCTTCGCTGAAAATAGTTTGTTCACCGCTGGCAAAATTAGTGGCGGTAATATATAGGGGAATGTTCAGTGACTCAAAAGTTTTGTGCCGCAATGTTTGTTGCAATACTTCTGCTACTTTTTTGAGAGACAGGAAACCTGCGCGCCAGTTCTTCCACTGCATAGACAGGCCCAACTTATTTTTTTTGAATATTTCTCTCACTTCATCGGTGCTGTAGCCATCGCAGATAAAAGCGGCCGCAATAGATCCGGCACTGGTAGCAGCAATGGCTTCGGGGAAAACCTGTTGTTCCGCAAAGGCTTTCAATACCCCCAAATGCGCATAACCGCGGGCGCCGCCGCCGGATAACACAAATGGACGTTTTATACTGGTATGTTGGTTGTTCATCCCACTAATTTAAAAAACCGTGGCTAACGGAGTGTTTTTTTATTTTTTTTGAAGATGATATAGGTCGGGCTTTCTTGAATCGTCAGGCGGATACCATTGTCGCCGGATTTTTCCCAGGCTACTGCCGGCGCAGGTGTATCTGTAGTAGCCATGCCTGTGATACGGACAGGTTTACCCGGCAACTGATCCAGCGTAGTGGTAATAGTGTGTGGCTGGTAGTTGTCTTTATGCTGTGTATCAGCGCCAGTGGGCGACCACGCTACCCATACCAGGGACTGTGGATCTTTCCCATCTTCAAATTCATATATATACAACTGGCCTACCTCCTGCTTTACCACCCGGTGAAAACGGAACTCACCCAGCATTTGATACAACTGCCGCACGGCCCAGAAAGCAGGTTTGGGTACAAAGTTTCGTGTGAGCCCGGAAGCCGCGTGGAAAGAGGCCTCGTCCTCATCATTATAGTAATAGAGATAAGCGCGTTGTACATCACGCACTGCAAAAGCCAGGAAAGAGCGTACCAGGTATTGCGCCTGTTGCAGGTCTGTAGCTCCCTGCCAGTTGAGTTTCAGTGCCCAGTCTTTCCGCTGCTTCATAGCTGCGGGGGTACAGGCATCGTAACCAAATTCCGTGATCCACACTTCCTTACCGGGAGCATGTTGATTGCGCCAGGTAATAGCTTCATCTACTACCTTCAGATAGCGCAGGGAAGGATCTTCCGGGAAACTTCTATGCCAGGTGTTTTCAATGGTCGCAGATTTTTCCATGGTGGCATAGGTATGCAGATTGATGATATCATATAGGGGGAGTACCTGTTTATCTCCATAAAAATCATCTAATCCCTGTGAATAATTATCTCCTTTACCCGCTACCACAGCGGGTGTTACAATCTTCATCCGGGGATCTCCCTGGCGGATACCTTGTGCCATTTTTGTAAAAAGGGTTTGGAACAGGGCTGGTTCAAAGCGGTTACCGGGTTCATTATCTATTTCCAGCGAGGTGCACAGCTGTTCCTTCCCGGAAGGGCCATAATAAGCAGCCATCACCTTTCCATAGTCGTAGGCCCATTGTTCATGTCCTTTCCACAATTGCCGGTAACGTGGGGCACCTACGCCAAAGAGCCGGAACTGCAAACAGATATCGGTTTCCAGTCCTGCGTTCTTCCAGGGACCATATACATCATTTTTCCAGTTGAGCTGATTAACGGTAACGGGTATATGAAGGGTATCACCGGGGGCGTTGGCATCCCAGTCCATATTATGATAACTACGTACCAGGCGGCACACCTGGCCATGCAGCGCCGGCCGGAAGGTGACATGTCCATTGACGCCCATAAAGTCCTTAAACAGGGGTTTTATGGCTACGGGAATGGTATCGGGGTGCGGAATAGTTTCAGGGGTAGCGCAGCCTGTTTGCAGGGAGATAACGCAGTATAAAACGGCGGCAAAGAATAGTTTCTTTGGCATGGTGAGTAGCATTGCCACTGAAAATAGGAATAATTTTATATAAAGCCAAAAGCTGAAAGCAAAAAGCTATTAAAGCAAATGACCAGCGCGAGTATTTAAATTACTCATTTGCGCTGGTCATTTGCTTTAATAGCTTTTTGCTTTCAGCTTTCTGCTTTTAGCTTTTAGCTGGCGTTATATTACCATCCTGGTGTTTGTTTGTAAGCTCCATCGCTCTTAATAACTACGTCTGGATTCATTGGCCAGGCCATATGTTTGGCTGGATCAAAATTACGCGCACGCCATACTTCTTTGATAGTGTAAGGTGAGGCAGGATCAGCTTTATTAGTATGAATACGCCCGTGCAATGGCGCTCTCAGTTTGTCAAAGTCACCCCATCTTTTCAGGTCCTGGCATCTGTCAGTCCACTCACAGGCTAATTCAACGCGGCGCTCGTGTTTCAAGTCAGCCATAGTTGGGCTGGGAATGCTGGCCAATCCTACACGGTTGCGCACTTCATTTAAAGGAGCTGCTGCTTCGCCACTTTTACCTTGCATAATCAATGCTTCAGCCTTAAACAACAGTATTTCGGCATAGCGCATTAAAGGCAGGTTTAGGGCAGTTGTGGGATAGTCAGGACTTTGGTTAATGTTAGGGTTGGTACTTGACTTACCATCTGTTCCATATGAGTATGGTTCCATGTATTTATTGATCTGGAAACCAGACAAGCTGTTATTGGAATAGTAGGTGAAGTTTAATCCGAAGTAGGTGAATTTATCTCCAAATTTCAGGATGGTAGCTTCGCGTCTTGGATCATTAGGTTCGTATTCGTCATACAATTCTTCTGTCGGTTGGAAATATCCCCAGCCGTTGAACATATTCCATCCGGTATTTTCCAGTACCACACCTGGGAATTCGGAACCACCCTGTGTACCGGAAGTAACGGACCACATATATTCAGAGCTCCAGTTACCAGCAATAGAGAACACGGCTTTATAGTTTTGTTTGCCGTTTGCTTTGTCTTTGATCAATGCACGATGCCCTTCATCCCGGATTTTATCACACAAAGCGGGGATCAACGCCCATTTGCTTTGATCATATTGAGCCCAGTAAGCGTAAGCTTTTACCATATAGCCCCATGCTGCTGCTTTATGTGGTCTTCCCTGATCAGCAGCACCATATGTTTCGAAAAGTGGCAACAGATCAGCTGCTTTTTGCATATCGCTAACTACCTGTGCATAGTTGTCTTTTACAGATGGTAACTGTGGAGGAATACGTTTTCCAAACTGCGCATTTTCCGGTCCATCAAAAGGAACACCCTGGTCTTTATGTCCCCAGACATAAGCGATCCAGAAATGCACAAACCCTCTCATAAAATAGGCTTCACCGAGTGCCTGATTGCGGGCAGCTTCTGAAGTATTTTTAGAAGTAGGTACATTTTGAATAACCTGGTTGGCTCTGTTGAGTGTTTTATACAGATCTTCCCAACCTGCAGTCAGGTAGCCTTCCCGGCCGCTTGGAATGAAGTTCTTGATATTTTCGGCATTGGCTTTGGATCTTCCTACAATCAGGTCATCGCTGGCATCCTGCACCCAGAATAGATCTCTACCCCAGGTTGATTCATTGGGCATAGTTTCATACAAAGAGGCAGTGGCTTTTTTGAGATCAGCATCACTCTGCCAGAAATAAGCAGTAGAAGGCGCTCCGTAAGGCTTGGCGTCTATCCACTTTGTACAGCTACTTAACCCGGCTGCGAACGATGCCAGTAAGCATATATAATTGAATCTTGATTTCATAATAATACAGTTTGGCTTGATCAGAATTTAACATTTGCACCCACAGAGAACACACGGGAAACCGGGAATTGACCACCATCAAGACCAATACCACCTACTTCCGGATCCATACCGGTATATTTGGTGAAGGTGAGGAGGTTATCGCCGCTGAAATACACACGCAGTCCTTTGTTCCAGCTCATCTTCTGGAAAGTATAACCTATCAGCAGGTTTTTCAATCTCAGGTAGTTACCATTTTCCAGGTACCAGTCAGAGTTAGTACCGAAGTTGCCATTAGGATCATTAGCACGCACACGGGGAATATTGGAACCTGTATTCTCTGGTGTCCACGCATCTTTAATTTTATCCCAACGATTGTATCCTTGTTCTGAACCACTTAAGGTAGTCATCTTGAAAGCGTTGAACAGTTTTACACCACCTACACCCTGCATAAACAGACTGAGATCGAAATTTTTCCAGGTGAAGCTGGCATTAAATCCATAAGTCAGCTTAGGGAAAGCGCTACCCATGTAAACACGATCTCCATCATCAATTTTTCCATTTCCGTCGCGATCTACAAATTTGATATCACCTGCTTTAGCATTCGGCTGAATCCTGTTACCATCTTTCTGGTAAGCAGCTGCTTCTGCATCAGATTGGAATAATCCTGCTGTTTGTATCAACCAGTACGAGAAATATGGCTCTCCAACTTTGGAGCGGTAAGGAGTTAATACGCCTCTATAACTATCGTTATGTAACCAGAAGGAGCCTTCATTCTCATCAATATATACTACCCTGTTTTTCAAAGTAGCAATGTTAGCACCAAGATTATAACCTACCTCACCGATGTGATTGTTCCAGGAAACAGCTACTTCCCAACCTTTGTTACCAATCTTACCCTGATTCAGGTAAGGAGCATCAAACCCAAAAGTGTTGGGCCATTTACTATCCTGTTGCTTGATCAGATCATAGGTCAGCTTATCGAAGTAGTCAACAGTAACGTTCAAGTGTTGCTTGAACATGCTGAGATCCAATCCGATATCGGTTTGTTGGGAGGTTTCCCAGCCCAATGCCGGGTTAAATGCAGCATTATTTGACAGGGAGTTGGAGATGGGAGCTCCGTTGCCAATTTGATAAGTAGTTCCAGGTGTCAGTGTTGGGTAACCATAGTTGCGGCCAATAGACAGCATATTACCTATTCTACCCCAGCTACCCCTTACTTTCAAGAGGTCAACAGCAGCTATATGGAAGAATGGTTCAGAACTGATTTTCCAGGCAGCAGTCAAACCAGGGAATCCTTGTCCACGATGGCCTACTGTCAAACGACCAGCCATATCATAACGGTAACTTCCTGTGAAGAAATAGCGGTCTGCCCAGCTATAAGACAATCTTCCTACATAAGAAGCGCCACGATCTATCCAGCGATCATCTTTCGGTTGGTCTTTATCAAAAATGGTGGCGTTTACAAAATATTGTGCCCAATCGGCTTCATTTTCGAAACCACGCGCTGCAGCATAGAAGTAGCGATTACCTGCTTCCTGTCCGGTGATAGATGCCATAGCACCGATGCTATGTTTGTTGATCACTTTGGTATAGTTCAGGGTATTTTCCCATATCCAGTTATATCCTTTATCTGTAGAATAAGTTAACCTATTCTGGTCATTAGGTTTACCTGGCTCTGTTCTTTTCGGCTCGAAGTTTTTCCACAAAGCGTTATTTTGCCGATAAGCAAAACGGGATAAATAAGTCAGACCGGGAACGATATTTGAAATCGTAAATTCTGTTACTGACTGCAGATCATTTTTCTTATTAAAAGGTTGGTTACGGAGCAGCGTGGCTACGGGATTCACCGCGTCACCATAGATACCATTGTAGGCACCATCTCTTGGGCCTGTACCTCCAAACGTTCCGTCTGCATAGTAAGGGGTGGCAGAGCGGGGCATATAAATAGCGGAGGTAATTACACCTGTATAACCACTGGCAGTTTCAGCATCCCTGTTATCATTATTATTCCAGAAGATTTCCTGACGTAGTTTTATGTTTTTAGAAAACTCGTAATTCGCATTAAATCTCAGGGAAATGTTTTTGTTGTAGGTATTCAACAGGGTACCCTCTTCATTTTCATAACGCGCCTGGAAAAGGGTAGAAAATTTGTCTGTACCGGCGTTTACGCTAATGTTATGTCTTTGAATCATGCCAGTACGGAAAATTTCCTTCATCCAGTTGGTACGTGTTACTGCACCATAAGGATTCTTTACCGGATCCCAGCCTTCCTGCAATGGGTTACCAGCATTGGTTTGGGCGAGGTTAGCTACCTTGGCTTCATCTTCTGCTGTGAGCGACTGCAAAGTACGCCATGCTTGTTTCGCACCAACAAAACCGGTGTATTGAACAGAAGGTAACCCTTTAGCTGCCTGACGGGTAGTGATCAATATTACACCAGAAGAACCGGCATAAGCACCATAAACGGCAGCAGAAGCCGCATCCTTTAACACAGTAATATTCTCAACATCAGCAGGGTTGTAAGGCGCTCCTGGTACTCCATCTACAACATACAACACTGCTTCATCCCTGCGGGAGCCCATACCACGGATCACGATATTGTTCGAATTACTGGTATGGCCACCATTACTGGTTACGGTAATACCAGGCACTTTACCCTGGATCATGTTAGCCACATCCATTACCGGGCGCTCCTTAATTTGTTTCATATCCGGTACTACAGATACGGCGGCAGACAGGTCTCCTTTTTTAGCGGTACCATAACCCAGTACTACTACTTCATTCAATCCGCTGCTGCTTACTTTGAGGCTGAAGTTCAGTGTTTCTGCGTTTCCTACTACGGTTTCAATGGTTTCATAACCTACGTAGCTGAACACCAGTACTGACTTCTCATTTTCTGCTGTGATCTCGTAACGACCATCAACATTGGTCACTGTTCTAATTTTTGTTCCTTTCACCCATACAGATACACCTGGTATAGGTTCTTTATTTTCAGTAGTAATTCTACCGCTGATTTTATGATCTGCCACCTGCGTGGTTTGTACCACCGGGTCTTTCTCTGCTTTTCTCAGCAGGATTGCTTTGTCGCTAACGCTGTACTCAATGCCGGATTTGTTCCGGAGCAGGTTGAGTGCTTCGTTTAACGTGATGTTGTCTGTTTTAAAATCACTGATCATGATTTTATCGAAGTCCTGTTTTACGTAGTTGAACGTAAAAGTACTCTGAGAGCCCAGGGCAGTCAGCACCTGTGACAACGAGGCGCGTGAAATATCCAGTTTTACTTTTTCGTTCAACCCGCTTTGCCGTGCATAGCCAAAAGTGGCCGGCAAAAGGGCGCATCCCAATAAAAGATATCTTTTAAGGCGGAATGCAGTTGGCCCGCTTCTACGGGAGTACTGATCTGAAATGGTACATTTCATTTTCATGTGTTGATTTTTTCAGGAGTGTTCACACGTGTATTAATAAATGGTAACCTGTTTTTCGGTAATGCGATATCGCTTACGACTGATATAACATAGATTGTCGAGCATTTTGGTAAAGGCCTCTTTTCTGAACATGACAGAAATATTTTTATCTGCGCCCTGCATATTTTCCCAGCGAACCGTGTATCCGTTGCGATTACACAGGCGTGCAAAGGCATCGTGGAGCGGTAAATCAGTAGCGCTGAAAGCATCTTCTCTCCAGGCTGCTACCCTGCCGGCATCTGCTTCGCTAACCGTCAGGCCTTTTTCTCCATTGTTATAGGCGGCTGCATAACCAGGCTTCAGTACAGCATTCTCTTTTCCAACACGCACCTTTACTTTTCCCTGTACCAGCGATACGCGTGTTAATCCTTCAGCAGGATAGGCTTCCACGTTAAACTGTGTGCCTAACACCTGTATCGCCATATCCCTTGTATGGATCGTGAAAGGCTTGCCTGTTTGCCCTTGTACATCAAAGAAACCTTCCCCGGTGAGTTGTACGCTACGTACTTTCCGGTTGAAATCTTCTTTCCAGCGCAACGACGCAGCAGTGTTCAGCCATACATGCGAACTGTCGGGTAATACCACCAGTTTCACCGCGCTAGTTTCATTCGTCACCAGGAATGTTTTATCTGTTGCACTCTTATCTCCGGATGCGGTGGAGTGTTGCAGCCACACAAATCCGGCGCCTGCCAGTAGTAATACACTCGCTGCAGCAGCAGTCCATTTCACGGCCGCTTTCTTCCACCATACCACTTTAGCAACTGGTAAGCGGCTACGAAAATTAGCCAGGAACTGTTGCTGGTATTGGCTTACATCTGCCGCAGGCATTGGCTCAATATTTTGCAAACCGTCATACCAACTGTCTAATAAGGCCAGTTCTTCAGGTGTGCATTTGCCTGCATGAAATTTTTCTAACAGGGCATGGGCCCTTGGATATTTTTTCGGTGCCATCTACTAATGAATACCCGGAGACCGAAAAATGTTAACCCGATCGAATGTTAAGAAATTGTAAACAGCAAAAATGCAGATACGAGGCTGGCAGATAAGGCAGGATTTTCCTTAATGTGTGCTTTTACCTGTTTCAGGGCGCGGCTATATAAAACCCTTGCGGAGGCTGGGTCTATGCCTAATTGTTGAGCTATTTTCTGGTAGGAATAATGATGTTGTACACGTAACACAAATAATTGCCGCTGGCTGGGCGATAATACCTCCATGGCTTCCGCTATAATAGTATCTTTCAGCACATGCAGTTCTTCCTGCGCCAGGGCACCGGGTGCTTCAAGGGTATCATTGAGCAATACTTCCAGCTTTTTCAGGTGCGCCTGATAACGGCCGTTGGTACGGTAATATTTAAATATCCGGAACTTCAGGGCGTTGAGCAGGTAAAACTCCAGTGTTTTATCTTTCGGCACTTCGTCCCACTTCTCCCACAAACAAAGCAATACATCCTGCACAATGTCAAATGCATCATGCGCGTTGGTTTTGGCCACCGCAATGCCCAATAGCTTATCCCAATAGGTAGCTACTGATGCTTCAAACTCCACCTGACGTACAGTGGCGGACATATCCTGGAGAAATAAATGCTGATGCGCGGCCATAAAAGGAATATAACAAGTCCTGCAAATGTAATTGCCTAATATTACGTGGATATTAACTTTACTGATTCCTGGCTGATTCTTCTGTTAAAAATCGATTTAGCTATGATTCGACAAGTGATAATACTATTGAATTACAGTATCTGAAATAACGTGTTTTAATATTTTGATTGACTAAAAAAAGACTAAAAAAAGATTGAAAATGCTGATGGTTGATTAAGCGTATTATTTACATGACAGGTGCATATTGTCATTTTCTGATAGCAATATAAATTTACTTTTCGAATAACGAAAATTTTATAACAAGATAGTTGCCGGTATGAGGATATTCTCCCGGTTAATATTCTACAAACGCATTATCAATATAACACCACAACCATTGTTCTCCCGGCTCTGCAGAAGCCACCACCGGGTGCCCGGTGGCATGATGATGCTTCGTCATATGTGTGGAGGGTGAGTCGTCACAGCATAAAGTGACCCCACAGGTCTGGCAGGTACGCAAATGCACCCACTCCCCACCATGCTTTATGCATTCTTCACATACGTATTCCTCACTGGTTTTAACCGCCGTAATAGCGGCGAGATGTGAACATACAGACATAAAAAACAATTTATACTTCTGCTAAATATTTATGTACCATACTAATACTCATAGAACCTTCTCCCACCGCGGATGCCACCCGGCTCATAGCACCAGAACGCACATCTCCCGCTGCAAATATACCGGGGCAGCTGGTTTCCAGCAGGTATGGTTCTCTGTCCAACTTCCATAACTTACCAAAATATTCGAACGACTTCATTTCCCTGCCAGTTTGCACAAAGCCTTTCTCATCTTTTATAATCAGATCACCCAGCCACTCCGTATAAGGTTTGGCACCAATAAAAATATACAACGCATCCGCTGCTACCGCCTTCACCTCTTTGGTTTGCAGGTTTTCTATATTCAACCCTTCCAGCCTGTCCGTGCCCGTAGCGGCTACAATTTCCGTGTTGCTCAGGATAACAATATTATGTATTTCACTGATCTGATCAATCAGGTAAGATGACATGGTAGCCGTGAGATCACTTTTCCGGATCACAATAAACACCTCCTTCGCAAAGCGGGAAAGATACACTGCCGCCTGCCCGGCAGAATTACCCCCACCGAGAATATACACACTCTTTTCCTTACAGGACGCAGCTTCTGTCATCGCCGCACCATAATAAACACCGGCACCTGTAAATTGCTCTATCCCGGCGGTTTCCAGTTTACGGTAATCTACCCCGGTAGTAATCACCACAGAGCGGGTATTGATCTCTTTACCATTTTCCAGGCAAACAATTTTATAATCTGCTTTAAGCTTAATTTCTTTCACCGATTGTGGCGACAAAAACTCTGTTCCAAACCGCGTGGCCTGCGTAATGGCACGACGGGTCAGCTCCGCCCCACTCAACCCGGAAGGAAAGCCCAGGTAGTTCTCGATCCTCGAACTGGTACCTGCCTGGCCTCCCGGCGCATGCCGCTCTATCAGCAAGGTTTTCAGTCCTTCTGAAGCCCCATACACCGACGCCGCCAGCCCCGCCGGCCCTGCGCCAATGATCACCACATCGTAAATTTCATTTTTCAGCGTCGGATTCAAACCCGTCCTGGCAGCAATATCAATAATACCCGGACAAGATACCACCTCACCATTTTCAAAAATCACTACCGGCAAAGCTGCGTTGTCCAACTGGTTGATATCCATCAGCACCTTCCCTTCTTCCGCGCCGGCATCTATAGATTGATAAGGTATCAGGTTGCTGGCCAGGAATTCTTTAATACGATAAGCCTTGGAGGAATACGGGCGTCCAATCACTTTGATACCCTGGAACTCTGGCCGGTAGGTAGTTTGCCAGTCATCCAGCAAATCGTTGATCACCGGGTATAATTTTTCTTCCGGTGGATCCCAGGGCTTCATCAGGTAATAATCCAGTCTTAATTCATTAATTGCTTTAATCGCCGCACTGGTATCAGAATAAGCGGTGAGCAGTACTCTTTTGGCGGCGGGATAGATAGCGATGGCCTGTTGTAAAAAATCCACCCCTTCCATTTCCGGCATGCGCTGGTCAGAGATAAACAGCGCTACGGTTTCATTCCGGTTCTTCAGTTCCACCAGGCTTTTCAATGCTTCTTCGGCAGATAGCGTACTTAAAATGCGGTAAGATTTTCTGTAATAGGTTTTCAGGTCCTGTGTAATCGCATTCAGCACCTGTCGATCATCGTCAATAGCAAATATTATAGGCAAACTCATATCTTCTAAATTAATTATTTTCTATGGGAAAGGAAACGGTGAAAGTAGTTTTCCCCGGAACTGAGGTGGATTTCACCATACCATGATGCCGTTTTACGATCTGCATCACTACATCTAATCCAAGGCCGGTGCCCTTTCCCATTTCTTTCGTTGTAAAAAATGGTTCGAATATTCTTGTTTGAATGTCGGCTGGAATACCAGGGCCATTATCTGTAATGGTTACATGTACATATTGCCGATCCTGCGTGGTGGCTATTTCCAGGCTTCCTTTCTTATTGGCTTCCATGGCATCAATAGCGTTATCCACAAGGTTAGTCCACACCTGGTTGAGTTCCCCGGGTAGCGCCTTAATTTTTGGCAGCGTAGTATCATAATTTTCCACCAGGTCAATATTTCCCTTGCGTATTCTAAAGTTCAGCATGGCCAGCGTATTCCGTAAGCCGGTGTGGATATCTATAAATTGCCGGTCCGGCTCCTGGTCCATATAAGTATAACTTTTTACGGAGGTAACCAGGTCGGCTATTCTTTTGGCAGATAGTTGCAGGTCGTGGATCATGCGATAAGCCACCAGTGAGCTCTGTAGCCAATTGAAAATGACCGGCAACTGCCGCTCAGGAAATTGTTCACTGAATTTTTCCAGGGTGGCTACGTCCAGGTTATACTCCGCTAACACCTCTGCAATTTCCGGCTGAGGGATGTTTTTACTATCCAGCCAGTCTTCCAGCGCGGTGGTTTTATCGGATAATTCCAGCATGCCCAATGCCTTTTCCGGGCGGCTTTCCCGCATCTGCAACAGTTGCTCCACCAGTACGCCGGCTTCTTCTTCCGACAGGCAAATGGCGGCCATCTCCCTGAATATTTCCGGGAGATGCGTAATATTATCACATAAACCCGCCGCACCGCGCGTGATGGCGGCTACCGGGTTATTCAATTCATGGGCGAGGCCGGCAGACAGCTTTCCCAGCGCCATCATTTTTTCGTTCTGCTGCTGGAAGGAAGTATTGTCTCTCACACGGCTGGTCATAATATGTACCAGCGCTTCTGTGAGCTCATAATGCTGCTCTATATTTTGTTTGAGAATATCTGCATGACAGGAAATGACACGTGTTTCCTTCAAACACACACCTGTTCCCAATGCGTTTTTTACGCGCGAGAACGGCAGCCATCCGGTGATACTGTCGTCATTCAGCTCCGCCAGTTCCCGGTAATGTCCGTTAATACTACCGGAAATACGCACCTTTCCACTGATCACAATGTTAGTAGATACCACGGGATCTCCGGCTTTGAACATCAGCTCTCCTTCTGGTATGAGCCTTTCGGTTGATTGTTGCAGGAGCCACTCCAGTTGCTCTAATGGTACCTCCTTCAACGCTGGAATTTGTTGAAGCCGGTTGGCAGTTACAGGTTCCATAAAAAATGGGGATTTTCATTCGTTATCAAATATAAGCTTTCAGCACACACGGCAAACTATAATAATTTCTGCTAGCTTTGTCGCCTGACATAAATCATTCGGGAAATGCTTACAGAAGACGCAGCTATAGCGATACAGGAAGCACTAAAATCGCAGGTGATCGCCACAGATATATTGCCTGATCCGATAAAAATTATTGCAGGCGCCGATGTGGAATACGACAAAGATTCCAACCTGATTGCCGGCAGCATAGTGCTGCTGGACTATACTACGTTGCAGGTAATAGCGGTGGCCTCTCATTGTATGGAAGCTACTTTTCCTTATATCCCCGGGTTATTTTCCTTTAGAGAGATGCCCTCACTGTTACGAGCCTACGAAAAATTACCGGTACAACCCGATCTGATCATTTGTGATGGCCAGGGCATTGCACATCAGCGTAGATTTGGGCTGGCAGCACATTTCGGCGTAACGCTGAATAAGCCGGTGATTGGTTGTGGTAAAACAAAACTTTGCGGTGAATACCAGGACCTGGGCGCTGCCAGGGGAAGTATTGCACCGTTGATGGACCCGGAACAAATCGGCAATGCATTGAGAACACAGGATAATATAAACCCTGTTTTTGTTTCTGTAGGACATAAAATTTCTCTCCCCACGGCTACCAACATAGTACTTCAAATGTGCACCCAGTACCGGTTACCGGAAACGACCCGGTTAGCAGATCACTATGCACGCCTGGCATTACTGGAACATAAAAAGTAGAAATATTTGGTGATTTGAAATTAATTATTATATATTTGCAACCCCAAACGGGGGATACGGAATGGCTGAAAGGCTTGTCTGTAGTAAGGATCGGTAGTTCAGTTGGTTAGAATGCCGCCCTGTCACGGCGGAGGTCGCGGGTTCGAGTCCCGTCCGGTCCGCAAGGACTAAAAAAGGAATAGATATTTTTCTATTCCTTTTTCTTTGAATAATTGGGCAGGTTCCAGAGCGGCCAAATGGGGCGGACTGTAAATCCGCTGTCTACGACTTCATAGGTTCGAATCCTATCCTGCCCACTCAAAAAAAACCGGACAACCTGTTGTCCGGTTTTTTTATTTTGAAGCGTAATACGCCACCAGCGTACTCTTAAAAAGAGCTTGTTTATCTTTCATACAGCTTGTCTTATTCTGCTTTTATCACCTTTGTTCTGGCAGATACACCGTTTTCATTGATGGCTTCTATACAAAAATAATAAGGATGGTTTTTATCCATGCCCTTGAAATAATAATCGTTGTTGTTATGCACCATGATACAGCTGTACAATTTATCCGGTGAGGTACCGGTATAAATATTGTAGGCATATGCGTTATCTACCGGCGACCATTTAATCCATGCACTTCGTTTATCCTTCTCCGTGCGAAGCACCAGTAATTCTTTCACTGTGTCCGGTGCAGTGCCGTTGCCGTTACCAAATACCCTTAATCCGCTGAGTGCAAATTTTCCACCGGGCATATGGATGTTTTCCATTTTGATATAACGCGCCTGCACCGGCTTTGCCAATTCAATATAATCGTGTGGTACATCTTTCCGCTGTTTGCTTTTATCGGCCAGCATCTTCCACTGTTTTCCATCTTCCGAAAACCAAAGTATATACTGGTGATAAATATCCGTTTGCTTACCTAAAAAGGGGGCATCCTGATCCGCATAATTCACCTGCACCGCATTTACACGGCTTACTTTCCCGAGATCGGTCTGTATCCATTCGCCTTTATTGCCCGTGGCGGCGCTCCAGTATGTTTTTATGTTTTCATCTACTGCGTTATTGGGAAGATAACCACCATGCACAGAAGATACGGTAACTGGTTTGTTATAATTCAGCAGCATCCAGCCAGTAAACCCGGCATTATCAAAACCGGTGGTATCGGCACTGCGGGCGGTATAGTGCGGGTAATCACCGAAAGATGTATTACAAAACATCACATCTTCTTTATCAAAGCCGGCGGGCCAATAACCGATACGGCGTTCAAAGCTGTTTTTCACAGCAATTACCATTGTAGATACATGCCACCAGTATCCCTTGTTATCCTGGAATGTAGCGCCATGACCCGCCCCACGGATATAACCCCCAGGCTTATACGAAACAGGGTCGGACTGAGGGGAAAAAGGCCCCAGTGGATGATCGCCTACCACAACTCCATCTGCATAACCACTGAACTCTGTTCCGGGAGCGCCGTATTGCAGGTAATATTTTCCGTGATGTTTTGTCATCCATGCGCCTTCAATGAAGGGATCCAGGAATGTATTATCAAGATTTTCCCCAAACCGTTGCCAGCCATAGCGGTCTGGCTCCAGCAGGTACATTTCTTTCCTGGCACCTTTTGGTTGCAGCGTGCTGCGATTCATTTCCACGCCATACAACGGGTACCGGTTGCTGCTGCCATTGTACATATACAAACGACCATCGTCATCGGCAAAAAAAGCGGGATCCCAGCCGCCTGTCTGCAATGAGTCGATCGCTTCTTTCCATTCATTTCCTTTGGGATTGGTGCTCATCCAGATGGGGAAGTCGCTGGTGTAGGTAGATCCGAACACCAGCAAAGTATCGCCCATCACCCATGCGGCGGGTGCGCACAGATCATCGTATACATGATGATACGACTTCAGGAATTTCCGCTCCACGAAATGCCAGTTGAGCAGATCCGGGCTCCACCAGTATCCCCATTGATTGGTGGAAAACAGGTAGTAGTCGCCTTTGTAATTTACAATCACCGGATCGGCGGTAGCGCGGTGTTTTCCCCAGGTGGTAAAGTTGGGAATAGGACAATAGCCGTAATCAATATTCACCGGATTACAATAGGTAGTTTGCGCACTGGTATCTATGCTTATGAACATGATCAACAGTGCATACATCCATCTTTTCATCATCACTA
The DNA here is from genome assembly GCF_017745275.1 of Chitinophaga sp. Taxonomy (GTDB): domain Bacteria; phylum Bacteroidota; class Bacteroidia; order Chitinophagales; family Chitinophagaceae; genus Chitinophaga. The sequence goes on along the minus strand of NZ_JAGHZS010000006.1, from coordinate 413,394 downwards.
TTTTACCGTAGTTTCAAAATCAAGTTTCTTTAGTCCTTGTTTAATTTCCGGGCAACTCATAAACAACTTCCACAACAACCCGGTGCGGTAGTTTTCTATCATCACAATAATGGGTCCCTGGTCAATGGCGAGGTGTGAAGAGGCGTACCATTGCTTCGTTTCGTTGAATGCATCGGTAAAGCCGTATTCTGTCCAGATCTTATCACCCAGGTCATAGTAAAAATGTTTCAATGCCTGCATGGAATATTCAGGTGTGTATGGAAATGCTGATAATGCCGCTGTGGGTGTGATGGTGCCCCAATCATTTGCGGGCGAGTGAGCATTGTACCCATCATATGTATCGCTGGCGGTGAGTCCCCAACAGTTGGCGCCGTAACCTTTAAATCCTTTTGGATTGCGAACGCAGTGTTCCCGGTTGATCAGCGTATGATGCAAATTTTGTTCCCAGTAGTCGGCGTATCGGTCTTTCAATCCATGCGGATCTAAACCGAGGAAAGAGTACTGGGAGAAAAACAGGGGTCCGCCGTAATCAAATCCCAGCGGGAGTTTGATGTCATAAAAGGTGCGGTCGTTTCTGAAATAAATATTATTTACCCAGCCCTGGTGATATACTTCCGGGTCGATGGAGTAACGGGGAGCTGATGCGGCCAGCACATAGGTGATCAAACATTCGTTCCATCCTCTGATTTCGTGGTTCATGCTCCAGCCATTGTTGGGGCTCCAGTGCCAGTACAATACATTACGACCGCCCTGTGTATACCAGTTCCATTCTGTTTCGTTCCAGGTCCAGCTGATCTTATTTCGTATATCCGTTTCTGTTGGTGTGTTGTTGTTGAAGTATTGACGCGCGCAAAGAAGTCCCTGGAACAGGAAAGATGTTTCCACCAGGTCGCCGCCGTCATCTTTACGGCTGAAGGGGATTGTTTTCCCGGTGGCGCCATTCAGCCAATGCGGGAACACGCCATGATAGCTATCCGCTTTCCGGAGGAAGTTCACTATTTTCAGGAGCCTTTCTGCTGCGGCTTCCCGGGTGATCCATTTACGTTCCGCGGCCACGATGATCGCCATTATACCGAAGCCGGTACCGCCGGTGGTAACTACTTCATCGCCATAATCAAAAGATTTATTGCTGCGTTCGCGCGCCATGCCAGATATCGGGTGACCAAAATCCCAGAAGTAGCGGAAGGTTTGTTTTTGTACCAGCTCTAATAATTGTTCGTCCGACATTTTTTCGCGGACAACAGGAATCTTCTTTTGTGCCATTGCCGGCTGCAGCAGGAAAAATAAACAGCCGATATACAGTATATATTTCATTTTTATTTTTTTTAGAGATGGGGGCTGGTAAAGCCCAGGTGATGCATACCGGTTTTTATTTCCGGGCAGCTCATCAACAGGTTCCACAATAATTCGCTGCGGTAGTTTTCTATCATTACTATTACCGGTCCCTGATCGATGGCCAGGAATGAGTTGGCAAACCAGCTATGCTGAAGCGAGAATGCGTCTGTAAAACCATATTCCTTCCAGATCTTGTCGCCCAGTTTGTAATAAAAGAATTTCAGCGCCCGCATGGATTCCTGCGGAGTATATGGAAAAGACGACAACGCAGCAGTGGGTGCAATTACGCCTACATCATTGGTGGGCGAGCTTGCCGTATAGCCGTTGGGGATATCACTGGCGGTGAGCCCCCAGCACTCAGCGCCATAACCATAATTCTTTTCCGGGTTGGCAACGCAATAAGCGTAGTTGATGCGGGTATGATTTACCACCTGTTCTTCATAATCTGCATATGGATCTTTTAATCCCCTGGGATTGACGCCCAGGAAAGAGTAATGCGAGAAAAACAGGGGGCCGCCCAAAGCGGGTCCCAGCGGCAGTTTGATATTGTAGTAGAGATTATTATTGCGTATGGCGCCATTGCTTGCCCAGCCGCTGTCGTAAGTAGTTTTTGGTACAGGTGTTTGCGCGGAGGCAGCAAGAATGTAAGTAATAAGACATTCATTCCATCCTTTCACCGGCATATTCATGTCCCACTTATATTCGTTGCTCCAGTGCCAGTACAACACGTTTGCATTGTCTTTCCTAAACCAGTTCCATTCCACGGCATTGCAAATAGTGTTGATATCATCCCGTAGCTTCGTTTCCGTTATATCTGCATTTTTGAAGTACTGTCGTGCGGTTAAAAGTCCCTGGATGAGATAGGATGTTTCCACTAAATCGGCGCCGTTATCTTTTGTGCTGAAGGGAATAGCTGCGCCGGTGCTGCCGTTGAGCCAGTGTGGGAAGGCGCCGTGAAAACGCGCCGCCTTTGTGCCGAGGAAAGTGGTTATTTGTTGTATGCGTGCCAGTCCCTCGCTGCGGGTAATAAAGTGGCGCTCTATTCCTGTGATGATGGCCATAATACCAAACCCGGAGCCACCGGAAGTTACGGTTTCACCGCTGGTGTTTCTTTCACGCGCAAGGCCGCTTACCGGGTGGCCAAAGTCCCAGAAGTATTTGAAAGTTTGCTGTTGCACCAGCGTGAGCAGTGCATCATCGGAGATCCGGGGGAACTTATCGGTGGTGTCTATGGCGGTCAGCAGCGACAATGACACGGCCGCCTGGATTTTCGCGTTCTTCACCGACCGTAAACCGGCGCCTGCCTCGATCGTATAGGCGGTAAGGTTAGACAGCGGTGTAGTGGGCTTCAGCACAAGGGTGCTGTCGCCATGTTCATATGCTACACTGTACGGCACGTTACCACCGCTTTTACCGGCAAAAGAACAGGCAGCCGCAACGGTGCTACGCAGTACTGCATCTGAAAAAGAAATCCTGATAACGGGTTGTGTGCCGGTACCATAATAAGAAAACCCGGCAGACACGCTATCAATGCTCAGCGCCTGAAAGCTGAATGAAGGCGGCGTAACGGGCGGAGGCGACGTATTGTCGCCCCCGCTCTTGCTGCAGCCTGCTGTTATAATCGATAATAAACAAGCTATCCATTTCATATAAAACTATTTACCCCTCCCTTCCAGTTTAACGAGGGCGCTGACATCTGCTTCTTCCAATGCTTTGTTATAAATTCTCACTTCATCGAGGCTACCGGTGAGGTAGCTGGCCCAGTCCTGTGAAGTAGCTTCAGAAGTGAGACTGGGAACAGTTTGAAACTGGGAAGTACCAAACACCATTTTACCCGGATTGAGGAACTGGATTGGGCCGGCTCCGGCCATTACATGTGTGGCGATCCTTAATCCGTTTACATATACTTTAAATGAGTCTACACCGTTGTAGGACACTGCAAGGTTGGTCCACCTGTCCCATATATTCTGCACATCATAATTTCCCAGCCATGTTTCTCCCTGTGCACTGGCTATGTGCATTTTCAGTACCGCCTTTGTGTCGGTACTGCCGTTTTCAAAGAAGATATCGATATTGCCCCAGAAGCTTTTGGTATTGCTGAGGTTCAGCAGTTCCACGATACCGGCTGTATTCTGCGGATTATTCACCCACAGGGTGATAGTAAATGCTTTAAGGCCGGTGATAGCAGTTCCTGGTGTGAACAGCGCGTATGCTTTGGTGGCGCCTTTAAGGGCGCTGCCTTTGATACCGGTAGCGAAAGTAGTACCCTTGTTTTCGCAGTTTGTTTTGGAGACGCTGTCGGTGAGGTTGCCGTTAAATCCCCAATAGGCCACCAGGTTGCCTGAAGCTATTTCGGACGCGCTGGTATAGCCACCTATAGACAAGGCCGGTTTATAGCTGTTGGCATCAAACTTTTTATAGCAGGATGATGCAAACAGCATGATAGCAGCGAAGAGTATGTATGATGGATATCTGAAGTTCATGGTAGTAGTATTAGAGATTAGTAACCTGGGTTTTGAGTGAGTGTACCTGCGCTGATATCAATTTCATTCTGCGGAACAGGCCATACTTCGTTCTTTCCGGCTACAAAGCCTTTGGGCCCAAACACGGTGGCAGCTCTTCCCTGGCGGATTACATCAAAGTAACGATCGTTTTCCATTGCCAGCTCCACTCTTCTTTCATGCCAGATCGCATTACGCAATGCTTCTTTAGCAGTAGTGGTTACGTCCGGAAGAATGGCGGTGTTGCCACCACGGGCGCGGGCTCTTACAGCGTTCAGCGAGGAGAGTGCCAGGGTTGTATTGCCTTGTTCGTTGGCGGCTTCTGCATTCATCAGCAGCACTTCCGCATAACGCATCACGCGAACGTTCTGATCGGCGCCTTCTGTGTAACCGGTTACAAACAAACGGAAAGGCACATACGATTTCTGGTTGAACATCGGGTTATCGCCGGTAGGAGCAATCAGATCGCCTTCCGGTGTGGTTTCTCCCCTGAAGATAATGGTCGCATCTTTTCGCGGGTCACCGGGTTCATACTCGCTTACAAGGCTTTGCGTGGGTACGTTGAAGCCCCAGCCACCGCCTACAGCGCCTTTCACGCCTTGTATCTGTGAGTATTGGGAATTAGAGGCGTCTTTACTATTCAGGATCAGCTGACACTGAATTTCAAATACAGACTCTTTAGAATTTTCATTGGCGATGCGGAACAACTGTTCATAGTTGGGATACAGGGTATATCCGAGTGCCATTACCTGGTTGGTATAGTTGAGCACATCCGGCCATTTCTTCAGGTACATGGCCACTTTTGCATGAAGCGCCAGTGCAGCGCCTTTGGTGGCACGTCCGGCCTCGGAGGCGGGATAAGCAGGCGGCAATATCGCTTCGGCTTCTGTGAGGTCCTTTTCAATAGCCGCCCATATTTCTGCCTTTGGTGTTCTTGGTAAATTATACTCGCTGGCATCCACGGCTATTTTCAAACGCAGGGGCACATCACCGAAGGCGCGCACCAGCCGGAAATACGCATACGCACGTACGAATTTAGCTTCTGCCAGGTAACGGGCCTTCAATGCTTCGTCCATTGTGATGGCAGGAATATTAACCAGTACCTGGTTACAGAAATTAATTTCCTGGTATTGTGATTTCCAGAAATCGAGGATTTGTCCTTCTGTGGCGGTTACAGTGAAGTCGTCGTATTTATTGAGGAAGCTGGCATCGGATGCGTTACTTCCTTTTTCGGCGTCATCAGAACCCAGGCTTTCAATAGCAACGGCGGCAAATCCTACCTGTTTCCATTCGCGGAGGTTGGCATAAATAGCATTCACCGCTTTGGTGGCATCTGCTTCATTTTTCCAGAACTGCTCGCTGGGTTGCTGTCCCTGTGGCGGTACATCGAGAAAAGATTTCCCGCAACCTGCGATGGCCAGTAATACCGGCAATATAACGCCACCGGCTAAACGTTGTATATTAAGTTGAGTATTTCGTTTCATAACAAGTCTGCTTTATTATCAGAAAGTAACATTTACACCAAAATTGTAGGTCGCGTAGAGCGGGTATACGTTGGTATCTATACCGGCTTCCCTTGGCTTGCCGCCAATTTCTGGTGTAAATCCCCGGTATTGGAAGAAGTTGAATGCATTTTGTGCATTGGCAAATACGCGCAGGTTTTTCATACCCCATCTTTCCGTCATAGCAGCGGGGAAGTTATATCCCAACTGTATGTTCCTGATCCTGAAGTAGCTGCCATTTTCCACGAAGAAAGAATTGGGCAGGTAGTTATCGCGGCCGCCGATGAAAGCAGAAGGATAGGTATTGGAAGTGCCTTGTCCATGCCAGCGTTTATCATAAAAATCTTTTGTGAAATTTTCATTACCAAAGCGCGCACCGAGATTTACATTGTAAACATCCACCCCTGCAACGCCCTGAAAATCGAGGGTAAGATCAAATTGTTTCCAGGCAAAGAAGGTATTAATACCGTAGCTGAAGCGGGGATTAGGATTACCCAGCGGCACGCGGTCGTTCGCATCAATAACGCCATCTGGCACACCTTTAGGACCGCTTACATCTCTGTATTTAAAGTCTCCTGCTCTTGCTTTGGGCTGTGCAGAAGCTACTGCTTCCGCATCTGTCTGGAAAATTCCATCTACTATATAACCTATAAACTCGCCTATAGGTCTGCCGAGCATAGTACGTGTACTGAGTGCACCACTGGTGAGGCCGCCGCCACCGCCATAGATGGGATTTTTACCAGACACCACGCTTAATACTTTGTTTTCGTTAAACCCAACGTTACCTCCAACGGAGTAAGTAAAGTCTTTCTTTACCTGGCTTTTCCAGCTTAATGCAAGTTCAACGCCACGGTTCTGAAAATCGGCCTGGTTGGCGATGATAGTACCGGAGTTGGTACCCAGGTTCCCCGGGAGATTTACATCAAAAATGGCACGTTTTGTTTTGCGATTGTAGACCCCTGCTTCCAGGTACAGGCGGTTACTGAGCATGCTGGCTTCCAACCCAATGTCTGTACCAACGCCTCTTTCCCAATAGGTAGTGCGGGGCACAACAGAATTAATGCTGGCGCCCGTGTTCACATTACCTCCGAAGATAGCTGTCAGGTAAGGGTCCTGCGCTACCTTCAACACGGAGATATCGGAAGGAACAGACGCGTTACCCACCTGGCCCCAGCTACCGCGCAGTTTCAGGTTATCGAAGAAATGCTGTTGCTTCATAAAGCTTTCTTCACTGATCACCCAGCCCACCCCAACAGAAGGGAAATAACCCCAGCGTTGATCGCCATAGAAACGGGAGGAGCCATCGGCGCGAAGCGAAGTATTGAGCAGGTACCTGTTCTTAAAGGAGTAATTGATCCTTCCGAAATACGACGACACAGTATAGACAGTTCCTTCATCTGTTATTTGCCTGCCATCGGTGCTGCCCAATCTCAGGTACATATCTCCTTCACTGTTATTAGGTACGTTAGGCGCACTGGCAGTGAGCTTATAGGTTTGATAACGTTGTGCGCCCTGACCTACCAATACTTTGAGGTCGTGGTCTTTGAATTTATTCTGATAGGTGAGTGTATTTTCTACGATCCAGTTACGGGTATCGGTATTTTCGCGGGTAAGTTTACTGTTGTTAGCGCGTTGCGCGATAGTAGCCGTAAATACGGGTACATAGTTGCGCATCAGGTTTTCGCTGTATTCTCCACCAAGGCTGGAGTGAAAAGTAAAGTGTTTGGCAAACCGCAGGTCGGCATAAACACTACCGGTAACGGTTTGTTTTTTGGTGACCTGGTTGAAAAAGTCGAGAGTTGCCTGTGGGTTGAAGTTCGCGCCTTCACCGAGGTTATAATCGTTTGGATCGCCATACGTACCATCAGCATAATGTACGGGTACTACCGGGCCGGCACTGTACAGCTGGCGCCATAGAAAATCGGGAATATCATTTGATTTATTGGCAGATGCAGTAATTGTATAACCCACTTTCAGTGGTTCAAATACCTGGAAGTCGTTTTGTAAACGGGCAGTGTAACGGGTGAAATCATTGGTATTCACCAGGCCTTGCTGGTGCAGGTAGCCTACCGAGAAATTATAGGTAGATTTTTCTGAACCACCGCTCATAGATAATTGGTGATTGGTAACGAGTGCATTCCGCAGGGTTTGATGGTACCAGTCGGTGCCCCTTCCATACTGCGAAGGATCGTCAAACAGCGGCCCCTTATCGTTACGTTCCTGTAGTTCATTTACCAGTGTGGCATACTGACTGGCATCAGCCATTTTCACTTCGTTGGTTACTTTCTGATAGCCTACATAACCGTTATAATTCACAACTGGCTTACCGGGTTTTCCTTTTTTAGTAGTGATGAGCACCACGCCGTTTGCCGCACGTATCCCGTAAATAGCTTCACTGGAGGCATCTTTCAGGATACTCATATTTTCGATATCTGCAGGGTTGAGGAAGTTGATATCATCGTACCATACACCATCCACCACATATAAAGGAGTGGGACTGCCGTGTACCGTACCCACACCGCGGATCTTTATTTCAGGCGCGGCGCCGGGTTTTCCCATGTTAGTAATGGTGACCCCGGGTACTTTTCCCTGGAGGGCGCTTACGGCGTTATTAACGGGTTGTTTGTTAATCTCTTCTCCTTTCACCTGGCTGATGGCGCCGGTAACATCTACTTTACGTTGTACGCCATAACCCACTACTACTACCTGTTCTACCATGCTCACTGATTCTACCAGGGATATATTGATTACAGAGCGGCTGTTGACCGGTATTTCCTGGCTGGCAAAACCGATAAAGGAGATCTGCAGGGTGGCGTTTTCCGGAACAGTAAGTGTGTAAGTACCATCTGGTCCGGTAACAGTTCCGCGGGAGGTTCCTTTGACGCTGATGGTAGCACCGGGTACCGGCATATTTCCATCTTTGCTGGTTACTTTACCGGTAACCTTGATGTCCTGCAATTCCCCGGTGTTGGCCATGATGACCACGAGGTTGTTTTCGATCACTTTATATTTCAGGTCGGTATTGTTGAGTATTTCGCTCATGAGGTCGGCCAGAGGAGTGTTGGTGACATCCACATCCACTTTCTTCCTGATATCTTTCAATGCATTGTTATACAGGAACCGGTATTCGCCTTGTTTTTCAATACTATTGAGCACTTTGGCGATCTCCGTTTCTTTAAGCCGGAGCGTAATGGTTCCCTGCCCCTTCGCATTGGCAGCTACCTGGAGCACACCTGCCAGCAGCAGTACAGCGGTCCAATTCATAATTAATAAGACTTTTTTGAAGGCATGGGAGGGTCGCTTCGCAGTTGTTAGCGATTTTTTCATACTTTTAGATTCAGAGGTAATAAAATGGAAGCCAGCTGTTTTCAAGGATTGGCGAAGCTTCCTGTTATGCTTCAGGAGGGAAATGTTGGCGCATTTCCCTTTTCAGTTACCAGTGGCTCAGGACGAATTAAATTTGCTTCCTTTTTTCATAACGGAAATAATTACTGGTTAATAATAATTTCAGTACCGTGGATGGTAAAATTAAATACGGCAGTCATTTGTAATGCCTGCAACGCCTGTTGAATATTTTCCTGTGCAAACACACCTGTGAACCGAATCTCTTCTTTTCTTTTATCAGCAAACCGGATAGTTACTCCATACCAGCGCTCCATGCGGGCGGCCAGCGATGCGAAAGACTCGTCCTGGAATACGAGTTTATTTTCCATCCAGGAAGTTTCTACGATCGCATCTTCTTTTTCTGCGTAATAAGTAAGATGTTTCACGGCCACCACCGGGTCGTTCCTTTTTACTGTATGTAAGGAGTCATCTGATACAAGGATTTTTTCCATGGGTTTCAGGATGATCCGTTCACCAGGACGGCTGGTGGAAGAAGCTTCAATGCTGCCCTGCAGCAGTGTGGCTTCGGTCATTTTATCGCCCGGATAAGCCCTCAGGTTAAACCGGGTTCCCAATACTCTCACATCCATGCGGGCGGTGTGAATAATAAAAGCGTAGTCGGCGTTTTTAGCGATATCAAAAAAGGCTTCGCCGCTGAGGGTAACCTCGCGGTTGTTGTTGCCAAAGTCTTTGCTGTAAGTGAGTTTACTGCCGGCGTTGAGCCATACGTGGGAGCCATCGGGCAGTTGTATGGAAGTGCGGGAACCGTTACGGGTGGTTACTTCGCTGATAGCGGGAGAATGAGCCGCCTTTCCGCCGGGCCACCACCACCAGATCGCTGTTGTAACGAGGAGGCCCACCATTACTGCGGCAGCAAGGTAACGCAACCAGGGACTTCTTGTCCGGGTTTCAAGCTGGAAAATAGCTGGCTGTTGTTCTTCTGCCTGTAAACCAATAGCTATCCCTTTCTCCTGCATACGACTGATAAGACGGGCATGCGCATGCTCTCCTTCCACCCTTTCCGCTGGATCAGGCGTGGTTTTCCAGATATCTGCAATGGCTTCCACGGGAAAATGAAGATCAGGCGAAGCACGCAACAAGCCTTCCAGCTCCTGCAGTTCTTCTGCAGACGCTTCTCCGGCCAGTTTCCTGCCTATCAGTTCCCATATGCGCTTATTATTCATAACGTTTCGATAGCTACTCAGTATATAGGTACCATCTGAAAGCAATATCTACTAAAGGGAACAAAAATATTTTTGGGATGGGGTATCAGCGGGGCGATTTCTTTAACTGCACATTCAATACCCTGGCTATTTTAGCGAGGGCAACAGCCAACTGGTTATCGATCGTTTTAACAGACACATTCAGGATTTCAGCTATCTCCTTATACTTCAGGCCGTCTTCACGGATCAGTTTAAAAATGATCTTACAACGGGGCGGCAGTCCTTCGATGGCAGTCTCAATGCGGGCGAGCATCTCTGCCGTAAGCAGCAACTGTTCCGGGTTCTGGTGCGGACTTGCCAGCTCCACAGATAATTCATCAATGGTAATAGCAGACTGCTTTTTTTGCTTGAGGAGGTATTTCAGAGAAGTATTCTTTATGCTTACATACAGATATACCTGTAAGTTATTCACGTTTTCCAACTGCTGGCGGCGTTCCCACAGGCTGATGAACACATCAGACACTACTTCTTCCGCAGTTTCGGCAGACTTTACAAAAGACGTGGCGAACCTGAGCAGGGGCTTATAGAAGTGCAGGAACAATTCCCTGTACGCTACCTCGTCATCATATAAGCCAATGCGACGTTGCCATTCCTTTATCTCGTTTACGTGGAACATAAAGTGAAATGTGATTAGCTGCTTCTATGGACAAAGTAAAGAAAAAAAACAATGCAGGGAGGTTTTCCTGCCCGCAGGATGCATGCTTTGAATAGCGGTCCTGGTGGTTACATCAAAAAACACATATACGTATTTAACCAGTTTTTCGGTGGATGCGGATACCTGGCATAAAAAAGCGCGTCTGCCATAACCGAAGTTATCACAGACACGCTTTCTATATACGAACAATTAATATCCTGTATTCTGTTCCAGCGCAGGATTCAAATCACGTTCTCCTAATGGAATAGGCCACCAGTAGTCACGATTTTTATCAAACCTGCGTGTTTCCAGGTTCTTACCACTGTAATTCTGGATGGTAGCATTCATGATGGTTTCCGCTGTTTTCCAGCGGCGGATATCACTGTAATACAAGCCCTCGCCTGCAAACTCCACGCGCCTTTCATGACGGATCTCTGCACGCAGCGCGTCTTTAGTGAGTGTAGCATCAATATGCGGCATTTTCACGCGATCGCGTATACGGTTAAGCGCGGCGAAGATAGTAGCATCCGGACCACTCACTTCATTTTGTGCTTCTGCATACATCATCAGTATATCAGCATATCTCAACACAATAAAATTAATATCAGATTGCCCGTCTTTCAGATCGGTTTTATCTTTAGGTGGTGCTATGCTGTCATACAAACTATATTTCTTCATACCATATCCGGTGATAGCGAAGCGCGTAGGTTTAATGATGGCGCCCTGGTACATGTCGCCGGGATAAGTAAAGGTGCCGTATAAACGCGGATCACGACGCAGGTAAGGACTATCAGGATTATAGCCTGAGGCAGGGTCGGTGATTGGCAGGCCTTTGTTAGTGTAATAAGTCCTGGCCAGATCCAGCAGCGGTGCATTAGTATTGTATTGTGAACAGATCAGGTCAAAGGAGCTTCCTTGTTGCGGGAAGATGTATTGCACATCGAAAATAACTTCCTTGTTATTTTCATTAGGCTGCAGAAATAATCCCCTGTAGTCCGCAAAGAGATCATAGCCGGTGCCGGGCAGGTCTATTACCGCCTTTGCTGCATCCGCAGCCGCTTTCCACCTGGTAATATCACCGGTGGTATTCAGCAGTGGACTGGCTTCATATAACAGCACTCTTGCTTTCAACGCCATGGCGGCACCTTTGGTAGCGCGTCCCATATCGGCGGCGCTGGTGAACTTCAGTGGCAGGATATTGGCGGCGCTGTCGAGGTCAATGAGCACACGGTTCACTACTTCCGCACGTGGCGTGCGTGGCAGGTCTTTCTGTGTACTTTTATCTGGTGGCGCTAATATCAACGGCACTGCTCCATAATAGTTCTGCAACATGAAATAATAGAGCGCACGCAGGAAATAAGCTTCCCCTTTCATTCTTCTTTTTAAAGCAGGCTCAATGGCAGCCACTTCGTCTACCTTCACCAGGAAGGTATTACAGCGACCAATGCCCGCGTAACAATCTGAATAGCGGCTGGTGACAATACCGCCGGTGCTGGACATCTGCGTACCCCTGGCAATGGTGTTAAAGCTCAGCGCATCCGTTTGATTGTAGGCATTGGGAGTTAAAGTTTCCTCCCATAAGGCAGTAGCATTATTGGAAGTTTTACCACCATACACACCAGCATTGCGTAATACGGAATAACAACCTGTGAGTCCGGCGGCTGCCGCTTCCGGTGTTTCCCAAAATGTTTCCTCCATATACCGGTCATGCGGCGCTGTGTCCAGCAAGCTTTTGTTGCAACCTGCCGCCAGGAAACCCGCGCAGGAAATAAAAAGAAATATCTTCTTCATGTTATAATCTTTGATGGTTTAGAACGTAATGTTAACACCGCCGTTAAAGGTTTTCAACATCGGGTAAGAATACAGATCGGTTTGATTCAGTACGGACTCCGGATCAAAATCCTTGTAACGGGAGAATGTCAGCAGGTTCTCTGCATTGATAAAAAAGTTCACCTTCTGTATTTTCACTTTCGACAATACACTTTGCGGTAGTGAATATCCCAGTTGTATATTCTTCAATCTCAGGTAAGAGTTATCTCTTAACCAGAAAGTAGAACGCTGGAAGTTATCGATACTACCAGTGCTGGTAGTCACTATCGGCAGGCGTGCATTAGGATTGTCTGGTGTCCAGGCATCCCTGGTCCACTCCCAGGTAGCGTTGGCGCCGTTGTTGAAAGGGAATGCCAGGTTAGCTACCGGTAATGCTTTGATACCACCAATGCCCTGAAATGCTGCAGTGAGCGTGATACCTTTGTAGCCAAGGTTGAAGCCAAAACCGTACGTGGTTTTAGGAACAGAGGAAGAGCTGCCAACAATTACGCGGTCATCTCCATTAATAATACCATCTTCTTTGGCATCTTTAAATTTGATATAACCCGGCTTGGTGTTAGCGGATTGTTTCGCACTGTGATCGATCTGGTCCTGCGACTGGAAAATACCATCTGCCTGCAACAGGTAATAGGATTCAATCGGGTATCCCTCACGGGTGATGGTACCGGAACCATATATAATTTCGCCATGCAGGTCGGTTACTTCATTTTTATTCAGCGATAAGCTTCCGTAAATATTTACATCGAGATCACCGAAACGATCATTGTATTGTACAGTGGTTTCCAGGCCAATATTTCTCACGGAGCCTACGTTCTGCTTAGCCCCGGTAAGATTTCCCACTTGTGAAGGTAATGCCACGGAACGAAGAATACCATTGGTCATTTTATGATAGGCATCCACGGTAAAGCCTAAACGATTTTTCCAGATATTGATATCCACACCTGCATTATAGATAGTAGTGATTTCCCATCTGAGAGAGGAGTCTGCATCCGCTTTTTTTGCTGCCCCGGAATTCAGGACACCACCAAAGCTATAGTCTTCTCCCAGCAACACAGCTGCCTGTGTGCTGTACAGGTCAACTGCCTGGTTACCCATTTGACCAGCAGAGGCGCGGAGCTTCAGGAAATTCACAAAACCGGATTGGAAGAAAGCTTCCTTATCAATACGCCAGCCGGCAGATATAGATGGGAAAAATGCCCAACGGCTTTGCTTACCCAGCCTGCCGGAACCATCATAGCGGAAAGTGGCTTCCACTAAATATTTGCCGTCGTAGTCGTAGTTAGCGCGACCAAAATAAGATTCCAGTACATCACGGGTAACATTACCGCTGGTAGCATTCCACGTAGTACCAACGCTTAACGCATCCAGTCTTCCATCGAGATAGCCATACATGCTGGCAGCCCAGGAGTCAGCATCCATATTATCATAACTGGCTCCTGCCATTACACTGACATTGTGCTTCGCAAACGATTTCCTCCAATCGAGCGTGTTATAAAAATGGATATTCATATTGTTATAATCCGTTTTGGCGGATCTGGGCGCCGTAGCCGGGCTATTCCAGTTGGTCGGCTTCAATGTTTTTGGATCAAAGGTTTGCATACGTGGAGTGAAGCCACTGAGTATACCGTCGTATTTATCTACCCCAAATTTGATGTTGTAGTTGATATCAAACGGCAGCTTGTATTCTGCAAAAACGGTAGTCAGAAAGCGTTGTACCACTTTTGTCTGCAGCCCGTTGAAAGCCAGCATACGCGGGTTTTCCCAGTTATTACGGCCGGTAGTTCTCATCCATGAATTACCATAGCGGCCATCTTTCAGGGTATCTGTCAGAATAGGCAGGGTACGTGCTAAATATGCCCAGCTATCGGAATAAAAAGGCGTGGTATAATTACGATAATAACCATCTAAAGTGATCCCGGCGCGCAGGCGTTTGCTCACATCCATAGTAGCATTCAGGCCTACAGAATACTTCTTCTCATGGTTACCGGGACCAAAGAGAATACCATCTCTGTCGAGGTAACCCAGCGACAGGCGATACTGGTATTTATCGCCGCTACCGGCTACACTCAGGTCATGTTTCTGGATCACACCATTTTTCAGTGCTATCTTATACCAATCGTTTGCAGGATAGGTGAAAGGATCTGTTTTCATGCCGGCTTCATATTCAGCGATATCGGCATCACTGTACTCTGCCGCCTTTCCTTCGTTTTTCAACGCCTGATTTTTCAGTCGCATATACACGATGGGATCATTGATAGCGTCCGGGAGGTAAGTCGCTTTTTGTTGACCGTAGAAATAGCTGTAGTTCACATGTGAAGTACCTTTTCCTTTTTTGGTGGTCACAATAATAACACCGTTGGCGGCACGGGAGCCGTAAATAGCGGCGGCGGCATCTTTCAGTACGGTAATGGTTTCAATATCGTTCGGATTGAGTTCATCCATGGAATATTCGATACCATCTACCAGCACCAGCGGATCGTTGCCGCTGAGTGTACCTACGCCGCGGATACGGATGGTACTGCGGTCAACACCCGGCTGACTGTTACTGAGGTTGGCAAATACACCGGGTACGCCATGCAGGGCATTACTCACATTCGTGATAGGCTGACCTGCTTTATCACTCATTTTTACAGTGGTGATAGCGCCGGTCAGGGAGGCTTTCTTTTGTGTACCGTAACCTACCACTACCACATCATTGAGTTTCTGTACATCTTCCTGCAGTATTATTTGCAAAGGTTTGCCGGTAACTATTACATCCTTTGGAAGATATCCAATAAAGGAGAGTTTTAATACGGCGCCGGCCGGAGCATTGAGTTTGAATGCCCCGTTGACATCTGTGGCGGCACCGCGGTTGGTACCGGCCACCAGTACGTTTACCCCGATGAGTGGGGTGCCGTTGGTACCGGTTACTCTTCCCCTTACAGGAAGATCCTGCGCCTGAAGCATTAAAGGTTTACTACCGATGATCCCTATGCATAGCAACAGGAATACAGCCGGCTTTAGCAGCCGGAATCGTGCAAGCAATTTCATATGTGTTTTTTGTTAGTAGGTTGATTAAAAAGTGGTCATATTCCTGCAGCCTGTAACCTGTTGGGATAATCGGTGATGATACCGTTTACGCCCATAGCTTTCAGCCGTTTCATTTCCGTAACATCATCTATCGTCCATGGAACAATCTGAATATGTTTATCGTGGCATTTCCCGATGAGTTCCGGTGTTACCAGTTTATAATGTGGGTTGTAAAAAAACGGTGTAAAGCCCAACTGGCGTAGGTGTTCTTCAAAGCCATTCTTTTTGTCGTCTGTAAGGAAGCCGAGCTTAATATCCGGGTAGCGGCGGTGCATTACCTGTAGCGGGCGCATGTCGAACGACTGCACCAGCAAACGTTTGCCTAATGGCTGCAACTGCTTTACTGCCATCAATTTAGTGATATATTCTTCCGGTGCCGGTTGCTCTTTTCCGTCTGTTTTTTCGGAAGATTTAATTTCCAGCAGGTAGTAAGCCGGCGGCAAATGATTTGCCTTCGTATAGGCTTCTACGGAGTCTATCATTTCTCCCAGCAGCGGTGCATAAGAGCGCATCTTTTGTTGTTCCGGGTAGGCAGGATAAAATTTCTCGCCGATAATAAACGGGCGGATATCCGCATAATTCATCTGGTAAAAAATATAGTCTGCCCGCTTTTCTGCAGGTATATCTTTCCCATCGGGAGATGTAGTATACGAGGGTGTAAAGGAAGCATCGTGGTATACCACCACCTGTCCGTCTTTCGTGATATGCACATCAAATTCGATGGTATTGGCACCGGTAGCTAATCCCTTATACATGGCAGGGATGGTATTTTCCGGCATTAGTCCGCGGGTGCCGCGGTGACCTACTTTGTAAAAAGCCGGGTAGCCATTGCCGGCGGTGGTGATGGACTTACTTGTTTTACAGGCATGAAGGAGGGATATGGCCGACAGGGCCACTGCACATCCTATCGCACCAAGAGATTTCATATTTTTCATTGTGTTCATTTTTAAAATATGCTACAAACAGGAAACTAATAGCTAATGACTAACAGCTAACAGCTGATATAAAACAGCGGCGAGTACAGCGCCGGTTACAGGACCCAGTACCGGTACCCATGCGTATGACCAATCGCTATGGCCTTTTCCATTGATAGGTAAGAGCGCATGCATAATACGTGGCCCCAGATCTCTCGCAGGGTTGATAGCATAACCGGTGGTGCCACCCAGCGATAAACCAATAGACCATACCAGCAGAGCTACGGGCAAAGCACCGAGGGAACCCAGTCCCATAGGCGTTTTCTCCGCGCCCACAGTAGCGTCGGTGAAATAAAAAATAGTAAACAGCAGTACGAAGGTGCCGGTAACTTCACAAATAAAATTGCGCAGCGGATTTCGTATAGCCGGCTCCGTACAAAACACAGCGCGTTGCAGCCCGATGTCGGTAGTTTTATTGAGATGGTCTTTATAGTTCAGCCATACCAGGCTGGTACCGATCATAGCGCCGAGCAACTGCATGGCAATAAACAGTGGTACATCTCCCCAGGGAAATTTGCCGGCAGTGGCCAAAGCCAGGGTAACAGCGGGATTGAGATGTGCACCGCTATACGGACCAGCGAACACTACGCCTACAAATACCGCCAGCGCCCATCCGGTAGTAATAACAATCCATCCGCTGTTATTGCCTTTGGTGTTGTGTAACACCACATTGGCTACCACACCATTGCCCAGGAGGAGTAACAGGGCAGTACCAATTAATTCTGCTAAATAAGGATACATAATGAAAGATGATTTATTGGTGAGCCCATGATTTAGCTGCATGCACAGCTTTATTCCAGCCGTTGATCCAAAGCGTCCGTTGTTCAGAAGCCAGCGTTGGTGTAAAGGATTTTTCCATTTGCCACTGGCTGCTGATGGCAGCGATATCTTTCCAGTAACCGGTAGCCAGTCCTGCGAGATAAGCGGCGCCCAGTGCAGTCGTTTCCGTTATACCGGGGCGTACTACGGTAGATTCCAGGATATCTGCCTGGAACTGCATCAGCAGGTTATTCCCGGTAGCGCCGCCATCTACGCGCAATTCGCGGATGCTGATACCTGCATCGGCTTCCATGGCTTTCAGTACATCCATTGTTTGATAGGCAATACTTTCCAGGGCAGCGCGGGCAATGTGTGCTGCATTGGTACCACGGGTCATACCTACCAAAGTGCCGCGTGCGTGCTGGTCCCAATGCGGCGCGCCTAAACCGGCAAACGCAGGTACCAGGTAAACGCCGTCGTTTTGCGCAACGCTGGCTGCCAGGGCTTCCACTTCTGAAGAAGCGCGGATGATGCCGAGTCCATCCCGTAGCCACTGCACAATAGCGCCGGCGATGAAGATGCTGCCTTCCAGTGCATATTGTACTTCTCCGTTTATTTTCCAGGCAATTGTAGTGAGGAGATTATTCTTGCTGATAATAGGTTTGCTGCCGATGTTCATGAGCATAAAACAACCGGTGCCATAGGTGTTTTTCACCATGCCGGGTGCAGTACACATCTGGCCAAAGAGGGCTGCATGCTGATCGCCGGCAATACCTGCAATAGGGATCTGTACAGCGAAAATACCGGGGGCTGTTTGTCCGCATACTTCGCTGGATTGCTTCACCGCCGGCAGCATAGACGCAGGTATATTGAGCAATGCCAGTAATTCCGTATCCCATTGCTGCGTGTGAATATTAAACAGCATGGTACGGGAAGCGTTGGTGACATCAGTGGCGTGCACTTCACCATGGGTGAGGTTCCACACCAGCCAGGCATCTACGGTACCAAAGGCCAGTTTGCCTTCGTTGGCGCGTTCCCGTGCACCGGGAACGTTATCCAGTATCCACCTGATTTTAGTGCCGGAAAAATAGGCGTCGATGACCAGCCCGGTTTTTTCACGCACCATGGTTTCGTGACCGGCAGCTTTCAGTTCGTCGCAAAATGCGGCAGTACGACGATCCTGCCAAACGATGGCGTTGTACACGGGTTTGCCGGTTTCACGATCCCATACCAGGGTAGTTTCTCTTTGATTGGTGATGCCAATGGCGGCGATGTTGCCTCCTTCCAATGCTGCTTTGGCCATAGCTTCTGTAGCCACGCCGATCTGGCTGCTCCAGATTTCTGCCGGATCATGTTCTACCCAGCCGGGTTGCGGAAATAGCTGGGTAAATTCTTTTTGTGCCGTGGAAATAACGGTGCCAGCCTGGTCGAATATAATGGCCCTGGAGCTGGTGGTGCCCTGATCCATCGCCATAACGTATTTGATCATGTTTCTCTTTTTTATTACGTGGATATTACGTGGTCTATTTTTTCGTATATGCTATACAGTTACTTTCAGTTGCTGATGTATACTTTCATTGTTGAGCAGGTAATGTTGTGCTACCTGTATAAAGTTGTTCACCTGTTGTTCCTGCCAGGCTGCGTCTTTATTCATTTCTTCCGCCATAATAGCGGCAACAGCAGGCGCCATATCAATGGCGGCCTGGGCATCCAGGAAGAGTGCACGTAAACGTCGTGCCAGTATATCTTCCACGGTTTGTGCCATTTCATATTGTACCGCCCATACTACCTGTGCTTTGATATAAGGTAAACGCGGATGTAGCGTGGCGGCCAGTTCCGGGCGCATACTGATGGAAGCCTGGAGATGACCGGCATCGCTGCCATATATATCCAAAGGCGCGGGTGCGGAAGGGCGTTGCTGGTATCCGTGGATACGCAGTGCTTTTGTTTTGCAGGCTGCCGGAGTGAGTCCGCCGGTTTTAATGGCCTGTTCCACGGTATCTTCTGCCATTCTGCGGAAGGTGGTCCATTTACCACCGGTAATGGTAATAAGCCCGGAAGGTGCTACCAGTATTTTATGACTACGCGAAATTTCCTTGGTACTGCCGGTATTCTTTTGTGGTGCGGCCAGTGGGCGCAGCCCTGCAAATACACTGAGTACGTCTTTCCGGGCAGGTGGGCGTGATAAATATTTCCCGGCAGTGTTCAGGATAAAGCTGATTTCTTCTTCCAATGCAATGGGCTCCGGACTGTGTTCATCCAGCGGTGTATCGGTAGTGCCCAGCAGTACTTTATTATGCCAGGGCACTGCAAACAATACACGGCCATCATCCGTTTTAGGGATCATGATAGCGCTTTTGCTGTCCAGGAAAGAGGCGTCGAGCACCAGGTGTACCCCCTGACTGGGTTTCACCATATTAGGAGCGGAGGGATTATCCAGTTGTAATACTTCATCTACAAACACCCCGGTAGCGTTAATCACGGCTTTGGCGGACAGGCTAAATGTTTCACCGGTTTCGAGGTCCTGTGCGCGCACCCCGTTTACCTTGCCTGCCGTGGTTTTCAGCAACCCGTTCACTTTGCAGTAATTCATCAGTACGGCGCCGTTTTCGGCAGCGGTGCGGGCAATGTCTATTGCCAGGCGGGCATCATCAAACTGGCCATCATGATAAACAATGCCGCCTTTCAACCCTTTTTTACGAATCGTTGGCAGCCGGTTGATCACTTCGGCGCTGCTGATGTGATGGGAACGGCCCAGGCTTAATTTTCCGGATAACAGATCATATATTTTAAGACCGATGGTATAAAAGGGGCCCTGCCACCAACTGTAATGTGGAATAATGAACTGTTGATTATGCGCCAGGTGCGGGGCGTTTTTCAGTAATAAACCTCTTTCGTATAGGGCTTCCCGTACGAGGGCAATGTCGCCCTGCGCCAGGTATCTTACACCGCCATGCACCAGTTTGGTGCTCCGGCTGGAGGTACCTTTCGCAAAATCTGCCTGTTCCAGCAACAGCGTTTTGTAGTTCCTGGTAGCAGCGTCCATGGCAATCCCCAGGCCTGTGGCGCCTCCTCCAATGATGATCAGGTCCCATGGCTGATCTCCTGCTGCTTTTAGCTGTTTTACCGATTCCGTTCGTTTCATTTTATTACTTAACTACCTTATTATTTATTTCATTTACTTCCAGTACGGTCATTTTTAAAACAAAAAGAACCAATTCGAAACCAAAATATAAAATAAAATGAAAAAGCAAAGAAATAGATTGATAAGCGGAAATGAAAGAAAAGTATTTTATCATATTGTTAATAAATGAATAACTTACACATTACAAATGACATAAAATTGTACAATAAATCATTTCAAATTGTTTCATATATTCCAATAAACTAAAAACAAATCGTTAAACTTACATTAAAATGAAACCATAAATAATAATATAGAATCCATTAATCGATATTTACAACGGGCTCATAAATAAACTGTGCAGACCCATTTTAATGCGTTAATTTTAGCTGATATGTCTATGATCAATATTGCTGAACGTCATAAGTTTATCCTGAGTAAACTGCATGAAAAAGGATATGTCAATGTATTGGAGTTGTGTAAGGAACTGGATGTATCAGGTGTGACTATACGAAAAGATCTCAAGCTGCTGGAAGACAAAGCACTTTTGTACCGGTCGCATGGAGGCGCCACCGTACAAAACCCTTATACAATTGATAAATCGGTCAACGAAAAAGAAAATATCCGTAAGGAAGAAAAAAACCTGATCGCTCAAACAGCGGCAGCGCTCATCGTTCCCAACGATGCTATCATTATTGCTTCCGGCACGTCTGTATTATCGCTCGCAAAAAATATACATCCCAAGGGGAAGCTCACCGTTATTACCGGCGCACTCAACGTAGCCCTGGAATTGCTACGCCGGCCGGAAATTGAAGTGATACAACTCGGCGGACATCTTCGTAACAGCTCTACCTCTGTAACAGGTCCTTATGCAGAAAAAATCCTGGAAGACTTCTCCTGCAGTAAACTATTTCTCGGCGTAGATGGTATTGACCTGGAATTTGGATTAAGCACCACCAATATTATGGAGGCACACCTGAATCAGAAAATGATGGCAACTGCCCAGAAAACCGTAGTGCTGGCAGATTCCAGCAAATTTGGCAAAAGGGGCTTCGGCAGGATCTGTGGATTGGAAGATATCGATGAAGTGATTACCGACGGTGGCATTTCTGAACATGTGGTGAAACGAATGGAAGATCTGGGCGTAAAAGTAACCGTGGTATAAGTAAAACGGGAAAGGAATAGATCCCAATCTATCCCTTCCTTGTTTTTGCTATACTACAGTTAATACTCTTCCTTCACTTCAACCAGCGTTATATACCGTCTTTTTTCTTCATCTTCACTCTGTTCATTCCGCTCCATACCTATGTATGGGCTCATCTTTAAACGCCTGGGGAAAAGAGCGGTATGTTGACAGGAACTTTTCCCCAATGGGTCAATCTCAGCGGGCCTTGGTATAGTTTCGAAAGGAGATTTCTGCTTTTCCTCGGAATAATGTATAGGATAAAACCGATATGCAGGCACAAGACGAATCCTTACCACCATGTTATCTTTATACTCTAATTCATAAGTGCCATGTTTGGTAATATGCCGTACCCATACTGTACCATTCCGATTGGTGTCTAATACCGGCGCACCCAATACCCCCTTTATATATTCCGGGGACTGGTGAAATAAAGACGTCAGCGGAATCTTGTTTTTCGCAAAAGGTGCAACAGGTTCGAACCAGGATTTACCCGCCGGAATTTTCAGCAAATAAGCTGCAAACATTTTAGATACTTTCTCCGGAACTCCTCTGCTGCTGGTAGTTGTATAACGGGATTCGTTCCCGGGAATGGTGTTAGAAAAGCGTTTCAGCTCCCAGCCACGCATATCCGTTATAATAGAATCCGGGATATCAAAGGCAAGTATAAAGCCATTAATAGTGGCAGTAGGTTGCACCTTAGATCGTCTCAAACGAATAAAGTCGTTATCTAACCAGGAACTACTGGCGTTTTTACGGCTCATTTGTATATCCAGGTCCACATAACTGGTAGCAGAATCATCCAGAGAAGCCCGATAATCAAAGGCCCGTTTTCCATACAGTAATACGTTGGTTTTCACCCCACCTTCCTGCCTGATACCAAAACCGATCAGGCGATCAGACGAATTGCTCTCGTCCCAGGTCATTAAGGGCGTTGTTTGCGTATAACCGTTCCCTTTAATCGTCACTGCCGGAGCTGTTGTTTGCGCATTTACAAAGATACTGGCGGCAGTCAGTGCCAGTATAGAAAACATACGTTTAAACATAGTTCAGAATATATATAAAACGCAAGGTAGGTAATAGCTATTAATCAGGTCTACGAATATTGTACCTCAGGATAGGCATTTCCATCAAAACAGCGTGCCATTGCTTATTATAATGGGAATGCGCGTCGTTTCAAATAACGTAAAATACCGCGCCGGCTTTTCAAGTTAAAGTGATCCCCACTTTTATTCTTCACATGACAGGTTTCCAAAATAGCAGCACGCTAACGTATAATTTACCACGTGGCCGGGTCAAACCATCGTTCTATCACTAACTGCCCGTTATCAGTTGCTGCCTTAAAGTAATACTCATTGGAAGAAGCGTCATATACATAATCTTCTGCCCATGCTGCGGCATACGCTATCGTTGTTTCAATAGCATCCATAATAAAATGAATCTCCGCATTGGTCATAACAGGATGCACCGATAACCTCACCCAGCCCGGCTTACATGATAAATCTCCGGAAAGAATCGCGGTCCTGATGGCATAAGACGAGGACTTATCTACCTCTAACAACCAATGCCCGTATGTACCGGCACAAGAGCAACCACCTCTCACCTGGATCCCAAATTTATCGTTGAGCAGTTTTACAATTAACGGATAAGGTACTCCGTCCACGATGAACGATACCACGCCAGCCCTTTGTGTAGCATGCGGTTCCAACAAGTGTAATCCCGGTATTGTTGCAGCTCTTTCAAAAATTATTTCCAGTAATTCCGCTTCCCGCTGCAGAATATTATCCAACCCCATTGCTTCCTTTAAACGTATGCACATCGCGGCTTTGATGCCCTGTAAAAATGGCGGCGTGCCACCATCTTCCCGCTGTTCAATATCTGCTGTATAAATACGGTCACGCCACGGATTACTGTAAAGCACCGTGCCGCCGCCCGGATGATCCGGAACTCCGCTTTGGTACATCTTCTTATTAAAAATTAAAACACCAGGGGTACCAGGCCCCCCCAGGAATTTATGCGGGGAAAAATAAATAGCATCCAGGCAGGCATCTTCCAACGCAGGATGCATATCAATAGTACAGTAAGGCGCCGCGCAGGCAAAGTCTACAAAACACCGGCCGCCGTATTGATGCATCAGCGCGGCGATATCGTGGTAAGGCGTGTAAATACCAGTCACGTTGGAGCACGCCGTTACCGCCGCCATTTTATTCCGGCAATGTTTGAATTGCTCCAATAAAGAGCGGAGATGATGCAAACTCACATTTCCATTTTCATCTGCATCAATAATTTCCACTATAGCATTGGTTTCCAGCCAACTCAAATGGTTACTGTGATGCTCCATATGTGTTACAAACACCACTGGCCTTTCCTCCTCTTCACAGGGAGCACGCAATCCCAGCATACGCTGCAACTTATTAACGGCGCTTGTCATACCACTCCCGCAAAAAAGCAAAGCGTCCTGTTCACCGGCATTCACATGCGATTTAATAATTTGCTTCGCCTGCGCATAAGCAACCGACATTCGTGTGCCCGTTACCGTAGTATTGGTATGTGTGTTACCTATGAAAGGTAATATCTCCTCCTGCAGATGCCGTTCAATAGGCCCATAGGCACGGCCACTGGCAGTCCAGTCGGCATACAGCAGCGTTTGTTCTCCAGCCGGTGAGTCAAATTTCTGTTGATACCCGAGGATATTTTTCCGGTAAACCGCAAAATAATTTTCCAGGCTGCTGCCACAGGTAAAGCACAGTGGTTCCATACTTACCTGTTTTTTTCGGATTTAAATAAATTATGTGGCTCTTTACTGAATGTTTTTTGCAACACCCGCGGCGAGAAAAATACCGCCGCCGCAAACAATAACAATACCCCCCACTGTGCTATAGAGATCTTTTGAATAGGTTGTTTAAGCCTGGTATCACAAATCTCTCCCGGGCAATACTGTACTTTATCTTTAAAAAACAGCGGATATACCAGGCAACCTAAACAAATACCAAATGCCGCTTCAAAAAACAGGAACACCAGGCATATCAGGCAGCCGATACCTGTAATAGGACTATAAGCATTGACGATAACCAGGAAAGTAAACATCACCGAGGACAACACAATACCAATACTCCAGGCAAACCGTTTTTGCCGTGCGCCTACATATTCCGGTGTTTGATTACGTACCATGAAACGCCCTATAATCAAGGCAGGAGAATACCGTGGATTAATAAATACCCGTATCAGTAAATCAAGGAGGAAGATGGGAATAAAATACTTTACCAATAAAAAATTACCATCAAAAAGAATAAACATCAAAGAGGTATAGGTGAGTAGAAACAGGATGCCTGCAGCGGCCCTGATTTCCCTTTCATTCAGCACGGGGATATCATATCCCTCTACTATTTCGCCGAACTGTATTAGCTTGCTCATATTTTTGGTTGTTTGTAGTACAAGGTTAGCAAATAAGAGGCACTGCTATAGCGCGTTATCAACGAACAACAGGTATTGGTAAACGAACAACCGTATATCGTATACCACGGGAAGAGATTAGGAGGATGTGAAATATTTATCGACATTTATCCCAGCAAACATTCACATGAAGAAGCTTTCCGACATTCCCCAATTTAAACTATACGTATGGCTAATACCAGCTTTCCTGCTGGTAAACCTGCTGGCGGATATGACGCACGACGCTACTGACTTTACACTGCAGATAGTGAACGAAGTGTGGCTGCTTATCTATTTATCCATCGCTAACTATCAACTGTTTGAACGTACCCTGTCTAAATTAAGCTGGCAACACTGGATCCGCTCTTTCCTTTCCTTATTACCTTACGTGTTTATTTTTTCAGTGGGATTCTACCTGTGGCGCACGCTGGGAGTAACCCTGCATATATACACCCCGCTGGGCAAATCCATGTCTATCGAATCCAGGATCGGTCAACTCACCGGGTATGGCATCGGCTCCCTGATATTTTTTGGCGTGATCCGGCATATTTATACTTATGTAAGATTGAAACAAACCGCACAGCAATTACGTATCGAAAGTCAACAGGCCGAGCTGAACTACCTGAAGTCCCAAACGAATCCACATTTTTTATTCAATACCCTCAACAATATCTATTCGCTGGCAAGAGACAAGTCGGATCTGGCGCCAGAGTCCATCCTGCGGTTATCTAAAATACTACGGTATATGCTATACGAAACCAGCGGTCCATACATCGCCGTGGAGCAGGACCTTAAAATTATTGACGACTACATTGCCCTGGAAAAATTGCGCTATGACGATTCATTACGCATCAACTTCAACTACGACCTCGATGATCAGAAACAATCGTTGCCGCCCCTGCTGCTGATCCCACTGGTAGAAAACGCCTTCAAACATGGGGTATCAGAAACAAGAGAACATCCCTTTGTGGATATCCATCTCTCCATCAAAAACAAACAGTTGTTATTCATCGTAAAAAATTCCACCGGCGATCCGGCCAGTGGGCAACCCATCAAAGAGAATATTGGTCTCGCTAACCTGCGGCGGCAGTTACAACTTATGTACACCGATTATCAACTCAATATTGTACCCGGTGATTTTGTATTCACCGCTACGCTGAAAATAAACCTCGCACATCATGTCTAAAATAAAGTGTATCATTATAGAAGACGAGCCACTGGCCGCTAAAGTACTCTGCGACTATATCTCAGATGTGCCCTTCCTGGAATTGCAAAAGGTATGTAAAGATGCTATCCTTGCTACCGAATTCCTCCAACAACATACCACCGACCTTATTTTTTTAGATATCCATCTACCTAAACTCAAAGGAATGGCTTTCCTGAAAACACTGGCCAATCCGCCGGCGGTGATTGTTACCACCGCCTATCACCAATATGCCGTAGAAGGCTTCAACCTGAATGTTACCGACTACCTGCTAAAACCCATTGAATTTGAACGGTTCCTGACAGCTGTCAATAAAGTGAATGCTGCACAGCAAAAAGTCCCCGACGAAGCCAGGGACTTTATTTTCGTGAATGTACAAAAGCGGAAAGTAAAAGTGTTGTTCTCAGAGATTTTATACATTGAAAGCCAGCGGGAATATATAAAAATTGTCACCCTCAAAAATGAATACCTCTCTAAAATGAGTACACATGAAATTGAAGCGCTACTCCCCGCCAATGCCTTCAAACGTATACACCGGTCGTTCATTGTAGCCGTACATAAAATTGACGCCTATACAGCCGAAATGGTAGAACTAAACGGCATCCAGCTACCTGTTGGAAGAGGCTATAAAGAAGTATTAGACAATCTTTAGCTGGCCATCTTCCTACACAGCAGTTCAAGGTGGGCGCCGCCGGAAAAGTACGGTATAACAAAGTGGAATTCTTTGTCATCACCCGCTCATTTTCCGGAAAAAGAGGCGGCTTAACATTCGTGTAACATAGCCGGCTTATATTTATATCCGGATCATGTTACAACCACGAACTATGTCTGACAGCCCTCCTAAAGCACTTTTTGAAAAAATATTTGAGGAGAACAATGCGAAAGTTTACCGGTTTGCATTTAAGTTAACCAACGATGCTTCCAGAGCGCAGGAAATCACCCAGTTATGTTTTGTTCGTTTGTGGGAAAACATCAACGAGGTGAAAAAAGACCAGGACATTTTTCCTTTGCTGTTTGTATATGTGAAACATCTGGTGATAGATGAAAGCCGTAAACTGTACCGGGAAAGAAAGGCGCTCTCACAAGCTGCACAGGATCAGCCTCACAGCACTGGCAGCGGTGAAAATGTATTTCTTCAAAAAGAATTCAGCTCGCAGTTAGTAAAACTGGTAGAAAGAATGCCGGAACAGCGCCGTCATGTATACACCCTAAGCCGCGACCATGGCTATAGCCACAAACAAATAGGTGAGGAATTGTCCATCTCCCCTGCTACCGTTAAAAATCACCTCACCGCTGCCCTTCAATATATCCGGAAAGAATTAAGCCATCATTTTTATGTAGATATAGAAAGACGGAAATAGCCCTGTCTGCCACCTTTCTTAAATTTTAAACATGAGACCTCCTAACACTTTGTTTGTACTGTGCATCATTGTACTGCTGGCTGCCTGCCATAAAAAAGACGATTCCCCCACCGTGCCCACCGGCCCCGTTACCCAACAGGAAATCAATCAATGGATACTGGACAGCATGCGATTATTTTACCTGTGGAATGACCAGTTACCACAACAGGCAGATGCCACACAAGCCACACAGGCATTTTTTGATCGTATCAAAAGCCCGGAAGATAAATTCTCCCTGATCTATAATCCTGCCGAACCGGCATCTGTCAAAAGCGATATGCTATATAAATACGGGATAGACTTTAGTATTATCAACTGGCCATCCGCTACAGGTGGGGTCATAGGAGTAATCAAGCTGGTGATACCCGGCTCCCATGCCGCCGCCAACGGATTAAAAAGAGGCACCTACTTTACCCGCATCAATGAAATACCGTTAACAACCGCCAACAGTGCCACCCTCAGCGAACAACTGCGCACAGCTACTTCCGGTACCATTACCCCTGCTATCATTAATAGCAATGTAATTACAGAAAGCCCGCTGGTACTGCTGCAGGCGGGCAGGCAAACAGAAAACCCGGTGTACACGTCACAAGTGATTAACAGCGGCAACAAAAAAGTAGGCTATCTTTTCTATAATGCTTTTGCAGACGGCTATAATAACTACCTGCTGGCCGCTTTCCAGGAATTTAAAACCAACCGCATCAACGACCTGGTAATTGACCTGCGTTATAATGTGGGAGGCAGTCTTGCTGCGGCCGCTATGATCACCGCCATGACAGCTCCTGCCATCACTGCCACCAGTACCTTTGTAAAATACAGTGGCAATGGGCGCATGGGTACCAGAACCCTGGATTTCGCCACTACACTGTCGGTCCCTGAAAACGGCGATGTCATTCCTTTTGGCAGCCTCGCTAATGCACAGCTTCAATTACCCCGGGTATTTATTCTCAGCGGCCATCAAACCGTATCCGCCGCAGAGCTATTAATTAATAACCTCAAACCCTATACACAGGTCATACAGATTGGAGAAACTACCGTAGGAAAAGATAAAGGTGCAGTGGTTGTATATGATATGCGTAGTCCCAAACGCATTCCGTGGATCATGCATCCACTTACTTACCGCCTGAGTAATGCCAATGGCAACGGCAATTACACTGCAGGTATTACTCCCCAATATACAGTAGATGAAATGAGCCGCCAGCCACTACTACCACTGGGCAATACAGAAGATCCATTATTGGCAAAAGCACTGGCCGTAATTGCCGGCAATGGCCGCACCGCACCGGAAGGCAACTTACCGGCACGTATCCACGTATATGATGCGCGCCGCCAGGCGGCCATCAATAGTTTGATCATCTTACCAAAATAAAAAAGGGAAAAGGGGCTAACAACAACGGCATATGCGTAAAGGTGCAAATAGGGGTTCCAATTTATTTGTGTCTCTTAATGCAACCTGGCGGATTTCAATACCGGCTGCTTCACAGATAAAGGAGCTAACGTAATATCTTCAACGGTGGTGCGGTTGCCGGTTCCCAGCAGCAATAAGCCACCGATGAATCCTGTTCCCGCTATACGGTAGTAGTTAATATGCAGATGTTTCAGTACACCGGAGCTGTCGTCCGGCTCTTTACCGCCATAGCTCAGGTGATTGAGCGTAGGTGCGTCGGGGTTGTCCAGTGTCATATGTTTCTTTTCCACGGCTGCCTTTCCCAACACAATGATACCGGAGGCGCCATTTTTTGTTGTCTTCGCCACATTAATTTCAATGGGCCGGTCAGCAGTACCCGAGGCGTAAATATGCGCACCGCGGGTGATAATCAATCCACCGCTGCCGCTGCCATCTTTCTTATTAACGGCCGAAGGCAATACATGTATAGTAGCTCCTGCTTCCACTCTTAATGTGGCCTCATTAGTAACGTACACCCAACCATCAATATACCAGGGATGGTTAGCGGTCAATAACGTATTGGTGGCAATCACATGGCGGAGGGTATCGGAAACAGGGATCATTTCCATTTTGATGTCTGGTGAGGAAGGTGGTTTTACTTCGTCACTCTTTTTGCAGCCGGCCGCTATAACGGATAAGCTGCCTATTCCATACAGGAGGTATGGAAGTAAACGGGTTATATGTTTTTTAGCGGGGTGCATGGTTTTATCAGAGATCTATTTCATTGAAAGAGATACTTCCTGTATTATCATCGATCACCGTTGTGATCCTTGTCTTTCCTCCCAGGTCAGTACCTGTCATCACAAAAAATACCGATCCATCCGGCTGTGATACTACCTCTCCGGTAGCCGGGTCTCTTAGTTGAGCAACGTATGTATACTGACCTCCATTATCTGCCACTACTTTCAACCTTAATACCGGAGACAATTGTTTCCGTCCCCAGCCTTTCACCACCGCGCTGGATTCCATGATTTCGCCGGAAACAGGATCTAAATAAAGAAAAGATAAATCATAAGATTCGAGGGGATAAAAAGCAGCACTTAAATTATTGAATAAACGTACATCTAAAGAATCTGCTGGCACCGTGGAGTTACCTCCTTCTGCTATAAATCCCTTCAGCCCGAACAAAGTACTATAGGCAAATTTCAATTGTTGCTTTCCATTAGGCACAATAGTAAGGAGGGTATCCGCCAACCATTCTTTACTTTTAGCATCATAGGCAGATAATTTGGCCTTCTCTTTAGCAGGAATGTCAAACGAAGTACCACCAATGATCTTAATAGTATCCAGCGGCTTACCATCTAAATACATCATTACGGTAGGGGTATTAGGAAGATTCATTAGGTCAATGTGTACCTTACCAAAATAATGCGCTTCCGGTAAGTCTCCTTTACGACAGGAAACCGTCAATATCAAAACAGAAAAGAAAAGTACTAAATATTTCATCGCAGCAAATGTCATTTTATTCACGTGTACGCTGTTTATAAATTCATTAGAGATAATAACGTATAGGAGGAATCCCTCCTATACGTTATCTGGGAAAAAATCTTACAATACTGTCCAACCGTTAGCCCAGGTAGTGTTTCCTGTAGGAAATGCTCCGGCTGTTTTAGCAGGAGAAAGTGCATTAGGAACATAGTTGCTGAAAGAACGGGGAGAACCGAATGGATTTGCTAACTGGATGCTGGCATTTGGATTTGCGTTCACATATCCTTTGTTGGTAGTACCCAACGGAGTGATAGCTGAATATGCAGTGTTGTTAAACTCTTTAGAGAACGCATAAACATATGCATGTACATAGTTAGTGCTCAGCGTAGAGATACCTGCCCAGTATTTAGACAGTGTATGTGGCGGCTGAATAGTAGGCAATGCAGTATCCTGAGATATACCGTAGTTGAAACCAAGGAAGATAGAGTTGCTGATAGCAAATTCAGCATTTCTTCTCAGGTGAGCACCACGGCCATATTTACCATTACCAGAAGGCAGACCATTTGTAATAGAAGCTGCTGCAGCAGTAGGCTGACCAATGATGGTAACGTTGCTGTAAGTAGGATGAGTGTACGGAGTCCAGGTAAGACCTGTAGCGTTGTTATCGCTTTCAAAACCATTAGACTGGCTCTTATCAGCACGATTTGGATCAGAAATACCAATAGCATAAGAGATAGTACCTCTGTAGCCGTTGTCTGTATCAAACATATCATCCAATGGATCAACAGCGATCAGGTGACTGGCGTTCACAGTACCACCAAAGAATTCAAATGCATCATCTTTAGATTTGTACACTTCGATGTAATCCAGCTGAGTTCCGCTACCAACACCTGCCAGGGTTAAACCGTTCAGCTCATTGTCAGTAGCCAGTTCATAACCAGCATATTCAATTCTTACATAAACCAGCTTACCGGAGTTATCGGCAGCAACGTTATTGGTAGGTCCGCCATAATAAGCGCTGGCAGGCGTAAGACCAGTGATACCTTCTACCAGTACAGAATCAGGATGGTTGGTAGGTGCTTTACCTAACAATACGATACCACCCCAATCACCGGAAGCAGGTACTGCTTCGTTAGAAGTAAAGATGATAGGATCGGTAGGAGTACCTACGGCAATCAACTTCGCTCCTTTTGTAACAATCAGTCCACCACCTGGAGTACCTGGGTTGGTACCGGAAGGAGGAGTGCCTTTAATACCTTTGATCACAGTACCTGCTTCAACGGTTACAGTTACACCGCTGTTAACATACACCAGACCATCTAATTTGTAAATTTTACAGCTTTTCAGCGTAAGGTTGCTGGTAATTACACCAGTAATAGTACTGTCACCGCAGGTACCGGAAGCACCAGAAGGGCCACCAGCCAAAACCGGGCGATCATTTGTTACGTTGTGTTCTTTTTTGCAGGAAGTACCTAACATCATGCCCAGCACAGTTGCTGCAGACAGGAGGGTTACCACCAAGGGCTTCTTGTTCATGGGATTTCGCTTTTTTTTAAGTTTAAACAAATCAATAAATAATGAAGGATAACAATACCTGATCAGGATATATTTTTGATTACGCGTAAAAAATTTGTGTCGCCGCTCCTGGTTACTACCTTGTTAAAATTCATAACTAAAAGTGGCGCTATAAGTACGTCCGGGTGTTAGTTTATAACTCATCATATCTCTTCCCGCCTGGTAATTCAATTGTGACTTGGTAGGATTTGCTTTTCGTTCCTTAAACGCATTATTCTCCTCTTCTGAAAAAGCATTTTGGTAAATGACAGAGAAATTATTCAGGATATTTGCCACGTTCAATTTCAACAAGGCTTTATTGTTCAATAATCGTACACCAACCTGTGCATCCAGTACTTCCAATGGTTTTTCCATGGTAGATTGATAGTACACGGCATTAGGTATAAAAACGCGGTTGGTTACTTTGTTATAAACAAGGCTAATGGTAAGCGGCTTCATGTCATAAAAGATGCCGGCATTCATCATATAGTTGCTGGCACCCATTTGTGGCCGGCGTACTTCTTCACCAACCGTTTCCGTTACCACCACTTTCAACGGATTAGCCGGATCTGTTAATCTCGCATCCAGTGCCATTGGCTTCACTTTCGAATCCAGGTAGGTAAAATTTCCGTATAAAGTGATATTGCGTATTACGGGTATCCTGATAAAGGAAAGTGATTTTCTTACCTCTACTTCAAATCCATAATTCTTTGCCGATTTACTATTCTTCAGCTCAAAAATGTTATTATCTAACTGCTTAAATATTTCCATGGGATAGGCAAGGTCTTTATAAAATAAAGAGGCCGAAATAATTTCCCCTGGTCCAGGATACCACTCATAACGGAAATCGTAATGCTTGATCGTAGTAGACTTGATCAGGCCGCCAATATACTCACCCCCCAGTTCAAAATCATACTCCCTGAAATTGGATAACTCCCTCAGATCGGGCCGTATAATACTTGTTGAATAGGCGGCACGTAAATTCATGGAAGGCGTCAGGGAATAGGTAATATTGGCAGATGGGAAGAAACGCCAATCAGGTTCCCTGTTCAACAAATCTGTGTAGTCTAATTCTTCGCCGGGCGCCCGCTTCAAACGCTTGAAAGTAGAATCCAATACATCATTTACTTTGTTCAGATTATAAAACTCTGTTCTTACGCCCCATACCAATCTCAATTTATCGCCGATCTTATGATCGAACATTGCGAAGAGTGCATGTAAAGCCGCCGATTTCCGTTTAAAATTGTCTCCAAACTGGCTTACGGTTGTTTTCACATTATTCTCTGCGCTAAATGCCGTTGAAAGCGGAATGTAGTTATCATTTTTATTCTCAAATGTGGAAGCAGTATTCAGCACAAAAAACATCCTGTCTTTCACCCAACCGGCATATCCACCTTTAAAGGTATTTTCAACCGGTACTTTACCTGCATTGAACTTAAAAGGAACAGACACTGCTGCATCCCAATTATAGTTGTTCTCCATAGCCCGGCTCCACCAGCGTAAAGCGCCTTCAGAAAGACTACTACCATAACCTTTAATACTATAATCATTTGAGGCGGCACCATCTATTTGCCTGTAATCTGCCAACATCTGGTGATTATCGGGCTTTTGCCTGTCCAGCTTCAAATAGCTGCCTGTCCACTTCAGCTTTATACCATGGTTCCCCAATGATTGCTCGCCCTTCAGTTGATTCTGCCATAAAGTTGTTTGCATGGTGTTGTCAAAATATCCCAGGGTATGATCGGGATCAACACGTGCATTGGGTCCGGTTCCAAATACGAGTTGCTGATCGAGTGTACGGAGATACAACGATTGAAAGCCTATCCGGGTCTTCTCGGTACGGAAGCCAATGCCAAACATACCTCCAAGATTAGTAGCAAAGCCATAACGTTTTCCTTTGAATAACCTGGCATCCAGGCTATCTGTACGCTCGCCGATATTAAACCCCTCCCGGCCTAATATGGCATCCTGCGTAGCCAGCGTATTCCGGTAACTGGCGGAGGCTATTATTCCCCATTGCTGGCCACCGCCACCACGGAAGATATGTCCCACTGATGCCTGGAAATTAGGAGATACCGGCGCTTTAAATCTTGTAATCCCCCAGTTATTAGCCAATGGGAAAGATGTTTTCCCAGATTCCTCATACTTCTTTATAATATCATCCCTGTCTTTCCAGTCAAGCGTACCAAATAACTTCCGGCTATCATTTACACTACCTCTGTACTCACTCCCACTCAACGGCAAAGACAAAAAATCTTTCCCTACTGTTTTATCATTATAACTTCCGCCTACGGCAACATTCAAAAAATTAGTAGTAGGGATATCCAGTGTATTTACTTCTATCAAGCCACCTCCAAATTCCGCACTACGATCCGGTGTAATCGTTTTCACCACGGTAACATTCTCCACGATATTGGAAGGAATAATATCAAAGCTGAAGTTCTTCCTGTTCAGTTCCGTGCTGGGCATTACCTGTCCATTCAACACCGCCTGGTTATAGCGTTCGCTCAGCCCGCGCACTACCACATACTTGTTATCCATAGTAGCCAATCCGCTTACACGCTTCAACACTTCACCAATGTTTTTATCCGGTGTACGGGCAATCTGTTCAGCACTGATCCCATCGGTGATGGCTGCATTATTTTTCTGTATAGCATACAATCCTTCAATAGAGGCCTTGCGGTAATTGGCGGTCACTGTCACTTCTTTCAGGTGAGAGCTATTGCTTTTCAGGATGATGTTCAGCGGGGTAGCGCCGTTTTCTTTTACGGTCACTTCTGTTACCTTACGCGTTTCAAAAGAAACGTAGCTGAACGTAATATTGTATACCCCTGCAGGCAATGCAATATCATAAGTACCGTCTACATTTGTTACCGCTCCTTGCCCTCCCAGTACAGCTACCGTTACTCCCGGCAGCGGTTCATTCTTATTATCCACCACCTTCCCGGTAATACGTCCGCCATTTCTGTTGGCTGCTTTATTGCTGGCGCCTTTTCGGAATGTGATGGCATTATCTTTCGTCAATTCAATATCAATGGGTGCATTATTATCTATATAGTTCAATACTTCGCCTAATGGTGTCCCGGAAAATCTCACATCGCTTAACTCACACTGCTGCAGGTATTCCGGGTCATAAATAAAAGTATACCGTGTTTGTTGCTGCAACGACTTCACCACCTTGGCGGCATTTGTTCTGGCTAATTGTAACTGTACTTTATCGGTAAGCGATTTATAAGACTGCGCCACGCTTTTCAATGGCAGCAAGCCGGTCAATAAAACTAACAGAAAGGTCACATGACAAGACACACTTCTTCCTGTACAAAATCCATTTGTAGATTTTTGCATAAGGCGATACTTTATTTTTTATGTTGATTTAAATGATGAATGCTACTTTTTGCTGCGTGCATGGAATGTGCTATCATCTGCCTGTACAAATGCAAGGTTATGCACATATTCCAGGGTAGATAATATGCTTTCCAATGGCATATCCCGGCTAAATTCACCTGAGATCTTCTTCCTGGCTAATCGTTTTTCTTCCAGTACAATTTTGCAACCATAGCGCTGCTGTAACTTCGCCAGCGCATCGGCTAACAGGGTATTATCGAAATATATTTTTCCTTTTTTCCAGTCCAGTACTTCATTGTCCGCAAATGCCAGTAACTGCGGATCTTTCCCTGGTGCATACTGCAGCATCTGGCCGGGTAACAATATTTTATCTGCATTATCAGGCATACTCACTGCTACCTTTCCTTCCACCAAACTTACCTGTATGCTGCCATCCGCTTTGTTGGCAGTAGCAATATTAAAAGAAGTACCGAGTACGGTGGTAGTGATACTGCCGGTATGTACCAAAAACGGACGCTGGTCATCTTTCACTACTTTGAAATAGGCTTCTCCATTCAGCCACAGCTCCCGTTTTGTTTTATTGTATTGCTGTTCACAGATAACCGCAGAATGGGCATTTAACCATACTTCACTACCATCTGTCATGGTAAATAATTGTATGTTGCTGGTTTTATTACTCAGGGTATCCCATTTCACGGCTACCGGGCGTGGTGCGATACGTTGTTGCTGCCAGAAAAAAGTGGCAACCGCAATAGCGCCTAATACTGCAGCCGCTGCTGCTCCATACCAGCGCCGGTATATTTTTGGTGCCATCACCACCGGCTCATTCACAGCCTGCCATTGCTCCATCATAAACTCGTCCAGTAATGGGGTATCGCCTCCATTCAGCCATCCTTCTACAGTAATGACTTCCTGTTCGGTACAATCTCCTTTAAAATACTTTTCAAGTAACTGTTTATCCATATCCCTGCTTTGGGTGTTTTCAGAAAGAGTACGTTCGTGGATTAAAATGTTCCTAGTCGTTTTTATGGGTTAACAATTTGGTAATAATCGCTTTCCGGAGATAAAAAGAACTGCATTCCGCATAAAGGTTTTTATCTTCACAGGAGTACCTAACACTTCGGCGATATGACAACAGCAGGCAGCACGATATACGATGTGATCATAATAGGTGGCGGCCAAACCGCCCTGGCAGCGGCTTATTACCTCCGCAGAACAAATTTCAATTACCTTATACTCGATAGTGAAACACAACCAGGTGGCGCATGGCAACATTGCTGGGCATCCCTCGCGTTGTTTTCTCCGGCGCAATGGAGCTCTCTCCCTGGCGTATT
This sequence comes from Chitinophaga sp., assembly GCF_017745275.1. Taxonomy (GTDB): domain Bacteria; phylum Bacteroidota; class Bacteroidia; order Chitinophagales; family Chitinophagaceae; genus Chitinophaga. The sequence goes on along the minus strand of NZ_JAGHZS010000006.1, from coordinate 376,732 downwards.
AATGCCTGGCGGACAACATTATTATCCCACCCGCGGGGAATTTCTGCAATACCTGCAAGCATATGAGGCCCGGTATCACTTCCCGGTAGTCAGACCAGTGAAGGTAACCGCCGTACATAAAGAAGGCGATATTTTTGAGCTCACCACTACCGCGGGAAATTATTTTGCCAAAACCGTGATCAGCGCTACCGGTATTTATACCAATCCCTATACGCCGCAAATACCCGGTATGGACGTTTTCCAGGGTGCCCTAATACATGCGTCGCAGTACCAGGAGCCGGCGCCTTTTACCGGCCTGCGGGTGGCCATTGTAGGCGAAGGCAATTCCGGTGCACAGATCCTGGCAGAAATATCACAGGTAGCCGAAACGGTGTGGATCACCCGCAAGCCACCGGAGTTCCTGCCGGATGATATAGATGGAAAAGACCTGTTTGACGCTGCTACCCAACAATACAAAGCACAACAGCAGGGAAAAGACTACCAGCCCTTGTCTATTGGCAAAATTGTAATGGTCCCTTCCGTGAAGGAGGCCCGTGAAAGAGGCGTCTATGAAAATGCACTTCCTCCTTTCGATCATTTTTATGAAGCAGGATTAGCATGGAGCAGCGGCTGGAAAGAACCTGCTGATGCGGTAATTTTTTGCACCGGCTATAAGCCTGCCCTCTCCCACCTGGCGCCCTTAAATATTATACCAGGCGATGGAAAAATTCAGACGCAGGGCACACGTGCTACAGCTGTTGATGGCCTGTGGCTCATGGGATACGGCTCCTGGACCGGCTTTGCCTCTGCCACTATTATTGGTGTAGGTCGCACCGCCAGGCAAACCATCACAGAAATAACCGACTTCTTACAATAATTAAAAAAAATTATTGGCTCCTTTGTCCAGTTTTTAATTGTTCAGTCCTTATTAGGATATAACAATTAAAAACACTTACACCATGGATACCTTTCTTTCTCCCATAGAGAAGCCCGCAGGGCTGATGATGAAAATCGCTTATTTCTTTACCCGCAGGCAATTTGGTAAAGTACTGATGCCGCTGAAGGTGCACTCAGTCAGGCTTCCTGCGGCTTTTGGTATGTTTTACGGGAAAGTTTCCCAACTGGATAAAAAGCTGGTATTACCCCGGGAAACGGTGATGCTGATACGGGAACAGGTGGCCCGCCTGAACATCTGCCTGTTTTGCATGGATGCTGCCCGGCTAAGCGTTATACAGGAATCGATGAATGAAGCCAAATTTGATGCACTGCAGCATTACCCCACCAGTCCGCTTTTTTCCGCCGCAGAAAGGGCTGCGCTGGATTATGTAACGCTCCTTACCCGTGAGAAAAAAATGGATCAGGATACGTTTGCACAGCTCTCCAAATATTATTCAGAAAGGGAAATTTGTGAGATCGTATGGCTGGTGGGCAGCGAACATTTATATAATCTGACCAATATTGCGCTGAATATCCACTCAGATATGCTTTGTGATATCGGTAAAAAATAATCGTTTCCCTTGTTTTGCAGCCCCCACACATAGCGGTGGGGGCTTTTCTATGTACCTGTACAACAACATTGCCCCTACGTTTCCCTCCCACGCTACATTAACAGCCGGGTGATAATTCCGGATTAAGGTTTTATATTTAGTCCCCGAAAGCATACCGGATACAATTATCAACCAGTTTTGAACTATTTTATCGTTTTTCCTAAATTTATCAAAAACCATTTCATAAAGATTGGCGCTAACGTCTGTTCATAATGAAGCAATATTGCTGGCCCAGGTAGCCGGAGGAGATGAAAAGGCTTTTACCACCCTGTTTAATGCCTATCATCAACCATTGGGAACGTTTGTAATGACACTGACGGAATCCCCGGAAATGACGGCAGAAATAGTGCAGGACGTTTTTATCAAAATATGGATGAACCGGCAGGAGCTATCCGCTGTGGAAAAGTTTACAGCCTATCTTTTTATACTTACCCGCAATTATACGCTTAACTGCTTGCGCAAATCGGCCAACGACCGTAAAAAGCATCTTCAATATGGGCAATATGTGAGCACGGCTACGTCGCCGGTCACAGAAATCCCAACTGCCGACACGGATTATTTTTCTTTAATAGACAGTGCAGTAGCACAACTACCTCCCCAGCAACAGCAGGTATACCTGCTGAGTCGCAAAGAAGGACTTAAACACGCCGAAATTGCTCACCAGATGGGCATTTCAAAAGAAACGGTCAAGAAGTACGTGCAGCTCTCCGTAAAGGCGATTGCCCACTTTATTAAAATCAACGCCCCCTTGCTGGCACCCGTTTTTTTATGCTTCTATCATAAATTATAAAAAAAATTTCCGGGGCAATACCCCCTTTTTTTAATTCGCTGTGTCTTTACCATAAACACGGCAGCTAATTCACGTAGCATGAAGGACAAAAGGCTTATCGCATTATTTCATCGGTATATCGACAAAATGGCTACTCCGGCTGAAAAGCAGGAGCTCATGGCGCTCATGGCGCAGCCGGAAAACGATGCGCTTGTGAAAGAGCTGATGAATGAAACCTGGGAAGAACAGCTGCCGGAAGCTCCACACTTCAGCGAAGCAGAGAGTGCCGCCATACTGCAACAGGTACTGGCTACCAGGGCAGTAACCATTGGTAGCCGAAAACCTCAACGGCGTATAGGCATGATGGTAGCCGCAGTGACTACCGGCGTATTATTGCTGGCTGCCGGCGCCTGGTGGTGGCAAAACAGCCATACACCGGCACCCGTAAAACTGGCTGGCCAAAGCCAGGTAAAAAACGATATCGCCCCTGGCATTAGCAAAGCTACGTTACAACTGGCTGATGGCTCCCGGATTACACTGGATAGCAGCCATACTGGCACGCTGGCCCGGCAGGGGAATGTAAATATCGTGCAAACCAACAGTGGAGAACTGGCCTACAACGGCACTGCCGCCGCCAATGCAACAGTGCAATATAACATACTGACCACGCCCCGCGGTGGCGAATACCAGGTAACCCTGCCCGATGGCACCAAAGCCTGGCTAAACGCTGCCAGCTCCCTGAAATATCCCACTGCTTTTGTGGGAAACACCAGGACAGTAGAGCTTTCCGGAGAAGCCTACTTTGAAGTGACTGCCAATGCTGCCAAACCATTTACCGTACACACCAATAAATCCACCATAGAAGTACTCGGTACTCATTTTAATATCAATGCTTATGCTGATGAGAAAGCGACCCTGACCACCCTGCTGGAAGGAGCAGTAAAAGTAAGCAGCCACAATGGACAAACTATTTTATCACCAGGCCAGCAAGCCAACGTCAACACAAACAATGGAAACCTCCAGGTAAAAACAGTGGACACAGAGGAAGCCGTTGCGTGGAAAAACGACCAGTTCGCCTTCCGGGATGTTGATCTGCCCACCGTTATGCGCCAGATTGCCAGATGGTACGACGTGGAAATTGTATATGCAGGCACACCGGCAACAGATGAAATCAGCGGTAAAATTTCCCGCAATTACAACATCTCACAGGTGTTAAAAATGCTGGAATATACCGCCGGTATCAAATATTCGGTAGACGGGCATAAGGTAACTATTTATAACTAAGTGAGTACTTAACAAACGCATTCAAAGCATTCCCCCACCAGGAATCTTATATATAATATTTGTCAACCAAAAATATACCTCCGCTAACCCGGAGTGTCAACGATATGTACAACCAAAAGCTATTGTTCATCCTTAAAAACGTATGCCTTATAAACAGTAACCAACATTAACTGTTGCCGAATAAAAAAACCGGGGATGTTAGCGCATCTCCGGTTATACAGGCAATTAAATATCGTCGCGAAACACATATTTCCTTACCTAAAATCAAATGTATGATTTTTACCGCTTGGTGCCAAAACAAGTGCGGCACCGCATTTTTACACTCTAAAACATGGATGGTTGTGAAATTGTCTGTAATACTTTTGTTGGTGGGCGCCCTGCACGTGAGTGCAACCGCCTTTTCCCAAAAGGTTACATTAACGGGCCAACGCCTCTCCCTGCAACAAGCCTTTAAAAAAATTGAAGAGCAAACAGGCTATCTTTTTCTCTACAAAAAAAATGTCATTGCAGCCGGCAACCCGGTTAATGTCAACATGAAAGACGCACCTCTGAATGATGCGCTGACTGCCATATTCCAGGGACAACCACTGGACTATGTAGTCATGGAAAAAAACATCCTGGTAAAACTGAAAATGCCGGAAAGAGCTACACTGCTGGCAATGGCAGATACCACTACCAAATCTGTTTCCGGTAGCGTAAGAGATGCCAAAGGCCGTCCTATTCCAGGCGTTTCCATTCGCGTTAAAGGGAAAGCTACGGGTGCAATCTCTAACCCGGACGGTAATTTCACCGTAAATAATGTGGCAGATGACGCTGTATTAATGTTTCGTGCATTAGGTTTCACGGCTTCGGAAACGGCTACCAAAGGAAGAAATAACCTGAATATAGTGCTGCAGGAAGATGAATCGAAATTGAATGAAGTAGTAGTAACAGGCTTTGGAGAAGAACGTAAAAAACGTTCTCTCGGCTATGCGGTAACAGAAATCAAAGGAGAAGATATTACCCGTGCCAATTCGGTAAATCCTATCGCAGCGTTACAAGGACTGGTACCCGGCTTACAGGTAACACCCGGTAATGGCGGTCCACAAGCTACTCCACGTTTTCTGATCAGGGGAAGTTCCTCCCTGGATGCATTCAGAAATACTCCCCTCATTGTAGTTGACGGTATTGTGATGGACGACCAGGTAGTATTACCTAACAGGGGCGGCGAACAGGATTTTGGTAACATCCTGAAAAATATTAACCCGGATGATATTGCCTCTATTTCCGTACTGAAAGGTGGAGCAGTAACCGCATTATATGGTAACAGAGCCGCTAATGGCGTTATCCTGATTACCTCTAAAAAAGGCTACTCCAAAAAAGGATTGGGCGTTTCTTTTAATCATACAGAATCATATGATAAACCATATGCTACTATCGCTTATCAGAATCGCTTTGGATCAGGTACCAGCCCCGAAAACTTTATTGCCCCCGGCCCTGATGGTATAAAAGGAATAGATCCTAACACATATGGCTTTGGTTATGGCCCTGAAATGAAGGGAGAACCGATAAAGGATATCAACGGTATGATCATTAAAAACGTTCCGTTAAACGTATTAAGCCTTTATCGTACCGGCAAGTTCATCAACTCTAACCTGGCAGTAGAAGGCGGTAATGAAGTCACTACCTTCCGCTTCTCCTATTCCAACAACAGTAGTGCAGGTACCACTCCTAAGAACGATTTCAAACGCAACAGTTTTAACCTGCGCGCCACCCACCGTTTATCCAAATCCATCCTGTTAGATGCGAATGTAGCCTATGTACGCAGTAATGCCTACAATCCCAACTACGCGAGCGGTGATAACAATATGATCTATAACCTTGCATTTGGTATCCCCAGAAACTATAATCTCGATTACTGGAGAAATCATTATATCGACTCTGTAAATGGTGGTATTAATAAGAACGATCCTGTTGGTAACTCCAGCATATGGTTTACACTGAATAAAGATAACCAACGGCAAATTGAAGATAACTACCGTGGTAACCTGACTTCAAAAATAAACCTGACACCCTGGTTAACGTTTGAAAGCAGCACCGGCGTAAACCTGTATTCTACTTCCTACGATCAGATGAAATTGGGCCGTGATTCTGCCTTCTCTGGTCCTGCCGGTTATTACTATACTTCGCTTAAAAGAATACTGCAAACGCGGTTGAAAGGAAACCTGAATTTCAATAAACAAATCAATGCGTTTGATCTCTTTTTGCAGGTAGGTGCGGAACTGAACAATTCAGAAACGAAATCCAACGTGGGCTATACCAGGAATGGTCTTAAAATACCAATGGTATATCGCCTGAGCAACTCAGTGGACGATCCCTATGCAGAAGAAGGCTCTCCCAATAAATACCAGACGGTATCAGGATTTTTCCAGGGTAGTGTTTCCTGGAAAGACATGTTAACATTGAATATCTATGGACGTAACGACTGGAACTCTACGCTCTTATATCCTGATGGGCACGGAGATTATTCGTACTTCTATCCCGGAGCAGATCTGGCCTGGATATTTACAGAAGCTTTCAAATTACCTGAATATGTTACTTATGGTAAATTAAGAGCTTCCTATATTATTGCAGGCAACGGTACCACCGTATACACAACCAACACCGGTGCTTATGTAACAAACCCTAATTACAATGACCCTTATGGTAACAGCATTGAAAGATATAACTTTCAATCCTCTACCCTTGGTAACCTTCACCTGAAACCGGAAAGATCCTATAAAATGGAATTCGGTACAGAACTGAAGTTCTTCCAGAACAGGCTGGGCGCAGATCTGACCTACTATAAACAAAATACCAAAAACCAGATCATTGCCTTGAAAGTTCCCTCAGAATCAGGCGTGGAAAATGCACTGATTAATAGCGGTAACGTACAAAATCAGGGTATTGAACTGGCATTATATGGGTCTCCGGTAAAAAATAAAAATTTCTCCTGGGATGTATATTTTAACTATACCCGTAATCGTAGCAAAATCATAGATCTTGCACCCGGCGTAGATAAAGTAGGTCTGGAGGGAGATGATGGTATCCGTACGGTAGCCATCCGTGGCGGCGAATATGGCACCATGGTAGCAGCCTATGGTTATGCACGCTACCAGGCAAAAGATGCAGACGGCAAGCCTGTAAACAGCGTCCTGAATGGCAAACCGGTGTTAAAAGCAAACGGGGTATTCTTACGTCAAACCGACAATCCAAATGCTACCGACAAAGAAGCAGTGATCGGATCTTCTGTACCTAAATTCATGGGAAGCCTGAGAAATACTTTCAACTATAAATCTTTCTCTCTTTCCTTCTTGCTGGATTCCAAATTTGGTGGCTATGTGTACTCAAATAGCTACAACTATGGCTCACAAGTGGGTATGCTGGAGAATACATTACCTGGCCGTACCAAAGACCTGGGCGGTATTGAATTCAAAGATGCGGCAGGTGTTACCCGTACAGATGGTATTATCCCGGATGGTGTTTTTGCAGATGGAACTGTAAGACTGGGTATTGATGGTCAGAATCACAACGTAGGTGGCATGACTTACCAGGAAGCCTATGACAAAGGTATTGTACGTCCGTTACGTGCATACGCTTATTATAACAACGCCTTCAGCTGGTTTGCCGGTATCCGCGAAAGATCTGCCCATGAATCATCCTGGGTGAGCTTACGCGATGCGTCACTGAGCTATGACCTGCCTGCACGCTTTGCTTCAAAAATTAAATTCAATGGTTTAAGACTAACAGTAGGTGGCAGAAACCTGATGTACTTATACAATAGCCTGCCTGACAAGGTGAATCCGGAAGATTATATCTCCAGCGGTTCTGGTGCTGCCTTCCTGGGTGGTGGCACACCACTTTCACGTACTATGTACTTTACTGTTAACGCCAGTTTCTAAACAATTGGCTGATTGAAGTTGATTTAAATTATTAAGTATGAAAATGAAAAAATACTTTTATAACACCCGGTCCTGTGCAGTTGCAACAATGGCGCTGGGTATGCTTGCGGTTTCCTGTAAGCGGGAAAAAATGGCAGAGTATAATACCGATCCAAAACTAATATTAAATATATCTCCCAAACCGTTGATCGCTACAGCCACTGTTAAAATGCACGATAACAACTTCGAGGCATTTTATGATAACATCCGCTGTATCTCTAACTGGACGCAACAGTTTGTCCGCAAAAACGGGAATGGCGTTAGCTTTACTACCACCGCAGGTGGTACCAATGTTCGCTACGGTAACTTCTATACCAATGTAGCGCCGCTGTTGGTGGATGCACAACAAAGAATAGATCTGATGCCTGCCGGCCAGAAAGAAAAATATGCTTACATGCGTGTTATTCCCGGCATATTGAAAGTATATTATGCCTGGTATGTATCAGATCCTAACGGCAGCCTGGCTTATGTGGATGCTATCAAGGCACGCCAGGGCGGAACTATCACGCCGGCTTATCAATCACAACAGGAATTATATACCATTTTTGATAAAGAACTGAAGGATGCCGTAGCGGTGCTGAAATCAACACCTGCTGCTATACAGGAATTACTCGGGCCTTCTGACCTGTACTTCCAGGGCGACCAGGCTTCTATTCAGAAATGGATCAAAGTGGCTAATACCCTGCGTTTAAAAATGGCGATGCGCCTTACCAAACGCGATCCTGAAAAAGTAAAAGCCATCGCTGCAGAAGTACTGGCCGATAATGTAGGCATTATTAGCAATGCCGCAGAAGAATGGATATTCGTTGGTGGATCCGGCTTTACCCAGGGCGGTAACTGGAACCCTTATCCAGATGCCGGCTTCTCTGGTGAAAAAAATACCGTAGACTTCCTGTGGAATACCCAGGATCCAAGACTACGTCTATTTTTCCGCAAGAACAGCTGGACGCAGGTTAATTTCGATGCGGCTAAACAACAAAATAAAATAGATGCCAACGCCGTATGGAATCCGCGCCAATACTACGGTCAATACGCCAGCCCGGATGCCAGTAAAGATGATGATAAAAAACGCTTCTTTGCCAACATCGTTATCAAAGACGGCAACAATGACCTAACACTGGATACCATCTCTCCAATTCAGCAAAGATTATTTCAGGCAGAATACAATGGTGGTAAAGGCTTCACTTCCTTCCCACTCATTACCTATGCCGATGTTTGCTTCATGCGCGCCGAACTGGCCGCCAGAGGTATGACTACCGAGTCTGCCGCTGACTGGTACAACAAAGGAATAGAAGCCTCTATTTTGTTATACGACCGTATGGGCAAAGCCGCTCAGTTGCCAGATTATTCCCCGGTACAACCTGCAGAAATCGATGCCTATAAACAACAACCCAACATCGTTTTCAACCCGGCCAAAGCATTGGAGCAAATAGCGATACAACAGTATCTCACTTACTTCAAACAGCCTAATGAAGCCTGGGCGCTGATCAAGAGAACCGGTATGCCTAACACCACTACCAGCCTCGCACTGGAAGCACTCAAAGGTGACGGCCAACCACTCGACATGCCACGCAGATACGTGATCAACTACCCGCTGGGTGGTGACCTCAACTACACCAACAGGACAAAAGCGATCGACGACATGCGCAAAGATCCTGACTTCGGTTTACCAACCGATATGTTCGGCAGGATCTGGTGGGATAAAAAATAGTCATTGACATCCATTTCATACAGCAGGTTTGAGCAGATATTTTCTATCCCGCTCAAACCTGCTTCTTTAACAGCCATATGAAAAAAACAATATTCCCGGTACTGATTCTCTTCCTGCTCTCTTTCGCCAGCTTCGCTCAGCAGGCCACCTTTTACAATGATATCGCTCCTATTATCCACCGCAACTGCACGCCCTGTCACCGCCCCGGTGAATCAGGCCCCTTCCCGCTCATCACTTATGAAGACGTAGCCCGCCGCGCCAACTTCATCAAAAAAGTAACGGAAAGCCGCTACATGCCACCCTGGAAACCGGACGCACACTACACTTCCTTCGCCAACGAAAGAAGGCTCTCCGATGCCGATATCCAACTGATTGCTGACTGGGTAAATAATAAAGCGCCCAAAGGTAAGCCCGGTAAAGTAAACGACGTCCCCACCTTTACCACCGGCACCCAATACCATCGCCAGCCCGACCTGGTGCTGAAAATGCCCAAACCCTTTCTCATCAAAGGCGATAACCTCGAACGATTTGTTGTATTCCGCATCCCTTTCGAACTCGCGGATTCCATGAATGTGGAAGCTATTGAGTTCATTTCCGGTAATAAAAAACTGGTACACCATGCCAACTACGCCGTATGCGCAGCCCCTCCGGGAATTGATCCGAACGCCGGCGACGACTTTATCAACGTAACAGAAGACGACCGCCGCAAAAACGAACAATACCGCCCGTTACAGCAAAACATGATTTATTACGGCGGATGGATTCCCGGCGCTTCGTACGAGTCCTACCCAAAAGATATGGGCTGGGTAATGCCCCGCAAAGGCGCTATCCTCCTCACTATGCACTATGCCCCGCAAGGCAGGCCGGAAGAAGATATCAGCGGGTTGAATATCTTCTTCACCAAAACACCGGTGAAACGTAAAATAAACCTGATCAGCATCGGCTCCGGTGGCATCGGTGAAAAAGATATCGATCCCTACTTTTATATTCAACCCAACCGCGTGAAAACATTTACCGTGAAAGTAACTACCCCGGCGATGGATCAGTCGTTGCTATATGTATGGCCACATATGCACCTGCTGGGAAAAAAATTCACCGCCTATGCGGTTACACCACAAGGCGATACCATCCGGCTGGTGAACATCGCAGACTGGGATTTTAAATGGCAGGAACTTTATCGTTTTAAACACCTGGTAAAAATACCACGTGGCTCCATACTCACTGTAGAAGGGACTTACGACAATACCGCGGAAAATCCTAACAATCCATTTAATCCGCCGCAAACTATTTATTCAAGTGGAGATATGAAAAGTACAGATGAAATGCTCACCCTTGTAATGCTGGCAATGCCTTATGAACCAGGCGATGAAACATTGCCACTAGAGCTACCCTAGAAATCATTGATTAAACATCCTACCGGCGTTGTACGGGATAATACTACCGGCTGTTGTTGTAAACTTTGTTGGATCGCAGCCGCCAGGTAATGTTCCGTAGCCGCTGGTCTTTTTTTACCGAGATTCACTACCCAGTTGTCGATGGCGCCCCGGTAAAGCGCGATGCCCGTGTTATTTATCAGCAACACTTCCGGCGTAACAGTGGCCTCCAGGTAAGTACTCACCACTCTGTCGCGGTCCCGGTATATCGCAAATGGAATGGCGTAATGCTTCCGGAACCGGCGGATATCCTTCATTGAATAAGCCTTTCCCGGCACAATGCCTGCAAAGCGCACCTGCCCTGCGTATTGCTCACTCAATTGCTTCAATACTACACTATAGTTTTTACACAAAGGGCATTCAGGAGATAAAAATACAAACACGGTAAATCCGCCAGTGACTTCCTTTTTCAAGGCAGGCATTTTGGTAAGGAGCGTTGTTCGTTCATAGGTTTGTCCCATGGCAGATAAGCACCCGCCAGCACAGAGTAACCATAAACACAGCCTTAGTAACATGTTGATACCGGTTTAAAAAAGAGCTGCCTCAAAAAATGAAACAGCTCCTTCTCTTTATAACTTATCAAATATACTCAATATAACACCCGGAAACTGATGGTATCTTTTATTTGTTTCAGGTCCTGCCATACTTTTTTATCATACTCTGCACTGATGTCTGTAATCACATAACCAATGCGCTCATTGGTCATCAGGAACTGCGACACAATATTGGTGGAATGATCGGCCAGTACCTGGTTTACCTTTGCCATCATGCCGGGCACATTGCGGTGTATATGTACAAAACGATGCCCGTTCTTTACTTTAGGCAACTGGATATTCGGGAAGTTACTGCTTTTGAAAGCATCGCCGGTATTGATAAAATCGGCGATTCGCTTCGCTACAGATTCCGCCTTTTTGATGTTATCAAAAATAACAATGCCCATATCGGTGCAGGTTTCCTGCGAAATATATTTCTTGCTGTTGCCCAGGTAGCCAATCACTTTCAGGCGGGTAGCCTTAGCCAGTTTCTCCGGCGCAATGGTTTCCTTATGACCCAGCAAAATGATACCAGCTTCTTTCAGTTGCTTGTCTTCCAGCTTGGCAGTATGTTTCACCGTAAAGCCTTCTTTCTTCAGGTACTTAACTGCAGCATCCGGCACATCGCCTACTACCCAGCATTGTATCCTGTTTTTAGGATAGGAAATAGCAGCGGGCAGGTTATTCAGGTACAGGAATTCATCCAGGCTGGGCGTGATATGATCCGCTTTCTCTGTAACAGATTTACGTTCTATATTTTCCGTAAACGCATAAAATTTCTTGATCATCCCAGATTCCTTCAACTGGAAATCCGAGTAGCCGTCACCGATACCATGAATTTCTCCGGGCAGCTGCAGTTCCTTCAGTAGCTTCACTTTCCCGCCTTCGTTGGATAATGGATTATTTTCATCATACCCCACTATTTTTCCTTCCTTGTTAAACACAAAGGTGTTGGCGTAAATGTTTTCTTTTTTGATATGAAACGGCAGTACCACTGGTGTGATAAACTCTTTAAAACCACCGGATACAATCAGTACATCATCTGCATGCTGTTTGAAGAAATGCTTATTCCTGGAAAAAGAGGTAGATACCTGTTTTTTTAAATGCTTTACCAACTGCTTCAGATGGTCTTTATTGGCTTCCAGTAACTGCACCCTTCCTGCCAGGCTTTCGCGGAACGACAATTTTCCTTCCATTGCCAGGTTCGTCAGATCCTCTATTTTTTTGTAGATCTGTTCCCGCTCCGGGTGCTCCTGCAACGAAATGCGCGCCAGTTCATCCAGTGCTTCTACCTGCGTGAAGGTGCTGTCGAAATCAATAATATAATACTTTTTACTCACGGATTTGTTTTTAAATAGCCTGCTGTTGCGCTTATCGGAGCACAAAATTATAAGTTTAAATAAACTTTAAAAGACAATCTTTCTTTTCCCGTGATTGGAGATCTTGAAAATATTATTATAGGGAGATGACTACCGGCTGGGCAATATCCGCCGCCACAGCAGGCGCACGGCGGTATCTATCTCACAAAATATTTTGATGGCAAAAAATATTACATTATTTTTTCGCAAATATGTGTGAATGGAACGTCAACAAGCGAAGTGTCCGAACTGTGGAAGTGCTGAATTTATTGCACCGGTTATCGATGAAATGGCCTGGCTACTCGCCGGCAATAATCCTACGGTAACGGTTACCTGTACCCATTGCGGCTCCAAATACCAGACAAACGCCTCGGTGAACATGGTGAAGCCGGAAGCGCCAACACCACCACCTGCACAGATATATATTGTGCAGGCCCCCGCAGCACCAACAGAAAGAACTTCTATGACGGGGCTGAAGTTTGGACGGGTGTTAGCCATCATATTTTCTGTACCTGCAGGTCTTGCCGCCATTGTTTCACTGGTTGCTGTATTCTCAGATGGCAAACCAGAGGAAACATCCGGACTGATCATCGCCACCGTGATTTTTGCCAGCTTTACCCTATTTTTTGTATTGATGGCCCGCTACTTTAAAAAGCGTATAAAAAGAGGCTACTGATATTCCCGGTCATGAAAATATAATCAATACCTCCGGCTACTTCCCGGCTCTCGCTTTCTGTACATCCGCTACTGTTACCGCACTGGCCTTGTTCCCGAAGTTACTCCGCACATACGTTAACACATCCGCTATTTCCTGGTCTTTCAGAAAGTTATGCGGCGGCATGTTATTGGAATAATACTCATCATCAATAGGTTCAGACGACTGCATACCTTTCAATATCACCTGCACCAGTTTATTTTTGTTGCCCAGCACAAATGAAGTCTTTATCAGTGGTGGGTTTAAGTGAGGTACACCACTGCCGTCAACCTGGTGACAGGTTAAACAGTATTGCTCATACACTTTCTTCCCCCTGCTGACCGATTGGCCACCACCGGGCTTCTTCGGGGTTTGCGCGGATAAAAAAGAAAGTGTTGCACAAAGTGCAACACCTGTAAAGATCATTTTTTTCATACTTGTTATTTACCGCTATAACTGATTTTATAGACTGTTCCTTTTACATCATCTGTTACATACAGGGAACCATCCGGGCCCTGTGCCAGTCCACATGGACGATGCTTCGCCTGTCCGGGTGATTGTATATTTGCCACACCCGCAAAGTTATCCGCAAATATTTCCCATGGGCCGGAAGGCTTGCCATTTTTAAACGGTACAAATGCTACCAGGTAACCTTTTTGTCCTTTCTGACGGTTCCAGGAACCATGCAACGCAACGAAGGCGCCGTTTTTATACTTCTCCGGAAACTGGTGACCAGTATAAAACAACAGCCCATTGGGCGCCATATGCGCAGGGAATGTAACCACCGGATCTATTGCTTTCTCTCCACCGGTTTTAACACCATCACCACCATATTCAGGGGCCAGCATTTTCTTATGTTTGATGCCATCATAGTAGATATACGGCCATCCCGCATCATCGCCTTTTTTCAGAGCATACATACATTCCGCCGGCAATTCATTACCCTGTTCCAGGTTGTAATGTTCCGGGAACATATCATACAAACCATCGCGGCCATGTTGCATTACAAACAACTGATTCAGTTCTGTATTCCAATCCAGGCCCACGACGTTACGCAAGCCGGTGGCATAGCGTACCCCATCACGATACGTTTGGTTTAATTTATCAGCTTTAAACTGCCAGATGCCGCCAGCAGAGTCCAGTATCGGACATCCGGGAATACCTTTGGAACCCTTGGCCCTGTCCTGTACCTGGCAGGAGTTGGAATAAGCACCAATGTTTACGTAGATATTACCGGCATTATCCAATGCCAGCGATTTAGACTCGTGCTGATGACGGTTAATCAACCCGGTCACTATTTTTTCCGGATGCTCCGGATTAATAATTTCGTGTTTATCATTCAGCTTATAACGATAGACCTCTTCATCAGAAGAAGCATAGAGGTAGTTGCCTTTGATCACCATGCCGGTGCCCCTGTAGGTACCAAAAGTTTTGGCAGCGCCATTATGTATTACGGCAATGGCTTTACCGGGTTTGGACGACTGGATTTTTACATAGATATCGCCCTCCGGTGTTACAGCAATGTGACGGGCCCCTCCCAGGTTATCTGCCACTACCTGGGCTTTAAAACCTGCCGGCAGCTTCAGGCCTGCATTGCCTGGTTCTTCGGTGACACGATGATGCAGCACCGTGCTGTCGCCGGTATATGCAAAACTCGGCGCAGACAAGGTCATCACAGACAAGCATCCCAGCAAAACTACTTTTGTTTTCATGCTATTATGTTTTCAATGAAATAAGCGGGTTCTCTTATGCTGTAAAAATAACAAGGTTTTTAGTTAATCCGTAAATATTGGATAAATGGCTGGGCCGGCGTCAGCCCCTCGCTATTTTCGACGCATAATACTTCATCCCGTAATGATATATTACCAGCTCCTGCAGTCGGGCGCTGGCGCTAAACATCCGGTTCAGGAACATATGCAGGTAATGCGGCATCAGCGCCGTGGCTGCCAGTGGCTCAACCGTCCTGATTTGCGCAGCCAGCTCCCTCATAGCCATCCGCCGGGCATATAGTATTTCAGCGGCACCCGCCGGTAACGTATAATCATGCCCGTTATCATCCAGCACATGGGCAATTTGCCGCGCAACTGCGCGGTATTTGTTATTCAGTTGAAATTGTAAGTTATCATCACCATGATGCTCTTCAAAAAATTGTCGCTGTAATTGCCGGAACAACTCCCATTTCATGCGTGGGGTATAGCCAAATTCCGTCAACAGATCATCTGCTCCTTTCAGCGCCAGCAGCCAGCGCTCGTTCGTTTCTGCAGCACCAATCAACAACAGTAACTGGCTCACAGCAATACTGTCGTGGAAAAAGAATTGCTCGCTAAATACCATGGTACCTGCACCATACCGCTCCAGCTCACGGGTATACGTATCAAACTGGATCTTTTGCACAATATCATCATCCAGGAAGGATAAGAGCGCCTCCTGCAACTGCTGGATAATAACCGGGCTGCTTTTTTTATAATCCGGCAAATGAAAACGGATACGGATATGATGTTCCGGATCATGGTAGCGAATAAAAAACCAATAATCGGTTAACTGTGTCGCCTGCCACTGATGAACCAATGGCAGCAATGTCTTTATTAACAGCTTATCCGTCCATTTGGCGCCACAATAAATTTTCGCATACAGCCATTCGCTTCCCGGCGGGAAATGCCGTCTGACAGCAGGTTTGGTCTCAGCTGCCAACAAAGGTAACAGGGGCTGATGATATGTTTTATTATAAAACGGTATGATGACTTCATTGCAAAAAAAGCCGCTTTCATTGGCCAGTAAACGGCTGCCTTCATTAAACAACTGTTCGTACAATAATACAGATCCTTTCCTGAGCTTGTCGGTTAGCAGCATCACGGCAAATACATCGTTCAGCTGAATCAAGAGCTCATTGTCTCCTTCTGTCAGCATCACCAGGTCTGGCATATGATACCGGGTCTTTAGCTGCTGTATGGCCTCCGCAGGTGTGTATTCCCGGAGTAACTCCTGGAAAACAGGTTGCGAAATATACCACCTGGCTCTTTCCAATATCACTTGCTGGTATACCACTCTGGGCAAAAATGGTTGCGTGCTGAGATGCCCCCAGTTCCAGCCGAGGGAAAATGATTGCTGCTGTTGCAGATCACCCAGAAATTTGTACACAGCTAATCCCCGGTGATAATTATGTGCGCTGGTAAGCCTTGGCAATACTTCTTTGTTTAGCCGTGCAGAACGTAATATCACCCTGTTATGCCGCACAGATACGTATAAGTCGCTGACCGGTATTTGAAACGCTTCATCTACCCCGGACTTGCCTAAAAAAGGAATTTCATAATCGTATAGTCTGGGCCGTAATAATACGTTCCCAATACGGCCTTCCGGCAGGTGTACTATTTCTGCCAGGATACGGTCTTTTTCCAATGCCTGCTCGCTGTCAGCGAATGCCTTCAGATATGTCTGCAGTGTGTCATTGCCCGCAGCAAACCGTCCCATCAGGGCCAGGGCATTAGGTCCATTACAAGAACGAAGCTGCAACTGGAAGTCGCCGCAGTCTAATGCAGCAGCATCTGTAGCGATGAGCGCGCCCAGTAAAGTCATATATGGAGGCAGCGACACCGGCGTACCGGCATCGCGTAATGTGTCCAGGTCCTTATCCGTTAGATCGATAACACGGCGTTGCTGTTGCCGGGCCTGCAGGAATTGTTCCTGTACAAATTTCGTTTGGGCGTTCCAGTAAAACGATTCATCCTTCTGGCTGGCGGGCATCACCAGGTCGTCGATCAGCGGGGTATAACTGGACTTATCTCCGGAAATAACCCCATAGCCTATACCCGACTCACTGTCTAAGGCCTGCATCAGCGGGATTTCCCTCTGATCATATTGTTGAATAAATTGCTGCTTGAATGTTTCCAGATCCTGGGGCGTTCGCTGATTTCCCAGCACCGCCAGGCGTTCCAGCTGTTGAGATAATAAGGTAGTCACTTTGTCAGACAGGTCGGCTACCGCTGGTTCAAAGAAAAGGTCAACCTGTACGGGATCTTTCACGGGGATCTCCGGAAAATTTGCGGTCAGCAGCGTCCTTATTTCCTGGTAATGTGCCACCCCGGTAGTTTGCCATAGCAACAGCTCCCCAATGCGCTGTAACGCCGGCAAACAATCCAATGCAGGGGCAATCACGCTCAGTTCCCGGACCAGTTCCTGCAAGCCATGTGGGCGCGTGATAGCGGGGGTTAAACCCGTTACCAGGATGTGGTTGGTAATGAGGGATTCAATAAAAATCCGGGCTTCTGTGGTGGGGATATCCAGTTGCTCCAGGGTAGCTATCAATGCCGCGATGGTGGCACCAGATGCAGCCGTTTGGAGTACGGCCCTGGTATAATCGGTTTGCGTAAAAGCGCTGAGGTAATAACGGCGTTTTTTATCACATAGCTGGTACTCAAAATATCGGGCGGATTGCCCATGTGGATACAGGCTATTATTAGGATAAAATGGTATTTGCTCCCGGAATCCGGGCCATTGTACCAGTTCATTCACCAGGTCAGATAAATATTCCATATCCAGCCGGGTCACCTTATGTCGGTTGGCAGCAGCAGGCGAAAAGCGGGAGGGTGCTGGTACAACGCGTCCGGTAACACAGCCGGCAAATAAGCCATAAGGTGTACAGCGGGCGGTCATTCTCAGCAGGTAACGGTACAATGCCAATGGCATTTTTAGCGTGTGATCGGGCTGTTCCAGCCATTTCATCATCTCTGTATGCAGGGCAGGGCTGGCCAGGAACACTGCTTCCTGTAGCAGTGGACTGGCATAGATTTCTCTAATCGCGGCAGTAAAAGACGCTTCCTGGTTTTGACTCCTGCGATGCAGGCGGATCGCGTCTTCACATGACAATAGCGGCATCCTAAGCAGGTAGAAGCCGCAGGTAGTTAGCACGGACATATCCTTTAAACATACTTCATTTTAGCGGGGAAATAGTAGTTCCCCGGCCAGTATGCCTAAATAAAGATAAAAAAGGTTTCACTGATGTCAGGTAACACCTATTTTTACACCGGGAATAACACGCTCCATTTCCTCTACAAATTTCTTGTAGCTGGCAGGCTTACCCAGGTACCCTTGTTTTTCTTTCCAACAAAGGGATTTTATTTCGCGGCTGGAGTAAGCAGTTACAAGAATAAAAACGCAGTCCTTTTTAAGAAACTGCGTTATAATATCCTGCGCATTACCTCTCAGGTTAACATCCAGAAAAACAACATCCACTTTTCTTTCAGCGATCAGGCGATCAATAGTAGATAACTCTGACGCTTTCTTTACGAGTTTCAGATAGGAAGTTCGTTGGATATAGCTTTCCAGTATGTCCAAGGCCAATGGTTCGTCATCTACTATGGCACATCTGTATTGCATTTTTACTAAGGGTTAAACAATTAGGAATAGTAAACATTCACCATTAGGGTCTTGTTGTTGTGAACACTGTAGACCCAATTGTTGGTGGGACAGTAGGCATACCACCTGTACTCGTAGTATCCTGGCCGTCTGATGTGCCCGGGGCATTTATATTTGCAATGGTAGCAATGTCGGCTTTTGAGATAATTTCCTTTTCTAATGTTAACATCGGGCGGCCATTCATATTATTTTTCTGCATAAAATTCCGTTTAAGAAAAACTGACGATTGATATCAATTACCGAAACTCGGCCATCAATATCAAATCACATAGTTTATTAGACGTAAATACATTTATTTTCGACCAACAGCCGCCATTAGCCGGTAGAGACTGTTACTCGTCGTCGTCATTATAGTTGGCGATGCCAAGTAATCTTTTAAGTTCCTGCCGGGATGATTTGGAGATAATTACCGTTTGCCCGTTTACCACTTCCACCGTATTTCCCATAATGGATTTAATAGCCTGCAGACGGATAATATAGGATTTATGAATACGCATAAACTGGTCTGCCGGCAACAGGTCTTCCATTACTTTCATTCGCATATAGGTTATGATATTCTTGTCACGACAAACAATTTTGATGTAATCCTTCATCCCCTCCACGTAGTAAATATCATCAAAAAGGATCTTAGTGAGCTTATTATTGTCTTTTACAAAAAGGTGATTAGTGGGTGCTGTTTTAGGTTTTACCGGCTCCGAAACAACTGCCGGTTGTTGCTGTTGACGCTGCCCCATATGATTACGGGCCTTATTGACTGCCTTCAGAAATCTTTCAAATGAAATGGGCTTTACCAGGTAATCCACCGCATCCAGTTCGAAACCCGCAATAGCGTGATCTCTTGAAGCAGTAGTAAAAATAACAAACGGCGGATTACTCAATGAACGAATCATTTCGATTCCATTGATATTAGGCATCTGTATATCTGAAAACAACAGGTCTACGGGCTGTCGTTGTAATTCGTTGATGGCATCAAACGCATTCTCACAAAATGCGACCGGCCGCAGATAAGGCACCCGCCCTATGTAATTCTCCATCAGGTCTCTTGCAAATGGCTCGTCATCCACAACAAGGCAGGTAATTATTTGATCCATATTTTTTAGTTCAACGTTAATGTCAAGGCAACTTTGTAATATTCGGGATTATTTTCTATAAATAAAGTATGCTCGTCAGGATATAACAAAATAAGCCGTTTACGGGTATTGCTAAGCCCAATTCCTCCCTGTCCTTTTTTGACCGCCGGTTGTTCACCCTTGCTATTCGTAATTTCAAATCTCAGTTGCTTTTCTTCCACCACCAGGGAAGCATGTACCCAACATTTATCTGAATTGGTGCTATGCGAATATTTAAAGGCATTCTCTACAAATGGAAATATAAGTAAAGGAGCAATCAGGTGATCTCCCATCCCATCTATATCACAGTCAAACCGGATGCTGGCATTTTTACCATAACGCACACTTTCCAGTTCCACATAATTCTGCAGAAATTCTGCCTCCATGTTCAATGGCACCTTTTCCGCATTTGAATCATACAAGGTGTAGCGCATCATTTCCGACAAGTGCATGATCAGGTCTGAAGCCAGGGCATCATTCCTGATGGACAATGAATAAATATTATTCAAGGTATTGAACAAAAAATGCGGGTTTAACTGGGAACGAAGGAAATTCACCTCCAGGTTAAGGTTATCTCTTTCCAGCCGCAATGTGCGGGTGGAAACCCGTATCACATCCAATACCAGCTTCAGTGATAAAACGGGGCCTATCGTCATTAACACCGGCCAGATGATCTTCAGAAAATGGCTAAATTCAAACACACCAGCCCAGCCTGATGCAACGGTCCGTTGGAGGAATTCCCGGAGAGAAACATCTTCCACTACCATAAACCGCACGATGTACGCCGAACACAGGTAATTGATCACCGACCAGAATACAAATGGTACGCAAAAACATAACAGTGCCAGAAATATATATCCTTTCAACAGTACCCTGGGAATGATAAAGTAAAAACCAACATAAAAAAAGAACATGGCACCCACCACATTCCGGATCATAAAAACAATGCTCACGCTAAATGACACCATAAAGCTGGACCTTATCATAAAGCAATACATCACCGCCATGAAAAGCCACATGATCACATGCGCCCACACCCGGATACTGGTGGCATTGTATCTATCAGACAAAAAGAATGAAAGCCATTCCATTAATCTCCTGCCAACATCAGGTGATTTTCCACCGGTTTTACTTCTGAAAAAAGCTAGCATTGATCCCTTATATATAATTTTTTACACTAAGTACAGGCAAGTAATATAAAAGTACATTATCAATTTGAATTTTCTCTTTCATATAAAATATTATAATTATACAAATATCACTTTTAGTCTATAACTTACACATTGACAGCCGCTTCGAATAGCCCACCCCATTTACAATGTTGGATACAACCGCACTTTCATCGCGTTTATGCGTCACTTCATCTAATAAGTTTAAAAGGATCCCGGATAAAGCTGACTTTTGAGTTGTTACCAGATGGCTAACAGTGACGAGAAGATCTTTATTTGGAAAATCATAAAAACAAGGATGAAGTTGCGCAACAACTTGCGGTCATTATACTTTCATCCATTGTTGTTACCATTGTCACTTTTACATAAACTAATTTAATAATATTACACCAATCTGGTCAGAAAACCTAGCATTTTTATCCAACGTTCACTCCAAAAAAAAATTAAATAATAAGAGCGAGGATATCATAAATCTACCTGCTCATGTTATTCTATTCTATGTAAACACTATGAGAATCCCCTGCAGCTCCTAAACTCCTGAAGAGATAGACGTCCGTCTATCTCTCTCTTTTATATCCCAGCTCTCCCAGCCGCCAGAGGAATACTTCCGCTATCAGCATCCCCACCAGGTAACCTACCGGCTTCTGATGATATATACCCTGACAAAGCCTCGCAAGTCCTATTCCCAACATAAAAATAAATAGGCCCCTGAACGGAACATAGCCTCCCGCAGGAAACTGGCACAAACGAGACACCAACAGCGTCACTACACTACTGCCCACGCACAGCGCATAAAAAGCCACAAACAATGGCCCCCGTATCACAAATGGATTCCATTGACAGGTAACTCTATACAAATACAAAAAAGGTAAAAAAACGGCAATAATGGCGTAAATATATCCCCCAACAGGGTTTAAAGTAAGTCGTTTCATATGATCTCATTTTAAATTTTCAGGAACCACATCCACCGCAGCCACCGCCACAGCCACTACCACAACTGCTGCCACAACTACTACCGCTGCTGCAGCTACTACCACAGCTACCACCACTACTGCTATCGGATTGGGATTTTTGACCAGGCTTATCATCCCTGTTGATAGCCCTGGCAATCACAAATCCCCAGAAAACAATCATGATGATCACTCCAAACGGTGCGCTGTCGTTACTACAGCCGGGAAATAAGAAGAAAGAAAAGAGAAAGAAGAGAAAGGTTAACCAGGATTTGCGAAACAGGGAGCGTCGCTTTACTACAGCAGGAGGAGTATTACAGGGCCAGTAGTCTGCCGGTGGATCTTCTCCGAAATATCGCCGGTACTGTTGCCGGGTATCATCCTCCCAGGCCAGGTATTTTTGTTTTTCTGCCACACCACCGGAAGAAGGATAGTGGTGGATTTTTCGCTGGAGCGTTTTCTCACAAAATTCCTCCCAGTAATTTTGTGTATATAAAAGGTGCTGGTGCCACACTTTATCTACAATTGGCGATGGAGAAGCACCGGTGGGAGAAATACAACAGAGGTAGATAAATCGCTTATACTCCTGGATAGCTTTCTGAGTAAACCCTTTATCCCATTGATTTTCCCGGGCCAGCTTTTTAGAAAAGGGAATCACTGCATCAGGGTCATCCATCCGGAAAGCATCAATTTGCTGCCATAGCAGCGTGCCCGGCGATAAGGCTACAAATTCATTGTTTTTAATCATATACGTTTGCTTTTTTTGTTGATTTAAATGTCTGAAAAAGCAACAAGACTGAAGTATTCTGCCTATCTTACAGCGACCTATTTCCGTATTATAATCGTATTATCATGAGTAAGGAAGAATTGCTTAACCTGGAGCGCTTAATGAATTATATGGCGCATCAATATCTTAAAAAGCTCAGTTGGGAAGATGTTTCAAAAACAGAATGGAGCTTTATTGTAACAGAATTCAATACCGCTATTGAAAAACAGCAACGCCAAAAGAAAATCAGTAGCCCGCCTCCCTTTTTTGGCGATAATTACTTTTACGAACACCTCGTTATCCGTAAATTAAAAGCAGCGAAAAACAATACCGCACTGGCTTCCATCAGCAGCCCCAACTTTTCCAAACTCAATATTATTGCGGTAGTGCTGGGGTTCGACAGCTACATCGACTTTATCAACAACGCAACGGAACTATTCCCCTTTCATGAGCTGAAGATCAATATTCCGCTGGCCGCTACCAACGAAGCCCTGCTCGATCACCTGGTAGGATACTGGTATTGTTATAACCGCAACCTGCCACTAAAAGCGGGAAAAAAAGAACCGGAAAGAATCTGGCGCTCTTCCTTGGAAATTTATAAATCAGGAGATGAATACCTCGTGGAGCGTACCGGGAGAGACAATCATATGTACTATGGCAAAATAACTTCCTATGCCAACTACATCTTCATTATTATGAACAGTACTACGTTTATCCGTCAACGTCATTTCATCGGAAGAATAAAAGATGTGGAAGACAAACTGAAAAAAAACGGACCCGCTATTAATGAACTGAACTTCGTGAGTACTTGTGTGAGCTTTAATGAAGAGCCTATTGCGCTCTTTGAAATATTTCATCGGGTAACAAAAGTAAAAGACTTCCAGAAAGCCTCTGTAGATCTGGCCTTCGACAGCCCTTTACTGCCTAAACATCTCCTGCCGCACCTGAAAGATATTGAGCTAAACAGGATCACCGCACACTAAGATAACTGCTCGGTGTTGCTGAATGATAATACCTTCCAGGGACTATCCGGCGCCACCAGCAGGTATTCCATATTATTATACAAGGCCTCAATGCTGGCCATCTCGATGCCATTCCATACACAACGGGCAAACTGGTACGATAAAGAAAGATGCCTCCAGGAGCTATAGGTGCGCTTAATCAGCGGCATACCCCACATAATATATTCCAGGGCCTGCTCATAGCTGATATATCCTGCATCATAGCCTGCACGGCTTAAATTGATGATACGGCCAAAATCCCAGATCAGCATATCCGGCTGTAAATCCTTATCAATCAGCTTTCTTTCCCGGAACAGGTCCAGCGCATCACGGGTATTCCGCAAACGCTTCATCACCACCTCCTGCTCCAATGGACTAGTAGCAATGTACTCCTTCAAAAATGCCTTGCTTTCTTTCATGGACACGGTATTAATGGCCTGCCATATAATATCGTACTCAATGCGATGTCCACTCTCCTGCAGCCAGGCAATCATTTCATGCAACTCTTCTGCACTGTCTATTTCCCACCACTCCGACAACTGTTCCCGGCAAACATATTTATCCATACCCGTAGTAACATCATTGAGGAACTGACGGTTTAAAAACGCAATATCAGCGCCACAAGCCACTGCCCACTGCTCCGCCGCATTCAGGCGGGTAGCAGGGTTCAGCACCACCTGCAGTGGTTCATCCTCCGCATCGTTCACATCTGCATCATCACCAGAAAACATTTGATTAAACTGCTTTATATTCTCAGCGAATGTATTCATTTGTTCACTCCAGTCTTTATCATGTGAGATCGCCTGTTCCATCTGTTGCTTGTACATCGCAATCGCTTCTTCTGTAAATCCTATATCACGCAGGCGCTGCCAGTAGTGGTCCATAGAATGCTGTTGGTCCATAAGGATCGGTTTAGGGTAATGGCTAAATGGATTGGTCCTCCGTTATTTACGATTAAAATTACGGAAAAGTTTTTTCATAGTCCTTTACATATCAAATATAGTTAATATATCGAAAAATCTATCATATTAATAGCCAGGCCATCCGGCTTTCTTTGGAACTACCAATAGATCTTATCTTGTGAAATCATCCTGATAAATGTTGAACAGAAGCAGTACAACTGTAAAGCATATACGCTAATAGTACAGGGCCCAGTCACGTCAAAAGTAACCTTCTGCCTCTATAAAAACAAAGGGCACACCAATATTAGCATGCCCGGTTGCTCTCAACATGTATTTGCTCCTATCAACGTTTATTGTATATCCCAACAAGCTGCCGCCGCATTGGCATTTACTTTCACGGTCAGATACGGGTTGCTGTTATTCCCCATATCATTCTGCCGGATCATAAATCCAATGCGCGGATCATGCGTGGATTCCGGGTATTCCGCAAAAGAAAAAGAGGCATCATTGTGAAACAGGATCACGTTAAAGCCACCATTCTTCAAAAACAAAAGGGTTGATTCACTGGCGATTTCTACTCTTCAGGCATCGCCGGAGAAGGCGGCCGGAAAGCGAACAGAGGAAGCAGCATTTAGCCAAACACTGCTTCCATCAGCCAATACCAGCTGATACTGTTTGCTTCTTGGGGTTATTACCGTGTTAAATAGTTGTTCACTATTCCCGCGGGAGGCATTATAAATAAATTTTCCCCTGGTTGGTAACCTGGCGCTCCCCTGTACAGCCATCCATTGGCGACGCTGCCCTCTGGGATCCTCTGGCCATTTGCCAGCACCAATATACCACCCGTTACACCAGGTGCAATATCTTTACGTTTATCCGTTGTCGTTACAGGCAGCGGCATTGTTATTCTGGTCGGTGTCACTGTTATCAGCAACAGCCTCCCACTGCTCTTTCAGCACGATGGTGAGCATCTCCATATCCTTCTTCTCTCGTGCCTTATGCAGTAGCTCCGGTAACTCTTCTTTCGAAATCTTATTGTCGTGCTACTACGACAATAGGTATTTCCATGTAGGAACAGGGCGCTTATCCATAATGTGATAATTTTGATGAAAAGCACTCTCCTGTTAATAAGACAAGTAAAAAAAGAGCGATAACTAATGAAGGATAAAAAATTAAAACTTTCCGATGATCAGTATACCTACAGCAATTTCCTGCAGATCAACCGGTTGATGATGTACTTGTTTTATGGTAAATGGAATTCAGGTAAAACGACAAGTGAACATTTTCTATCGCGCAAAAAATAACTTCATTACGTACTGCTATTGGTTGATATTACATGTAACAAGTGTAACGTTTCAATACTGTCTTGGTTAAATAATTTTAGTGTCTCTTAACCAAACCTAAAATAAAAAAGCCGATTTACCAAATCTTACTTTTGCAATCGTTTACATTAAAATGCGATGAAAAACGTATCTTTTAAAAACAACTTCCGCCTGTTTTACGTTTGATGCTTAATTATCTTTTATATGGCTATCATCTCCCCCAACCCGGGTAAAAAAATCAGGGACCAGGTGCCCCGGACCTCCCAGGGCGACTTTACCCTATCTCCTAAACGCCCCACTATTTTACAGGCCATCAATGCCTCCAATCACGACCGGGTACCAGACCTGATTCCTATTCGATGCGGCCGGATGAGTGTTTCCCCGTTTGCCTTTTACCGGGGCACTGCGGATATTATGGCGCACGATCTTTCCAGCCTGCCACATACGTCGCTACAGGTACAGGCGATGGGCGATTGCCACCTCATGAACTTCGGAGGCTTTGCTACACCTGAGCGTAACCTTATCTTTGATGCCAACGACTTTGATGAAACATTACCCGCTCCCTGGGAATGGGATATCAAACGACTGGCCACCAGCTTTGTGCTCGCAGCCCGGCATAATAATATGCGCGAAACAGATGCAAAACAAATGGCCATAGACCTGGTGCTCGCCTATAGAACCGCTATGGCAGAATATGCGCAGATGAATACCCTTGACCTATGGTACATGAAGTTTGAAATGCAGGACCTGCTCAACAAAGCGCGCAGTGAAAAGGTGAAGACCATGCTGAGAGACGCCATGGACAAGGCACAGAAAAGCACACCCGAAAAAGTATTTTATAAAATCACCCAAAGTGTATTGGGTAACTTCGAAATCCAGGATCAGCATCCGCTCATCTATCATCCTATTGACCTGGTGAAACAAAAGAAAATGGTGCATGATTTCCTCGGGCGATACCTGGACACCCTGCAGGATGACCGGCGTTTTCTTTTCAGCCAATATCGTGTTATCGATATTGCGCTTAAAGTAGTGGGCGTGGGTAGTGTAGGCACGCGTTGCCTTGTTGCCCTGCTGATGAATGC
The DNA here is from genome assembly GCF_017745275.1 of Chitinophaga sp. Lineage (GTDB taxonomy): Bacteria > Bacteroidota > Bacteroidia > Chitinophagales > Chitinophagaceae > Chitinophaga. Next base: position 349,752 of record NZ_JAGHZS010000006.1, on the reverse strand, counting down.
CAAAGATGAACCGCTGTTTATGCAGGTAAAAGAAGCCAGAACCAGCGTTTTAGAAGCTTATACAGAGAAAAGTAAATACCGGCATAACGGCGAACGTATCGTACAGGGACAACGGCTTGTGCAGGCAGCCAGCGATATGTTCCTGGGCTGGAGCACCGGCATGGAAAACAGGCATTTCTATTTACGCCAGTTGAGAGACCGGAAAATAGCGCCTGATGTAGAACATTTCGATAAAGAGGTAATGGCTGCCTACGCAGGTCTCTGTGGCAGGGTGTTAGCCAGGGCTCATGCTAAAACAGGTCCCGGGGATGTGATCAGTGGCTACCTCGGAAAATCCGATATCGCAGATGAAGCCATTGGCAAATTTGCAGTAGCTTATGCGGATCAGACAGAGAAAGATTATAGCGAATTTCTGAAAGCTATTAAAGCCGGGAAACTCAAAGCCGAAGTAATATAATGCGATTTTTTGTCTGGCTACAGGATTAGATTGATGATACTTATTTCTATTTTTTGCTGAATAATGCTCATTTATACCAATTGCGCTTTTAAACTAAGGTCCATGCTTACAGCATGGTTTATTATTGCACCTACCGATATATAATCTACTCCCGTAGCCGCATAGTCTGCTACCGTATTTATATTTATGCCGCCTGATGCTTCTGTTTCATATTTACCACCTATCAATTGCACAGCTTCGGCTAACGTGGGCAGGTCGTAATTATCCAGCATGATACGATGTATATTACCCACACTCAATATGCGTTTTACATCATCCAGGTTGCGGGTCTCTACTTCTATTTTTAAATCCAAATTATTTGTTTGCAGATAGGCTACCGTTTTTTCAATAGCTTTTTCAATGCCGCCGCAAAAATCAATATGATTGTCTTTGAGCATCACCATATCGTAGAGGCCCATACGGAGGTTGGTGCCGCCGCCTAGGCGTACTGCTTCTTTTTCATACACGCGAAACAACGGGGTAGTTTTCCGTGTATCCAATATTTTGGTTTTATAGTTCTTTATTTTTTCTACATACTGATTGGTAAGGGTAGCAACGCCGCTCATGCGTTGCATACAATTCAATACCAGCCTTTCGGCCATTAGTATGGTATGCACATCGGTAGCTACTTCAAATGCTATCTCACCATTCTGTACGTGGTCGCCATCTTTTTTGTATAAGGTAAATGTTGCCCCGGGTTGGAGATAATGGAATATTTCCTGTGCCAGTGTAATTCCGGCCAGTATGCCATCTTGTTTTATCTTTAGTACTGCTTTCCCTTTTGCCGCCTTATCTATAGCGGCTAGTGTAGAGTGGTCGCCATTGCCAATATCCTCTTTAAGAGCCGCTGCGATAAATATTGTATTATCCATACACGCACAATTTGAGCGTAAATATAGTAATTAGGGCAGACGTAAGATTTAAAAGATAAAGGGAAGATATAAGCAGATAATTGCTTACATCTTCCCTTTATCTTTTAAAATAAAAATCAGTCTAATCCTGTTTCCAGGCAAAATTCGTTAGAACGTTCTATCCCGTTTATCTACCTGTCCTTTCTTTCTATTCCTTGGCTTAGGCCTTCTTGGTTCTGCTTTGGGCATATCAGGATTAACGGCGTTGGCTTCCATGATAGCTGCTTCTTCAAAAGGATGCGGCACCGATGGAATAACTTGCCGGGTAAGTTTATTGATGCTGTGCAGGTAAGGTCTTTCTTCAGTATCACAGAAAGAGAGGGCGTAGCCCGCTGCACCTGCTCTACCGGTTCTGCCTATACGATGTACATACGTTTCGGAAACATTCGGTAAATCATAATTAATCACGTGTTCCAACGCATCCACATCAATTCCCCTGGCAGCGATATCGGTGGCGACCAATACACGGAGACGACCGTTTTTAAAGTTGTTCAGGGTATTCTGACGGGAAGCTTGCGACTTATCCCCATGCAGGGCATCGGCGTTGATATTGCGCTTCTTCAGGTTTTTGGCAATCCTGTCGGCACCGTGTTTGGTTTGCGTGAATACAATGGTACGTTCAATGCGCTTATCTTTCAAAATATGATCCAGCAACGACTGCTTATCCTTCTTCTTCACAAAATAAACCGATTGCTCCACTCTTTCAGCGGTAGTAGATACCGGCGTGATGGTCACTTTTTCAGGCTTATACAGTAAGGAATTGGCCAGTTGCGCGATACTTGGCGGCATGGTAGCAGAGAAGAACAGGGTTTGACGCTGTTGCGGCAGTTCCCGGATTACCTTCTTGATATCATTGATAAAACCCATGTCCAGCATGCGGTCTGCCTCATCCAGCACAAACATTTCCAGGTGACTCAGGTAAATATAGCCCTGGTTCATCAGGTCCAGCAGGCGACCGGGCGTAGCTATCAGGATGTCGGTACCGTTGCGCAGGGCAATAGTCTGACGGTGTTGCGGCACCCCACCAAAGATCACATCATGCTTTAAACCGGTGTATTTACCATAGGCACCAAAGCTCTCATCGATTTGTGTGGCCAGCTCCCGGGTAGGAGTCAGGATCAGTGTACGAATATGCTTAAAGCCCTGGGTGGCTGGCTTGCTATTGTATAATAACTGTAAAATGGGGATAGCAAACGCGGCCGTTTTACCGGTGCCTGTCTGCGCGCAGCCCAACAGGTCTTTACCTTCCAGTACAATGGGAATAGATTGCTGTTGTATGGGAGTAGGCGTGGTATAGCCTTCGTTTTTTATTGCTTTTAAAATAGGCTCAATAAGCCCTAATTGCTCAAATAACATGTTGATATATCTGATGTAATGAATATAAAATAACGCTTCTTCATCTTTAGCGTTATCACAATTGAGGAGAGCAGTAAAGAAAAGATTTCCGGACTGGAGAGAATAGATATTTCTGTGCTTTATGCTTTTAACTCAACAGACGGGGGCAAAGATACTGAATTTTCCGGAGCAAGCGCTAATAGATTAAAAAAATAATATATGAGTGGAAGCAAAAAGCAGAAAGCAAAAAGCTATTGCAGCGGATGATCATTGCGGATATTTATACGCTTTAATTATTCGCTGCAATAGCTTTTTGCTTTCTGCTTTCTGCTTTTAGCTCTCAGGAACTACTTCGCTCCTTCCGGCGCAGGATCAGGCTTGATCTTGGGTTTTTCATCCCCATGATGACAGCTATAACAGCTTACTGCCATTACTTCGGTAGCCTTGAAGAATTTCTTGTTGATACGTTTGGTCATCCGCATCATGTCTCTCGCAGTGCCTTTATGCGGATTTGCATCGCTGGCAAAATCCAGTTTTTTGGCATCGTCTTTCCGTGGTTCGTGACAGAAATTACATTTTACACCGAGTGCCGCATTGAAACCGCGCATCACGGTAATCAGTTCTTCATGACTGATGTTTTTAGGCAATACTTTCAAATTTTGCGCCTTTTCAGGTTCCTGGGGTAGTGCCAGTGAGCATAGTGTGCCAGCCGCCAATAGTGCCGCCACTACTATAAAACTTTTCCTGATTTTCATGACCATGGGTTTAAATAAGTAGAATAAATGCTTCCTTCCGGAAGGGAATCTACAAAAAAGAATAATAGGTAGTTATTATTCAGGGAGCGTTTTTTCCGCCACCAGTTATCACCTCACCCTGAGCACATCGTTAAAACGTAAAGAACGTACATTATATGATAAAAATACGTCGCCATTGCGTGAAACAGAACGGATACTTTTGCTAAGTAAATCAACAACGTTATGAAGCAGGTACCAGGTAACAACCCTGCCCACTCCGCCAGCAGTATGGCCTGACATCCATTTATTATCCAACACCAACGCACGTGACAAGCTAATCACTTGATCAGAACTGTATTGCATAAACATTAACATTTATCCGCTTAATCACCACTTTATGAACCGAAAAAAGTCAGCTGTTTACAAAACACTGCTATCATTCGCACTACTGGCCGTGTTGCCTGTTTTCGTATGTGCCAAAACGTTATCGGACCTACGTGAAATAAAAGGTATTGTAATGGATGAAAACAACACACCACTACCTGGCGTAACCATTCACGAAACAGGCACCCCGCAGCCGCGCAGGCCTGGCCCCACTATCCGGACTAAACAAAGATGCTTTCCGTACCGAAGTATGGAAAGAAAGGTACTGGGAACTATGTGCAGAAGGAAAAACATGGTATGATATTGTCAGAACCAAACAGGTGTTCAATCCTGCTACTGGCACATTCACCCCTGTTATTGGCTACAAGATGCACAGCGGTGTGCTGAAGTAGCAGAAAGCTGAAAGCAAAAAGCTATTGTAGCGAGTGAGTAAAGCGTATAATTATTCGCTATGGTCAACCACTACAATAGCTTTTTGCTTTCTGCTTTCTGCTTTCTGCTTTTGCACTCTGCCATTAATTTGCTTAATTTGATAAATGGTGCGGCGATTTCTTCTCAAACATTTCATTAGCAACAAGGAGGTTTTCCATCTTGCCAGGGTAAAAATCCACTCACGGCAGGATCTTTCCATGCATAATCATGACTATGCCGAAATATTCTGGGTAGAAGCCGGTAGTGGCACGCACCTGATCAACGGGCAAAAATCCACCCTGAAACCCGGACACCTGGTGATGATGCGACCAGATGACCAACACACCTTTACAGGGAGTAAACAAGGCCTTACCATTATGAACCTGGCCTTCTCCATGGACACACTTTCGCATCTGCGTGACCGTTACTTCGCAGATAGTCACAGCTATTTCTGGTCCACTAACTTCCTGCCTTATCAAACCACGCTGGATATGGCACTAATAAAAACTATTTCCCAAAATGCAGAACGTGTATGGAAATTCCAACAGTCGCACCTGTACCTCGATAGCCTGCTACTGCTCATTTTCCGCCTGGTAGATGGCAACGATAGCGTTTCTGATGATCAGCAAATTCCCAGTTGGCTATCAAATGCTATACAGGACTTTTTCACCAACGAATTATTCAGCCAGGGCCCACGCGGATTTGCAGAACTCTGCGGCCGCAATATTGATCATGTAAACCGCATGGTCCGCAAATACTATGATAAAACCTTAAGCGACCTGGTCACCACCCTGCGTATGAATTTTGCGGCCAAACAATTATCCATTACCAACGTACCTATCAAAACTATTTGCAGCGACTGTGGCTTCAATAACCTCGGTCATTTTTACAAAACATTCCGCGACATTTATCACCTCACCCCTTCTCAATACAGGCGGCAACATCAGACAATTGTATAAAGTCGTCCTACCGTAACAATTAATCATAATACAGCAATAAAACATCGTAATTACCATAGTATTTCCCACTACTTTTATTGGGCAATACAACCGCGTTTTTTTACGATTTTCAATGGAGATAAAATTCTTTTGTCCATACTGGGGAATGGGACACCTGCCGCTCGAAACGGCATTACAACAAATTAAAGCAGCTGGGTATCATGGCATAGAACTGGCCATCGATCCCAATAAAGCAGGATATGAACAAGCCGCCACGTTATGTGATCAATATGGCCTTTTACTGCTGGCACAACATCCATATGCGAAAGGCACTACACCTGCCGCCTTGTTGGAAGATTATACCACTAAACTGGAAAAGATCCTGCAGTTGCAACCCTTACTGGTGAACTGTCATACAGGGAAGGACTACTATAGCGTGGCACAAAATCTTCCCTTCCTGCAGGCAGCAGCAGGCTTATCACAGCAATATGGAATACCGGTAGCACACGAAATTCATCGTGGCAGGTTTAGCTTTTGTACCACTGCCACCGCGCAATACCTGGAAGCATTTCCATCACTATTGCTCACTGCAGATTTTTCACATTGGTGCGTGGTATCCGAATCATTGCTCGAAGAACAAAGTGCTTTCATGGACCAGGTGATACCACATTGCATACACCTCCATGCCCGCGTAGGATATGAGCAGGGCCCACAAGTATCACACCCCGCCGCCAGTGAATTCCAGTCGGCACTACAGGCACATATGCAATGGTGGAAACAACTGGTACAACATCACCGCCAACAGGGTAAAACCAGCATCACTATTACCTGCGAATTTGGCCCTACGCCTTATTTGCCGGCAATACCATTTACCAGGGCGCCCGTAGCCATACAGTGGGAGCTAAATTTATTTATGAAAAACTATTTAACTGAAAATCTTTTAACATGACACAAATACCTTCACCACAGGAAGTCAGCTTCTTCAAAGAAAACGGCTACCTGCTACCAGGAAGACCACTATTCAGCGACGATAAATTCAATCGCCTGTTCAATATTTTTGAAGAACACCTGCAAAACCGCGGCGAGTTACAACCCGATGAACTGGATGTTCCCCATCATAAAGATGACCGGCTATTTGAATTTCTCCTGGCTGATGAAGTGCTCGATGTAGTGGAAAAGATCATTGGTCCTAACATTGGCCTATGGAGCAGCCATTTCATCTGCAAAGAACCCAGAACCGGTAAGAATACGCCCTGGCATGAAGACAGCGCCTACTGGAAAGGTCGTTTCGATAAATTCGATAATATTGTCACTATCTGGCTGGCCATTGATCAGGCTACCAAAGCCAATGGCTGCATGGGCGTATTACCGGGATCTCATCAAAATGGCTTTTCAGAATACCAGGAAATCGCCAATAACCAGCATAAAATATTCAACATAGAAATAAAAGATAAAATAGCGAAAGACAAAATTGTGTGGTTCGAATTACAAAAAGGCAATTACTCGCTGCATGATTCCAGGATCATTCACGGCGCTAACGCCAACAACAGTGATACCCGCCGCACCGGCTACACCATGCGCTATTTCAGTACCGACTTGTCACTGAACCGTACCCATCCCAACAATATCCACCACCGCATTTATCATTGCAGAGGTGGCAACAATGGCAATAATCCGCTGATATACCTGTAGCAGGTATCGTCACCAAAAAAACATCGCACAACATGAAGAAGTATTTATTGAGCGCCGCTGCTGCCTGTTTACTGTACTGTTCCGCATACGCACAGCAAAGCAACGAGCCTACCGCACAAAATGTAAAAGATGAATTTGTAAGATCCTGGACTGCTTATAAACAGTATGCCTGGGGACATGACGTGTTATTACCACTCACTAAAACAAATTCCGATTGGTATAAAGAATCCCTGCACATTTCACCCATTGATGCCTACAGCACTATGAAAGTGATGAAGCTGGATGATTTTGCCAAAGAAGTAGAACAATATATCAAAGACAGCGTCAGCTTCGATAAAGATATTTTTGTAAAAACATTTGAAGTAAATATCCGGGTACTCGGCGGTTTGCTTTGTATGTATGAATATACCCAGGATCCACGGATACTGGCGCAAACAAAGGACTTCGGCGACCGGATGCTGAAAGCATTTAACTCCCCTACCGGTATCCCCTACTACTGGGTAAACCTGAAAACAGGTGAAACCAAAGGAGCAGAAGTCAACACAGCAGAAGCTGCCTCCTATATGTTTGAAATGGGTATCCTAAGCTATTACACCAAAAATCCGGTATACTACCAGGCAGCTAAAAAAGCAAACCTGTATATCTGGAATAAACGCTCAAAAATAGATCTTGTAGGGGAAGTGATCAACAATGAAACAGGCGAATGGAAAGATCGCAACAGCTACATTGGCGCCGGCGCAGATTCTTACTTTGAATACCTGCTGAAAACCTGGTTACTGTTTAAAGATCCGCAACTCAAGCCTATCTGGGATAAGAGCATTGCGGCCATCAATAAATATATTCCGGAAAAAACTAACACCGGTGTGTGGTATGGCCACGTAAATATGGATACCGGAGAAAAAACCAAATCGTCTGTTACTTTATATGATGCATTCTGGCCCGCACTCATCTCGCTGACAGGTGATTTCAAAAGAGCCGAAACTTTCCAGGATACCTGGAACGGCCTGTGGAATAAATACGGCCTGGAACCAATGATCTACGATTATAAAAAGGAAGAACCCACTTACCCGGTGTACGACCTGAATCCGGAGATTATTGAGTCTGCCTGGTACCTGCACAACTATACGAAAAATCCGAAATACCTGAAAATGGGGCAACAGTATTATAAAGACATGCTGAAATACTGCAAAACAGATATTGCGTTTTCTTCTGTGGCAGACGTACGCACCATGAAGCAGAACAACGAATTACCCACCTTCTTTTTTGCGGAAACCATGAAATATTTCTACTTGCTGTTTAATGGCAACCCGGATATTACATTGGAAAAATACGTATTCAATACTGAGGCGCATCCTTTCAAAAAGTCAGGATTCACCCGTACGGAAATAAAGAGAAGGTTAAGCCTTTAATAACAAGTGAAAAATAGAACCCCGCTACTTTTTAGTAGCGGGGCTTACCAGGATAAATACAGACAATACTATTTCAGCAATTCTGCCAGCTTCTGTTCTAATCGTTCATTCATATAACCCATACCCACAATCTTTCCATCAGGTCCTACCAGGTAATTCACCGGGATAGCTATCACGTGGTAATCCAGTGCCACGGGACTCATAGAGGCTTTCAGATCACACACCTGCGTCCAGGGTTGTTTATCTTCTTCCATTGCCTGCAGCCATTTATCTTTCTTTTCATCTGCAGATACGCTGAGAATGGTGAAGTTTTTATCTTTGAACTTCTCATAGGCTGCCTTCAGATAAGGATTTTGTGCCCGACAGGGAGCGCACCAGCTGGCCCAGAAATCAATCAGCACATATTTTCCTTTGTAGTCAGACAGCGACACCTGTTTACCATTTACATCCGGCAAAGTAAATCCGGGTGCAATAGTACCGATTTCCATACCTACACCCATCGATTTTTTCACGAAGTTAACAGATGCGGCGCGCTGTACATTCAGCGGCTGCTTACCCAGGTACTCCAGCCACTCATCTTTTGGCATCGTTCTGTTCAGTACATTGGCAAAGAGATAGGCAGATACGGTTGATTTAGGATGCTTGCTGATCCACACTTTGGCCAATTCTGACTGCTGCTTTTCAAACACCGCGATCTGCGGTTGCAGTTCGTTGGATGTAAGCATGTCTCCTACGTTCTCCGCTTCTTCCTGCCTCATTTTCAGCTTTCTCTTTTCAGAAAATGCAGCAGCGGTATCAAGAATATTGCTGCAGATGTCTACCCAGTCTTTGATAAACTGCGAGCCACTATAAGTAGCATTCTGAAAAAAAGGCCCTTTACCGGTAATTTTCACTTCTCCTGGTTCGAGGAAAAGCACCGTCCCTTTTTTCTCATCTTTCACATCTCCTACCGCAATAATAAATACACCACCATTACCGCTGGTAAGTGTTTTAGTAAAAGTAAAGCTGTGATTTTTAATGACAGTCGAGTCATATCCTTCCTGGAATGGTGTCCACAAACGCATCATGGTATCATTCGGCAAATCAGGTAAGGTTCCTGATATGACTATCTTATTCTGTGCGGATGTTTGTAATGCCACACCCATGGCCAACAGGGCTATTATTCTCTTCATAAACATGATTATTATATAAAATTTATTTTCTCATTTTCATCCACATCTCCAGCAACGCCTTATAGACCGGATCTGATGGCAGTGGCGCAAAGGCTGTCAGGAATTTACCTTCGGCATCAATCATCATATAGCGCGGCACACCCGTTAACTGATAATGTTTTACAAACTCCTGCATGTTTTTATCACTTTCATCGGGAGATAATCTTAAAGTAATGGCTTCACTTTGAGGATGTTTGTCCAGGTATTTCTTCCATACCACGTCTTCATCCCAGGCAATAGAAAGGAATACAATACCGGTATCCGTATGCAGCGAGTCAGCAAACCGTTCAAAGTTGGGCAGCTCCGCGATACAGGTAGCACACCAGGTAGCCCAGAAATCCAGCACCACCATTTTTCCTTTGAATTGAGATAAGCGCACCGGCTTGCCCTGCAAATCATATAGTGTAAAATCAAACGCCTGCTGGCCCAAATTAAGCGGCTGATAAGCGTGATATATAGAGTCGTATAAAGCTTTGATAGCAGGATGATGCACTTCTTTCTGTACCATTTCATAGACATCCATGAAATGCTCGTTGGCGCCGTGGTAACGTACGGTACCTACCACATCATTCCAAACCAACAGGTGCTTCAACCGGTCGCCCGACAAATGACTCAGCAAATAAGCAACGCGTTCATCACCATCTCCCGGCACTGCGCTGCTAACATATCCGGACACAACTGACTCCTCCGCAATGCGCGACAGGTAGGGATGATCTACTTCTGCTTCCTGCTGCAGCCAGGCTTTAAACTGTACGGGGATTTTAGCGGCATATACATTCTCTGCTTTATAGCGACTGGCATAATAGCTCTTCACCTTCATCTTCAGCATTTTCAGGTACAACTGTGCAACCGGAAAATCTTCCTTTCCCGTTAAATGCGCATTGGTAATCAGTTGCATGGCCTGCTCGTTTTTCTTATCCATCATTGCCCTGAATGATTCGAAGTCGGTATGCAACACCACACTATCCCGGAAACGATACATACTATCCAGTTTATACAGCAACTGCAAACGCGCCGGCTGTGTACCGGTAATAACCGCATTTTCGCAATGCACCAATCCTTCATTAAAGGGACGTGGGCTCAGCTTCGCGATTACCTGGTCGCCAGGATGTACTAATACAGGTACATTGTTAATATTCATGACTTGTACCAGTGGCATCTTCAGTTTGCCGGTCCATACTTTCGTAGCGCTCATCCCTTCCGCCATGCTGATGGCAGCAATTGGGTTCACTTCATCCAGGTAGCGGATGCTGAACATATTCAGGCCCTGCACGGTCACGCTGACATTCACCATAGCATCATCGCGTGTAGCCGCCACCGTGAGTTGGGCGTATAAACAGGTGAGTAACAACATTAATCGGTATCTCATAAAATATATTTTTTTAAAACAGTTCAGGGCCGGTTACCAATGGCTTGCAGATCAATGTTGTATTTGCGTTGGTAATACCGCCGGATAACATCGTACTTTACTCTTATTAAACCGCTGACATCCACCTGTGGTGAAAGCAGCGTGCCTTCCATTTCTTCTGCAGAAGTGCTGGTAATAACACCGATAAAATCCAAAAAGTCCTGGCCCAGGCAGTAGGGATTATTAAACATATATGCGTTGTGAATACGGGTTACGAGGCCTGCGGCGTGGTAGGCTTCCTCATCCATGTTGAGATAATCCGGCTGATATAATGCAAAACTATCCGGCATCTCCAGTTCCTGTGCATTAAAGGCCCGCTTCCATAAGCACCGGTGCAGTCCTCCGCGCAGCGCTTTTAACCGCGCCGGTGTTTGTTGCAGCAACTGTTTGTTAGCCCAGCCAAAAGCCATCATATAATCGGTAGCTGCAAATCCATTGCTGCCAACATAGTTATTCGAAGTACCATCTCCGTTACGTGATACGAAAGAATCAATCCGTTCCGGCAACAGGATACGGTAGGGCAGTACCTGTTGTAAAAAACTATCCGGGTATTGTTGTAAACATTCCTTCATCAGGAAGCTCAGTGCAGGTGCAACGTTTGCAGGATCCGGCTGCCAGGAGGTATCATTAATAGATGTACCAATCGCATATCTGAAATCTGCCGGTGAATATTTATATAAAATATAGCAGTGATATTTTTTGTAAAAGGCGGTGATATCCGCATCAAACGGCTGATTTCCCTGGGGTAGCCGGTAGCCATATTTCTCACCCGATGGCATAGGCACGGCTTCCCGCTTACAAGCCACAACACCTGTCAGCAACACTAACAGCCACAAAGCATTAGTGCGAAAAAAACGAATATATCTGGACATACGAAAGTGATTAATGGTGATAATTACTCCGGCAATCTCACGCCGGTGCTTTGTGGATTCTGAACCAAAGACGGATTACGCTGTAATACCACGCCCGGTATTGCCAACACGTACTGCGGATCTTTGGCTTTCAACTGATACACGGCAACCGTGCTCATAGAAGGTTTAAACACATGTGTCATTGCAGGCATGCCATACCGCCGCAAATCAAACCAACGATGTCCTTCTTCATTAAAGAATTCCCTGCGACGCTCGTCCCTGCACCATTGCAGCATCACCTCCGCAGTGGCCATCTGCAGCGGCTGATAAACCCAGGGGGCAAACCGGTGCTGACGCAGTGTGTTCAAATCCGTTAGTGCCTGTTGTGCTGCAGTGGCCTTACCCGTTGTTTTATACAACTGGATATTGGCCTCCGCGCGGTTGAGATACATCTCTGCACTGCGCCATGCCATGCCACGTATATTCTCCACATTAGGATCAAACTTCCGTTGTACGTAGTCCATGCCAAAAACAGGCTTCAGAAAATCCGGCAGCTCCATGTAATAGGCAAAAGACCTCAAATCTCCCGGCTGGTAGGTCTTACCCAAAGACGCAGAAAAAGCATACGCTGCATTCACCCCTAACGACTTGCGCTCTTCCGTGCTGCCAAACAACCATATATTTTCTGTAGTAACAGTATTCAATATAAATTGCCCCTCTTCCAACTGGATGGAAGGAAGATCCATCAACGCCGGATGATACTGCATTACAATGCTGGCCTGGGCGGCTGCTTTATCCCATTGCTCCATAAACAACGCCACCCTCGATGCCAGGAAGTGCGCTGCGATATAGTTAAAACGGTAAGGCGTTTTATTAATTTTATCTGCATCCAACAGGATACAGGCGCTGTCGATATCCTGGCTGATACGCCGGTATACCTCCGCTACAGTATTCCTGGCCGGATAAGTTTCATATAAGTTGGCATCAAGACGCAGCGGTACTCCCAGGCTTTTGTCAGGTGTAGTTGTACTATCATTGTAAGGCCTTCCATATAAATTCACCAACATAAAATAATAGTATGCTCTCAACCCCAGGGCCTGTCCTTTCAGGTACCTTTTCGCCACCTCATTGCCAATACTGCCATCCACTGCCTGCAATGCCACATTACAGCCCAGGATGAGCTTATAGTAAGCACTCCAGGAATTAAAAGCAGCAACATCCGGGCTATTATTTCTTCCTACCGCTTCTAAAAAATCCGGTTGCCAGGTAAAGGCCGGCATATTGCCAAATACTGCCTGCTGGTTATTCGCCAGCAATGGGCTATTATAACATGCTACATCGTCATCCATAAACTGCACCTGCGGCTGCAATAAGGTGCTGCCTAACGGATAACCATCGCCAAATAATAATTCACTGTAATCTTCTGTCGACTTTGGCGTCATATCTGTCTGCGACTTCTCTTCCAGGAATTTTCTGCAGGAAGTCAATCCTGTTACCATTACCAGGAAAAAAATGATTCCTGTTTTTTGTATCCCTCTCATTAGAACATAACATTAAGGGTGAAAGAATAGGATTTCGTAACTGGTAATGCAGTGGTACCGGTGCCCAATGTTTCAGGATCCTGTCCCATTAACTCTTTGCCGGCAATGGTAAACGGATTGGTAATAGCGCCACCCAGGTTGATGCCCTTCACATACACACTACGGCATATCGATTGAGGTACCCGGTAAAACACATTGATGATACGGCAACGTAAAAAGCTGGCATTCACTACGCGTATATCTGACAAATCGTACATCGTATAAGGGCTCACGCCTGATTGCGAAACGGGGATCAACACGGGTCTGTCGCCACCAAAAGCGGGAACATTTGTAAAGGCTTCATCACCGGGTTTACGCCATCTCTGGTATAGTATAACCGGCATATTCTTTTCCGGCAATGGTGCACCACCGGAAATAAAGGCATTGTTATAAATAGCATTCAGGCGCTTATAGTTGCCGTAGCTCAGGTACATATTCATGTTAAGTGTGAAGGCGCCGTAACGCACACGGGGATTGAACCCCATGGTCACCAACGGGTCCTTTCTACCGGAGTATACCAGGAAGCTGGCCGGATCTGCCGTAGCATCTTTATACACACCCGTATTATTGAACTTTGGCACGCCGGTATTGTGGTCAAGCCCTGTGTAATGATATGACCACAAACTATTAATAGGACGACCCGGAATAAGGGCAGTTCCTGCCAGGTAGTTGGTATACAGATTACTGTATTGACTGCTAACGATATTGTTATAATTCTTTGACCAGGTAAGATCAAAAGAGATTTCTGTTTTACTGGTACGCAGGGGTACTACCTGCAAAAACAAGTCAAGCCCGCTATTCGTCATATTCCCGGCGTTCACCAACATGCTGTTCACACCATATTCAAAAGGCAGTTCTTTTGTAGCGAGTAAGTCCACACTTTTTTTCATATAGGCTTCCCCGTTAAAATTCACCCGGCCGTTAAACAGCGACAATTCCACCCCGGCATTCGACTGGTACGTCTTCTCCCATCGCAGTGCGGGATAAGCGAGGCTTTTGGTATGCAGAATGTATTCTCCACTGCCTTCGTCTATTGGGGAAGAAGGATAAGTAGCAATGAGCTGTGGTCCTACCTGGTCCACCACATTCCCTTGTGTGCCATAGGAAGCATGGAAACGTAGTCCGCTGATAATACGACTGCCAGTCAACCATGGCTCACTACCTGCATCCCAGCTACCGGAAAACACCATGTTTGGTAAAAACCGTTGATTGGAATATTGCCCAAACCTGTTGGAACCATCTGCCCGGCCGGTTACACTCAACACATACTTGCCCATTAAAGAATAAGTAGCGGAAGCATAGTATCCCATGTTATTATTCAGCGTATTCACAATGATCGGTGTATGATAATAGGTACCGCCTTTCACTGCGCCGCCACCTACATTGTACTCGCCTGAAAAGAAGGTCTGGCCTCTGTCGGGGAAATATCCCAACTCTACAGAAGAAAACCCTTTACGTTGCAGGGACTTAATTTCATTTCCCACCATCACGTATACACGATCCCGTGCACCAAACAGGCTACAGCTATATTCCAACTGGTTACGCATATTCAATACCACCAGGTTTTCATGATTAATATTGGCCAGGCCTCCATAAGGGAACACGGATAACTTTCTGATACTGTCACTCACTGCTGCACCAAAATCATAGCCCCGCGCCTCAGATACCAGGTAGCTACGATCGTAGGCGGCCTGCATGCCTTCTGTGCTCCCTAACTGTCCGCTGAGTAGGGTCGTCCACCTCCAGCCATTAGCCACCTGGTAATGCAGGGCGGCAGTTAACATGGTATTGGTTGTGGTGGCGGTGTTGGTAGTTTGATTAATTTCATTTTGTATGTTGTAGGTAAGCGGCATATGCAAAGACCCCGAAATACCTTTGTCAATTAACAGTTCCGGATCAATGGTGCGCGCAGCCGTTACCGCATAATCAAACGGATTCACGTTGTAATAGCCTGAGGACCTAAGATAGCTGGCGTTGGCGCCGATGTCTATGCTGAGTCTTTTTGTGATGGCGGAGTGCAGGTTTAACAAAACGCTATACTGCTTATTGCCATCTTCTTTGGCAGCGCCACCATTGTTGGCATAGTTAAAAGAGGTATAATAATTTGTTTTATCGTTACCTCCTGTGAGGCTCAGGGAATGGTTGTTGCTCACTGCCGGGCGAAACAAACGGGCAAACCAGTCCGTATTCATGGTTTCCATCGCTGCGGTACGGGCATTGAGTTCATCCAGGGTGATTTGTTTTTTCAGAAACTGCTGCACCAGGCTTTCATAGCCTACGTTACGGACGTTGTAATTATTAAGGCCATCTGCCATCAGTTCCCGTGATAGATCCACACGCTGCCGGGAATTCATCAGTTGATACTGTGCATAAGAAGGTCTGGCCTGAAAAGTTAAGGTACCATTATACGACAACTGAGCAGGGCCGCTTTTTCCTTTCTTCGTTGTAATCACTATAACGCCATTGGCTGCACGAATACCGTAGATAGCAGTAGCAGCCGCATCTTTCAGGAAAGTCATGCTTTCAATATCATACGGGTTAAGGCCGGATACGGCATTCCCGATGATAGAAAAATTTGCACCCTGTGCACCACCCATCGCTTCATTCAATTGAGCAGGCGTGAGATCTACCGGGTCTTCTTTGATCACACCATCAATAACCCACACCGGCGCCGCATTACCAATAAAAGTAGAAGTACCACGGATCCTCATTTTAGGTACGGCATTAGGACTACCGGAGTTATTTACAATCATCAGTCCGGGCACCTTTCCCTGTAACATCTTATCTACACTTGATTGTCCCGGTTGTATGATATCAGCAGCATCCAGCTTAAAGGCAGCGGCGGTAGACATTCTTTTATCAATCACCTGGTAACCATTCACCACAACTTCCCGGATTTCCTGGATCACGGAGTCCATAGCGATTTTCGCAAACTCGCCCTTCTTTACTGCCACTATCATAGGTTTCATGCCCAACCGGGAAACACGGATCTTATCCGCTTCTTCCACTACCAGGAAAAACATCCCGTCTTCTGTGGTGTTGGTACCTACTTTAGAGGCTATTCCCTGTATGGTAACGCCGCTCAAAGCTACGCCCTGCTTATCGGTTACCTGCCCGCTTAAAAAGAACCCCTTACGTTCCGGTTGTCCTTCCGGCTGTACTTTTGGGAAAATAATAATGCCCGCCATACCTGTGCTATACTCCAGGTTAGTTTTCTCTAATAACTGTTTCAACAACTCTCTTAACGGCGTATTCTTTACATCTATAGTAACAGGTGGCTGCTGTTCTACTTCTTCCACGTTGTAAGTAAACCTAACAGCGGCGAGTATACGAATATCTTTCAGCACCGCAGGCAGCGGCTTTTTCACCGCCTTGTAGGTAAATTTCTTATCGAGCGCAGGAAAGTTCTGGGCAGATAAATGTGGCGACAGGGAGAGACACAACAGTAGCAGCAAAATAGGCATAGCTACGCCATGCACAGCCCTTCCGGCTGATGTCAGCTTTAATAATCTGTTCATTGTTGTACAGCGATTTTAAATAAAACGGATCCGCTTATACGAGAATCAGTGTCCGCTTTTTCGATGGTTGATAGATGATGATGATGCGTTTATTTTTTACTTACAATAATTACCCTGTTCATTGTTTTGAATTTCACTTTACCTGTTGTACCGGCAATGTTATCCAGTACATCCTGTAAGGCGCCTGTTTTACGTATATCCAGCGTAAAATGCAGGCGCTCCAGGGCAGGGTCATCAAAGTGAATAGTATAGTCATATTCCCTCTCCAGGCTATGAACAATCTCTTTCAGCGTGGCTTCTTCAAAATAAATATCTCCATCTTTCCAGGCAGTATATACCCGGGTGTCTACCCGTTGTTTTTTAAGCACCGGTACAGTTGCACTATAAGTGGCTTGTTCTCCCGGCAATAATATCAGTGCCTGGTTTTGCACGCTGGTGCTCACTTTTCCGGCAGCCAGGGTAGTATGAATCTGCTGGTCGTAAGTATTCACATTAAACGCGGTACCCAATACTTTTACCTGCATATCGCCGGCTTTTACAATAAAGGGTTGCGTGGCTTTTTCAGCTACTTCAAAATAGGCTTCCCCGGTGATCTTCACCTCGCGGGTACTGCCATTAAAGGCGGCAGGATATTCTAACCGGCTGTCAGCGTTTACCCATACCTGTGTGCCGTCTGCCAGCACCAGTTTTGCCTGATGACCGCGTGGTACATCCAGTATATTTGCTTCCCCGGCCTTGATAGCCCCTATTCCCTGCTGATATACAATCATGGTATCGTTGATATTGATTGTACCACCCGCTTCTCTCAACTGCTGTGATCCGCTACCCAGCGCTACTTCTTTACCATTGGATAATAACAACCGTACCTTTGAACTGGGGGGTAGGTTAGCAATAGCTACGGCAGGTGTTTCCCGGCGTAAGTGTAAAAAATATACACCGGCAACAGTTAATAAAATCGCTACAGCAGCTGCCACTCCCCAACGCAGGTAGCGCACACTTTTCAATGCGGGCCGTGGGTGTAACTCACCTGCTTCCGGTACGGAACGCTGAAACCGTTCCCAACCTTCTGCCATGGGGAATTCCTGTTCTTCCTGCGCAGCTTCCTGCAAATAGGCATGTACAGCGCCGGAAAGCTTCGCTACTTCTGCCTCTGCGTCAGATAATGGCGCTTCTTCCGCACCTTTCTCCAACTGCTGCAGCAGTTTTTCCCAGTTAATATCTTTTTCCGGCATATCCATATACGTTATAGACACTCATTTATAAGAAAGGGTGAACGCCCCTGTTTAATTCATCAAAAAAAATAACAACAACCAGCGGATCAACCAGATACATTCCTTACGGAGCACCTGGTATGCCAGCCGGATATGGGTTTTAACAGTATTAACAGAGATATTGAGCTTACTGGCAATCTCTGTATACTTCAGTCCATCCCGGTTGCTGAGTAAAAAAATAATGCGGCGCTGCTCCGGCAACTGGTCAATAATTTCCCAAAGCCGCCGGTGCAGCTCCTCGCGCGGAGGCGCTTCCTCCTCCTGCGGCACCGCCACATCCACTGCATCTGTTAACTCAAAAGAAACGGACCCCGACTGCCGCAGATAATTTAAAGAAGCATTCCGCACCGAACGAAAAGCATAACTGCCGAAATTCCTGACAACAGGTAATGCGGTTCGCTTATTCCAACAGTGAAGAAAGAAATCCTGTACAATATCTTTGGCGATATCTTTATCACCAACTACCCGAAAAGAAACGGTACATAAATGAGAATAATGCTGGCGGAATAATGTGGCAAAGGTCGCTGAATCAATGGAGGGCGACAACTCATCATTATCATATTCCTCCATAACCCCGAAGATTTTTATTCATGAAAACTGGTTGATCTGATACGTTATATCCACAAAATATAAAAAGGAACAGAAAAGCCCGCATTCATGCTAAAACATTTTTTATTGGAGGCCGTCCATCTGCTGCATAATTTCTACGGTCTTTAACAGGTAAGCATCTTCACCGGTTGATGCCATCCATTTTTCGTAACGCTCCTGTAAAATCTTATCTGTTAGTATAGTAGTACCCGTTAGTGTCAGTTGTTTCCCTGCCGGCAATTTCCATATTTCACCCAACGTATCCAGGTGGGCCTGCACCTGCTGCTGATGCAACTTAAATTTATCGAACGACAAAGGCACCGGGTCATCCTGGTGCTGCTTCATCCAGTTGGTATTTTCTAATATACCGGTGAATACTTTGTCGTTCTTCCATAAGTTATTTCCATCCATAATCAATTGCTGCTCTTTCTCCGACCGGTGCATGTCTGCATACAAAGTACGCGGAATAGTATCCCACGCTAAAGCAGTAGCATTATCTCTTTCCTGCACTTTGCGATAAGCCGTTACTCCCGGCAACAGGATATCCGGAATAACGCCTTTCAGTTGGGTGGAAGACCCGCTAACACGATAAAATTTATGCTGTGTTAATGCGATGCTACCGAACAGTTGCGTAGGAATTCCTTTATCCGGATCACCGGCTTTACCCATGGGCAACGTGGCCTGCGCCGTACCTTTTCCATAGGAAGAAGCACTGCCAATCACAATACCACGATGATAATCCTGGATAGCAGCTGCAAAAATTTCCGCAGCAGAAGCACTGTTCTCATTAATCAATACAGTGAGTGGTCCTTTATACAGCCATGGTTGTGTGGAGTCCGTATTATATACAGATACGGCATCCCGCGTTCTCAATTGTACCTTGGGACCCGGCGGCAGAAAGAGTCCCAGCATTTTTACCACTTCATCCAGGGAACCACCGGGATTATTACGCAGGTCCATCACCATCGCACTTACCTGCTCTTTTTGTAACAGCCTCACTTCCCTGGCAATATCTTCCGCGCAATGCACTCCATCCTTTCTTTCAAAATCAGCATAAAAAGCAGGCAAATAAATGTACCCGATCTTTTGTTGTTGTTGATGAATCACGGCACTTCTGGCGCCGGTTTCATCTTCATTCACAATTCCTCTTTCTATGGTTACCATAGCTTCATGGCCATTGCTTTTACGGAGTACCAGTTTTACCATAGTGCCTTTATCACCGCGGATCAGGCGGGAGATATCATTCAACGGCATCCCTGCTACTTCTACCATTTCGCCACGATGACTACTTACCTGTACCAGGTTATCATTTTCCTGTACCAGTCCACTGCGTAATGCAGCCCCCCCGCTGATTAAACGCTTAATAAATACTTCATCATTCTTTATACCCAATTCCATTCCCAATCCATAATATCGATGGGCCATCTGTTCCTGCAGCATCCGCGCATCTGCCGGTGGATTATAGGCCGTATGCGGATCCATTTCAAATACTACGGCATTTACATACAAGGCAAACTTATCATCTTCCGCAGCAGCTACCAGCAGATTACTGAAGGAACGTTGAAACCAGCGCTGTACTTTAGCCCTGGCCAATTGCTCCTGGTGTGCCAGGGGTAATTTCCCAATGCTATCGGTGGCCGCAGACTCCTGTATTTTTCTAAATACTTCATACGTAAGCCGCTTTGCCCAAATGCTGGCCCGGTCCTTCTCATTCACCGGAAAGGCTGCTTCATGGCGGTTTAACAGTACCTGCTCATTGGATTTAAAAGATACCGGTTGTTGTAAAATGCTGTCGGTGATGCGGATCATATCCCTTACCCGTTGCTGATACAGGGGAAAAGCCACATTGAAAAACTGTACATCTCCCTGGCGCAACTCGTCATCCAGCGTGGTTTCGTAGGCTTGTAACCGGGTAATATCTTTTTGTAAGAATAATGAACGATAATCGTCTATGGCCGTAATAAACCGCTTCCATACTGCCTTTGAGTAGGCATCATCCAATTCCTTGGGGGAATAGTGATCTCTTTCCAGTCTGGCTACCACCAGCCTGATAATACTTTTCCGTGCTGCCTGCACGCTATCCGGGTTCTGCTGTCCGGCAAATACCGGCATGCTGGCTGCCAATAGTAGTAACAGTAACTTCAGTTTCGCTGTCATGATGATTCATTGATACATCCTGATGACACGAAAAAAAAAGAAAGGGTGAATGATGACAGGGATTCCGGCAATAAAGAATGGAATCCCTGTACGCAAACTATCAGCTGCCCCAGCCGGTGAGCAGGTAAATATAATCCGGCTGTTGGGGATGTACCTGCCATAAAGCGGATAAATCCAGGTCATGATATTTATCCGCCGCAATCATCGCCAGGGTTATATAAGCATCGGTGTTCATGGGTTTAATTTGCTGGTACTGCCAGGTGGCCTTGTTAGCGGCAAAGGGCAACATCCAGGTAAATGCTTTGCGCAGGCTTTTTCCACCGGGACTTTGATAATGCCACAAGTCCACCTGTACCTGTTCTGCCATAGTAGCCAGTTCAAAAAAAGCGGCGAGGTTAAAGTAAGAATAATTCCAGGACAGGGTGCGTTCCAGTTCCAGTGGCTGCCGGCCATCAGCTTCCAGCTGACGGTCTATGCGTGGCATGGTTTGCTCCTGCAATAGTTGTTTCGCCAGTTGTGGCTGTTCAGTAAACAAGGCAATGGCCACAGCCTGTACATCATACCAGGTACCATGGTTATTTTTAGCCACCAGTTCTTCCTGCCCTATTTTACTGGTACGCATCCAGGTAAGAAAGCGGCGGAACCAATCCTGTATCCCGGCGAAATCAGCGGCAGGAAAAGCAGGAGAATTTTTCAACAGCTGCATACCATCTATCAGGGCTACCACTGCATGGGTGTCTATTAAACCAATACCTCTGCCCTCGGTGATACCGGGAATGGCTTGTCCATAGTTCAGGTTAGGATTCATGTGGGTGTTAGGGTCCAGGAACCAGGTGTGCAGCAGCTTTGCAGCGTAGGCAGCATATTTTTCATCACCAGTATAAAACCAGGCCAGGCCCAGTATTTTCACATCTCCGCATAGTGCGTTAAAATAGCTGTCGTCTTTCACGGCGTAGCGTTCCGGGTTGGTTTCCCCATCGCGACGGATATACGGCAGCCCGTTCGCCTTGGTGGTGTCTGGCCACCAGTAAGGGCCCACGCTCATGTAGTCATGTTTATCACCGCTGGGAGGCACCTTACTTTTAAGTGTCACGGCATAGGGACCATGCTGCAATGCTCGGCCAGCCTGCTGCAACAAGTCCGCCAGTGCTTTTTCGGCCTGCGGATCATGTTGCGCAACAGCCGCTTTACGTTGCTGCAATACAGTTGATTTCAATAAAAAAACAGGTGGATCGGCTTGCTGTGCAAAGCCTGGTAATGGCAGATAAGCGGCTAAACAAATCAATGCGGCGGTGGCAAATTTTGGCATATTCATATGTGGATATTTTATTTCATCGCGATTCGCTCAGTTGGGTACACACATAAGCATCGGCTGAAATTATCGTAATTTCGAATTTAACTAAATTCCTGCTTCCCGCATAAAAATCCAGGAACAGCAGGCAAAACACAGATAGCAATAACCGGGTTTTTTAGAGATACTACTGCAGCTACCTTTGTTTTAAAATTAACAGCCATGAACAATTATGATAAAATTGCAACGGCAATAGACTACATCAAAAACAATTTTAAAACACAGCCTAATTTACAGGAAGTGGCAGCAGCCGTGCATATGAGCCCGTTTCATTTTCAGCGGGTATTTTCCGAATGGGCAGGCGTTACTCCTAAGAAGTTCCTGCAATACCTCACACTGGATTATGCAAAGAATATATTAAGGGAAGAAAAAGTGACTGTATTTGATGCGGCTTTTGAAGCGGGCCTCTCTGGTACCGGGCGATTACACGATCTTTTTATTAATATCGAAAGCATGACACCCGGCGAATACCGCAATGGCGGCAAAGCCCTGCAAATCAACTATAGCTTTGCAGAAAGTCCTTTTGGCAATATCCTGGTGGCCTCTACGCCAAAAGGTATTTGCCATATGGCTTTTGCCGACAACCCCGAAGCAGCCCTGCAGGCGCTGAAAGAACAATTCCCGCATGCACAGTTCACGCAGATGGTAGACCTCATCCAGCAAAATACCCTGTATATTTTTACACAGGACTGGAGCCGGCTGTCTGAAATAAAACTGCACTTAAAAGGAACCGACTTCCAGTTGAAAGTATGGGAAGCCCTGCTGAAAATACCGATGGGTAATCTCACTACTTATTCCCGCCTGGCGGCCGACATCCAACACCCTGGTGCCTCCCGCGCCGTGGGAACAGCCGTAGGCCAAAATCCCGTGGCCTTCCTGATTCCCTGTCACCGCGTCATCAAAGCTACCGGTGAATATGGTCAGTACCATTGGGGCAGCACCCGCAAAAATGCGATGATAGGGTGGGAAGCAGCGCAAGCCCAGGAGCAGAAGGCATAAAGCGGAAAGCAAAAAGCAAAAAGCTATTGAGGCGAATGACCGCAGCGGATATCTTTACGCTGTAATCATTCGCCTCAATAGCTTTTTGCTTTCTGCCTTCTGCTTTCAGCTCATAAAGAAGGGCTGCCCGCTTGTGAAGGACAGCCCCGTTTTTGCTTATGAAAATAAGGACCCGCACTGAAAAGCGCATGCCCGGTTAGACGAGAATAATTTCTTTTACCCGAGGTATAAGGCCACAAATAAGATGATAAGTAATGAATACCAATTGGGCATGCGTAATAATTTACTCATGTGCAGTCAGATTTTGGTTTACTTCTTTTAAATTAAAATACTTGTGCTCTGCTTATAATGAATTGCCCCGATAACGCGCTGGATACAGTTGTTCTTCGTATTCCAGTTAGATTTAAATTAGATGTTTGTCAGATTTCCTGTTAAATGTTTCACTCTTTCTCTAAGCTTACTTAAAAATAAAAAAATATTTTACATTTTCACGTATAAATATCCAGCTTTTCAAAGAGTACGGCACATTAGTAATAAGAATACTTATTATCAATAGATTACATATGCCAATATCTCCCTTTTTCTGTACCTTAACTTAAAAAAACATGGCCTCTCAAAAAACACCCGTAGGACTTACCAGTTCCCAGGGCTGGGAAATGGGCATCCGTCGCACTTTTCCTATCAGCATCCACCAGGCATGGGAGCTGTTATTCACCCCTCCTATCCTCGGCGTTTGGCTGGATAATAACGCAAATATTGCTTTTCAGAAAGGCGATAGCTATACCACTTCCAACGGCATCCATATCACCGTTACCGCTGTTACCACCACCAAAGTAATTCGCATGAAATGGCAGAGGGAAAACGAACCCACTGCGTCTATATTACAAATAAGGGTGATCCCGGTAAAAGAAAAAACCACGGTTAGCTTCCACCAGGAACACCTGCAAAATGAAGCTGACCGGGAACGCATGAAAGCTTACTGGGAAAATGTACTGGATAAAATAAGTGAACAAATCTGACGAACAAGAACCTGTATTGGATTGTTTTATATAACAGTAATGCACCTACGACAGCAAGGAAAAAGTTTATTAGCCCAGCCGGTAATGTAGCATTTACCATACGGGAAAAGATGAATATTACCTTCTCAGATTATAGGCGATTTTTCCCAGACAGCCTATTTTTTAAGGGTATATTAAGGCGCCACACCGATTCTTAAAAGTAACTTTGTGGCTACGAAACACCAATGAACCTACGGGAACGCGAACTTATGAATGTTTACAGTATAGTTAAGGGGCCCCAACAGCCAGATTTGCTCCACGAAGAAACCCTGGCAGATATTTTTTCACAAACGGTGAAGGCACACGCCCACCATACGGCGTTGATATTCCAGCAACAAACACTTACCTATCAACAACTGGATCACTGGAGTGATGCAATCGCTGCGGATTTACAGTCCAGGGGAATTGGTCCTGGCAGCGTAGTGGGTATCTGGTGGCCTCGTGGCCTGGAGCTGCATGCAGCCATACTGGGCATTATCAAGGCAGGTGCCGCCTATGTACCGCTGGACCGGGAAATGCCCGCCGAACGCGTGGAAGTAGTACTCACGGAAGTAAAAGCCGCCGCCTGTTTCAGCGAAACACCGCTGCAACTGGAAGCCGCTGTATTAACGGTACCCCCGGTTCCCGACAGCACTACCACCTTCCAGCTCAGCGCAGGTCCCGGGCCGGACAACTTCGCTTATGTACTGTATACATCCGGTAGTACCGGCAAACCCAAAGGTATTCCCATCAGCCACCGGCAAATCTGTCACCTGATCCGTGCAGAACAAACGGTTTTAAACATTCAATCTACCGATAAAGTATACCAGGGCTTCTCCGTATCCTTCGATATGTGGTGCGAAGAAACCTGGCTCAGTTACTTCAACGGCGCTACCCTCTGGGTAGCCGATGCCACCACCGCCAAAGCCATTGATGAGCTGGGTGATGTACTGCGCCGCGAAAAAATTACGGTCCTCCATGCCGTACCCAGCCTGCTGGCTATCATGGACGATAACATCCCTACCCTCCGCTTAATCAATGCCGGGGGAGAAGCCTGTACACCACAGGTACTGGCCCGCTGGGCCGCACCTCCCCGCCTGTTCTATAACAGTTACGGCCCTACGGAAACTACCGTAAGCGCCACCTTTGCTGCATTAAAACCCGGCGATTATATCACCATCGGTCAGCCATTACCCAATTACAACATGGCCGTAGTAGATGAAAAACTGGACATCTTACCCGTTGGTGAACGCGGTGAACTCGTGATCTCCGGCCCCGGTGTGGGTGCAGGTTATATCGACCGCCCCGACCTTACCCGCGAAAAATTTGTGGATAAACCAGCGACGATGGCCGAACTGCCCGGCAGCCGCTTATACCGTACCGGCGACGCCGCCATCATCTTACCCGATGGCAGCATCGATTTCCAGGGCCGCCTCGACGACCAGATCAAACTACGTGGCTACCGCATTGAACTGGGTGAAATAGAAAACCAGCTCCATAGCATCGCCGGCGTAGCTGCCGCTGCAGTAGCCGTAAAAAAAGATAGCAACGACCAGGATCAACTGGTAGGATATATTGTAAAGGAAGATGATCAACCTTTTGATGAGTCTATACTGAGAAGTCATCTCGCCAAAGTATTGCCACCTTATATGGTGCCCGGTATCATCCAGGTATTGGACGATATGCCCCGCCTGCCCAGTGGTAAAATAAACCGTAAAGCACTGCCGGTACCCGTTGCCTTTACGCAGGTAGCCACCCACGAAGCCATTGATCCGGATGCGCCTTTACAGGAAAAGCTGCTCATCATTCTCTCTAAAGTATTTCCTGACCGGCAGATTGATCTGCAACAGGATTTCTTTACAGACCTCGGAGGCCACTCCCTGCTGGCAGCAGCCATGGTATCACGTTTGAGGCGGGAGGCCAATGTGCCACAGGCATCTCTCAAAGATATTTACATACACCGCCCGCTGCAAAAACTGGCAGATACCTGGGCCGCCCAACCACAGGCAGGCCAACAGGAAAAACGGGTGTTTAATAAAGTGCCGTGGTGGCGACATCTTACCTGCTGGAGCGCACAAACCATTGCCATCCTGGTAATTTATGGTTTATTTGCCATGCAGATTTACCTGCCTTATCTCGGTTATTACTATGTTGAACAAGCCACCAGCCACCTGGGATACGCTATCCTCACAGCGTTGGTGATGTTCTGTTTACTACCGCCTGCTTTCTCTGCACTCATCATCCTCACCAAATGGCTGGTGATCGGCAAAATGAAAGAAGGCGACTACCCGGTATGGGGTACCTACTATTTCCGCTGGTGGCTGGTGAAAACCATCCAACGACTCATGCCTTCCCAATTTCTTAACGGTACTCCCCTGTATCCCACCTATCTCCGGATGCTTGGCGTGAAAATAGCGCCGGATGCACAATTGGGCGCAGTGACCATTGGCGCGGAAGACCTGGTCACCATCGGCAGCGATGTAAGTATCAGCTCCCAGGCCGTTATCAACAACGCTTTCATTGAAGATGGCCTCCTGAAATTACGCACCGTTCACCTGGGTGACCACGCGTACATCGGCAGCAGTGCCATCATTGGCGGCAATACCATCATGGACGCCTGGAGCGAATTACAGGACCTTAGCTTTCTTCCGCCTAACAGCCACGCGAAAACCGGCGAGGTATGGCAAGGCAGCCCCGCAGAACTGAAAGTCACTAAAAGTATCAGCGAACTGCCACAACCTTTGGAAGTATCCAAAGCCACCCGCGTAAAATACAGCATCATCTTTTCCTTATTCCTGCTGGTATTTCCATTTACCGTGTTGTTGCCGTTGCTGCCCACCATCATTACCCTGAACCAAATGGATAATGCGGCGCCGGATTATAACTTTAACTACATGGTGATCACTCCCGCGCTGGCACTGAGTTATATCATTTTATTTACTGCACAAACAGTAGTACTTACACGCCTGTTACAATGGGGTATCAAACCCGGTACCTATCCGATTTACAGCATTTTCTACGCGCGTAAATGGTTTGCTGATCAGCTGATGTCACTGTCGCTGATTGTCATACATCCCATTTTCGCCACCGTTTATATTTCTTCCCTGTTCCGTGCACTGGGTGCTAAAATTGGTAAGAATACCGAGGTATCCACTGCCAGCAGTGTGACCCATCCGCTACTGGAAATAGGCGATGGCGCCTTCATTGCAGATGCTGTAACCCTGGGCGAATCCGATGTACGTGGTCAGCAATTGATTCTTGAAAAAACAATTATCCACAACACCAGCTTTGTGGGCAACAGTGCCCTGATACCACAGGGATATGAACTGCCGGAAAATATGCTCATCGGTGTATTATCCACACCGCCGTCGAAAGAGCAACTGGCGGGAAGCACGGCGCGCGACTGGTTTGGCTCTCCTGCTATTGCCCTCCCACGCCGCCAGGAAAGTCATTTCTTTCCTCCGGAGCTGACTACCACGCCTTCTCCGCAACGCCGCCTGGCCAGGGCTTTGGTAGAATTTATCCGTATACTCATCCCTGAAACAGTGGTGATTTGTTGCAGTATCCTGTTCATTGCATACGCACATGACCTGCTAACCGACAAACCCTGGTGGATGATCCTGTTGCAGTTTCCATTCTATTACCTCTTCTTCCTGGGGTTACCGGCTTTCCTGTTTACGGTAGTACTGAAATGGATATTGATAGGTGTGTATAAACCACTGCAAAGCCCTATGTGGACCTCCAAAGTATGGCGCAGCGAAGCCATCACGTCTACCTACGAAGCACTCTCTATTCCATTCCTGCTGGAATACCTGAAAGGCACACCGTGGCTGCCGGTATTACTCCGCCTGCTTGGCGTAAAAACCGGTCGGCGTGTAATACTGAACACCGCTGATATCACAGAATTTGACATGGTGGAAATAGGCAATGACAGCGTGCTAAATGAAGACAGCGGTCCGCAAACACACTTATTCGAAGACAGGGTGATGAAAATAGGCGCCATCAAAATTGGTAAGAGAAGCAGCATCGGCGCCAGATCCATCATTTTATACGACAGTGAAATTGGCGACGATGTAAATATCGCACCACTCTCACTTGTCATGAAAGGAGAAAAATTACAACCTGGTACCACCTGGACAGGTAGTCCGGTGAAACCTGCTTAAACATAGGATACTGGCGGGGAAACAACTTTTCCCCCGCCAGTATTTTACCAGTTTCAGGGAGATGGATACCACCGCATTACTGCGCTGAAAAAAATCTCCTATCGTAGCATCCTGTTAACACATTGCATCCATGGTAACAATTACGCCTATACGAATTCGCGATCACTACGCGTTGATCAGCAGCATGATGGAGCAATTACATCTCTCCGAAAAATCCTTCTTTCTAAAAACAGCTTCCTGGGAAAGTATTGCCAGCAATTACATGCAACATGTGATAGAGATGCAGGAGGAGTGCGACGGTACCTGCTTACTCGCGCATGTAGATAACGTGCCCGCCGGATTCATTTTCGCCTACCTCGAAGAAGCCGATGAAAGCCGGATTGAAGATTATACAAACGATACGCTCTATGTATCAGATGGCTATGTAGCCGCGGAATTCCGCCGCCAGGGCATTTACCGGCTCATGAATGAAGAACTGGAAAAAATCTATATCCAAAAGGGCATCAGGAGAATAGTAAGATATACCCTCGCCAACAATTTGCGGATGCAACAATTCCTGGCATCGAAAGATTATCAACCGGTGCGGCTGGTATATGAAAAATGGCTCACGGAAGATGGACAAAAGCCACTGCCGCTGTTTCCTGGCAATGCTCAAAAAGACAAATAAAAAACGGCGACAGAAATATCTGCCGCCGTTTTAAAATAATTATCTCGGTATTACTTCGCCCATTGTTTATAACGCAGCAACGCTTCTACAAAATAATAATCGGCATAAGTCAGTGGCACATCTACTTCCGACTGATGTGGCAAAGAACCCACACTGTGCATCAATATAAAATCATTGTTCTCTCCTTCCTTCGCCAGGTACGCCGGGCTGCATAAACTGGTCAGCATTTTTTCTGCTGCATTCCAGTAACGTTTGCCTGTTGCTTTATCGGTATAGCGACTCAACTCCAGCAGCGCAGATGCTGCTACCGCTGCGGCAGATACATCGCGCAATGCATTCGGAATACCAGGCGCCTGATAGTCCCAGTAAGGCACCAGGTCGGCCGGCATAGTAGGATTGCTCAGGATATACTCCGCAATGTGGCGTGCCTGATCCAGGTAGGCTTTGTCTTTGGTATCACGATACATCATGGTATAACCGTATAAACCCCAGGCCTGGCCACGGGACCATGCAGAGCTATCTGCCGCTCCCTGGTGCGTTTTACGGGCTATTACAGACCCGTTTGCCGGATCATAGTCTACCACATGGTAAGAGCTGTAATCAGGACGGAAATGATGCTTAATAGTTGTATTGGCATGTGTACGGGCAATCTTCGCAAACTGTGGATCACCGGTTTCGCGGGTGGCCCAGTTGAGCAACTCCAGGTTCATCATATTGTCGATGATCACCGGGAATTTCCAGCTTCCATGATCCCAGGATTTAATACAACCAATGGTAGGATTAAAGCGGGTAGACAATGACTTTGCGCTGGTCAGCAAAATGGCTTTATATGCAGGGTCTTTGGTAATACGCAACGCGTTGCCAAAAGGGCAATACATCATAAAACCAAGATCATGTGTGCGGGTGTTGTACTGTTCTTTTTCCACCAGTGCCATGCGTTTCAGTGCTTCTGCCTTAAACGCCGGGTCTTTGGTATATTCATACAGGTACCAGTTGGTACCGGGATAAAAACCGGAAGTCCACCAGCCGGAGTTAGACGTCATCAGGCTGCCATCTTTGGTGTTGGTAGTGCGTGGTAATAAGCTGTCCGGTACGTGCGTCATCATCAATTTATATTGCCTGGCTGCAAATTGCAGCGCTGCATCTGCCTTTGCGAGCAGGGCTTTGTCGGCTTTACCGGATTGTGCATACGTTTGCATCAACATTACCGGCAATAACATTACCGTCAAGAACAGGTTCTTTCTCATAAATAACGTGATTATAAAATGATCATTTCTTTTTGGCGCTGGTCTTTGCCGTACCGGCAGAAGATTCGCGTGCTATCAGTTGAATAGGTATTATTTCCTGTGAATAACGTGGTACACTGGAAGGTGCCGTATTGATCAGTTCCATTAAAGCAGCGACCACTCGTTCTCCCATCATAGCAGGATATTGGTCTATGCTGGTAACAGGCGGTGTAACAATTTCCGTACGCGGGTCATTGGAATAACCTACTACTTTCAGGTCTTCCGGCACCCGTACATTTATTTTACGGCAATATTCCATAATGGTGATGGCCGTAGTATCATTGGAGGCGAAAACGCCATCCGGGTAAGGTGTTTGCGCGAAAATTTTCTCGCAGGTCTGCCACGCATTTTCACGCGTTAACTCATGATAGAAAACACGTGCTTTTTTAAATGCCAGTTTATTCTCCTGCAAGGCATTTTTATAACCGGCTACTCTTTCTACGTATAAATTGCTGGTTAACGGGCCTGAGATATGCACAATATCTTTACACCCCCTTTCGATCAGGTGCGTGGTAGCGGTATGACCACCGAGGTAGTCATCTCCCTTAATTACTTTTACATTGTAATCTTTGGGCACCCGGTCAAAAAATATCAGCGGAATATTATTGTCTTTGAATACATCGAAATGGGAAAAGTCGGTGGTATATAAAGTAGTAGATACCACCAGGCCATCTACCCTGGCGGAATAAAGTGTATTCACCAGGGTTACTTCCTGCTCATAGGAGTCGTTCGACTGGCAAATGATCAGGTTATAGCCATGTTCCTGCAGTTTATTCTGGATAATGGTGCTGATAGCCGCCGGAAAAAACATGGAAATGCGGGGTACTATTAACCCGATGGTTTTGCTCTTATTGTTCCGCAAACCTGCCGCCAGCGCATTGGGACGATATCCCAGCTTACGGGCCATCTTCTTTACCTTGTCTTTCGTACGTGCGCTGATGTTAGGGTTGTCATTCAGTGCGCGTGACACAGTAGATACGGAGAGCTTCAGTTCTTCCGCAATATCCACGATCGTTTTTTCAGTACGTTGTTTACTCATGTATAGCAACTATTAGCTGTAATATGTTCTGTTATCTTCCCATCCAGCCACCATCCACGGTAAGAATAGTACCATGTACATAATCAGCCGCTTTGGATGCCAGGAACACTACGGGGCCTCCAAAATCTTCCGGTTGTCCCCAGCGCCCTGCCGGAATACGATCCAGTATGGCGCTGCTCCGCTGCTGATCCGCCCGGAGTGCAGCCGTATTATCGGTGGCAATATATCCCGGCGCAATGGCGTTCACATTCACTCCCCTGGATGCCCACTCGTTGGCAAACGCTTTCACCAGTGAACCAACCGCACCCTTGCTGGCTGCATATCCCGGCACATTAATACCTCCCTGGAAGGTGAGAAGAGATGCCGTAAAGATAACCTTTCCATTTCCACGGGCAATCATTCCTTTACCAATTTCACGGGTAAGGATAAATTGAGCATTCAGGTTGATGTTAATCACCTCATCCCAATACTCGTCCGGGTGCTCTGCTGCCGGCTTGCGTAAAATAGTGCCCGCATTGTTTACCAGGATATCCACTACCGGCACTTCCTGCTCCAGTTGCTGTATAAATGCATACAAGGCCGCCCGGTTGGAAAAGTCGCACTGGTAAGCTTTAAAACTACGACCCAATGCCTTCACTTCCTGCTCTACCTCACTTCCGGTCAACTCCAACGATGCCGAAACGCCGATAATATCTGCGCCCGCCGCTGCCAGCGCTACCGCCATCGCCTTGCCGATGCCACGCTTACAACCAGTTACCAGCGCTGTTTTACCTTTTAACTGAAATAAATCCATGATAAAAATATTAACAGGTACCCGAATATACACACCCGGGTACCAACAATTATTGAATAGTCACCTGTAAAGGTTGTTTGATCTTTTGTGCAAATGTTTCCAGGTAGCTGAACCAGTCTGCCGCCGAAGTAATCCGGCCACCTTTGGTCCACGCTGCTCCAAAGTAGTACACATAGGGTTGCTGATTATCCGCCGTACCAGGACTCAGCAAATGCACATTATCCGTTTTCATACCCGGTACTTCCCGCGCAAACACACAGCCGGTGCCCAACGTACCGTCTTCCCCGTGAGTAGGCTCCCAATAGCCCATAACACCGGTTTTCTCGTCCAGTAACACGGCGCCGGGTTCCTTACGTTTCACAATACCCGTCACCACCGGAAGCTTATCTTTCCCTTTGAAATTATACTGTATTTCCATCCTGTTCAACTGCGAACCAGCATCCAGCGAAATAGTTTTGGTAACGGTAACGGGTATATTACCCGCCATCCAGCTATCATACGTTAAGGCAAACCTGGTACGTAACGGACCATTGTCCAGCCTTTTCCACTGACGGTAATTCTTTGGATAATAGATGGTGTCTTTGCCGTAAGGCGCAGTATCACCGGCTCCCAGCGTTAAACCTACGCTGTAGTAGTCCAGCCCCTGCCCGTTGTCGTGATGATAGTTATCCAGTTTATACCAGGTATCAATCACCATATCATCGGTACGCTTCGCCCATACATCAATGCCATAAGCCATTTCCTTCGGTACCTGCTCCAATGCTTTGCCATACATCCGATACGCCATGCGATCGTTTTCCCAGGCATAATCATCCTTACGTTCCGGTACATAACGGCCATAGGCAGCTGCTTTTACAGGAGCGGGCGTACCTTCCACCATAACAGCATACATACGGGCGCCGGCTGGCACTGTTACCTGTAATAATATTTTCTGTGCCATTTTAGCACCTTCAAATAAC
This sequence comes from Chitinophaga sp., assembly GCF_017745275.1. Classification (GTDB taxonomy): domain Bacteria; phylum Bacteroidota; class Bacteroidia; order Chitinophagales; family Chitinophagaceae; genus Chitinophaga. The sequence goes on along the minus strand of NZ_JAGHZS010000006.1, from coordinate 316,564 downwards.
AGTTGATAAGGAACTTCCTGCCCACTAACCACATTGATAATTTTAAATGATGGTTGTGCTTTCCTGACGATTTTACTTATCAGCTCCACAGCAGAAATTTCCACCAGGTCTCCTTCCCGGTGAATACCAGTGTTATTGGAGATGACAATAGCAGCAGCGGCATTTTTGCGCAGATCATATTTAATCAGTTCAGAGCCGGCTAACAGGTATGCACCTACGCCATATACCTCTGTATCGTCTGCCGTAGCTTTTCCGGGAGCAGCGCCTATTTCCTGCACAAAGCCCAGTTTACCGCTGGGTTGTACACAACTGGTGAGCGCATCCCATCCTTTTTGTACTACCGGCAAAAATGTTTTCTCCGGCAACAAGCCATTGTTGATACCCCACATTAATGCATACACGTAAAAGCCGGTGCCACTGGTTTCTTTGGCAGGATAGTTATCCGGATCCAGCAGGCTGGCGTGCCAGGTACCATCAGCGGTTTGCAGCGCTGCAATGCGATAAGCCATTTGCTTGTACAATTCCTGGAAACGTTGTTTCCCGGCATAACCAGCAGGCATATTGTCCAGCATGCGCACCAGGCCACCCATTACCCAACCGTTACCACGACTCCAGTATACATTGGTACCATTTTTTTCCTTCTTCCCGATATAGCTGCCATCGCGATAGTAAAGGCTATCCTGTTTGTTATACAGGAAGTCCGTCGTTTTCCACCATAATTTATCCGCTGTTTCCAGGTAACGTACATCGCCGGTAGCAGTGGATAAATACGCCAATGCCGGCGGGCCCATAAACAGGGCATCGCACCAGGCCCATTCGCGGTGGTGGATACCATTCTTCCATTCCAGCGATTCCGTATGTGGCGCTGCTACAATGCTGTCTGCCAGTTTGCGGAATTTATCAATCATCACCGGTTCCTTATACACACTATATAATTGCGAATACAACTGCCCTACGCAGTACTCGTCTGCAAAAAAACGATCCGGTCCTGTATTCCATTGGTTATCTTTTCCTACCTGTACCAGGCGGTCAACAAAAAACGGATTTTCGGTTACCTGTGTCAGTGAGAACATACCGGCGTACATAGCACCATTGGTCCAGTCGGTAGGCGCATGGTTCCAGCCTTTATTGGTAATATACCGCCACTGCCAGGCCGCCACCTTTTCCATCTGAGCCCGCACTGCCTGCGCCGTATAGGGCTCAGCGAAAGTAGCCTGTATGGCCGTTGCCGGTCCCGTAGCAGAAACCGGTAAGCTGGCATGCAGAACAGACAAGCCCAGCAAGCCTCCTGCGATAATTTTTTTCATCATGATAGCAGCTATTATGAGGTTATTAACGTAGTTCCGTGATCTTGCAATGATCCATATCTCCATAATCCAGGTTCTCTCCGGCCATGCCCCAGATAAAAGTATAATTGCTGGTGCCTGCACCGCTGTGAATAGACCATGGCGGTGATATAATGGCCTGTTCATTCTGCATCCACACATGGCGGCTTTCCTGCGGCTGTCCCATAAAGTGACACACTGATTGTCCCTCCGGTATTTCAAAATAGAAATAAACTTCCATTCTGCGGTCGTGTGTATGCGCCGGCATTGTATTCCATACGCTGCCGGGCTTCAGCTCCGTCATCCCCATTTGCAACTGGCAGGTGTCCAGTACGCTGTTCACCAGCAGCTTGTTAATGGTGCGGTGATTAGAGGTTTCGAGGGCGCCCAGTGTCACTACTTCCGCCTCTGTTTTAGACACTTTGCGGGTAGGATAAGTATGATGCGCCGGCGTAGAATTCAGGTAAAATTTAGCGGGTGTCTGCGCGTTTTTACTGCGAAATATCACCTGTTGTTTTCCCTTACCGATATATAATGCTTCTTTATAGTCGAGTTCAAATGTTTCTCCATCCACTTCCACTATACCTGCACCTCCTACATTGATTATCCCCAGTTCTCTTCTTTCCAGGAAATAATTAGCTTTCAGCAGATCGATGGTCACCAGTGCTACCGGGCCATTCACAGGCATAGCGCCACCAGTGAGATAACGATCATAATGTGTATGGGTCCAGCTAACCTGGTCTGCCACAAAAATATTTTCTATAAGAAAAGCCTGTCTCAACTGCGCAGTATCCATTTGCTTCACTTCTGTTGGACTGCTGGCATACCTTGAATCAAACGTGGTATTCATAAAAGAGCTTTTAGCTGTCAGCCATTAGCATTTAGCTAATGCAGCGAATACTTATATATTCACCGCCGCCAACAACTGTTAATAATAAATTTTTAATCACTATAATAAAACAATAATCCTCCGCCGCATTAGCTAACAGCTAGCTGCTAGTAGTTAACGTGGTAATCTTTCTTAACCGGTTTACCTGACCATACTTTTTGTGCGGTCCATTCTGCGGCTGGATCTGCCCAGAAAGGATCGGTAACAGGTAATCCCAGTGCCAGGAAACCATTGGTGCAAATGTAGAGGCTACCGGTAGAGGTATACACATCTGCCACTTCCGGCTGATGCCCGCAAATGCCCAACTGCAGCCAGCCCTGCTTATCGAAGGTGCCTTCCATTTCGAAAATATTTTTCATAATGGCAGTCATGGCACAACGTACCTGCGCAGGTTTAATCGCTTCCGGCAACTGATGCTGCAGCGCCAGCTGTACTAACGGCTGAAATGCCGCCGTACGGTAAGTCATAGAGCGGCCCAGCGCGGGGTAAGTACCATCCGGCGCAATCATCCGCTCCTGCAGTTCTGCAAACCGTTGCATACGTTTCATCGCCTGATCATAATCTGCCTTGCTGCCCTGGTTCTTATTCATCAGCACTTTCAGCATATCCGTAAACATCGGATGTATCACATAGCCGTTATAGTAGTCCAGCGAAAACTGCGGACCATCACTGTAAAAGCCGTCGCCTGCATACCATTCCTGTATTTTCTTCGTAGCTACCATGGTGCGCATAGGTTCATATTCTTCCCCGATAGATAACAGGAAAGCTTCTACCATAGCGGCAAATAATAACCAGTTGTTATAAGCAGGACGAATCCGTCGCAGCTCTTTCAATTCCTTGATCACATTGGCTTTGGTGGCATTATCCAGCGGAGCCCACAAGGCTTCCGGCGCACGCATAAATGTTTGACATAGGTAAGCGGCATCAACCAGCGGCTGTGCTTCCGACCGGAAGTTCAGGTAGTCCGGTGAGGAAGGGTTTACACCATTTACAATGCCCTGCAATACCTGCTCCCGTATTTGCTTACGCGCCTTTCCTTCCGCCGTATCATCATCCGGCAATGCCAGCCACGGCGCCAGCCCGGAAATACAACGCCCGAAAGCTTCCAGGTAAGTCACTTTCTCCACTGCCAAACCATATCCCGGGCCTTTCTCCAGGGGCATATTCTTTTTCAACGTACCCTTGCTCATATTTTCTACTACGGGCCGGGCTATACGCTGTAACAGGTTTACCTGGTATTGCCGGTCCGGTATAGCTGCTGCTGCAGGATTTACGACAGTTCCATTCACGGCGGATGCCAGTGTTTTGCCCGGGGCCATGGCTCCGGCAAGGCCCGCCAATGGCGCTATTTTGATAAAGTTTCTGCGTTCCAAGGTAGAATTACTTTGATGTAGTTAAATAGTTATTTGCGTAATACAGGTATGGCTGAAGCTCTAAAGTAATGCAAACGTTTGCAAAAATCAAGCATTATTTTAAAAATTTGCTGTTCACCACCTGTTTTTATATTTTTTCAGGAGATACATACGCCCTGTATCCCTTTCTCCTCAAGCGTTTCCCATTGCCACCAGGCTTTAGCAAAGCAGCCAATGTTAAAGTAATGCTCAACGACTCATCACAAACTTCACTGTATGTTGTCCACGCAACGCCTGCTGACGCGCCTTCAGGCTTATACGGGTCACATGATCACCCCATACCGGCGATAAACGCCCATCCGTCACCGCCTGTTGTTCCTCTGTTACCTCAAACAAAGCAGGATCATATGTCATCGTTAAATTAGCAGTAATACCCTTTAACACTACCTTGCCCGCCGAATGGGTATCCACCGGTAAAGCAGTCATAAAATGCAACAGGAAGGGCTCCTTCCATTCTTTGAGCTGCCACTCTTCCGCCAGGTCCAACGATGTTTTCGCAGCATTAAAAGTGAAAGTACGTTTCCACAACTGCACCATCGCCGTAGCCGGGTAAGCAGCCGCGATATCCATACTCAGCCTGTTGTTGCTGAACTGCACTGCCTTTGCCTGAAACTGCCGCCCGTCCTGTTGTTGCACACCATTGATCGTAGGACAGTTGTGCCACTGCGATTGCATAAACCAAAGCTTATACCGGTCCGCACTAAAAGTCTGTTTTGTATAAGTACCTACCCCTACATCTATCAACGCCGGTTTGCCATCCATATACAACACAAAATTTCCTACGTCATTGTGGTTATGACTCTCCGCATTGTGCCCGCCTAAAGCCGCGAAAAACAGGCCTTTAGCAGTGCCTGCCTGCGAACGCATCGATAGTACCTGCAAATTGGGCAACCAGTTCACGGCGGTATAAGGCGCCGCCGGCGTAGCCGCCAGCAACGCATCCCGGTACTCCAGGTTGTAAATGAAAAATGCCAGGGAAGGCGATTTAATCTGCATGCTGTCCGGGTTATCCAACCGCGACAAATACGCTGCAAATTTCACCAGCAAAGGATCCTGGAAGGCAGTGCCATATAAATACACCGTATGCGGCGGCGGAATGGTAATCGCCGAAGCATCTGCGAAATTCACAAAACGACTGCTGTCCACATGCATTTTATAAATGTAGGCACCTATCTGGTGAATCAGCTCATTATTGCGCCAGTTCAACTGATGGCCGGATGCACTGTTCAACAACGTAATAAACTCTATCAGCTTACCACCGGCATGTCCCCAGTAAGTAGGACCTTCGTCGCAACCACCGTCATCGGGATATCCATTCACGAAATTGTCTGCACTGCGGATCGTTTTCTCAATCACCTTACTGCGTGTATCCGTCTCATTTATACTCAACAAAGCCATTTGCAATACATTGGTATTGATCCAGATATTCCAGTTATTCACCAGCCGGCCGCTCCAGCCCATCCACCAGAAATCATTACGTTGCAGGTAAGGCTCCACAATACGATGCTGCAATTCATAGGTAATACGTTTGTTCACCATCGGTGATATTTTATCCAGCCCGTCATGCAGCAGGAATTGCGCCCAACTCAGGGTAGCTGCCGTTTCACCTGCCACCAGGTCTACAATGGGCTCCGCAGGATCTGCCAAACCCGTCCCCGCTTTCTGCACACCTACATGCGCCGGCAATACCCAGGTGCTTTCCTCCAGTATCGCCCACAATCCATTCACAATTTGTGGCAGGTATTTTCCATGACCACCTGCCAGCTCCCCTACTACCAGGGAAGTAAGCATTCTGCGGCGCTCCGACTGCGCCGCTTCAAAGTTGCTGCGGTTCCCGTTATCCCGGTATTCCAGGTACAACGTTGCCCGCAAAGCGGGCCATGTAAAAGACATTGCTTTATCCGCTTCCTTTAGCAAAGCGGCTTTGGTGGCTTCCGGCAGCGCCGCCATTTTATCTGTAATGAACTGCAAACGTTCCTGCCGCCACTGCGCCAGCCCGTTGAAAACCGCCTCACCACCCCGATGCTGATATTCATTGTACAGGTAGTTGCGTTCCTTCTTCCCTTCCTGCGCATGGGCACCAGGCAAGTACCCTATACCGGAGCAAAACAAAACGATACCAACTATCTTTTTAATGTACATAGGATAATTATTTTAAGTAAGATAAAAAAGATATGCCCCCGCTGCAAACGGGGGCATCTTTCGGTTAGTCTCTCACGGATATTGCTTTACTTAACATAGTTTGGATTTTGCACCAGGTTGCTGTTCAGATCAATTTCTACCTGTGGAATAGGCCACAAGTTAAAGGCATCCACGAAATTTATCTTGTCTATCTGCGTTCCTGCAATGTTGGTCACCACCAGTCCGTTCATCAACTGCGTAGCAATGCCCCAGCGACGGATATCGGAATAGTAAGTGCCTTCCATCGCAAACTCTATCATGCGCTCATGACGGATAATATTACGCATTTCTTCTTTCGACTTACCCGCTGGTATGGGTGGCATATCTACACCTTTACGCGCCCTTACTTTGTTGATAGCTGCATACACCGTAGCATCCGGACCTGCTGCTTCATTCTGCGCCTCCGCCAGCATCAGCAACACATCTGCATAACGGAAAATGATGAAGTTGAGTGGAGAATCACCCGGACCAAAACCATCTAGTTCCAACACATACTTCCGGGTCAGATAACCGGTAAATGTAGCCGCATTATCTAAACGCAAATTAGCATAAGGAATACCTTTCCAGGTAGCACCGGGCCGTACCACCGTATAGTCCAGCCTTGGGTCCCGGTTATTATAAGGGTTGGCAGGATCGTAGCCGGAAGTGGGATCAGTAATGGACTTACCGTTGGTCATCTCATAATTATTCACCAGGTTAACAGAAGCATACACATTGCTCCAACCGCTGGAGAAAGAACTACGGGTAGATAAACGTTTATCTAACAGGCTACCCTGGCCCAATCCAGGTCCTACATACTGCACATCAAAAATCACTTCTACGTTATTCTCTGCGGCAGTAGCAATAAACATGTTCCTATAATCTGTATAGAGATCATATCCCAACCCGGTAATCGCCTGGCAGGTAGCAGCAGCTTCGGCATACTGTTTTGCCATCAGCTGTGCTTTTGCTTTCAGCGTTAAGGCAGCGCCCTGTGTAGCATGACCTACCAATGCTGCAGGATAACTCTTTGGCAAAGAATCAGCCGCAGCACCTGCTTCCCTGATGATAAAAGCCAGCAGGTTAGCCCTGGTTTCCTTACCCGGCAAAGGATCGCCTAACTTCAATGTTTTAGTTACCAGTGGTACATCTCCATAAAAATCAGTCAGCTGATAATAGAACAAGGCACGCAGGAAAGTAGCTTCAGCAATCAACCGGTGATTGGTGGAAGCCGTCATGGTTACGCCCGGGAGCTTTTCCAGCGCCAGGTTTGCACGATACACGCCGTTGTACAATGCTTTGAACTTATTGGCTACCGAAGAGGTGAAAGGATTCATATTACCTTTCGAAATAGGTCCATAGCCTGTTCCACCATCATCCCAGATATAAGCAGAAGGTGTTAATCCATCGTTATACACATACAAACCATAAATATCATTGTTCTGCAAATCATTGTAGATAGCGCTTACACCGGCATTCGCATCTTTCTCTGTTTTCCAGAAACCGGCGTCAGATACCTTATCTGTAGGCGTTACATTCAGGAAATCTTTTTTACAGGCGCCCAGTGCTAATAAACTGCATGCACAGATGGCGGTTAATATCTTATTCATTTCTTACAGTTTAATAGTTAAAAGATCACGTTTACACCACCGGTAATCACACGCACATTAGGATATTGAATACCAGGCTGGGTGTAATCACTTACTTCCGGATCCAATCCTTTGAATTTAGTCCAGGTAAAGGCATTCTGCGCATTCACGTATACACGAACGCTTTGCAGGGTGCTCTTAAACATTGACTTTGGAAAGGTGTAAGACAACTGTATATTTTTCAAACGTACAAACGATGCATTTTGTACCCAGAAAGTATTCGCCTGCGTATTATCTGTATTGGAAGCAGAAGTCAGACGCGGGATATTGGTATTGCGATTGTCTGGTGTCCACGCATTCAGGAAGTCGGCGTTAATTTCACGTCCGGAGCGGATCCCTGTGGTATACCAGTTATCCTGGTAGTAGCGGTTTACACCACCTACGCCCTGGAATAACAACGCCAGGTCAAAGCCTTTATAACCTGCATTCAGATTAAGACCATAATACCATTTAGGGATGGTGTTACCCATGTTTACACGATCACTTCCATTCACTACTTTATCGCCGTTCATATCTATAAACTTCAGGTCACCTGGTTTATTCAAACCTGCGCTACGCTGCGCTGCCCAGGCTTTTACTTCATCATCACTCTGGAAGATACCAGCAGTCTGGAAACCGTATAAAGAGCCAATAGACCAGCCTTCTTTGATAATGGCTGCACCCGCAATCGGGCTGAAGGCATCACCGCGGAACTTCACTACTTTGTTGTTGATATTACTAACGTTACCGGATATACCATAACTGAAATTCCCTGCTTTATTGTTGTAGGTCATGGTCAGCTCCCAGCCTTTGTTTTCCACAATGCTTACATTCTGGAATGGCGTAGTTAAACCACCATATAAAGAAGATAACGGCAATTGCACCAATACATCTGAAGTACGGCGATTAAATACATCGAAGCTCATACTGAAATGGTCCTGGAAAAGGTTTGCATCCAAACCGAGATTGGTAGTCGTTGTTTTCTCCCAGGTGATATCCGGGTTCGCCATAATAGTGGGTACTAATCCCGCTGCAATGGTACCGCCATAGGAATAGTTTTGTCCCGCAGTATACAAATTCAGGTAAGAGAATGGTCTGATACGATCATTACCCAGCTTACCCCAGGAAGCACGCAGTTTTAAGTTGTTTACCCAACCAGGGATCGCATCTTTCAGGAAAGGCTCTTCCAGCATACGCCAGGCAGCAGAGAAGGAAGGATAGGTACCATACTGCAAGCCGGAACGGAACTTGGAAGATCCATCTCTACGCAGGTTGGCCTCCAGCAGGTATTTATTTTTATAGTCGTAGTTAACGCGACCGAAGTAAGAAATAATAGTATAGAGATCAGAAGTACCGCCTACTTTTGGTTGTTCCAAACCAGCACCCAGTTCCCAGGTATTATTGGTGGGGAAGTTCTGGATGCTGCCGGTAAACAGGGTACCTTTGATAGACTCGCGGCTGGCGCCGGCCAGTACATTGAAATGATGATCGGTTCCAATGTTTTTGGTATAGTTTAAAGTAGCAAAGGAAGTCAGGTGCAGGTTGGTACTATCCAGTTGTGCCAGTGTAGCAGGTTGCTGATCCAGTTGCTGTGCAACCACATTTTTCTGGAAGTTCCACCTGTTCTGGATAGCGCCGGCTAAAGCATAACTTTTTTGTGCCACGTTGAAGAAGTCTGCTGCGCCGTTCAACTGGAATTTCAATCCTTCCAGGATAGTCCATTCACCATATACTTTCGCGAAAGTTCTTTGCTGACGGTTAGGACGGTTCCAGGTTTCCACGTATTGCAGTGGGTTATCCAGTTGTCCGTTTTCATCGTCTGTATTACGGCCACCATAGCGGGTACCGCTGGCATCAACTATCTTAGGTGTCATACCGGGTGTAGTACTGGCAGCATTGGTAAGAATGGTACCTACATCCTGTGGCTCTTTGCGGTCTTTCCACGTGAGCGCGATGTTGGCACCTACTTTTATTTTTTTGCTGATTTCATGATCTGCATTGATACGCACCATGTACCTGTCCTGTTTGGTATTTTTCATGATACCTTCATTGTGCAGGTAGTCGAGCGACATATAATAAGTAGTCTTATCAGAACCGCCGGAAACGGATACGGTATGTCCGGTGAGTTGTCCCTGGCCGAAGAGTACATCCATCCAGTTGGTATTAGGATACAGTGTTTTATCGGTCGCATTCTTCCAGGAGTCGATGGTAGCGGGTTTAAACGGCTGTGCAGCGGCTGGATTGTCTGCTGTAGCGATGCGGTTCATTAACTGCATATACGTAGCGTAATCAGTGACCATATCAAATAGTTTGGTCGCTTTCTGTACGCCGTAGTAGCCGTTGTACGATACGGTAGTTCTGCCTTTTCTTCCTTTTTTAGTAGTGATGAGAATAACGCCGTTGGAAGCGCGGGAACCATAGATAGCGGCCGCTGATGCGTCTTTCAGTACGGAAATGCTTTCCACATCGGCCATGTTCACATCGCTCATATTACTTTCAATACCATCTACGAGGATAAAGGGATTGGCATCGTTGAGGGTACCTACGCCTCTCACACGGATGGTGGCGGTTTCACGGCCTGGCTGACCGGAAGCCTGTGAGATGCTTACGCCGGGGGCCATGCCGCTCAGGGCGGTGCTAAGGTCTGTTACCGGGCGGGCCTGCATGGTTTTATCGAAGTTCACGCTGGCTACAGCGCCGGAGAGGTTGACTTTCTTTTGCACGCCATACCCTACTACTACCGTTTCATTCAGGCTGGTAGCGGTAGCCTCCAGTTTTATGTGCAGGTCGGTTTGTTTGGCAACAGGAATTTCTTTTTTATCGTATCCGATAAAGCTGAGTACCAGTGTGTCTTTTTCGGATGCATTTAAGTGGAATACCCCGTCGGCGCTGGTAACGGTGCCAACAGATGAATGCTTTATGCCAACCGTTACACCGGGAATGGTGGCGCCTTGTGCATCTTTAACGATTCCTTTAATAGATTTTTTTTCCTGGGCAATAGCTGTCTGAACTACACATATTCCCCATATGCATAGTGAAGCCCCTAGCAGTCTTTTCATACACGTGTTTTTATGTAAACGTTTGCATTAAATTAATGAAGTAATGGCATCATGATTGGAAGATGGCGCATTGTTCACTGTTGTGTGTGATAGATTTAGAATTACTTAAATTTTGGCCTGAAAAACTCCTAACTAATTGATTGTTACGTTAATTACAGCTTTAATACTCATTTGCTCACTGGTGATGGACACCTGCTGAATTCAAATTTATTGAATAAATTGAAAATTACAAACGTTTGCATAAATATTTTTTCGGGAGATATGAATCCACCAGGGGCTGTTACCGCCTCATGCTGATAGCGATTTAACATTTTATAATTCATTCCTAACATGCTACCACCTGAGTTTTCAGGGGGTTTATCAAATAGTCAAAATGACATCATGGATTAATATTTTAGTATCATCGACCAGTAAGCATATTTACTACTTTAGCAGTCATGAACGCTTATTTACAAATTCATCCTGACGACAACGTACTGGTAGCTCTCCAGGATCTACCAGCAGGAACCGATATATCCTTCAACGGCCATAACATTCAACTTCAGCAAAATATTTCTGCTAAACATAAATTCCTCATCACAGATATCGGGGAAGGCGCACCCATTACCATGTACGGCGTACTGGTAGGCAAAGCGAGCAAAAAAATTCTGCAGGGTGAAAGTATTACGACTGAGAACGTAATACATGATGCCAACGCATTTCATGAAAAAGATAGTTCCCTGGAATGGCAGGCGCCTGATGTGAGCAAATGGAAAAACCGCATCTTTATGGGCTACCGTCGCAGCGATGGACAGGTAGGTACCCGCAACTACTGGCTGGTGATTCCACTGGTATTCTGTGAAAACAGGAACGTGACCGTGATTAAAACCGCCTTTGAAAAAGGCCTTGGATTTGCGCCCGCCGAAGTATATAACGAACAGGTGGCCGACCTCGTATCGCTTTACAAAAGTGGTAACCTCGACGCCGTTAAAAACTACGAAGCAGATGCTATAACGGATACGGCTAAACGCAATGTGGTATTTCCTAACATAGATGGTATTAAATTCCTTACCCATGAAGGTGGCTGCGGTGGTACCCGCCAGGACTCCGACGCTTTATGCGCGCTGCTGGCAGGATATATTCACCACTCCAACGTGGCAGGTGCTACCATCCTGAGCCTGGGCTGTCAACATGCACAAGTATCCATTTTGCAGGAATCATTAAAGAAACTCAACCCGGCTTTCAACAAACCGGTATTGGTATACGAACAACAAAAGAGCGCCTCAGAATTCGCGATGTTATCTGCCGCCATTAAAGATACTTTCCTGGCACTGGTAGAAGCCAACAAACAAACACGTGAACCAAGCCCTCTCTCTAAACTCGTGATCGGACTGGAATGCGGCGGCTCCGATGGATTCTCCGGCATCTCTGCCAACCCGGCCGTAGGACATACCTCCGACCTCCTGGTAGCATTAGGCGGCACCTCCATCCTCTCCGAATTCCCCGAACTCTGCGGCGTGGAGCAGGAACTCATTAACCGTTGCCAAACAGAAGAAACCTCCGACAAATTTATCCGCATCATGCGTGCGTATGAAAACCAGGCGCAATCTGTTGGCTCCGGATTTTACATGAACCCTTCTCCCGGAAATATTAAAGACGGCCTCATTACCGATGCCATCAAATCCGCCGGGGCAGCAAAAAAAGGAGGTACTTCGCCCGTAACAGACGTACTGGACTACACAGAATATGTGACCAAACCAGGATTGAACCTCTTATGTACACCTGGCAACGACGTAGAATCTACCTCTGCTGAAGTAGGTTCCGGCGCCAACGTAGTACTATTTACCACCGGCCTGGGTACCCCTACTGGTAACCCCATTGCACCGGTTGTGAAACTGGCTACCAATACCAAACTAGCTACCCGTATGAAAGATATTATCGACATCAATACCGGTACTATCATCAGCGGTGAACGCAGCATCGCGGAAATGGGAGAAGAAATTCTCGAATACGTGATCAAAACCGCCAGCGGTGAAGTGCATACCAAAGCAGAACAACTCAACCAGGATGATTTCATCCCCTGGAAAAGAGGCGTGTCGCTCTAAACGCAACATCACCTGTCATCGACTAATTTTTGATACTCATAAGAATAAAAACAAACGTCCGGACTTCTGCCCGGACGTTTTCTTTTTATATCTTACAAATAACTATTAATCTAATTGTACCTGTTCCATTTTAGGCGCAAACAAATGCATCACACCCCATGCCACCAGGTAAGCCACTGCGCAGATAGAGAAGAGAATATTATAACCAACGCCAATATTCCCGATCAGCTTATAGTGATTCAACATAGTACCTATCACAATAGGAAATAAAGTACCGCCAATAGAACCCGCCATACCACCAATACCTACCACAGAACTCACCGCACGCTTGGGGAACATATCAGACACCGTGGTAAAAATAGTAGCAGACCAGGCCTGGTGTGCTGCCGTTGCCAAACTAATCAGCGCTATCGCCAGCCATACATTGTTGGAATACTGGATCATAACAATCGGTAACACACATAATGCAAAAACCAACATGGACACTTTGCGTGCTTTGAACACCGGCCACCCGCTTTTGATCAGGTGAGAAGATAACCATCCTCCGCCAATACTGCCAAAGCTGCAAATAGAATAAATGATAATGATCGGTAAGCCCAGGTTGGACTTCATATTCACATGGAATATTGATTCCAGGTATCCCGGTAACCAGAACAGGAAAAACCACCACACAGGATCTGTCAACAGTTTACCAAATACAAACGCCCATGTTTGCCTGATGCCCAATAACTTCACCCATTTTACTTTCACTGGTTGAGCCGCTTCTACTTCCTGGTCAGAATGGATATGATCAAACTCCGCTTTTGATAATTGCTTATGACGCGAAGGCACTTCATACATCACCCACCAGAAAATCAACCAGATGAAGCCAATGGCGCCCGTCCACACAAAAGCATTTCTCCAGCCATGGTTATTAGCCAGCCAATATACCATCAATGGCCCTACTACGGCAGCTATATTAGACCCCGAGTTAAAAATCCCTGTCGCCAATGCCCGTTCTTTCTTAGGAAACCACTCCGCCGTGGCTTTAATCGCCGCAGGAAAGTTACCCGCCTCACTGATTCCCAAAATGGATCTTACTACGCCAAAACCCAGCGTTGAACGCACCAAACCATGCGCCATCGCTGATATGCTCCATACCACTACAGAAACAGTATAACCCAGCTTGGATCCTATCTTGTCTACCAATGCACCGAAAAACAACAGGCCCACCGCATAAGACGCGGAAAAGGCCATCACCAGGTTACTATAGTCTTTCTCCGACCAGCCAAATTCAGTGGATAAATCAGTTTTCAATAACCCCAGTATCTGCCGGTCGATGTAGTTGATCGTCGTGGCTACAAATAAAAGCGCGCATACCCGCCAGCGATACTTACCTAAAGTTGTGGAATTCATTCTAATTGGAATTTATAGAGAGCATAAGTTACTTCATCGCCTTGAGAAATGCAAACGTTTGCACTATTTTCTCTTTCAGGGATGACCAATCTTTACTGTCAATCAGGGCTTTAGATAATAAATTAGATCCCATTCCCACGCATACCACACCCGCATCAAACCAGCTATCCATGCTTACCTGCGTAGGTTCTACCCCACCCGTTGGCATAAATTTAATTTGTGGGAACAGTGGCTTAATGGCTCTTACATAACCCGGCCCCAGCACATTACCCGGAAACAGCTTCACCAGTTGTGCGCCATTTTTTTCTGCTACCGATACTTCCGTTGGCGTCATACAACCAGGAATCCAGCATATATTTTCCGACTTACAAAACGCGGCCGTTTCAGGATCCGTGATAGGACATACGATGAAATCAGCGCCCATACCGGCATATACTGCAGCATCCGCTGCATTTTTAATGGTACCAATACCCAGATATAAATCAGGCATCGCCGCCAGCTTCTTATCGCGGAGAATAGCGAAATTTTTACGCGCATTTTCTCCCCTGCTGGTAAATTCAAATACCCGTAATCCACCATCGTAGCACGCTTGCAACACCTGCAAACATACTTCCGCATCATCGTGATAAAAAACAGGAATAATCCCGGTTTGCTCAAACGCAGCTATAATTACATCTGTACCTGGTGCCATATTAAATCAGTTTTTTTATGTCTTCAGCAGAAGTGGTGTTAAAATCCCCCTTCACAAAAAATTTAGAATACGCAGCAGCCGCAGCATAAGAAATGATCCCCTGATCATCCAATCCCTGCAACTGTGCATGTATCAACCCTGCCATGAAACAATCCCCGCTACCTACTCTGTCTACTACCTCATGGGTATCATATTCACGTGAAATACTCACCTGGCCGGCATGATAGTAAAATGCGTAATACAGGTTGTGCGTAGGCGCATGACTGAAACGGAACGTAAAAGCTACCCGCTTACAACGAGGGAACCTGTTCGTGATTTCCGCCGCTACCTGTTCTGCCTGTTGCAGGTAAACCGCCTTGGTATTGGCTTCCAGCGCCACCGTATCCAGCGCCGTATCCAACATATTGTTGGCTGCCCAGATATTTCCCATAATCACATCACAATATTGCACCAGCTCCGGCATCACATCTGCCGGCTTCTTCCCGTACTGCCACAACTTACTGCGGTAATTCAGATCCGTAGAAATAATCATGCCCTTACGGGTAGCGGCCTGCAATACTTCCTTGCATACCTCGGCTGCATCCGGGTTGAGCGCCGGCGTAATAGCACTCCAGTGAAACCATTCAGCATCACCCAGCAACTCGTCCCAATTAACGGTGCCCGGTACAATCTGGCTAAACGACGACCAGGCGCGGTCGTACACCACTTCCGCATGCTTCAGGTCACTGCCCTGCGCCAGGTAATAAATACCAATACGCGCACCGCCCCATAATACACGGTCAGTATGAATCCCGCGATGACTCAGTTGTTGCAGCACATCCCTGGACAATCCATTGTCCGGAACCTTGCTGATATAGGCAACGTCTGTGCCCCACCGGCCCAGCGCCGCCGCTACATTGGCTTCTGCGCCACCCACGTAAATTGCGGCCGTATTATGCGCCAGCTCTGGCGACAAGCGCAATAATATTTCTCCGAATGTGATAACTTTTACCGGCTTCATTAAAATCCAAAATATGCTTTTGCGTTATAGTAACAAATGTCCTGTACCATTTTCCCCAACCAGGCAATATCATTTGGTAACTCGCCATTTTCTACATCCCTGCCAATCAGGTTGCACAAAATACGGCGAAAATATTCATGTCGGGAATAAGATAGAAAACTTCTGGAATCTGTTAACATACCTACAAAGCGACTCAATAAACCCATATTGCTCAACGCGTTTATCTGCTTTTCCATGCCATCCTTCTGATCCAGGAACCACCAGCCGGAGCCAAACTGCATTTTACCGGGTACCGTACCGTCCTGGAAGTTACCCACCATGGTAGCAAAAACTTCATTGTAAGAAGGATTCAGGTTGTATACTATTGTTTTTGCCAACTGATCCTGCTTGTCCAGTGTGTCAAAGAAAGCACTCATCGCCTCCGCTACGCGCCAGTCGCCGATAGAATCCACACCTGCGTCAGCACCCAAACGCTTTAACAGCCGAGAGTTATTATTGCGGATAGCACCTACGTGAAACTGCTGCGCCCAGCCGCGCTCATGGTTCCAGCGACAAACAGCCAGCAGTACCGCCGTTTTAAACTGCGCATCTTCATGCGGTGTGGCCGCAATACCATGACGTGCATTATTGAAAATTGTTTCCAGCTCCTTGTCGGTAGCCGGTGTAAAATAGAAAGTACTTAATCCGTGATCGCTCAGGCGGCACCCCGCTTCATGGAAATAAGTATGCCTGCTTTGCAAGGCTGCCAGCAGGTCGTCAAATCGTTGTATATCCTTGTTCACCACCTCCGACAACTGCTGTACAAACAGTTGGAACGCTTCCGGCTTATCAACGGCCATGGCCCTGTCAGGCCGGAACGTAGGCAATACGCGCGTACCAAACGGCCGACTGGCAATAGCCCGGTGATGCTCCAGTGAATCTGCAGGATCGTCGGTGGTACACAGTGTATCTACTTTATAATGTTGTAATAGAGTTTGTGTAGATAAACCAGGCAATTGGGCATTACAATCCTGGTATATTTTCTCGGCCGTTTTTTCACTCAGCAGGGAGGTAACGCCAAATGGATTTTTCAACTCCATGTGCGACCAGTGATACAAAGGGTTTCGCATGGTATATGGTGCTGTAGCTGCCCAGTGGCGAAACTTCGTATAGTCGTCGGCGGTTCCGGTGATAAATTCTTCCGCAACGCCATTGGCGCGCATAGCCCGCCATTTATAGTGATCTCCCTTTAGCCAGATGGCATAGAGATTTTCAAACGTTTTATTATTTGCAATTTCATCCGGTGGAAGGTGATTGTGATAATCAATGACCGGCATGGAAGCAGCATAATCAAAATATAATCGTTTAGCCGTTTCCGTTTGAAGTAAGAAATCTTCAGATAAAAAAGTCTTCATGGTAATGATTATTTTTTGAAAAGCTGTGATTGTATGTATCCCTTCACGCCATTACTTTTCAGGGCCACTACCTCATCAGCTACTTTCGCTGCAAAGCCGGGGATGGCCGTCAGGTCTGTTTCCCATAAACGCTGGTCGCTGCAAATACCGGCTACCATTTCATGAATGTTGGAATCCTGCTGCCACCATGCCGCAAAAATAGCGGCGTTGTCGTCGGTAATAACGTATTCTTCCGTGCCCCTGTTCCCAAAGTATTTTCCGTTCTCTTCTCCTACCGGCTGCAGGAATACCAGCATTGCGGCAAAGCCCAGGCACATATGCGGCGGCAGGGCGTTGAATTTCTCCTGGTAACGCAACAACGTACGTACGTTGCGGGCATTCATTTTGGAGCTTTCCTGGAATGTAATGCTGATCAGCTTATGCGCAATAAATGGATTAGCAAAACGATCCAGCACATCCGAAGCAAATGCGGTAGCGGTAGGACAGGTATCCACAATAGTCGGCAGTATTTCCTGTAAGGCCACAGCACGGAAGAAATCACGCATGTATTCGTCCTGCATAGCTTCATATACGGTATTCAACCCCAACAGGAAAGCCAGTGGTACAGCGGCCGTATGGCTACCATTGAGTAAGCGCAGCTTCTGCTCACGAAACGGGGTGATATCAGGAACGATGAACATGTTTTCATCTCCCTTCACAAAAGACAATATGCTACGAACATATTCATCTCCTTCTATGGCCCATAATAAATACGGCTCTACTTCTATCCACAATTGATCCGTGTAACCGGCAGTAGTAGCTATTTCCGCCAGGTTGCGGGGCTTGCCGGGTACAATACGGTCAACAAGTGAATTGCAGAAATGGTTATCCGCATGAATCCAGTCTATAAAGGCAGCAGGCATGTTATTATAAGCCGCCAGTTGTAGTACAATATCTTTTAATAAGCGGCCATTATCCACCACCAGTTCAGTAGGTACAATCACGAAGCCGGTGTGCGCCCTGCCCTCAAAATAAGTATAGCGTTCCCATAGCACCGCCAGTAGTTTACCCGGGTAAGAAACAGGGGCATTTTCGCCTATTTTTTCCGCTAAATACTGAATTCCCACTTCGGTGGTATTGGAAATGATCGTTTGTAAAGCGGGCTGGTGCACCGCATCTAAAATTTCCTGCCAATTTGCATTCGATTGCAAAACACGGCTAATTGCAGTGTTAATCAGCACGTTATCTACCAGTTCTCCCTGGGAAACTCCCTTAATATGGGTGGTAAACAAGTTGTCCTGGCTGGAAAATTCTGTGGTATCACCGTCAGTAGATTTAACCACCACGATTCTTCCTTCATAAATCCCCTGCCGGTTGGCATTGTCTACCAGGTAATCGACCAGTCCGCGCAAAAGCACGCCGGTACCAAATTGCAGGATCTTTTCCGGGAAGTTGAACATTTTTTCATGAACGCCGGAATGGGGCTTTTTTAATATGTACTCTTTATTTAATATAGGTAGCATCACGATAGTTTTATGCTAAAAGGTTGCTAAAACTAATAAATATATAATTCACAATTAAGAATTTATAGTTTTCGGGAAATAATCGCCAAAAGACGTGAAAATGATATCAATGGTATAGTCAGAATCAATTGGCTCATTGTCAGTATCAATAATGGGCAGATGGCGGTTGGCCGGAATTTCAGTAAATTTGCATCCTTAAACTTTTTCAAATGAGCAAGCATGGTAAAGTGCTGGTAGCCATGAGCGGTGGTATAGACAGTACTGTTACAGCGCTGATGTTGCATGAACAGGGGTATGAAGTGGTGGGTATCACCATGAAAACCTGGGATTATGCATCTGCGGGTTCCAGTAAAAAGGAAACCGGCTGCTGTAACCTCGATTCTTTTAACGATGCCCGCGCCGCCGCGGTGCATCATGGATTCCCGCACTTTGTGCTGGACATCCGCGATGAATTTGGTGATTTCGTTATAAATAATTTTGTTGATGAATACATTGCAGGACGTACACCTAATCCTTGTGTACTCTGTAACACCCATATAAAATGGCGCGCACTGATGAAACGTGCCGATGCCATGGACTGTGAATTCATTGCCACTGGTCACTACGGACAACTCCGTCAGCATACCAACGGCCGTTACGTCATCAGCAAAGGACTTGACGACACCAAAGACCAGAGCTATGTACTCTGGGGTATTCAACAGGATGTATTATCACGCACCCTGCTGCCTTTGGGCCCTTACCGCAAAACGGAAATCCGCCAGATGGCCTTTGACTTCGGTTATCCAGAACTCGCTAAAAAAGCAGAAAGCTATGAAATCTGCTTCGTACCCGATAACGACTACCGCGGTTTTCTGAAGCGGAAAGTAGAAGGTCTGGAAGAAAGAGTCAACGGAGGCAATTTTGTGCTCGCAGATGGCACTATCGTAGGCAAACATAAGGGTTACCCTTTCTATACCGTTGGGCAGCGTAAAGGGCTTGATATTGCCCTTGGACGCCCGGTGTTCGTTACAGAAATTATCCCGGAAACCAACACTGTCGTACTTGGTAATGAAGATGAGCTGCAGAAAAGCGACATGATGGTAAGCGGTATCAATATGGGTAAATATGATACCATCCCGGAAGGTATGGAAGCCATCACCAAAATCCGCTACAAGGATAAAGGTGCACTCAGTAATCTGTATAATGAAAATGGCCAGGTAAAAGTGAGCTTCTATGAAAGCGTAAAAGGAATTGCCCCCGGACAGTCAGCCGTTTTCTATGAAGGCGATGATGTTGTAGGTGGCGGAATTATTCAGCGCGCTATGCCAATAGGATTTTAGATTAATTCATAAGATAGATAAATGAAAGGGTGGGAAGACGAAAGTTTTCTCACCCTTTTTTATTACTTCGTCTTGAGTATACTTCAGATGAAAATGCTATCCGGCGTACTTCGAGAATAAACTTATTGTCAAACTCAGACCTTTGCTTACGACATCCTTACCGCAAACATCGTATCCGCGCCCTTATCATACCCGGCAATCACTCCACCTTCCTGTTGCCTCAAATCACTGATACTTTCAATATACTTCACTACCTCCTCATTCTCCTGCTTAAACACCGAACAAGTGATATAAATCAAACTACCTCCCTTCTTTAAAAACGGGACTACGTTATGGGCTATACGTTGCTGCAATTGCTGAAATTTGCCTATTTCTTCCTTTTTAAAGAAAGAAATGCTTTCCGGTGTACGTCCCCAGGTGCCGGAGCCACTGCACGGCGCATCGAGGATAATGCCGTCGAACTGCTGATTGCCCATAGAAGCCGGGAACTGTGGAGAAGTCAGATCCGCTACCCGCGCTTCGTAATTTTTCACACCAGCTGCGGCAAAACGTTGTTGCAGGTTTTCAAGAATGGAGCGCCTCACATCTGATACCAGCAATTGCACACCTGGCTGCTGATCTTTCAGGAGGATGGATTTCCCGCCACTGGCAGCACAACAATCCCACCAACGCTGCTGCTTTACTGGTTTGAACAATTCACCGGTTTGCTGGCTGGAAGCATCCTGTACTTCATACCAGCTTTTCTCCGGCACTATCGTTTCTATTTTAGTGCCGTTCGGCAACGCTACTGTGCTGTTATTCGCAAACACTTCGTATACCACCGCTGCTTTATCCAATAGCTGAAATACTTTATCCAGTTTGTTATTACGAACACGAATAAATAAACGTGGCTGCTTCAATATCGTATAGGCGTAGGTGTTAGCATCAATTCCTGCTGATAAATCTTCCAAAAAAGGAAAGATATCACCAGGTTTTAATGCCGCTGATAACAAAGCTGCTTTCTCCTCCAACGACTTTGTAGTAGCGGCATTCCACTCAGGTTTTACCGCCGCCATGAAATCATTCGGCGCTGTTTCACACAGCAATGCACCGGCAATTACCCGCTCGTTAACGGGCAACGAGGCACCCCAATGTCCTAAACGGAAATAATGATAAACCAGTTGCGAAATCCAGCGTCGGTCGCGTCCACCCATGTAGGGATGCTCCTTAAAAAAGGATTTCAGAAAATGGTGTAATGGCAGGCTACCCTGGTAAGCGCCTATAATCTTTGTTGCTGATGCTAAATAATTTTCCCAACGGGTCATACGCGAAGATACGGCTAATCCTGATGCCACTTTGATTCACAAAAAAGCCGGTACTCATCGTACCGGCCTTTCTCATTTATAAATGATAAGATTACAGTTTCAGTAATGCTTTCAGCGGATCTTTACCGAACAGCAGTTGTTCAGGATTTTCCAGCATTTCTTTCACACGTACCAGGAAGCTAACTGATTCACGACCGTCAATAATACGGTGGTCGTAGCTCAGTGCCAGGTACATCATCGGACGAATCACTACCTGGCCGTTAATTGCCATCGGGCGATCCTGAATTTTGTGCATACCCAGGATAGCAGATTGTGGAATGTTGATGATAGGTGTACTCATCAGGGAACCAAACACACCACCATTGGTGATAGTGAAGGTACCACCGGTCATTTCCGGCATGGTCAATTTGTTATCGCGGGCTTTGGTAGCCAGTTCTACTACTGCCTTTTCAATACCCGCCATATCCAGGCTTTCTGCATTGCGGATCACCGGTACTACCAGTCCTTTCGGAGCAGATACCGCGATGGAAATATCGCAGTAATCGTGGTATACCAGTTCTTCTCCGTCAATGTAAGCGTTTACAGACGGGAACTCCTGTAATGCGAAGCAGCATGCTTTGGTGAAGAAGCTCATAAAGCCCAGGTTCACGTCGTGCTGTTTCTTGAATACCTCTTTATATTTGGCACGCAGCGCCATAATTTCGGTCATGTCTACCTCGTTGAAGGTAGTGAGCATAGCCGTAGTATTTTTAGCTTCCACCAGGCGGCGGGAAACTGTTTTACGCAGGTTGCTCATCTTTTCGCGACGTTCCTGACGGCTAAACATTTCCTGGCCAATAGCTACACCTGGATTTTGCAAGGCAGCCATTACATCATCTTTCATGATTTTACCATGAGCGCCGGAACCTTTGATGCTGGATGGGTCTACATGCTTGTCAGCAATCACTGCTGCTGCCACCGGAGATGCTTTCAGATCATTTGGTATGTTGGTAACCGGAGCCTGCTGTGGTTGCGGCGCCGCTTTTGGCGCTTGTGCCGCCGGTGCTGCTGCTGGTGCAGCTTTGCCTGCCGGTCTGCCTACGCTGGTATCTATTTTACAGGCAACATCGCCGATTTTCAAGGTATCGCCTTCTTTGGCTACGGTAATCAATGCACCTGCTTCTTCTGCATTCAGCTCAAAAGTAGCTTTCTCTGATTCCAGTTCACATACTACTTCATCACGCTCTACATAATCACCATTATTTTTGATCCACTTTACCAGTGTTACTTCACTGATAGACTCTCCTACTGTAGGCACTTTCATTTCAATCGTCCCTTTGTTCACCGCAGGTGCTGCTTCCGCAACCGGAGCGGCTTCCGCCACAGGTGCTGCCGGAGCTGCTGCTGGCGCTGCCGTACCGGCAGGTGCAGCTGCATCGGTATCGATGGTACAAGCTACATCTCCAATTTTCAAAGTAGCGCCTTCCTGAGCTGCCGCAGCAATCTTCAGAACACCCGCTTTCTCTGCATTCAGTTCGAAGGTGGCTTTCTCAGACTCCATTTCACATAATACCTCGTCCTGCTGCACATAATCTCCATCTTTCTTCAACCACTTTGCAATTGTTACCTCGCTAATAGATTCTCCTACCGTAGGGACTTTGATTTCGATAACCATATTTAATCAGTTGATGGTGATACCCGGTTAGCTTTTAGCCTTTAGCTTAACGCAAATCCTGGTTATACTGTTTTATACTTTTATTTTTTTTAGATGTTAAAAGCCGTATCAATAATCTGTTGCTGCTCACGTGCGTGTACTTTCGCAAAACCGGTAGCAGTAGAAGCACTCGGATTGCGACTAATAACTCCATAATTGATCTGCTTCAGGTTCATTTGCAGGTATGCTGCAGCACCCATATTCAGTGGCTCTTCCTGTACCCAGAAGAAAGTAGCGCCTTTGTATTTCTGCGCAATTACTTCCAATTGTTTAACCGGCAGTGGATACAACTGTTCCAGACGAACAATCGCTACATCCTTGCGGTCATCTTTACCTTGCTTATCGCTCAGGTCAAAATACATTTTACCGGAACACAGCAACACTTTCTTCACTACTGCGGCATCATCGATAAACGGATCATCCAGCACTTCCTTGAATCCACCCTGTGTAAATTCTTCTGTAGTAGAATAAGCGCCCACGTGACGCAGATTCGCCTTTGGAGAGAAGTTAATCAATGGCTTACGGAACTGCCAGGTCAACTGACGACGTAACGCATGGAAGAAGTTAGCGGCAGTAGTAATGTTGGTGATCACCATATTTTCTTCTGCACACTGTTGTAAGAAACGCTCCGGACGGGCATTGGAGTGATCTGGTCCACCACCTTCATAACCATGAGGTAATAACATAACCAGGCCATTCTGCGTCGTCCATTTCTGTTCTGCGCTGCTGATGTACTGATCAATCACTGTTTGTGCACCGTTTACGAAGTCACCATACTGCGCTTCCCACAGCACCAGGCTATTAGGATTGGCCATGGCATAACCATATTCAAAGCCCAATACGCCATATTCACTCAGTAAAGAGTTATAAATTCTGAATTTGCCTTGTTTTTCCTGGAGATGACTGAGGCGGTTGTAGGTTTCGTTGGTATTTTCATCAAACAATACAGCGTGACGATGAGAGAAAGTACCACGTTTTACGTCTTCTCCGCTCATTCTAACATCTTTGCCTTCAATCAGGAGGCTGGCGTATGCCAGGAGTTCACCGGTAGCCCAGTCCACCTTACCTTCTTCCTGGTATAATTTGATCTTGTCCTGCAGCAGTTTGCTCACTTTACGCAGGGGAACAAAATTATCCGGCCATTTCATCAGGGCATCGAACAAACGTTTGAAGTCGTCTTCTTTGATAGCCGTAACCGGAGAAGCGTCGAAGTCCTGCAGCGTAGATTTACGCAGGGCCTGCCACCATTCTTCCGGCTTCTGGTTAGCATAAGGCAGCGGATGTTGTTTTACTTCATCCAGGCGTGCCTGCAAATCATCCCAGAAACTTTTTTCCATTTCCTTGGCTAATGCAGCGGCATCAGGTTCACCGTTGTTCAGCAGGAACTGGGTATATACTTCACGCGGATTAGCATGTTTATCAATCAATGCATACAAACTAGGCTGGGTGAACTTAGGCTCATCCCCTTCATTGTGGCCATGTTTGCGGTAACAAACCATATCAATGAATACGTCTTCATTGAATTCCTGGCGGTAACGGGCAGCCAGCTGGGATACTTTCACCACTGCTTCTGCATCGTCACCATTCACATGGAATACCGGTGCCTGTACAATAGAAGCTACGCTGGTGCAATAGTCTGAAGAGCGTGCGTCATCAAAGTCGGTGGTAAATCCTATCTGGTTGTTGATCACAAAGTGAATGGTACCACCTACGTAGTAGCCTTTCAGTTTACTCATTTGCTCTACTTCATACACGATACCCTGACCGGCAACGGCGGCGTCACCGTGAATGAGGATAGGCAATATTTTATCATAATCGCTGTCGTAAATCACATCTGCTTTACTACGTGCAAATCCTACTACAATAGGGTCTACCACTTCCAGGTGGGAAGGGTTAGGCATCAATTGCAGGTTAACAGGTTTGCCGGAAGGCGTGGTTACCTGGGAACGGAAGCCGAGGTGATATTTCACGTCACCGCTACCCATGGTCATATCCGGTACGGCAAGGCCTTCAAATTCATTGAAGATCTGTTCGTAAGTTTTACCCAGGATATTAGCCAGTACGTTTAAACGTCCACGGTGCGCCATACCAATCACAGATTCCTGTACACCATATTCTGCAGCTACATCAATGATCGCATCCAGTGCAGGAATAGTGGATTCACCACCTTCCAGCCCAAAACGCTTTTGTCCGATATATTTGGTGTGGAGGAATTTTTCGAAAATAACGCCCTGGTTCAGCTTCTGTAAAATGCGACGGCGCTGTTCCAATGATAAAGGCTGTGACATCACCTTCTCAAACTCTTTCTCCATCCACTTCGCCTTATCCCGGTCGTTGATATATGTGTATTGCAATCCTACTGAACCTGCATAGATTTTATTCAGGTAGGCAACAATTTGCTCGAGGGTAGCTTTACCCACACCAATAGCGGTGCCGGCAAAGAATTCTGTTTTGAGATCAGCGTCCCCTAATCCAAAGCTGGCCAGATCGAGATTGGCTTTCCTGTCTTTTCTTTCACGGATGGGGTTGGTTTTGGCAATCAGGTGGCCTTTTTTACGATACGCCTGTATCAGGCGGTATACGCCCAGTTCTTTCGCCAACTGGTCGTCGCTCACCGGCAACGAAGTGCTGCCTCCTGCTACTGGCGCTGATGCTGCCGCTTTACCGTTTACATTGGATACTGCAAAATCAAATCCTTCGAAAAATTTAACCCAATCCGGGTCTACAGAGTTGGGATCTTTGCGGAAATCCTGGTATAACGATTCAATGTAAGCAGGATGTGAGTTGGTGACGAATGAGAAGTCCTTCATTTACAACGAGTTTTGCTGATCTTCAGTTCAAATACTTTTCTGTTGGTCCCAATATATTAATATATGGGATTGCAAATATCGCTCGTTTTTCGATACGCCGGGTGGAAAAAATCAGAAAAAATCAAGTGATTATCTGTGATAAAAGGAGCTTATATTTGCCCTTTGACGGAAAAACTACATTTAGTTTGTTTTCTATTTGGGAAATAGTTACCTTTGCCGTCCGAAACTTGAAATTTGAAAAATGGCAAACCATAAAGCAACGAAAAAAGACGTACGTCAAAGCAGAAAGCGCAATGAGCGTAACCGTTACTACGGTAAAACTACTCGTAACGCAATCCGTGACCTGAAAGCGGTTACTGACAAAGCAACAGCGGAGAAAGATTTAGCAGAGGTAGCTTCTATGCTGGACAAACTTGCTAAACGTAACGTTATTCACAAGAATAAAGCAGCAAATCTGAAAAGCAAGCTGGCTAAGCGCGTTTTAGCCCTGGCTTAATTCTTTCAGTAACAATATTTATAGCTCTTCCTCTCAAAGGAAGGGCTTTTTGTTTTTCCATTTACTATCGTATAATGAAAAAGATAATTATACTCCTCACCACCCTCCTCCCATTATTATCTTACGCACAGGACCTGACTACCCGCTACGAGAAAACCGCCGGCCAGGAAACCGCGACTTACCCGGAAGTCATCCAATATTACCAACTACTCGCCAAACGCTTCCCGCAAATTCACCTCCAAACCATTGGCAACACCGACGCCGGCTTTCCCCTGCACCTGGTCACCTACTCTCCTCAAAAGGATTTCGACTTTAAAAGCCTCCATAAAAAGAATAAACGCATTATCCTCATCAATAACGGCATCCATCCCGGCGAACCCGATGGCGTAGACGCCAGCATGATGCTCCTCCGCGATATCGCCCTGGGTAAAGTGAAACTTCCTGACAATATCATCCTGGCCGTAATCCCTGTATATAATATCGGCGGAATGCTCAACCGCTCCCCCTGGTACCGGGTGGACCAAAACGGTCCCGATGCCTTCGGCTCCCGGGGCAACGCCCAAAACCTGGACCTGAACCGCGACTTTATCAAAACCGATTCCAGGAACGCTTTGGCATTCCAGCAAATCTATCACCTCACCGATCCGGATGTATTTGTGGATAATCATGTCAGCAATGGCGCCGACTATCAGCATATCATGACCCTGCTTACCACCCAGCATAATAAACTTGGTGGCGCCATGGGCGAATTCATGAATAAAACATTTGAACCCGGATTGTACGCCCTGATGAAAACAAAAGGCTACGACCTCGTTCCCTATGTAAATCATTTCGGCGAAACACCCGATAGCGGATGGGTAGAATTTGCAGACCTCCCCCGCTATTCCACCGGCTACACTACCCTGTTCCATACTTTCGGATTTGTACCGGAAACACATATGCTGAAGCCTTATCCCGCCCGCGTAAAAGCTACTTACGCGCTGATGGAATGCTTCATCCGGTTTACTTCCATCCACAGTGAAACCATCAAACAACTGCGGGAACAAGCCAAACAAACCGCCATCACACAAAAAACATTTCCGTTATCCTGGCGGGCAGATATGAACACCTACAGCCTGATCACCTTCCGCGGATTTGAGTCAGGACATAAGCCCAGCGCTATTTCAGGACTACCACGTTTATACTACGATCGCAATAAGCCATATACCCGGCAGGTAAAATTCTACAATACTTCCACGGAAGAAAATTTTGTAGAGAAGCCCCGCGCCTATATCGTACCACAGGGCTGGTGGAGCGTTATCCATCTCCTGAAAAATAATAATGTACAACTACAACCGCTACCACACGATACCACCGTGTATGTAGAAGTATACCACATTGCCGATTTTCAAACCTATCCCAAACCATTTGAAAAACACTACCTGCATACCAACATTAAAGTGACCAGCAGCATGGATTCCATCCATTTCCGCAAAGGAGATTATTACATCCCGATGAATCAAACCGCCAACCGCTTTTTGATGGAAACACTGGAACCTACTGCAGGAGATTCTTATTTCGCCTGGAATTTTTTCGACGCCATACTCGGACAAAAAGAAGGCTATTCTCCTTATGTTTTTGAAGATACCGGCGCAGCTTATTTACAACAGCATCCAGAGTTACAGGATGCACTGAATAAGAAAAAAGCAACTGATAGTGCGTTCGCAAATAACGCTGATGCACAACTGAATTTTATCTATAAAAATTCACCTTATGCAGAACCGGAGTATTTACGATATCCGGTGTACAGAGTGAAATAATTTTGGAAGATGATGAAGGCGGAGATATAAGCGGTACTTATGTCTCCGCTTTTTCATTTCTATATTGTAAATAGAATGAATAACAATGAACAGATCATTTTGTCAATGAACAAAATGCACAAGATAAAATTGTTTGGACACCTTACTTTTATACTCGTTTGAACGTTTGCTAACCATTTTCAAACATGTAACATAAACGACATTCTCTCTCTAAGTTTTAACCAAAACAATCATCAATCTGACACATGGAAACAACTGTTTCGTACAACCAATTCATCAAAGATATCAAGCAAAATATCATAAGAAGCCGGTATCATGCGATGAGATTAGCCAACCAGGAACAATTGAAGCTGTACTTCAAACTGGGGAAAATGCTTTCTGAAAAAACAAGCGCAGAAAATTGGGGAGCAAAGGTAATAGAGCAAATAGCAACTGATTTACAGCAACAACTTCCTGGGCTGAGAGGTTTTTCTGGTAGAAATCTTATAAAAATGAGGCAATTTTTCGATGCCTACAGTGCACCTGCAATTACGCCGTCACTGACGGCGCAATTACAGAAAACTTTTTATAGTATCAGCTTTACGCATCATATTGTTATCCTCGAAAAATGTAAACAAGATTCGGAACGGCTTTTCTATATATCTCGAGCGGCAGAACAATTCTGGTCAGTAAAAGAGTTATCATATCACATTAGCGCCAATCTTTTCAAACACCAGGGCAATATGCCCCACAATTTCAATACAGCCCTTCCCGAAAATATTAAGTCAAAAGCACTCGAAGTATTTAAAGATGAATACCTGCTGGACTTTGTTAATATTGATGATAACGATGATGAAGGCATACTTGAAAGTGAAATAGTAAACAATATTAAAAAGTTCATTATGAGTATGGGGAAAGGCTATTCTTTTATTGGCAATCAATACAAACTAATCGTCAATGACAATGAGTTCTTTGTAGACCTCCTCTTCTACAACCGTTACCTGCAATGCATTGTAGCAATTGAACTAAAACGGAAAAACTTTAAGCCAGAATTTGCTGGTCAACTTAACTTCTATCTGAATGTATTAGATGATAAAGTAAAACTACCACACGAGAATCCGAGTATTGGTATTGTGCTCTGTAAATCCAAAGATAATACTGTAGTGGATTATGCTATTAAATCTATCGATAAAGCGATGAGCGTGGGTATTTATAAACATTTTAGTGATGCACCCGATAATATGAAAGAATTTTTACCTGATGCAGCAACATTATCAAAAATGTTATCGGAATGAGCGACGATGTATGGCGAATTTGAATGACATTATTTTAACATATAATTTAGCCCGCCACTGGCGGGCTAAATACAAAATACTAAAAATCAATTAAATAGAACCCGTCAATCAATGATTGATAAATTCCCCATACCTTTTATAATGAATGAAATAAGTTTTTGAGAAAAACGAGGAAAGTATCATGTTAAACCCTCTCCAACAGCAACATCACGTGCTGCTCCCCGTAAAAATGATTATAGAATAAAATAGAATTGACAGGCGTAGTTAACGGCTGTTGCTGCGGAAACCACTGCTCAGCTATTTGTTGTGTTTTAATTATCTGCGCTGCCAGCCACAATCCAAAAGCGCTCGCGGTATCATATTCTCCACATAAATGTTTAAAGCCTAATTGTGGAATCCCCGGATAACAGCTATCCAGTTCTTTATAAAAATGCTCGTAATTACTATCGCCATTTCGCCCGGAAATAATCAGATCAGGCTGAATGCTCATTGCTTTCAGTGCAGCATTGAGCTTCTCCTTCGTTGGCTTATACAACATTCTGAAGCCGGAAATAGCAGCGTAACTATGAGCCGATGGTGTACCAGTGAGTGTAAAAAAAGTAGCACCTTCCCCTGCAATGGAGCCGGGTGATAAGTGCTGGCATAAATCAGCACTGTTAATGGATTCATTCTTCCAGAAACCAATGCGGCTCTTAATATAAAAATGCTCTGTAGTAATTTCTTCGAATGCGCCGGTCAATGTGTGAGGCTCGCCATCCTGTATGAGCATGATGCTATCCAGCAAAGCGTTTTCGAAAGAGAAACCACGATGTACGAAGGTATTATTGTAAG
Organism: Chitinophaga sp.; assembly: GCF_017745275.1. Taxonomy (GTDB): domain Bacteria; phylum Bacteroidota; class Bacteroidia; order Chitinophagales; family Chitinophagaceae; genus Chitinophaga. The sequence goes on along the minus strand of NZ_JAGHZS010000006.1, from coordinate 286,499 downwards.
CGGTGCATTTCTGTTGCAACGCAATAAGGCCGTTAACAGAATTGTATGTAGATTGAATAAACGGTGTAGGGTTCAACGCCGTTTCTTTATACTCCACTATTTCTTTGATGAACTTTTCTGTATCCTGTAAGCTCCCTTTACCGGTACCGGTAATAATAGGGCCAGGTGTATCCAGGCCACTGTCTGCTGTACATTTGAGCGCAGCAGCCAGCCCCATTTTGAGCACGCGTGACATGCGGCGCAAACTGTTGCCCGGAATAAATGGTTTATAATCCGGTTCAATACAGGCAAGCAGGTTACGATCTGTATGTATCAGTGGCGCTGAAAGAATATCCCCATCGAAAGTTGGCTGCGGGGAGATAGCCGCCATTCCTTGTATGTAACAGTTAACCTTCATATTTGCTGATCACCAGGGATGCATTGTTGCCCCCAAAACCGAATGAGTTTGAAATAACATTTTTTACGGGATAGTCTGCTATCAGTTCCGTTACCGGGCTGATATTTAATTCCTCCATTCTTTCCGTGAAATGAAGATTAGGAAAGATCATCCCGTGTTGTATGGCCAGTATTGCATAGATGGCTTCTATAGCGCCTGCTGCTGCCAGTGTATGTCCTGTGAATGGTTTCGTAGAGCTGAATAAAGGCACCTTGTCTCCAAAGAGGCGCTCCAGTGCTTTACCTTCCGAAATATCATTGTTCAGGGTGGCAGTGCCATGTACATTGATGTAAGATACTTCTTCCAAAGACCTTCCACTCATCGCCAATGCTGCTTTCATCGCTTCATAAGCACCATCTCCATCCGGTGAAGGAGAAGTGGGGTGGAAAGCTTCGTTGGTATTGCAATAACCACTTAATTCTGCCAGAATACGGCTGCCGTTGGCCTTTGCAAAGGATTCACTTTCCAATACCAGGTAAGCGGCACCTTCGCCGAGGTTCAAACCGGTACGTTGCTGATCAAAAGGACGGCAAAACTGCTTATCCACATTTTTCAGCGAGTTGAATCCGTTCAATGTAAAACGGGTCAGCGCTTCTGTACCTCCACATACTACTCTCGGCAACATGCCCTGCTTAATCATGCGTGCGCCAAACATCAACGCATTAGCAGAAGAAGAACAGGCCGTACTGATAGTAGCAATATGTTCATTGAATCCAACGATGTCGGCTATACGTTGCGTACAGTCCGCGCAGTCCAGGGTATCGATATATTGCAAAAAGGACCCTGTTTTTTCAGGGTCTATAATATCAAAATATAACTTTTCCGTATCACACATGCCGCCCACCGTGCTGGCATTGATAAAACCGGTAGGCGCCGATTGTACATCTGTAATACCGGCATCTTTCAATGCTTCCCGCATAGCTGCCAGTCCCAGTAAAGTAGTACGGGTAAACCCTTCCTTTTCGGGAATGCCGGCCAATGCAAACAATGATTCGCTGGGATGTTTTACTTCTGCTACCGGCAACACGTTTTTATGAATTGTATCTACGTATTGACTATAGCCAAGCCCACTCTGCTGTGCCTTCAGGTTACGCAAATTTCCGGCTACGTTATCACCAATAGCGGTGATCATTCCTATCCCTGTTATAAACACTCTTTCTGCCATGCAGCCAGTTACTTATGCCGGTTGTTTGGATTGGATAAATTCTGCCATAGACTCAACAGACTGTAAGATCTTACGACCTTCCCGCGGATCTTCTACTTTGATATGATATTGTCTTTCCAGCAGCACCATCAGCTCGAGGGAGTCAATACTATCGAGGCCCAGGCCTTCGCCGAATAACGGTGCGTTGTCATCAATATCTTCTGGTTTAGTATCCTGAAGATTCAACGCTTCAATAATTTGCTCTTTCAGTTTCTTTTTTAATTCTTCCATAATGTTGTAGGTTTATCACCTGTTGTTCACAACAGGCGAACGCCCTTGTGGGGGGTAAAAATACAGTTTTACTATTGTTTTGAAAACATTTCTCAGTTCATTCTTCTTTTTTCTACCCACCCGGCTATGGCCAGCATAGCCAATCCTGTGAGTATTAATCTCAATACATTCTTCCACACATAGTCAATATCGCCATTGCGCAGGTAGATGTCGTTGATAGCATCCAGCCCCCAGCTAAGTGGCGATAAATGTCCCAGCACCCGCATATTAACCGGCATCACTTCCAACGGTATCCATATACCACCAATAGCCGATAATATCACAATCGAAATAGCGCCAAAATTCAATGCCTGATTGGGTGTTTTAAAAATCGTACCAATCAGGATACCGTATGCCGTAGCAGCCAGTCCTATTCCTGAAGCCACCAGCAATGTAGCCCCATGATGTTGCCCCATCACCAGTTTGGGTAAGTCAAGATGTGGCAGCAGATAAATTCCTACCAGCATCATGGCATAAAACTGCAGCACACAAATACCTACAAAAAACAACATCTTACCCGTCAGGATCGCCAGGTAAGACCCGGGTATCAGCTTCATCCGCAGCAAACTGCCATCTTCCCGTTCCCTGATCATATTACCGGCAATAGGAATAACGATAAAAAACATCGCGAATATGCTCCAGGCTGGTACATTATGTTGCACAGAATTGGAAATCACATCCAGTTGTTTTGCCGTACCGGTACTCAGTTCTTTTAATCCTACAGCCTGTAACCGGATCGGCAAAGTATCTGTTTCGGCGGCTGTAGAATCTTTACCACGTAACTGATGCTTGATCCGGTCCAGCAACATATCTGTTTCCACCTGCGTCAGAAAATTGTCCAGGGCCTGATGAATAGCGCCTTTAAATGCTTTCTTGGCGGCAGGGTCGAAGTAAATGGTCACATTCAGTGAATCAGCGCCTTTCTTCACCGGTAAGGATACCGACATACCCATGCGTTGGGTGATGTCGTTAACGATGCGGTTTGCATTGCTTACAATTGCTGCGGTAGCACCTGCAGGAACAATGATGCTGATCTTATACTTCCCTTCATTTACCAGCGCTTTAGCCCGCTCTGCCGTCACCGGCTGACCATCCAGCGAATCAATAATATTAAACTGTCCGCCAGACTCCAGCCCTTCTCTCACATAACGGCCTAAACGTCCATGATCATTATCGACGGTTAATATGTCAAACTTAATATCCTGGTAATCCTTAAATGGTGCATCCTGGATCAATGCCATCACTGTAATCAGTACTACCGGCATCACAAACAGGAGTATTAATCCTGTTTTATCACGTAACAGCAGTTGCCATTCTTTCCTTATTGTTGCCAGTAATCTTAGCATAGCCTTTAGCTCTTAGCAGATCGCATTTATTGTTCGTTTAATTTATTTCCTGTTAATCTCTCAGTGCATGACCGGTAAAATGAAGAAATACATCTTCCAGGTTTTTACAGGCCGGGTGCTGTTGGATCAAGGTCAGTGGATTACCCTGTACCACCATTTTTCCTTCATCCATAATTACCACTTCTTCACAGAGCGACTGCGCCTCTTCCAGTAAATGAGAGGTATACAGGATGCTGGCTCCCTGTTGATTGTAATCTTTGAGGAACTGTAATATCAGGCTGCGGGATTGCACATCAACGCCAGCAGTAGGTTCGTCCAGTACCAATAATTTGGGGTCGTGCAAAATAGCAGCAATGATATTGGCGCGGCGCTTCATACCGCCTGAATATTTATGTATCTCTTTATTCGCGCTTTTCTCTAATCCAAACAATTCCAGGTAATGCATTATTTTTTGCCGTAATGCCTTGCCTTTGAAACCATACAGGTTACCAAAGTAAGTGAGGTTTTCTACGGCCGACAACTGCGGGTATAATGCAATTCGCTGAGGAACAATGCCAATTATATGTTTGATGGATTCGCGGTGAGCAGCATCCTGCTTCAGCCCGTGAATCCTTACTTCTCCACTATCACTACGCACAATACCACACAAAATAGAAATGGTAGTTGTTTTACCTGCTCCATTAGGGCCCAGCAAACCGGCAATCTTTCCTTCCTCAAACTGAAACGTAAGTCCTTTGAGCGTAGGCTCGGCGCTTCCGTTGTAGGTTTTATATAATTCATTCACTGATATGCCGGTCATCATTTCACTTTCATGTTTAATTACCACTTCACGTGGGCCAGTTTCTTAAAGAACATCTCTTCTGCAGCGGCACATTGCAACAACATTTCGCTTAGTTCCCGGTAGGACACGTTATCTGCCGATCTGCTTTTACATACACGCCCTGCAGCAAAAGCAAAGTTACGCCAGAGGTCACCGGTTTGGGTGAGTTCTCCGGCCAGCTTACTCAGCTCATCTTTCTTTAGTAACGCCGCTGCCTCCTGTAAAAATGCGGCATATAGAAAACGGAAACCAGCACCGCCGGTACCTATTTCCTCCTGCATCCGGATAATATTTCCCAGGTATAAAGTGGCCTTGCGGTCGCCTGGATTTTCTGCATAATTGCGTACACGTTTTGCAAGGAAACGGATTCCTTTCACCCCAAACATTGGCAACGGTACTTTCAGCATAAAATGACAAGCCTGTTCAATACCTGCTTTGATAGGCTTCTCAAAAGAAGCCGTAGGCGGTACATGTACCGGGTAGTACATTTTCCCTTTAGGGGCAGGAAATCCTTTGGCAAAACGCGCTTGCGCCAGGCTTTCAGCGTCAATAGTGGTCACGGAATCCATTATAGGATCGCTCACCAGGTATTGCCCGTCTTCCTTACCATACACCACCAGGTTATGTGCATTAAAATGAAAACGATAAGAAGCTGGGAAATAGGTAAGATAATAAACGCTGGACTGCAGGCCCACAGGAATTCCTGCTTCTATCACCCTGTCCAGTGCCGCCATCCCTTTTTCCGGCGTAGAGAATTTTTCAGATTCCATTCTCACACCCAGGCGTTTGCATACCCGTTGAAAAATAGCGCCTGGCCATATCCGGTAGGTGGTACCTGGCACGCCATTGACCTTTACAAAGGGAAGATGGCCGAAAAATATGCCTGCACCAATACCAAATGCCATAGGCTCACTAATTTGCAAACCATAGTGGCCCAGCAAATTTGATATCACACCACTCTCGCAATGTGCCGTTTGTGTGTGTTGGAAGAAAGAATTACTCATAACTTTTTTTGAAAGAATTACGAATTATGAATTACGAATTACGGATGTGTGAGTAGATCTAAGCGTAGGTAATATTCTCGTTTACCATCTACCCACAAATCCGTAATTCGTAATTAATAATTCGTAATTATCTATTTAGCCTCCATCAGGTCTGTTAAACTCACTTTGAAGGCGTCAGCATAGCGCTGCAACATTTTTTGGGAAAGCCCTTTAAAAACAGCTGGCTTCATGTGCCTTTTTACCTGCCACTGAAATTTACCTACATAACTTGCCAGCAAGGGCAAATCCATCAGGCTTTTTTCCATGTAATAGGCTACAGGGCTGATTTCACCTGCTGCCACGCGGGCGCGGGCTGATTTCACACGCTCATTTACTTCTTCCCAGGCCTGGTCCATTGCAATGTTCTCCGGTTCCCAGCCTGCACTCTGCACCTGCACATAATTACCGGAATTATCCACTGCATACATAATCTGCTTGAATGTACCTTCATGCAGGTTATCGCTATCCTGCGGTACTTCCTCTTTTTTCATGATGCCAGTTTTAAAGTGTGATGGCTTATACTACAGTGATGTGGGCATAAGCGTACGAAAAACGTGCACTCTCCGGAACCATTAACACTATTTTCTGTCCTTTCTTAAAGCGGCCGGTATTCATCAGCTCTTCCAGCATCAGGTAAGGAGATGCGGTACCTACGTTACCTACCTCAGCCAGGTTGGTGAACCATTTTTCCAGTTTAACGGGAACGCCTAAACGGGTAATTTCTTCGTCAATCTTCAATCTGAAAAATTCAGAAGATAAATGCGGCAGGAAGAAATCCAGCTCTTCGAGGTTGATGTTATGACGCTCTACCAGCTCTTTCCACATTTTTGCTCCGGAAGGAACTATATTTTTACCCAATAAACGGGTGTCTTGTTTAAAGGAGAATACACTGTGTTGTGCCCACTCTTCCGGTGTCATATCAATCCATCCGGTAGTGCTGCCATCGGGTTGTTTGATGGCTCCTGCATACATACAGGTTTCCAGGTCGTTGGCGTATGACAGGATTTCTACCCAGTCTACACGTAACGACAAGCCGTCTTCATTTGGTTTATCCTGGAACAAAGCAGCGCTGGCACCATCGGATAACATCCAGCGGAGAAAATCTTTTTCGAAAGCGATGATCGGATTTTCATCCAGGCTTTTCAGGTTCTCTGCTTCGGGTTGAAACTTCTGTGCCAACATCCAGGCAGAAAACTTCTCTGAACCAGTACTTACGGCATTGGAAGTATTACCGCAACGAACAGACATCCAGGCATATTTAAAAGCTTGCATCCCGGCGGCACAGGCACCCGTAGCTGCAATCAGTTCTACCGGCTGACATTTCAGCAAGCCATGTACCATTGCGGCATGGTTGGGTAATAACTGATCAGGAGAGGTAGTACCACAGGCCAGTAACTGCAGGTTGCTGATTGGAAATTTCTCATCAAACAATTGTTCTACTGCCGTTGCAGTCATCTGTGCATTGGAATGCGTAGATTTTCCCTCCTTGTCTAAAGAGTAGTAACGTGTTTTGATTTTGTTGTTACCCAGGATCTTTAAACGCGCACGGGAAGCTTTTCCATCTACCATGCCGAGAATGCTCTCCATTTCATCATTTTCAACAGGCTTGTTAGGTAAAAATTTAGACAGCCTGGTAATATAAACTTCCTTCATTTGAAAATTATTCGACTTTTAAGGCTACATGTAAAACCTGATCAGAACTGCCTTGTCTTGCCAGTCAGCTCCCGGTGATAAACATATTTTAATTTAATATACGTTGTATACAGACGTAAATATAGAATTCTAATTGGAATTACAACTATCACGCCGTAGCGTCAACTTCGGGCTGGGGCGCTAACGCAGGGTAATTCCCTTATAATAATCAACCTCGCCACGCAGTTGCTGCTTCTTTAGATTTAATTGTATAAGAGAAGTGATGATGGAGATAGGCTGTAACACAAAAATCCCAACCAATAACAATCCTCTGTACATAGATACCCGTCCTTGCCGGGAAGGAGCACCGGGACCACCTTTGGCGCTAATAAACTTTGCCCAGAAGCGGAATGCCCTGATTCCTTTGCCTTCCAGCACTACCAGGTTGGGCAGCAATTCTACTGAATCCAGCGCTAATAATTGAGGATGCAACTCTTCCCATTTACCACTGGCCAGGGCGGAGGCGATAGGACCGGCAAAACGGCCAGCAGTAATAATTTCATTTTCCTGCACACCCGCCTGAGGTAAAAACCGGGTAGCCTCTTTCTTGCCCTTGAATGCCCAACGCAGAATCGTAATCAGGGAAATAAGATTCGGTGACTTATCTACCAATACTATGTTTCCCACTAAGCTGGCTCCGGCCTGTTGCAGGTATTGTTTTACCTTTTCCTGTGCATTCAGCCACATATTCCTGCTACCCAGCAATGTAACAACCTTCTTACCACGCAATAACTGTTTTCCAGCTTCGCTTTGCAGAAAGGCTGCCGTAGGCTGGGAAGGAGATAAGAACCATGGCTGGTAAGCCAGTATCACCAGGTCAAATGACGCATTCACATCTACTTTCAGCGGCTGTATAGCCCGGGGCGTAGCTTGAATAGTTTCCGGCATGGTATCATAAAACTGCTGCTTTCCCCAGGGAAATGGGAACGGCGTTACAGGCACCAACTGCTCGAACGTAATATCTGCTTTGCCTTCTAAAGGGGCCAGCACATGATCAATAATCCTTTTCAGTTGCCCGGTCTGGGTATAATATACCACCAGGATCTTCGGTCTTTCGTTCATAAAAGGAATAGGAGTTCAACAATTCAAAACGTAATTCGACAATTCAAATGGCAAAATCCGCAATTCAAACTGTAAACATACAAAAAAACAGCAATCATTCATGTGATTTAATGATAATTTGACGCGAAAGCTTGATGAGATGGGGTTCGAAATTAAGGGGTAACTGCTTGTGCCCCAGCCAGGTACAGCATCAACTCTGAACAATTAGCGAATGCTGTACCTGGACTCAAGGACTTGTTGTGCTTTATTAAAACATTCCTATAAACAGATAAACGGTACGAAATATGATTTTAGAAATGTTAAAGATTTGCAAAATATTAATAGCTACTTTTTCTGAACAGACCCGGAACCCGCTACAGAAGAAGATACTTCGGGGGTACCTTTATAATGCACATCACCGGAACCGGCAATTTTTGCATTCAGTTTTACACTGGCATATACATCCGCATCACCGCTACCGGCAATAGACACGTCCACATTCTCCGCCAGCAGCGCATCGCTACGGAAGTTACCACTACCTGCAATGGATACATTTATATCTTTCGTTTGCCCTTTCAGGTACATATCACCGGAACCGGCAATAGAAGCCTTTACAGCCGGAGCTGTCAGCTCTCCTTTAACATTGCCGGAGCCAGACAAGGCTACCTTCACAGGTGTACTGCTGGTAAACTTATCCGTTAACTGTACATCACCGGAACCTGATAACGCCACCTCATCTATTTCAGGCGTCGTTAAATACACATTGATCCCTTTATGCGTGCTGATATTATAGCCTCTCTTCTCCCTTACAATCAGTCTTCCATCTTCTTCTACCAGTTCTATCAACGGAATAATATTATCTTCCGCTTCAATTACAGCCGCTTTGGCCGGGCCTTGCGCCAGGTATACGTTCATAACGCCTTCCGCTTTTACCCGATGAAAAGCAGCTACCTGCCGCTCTTCCTTGGTAACATGTCCGTTACCCTTTACCCGATTTTGTCCGATTGCGTTGCAGGAATTTAACAGTACAGTTGCTGAAATGGCCATGGTGGCCAGACATAGGAGCGATTTTGTTGATATCATGGGTTTAAATTATAACAGAAAGGTACGCCAGATTTCTGAATTTTGAATTTCAAAATCCGAATTTGCCGGAAGGACTTTATCTTTGCACCACCATGACAGAAAAGATACTTATCCTCGATTTCGGTTCACAGTATACACAGCTGATTGCACGCAGCATCCGTGAACTGAATGTTTATTGCGAAATTAAGCCTTGTCTTCAGCCCATCGCCTGGGACGAAACCATCAAAGGTGTTATATTATCCGGTAGTCCGTTTTCAGTAAATGACGAAAACGCACCTATCATTGACATTGCCGCTATTGCGGCCAAAGTTCCGGTACTGGGTATCTGCTACGGCGCCCAGATGATGGCCAAAGTTTTTGGAGGTGAAGTAGCGAAAAGCAATATCCGCGAATACGGCCGCGCCTTTATGGAGCACAGTGATAAAGAGGAAAAATTATTATATGACATCTCTGGCAAAAGCCAGGTATGGATGAGCCACTCCGATACTATTAAACGTATTCCGGAAAGCTTCAATATCATCGCTACTACAGAAAATATCCCGGTGGCTGCTTTCAAAAGCACTACAGTAGCTGCTAATCCAATATTCGGTTTACAATTCCACCCGGAAGTAACACACTCCCTTGAAGGCAAACAAATCCTGCGCAACTTCCTGTTACATATCTGTAACTGCAGCCAGGACTGGACGCCAGCCGCTTTCGTACACGAAACAGTAGAAAGAATCAAAGCTCAGGTGGGCGACAAACGCGTGGTAATGGCATTGAGCGGCGGAGTAGATTCTACCGTAGCTGCTGAACTGATCCACAAAGCCATCGGCAAAAACCTCTTCTGCATATTTGTAGACAACGGCCTGCTGAGAAAAGATGAGTTTGAAACCGTACTGGAATCCTATAAACACATGGGCCTGAACGTAAAAGGGGTAAATGCAAAAGACCTCTTCTACGGCAAACTGGACGGCGTATCCGATCCGGAGAAAAAACGTAAAATCATTGGTGGCCTGTTCATCGATGTTTTCCAACAGGAAGCTACCAGCCTCACCGATATTTCCTTCCTCGGTCAGGGTACCATCTACCCGGATGTGATTGAATCCGTTTCTGTAAACGGTCCTTCTGTTACCATCAAATCTCACCATAACGTAGGCGGATTGCCTGAAAAGATGAACATGCAACTGGTAGAACCACTGCGTTTCCTCTTTAAAGACGAAGTACGCCGCGTAGGCCGCGAAATTGGTATCAGCGAAACCTTCCTGGGTCGCCACCCCTTCCCGGGTCCCGGCCTGGCCATTCGTATCCTCGGCGCCATCACGCCTGAAAAGGTGACCATGCTGCAGGAAGCCGATGCGGTTTATGTAGAAGGCCTGAAAGAAGCCGGTTTATACGACAAAGTATGGCAGGCAGGTACCATCCTCCTTCCCGTACAAAGCGTTGGCGTTATGGGCGATGAACGTACTTACGAATTCACCGTAGCACTGCGCGCCGTAACTTCTGTAGATGGTATGACAGCAGACTGGGCACACCTGCCTTATGAATTCCTCGCGAAAATGTCTAACGACATCATCAACAAGGTAAAAGGCATTAACCGTGTAGTATACGATATCAGCTCTAAACCACCAGCAACTATTGAGTGGGAATAATCCCCTATAAAAGCTGAAAGCATAAAGCATAAAGCAAAAAGCTATTGTAGCGATTGATTAGCAGGAATTTTAACATTTATCCACTTTATCATCCGCTACAATAGCTTTTTGCTTTATGCTTTATGCTTTCAGCTTCTACGGAACGATTTTTGTAAATTAGCGCCCATTATGAACCATTTGAACAACATAAAGCTCCTGTTATCCGCCCTGGTACTACTGGTATTAGTCAGCTCCTGCTCTTCTACCAGGAAAAGCACCAAACGGGTAGACGGACCACCACCATCTTTAAGCAAACCTGCCCCGGCCAAAAAACCTGAAGAAAAGAAATCAGAAGCAGCGAAAGCTCCTTTTAACGTGCCGGCTTTTGGAAAAGAAGTTAAGAAAGCCTCCTACAACATCGCCTTCTTTGCACCACTTTACCTTGACTCCGCATTTGCTACCTCTTCAGATATTCCCGGCCGCACGATGCCGAAATATGTATTACCCGGACTGGAATTTTATGAAGGCGCTCAATTGGCATTGGACTCCCTGCAACAGCAAGGCTACGATCTGAAAGTAACTGTGTACGACAGCAAAGCCAAACAAAGTATTCCTGCCCTGATCCGCAGCAAAACACTCGATAACACCGACCTCATTATAGGCGCTGTCAGTAATCCGGAGTTGAAAGAACTCAGCGATTTCGCCAAAGAAAAAGAGATCAACCTCGTGTCCGGTACCTTCCCCAATGACGCCGGTATCACCGACAATCCTTTTTTATATATTTCCAACAGCACCCTGAAAACACATTGCGAAGCGATCCAAAACTATGTTCAGAACGCTTTCGCCAATAAAAACATCGTGCTGTTCCGTAGGAACACTACCTTCGAAGGCAGGCTGGCTGCCGACTTCAAAGCGTCGTATGAAAAAATGGATAATGCAAAGAAAACCAGAATCAAAGAAGTTATCTGGAACGAAGGCACTACTACAGAGGAAATTTCCAAATACCTGCTCACGGATCGTACCAACGTAATCATTGTAACAGCATTGGATGAAGCCGGTGCTAAAAGCCTGTTGCGCAAACTCAGCGTTTCTGCCGCCACTTACCCGCTGCAGATCTTTGGTATGCCTACCTGGGATGTAATTAAGCTGAAAGAGCCGGAATTAAAGGGCTTACAGGTATATTATTCTTCGCCTTACTTCAACGATAAAACAGATGCCTACAGCAGGTATATCAATGATTATTTCCGTAGAACTTACAAAGCACGTCCCTCAGATATGGCTTACAAAGGCTTCGATCTGACTTACTACTTTGTAAAACTGTTACACAACAATGGTGTGTACTTCAATGGCATGGTCAGCGAATCACCTAAAGTAATTACCAACTATAATTTCCTGCCGGTATATCTGAAAGAAGGAGAAGGAACCCCTTCCTACTTCGAAAATAAAAATATCTATATCATCCAGAAAGGAGATAGTGCAGATATTAAGATGAATAAATAGTTGTTCCGGCAACACACCGTATTTCGTGCCATGGCGTCTGCCATGGCACGATTTTTTTTGCGTATATTCCTCATATGAATGTGCTGCAATTTACCGACAATGGCATTTACTGCCCTGCAGGCGACTTCTACATAGATCCCTGGAAACCCGTTACCCGTGCGGTCATCACACATGCACATGCAGATCATGCCCGCAGCGGCAACCAGTATTATCTCTGTGAAAATGCTACTGTTCCATTGCTACGGCTCAGACTGGGCAATGATATCCAGGTACAGGGCATCGCCTACGGGGAGTCTTTATTTTTTAACGGTGTAAAAATATCGCTTCATCCCGCGGGGCATATGATAGGCTCCGCACAAATACGCGTAGAACAAAACGGGGAAGTGTGGGTAGTCAGCGGTGATTATAAACTGGAAAATGACGGTTTATCGACCCCCTTTGAGCCTTTGCGTTGTCATACTTTCATTACTGAATCTACTTTTGGTTTGCCCATTTATCGCTGGGCGCCACAGCAACAAATTTTCAATCACATTGTACAATGGATATACGCCAATCAACAAGCCGAAAAAGCCAGCGTAATACTGGCTTACAGCCTGGGCAAAGCGCAACGGCTGCTTTATCACCTGAAGAACAAAATAGACCGTTTTCTTGTACATGGCGCTATCGCCATTCCGCATGAGCTGTTGCTACAGGAAGGATGGCCACTGCCACCGGTAGAAAGGATTACACCGGATACGCCCAAAGCAGCTTTTAAAAATGCCGTGATTATAGCACCGCCATCAGCGGAAGATCATGTATGGATGCGCCGGTTCCAACCGTATGCCTTAGGTATATGCAGCGGATGGATGCAGGTGCGTGGCCATATGCGCCGCCGTAATGCAGATGCGGGTTTCGCCCTCTCTGATCATGCGGACTGGCCCGGCCTGCTCGATGCAGTCACCGCCACCGGCGCAGAACAGGTATACGTAACGCATGGCTTTAGCAGCGTATTTGCCCGGTACCTGAATGAAAAGGGAATAGCCGCCAAAGAAGTGAGTACTTCTTATGGAGATGAAGAGCTGATTATTACACCTGAAATATAAACTGTGCAACAATTTGCTCAACTGGTACAATTACTAAGTAACAGCACCAAAACCAACGAAAAATTGGAGGCGCTGAGTCATTACTTTGCCACCGCACCGGAAAAAGACAAAAGCTGGGTGCTGGCCCTGTTTTCCGGCCGCCGGCCTAAAAGAACGGTGAATAGCACACAGTTGAAAACATGGTGTATACAAGTTACCGGCCTCGCCAACTGGCTATTTGACGAATGCTATCATACCGTAGGAGACCTCGCAGAAACCATTGCGTTGCTATTACCTCCTCCTGCAACGCCCAGGTCCGCTCCCCTGCATTACTGGCTGGAACAACTGCAACAACTGGAGAAAGCGACAGAAACGACCAAGCAGACTTTTATCCTCGATGCCTGGAATGCACTGGACAGTGGTGAACGATTCGTGTTTAACAAACTAATCACCGGCGGATTCAGGATAGGCGTATCTCAAAAAATGATGGTCAATGCCCTCGCGCAAACTTACCATATAGAAGCAGCTATACTTTCCCATATGATCAGCGGCAACTGGGATCCCCGTGAGGTGACAATAGCCAATTTATTACACCAACATACCACTGGCGCCAATGCTTCCCGCCCTTACCCGTTTTACCTGGCTTATGCACTGGAAGGACTACCGGAATCACTTGGCGCCGAAAAAGACTGGCAGGCAGAATGGAAATGGGATGGTATACGCGGACAAATCATCAAACGCGAAAACCAGTTGTTTGTATGGTCGAGAGGAGAAGAATTGATCACCGAAAAATTTCCGGAGTTTACACCACTGCTTACTACACTACCAGATGGCACCGTACTGGACGGGGAAATTGTGACTTTTGCCAATGGCCTGCCTTTATCTTTTCAAACGCTGCAAACAAGAATTGGACGAAAAAACGTTACCCGGAAACAGTTACAGGAGGCACCGGTTATTTTTTTATCGTACGACCTACTCGAATGGGAAGGAAGCGATATCCGTGAAAAGCCACTGGCAGAGCGCAGAGCGCTATTGGAGCAACTGGTGCAACAAATCAACCTGCCGTTGTTGCAGCTATCACCGGAAATTATATTCGACGCCTGGGAACAACTCACCTTGCTACGTCTGCAATCACGCGATAAAGGCAGCGAAGGGCTAATGCTCAAAAGCAAACGCGCCCCCTACCAGGTGGGCCGTAAGCGCGGAGACTGGTGGAAATGGAAAATCGATCCCTTTACCATTGATGCGGTCATGATTTATGCACAGAAAGGACATGGACGCCGCTCCAATTTATACACCGATTACACCTTTGCAGTTAGAGACGGCGATCAGTTGGTACCTTTTACCAAAGCCTACTCTGGCCTCACCGACAAAGAAATTGCGGAGGTAGATAACTGGGTGAAGCGACACTCACTGGAAAAATTTGGACCCGTGAGAACGGTACAACCCGAATTGGTATTTGAAATCGCGTTTGAAGGAATTGCTGCTTCTAACAGGCATAAATCCGGTGTTGCACTACGTTTCCCACGTATTAACCGCTGGCGGAAAGATAAACCGGTAGCAGAAATAAATACACTTGATGACTTAAAAACTTTATTACAGTTAAACAGTGGCCAATCCAACGCGTGATTTACTCCGCCTGTAAAATAATACCAGTTGCCCGATGGCGCATAAAGCTAATAGCACTAATACACTCAATCCTGCACCATAAGCACTCCATCCGCGGGTATCTGCCAACTGCATCAGTAATCCCACCAATGACAATCCCAGTCCTCCTCCCAGCGAGCCTGCCGTGCCATTGATCCCGGAAGCTAACCCCTGCTGTTGCTCAGGAACTGCCTGCACCGCCAGGATAGTTACACAAGGAAAAGTAATGGCCATTCCAAATGCATTAATACTGGCTACTGCACATAAAATGAGTATCAGGGAATGATCTGTAAAATAACTCGCGATAAAAAACAGCATCCCGCTTAACATACACACGTTCCCTGCAATACCTGTTCTCACTACTCCCCACTTTTCAAACATCCTGGGCAGGATAAATTTGGAGATAATACCAGACAGGATACTAAACGGAAACAATAACAAACCTGCCTGCGATGAGGTAAAATGCAGGTCATTCTGCAGGTATAAGGTTAGCATGAATATATAACTCAGAAACATACTGCCTAACAGCACCGCACCTGCGTTTCCCGTGATCACTCCCTGTAAATGGAATAATTTGAAATCAACTAACGGCGACGCATGTACGCGTTCGCGACGTATAAAAATTGCTCCGGCAACAATAAATAATAACAGCAGCAATAACCAGGTCATGTAGTGGTTACTGATATTTCCCAGGTCATGTATCAGCCAGGCAGCCAGCATCATGAGCAGGGTGATGAGTATAGCGCTCCAGACATTATTGGCGGCGCGTACCACATGCTTTTCATCTGCCGGAATATACCACACGGCCAACAGGATAGCTCCGCTTATAACCGGTACATTAATGAAAAATACCCATTGCCAGCCAAGGTAGTTGCTGATTAATCCACCAATAGCCAGCCCAGTAGCGAATCCTATTCCTGCCATGGCGCCAAAGATGCCCAAAGCCCGGTTTCGGTCGGCAGCAGCCGTGAAAGTATTGGTGATAATAGCTAGTGCTGCAGGAATAGCCAACGCCACGCCAATTCCCTGCAAAGCCCTGCATACCAGCAGCCATGCGAAAGAAAGCGAAAAGCCGGCGGCGAGTGAAGCCAGCACAAAAGCGGTGGCACCGGTAATAAATATTTTCTTTCGGCCTTGTGTGTCGGCCAAACGCCCACCTAACAAAACCAGGCCAGCATAAAAGAGCACATACACCGTTTGCACCCACTGAATACCATCCGCACCAAAATGGAAAAATGATTCCATTTGCGGTATCGCCATATTGAGCACGGAAACATCCAATGCCTCAAAAAAAATTGCCAGACAGGCCACGCTTAGAATTATCCGTTGATTTTTCACGGCACAAACCTATTAAATCAATTCTACAATCATTTATTTGTACAAATTTTAGTACAAAACACTATTTTTACATCTTAAAATAGTTATTTATTCCAAACAGATCATTCCATGATCCAGAAAAAAGAACATCATACGGACACTCCCCTTCATCTCGATGAAAAAGATATGGGCATCCTCAAGTTATTACAACAGGATGCTAAAATGACTATCCGTGATATTGCCAGCCAGTTGAACCTGAGCACTACCCCTGTGTATGAACGTATCCGTAAAATGGAACAGGCGGGCGTGATTAAACAATATGCCGCCATTGTAGATCCCAGGAAAATAAATAAAAGCCTGACAGTATTGTGTTATATTACTTTAAAAGAACACAATAAGAAGTATGGGAAAAAGTTTATCCAGGAAATCCTCCACTTTACAGAGGTAACGGAGTGTCTCAATATTTCAGGGGAATTCGACTTTATGATAAAAGTACAGGTAAAAGATATGGACGAATACCGTGAATTTTATGTGAATAAATTAGGGGAATTAGATAATCTAAGCCATACGCAGAGTATATTTGTGATATCCGTTATTAAGACTACACACCAGGTAGTTTTTTAAAGTTATTCCTAAACACGATTAATACCTATGTTCCGACTATACACATTAGTGTGTGCAGGTTGCCTACTTTTTTTCCTGAAAGATGCCAGCGCTCAATCCCGGCTATTCTCGCATGCCATTGGTGGTGGATTGTTTGCCGGCAACAGCTACCTGGGTGCCGGCCTGGTTTATTCTCCCCGCCTCAACTTCCTGCGTTTCTCCGATCATTCGGTGTTGGCACTCAGTACACACATAGGTGTAGGTACTACCATCAACGATAACTACAACAGCAATACCGGCGGCAATTCTACCAGTATTTTCATGGCTAATATGCCGGTACTGGTTACCTGGAATTTTGGTAACGCGGCTACCCGGCGCGCCTATACGAAATGGGGCTTCTTTACAGGAGCCGGTTATGGATTTCATAATGCCACCCATGGCGTAGAATTTATTGACGATGAAGAAGTAAGTAGCAACCAGATACATGTATCCGGTATGGTTCTCAGTGCCGGAATAAACTTTCCGATAGCCAATAGCTCTTTTGGCATCCGGGTGGCACATCTGTTTAACAATAACCAGTATAATCCGGATATTGCCGGCATAACCACTATCGGGATTGATTACAACATCGGGGTAAAATTCAACAAACGCTAATAACAGGTCAGATGGGGCCACTGTAACTTTTCTATTCAACAGCCGTTACAGTCCATTGAGTAATCTACTACGCCCAAAAGTTACACCTATATGAAGTATGTATTCCTATATCTGTTCCTGCTATGCATCACTTCCGTTTTGCCGGCTGTTGCACAAAACAAACGATTCGTGTTACCGGTTGGTGTTGGCGGCATCAGCGCTTACCATTATGATGGTTTTATGCTAAATGTTGAACCAAGACTAAACCTTTATAAATTTTCAGATCAATCAGGTTTGTCTGTCGGAACTTCCCTGGCCACTGGATTTGGCATATCTAATAAATATCGCTACAACGGTGAATCTGCGGAAAGTCGCAAGATGGATGCTGGCTACAGGCTTTCTATACCTGTTACCGTTAACTATACTTTTGGCAATGGTGCCACTCCGGTTGCCTTCAAAAAATTTGGATACTCTGCCGGCATTGGCTATGGCGTGCATATTGGCGGAAGCATGGGTTATCCGAGATATAAGGATAGCTCCGCGGTAACTGTAAGCGGCCTGGTATTGGATGCAAAATTTAATTTCCCTTTGCGCAATACCTCGTGGAGCCTGCATCCTTCCTACATGTTTAACTATGATACTAAAAATCCGGATATCACAGGTCTTCTTACTATCTCACTCCAATACAACCTGGGTCAGAAAATTTACCCTAAATCCTCTTATCGTGAATACCGGGAAATAAGAGCCCAGGGAAAACGGTATCAACACGAACAATAATACGGTGAAAAAATAATCCGCCGGAAACGCCAATAAAAGACAAAAGAAAACGGGCATGATCTGACAGAAAAGAAGCCACCTGATTCACATCATCTCCCGTAAAAATTATTTCACCACCGGATTCATAAGGTCAAATCCTGTATGAAAATCGAGGTAGCCAGCGGCCGATTCTCCGGGATCAAATACTACTACCATGGAACAAACTGGTTTTTTACTACGCGGATTAGCTGTTTCAAAGGCAATACCCGCGCGGGTATCTTCATATACAGCAATACGCCGGGCTTTGTTTGCCGATTCATAAGTTTGGGTAAGCTGTACACCGGGGTAGGCTTTCTTAATAGCGGCAATAGAGCTGCCAGCGCCCAATCCTTTGGCTGTTTTAAAACGTGGCGAATTAACACGGATCTGTTTTACATATTGTGTATCCTGTGTACGCATAGCCGTAAATACTGCCAGCATATGTGATGAATCAATACTTTTATCTTTCTTACGGCTATACCAGATACGCCATGCTTTCATCATAGCGGCATCTCCGCCATCCGGCTTACCCAATACCGCCAGATCTGCTGCGGGTACTTCCAGCTTTATTTGTCCGATAGATTTTCCGGGAACAATCAGCCACGCTGTTTTTTGTGCATAGCCAACAGACGTAAGCAACATCATCAGTACTCCTGTTATCAGGTAACGCATATAAAAATGATTTAGGTAAAACGGCGACAAAAATACTGCCACTATAACAAGATAAATTTATTATATATAAAAGTTAAAAAGATGCGAAAAAAAACGTGTAAGGATTTCCTTAACATTTGTGCTTATAATTTTACGTTCGTAAGGCCTTACACGCATACCTATTAAACTGTAACTTTTATACAATTTAACCGATGAAAAAAACGCTATTATTGCTCCTGCCGGTGACGGCAGTGGCCCTGGCAACCCATGCACAAAACTTAAATTTCGGCGTAAAAGGTGGCCTTAACTTATCCAATGATATCACCCGGTTTTCCCATTATTTTCCATCATTTTATGCTGGTGGCTATGCCGAACTAAAGTTTAGCAAACATTTCGCTATTCAGCCTGAACTGGTGTACTCCCGGTCTGGCTCCCGCTATAAAGACATGTATAAAGCCAATCAGGGTTATCTCAATATTCCTGTGATGGCAAAATACTACATTATACCGGATCTGTATGTGGAAGCCGGTCCGGAGGTAAACATATATCTCCATGGAATTGAGCAAGACGGCGAATACCATAGAAACACCAACGGGCGGTTTAGAAATACCAATCTTTCCGCCGGCGCTGGTATTGGTTATAATCTTCCATTCGGACTTGGATTTTCTGCCCGGTATATGTTTGGGGTAAGTAACAAATCCGAAAACGGTAGCTTATATACCAGCAATTTGCAGGTAGGTGCTCATTATACTTTCAAGCGAAAAAAATAATCCGGCCCGTCATCCATTGATCAGAAGGTTCTTCCGGCAACGTACCGGAAGAACCTTTTTTATGATGTTATAATAAAGTGAATACTTTATTTTTGATAACATGTTACTCAAATTCCCCGCAGACCAAGACGGACAACAAATACTGAAGGCCGGCAACATCCACTTCGCGATGCTAAAACAGCGCAGCATGGCCAGTAAACGCACTATTTTCCTCGACGACAATGTGATGATATTTATTTTGTCGGGGCATAAGCTGTTGCATTTCGAAGATAACACCACCGTAAAAGTGGAAGCAGGTTCCCTGCTCCTGATGAAACGTGGTTTTTATGTGATGTCTGATGTAGTGGGTAGCGGCATTAGTTTTGAAAGTCTCCTTATTTATTTTTCTGATGAACAACTGCGCAGGTTCCTGCACAAATACAATTACACCACACCCATAAAAGCAACTGCCAGCGCCCAGCTATCCATACCTTTAAATCCTTTACTGGAAGCATTCCGGGAACACTACCTCACTTATTTTACCCAAACACCCAGTACATTGGCAGCCATACTGTCGGTGAAACTATATGAATTATTCCTGCTCTTGCTGGCTACCCCTCAACACGCGGCAGTATTGGATTTTATGCAGCAAATTGTATACGCACAACCTTCCGATATCGCCTTTGTAGTGAAGCAACATTTGTTTCAGCCACTCACCTTACCGGAGCTGGCCAAACTATCCGGGCGTAGTCTCGCTTCCTTTAAACGCGATTTCCAGCAACAATATCACACCGCGCCCAAACGGTGGATCAATGAACACCGGTTATCATATGCACAAACATTACTGCAAACTACTACTAAACAGGTAGCTGAAATAGCCACTGAATGCGGATTTGAAAGCCCTTCGCACTTTATCCGCATCTTCAAACAAACCTACGGCACTACCCCCAATGAGAAAAGAGCTAAAAAGGCGATGATCTGAGCTAATCCCGTTACCAGCGAACATAGTACTACCGGTAATTTTGTATCATAAAATAAACAACATGCAAACATTATCCGAAAAGAACAAAGCAGTAGTAAGACGCTTCAACGAAGAATTTATCATCAAAGGCGACCTGCAGGCATTTAACGAAACCGTATCTCCCGATTTCATTAACCATACCGGACCTGTTGGTAACAACGATGCCAACGCTACCCGCGATTTTATCACTCAACTATTACGCCCCGCATTCCCGGATATAAAGCTGGAAATTTTTGATATGATTGCGGAAGATGATAAAGTAGTTACCCATAAAGCTTTTACAGGCACCTTCAGTGCACCTTTCATGAACCAGCCCCCCACAGGCAAACCAGCTACCCTTCGTATTATTGATATTGTACAGTTGAAAGATGGCAAATACATCGCTCACTGGTCTGTACGTGATTTTGTGACGCACGGATGATTCATAAAATATGCTTACTTTAAGCGTATGAATCGAAAACGTTTCCTGTCTGCTCTTGTAACTGCCGGCGCCGGATTACCGGCACTACAAACCCTTGCCGGAATAGGATTACCTGCTGTTTCAGATAAGAAGGAACCATTGGTACCTCCTTATCTGAAACCTGGTGATATCATCGGCATTACCTGCCCTGCTGGGTATATCAAAAGAGATGAAATACAACCCGCTATCCGCATTATGGAAAGCTGGGGATTTAATATTCGTATAGGCAAAACCGTTGGATCGCGCGACTATAGCTTTGGCGGTACGGATGCAGAGCGACTGGCAGATCTGCAGGCCATGCTCAACGACGAAAATATAAAAGCCATCATGTGCGGGCGCGGTGGATATGGAACAGCGCGCATCATCGACCAGCTCAACTTCTCCCGGTTTCAAAGAAACCCTAAATGGGTGATTGGCTTCAGCGATGTTACCGTATTACATTGTCATATCAACCGCCATTATGGAATGGCTACCCTTCACGCCAAAATGTGCAACAGCTTCCCGGACGATTTCGGGAAAGCAGAACCAATAGTGCAAGACACCATCATGTCTATTTACCAGGCACTCACCGGCAAAAAAATGCAATACAGCACTACGCCGGACAACCGCAACCGTAAAGGGAAAGCCCGTGGCGCACTGATTGGTGGCAACTTATCTATCATTCAAAGCATGTGCGCCACCAATTCTGAAATAGATACCAATGGGAAGATTCTCTTTTTAGAAGAAGTAGGAGAATATTTGTATAGCCTTGACCGTATGCTGGGCTCCCTGCAACGCTCACACAAACTGGATAACCTGGCAGGCCTTATCATTGGCGGTTTTAATCGCATCAAACCTGATGACCCCGGCGAAGAATTTGGCAGAACCGTGTATGATATGGTACTGGAGAAAGTAAAAGATTTCAGTTATCCGGTATGCTTTAACTTCCCCGTAGGACACCAGAAAAACAACTACGCTTTCAAGTGCGGTATGATGCACTCCCTCACGGTAGCTGATGATGCCGTGACCCTGAAAGAATAATTATTTCACCAAAAAAGTAATGATAAACAATACTGCCAGTACATACATCACCGGGCTAATACTTTTATATTGCCCGGTCAATACTTTTAACAACACGTAAGACAACATACCAAATACAATTCCCTCTGCGATACTATAACTGTAAGGCATCATCACAATCGCCAGAAACGCCGGAATGGCTTCTGTTACATCATTAAAATTAATCCTGGTAACGGCGCCCATCATCAGCATCCCTACTATAATTAAAGCAGGCGCAGTAGCCGCCTGGGGGATCATGGCAAATACAGGCGCAAAAAACAACGATAATAAAAACATGATGGCCACCGTAAAGGACGTCAGGCCGGTTTTACCACCAGCCGCAATACCGCTGGCGCTTTCTACATAAGCCGTTACTACACTGGTGCCTAATAACCCCGCTGCGGTAGTACCCACAGCATCTGCCATAAGCGCCTGCTTGGCTCTCGGCAAACGGCCATTCTCATCCAGCAGTCCGGCTTTGTTACATAATCCGATTAACGTACCTACGGTGTCAAACAGGTTCACCATCAGCAACGTAAAAAGGATCATCAGCATATCCAGTGAAAATATTTTATTGAATTCGAGCTTAAAAGCTACCGGTGCCAGGGAAGGCGGCAAACTCACCAGGTGACCGTTTTCGGGGAAATGAGTAATGCCCAGCGGAATGCCCACCACGGTAGCTGCCAGGATGCCTATCAATAACGCTGCATTGATATTTTTATACATCAGCACCGCGCTTACAATCAACCCGATTAAAGCAATGAGTGGGCCTATGCTGGTAACATCCCCCATTTTCAGGATCACGCCATCCAGTTTTCCATCTCCCACATGATGCATACCTGTTTCGATAATACCCGCATTGGCCATGCCAATGAGGGCAATCAACAATCCAATGCCTACTGAAATAGCATGCTTCAGATTTTCGGGAATACTGTTAATAATGGCTTCCCGGATACGGAACATGGAAAGGATGATAAAAATAATCCCCTCCAGGAAAACAGCCGTCAGCGCAAACTGCCAGGTATATCCCATAGATGCCACAATGGTATACGCAAAAAAAGCATTCAGCCCCATGCCCGGTGCCACACCGATAGGTAGCCTGGCATACAGCGCCATCACAAGCGTACCAATGGCCGCTGCCAGCGCGGTAGCCGTAATCAGAGCATGGAAATCCATTCCCGTGCGGGAAAGGATACTGGGATTCACTGCCAGTATATACGCCATCGTGGAAAAGGTAGTTAACCCTGCCAGTACTTCTTTCTTAACAGTCGTGTTGTGTTCGGAGAGCCGGAAAAATTTTGCGAGCATGCTGCAAAAATAAGCGTTTCGCGATTTATCATTTTATGCTAATTTCAAGGCATGCAACAACGTTCGGGTGGATGGAAGGTGATTAATAAATGGTTAGGCGACAAAGACCTTAAACCCTTTAAGTTCCAGGAAGAGGCCTGGAAGGCTTATCTACAGGGCAAATCGGGCATTGTGAATGCGCCTACAGGTTTCGGAAAAACTTTTTCGCTGTTCCTTGGCGCCGTCATTGCCTGGATAGATGCCCATCCTAAAGACTATACCCACAAAACAAAAAATGGCTTACAACTGCTGTGGATAACTCCCCTCCGTGCTTTGGCAAAAGACCTGGGCCGGGCCATGGAGAGCGCCCTGCAGGAGCTGGATGTACCCTGGGAAGTAGGTATCCGTAGTGGGGATACATCTGTAGCTATCCGTGCGGCGCAGAAAAAGCAGATGCCCGAAGTACTGATTATTACGCCTGAAAGCCTGCACCTGCTGCTTGCTCAGAAAGAATATCCCAAAGTATTTACCCGGCTGCACACCGTGGTAGTTGACGAGTGGCACGAACTGATGGGCAGCAAACGCGGTGTGATGGTGGAACTGGCGTTGAGCCGCCTGAAAGGCCTGCGCCGGGAACAACTCCGGTTATGGGGCATTTCCGCTACCATTGGCAACCTGGACGAAGCACTGGAAGTATTGCTTGGCCCTTACCACAATGATGGAATTATTATCAGGTCGAAACTGAAAAAGAAGATTGCCCTTAAAAGTGTAATCCCCGATGAAATGGAAAACTATCCATGGGCGGGGCATCTCGGGCTGAAGATGTTGCCGCAGTCCCTGCCGGTTATCCATGATAGTCAAACTACTTTGATATTTACCAATACCCGTTCCCAGTCGGAGCGGTGGTACCAATCCTTACTGGTAGAAGATCCTATGCTGGCAGGGGCATTGGCTTTACACCATGGTTCCATTGACATGGAATTACGTATATGGGTAGAAGAAGCCCTGCACAATGGCATCCTGAAAGCCGTGGTATGCACAGCCAGCCTTGATTTGGGCGTGGACTTCCGGCCGGTAGACAGTGTGATACAGGTGGGTAGCCCGAAAGGCGTAGCCCGGTTCCTCCAGAGAGCTGGCCGTAGCGGGCATCAGCCCGGCGCTGTGAGCAAAATATTTTTTCTGCCCACTCATGCGCTCGAGCTGGTAGAAGCCGCTGCATTGAAGGCCGCTATGGAAGAAGAACTGATTGAAAGTAAAATGCCGGTGATACTGGCATACGATGTATTGTTACAATACCTGATGACACTGGCGGTTTCCGATGGCTTTCATGCCAACGAAATATGGGAGGAAGTGCGACAAACATTCTGTTATCAACATTTGACGGAAGACGACTGGCAATGGCTGCTGGCCTTTCTCACCACTGGCGGCGATGCACTGGCCAGCTATGATGAATTCAAAAAAATTGAACGCACCGGCGATTTCTATATCTGTCGCAGCCGCATGATGGCCATGCGCCACCGCTTGCACATCGGCACTATCGTCAGCGATGCGATGCTGAAAGTAAAGTTCATGAGTGGCGGTTATGTGGGCGTAATTGAGGAAGGATTCATTTCCCGCTTGCAGGTGGGCGATTCCTTTACGCTGGCAGGCCGTAACCTGGAATACGTACTGATAAAGGATATGACAGTGCTGGTACGTAAATCGAATTCAAAAAAATCCATTGTGCCCAGCTACCAGGGCGGACGTATTCCTTTATCATCTAACCTGGGCCGCAAGCTGCGGGAGAAATTCAATGAAGCGCTTTCCCGCAACACCAAAGACCCCGAGCTGATTGCCCTGCAACCCCTGTTTAACCTGCAGGAAGAATTATCGCATATTCCACAGGCCAACGAACTGCTGATAGAACAAATACAAACCGAAGATGGCTACCATCTCTTCGTGTATCCCTTTGAAGGCCGGCTGGTACACGAAGTAATGGCAGCGCTGCTGGCTTATCGCATCGGTCGTATCCGTCCTATTACCTTTTCCATTGCCATGAACGACTATGGCTTTGAGCTGCTCTCTGACCAGCCTATCCCGTTAACAGCGGACAATGCCAAACAGCTCTTTTCTACCGACAATCTGCTAACCGAGCTGCAAACCAGCGTGAACGCTACTGAAATGGCACGGCGTAAGTTCCGCGACATTGCTGTTATTGCCGGTCTTATCTTCCAGGGATATCCCGGAAAACACAAAGCTAACCGGCATCTGCAGTCGTCGGCCTCCTTGTTGTTCAACGTATTCGGCGACTACGATCCGCAAAACCTGCTGCTCAGACAAGCCTTTAATGAAGTCTTCTTTTACCAGATGGAAGAAGCCCGTTTACGGGAAACGCTGGAGCGCATTGCTGTGAGCAAAATTGTAATCACGTTTCCGCAAAAGCTAACCCCATTCTGCTTCCCTATCAAGGTAGACAGCCTGCGGGATACTATGACCAGCGAAAAACTGGAAGACCGGATTAAAAAATTGATCACGAACGGTTAAGAATTCAATAATTTGCGGGACATAAAAAAAAGTTGATTCAGTGGTCGGGGAAATATTTCATTTTCAACAACAGCATTGGCATTTGCTGCCCCAGCGGGCAATATTTTGGGAAGAAGAAAAAGCATTGATCCTGTCAGATCTGCATCTGGGCAAGGCGGCACATTTCCGCAAGGCGGGTATTGCAGTGCCGGCCGGCATTGTACAGGAAGATCTTTTCCGCCTGCAACAACTGATTACCCAATATCTGCCTACCCGGATCATCATTGTAGGAGACATGTTCCATAGCCATGAGAATAACGAAGTACAATATTTCCGGATATGGCGGCAACAGTTTTCAAATATCAGCGTAGACCTGGTCAAAGGCAATCATGATATTATGCCAGATGCCCTGTACGGGCAATTACAGGTAACCGTACACGATACCCTTACGCTCCGCAATATTCATTTTATCCATGAACCTTGTGAAGATAGCAATGGCTACCAGTATACTTTCTCCGGTCATTTACACCCGGCATTTGTAATGCATGGCGCCGGTAAACAACGGTTACGTTTACCCTGCTTTTATTTTGGCCGGCATTGCGGCATTTTACCCGCTTTTGGGCACTTTACCGGCTCAGCGAACCTCGACCCTTACTCAACGGACGCAGTGTTTGTAATCGCCGGAAAATCGATTATCCGGGCACAGTGACCCGCAGCTGTTTTTTTATGAAGATTGCCTATCACGACATATACATCCATCCGCTGCCGGAAGATCATCGCTTCCCGATGCTCAAATACGAACTAATACCTGCCCAGCTCTTACGCGAAGGAGTGATCACCGCCGGGCAACTATTTACGCCGGCGCCTGCCACTGCGGACACCATTCTGCTTACCCATACGCCTGCCTACTGGCAGCAGTTGACAGAACAGACCCTGTCGCCACGCGAGCAACGAAAAATCGGTTTTCCACAATCGCCGGCACTGACCCAACGGGAAATAGTGATTGCGCAAGGCACTATCGATATTGCCTTGCATGCGCTCGATCATGGCATTGGTTTTAATGTGGCCGGTGGTACGCACCATGCCTTCGCAGATCATGGAGAAGGCTTTTGCCTGTTAAACGATTTTGGTGTTGCAGCCAACTACCTGCTGTATCACCGGCACATCCGGCAGGCGTTGGTGATAGACCTGGACGTACACCAGGGCAATGGCACTGCAGCCTTGTTTGCCAATAACGCGCAAGTATATACGTTCAGCATGCATGGGGCACACAACTATCCTTTTCATAAAGAAGTATCTGACTGGGACATTCCCCTCGCCGATGGCACGGACACCGCTGCCTACCTGCAACTGCTGGAAGCCGCTTTACCAGTGCTGATTAACCGGGTAAAACCGGATATCGTTTTTTACCTGTCGGGCGTGGATATCCTGAGCACTGATAAATTCGGGAAACTGAAAGTAACACAACAGGGTTGTCGTGAGCGCGACGAGATGGTATTTCAGGCATTGAAACAACATAATATCCCTTGTGCTGTGGCCATGGGAGGTGGCTATTCCACGCATATCCGTGATATTGTAAATGCGCATTGCAACACCTTCCGCGCCGGCATCAGTATTTATGGATATTAGACCTGGCACCCGGAACGGGTGCCGGCATATGGTGATTGCTTTTTCCTAAATAATCTTACCATCTTTCATGACCAGTTGCCGGTCGCTCATCGGCGCCAGTTCCTCATTGTGGGTCACGATAATAAAGGTTTGCTGTAATTTATCGCGCAATTCAAGGAACAGGTGATGCAACTCCTTCGCATTGCGGGAGTCAAGATTTCCTGTGGGCTCGTCTGCCATTACTACATCCGGATCATTGATGAGTGCGCGTGCTACTGCCACCCTTTGCTGCTCTCCGCCGGAAAGCTGATTAGGCTTATGTTCGAGCCGGTCTTTGAGGCCCAGGGTTTCCAGCAGGAAGTGGGCTTTCTCTTTAACAGCAGCCTTGCGGGTGCCTGCTATATAACCAGGTATGCAAACATTTTCCAGTGCAGTGAACTCCGGTAGCAGGTGATGGAACTGAAAAATAAAGCCAATATGACGGTTCCTGAAGTCGGCCAGGGCATTCCCCTTTAAACCGGTCAGATTGACATTATTCAGCCAAACTTCCCCGGCAGTGGGCGTATCCAGCGTTCCGAGAATATGCAGCAAGGTGCTTTTGCCAGCGCCGGAGGAACCAACGATGGTCACAATCTCTCCTTTACTGACAGTAATGTCTACCCCTTTTAATATGGGTAAATTGGAATAATTTTTGGTAACATTGCGGGCGGTTAGCATAACCCAAAGAAAAGTAATTAACCGATAAAATAGTAAAAGTTGTTTATTTCAAATTAAATAATACTTTTGCGAAAAATTAAAAAGTAAAAATTTTAATAAGATGTACTGGACATTAGAATTAGCTTCATACCTGGAGGATGCTCCATGGCCAGCTACTAAAGACGAACTTATCGACTACGCCATTCGTTCCGGTGCACCGATCGAAGTAATCGAGAACCTTCAGGAATTAGAGGACGAGGGAGAAATTTATGAGGGGATTGAAGATATCTGGTCAGATTATCCGTCGCAAGACGACTTCTTCTTTAATGAGGATGAATATTAGCTTTCGAAGAGCGTAAAGCGTAACGCAGAAAGCATAAAGCAAAAGCTATTCAGGCGAATGATTAAAGCGGAGAACATCTGCCTTAATCGTTCGCTTTTGTTTTTTAAGAGACAGGTAAAACAGGTGCTTTTGCTGCGAAAAATTAAAACAGGAACTTACCTGTTTTAAGGGATGTTGCGTATCATTTTTTAGATATCCATCATGAGAAAAGCGAATGATAAAGCAGATATCTCCGCTTTTATCATTCGCTTTTTCTATTTTCTACGTTCGCCTTTCGGCGATCCGCTTATTTCTCCATCTGGTCAATTACAGGTTTGGATACTCCGGTGAAGGAGAAGCCGCCATCGTGGAACAGGTTCTGCATGGTCACCATTTTGGTGAGATCAGAGAACATGGCCACTGCGTAATTAGCGCATTCGTCGGCAGTAGCATTACCCAGCGGGCTCATTGCATCTGCGTAGGTCATAAAGCCATCAAAGCCTTTCACGCCGCCACCTGCAGTGGTTTTAACGGGAGACTGAGAGATGGTGTTTACACGCACTTTCTTAGCGGTACCGTAATGGTAACCGAAGCTGCGGGCAATTGATTCCAACAGGGCTTTGGCATCTGCCATTTCACCGTAGTCAGGGAATACACGTTGCGCAGCGATATAAGACAATGCAATTACAGACGCCCACTCGTTCAATGCGTCCAGCTTGTAAGCTGTTTGCAGTACGCGGTGCAGCGACATTGCAGAGATATCAAATGTTTTGTGGTTAAAATCGTAATCCAGATCAGTATAGCTTCTGCCTTTACGGATATTCATACCCATTGCTACTGAGTGGAGAACGAAGTCGATCTTACCACCAAAATGCTCCATGGATTTGTTGAACAGGTTGGCCAGATCATCCATATTGGTTACATCCGCCGGAATTACAGGTGCTTTACAGGTTTCCGCCAGTTTGTTGATCTCACCCATACGCAGGGCAATAGGGGCGTTGGTAAGCACAATTTCAGCGCCTTCTTCCACACAACGCAGTGCAGTTCTCCATGCAATAGACTTCTCGTCCAGTGCGCCGAAGATGATACCTTTCTTCCCTTTTAATAAGTTATGAGCCATTTGGTCAAAATTAATTTCGGCAAAAATAGCAGTTATAGTTGAAAAAAAAAGTTGTTACCTGTTTAGCTTTTAGCAGGTAGTCCTTCGCTTTTAGCCAACCGGGCATATTTCCGGTACTTGTTAACATCCACGGTCGTGCGCTAAAAGCCACAGCCAATGGCTAAATGGATGGTTTCCGCCATACTTGTCAGCACCTAGCAGTGTAAGCCATGTAAGCTAATGGCTCACCATTTCCCGGGCATTCTCCAGGGCAGCGGCGGTAGGCTTTTCCCCACTCAGCATCTGGGCAATCTTATTCACCCGCTCTTCTTCCGACAGCAATCGTACGCTGGTGGTCACTTTATCCGCTTTGGCGTCTTTATATACAAAGTAGTGTGCATCTGCTTTACCCGCTATCTGCGGCTGATGCGTGATACAGATGATCTGGTGAGATTTGGCCAGGCCTTTCAGGATAACACCTACCTGACGGGCGGCTTCTCCGGAAATACCAGTATCAATTTCATCGAAAATCAAGGTGGGTAATGCCACAGACTGAGCTACCAGGGACTTAATACAAAGCATGAGACGACTCAGCTCACCACCGGAAGCTACTTTTCCTACCGGTGCAAATTGATTGCTCTTATTGGCATCAAATAAAAACTCTATGGTGTCTTGTCCGTATGGGTTCAACTCTCCGGCTACAATATCCACTTTCAAACGGGCATTAGGCATACCTACCTGTGCCAGTAATGTATTCACATGTTTTTCAAACGGAGCGGATTGTTCCTGGCGTTGAGTGCTGATTTCCGCAGCCATTTGCAGCAAATGCTCTTTCAAACGGGCCTGTTCCTGCTCCAGGTCGGCCAGTTGCTCATCCAGGTTCAGCACACTTTCTACTTTCACTGCCAGTGCATCCTTAATAGCCAGCAATTCATCGGTAGTTTGTACACCATGCTTTTTAAACAGGCGGTAACCCAGCGCCATCCGGTCGTTCACCACCTCGATACGCTGTCCGTCATATTGCACCTGGTCATTGATGCTTTCTACTTCTCCGGCGATGTCTTGCAGTTCCAGGTAGGCAGACAACATTCTTTGTGCTACTACCGGCATTTCTTTATGGAAGGCGGCTAATCCCTGCAGAGAAGACTGTATTTGTTTCAATTGTTGCAAAACAGGCTGCTCATCTTCTTTCAACTGAAAATAAACCCGGTTAAGCGTGTTCTTGATTTCTTCTGCATGACTCAGCGTTTGCAGCTCTGTATCCAGGTCTTCTATTTCGTTGGGGCTAAAACCCGCGTCTGATAGCTCATCCAGCAGGAAACGGTTGTAGTCCAATTCTTTATTGGCGCTATCGCGGCTATCGAATAGTTGTTTATATTTTTTCTGCACCTGTACATACTGCACAAATACCTGGTGATATTGTTGCATAATGGCAGGCTTATTCACCAAAGCATCAATCACTTCCCGCTGAAAGTCGGCGTTGCCCAGTGCCAGGGTATCAAACTGCTGATGCAGGTCTACCAGGTAACCGCTTAATTCGGTCAACTGGGAGATGTTCACCGGTGTATCATTTACAAAGGCCCTCGATTTACCGGTGGCACTTACTTCTCTCCGGATAATTAACTGGTCTTCCAGGTCCAGTTCATGCTGCTGAAAAAAGGCAGCCACCTGGGATTTCTTTACTTTAAAAAGTCCCTCAATAATGCACTTACCTGTTTTATCGAACAATACGCCCGGGTCAGCCCTTTCCCCCAGGATGAGGGATAATGCGCCTAGTAATATGGATTTACCTGCACCGGTTTCCCCGGTGATCACATTCAGGTTCCCTGAGAAGTCTACTTCCAGGTGATCGATAATTGCGTAATTCTTGATGGTTAATCGCTGTAACATAAGTAAGGAAATTCCTTTATGATGTTGAAAGCTCAGGTTCCATTTACCCGCTGAATGCCTGCTTTGGCACGCTGGTCAAGGGAATTCTTATAGTCATGCCCTTTCATGCTCAAACAACGTTGATAACATTCCAGTGCTTTTGCTTTGTCGTTTCTCTTTTCATAAATGTAACCCATTTGAAGAGAAGCCCTGGCGGCATAATATTCCGGCCGGGTGCTGCCTACTTTAATGGTTACATCATACATGGCAATGGCCTGGTCATCTTGTCCGCTTTCATCGTAAATACGTCCCAACCGATAAGCATATTCCAGTTTATCTTCCATGGCCGGGAAGTCGGCAGCATGTTTGGTCAGCAACATGCTCAATGCTTTAGGGAAATATCCGCCATCACTCAGCAGCCGTACCCGCAATAAAAAAGCATTCGGCCACTTACCACTCTTCGCTTCTTTCAGGGCTTGTTTGTCAGCATCCGTTTCCAGTCCGCCTTTCGTAAAAATCATGGCCCGGTATTTATCTGCCGCCGCCTGGTTTCCTTCAAGATAATAATACCAGCTCAGTCGCTGTAAGCACTCTTTCACATAAAACTTCCCCTTGAAATTATTCACAAACCGCTCCAGGTAAATATGTGCATCGGGATCCAGCCTGGTTAGCTTCAACAACCCCATTACATAATTGTAATATTGTATGTCAGCGTATTCCGCGGTATCGTTCCGCTCCTGCAACACTTTCAGTCCAACCGCAGCCTTCTGGTTATTCAGTGACAGGTTAGCCACCATCAGTGCAAACAGGTAGTTATTTTTGGTATCCAGTTGTTTCCGTTGCAAAAACTCCCAGGTGTCTTCCGGTTTGTTCACAATAAAAAGTGTCAGATAGCAATAGTAGTAGTAAGATTCCTCCCTGAACATTTTTGCTTCGGGTGCATTGCTATCAATGAACTTGTTCACATTGGCCATCCCATCCTTAATGCTTCCTTTCAGTCCAAGGATATTGGTAATCCATTTATAACCTTCCGGAATGGTTCCAAATACGGTTTGCATCGCTCCCAGTAAAAGATTATTGGGTACAAAGCCGGGAAAGCGTTGCTGATTTTCTTTCAGCATCATATAGGCTTTCCGTATTTCCCAGGTGGCATCCCATTTCTCATCAAACTTTATCTTGATCAGTGCCCACTGGAACTTAATGGCTGCCTGTGTGTACAGGTAGTAAGGAGAATCCGGTGATCCCTCTTCCATTTTATTCAGCCGGAAAGAACGTAAACTCCTTTTCTTCGAATATTCTGCCGCATCTTCATTGAAGAAGAGCGGAAAAAAATCTGCATAGTTGTCCAGGAAATAAGGCGCCAGGTTATCCGGATGCTCTTTCTTTTCTGTTTCCAGCAAAGCCCGGCCTGTATTAATGCGCAACTGCATAATAGCATCATACGCCTGTTCACACCGGGTATTAAAATCAAATACTTTCTGCCTGGCACTCACATTCAACCCTGCACCTAATAAAAGCAACAACAAAAAAATACTACGCATACGGGGAAAAATTCCAGAAATTAAAGCCAAATCTCACATATCATCTTCCAAATCCCAAATAAACAATTCACATTTTTTAAAAGTTGCATTGCCCCATCCAATTCCCTGCCATAAAATAAAAGAACTACTACGCAAGGTACCTGCGCAACGGCACCGGACACAAAGCTAATATAATTAGTAAAACAAAACTAAATAAATTAGTATATTTTTTTACGGCTATGCCTACACGAAAAAAGGGCATCCGCAGATGCCCTTTTTTATTAAATAAGTAATGTTTGATTAGATAGTCACAGTAGCTTCCAGGTCGTTGTCTACCAGGATACGGCCACAGTGCTCACAAACAATAATCTTTTTGTGCTGACGGATCTCCGCCTGGCGTTGAGGAGGAATAGCATTGAAGCAGCCACCACAGGAATCACGCTCAACAGTTACTACAGCCAGACCGTTACGGTAGTTCTTACGGATTTTTTCGTAAGCCTGCAGTAAACGTGGATCTACCTTCACCTTCGCTTCTTCACTTTCTTTACGGAAAGCTTTCTCTTCTTTATCTGTTTCAGCAATAATCTTTTCCAGTTCGCCTTTCTTGTGCTTCAGGTTCGCTTCTTTATCCGCTACTGCTTTCTTAGCTACTTCGAGGACACGGCTCTTCTCTTTAATCTCTTCGTTTGCATCCTTGATATGCTTTTCAGCCAGCTTGATTTCCAGCGCCTGCATCTCCATTTCTTTGGTGATGGCTTCAAACTCACGGTTGTTCTTCACATTGTCCTGCTGCTTCTCGTACTTCTTGATCAGCGCTTCCGCCTCTTTAATGGCGTTCTTCTTGCTGGCAACGAAGTCCTGTATACCTTTCATCTCATTTTCAATGTGAGACTGGCGGGTGTTCAATCCTTCGATCTCGTCTTCCAGGTCTTTTACCTCCATCGGCAACTCCCCTTTCAGCACCTGGATACCATCCAGCTTGGAATCAATCTTTTGCAATCTGAGTACAGACGCTAATTTTTCTTCAACGGAGTATTCTTTTACGGTTGCCATGTATTATAAATAATTTACCGGGTTTGTTTTAATCGTAGATTTAAGAGGCGCAAAATTACGGAATTTTTCAGTCAATATATGATAAAATAATTCTACTGTAAACTGCTCGCTCTCAAAATGTCCAATATCTGCTATAATTAATTGATTATCAGCATCAAAAAATTCATGGTATTTGAAATCCGCCGAAATATAGGCATCAGCCCCGGCCGATATCGCCTGCTTTAACAGGAAACTACCCGCCCCTCCACATAACGCCACCTTTTTAACAGGCTTTCCCCGTAAAGCGGTATATCTCACACAACCAGCTTCAAATTGCTGCTTCACATGCTGTAAAAAGTGCATCTCTTCCATTGCCTCCGGCAAAACACCCACTAACCCTGAACCTACCTCCTGGTAAGCATTATCCAGGCTGATCACATCATAGGCCACCTCCTCGTAAGGGTGGCTGCCCCGCAATGCCTGCAAAATTTTACCTTCCAAATATACCGGAAAAATTACTTCCAACTTTATTTCTGCCTCAAAATGTCTTTTTCCCGGCGTACCCACATAAGGATTGGTACCCTCCGCCCCCTTAAAGGTCCCCTGGCCCACCCCGTTAAAGCTGCATTCACTATAATTACCAATATGCCCGGCACCGGCATCAAACAACGCTGCCCTCACAGCTTCCACATCTGCCGCAGGCACAAATGTGTATAACTTCTTCAATAATCCACTCTTAGGCGATAACACCCGGCATTCCTCCAACCCTAATTTAGCCGCCATCTGTGCACATACCCCATTCCGCACATTGTCCAGGTTAGTATGTGCCGCATATACCGCGATGTCATGCTTGATCGCTTTAATAGCCACCCGCTCTACATAATTTTTCCCATTAATCTTCTTCAGCCCCCCGAAAACAATCGGGTGATGCGCTACCACCAGGTTACACCCCAATGCAATAGCCTCGTCTATCACCTCCTCCGTAGCATCCAGGGTCAGCAACACATTGGTCACCTCCCAATCGGCCCGCCCAAAAATAAGCCCCGCATTATCATAGCTCTCCTGGTACTGCAAAGGAGCAAACTGCTCTATTACCTGTATGATCTCTTTTATTTTCATATCTGCAAAAATTAATGGTTCATTCCCGGCATCAACTAAATTTGCAAAAAAATAAGTTTTATGCCCGGAAGCAAATCTACAGCAGAACAATATGCGGATTACAAAATAAAAATGCAAAAAATTGCAGACGTGAGAAACGCCCTGGCCGTATTAGGCTGGGACCAGGAAACCTACCTTCCTGAAAAAGGCGCTGCATTCCGCGGTCAACAAATTACTACCCTCAGCACTATCGCCCACGAACTATTCACCGCCCCGGAACTCGATGCTGTACTCCAGGCACTCAAAGGCAATACCAGCGTGGATGTGGTAGCACAAAAAAATATCCTGCTCTCTACGGAAGACTTTGAAAAAAATAAAAAATACCCGGCCGCCTTCGTAGCGGAAATGTCCACCGTTACCAACGAAAGCTATCATGCCTGGATAAAAGCACGCAAAGCCAACGACTATAGCCTCTTTGCACCTGCCCTCGCCAAAATGATCGCCCTGAAAAAACAGGAAACCGATATCCTTGGCTACGAAGGGCACCCCTACAACGCCCTGCTCAACGAATATGAAAAAGGCGCCACCACCCACATGCTGGATACCATTTTCAATGAAGTAAAAACAGCGCTGTCGCCACTGCTGAGCAAAATAGAACAACAACCTGCCGTAAACAAAGATTTCCTGCATCTCCACTATAACCGCGACACACAGTGGCAATTCGGTATTGACCTGTTGAAAAATATGGGCTACGATATGCAGGCCGGCCGCCAGGATATCTCAGAACACCCTTTTACTACCAGCTTCAGCCCACAGGATGTACGGGTAACCACCCGCATCGATGAAAATGATTTTGGCAATATGACCTGGAGCTGTATCCACGAAGGCGGACATGCCCTGTATGAACAAGGCCTGCCCACCGACCAATACGGCCTTCCCTGCGGAGAAGCTACCAGCCTGGGTATACACGAGTCACAGTCGCGCCTATGGGAAAATAATGTTGGCCGTAGCCTCCACTTCTGGCAACACCATTATCCCCGCCTGCAACAACTTTTCCCGGAAAACCTGGCCAGCGTGTCATTAACGGATTTCTATAAAGCTATCAATAAAGTGCAGCCTTCGCTCATCCGCACCGAGGCAGATGAACTCACTTACCACTTTCATATCATGATCCGTTACGAAATTGAAAAAGGACTGATCGACGGAAGTATTGATGTAAAAGACCTGAAACATACCTGGAATGAATACTACCGTCAATACCTGCACGTAACCGTACCCGATGATGTACAGGGCGTATTACAGGATATTCACTGGTCGCACGGCAGCTTCGGCTACTTCCCTACTTATTCCCTTGGCAGCTTCTATGCCGCACAGTTCTTTACTGCCGCACAAAAACAGGTGCCGGGATTAGATAACGAAATAGTTGCCGGTAACTATCAGCCCCTGTTGGATTGGTTGCGGACTAACATCCATCCTTTCGGCAGGTTTTATACTTCCAACGAATTATGTAAAAAGGTAACCGGGAAAGAACTGGTATTCGGTGATTTCCTGGCATATGCGCAACAGAAATACAGTGGCATCTATAATTTAGCATAAAGCAAAAAGCATAAAGCAAAAAGCTATTAAAGCGGATGACCAGCACTGGTAATTAAATTACTTATATGCTGGTCATCCGCTTTAATAGCTTTTTGCTTTTTGCGCTGCTAAAGTCCCGACAATTTCTCCAGCTCCGTGAGCGTCATCACACCTTCCTTGCGTCCCACTTCTTTTCCATCTTTATAAAAGATAAACGTAGGCAGTCCTTTGGATTGAATCGCTTTCATAACGTTCTGGTCCTTCCCGCCATCTACCAATACTTTCTTTACTGCCGGATGTTTGCTGAAAAACTGTTCCAATACCGGCTCCATCTGCTTGCAGGGCGGGCACCATTTGGCACCTACATCTGTTAATACCAAACCCTTTGCATTGATCGCTTTATTATAGTCAGCAACGGAAAGCTGCGGCTCATTATCCGCGACACCTTCCAATGATTTGCCAGCCTGCTTCCAGGCATTAATACCACCCTGCAATTCTACCACCTGCTGAAAACCATTGGTTCGCATCCACTCCGCCGCAGCATGACTGCGACCTCCGCTCAAACAATACACGTACACTGGTTTTTGCTTATCCAGGTATTGCACGCGGTGATTAAACTCTTCTTTATTGGTATAATCTGCCTGCAAAGCACGTGGCAGATAGCCGGTTTTAAATTCAGCAGCAGTACGTACATCAAATACCTGGACGCCAGGCTGTTGTATATCTTTATCAAACGCCGCTGCATCTTCGCTCTGCTTTTGCTGCGCCATCAACGAGCTACCTATCAGCAACACCAGGGCGGTTAATACGTATTTCCTCATAATTTCCTCAGTTTTGGCATAAAGTTAATAAACAACTCAGTTCCTTGTCTGGCTGGATGTGAATTATAACAAGGGTATAAAGTTTTGATATCAAAATATGGTGAAAATAACTCCCGGTATTCTGCTTCATCCCCTCCAAACGGAGGCCCTTCCTTTGGGAAAGTACGGTCAAATAATACACCTGCCAGATGACCACCATACTTAATCAGCGAATACATATGTTTCACATAATCCGCTCTGCGTGAGGGTGGTAACGCACAAAAGAAAGTTTGTTCCAACACCAGGTCATAACTACCGGTATGTGCAAAAAAATCTTCTTCCAATACTTTGACACGGGTACGGGCAAACGTTTTTTGCAATTTTTCCACCAACACCGGCGCAATATCCAATACCGTTACATCACTGAATGCCTGCCCGGCGAGATATGCCGCCTCATAACTATTGCCTCCACCGGGAATGAGTATACGAATATCCCGGTCATAAAGCTGATCAATATAGGCCTTCAATGGCGGTGATACTTCTCCCATATCCCAGCCTGTATCTCCATTTATATACCTGTTATTCCAGTACTGACTATCCATTTGGTGAATTCTTTTTTGCTAAGTTACGGCCATTCAGCCACATACATAAAACCATCCGTTTTCCAAACATTATTATTATTTTTATACTTTGAATATACCTATGAAACGGCTTTAACGCCACCCTTTGCCATGAAAAGCCTACACTATAAATTGCGGAATGCCATCAGATATACTTTTTGCAGCCTGCTGCCTGTACTGGCAATCGCATTTACTGCGCATGCACAATCAGTATCCATCAAAGCGGATAAACTGGCGGCCTGTCCTCCGTTTCTCGTAAACTTCACGGCCACACTGGACGCCGGCTATCAGAAAATTGAGTGGGATTTCGGACTGGGGGCCAATGTTACCAACGATCTGACCCCTTCTAAAACTTTTCAGAATCCGGGCATCTATCATGTAAAAATGACGGCCACCTATAGTACTACCAATGTCATTGTCAGGCAATTGGATATACAGGTGTATAATAAACCGAATGCTAAATTCATCACTCCTAACGTGAACGGCTGTGCGCCGTACATGGCCTCCTTCCAGGACCAGTCCACACCTGGCGATGGTACTATTGCAGACATCACCTGGGACTTTGGAGACGGCGGTGGCGCCATCGGTGCCAATGCCACCCATACCTATACACAAGCGGGTACCTACAATGTTATCAGCGCCGTTACCAACAGCATGGGATGTTCCAGTACCGGCGGCCCGGTTTCCATAAAAGTACAAAGCGCACCAACACCGGCTTTTACGGCAGATAGAACACAAAGTTGTACCACACCGTTCACCGTCAACTTTTTCAACAGCACCGTAAATAACTCACCGGATCCAGTGACGTATACCTGGGACTACGGCGATGGCACCACCGGCACCAATCCACAACACACTTATACCAAGGAAGGAAAATACACCGTAAAGCTCACCTCCACCACCAGTGGCGGTTGCACTGCGCCTCTTACTAAAACAGATTACATTGTTATCTCGAAAGTAAAGCCGGCGTTTACTTTTTCGGCGCTTTGCGTAGGGCAAAACATTACGTTTAAAAACACCACTCAACCTACACCTGATAACGTGATCTGGGCTTTTCCGGATGGTACGCTGCAAACCAGCACCGATGCTGTAAAGCAATTCACAGCCCCTGGTGATTACATCGTTAAAATGCAGGCTACGCTGGGTAGTTGCACAGAAGAAATACAACAAACTATTCACGTAAATCCCGCGCCGGATATTGATCCTATAGCTACTCCCATCAGCGCGTGTAACACACCGTTTACCACGCAGTTCAATGCACAGTCGTCCAATGCAACCGCATGGAACTGGAGCTTCGGCGATGGTACTACGGCAACTGCTCAAAACCCCGCTCACACCTATACGAAAGAAGGCACTTACTCAATCAGCCTCACTGCCACGAATACATTAGGTTGTAGCAAAACTGTCAGCAAAGCAAACTACATTCAGATCATTAAACCGGACCTTTCTATCTATCGCAGTGTGGCAGAAGGTTGTGTACCTTTGTCGGTAGATTTTTATGCAGAAGTAAATATACCGGATCCTATCGTCAGCTACCAGTGGGACTTTGGCGATGGTACCACTTCTACTGCTGCAAAACCCACACATATTTTCACCAAGGAAGGCATCTTCTTTGTAAACCTGAAAGTGATCACAGCAGGCGGTTGTGTTGCCAACGGCCAAACGATTATTACCGCAGGTATCCGGCCGGTAGTGGATTTCATTGCTACCCCACTGAAATCCTGTGCTAAAGATCCGGTGCAGTTTACCAATCTTTCTGTACCCCGTGGTACTTCCTGGATCTGGACCTTTGTGCAGGACAACAGTAACAGCACCGTTGAAAATCCCAACCACCAGTTCAATGAAATTGGCAGCCATGATGTAATCCTGGAAGTAAATAATAACGGCTGCCGGGAGCAATTGATCAAAAGAAATTATATCCAGATTATTCCACCCATTGCGCGTTTCACTACTACACCGGATTGTACTGATCCATATCATCGTAAGTTCACCGACAATTCCACCTTCGGACCTATTCCTACTGCCGTAAAAACATGGCTGTGGGAGTTCGGGGAAAACGGTGCTACGTCTACCGATCAAAACCCTGATTTCACTTATCAAACCACGGGTATCAAACAGGTGAAACTGACCATAGACAATGGTACCTGTACCAATACCTATTCTTTGTCGGTAAATATTATAGACGAAAAACCACTGATTACCTCCGATAAACCACGGATCTGTAAAACAGAGAAAATAAATATCAGTCTGGGGCCTCTGAACAATAATAACATCAATGAGTATAAATGGGATTGGGGAGATGGAAGTGCAATACAAGCTATCCCTGCCTATAACTTTGATCCAACAAAGGGTATAGCACATCAATATAACAAAACCGGGACCTTCACCATTAAACTCACCATCACGGATAAAAATGGTTGTGTGAAAGATGCCCCCGTAATATCTATTGATGTAAACGGGAGTGATCCGGATTTTGATTATGTTGGTAAAAGATGTAAAGATGAAATATTCACTTTCACTGATAAATCCACTACCAATACCGGTAACCAGATACTCAACTGGGAATGGGATTTCGGCGATGGCAGCGCTAAAGAAACGTATTCTACCCAACCGCTGGGCATCAAACACACCTATACTAACGCAAACGATTATACGTTATCATTAACCGTAACAGACAAATTCAGCTGTATATCAAAAGCGCAAAAAGTGATTCCATTCGACCGTGTAAAGGCTGATTTCATGGTACCTACCAATATCGCCTGTCTTGATAAGTCGTTTACATTTGTAGATCAGTCACAAGGTAATATTCAAACTTATGCCTGGGATTTTGGAGACAATACCACCGGTACCGGTAACAAACCTGTGAAAATATACACGGCGCCGGGCACCTATAACGTCACCCTGAAAGTTACCACTGGTGCAGGTTGTACCGATGAAATCACTAAACCAAATGTGATAACAGTACCAAACCCCAAAGCGTCTTTTACTATTCCGGACAAGCTGGATCTATGCCCGCCGGTAAAAGTATTGTTTACCAATACTTCCACGGATTATAAAAACGCCAGCTGGGATTTTGGCGATAATGGTACCTCTACGAAAAACGATCCCGACGTTCATATTTATGTCCGCGCCAGAACCTACAATGTGGTATTAACGGTCTATTCAGAAGGTGGATGCTCCAGCACGAGTACCTTGCCTATTACGATCAAAGGTCCGGATGGCACTATGAAAACTACGCCTACACAAGGTTGTGTGCCTATGGATGTAAGCATCAGCGCTACCTCTGTAAAAACAGACAGCTACATGTGGGATTTTGATGATGGCACCGTACTCACTTCCACCACACCTGTTTCTCCGCCGCATACCTACGTAAAATCAGGTATTTATTACCCAAGGGTATCTTTAGTGGACAACGAAGGTTGTGTAGTGAAAGCACAGGGAAATGATAAAATTATTGTGGATAAAGCGACTGCTGATTTTAGCACCAACGACTTCCAGGTTTGTGGCGGCGGATTGGTCACCTTTACCAATAAAAGTAAAACGCTGACGAAAGACTCGCTGGCACTGGACTTTACCAGCGCGTGGAATTTTGGCGTACCTGGTAACCCGGGTAATACTGCCAGCACGGTAGATGGGAAATTCACTTATCCACAGCCAGGCAGCACGGATGTAAAACTGGTTGTTACCAGCGCTTATGGTTGCATAGATGAAAAAAAATTGCCGGTGGTGATTCCTCCGCAGGCGGTACCTGTGATAGCGCCTATTCAGCCGCTGTGCGTATCCGGAAAAATACAGTTGCAGGGAAACGATACTAAAAATGTACCTGGTACCAAATGGCTATGGCAGGTAGGTCCGGATAAAACCTTTGATCAGCCTACACCGCCTGAAATCACGCTCAACAGTCCGGGTACCGTGCCGGTAACATTGACCATCACTAATGCCGATGGCTCCTGTCCGGCTACTACCAACGCTACCATGGTGGTCAACCCTTCCCCCGTATTAAATCCGTCTCCGGCTACTGCGTCCATTTGCCGTGGCGCGCGCCTGCAATTACAGGCTAATACTACCACCAATGTAACAGTGAAGTGGAGCAACTATAATATCTCAGATGCTACCAGTCTTACCCCGGAAGTAAAGCCGGATGTTGATACCGTGTATCATGTCATCGCAACTAACGAGTTCGGCTGTACGAACCA
The DNA here is from genome assembly GCF_017745275.1 of Chitinophaga sp. Taxonomy (GTDB): domain Bacteria; phylum Bacteroidota; class Bacteroidia; order Chitinophagales; family Chitinophagaceae; genus Chitinophaga. Next base: position 244,255 of record NZ_JAGHZS010000006.1, on the reverse strand, counting down.
GGGAGAAATACCGGTGACCGTAACACAGCCTTTCCATATCTATGCACAGGACTTCCAGATATGCGAAGGGGAAAGTGTGAAGATGAATGCTGGCGGCGCCCTGCGTTATCAGTGGATTCCATCCCGTGGACTCAATCGTTCAGACATTCCGGATCCAATTGCGACTCCTGACGGTAATATTACTTACCAGGTGGTAGGCTATAACAACAGCACCTGCTTTACGGATACAGTATTGGCTAAAGTATATGTGCACAGCAAGCCGGTGATCAATGCCGGCCCGGATATCATCACAGCTACCGGCTCCGTTATTCAACTGCCCGTAAAAGGCAGTGCAGATATTACGGAAATTCAATGGACACCGGTAAAGGGACTCAGTTGCTACGACTGTCTCACTCCTTCCGCTACGCCTACCGATGATATTACCTATCATGTAACCGTGAAGAACCGGAATGAATGCACCGCTTCTGATGATATCTCCATTAAACTGGTTTGTGATGAAGGCAGCATCTTCATTCCCAATAGCTTCTCCCCTAACGGAGATGGGCAAAATGACGTGTTCTATGTGCGCGGACATGGGATGCAAACCATCCGGGTATTCAGGATCTTCAACCGCTGGGGACAACTGGTGTTTGAGCGGGCAGGCGTTAATTCCAATGATCCTTCCAAAGGATGGGATGGCCGGTTCAAGGGTGTTCCACTAAATCCTGATGTGTTTGTGTATTATGTAGAAGTGGTATGCGATAAGGGTGGCGTTAACCTCTTAAAAGGTAACGTGACCCTGATCAGGTAAATGATTTTCAATTCACTGGATAAGGTGTTTTATGCTCCCACCGGCATAAAACACCTCCCATGTTAAAAAATCTGAAAATCAAAAAAATTTATATATGTAATTTTTGTTAATTTGTGGAGCTATTCAGTTAATGGAAAACCTGTGTACCCTATGAAATACCTACAGGCAAAGTGTTTACGTACATTGCTGCTCCTGATATCTCTGCTGCAGGCAAATAACTTATTGGCGCAGAAGGCGGACTTTACCTATACAGCTGCTCCGGGCAACCTGTGTTCACCTGTCACCATTACCATCAAGAATACCAGCACCGGAACTCCCATAGCGTATAACTGGGATTTTGGAGATGGAAGAACGTCACATGATACTGATCCTCAAGTAACTTATAGCAGCGGAGGCCCTGTAAAAATTACGCTCGAAGCTACCTATAAAGTAACTGGTGGCACCACTACCAGTACGTATTTCCGCACCTTTGTAGTAGGTAGTACGCCACAGGTAGCCTTTTCTGCGGACGTCACCAAAAGCTGTAAATTATACAGCGCCAATTTCACGGATGCTACCCTGGATGCCACCAGCCGTACCTGGGACTTTGGGGATGGTACCGTTGTCACTACCAGCAATGCCTATATTTCTCATAGCTACACCCGCGCCGGCAAATTTGATGTAACCTTATCCGTTACTAACAGCAACGGCTGTACGTCTACCTTAAAGAAACCTGCTTATATCGATATCTCTTTACCAGACGTTACGCTGTCGGCACCACTGTCTGGCTGCGTGCCCTTTACCGCAGCGTTCACCGCTAGCTCCACCAACAGTATTAACGATCCGATCACTTCCTGGGCCTGGAACTTCGGCGATGGTAATACACAAACCACTACAACAGGTAGTGTCAGCCATGCTTATCCACAAACCGGTACTTACAATATAGGCGTTACCGTTATTACCCAAAGTCAATGCGTTATTACCAAATCATTTGATAAATACGTACATACCGGCAATCCTCCGTCTAATGTGAGCTTCAGCGTATCACCCACGAGTACCTGTGTAGGCGATCCGGTAAGACTGTTGGCCAACGCCAGCTATGCTGATACCTACAGCTGGGATTTCGGCGATGGCACCACCGAAGCCGGAACCAATAACGATATCAGGCACGCTTTCAATGCCAATGGTACATTGACGGTGCAAATGAAAGCGGGTAGCAATGGCTGCTTCACTGCAGCACCTCCGGCAACCGTAGTGGTAACCGGCCCCGTGTCACAATTCACCGCGGTGCGTGATTGCAACGACAAAAGCAAATTCATTTTTACTAACAGCTCTATCGGCACTGGTGCCAATACTACGTATGAGTGGGACTTTGGAGATAATAGCTCGCTGGTAAATACCAGGGACGCCGTACATAATTATACTACTCCGGGTAATTATACCGTACGCTTAACCATCGGAGAAAATGGCAACAACTGCCACCACAGCAGCTTCCGGACGATCTATTATTTCAGGGCCGACTTCACCGCCGGTGTAAGCTCTATCTGCCGCGGCAGCAGGGCAACCTATGAAATACTAAATGTGCCTTTAGGCCTGGTGTCTGGTTATACCTGGCAATTTGGAGATGGAGAAATTTATAATACCACCAATCAAACATATGTAAAAACGTGGAGCACCAGCGGTACTTACGACAACCAACTCATTATCCACTATAATGATCCGGCTTATTGCGATGATATTGTAACTAAGCCCAACGATATCAATATACTGGCACCACAGGCAGATTTCACCACCGGCCCCGCCACCTGTGCCGGCCAGCCGGTATCTTTTATCAATAACACAATTACGTCTCCGAATATTCCTATTGCTGTCTGGAACTGGGATCTGGGCAACGGACAAAATTCCACTTCCCAAACGCCGCCTCCTATAAAGTATACTGCCTCCGGCGGCCAACTCATCAAACTGGTAGTAACGGATGCCCGCAATTGCATGGACTCTGTCAGTAAAACCATTAACATTCATCCCACCCCATTCGTGAAAGCATCTGCCAAACAACCGAAAATATGTGAAGGCAGCAGCGTTGACCTGAACGCCTTATCGGATGGCACTGTACAGTGGATGGCTTCCAATACACTAAGTTGTACGGCCTGCAATAACCCGGTAGCTTCACCGGTAACGAATACACGCTACATAGTTGCTGCATCTAACCAGTACGGCTGTACGGTGTCTGATTCCACAGATGTATCCGTGGTACCAAAAGTAAATCTCACCGTGAGTCCGGATACCATGGTTTGCTATGGCTCTTCTACCCAATTGAAGGCAACAGGCGCCACCATCTACAACTGGACGCCGGTAACCGGGTTAAGCAATAATACCATTGCGGATCCTTTTACTACGCCTTCTACTGACATTACTTACCAGGTGACCGGTACCAACGATGCCATTTGCCCGATGAGTGCCCCGCTATCTGTAAAAGTGGCCGTGAAGCCGGTTCCCACTGTTAGTGCAGGGAAAGATCAAACCGTAACAGTTGGTGATGTGGTACAGTTAATGGCCAGCGGCAGCCCTGATATTGTAAGCTGGAAATGGAGCCCGGAAGATTACCTGGATAATCCCAGCTCTCCTTATGTAACGGCGGCTATACGCAAACCTATTTCCTACAGCATTACCGGCACCAACCAGTATGGCTGCAAAAAAACGGATGTGATGAGTATAGACCTCATCTGCAATACAGACGTGGTATTTATTCCCAATACCTTCAGTCCTAACGGCGACGGACAAAATGATGTATTCTATCCCCGTGGCAGAGGTATCAACTTTATTAAATCCTTCCGCATTTTCAATCGTTGGGGACAGGAAGTATTTCACCGGGAAATGATCAATATAGATGATATCAGTGCAGGATGGAATGGCACATTCAATGGAACACCACAGGCGGCCGATGTATATATTTATTTCATCGAAGCCTATTGTGATACAAACGAATTTTTCCGGCTAAAAGGAAATGTAACATTACTCAGATAATTATTTAACCTGGCTAACATGAAAACCGTATACCGCATATTACTGGCGATCGTTTGCATTACAGGAGCAACACCATTGTATGCACAGGATATACATCTCTCGCAATTTTATGAAACACCTATACTACGCAACCCCGCACTGATAGGTATTTTCAACGGAGATGTACGTGTGCAGGCTGTTTACCGTAATCAGTGGAACAGCGTTACCATTCCTTACCAAACCGGTACAGTGAGTGGGGAAATAAAATTCCCGGTAGGCCGCAGCAACGATTATGTGACTACAGGTCTGCAGCTCACCTACGACCGGGCCGGTACTTCCAGGTTACAGTCTACACAAATCTTTCCGGCTATTAACTACCATAAGTCGCTCAACGAGGATAAAAGCAGTTTCCTCTCGTTAGGCTTTATGGGCGGCTTTGTGCAGCGCCAGTTTGATCCTACCAATATGACCTTTAACAACCAATATACCAATGGCCGCTTTGATCCGGCAGCACCTACCGGAGAAGAAGGCAAGCTGGCTTTTAAAGGCTATAGCTACCTGGATGCCGGGGTAGGATTGAGTTATAACAGTGTGATTGGGGAAGATGTGAACTACTTTATCGGCGCCGGCTACTTCCATTTCAACCGGGCGAAGATTTCTTTTTACCGGGACCAGAAAATAGAAATGCAGCCCAAGCTGACTTTTAATGCGGGTATTACCATTCCGGTAGACGACAGGGTAAAAGTAATTGCGCATTACAACCAATTACATCAGGGAACCTATTCTGAATATATCGGTGGCGCATTAATAGGTTATGGATTGATGGATCAGGGACTGGAGTCAACCCGGGCTATTTATGGCGGGCTCTTCCTCAGATGGAACGATGCGATTGTTCCTACCATCAAAATAGATATGGACAAATATGAGATCGGGATGAGTTACGACGCCAATATTTCGAAATTACGGACCGCCAGTCAGACTTTCGGCGGCTTCGAAATTTCATTGGTTTTCAAGGGTTTCCTGAACAGCCGGAATACTACGCTGGAAAGTGTGAATTGCCCAAGATTCTAAATGACTATAAATCAGCCACTTAAGAAAAAGGTTGTCAAGCGTTAAAATTTACATAAAAATGGGAAAAAAGATAACAAAATGGCAGGCCGTTTGTTATTTTTATGTGTGAAGGACAGGCTTCGATGAGCTGATTTTATCAAACAAAAAATTAGGAAATATTTGAAAAAAACTTTATTTTTATAATACTATGTGGAAAACCTCTACCCTAATTCTCATAACGGTTTTCAGCTTGCTTTCTTTCGTTAGCAAGGCTCAAAGCGAAAAATCCCAGCCTCAGGACGGGGGAGTTAAAAACGCGAGCAAAATAGTGAAGTTGTATCCTAATCCTGCTACATCTATTATCAATTTCGTCATTCAACAAAACAATAACGATCAGGTATATGATCTTATTGTATATAATTTTCTCGGAAAAAAAATTGATCAGTTAAAAAGCGTGGGATCACGTACAACTATGAATTTAGATAACTACTACAATGGTATCTACATTTTCCAGTTACGTGATCAGCGGGGAAATCTGATAGAATCAGGGAAATTCAACGTCGTCAAGTAGTTTACATCTGCATTAGCATAAAAAGAAAAAGTCACGATTCACATCGTGACTTTTTCTTTTTATGCTAATGAGATACTCATCAGGAAACTTCTACAATCAGAAATTTCAGATAAGTGGTATTCTCAATATTTCTTAAAATCGGATGGTCTTGTGCCTGCGTCTGGAAGGTCACCTGGCGCAATCTTTTCTTTGCATCTTTGGCAGCTGCATCAATAGTTTGCAGGAATAAATCCGGTGATACCAGGTTGGTGCAGGAAGCGGTAACGAGGAATCCGCCTGGTTTCAGCAGCTTCATCCCACGCAAATTGATTTCTTTGTAACCAGTCACTGCTTTCTGAATATTCTCGCGGCTTTTGGTAAACGCCGGCGGATCCAGGATCACTACATCAAATTTCTTATCTTCTTTCGTCCATTGCTTGAGCTGATCAAAAGCATTTACTGCCTGGAATTTACAGATGTCCTGCAGGTTGTTCAGCGCCGCATTTCTGCGGGCCGTAGCTACGGCAGTTTCTGAAATATCAAGTCCCAGTACACTTTTCGCGCCATAAAATCCGGCATGACAGGAGAATGTACCGGTATAGCAAAATGCTTCCATAACATCTGCCCCTTTCACGATATGTTTAATTTCACGACGGTTGTCCTGCTGATCCAGGAAATAGCCGGTTTTCTGGCCATTTACCACGTCCACATGAAACTTCAATCCGTTTTCATTAATTACCAGGTTGGTGTCAAAAGGTGCGCTGAGAAAGCCTTTCTGTTGAGTCATGCCTTCCAGTTCTCTTACCGGCACATCATTTCTTTCGTAGATGCCTTTAGGTGAGAAAATGCGGTTAATGGCATCCACAATAGCGTCTTTCCACTTTTCCATACCCAGGGCTAACGTTTGGATCACAAAGTAATCGTTGAATTTATCGATCACCAATGCAGGCAGATCATCTGCTTCACCGTACACGAGGCGACAGTTTTCCACATAGCCCAGTTTCTGCCGGTATTCCCAGCATTTCAACAGGCGGTGGTAAAAGAATTCAGGATTTATTTCTTCGTTCTTATCACGGGTAAGCAGGCGTACGAGTATCTGGGATTGAGGATTGATATAACCACGGCCCAGGAAAAAACCTTTATGCGTATATACATCTACAATATCACCGGCATTTACATCTCCTTTTATTTCGGCTACTTCATTGCCAAAAATCCAGGGATGCCCTTGTAATACCCTGTTTTGTATCTGCTTTTTTAAAAAAACTTTAGTCATTTATTGTATTTCGAGGGGCAAAGGTAGCTATTTAGCAGTTAGCTACTAGCTTTTAGCTTTTAGCCGGGTTAATATAGTTAAATCGACAATTGCCAACTGCTAAAAGCTAAAGGCTGTTTCAATTCTGCCTTTTTGTCCGCTAAACCGCGGTTGGCAAAGAAATTGACTGGTAAACCCCGCAGACAATTATTACTTATTATGACAGAAAACGAAAAAGACATGCAGACAAACGGACAGGCTAACGCTGGTAGCGAAAACGAAAAAGGCATGCCAGAAGAAAATATAAACGAAAGTTCAAATACGAATAATGAGTCAGATGAAGTAACAGAACTGGAGAAGAAAGAACAGGAAATAAACGAAATACGCGATAAATACCTCAGACTGCAGGCTGAATTTGACAACTATCGTAAAAGAACTGCCAGGGAACGTATTGAACTGATGCAAACAGCCAGTAAAGAACTTATTATATCCTTACTGGATGTGCTGGACGATAGCGAGCGGGCTACCAAACAACTGGAAACAGCCACAGATCTCGCCGCAGTAAAAGACGGAACCCTGCTGGTGTTCAATAAACTGAAGAATACCCTGCAGGCGAAAGGACTGAAGCCAATGGAGAGTATCCATACCCCATTTGATCCTGATTTACAGGAAGCGATCACTGAAATACCTGCACCCACACCAGAGCTGGTTGGACAGGTAGTAGACGTATTGCAGCCAGGTTATTACCTGAATGACAAATTAATCCGTCATGCTAAGGTAATTGTCGGCAAATAAAATGACGATGTGGCATAATTTCTAATGATTGCCTATGCTAAGCTGACGTAAAACTATTTTTTTACTGAACAAAAGCTGGTGCCTTGCACCAGCATTAAGTGATTATTATAATGTCTACCAAGAGAGATTATTACGAAATATTGGTTGTTGCCAAATCTGCCTCCCAGGATGAAATTAAAAAGGCCTACCGTAAAGTAGCCATGCAGTTTCACCCTGACCGCAACCCGAATAACAAAGAGGCAGAAGATAAATTCAAAGAAGCAGCTGAAGCTTATGAAGTATTGAGTGATCCTGATAAAAGAGCTCAATACGATCGTTTTGGCCATGCCGGCATGAATGGCAACCGTGGTGGTGGATATGGCGGAGGCGGAATGAATATGGATGACATCTTCTCCAACTTCGGTGATATTTTCGGTAGCGATGATATTTTTGGCAGCTTCTTCGGTGGCGGTGGCGGACGAGGTGGTGGAAATCGCCGTGGACGCGGTACCCGTGGCTCTAACCTCCGGGTAAAAATCCGTCTCACCTACGAAGAAATCGCAAAAGGTGCCAACAAAAAAATCAAAGTAAAAAAATATGTACCCTGCCAACACTGTGGTGGCCTGGGTGCTAAAGATAAAAACGCATTCCAGTCTTGTAATACCTGTGGCGGATCCGGCCAGGTAAGGAAAGTAACACAAACTTTCCTCGGACAAATGCAAACCGTTACTACCTGCCCTACCTGTCATGGTGAAGGCCAGATCATTACCAGCAAATGCGGCCACTGTAAAGGGGAAGGTCGTATGTACGGTGAAGAAATGGTGAGCATCGACATACCAGCAGGTGTACAGGAAGGCATGCAACTGAGCATGAGTGGAAAAGGTAATGCAGGCGAAAGAGGTGGCGCCCCCGGCGATCTGCTCATCCTCATCGAGGAAGAGCCACATCCGGAACTGCAACGCGATGGCCTCAACGTAGCATATGATCTGCACATCTCCTTCCCGGATGCAGTATATGGTACCTCCCTGGAAGTGCCTACCATCGACGGTAAAGCCAAAATAAAAATTCCTGCCGGTACACAAAGTGGTAAAATATTCCGCCTGAAAGGCAAAGGATTCCCTTCCGTGAATTCCTATGAAAAAGGCGACCAGCTGATTCATGTGAATGTTTGGACACCACAAACTGTGAGCGCAGAAGAAAAAGCAATGCTCGATAAATTACAAGCCTCCGATAACTTTAAACCTAATCCTGAAAAATCCGAAAAAGGATTTTTTGAGAAAGTAAGAGACATTTTTAGTTGAGCGGAAAGCTGAAAGCATAAAGCAAAAAGCTATTTTCGCGGATGATGACCGGAGAGTATCACCTCCGGCAGGATCATCCCCGAAAATAGCTTTTTGCTTTACACTTTTTGCTTCAAGCTTTCATAGAATAGAAACGATGGACTCAAAACTGCAGATGTTCGAAAACCGGTTGACGAAAGTATTCCGGCATATTTCCAAACTGGCCAGACGGCAAAATATTACCTGCTACCGGGTATATGATGATGATATTCCTGAATTCCCATTCAGCATTGAAATATATGAAGACCACGTGTACATTGCTGAATACAACCGCAGACACGGCATGGAAGAAGATGCCCACGAAGAATGGCTGGATACCTGCCTGGAACTGATCAGTAAAGTACTTGATGTAGCCCCCAATAAAATCTGGGTAAAACAACGGCAACGCAAGGAAAACCGGCAGAGCCAATACGAAAAGCTTAGCCTGGAAAGTCATATTATGACGGCTCACGAAGCAGGACTCCAGTTCAAAGTAAACCTCTCCGATTACCTCGATACAGGTCTGTTTCTCGACCATCGCATTACGCGGGGTATGGTAAGAAACGAAGTGAAAGATAAAAAAGTACTCAACCTGTTCTGCTATACCGGATCATTTTCCGTGTATGCAGCTGCGGGCGGTGCTGCAGAAGTAACATCTGTAGACCTCTCCAAAACCTACCTGGCCTGGGCGGAGGAAAATATGCGCCTCAACGGTTTCGATAGTCCAAAACATACCTTCGTGCACGCCGATGTATTGCAATACCTGGATACCTTGAAGCTGAATACGTTTGACCTGGTGATTATTGATCCTCCCACTTTCTCCAACAGCAAACGCATGAAAGATTTCCTGGACATACAACGGGACCATGCCGACATGCTCAATAAAGTATTGCTGGCAACGAAAAAAGATGGTGTAGTATATTTCAGTAATAACTACCGCCGGTTTGTGATGGATACAGAAAAGATCAATGCCGCCAGTATCAAGGATATCACTAATCAAACACTCCCGTTTGATTTTCAACAGAAGCTGATTAGAAAATGTTACCGGTTAACCAAGTAAAGTGCTAGCGCTTTACCTTACGTACCATTTTCACCATCTTCAAAAACTCTTCCCTGTAATGCCCCTCGTCTTTACCAAGGGCATTACGGGCCATCTCCATCACCATATCGGTATCTCCCTTACCACAGTAAGCGGATTTACGTAACACCATTCCCAATAAAGCTACCGCTGTAGCGAAACGGCAATCTTCAGAAGCCTGGTCAAAATTTTTCCATGCCGCCGGAATATCGCCAGAGAGGTACCTGACAGCCGTATCCTGCGGAGCGCGATAACTGATTTTCACGTGAGCCAGTATGGTGTCTGCCGGGAGGGCTGTTGCTGTGGGTACAATTTCATATAAAGCTACGGAGCAATGCCCACTGCCAATGATGCCTCCACTGTATTCCGTTTTAATAGTGGTATCAGGGGGCAACACTTTATTCTCATAACCAATAAGTCTATACGATTTTACCAGGGCAGGATTAAAACAAACTTCCGATTGCACATCACGGGCAATGGTAAACAGTGTGCTGCCGAATTCACGGGCAAATATTTTATTGGCTTCTTCCAGATCATCTATATACGCAAAATTACCATTCCCTTTACTGGCAAGGGATTGCAGTTTGGAATCTTTATAATTCTTCATCCCGAATCCAAGGCAGGTGAGCAGTACACCACTTTCCTTTTGCTGGAGGATGAGTTGTTCCATTTCTTCATCACTACTAAGGCCTACATTAAAATCGCCGTCTGTGGCCAATATAACGCGGTTGTTGCCATCCGGGATATATTGCTCCACTGCAATACGATAGGCCATTTTTATAGCAGCTTCACCGGCTGTAGATCCTCCGGCATTGAGGTTATCGATCGCATTCAGGATTTTGGCTTTCTGATCTCCTCCGGTAGCAGGCAGCAGCACGCCTGGTTCACCGGCATAGGCTACAATGGCTACTTTATCAGCAGGACGGAGATTATTGACCAATATGCGGAATGCTGCCTGTAATAAAGGTAATTTATTAGGGGTACCCATTGAGCCTGAAACATCTATCAGGAAAACCAGGTTGTTGGCGGGAAAGCTGTCTGTTTCCAATGCACGGGCGCGGATGGCAATCTGCAACAGCCGATGGCTGGTCTCCCAGGGACAGGTGGTATAATGACTATACAACGCCATATCCTGTCCTTGCAACGGCAACGGATAATCGTAGTGGAAATAGTTAATCATTTCCTCAATCCGCACAGCATCTACCGGTACGGGTTCCTTCAATCGCAGGAAACGACGAATGTTGCTGTAGGCCGCCCTGTCAACGTCAATAGCAAAAGTGGACAACGGATGGCTTTCGGTACGCACAAACTTATTTTCGTAGGTAGTGCCGTAGGTTTCGTTGTAAAAAGAGTGGATTCCCATACTGGTATTACCGTAATTGGGATTACTGCTATGCAGCATTTTTGACCGCGCCTTGGCGAGTGCAATGGGATCTGTATCTTTTCGTAGAGGCGATAACGTTATTAACAATCTATCGTACTTACTTACCGTTATCTCTTTAGGCAGATAACCGTTTTGCGTCAGCAATAACGTGGCAGTTGCCCTGGGGATTACAATTTTAAAAAGACCGAAAGCGTTTGTGACCACATTGGTTGTGTCGTCTATCACCTTCACCTGTACGCCGGAAACAGGGCGATGCGATATACTGTCTTCGACCGCTCCCGATACCCAGATTGTTTGCGCTTGCAGCCCTCCACCCCAGAAAAGTAAGAGTAAAAGGAACTTCCGCATGTATTAAGATACTATTTTTTTCTGCAGAAAGCAACAAAGGAGCAAAGCAGCAAGGGTGCTAATGACTCTATTGCGGCTTTACTCCTTTGTGATCTTTCTGTGTTACGTCTACTCTACCAGCTGATAAATAGCGGGTAAATTGCGGCCCAAACCATCATAGTCGAGGCCATATCCCAACAGGAACTTATTCGGTACAGAAAAGCCCAGGTAATCAATTTTGATAGGATGCACCATTGCATCCGGTTTGGTCAGCAGGGAAGCCACGATTAGTTTCTTAGGCTGTTGGTGTTCCAGCTGAGGAAGAAACTGGCTCAGGGTTTTACCGGTATCCACAATATCTTCCAGGATTACTACAGTACGACCAAAGAGGTCTTCGTCTAACCCGATCGCCTGTACTACATTACCGGTTGATTTGGTGCCTTTGTAAGACGCCAGTTTAATAAAGGATATTTCCGCCTCAATGGTGAGGTACTTGAACATATCTGCGGCAAACATAAAAGAGCCATTCAATATGGCAATAAACAAAGGGCGCTCTCCCTCCAGATCCTTATTAATTTGTTCCGCCATTTCCTTAATACGTTGCTGCAATTCTGTAGCAGGGATATAGGGCTGAAACTGCTTGTCATGCACCTTAATTACTGACATAATACATCTACATTTCCTTATTTAACAATTATAAGCGCAAAAAGATCGCTGCTTATTTATTTACCAACAGACGCTGACCGATTTTGATATCGAAGCCCTGCAAATTATTCCATTCCTGTAACTGTGTCACTGACCGGTTGTACATTTTAGCAATACCATACAGCGTTTCCTTTGGCTGTACATCGTGATACTGCGTGCCTGCCTTCGGAGCCGGAGCCGGTGCGGGCTTTGGAGTAGCCGGCGCAGTTGTTGGCTGTGGCATGGAGGCCTTTGGTGTGGTGGCAGTACCTGTGGTAGTTACGTCGCCTGCCTTTTTCAGGTCTTCTATCATTGCTACCGGTACACCTCCTTTAGGTTGCTGGGTAGGTTGTGCCGGCCTGTTGTCCGGTACGGAGGAGGCGCCGGATGCATTTTTGGCTACCTCTTCTTTGATACCGTCCAGCGCTTTGCGTGGAGAAAAATCTTCCGGTGGTTCCTGGTCTTCTTCCTTCAGTACGCGGGTATTTTTAGCTAAGCGGGGAGCGTTATTGGCGAAACCGTCCAGGGTGAGACGTTGTCCGGCGGCCGGCTCTTCCCCTTCATTCATTTTATTTCGGCGGCGCAGCCATCTGAGCTGGATTCCTTCTGCCTGGGCTACGTCGTGCATGGTTTCGCCATTCACTACCGGGTGAAACTCTTTACTACCACGTTTACTTTTCTTTTGCAGGAAGATAATCATGTCTTTTGCAGGCGGATTATCATTTTCGAGATCGTTGAAGCGTACCAGTTTCCGAAGGCGCATATTACGCTGATCGGCCACCTGGATCAGGGAGGTACCAGCTTTTACATAAACGGCTTTGCGGCCATTGATTTCAAATATCCCTTTGGGATAGTTGCCGGCAACTGGTTTATTATAGTTGTTGTTATGATGATTTTTCCCGGAAGGAGCTTTCTCTTCGCGCTTAGGTGTTACTTCTGCATATTCTGTTTGATCGACAGTAGAAGCAGGTGCTTTTCCCATTGCGATCATCGTGTATTGCTGGAGGTTATAGTCCTCAATCACTTTAATCAGCTGCTGCGGATAGGTTTTATTGGTAGCATATCCGGCTTGTTTTAAGCCAAATGCCCAGGATTTATAATCATCTCCATCAAACTGGAACAAAAATGCATAACGGGGATTGTTACGCAAAAAGTCGGAGTGATCGCGGTAGGAATCTTTTGCACTATCGTATACCCGGAAACATTCCTGGGCAGCGTCATCATCGTATTTGATGGTTTTTCCTGTCCAGGTATTTTTACATTTAATACCAAAGTGGTTATTAGATTGTAAACACAAAGTACCGTTGCCGGACTGTGTTTCAATAATGCCCTGTGCCAGTTTAATGGCAGCAGGCACGCCGGAGCGGCGCATTTCCTCAATGGCTAAGTTTTTATAGGTGGCAATATACTGCGGGGTGGTCATGGTTTGCCCCTGCAGCATGGAAACGAAGCCAATAAGAAAACTGACTACCAATAAGAATTTTCTTACTTGCATGTATTTTCGGATTTAATGGGCATGTTATTTCTTCCTGATCATCAGGACACCATCGCGGATGGTGAGTAATACCTGTTCGGCGCGATCATCTGCCAACACCTTCTCACAAAAACTGATCATTGCTTTAGCCTGGCGTCCCTGTTCATTTTCAGGTGCCAGCACCTGTCCGTGATAGAGTACATTGTCTGCCAGGATAAAACCACCGGGACGTAATTTGTCCCACACCAGGTCGTAATAGTGCTCATAGCCGGATTTGTCGGCATCAATGAAAACCAGGTCAAAAACTTCATCCAGTTGTTCAATGACATCGGCAGCCTTGCCTATATGCATTTTTATTTTATCTGCATAACCACTTGCCTCAAAATACTGATGGCAAAGGGTTTCCAATTCTTCATTGATATCCACAGTATGCAAAATGCCATCGGCAGTCAATCCTTCTGCCAGGCAAATTGCGGAATACCCGGTATATGTACCCAGTTCCAGGATACGCCGGGGGCGGATCATATGGCTCACCATACTCAAAAATCTTCCCTGCACCTGTCCACTTAGCATATGCGGCAGTTCCACCTTCAGGTGTGTTTCCCGGTTCAACCGATACATCAATTCACTTTCTGCACTGGTATATTTTTCTGAATAAGCTTCCGCTGCTGCCAGGATGAGCTCCATGTATTAAAATTTCTGCAAAGCTAAGGAAAAACCGGTAAGCAGAAGGCGGAAAGCCGGGAAGACCACGTTTTGATATATACATAAACGTTGTTTTCCTGTATTTATTGAAGCTGAAAGCATAAAGCACAAAGCAAAAAGCTATTGCAGCGAATGACTATGGCGGATATTAATACGCTTTGATGATTCGCTGCAATAGCTTTTTGCTTTGTGCTTTATGCTTTCGGCTCCACTAGAAGTTTGGCCGTAATTTATTGGTGGTATAAAACACACGGAAGTATTCTACTACTTCGTCGGCGGTATCAAATAATTGGAGGAGATCCAGGTCCTGTGGGTTGATATTACTTTCTTTCTCCATCATCACAGTGCGGATCCATTCCAGCAGGCCGCTCCAGTATTCGCGTCCAACCAGTACCATAGGGGTTTCTTCCATTTTCCTGGTTTGTATCAGGGTAGCTACTTCGAAAAATTCATCCATAGTACCAAAACCTCCGGGCATCATCACGAAACCCTGGGAATATTTGGTGAACATTACTTTGCGGACAAAGAAGTAATCGAAGTTCAGGCTATTTTCGGGATCAATGTATACATTGGGGTGTTGCTCATGTGGCAGGGTAATGTTAGCGCCCACTGATTTTCCGTGAGCGGCCTGTGCTCCTTTATTAGCGGCTTCCATTACTCCGGGGCCACCACCGGTAATAATACCAAATCCTTCGTCTGCGAGCTTGGTGGCTATTTCCTGGGCCAGGTCATAATAGCGGTTGCCCGGTTTGGTACGGGCCGAGCCAAATATGGATATGCAGGGTCCTATTTTTGCCAGCTTCTCAAACCCTTCAACAAACTCCGCCATAATTTTGAATATCTGCCAGCTCGAATGTGCTCTTGTCTCCGTCCAGTCTCTTTCTTTCAAATTCTTTATACTACTGTTCATGCGATTGCTTTTTATTATACCATAAATCACTTTCCATCTGCATGCAGACAGAACAATGTAATTTATATAATAATTAGCTTACGCACACCGCATTATAAACAAAAAAAGCAGGTAACTATAAAGAAACCTGCTTTACATTTAACACGTTATGAACGTGCAGCGATGTTTAAAAAAACATCGCTGCAGAAACGTTGCTAATGCTGGCAATAAATATTGTTGAAATTGATTCGAATGTTACTATCGTTTTATTCAACAGGTGTTCTCATAACGCTTAATCTGAATTTAATTTATCGATTATTTGCCCAATAACCTAATTTAAATTTATCCAGATTACGCAAAGTAGAAATCGATTGCTATGCAGCAGGGCCGTGGAAAAGGATGTCCTGCTTTTTGCTGCATTTTATCGACAGCCATCCACTACAAGGCACCCGTTACTTCCTGTGCTAAACCGAATGATAAAGTCATGCCGGCTCCGCCCAATCCATTTACAATAGTGACATGCTTTTCCGGTGAAAACACCAGGTCCGTTTGGCCATTGGTGAGTTTAGGATAAATGCCATGCCACTGTTCCTGTATAGTATAGGTGGGCGCCTGCAGGAAGGTATGCATATATTCCAGGATCAGGTCATTGATAAACGCTTTATCAAAAGGTTCGAAATCCGGACCATATTCATGTGAATCCCCGATGGTGAGCTCTCCTGCCCCATTCTGGGAAATGAGCAAGTGGATACCCCATTTCACATACTCCGGCATTTCCGCTGCGAAGCGTTCTTTCAATGGCACCAGTGTTTTGCAGCTATCAAACGATGAATAATGCGCCAGTGTTAATCCTGCACACAGCGCAGGTCCCAGTTGCCAATTGCCTGGCTGCGGGATGGTACGCATCATCTGCAGTTTACATTTTTTCAAAGGAGCCGCTGCAAACTCAGCGGGGTAAAGTGTTTCAAAATCAGCACCACTGCATACAAATACCTCTTCCACTTTCCATTTTTCCGCGCGGGTTTCGATATAAGGCATGCTGATACCATTTACCGCAGTTCCAAAACGCACGGTAACATTCATTTTCTCCTCCAGGTGCTTTGCAATGGCAGCACTGGCCTGGCGTGGGTTCACCGTCATTTCAGTGGGGCTCCATAAGGCACCTTTCAATCCATCAGTTTTGATAGCAGATGTATACTTTCCTATCTGTGATGGCGTCACCAGGGTACAGTCGTATCCGTTGCCAGGTGCAGCCTGTGCAAATTCTTCCAGTACCGCCAGTTCATCATTTGCATAAGCCAGGTGTATGGACCCCGTTTCCTGGCATTGCAAGCCGGTAGCCGCCGCCAGTTCTTTCCACGTAGCACGGCTCCGCATTGCCCGCTGATACATCTTTCCGGCGGTTTGACCAATAGGCCATACCAGGCCAAAGTTGCGGATAGATGCGCTAATGGCTTTACTATTTCTCTCAAATAAAACTACTTTTTTTCCCTGGGCTGCCAGGTGATAAGCCGTGGCTAAACCTACAATGCCGGCTCCAATGACCGCTACATCTGCCTGTTGTTGTTGCATCTTATGATCAAGTCTTCAATATTAAAAAATAGTCAACAGTTCGTCTAAACTGGCCACCAGGTGAGTGTGAGGACCTTTCTCCAGCTCTTCACGGGTATATGCACCGGTAGTAACGCCGATCACATAACGACAACCCGCATTGGTACCTTCTTCCAGGTCGGAAATAGTATCGCCGGTTTTAGCCACTGATTGGATACTGCGGATTTCCAGTTCTTCCATAATACGGTATATCATATATGGATATGGACGGCCATAAGGTACTTCGTCGCTGGTAGCTACGGCATCTATTAACCCGTTCTTCTGCCAGCCTACCCTTTCCAGGATAACATTGGTAATGTCACGATCAAAGCCTGTGTCCAGCGCCACTTTGATGCCTTTTGCCTTTAAGGCAGCGAATACTGCCGATACGCCCTCTTTTTCGCGTACTGCCGGATGGGTAGCATAATGCGTTTTCATGTCTGCTACAAAACGCTCATGTAACTGGCTGATAAAGGCCTCATCACTGTAACGGCTATCCTGTTTCTGCTGTAACAGGTAACGGATGGCATATGGCTTGGCATATCCCATTACTTCATTTACTTCCTCCACCGTTACGGAAACTCCCGCCAGTGAAATGGTTTGCTGTAATACTTTAGCCACATTGGACTCATCATGCAGGGTAGTACCTGCAATGTCAAAAACAACTAATGCTATTCCCATCTTTCCTGAATTATTAATATCCGCAAAGATATGTACTATGTAAAATAAAGTTTAGCATTTATAAACATTTAACATGCGGATAATATTGCTCCGGGAAACCCGCCGCCAAAAAAGAAAGCCGGATCATCTGTTGTACAAATGATCCGGCTGCAATAATATGTTTGTTGAAAAAAAGTTTTAGAAACCTAAACCAACACCTGCCCTATATATCAGGCCATTGTTATAAGGAGAACGATTGTCCTGTATCACATCATACAGAATGGAGATACCAATGCCTACCCTGCCACCTACACCCTGTGTATAACCAGCACCTACCAACAAACTAGGCACCCCATAATTGCTTTTGAATGTTTGCTTCTGATCATTTGTATTATAAACAGTAGAGTTTTGTGAGATAAAGTTATACTCCGGCTGGATATGTACAAACAGCATTGGCAAAGGGTATACACGGCCCCACACGCCACCGCCGAAAATGGTGTATTTATCCCGCTGCGTGATATTACCGTTATACCTGGATGTAAATTGTCCGTATTGTGCATTCACGTTGACACCAGCAGCTATGTATTCTGAAAAACGATAACCTACCATAGGTGAAACATCTACATTGGTATAGTCTCCAAACACCAATCCCACAGAGCCTCCTAATATCAGCTTTGAGCGGTCAAATCCTTTATGCGTCAGCGTATCTGTTTTATAGTACTGGGCATGTGCTATTTGCACAGTAGCCAGGAAGAAAAAACATACTAATAAATGTTTCATGCGCAGATTTATTTAGTTAAACTAAATACCGGGAAAAAAGTTTAACAATCAAAGATTTTCCCCCGGTTCAAAATATTCTTCGGATCAAAGATCTGTTTTATTTGCTTCATCAACTGCATCGAAGTCTGATCAAAAATAATATCCATATAATTTTTCTGCACCAAACCAATACCATGCTCACCGGAGATGGTACCACCCAATTGTTTCACCAGCTCAAAAATTTCACGTATTCCTTCCGTGAGGGTACCGTTCCACTGCTCTTCTGTTAACGTACCCCTGATGATATTTACATGCAAATTACCATCACCGGCATGGCCATAACATACTGAATGGAAACCATATTTGCGGCCAATGTCTTTCACGCCTTTCAGCAACACCGGTAATTCGGCGCGGGGTACTACGGTATCTTCTTCTTTATATACTGAATTGGCCTTTACCGCCTCTGCTACGCGACGACGCAGTTTCCACAATTCATCTTTCTGCTGGGCGTCTTCGGCAAACAATATTTCTCCGATGTCGAAGTTTTCTACCACTCCAGCGATTCCCTCCATTTCCTGCATCAGCACTTCGGGATAGTTACCATCTACTTCTATCAGCAAATGTGCCTGTATATCGTCTTCAATTTTAACAGCCCCGCTTTGTACATATTGGGTCACCCATTCCAACGCATCTCTTTCCATAAACTCCATGGCTGACGGGGTATACCCGGCGCGGAAAATGGCACTTACTGCTGCACAGGCACTTTCAGCAGAGCGGAAAGGTACCAGCATCAACAAATCATTTTTAGGTAATGGGATGAGTCGCAGCACTATTTTGGTAACAATACCCAGCGTGCCTTCGCTACCTACTACCAACTGTGTAAGATTGTAGCCGGTTGCGTTTTTCAGTACGTTAGCACCCGTCCAGATAACTTCTCCATTGGGCAGCACCATTTCCAGGTTGAGTACATAATCCTTTACCACACCGTATTTCACTGCTTTAGGGCCGCCGGAATTTTCAGCGATGTTGCCACCAATGAAACAGGTACCCCGGCTGCTGGGATCAGGCGGATAAAACAATCCTTTTTCCTTCACAGCATTCTGTAGTTCTTCGGTGATCACGCCCGGCTCAGTAGTGACCTGTAAATTTCTTTCGTCGATCTGGGTAATGCGGTTAAAGCGCTCCATAGAAATCAGCACGCCGCCAAATTGGGGTAAAGCGCCGCCACTAAGCCCGGTGCCGCCTCCACGGGGCGTTACCGGCAACAATTCCTGGTTACATAAGCGCATAATGCGGCTTACCTGTTCTGTGGTATCGGGTTTGACTACCACTTCCGGTAAATAATGCAGATCTTCGGTTTCATCCTGGGCATAACGATTCATACTTTCCTCGTCCACCAACACATATTGCACTCCGGCTATTTCCCGCAATGCCGCTACGTGAGCGGCAGTTACTTTATTAAACGTTGTCATGAAACAAAAATAATCATAATGCCGGTTAGGTGGTAATTTCCAGCAGATTAAAAAGAAGGGCAGATCGTAGATTTCCTGGCGTTACTGAAAGTACGATTGAAATATAAACCGGAGTATACAATACCCAGCTCATAGGCTCCCCGGCGATTGTTTGCAGCCGACAACCCGGAAGTAGTAATATCGTAGTTAAACATCAGCTTAATGCCATTCAACTGATAGCCTACCAGGAAGATCGCAGCATCATTGCCCCGGTAGTATAATCCA
Source organism: Chitinophaga sp. (assembly GCF_017745275.1). Taxonomy (GTDB): domain Bacteria; phylum Bacteroidota; class Bacteroidia; order Chitinophagales; family Chitinophagaceae; genus Chitinophaga. The sequence continues at coordinate 224,252 of NZ_JAGHZS010000006.1, read as the reverse complement.
CCATACAACTGCTGTACACCATCGCCGGAGAGATTATAGGCAGCATTTGCTCCCAGCATCAGTTCCCGGGCGCCCGCCTGAGTAGCATAATACGCAGCGGGGTTCAGGATCACTTTATCACTCATTTTGATGCTGGCATTCAGGAATCCGATATAGCGCCGTGGGATCACGTTATTACCGTCAAAGAAAGTTTCCCTCGGTGTATTGATATGCTGTACAGAAAATCCTGCATTCACATAAATATTTTCAGTGGGAAAATAAGCATAGTTCATCCCTGCCTGCAAGTCGAAATAGTTCACACTGCTCTGGGTAATAGGCTCACCGGTAGGAATCTGGGAATCAAAGAATTTTCCATTCCACTGATCACTGAAAATGAGTTTCGTCACGTCTACCCGTTTGCCAGCCGAACCAGCATTAAATCCTAACGATAACAAACTACTTTGTCCCAACAATTGGTGATAAGCAATAGAAGCATATCCTTTGGTAGATGTTAAATTCCCGGCACCTGCCACATCCCGGAGCAACACGCCGCCAATACCTACCCAACCATATTCCAGCCGATCACGGAATAGTTGAAAATCGCCATAAACCGACATTGTTTTATAAGGCACAGGAATACTGGTCCACTGATCGCGGTAGTTAAGACCAATACGGTAATTTCCATCAGGAATAAAACCGGTATTGGCAGGGTTAGTTGTCAATGGCGAATTGAAGAATTGCGAAAAGTGAAGGTCCTGTGAGTAACCTTCTATTGCAATCATTAACAATATTGCCAGGCATGTTGATAATTTAACAATCTGATTCATGGCTCATCATCTTAACAAAGTTACACTTCCTGATCTGCTGCCTTTTGTACCGTCTGTAAACTCCATGTTTACGATATAAGCGTAAGCATCCATGGGCTGAAGATTTCCTTTAAACCGGCCGTCCCAACCAATCTGAGGATCAGAACTTTCAAAAACCAATTGTCCCCAGCGATTAAATATTTTGAGATTGAATTTAACGGCGCCAAAAGCTTTCACATAAAATATATTATTCTTCCCGGTAGGTGCAAAGGCATTCGGTACATCAAACAATGGCACTACAATAGTCGCCACATCTTTACAAATGGTAGAAGAGCAACCTTCGCGGTTATACGTAGTTAAACATACATTATAAGTACCGGTTCTCAGGTATTGATGTGATGGCGAACGTGCGGTTGTCGTGTCGCCATCTCCGAAGTTCCAGAGAAAATGTACCGCGTCTGCGGAGGAAGTATTCACAAACTGTACCGGCGTATTCTCTATCGGTTTTACCGGTGAAAATTCAAAGTCTGCCACCGGTGGATCAGCTACCAGTATATACTTGGAGATACTGTCCTTCTTGTTACAGGTATTTGGATCCAATACCAGCAAAGAAACTTTCCATCTGCCGGATCTTTTGAAAGTATGTATCGGATAAGGATCTGAAGACGTCGCGGTTGGGTCGTCTTCAAATGTCCATGTAAAAGATTCACCACCGAGGGTATTATTCACCATTTTCAATGTAGTACCTGCGCACACGGTATCCGGCAGCGTAAATGCGGCTACCACGTTAATGGCTACACGCAACGCCTTCGTTTGTGTTTGTGGAGCGTTACAGAACGCAGTATCTATGAGGGTCAGAGACGCATTATACACACCAGCGGCCTTGTAGTAGTGAACCAGCGGGAAGGTATCCAATCCGGTGTAGAATGGTGGTGTACCATCTCCAAAGTCCATAATAAAGGAGCTATCTTTAAATTGATTGGCAGGTGTTGTAGAAATATTAGTAAACAGGTACTTCAGGCTGTCGCAGGGATCCTGTCTTTTAGCATCAAAATTAAAGTCTGCTTTATTATTTCCCAGCTTAACAGTGATATATGCGGTATCAGACACATTACAACTGTTGGGATCAATCTTTACCAGTCGTACTCTGTAATAGCCAACTTTGGTAAAAGTATGTGTCACGGTATCCAGCTCTGGTCCTCCTGTTTGCGTGGTGCCGTCATCAAAATTCCATTCATAGATTTTACCGGGAATATAAGTGGTATCCACAAAGGTGATGGTTTCCGGCGCGCAGTAATTCACACGGCGGTCCAGGGTTTTTATACCTGCTTTTATACCATCGAGGTTAAAGGCAATTTTCAGCGCACCAAAGTTACATCCTGGTGGAGGTGTACTGGAGTAGGCGCCCGGGGTAGTTGGATACGTAGGCTTAAACGGACCATTGCTTACATTACACCACGCACAAATTCCCTGGTAAATGATACCGTTCCTGTCGAAGCGACTGGTACCACCATCTACGTGTTCATACAAACCATTCCCCCCAAAGAAGCTACCATACAGTTGTTGCGTACCATCGCGTTTCAATACAAAGAAATAAAAGTCCTTACCATCCGTGGTACGTTGCAGGGCATCCGGTGTGGTACGCAATCCGCCGGTACCTGAGTTGGGATAGCGTAGATCAATATTGATACCACCACCCCAACCTGATACATACACGTTTTCGCAGCGGTCAACGAGGAATGCAGTGGGTGAAATATTGGGTGTATTGATCATGTTTTTACCACGACCGAAAGTGGTGGAATATATGAAATCAGAAAGGTCGGGTTGTAGCTTGCAAATAAACTGGAAGCTGTTATCATTGTAATAACCAGGAGAAATTTTGATAGGCCAGTTTCCTTCAGTAGTACCGGTTACATATACAAACCCGTTTTTATCCAGTTGAATACCATACACCTGGTCTGCAGCGGGATTGTCGGATCCCAGGAAAGTACTTTCTGTGATGCTTTTACCATCATTGGTAATGTGCGCAATAAAGCCATCACATACTCCCCCCCGGTATTTTGGATACAATCCTTTTCCCTTCATAGGAAAATCATCGCTGGCAGTTCCACCGGCTACATAGAGACTATTGAGGCCATTTAACGCAATTACGTATGCCGCGTCTTCTCTCTTTCCTCCCAGGAAGCTGGCCCATATTACATCCCCGCACATTGGGTTTATTTTCATCACCACACCATCCTGTGCGCCGCCAAATGCATCCTGGAAAACCTGGCCCTTAGTGGCTGGGAAATCGGAGGAGTTGGTACAACTGGCTACATAGATATAACCGGCATTGTCTATCACCACTTCACTACGGGCATCGTCGCCATAATTACGTAGTAACACCGTAGCTCCCTGCCTGCGGTCTACCCGCATGTTTACGCCATCGTCCGAGCTACCGCCAATGATCAGGGAACCGATGAGTGCAGAACCACGCGCATTTAATTTGGTCACCACAATATCCCATCCACCTCTGGCGGTTCCCACCACTTTTGTATTGGGATAATTAGCTGAAGTTGTTCTGCCGGAAATCACCAGGTTACCCTGCGGATCTACAAACAGGCTATGTGGCTGCTCGGCGCCGCTTCCACCCACATAGGTAGCATACACGAGCTGGGTACCATTTTGATTGAATTTTGAAATACCTATATCAAATTCTCCACCCTGGTAAACATCCTGTATGGAGCCGGGGGTGGTTGGATAACCATTATTAAATACAATACCACCGCCGTAGAAATTACCGGCCTCGTCGTAAGTGGCGGTAAAGCCCCAGTTATCTGCGCGTGAACCGGATACGGTGGAAAAAACATATATCGGATCTATCACCAGCGTATAGGCAGGATTGTATTCCCCGGATACTTTAAAACCTATTTTATTGCCTGTCAGCCTGTAAGATACCTTCACGGCTACACGCTGATTGTTGATATACTGATAAGCATAAGGTAATTGTTCTATGGCATCTCCTACAGAAGTATGCACATAAAGTTGCCCCTTCTTTAGTTCCATACTGGTGGCGCCTTCATATTCCAGCTGAATATCATTGGGGTTGGCCCCGGGATGTACGATCAGGTCGTATTTCAGTTGCGACGCTTCTGAGTACACATGTGCATCTATCCCAGCGTAGAGACCATTATAATTTACGCCCTGGAAGGATTTCACATCGGATGCCCATTTGCTGCGATCATTGCCGATGATATAATTGGCATACCCTTCCTGTTCTTTTTCGGGTACAATCTGCAAACCGGCAGCAGTATTCAGGAAGTTAACATTGTAGGCATGTCCTCTTACAGCCGGCATGCGGCCCGGTCTTGGTGGCGAAGGCAGACCACCTTCCCGCGGATTAGGATGCGTAGGCAGCGCGCTGGCATTGATACCCTTACGCGATTTCTGCACCAGGCTATCATGTGGCTGGTAATTACCGGAATGTCCGTGGGCGGCTTCTTCCAGCGCATACATATCGTCTTTATTTAGCAGGAGGAAAGTAAAGCTTGTTTTCCGCAGGAAAACGGAGGCACCATCCAGCGTTGTTTTATAGATTACGTCTTTGTCCCACTGTCCTTTGTTTTCTATAAAATTCAGCGGAGTATAATTGGCATATTGCTGCTGTGCCTGGGCGTCACGTCCTGGTAAGAAAAAGCAAATCATCCATGCAATAAGGCCAATCGGGAAGGTAAATTTCAACGGGATTAGATTTATTTTTTATACTGAATAACTAATATACCATTATAAACGCAGAAGCCTGTCAAATTGTTACGGTCGGGAGAAACACAAAACTTCTGATGCGAAGAAAAATAGGTTAAATGGGAAACATGGAGAAACTCCGGCTTCAGAAGTTGTTTACTTATCAACTCATCAATTAATAAACGTTAAAATCCTCAGGAAATTTTACTCCAGACAGATTTACTTCGCTGGGCTGCCAGGAATTCTTTTAGTGCCTGATTTTCAGGCAACAATAAATCGGTGTCTTCTTCCAGTATCTTTTCTGCGCTGGCACGGGCGGCGTCCAGGATGGGTTTATCTGCAACAATATCGGCCAGCTTAAAGTCCAGCACCCCGCTTTGCCGGGTACCTTCAATATCGCCGGGACCTCTGAGTTCCATGTCCTTCTCAGAAATAATAAAACCATCATTGGTTTGTACCATTACGTTAATACGCTCTTTGGAATCCTGACTGAGCTTATTGCCAGTCATGAGGATACAAAACGACTGCTCGGCCCCGCGGCCTACCCTGCCGCGTAACTGGTGCAGTTGCGACAGGCCAAAGCGCTCTGTACTTTCTATCACCATCACGGAAGCATTGGGCACATTCACCCCTACTTCAATAACGGTGGTAGCCACCATGATATGAGTATCGCCGGAAACGAAACGTTGCATATTGGTTTGCCGCTGTTCTGCCGGCTGCCGGCCATGTACCATACTGATATAGAACTGCGGTTCAGGGAAGAATGCCTTCACTTCCTCATACCCTTTCATCAGGTTTTCATAATCCAGCTTTTCCGAATCTTCAATCAACGGATACACGATGTAGGCCTGCCGTCCTTTTCTCACTTCTTCCTTAATAAAATCCATTACCTGCGGACGCTGGTATTCCGTACGATGTACGGTAGTAATCGGTTTACGCCCAGGCGGCATTTCATCGATAACGGATACATCCAGGTCGCCGTAGATAGTCATTGCCAGCGTTCTTGGTATAGGCGTTGCCGTCATAACCAATATATGCGGAGGTATATTGTTTTTTTCCCATAGCCGTGCCCGTTGTGCCACACCAAAACGATGCTGTTCATCCACGATGGCCATGCCCAGGTTTTTGAACTGTACTTCTTTTTCCAGGAGTGCATGAGTACCTACCAGTATATCAATAGAACCGTCCAGTGCTTCTTCCAGTATTTTACGCCGGGCCTTTCCTTTAATGCTGCCGGTGAGCAGCGCTACTTTCACATCCATTTTTTCCACCAATTCAGCGATGCCCTTATAGTGCTGCTGCGAGAGGATTTCCGTTGGTGCCATCAAACAAGCCTGAAAACCATTGTCTTTGGCCAGCAACATGGATAGCAGCGCTACCATGGTTTTACCACTCCCTACATCTCCCTGCAATAGGCGGTTCATCTGACGTCCGTGTACAGTATCCGTCCTGATTTCTTTCAGCACCCTTTTTTGTGCACCTGTTAAAGAGAATGGGAGATGGTGATTATAGAATTCATTAAAAGATTCGCCTACGGCGCCGAACACATAACCATGCGACTGCTTATGTCTTTTCAGTTTTAACCGGCATATGCGTATCTGTGCAATAAACAGTTCCTCAAATTTCAGGCGGCGCTGGGCCAGTTTGGCATCATCTTCATTTGCCGGTTGGTGTATCTTGAAATATGCCATAGACCGGGGCATGAGGCGATACTGCTGTAATACTTCCAACGGAATATTTTCCCTGATTTCCAGGGGAGATAATTGCTCCAGTAAGTTTTTGGTTAATTTTCCTATAGCCTTGGCCGTTAGTCCGCGGGCTTTTAGTTTTTCGGTAGTATAATATACCGGTTCCAGGAATTGTTTGCCGGTGGCAATTTCTTCTGTAAGTAAATCCAGTTCCGGATGTGCCAACTGGGTGACCCCATTAAACACAGAGATACGGCCAAATACCAGGTAACCTACATTTTCGCGCAATGATTTCTGCATCCACTGCCAGCCCTGAAACCATACCAGGTCAATCGTGCCGGTTTCATCTTTGAAAGTGGCTACCAGTCTTTTCGACCTGTTTTCTCCCATCACTACCATATTGATGATTTTGCCACGGATTTGTACAAAATCTTCATACCCGCTAAGGGAGGCAATTTTATCTATCCGGGTACGATCTACATAACGGAAAGGAAAATATTGCAGCAGGTCACCGAAGGTGTAGATCTTGATTTCTTTGCGTAGCAATTCACCTTTCTGTGGACCTACGCCCTTCAGGTATTCTATCGGATTGGATAATATGGCAGTAAAAGTAGAGATGGCTATTTTATTTTTTATGAAAGACAAAAATAAAAAAGGCAAATGGTAAAAATTCACCACTTGCCTTTTTTAGTAAAAAACAATTATAACTATTCGGCTATAGCATCCACTTTACCTTCCACGAACTGTTTCATCCACTCGGTGGTAACAGATTTTGGTCTTTCCAGGGAAAGTCCTAATGCTCTGTCCCAGCAGAGGGAAGCCAGTACACCCAGTGCACGGGAAACACCAAACAATACAGTATAGAATTCATATTCAACAAGACCGTAGTGTACCAGTAATGCACCGGAGTGTGCGTCTACGTTAGGCCACGGGTTTTTCACTTTGCCCAGGTCCTGCAGAATTGGCGGCACAGTTTCATATACCATCCATACAATTTTCACCAGTTCATCGTTCGGGAGATGTTTTTTAGCAAACTCCATCTGTGCGGTAAAGCGGGGATCTGTTTTACGCAGTACGGCGTGACCGTAACCCGGTACTACTTTACCTTCAGACAATGTTTTGCGTACATATGCTTCGATTTGTTCTTTGGTTGGTGTACCACCACCCAGTTCTTCGCGCATCTGCAGGATCCACTTAATTACTTCCTGGTTAGCCAGACCGTGCAACGGACCTGCCAAACCATTCATACCAGCGGCGAAAGATAAGTAGGCATCGCTCAGTGCAGAACCTACCAGGTGAGTAGTGTGTGCACTCACGTTACCACCTTCGTGGTCAGCGTGAATCACCATATAAAGACGCATCAGTTCTTTGAATCCTTCGTCAGAATAACCCAGCATGTGTGCGAAGTTACCTGCCCAGTCCAGCATGCCATTAGGCTGGATATGCTGTCCACCTTTATATTTACGGCGATATACATACGCTGCAATACGTGGCAGGCGGGCAATGAGGTTCATGGTGTCCTCATAAGTATAGCTCCAGTAATCTTTCTTATTCATGCCTTCTGCGTATGCGTGGGCAAAAGAAGATTCGGTTTGCAGTGCCATAATACCCACATTGAACATGGTCATCGGGTGAGCGGTAATAGGCAACGCTTCAATAGCATCAAATACGTGGTTGGGTACATGAGAACGACGGCCCCACATGCTGGACAGGTATTGTACATCTGCTTCTGTTGGCAATTCACCAATCAGCATCAGGTAAAATAAACCTTCCGGCAGCGGTTCTGCACCACCTGGCACTTTAGGTAAATGATCCCTCAATTCAGGAATAGAATATCCACGAAAACGAATCCCTTCATTGGCGTCCAACAGAGACGTTTCGGTTACCAGGCCGGTAATACCGCGCATACCCTGATAAACCTGCGCCAATGTAACATCTTCAATTTTTTTGGTGCCGTGATTCTTTACCAGGTCTTTTACTTCAATGTTAAGTTCATCTGCTTTAACCTTGAATTTCTCTTTTATGTACCCCATTTTACTGCTATTGTATATTAATGAAAACAAAATCGATCAATAGTCAAAAGTAATGATTTGTTAACGAAGTTACCACCATTTCATGGTATTTAATGCCAAATTAACAACGATCCGCGGGTGAAAAAGTACGGTCACCAGATCGCAGTAGCGCACTATAATTAAGTTATTTTCATCTCACTAAACAATATAAATAATTACTATTTATATAGACGTTAAAGAAATGTAAATTTTTCAGAATGAATTGAAAATTTTGAAAGAAAAATCTTCGAAAAATGAGTTCCCCGCAGCAAATTATTTTACCCGGCAAACATAAAAAAAGCGGTATCCATGACCGGATACCGCTTTCGCAATTTCTTAATGTTACCTCATTTCGGCGCCCGGCGATATAAATAAAATGCCAGTCCCCCGAATATGAAATTGGGTATCCATACGGCCAGCAAAGGATTCAGGTCGGCCTTCACGGAAAATACGGTTGCAAACTGCAGGAATATAATATAGCTGGCGCTGATCACAATGCCCAGTGCCAGGTGTAAACCGCTACCACCTCTTACTTTTTTGGCAGCAATAATACCTCCAATCAACGTCAGCACCACCACCGCAAAAGCTGCTGCTGTTCTACGATAATATTCTACCCAATAAGTGTTGAGCCCCTCCGCACCACGGATACTTTCCCGCTGTATATATCTTCTCAGTGCAGGCGTAGTCATGGCTTCCTGCAAATTCTTTTCATCTACCAGGTCTTTCGGTACCAGCGCCAGCTTCAGCATCGTGTCCTGCTTGCTGCTCCAATGCTCTTTCAACCCGTCCATGGTACGCATACTCACATAATCCAGCCGCCATTTCTTTTGGGTAGAATCCCAACTGATACGGTCCGCCTTCATTTTGAAAGACATGTTCTGCTTATCTACAATAGACAAGGTAAAATTGCTCCCGCTCTGATAATTGGGGTCATAAGTACCGAAAGTCACGTAGGTAAAGCTATCTATGCGGGTAGTCCGGTTATATTGCGATTTTTCATCGTCATGACTATGAAGGTATTTGTTCTCAAACCCGGTACGGATGCGGTTTGCATTGGGTACCACCCAATAGTTGGCAAACCAAAGTATACCTCCAAACAGGAAAGCCCCCATCCAGTAAGGACGGAGAAAACGGCGGAAGCTCACGCCCGCTGCCAGGATGGCGATGATCTCTGAGCGATACGCCATCTTGGAAGTAAAGAATATGACTGATAAGAAGATAAATAACGGAAATAGTAAAGCCAGGATGTGCGGAATAAAACCAAAGTAATAATCTACTATAATTTCATGCAGCGACAGATGATTCTTCATGAAATCATCCACCTTTTCCGTGGTGTCTATCACCACAGAAATCAATAGGAATATCATCAGGGAGTAAATGAAAGTACCTATGAGCTTGCGTAAAATGTACCAGTCAATTTTAGTCATCATGGCCCCAAAGATATTAGTTTATTTTATAGTCCGAACTTTTACAGGCGTGTTTTCAACTGATTTACCATGCTGGTTTTCCAGGTAGAAAAAGTACCTGCCAGTATTTGTTTACGGGCTTCCTGTACCAGCTCCAGGTAAAATGCCAGGTTGTGGATACTGGCCAATGTCATGCCTAATATTTCCCCGGCTACAAACAAATGACGCAGGTAAGCCCTGGAATATTGACTGGTAGCGAAGCAGGGACTATTCTTATCTATTGGCTCAAAGTCGGTGGCCCATTTCTTATTACGGATGTTCATCACCCCATTCCAGGTGAACAACATACCATTGCGACCATTACGGGTTGGCATTACGCAGTCGAACATATCTACGCCCAGCGCAATGTTTTCAAGGATATTCCATGGAGTACCTACGCCCATCAGGTAGCGGGGTTTATCGGCAGGCAGCACTTCGCATACCAGTCCGCACATTTCATACATATCTTGTTCGGGCTCTCCTACACTGAGGCCACCAATAGCGTTGCCGGCGCAGTTGCGGGAGGCAATGAATTCAGCGGAAGCTTTACGAAGATCCTTGTAGGTACTACCTTGTACAATCGGGAACAACGTTTGTTCGTGACCGTAGGCAGGCTGTGTATCGGCCAAACGTTGAATACAGCGGTCCAGCCAGCGGTGGGTAAGGTCCATCGATTTGCGCGCATAGCGGTAATCAGACGGATAAGGCGGACACTCATCAAACGCCATGATAATATCAGCGCCGATAGTACGCTGAATATCCATCACATTTTCTGGTGTAAAAAGGTGACGGGAGCCATCTATATGTGACTGGAAAACAACTCCTTCTTCTTTAATCTTGCGGTTGGCTGCCAGGGAAAATACCTGGTATCCGCCGCTATCTGTTAAGATAGGGCGATCCCAGCCATTGAATTTATGTAATCCACCCGCCGCGGATAATACTTCGAGGCCGGGTCTTAAATATAAGTGATAGGTATTGCCCAGGATAATCTGTGCCTGCACCGCCTCCTTCAATTGCTCCTGTGTAACAGCTTTTACGCTGCCCACGGTACCAACCGGCATAAAGATGGGCGTTTCAATTTCCCCGTGGGCAGTGGTAATTTTCCCTGCCCTGGCGTTACTGCCATTGTCTGTAGTTATCAGTTCAAAATTCACTCATTCTGTATTTGAGGCGCGAAGATAAGCAGAAAGGAGTTCACGCAAAGACGCAAAGGAGCAAAGAAGTAAATAAGTAAAGACTAATTCCCCCTGCTTCTTTGCTCTTTTGCGTCTTTGCGTGAACACTTTCCCCTTAATTATTTTCTTTTACAGATAATAAAAATATTATATTTTTGCCAGCATTATGCAGGAACATCTAGGTGAATATGCCTTATACTTTTTTGCTGCCGTAGCGGGAATACAGATCTTTTATTACCTGTTTATCTTCTCCCGGGTAGCTTTTTATAGACGTAAATTTGACCAGGACCAGGCACCGGACGGTCCGTTTTCAGTGATCATCTGCGCGAAGGATGAAGAGTTAAACCTGCAAAAAAATCTTCCGGGAGTATTGCAGCAGCGCTATCATCACCACCTGAAACCGGAATACGAGGTGATTGTGGTAAATGATAATTCTGAAGACGACACCAAATACTATCTCCGCTCTATTGAGCCGGGTTATCCACATTACCGGCACATTGAAATTAAACAGGCTGCCAAGTTCATTCCCGGTAAAAAATATCCGCTGTCTATTGGCCTGAAAGGCGCCCAGTTTGATACGGTGTTATTAACAGATGCGGATTGCAAACCCGGCAGCACGTATTGGTTGTCCTTCATGAGCCAGGGATTTTCCAACGACAAAGAAATTGTACTCGGCTACGGTGCTTACTATAAAAAGCCTGGCTTCCTCAATAAAATTATCCGCTACGAAACTTTCTTCAGCGCCCTGCAACACTTATCGTTTGCCATGAGCGGCATGCCTTATATGGGCGTAGGCCGTAACCTGGCTTACAAAAGAGAGCTCTTCTTCAAGCATAAAGGCTTCACCAGCCATCAACATATTGCCAGTGGCGACGATGACCTGTTTGTAAATACCGCCGCCACCCGGAAAAATGTGGGTGTGGTGATCGATAAACAGGCATTCACTTACTCGGAGCCTAAACAAAGCTGGAAAAGCTGGTTCAGGCAGAAAACCCGGCATATGTCCACCGGTAAACATTACCGTTTCGGCCATAAGTTTGTGCTGGGCCTGTTTTCCCTGACTCATTTCCTGTTTTATCCGGCCTTTATCATCGGGCTGTTTTTCCCGCCACCCATCCTTTGGTATGTGCTGGGAATCTTTGGCCTGAAAGTATTGGTCCAATCCATTATCACCTATGCCGCCATGCGCAGGCTCGATGAAAGCGACCTGTTTAAATTCAGCTGGCTGATGGATATCTTCATGGTATTGTATTATATCATATTTACGCCTGCATTGCTGTTCAAGGGCAAAGCCAATAAATGGTAGCCAAAAGCGGAAAGCAGAAAGCAAAAAGCTATTAAAGCGAATGACATAAGCGGGTATATTAATTATCTACCACTTATGTCATTCGCTTTAATAGCTTTTTGCTTTCTGCTTTTTGCTTTCTGCTCTCGCAAATCCTGCCTACTTTTGCGCTATGGAAATTATTTTAAAGTATTTCAGCGACTTTACACCAGCGCAGTTATCGCAGTTTGAAGCCCTGAAGGGATTATATGAGGAATGGAATGAAAAAATCAATGTCATCTCCCGCAAAGACATTGAGTCCTTATATGAAAGGCATGTATTACATTCTCTTGCCATAGCCGCTATTGCGGACTTTCAGCCCGGCACCCAGATCCTCGATCTGGGTACAGGTGGCGGATTCCCCGGGATTCCGCTGGCGATCTTCTTTCCGGAAGTGCAATTTCACCTGGTAGATTCCATCGGCAAAAAGATCAAAGTAGTACAGGGAGTGGCAGAAGCCCTGCAACTGAAAAACGTGACGGCTGCACACAGCCGCGTAGAAGATGTGAAGAACCGTAAATTTGATATCGTAGTATCCCGTGCTGTGGCCCCGTTGGGCGATTTATGGCGCTGGAGCAAGCCCGTATTAAAGAAATCAACCGTACCCGGCAAACAATTCGAAAAGGGACTGATATGCCTGAAAGGTGGCGACCTGGCACAGGAAATTTCCGATAGCGGTGTGAAACCAAGATTGGTAAAAGTATATGATATATTCCCGGAAGAAAGCTTCCTGGAGAAGTTTGTAGTACTGGCGAAGAGCTAGTGATACCAGGGAGTAAAGCAAGAGAGGCGCAAGGGAGATACAAGAAAAGTTCCTTTGTGCCTCTGCTGTTTTCACCCCTCCCCTGATTTTTTTTTGCCCGCATAAAATATCCTCTTTGTTGTTTCGTCATCCTTATTAAGATGAAACAACTGGTCCTTACAAATAACATTATGGCCATAGAGCAAAACGAACGCATACAGGCTACCGTAAAGCAGGAACGCAAGCGGTTGCTCCATTTTATCCGTCAACGGGTAAATAATGCGTCGGATGCTGAGGATATTTTACAGGACGTTTTCTATCAATTTACTGAATATTTAAGGTTGGGAAGCCAGGTAGACTCTATTACCGGATGGCTTTTTGCGGTAACCCGCAACAGAATTACCGACTGGTTCCGCAAAAAGAAAGAAACCCCGTTTGCTGACTACACGCGCGAGATAGAAGGCGAAGAAGTATTATTTCTACCTGAATTACTTTCCGACAAAAGCCAGGAAGCTGATACGCCCATGATGAAAAAAATCATGTCTGAAGCCATTATGCAAGCTATCGATGAGCTGCCGGCGGATCAAAGACAGGTGTTTTTACAACATGAACTGGAAGGCAAATCCTTTAAGGAAATGAGTGAAGAAACCGGCATCGGGGTAAATACCCTGCTGTCAAGGAAGCGCTACGCCGTGCTATTTCTTCGGGAACGCCTGGCAGAGCTGTACAACGAATTATTAAACGACTGATTTTAAATTATTAAAGATATGAGAAACGAATATGGCAGAGGGAAAGGCGCTAAAGTCGCCAAATTCTTAGTACTCGGTGTGATATTTATCGCCGTAATAGGATTTGCCACCATGTACCTGTGGAACTTATTAATTCCCGAACTGTTTCATGGCCCTGTTATTACCTTCTGGCAGGCATTGGGATTACTCCTGTTAGGCAAGCTGCTTTTTGGATGGCATAGTCATCATGATAAGTGGAACCGCGGAAGAGAATGGAAATCACGACTGAAAGAGAAAATGGCCCATATGACGCCGGAAGAACAGGAAAGAATGCGGGAAGCACTCCGTAACCGTTGCAGGCCCGGCTTTGGCAGAGGCAGACGCGAAGCCTGGGAAAGATACTGGGAAGACGATTTTCCAAAAGAGCCAGGAAAACCAAACAGCGAAGCAAACGAATCACACTAAAACATTGTGCGATGATAGGTATATTCAAAACCAATATAGACAACCCGGATGCGCGCCAACAAATGATCCAGGCCATAGCTTCCAGCTTTTCCGTTGGATCCTGTCATGTAGACCTGGACGACTGCGATAAGGTATTGCGCATTGCAGACTTACAGGTGGAAGAGAATATTATTATTGAATTCGTTCAAAAACAAGGCTTTTTATGCCAGGTACTGGAATAATTCTTAGTTTTTATTAACAGTACATCAATATTCCCGGGCCAATTACCCATTTTTATATACATTTAATTAATTTATATGTATCAAAATCTTGGCCGCCTCGCAAATCTGATGTAACTTCAGGGATATGCAGTGGCCCGGGTATATTGAATAAAAAGCCAGGTATTGTGTTTTTGAATCCTCTAAAACTTCATTCCTATGTACCTGAACCAGCACGAGATTCAATCTCTACTCAATGAAAGCTTTGACAACTTCGTTGATTTTGTCAACACGTTGCCGGATATACGTTTTACCGCATCCCCTTACGGTAAATGGTCCGCTGGTCAGCAACTCGATCATCTTACCAAATCTATCCGGCCTATTAGCAGTGCACTGGCATTTCCGAAAGTGACCTTGCGCTACTTTGGGGTGAGCCAATCACCTTCACGCCCCTACGATAAACTGGTGGAAGATTACGAACGCGTACTTAATACCGGCCGTAAAGCAGGCCACGCCTATCAACCCGGCGTAATTTACCCTGCGCAGCGTCCAACACTACTACAAGGTTTTCTTCTCCAGAAGAAAAAATTAGCAGACAGGCTTCCTCAATGGTCAGAAGCTGACCTGGATAAATATCGTTTACCACATCCTTTGCTGGGAAAAATCACCCTCAGGGAAATGTTGTATTTTATCGCACATCATAATCAGCACCACCTGAACAGCTTAAAAAACCAGGAGCTGCAAGGCCATACCTGGGAAAATCAATTACAACAACTGATATTTTAGAGCATAAAGCTGAAAGCATAAAGCATAAAGCTATTGAGGCGAATGATCAAAGCAGGTTAATATCCGCAATGATCATTCGCCTCAATAGCTTTATGCTTTATGCTTTCAGCTTTATGCTTTTAGGATACTGCTTTGTTGTTACTTCTGTCAACATCCGCCATACGCTGACTGGGATCGATTTCCAGCTCTTTAATGTTAGAGAGCGGAACATTCAGTTCTACTTCATACGTTGGATGTGTCCAGTACCAAACGGGCTCGACTACACGCTTTATAGCAGGTGTTTCATTTGGCTTCTCTCCATACATGATAGACAACGGAATATAATGCAGTTCCTTAGTGCCATTTTTATCGGTAACCATAAAATCTATTGGCATTGGCATGTATCCTACCTTACGCAGGCGTACTATCGTTTTATTGCCTTTTTCATACACACTGTCGATACCATAGTCGATGTGCTTCACAGAATTGATAAAGTATTGTTTATACCAATCCAGCTCAATGCCACTTTGCTTCTCCATTACACGAATAAAATCATTTGCATTTGGATGTTTGAAACGCCATTCATGGTAGTAACGCAGCAGGCCTGCATCACGATTAGCAGCGCCAATCACATATCCCAATTGCTCCAGGAATACCGCGCCTTTGGAATAAGCGGTGAGGCTGTAACCGTAGTTAGTATTATAGTGATCGGAATGTGTAGTGGCTGGTTCTTCAAAAGGGCTGCTGGCCAGTGCAAAATAACCTGCATAAGAACTTTCCATAGCATTAGTACCCTTCAGCGAATCAATGGTATTGTGAATTACATTGTTTTCGGCGAAAGTGGTGAAACCCTCATCCATCCACGGATACAGGCTTTCATTGGTAGCCAGCATACCCTGGTACCAACTGTGCATCCATTCGTGCATCGCAACACCATAGAGGCCATCCATCTTTCCATTACCCATAATCAAAGTACCCATGGGATATTCCATACCCCCATCGCCACCTTGAATAAAAGAGTATTGCTCATATGGATAAGCACCATAATGCGCTTTAATATAGGCATAAGCGGCAGGAATCATTTTTGCCAGTTGAGGCCAGGTGTTATACGTGTTTTCATTATCGATGTAGAAAAAGTGAGCAGTAAATCCATCCACTTTCTGCGTGATGTGTTTGTAGTCAGGATCCGCAGCCCACATGAAATCGTGTACATTCGGTGCAATGAAATGCCAGGTCAGTGTATTACCCGCCGGCTGTTTCACTTTCACACCCGGTGCTTCGTACCCATGACCAATTTCATTAGGATTTTGCAGGTAACCGGTTCCACCCAGTACATACTTTTTATCGATGGTTATTTTCACATCATAGTCGCCCCATACTCCATAGAATTCCCGGGCGACGTAAGGCGTTGCATGCCATCCTTCATAATCGTATTCACACATTTTAGGATACCATTGCGCCATGGAAAAATCCACGCCTTCGGAATTATTGCGGCCACTACGACGGATCTGCACTGGCACCTGTGCTTCAAATTCCATATCAAATACAGCTGTTGAATGTGGCAGGATAGGCTTATCCAGCGGCACTTCCAGGATGGTTTCCACTACTTTGAAATCCTGTGGTTTACCATCTCTCTTTAAGGAAATCACTTTCTGGTAGCCTATTTCATCTGGTTTCAACTGGGAAATACGATCACGTACGCGGTTGTCCCAGTCGCGGCGTTCATTGCCTTTCCGGTCTTTTCCGATCACGATTTTCCCCAGTTCACGGCTGCGGACATCCATCATGCTGTTAGGCTGAAAAGCGTTCCAGTAG
The DNA here is from genome assembly GCF_017745275.1 of Chitinophaga sp. Classification (GTDB taxonomy): domain Bacteria; phylum Bacteroidota; class Bacteroidia; order Chitinophagales; family Chitinophagaceae; genus Chitinophaga. The sequence continues at coordinate 207,352 of NZ_JAGHZS010000006.1, read as the reverse complement.
AGGTGATAAAAGACTTTCTTTAATGTATCAGGAGAGTTATTAAAATATTCCAGATGTTGCTGACCTTTGAATTGATTAGCTGGCGCATCTACTTTTACATCCATGGCATATTTCACGCGCTGTTGCCAGCGATCCGACTGTGCGCTTAGTTGTAACCAACTGCCTGCCAGCATAGCAATGGCCAGACAGCACCCTGTTGTAACCCGATGATTCATTCCGTTTCTTTTTGTTTAAACAGCTAAAATAAACATCATTTGGGGTATTTTGATGTTTTGACACGGGTTATTTCGCAGTCGTATCCGTGAATGCTGTAAGGGTATTACCAAGAAACCGGGCATATTGCTCTGCAGCAGGCTCAAAAGCTTTCAGGGCGGACTTTTTCAGAGGTTTAAATGGCTCCACTGTAATCGCTACTGTATCCTTTTTAAAAGTGCGTTTCCAGGTGCCTATTATCTCGCCGTTATGGACCATGATCGGATTAAAAATACCGTTGATCGTCATCACCTTTTTGGCGAAAGAGGGATCTATGATAGCGCTGCGGTCTTTATAACCAATAAAATATTCATCAAATCCGGGTAATAGCAAATGCGTATCAGGCGGCGTTTTCATACTGCCAGGCGCCATCCAGTAAGTAGTATTATGGATGGTGATGGCTTTGAGATCTGCCTGGGCGCCATCGAGCCCTGCACGGGCGTCGGTCAGCGATAACCCGGACCAGTTGGCAAAATCGGGCAGTGTGGCCGGGCCATGACTGGTAAAATAGCGGTGGGCCAGTGTTACCAGGGCGGCTTGTCGTTCAAGCTTCGTGCTGGCGGATGCCGGCAACCACTCATCCAGGAGTGTATAGGTAAACAGCTTGCCACTCAGCGGACCGTTGCAGATCAATCCATCCAGTGCTGCATGGTAAATGATGTGGTTCATGCGATGGTCGTCGGTAGCAATACCATTTTCCTGCAGATATGTATCCAACGCTTTACGCGTGAGGTGATTACCACCTTTCAGCGCTTTGGTGATCAGTTGACAGGCCCGTTTAATGGAGGCGTCATCCATCCCCAGTTTTTTCCGCATGCTGCTCATGCGTACTTTCATACCGGGTGCAATCAACTGCAGCATCCAGCGTACATCTGCGGGCGCTACGAGATGAAGGGTCCCCCTGAAAGCGGTAGTGCGGATAATTGATTTATTACTGATTGCTTTTTCAATAGCAGCATCTGTGCTGCCGGGCAGGCGTACGCCGATCCCCCACTTGCTGTGAGCATGTTCCTGGGCCTGCATGGCGCCAAAGAAAGCGACGATTTGGTGTGGCTGTTTAAAACGGGTGTGAAGCAGTTGCTGATGAAGTAATCGTTGAGCAGCAATATCGGTCAGTAACATGGCTAAATGATTTGTAACACAAAACAACAGTACCAATGTGACAACAGTATGTCAGCAATTTTCAACGCTTTTAAAAATTTATTCGACTCCCTGTACCACGAGTACAATTTCTCCTTTCACGCCTTTTTCAGCGTAGTAATCGTGTACTTCCTGCAGGGTACCGCGTTTATTTTCCTCGAATACCTTGGTTAGTTCGCGGCTTACGCTACAGGGGCGGTCCGGGCCGAAGTATTGAATAAGATCTGACAGGGTTCTTACCAACCTCATAGGTGATTCGTAAAATACGATGGTACGCTCTTCTGTAGCCAGTTTGGTGAAGAGGGTATGACGACCTTTCTTGAGTGGGGGAAAGCCTTCAAAAGCGAAGCGGTTCATAGGGATACCGCTGTTGACCAGGGCAGGTACAAAGGCGGTGGCACCCGGCAAACATTCTACCGGAACGCCGTTGCGGCTGCATTCTCTCACCAGTAAAAAACCGGGATCAGATATACCGGGAGTGCCGGCATCTGTGAGTAAGGCCATGGTTTTACCACTCTGCATTTGTTGCAGCAGGTGCTGTACTATTTTATGCTCATTGTGTTGATGATAGGCCGTAACGGGCTTGCTGATATTATAATGCCGGAGTAATACGCTGGAGGTACGGGTATCTTCCGCCAGGATCAAATCTGCTTCCTCCAGTACTTTTACAGCCCTGTAGGTGATATCGGCGAGGTTGCCAATAGGAGATGGAACGAGGTATAATTTCATAATTCAGGCCCGTATTGTGTCACACAAAGAAACAAAGGAGCAAAGATGCAAAGGAAAATAATCTTTGCGTCTTTACTCCTTTACTTCCTTGCGTAATTAATTATTGTATTTGTACTTCAAAAGATTCCATTACCTGGTTTGCCAACAGCTTCTGGCAGGCATTCTCAGCGATCTGCCTTGCTTCTTCCTGGCTGGCGGCTTCAATTTGCAGAGTAATGTGTTTACCAATACGTACATCTTGTACCTGGCCCAGGCCGAGGTTCTTGAGACCACCCATTACCGCTTTACCTTGCGGATCTAATAATTCTTTCAGTGGCATCACATTGATATGTGCAGTAAAAGTCATTGTGCTAGAAATTTTGCCGCAAACCTACATCAAAAAATCCAGAATGTTAAACCGCTTGTATTTTAGGCGGTACAGCAACAGATAATATTACGTAACAAATGAATATAAATGGTACGGCCGCAAATTTCAGGAAAGGTATGCTGAGTATGGTTAAAGCGATCAGTAAGAAGCGAGGCCAGTTATCTGCCAGGCTTTTATTTTTAAATTTCAGGCTAATCATCGGAATCTCTGCAATCATCAGGTAGCACAGCAAACCGATGGTGATATACAGTACCCAGATATTTTGGAACCAATGCGCCAGGTTAAAAGGATTAAATAGTAGAATTAATGGGAAAGATGCCACCAGCAAGGCTACTGCAGGGGTAGGCACACCGATAAAGTTTTCAGACTGGCGGGTGTCTATATTAAATTTGGCCAGGCGGTAAGCTGCAAAGCAAGGCACCAGTAAGGCCGGCGCCAGGTTCAGGAGAGAAACATCAAAAACATCCGGTTGCTGGAAGTAGGCACTGCGGAGCAGCCGGTATAGCATCATGCCGGGTACTACCCCAAAAGTTACCACATCTGCCAGGGAATCCAGCTCCTTACCCATGGGGCCGGATACTTTCAGCAGGCGGGCTACCATACCATCGAAAAAGTCGAATATGCCGGCCAGCACTACTAATGCAGAAGCCCAGTAAACCGGTTCCGGCGTGATAATCGTATAGTCAGCACCGTTAATTTCCGCGCGATACTCCGGTGCATGTAAGATGCAGATAATAGCCAGCGCCCCACAAAAAAGGTTACATAGGGTAAGAATATTTGGTAGTTGTTTCATCTAATAAGTTTATTCAATGCAAATTACGAATTACGAATTACGAATTACGGATTTGTGGGAAGATTGTAAACGCGAAGATTAACTTCGCTATTATCTTCTCACAAATCCGTAATCCGTAATCCGTAATTCGTAATTCGTAATTGTCTTATTTCATCAGGGCTTCAATTTCATCGGCCGTGATCGGAATATTCTTCATCAGGTCCACATTGCCATTGGCAGTAAGCCAGATGTTATTTTCAATACGGACCCCCATTTTCTCCTGCTCAATATAAATCCCCGGCTCAACAGTCATCACTGCTCCTTCCGGAATAGGCTGATGAAGGGAAGGTCCGAGGTCATGTACATCTACTCCCAGGTGGTGAGAAATACCATGGTACAGGTATTTGCGGTACGCCGGCGTTTCCGGATCCTGGTTCTTCACTTCCTCTTCTGTGAGCAGTCCCAGTTTAATAAATTCTTTGGTAGCTTCTTCGCCAACCATTTCATGGTATTTGGCGATGGTGATACCCGGACGCAGAATAGATTTAGCGTAGTTATGCAGGTGCAGGCAGGCATTATATACCTCGCGCTGACGCGGCGTAAACTTACCGTTTACAGGTACAGTACGGGTAAGGTCGGCATTGTAACCACCGTATTCCGCACCGAAATCCATCAGGATCAGGTCTCCGTCTTTACATTCCTGGTTATTGGATACATAGTGCAGTGTGCGGGCACTATCCCCGGAAGCAATGATAGAACCATAAGCTTCCCCGGCAGAGCGGTTGCGCAGGAATTCGTGCAGAATTTCTGCATGAATTTCATGTTCCCATACACCTGGTTTAATGAATTTCAATAAGCGGCGGAATGCTTTTTCAGTAATATCCATCGCTTCCTGCATTACCTTAATTTCTTCCGGTGTTTTTACTGCACGTAGTTCCTTAAAGATAACAGCAGCACGCAGGTAGTTATGCAGTGGATAACGCACTTTCATTTCCTGTGCATAACGATAATCTCTTACCGGTACCAGGTTTGACTTACGGTTATTTTCATTGGAATTCAGGTAGATATTTGCCGCATCGTTGATCCATTGCTGCAATAATGCATCAAGGCTATCTAACCATACTACGGTAGCCATGCCGGAAACGGCGAAAGCTTCGTCTTTGCGCAACCTGTGACCATCCCACTTTTCTTTTAACTCGTTAGGTCGCACCAGTACTAATACCTCGCGGTATTTAGGATCTGGATTATCTGGAAACAACACCACCATTGTGTCTTCCTGGTCAATACCGGTCAGCCAGTACAAATCGGAATTCTGTTTGAACTTGTGCAGGGCATCACCATTGGTGGGCAGTTCATCATTGGAGTTGATAATAGCTATAGACTGTGGCTTCATTTTAGCCACAAAACGCTGGCGGTTCTTTACAAACACCTGCGGATCTAAGGGCAAATTCTTCATATCTCTTAATTTCAAATGAGGGTCCAAACCTAGGTAAAATTTCGGAGGTAGAAATCGGGAATCAGCAAATTGGTTAATATCTGCAGCGTAAAATGACAAAATCGTACTAATATTTCTTTGCAAATACTTAATGCTATATTATCCTGTTTTTTAGTTTGACAATCCTGCAATGAAACACCCTCCTATTGAAGATATTGCAATAACCACCCGGAAAATAGTGACTAATTTCTAAATTTTAATGGTATAACACCGATAAAATTTGACAATATCAAAAAATCGCTAGTTTTGCTTTTACACCAAAACAATCTTGCTTTTATGCAAATGAGTAGCGTAAGGAATCCTATTGCTGACTTACGGGGACTTGGCATAGAGAACGTAGCTAACGTTTATTACCAACTTTCACCCGAAAAACTGGCGGAACAAACTGTCGCCCGTAAACAAGGGGTTTATGCTGACAGCGGGGCATTAGCTGTTAATACCGGACAATTTACCGGCCGCTCCCCGAAAGACAAATTCATCGTAAAAGACAACATCACAACGGACACTGTAAACTGGAACGATTTCAACCTCCCTATCTCTGAAGAAAATTTTGATCGTTTATACAGTAAAATCACGCGTTATTTCACCGGAAAAGATGTATGGGTACGTGACTGCTACGCCTGTGCTGACCAGGATTACCGGGTCAACATCAAAGTAATCAGTGAACTGCCATGGTCAAGTTTGTTTGCCTATAACATGTTCCTTCGCCCTACTGAAGAAGAACTGGATTATATGCTCAACGACTGGACCATTATACAGGCTCCCGGCTGTTTGGCTGATCCGGCTACTGATGGTACCCGTCAACAAAATTTCTCTGTTGTAAACTTCACCAAAAAGATGATCCTTATTGGTGGTAGTGCTTATACCGGAGAAATTAAAAAGGGCATCTTCACTATTCTGAACTACGTATTACCGCACAACAAAAACGTACTGAGTATGCACTGCTCCGCCAATATCGGTGCACAGGGCGATACTGCTGTATTTTTTGGACTGAGCGGTACTGGTAAAACCACGTTGAGTGCGGATCCCGGCCGCAAGCTGATAGGTGACGATGAACACGGCTGGACAGCTACCGGCGTATTCAATTTTGAAGGTGGTTGCTATGCAAAATGTATTGACCTCTCTGAAGAAAAGGAACCACAAATATTCCATGCTGTTCGCGAAGGCGCCCTGCTGGAGAATATTACCTTCTTCCCGGGTACCAATACCGTGAACTATGCGGATAGCTCCATCACAGAAAACACCCGTGTTTCTTACCCGCTGCACTACATAGAAAATGCACAGGAACCTTCTGTAGGAGGTATTCCGAAGAATATATTTTTCCTCACCTGCGATGCTTATGGTGTATTGCCGCCTATTTCCAGGCTTTCACCCGGGCAGGCCATGTACCAGTTCATTTCTGGTTACACGGCTAAAGTAGCAGGTACGGAAGCAGGTATCACCGAGCCTAAATCTACTTTCAGTGCTTGTTTCGGCGCACCTTTCCTGCCACTGCATCCGGCGCAATATGCACAGATGCTGGGTGAAAGAATGCGTCAGCATAATGTGAACGTATGGCTGATTAATACCGGCTGGACGGGTGGCGCTTATGGTACCGGCAACCGTATTAAACTCGGTTATACCCGCGCCATGATCACTGCCGCTTTAAACGGGCAACTGAATAATGCAGGCTTCCACGCTCATCCTGTATTTGGCTTCGAAATTCCTGATAATTGCCCTGGTGTACCGGACAACATCCTGGACCCACGCAATACGTGGGAAGATAAAGGTGCGTATGATGCCCAGTTAACCAACCTGGCCGGACAATTTATCCGCAACTTTGAAAAATATGCTGCCGCAGCCGACAAAGAAATACTGGATGCCGCACCAAAAATTTAATGAAAATACCTGTGATCTGTTTTTTTGCTGACAATATCAGCAGGAAGATGTATATGTAAGTTTGCCTTATAATTTCCACTGATAAACGAAAGCTCCTGACGGGCGCAATGCCTGAGCCAAACAAGTTCCCTTGCCGGAGCTTGTTTGGCTGGACTTCGGTACCTCTTTCCCCTTTCCTTCCCAAATCAATATTATCCAATCCTAGTTTTCCTTACCTTTGCACATGCAAATTTTAGACGGTAAACTAGTTTCTGAGGCTATTAAGGCCCAATTAGCCGCACAGGTGGCTGATTTAAAGGCCGCTGGAAAAAAAATCCCTCACCTGGCAGCCATCTTAGTAGGCAATAACCCGGCAAGTGAAACCTACGTGGCCTCCAAAGTAAAATCATGCGCCGAATGCGGGTATAATTCCACCCTCCTTCGTTTTGATGCACAGATTTCAGAAAAACACCTGCTGGACCAGATCATTCTGTTGAATGAAAATCCGGATATTGATGGTATCCTCGTTCAATTGCCTTTACCTAAACATATTAATGAAGAACTGGTGATCAATACCATTGATCCCAGCAAAGATGTAGACGGTTTCCATCCCATGAATGTGGGTAAAATGGTCAGCGGATTGCCTGCTTTCATCCCGGCCACCCCATATGGTATCATGTTGCTACTGGAATATTATAACATTCCAACCAAAGGTAAACATGCCGTAGTGATTGGTCGCAGCCATATTGTAGGTACACCGATGAGCATTTTACTAAGCCGCAATACCAATCCGGGAAACTGCACGGTAACGCTCACACATTCACAGACCCACAACCTGGCCGACATCTGCCGGCAGGCAGATATTATCATTGCTGCTATCGGCAAGCCCGACTTTGTAACAGCAAATATGGTAAAAGAAGGCGCAGTGATTGTGGATGTAGGTATTAACCGCGTAGAAGATGCCAGCAAAAAGAGCGGTTTCCGCCTGAAAGGGGATGTTAAATTTGATGAAGTAGCACCGAAATGTAGTTATATCAGCCCCGTTCCCGGTGGCGTAGGACCTATGACCATAGCCGCTTTACTCAAAAACACCTACCATGCCGCTATTGGCCTGAGAGGTAGTATGAACTAAAATAGCTGTTAGCTTTTTAGCTGCTAGTAGCTAGTAGCTAAAAAAAATCAGACCTTTGTGAAGTCATGTCAGTAATAACAAATATTAAAACGACCACTCTCCCGTTGATGGAGCAATTTTATACCATCCAGGGAGAAGGCTTTCATCAGGGCAGAGCAGCCTATTTTATCAGGCTGGGCGGCTGTGATGTAGGCTGTGTATGGTGTGATGTAAAAGATAGCTGGGACGCCGACAAGCACCCGCAGGTGGAAATAAATGAGATTGTATCCGAAGCAGCCAGCCATCCTGGCCGTATTGCAGTAATTACCGGTGGAGAGCCACTCCTCCATAACCTGGATGCACTCACCAAATCATTGCACAAGCAAGGCTTTCAAACACATATAGAGACCTCCGGATCTTCTCCTCTCAGCGGAAGTTGGGACTGGATTACTTTATCTCCAAAAAAATTCAAAGCACCTTTACCTGAAATTTGTAAAGTAGCCCACGAATTGAAAGTAGTCATCTTCAACAAAACAGACTTTGCCTGGGCAGAAAAATATGCTGCACTTGCAGGTAAACACTGTAAGCTGTACCTGCAACCGGAATGGGAACGCAGTGCAGAAATGACACCTTTGATTACAGACTATATCAAGGACCACCCACAGTGGACCATGTCTCTCCAGATCCACAAGTATATTAATGTCCCCTAGGGCGGATGCTTATCTTGTTCAGGATTAGACTAATTATATTTAGAAAATTAAAAGCACGAAGAATGATGTGGATATGATGTCCGTCTTCGTGCTTTTTTCATTTTACAAAATCAAAAATAAAAAATCAGTATAATCAGTCTAATCCTTAACAGGACAAAAATCTGCTACACTATTTTTCATTAGAATTTCGTTACTTAGGGAGCGAATATATTCTATGAAAAACACCTCTCTGTTCATACTGGCTTGCCTGTTGGGCTTTGGGCTGCAAATGCAGGCCCAGACAGTCACTTATGAAACTGCTCCTAAAAAAGCAAAAGCTGCTTTCGACCGTGCTATAGATGCTGTCAGGCTTTATCAAACGCCGGCCGCTATCGGACTGCTGCAGGAAGCTATCAAAGCCGCGCCCAATTTTACGGATGCTTACGGACAAATAGGACTCTGCTATGTAGAGCTGAAAAATTATGCAGCCGCCGTTACCGCCTTTGAAAAACTCAAAGAGCTGGATAGTAATGGTATGCGGCCTGTATCTGTAGCCTATTCCAGGGCAATGGCCGGTACAGGAAATTTCGTAGGGGCGTTACAGTTAATCAACCAGTATCTGGCAAATGCAAAGTCTAAAAGTCCTACAGCAGAAAAGCTAAAAGTCAATTATGAATTTGCCGTAAACAATCACCGCCAAACCGTACCTTTTCATCCGGAAAACCTTGGAGACCCGGTAAACAGTAAAGATCCGGAATACTTCCCTTCCCTTACCATCGACAGTAAAACACTGATCTTCACCAGGCGCGTAAATGGCCGTAATGAAGATTTTTACATCACACACCGGGAAAATAATACCTGGTCTCCAGCCCAAAACATGGGTGAACCCGTAAATTCCTCTTTCAATGAAGGCGCACAGAACATTTCACAAGATGGTACCATGTTGGTATTCACCGGCTGCGAATTTCCGGAAGGTAAAGGCAGCTGCGATCTCTACTACTCGGAAAAAACTGCTCAGGGGTGGACCGAACCAAAGAACTTTGGAGCCCCTATCAACACCCGTGACTGGGAATCACAACCCTGTCTCAGCACCGACAAACAAACGCTTTATTTTGCACGTGAAACACCAGATAATGGTGCAGATATATTTGTGAGTAACCGGCTGGTAAATGGTCAATGGAGCGTTCCGCAACGCCTGGGACCTAATATTAACACGCCCGGCAGGGAAACAACGCCGTTTATTCACGCAGACGGACAAACGCTTTATTTTGCGTCCAATGGTCATCCGGGTTATGGCGGGCTGGATATCTTTTATTCCCGCCGTCAACCGGATGGCAGTTGGGGACCCGCTACCAACCTGGGTTATCCCATCAATACCATCGACGAAGATGCATCACTGGTGGTAGAAGCCGATGGTAAAACCGCTTATTTTGCATCGGATCGTTCAGATACCCGTGGTGCACTTGATATCTACCGCTTTGAACTGTATCCTGAAGCAAGGCCACTACAAACGTTGTACGTAAAAGGCTTTGTATATGACACTCTCACACATGCCCGCCTGGCCACTACCATCGACGTAACAGACCTGCAGGGCGGCTATAGCATTGCCACCGTAAAAACCAACGATAATGGCGATTACCTGGCACCATTGCCTGTGGGCAGAGATTATGCTTTTCACGTAAACCGGAAAGGCTACCTGTTTTACTCCGATAATTTCTCCCTGAAAGATCATAACCCGGGTGTGCCTTTCGAAAAAAATATTCCACTGCAACCACTCGCGGCCAATGCCAGCATAGTGCTGCATAATATCTTCTTCGACAGCAAAGAATATACACTGAAACCTGCCTCTGTTCTAGAGCTGAATAAACTGGTGAACTTATTACTGGACAACCCGGGCGTGAAGATCGCCATTGAAGGGTATACGGATAATGTAGGTACCGATAAAGACAACCAGGTGCTGTCCGAAAACCGCGCTAAATCAGTGGTGAAATACCTGACAGAAAAAGGTATCGCCGCTTCTCGTCTTACTGCAAAAGGCTATGGCGAAAGCAATCCGATTGCCACCAATGACACAGAGGAAGGACGCGCCGCGAACCGTCGTACTGTATTTAAAATTATCAGCTTATAAATATGGACGCAGCAACATTCTTAACACCAGCCACGCTGGATAACTATCTCTCACGGCTACACGAAAACACGTTGCCGGAGTGGGGAAAAATGAATGCCCTTCAAATGCTGGAACACCTGGGTGTGGGGCTTGCATTTTCCAGTAATAAGCATGGAGAGCTGACTGTTGTAACACCTCCAGATAAAATAGCGCGTTATAAACAATTTTTATATAGTGAGATGGAAATGCAGCATAGCCTTCCTTCTCCGCTCCAGGGCGATGAGCCGCCGTCCCCGCGGGCTGTTTCCATTGCGATGGCGAGGCAATATTTACTGGAAGAAATCGATGATTTTAATGTTTACTTTCAACAACATCCGGCAGCAACAACCGTGCATCATATTTTTGGAAAACTGAATTATGAAGAATGGCAGTTGTTTCATCGCAAACATTTCCTGCATCATTTTAAGCAATTCGGCATTTTATAAAGAGCGGAAAGCAGAAAGCAGAAAGCAAAAAGCTATTGAAGCGGATGATAAAAGCGAGTGTTTAAGTTACTCTTATACTTTTATCATCCGCTTCAATAGCTTTTTGCTTTCTGCTTTCTGCTCTTAGTAATTTCTTAACCTGCTTTGCATAACGGAGTCCTTCTGCTGCGTAGTAAGTTTATACTGGAAATTATACAATGCGCCTTCCCAGTCGCCATACATTGGATTGGGCAATACAATGAACCGGCTACCGAAGCTGGCAGCAGCTTGTAAGGTAGCAGCATTTCTTTCGGTTGTTGGCTTTCTATCGAAGATAGCAGCAAAGTCGCTGAGGTTATCACCAAATAGCAGTGCTATATCGTATTGTTGTAATACCTGTTGCCTGCGTGATTCTTTCCCGGAAGTAGTTGTTTTCAGTAGCAGGTGTTGATCATCTGCATCTGGAAACTGGTACTGCTGCAGGTTTTTCAGCGTAACGGCTCTTTCACTTTCTGCGCGATTGGTGATATAAAATACTTTCACGCCTTTAGAAGCGGCATATTTAAAAAAAGCCGGTGCACCGGGAACGGTGTCAGCAGCGGCTTTAGCGGTCCATTCCATCCAGCTTTTATCATCATAACTTTTACCTGCCAGCGCCTGGTGTACGGAATAAGGACTGTTGTCCAGCACCGTTTCATCAATATCTGTTACTACTGCCAATGGCTTATCACCTTTATTGGCGAGATATTGATCCAGTCGTAATGCAGCGAGTTGATATGCCTGCAGGCACAAGGCTTTGTATTCACCGGACTGTTGCTGCCATAAAGCAGCCCATGCTGGTCCACCCGGAATCAGGGTGGTAGCTTTTGTTTTTTCTGCTACCGGCTGCGTTGTTTTACACGCAAACAATGCCATCATCAGTACTCCTGTCCATATCCATTTCATCTTCATAAAATTATCCGTTAGTGGCTGCAAAAATAATTCATGTGCCGCACAAAAAGTGCCGTGGGAAAATTGTAAATTATGCGGAAATATTGTTTGTTATGCCCCAGGAATTAATGTACCAGATCGCATTAACCCGTATTCCCCTGATAGGTGATGTGATTATTAAAAAGCTGCTGGAACATTTTGGCAGCGCCGGCAACATATTCAAAGCGAAAAAATATGAACTGGAGAGAATTGAAACGGTAGGTGCTGTGCGTGCTGCTGCGCTCTGTAGCTACCGGGACTTTGGGCCTATTGAAAAAGAAATGGCCTTTATGGAAAAATACAGGATACAGCCGTTGTTTTGTACAGATCCGGCTTATCCACAGCGACTGTTACATTGCTATGACAACCCTGCCATGTTATATTATAAAGGCAATGCAACCCTGAATCCGCCCCGGATAGTGAATATTGTGGGGACGCGGAATCCTTCTGCCTATGGGCGGGCGATAACAGAAATGATGGTGAAAGAACTGGCTGCAGCCGGTATTACCATTGTAAGCGGGTTAGCCTATGGTATTGACCTGATTGCCCATAAAACCGCTTTAAAAGTACATACGCCCACCATTGGGGTGCTGGCACATGGGCTGGACCGGATTTATCCGCCGGCGCACAAACAACTGGCCGTGGAGATGCTGGAACAGGGAGGCTTACTCACCGACTTTATGAGTCAAACGCAGCCCGACCGGCAGAACTTCCCCAAACGTAACCGGATAGTAGCCGGCATAAGCGATGCTACTATTGTGATAGAAAGCGGGATACGCGGTGGTTCCCTCATCACCGCCGATCTGGCTAACGGCTACAACCGCGATGTATTCTGTGTACCCGGCCGGCTGGAGGATCCACAATCCGCCGGCTGTAATTACCTGATCCGGCAAAATAAGGCCATGCTGCTCACGGGTGCCTCCGATGTACTGGAGCTGATGGGCTGGGGAAATGCTCCAGCTGCTCACTCGCCCGCCAACAAGCCACCAGCGCTGTTTCCCGACCTAAGCCCTGATGAGCAGCTCATTCTGACGCTTTTCCGGGAAAAGTCGCGGCGCCACCTGGAAGAATTGTACCTGCAAAGTCATTTATCGGGGAGCCAGGTGGCTACCGCCGTGTTTAACCTGGAGATGCAAAGTGTGCTCCGCAGCCTGCCAGGGCAGCTCTACGAGCTGATTTGACGGAAACTTGTTAATCATTTATTAACAGGGCATCCGGCGATTATTTTATTTATTGGGTAATAATCTGTACATTTGCGTGCAATTATTTTTTAACTGATTAATAGTTGCATCATGCCTGCGGGAAAATCTAAACCCAAATTTGTAGCTGACGGACTAACATTCGATGATGTGCTCCTGGTACCGGCCTACTCTGAAGTTCTGCCTAAAGAAGTAAATCTCTCTACGCAATTAACAAAAAACATACGTCTGAACATACCAATGGTATCGGCAGCGATGGATACTGTTACTGAAGCCACTTTGGCGATTGCACTGGCGAGAGAAGGTGGAATAGGTATTCTCCACAAAAACATGAGCATCGAACGCCAGGCCGAAATGGTTAGACGCGTTAAGCGTAGTGAAAGCGGAATGATCATGGATCCCGTTACCCTGAAAGGCGACGCTACCATCGGTGAAGCGTTGAGACTCATGAAGGAAAACGGCATTGGTGGTATTCCCATTGTTGACGATAACAACAAACTGGTAGGTATCCTCACTAACAGAGACTTACGGTTTGAAAAGAATAAAAAACGCCTGGTGAAAGATGTGATGACCAGCGAAAACCTCATCACCGCACCGGAAGGCACTGACCTGAAAAAGGCAGAAAAAATTCTCCAGCAATATAAAATCGAAAAATTACCGGTTGTTAATAAACAAGGTAAACTGGCAGGACTGATCACTTACCGTGATATTTTGCAGTTGACCAGCTACCCTAATGCGGTAAAAGACGAATTTGGTCGTTTACTCGTAGGTGCTGCACTGGGTATTACCGCAGACCTGCTGGACCGCGCACAGGCATTGATCAATGTAGGTGTAGACGTAGTTTGCCTGGATAGCTCTCATGGTCACTCTATCGCGGTATTAAACAACCTGAAAAAATTAAAGAAAACCTTCCCTAAACTGCAGGTAATTGCGGGTAACGTAGCTACTGCAGAAGGTGCGCTGGCATTGGCACAAGCAGGTGCGGATGCGGTGAAAGTAGGGGTAGGACCTGGTTCTATCTGTACTACACGTATCGTAACAGGTGCCGGATTCCCTCAGCTCTCCGCCGTAATGGAAGCAGCAGATGCACTGAAAAAACTGGGTATCCCGGTGATTGCAGATGGTGGTATCCGTTACACCGGTGATATGGTGAAAGCCTTGGCAGCAGGTGCTTCTACTATCATGGCAGGATCTATCTTTGCAGGTGTGGAAGAAAGCCCCGGAGAAACCATCATCTACGAAGGACGTAAATTCAAATCTTACCGTGGTATGGGTTCTATTGAAGCCATGCAGGAAGGTAGTAAAGACCGTTACTTCCAGGATGAAGATGATATCAAGAAACTGGTACCGGAAGGTATTGTTGGCCGCGTTCCGTACAAAGGTATGCTCTCTGAAATTGTACAACAATTTGTAGGTGGCTTACGTGCAGGTATGGGTCTGACAGGCTCTAAAGATATCAAGGCCTTACAAGGTGCACAATTTGTAAAAATTACAGCTGCTACCGTAAAAGAAAACCATCCGCATGATGTGGTTATCACCAAGGAAGCACCTAACTATAGCAGATAATCACAATAATATAACAGAACGCCTCGTACTAAAGTACGGGGCGTTTTTGTTTTCAGGCATCCGCCGCTTATCTTCGCCTATATCCGTAATTCGTAATTTCTAATTCGTAATTCTTCAATGAAGAAGCCTTACCTGCTCCTAAGCATTTTAAGTGGATTGATTTTCTGGCTCGCCTGGCCTACCATGCCGCTTACGCCGCTTATTTTCGTTGCGTTTACACCGTTGTTGTATATCAGCGAAAAAGTGCAGCATCGCGGAAAATATTTCGGACTTGTTGTTAGTGCGTTCCTGGTATGGAATGTAGCTTCTACCTGGTGGGTAGGCAATACTACCCTGCCAATGAGCGGGGTATTTGCCAACTGCTTCAATGCTTTACTGATGAGCATTCCCTGGCTGGCCTATAAAAACAGCCGGAGAAGATTACCGGAACCCGTGGCTTACTTTGCCCTGATCGTATATTGGTTAACGTTTGAATATATTCATCAGACCTGGGAATTTAGCTGGCCCTGGCTGGTGCTGGGACATGCCTTCGCCCTTCGTCCGGGATGGATACAATGGTATGAATTTACCGGCACCAGCGGTGGTTCATTCTGGGTATTAAGCGTGAACGTGTTGATATATAATGTTTGGAAACGTGCCCGCATATACGATTTCTCCCGGCAACAGCTATTACGTGAAATATGGAAGCCCGCCGCGGCAATTATTGTCCCCCTGGTTATTTCCGCTTTCATTGCTCCTACCCCGGATGATCCCGCACGCAAAACAGAAGTGGTAGTAGTACAGCCCAACATTGACCCTTACGATGAAAAATTCACCGCAGGTTCTGTGATGGAGCAATTGGGAAAAATGATGCGTCTCACAGCAGAAAAAGCGGATAGCAATACCCGTTATATTATCTGGCCGGAAACAGCACTGTTTCCGCAGGGTGCCTGGGAGCATGACCTGAATTATCAACCCGAAGTAATGGCTATCCGGGAGATGTTGCAGAAATACCCTAAAGCCAGGCTGATCAGCGGTGCCGTTACCATGAAGCGTTACAACAGTACAGATGAAACTCCCGCTACTGCCAGAACAATGAATGATGGAACCCGCTGGGATGCCTATAACAGCGCCGTACAAATAGATACCACCCGGAGCATTCAGGTGTATCACAAATATGAGCTGGTGCCTGGCGCGGAGCTGGTACCTTATGTGGGGTATTTGTCTTTCATGCAAAGTGTAGCGCTCGATTTTGGCGGTATTTCCGGCAGTTATGGCCGTATGCCCGGCGTGGAATTATTTACAAATCCGGCAGACAGCATCAACGTTTTTCCGGTAATCTGTTATGAATCAGTATTTAGCAACTATATCGCCACGCATATTAAACCAGGTGCCAATTTATTAGTCATTATCACAAACGATGGATGGTGGGGTAATACAGAAGGACACCGGCAGCATCTGCAATATGCCCGGATCCGTGCCATTGAAACCCGGCGCTGGGTAGCCCGCTGCGCCAATACCGGGATATCCGCTGTTATTGATCCTGCAGGCAATGTGTATCAACCGCAACCCTATTGGCAACAGGCAGTTTTTAAAGCAACTGTAACACCGAGGACGGGTCTTACGTTCTATGTAAAAAATGGCGATCTGGTATCGAAAGCCGCATTAATATTTTGTATCTTGTTCCTGGTACATGCTTTTATTTCACGATTTATTCCCGGGTTAAGACATGCGGAAATCAATCAATAACGGAAACATCACCTGGTTGGATGAAGGCCAGGGCACAACAGTAGTGCTTATCCACGGCTTTGCAGAAAACTCAGGTATCTGGAACATACAAACTTCGCAGCTTAAAAGTCAATACCGCGTTATTGTACCGGATTTACCCGGAACCGCAGTATCTCCATTAACTACTCCCCTGACTATCAATAGTATGGCGGAGTACGTATATGCGATCCTGTTAGCAGAAAATATTAAAGAAGCAGTGATCATTGGTCACTCAATGGGTGGGTACGTGGCGCTGGCATTAGCAGAAAAATACCCCGCTTTGTTAAAGGGGCTGGGACTTTTTCATTCCACCGCCAAAGCAGATAGTGAAGAAAAAAAAGAAGGCAGGCGTAAATCCATTAAATTAATGGAACAATACGGCCCTGAAACATTTTTACGGCAAACATTGCCCAATATGTTTAGTCCTGCCACCAAAAGCGCCCTGCCTGCAGAGGTGGATGCGTATATAAAAATGGGCATGGAATGCGAATTACCTGCGTTGATAGCTTATTATGAAGCGATGGCAGCGCGGCCGGATCGCACATCGGTGTTGAAAACCTGTCCCGTACCAGTATTGTTTATGATCGGGAAAGATGATAATGCTGTGCCGCTGGATAACATCTTACCTCAGCTAACTTTGCCGCGGGTAAGCAGCATTCATATATTCGAAAATGTGGGCCACATGGGTATGTGGGAAGTAGGAACAGAAAGTAATGTGATATTAGAGCAGTTTATAGCATTTTGTCAACTATAATCGTAAAAATCACCTGTTGTGAAAAAACTATTTGCCATCCTGATATGCATGGTGTGTGCCCTGGTGGCGCAAGCCAGCCATATTATAGGCGGGCAGGTATATTATAAGTTCATTAGCCGCAGTGGTAACTCACTGACCTATTCCATTACACTCAAATTATATCGTATATGCGGCACCGGTCCCCGCATTGCCAAAATGCCGGATGCGGTATATCTTTCTGTTTTTGATAAAAGTAATGGCTATGCCAGGGTCGGTGACAATCTTACCAAAAGAAGCGGTTTCGAAGAAAAAAATCTCGCAAATATAGATCCCTGTATTGTTAATCCGCCTACCATCTGCTACCAGATAGGCACCTATACTACTACTATTACCGTTCCGGATAACAAAGACGGCTATACGATTGCCTTCCAGAGCTGTTGCCGGGATCCTTTTATGTTAAACATTGTGGCGGAGCCTATCAATGATGGCAGCGGCGACCTCGGTACCGGAGCCACTTACTATACGGACATTCCTGGTAGTAACCTGGGCGCACAAAACAACTCCAGCCCTACTTTTAACAAGGAAGAAGCCACCCTGGTATGCGCAGATAAAAAATTCACTTACGATTTCTCCGCTACAGATCCCGATGGCGACGCATTGACTTATGAATTCTGTGATGCTTACAAAGGTGGTGGCTTAACAGATGGCAGAGATAATACACCACCAGCTTCTGCTAATCCGCCGTATCAATTTGTGACCTATACCTCACCTTTTTCCGGCAGTAGTCCATTAGGATTAAATGTACAGATAGATCCCAAAACGGGCATTATTTCCGGTATTGCTCCTGCTGCCGGCAAATACGTAGTAACGGTATGTGTAAACGAATATCGCAACGGGAAAAAAATAGGGACGCTCCGAAAAGATTTTCATATCAACATTACGACCTGTGTGAAACAGGTAACCGCGTCGATGCCAGATAAATACAACGACTGTAAAGATTTTACCATCACTTTCACCAATAACAGTACACTCGGCAAGCCATATACCTGGGACTTTGGAGATGGCACCACGCTTACCACCAACAGTACGGCCCCTATCACACATACCTACACGAAAAAAGGATTGTATACTGTAAAAATGTGGGTGGATAAAGCCAGCAACTGCGGTGACAGCGCTACTGCGCTCGTATATGCATTCCCGGTATTAAAAGCCGGGTATACCGCCGCCGGTTTCTGCGCCAATAAAGAAACCAGGTTCACCTCTACCTCTACCACTACCGGTGGCACCATTGCTTATTCTAAATGGGATTTCGGTAATGGCGATACCTCCAATGTAACCAACCCTAACTACGCTTATAAAACGACCGGTACATATAATGTAAAGTTATATGTGCGCGATAATAACGGTTGCGAACAAACGATTTCCAACACCGTAACGATTTACGATAAGCCGCCCTTCAATGCCTCTTCAGATACACTACTTTGTTCGAAAGACAGTTTACAAATGTGGGCTACGAGCACCGCGCCCGGTAAATTTAACTGGACGCCGGATAACTATTTTATCCTGAACCCGAATACGCCTGGTGCTATTGTATTTCCACCGCGTACAACTATTTATAAAGTAACCTTTACAGATAACCAGGGATGTGTGAATGATAAAAATGTAATGGTAGATGTAAGAGATACTATTCATGTAAAAACCATTTCAGACAGTACGGTGTGTACCAATGATGAAATTCACCTGGAATCCATGGCCGACGGGCTGTATACTTACCGCTGGACGGACCTGGACCAGCATAAGGTAGTATCAACCAACCCGGATGCATATGTAACTCCGGCGCCACCCAAACAATCTTATGAAGTACAGGTAGCGTTGGGAAAATGTCGTTCTGCCGATACCGTTACCCTGAAAGTAGTGGACCCACCGAAGCCTACCGCTGCGCCGGATACCACTGTTTGCTTCGGCGTGCCTTTAACACTGCGGGCCACTGGCGGTGCTTATTACCGCTGGTCGCCAGCTTATTATGTAGATAGCCCTTCCTCCCGCATAACGGTAGCCAGGCCGGTAGATACCACTTTATTCACTGTAACCGTAACGGATACACTCGGATGCCCTAAACCTGTGACTGCCACTGCGTTAGTAAAAGTAGTACCAAAAGTCCGCGCCTTTGCCGGCAACGATACCATTATTATGTTGAACACGCCTTTCCAGTTGCATGCTACCGGGGGCGTACGTTATACCTGGACGCCGCCAGACGGATTAAATAGCCGCAGCATTTATAATCCGGTTACTACGTATAACCATGACATTACATATACCGTTACCGCCTATACGCAGGAAGGTTGTTCCGGTACCGACAACATTTTCGTTCGCTTCATGAAAGGGCCGGAGATTTATATACCTAACGCATTCTCTCCCAACGGCGATGGCGTAAATGATATTTTCCGTCCACTTCCAGTAGGCATTGTGCAAACAGAATTCTTCCGCGTATTTGATCGCTGGGGTAAGCTGGTTTACTCATCCACGGCCTATTTGCAGGGATGGGATGGTACTGTCAACGGACAACCTGCCGCTATCGCTACCTATGTTTGGGTAGTACAGGGAAAAGATATTAACAACAACACCGTACAACGCAAAGGCACCGTTACACTGATAAGATAAAGTTCCCGGAAATGAACCGGATCTGCTTTTTTTTTGTTAAATTCAGAGAGCAGTATCCCCCATCATGAAGAGAGCGGTTTTATTGGTATTGAGCTGCTGTTTGTTCCCTATTTTCGCAGCTGGATATCACATCATTGGTGGCGAAATTTATTATAAAACATTGGGTAGGAGTGGAGATAATACACGCTACCGTTATCTCATCACCCTCAAGCTATACCGCGACGCAGATTTTACCTGCGGCGACAGACAAGGGTGTATCGACAGATTTGAAAACCCCGTTACAGCTAATGTATTCACTTCCAGCGGTTCCAAAGTTTTATCTTCCGTATATCTCTATATTTCCGAAACACGTCCCCTGATTGATACACTGAGAAATCCCTGCCTGGCACCACAGGCACAGCACCTGGAAGTAGCCTTTTATACTGCAGTAATAGAACTGGCGCCTATTCCCGGTGGCTACTATGTATCGTCACAACGTTGCTGCCGTGGCGAAAGACTGAGTAATATTTATGATTCAGAACACGAAGGATCTACTTACTACACCGTTATTCCCGGTACCGAATCAAGACCTTTTAATAACAGCGCTTATTTCAATAAAGACACCTCTATTGTTATTTGCGGCTCCATGCCATTTACATTGGATTATGCCGCATATGATGAAGATGGTGATAGTCTTACCTATAATCTTTGCAGCGCATTAACAGATGGTTCTGTCAACAATGAAAATACATCTACCACGCCACCGCCCTACAATACTACTGTACGCTATATTCCGCCTTATTCGGGCAGCAACCCGATGAACGGAGCACCAGGCATTTCCATATCATCCAAAGGACTTATCACCTGTACACCAAATCAACCCGGTAAATATGTGGTAACTGTGTGCGTGAATGAATACGATCCATACACCAAACAATTCCTGGGTACCCATAGCAAGGACATCTTACTCACGGTATTCAACTGTCAAACCAACATCACCGCTACCTTCCCATCGGTGCTCGCCAATTGTACAGAAGACCCCGCCTTACATGTGCCTATTCCTAATTCCAGCGTTGCCGGTTATTCATCTGCCTATTACTGGACATTTGGAGATGGTACAGACACCCTTACCAACAACAAAACCCTGTTTTATCACCAATATCCCGACACTGGTGTATACAAAGTGAAACTGATTGTAAATCCCGGGCTGGCCTGTACCGACAGCACAGAAGGTACCGTCTATAATTATCCGGGGCTAAAAGCGGGTTTTACGACCAGCGGCGTATGCAAAGGAGAGCCTATACAGTTTAATGATACATCGTCCTACTACTATGGCCACATTACTTCGCATGTGTGGGATTTCGGCACCAACGACAGTGCTGTTACACCCGGCATACAACAATCCATGGCACATACCTTTACTAAAGGTGACGTATATACGATTTCATTGACGTTGCGCACCGATAAGCAATGTGAAAAAACCGTTACCAAAAATATCCGGATTTACGAAGTGAATCCATATGCCGGTAACGACACTATACTGGCCAGGGGACAACAACTGGTGATGCAGGGCAGTGGCGGAGAAATGTATTCATGGACGCCTTCAGATGGTTTATCAGATCCTGGTATTGCGCACCCGGTATTAAACTACAACCACGACATTGCGTTTAAACTGCGTGTATCCAACCAGCAGGGATGCTTTGGTTATGCAACAGTGAGCGTAAAATATTATACCGGTCCTGAAATGTATATCCCCAATGCATTTACGCCCAATGGTGACGGGCTGAATGATCGTTTCCGTTTTATTCCCGTTGGTATTACCACCTATAAATACTTCCGTATCTACAACCGCTGGGGCGTGGAAATTTATGCATCTACTGATTTCCGCAATGGCTGGGATGGTACCTTCAAGGGTATGCCGGCGCCGGTAGATACCTACATCTGGATACTGGAAGGCACCGACTTCAACGGTAAACAAATAACGAAAAAAGGAACCGTCACGTTGATCCGCTGATCCTTTCGTACCTTGCACAAAAATTTTCATCTCATGGGTATTGTTCTTATCACAGGTGCAACTGCCGGATTTGGCCAGGCATGTGCCACTACGTATGCCAGTAAGGGTTATGATGTGATTATCACCGGACGGCGGAAAGAAAGACTGGAAGCACTCCAGACACAGCTCACCCAGGAATTTGGTGTGAATGTACTGGCATTAAATTTTGATGTGAGAGATGAGGCGGCTGTTAAAGCCGTATTGGGTAATATCCCGGAAGAGTGGCAGAAGATTGACATCCTTGTTAATAACGCAGGTCTGGCGGCTGGTTTAAGTACCATCGATGAAGGCAGTACAGACGACTGGAATGCAATGATTGATACCAACGTAAAAGGATTGCTTTATGTATCGCGCACCGTTATTCCGTGGATGCGTTCCCGTACTACGGGCCATATTGTGAATATAGGCTCCACAGCGGCTAAACTGGTATATGCAAAGGGCAATGTGTATTGTGCTACCAAAGCGGCGGTAGACGCTATTACGCAAGGCATGCGGATTGATCTGTTACCTTATCGTATCAAAGTAACTGCCGTTCATCCTGGTGCAGCAGAAACGGAGTTCTCGCTGGTACGATTTAAAGGCGATGAAGACAAGGCGAAAGATGTATATAAAGGTTTTATTCCTTTAACGGCCCAGGACGTGGCAGACGTGGTATTATACTGCACATCCCTGCCACCACATGTTTGTATTAATGACCTGGTATTGACGCCTTTACAACAGGCCAATGCCTACTACATAGATAAAAAATAACACAGAGGTGTGATTTTATGGTTTAGGATAATTTTTTATATTTGGAAACATTTATATATTTCTTGCCAATAAACCGGTGTCTGCAAGAGATTTATGCCAATGCAACTAAACTAACTGTCTATCCTAAACATGAAACCATATCCCTATGCTTACATTTATCACTATGTACTTGCTACGCCTGTACTATCCAACATGGAGAGAAGGATGGCGTCTTTATTTCGGTAATTCCCGGAGAGGCAATTACGGCCGCTGGGCATCGCGTAAAGACTGGGTCGGAGACAAAGGCTATTCATTGGGCTACAGCTGAGACTTTTTTGATTTGGGATGTAGATTTTTTTTGCAAAAAAATCATCTACATCCCAAATTTATTTTAGACTATAACGCTATCCTGTTCACTACTACTTCACTCCGGTTACCGTTCCGCCGCTTATACGCCAACAAGGCCTTTTCTTCTTTCAAAGCACAGATCACCGGGAAATTTGCATAACTACTGTCTGTTGTAAAAAAGCCTGCCTGTTTTGTCTGGCCTTCGGCCGATTTATACTGAAAGCCTATTCTGCTGTTAAAATCATTTTTCCATTTCACCGGCTCGTCCCATACTACCATTACTTCGTCGTTTACAGTAGTCATTTGTGGATGCTTCGCCATAGGTGCCTTGCTGAGGGGCTCTTTCTGCGTATAGGTGTTGCCGTTATCAACAGAGCGGCAATAGAAGGCGCCTTTTCCTCCTCCCATGGTAAACCAGGCGAAGTGCAGGCCGGTACTGTTAGCGGTCAGTGCAGGCCCTGTATGCGGGCAACCATTCACCACCCAGTTATCGGCGCTGATGCGTACCGGCGCCGAAAATGATTTACCTCCATCTGTAGATACCTGGTGTACCATATCACGGATAGAATCATTGATAATATCGCGATAGGCGAGATGAATGTTCCCGTTGTCCGATACATACATCCGCGTCCTGCAACACTGGCAAATAGTAGTAGCAACAGGCTTTGCGGCCTGAAATCCACTTTGCCCGTTTGTTACGGAGAAATAAAGCGTAGAACCTTCCTCGTTCGTTTCCTTCCGGTTATCCAACCAGATAGCAGCCGCTTCTCCACCAGGTAACAACGCCATATCGAAATAACGCTGATCATAACCGGCCGTATCGGTTACCAGCGGCATCGCAGCCTGCCAGGTTTTACCACTGTCAAACGACTGTGTATACATCACCTTTCCGGCATACTTATTACGCGGATCGTTGGCTTCTACGCCAAACATCGCGATCATATTGCCTCCCGGCTTAAACAACAATTTAGGAAGGTTTTCATCATGCGGAAAAACGCCGGTTGTAGTGGGAATCACCACCGGTTCAGAAAACGTATGCCCGTTATCGTTAGACACCGCATAATACATCAAACCCGTATCAGTACTACTATCTTTCTCTACCCAGCTAATTACCGGACGCATCGCAGCATCCCTCGTTACATAAGGACAGGAGGCGTCGCGGCCCGTGTGAGAGACCACTACTACCGCTTCCGGCTGTACCTCGTTACGGTGACAAGACCAGAGCATTAACAACAGCAACGTAGTTAGCAATAATTTCATGACCTTAATTTTTCCCGGTAAATGTATAAGCCACGCCAAAATTGAATGTTTGCCGTGGGCCTACGCGGTAAGTTTTTCCATAAGCAGATTTCTCTGCGGTGGTAGCATATAACTGGTCTCCTATATTCAGGCAGTTCAGCCAACATTCAAACCCTTTAAATGCATATCCGGCACGGGCATTAAATAAATCATAGCCATTGTACAGTGATGTGTTGGCGGCATCCATAAAATATTTACTGATATGCTGCCATTCTGCTCCCAGCCTGAAACCCTTTAATACAGCAGGCTTCCAGGTAATTTCTGTATTGGTGATCCATTTAGGCGCACCATTCATCTGGTTATTGCTGTATACTTTATTCCCATCTGCATAAGCTTTGAAAATATGTTCAGCATATGTACCACTGGTTCGTATGAGTAAACTATTCACAGGTGCATACTTCACATTCCACTCTATGCCACTATGCGTAGTGGCACCGGTATTCCTGTTTTCATACATACCATCTGCATTTCTCACACTGATAATTTCATTGCTGCCATTCATGCGATACACACTCAGGTCTGCATAACCTTTATGGTTGGCAAAACCAAACCAGCCGCCGGCTTCATAGTTCTGGTAAGTGGCAGATTTCAACACTGGCACTTTTACGCCGGTATATAATTCTGAAATATTAGGAGGTGCAAATCCCACGCTATAGTTGGCGTATAAGCCCCGATTATTACCAAGGTTATACGTAAGCCCCAGTTTAGGGGTAAGCGCATTGAAGTTATTTCGCTCACTGGGTGCGCCGGTGTACGCGGAGGGCTTCAAATGATTTTCGAAATTATAGTCCATGCGATCATAGCGCAAAGCTGCCACTACGCGCATATTTGCCATAGGAGAAAATTCAAATTGCGTATAGGCGGCACTGTTCAGCAGCCCCACGCGATAGTCGGTAAGCACGGAATCTGTTTGCCGATAATTGGCATAGTAGCCTGCTGCATCTTTCGTAATAGCAATATAATTGGCGATATAGGTAGCCGGGCTGTAATCAGCGCTCACCCCAGCTATTAGCGCCGCATCCTTCCAATGAAATTGCTTCTTATGCTGCACAATAATGCCATAACTGTTAAACCCGTCGCTGTTGATTTGTCCATCTGCTTTTTGGGTGCCTCTCACATCCCTGATCGCATAAAAAGGATTTTGCCCGATGGTATTATTACGGAAGAAGGCGGTAAAAGTAGTATGACTGCTATTGCTCCAGTCGTGATCCAGGGTGCTGCGAACACGTAATGCTTTCACTTCCCGGTAAGTAAACGTTTGGAAATTGCGATAGTCTTTAGCAAAGAAATGTGTGCTGTCCAATCCGCCGGTTTGATCCGTTTTATAATTGATCAGCGTTGCGGCATTGGTCCATTTCGTTTTTTCGTTGACCTGGTAATCTACTTTTGCAGTGAGCGCCAGCTTATGAAAGTCGCTGTGATCCATGTATCCATGGCTTTGATTGGCATAGTAACCACTCACGGCAAAACCAGTTTTTTTCACGGTATTGGATACACTGAAATCCGTACGTTTATAGCCCCAATTACTGCCTTCCAACTGTACTTTAGCGGTAGGCACCAATGTAGGCGAAGCGGTAATAAAATTCACGGCACCTCCTACGGCTTCACTGCCGTATAAAGAAGAAGCGGGGCCACGGATCACTTCAATGTTCCTCAGCGCGGCCATATTAATTTCAATGAGCGCATTATGATTGAAGTCGCCGATTGTTCTGATAGGTATCCCATCTTCCAGGTATAAAAACAAGCTTTTATAGCCAATAGGCTGACGGATAGTCATGGTGTGCTGTTCATTCCCCAGGTCTACCATATATACGCCGCTTACTTTATTCAATACCTGGTTCAGCAATGTTGCTTTGGTATCGCTTAATGTCTGGGCCGAAATGGTGCTGATCGCTACGGGCACTTCGGTGCGTTCCTGTTTATCCCTGGATGTAGAGACCACAATTTCATTGAGATTGGTAGACCGCTGTTGCAGATAAATCACCGGCATATGCGCCGCTTCTGCAGCCGGTATCTGCCGGGTAATATAACCGATATAAGATATTTCTATAGAGTCTGTGCCGGTGGCCAACAGTTCATACTTTCCCTGCACATTGGTATGGCAGCCCGCCGCTACATGCAGCAGTCTTACATTCACGCCAGGTAAAGCTTCCTTGGTTTGCACATCCGCCACACGCCCATGTAATTGCTGTGCCTTACTGCTATACGCAGCCATACACGCAATGATGAGTAAACAACATTGTTTCATGTAGTAGAATGGTTTCCTGTTCGCTGTGCGCAAACAGTATTAGTCAGATATATAAAGAAATGTCAGGAAACTACTGACTGGGGAGGATGGAAAACGGAAGATAGGGAAGAATTTGAGCAGGGGTCCTTATAAAAAGAAAGGAAAGTAACCTGGTTGGGCAGTGGTGCAGTATGAAACGCCTGAAGGGCTTCTACAAACATCACCTCATATTTATCTTTACTGTTGCTATTGTTGCGGTCTTGCTCGGCGTCGCGGTTCAGCTCTTTTTTAAGATGGCAACGACCGTTACAGTGCATTTGCGGCTTGTTCTTATTCTCACAAAGCGTGCTGGCAATATAAGACTGGTTCACTGTAAACTGCATCACAATAAGGCTTTTGCTGAAATTCTGCAGCAATAACCCCATAAATATGCATATGATCGCGAACCCTTTCACGCCGCAAACCTAGGAAATAATTATGAATTACGCCTTACGAATTACGGGACTTGTATATAGATATTCGTGAATATTAGCTACTGTATTCACTATCTATATGCAAGTCCCGTGATTTATTATTTATCATTGCAGCTATTGCGACAATACAAACCTAAATGTAATACCACCACTGGTACTGGTAATCGGGTACGAAGTAGAGATCACCGGTATGGTTTGTCTCCGGTCGTAGAAGAAACGAAGATTCAACCGGTTATTCACTACATAATCAATAGACGGCGATATACCAATTACCTTCTGTCCGCTGGTTGGAATAGACAGATCGGCATCTAACCGGTTATTGGCAGTTTTATCATCTCTGAAGCTCAGGTCCAGCCTGAAGTTCATATCATTCTGCATTTTCTTGCCACCATTCCTGTTGAAAGAGAATGGCATTTGTACACCTCTTACACGATAGCCGGCACCGATAATAATCTCGCTGGAACGTACTTCCGTTAGTTGATAGTCGATCAGACTCAAACTGAGCGAACGGCTTTTCCTGAACTCCACGCGCGCATTCAAACTATTCACAAATGTGAGGTCCACTCCTAACAACGGCGAGAACGACTCGGTCAGCGTGAGGTTCGGCACCAGGAAATACGGGAAGTAGTTGCCGGATACTGTATCTCTGAATGCCGGGAATCCGGTGAGGCGCGGATCTTCAAAGTACATGGAGGTATTATAAGAGTTCATACTGAGCGAACCCGTATAAGCATGACGTACAGTGAAGTTGGTCAGGAAAGATTTAAACGGTTCCAGTTTGGTCAATCCATTATAAGTGATATTCCAGTTTGGTTTGGGGAAATAATTACTGAAAGGATTACTTTTCACATTATCATTTCCTTGCTTCAACAGGGCAATCTTATCCGGTGTAGTACCTGTATATGCCGCCAGGAATGCAGGAATCAACACGTCTTGCGCATACCGGGTATAACCATAAGCGTAAGTAGGATCTTTCGGATCTCCGGATGGTACGCCCGGATCCTTATTATAAGGATTGGCGGCACCTAATCTTTTGGAGATGGCGTTACGGTAAGATTCAAAGTTGCGGAAGGTTTGTGAAATACCATCTGTTGCATTGATTTTACCAAACATTGTTTTGATAGCGATATACGTGATTTCAAAACCACCGGCATCGTATGGACTCAGGTGCTGGAAGTTGCTGGGATCTGTCAGATTCTTGAACAGTTCTGTATGTGTTTTGGTAAACGACTTCGTCATATTGATATCTATACGAAGGTCGTTTACAGGTTCCAGCTGGGCCTGTAAATCCCATCTTTGCGTAAACTGTTGTTGCGCCTGGATATTAAACAGGGTATCCGGTGTAATGAGTCCTTTCTGTGCAAATTTGTCCAGCCACTTCCTATCTGGTTGATAACCGAATACGAAGTTAAGGCCAGGTGCCATGGTTGCCCAGTTCATACCTATAATCTTGGTACTGTCGATATAACCAGGTAAGCGGGTGCCTGCGTTTTCGTTGTAATTAAATCCAACCCGTTTCAACATCATCAGTGTTTTCAGGGCTCCTTTTACCCATGGATTTATTTCTTCCTGGGCGGCCTGATTCTGCTGATTAGCGGCTGTTTTATTGTTTTGATTATTGTTATTATTCGGCGATTTGCGGGTATTGATTTGCCGCAGGAACTTCGACTTATTATACAACTCCACAAATTTAAATTCTGCTGTCAGCGTTTTCTGCTGGGAGTTTTCTATCGCGTTACCGAGATACAATGCCAGCTGCGAAGCGCCTGTCCACCGGTATTCCGTGCTGTAACCAAACGATACGTTGGTCCAGCTCAGCGCCGGGAATTTGGAAGTAGGCAGTGTATACGTGAAGTTGGCGTTATGCATGTAATTGGTATTACGTCCGCCTTTGAAGAAATTCCTGCGTACAGTATCTTTCTTCGCAGCATCATTAATACGGCCGTTAGGCTCATCTATACGTGCATTATTTACAGCGTTGAACTCAAAGTTAATACTCCTCGTCAGGTCCCATTTCACGGTATAATAGCGGTCGAATGTAAAGTATTTATTGTAGGTTTCCGGCAACTGGTACTTCACATCCCCACCCACATTACGTACCCGCGTGACGCCAAACTGCCTGGATATATCTGCCCGGAAGCTGAGAATAGACGGCACATAGTTGATATTGAAGTCGCGGATCAGATCGAGCCAATGCGTTTTGGATTTGATCAGTTTCTTAAACGGCTCCAGGTAATGCGGTTGGCCGGCAAAGTTATACCCCAGCCCTCCCCGATGTTTCGTGAGCTGGTCGTTTAGAATCAGCGGATTATGCCGCAGAATTTGTGAGAAGGAATAACTGAGATCAAAGTTTTCTATATCCCACAGATGTCGTTTACCACCGCCTCCAAGATTTAATTTCCGGACGTTGGTAAAGTTCAGACTTTTGATAGAAGTGAAGTCCTGCGCATCTTTCCGGATAGAATCTCTTTCCCGGCGGTTTCTGGCCAAAGCTATTTTATCTTTCAGTTTAATATCCAGGTCGTACGGATCATATTCCGGGTTGCTGGCCGACTGTGAATAACCGGCATATACGGGAATGGAAATAGCCATTTTCTTAGGCAGCAGTTTTCCAAGATCCAGGTTGGCGGCTGCGTCGTATTGCAGGAAGTTATCCCTGAACCTCTCATTCACACGCTGATCAATATTTCCGAAACCGGCAGTATGCATATTACCGGAGACGGAGATAGTACCTAAATCGGATAACTGCACATCTACCCTTGCCAACGCGGCATAACCACCTTTTTCATCAAAGTCTGCCAGGCGTAATTCATCCAGCCATACTTCGGCGCAATGTGGTTGCCCGTCATCTTTAGGGTTGAGGATACCGATCATCATTGTACGGGCATCTCCCAAACTAGGGTTACCCACTACAGACATATAGTTACCATACTGGTCGGCTACCGGATTTTGTGGATAAGGTAACAGCGGCGTACAGGAGTCGCACATATTACGTTTCTGTTTCAGCGCACTGAGTTGTGACATGAGCAGGTCCAGGTTATTACGTTCCGGCCAGATGTCAAATGCTGTTTTAGGACCGTTCCAATCTGTTACTTTCAGCGGGATGCGGTATTCATAATAGTTGCTAACGAAGTCGCTACCGATACGGATCACCGCCTGCATTTGTCCGTCTTTCAGCGCAGTGGCAGCACCTACAGCTTCTGCGTGGATATACATCTGCAGCTTTTTATACTGGCGCAGATCCATGTTCAGCGTTTTATACAAGGCGCGGATTTCACCATCTTTCAGGTTACATACCTGTACAGATAATGACTGCTCGTTCAACTGCAGCGTGGTATTATTGGTGCTGATGGTATTTTGTCTTACTACTCCTGGCGGCAACACATAAGGAATAGGTGCGCGGGAAGAGTTTTCTTCAATATTAACAGCGGCAGAATTAAAGGTGGTAGAGTTGTCCAAAGGAATTGGATCGCCCGGGCGCAGCTCATACATATAACGGCGCCATTGGTTACGTACCAGTTCCAGTTTGGCAAAACGTACAATGACAGAATCTGTAAACCCGGTCAGGAACATACGCATAAAGCGAATGGATTTAAAGTCGGGGATTTTACCCACTTTAGCGTTGAACTGGTTCAACGGTACTTTAAACTGGTACCAGGTTTCAGTGGTTTTCTGGTTATTCGGTAAGGTAACATCTGCCTCTATCTTATCCACAATAAAGTTGGAGCCTACCTGCATATTAGGCTTGAGGTCCACCCGGTATTGGAAATATTCTTCTGTTTCATTCATGGTATTATCCCTGTTCAGGTCTTCTGATTCAGGGATATTGGTGGCAGCAGAAGAAAACACAGATTTAGGATCAGATACCGGCGAGTTACCTTCCGGGTTACTATAATTTTTATAGCGTTGCAGGATGTTCATGCCATTATACGAAGGATCGCGATAATGTTTATAATCATCGTTGGCCGGATCTTTCAGCGCCTGGTTATATACGGGGCTACCGCCGAAATTCATCCGGAGTGTATCCATATACGTCTGATAAAAAGCACCTTCATCCTGTGATTTCAGACCATCGTACCCTACGTCCTGGTAGCTGCGGATGTTCGGATCGTTATCGAACGCCTGGGTAATTTGTTGCTGGAATTTAGGTTGACGCCCCCATTTGGAAGAATCGATCTTATTTGGATCCTGGCGCGGGTCAGGCATTCCATTTTCAAAGAATTTCTTGGAATCTTTAAGGATATCTTCTGATACGTTACCGAGGTTAAAGTACAGGGAACCACCGCCGCTGTTAGGCTGTTTGATGAAAGGATCCTGTATCCAGAACTCGATGTATTCGATGTTGGCAGTTTCAAAGTCGCTGTTATCAATAGCTCTCATGATACCACCCCAACGGGTTTGCGGCCGGGCCAGTAATCCGTTGCCATTCATCATGAGCGGACTGTTGGTAAAGTTATACGGGCCCCTTTCTGTAGGATAGTAGGCGAGATCAAGGGTGCTTAATTGGCTTTGCCCGAAATCGGTAGACCGGTTTTTGAATACTTCTTTTTGATACACTAACCTGGAGCGGGGATCTGATTGATCATCGATGGTAATACCATTTGGCAGGTTCGGTGATTTCGGCAACTGCAGGGTAGGCTCAATGATATACCAGGCCAATTTTGCCCTGTTTTTTCCGTAATCCAGCACATTATTCAATTCTGCTTCCGGGAACATCACTTTGCCGGTGGCATCAGTAGCACCTTTTGGCGTAGAGGCCAGTGCCCAGCTGGTAGCCGGGAATTTAAGATCATATCCACTTTTCACCCCTTCAAAGTCATCGATATAAGCGGTTCCCTGCCTGCTGCCAGGTTGATTCACCAGCTTACTATGACCTGGGAACAAGCGGGCTACCTCACCAGTAAATAATATATTGGCCGGAGAAGTACTGGTATAGTTAGGCAATTTATCCAGGAAGCGGTTCAGTCCTTTCCATTCAGAAGCATAGTTTGCATCCAGGCCCACCATGGTATTTTTGATCGGATCTTCCCCATAATTCACTTTTTGGTAGTAGGGGCGTTCACTCATGCGTACTACGGTACCGCCTAAACTTAGTTTATCGTTGACCATATAATCGAAGCGGGTACCGAAATAATTACGGACCTGCTGTCCGAAGAGGGAGTTATTTTCAAACTGTACATTAATAGGTACCCCGGAATTCAATACGCCACCGTTAATAATTTTCAGCCGGCCCAGGTTATAGTCAATGATATAATCCACATTTTCCCTCAATTGCTGGCCGCCGGCGGTAACCGTCACGGAACCTGGTGGGATAGTTGTACCAGAGCCGAGGTTAATTTCTGAGGAGCTGGCCGATTTATACGAACCCCGTATTACATACCGGTTAAGTTGTGGAAACTGCTGGGCTACCACTTTGATGGAGTCATACAGTACATTATAGAGATATTGTTTTTCCAGTGTTGCATCTCCGCCGAAGGCTTTTTTCAGTCCGCCGGAGAATGGTTCCAGCGTGGGGAACATGATTTTACCAGTGAGGGAATTAATCGTGTAGCCTTCCACGTAATCGAATACGCCATCGGGTTGTGGATCCAATTGATTATTTAAGCGATCCAGTCCCAGGATGGTGATAATAGGTGCGCCGGCATAATCCCCTTTTGCATCGGGGATATATCGTTTATCACTTGGTGGGCGGCCTTCTGCACCGGGATCTTTATAATATACGTCCATGCGGAAGTCTTCCTTATTTACCTGGAAGGCACCGGTGGCGTAAATATTTTTCATCATCAGGTCCCAGATTGGCAAAGTAGGACGGGCAGATGTAGCTTTCAATAATTTGAGGAACAACACGGGCTGGTTGGCGCTGTTGTTCTGGTCTGGCGGTACATCCTGCGAAAATTCACCTACCTGGTATACCCTGCCGTTGTAGGTATACTGGTAAGCAACTGCCAGTACCTCATCGGGTTGTAATTGTTGATTCAGGGAGATGAAACCCAGTTGTTTGTTGTAGATATATTCGGTAGAATCGAGTTTACGGGCAAATGTTTTTTCAAACTCAGAAACCGGTTGCAGGCCCAGGGCGAGCAATCGGCTGACAACTGTTCCGGTATTCCGGCTCATCGGGTCCCGGATCAAATTGGAATAGAGGTCGTTCGTTCCTCTATCCGGGAGTTTGGAACTTGTATTAACGTGGATGGCTGTTTTATTGTAGGGATCTTGTTCTGCCAGGTCCATCAAACCCACGATATCACGCGTTTGTGTGGTAGCCCCGGTTTTGTTGGTTACCCATACTTCGAGGCGGGTGATATTGGTGAGTGACCTGATAACAGGCAGGTTAGACATGGCATAGTTGAACGTATCCCGGAAAAACTGCGCCAGCAGGAAGTGGCGGTTATCTTCATACTCATCTGCCCGGAGGTTGTAGTCCTGTACCTGGGTACCACCTTTGAGCATGAGGTTTTGTTTCTGTGATTTTTGGTTAGAGAGTACGCTGGTAACGGTTAAGCGTCCAAACTGCAACTGGGTTTTTACCCCGAAGAGGGATTGGATCCCGGAAATGAGGGAGCTACGCAGGGGGAAGCTCACGTTGCCGGCTTCAATTTTCTTGATGATTTCGTCCGGATAGCCGGTATATTCGAGTTTTACCTGGTTTTCAAAATCAAACTGGGATTGGGTGTTGTAGTTGGTGATGAGTTTCAGTTTATCCCCGATTTTACCGACTACGTTCATATTGATGCCCATATCAAAATTGAACCCGCCGTTTTTCCTGGCTTGTTCCACCAGTACGGGGTTTTTGATATTCTGGCCCTGGTAGCCGAAGGTAAGGTCCAGGCTACCCTGGGGGCGTATATCTACTTTGCTGCCACCAAAGAGGCGGTCGAAAAGGTTGTTGCCATTATACAGGGCGGGGCCGTTGCTGCGTTGGTTGAGGTTACCGAGGGCGCTGGCTCTTTTTTGCCAGTAATCCTGTTCGCTTTGTTTGGATTGTAATTTATAGAACTCGTCGAAGTTCATGTAGGTAGGGTTACGGTAATACTGGTTCCCGATTTTTTCGGTAACGGTATATTGCTTCGTAACGGGATCGTATTCTACTGTTTTGTTGATGTTTGCAGGGTCTTTCAGATCAATACCTCCCCTGGACGCCGGATCCGTTAAAATGGGGCCGCGTCTGTCCTTCAGGGGGTATTTCAAGGTATCTTGTTTCCCGGTAGTATCGATTTTGGTTTGACCTGTAATGGTGGTATCCGGCTTCCATCTCCTTCTCGATAACTTCAGATTCCCAGAACGATCCCTAGCGGCAGTGTCAACAATGATAAAGGATACAATTGCTATCACGGCAAAAGCACCATAGTATGTTTTTCTTGCCAAGAAAAATAGGTTTTTATAGAGGATTTTATGTATTTATTATAAACTTTTCAGGGCTTTCTTGATGAGCTCTTCCAAGTTTTGCAATAGTGGCTCATTTTTCATAACTCTCTGAATCGCCGATTCCGCCATGTTCCGGGCTATGCCTAGAGTTACCAGAGCATTTAACGCATCTTCGTGCATTGTATTGTTTACAGTTGCAGATAAATGTGTGCCGGTGTCCTTGTGTTTCGCAATTTTATCTTTCAGTTCGAGTATAATTCTTTTGGCTGTTTTAGCGCCGATTCCCTTCACGCTTTCAAGCATCCGCTCATTCTCCATCATAATAGCACGTTGTACATCTTCTGGTTGCAAAGAGGACAACATCATACGGGCGGTACTGGCTCCTACACCTGAAACACTGATCAGCAGTAAGAACAGGCTTCTTTCTGCTTCTTCAAAAAAGCCATATAAGGTATGTGCATCTTCTTTGATCTGGAGGAAGGTTAACAATTTGCAACTTTCCAAATTCTGTATCCTTGAATAGGTATTAAGACTGATCTGTACTTCATAACCGATTCCATTCACATCCAGATGAACAAGAGCTGGTGACTTATAGGCCAATTTTCCATTCAGATAAGCAATCATACAAGGTAAAGGTTCAGTAATTTAATTAAACTTTTGGAAATAGATTAATAATGTATTTGAGTAGACCGGGGCAAAGATGCTAACTTTTAACGGATTGTCAATCCTTAAAGTTCGTCATATTCGACTTTTTTAGGAAATATACGTTTATATCGTATTTTTACGCCTCGTTTTAAACACATATTTAGTTTATATGAATAAAATAACGGCCGCCATTACAGCGGTGGGTGGGTATGTTCCGGACTACGTGCTAACCAACCAGGAATTAGAAAAATTAGTAGATACAACTAACGACTGGATAATAACCCGGACGGGCATTTCGGAGAGAAGAATCTTGAAAGGAGAAGGGAAAGGAACTTCTGATTTGTGCGTACCGGTAGCTCTCGAAATCTGCAAAAAGAGAGGTATTTCCCCGGAAGAAATTGACCTGTTAATTGTGGCCACCGTTACCCCGGATATGACATTTCCGGCTACTGCCAACGTGGTAACCGATAAAATCGGTGCTATTAATGCGTTTGGCTTTGATATCAGTGCTGCCTGCTCCGGCTTCTTATACGCACTGGACACCGGCGCCCGCTTCATTGAAAGTGGCCGTTACCAGAAGGTAATGGTGATTGGTGCCGACAAAATGAGCTCTATCATTGACTATACCGACAGGACTACCTGCATCATTTTTGGTGATGGTGCCGGCGGCGTACTGCTGGAAGCCAATACCGAAGGATATGGCCTGATCGACAGCATCCTGAAAAGCGATGGCCATGGCCGTGAGTACCTCCACATGAAGGCAGGTGGCTCCGTGAAACCAGCTACCATTGACACCGTAAACGCCCGTGAACACTACGTATACCAGGAAGGTAAAATGGTGTTCAAATATGCCGTATCCAATATGGCCGGCGCTGCGAAAGATATCATGGAACGCAATCACCTCAGTGCTGATGATATTGCATGGCTGGTACCTCACCAGGCCAACAAACGCATTATTGGCGCTACTTCCCAGTATATCAACGTACCAGACGAAAAAGTAATGATGAATATTCACCGCTATGGTAACACTACCGCCGGTACTATTCCTTTATGCCTCTGGGACTACGAAAAATACCTCAAAAAAGGCGACAACATCATGATGGCGGCCTTTGGTGGTGGATTTACCTGGGGAGCCAACTATATTCGCTGGGCTTACGATGGCGAACAATATGGCAAAAAATAAATAATAACATTTCCGGATACCTGTACCGCGTTTCAACACATAGATGCCAGGTACAGGTATCCGGTATCTATATTACGCTTTCCAGGTACCTAAAAATACCAGGAACTTCCCTTCACTTTCTGTTACCTGCAGCCCTCCCCTCATTTTGCCCATAAAATCCTTTGTGATCGCATAACTGACCGCATACATATCCTGCTGCCAGTCAGATAATCCTTTTACAATACTCACTGCATCGCCACCGGTATCCGCAATCATACGACTATACACCACACCCTCACTTTCCCAGGCCGACATTATGATCAGGCTTCCTGGCTGTGCATAATGCACTGATAACCGCAATAAATGCAGGTGAACGGTTCGCAGCATATCCACATCCGCTGGCAGCGTCATTTCTTCCGGTACCAGGTTCACCATCACAAGCCCTTTTTCTGCCACCACGCCATTCGCCTGCTTCAACGCCGCCTGCATGGTATCATACAGGTTACAATCTACCGGCTTATACACAAAACCCGCCAATTGCAGCCTAATCCATTTGAGAATGTTATCAAAAACAGCCAGCGTACTTCCGGAAACATCCGCGATCTTTTTTATCAAAGCAGCCATAGTGCCGGGATCATCTTCATAATCCTTTAACCGGCCGGCCACATTGGAAATATAATACAGGGGCGCCCGGAAATCATGGGCGATAATGGTAATCAGTTTATTCTTAAACTCATCATTCGCCCGCAATGCCACACTTTTCAGGGAAATATCCGCATAGCTACCAGCCAGTTGCCGCTCCTGTTCCTGCGAAGCCACATACTGACCATAACGGCTGAAAAGTAATATGAATAACAATATCACAATGATGAACAACCCGATCATCACAAACTGGCTCTGCTGCTTTTTGACCCTTCTCGCCTCCAGCTCCCTTTGCTGCTTCATCACACTTTGGGTTAACTGCTGTAATGCCTGTTCTTTCAGAAAGTAATCGATGTAATTAATTTTGAATCCATCCGACTGGTAACGATTTTGTCCGGCCATGCGCATGATTTCTTTACTATAATAATTTACTTTCTCCTTGTTTCCGTGCTGCTCATAATAATCAAATAAAGCCGCCACTGTTGGAAGGTTCAATTCAATACATCCGGCCTGCTTCGCTAACTCATAAGACAATTCCCTGTAATAGGCAATATCCACCTTATACCCCAACTGCTCATAGGTTTCCAGGCGGTTATAAATATCCATTGCCACATAGGGCAATCCCTTTTTCAACGCAATATCAGCCAGTTCATTAATTTTCTTTTCCGCCTCCTTCCCCCGGCCTTGTGCCACCAATGTATCTGCACAAAAAGCATCTACATACAATCCTATTCTCCCTTTCGGATACTTTTTTGCTTTCTGCCCAGCCATACGCCAGGCCCATTGTACGGAGTCCTTACGGGTACTATCGCTATTAAACCGCATTCCATAATTTACCAGTAACACACTGTAAATAGAGTCGGCGGAAGGAGGTAAGCGGGTGGCCATATGAAAAGCTTCATAAAAATAATTACCCGCTTCTACCGGCCTACCCATATTACGATAGTAGAGATACAGGTGGCTTAATGTAGCACACATGCGGGCACTGTCAGACAAAGCTTTATGCAGTTGCAGCGCCCTATACCCATAAATGCCTGCTATATTAAAATCCGTCCTTAATGCATACACAAAGCTGATCACATCGTAGGCATCGGCCATGCCTCTTTTGTCGTGCAGCCTGCTGGCTATTTCCAGCTCCCTGGAACCATAGTAAAAGCTGCTGTCCAGGTTGATCATCATATACAACGCTCCTATTTTTCCCAACGTTAATACGTACTCATTACTGTCGCGCTGCGCCTGCAATTCCTGCATTAATTCCGGCAACTGTGGACTTTGCCCGCGAACCTTGCCCACTGTGCATAACAAGGCAACAGCCAGGCAGATGCTGCTTATCCATTGTGTATAACGTATACCACTACCCGTTTTTCCCATTATTTAGTTTCTACCTCTATCAATGAATTCCAGGAGCTGGTAATAAAACGTACTCCCACGTTGCTCATTATTATACGCATTTATTTCTCCATTCATTTTGTCCATAAAGTCTTTACAGATGATCAATGCCAGTCCGGCGCCCTTGCCGGATCGCTCCTGTTCATAGGCTGTATTGCTCCAGGCAAATAGCGAGGGTAATACCATTGCGTCAATACCGGGCCCTTCATCCATAAATAAAACGGTGAGCCTGCCATTTTTTCGTATAGCCTTTATAGTGATAGTTCCCTTCACCGGAGAAAACTTAATAGCGTTGTGTAAAAAATTCCGGTGAATAAACTGCAGCATTTCAAAGTCCGCCAGCACGGTAGTTTCCCGTGGAATATCGATCACCAGTTGCAGTTTTTTTTCCGTTATTAAATGTTGCAGGCTCCGGGTGGTGGCATCTATCATATCTGTAAGCAGCAAGGCTTCGGGGTGATAAACGAAGCCCGATAGCTGCGTGCGTATCCATCTCAATATTTCCTCAAATACGCTCAGGGTAGTGGTGGCTGTTTTCTCCACTTCCAGGATCATGTCTGCTGCTTCAGGCACGGTCAATGCCTGATCATCAATGAACCCGGTAATGTTCACGATGTTATGCAACGGCGTGCGGAAATCATGTGCAATCATGGAAATCAGCTTGTTCTTAAAATCATCATTATCCTGCAATGCCTTATTTCCCTTGCGGATCTCTTCCTGTAAACCGGCCATGCGGGCCTGGTTTACACGGGACAACCTGTAAGCCCGGATATAATAGACCAGCAAAATGCCCAGCAATACGGCGATGGCAGTAATAATCAATACCTGGTAATACCAGAAATAATTCATACTTCTGGCATCTTCCAATTGTTCCTGCTGTGTGTGGTGCTGCATTTCCAGGGAATCCTTCAGTTCATCTCCAAAAGCATAGGCCAGGTAATCCGCTTCGCCAGCCAGCATATCATCCTGCTGCTGCTGCATGATATGAAGCGCTATACGACTGTAGTGGGCTGCCCGGTCAGCATCTTTGCGATGGTCATACCAATTGTACAAAGTGGTCACCACCGGCAGCACTAACCCGGTGTATCCGCCCGCTACCGCATAATTCACCGATTGCTGCTGGTAGTGCAATGAATCCGCTTTCTGTTGCCAGATACGATAACCTGTTAGTTGTGCACTGGCATACATGGCAATATAATTGAGCCCGGCGCTGTCGGCCGCACTGATCACTTTCAGGAGCTTATTTTCCGCCTGTTTTATTTCCCCGGCGCGCAAAAATTCATGTGCTTCAAATAATTGCACATACAGCATTCCCAGTTGGTCCTGGTATTTGTGTGTGAGTGCCACTGCCTGTTTCAGCGCTTTCCTGGCATACTGCAGCGCGGCGGTATCAGCTGCATTTACCAGGTAGTAATTTACCAGTACCCAAGCCCGTAAGGAGTCCAATCCTGATTTCCAGGATACATTTAATGCCCTGTTCAGATAATGCTGCGCAGTAGCATGATCTCCTGCATACTGGTAATAGGTACCGAGGTTCATCAGGGAGATGGCTACGCCTGTTGAATCGCCTGCAGCGCGGCAGGCAGTGAGGGCATTTTCATAAAATAAAAAGGAAAGATAGCGGTGAGGACGCAGGGCATAATAGCGGCCCAGGCCCCGCATTGCCTCGCGATGACCATTGTCGTAATGAATCCTGCTGGCAATATCATTCGCCGCTTTTGCATAGCTGCCACTGCTATCCAGCTGCCGGGGAATATAGAGTGCTGATAACCTGTTCAGGGCATCCACATAGCGGGTACTATCCGTGATCCCGGACAATGCATGTTTAATTGCTATAATATCATTATGCTGGGCGCACAATGCCTGTGAGAAGAACAGCAGGCAATATAGGCCTGCATGGCGTATCCATACCATAAATGGGAATCAGCAGGCCGTAAAATAGTTTTATTTACTATCCTGACTGTCATCCATTTTGTTCATTTTGTTCCCTTAGATTTCAAACACCAGGCCTTTGCGTTTCAGTGCTTCATATTTCTCAGGGTCAAAACGATACAGGTGTGCACCTTTTTTGGAAGAAGTCTTGTCTTTCTCTTCTAACTTTTCCATTACATCCAGTGATAATATCTTCTTACGGAAATTGCGTTTATCAAGGGTTTTCCGATAAATTTCTTCGTAAAGACTTCTTAGTTGAGAGAGCGTAAATTTCTCCGGCAATAATTCAAAACCAATGGGGTGGAATTGTGCATTATTACGAAGTGCGGCCAGCGCATCTTCTATCATCTTTCCATGGTCGAAAATCAGTTCCGGAATTTCGTGGAGTTCCAGCCAGTGCGCACCGTGTTCCCTGGCCAGTGGTTTATCGTGATTTTTAATGCGTATGAGTGCGTAGTAGGCCACGGATATTACCCTGGCGCCGGTATCGCGGTTTACATTGCCGTAGCAATGCAGCTGGTTCATATAAATATCGTCTAATCCGGTAGTGAGTTCCAGTACACGGGCAGCAGCTTCATCGGTGCTTTCATCTTCCTGCACAAAGCCTCCTACCAGCGACCATTCGCCGGCCATAGGGGCCACCTTACGTTGCATGATCAATAACTTCAACCGGCCTTCATCAAAGCCAAAGATGATACAATCAACTGCCACCAGGTGTTTCGGGGCTTTCGCATAAAAAGAAGCAGCATTCATATAGGAACTTTAAACGCAGATATTCTGGTAAAAATAATAAAATCAACCTACTTTTTAGGTTTAAAACGACTGTAATCAGTAACGGGTAGCCTTCCAATACCAGACAGCCCTAACATATATACCACTTGTCCCCGGTAAAAGGTACTATGATTACATACCTGGATAATGACATCCTGCACCCCCATTTTATAGTGTTCGCTCTTTTTCA
Organism: Chitinophaga sp.; assembly: GCF_017745275.1. GTDB lineage: Bacteria > Bacteroidota > Bacteroidia > Chitinophagales > Chitinophagaceae > Chitinophaga. The sequence continues at coordinate 166,291 of NZ_JAGHZS010000006.1, read as the reverse complement.
GTGTATACGCAATGGTATGATTTAGCTTCGCCTGGTTGGCCTGCTGTACCCATTCTTCCAGTAACCGTGATTGTTTGAGTAAGGCATCGCAGGCAGCTGAAAAAGTACCACCGAAATCCATCGTAGGATCCGAAATTTTTTCCGTGAGCTGCAGCCGCTGATACCAGGTACTTTCTTCCTGCCACAATTGGTACACCGCAGAACGGATGGTGGCCACCCCGGCCCCAAAAGGCTTGTCCAGCTGTTCTTCCGTTAGTTTAAGCAACCCTTTTACCAACTGCTGGTTTGCCCAGTAGTTGTAAGCTGTAAAATGCACAAGCATATTTTTCATGTAAAAAAGAGATTAATACCTTCCTGCCGCAAACAACCTACAAATTACAATATTGTTTTTCATTTTAGCATACGATATTTGCTTTCCCTATAACCTTGATACCATGAATACGCTTACCTATTTAAGCCGGTGTATTATCAGGAACAATCCGCGGATTACCGACTACCAATACTTTCCCTCTGCCCCTATATTGCGTAATGGTGCCATCAGGCATTTTGAAAATGCGACTGCAGCGTGGCAGGCACCTCTCATTAAACATAGCTGGCAAGGACGCCCACAGGAAACAACCCTGGCAGATCTGTTACAGCAAACCGGATCTACGGCCTGTATTGTGATGCAGCACCACCGGCTACTCCTGGATACTTACTTTTCCGGCTATACAGGCACGTCTGTTAACACGTCTTTTTCTGTGGCCAAATCCATGGTATCTGCCCTGGTTGGTATTGCCCTGGAAGAAGGTGCTATCCATAGTATCCGGGAATCTATAGGGAGATATATACCGCAGTATGACCTGCCGGGGCTACGGGATATTACCGTCGCGCACCTGTTGCAAATGTGTTCGGGGTTACAGTACCGGGAAGGCGTAACACCATGGTCAGATGATGCCCGGGTATATTACGGCACACATCTGCGGGAACAGGCGCTTCACACCAAACTGGTAGAAACGCCCGGAAGTACTTATCATTACAACAACTATAACCTGCTGCTGTTGGGACTGATACTGGAAAAAACCACCGGCCAATCTGTGCCGGCATATTTCCAGGAAAAAATCTGGCAGCATATCGGTGCTGAAGCCGATGCTTCCTGGAGCATGGATAGCCACGCTTCCGGTTTTGCCAAAATGGAAAGCGGCTTCAATGCCCGGGCTATGGACTTTGTACGCTTCGGCGCCATGTGCCTGGAGAATGGTGTGGTGAATGGTCGTCAGGTTATCCCGGCAGCCTGGATGGCGGAGTCTGTACGGCCACCTGATCACCAGGCAGATACCCAAAAGTACCTGTCGCGCTTATCGCCGCCACTGTGCAAATGGGCAGCCAGTCCTTCCGGTTACTACAAATACCTGTGGTGGGGATACCAGGCAGATCCCCACAATTTTGATTATTTTGCGTTAGGTGCAAAAGGACAATTCATCTATATTTCTCCCCGCAAACAGGCAGTTGTTGTACGTTTCGGCAAACGCTGGGGAAAAACGGACTGGTGGCCTGGCATCCTGAAACAAATAGTAGACTCACTCGAATAATTATACAGCTATGGAAGATATAACGTTAAGGGTTGCACGAAAAGAAGATTGCCCGGCTTTGATGAAATTAATCCGTGAACTGGCAGCATATGAAAAAGCATCGGAAGAAGTAACGGTAACATTAGCACAAATGGAAGATGCCGGCTTTGGCCCACACCCGGTATGGAAAGCATTTGTAGCCACTACCATTATTAACGGCCAGGAAGAAATACATGGCATGGCGCTTTACTACACCCGCTACTCCACCTGGAAAGGCTGCCGTATGTACCTGGAAGACCTTATTGTAACAGAAAAATGGCGGGGCAAAGGCATCGGTAAAATGCTTCTCGATGAACTGATAAAAGAAGCAAAAGCACAACAGTTCAGTGGCGTCCTGTTCCAGGTGCTGGAATGGAATACCCCTGCCATCAACTTCTACAAAAAATACACGACTAAATTTGATCCGGAGTGGATTAATGTGGCAATAGAACTAACGTGATTTTTTCCGTTCATAATATTCCGGAATGGTATGTCATCAATCATTGCTAATATTGATGACATACCATTTTACTATGATCTTCATTCAGGATTTCAGAACACTCGAACATGTAACCACGCCACAGCTCTGTGATACCTTTAACGTAGCCTTCAGCGATTATATAGTCCCCCTGCATCTCACCCCTTCTATTATGGAGCAGAAAATACAGGGAGAAAATCTGCAACGAAATTTTTCTATCGGCGCCTTCGCCGGCAATGAATTAGGCGGGTTCATTTTACATGCGGTAGATCATCTCACACATCCTACTGTTTTATACAACGGTGGTACGGGTGTAGTGCCTACCTATCGCGGACAACACCTGGTGCAGAAAATGTATGAGCGTTTTATCCCGGTATATCAACAACGCGGCATCCGCAAAATAGTACTGGAAGTAATCAGCACTAATTTGCCCGCTATCAAAGCCTATACGAATAGCGGGTTCCAGAAAGCCCGCTTTATCCATTCGTTCAAAGGCATGGTGGCAACACATAAAACGCCTTCCAATATTACTATACAGGCCAATGAAACGCCGGACTGGGCTACACTGGCCACCTTTATGGATATGGCGCCTACCTGGTCCAATACCGTTGATAGCATTCAGCGGGAAGGTGTTTTCACCACTACCTGGGAAGCAGCTATTAATGGAGAAATTGCCGGGTATATCAGCGTACACAGAGATACACGCCGGATCAGAAATATTGCAGTGAATCCGCGTTTCCGCAGACAAGGAGTAGGTAGTGCATTATTACAATATGCAGCCGATCAGTTGGGTGGTCCTTTTACAATTATCAATATTGATGATCATCTCCCGGAAATAAGAACCTTCCTCCAACAGGCAGGACTGGCGCATTATTTATCGCAGTATGAGATGGTGCTGACGCTGTAAAAGCTGAAAGCAAAAAGCTGAAAGCAAAAAGCTATTGCAGCGAATGATCAAAGCGTATTAATAATATCCGCAATAGTCATTCGCTGCAATAGCTTTTTGCTTTCAGCTTTATGCTTTCTGCTCTATCTTCTAATTGATTCCGTTTACAACCGTTTCTTTATTGATCTTCTGAATCAATCCCTGTAATACTTTACCTGGGCCCACTTCGGTGAATTCATGACCACCATCAGCTACCATGGCCTGAACGGACTGTGTCCATCTTACCGCACCGGTTAACTGATCAATCAGGTTTTGTTTGATCTGCGCAGGATCAGTTACCGCAGTGGCTACCACGTTCTGGTATACCGGGCAGCTTGGAGTATTAAAGGTAGCAGTGTTGATAGCCGCCTGTAATTCTTCTTTGGCAGGTGCCATTAACGGAGAGTGGAAAGCACCGCCTACAGGCAATACCAGGGCACGTTTAGCACCGGCAGCTTTCATTCTTTCGCAGGCAATTTCCACTCCTTTGATGGTACCGGAAATCACCAACTGACCAGGGCAGTTATAATTGGCTGGCACTACTATTTCGCCGGTTTCGGCGGTAACAGCAGCACATATTTCTTCTACTTTAGCGTCATCCAAGGCCAGTACTGCTGCCATGGTAGATGGTTGCAGCTCACATGCTTTCTGCATGGCGTTGGCCCGGATAGCCACCAGTTTCAATGCTGTTTCAAATGACAGTACACCGTTCGCTACCAGGGCAGAGAACTCACCCAGGGAGTGACCTGCTACCATTTCCGGCTGGGAATGTTCCGTGCACAGGAAAGCGATAACAGCATGCAGGAATACGGCGGGCTGTGTAACTTTGGTTTGCTTCAGATCTTCTTCCGTACCATTGAACATGATATCAGAAATGCGGAAACCTAAAATTTCATTGGCTTGCTCAAAAAGCGCTTTCGCTTTTTCGTTCGTCTCGTACAGATTTTTGCCCATACCCGGAAACTGTGAACCTTGTCCGGGAAATACGTAAGCATGCTTCATGTGGATATTTTATTGTTTTAGCTTTTCAGATTAAAATTTTCCAAATATACAATCAAAAGAAATACAAAACTATTTAGGGATTTTCGTTCCCCTCACCGTAAGCGGGGGGAACGAAAATCCCTAAATAATCGGATGACTGATATTATTTGGAAATCAGTTTCATAAATTCTGCTCTCGTATCACCATGGTGAAACTGGCCGCTGAAAGCGGAAGTAGTGGTAATAGAGTTTTGTTTTTGTACGCCACGCATCATCATACACAGGTGTTGCGCCTCTATGACTACGCCTACGCCTTCCGGCTGTAAGGTATCCTGTATGGCATCCAGGATCTGGTGTGTTAACCGTTCCTGTACCTGTAAGCGGCGGGCAAATACATCTACCACCCTGGCTAATTTGCTCAGACCAGTGATATACCCGTTAGGGATATAGGCTACATGCGCCTTTCCAAAGAATGGCAACATATGGTGTTCACACATAGAGTATATTTCTATGTCTTTTACGATCACCATTTCGCTATATGATTCAGTAAACTTAGCGCCTTCCAGGATGGCACGTGCGTCCTGTTGATACCCCTGGGTGAGGAATTGCATCGCCTTGGCCATACGCTCAGGCGTTTTCGCCAATCCTTCCCTGGTAGGATCTTCTCCTAACAGGTGTAGACATTCTTTATAGTTTTCTACAAGACCGGACGTGATCTTTTCGTCGTAACTATCAATCTTATTATACGCCATTCTTATATGATTTTAGTAAATTTCAAAGGCTGACATATACGCTCCATCTTCCCTACTTTCCTCCGTAATATTCTACGTATATGCGAGGGGTTTCGTACAACTTAATACAATGCAGCTGTACTTCTGCTGGTAAATGTTTGGCTAATTGATCCCAGATAGCGATAGAAAGATTTTCAGCAGAAGTAAATTTACCTGCCATAAAATCCACATCCATATTCAGATTCCGGTGGTCTATCTTCTCAATAACCGAATCCCGGATAATTACACCTAAAGTTTTGGCATTGAATACAAAACCCGTTTCAGGATCAGGATTGCCTTTTATAGTGACGTGCAGCTCGTAGTTATGACCATGCCAGTTTTCATTGGCACATTTACCAAAAACTTCTTCGTTTTTTTCTTTACTCCAGGCCGGGTTAGATAACTTATGCGCCGCATTAAAGTTCTCTACTCGCGTTAAATAAATCATTATTGCAAAAAATTTTCGCAAAAATACCACTATTAAATGAGTAGCCCCAAATTATCCTCATTCCTGTCAATTGTTTTACATGGGAGCAAGCATTTTTGCCGTACTTTTACCCTATGAAAATACTGGTTACCGCGGCTACCACACTGGAAATAAAGCCTTTTTTACAATACCTGGACGAGCACCGCAACACCTTATCTGCCGCTCATTGTGAGATAGATCTCCTCATTGCCGGCATTGGCATGATGCACACCGCTTTCAGCCTGGGCCACCACCTGGTCCTGCATAAACCGGATATCGCTATACAAGCCGGTATTGGCGGGAGCTTCCGCCACGATTGGGAGCTTGGACAGGTGGTCACCATCAAAAGAGAATACCTCGCTGACCTCGGGGCAGAAGATAACAATCAGTTTAAAGATTTATTTGATATACAACTCTGGCAACCCGACCAGGTGCCTTTCACCGGCACCAGCCTGGAAAACACTTTTGCAGGCCTCCCGGAACTGCCTCCCCTGCCCATTGCCACCGGCATCAGCGTAAACCTGGTGAGCGGCAGCGAAGCCACCATTCAAAAACTGGTGCACAAATATGACCCCGACGTAGAAAGCATGGAAGGCGCCGCATTTCATTATGCCTGCCTGCTGGAAAAAATACCCTTCCTCCAGCTCAGAAGCCTCTCCAACTATGTTGAAGTCAGGGATAAAAGCAAGTGGAAAATCCCACACGCCGTAAAAACACTCAACGAAGAATTGATAAAAACGGTGCATACATTGGCCGGCATTTAACAACAGACAATAAAATTTTGATAGCATATGCATTTATCTTTAGGTTTTTCACCCTGCCCAAATGATACCTTTATTTTTGATGCACTGGTGAATAACAAAATTGACACACAGGATTTTACCTTTGACACACACCTGGAAGACGTGGAAACACTCAACACCTGGGCATTACAAGGCAAACTCTCCATTACCAAACTGAGCTTCGCGGTTTACCTGAAAGTAAAAGATCAGTACGAACTGCTCAATAGCGGCAGTGCGCTGGGTCGCGGTTGCGGACCTTTGCTGATCGCTAAAAAAGATATCCCGCTGGAAGAGCTGAAAAATATGACCATCGCCATTCCCGGCGAAAACACCACTGCCAATCTCCTCTTCTCTATTGCTTTTCCGGAAGCAAAAAAGAAAAAGATAATGGTCTTCTCTGAAATTGAAAATGCGGTACTGAACGGTGATGCAGATGCAGGTGTGATCATCCACGAAAACCGCTTTACCTACCAACAGAAAGGCCTCGTAAAGCTGATGGACATGGGCGAATACTGGGAAAAAACCACCGGCAATCCTATTCCGCTGGGAGGTATCTTTATCCGTAAAGATGTACCGGAAGCTACCCGGGCCCAACTGGACAGCCTCATTCACCAAAGCCTGCAGAACAGCTACACTACTTATCCACAGCTCTCGGACTACGTAAAATCACATGCACAGGAAATGGACGAATCTGTGATGCGCCAGCATATCGACCTGTACGTAAATGATTTCAGCCTTGACCTGGGCAGCGAAGGAAAAGCTGCTGTAGCCGCTCTCATGACGGCCGCTGAAAAAATACGTCGTTAAAGCAACTGATTTTTTGTTCTTTTGTTGCGGTATGATCGAAAACAAGGATACAGAACTATGGAACAGGTTCCGCCAGGGAGAAGAGCAGGCATTATACGCATTGTATGATCAGTATTATCATCTGCTCCTCTTCCTGGGCCTGAAAATCTGCACCAACAGTGAACCCGTGAAAGATTGCATTCAACAGGTTTTCCTTTATCTCTGGGAGAAAAAAGAAAGCCTGGGAACGGTCAGCAACGTAAAGAGCTATATTATCACCTCCTTCAAACGCAGGCTGCTACTGCAACTGCAACAGGAGAAAAAAGACAACGGACTACTGTCGCTGTGGATGAATCAGGAACCCGGCGATGATACTCCCTCCAGTGAACAATTACTGATACAGCAACAACAACACAAAGAAGCCGTAGGACGCATTCAGGAAGCCATCACTTTACTGAGTCCCCGGCAAAAGGAATTAATCAACCTTCGCTTTTACGAAGAACGGAGCTACGAAGAAATAGTGAACATCACCGGCCTTACACACCGCACGGTCTACAATCATCTGTACGAAGCATTAAAAACGCTCAAACTGTCACTGGAAGAAGATTTAAAATCAGGCAAGCTGAATCTGAAAATGTTGCTGCTGTTACTTCCCCTATAAATCCCCTTAGATTTTTTTCAAGAAATCGCCTTTTAAATAAAAAATATCGAAATCAAGATATTTACCGGTGCCAACCTGGTAAAACGGAAAAGATTGTCGCTCTACTTTTAAAATGGATGGGAAATGCTGCCAAAGGACCTAACGGAATTAGACCTGTTACTCGATGATACCTTTCTGCAATATATCCGTCGTAATAACGCCGGAGCTATTGAGCAATGGGAAGCGTATATCGCGCAACATCCTGAAATACAGGAAAAGGTGGCGGCAGCGGTAGCGTTATACTATAACATCAATACCAGCGCCGCAGAAAATGATAAAGCCACACAACGCACGCGCTTACAGGAGGCGGTAAAAGCCACCATAGCTGCACCCGTGCATCGTATCAACTGGCGTGGTTATGCCTGGCGCGCCGCCGCTGTGGTAGCCCTGCTGGGAGGCCTTACCGTACTCTGGAAAATGCGTCAGCCCACACCCGCGCCCGTCACTTACCTCGTGTACTCCAGTGAATGGGGACAACGGAAAATGCTCACGCTGCCAGATGGATCTGCCGTACTCCTTAACGCCAATACCAGCGTCAGGATACCTTCCGATTACAGTCACAAACATCGTCATGTTGAACTGATAAAAGGCGCAGCCCTGTTTGATGTAACGGGTAATACCGATGATCCGTTTGTGGTTACCAGCAAAGAAATACGTACCACCGTACTGGGTACCTCCTTTCTCGTAAAATCATATCCTTACGAGCCACAATCCAGTGTTTCATTGCTCAGCGGCAAGGTGAAAGTAAGTGAAAATAATGGCCGCAGCAGCGCCACTACACTCAGCCCGGGGGAACAGGCCCGTTGGAATGAAGCATCACGGAAAATGACCAAACAATCATTTGATACCATTGCGCTGCATACCTGGAGAACTGGTAAACTGGTATTCAGCAATGCCAGTGTGCGGGAAGTAGTTGATCAACTCGAAAACTGGTATGGAATACCATTCGAAATAAAAGGAAATCTGTTGAATGCCAAACGGTTCTCAGGAGCCTTCGATAATGATAAACTTGAAAAAGTACTGAACATTTTTTGTTTCACTGCCGGATGTGATTTTCAAATACAACCGGATAAAGTAACGATTCAATTTTAATACAAGCGTTTCCACCAAAATCGCTAAATCGGGATCATCACAAGCTGCCGGCGTTTGTGATGACCATATCAACCATTACATTTAAAAACTGACGCATGACTTTTAATTATGCGCGCCTTCGTGCGCTGTTTAGCATTGCTGTTACACGACAGTTCACTTTGTTATTGTTGCTGCTAATGATGAGTATGACATTATTCGGACAGCAGAAAAAAGTAGTTCACTTGCAAAATATTTCTATGCAGGCAGCCATCCGTAAAATTGAAGCTGCTTTCCAGGTGAAGTTCTTTTATGTGGCGGGAACCTTGCCTACCAAATCTATTACACTTCCCGACAAAGAAAGAAGTATTAAAGAATTATTGGCTGACCTGGAAGCCGCTTCCGGACTGGAGTTCAAACTCAGTGGAAATATGATTGGCGTGATGAAACCTGATCAGTCAGGCAAATATTCCGGGCAGCCATCAGATAAGTATTCCGGAGATGCACAATCGAACGTATACGCGTCCCCGCATCGCCCGGCAAGAGGAATTGTTACTGACCGCAAAGGTCAGCCACTTCCTGCAGCCACCATTCGCGACATGATTACCGGGAAAGGCGCTGTAACAGACGCCAATGGTGCATTTGCAATCACCACTGAAGATGGACACCCGGTAACTATTACCACAATTGGTTATCGCCCTAAAACGCTGGCCATTTCCGGCACAGACAATCATATTGTGCTGGAAGAAGATGCTACCAGCCTCGGTAGCGTAGTAGTAATGGGATATAGTAACAAACAGGCTGCAGAACTCACCGGCGCTGTACAAAAAATTTCCGGTAGTCAACTGCGCAGCACTGTTTCCTCTCCTAATATTTTATCCATGCTGAAAGCGAAAACTACCGGTATGTATATCGTAGAACCCAGTGCCAATGCAGGCGCTAAAGGACAGGTATTACTCCGTGGTGTTTCCTCCCTGCCTTCCGGCACCAGCTCTTATTTCGGCCCGTTGATCGTGATAGATGGGGTGATTTCTACTGCCACATCCTTACAGGACGTGGTAAACCCCGCGGATGTTGAAAGCATTACCGTCCTGAAAGATGCGGCTTCTACCGCTATCTACGGTTCCCGTGCAGCACAGGGTGTTATTGTAATCACCACTAAAAGAGGAACCCAAAACAGTGGTGTACACGTAACCCTCGATACCCGCTATGGCGCTATCAAACAAAATCGCGCCATCCATATGATGAATACCACCGAAGCCACTGCTGCAATGGATAAACTGATGCAACGCAAATGGGAAGAAACACCATCGTTGCACACACAATTCCTAACGGCTGCAGACTTTATTAACCAACGCAGAATTTATACGGATGAGGATAAATCAAAAGACTTCAATTGGGAAAAAGCATTATTCAATGATGGCAACTTCTCCGATATCAGCCTGGGCATTACCAGCGGAAACGATAAAACCACTGTATACGCGGGCCTCGACTGGTATAAAGAAAAAGGCATCAACTTTGGAAATACTTTTGACCGTCGTAACCTGCGCCTGAATATTGAACAGCGATTCTCTGAAAAAGTGAGTGGTGGTATCAACACCAGTGCCATCATCGATAAAACCATTGCCCGTACCGGCACGCCCTCATTGTATATGACGCAGCCCTTTGTTACTCCTTACAAAACAGACGGCTCCATGGCAGACAGCATCCCGGTAAAACAATCGAGCAACTTCGGTGTACCTTATACTACCTACGCTCAAAATTTCCTGGGAGAGAAAAAGTTCGATAATACTGCCATTACAGACAATATGCACTTTACCGGCACCGGATGGCTCAGTTATAAAATATTACCCTGGTTAAGTGTTAAAACCACCAATACCATCGATTATATTAATACGCACTATAACGCCTACCTGGATCCACGAAGTTTCTCCGGTAAATATGGTGGCTACCCATATCTCTTTTCACCCGGACAAGCAGGTGTGAATGGAACGCTTTCTATTACAGATGGCCGCTATTACAACTTTACTTCTACCAATACAGTAACTGCTACCAAACAATTCAACGATCATAGCTTTAGCCTCCTGGCCGGAACAGAGTGGGCAAAACGTCACAGCGAAACACAAGCAAACGATTACTTCAATATGTTGCCTGGTGAACGCAATGCAGGCGCTGCTAAAAATATTGGCGACGCTATCAGCTATGTATATGGTACCCCTATCCGTCCCAATGGTACCTACGCAGAGCGGGCCAGCTTTTCCGCCTTTGGGGAGCTGAACTATAATTATTTATCCCGCTACTTCGCTGCCGGATCCTTGCGTACAGATGCCTTTACCAACTTCGGCCGCAATAAAAGATATGGTACTTTCTATGCGCTCAGCGCCGGCTGGATGATCAACAGGGAAGCTTTTCTGGCAGATGTGAAAAACATTGATCAATTAAAGCTACGCGTAGTGCACGGCACCTCCGGAAGAGATGTAGGCGATGGTTACCTGAACCAAACACTCTACGGCAGCCCCAATCCAAATCCATATGATAATATTGGCGGAATAGGCGTGCAAATCACACAACTGGAAAACCCAAATATTAGTTGGGAAACTACGGTGAATAATACCCTCGGCATTGACCTGGGGCTATGGAAACGCGTAGAGGTAAACATCGACCTATATTCCAAACTTAGTAAAAACCTGCTGCAGCAGGTATATGTAAGCTCTGCACAAGGTTCTTTCCTTCAATATCAAAACATAGGAGAAGTACTAAACAAAGGCCTGGAAGTGATGATCAATACAAAGAATATTGATAGTAAAAACTTCACCTGGACCACCAACCTGAACATCAGCTTTAATAAAAACAAGATACAGAAACTTTATAACGACTCCCTGTTGGATAACTACAGCCGGGCGTTCTACCACTATGTGGGAGAAGATATTAACACCATCAGAGCCGTACACTATGCAGGCGTAAATCCTGATAATGGCGCGCCTTTATTCGAGAACTATGATGCCTCCGGGAAGTTGCAAAAAGTAGAAGGAATGGGCAATTACGCAGACCTTCGTAACTTCCGGGTAGTGGGCTCCTCTACTCCGAAATTCTTTGGCGGCTTCACCAATACCTTTACTTATAAACAATTTTCACTTAGTGCAGAAATGTGGTTCCAGGTAGGCAACTACACCCGCATGAGCATTATCAATAACTTCCAGGATCCAACCGCACCTATGGGCGGCAGAAATAACGTCGCCTGGCAGGCATCTCAAAAAATATGGCAACAACCCGGCGACAAAAACGCCAATTACCCGGATGTATATAGTAGTAAAATGAATCAATGGAGAGTATTTAGTACTAATTCCTCCCTGATGTTTGGCAACGCCAGCCATATACGTATGCGCAACATCCGGCTGGGTTATGATCTTTCATCCAGGACATTATCTAAATTCCACGCACAACGTGCAGGCGTTTTCGTGAGTATGGATAATGTATTTGTCATCAAACATAAAGACTACGTAGGTGCTGATCCGGAAGGTGCTACCATCGGCTCCACCAGCTTTGCCGGTGTTGGTATTGACAACGCCAATCCAAGACGTATCACCGCAGGTCTCAACGTAACTTTCTAAACTACTGCCAACATGAACCGGAAAATATTAATCGCATTCTGCAGCATCTTCGCTTTAAGTGCCTGCAATAAACAACTGGACGATCTACGTCCGCATAACGTTACTACCGAACAATTACAATTCTCTACACCGGACGGATTTACCCAGGCCACCCTCACCTTATACCAGATGATTACCACCGGTGTAGGCATGGAAAATGATGCGTTTGGCTATGGCGGTGTTACCATGTTCCTGCCGGAAGCAATGGGTAATAACATCCACTCTTTCGATCCGCTGCTGAGTAAATATGCCGATGCATTTAACTATATCAACTCCGCCGATAAGAATAATAGTTGGACCTACAGTCTCTGGCGGGCAAGCTATTTCACTATTCTTCATACCAACAAACTGCTTGACCATGTAGCAAAAGATGAAAAAAATCCGATCATCCTACAGGCGAAAGCAGAAGCGCTGTTTGTCCGTGCTTTTGTATACTTTAACCTGGTACGCTTCTATGGCAAACCCTACTACCAGGACGCTGCCAACAGTCCGGCCGTAATGCTGATCACCACGGCTAATAACGCCCCTGATTATAAGCCTGCACGCGCCAGTGTAAAAGCGGTGTATGATCAGATCATCAACGACCTGGAAACTGCTATGCCTTTATTTTCACAGAATAAATCCAGTAGCTTCGCCAGCAAACAGGGTGCAGCAGCGTTACTATCGCGTGTATACCTGTATATGGGTGGCACCTTCCAGCAGCCTGCCGCCGCTTTCAATCAAAAAGCAGTGGATAATGCTACGATGGTCATTGGTAGCAATAAATTTACTTTATCACAAAATGCAGCTTATCGCACGTATTACAGCAGCAATAACAAAAACAACCAGGAAGATATTTTTGCCGGCAACATGGACTATGGCAACTCTTCTATTGCCCAGTTATATGCGTATCCAACCCGCATCGGGTACGATGGAGGCTATTACCGTCCTTCTGCGCCGCTGTTGTCGCTGATAGATCCAACAGACCTGCGTTCTTCTCACTATGTGGTAAATATTACACCCGGCATAACCACCGACACCATTGCAACGGTAAAATACATGCTCAATTATACCGCGCTCTTTAGCAAGTCGCCTTTCCGCTACCTGCGACTGGCAGAGGTGTACCTGAATCGTGCAGAAGCCAATGCTAAACTGGGAAATAAAGACGCAGCGCTGGCAGACCTGAACACCATCCGTAATCGGGCAGGACTGCCATCCGTGGACCTTTCCGGCGAAGCACTCTTCAATGAAATACTGCTGCAACGCCGTATAGAACTGGCTTTCGAAGGTCATAATTCCTTCGACTATTTCCGCAACGGTCTACCCATGGTGAGAAACTATGCTTCTATTGGCAGCGGCGCCATGACGATACCAGCTACCAGTCCGAAAATACTGTTGCGCGTACCACAGGAAGAAATTACCCTCAATCCTAATCTTACACAAAATCCATAATAGTATATGAGTAAAATAATCAGCGTACTATCGTTAACGTTAGCCATGTCGCAGTTAGTTACTGCACAGAAAAAATTCAGTATTACCGGCGATGCCGGCAGCAATGCACCCGTTAAATATTACCTGCAGTACAACAACGGGGAAAAGTTTATCACAGATAGTGCTGCCGTAGTAAACGGTAAATTCACGTTTACCGGCACACTGGCACAACCTTCTTCGGGCATGATCTCCGCAGTATTAAGCCGATTCATGACCGGAAATAAAAAGGAACAGGCCTCCCTGTTCCTGGAACCTGTTCCTATGACCGTCAACATACAAAATGGTGATCTTACCACCATTGTACTGAAAGGGTCCGTTACCAATGACCAATACCAAAAACTGGAAGCAGAAAAAGAAGCCGCTACCGTGCAGTATAAACCTTTACTGGAGGCACTCAAAAACGAAAAAGATCATGATAAAGCAGGTGCTATCCGCCAACAACTGGAACCCTATTTCGAAACCCACAGTCAGCTGTCCCGGAAATTTATCCGCGAGCATCACAACGCTTTTCTCAGTGTATACCTGATGCGTTTTGAAGTAGGCAAAATGTCACTGGATTCTGCCAAATACTATTTTTACAGCCTGAGCCCTGCTTTACAAAAAAGCAAGGACGGGATGAAAATCAACAAGGAAATAAAACAACTGGAAGCCGGATCTCCGGGCAGCACTGCATTTAATTTCAGCAAAAAAGATATCAACGACCAACCATTAAAACTCGCTGATTTCCGTGGGAAATATGTGCTGCTCGATTTCTGGGCCAGCTGGTGCGTTCCTTGTCGTGCCGGTAATCCACACTTGCTGGAGTTATACAAGACGTACAAAAATAAAGGACTGGAAATCATCAGCATTTCCGATGATGACCGCAACCACGACGCCTGGAAAAAAGCCGTGGAAAAAGATGGGATAGGTGTATGGAAACATATACTGCGGGGATTGGATATGGATAAAATAATGAAAGGTGCTGATAATCCCAACGATGTCAGCGAACATTATGGCATTCATTCCTTACCCACTCAAATCCTGGTGGATCCCAAAGGTGTGATTGTAGCCCGTTTTGGCGGTGGTGGTGAAGACCATACTGCACTGGACAGCAAACTGGCAGAAGTCCTGAAATAAGGGACTTACAATAAAGCTGAAAGCATAAAGCGGAAAGCAAAAAGCTATTGAAGCGATTAATAGGAGCGAGTATTAAAAATTTATTGATCCGCTCTGATTAATCGCTTCAATAGCTTTTTGCTTTCCGCTTTATGCTTTCAGCTCTATAAAAATCTTGGTACACACAAAGATTTTATAAATGCCCTGCAACCAATTTTGCATCATAAACGTGCAAATATGAAGCAATCCCGAACAATCAATGTCTTGTCCCGCATATACCTGTTCCTTTCTGCGGGAAGCTTTTTTATGGTGAGTATGATGGGCTTTTTCAGTCCGCAGGCGGTAATGGACCTGGTACAGGTGAAGCTGCCTAACAATGACGCTTTTAGTTCCATCAGGGGTGTATACGGTGGTGTAGGACTTACGATCACTGTTATGCTGGTACGCTGGGCTATCAAGGATATACAGCAGGGTGTTACTTTTTTATGCTGGCTTTGGGGACTATATGCCTTGTCCCGTATCATTACATGGGCTATAGAAGGGCCGCTGGGGGCATTTGGTACACAATGGCTGGTGATTGAAAGTGTGTTTTTTATAATGGGCGCTTTGCTGTGGCTGCGTTTGCAGAAAGCTGGTTTCTCAAAAATATAGTGGTAGTTTTAATGGAACAGGGGCTTCTTCTTTTACAGAAGGAGTCCCTTGATATTAACTGCTTTTCTTCAATGCCTGCCCATAAACTTCCAATGCGCGCTTCCGCGCTACTTCATGCGATACAATGGGTTTTACATAATCAAACGATTCAAACTCCGGTACCCATTTGCGGATATACTGCAAATCCTTATCAAATTTCTGTGTTTGCAGGGTAGGATTAAACACCCGGAAATAAGGCGCCGCATCACAACCTGAACCAGCCGCCCATTGCCATCCGCCATTGTTGGCAGCCAGATCATAGTCGAGTAATTTGGCAGCAAAATAAGCTTCTCCCCAGCGCCAGTCTATCAATAAATGTTTCGTTAAAAAACTGGCTGTAATCATCCGCACACGATTGTGCATATAACCAGTAGCATTTAATTCCCGCATTCCGGCATCTACAATGGGGTAGCCGGTTTCACCCTTGCACCAGCGCTCAAACTCTGCCTGGTTGTTACGCCATGCAATTTTATCATATTCCCGCTTAAAAGAATGTCCCACTACATGCGGAAAATGCCAGAGGATCATCTGGTAAAACTCCCGCCATACCAGCTCTTTGGAAAAAGTGGCATTCAACTGCATGGCATGTTGCATCAATTCACGAATACTGATGGTACCAAAACGTAAATGAACACCCAGCCGTGAAGTACCATTCACCGCAGGGAAATCGCGGGTGGTATCGTAATGTTGCAGCAATGCCTCCGGTAGTTCTTTTGAAGGAAATTGTGCTGCGCCGGTTTTAAACCCCATGGTATGCAGGGAGGGAATATTCAACCTCGACTGCTGATACAATTGTTTGAAATATTTTTTACAGGGATATGGTTTGAGATGAAAATCCGTCACAGTATCATACCATCGTTTACTGTACGGTGTAAAAATCGTATATGGATCCCCGTTATCTTTCAATACTTCATTTTTTTCCAGTATCACCTGGTCTTTATAAGTATGAAAAGAAGCGCCTTTTTCGGCAACTTGCTTACTGATAGCCGCATCCCGGTCAATAGCATAGGGCTCGTAATCATGATTGGCATATACCGATGCTACATTGTATTTTGACATCCAATGTGAAAATGCAGCTTCCGGTGTGCCATAAAACACTTCCATTGTGCTGCCATAAGCTTTCAACTGCTGCTGCATTTCTTCTAATGCTGCATGGATAAATATCATGCGCTGATCCTGTTTGTCTTCCAGGTCATCCAGGATATTGGTGTCAAAAACAAATACCGGTACTACCGGTAACCCTGCGCGTAACGCATAATAAAAAGCGGCCTGGTCATCCAGCCGCAGATCGCGGCGAAACCAACAAAGACTAACGTGCTGTTCCATGCTAATGATTATTTTTTTAGCGGCCACCATTACAATACCCGCTGCTTTCTTTAACAGTTAAAAGCTAACGGCTAACAGTTCATGTAAAATAGCAGCGGTGGCATTGCCGTAACTGCTATCACGGAAAAGGCCCACCCAGCGAATGCCATAGATCGCATTCGTTAAAAAGATTTCATCCGCATTCTCGAGGTCATCAATATCAAGTGGTCTTTCTTCCACTTTAAAAGGAAGTTCTGCTTTCAGTAAATACTTCCGCATTACACCACAAACGCCACCTTCAGAAAGTGGCGGCGTATATATTTTTTTGTCCCTTACTATAAACAAATTAGCGATGGTACTATCTGCCACACGACCATATTGATTCATTAAAATCGCTTCATTCAGCCGGTGCTGTTTAGCATACATTGCGGCCATTACATAAGGTAAACAGTTATTGGATTTGATAGAAGATAATTTGTCACAGCTTTTTTTTACATCCGGAAAAACATCGATCACTAAACCGTTCTCGTTTAATTCCAAAACTGTTTTGCTGAGCTCCCAACATTGAATGATATAGTTGGGTAAATTATTCACCGGATCATACAACCCGCCATCAGAGCGGAAGATAGCCAACCGCACCCGGGCCAGGTGTGATACATTATTTTTGTTGCAGAGATCCACAATCTGCTTTATAAAAAATGCTTTGGTAAAATGAGAGGGAATATCGAAGTGCAGCAAATGTAAGCTGGCCAGCAATCTTTCAAAATGCAGGTCTGCCATCAGTACGTGCCCCTGGTATACTTTCAGGGTCTCAAAAAATCCATCCCCGTATCGGAAAGAGCGATTATCGGCAGTAAAAATCGGGTCAGCCGCAGGAATGTATTTACCATTGTAACAAAGAAATCCAACTTGCACCTCGAACTATTTTAGCAAGATGAAAGGTACCACTTATTTGGGGATTTGCGAAGTTTGGGATTTCCGGATTTTGTTTCAAAGTGGTATGTATTGTTGAAACAAATATCTGATTTTAAAGCCATCCGGAAATCCCTTTTTAAAATTATTTACGCTTTTGCAAGCCGCCGAAACGCACCCCCACAAAGCCATCTACCTGATGAGAAGAACCCAGCAATGCAGTTAATACACTACCGGAACCAACAAATAATGGTCCTACACGGAAGCTGGCACCAGCGTTCAGCTTCGACAATTCATTGTAGCTGACAGGCAGGAAGAAACCGAATATCCGGCCATCATAACGGGGAGTAATGCTAAAGCCGTTAAAATATTGCGCATTGTAAGGCTTGTTTTTACCACCTGCCAACGACAACTGTACATCCATGTTTACATAGAAAGCATCGCGGATGTGATAGTCGCCGTTCACCTGTAAAGTAGTTGGCAAACTCACGGAATAGGAAGAGCTATTATTATCCGCTGCTGGTGTAAAGTACTGAGGATATTTACCTAACTCCGTTTTATAGTTATCTATTTTAACATCTTCCAGGTTTTTCATAGAAAACTGCTGACCGGCAGGAATACCAATAGTAAAGGTGCCGCTACGGGTTACATCACGCTCATACCTGATTTTACCAATATCCATCAGGGAAACACCTATACGGAATTTATACTTGTTGACGCCATTAAGCTCACTCTCCGGACGATACTCATATACCGCACCTAATTCAGCACCCACACCATGGCCGGTAAATTTAAGCACATCTGCGGCGTCAAAATCAGAGATGTTGAAACCTGCGAAGTTCATTCCCACTTTTCCGGAAGCATTAGTCAGATAAACATCCTGCCTGACCTTATCTACATTCATAGTACCATGCAGGTGATCTACATTGATGGTACCATTACCTGCACCGGAAAGGTATTTCAGGCTCACCCCTGCTTTCAGGTAGTGAGGTCCCATGCTCAATACCTCACGGGCTACTGATACGCCATATTCCGCCCATCCATTCACGCTTACACGCATATTGCTGTTGGAAGCAATGTTGTAAGGCAAGTCTGCATCAGACGACCCGTTATTGATGATTTTATCGGTGAATTTGCCATCCAGGTCAGTAACGTTAGCGACTACACGTACGCGGGAAGTGACGGCAAAAGCAAACCTGCCTACGTTGAACATGGCAGAGGGAGCTATTACACCTACATTTACGAGCGCTTTGGTTAATCCTTTGCCTTGTCCGAAAAACTGGTTCTTCAGCGTATCTTCATTAAAAGCTGATCCGATATCTCCCAGCTTATATTTGAATTGGTTGTTGGATACGCTGGCATTTACACCAAATAAATTTACGTCCCAACGGTAACGGCTATCCGCAATATTGGCGGGGTTGGAGAAAACGGCAGTTACGCCTGCATAACTACTGGTACGGAAGCCCGCAAAATCCTGGGCATAAGTGGTGGCGCAGCATGACAATAGAAGGAATGTAAAAATCTTTTTCATAGTGTGACTATTGTAGGTTAGGTATAAATATGGCAAAAATATAAACATTAAAATTTATTCTATAGTATATGCACGACTATTTGTAAAAATAAAAATGCCCCCGCTTTTGAAGAGCAGGGGCACGTGTACGTATATACATTAGTTACCTTATCAGATTTTCATCTCCGGAATATCTCCTTCAATGATTATTCTACCAGCTGTTTTAGCACGGATTTCGTCCACGCTAACACCGGGCGCACGCTCCAGCAGCTTAAAGCCATCGGGCGTAACATCTAATACGGCCAGCTCTGTCACAATCTTTTTCACACAGTTAACACCGGTCAGCGGCAGGGTACACTGCGGCAGCAATTTACTTTCTCCCTTAGGATTGGTATGCATCATGGCCACAATGATATTACGTGCAGACGCCACGAGGTCCATGGCACCTCCCATTCCTTTTACCATTTTACCGGGAATTTTCCAGTTGGCAATATCTCCTTTATCAGAAACTTCCATAGCACCTAATACAGTGAGATCTACTTTTCCGGCGCGGATCATACCGAAGCTTTCGGAAGAATCAAAGAAACTTCCCCCAGGCAGCAACGTCACCGTTTCTTTACCCGCATTGATTAAATCAGCGTCAACATCTTCTGTAACAGGATAAGGGCCCATGCCCAGTATCCCGTTTTCAGACTGCAGCATTATAGAAATACCGGCAGGGATATAGTTGGAAACGAGGGTAGGAATACCAATACCCAGGTTTACATACATACCATCCTGCAGCTCCTGTGCTATTCTTTTGGCGATGCCATATTTATCGAGCGACATTATGTAAAATTTGAAGCGTGGAAAATGTGAACACTAGATCTTCACCGTGCGGCGTTCGATCCGTTTTTCATAATTACTACCCTGGAAAATGCGGTGCACATATATGCCCGGTACATGAATCTGGTCAGGATCCAGTTCTCCCGGCTGTACCAGATGCTCTACTTCTGCAATGGTAATATTCCCAGCCCTGGCCATAGAAGAGCTGAAATTCCGCGTCGTTTTGCGAAAAACGAGGTTACCCAGGGTATCACCCTTCCAGGCTTTTACAATGGCGTAATCGGCGTGTAACGCCATTTCCATCAGGTGAGGCTTGCCATTAAATTCACGGACTTCTTTTCCTTCTGCGATTTCAGTACCGTAGCCGGCAGGTGTGAAAAAAGCAGGAATACCCATACCCGCCATCTGGATGCGGGTAGCAAGGGTGCCTTGCGGAATCAGGTCTACCTCCAGTTCTCCTGCTAATAATTGTCTTTCAAATTCGGCGTTTTCGCCTACATAGGATGACATCATTTTCCTGATTTGCCGCGTTTTCAGCAACAATCCCAGGCCGAAATCATCTACTCCTGCATTATTCGAAATACAGGTCAGTTCTTTTACTCCTTTTTTTACCAGGGCAGCAATACAGTTTTCCGGAATACCACACAATCCAAATCCTCCCAGCATCAGTACCGCTCCATCCCGGATATCTTGTAAGGCTTCGTCGGCATTAGCGATTACTTTGTTCATGTTTTGGTGTTTTATAGATTAAGACTGCCGCTTAACAAAAGGCCGGATAGTATCGATCCTCGGCAGTAACAGCACGCTGTCGGCATAAGGGAAAATGGTTCTCAGGCGATAACGCACTGGCGCATTTTCCTCTATTGGGTTACCCAGACGCTGCTTCTTGGCGGCAACATTGGCTTGCGCCATTTGCAGTACTTCTTTTAACCGGCTGGGATGACTTTCATAATATCGGTAGCTCTCCATAAATTCCTTCACACTTACTTTATGGATGTCCAGGATCTGCTTGTAATAAATCTTTACCTTTTCCTGTCTGACAGAATCATAATTGGGAGAATAACTACCCGCCTGGTACTCACTACTATAGGCATCTGCAATCGACATATCTTCCAGGATATTACTCATTTTTTCTTTAGAGATATATTGACCCGGCACCTTGTCCCCATCACCGCAGGCGAACAAAAACAATACGATCAAAGTCAGGGCGGTGTATTTCGTCATTAACTTATTCATTATAGCTTATAGCTGTTTATTTCATCTGTTGATACTTCTGTGCATTCGGTACATCCATCTGTGACAGCAGTTCCGCGGCACGGCTTTTTTCCTGTGGCATAGCCTTGGAAAATATTTTCAGTAACTCTCCTCCTTTGGCGCTGAAGAATGCCTGCATCAGCATAGAATTCGGAATATCCTGGTGAATGGAATAGAGCATATTCAGGCAGTTCAGCACTACGCCACGGCCTTTGTTCACATCATCATACATTACATCCAGGCCATCCCGGTGATATTGATACATCACATCATGGAACTGCAGGAATTTCGCATTCAGGAGATTATCCTGCAACCAGTAGCGGTTACGGTTTCCTTCGAAGGCTTTCCAGCCGGAAATGTCTTTCCCATCCGGTGCATTGTTAACGATATTCAGTGCTTTCTTGAAATACAAATCACCACCGCGTGGAGAAAAAGAATCATAATCCAGGCCGAGGATGATATTTACATAGTACGCAAGAATAGCCGTGAGATTGGATGCCAGCGGATCATTGCCTACAATACGCGTATCGCTGTATTCCAACTGTTGAAATTCTGCATAGCGGAAAAGCACATTGTTATCCTGTATATTCAGCAGGCTGGTAACATAGCTGCTGTTATACACCGGCCGTGTGGCCTGTATGGTCAGTGAAGCTTTGTAGGTATCCGAGCCGGCAGTACCGGTTATATTCAGTAAAAAATTGCATTCTATCCTTTCTGCCGGGGTGAAGGCATCATTGGCCCAGTGCCGGTTGTTGAGGAATTCGCGGATGGAATTCTGCAGGGTGGTAAATATCTTTTTATCTACTCCTTGTACCTGGGCAGCCACCACAGATACATTGGCCCTGATTTCCTGGGCCTGAACGGGACGGCAGCAGAATAATACAAATGCGCCTGCCATGAGCAGGAAGAACGGGAAACGGTTATGCATGTTGCAGTTCAATTATAGCAGAAACAATATCCTGTGCCACGGCCTGTTTTGATTTCAGCGGGAAACTACGTTCATTCCCGGATTTGTCAAACAGCGTTACTTTGTTGGTATCATAGTTAAACCCGGCGCCTGCATCCGCGAGCGAATTCATTACAATCATGTCCAGGTGCTTCTCCCGCAGTTTTTTGAGGGCATATTCCTTTTCATTGTTCGTTTCCAGGGAAAAGCCGATCAGCAGTTGCTGTGGGCCTTTGGTATCGCCTAATGAGCGGAGTATGTCGGGTGTTTTTTCGAGATCTATGTGTAGCTGGGCTTCTCCTTTCTTAATTTTTTTATCGGCCACATTCGCCGGGCGGTAATCGGCTACAGCGGCGGCAGCCACCACAATATTGGCAGTTGGATAAAGCGCGGTTACCCGGTCAAACATTTCCTGTGCAGTTTGTATGCGGGTGGTGGTTACGCCGGTATGGGAGGTTTGCTGGGAAGTGGGACCCAGTACCAGTTGTACATTGGCGCCGGCATCTGCCAGGGCTTCTGCAATGGCAATACCCATTTTCCCACTGGAATGGTTGCTGATGTATCTTACCGGATCTATATGTTCAATAGTAGGTCCTGCAGTAACAATAGCTGTTTTTCCGGTAAGCGGCTTATTTTGTGGGTTTGCCTTCGGCAGATGGGTTTGCAGCCAGGCTACTATTTGCTCGGGTTCTGCCATACGACCTTCTCCGAAAAGGCCACTGGCCAATTCCCCGGAGCCAATGGGTATTTGCTGATGACCATAGGAGATCAGTTTTTCCACATTGTGGCGGGTAGCCGGGTGATGCCACATGTCTTCATCCATGGCGGGGGCAAATACCACCGGGCAGGTAGCCGAGAGGTATACGGCGAGGAGCAGGTTATCACAGTGTCCCTGCGCCATTTTAGCGATGGTATTGGCAGAAGCGGGAGCAATCACCATGATGTCTGCCCAGCGGCCCAGCATTACGTGATTATTCCAGCTGCTATGGTCGCTGATATTCATCGGCACCTCGTTTTTAGAGAGGGTGGCGAGGGTAAGGGGGGTGATGAAATCGGCTGCGGCGGGGGTCATGATTACCTTTACTTCTGCGCCTTCCTTTACCAGCAGGCGAATCAGGGTAGCCGATTTATAGGCGGCAATACTGCCGGATACCCCCAGCAGGATTTTCTTTCCTTGTAGCATTTTGATAGCGTCCATGGACATATATAAAAACAAAAGCGGCAGAAATCATTCTGCCGCCATGAAATTAATATTTTTATTTTTCGCAATCGCGCACCTCACAAAATAATGTGTGGCGGATTAGCTAAACAAATCGTCATCGTTCTTGCGGAAATAAATTTTGTTGTCCAGGAATTCCTGTGTAGCCTGGATTGCTGGATTTGCCAGTCTTTCATAAAAACGGGAAATCTCAATCTGCTCCTTGTTCTCGTGCACTTCTTCGAGGTTGTCAGTATGACTGGCAAACTCTTCCAGTTTGGAATGGAGCTCCTCTTTCACGGAAATATTGATCTGATTGGCGCGTTTGGCTATCACGGCAATAGACTCATATAAATTACCAGTTCTGTTCTTAATGTCGGTAGTATTTTTGGTTTCTACCCAGGGATTAAGGCTACTGGTTAGACTTCGCTTTAATTTGCTCATTATCCAGTGTTTTAATGTTGTTTTGCGCTAAGGTATAAAATTTTTCGGCATCAACCTTCAATTTGCTGTTCGGGTAGTGATCCGCGAAATCCAGGTATTCGTCTAAAACGGTGGCGTAGCGCTCCTTTTGTTTCTCCGGAATACTGTTTTTAGCATAATTATAATAAGATCTGATGGCCATTACTTTGTATCCATCGCTTTTATCAGAGTCGGGGTAGTTGCGCATCAGGTTTTTGAAGGCAATACCGGCGGCTTTGAAGAAGCCCAGGTTATAATACAGTTCGGCGCTGTTAAATTCTTTCTTTTCCAGCTTACGGCGGCACAACTCAATAACCAGGTTGGCTTCCGACACTTTTTCAGCGGTTGGATAGTTGTTGATGAAGGTTTGCATGGCAGCAATGGCCTTCATGGTATTAGACTGATCCAGGGATACTTTCGGGGATTGCTTATAGTAGCAGTAGGCCTGCATATAGTCAATCTCCACGGCTCTTGGGCTGTTAGGAAACAGGTCCAGGTAATTCTTAAACTGGAATGCCGCCTGAACGTAGTCTTTTACGTAATAAGAGCAGTATGCGAAATTATAATACATTGGCTCAAACTTGTCTGTACCCTTATACACCTGTACCAGGTCGGTATACAGTGTTATTGCTGTATTGTATTTTTTCTTTTTAAACAGCTGGTTGGCGTAATCCAGCTTCTTTTCAAAGTTGTTGCTTTTCTCTATTCTACGCAACTGGTTATTACAGGAGGTAGCTATGATTGCCGCAAGAACAGTGATGTACAATAAAAATTTCCGCATAAAAGAGTGGCAAAATTAAGAATTAAATGTAAATGTAAGGCAGAGAGATGTTGATTGCTGTTAAAATTTTGCAAAAGAGGGAATTAAATCGCTGAAAGCGAGGTTTTTCATGGCCACCGGAGTTGCTGACATTTTTCCACCTGGTTGTGGAAAATTAACTTTCTAACACAAAAATGGGGGCGAAAAAGATTCAAATTAGAAAAAAAACGAACGCATAAATAAAAAAACGAATCATTTTCCCACCCGGCCCTCCTTTCCGGAATAACCCGTCCGACAGGCAACTCACACGATATAAACATCTAAACGGACAATATAAACATGTTATCCACATGTAAAATTTAAGAATGCACAGAAATGGTGCATAAACGAAGGTAGATGGCCTCCTATGCAGGCAATCCCATCTGTGGAAAAAATTTATAAAGCATTTTTTCGTTAAAAAGTGGGAAAAAGTGTTATTTTGTGTTAGAAAATGGATTTTCAAGGACTTTGCCCCATGGTATGACAGGATTTCTCGGTGAATATGAATCGACGCTGGACGCAAAAGGACGCTTTCTGTTACCTGCTGGTTTTAAAAAGCAGTTATCAGACGGGGCCGGAGGACAGTTTGTGATTAACCGAGGGTTTGAAAAATGCTTGTCCCTGTATCCCATGAATGAATGGCAGCCAATTTTTGAACGTATCAGCAAGTTGAATGACTTTGACCCAAAAGTAAGGGAATTCAGGCGGTACTTTTTGAACGGGGCCACTATTCTGGAGTTAGACAGTGCAGGAAGACTGTTGGTACCAAAAAACCTGCTGTCTTACGCCAATCTGGAAAAAGATATTGTGCTGGCAGCAGCATCCAATAAAATCGAGATCTGGGATAAAGCTAAATACCAGGAGTTCTTTGAAAATTTCTCACCAGGAGCGTTCAGTGATCTGGCACAACAGGTAATGGGAGGAGGAGATAACAATATTTCAATTTAAAGAGGGGAGCACATGGGCGAACAACAATATCATTTACCCGTTCTGCTACAGGAAACAACGGAACTGCTACAGATTAACCCGGAAGGGATTTATGTAGATGCGACGTTTGGAGGTGGAGGACATTCACGCGCCATACTGGAGAAACTGGGTGAAAAAGGGCGGCTGATAGTATTTGATCAGGATGAAGATGCTTACCGTAACAGGATCATAGACGAACGCGTAACTTTTGTACAACAAAACTTCCGTCACCTGCAACGCTTTTTAAAATTACATAAAGCCGAACAGGTAGATGGATTACTGGCAGATCTGGGCGTATCATCGCACCAGTTTGACACCGCCGAAAGAGGATTCAGCATTCGCTTTGATGGCGATCTGGACATGCGAATGGACACGAGAACCGAATTTACCGCCGCACAATTGCTGGCTACTTGGGGAGAAGCAAGGTTACAACTGATTTTCCAGGAATATGGGGAAGTCACTAATGCCAAAACCCTCGCACAAACAATTGTAAAGCAACGTAAAACACACCCCCTGCGCACCATCGCAGAATTTAAATCCGTGATCCAGCCCATCGTAAAAGGCAATCCGCAAAAATACCTGGCTCAGGTTTTCCAGGCTTTGCGCATCGCGGTAAATGATGAACTGGGCGCTCTGAAAGATTTACTGGAGCAAGCTACCAACGTACTTAAACCGGGAGGCAAACTCGCCATCATTACCTTCCACTCGCTGGAAGACAGGATGGTGAAAAATTTTATGAAGACAGGAAGGTTCGAAGAAGCACCCGAAGATCCGTTTGCGAAAGAAACACCCCCTAAATTGTTCAGATTAATCACAAAAAAACCGGTTACCGCCAGCGATGCAGAATTAAAGCTCAATGGGAGATCCAGAAGTGCAAAACTGCGGGTGGCCGAAAAACTAGCGTGACGCGACTTTAAACCGCGCACCACATCCTACCCTATCCTATTTACACATCTGTTTGATTTGCGTTCAGGTTTATATTGTCAATTTTTTAAAAAGGCATAGAGCGTGTTGCAGGAAGAAACTATAGAAACAAACCAGGAAATCCCGGCGGAAGAAACCAATAGCCTTCCCCCGGAACAACGAAAAGAATGGCGGTTGCGCATCAACTACAGAGCGTTGGTACAAAACATGCCCTTCATCGGCTTCTTAGCTGTCCTGGCCCTGATCTATATCGCTAATAGTCACCTCGCCGAAAAAAAAATCAGACGTATCAACAAACTTGGAAAAGAAATAAAAGAGCTGAAGTGGGAGTACATCAATGTGAAAAGTGAGCTCATGTTTCGCAGCAAAATGAGTGAAGTCAGCAAATCTGTTGAGCCGCTGGGCCTTAAACAACTCAGCTCCCCTCCACAAAAGATTGTGCTGAAAAAGGAAGCAGAAAAATGATTTTAATACTGATGCCTGACGCTGCCCGCCTGACCCAGAACTCAGGTCGGGGATGCTGGTAAATCAAATCAATGGCAAGCATCTCAAATACAAATGCAGCCAGTGTCAGGTATCTTTCTAATATGCTTTTAGCAATTAGCTTTTAGCCCTTAGCCGCCCCTGGTTGAGGGCATTGATGTAGAAACTAATAGCTGAAAACAAGATAATATTAAAGGCTGACAGCCAGAGCTGACAGCTAAAGCAAAACAAACTAAAAGCTAATGGCTAAAAGCTGACAGCTAAAACAATGGATGTAAAAAAGGATATATTGTGGAGAGTGTATCTGTGCCTGATAGGCATGGCGCTGTTTGGCGTAGCCATCCTGGTAAAAGTATTCTATATCCAGCAAGTACAAGGCAACTACTGGCGCAGCATGGCCGATAGCCTGCACACCGGCTACGTGGCCCTCGATGCGGAAAGAGGTACTATCTACTCAGAAGAAGGCAGAATGCTGTCGACCTCCATTCCTTATTTCGATATCCGCATCGATTTCGCCGCCGATGGGCTCCGCGATAAAAACGGAAAAGTATTCGAAGAAAACCTGGACTCCCTCTCTTACAAATTGTCTGAAGTATTTGGTGACCGCACCAAAATCGCCTATAAACAATTACTGAGAGAAGGATATAAATCAAAGGATCGCTACTTCCTGCTGAAAAGAGACGTTCCCTTTAATCAATACCAGGAACTACGCAGCTTCCCCATGTTTCGCCTCGGCAAAAATAAAGGTGGCATGATCGCTGAATCCAAAAGTAAGCGCATCAACCCCTTTAAACTGCTTGCCAACAGAACCATCGGACTAGCCCGCGAAAATTCCCAAAGCGTAGGCCTCGAAAGAACCTACAACGATTACCTGAAAGGCGTTACCGGTAAAAGACTGATGCGCCGCATTGCCGGAGGTACCTACGTTCCCGTTGATGGTTACGATATTGAACCGGAAAACGGTCGCGATGTAGTCACTACCATCGATGTTAATATGCAGGATATTGTGGAAACAGCCCTCATGAACATGATGGTGGAAAATGAAGCAGACCAAGGTACCTGTATCCTCATGGAAGTAAAAACCGGCAAAATAAAAGCCATCGCCAATCTCGGTAAACAACCCGATGGCAACGGCTACTGGGAAAATATGAACTATGCACTGCAGGTAGCAGAACCTGGTTCCACTTTTAAACTGGCAACCGTTATCGCTGTGCTGGAAGATAAATACGCTACCATGAACTCCATGGTCAACATGGATGGTGGCCGCTGGCAGGTTGGACGCAGAACCGTTTTCGATTCAGAACCCCACCCGGGCCCGCAAAATGTAACCATCAAACACGCCTTTGAACTCAGTTCAAACGTGGGAATGGCAAAACTGGCCTACCAGTTTTATAACCGGCAACCGAATAACTTTGTCGCCCATTTGAAAAAATTGCGGCTCGATCAAAGCACCGGTATAGACCTGATAGGCGAAGGAAGACCAGTAATTAAAACCACTGCTTCCAAAACATGGAGCAACACATCCCTGCCATGGATGGCATTCGGATATGAAGTGCTCATCAGCCCGTTGCAAACCTGCATGCTGTACAACGCTGTAGCAAACAACGGTAAAATGATGAAACCCTACCTCGTCAATTCCATACAGGAATATGGCCAGGTAGTAAAACAATTTGAGCCTACTGTACTCATGGATAGCATCTGTTCTCAAAACACGCTGAAACAAGTACAGGCCATGCTCGAAGGTGTACCCATAGATGGTACCGCGAAAAAATTGCGGACCCCCTACTACGCTTTCGCTGCTAAAACAGGTACCGCACTCGTGGCTAATGGCAACCGCGGATATGCAGACAAGATCTACCAATCATCCTTTGCCGGCTATTTCCCGGCAAAAGATCCACAGTATACCTGCGTGGTAGTAATAAAAAATAAACCGCATGCATTGCGCTTTTACGGCGCAGGCGTTGCGGGTCCGGTGTTTAGAGAAGTGGCAGATAAGTTATATGCCATCGCAGTGGAAAAACAAAAACCCATGCAGGCCACCGTGCAACTGGATACCCTCCTCGCCCTGAAAAATGGAAAAGGAAGTGAATGGAAACAAATCCTGGGTACCCTGCAGCTGCCGGTAAACAGCTCCCCAGCCAATAACAGCTGGGTAAGCGCGAAGGTAACAGATCGTAAAATTGCCTTCCAACAGGTAACACAGATGAAAGGCGCTGTACCGGATGTTACCGGAATGGGATTGAAAGATGCACTCTACCTCCTCGAAAATGCAGGATTAAGAGTAGTGGTAAAAGGTGCCGGAAAAGTGAAAACACAATCACTCCCCGGCGGAACAAAATTAGGAAACGAACAAACTATCGTAATAGAACTGAGCTAGATGAAGACGCTGCGAGACATATTGTATAATGTAAGCATCCAGGCGGTGCATGGTAATACAGACATTGCCATCAACGCCCTGGCCATCGACTCCCGTGCCATCGGAGCCGGCGATGCTTTCATTGCAGTGAAAGGAGTACATGTAGACGGACACGCCTACATCGATAAAGCAATTGCGCAAGGTGCGGTAGCTGTAATCTGCGAAACATTACCTGACCAACGCACAGAAAATGTATGTTATGTACAGGTAAGCAACAGCGCCAACAGCAGCGGTATCATGGCAGGCAACTTCTATGATAACCCGTCACATAAAGTACAACTGGTAGGCGTTACAGGTACTAACGGTAAAACAACCATCGCCACCTTACTGTTCCGTTTGTTTACCAAACTGGGATATCACTGTGGACTATTATCTACAGTTCAAAATCAGATAGGCGATACCGTTATACCGGCTACACATACCACACCGGATCCTATCAGTCTTAATGCCCTGCTGGCGCAAATGGTAAAAGACGGTTGCCTCTATGTATTCATGGAAGTAAGTTCTCACGCTATCCACCAGCAACGTATAGCAGGATTAAAATTCGCGGGAGGCATCTTCAGTAATATCACCCACGACCACCTGGACTATCACAAAACATTTGATGAATACATCCGGGTGAAAAAATCATTCTTTGACAACCTGCCGGCAGACGCTTTTGCTATCACTAATCTCGATGATAAAAGAGGTATGGTGATGCTGCAAAATACCAAAGCGAAAAAAGCTACTTATAGCCTGCGCACCCTGGCTGATTTCAAAGGAAAGATCCTGGAAAATAATCTCACCGGACTGGTGATGCTCGTAGGTGATACCGAAGTCCATTTCCGCCTGATCGGTGAATTCAATGCCTATAACCTGCTGGCCGTTTATGGCGCCGGCATATTACTGGGCATCGATAAAGCAAAAGTACTACAGGCCCTCAGCGACATTCAAGGCGCAGAAGGCCGGTTCGATTATATCGTTTCTGACAAGGAACAAATTATCGCCATCGTAGATTATGCACATACACCAGACGCGTTGAAAAATGTACTGGCTACCATCAAAAATCTGCGCAAAGGCAACGAACACGTCATCACTGTAGTAGGCTGCGGCGGCGACAGAGACACCACCAAACGCCCCATCATGGGAGAAGTGGCCGTGGAAAACAGTGACCGTGTAATCCTGACATCAGATAATCCCCGCTCGGAAGACCCGGTGGCCATTATCCATGAAATGGAAGCAGGTATTCCTGTTCACCTGAAAAAGAAAGTACTGTCTATTACCGACCGGAAAGAAGCAATTAAAACTGCTCTTTCCCTCGCAGGCCCGGAAGATATTATCCTCGTTGCCGGTAAAGGACACGAAAAATACCAGGAAATCAAAGGAGTGAAACATCATTTCGATGATAAAGAAGTACTGGTGGACATGATGAAGCTGATGGAGAAATAAAATTAAAACTGAAACTGAAATACTTAATAATCCAATGACTTAAAAGCTTGTCTGACTGAACAGCAGCAGGTGGGCTACGACTAAAACTTATGTTATATTATTTTTTAAATTACCTGAAAACAGAATTTAAGATCAGCGTCATCGGCGGTGGTATGTTTCAGTATATCACTTTCCGTGTAACGATGGCATTACTGCTGTCGCTCGTGATCTCATTGCTGTTTGGTAAACGGATTATTAAGTTTCTGCAGAAAAAACAGATTGGTGAAACCATTCGTGAACTGGGTCTGCAAGGAGAAAACTCCAAAAAAGGTACCCCTACTATGGGTGGACTGATCATTCTCTCCGCCATCGTGATACCGACCTTATTGTTTGCACAGGTAGCGAATGTATACATCTGGCTGATATTATTATCCACTGTATGGTTGGGACTCATTGGTTTCCTGGACGACTACATCAAAGTATTTAAAAAGAATAAAGAGGGACTGGCAGGAAAATTTAAAATCATGGGGCAGGTAGGACTGGGCCTCATTGTTGGCTGTACCCTGTACTTCAACAATGATGTGGTAGTATCCCGTGAAGTAATGGGGGCAAAAAAACTGGCTCCCTATGAAAGACAAATCACTACCCATCCTGAACGTGTAACCCGTGATGGACACCGGTTTGTGGATGTAAAAACTCCTATTACCACCATTCCTTTTGTAAAGAACCATGAATTCAATTATTCAAAACTGATTTCCTGGATTCCGGGTGCTGAGAAATACACTTTCGTTCTTTATATACTGATCGTCATCTTCATTATTACCGCGGTATCTAATGGCGCTAATCTGACGGATGGACTGGACGGGCTGGCAACGGGTGTTTCAGGCATTATTGGGATAGGCCTCGGCATCTTTGCCTATGTATCCGGTAATATCCAGTTTGCGGAGTACCTGAACATCATGTATATCCCCAACCTGGGTGAACTGTCCATATTCATCGCCGCATTTGTAGGCGCCTGTATCGGATTCCTCTGGTACAATGCTTACCCGGCACAAGTGTTTATGGGAGATACCGGTAGCCTGGCATTAGGTGGCATTATCGCTTCCCTGGCTATTATTGTAAGGAAAGAATTGCTGATACCCATCTTCTGTGGCGTATTCCTGGTAGAATTATTATCTGTAATGCTGCAGGTATCTTACTTTAAATATACCAAGAAGAAATATGGTGAAGGCAGACGTATTCTGAAAATGTCGCCCCTCCACCACCATTATCAGAAAGTGGGTTATCATGAAAGTAAAATATCAGTTCGCTTCTGGATTGTTACCATCATGTGTGTGGTAGTAGCCATTGCGACACTGAAAATGAGATAATAAATTATACTAACAAAGAAGAATATACGAAATGGCACATAAACTCATCATATTAGGAGCCGGTGAAAGTGGAATTGGCGCGGCCTTGCTGGGAAAACAGCAGGGATATGATGTATTTGTATCTGACGGAGGAACAATAAAAGATAACTATAAACAGGAACTGGCGGTAAACCAGATCTCTTTTGAAGAAGGACATCATTCCTGGGATATTATCCTTGAGGCCAACGAAATCGTTAAGAGCCCCGGGATCCCTGAAAAGTCGGAACTGATGAAAAAGGTACGCGAAAAAGGCATACCCGTGATCTCCGAAATAGAGCTGGCCTACCGTTTCTCGACAGGTAAAAAGATTATTGCCATCACCGGCAGCAACGGCAAAAGTACCACTACTGCCCTCACCTACCACATCTTCAAAACCGCAGGACTGAATGTGGCCATGGTGGGGAATATTGGTATCAGCTATGCCAGGCAGGTGGCAACCGCACCGGCGGAGTATTATGTGATTGAAATCAGCAGCTTCCAGCTGGATGACATTAAGGACTTTAAACCCAATGTGGCCATCCTGCTGAACATCACGCCTGATCACCTGGATCGCTACGACTATAAAATGGAAAACTACGTAGCCTCCAAATTCAGAATCGCCATGAATCAAACAGCAGAAGACTATTTCATCTACTGCATGGACGATCCTGAGATCATGCGACATTTAGCGCAGCAACCCATTTATTCAGCATCAATACCTTTTACCATCATGAAACCACTGAAAGAAGGCGGCTTTATTGCCAACGACCAGTTGCACATCGATGTCAACGGAGATCCGGTTATCATGTCAATGTATGACCTGTCATTAAAGGGAAAACACAATCTGTATAATTCGATGGCAGCAGCAATTGCAGGCAGAACCATGGATATTAGAAACGAAAAAATCCGGGAAAGCCTTACCTCATTTGAAAGCCTCGAACACCGGATGGAATATGTGACGAGCGTGAGAGGTGTCGATTTTATTAACGATAGTAAAGCTACTAATGTAAACTCCGTTTGGTTTGCACTGGAAAGCTTCGATAAACCCATTGTCCTGATCATGGGCGGTGTGGATAAAGGTAACGACTATGACGCCATCCGCGACCTGGTGAAAGAAAAGGTAAAAGCCATCGTTTGCCTGGGAGTAGACAATACTCCCATCTTTGCAGCGTTGTCTAATGATACGCCTGTAATGATCAATACCACCAGCATGCATGACGCCGTACAGGAAGCCTTTAAACAGGCCAACAAAGGTGATATCGTGTTATTATCCCCGGCCTGCGCCAGCTTCGATCTTTTTAAAAATTACGAAGACAGGGGCCGAAAATTCAAAGATGAAGTAAAAGCCTTGTAAAAGGGGATCATAATAAATGGGTAAAACAAAAAACTAACAACAAACGGCAGGAAAGCTAATAGCTAACTGCTAAACGCTAAAAGCTAAAAATGACTGGATTGCTCTATAGAACAAAAGGTGATAAGGTTATCTGGACGATAGTATTCTTTCTATCGCTGGTAAGCCTCCTTGCCGTATATAGTGCTACCGGCTCTCTCGCCTACCGCGAACGGGGCGGCCATACGGAGTATTATCTCCTGAAGCAGCTTACGGTGCTGGCGATGGGACTGGTCATCATTTACTTTGCCCACCGCGTGAATTATACCATCTATTCCCGTGTGGCACAGATAGGCTTCCTGTTGTCGATACCATTACTGATATACACCCTGGCCTTCGGCCGGCATCTCAATGACGCCAGCAGATGGATCAGTTTACCAATCATCAACCTTACCTTCCAGACATCGGATGTGGCTAAACTCGCCATCTTCATGTATGTAAGCAGGCAATTATCCAGGCGTCAAAACCTGATCACAGATTTTAAAAAGGGATTTCTTCCCATCATCATACCGGTAGGCATTATCTGCGCACTGATTATGCCGGCCAATATGAGTACCGCCCTGTTACTGGGTGCCAGTTGTATGTTGCTCTGCTTTATCGGCAGGGTACCACTACGGTTCCTGGCTTCCATGGTGGCAGCAGGGGCCCTGTTGGTGATGTTGTTATTCCTGGTGGCGAAAGTAACCAGTATGGAAATGCGTACCAAAACCTGGGAAAAACGTATCGACAACTTCATACATGGTGATCATACGGAAATGCCTTACCAGGTGCAACAAGCTAACATCGCCATTGCAGGCGGTGGCTTTTTAGGTAAAGGCCCGGGCAATAGTACACAACGTAACTTCCTGCCGCACGCCTATTCCGATTATATCTATGCTACCATCATTGAAGAATATGGCATGTTTGGCGCGTTCCTGATTTTGGCGGCATATATGATTTTGTTGTTGAGAAGTATCCGCATTTATAAACGATGTCCTTATGCTTTTGGAGCATTCCTGGCAGTAGGACTCAGTGTAACATTGGTTATACAGGCATTAACCAATATGGCTGTAAACGTGCATCTGTTCCCGGTTACAGGGGTTACGCTACCACTGGTGAGTATGGGAGGGTCTTCTGTTTTATTTACCAGTATGGCCATCGGTATTATCCTGAGTGTATCCAGGAATGTGGAAGAAATGGAAGGAAAACAGGCAGAAAAAGAACGTTTGGAAAGAGTAATGGCGAATGCAGAAAACGCTGCAGTCGCTTAATACGTATTTATATAGCATCAATCGCAATTAGTATTAGTATATGCAACGCAAAGTGATCATAGCAGGCGGCGGTACCGGAGGACATATCTTCCCGGCAATAGCGATCGCGAACGCGTTGAAAAAATTGCAACCGGACATCAACATCTTATTTGTAGGTGCTACCGGGAAAATGGAAATGGAGAAAGTGCCACAGGCAGGATATCCGATAGAAGGACTGGAAATAGCAGGTTTTAATCGCAGCAATATCTTCAAAAATATTTTGCTGCCTTTCAAAATATGGAAAAGCCTGCGTCGTGCAAAAGCCATCCTGGAGAACTTTCAACCGGATGCAGTAGTGGGCGTAGGCGGATATGCCAGCTTCCCGATGCTGAACCGGGCACAAAAAAATGGTATTCCGACCCTGATACAGGAACAAAATTCCTTTGCAGGTAAAACGAATAAAATATTAGGCAGGAAAGCAAAGAAGATTTGCGTAGCATACGATGGTATGGAAAAATTTTTCCCGGCAGATAAACTGGTAATGACCGGAAACCCTGTCAGGAACAATATTTCACAATCGGCCGTTACCCGGGAAGATGCCCTGCATCACTTTGGATTACGCACCGACAAGCAAACCATCTTTGCAGTGGGCGGCAGCCTGGGGGCTAAATCCATTAATGAAGGATTGCAGCCTTTGCTGAAAACCATCGTGGATAAAGACATACAGCTCATCTGGCAAACAGGAAAGCCCTATTACGAAACTGCAAAAGCAGCAGCAGCACCTTATGAGTCGCATATCAAAGTATACGATTTCATCAACGTGATGGACTTCGCCTACAAAGCCGCAGATGTAGTGTTATCAAGAGCCGGTGCATTGGCCATCGCAGAATTATGCGTCGTGAAAAAGCCTGTGATCTTTGTGCCTTATCCTTTTGCAGCGGAAGATCATCAAACTTCCAACGCCATGAACCTGGTGAACAAACAAGCCGGTTTAATCATTAAGGATGACGAAGTAAAATCACAATTAAGCAGTGTATTGTTCAGCCTCCTGCAAAACAGGGCGTTGATGGAACAACTGGAAAATCATATCGGTAAACTGGGCAATCCCAATGCAGATATGGTGATTGCAAAACAAGTATTGGAAATTATTTAGTGTTTTTTAGCAGCATATATGGATTTGAATAGCATACAAAGAGTTTATTTCATCGGTATCGGTGGTATTGGCATGAGCGCCATTGCACGCTTTTTTAATGAAAAAGGAGTGCATGTGAGTGGTTATGATCGTACTGCCACCCCGCTTACCAGCAAACTGGAAGCAGAAGGTATGCAAATTCATTACAAAGACGATGTGAACGAAGTAGATAAAGCTGCGAACCTGGTAGTGTATACGCCGGCGATACCAGCCAGTCATACAGAATTACAATGGTACCGTGATAATGGATATGAAGTAGTAAAACGTAGTGACGTACTGCAGGAGATTACCCGCGCAATGTTCGCTATCACCGTAGCTGGTACACATGGTAAAACCACCGTTTCTACGATGATTGCCCACCTGCTGACCGATAGCGGATATGGCTGTAATGCTTTCCTGGGAGGCATCAGTGTAAACTATAATAAAAATTTCTGGAGCAGCGACAGACAGGTTGCGGTGATCGAAGCAGATGAATACGACCGGTCCTTCCTGAAATTAAGTCCGGATGTAGCGGTGCTGACTGCCATGGATGCAGATCACCTGGACATATACGGTACTCCGGAAGCAATGGAAGAAGCTTTTATTCAATATACACACAATATTAAGCCCAATGGCACGCTGATTGCTAAGTTCGGCCTGCATCGGAATAAAGAACTCAATGCTACCAATAAGTTGTTGTATAGTTTACAAAACGATGCTGCCAACGCCTATGCCGCTAACATCCGCATGCACAACGGAGGATACGAGTTTGACGTGATGCAGCAGGATTGGATGATCGACAATATTTCACTGCACATTGGTGGTATGCACAACGTGGAGAATGCAGTAGCTGCTATCACCGTAGCACATCTGCTGGGAATTGGGGCTGATAAGATACGAGCTGCCATGGCTAATTTCCAGGGTATCAAACGCAGGTTTGAATATGTAATAAAAACTGACAAAGTTGTTTATATAGATGATTATGCACACCATCCGGAA
Organism: Chitinophaga sp.; assembly: GCF_017745275.1. Classification (GTDB taxonomy): domain Bacteria; phylum Bacteroidota; class Bacteroidia; order Chitinophagales; family Chitinophagaceae; genus Chitinophaga. Next base: position 129,258 of record NZ_JAGHZS010000006.1, on the reverse strand, counting down.
GAATTACGCGCATTGATCAGCAGCGCTAAAGCGCTATTCCCGGGTAGAAAATGTACAGTTGTTTTCCAGCCACATTTATTTACCCGTACCCGCGATCTGGCAGATGGTTTTGCGGAAAGTCTTTCCCTGGCAGACGAAGTGATTCTCCTCCCTATCTACCCGGCACGTGAGCTGCCAATAGAAGGAGTGAGCAGTGAGATGATAGCAGAGAAGATGACAACGCCGGTCACCATCGTTCCGAAGGAAAAGTTACTTGAATATCTCAGTGGTAAAGAATTGTCATTGCTGATCACCGCAGGTGCAGGCGATATTGATACGTTCAGAGAACCAATAGCAGATTTATTAAAAAAGCAATAACAATATAAAGCTGAAAATACTTGTCTAAAACCACCACAATATTAAAACGTCTGGGCATCGCTCTCCTCTGGGGAATGGCGCTTTCTGGCTTTGTAGTATTGCTGGTAGCGGCTATACAGGATAAAGACGCTGGTAAATGCAAGAGTATCCAGGTGAAATTTGAAGGGAAAGACGATAATTTTTTTATTGAATCCAAAGACATCAAATCCCTGCTCACGAAAGACAAAAGTCTGAACCCGATCGGTAAACGTATCGGCGAGATCAACATCTCCAAACTGGAAGCACTCGTAGATCAGGATCCATGGGTAAAGAACGCGGAAATTTATTTTGATAACGGACAACGACTGAACGTCAAAATAACACAACGTGAGCCGGTAGCAAGGGTGTTTACCTTTTCCGGTAATAGCTTTTACCTGGATGCGGCAGGAGAACATATTCCGGTGTCCAGTCGCTACGCCGCCAGGGTACCCGTATTCACCGGCTTTCCTACAGATGCAGAAAAGCTGCAAAAAGCTGACAGCCTTTTATCCGCGCAAATCGTAGATATGGGAACGTATATCGGTAATGACCCTTTCTGGATGGCGCAGGTGGAACAACTGATGATCACGGAAGACCGGAGATTTGAGTTTATACCTAAACTGGGAGACCAGGTGATTGCTTTTGGAGAAGGAATAGATATCGATAAAAAATTTACCAAGCTATTGGCTTTTTACAAAGAAGGATTGAATAAAGTGGGCTGGAATAACTATACACGGATCAACATCGCTTTTGACGACGAAGTCGTATGTACCCGTAAAGATGGTGTAGCGCCTTTACAGCCAGTGCTCAAAACAGATAGTTTGAAACTGGCCGGAGCAGATGAGCCACCTATTTCAGACACAGAAGACTCCACTGCAAGTGCACCGGCGCCAGTAAAACCGGAACATGCAGTAGCTGCCAAACCGGTTGAAAAACCGAAACCCGCAGCAAAACCAAAGGCTAAGCCGCAGCCCGTGAAAGAGAAGAAAAAAGAGAAAGTAGCTGCGCCAGCCAAACAACAACCTAAAGCAGTGTATAAGCCAGGGAATAAATCTGTTAACACATCAAAAAAACAAACAACGCCATGAATCAGGAAGCTCCCATCATTGTAGGACTCGACATAGGTACTACGAAGATTGCTGCCATAGCAGGACGGAAGAATGAATACGGGAAACTGGAAATCCTGGGATTCGGTAAAGCTACATCGTTTGGTGTGCAGCACGGTATGGTGCTGAACATAGACCAAACCATAAAAGCGATCAGGCAAGCACTCGAAAATTGTTATGCATCCAACCCCAACCTGGAGATTAACGAAGTATATGTTGGTATAGCCGGTCATCATATCAAAAGTTTGCAAACCCGCGGCGACATTGTGCGTAACGACACCGATGCAGAAATATCCCAGAAAGATATTGACCAGCTGATCAACGATCAGTATAAAACAGTTATTCCCGCGAGCGATCAGATCATCGATGTGATCCCGCAGCAATATATTGTGGATAGTTTGCAGAATATCACCTACCCTATTGGTATGTCTGGGGTGAAGGTGGGCGCCAACTTCCACATCATTACCGGCGACAAAAACGCCATCCGTAACATTAACCGCAGCGTGGAAAAATCAGGCCTCAAAATCCGTGACCTGGTATTACAACCACTGGCCTCCGCTGCCGCTGTTATGTGCGACATGGACTTTGAAGCAGGTGTAGCCATTGTTGATATTGGTGGTGGTACCACTGACCTGGCAGTGTTTTACGAAGGTATCCTCAAACATACTGCAGTAATCCCTTATGGCGGTGAAAACATTACCAACGACATTAAAAACGGACTGGGGGTATTAAAAACACAGGCAGAACAGATGAAAGTGCAATTTGGTTATGCACTGGCAGATGAAGCAAAAAGCAATGCCTATATCACCATTCCGGGATTAAGAGGTCAGAGCCCAAAAGAGATTTCAGTGAAGAACCTGGCGCACATCATACAGGCGCGCATGAGTGAAATACTCGATTTCGTAGTATATCATCTCAAACAAATCGGTATGGATAATAAAATGCTGAATGGCGGTATTATCCTGACTGGTGGCGGATCTCAACTGAAACATCTCATACAGTTAACAGAATATACTACCGGCGCAAGCGCCCGTATAGGTTTCCCCAATGAGCACCTGGCAAGCGGCCACATAGACGAATTAACCAAGCCTATGTATGCAACCTGCGTAGGGCTGATCCTGAAAGGATATAATGATTTTGAAAATGATCGTAAAGCACTGGAAGAAAATTATGTAAAAATTAATACTAGCTATCTTGCCAAAGAACAGGCTGCTCAGTCAGTAACTCCAACAGACGACTGGATAGAAGAAGCTGCCCCCACCAGCCAGGAAATACAGGACAGGAAAGCGAAAGAACGGAACGCCTCACTGAAAAACTTCCTCGATAAGATGAAAACAAAAATCATCGATATGTTCACGGAAGAAGAGGATGCAAAACTTTAAAAGTTAAATGGCGCAATTGTTGCAAAAACGAAACGTTAATAAATAAGAATTAAGAACCGATAAACTAATAATGACAGGACAAATGAACCATAGTAACAGTAAAGCATATACGCACTTAATTCTTAATAGTTCATTATTATTTATCGTACTAACCCATAAAAGTTTAGAGTCATGATACATTTTGATCTTCCTAAGGAAAAATCTTCTATCATCAAAGTCATCGGCATAGGTGGTGGTGGAAGTAATGCGGTGAATCATATGTATAGCCAGCGCATTGACGGGGTAAATTTCATTATTTGCAATACGGATGCACAAGCTATTGCTAATAGCCCTGTTCCCAACAAAATTCAGTTGGGACCACACCTGACCCAGGGACTGGGAGCCGGTGCCAATCCGGAAATCGGAAAACAGGCGACAGAAGAATCCTTTGAAGAAATCAAAAAAATACTGGAGGTAAATACCAAAATGGCCTTCATTACTGCCGGTATGGGCGGTGGTACCGGTACCGGTGGCGCTCCTATTATCGCCAAAATATGCAAGGAACTGGGTATTTTGACGGTGGGTATCGTTACCACACCGTTCTCCTATGAAGGTAAGAAAAGGATGCTGCAGGCTGATGAAGGTGTGACCCGCCTGAAAGAATATGTAGATACCCTGCTGATTATCTCCAATGATAAATTACGCCAGAAATTCGGTGACCTGAAATTCAAGGCTGCCTTCGAAAAAGCAGACAACGTACTGGCTACCGCCGCGAAGTGTATTACAGATGTAATCAACTCTACCGGTCAGATCAACGTGGACTTTGCCGACGTTTGTACCGTTATGCGTAACGGTGGCGTGGCTATCCTCGGTGCGGCACTGGCTGAGGGCGAAAACCGTGCACAAAGAGCTATCGAAGACGCTTTAACTTCTCCGTTGCTGAATGATAACGATATACGCGGTGCTAAATGGATCCTCATCAACATCTCTTCTTCCGAAGGTGAATTTGAACATACACTGGATGAAATGGATATCATCCAGGCCTATGTACAAAGCCAGGCAGGAGAAGATTGCGACGTGATCCTTGGTGTAGGCTACGATCAAACACTGGACAGACAACTGGGTGTAACCATCATTGCTACCGGTTTTGAACAAAAACCCATCACACAGCAAAAAATGACACCCTCCAGCCCGGAGCGCGTAGAACCTAAAATTGTAATGCAGTTAGGTAAAGATGGTGATGAAAAAAAAATGAGCGGCGTACAACAGGCGCAGGGCCTGCTGTTCCAGGAGCCACAGGATCTGATGGCCCCTCGTCTCATGGAACCAGTGATCACCCATCCTGAACCTGTAACAGCTTATACACCACCACAGCCACAACAACAGGCGCCTATTGCTCCTGCCCGTCAGAACTATGTGCTGAATATACAACAGGTACCACCTGCACAGCCACAACAACCTGACCAGCAGCAGATTCAACAACAATATCAACAGGCCCAACAACAAATGCAGCAGCAAATGCAACAACAGCAAATGCAGCAGCAGCCTGTTCAACAGCCGGTACAACAAATACCTCCTGCACATGCACCACAACCGAATGTAAATATCATTCAACCACAAGCTGGCAATGCTGCAGGCGGATATTTAACAAGACCGTCTCATATTTACGTAGAACCAGGTACTCCTTCTCCTGAAATGAAGATGGTGTATAAAGAAGAAGAAGGCGCTGTAAATGTACCGCCTGCTCCTCCTGAAGTGCCTATGCAACAGGCTTATGAAGACCTGGAAGAACAGAAACGCAAACAGGCAGAAAGAGTAGCCAAATTACGCAGCATTAGTTTCAATGTGAAAAACATGGACAATAACGCGGAACTGGAAAATGTACCTGCTTACCTGCGTAGAAATGTAAACCTGGATAACGGTGCCGGCTCTGCTGAGCACTTCTACTCCAATTACACTGTGAGCGGCGAGCCAGGCCAGAATAACCATACAGAAATCAATACGATCAATACTTTTTTAGATGGGAAAAAGCCCGATTGATGAACACATTTGATTGTTTTTTAGTTGTGTTAAAAAAAATCCTCCGGTTCCCCGGAGGATTTTTTTTGCAGATAATAAGAGCAGCAACTGCTAATTGTGTTAAAAATTATTCAAGGCTTGTTGAGCCACTCCCAATACCTGCGCAGCTGGCGTATTTTTGAGCGTTTCTTCCTCAAATGGCTTCAAAATGCTGTTTAACTGGTTTAGCGCAGTGGAATTATTGGTGCGGGTAAACTCCGCTTTCAATATCCTGATTTTCTCGTAATCCTGTATTCCTTCTACCAATCTTTCAAAACGAATAGAAGTTCTCGGTCCCGGATATACGAAATAGGTATCTCCTGCCGCCCAGGTACGGAAACGGGAATCCTGCAATGGAGCTGCTACCCAGCAGTTAAATGCCCAGCGCAAATAACCGGTATAGCCTTTCAATGCCGCATGCCAACCCATGAAGGCTGATTCCGCCGGCGGAGAGAAAGTAAAAGTATTCGGAAATCCCTCAGTGCAACAGGTATAAAAAGTAGTAGGCAACCCTTTCGCCAGGCGTGCTTTCATCACATCTTCAGGAAAAGACTCCTTCAATGCAATACAATAATCATGAATTTCATTGGCCAACGGCGCGTGGTAAGAACCAGCCAGCGATACCTTGAAATCCTTATCAGCCTTACGAATCACGGCCAGGGCCTGTTTCATATCTTCCATAGGTCTTTCATCCATGGCTATTGCTGTGATATTAAACCAACCCTTTGCTTTCAGATGCTTCACAAAATCATTCAGCATAGGTTGCCAGTGAGCGGTATATTCCCTGGTACCTGGTTTCGCTACAATAAAAGTATCTTTTGCAGTAGCTTCATCATAATAGTAAAATTTCAGGTTCCATGGAATCATGCTGTAGCAGTTGATCTCCTTATGGATGCCCTGATCCATCATGTACTGTACCCATTTATCAAAGATGCTGTAATCATATACCCAGCTACCATTCTTCTTCCTGGTCCATTTTACCATGGTACCGTAGATATCTTCTGTTTGGCTATTCCATGGGTCATAGATAATAGTTGCTGTAATCACTTTCTGCCCGGCATCCGCCAGCATTTTGATGTATGGCTTCATGGCCTTGAAATGGGCTTCACTCCACGGTTTCACGCCGTATACCCGCGCTATAGCATAAGGACTTTGCCAGAGGTCAAGATGAAAGCTCCAGTCTTTCGGAGCTGGCAGTGTATGATCCAGCACTTTTACCTCGTAAGGCATATTTACAGTGGCTGTACCGCTTTTTACAGCTACGCTGCCTTTATATAATCCGGCTGGCGTATTGGCAGGCACCTGTATACTCAGCCAAACTGGCTGTGTGCTTTTGGCAGCGATATCTCTTCTATGAATGATATCAATACCATCCGGAACCAGGGAAGAATCAAATTCGCCAGGCTTGCGATATCCGCAGCCACCGCCATCTTTATTCAGGCCGTCCGTCATTACATACCTTATAAATCCGGTGGTAATAGCGTTCTCGCCAATCTGATGGCCTTTGTCATCCTGTAACGCTGACGCCTGCACGGTTACCGCTGATTGTGCCGCAGTAGACCAAAGCACCAGTTGGGTGTGAATACGTTCTCCTTTCCAGGCAGTTGCTTTCCAGGAGTCTGTGGCTTGGCTGTTATCAGGAGCATTTCGTTTTTCATAACGGGTATCAGCAGTTCCAAATGCTACGTGGAGCCGGGTGTCTTTAACTGCATCCCAGGAGGCCTGATTAACGGGTTTTGGATCGGGCAATTCCCTGTAATCCCCGGCAGGATTGGTTTGCGCCCATACGTTTTGTTGCAGTGCCAGGACTACCAGCACGCCAAAAAATTTGTTCACCATACTAAATTTTGCTTTTTACAGAAGTCGGGATCAATATTCCCTTACAGAAACAGGTCCCCTTATCTGCCAATATCTATAAAAAAAACTGGAATATCCAATTTGTAGGATAGACGGAAAGAGCAGAAAGCAAAAAGCTATTGAGGCGAATGATAAGCGCGAGTACACTAGATACTCATCCGCTCCTATCATTCGCCTCAATAGCTTTTTGCTTTACGCTTTATGCTTTATGCTTACTGTTAATGTACGATCCGCTTCAGTTGCAGATTGGTAACAGGCGCTACCACCAGCGGATATTTCTCAATGGTCACATAACTGGAGTCCAGCCCAAAGCCTCTTTCTTCCGATAAACTGATTTTTTTCAGGAAGAAGTACATCTTCATGATCATTCTTTCATACAATGGTAAATCGTTGTCATGTGACAGGAATTTCTCCATCACAATAAACTGGAAGTCGCCCACCACATTGTTTTTACTTAGTGATTCATAGCGGCTGGTAATGTTCACTTCCTTGTTGCGTACCATGTCTTCCACCACCATTCTGAACATCAGGTTAATGCGTTGTTCCACTTTGAAACCAAGGCGGAATTCCACACGTATCACCTCGTTTGGAATAATGGTTTGTACGGAATATTCACTCAAATAAGGCTCATCTACTACGTCTACGTGAACAAACCAGTAGATGTCTGCCCGTTTCGGCTTTTTATTGAGAATGGAATAAATGATTTTATGTTCTATCTCCTTAGGATTATCGGCACTACTCATATATACCAGGTGGGTAGCGTATTTAGGGATAGAAGTATCATTACTTAATTCCTGGATAATAGGCAGGTAATCTTCCAGTCGTACAAATTCCACGTAACGGTTCTTGATTTTACGGGATTTGAACCAAACGATCATCACCAGGAATAAGGCGCCTGCTATAATTACGGTCACATACCCTCCATGCATAAACTTCACCATATTGGCGAAAAGGAAGGAAAATTCGATCGTAAAATAGACGACCAGGTATAATAATATCCAGCCCACCCAGACCCTTTTCGTGTAGAGATAAAAGGCAAAGAGGCAGGAAGTCATGAGCATACAGATAGTGATAGATAATCCATAGGCAGCTTCCATATTGGACGATTCCTGGAAAATCAGCACGATAGCTGCACAACCTACAAACAGCATGGTATTGATACCAGGAATGTAAAGCTGTCCTCTCATTTCAGTGGGGTAGTTTACCCGCATTTTCGGCCATAAATTCAGTCGCATGGCCTCAGATATGAGGGTAAAGGAACCAGATATCAATGCCTGGCTGGCTATTACAGATGCCAGGGTGGCTATTAATACGCCAAAAATGATAAACCATTCCGGCATAATGGTAAAGAATGGGTTCTGGTCTTTCGGGATAATCTGTCCTTTCTGCGTGAGCAGCCAGGCGCCTTGTCCCAAATAATTCAAAATAAGGCAGGATTTAACGAAAATCCAGGATACCCTGATGTTTCCTCTACCGCAGTGACCAAGGTCAGAATACAATGCTTCCGCCCCTGTTGTACACAGGAATACAGCGCCTAATATGAGAAATCCTTTCGGATAAGTGGTTAAGAGTTCAATAGCGTAATGGGGGCTGAATGCTTTAAAGATGCTGAGGTCGTCGGCAATATGGGAAATACCGAGGATACCGAGCATAGAAAACCATAATACCATGATGGGTCCAAACATACGACCAATGGACACCGTGCCGAACTGTTGCATAACAAAGAGGCCCGTGATGATGGTCAATACAATTTTTACAATGGTAAGTTGGCCGAGATCTTTAAATACTTCCAGCGTTCTTAGCCCCTCAATGGCGGAGGTAACGGTAATAGGAGGAGTAATGATACCATCTGCGAGCAGTGCGGCGCCACCGATCATACCAAAAATAACGGTCCATCTGGCGTGCCGTCGTACCAATGCATACAGTGAAAAGATACCACCTTCTCCTTTATTATCTGCCCGGAGGGTCAGGATAACGTATTTAACGGTGGTTTGCAGGGTAAGTGTCCAGATAATACAAGAGATACCGCCTATCACGAGCAGGTCGCTGATGGGGTTTCCTCCTACGATGGCCTTGAAAACATAGAGTGGAGACGTTCCGATGTCGCCGTAGATAATACCAAGTGCTACTACGAGACCTGCCAGGGAGACCTTGTTAATGTTTATTCCCACGTAATAATAAGTTGGTTAAAAAGCCTTCAAAATTAGGGGTAAATATTGACACTCCAATAATAATTCTAATGGAGCATCCGGGGCAAAAAAAATCCTCTCCCGAAAAAGGGAGAGGATTCTTTTTAGTTATCATCTTAATGAGTGATACTGATTAGTTAGCTGGAGCTAAGTCAACAGTGCCAGACTCACCAGGAGTGTTTTGTTTGATGAAACGACCGCGGTCGATACCTTGTTTGTCAGCCAGGTAGTCGATTACTGAATCAACGCGACGGCTGCTCAGATCAACACCACCTTTCTTACCTTTTGCACCTGCGTGGCCAGTAACCAGTACGTTGCAAGAAGGATGAGATTTCAGGCTGGAAGCAACAGAAGCCAGGATAGCTTCTTGATCTTTACCAACTTTGGTAGAGCTACCTTTGAAGGAAACGCTAGGCAGAACCAGGCTATTGCAAGCTTCTACTGGACGGTTTTTGCAGCATTCTGGATCTGGGCATTTACCAACGCCATCAGCATCAACTGGTTGGCAGTAAGTTGGAGTGATCAGTTGTTTGTCTTTGTAATCAGGAACGCCATCACCGTCAGTATCTTTAGCTACACCGTGAGAATCAACTGGTGCACCTGCTGGAGTGTTAGGTTCGCGATCGAATTGGTCAGTTACGCCATCACCGTCAGCATCAGGCAGAACCGGAGCTGGGATCTTCATGTGACGTGGGTTGCTCAGCTCGCTGTAAGCGTATTCCAGTGGGTTGATCCACCATAATGGCTGTACGCGTTTAGAAGAGTTACCCAGGTTGAAGTTCAGACGTAAGCTGGTGTAAGAGTAGAAATCTTTGGTAGAACCACCAGGACCAGGATATCCATCCAGGTATGCATCAAATGGCATGGTGATTTTTTCTTCCAGACCGATGTTGAAGCGTTTAGAAACTTTGAACGCTACACCAGTACCGAGATCCAGAGCGTGACGGAGTAATTGGTTGTCATCTTTACGTCCGATAGCAATTCTGTTACCCTGAGAAGGAGCATTTTGCTCATATTTCTTGTCTCTCAGGTTGTTCAGTTGTTTGCGGATATCGCTACGTTTTGCACCGAAGTTAATACCGGAATAGTCATAACCATTACCGTTTGCATCCAATGCGTCAACGTCAACGTCAGCCATTACGATAGAGTAACCAGCCAGTAAGTACCAGTTAACTTTAGGTTCAGCTCTGTAGAACAGGATGTTGCTCAGAGAAGCCAGCACGTCCAAAGACAGTTGGTGGTTCTGAGATTTGTAGTTTGGAACAATCATTCCACCGTTCTTAGCAGCGGTAGCAGCCCATGGATTGATTCCACCAGCTGGAACGTTTGGACGCAGTTTGTAGTCCTGGCCTTTATCGATAGAACCGATGTATTCAGCTCTCAGGGAGAAGGTATGACCCAGTGCTTTTCTCAGGGAGATACCGCCACCAAAACCTGGTTGAGCAGGAACAGTTCCGTCAATCACGTGTAAACCACCGCTAAAACCCAGTTCCCACATATCTCTCGGTTTAGCCGGGAAATTTGATTGGTGGTTCGTGAAGTTATTTTGTTGTACCATACGCTTGCTAGACACTTTGGTGCTATCCAGAGCATCGTAGCCGGTTGGTTGAACCTGTGCAAAACTAGAAGATGCTGATAGTAAACCCACAGCGCCTGCCAGTAATAAGTACTTTTTGCTTGCCATAATTGTTTTTTTTATTAAAAACTGTTAAAAATTTACTAATAACCCGTTTTTTACCTAGCAAAGGTAAATATCATAAATGAATATACAAATTTTTCTTGCAATATTATTTTCATTGATAAGTCCCTCAAAACTAGAGCGTAAATGAAAGTATTTATATACCTTAAATCCTGTTAAGTTAAACTTATGTATATCCTGTGTTAAAGGAAACTTTAAGCCGTGTTAAAAGAATGTTATACTCCATATACAAATTAAAGGCCAAAATGTTAAAATGTGATTTATAAAACCTAGCTTAGCAATCCTTTTTTATTAATACATGGACGATATTAAACACCTGATAGGGAAAGAATTACAGGATTTTGAGAGTAAGTTCGCAGATTCAGTAAAAAGTCATGTGCCATTGCTGGACAGGATCATGCACTACATTGTGAAACGCAAAGGCAAGCAGATCAGGCCCATGTTTGTTTTATTATCAGCAAAACTTTTCAATGACAATATCCAGGAAAGTACCTACCGCGCCGCTGCGCTGGTAGAATTGCTGCATACCGCCACCCTGGTGCATGACGACGTGGTAGACGATGCCAATGAACGCAGGGGCCTCTTCTCTATCAACGCTTTATGGAAAAATAAAATAGCCGTCCTGGTGGGCGACTACCTCCTGTCAAAAGGACTGTTACTGTCGCTTAATAATAATGACTTCCGGACTTTACAGATCTTATCTGAAGCCGTGAAAGAAATGAGCGAAGGAGAATTACTCCAGATTGAGAAAACCCGTAAACTCAATATCAAAGAAGATATTTATTTTGAAATTATCCGCCGCAAAACAGCGTCATTACTTGCTTCCGCCTGCGCCGCCGGTGCGTGGAGCAGCAGCAATGATGAACATACCACTGAACAGATGCGCCTGTTCGGAGAAAAAGTCGGCGTCGCTTTCCAGATAAAAGATGACCTGTTCGATTATGGCTCTGCCAAAATCGGTAAACCTACCGGCATCGACATACGGGAGAAAAAAATGACCCTCCCCCTTATCTATACCCTGGAACATGCCTCCACAGAAACCAGGAGAAAAATTATTAACATAGTAAAAAATCATAATACTGATAAAGACCGCGTAGAAGAAGTCATCCGTTTGGTGAAATCATCCGGCGGTATCGATTACACCAGGCAAAAAATGTTTGAATACCGCGACGAAGCCCTTACCATCTTACATAAATTCCCTGAAAATGCCGTCAGAAAAGGATTGGAATCGCTTGTAAGATTCACCACCGACAGAACATTTTAGAAAGAATAAAAAATAATGTAATATGCGGATAGAGCCAAAGGCTTACTAAAACAAAATAATGCAAAAACGCTGGACAGTAAAGGCATATCAACCAAATCAGGAACAATTACTTCAATCATCATTGCGTATACATCCGTTGCTGTGCCGGCTGTTGGTACAACGAAATGTGACCAACTTTGAAGCTGCCCGGCAATTTTTTCGCCCAACGCTTGAAGATCTCCATGATCCCTGGCTGATGAAAGACATGGATAAAGCCATTTCCCGTATTGAACTGGCATTTTTCCAACATGAGAAAATACTGATTTACGGAGATTATGATGTAGACGGCTGTACCGCTGTTGCGACTGTGTATGCTTTTCTACAGAAGCTCTACAATAATATCGAATTTTATATCCCACACCGCTACCGGGAAGGATATGGCATTTCTATGCAGGGTATTGAATACGCCCGCGACAACGACTTCAGCCTGATTATAGCACTGGACTGCGGTATTAAATCCATCGATCATATTACAGTGGCCAAAGAATGGGGGATCGACTTCATTATTTGCGATCACCATCTTCCCGATGCCATATTACCGCCGGCAGTTGCCATTCTCAATCCTAAGCAAGCCGACTGCCCCTATCCTTACAAAGAACTAAGTGGCTGCGGTATTGGATATAAGATGATCAGTGCCTTTGCGCAAAAAAGAGGACTACCTGCTTCTGAAGCCAATAAATTCCTGGACCTGGTTGCTACCAGCATTGCAGCGGATATTGTACCCATGACCGGGGAAAACCGGATACTCGCGTTTCACGGCCTTGTAAAAGTAAATGAGGATCCGCTGCCTGGCATTAAAGCCCTGATTGCACTCAGTGCCTTAAAGGAAAAATTGACCATCGCTAACCTGGTATTTGTGATTGCCCCCCGCGTAAATGCCGCCGGCAGAATGGATGATGCCAGGAAAGCAGTGAATCTTTTTATTGAAAATGATGTGGAAAAAGCCGCAGCTATCGCAGCAGTACTCCATGCCGATAATTTCGACCGGAAAGAAATAGACAACACCATTACACAGGAAGCCATCTCCCTGTTGCAAAATGATGCCGATATCGCCAAAAGGAAATCCACCGTATTATACCAGGCACACTGGCATAAAGGCGTAGTGGGCATCGTAGCCTCCAGGCTCATTGATAAATATTATTACCGCCCTACTATTATCCTTACTCAATCAAACGATGACCATGTAGCCGGATCGGCCCGTTCCGTAATGGGTTTCAATGTATACGAAGCTATTCATCAATGTAAAGACCTCCTCGAAAATTATGGCGGCCATTTTTACGCCGCAGGTATGACGCTGAAAACAGAAAATGTGAAAGCATTCCAGGAGCGCTTCGAAGAAGTAGTAGCCAACAGCATACGTCCGGACCAGCTGGTACCTGAAATAGTGATCGATTCTGAAATTCAATTTGCAGATATCACGCCCGCGTTTTTTAATATCCTCAAACAATTTGAACCACTGGGACCTGAAAATCTGCGCCCGGTTTTCCTGGCCAGGAACCTTGTCGATAATGGCTATTCAAAAATTGTAAAAGATGAGCATATCAAGTTTTCAGTAAAACAGGGCAGATATGGCCCTACTATGTCCGGTATCGGATTTTACATGGCCGAAAAATTTCCGCTGCTGGCGGATAAAAAACCAGTTGACCTGGTGTTTTCACTGGACGAAAATGAATGGAACGGCCAAACCTCTCTGCAACTGAAAGTAATTGACATCCGGCCTTCCAAAAATTAATATCATACAGCTATTTTATTACAGCACATTATAACAACTGCATAAAATAATCGCTATTTATGTTGCTTCAACAACCACGTATATACGTCAGCGTTAGCATAGGTACGCGTCCAGGCATCGTGACCTCCATTAGGATACTCTGTATACTGCACATTGCTTCCCATCGCTTTTAGCGCATTTACCAGCGTACGCGAATTGCTCACATTAACCGTAGGGTCATCCGCACAATGAAAAACCCAGGCAGGCATATTTTTCAGCGCCGGCATGCGATTTACATCACCTCCGCCACAAATAGGAATAATGGCAGCAAATTTTTCCGGACGGGCAGAACTCCAGTCCCAGGTACCATATCCTCCCATACTCAAACCGGTCAGGTAAACCTTTGAGGGATCCACATGATATTTAGCCAATACCTCCTTGTAAAGGATATCCAGGTATTGCGGATTCCACCAACCACTTAAACATTGTGGAGCTATCATCACAAAAGGTTTTCCACCTACTACCTTTACCAGTCCTGCATTTCTCAATGCATTAATGTCATTACCCATTTCCCCTATTCCATGCAGGAAAATGACTACCGGCCATTTATAACTTTTTTCACTGTTATACTTATCCGGGATGTATAACAGGTAGTTGCTTATATTTCCACCCCTGGTATCTATTTTTTGTACGGTGATACCGGGAGTTTGTTGGGCGAAAGTATCTGCCGGAGGTGTTACCGGCGGCGTGGTTACTGGTGGTGTTGGTTCAATAGGGGTAACAGTTCCTGTTTTAGAGCAGGAAAAAAGTGCGAGCATACTAAACACGCAGATATGGCTAAAAATCTTAATTACTTCTTTTTTCATATAACTACTATAAACTAAAAGTCCCTCCACGCTTGTAGCGTGAAGGGACTAGGTTTTACAATATTTTTCTCCTGCTTTATTTTATCAGCAGCTTCGGGGGTTGCTGCAAATAACAACTAAAAAAACAGGAAAAGAAATATTTTTTATTGTGTAGTTACACTATTTTTTTTCATGCATTAATTCCACGCTCCTGTTTACAAAAGCAGTCAGATCTGCGCCGGTCAACAGATTCTGGGATAATAACGCCAGGTCAGCCAGGTTCTTGATTTGCTTCTGCTGTAACTCACTATTACCTTCTTTCAGAATTTGCGTGTATACCGGGTGGTTCGCATTTACCGTCATGTTGATTTCATCAGGCATATTGGCATACCAGTTCATTCCTCCACCGCCCATTGCAGCCATATCTTTCATACGGCGCATCAGCTCCGGACGGGTAACAATTACCGGCTGTGCTTCTGCACTCAAACCTTTCATTTCTACCTTGATGTTAGGCTGTGTTACCTGCGCACCAAATAATTCTTTCAGTGTACCTTCCTGCTCCTGCGATAATACAGTAGTAGCATTTTCATCTTTATCAATCAGGTTATCTGCAATATCCGCGTCTACACGGGTAAATGAAACGTTGTCCCATTTCATTTCCATATTGTTGATGAAAGCTGCATCTACCAGCGTTTCCATCTTCACTACGATGAAACCTTTATTTTTTGCTGCCTGTATGTAACTGTCCTGTTGCACCGGGTTTGTAGCATACAATATCACCAGTTTCTGCTCTTTATTGGTTTGCAGCGCGGCAGCAGCAGTGCGGTATTCTTCCTGGGTATAGAATTTACCACCGGCCACATCTTCCATAATCAGGAATTTGTTCGCTTTTTCCATGAACTTATCATCGGTCATCATACCGTATTTCACGAACAAGCCAATTGACTCCCATTTATCTTCAAAAGAGGTGCGATCATTACGGAAAATTTCATCCAGTTTATCGGCTACTTTTTTGGTGATATGCGCGTTAATTTTCTTCACGTTAGGATCGCCCTGCAGATAGCTACGACTTACGTTCAGCGGGATATCCGGGCTATCAATTACACCATGCAGCAGCATGAGGAATTCAGGCACAATATCTTTTACTTCATCCGTTACATACACCTGGTTGGAATACAGATTGATTTTATCTTTCTGCATTTCATAGGTCTTGTTAATTTTCGGGAAGTAGAGAATACCGGTTAAATTAAAAGGATAATCTACATTCAGGTGAATCCAGAATAAAGGTGGTTCCGCAAATGGATACAATTCCTTATAAAAATTCTGATAATCTTCTGTTGTGAGTTCGCTTGGTTTTTTAGTCCACGCAGGATTGGTGTTGTTGATCTGTGTTCCTTCAAAAGTAACCGGAACAGGCAGGAATTTACAGAATTTATCGAGTATAGAACGGATGCGTCCATCTTCCAGGAATTCTTCGCTTTCCTCATTGATGTACATCACAATTTCGGTACCTCTGTCGGCTTTGCTGGTTTCTTCCAATTCATATTCAGGGCTGCCATCACATTCCCAGCGAACGGCGGTGGCGTCTTCTTTCCAGGATTTGGAGAAGATTTCTACCTTGCTGCTCACCATGAAAGAAGAGTAAAAACCAAGACCAAAATGTCCGATGATATTGGTGCCACTCTCCTGTCCTTTGTACTTTTTCAGGAACTCTTCTGCTCCGGAAAAAGCCACCTGGTTAATATATTTGTCCACCTCTTCCGCAGTCATACCAATACCATGATCTGCGATGGTAATTGTTTTTTTCTCTTTATCTACTCTTACATCAATGGAGATATCTCCCAGATCACCTTTGAACTCACCAACACTGGCCAGGGTCTTTAACTTCTGGGTAGCATCTACCGCGTTACTTACCAGCTCGCGGATAAAAATTTCATGATCGGAATACAGGAACTTCTTGATAATTGGGAAAATGTTCTCTGTTTGAACACGTATTGCACCTTTTTGCATCGGTTATCTGATTTTTTGAGTGAACTTTTCAAAGGGTGTGCCAGCAGAAGGATACTGACAAGATGACAACAAACAAATTATAATTATATAAAATATATTTTCAGGAGACAGGTGCGCTACATAGTTTACCTGTAACAATGATGGCAGGAACCCGCACCATCTTTTCCGAACACTCCTATAAACATATGATATAGTGATATTTCTTCACTATTAACAAAAAAATCATATCATGAAAAGAGATGTTTTCCGTAGATTTAAACCACCGAAATCTGATTACCCCATTTTAAAAACACACTATGGAAAAACCTCTACTCCCGTTACTGTTTATTTGTTTACTCACCGCTCACCTGGCCACCGGGCAAACAAATCCTGCAGCACAAACATTGCCTTATCAGCAGAACTTTGATGCCCTACCGGCTACAAGCACCACTTACCCGGACGGATGGCAGGGATGGTTGCTTTCCGGCGCACCTTCGGGCAATTTTAATACGGCCGCTCCGGCAGGCGACAAACCGCTGATAGCCAATGGCAGCGCATCTTCCACAGGGAACGGTGTGTATAATTACACCGGCAAACTGGGTTTCCTGAACAGCGGCAGCGTTGATAATGCATTAACACTGGCTATCAACACCAGTGGTCAGCAAAATATACAACTGACTTATGATGCAATGACGATCAGGAATCCTTATGATGGGAATACCAATACACGTATCAATGAAGTCATTCTACAATATCGTATAGGCAACACCGGTAGTTTTGTCAATTTGAATGAAACAGCGTATCAGAATGACACTATTACACAAACCGGATCTGGTGTTACACAACCGCAAAACAGTGTTAATAAATCGTTGATACTGCCGCCGGCCTGCAACAACCAGGCGTTGATACAACTTCGCTGGGTAAACCGGCAAATCAGCGGAGCTGGCTCCAGACCAGGGTTTGCGGTTGACAATATTATCATCAACGGATCTGGCAGGGATACCACTCCCCCTGTTATCAGCCTCCTGGAACCATCTAATACTGCAATAGATGTATCACCTGTTACATCTCCCAAAATTACTTTTACAGAAAACATACAACCCGGTACAGGGTTTATCTGGCTGCATAACAGCAACACCGGCGCCGTTGACAGCATCGGTATCAGCAACGCTGCCGTTATCATTGGCAACAATACGCTGACGATTAAAAGAATACTACGCCCCAACAGTCATTACTATATTACGGCTGACAGTGGCCTGGTGAAAGACCTTTCCGGCAACGGGTTTGCCGGTATCACTGATAGCACGCAATGGGGCTTTAGCACCGGCAACCAGGAGCTCAATTACACGTTTAACGACTGCACTCCGAGTGGCAGCAGCATGCTAAGTGGCGGATTTACCCAATATAGCGTAAGCGGGGCACAGGTTTGGGCTTGCAGCACTTTCGGACAAAACAACAGCAACGGTATACAAATTAACGGCTATAGCGGAGGACCTGTTGAAAACGAAGATTGGCTGATTTCTCCGGTATTTGACCTGACAGGTTTACATTTTCCCCTGCTGCAGTTTAGCAGTCGCACTGCCTTTGCCGGCGCACCGCTAAGTCTTCGCGTATCCACCAACTACACCGGTAGCGGAGATCCGCGGCAAGCTACCTGGACTACTATCAATGGTCGCTTTCCTGAGACAGGTAGTGATGTGTGGCAGTTATCTTCCGGTATTAATCTTACCGCCTTTAAGCAAAGCAATGTATATGTGGCATTTGTATATACTTCCGGACCGGCTATACAGGCGGCCCGCTGGACGATAGATAATTTCAGTATCAAAGATACCACTGCGGCACCGGCGCCCACACTGAACAGCAACCCGGCAGCCCTGGATTTTGATTATGTAAAATCCGGGCAAACTTCTACATCACAAAGCATTGGCTTCTGGGCCAACGACTTCACCAGTGACCTGCGTATCAGTGCTCCGGCTGGTTTCAGGGTATCGCGCGATAACAGCAATTTCAGCAGCCAGGTAACTTTTGCGCTGGCCGATATCAATGCCGGACCACAGGAAGTGTATGTGCAATTTGCGCCTACCGCTACCGGACAGTCCTACAGCGGTACACTCCAATTTAGCGCCACTAATTTTTCAGATCAGCATATCACTTTATCCGGTACTTCATTGCGTTCACTGAAAGTAGTCAACTGGAATATAGAATGGTTTGGTAGCCCCGTGCAAAACCCTGCCAATGACAGCTTACAACAGGCCAATGTTACTACCGTACTTAAAAAACTGGATGCCGACATCTTTGCATTGGCAGAAGTGGTGGATACCGCCCGCTTCCGCGCGGTAGTACAACAGTTACCGGGATACGACTATGTATTATCGGACTTTGGCTCTTATGCAGACAGTACTACCGATGCTGATTATGTGAGTGCGCAGAAGCTGGCATTTGTTTATAAAACATCAGTGATCCGGAAAATCCGCACTTATGGTGTATTGCGCCGGGGTGGCAGCAGTACCGCATATTACAATTGGTCATCCGGCCGTTTCCCTTACCTGATGGAAGCTACGGCTAAGTTGGACAATGATTCCGCACGCATACAATTTGTGTTGATACATGCCAAAGCCAATACCGGCACCAGTACAGAGAAAATTACGTCCTGGCATCGTCGTAAAGATGGCGTGAAAGAATTGAAAGATACCCTGGATGCGCAGTACCCGTATAGTAACATAATTATGCTGGGCGATTTTAATGACGATTTATCCAAAACCATTACTACGGAACTACTCCCGGATACCACTACTTCTTATATTGATTTTATCACCGACAGTACTGACTATAAGCCATTAACGCTGCCATTGAGCTTAGCGGGGAAACGTTCTACCGTGAGTTATCCTTCGGTGATTGACAACGTGATTGCGTCCAATGAAACAGGTGTAGCTTATATCCCGGCATCTGCGGCCATTCAAACCCAGGTAGAGAAGCTGGTCAGCAGTTATGGTACCACTACTACGGATCACTATCCGGTGATGAGTCGTTATAGCGTGCCGGTATTGGCTAATCCTTTACCGGTATTGGATTTCAGCGCTAAACCGGAGGGAGGAAAGGTATTATTAACCTGGCGTACACCTTATGAGATCAACAGCAAACACTTTGTGGTAGAGCGTTCCCGTAATTACCAGACATATGAGACAGTGGATACGATTAGTGCACAAGGTAGTACCCGGGAAGCATCGGCGTATATGACGTATGATGAAAAACCATGGATGGGATTCTCAGCGTACCGGTTAAAGATCGTGGGGCTGGACAGCAGCATAAGGTACAGCCCGGTAAAAACGGTCTTTATGCTGGATAGAGATCTGTTATGGAAACTAATATGGTGTATCTTTGGCCGCCAGTTGCAATATTGGGTAGACTGGCCACAGGGTGGGCCTGCCATTGTGGAGTTAATAGATGTGCAGGGGCATGTCCGTTATCAGCGGAGGGCAGAATTTATAAAGGGAAAAAATTATAAGACAATAGATATAGAGCAACTGCCGACGGGTGTTTACTTCCTGAGGGTACGGTCACAATCGGGTGACCAGGTCCAGGTTAGCAAGATTCTCGTTAACCACTGATCTTTTTGATAAAACCATGCAAACGAGACGCCGCCCTGGAACCCCGGGGCGGCTTTTTATATATGACAAATCGTTGGTTATTAATAAAATACACATTCACCATCAAATATTTGGCGAATAACGGTGTAATCTTGTGGAAATAAGGAATAGTTCAGTATCTTTGCGGTCCTAATTTTTTAATTAAACCATTTAAAACAGGGAATTATGAACTACGAATTGATGGTGATCTTTACCCCTGTGCTTTCTGAGGACGACTACAAAGCCGCCCAAAAGAAATTCGCTGATGTTATCAAAGACAACGGCGGAGAAATCACGCACGAAAATCCCTGGGGATTAAGATCACTGGCGTATCCAATCCGGAAGAAAACTACAGGTATGTATGTTGTTCTGGAATACACTGCGCCATCCGACCTCAATGAGAAGCTGAAAATCCAGCTGAATCGCGATGAAAATGTATTACGCCACATGATTACTGCACTGGATAAGCACGCTGTTGCTTACAACGGTCGCAAAAGACATGGTGTAAATGCTGAATCTAAAACCACTGAAGCTTAAAATTATGGCAGTTAAACCTAAACAAGAAATTAAGTACTTAACAGCCGTAAAAACTGAAAAACGTCAGAAGAAATACTGCCGTTTTAAGAAAATGGGCATCAGGTACGTAGATTACAAAGACGCGGAGTTTTTGAAGAAATTTTTGAACGACCAGGGCAAGATGTTGCCACGTCGTATTACGGGTAACTCCCTGAAATTTCAGCGTAAAGTAGCCCAGGCTATTAAGAAAGCTCGTCAAATGGCTTTATTGCCTTATGTTACTGACCTTTTAAAGTAAGAAGTTATGCAAATTATCTTAATACAAGACGTAGATAACCTGGGTCAGAAGAATGAACTGGTTAACGTAAAAAATGGTTACGCCAGGAACTTTCTGATTCCTCAGAAATTTGCAGTAGAAGCTAGTCCTTCTAACATGAAGCAACTTCAGGAGCGCCTGAAAGTGCAGAAAGTAAAAGAAGAGAAACTGCTGGCTGAAATTGCGAAAGTAGTAGAAGTGTTGAAAGCTTCTCCTATTAAAATTGGCGCTAAAACCGGTACATCCGGTAAGATCTTCGGTAGCGTAACTGGTGTTCAGATTGCCCGTGCAATTAAAGAACAGAAAGGTTATGAAATCGACCGTCGCCGCATCCACATCCTGGATGATGTGAAAGAACTTGGTACATACAAAGCTCGCCTCGATTTTGGTAAAGGCAACGAAACCGAACTGGAATTCGAAGTAGTAGCTGAGTAATATTCCAACTTGTTGGAAAAAGAAACTTCCCGGACTGTATGCAGTCCGGGATTTTTTTTGTGGCAGAATGAGATTGTTTGTGTTGGGTTAACAGACAACGAAAAGGTTCTCGATATATTTGGTTATATTTGTAATGTAACCACAATGAAACCAGAAAAACACATATCAACACCTGATCCTAAAATCATTGCTATCTTAAAGAAGATGATAGAGGATAAGAAATTAATTCATGATTACATTACGAATGGCCGTGATTTATCAGAATTAAAATCTAAAGGTATTAAGTTTGTTCAGCCCTTATAATCTCTCCGAACTACAAGCCGGGATATATGAATTTACAACTGACCAACAAGTTGTTTATCATGTTTATTTTGGAGATGGCAAAAGCTATTTTCAAGATTACCCCGAATTTTCCGATGATGTTCTGACCTTCGGATTCGATAGGATAAAAACATCAAACTACAAACCCCATGATATACGCATTAGAATTACGATTACAGATGTATTTACCAGCTTAATAATTGGTAACCAAGATCGTGTATTATTCTTTGTATGTGACAGTGCAGACCAAAGAGGCGCGGCAAGAATGCGTATATTTGAATACTGGTACAGATCTCAAAAGTGTAATTATCTTGAGAAATACAACGAATCCATCCACACGCAGGACATGGATATTCATTGCTCCATTATCCTACACTCCAATAATACATTGAAAGATTACATCATTTCCAGCTTTCGAAACCTGAGTAAAGCTACCGCTGAAAAACTCAAATCTTATTAGTATTTTCATACCCTTATTCCGCCATGAGTATGAAAAATGTAATCTATTGTTTAATTGCCGTTATCACTATTTCCGCCTGTAGTACCAATAAATACAAGGCTGCCGCTCCAAGGCTGACCACTATTGGTATCCGCGGAGATGATACCCCGCAATACACCTTCCATTACGATGAAGCAGGTAATCTGCAGGAGCTGGTACATCATGAACAGTCGAATGATACCAATGTCAGCACCTTCTTCTACGACAAAGCCCACCGCATTACCGCTATGGTGCTTTCTAACCGCGACACCAACCAGGTACAGCAACGGGCACAGGTAACCGCCTGGGATGAAGAAGGCAACGTTACTGAAATAAAATACTTTGATGCAACGGAAAAGCCCTTGCGTACCGCCAGTATCCGCTGGAACAAAGGATTGCCGGAAGTCATGAAGTATTCAGATTCCATGCAGGCCATTAGCTGGGACTACAGCAAGTACGAATCCAGGCGGAAAGATATCTGTGTAGATAACTGTTCCGGGAAAAAAGAAGACACCCTGGTGACCCTGCGGACAGCTCAATACGAATGGGATGACTCTATTAATCCTATGCGGCCAATCGTGAACCAGTTGCTGATCAGTTGCGCCGTAGCGCCGGCTACCCACCTGACACCGGTAGGTAATCTTTCCAATGCTTTTTTACACCTGAGCAACAAAAATCCATCGCTGGTAAGGATTACAGAGAAGGAAACACCCGTTTATCAGCCACATTACCAACCATACGAGCGCTCGTCGCTGTATCAGTATACTTATTACTACAATGCCAACGGATTCCCACTGGGCGCCTGGGTACACCTGCACAGTAAAGGCTTTACACAGCCAGGTACAGACACCGAATTTGTAATGGAATATCATTACGAGTAAGCGTGATTGGTGATTTTTCATTAACTTTTAGGAGATGAAAATCACAGACCGACTCAAATTAATGCCGGTTACGCTGGTGGTAATAGGAATAAACATCGGGGTGTTCGGATATACCGCTATAACAGGCATGGATATATGGCTTGGAGATGGCGCTCAATTACTGCATACCGGTGCAAACTATTGGCCGCTAACCGTTGGCCAGCGGGAGTATTGGCGCTTATTAAGCAGTATGTTTTTACACGTAGGATTATGGCACCTTATCACCAATATGCTGGGACTTTTCATTGGTGGCTTTTTCCTGGAGCCTGTGTTACGAAGCCTTCGTTATGGAATGGCGTACCTCCTTACCGGTATTATTTCAGATTATGTGAGTATCTGGTGCCATAAAAGTGCAGTGGGCGTGGGTGCCTCAGGGGCCATTTTCGGCATTTTCGGAGTGTTTATGGCGCTGCTGACCACCCCTCTCTTCCACCGGAAGGTACGACAGGCATTACTGGCTTATATCGGCTTATTTATAGCTTTAAACGTAATAGCTGCCGTTATCTCGCAGGGAGTAGATAACGCGGCACATTTGGCCGGCTTTCTGAGTGGCACGCTTCTCGGATATCTGCTCTTCTTCACGTTAACAAAAACAGATGGAGAAAGACTATCCGCTTAGCCGCCTTCCCAAAAGTCTAAATACTTACATTTGTATACTTAAATGCGACAAAAGATGATGAATAAGTTTTGGTTCCTCCTGTATACTGCTGCCATACTGGTGGTGGGGTGCAAGAATAAGCAGGCAGGTAATGCAACCGCCGCCAACGATTCTACCCCTCCCGCTATTCATAGTATTCCGGACGATACCGTTCAGTTAGGCAATAAAACTTTCTTCGTTTACTTTATTGAGAAAGCTGACTTTGATAAATATCCTTTCCCTGCAGTAGATTCTGTTGAAACCGACGTACTCGCCAAAGATACTGCCGTAAAAAGAGAAGGCACCAAACTAACCATTCAGCTGGCCAATGGCAAGCAAAGAGTGATGGCCAACAACAACAGCGAAGGAGAAGATTATATCGGATATACTTTTGCCGCTAATTATCCATCTATTAAAAGAAAAGGATTTTTCGTTACCTACTATGAAGGCAGTGCCTTTGAACTGGTTAACACTGTGAATGGTGATTCCATGATGACCTGGTCAGCACCCTATATTTCCCCTGACAAAAAATATATTCTCACTGCTTCAATGGACCTGGTAGCAGCCTTTGATCCGAATGGATTTCAATTATTTTCCGTGGATAACAACGATATAAAGCCAGTGGGAGAAGCAAGCCTGACCGATTGGGGCCCCGGCATGGTGCAATGGATAAATAATAAAACCATCCTGTCTGAATACATCACTATTGATGAAGAAGGCAACACACAAATTCAATACGTGAAAATGGTGATGCAATAGGGACTATTTAATATATTTAAATAGCTATCACCAACAACATCTAAATCCACGCTACACATGAAAAAACTGATCGCTTCAGGACTCTTGCTGGTATGCTTTTTTTCCTATACCGCATTGGCGATGAATACATTGTTTCAGGCGCCAACCATGAATATAGAAGGTACTGCCAGTTCCATTGTCAGTAAGCTGGATAAATCGTTATCATTAACGGCCGTACAAAAGCCTAAATTACTGAACATTGTAACCGGATACCTCCGGCAAAAAGTAGCCCTGCAGTCCTTGCAACAAAGTAATGAGAAAGCTTATACCACCAAAATGAACAGCATACAAAATGGTTTGCACGCAAAATTAAAACCTTTGTTTACACTCACACAGTACACAGAATACCTGGGGTTGAAACCCAAGTCGTATGATGAAACGGATGTGTTGTCGCAATTATATTATTGAGCATAAAGCAGAAAGCAAAAAGCTATTGAGGCGATTGATTAAAACGGATATTATACTCGCTTAGATCAATCGCCTCAATAGCTTTTTGCTTTCTGCTTTATGCTTTATGCTTACAAAATAATTTGCCTGTCACGCGCTACGATGCGCCAGTTCGCAATTACTGTATTCCCTTCCGTTACATATGCTTTTTCGTATAGTGCTACTGTGGGGCAAATATGCAGCGGTACTCCATAAAATAAAGTACCTACCGGATACTGTGACGAGTCAGCTACCTGCAACACGAGGTGTTCTTCACTTTGAGATACCGGTGTTGCCGCTGGCGCATTAAGAAAGTGTACCCTTGGCTGTGGATTTTCAGCAGCTACTGATTTATGTCCCAGGTCCAGGCAGATATGCGTTTCATCAATCACAGAAATCACCCGGCTGATCACCAATGCCGCCCATTTAAACGGCTGGTCCGGTAAATTCCGGCCATATCCCCAATCCCAGAAAATAAAGGTACCGGGGCTGCATTGAATATCCTTTCTTTGCGCATGTATCGGGAAGGTGGGGCTGCCACCGGCAACAATTACCGGCGCCGGAAGACCGCTGGCTGTAATCTGTGCTGCCAGCGCTGCCACCGGTGCATATGCGGTATCGCATTTTTCTTTTCGTATAGTGATGTCCGTATCATGAAGATGCCCATCGTATACATGAAGTCCCACGGGAATAATACCCGGTAGCGTATGCAGGTATTGGTACAGTTCCAATGCTGCCTGCCCGGGCTTAATACCGGTGCGGTTCATACCTACATTCAAATCCACGTATACCGGCAACCGACGTCCCTGCGCCGCAAAAGCATCGCTGATAGCTAAAGCCGCGTCTGCACTGTCAGTAATACATGAGAAGGATGTTTGCGGATATTTCTGTACCAACTCCAGTAAGCGCACCACTTTTGGGCCTACCGGCTGATATGCCATTAAGACATCGGGCGCCTTTGTCATACCCAGCATTTCCGCCTCGGCGATGGTCGCGCACTTGAAACGCTTTATTCCTTCGTCCTGCATGAGCTGCGCGACTTCCGCTATCTTGTTTGTTTTTACGTGTGGGCGTAACCGTTGTATGTCATCGATCATTGTTTTTAGCAATGCAATGTTCTCTATTACCCTGTCTTTATAAACAACAACAGCAGGAGAATCCACCTGCGCTGCGTTTGTGAGCTGATACCATTCCATGAAAAAATATTTAGAGGCTATTTATTTTTACGTATATACATCTCCGTTATACCACCATACTTAACAACAAACACCCGATTAATCCTGTTACCGAAACAATTGTTTCCATCACCGACCATGTTTTGATGGTATCCTTCACTGACAAATTAAAGTATTCTTTGAACATCCAGAAACCGGCATCATTGATATGAGAAAACATAAGGCTGCCAGCACCGGTGGCCAGCACCATCAGGTTGGGATTTACACCGGAAGCAGCTATCATGGGCGCCACAATACCCGCAGTGGTTAATCCTGCCACCGTAGCAGACCCGATACAAACCCTGATAATTGCGGCAATACCCCAGGCCAATAGCAACGGATGCAGGTGCAGGTTTTGCAGCGTTTCAGCAATATAACTGCTTACTTTACTATCATGCAGCAACTGCGTGAGCGCACCGGAACCACCTATAATCAGGATGATCACCGCCACATCCCGTACCGCGTCATCCATAAAACCCAGTATTTTTTTTGCTGGCATTCCCCTCCTTAAACCTAATAACACCATCGCGTTCAATACTGCCAGCAACATCACAATTAAGGGGTCTCCCAACCAATTAGCTACCTGGAATATTACTTCTCCCTCTTTCGTATATAATTTAACGACGGCCGTTACCGCCAATAGGAATACCGGCAACAATGCCGCAAAAAGGCTGATAAACAGTCCTGGCAGCTGCTCTTCCGGAACCGGGGGCGCCACAAATAATTTTCCGGGCGGCGTTTCATACTGCTTAAGAAAACGGGAAAACACCGGTCCCGCCAAAATGATGGCCGGCACCGCTACTATTATTCCGAATACCAGCGTCATCCCCATATTGGCATGAAACTGCGCTACCAATGCAGTAGGAGACGGATGCGGCGGTAAATAACCATGTGTAACAGAAAGAGAGGCCAGCATCGGAATACCCAGGTATACCGCCGGCAATTTAGTGCGCGCTGCCACAGTAAAAATCAGCGGCACCATCAATACAAATCCAATGGTATAAAACAGGGGAATACCTACTATAAAGCCGGTAAGCATCAGCGACCATTGCACGTATTTAGGACCGAACAGGTTCATTAGTTTGCCGGCTATTTGTTGCGCGGCTCCACTTTCCGCCACCAGCTTTCCTAACATAGCCCCAAACACAATCACCACAATCAGGGATCCCAACGTTTTGCCAATACCGGTTTGAATAGACTGGGTGATGTCCGTTACACTCATATGTAACGCCAACCCCATCAGTATAGACACAACCAGGAAAGAAAGGAAGGTATTCAAGCGCAACCAGGTTACCAGTATTACCAGTAAAATAATAGCTGCAATAACGATCAATAAGGGCATAGCTTACTGTTTTACATGAACACGGAAAACAACAAGATAATGAAATATTATTCGTATCTCAAGGCAATGATAGGATCTAATTTAGAAGCCTTATAGGCCGGATAAAGACCCGATACCAGTCCCACCGCAGCGCAGATACTCACCCCGATAAAAATCCATAACCACGGGATGATAAAAGAAGAATTCAACAGGGCCGAAACAATGTTGCCTGCCAACATTCCCATAATAACGCCTATTACTCCCCCCATTACACTGATGATAATAGATTCATACAGGAACTGGGTGCGCACTACATGACTGGTTGCACCTAATGCTTTTGTAACGCCTATTTCACGGGTACGCTCCGCTACAGACACCAGCATAATATTCATTAACCCAATGGCAGAACCCAATAACGTAATAAACGCTATAACAATGGCCAACAAATTCACCTTGCTCAGGCTGGCAAATAACATTTCAGCAATGCTATCACTTTTACTGATCATAAAGTTATCTTCTTCATTCACCGCCAATCCACGGATAACCCGGAAAAGCCCGGTAGCCTCTCCCTGCGCGGCATCCATCTGCTTGATATCTTTTACACTCACCCCTATCTGGTAGCTGGCATTAGGACGGTTAAACACTCTGCGTGTATTATTCACAGTAGTAATCACCACGTTATCCGCACTCATCATTTTACTACTTCCCTTCTTTGCTAACACTCCTATTACGCGATAACGGATATCTCCCACCCGGATACTGCTATTCACCACGTTCTTCATCTCCTTACCAAATATTTTCTCCGCCACATCCTTCCCCAAAATGGCTACGTTTCTGCCAGATTCCACATCCAACTGGTTAAAATCCCTTCCCTGGGCGATCTCATAATTGGAAATCTCCAGGTAGTGTTCATCTCCTCCAATTACCTGCACATTAGGATTTGTTTTCTTTTCATCTTTATAAATGGTGGCAATACCCGAAGCTTGAAAAGAAACGCTTACAATAGCCGGAAAATGATAGCGATCGCGGAAAGCAATGGCTTCCTGGTAAGTGATCGTCTTATTACTATTGGATTTTTTTACCTTCTTAATATTCTTGTTGCCCTTAGACGCTTTGCTGTTATCATCCCCAATATGCACCTGCATGCCCCGGTTACGGATCGAAAAGCTGTTGGCTCCCATACTGGCGAAACTGCTGTAGATACTGCTCTTCATACTGTCTATTGCAGTCAGAATGCCTACCAGCACCGTAATACCTAATGCGATAATAGCCACAGTAAGACCTGTACGCAACTTATTCCCAGTTACAGAACGATATGCCAGTGAAAAAATATCTTTTGATTGCATAATGAAGGGTTACCTATAAAGTTAATGTAATATACCTATTTAATCCATCTGTTTTGGGATGAACGGCATAAAGCAGAAAGCGTAAAGCAGAAAGCAAAAAGCTATTAAAGCGAATGACCGAAGCCGCTTCGGTCATTCGCTTTAATAGCTTTTTGCTTTCTGCTTTACGCTTTCTGCTTTTTCTAGATCCAGCACAGCAGCAGGTTAGGGAATAATCCCAACACCAGCACCAATGCAATGGTGAGTATCAGGGCAGCTTTAAAGCCACCAGATACCGGCTCAACTTCCGGCTCACCGGTTTTGAAATACATCGCGATAATCACGCGGAAATAGTAGTATACGCTGATAGCTGCACAGAGTATTGCAATAATCACCAGCCACAGTAAATGACCGTGTTGGATAGCAGCAGACAACACAAAATATTTCGCAAAGAAACCTGCAGTTACAGGAATACCTGCCAGTGAAAACATGAATACTGCCACAGCTGCTGCCAGTAAAGGCTGCTTACGTGCCAGGCCATTGAATCCTTCGAAGGTATAATCTTTCAGTTTCATCAATACTGCAAACACGCCGATGGTAGCAATGCTATAAGCAGCGGCATACAACACAATGCCTTGTCCGCCCAGATTATTCATCGCTACTACTGCAAAAAGCATAAAACCTGCCTGGGCAATACTGGAGTAAGCCAGCATACGTTTAACACTCTGCTGAAATACTGCGCTGAAGTTACCGATAACCAGGGTAACGGCGGTGATGATAGATAATATTAAAGTCCAGTGCTGGCTGATGCTGCCCCCTGCAAAAGAAGTGTGGAACATCCGCAGGAAAGCTACAAAAGCACCCGCTTTCACAATGGTAGACATGAAAGAGGTGAACACGGTAGGCGAACCATCGTATACATCTGGTGTCCAGAAGTGAAACGGTGCCGCAGACACTTTAAATGATAATGCAAATACGATAAGAATAATACCACATAACGCCAGCGGATGCACGCTTCCTGCGCCTACTCCTAACCCGGAAAGATCAAAGGTACCGGCAGCGCCATAAATCAGGGTTATACCCATCAGCAGGATACCAGTAGAGAAAGATCCCATCAGGAAATATTTCAGCGATGCTTCATTGCTTTTCAGGCTCTTCTTATCTGCCCCAGCCAGTATGTACTGAGGGATAGACATGATTTCGATGGCCAGGAACAACATCAGCAGGTTGCTGAAAGAAGACGCCAGGGTAATACCCGCCAGGATGAAGAAAATAAGTGCAAAATAATCACCTACATGCTCTCCCACTTTTTCAAACTCACTGCCGGATAACAGGAAATATAACAAGGTGGCTCCCAACGCTACTGCATTGAATATCACCCCAAATTTGGTCACTTCAATCATGCCGTACATTACATATCCGCCAAGTTCCACAGACGGATACTGTGCCAGGTTAGCAATAAATGCTATCAGGATGGCCGCGATGGCAAAAAATTTAATATGCTGCTTATTGCGTACAAATAAACCAACAAACATCAGTACAACGCCCGATAAAGCAGTAGAAATTAGTGCATTCATATTTTTGCGTTACAAAACCCCGTTACAAATTTTTCTCTTCTGAAATTCCGTTTTCATACTCCCGGATATCAAAATACTTTATTGAATACCTCGGTGGTGCTACTCACCAGATCCAGCATCGGTTTAGGATATACACCCAGTACAAGGATCATCATCACTATCAGGCTCAGGGCCAACGTTTCTCCCGGTTGCAGATCAGTAGTAGTTTCGGTTAAGTCATTACTTTCTCCGAATATTACTTTCTGGATCATACCCAGGGTATATACTGCAGAAAGAATAATTCCCAATCCGGCAAAGGCCATGAACCAGTGATTATATTGGAACAATCCGCTGAACATCAGGAACTCGCCAATGAAACCATTCGTAAGCGGTAAACCAATATTAGCAAGACAGATAATAACGAAGAAGATCGCCATACGTGGTGCTTTCCGGGCTATGCCGCCCAGCTGATCCATATTCTTTACTCCAAGGCGTTGCTGAATTGCATCTACGATTATCCACAGGCCAATAATATTAATCCCGTGGTTGAACATCTGTACAAGTGCTCCCTGCAGGCTTTGCTCATTATCTGCAAATATAGCAGCACACATCAAACCAATATGGGCGATGGAAGAATAGGCAATCAAACGCTTGAGATCATTCTGCACCATTGCAATAGCAGATGCGTAAATAATGCCGATAATACACAACACGATCGCCACATCAGCCCACATACCAACTCCCTGGGGAACCAGCAGCAAACACCAGCGAATCAATCCGAATAATCCCATTTTCACCATTAAACCAGACAGGATCATTGTCACCGGCGTGGGAGACTGTTCATAAGTATCCGGCTGCCAGGTGTGAAATGGAAACACCGGCATCTTGATAGCAAAGGCAATAAAGAAGACCCAGAACAACCATTTCTGTTGTTCCGGAACCAGTGGCAGACTACTGAAAGTTGTCCAGCTGAAACTATGGTCCGGAGTCTGGAAATAGAGGTAGATAATACCTACCATCATCAGCAGAGAACCCAGGAAAGTATAAATGAAGAATTTGAAAGTAACAGCAATACGTTTTTCTCCACCCCACATAGAGCAGAGGAAATATACCGGTATCAATGCCAGCTCCCAGAAGACATAAAACAGTAAGGCATCATATGCGGTAAACACCCCCATCAAACCAGCTTGCGCCAATAGCATCAAGCCATAGAAAGAACCCGGATTTTCATAGTTACGACTGTAAATAGTAATGAAAATCAACAGAAAACCTACTGCTGTAAGTAAGCATAGCATTACTGCCATTCCGTCTAACCCCACCCTGAACTGACTTCCAAGCTGCGGGATCCAATCTGCAACGAAGTTCAGACTATCAGGAGTAGTACGAAAGGTACACCACGTTCCAATTGATATCACCACTGTTGCCAGTGATGAAATGATGCCCAGTACCTTTGGCCCGGACCCCTTCAGACCAAATGCGATAAGGCCCGCTATGAAAGGAATCAATATTAATAAAACTGTCAACATAATTTATCTGCGCTTGTAACTTCTGCTATTGGTTTATAATAAGAATCCGATCACAAATAATACGATCATACCAATCACCATGGCAAAGATGTAAAATCCTACCTGGCCACTTTGTAACAACCGGATACGCTGTCCGCCCAATTGTACACCACGGCCTATACCATTTACCAACCTGTCGATACCTGCTTTTTCCACGGTATCACGGAAGAAACGGCCTAATTCGTAGAGTGGCTTAACGATGATAGTATCATACAATTCGTCTATGTACCATTTATTTTCGAGCACTTTGGCAAAACCGGTACTTTCTGTACCAGCATCTTCATAGTTCGCAAATTTCTGACGTGCAAACAGGATGAATACAATTACCAATGCACTGCTCACACCCATCAGCAGCCACTCTGTACCATGTGACAGGTGATGCGGTACTGCAAAAGGAGCAGAAGGCGCAAAAACCGGCGCCAGGTATTCTGCCAGCAGGTTCTTCGTTCCAAATACTTCCGGTAAACCTACATAACCACCTATTACAGACAGCACTGCCAGTATTACCAATGGAATGGTAATAGCAGAAGGACTTTCATGCAGGTGATGTTCCTGGTCATGTGTACCACGGAATTTACCGCTGAAAGTAATGTAGTATAAACGGAACATATAGAAGGCGGTCATCAGCGCACCAATCAGGCCCAATACATATAATACCGGGTTATTGGCATATGCCTGCGCCAGGATCTCATCTTTCGAGAAGAAACCGGAGAAGCCGGGGATACCTGCAATTGCCAGACAGCCTACGAGGAATGTCCAGGCTGTTGTAGGCATGAATTTTTTCAGTCCACCCATTTTCCGGATATCCTGCTCTCCACCCATAGCATGAATCACAGAACCGGAACCCAGGAACAACAGCGCTTTAAAGAAGGCGTGTGTCATCACGTGAAACACAGCCGCTCCGTAAGCACCTACGCCGAGGGCCAGGAACATATAACCTAACTGGCTCACCGTAGAATAAGCCAGTACTTTTTTAATATCGTTTTGCTTTAACGCAATAGAGGCAGCAAATAAAGCCGTAGCCAGACCGATGATAGCAATCACGGTTTGGATATGTGGTGCCAGGGTATATATTACGTTGCTGCGTGCAATCATATAAATACCGGCAGTCACCATGGTAGCCGCGTGGATCAGGGCAGATACAGGAGTAGGACCCGCCATCGCATCCGGTAACCAGGTATATAAAGGGATCTGGGCAGATTTACCCATCGCACCTACAAACAGCAACATGGCAATAGCGGTGAGAATACCGTTATTCATGCCCAGTGGCGCTGCTTTAGCAAATACATCCGGGAAAGTAACTGTTCCAAATTGCATGATCATAAAGAAGATGGCGATCAGGAAACCTAAGTCACCAATACGGTTCATGATAAATGCTTTCTTGGCGGCGTTGTTGTAGCTGGTATTCTTAAACCAGAAACCAATCAGGAGGTAAGAGCAAAGACCTACACCTTCCCAACCAATAAACATCATCACATAGTTGGCACCCAACACCAGGATCAGCATGGAGAAAACGAAGAGGTTCAGGTAAGCAAAATACCTGGCGAAGCTTTCGTTGCTTTCATCATGCATGTAAGAAGTGGAGTAGATATGAATCAGGGTACCTACGCCGGTGATCACCAGCAGGAACAAGGCACTCAACTGATCTACCTGGAAAGCAAAAGGAATATGCAGGGAACCTACATTAATGAAATCAAACAGGGTAACTACCTGTGCGGAAAATCCCGGAGTTTTCACTTCCAGGAATATTAATAAGCTAATCACAAAGGACGCAAGTACAGCGCCACTGCCAACAAATCCTACCAGGGACTTGGATAAAAATCTGCGTCCCAATCCATTCACCAGGAAACCTAATAATGGTAAAAATGGTACCAGCCAAACTAGATTAATCATTTATCAATTCTATTTACGACGTCGAAAAAGTTAATAATTAAGAAAGCAGAATTATTAATTTTTCAGCCTGTTAAGAATGTTAATATCTACTGAGTGTGTATTTCTGTAGACCATCGTAATGATAGCCAATCCTACCGCCACTTCTGCAGCCGCTACCACCATAATAAAGAATACAAACAGCTGCGCCGATCCGGCATCTACCCTGCCTGCATCTGCCCACATTTTGGAGAAGGATACCATCAACAGGTTCACCGCATTCAGCATCAGCTCTATGCACATAAAAATAATGATCGCATTTCTGCGCATCAGTACACCCATCACACCTATGCAAAACAAGGCGATACTCAGGAATATGTAATATTGAACAGGCATAAAATAAATTACGAATTACGAATTACGAATTACGGAGAGACCCGTATATCCATATATTGCTAGTCTTTTTTACCAATTACTACGGCTCCCACCATTGCACTGAGGAACAGGATACTGCTCACTTCAAATGGTACTACGTATTGTTTGAACAGCAACTGACCGAGGTTTTGGATCAAACCAATTTCAGTAGCCTGTGTGCTCAGCGCCGGCATACTGGCATCGCGCAGCGCGGCTACCAATACTACCAGTAAAGCACCACCGCTGATAGCTCCTGCATATTTCAGCCAGTTGCGTTTCTGCGGCTCCAGTTCAGCATTCAGGTTCATCAGCATCATCACGTACAGGAACAATACCATGATAGCACCCGCATATACAATGATATGCACTACTGCCAGAAACTGCGCATTCAGCATGATATAATGCCCGGCAATGGTAAAGAATGTTACGATCAGGCACAATACGCTCGTCACAGGGTTCTTACTCAATACCACGCCCAACGCTGATACCAGCGCGATGACCGACAGCACCATGAAAATTATTTGTTGTATACTCATTCCCATCTCTGCTATGTTTGACTATTGTATTTTTAGCTAAATGTGCGCTGTGAATAATATTATTTGTTCTCTTTCGGATGAGGAATCAACAGGTCATCTTTTCCATAGATAAACCCTTTACGCTGATAGTTTGCAGGAGCAAAGGTTTCAGACATATATACCGCATCTTTAGGACAGGCTTCTTCACAAAAACCACAGAAAATGCAACGCAGCATATTAATTTCATACTTCGCCGCATATTTCTCTTCCCTGTACAGGTTTTCTTCTCCTGGTTTTCTTTCTGCTGCCTCCATGGTAATGGCTTCAGCAGGACAGGCTACCGCGCACAATCCGCAGGCAGTACATCTTTCACGTCCTTCTTCGTCCCGGTTCAAAACATGTAAACCACGGAACACCGGGCTAAACTCTCGTTTCTTCTCAGGGAAACTTACTGTTGCCTTGCGTTGAAAAAGGTGTTTGAAAGTAATACCCATCCCTTTTGCAATAGCCGGGATATACAACTTCTCCGCGAAGCTCATTGGCCGGCGATCTACTGCTTTTGCCCTGTTTGTTAATGCTTGCATAATAAATGCTTTATTTAATCCACACCAAGGTGTGTATTTAATTAGATGATATTAATGTTGACGTGCCAGTATTAAAGCTCCTGTGATCAGCATATTCGCCAATGCCAGTGGAATCATGATTTTCCAACCCAAACGCATCAGCTGATCATAACGGAATCTCGGAACAGTCCAGCGCACCCACATAAAGAAAAATATGAAACCAAGTGTTTTAATAAACAACGCCAGGAATCCAAGAATGGTGAGCAAGTTACCATCCAGGCCCAGTTTATCCATATACGGGAAGGCATAGCCACCGAAGTACATGGTAGAAATCAGGGCAGAGCTGATAAACATGTTGATATATTCCGCAAACAGGAAGAAACCCAGTTTCATAGAAGAATATTCCAGGTGATAACCACCATTCAACTCGTTCTCCGCTTCCGGTAAATCGAAAGGAGCGCGGTTACACTCTGCGAAAGCACATACCAGGAAGATAAAGAAACCCAGCGGCTGATACACCACGTTCCACAAGCCGTGGCGCTGTTGCTCCACGATATCTTTTAAGCTCAGGGAGCCGGTTAACATCAGCAGGGCAATCAAAGCCAGGCCCATAGGCAACTCATAAGAGATAATCTGGGAAGCCGCACGAATAGATGCCAACAGGGAAAACTTGTTGTTAGATGCCCATCCACCAATCATGATACCATACACACCCATGCTCACTACACCGAAGATGAAGAGGATACCAATGTTTACATCAGCGATTTGCAGGGAAATAGTACGACCGGCAATTACCAGGCTATCGCCCCAGGGAATTACAGCGCTGGTCATACAGGCCACCATCATAGCAATAGATGGTCCCAGGATAAAGAGGAAGCGGCTGGAATTAGTAGGGATAATTTCCTCTTTGAAGAAGAGTTTACCACCATCAGCGAGCGGCTGTAACAGTCCCATCGGACCTGCACGATTAGGACCCAAACGATCCTGGATCCATGCCGCTACTTTTCTTTCGCCCCAGGTAGAATACATAGCCACTACCAGTGAAAGCACCAGTACCACTGATATCAGGAGTACTTTTTCAATTATAAAAAACCAATCTATGCTTAATAAGGTCATACTTACACGTAATTACGATTGTTACTTCTTAAAATCATCAGAGTGAGCCGGGCCGGGGATCTTAGAAAGATCTATCTCCGGTCTGTTTACCTGGCTTTCAGAGTGAATATTAAACACCAGTTTAGGTTGTCTTCCATCCAATACTTCCACCAGCGCATCTTTAGGTTTCACGGTATTCACATAGTGACCCTGAGAAATAACGCTGTTACGTTCAATTTTGCGTGGACCTTCAATGATCCAGTCTTTCGCCTCTTTTTTATCAAAACGGCAGGTATCGCAGATAAATGCTTCTACTTCGCCGTATTTATCTTTGCGGGCTGTTACACGGAATACTTCATCACCGCGCATCCACAATACTGTTTTACCGCAGCATTTAGGATTTTCGCAGTCACGGTGCGCATCTACCGGTTTCAGGAACCATACACGATTTTTGAAACGGAAGGTCTGATCTGTTAATGCGCCTACCGGGCATACATCGATCACGTTACCGATAAAGTCATTATCCAGGGATTGGGAGATGTAAGTACTGATTTCGGAAGCATCTCCACGGCCCAACACCCCGTGTTCACGTTTTTCAGTGAGTTGATCAGCGGTGTACACACAACGGTAGCAAAGGATGCAACGGGTCATGTGTAATTTGATATGATCGCCGAGGTCTACTTTATCAAAAGTTCTGCGTTTGAATTCGTAGCGGGTAGCGTCTGCACCGTGTTCGTAGCTCAGATCCTGCAGGTGGCATTCCCCGGCCTGATCACATACCGGGCAATCCAGCGGGTGATTTAGCAACAGGAATTCCACTACTCCTTTACGTGCGTCCAATACTTCCGGAGAAGTGATGTTGGCTACTTCCATACCATCCATCACGGTAGTACGGCAGCTGGCCACCAGTTTAGGCATAGGGCGCGGATCGGCATCTGAACCTTTGGATACTTTTACCAGGCAGGTACGGCATTTACCACCGCTACCCTGCAGCTTGGAATAGTAACACATGGCTGGCGGCACTATTTCTCCTCCTATCTGTCTGGCCGCGTTCAGTATGGTTGTACCGGGTTCCACCTCTACAGAGATGTTATCGATTTTAACCTTAAATAATTTTTTTTCCTCCGCCATCTTATTATAGTTTTTGCCTGCAGGCTAGCTACGAAGCAAAGTTTATGATTTTGTATCTTATTTACTATTCATTGGTTTGTTAATCCACATTACACGGCAGCTGGTGTTGGTAACGGATCTGCATAATGCGCCAATCCGAAATTACGGGTCTGTGATTCCTGTGGATTAGCCACATGCCATTCGAATTCATCGCGGAAGTGACGGATAGCTGCTGCTACCGGCCATGCTGCTGCATCACCAAGCGGGCAGATCGTATTTCCTTCAATTTTGCGTTGAATATCCCACAGCAAATCAATATCACTCATTTTGCCTTTACCGTATTCAATGTTGTGCAGCACTTTCTTCATCCAGCCGGTACCTTCACGGCAAGGGCTACACTGACCGCAGCTTTCGTGGTGATAGAAGCGGGCAAAGGTGAGAGTGTTACGTACAATGCACTGGTCTTCATCCATCACAATAAAACCACCTGATCCCAACATGGAACCGGTAGCAAATCCGCCATCTGCCAGGCTTTCGTAAGTCATCATGCGCGTTTCACCTTTCGCTGTTTTCAGCAGCAGGTTAGCTGGTAACACCGGAACAGAAGATCCACCGGGGATACAGGCTTTCAGGCGTTTATTATTTTTGATACCACCGCAGTATTCATCAGAATAGATAAATTCTTCTACGGAGATATTCATTTCAATTTCATATACACCGGGTTTGTTGATATTACCACAGGCAGAAATCAGTTTGGTACCGGTAGATTTGCCGGTGCCATATTTAATATATTCATCACCGCCGATGTTCACGATAGGAACTACAGCTGCAAGTGTTTCAACGTTGTTTACTACAGTAGGAGATTGCCATAATCCTTTCACCGCCGGGAATGGTGGCTTAATACGTGGATTACCGCGTTTACCTTCCAGGGATTCAATCAGGGCAGTTTCTTCACCGCAGATATAAGCGCCTGCACCGCGTTGTACATATATTTCCAGGTCAAAACCGGTACCCAGGATATTTTTACCCAGCCAGCCTTTATTTTTTGCTTCTGCAATGGCCTGTTCCAGGATTTCCGGAATCCAGGCGTATTCACCGCGGATGTAGATATAGCAACTGTTAGCACCGAGGGTAAAGCTGGAGATGAGGAGTCCTTCGATGAGGAGATGTGGGATAAACTCCATCAGGTAGCGGTCTTTAAATGTACCGGGTTCTGATTCATCCGCGTTACAAACGAGGTAACGGGGAACACCTTCTGGTTTGGCGATGAAACTCCATTTCATGCCGGTAGGGAACCCTGCACCACCACGACCTCTCAGGCCGCTCTTTTTCACTTCTTCCAGTACGCCGTCCGGCCCCATCGTTTTCAGCGCCTTTTCAGCTGCCGCATAACCGCCGTTGGCCCGGTAGGTGTCGTAGTACCGGATGCCTTCAATATGTGCTTTATCTAACAGTAATTTGCGTCCCATTGTCTTCCTTATGGTGTAATGGTGCCGGTATACCCGGTCCCATCAACAGATTTTTGTGTATATCTTTTATGCCTTACGTATGCCGTGTTGCGAAATGCGGTCTGCCAGTCTGTAAAACAGCAGGCCGGCGCTAACACCACAAATAAAGGAAACAAACCAGTTGTCGATCCGCCATAATGCTGTGAGTAAACCCATCAGCAATAGTGCTTCAACAAATTGCAGCTTGTGGCGCTGATACATTTCCTTTAAACGCATGAATGTGTTGTTTTTCGGATGCATCAGTTTGCGTTTGCTTTAGCCCTGCATTCTGCAATGATTTCATCAACCTTGGCTGGTGTGAGGTGTTCGCGGTAATGTTTACCCAATTGCATCATGGGTGCATATCCGCAGGCACCGAGGCACTCTACCGTTTTCAGGGTAAATAACCCGTCTGCTGTAGTTTCGCCTACACCGATTCCCAGTTTTGTTTTAATATAATCAATGATCTGATCAGAGCCGCTTACCATGCATGGACCAGTTTGGCATACCTCAAAAAGATAGGTGCCTACTGGTTTCAGATTGAACATGCTATAGAAAGTTGCTACCTCGTATACTTCAATTGGTTCGAGTTGCAGTAACGTTGCTACGTAGTCCATTGTTTCTGCACTTAACCATCCACCAAATGCTTCCTGAGCCAGGTGCAGCACCGGTATCAATGCACTTTTCTGCTTCCCTTGCGGGTAGCGTGCAATGATTTCTTTTACTTTATTCAGTTTCTCTTCCGAAAATTGAACCACAGCCATTATTTTTAATCAGCTTTAATCTTCAAAATATTCTTTAGCAGAATCGTATTCTCACCGCAAGTGGCTACTACGCATCCAGCTCACCTGCAATCAGGTTCAGACTACTCATACAAACGATCGCATCACTCAACATACCACCTTTTACCAGTTCAGCATATGCCTGGTAATAAATGAAGCAGGGACGGCGGAAATGCAATCTGTAAGGACTACGGCCACCATCGCTGATCAGGTAAAATCCAAGTTCCCCATTTGCCCCTTCTACGGCGTTGTATACTTCACCTGGCAATATATCGGCTTCACCCATCACTATTTTAAAGTGATAGATGAGGGCTTCCATTTTCGTATATACATCTTGTTTAGCAGGCAGGTAGTAAGCAGGGATATCTGCATGGTATACATCATCAGGCAGTGATTTCAGTTTATCCATCGCCTGACGGATGATGCTGATACTTTCCCACATTTCAGCGTTACGTACCTGGAAACGGTCGTAGCTATCACCGGTAGTACCTACAGGAATGGAGAAATCAAAGTCCTGGTAAGAGCAATAAGGATTAGCTACGCGTACATCGTAATCCACGCCTGCTGCACGCAGGTTAGGACCAGTGAATCCATAGCTGAGGGCTCTTTCTGCGCTGATACCACCTACGCCCTGGGTACGCTCCATGAAGATACGGTTGCGGGTCAGCAGGGTTTCAAATTCTTTCAGTACAGCAGGATATTCAGCGAGGAAGCGTTCTATTTTGGCAAATGCAGCCGGAGTGAAATTTCTTTCAAAACCGCCAATACGACCGATGTTGGTGGTAAGACGGGAGCCGCATATCTCCTCATAAATTTCGTATATCAATTCCCGATAGGTCATCACGTATACGAAACCGGTTAATGCACCGGTATCTACTCCCATTACGGAGCTACAGATCAGGTGATCTGCAATACGTGCCAGCTCCATGATGATCACACGCAGATAATCTACTCTTTTAGGTGTTTCAATACCCAGGAGTTTTTCTACGGTCAGCAACCAACCCATATTATTAATAGGGGCAGAGCAATAATTCAAACGATCGGTGAGTGGTGTAATCTGGTAGTAGGGACGACGTTCTGCGATTTTTTCGAAAGCGCGGTGGATATACCCTACGGTAGAAACAGCGCTTACAATACGTTCGCCATCGATTTCCAGAATGTTCTGAAATACGCCGTGTGTAGCCGGGTGAGTAGGACCCAGGTTAAGCGTGGTCGTATCTTTTTCGAGTGAGCCTTCCGGCAGTTTTATATGTTGTTTCTGATCTAACATAACCTGGTTGTATTAAAAAGTTCCTCCCCTTCCAAACATCTCATCATCTTTATCAATACGCATGGAGTCTTCCAGCGGAAATTCCTTTCTCATAGGGAAATAGGTCATTTCATCCACATTCAGTACGCGTATCAGGTTAGGATGCCCAACAAAGTTAATTCCGAAGAAATCATATGTTTCGCGCTCCATCCAGTTAGCAGATTCGTACAGTTTTGTAGCGGTGAAAACATCTGGTTTCGCTACCGGTGTAAACACTTTCAGACGAAGCCTGATATTGTCCTGCAGGTTATGCAGATGATATACGACTGCCAGCTCTTCATTTTTTCTATCCGGATAATGCACCGCGGTGATATCCGTTAAAAAACGAAAACGCAATTCCTCATCATCAAACAGGAATTGCATTACTTTCAGGTTATAATCTTTCTGTGCGGTGAGGGTAAGCAGTCCAAACGGCTCTTCAAAGCCGGTAAGCACATCTCCAAACTTCTCCGTCAGGCGTTGCTGTATGCGTTCGTTTGTTAAAGACATTAACAATTTGAAATTTACGATTTACAATTAACCATTCTCCTCCTTACTTGATGCCGTATGATTCCATCAGCTCCTTATATCTGTCGGAGTTGCGGCGGCGAAGACTTTCATTACCTACCAGTTGCTGTATTTTCATGAAACCATCGATAATGCCTTCTGGTCTTGGAGGGCATCCAGGTACATATACATCTACCGGAATCACCTGATCAATACCCTGTAATACGGAATAGGTATCAAAGATACCACCGCTGCTGGCGCAGGCACCTACAGCCATCACCCAGCGGGGTTCAGCCATTTGCAGGTACACCTGGCGTACGATAGGGCCCATTTTTTTGGAAATAGTACCCATTACCATCAGCAAATCACACTGACGGGGCGTAAACGCCATACGTTCCGCTCCAAAGCGGGCCATATCATAGGTAGCCGCCATTGTAGCCATGAATTCAATACCACAGCAGGAAGTGGCAAAAGGTAAAGGCCAGATGGAGTTTTTACGCGCCAGGCCTATTACTTTGTCAAATGATGTGGCATAAAATCCTTCACCGGAATATCCCTCAGGGATTTCCACCATTTTCACCTTGTTATTATATTGAACCGGACGAGCCATTGGATTAAATTTAGCGTTTTAAAATTAGTCTTCCCACTTCAGGGCGCCCTTCTTGGTAATGTAGATAAATCCACATAAGAAGAAGCCCACAAACATCAACACTGCCATAAAGCCTTCCCAACCCAGTGCCTTGAAATTAACCGCATACGGATAGAAAAAGATTACTTCTACGTCAAATAACACGAAAAGAATAGCGGTAAGAAAGTATTTGATGGCCATCGGCTGACGGGCATTACCCTTTTGCTCGATACCACTCTCAAAGTTAATAAGCTTATCGCTGGTTTTGCGCTTGGGACCTAAAAAGTGAGTAGCTAACATCGTGATCCCTACGAAACCTAAAGCTGCAACTAATTGCAATACTATAGGGAAATAGCTAAAAGGAGTAGTCGTTGCTGACAAAAATACAGTGTCTGTATACATAAGCTTCCCGATAAAAACATTGTCCGAATGCGCAAAAATACTGTAAGTTGACCAAATATCAAATCTATTAGCCGTTAAAATATTATCTTTTTTCACCAATCGGAAACTAAAAAACCTCCTGTGGGTACAGGAGGTTTTTAGTTATTTTATCGTATTTACAACCTATTTCTTGTTCTGACCTTGCTTTGCAGCAGGTTTAGCGGCTGGCTTGTTGGCTGCTTTTTCACGAGCGGCCATGTTATCCATGATTTGTTTTGCCGTTTCGTTAGCCGGGTCTAATGCAAGCAGTTTGTCTGCATAGACTTTCAGATTGGCTTTATCCTCTTTGTAATAGTAGTACAGCATTTCATAGCTGTAAGCTTTAATGAGGGTACCTTTATTTTTAGCCACATCACCTTCAGACATTTCTATGTACTTATCGTAGTAAGGCTTAGCCAAACCAGCTTGTGCCTGCTGATCTTTTGCATTGTTGGTATATCCTCTCCAGT
The DNA here is from genome assembly GCF_017745275.1 of Chitinophaga sp. Classification (GTDB taxonomy): domain Bacteria; phylum Bacteroidota; class Bacteroidia; order Chitinophagales; family Chitinophagaceae; genus Chitinophaga. The sequence goes on along the minus strand of NZ_JAGHZS010000006.1, from coordinate 86,163 downwards.
AGTAACCGGTACCCAGATCTGGTTTTACTTCGATTACTTTCTGGAACGCCATATCTGCTTTATTCAGCAGGGTAGTGTCATATGGATTTACCGCTACTGCACCGTAGAAGTAGTTGAGACCTACGTTGAAGTAATCGATAGCCTGCAGTTGTACTTTATTAGCCACAGACAATTCGTTGGCTTTTTCGTACCATTCAGCTGCAGCAGTGTAATTTTTAGCTGTTTTCAGCTGTTCTGCAATCTGGATAAAGGTTTCCGGATCTTTAGCAGTGATAGATCCTGCATATTTTTCCAGGTAAGCCAATCCTTTGTTGGTGTACTCGGTTTGAGTAGCCGCATCGCTGGATTTCAGCTTCATATAAATGGTACTCAACAGCTTATAGTCGTTGGAATCCAGTTTGGATTCACCCACTTTAGTAGCGTATTCGTCCATTACCTGTTTAGCGCTCAGGGAATCGCCTTTCTGCAGGTAAGCGTCACCAATCAGGAGGCTCAGCTTATTCTGGTAGAATGCATCCGCGCCTGGCAGGGTAGCTTTACCTTTGGAGATCGCCGCATCATAGTCTTTCTTGAAGAAAGAGATGTAAGCAGACAGGTATTCGTTTTTGGTTTTATCCGCCGGATCTGCTACTGCCATGTATTGCTCCAGGTATTTAGCAGCATTTTCCCATGACAATTGATCCTTTTTAGGCGTAATGTAGAAGTTAAACAGCTCGTAGAAAGCAGGACCATACTTAGGGTCCATGTTGGTAGCTTTGGTGTAATCAGCTACTGCTTCAGCTTTCAGCCTTGCATTGTAGTTCACCAAACCTTCTTTCATTACAGCTTCTGCATTATTAGGATCAAGCTCCAGTGCTTTTTCGTAAGTAGTGATGGCTTTACCACCATTTTCACCACCCAGGAAGCGGTAAGCATCTCCCAGTTCAATATAATCAGCTGCGGTAGCAGTGTATTGTTCTTTTTTCTTGCGGCCTTCGTTGTTCAGCAGCTTTTCCATGATGGTGAGTGCATAAGGGCGGTCACCACCTTTCACTTCTGTGTTGGCATCAGCGATAGCGCGGGCCACATCTCCATCACGACCCTGTGTAGCAGCGCTGGCAGCTTCAAATTTTGTTTTGGCAGCAGCAGCGTCGCCTTTCAGCAGATCAATACGGCCCATACCTACCTGTAATAAAGCAGAAGTAGGGACTGACTGTAACCCTTTCTGGAAAGTAGCTGCAGCACCTGCTACATCCTCCTGTCCGAGTTGTGCTATACCGAGGTAATAATAAGCTTTGTCCTCCGTAGGCTTTGCGGCAATCACTTTCTCAAAGTTCTGTTTAGCAGACAGATATTTACCATAATACAGGTCTTTCAATCCATCTTCCACAGATTGGGCCATCGCACCACTGGAGGCAGCGCAAAGCAGTGCTACGATTAAACTGTTCCGTTTGTTCATGCAATCTGGTTTTTTAGTTTTAGTTGTGTGTTTTTTTTCTACTTCAGATTGGCTTCTCGGAATACTACATTCAACCTGGCCGGAAATAAGCGGAACTGTTTTATTACCAGTTGTCCTTCATAACTGCCGAGAAAGGTTGCGAATCCATTGCCAAGCCCATGATAAGGCTCATTCAGGCAAAAGAAGAAGCCACGCTTTAATGGATAGGTACCAATACCAATATAAGCCTGGTATGGTTTAACAAAATCCGAACCATTGTCTGCCCTAAGTCTCACTACCGATACTTTTTTTGTAAAAGCCATCGCTGTGGAATCGGCAGGATCAGAGATCCAGCTCACTCCTATCACACCTATTGCGTCTTTATTTTTGGACACATAATCCACCACTTCCGGGTTGGTTTTGGCAGCCATGGTATTGGTCGGCAAAGGTTTACCCATATTGATGGAGTCCAGGATGTATCGCACAGTGCTTGAGTTGGCATTATCAAACACCAGTTGCCATTTTCTTTCATTATTGGTGCCGTTCATAATTCCGCGTACCTGTTCCATATTTAATATAGAATCAGGATTCTCTTTATTTACCACCAGGGCCAGGGCATCCCAGGCCAATAAAAGGCTGGTAGGCTTATATTTCAATTGCTTGAAATAATCCAGTTCCTGTTGGTTAAAATCGCGGGTAACGATCACCAGTCGGGCACTATCATTTAAAAGATCTTTAAAGCACTCTGTCTCCGGCTTATAAGTGGGGATGATATGTGCTTTGGGATACAGTGATTCAAAAACTTTTATTTCAGAATCGATCAGCGGTTTATATGTTTCATCCACACTAATGCGGATGGTTCCTTCTGTAGCTGTATCTAATTTTTTCGCATTTGGATTGGGGCCACAGGCCGCCATCAACGTAACTGCTGCTAAATATACAGCATTCATCTTTCTAAAACTGAAAAACATATCACACCTCTTTAGTTCCTGTTAATAAAAAGTTTTCTTACTCCGTTGTAAACCCTAAAGAGGCCGTAGATCATTAACACCGCACCCGCAATACTCATTGTAGTAGGAGATATACGGAACTGTGCCAGTCCCAGTTTTTCCGCAAAAATTGCGAACAAACCAAAGAGTATAAAAAACAACCCTCTGATCAGCTCACCCATTGGCCGATACCTGCTTTCCTGTCTTCTGCTTGTTTGTTCTTCGTGTGTTTCCATGTTGCGAATTACAATTATACAAAAAAAAATTTTTTAATCGGGTATAGAGAATTTTAGAAGAATGTTAAAAAACTGCTGCAAAACCGCACTCTCTTGCTTATCCGGCCGCAATTTGAGGCATTTTTTCAACATGTTGTAATATTTCGATTTAAAATATCATCATTTCCTGCATTTTACAGTTTGCAGCCTTTTATGCTTTATAACTCTAAAATTCCTTCTTTTAAGCCCTGTTTTCATGATAAAGATGCAAATCAATGTACATTTCCATAATATCTTGTAGGTTTGCGGCCTGTATTCAACTATTGATCCGCATGAAAATATTGATGGTTTGCCTTGGTAATATCTGTCGTTCGCCACTGGCAGAAGGAATTATGAGGCACCTCGCTGAAGCGAGGCAACTGGATTGGGAAATTGATTCTGCCGGCACCGGCAACTGGCACGTTGGTGATGCCCCTGACCGCAGGTCAGTAAGCATTGCCCGGAAAAATGGCGTAGATATCTCCGGCCTCCGTGGCAGGCAGTTTCAGCCTGCAGATTTCGATACTTTTGATCGTATCTATGTAATGGACCGGAGCAATTATAATGATGTTACACGCAAAGCACGCAACGAGGCAGATAAGGCAAAAGTCCAGTTCCTGCTGCCTGGGCAGCGGGAAGTACCAGATCCCTGGTTCGACGATGCCCTCTTTGCCCCAGTATATAAAATGATTTATGAGGCCTGTGAACAGATCGCAGACCAGCAACAATAAAACTTTTAATAATTTTTTGAGATGATAAAACCCGGCATTCCTAAAGGCACCCGCGATTTTGGCCCGGTGGTAGTAAGAAAACGTAACTATATCTTCCAAACCATCAGAGATACTTTTGAAGTATTCGGCTTTCAGCCGCTGGAAACTCCTGCCATGGAGAACTTGTCGACCCTCATGGGAAAATACGGTGAAGAAGGTGATAAACTGATCTTCAAAATCCTGAACAACGGGGAAATCTACGAACAGGCGCAACAAGCGAAAGACAGCCGTGAACTGGCGGCGCTGTTAACAGAGAAGGCACTGAGATACGACCTTACCATTCCTTTTGCAAGATATGTGGTCATGAACCAACATGAATTGGCGCTTCCTTTCAAACGCTATCAAATGCAACCCGTTTGGAGAGGCGATCGCCCTGCCAAAGGCCGTTACCGCGAATTTTACCAATGTGATGCGGATGTAGTAGGCAGCAATTCACTGTTGAATGAAGTGGAATTACTACTCATTTATGATTCCGTATTCACCAAATTAGGCCTGCAGGGATATGAACTGCGCGTTAATAACCGCAAGATACTCGCTGCCCTGGCGGAACTGGTTGGCAAAACAGATATGCTCACCGACATTACCATCTCCATAGATAAACTGGATAAAATTGGAATGGATGGTGTAAAAGGTGAACTGCGTGAACGTGGGTTAACAACAGAAGATATTACTATCATCGAAAATTTCCTGGGTATTACGGGAGATAATCAATCTGTGCTGGCGCAGCTCCGTACACTGTTTGCTGCTTCAGAAACCGGCAAAAAAGGTATCGAAGAACTCGACTTTGTACTGCATTCAGGGTATACTACTTTTAACACCACTCCAATATTGGACCTTACACTGGCCCGTGGTCTTAATTACTACACCGGGCTGATTGTAGAAGTAAAAGCACCTGCTACAGTGAAAATGGGTAGTATTGGCGGTGGTGGCCGATATGATAACCTTACCGGCACCTTCGGCCTGGAAGGCATTTCCGGCGTAGGCATCTCCTTCGGCGTAGACCGCATTTACGATGTACTGGAAGAATTAAAACTCTTCCCTGAAACAGCACAACAATCTACCAAAGTATTGTTCCTGAATCTCGGAGAAGACAGCGCCCGCGCAGCTTTCAGCTATATGATGCAATTGCGCCAAAAAGGTATTGCCGCTGAATTATTCCATGAAAATGCTAAGATGGATAAACAAATGAAGTATGCCGATAAAAGAGGCATTCCTTATGTGATTATCCTGGGAGAATCAGAACTGCAGGAGAATATGCTGAGCGTGAAGAATTTGACGAATCGCCAACAGGATAAGATTAGTGGGGCGGAGTTGCAGAACTATTCATTCTGATAAATAGTTTAAAAAAGGAAGGCCGCCCTGCGCTACGCGGGGCGGCCTTCCTTTTTTAAACTATTCGCTATTTAGCGTTACGTTTTGCAAATTCTGCTTTTGCATTTTCCAGGTACTTCACAAATGCTTCTACATCTTCTTTTGGATCATAACCATATCCTTTGCTGACCAGTGGTTTACCTTCCAGATCAACCGGGATGTAGTATGGCTGCGAGTTACGATTAAACTTGCTCACTTCCAGGTCCTGGTTCTTCTGACCAACGTTGTTCACTTTTTCACCAGTAGTTTTAGAAACATACTTCTCTTCATCAGAAAGAGAGGTTTTCTCATCGGTATACAATGAGGCTACGATAAAGTCGTTACGCAATATCTTCATTACCGCCGGTGCCGACACCACTGATTTTTCAAACTTACGGCAGTTTACACAGGTATGTCCGGTAAAGTCAAGCATCAGCGGCTTGTTAGCTGCTTTAGCTGCTGCCAGTGCCTCTTCATAATCAAAGAAAGTGCTTTCTACCCCAGGGATTTCAGAATGTAAGATATCTACCAGCTTTTTAGGTTTCACGGTATTGGCAGTATGGCCGCCACTTCCGCTACCAGCACCACTTTCCAGTGATGCCTGTATATCTACCAGTGATTTATTCAGGTTGAAGTCCTGTGAACCTTCATGAGGCAAAAATCCACTGATACCCTTCAAAGGCGCGCCCCACATACCTGGAATCATATAGATTACAAAGGTAAATGTAACAATGGCGAAGCAGAGTCTTGTTACCGTCAGGAACGGAACATCGCTGTCGTGGCTGAACTTCAGCTTACCGATCAGGTATAATGTCAACAGGCCAAAAATAGCGATCCACAGTGCCAGGAATATTTCGCGATCCAGCAGATTCCAGTGATAAGCCATGTCTACGTTAGAGAAGAATTTCAACGCCAACGCCAATTCCACAAAGCCTAACGTTACTTTAACGGCATTCAGCCATCCACCTGACTTACCGATTTTATTCAGCAGGCTTGGGAACAGCGCAAACAGGGAAAAAGGAATCGCCAGGGCCAGCGAGAACCCAAACATACCCACTAATGGGCCGGAGTTACCACCCTTTGCAGCCAGTACCAGCAGGTTTCCTAAAATAGGACCAGTGCAGGAGAAAGATACAATCGCCAGGGTCAGTGCCATGAAGAAAATACCTACCATGCTACCCATACCCGCCTTTGAGTCAGATACGTTTGCCCATGAACTTGGCAAGCTGATTTCAAAGGCTCCCAGGAATGAAAACGCGAACAACAGGAAAATCACAAAGAAGATCATGTTGGCAATTCCATTGCTGGCCAGTGAATTGAGCGCGCTCGCACCAAATATTTTGGTGATCAGGAAGCCCAACAGGGTATAAATAATGATGATAGACAGGGAATAGACAAATGCATTTTTGATGCCTTGTGCCCTGGTGCCACTACGCTTAGTAAAAAAGCTTACGGTAATTGGAATCATGGAGAATACGCAAGGCGTAATCAATGCAATGAAACCGCCACCGAAGCTGGCAATGAATATCCACCACAAAGATTTGTTAGAGGCATCATCATCGGCAACATCACCTTGCGACGCACTTGTATTAGCTGTTGTAGCAGCAGCGGTGGTAGCAGACTTTTCTACGGCTACGCTGAACGCTTCTTCTTCAGGTACTGCATCATCGCCTTTTAGCACCATATAGTTAATGGTACCTTTTATTTTATCAGCAGGTACTGTCACTTTCACATCTGCCAACAGTTCTACTTCATTCTCAAAATATTTTATTTCAAGATTATCGAATAAAGGCTCCTTGCGATTCTCCAGTTTACCGTTTTCAGTAATCCCTGCAATAGTTGCCTTCAGGCTGCTATCCAGCACCACTCTCGTATTAGGATCATCATTTCCCATAGTGGTAGAAAAAAGCAACCAGCCTTTTTCTATAGTCCCCTTCAAGTGTAGCACATATTCCTGGTCACTTTTCTTTTCTGCAGAAAACTGCCATTTAACAGGCTTCGGGCTGGCGTCCTGCGCATTTGCGCGAAGCGCAAAAATGGCAAAGACAGGTATTAAAAATGAAAGCAGATGCTTCATAAAGTCAATAGGCTTTAAATAATACAGAATTGAGAAAACAAGAAACGAGTTCCTATAAGGAGGAACTCGTTCTCTGAATATTGTTATCGGTTACCGGATGCAAATTATTTTCCTCCAACAGTCACCGCAAATTCTACTTCTTTAGGAGGCAAGCACTGGTGGTCATCGCAAACCATGTATTCTACCGAACCTTTTACTTTAGTAGCGGCTTTACCTTTAACAGTTACTTTCTGTACGAAGTTTACGGTATTCTCGTAGTATTTCAGTTCAGAATTAAAGTTCTTGTCGAATGATTTGTGCAGTTTACCTACTTCTTCCACTTTACCAGATACGGCAGCCAGCGGGTTTTTAGTGAATTTGAAGGTGGTTGGAACCGGTCCTTCACCTGCTTCCTGTGCATATACGTGCCAGCCGGATTCGATAGTGGCAGTAGCATGTACTTCGTAGGTAGTGGCATTTACTTTCTTAGCTGTGAAGCTCCATTTTACCGGATTTTCGATCTGTGCGCTTGCCAGGATGGGCAAGGCGAACAAAACCAGTGCTGTGAGTAATTTTTTCATGCTTTTCTTTTTTAATTGGTTGGTTGATTTAATCTATTAATTGTTATTGATCAGACTCTGTAATATCAGCTGACCATCAGTATTACCCAAAGCCAGGCTGGTAGCCCTTTCCGGGTGAGGCATCATACCAAAAACATTCCTGTTTTTGTTACAGATACCTGCAATGTTACGGATGGCGCCGTTAGGGTTAGCAGATTCAATAATATTGCCAAACTCATCGCAGTAGCGGAAAATCACCTGGTTGTTCTTAAACAGTTCGTCCAGGGTGGCGTCATCCGCATAGTAACGACCTTCTCCGTGAGCTACAGGAATCATCAGGGATCTGCCAGCTACGTCTTTAGTCAGGGATGCGGTAGGGTTTTCACTTTTGATGTATACGTTTTTGCAAACAAACTGCTGACGCTCATTCTGTAATAATACGCCTGGCAACAAACCTGCTTCACATAATACCTGGAAACCATTACAAACACCAATTACACGGCCACCTTTATTGGCAAACTCGATCACACTCTGCATCATTGGGCTGAATCTTGCGATGGCGCCGCAACGCAGGTAGTCACCATAGGAAAAACCACCCGGTAATATGATACAATCTTCTGTGCTGAATGCGCTCAGGTCTTTATCCTTATGCCACAGTTCTATTACTTCCTGTCCCAGATCATTACGCAGGGAATCAATCATATCATGATCACAATTAGAACCGGGAAAGGTGACAACGCCAAATTTCATCTGAAAATGTTTTGTGTTTATGTGTAAATAATGCTTTAAAATCCGTTTTTCCCCGGTATTTTATCCTCATTTTTCACGAACGACAAAGCTACTGGGAAAGGACAAAATTACTTCGCCGTTCGCAATTTTCCATTGCCGTTTGTCCTGATTTAACAAAATACTGGTAATCAGCCCCTTAAAATGGAGAATTTAGCTGAAATATTGCATAACAATTACATATGCCAGCGTAATGAAGTGGATAATGTTGGCAAAAGTATCGTTGGTAACCGACCAGAATACATTCCCCGCAAACATGGAAACCGGCAACACCGCCAATACCCAGTAAGCAGCCGAAAAATGTATATTAAAGAACGGTACCAGCATAGCCACTACAACATATATGATTAATGCCGCCCATATCTTACGGCCCTGTATCAGCATCTTCTTCAACGGACGCTGTAGTAACAGCCACCCAATCACAAAAAAGAGTACACAAGCCACCATAGCACCCCATACCTTATAATCGGTGATCATCGGCAACGATGCCCCTATATTCGGAATCTTCCATAATAACGTCATTTGCCCGGTGAGGAACAGGTAGGTCCCCATCAGGTACAACGGGCAAATCAATCCCAGCACCGCAATAATCCACTCCGCCAGCCTGAAAGCCCGCATAATCAACATACTCGCCAGCAGCAAAAAGCAGAAAATAACAGAAGGGAAATAAAATAATCCACACACACCCAACGCAAAACCGATATTAAATACCACATCCCTGGCGGAGGTACGTGTATACAATTCCGTTATACTGGAGAATACCCACAACATAATCAGGTTCACCAGCAATGCCGGCGAAAACACATTCCAGCTATGCAGCATCGACGTAAAAAGCAGGTAACACATAGCCGGCAAATAAGTAGGCCGGGGAAACAACCGGTGATGGTTGATAATGCGGGTAAACAGCAGCGATTGCAGGAACAACAACAGTATCGCCAGCGATGTAAACAACAGGGGACTATCTCCTGCCAGACTATGCATCCATTTCACCAACAGGTGATACAAAAGTCCCTCCGATCCATCTGCCATAAAGGTGGACGGATGAATCAGATAATAAAATTTAACCAGCAATGTGTATATCAGCAACAGCAATACCGTAAGCGGATTGCCTGAACGGAAAAAACGTATCACAATACAAAGGTGTGATTAAAACTCAATTTTAGCAAAGCAAATATAATTCCTATAAATACATGGTATCACTACAGTTCGACCAGTAATTTGTTTTCCATAACGGGGCATCCAGGTAAAACCCTTGTCCAGGTTACGTAAGGTAGGCATACGATTTACCTTACCACCCGGTGCCAGGCTCACATCTGTTAACATATAGCTCCTTCTGTCCAGCTCATTATACAGGAAACGCAGCTCACTACCTACGTTTACCATCAGGTAAGACAGGTACAGATCCGCATTATCGTCGTACTGGCTCTTATGGACGAAGTTGTTCCACTGCATATTGCCTTCATCATCAAAAGACATCACTGCTACGTTGTCATAATGATAACGCAGTCCCTGTGAATTGTTCCAGTAGTACGGGTTGTAGTACATAGAGGAATAAGGCGAATAGTAGTAAGGTGCATACATACCGCCATACGGGCTGCCATACATATAATTCCACCGGTTCCAGGGCTGGTAACGGGAGGAGGTAGAGAATGATTCTGCTGTCAGCAAAAAGCCTCCATTAGCGGTATTAATAATTTTGCGGATAAAGTAGTCGTTAAACGCGGCATTGGTACTGGACTCTCCACGGGCATTTACTTTGAGATCTTCCGGAAATATGGTGGATTTCTCATAAAGCGTTTTGTAATTGCCATAATCGTACTTGTAAAGGTATAGTCCCTCTACGTTCCCTCTTTTTTGTTTATAATAAAAAGCAGTGACCAGCGCGGTGTGCTTATTGTTATCAAGTTTCATTTTTACCTCGTCCAGCAACTGGGCTTTAAAGGCCATGGGAGATGTTTCAAAACTATCTACCAGCGAGCGTTTAATGACCATGCTGCCGTTCACTACATAATCCCGGTTGGATGTGCGCTCCAGTTTATTGAAGATGAAGTCACCGGTATTAGTGAGGTTAAAGTTGCTGAGGAATTGTCTTTTCTGCATAGGCAGTGATAAGCGACTGTTGTTCACGAGGCTCATGGCACTGTCGTACAGGAAGGTATAAAACACGTTGTTGTCTTCCCGGTCCTGGTTGATTTTATACACCATGATGCGGTTCTTATCTTCCGAAACTTCAACAGAATACACTTTACTCTCCTTGGAGTACATACCGATACGGGTAGAATCAATCAGGATGGGTGCATCGCTGAAAGTGGCTTCCGGCGACATGGTAGCGCAAAAGCTGTATACCGCGTCCTTACGCTGGAACTGATAAATCATCAGTATTTTATTCGGATAGGCCACAAAGTCCATACTTACCACCTTGCGGGGCAGGAAGTCCAGTTTAACCCGGTTCTTTAGCTGCATCTCGTTATCATATACTGATACCACATAGTCTCCCCGGTCTGTTTTATATACAAGGATATTGCCTGCTACCTTGCCTATAATTTCAAACTCTGTGCTTTTATAATCGTCTTTCTCCGGTTCTGAATAAGTAATTTTCTGTGCCATTGCTGCCGTGCCGGCAAAAAGCAGCAACAATACTAACTGTAGGCGGTATAGCGTATGCATGCGGTAAATTAGGTTTCAAGTATTGTATGATAAAGCAGATGGCACATTTGCATGCCCCATTTTCAAACTTACACTAAAATTCAGAAATTAAGTTGTCAATTTAAAGTGGGTAAGTCCTGCTTTTACATAAATTCCAAAAGGCCCGATTTATTGTGTATTTTTATTAAATTATTTTAAAAAAGCAGCTATACTTGATGGAGAGCGTTATTATTACCGGTGGAACAGGACTTATAGGGACGGCATTGACCCGGCTGCTGCTGGAACGCGGCTACAAAGTAACGATTCTCACCAGGCGGCCTGAAAACGGCAGCAATAAAGCAGTCAGCTATGCCCATTGGAATGTGGATACGCAAACAATAGACAAAGCCGCCATCCAGGAGGCCGACTACATCATACACCTGGCAGGGGCCAACGTAGCCGATAAACGATGGACAGCCGCCAGGAAACAGGAGATTGTGGATAGCCGCACCAAAAGCAGCGAGCTCCTTTTCACTGCACTGCAAACCATTCCGAATAAAGTAAAGAAGGTGATCAGCGCTTCCGCTACCGGCTATTACGGCGAATTTAAAGACCACGCTTTTACCGAAACCGATCCGGCATATACCGACTTCCTCGGTACTACTACCAAAGCCTGGGAAGACAGCATCTCGAAAGTAACTACCCTGAATAAAAAGCTCGTTATTTTCCGTACCGGCATTGTGCTGAGCCGGGATGGCGGCGCCATCAAAGAATTTTATAAGCCGCTGCGGTTTGGCTTTGCTACTGTACTCGGTTCAGGAGAACAGTTTGTGCCCTGGATTCATATTCACGATATTGTTCGCTTATACTTTAATGCGATTGTGAATGATAAACTGGAAGGCGTATATAATGCCGTGAGTCCCAACCCGGTGACCAACCGCGAACTGATTCACAGCATGGGCCGCATCGCCAAAGGCGGTAGCTTCATGACCACCTATGTACCTACTTTTGCATTGAAAATAGCGCTGGGAGAAATGAGTATAGAGGTGTTAAAAAGTGTGAAAGCTTCTGCCAGCAAAATACAACAAACTGGTTTTCAGTTTTCTTATCCTACCATTGATGAGGCGATGGAGCAGTTATTCAGCCGGTAATCGTTTTTTTCATGGCTGCTGCTTTCAGTAATACTTCTTCCCATTCCTTTTCCGGATCACTGTAAAAAGTAATAGCGGAGCCGGTTTGGAAGGACAGGTATTGGTTAGCTGCATTATACAGCATGCTACGAATCACCACATTAAAATCGAAATCACCGTTGGGAGTGATATAGCCTACTGCGCCGGAATAAAGTCCACGGCGGGTTTCCTCATATTGTTCAATGAGTTGCATTACCCGTATTTTAGGCGCCCCCGTCATAGATCCCATAGGAAAAGCCGTACGTAATACTTCTGTAAATGGCTGCTGAGGCGGCAATTGTGCAGTGACAGTAGATATCATGTGATGCACCTGTGCAAAAGAGTAGATCCCAAAAAGTTCCGATACGGCCACGGTGCCCTGCAACGCTGTATGGGATAAGTCGTTGCGCACCAGGTCTACAACCATTACATTTTCGGCGCGTTCCTTTGCATTGTTGAATAGTTGTTCCTGCAGTTGCCGGTCTTTCGCCGGGTCAGGATCTTTGCGGCTGGTGCCTTTAATAGGTTGGGAAATCACCGTGTTCCCTTTTTTCTGCATAAAGCGCTCCGGGCTGGAACAAGCCATGTACCGGTTGTTCAGCCGGTAATATGCGGCAAAGGGGGCTGGTGATAAAGTATTCAACTGCCTGAATAACGCCGGTGGATGAAGTGTTACTCCTTCCATGTAGTTTTCCCGGCAGAAGTTGACTTCATAGCAATCGCCGTGAAGAATGTGTTGTTGCAGTGCTTTCACTGCAGTAATATAGCGCTCATGATCCAGCCGGCTGCGCAGTGGCTGTAAGTGGGATGTTGCAGGCGCCACCACGTTAACGGGCATACGCAAACAAGCCATCAGCACGTCGTGGGCATCCTGTTCAGTGAAATCTTCGCCGCCAATATGTACTTCGTTTTTCTGCAGTTGTATGATTACGCGTGGCACAAAAAAGCACATATCCGGGAAGCCGATCCCATCGTGGTGTTGCGATTGTAAACCGGGAACAGTTTCATTTTTGAGATCATATGCGAGATGCCCAAAAAGCCAGTCCTGATGTGTATGGTGAAATGCCTGTAAAGCGGGGAACGCATTTCCGGCGTTTACTTCGAGGGTATGCAATGCATCTGCAGCGAGCATTGCCTCATATTGGTGCCAGGGAGAATCGTAGTTATTATTGTCTAAAAAACAACAAATGTTGAACTGGTTAGCCCAATCCAACATTTGTTGCTTAAATATTTTCTGATTATCTACCGGAAAAGTGTGAAATATCCTGATAACAATCGTTTTTTAATGCTTAAAAATCATCATCGTCATCGTCAAAACGATCGTTGAACAGGTCCATGTCTTTGAATTCATCATCGATACCTAAATCATCGTCATCATCGGAGGATTTTTTACCACCGGTGCTAGGACGACCGCGTTTTCCTTTTGACTTAGGCATGTCAAATTCTTCAAAATCAGGATCGTAGTCATCATCATCTCCTTTCTCCCAGGCATCATCAATATCATCTCCGTCATCGTCTGCGTCATCATCATCCTCATCGTCGTCTTTGCTACGTTTGGATTTAGATGCGGACTTATCTGATTTCTTTGAGGCAGATTTGGAAGGTTTCACATCTTCATCATCATCTTCCTCGTCATCATCATCCACCTCTTTCTTAGGCTTGGCCGCAGCTTTAGGAGCGTCTTTTGCAGTCTTAGGAGAAGTAGTTTTTTTGGTCTCTTTCTCTTTATCAGATTTTGATTTCATAATAGGTTGCCTTATTTCTTTGCCGTAAAGTTTTAATAGTTTTTTTTATTCGCCAAATTTTTTTTGCCGTTTTTTTTCCTTACTTTTTTCCTTTTACTTTTCAAGGATCTGATCGCGTCCAGGTCCATTGGAAACGTATTTCACAGGAACGCCCAGGTAGCTATCTACTGCTGTAACAAATGCTTTCATCTCTGCTGGTAACTCATTGAATTGCTTGCAGGTAGAAGTTTTATCACTCCATCCTTTAAATGTCTCCCAGACAGGCTTAATGTCCAGACCGTTTATCTGGTAAGGCAATTGCTTAGTTTGTTTACCATCAATTTCATATGCAGTGCAGGCTAATACTTCATCAAATTCATCCAGCACATCACTCTTCGTCATTACCAGTTGTGTTACACCACTCAGCATGCAGGTATAGTTCAGTGCCACCAGGTCGATCCAGCCACAACGGCGGGGGCGGCCGGTTACAGCGCCAAATTCATGACCTGCACTACGCAGCTGTTCGCCGGTAGCATCATGCAGTTCAGTAGGGAAAGGTCCGCTACCAACACGGGTGCAATAAGCTTTGGTAACACCAATTACTTCTTTAATCCATTGAGGAGCAATACCTAAACCGGTACATACACCTGCAGAAATGGTATTGGAAGAAGTGACAAACGGATAGGTGCCAAAGTCCACATCCAGCATGCTTCCCTGCGCGCCTTCTGCTAATACTTTTTTACCTGCTTTCAGCTTTTCATTCAGGAAATATTCACCACTGACTACATTCATTTTTTGCAGGAAAGGAATAGCTTCAAAAAACTCAGCTTCCCAGTTGGCAATATCTTCTGTGAATTCGCTCATATCATAGTGAGAGAGCAATTGCAGGTGTTTCTGCTTCAGCTTCTCATACAAGGTCTTAAAATCAGGGGATAAAACGTCTCCTACACGCAAACCATTTCTACCGGTTTTGTCCATGTAAGCAGGGCCGATACCTTTTAAAGTAGAGCCGATTTTATCATGGCCTTTAGCCATTTCAGAAGCTTTATCCAACGCACGGTGCGTAGGCACAATGATATGCGTTTTTTCTGCTATAAACAGATTTTTTGTCAGATCCACACCCAGTGCTGAAATATCTTCACTTTCTTTTTTGAAAGCTACGGGATCCAGCACTACACCATTACCAATGAGGTTGATGGTCTTATCATGGAATACACCAGAGGGGATTGTACGCAATACTACTTTCTGTCCGTTTATATACAAGGTGTGACCAGCGTTCGGGCCACCCTGAAAACGGGCAATCACGTCGTACCTGCCGGCAAAATAGTCCACAATTTTACCCTTGCCTTCGTCGCCCCATTGCAGGCCTAACAAAACGTCTACCATAATGATTTAATTAATTATCGGAGGTTGTTGCTTTAAAAGAAGTCGCAAAATTAAGGCGAATATTAACAAATACAAATTTTGTCAGCTTTTAGCCATTAGCTTTTAGCTTTTAGTAAATGCAGCGAAGACTAAATTACGTATATCTTCGCTGCATTTACTAAAAGCTAAAAGTTAATAGCTAAAAACTTCCTCAGGATTCCTCGAGGCGTTGTATAGATTGAATTCCTTCCAGCTTTTTAAGCCTCTCCACCAACTCATCCAACTCCTCCTTGTCATGTACGTACACTTTAATCAAACCCTCAAATAAGCCTTCTTTCGACTCAATACTGAGGGCCGAGATATTAATCTTCAACTCACCGGAAATGATATTGGTGATTTTGTGGATCACACCTACATCGTCCATACCGATAATACGTAAACCCGTCAGGAAAGAAATTTCCCGGTTCTTTACCCATTTGGTTTTCACCACCCGGTGACCGTAATTAGCCAGTAACTGTGCGGCATTGGGGCAATTGGTACGATGTATTTTCAGGCCTTCGCTGGCGGTAATAAAGCCAAATACGTCATCTCCCGGGATAGGGCGACAGCAATTGGCCAGTTTGTAGGCTATTTTATCGGAGCTTTCCCCGAAAATAATCAGTTCTGCATCTTTCTTAGACGGCAGCTGATGTTTCACATGCTCCTCCGGTACGTGTTCCGGCAGCTTCACCGGTTTTGGGGGTTCCAGTTTATCACCCAGTATGCTGAATTGTTTCAGCTCCTTCAGGTCAATATTCTTTACCGCTACCTGGTAATACAGATCCAGCGGGGATGGTTGTTTATAGAATTGTACCAGTTCATTGATATTATGTTGACTGGTAGAAATATTCATGTGAGACAACTTCCTTTCAAGGGCTGCCTTCCCGTCCATAGCCACTTTCCGCTTTTCTTCCTTGAGCGCATCTTTGATCTTGGATTTGGCTTTGGCCGTTAAAACAAAGTTGAGCCAGTCTTCCGACGGCTTTTGTTTATTGGAAGTAATGATTTCTACCTGGTCACCGCTGCGCAGTTTATGGCTCAGCGGTACCAGCTTATAGTTCACTTTGGCGCCGATACATTTATTTCCCACCGCACTGTGGATAGAGTAAGCAAAATCCAGTGCTGTGGAGTTAACCGGCAATATTTTCAGATCCCCTTTAGGCGTATAAACATAAATTTCTTCTGTAAAGAGGTTGCTTTTAAAATCAGCCAGGAAGTCGAGGGTATTAGAGTCCGGGTTGTTCAGGATTTCCCGGATCTGGGTAAACCACTGGTCAAATTTAGACTCCTGCTGGGTAGATGCACCACTGCCCTCTTTGTACCGCCAGTGCGCCGCCACTCCTTTCTCCGCGTAATCGTTCATACGTTTGGAGCGGATCTGTACTTCCACCCATTTACCATTAGGGCCCATCACTGTTACGTGCAACGCCTCATACCCATTGGATTTGGGGTTACTGAGCCAGTCGCGGGTTCTTTCAGGGCTGGGATGATAAAAATCGGTAATGATGGAATATACTTTCCAGCAATCCGCCTTTTCCTTTTCCAGCGCGGAATCCAGGATAATACGGATGGCAAAAAGATCGTATACTTCTTCAAAGGCTACGCCTTTGGTTTTGATTTTATTATGGATAGAATGAATGGATTTCGGACGTCCGTATATTTCGAACTGAAATCCTTCTTCCTGCAGCACTTCCTTAATAGGCTTGATAAACTCATTGATGTAGCGGGTGCGCTCACGTTTGGTTTCTTTCAGGCGTTTGGCGATTTCCCGGTAGGTTTGCTGCTCGGTATACTTCATGGCCAGGTCTTCCATCTCCGACTTAATATTATACAGCCCGAGGCGGTGTGCCAGCGGGGCGTATATAAATACGGTTTCAGAAGCTATTTTCAATTGCTTTTCCCGGCTCATGCTATCGAGCGTACGCATATTGTGTAAGCGGTCGGCCAGCTTGATCAGAATTACCCTGGGATCATCAGCCAGGGTTAATAATATTTTCTTGAAATTTTCTGCCTGCGCCGTACTGGTACTGGAGTCTATCACGGTAGAGATCTTGGTCAGACCATCTACGATATGTGCTATTTCATTACCAAATTCACGGGATACATCTTCCAGGGTTACTTCAGTATCTTCCACCGTATCGTGCAGCAAGGCACAGATGGCGGAGCGCACACCTAATCCGATTTCTTCCACGCAAATCTGCGCTACGGCCAGCGGATGCAGGATATAGGGTTCTCCGGATTTACGCCGCATTTCCTTATGTGCATCAGCTGCCATTTCAAAAGCAGTACGTACCAGCTCCCTGTCGCCTTTTTTCAAACGGGGTTTTAATGCCCTTAATAAAGCACGGTAATGCCGAACGATCTCTTTCTTTTCCTGCTCTTCGTCTAAATTATATTTTTGTACTACCACTGTTTCCATTACAATAAAGTTACGATTTAATATAATCTGAAAGAAGCGCCGACAGGGAAAAAGCAGGGTTGACTACAAATGTCCTGCCCTTTCCGGCTTTTACACCAGGAAAGGGCAGGATGGAAATGATTGTTTAGGTTAGCTATATGACTCGCAGGTCACGTAAGAGGAACACATATTTTAACTGGCAGTAATGTTTCTGGTACATTCAACCGCAGCCCCACATTATACACTGTTTCCAGCTCTACACGCGGCTCCAGCTTCAACTGCTTGCGGATGCGGCCAATAAATACATCCATACTGCGACTGGCATAAAAATCCTCTTTCCCCCAAACCCGCAGCAGCACTTCGTCTTTTTGCACAATGATATTGGGGCGACTCAGGAAATAGCGCAGCATTTTGGCTTCAATGGGCGACAGCTTACTTTTTACCAGCTTGCTTTCTGTTTCATAAATTTTCAGCTTCCGGTAATGGTAGGTGTAGGTGCCCAGGTTATGCCCGATCAGTAATTCGGTCCGGTTAGGGCGGGTCCACTTCAGCATCACGCGGATTCGTTTCACCAGTTCTTCAAAGCTGAAGGGCTTTATCATGTATCCATCTCCCCCCAGGGTAAAGCCGTTGATCCGGTCTTCATCCTGTACCTTTTCAGAGGACAGGAAGAAAATGGGGGTCAGCATAGTGCTGTTCCGGATTTCCTTTGCCAGCTCAAACCCATTCATCTTTGGGATAACGATGTCTATCAGGCAAATGTCGTAGCGGTTCCGGTTATAAAGATTCCAGGCGTCTATCCCGTCATAACAGTGTTCTACATTGTAGCCGGCCTGTTCCAGGTGTTGTTTTACAATGCCTCCAAAGGCTTTATCATCTTCAACAAGTAAGACTCTTGGGTTTCTGTTCATAAAGCTATCATTTGTGATAATCCGGTTGTGAACGTCCCATTTGTTTTAAACAAACGGATTTTACTTTTTTGGCTGATCCTTTTTTACAAAAGTTGAATGGGCCAGGAAGCGTTTTCGTGGTTTTCGGTCCGCTGAAAAGCAGGATGAATGTCACGCTCCGTTTATAAAACAAAAAAGAGAGGACCGCGGGTAAGCGATCCTCTCTTTTTTTTATTAATTAACACTAATTCACATCAATTCACACTTTTTCCACACTAGCTATTTTTATAGCCACTGCATGCTTAAATCCTTTCTGACGAAGGGATGCAGGCACTTTTATCTCTACACCGGCTGCTGTAGTTTTCCACACCAGGTTATTGGTGGTTCCCAACATCTGCAGGCGGGTACCTTTTGCAGGATTCAGTCCTTTGAACGTAATGACGGCTGGTAACTGCTCATTCTCATCCAACAGGTAGATGGCGTAAACGCTGCCATCCTTCTTGCGGGTAAAACATACCTTACCATCTTTATAAGGCGCTACTGCGCGGGTGCCATAAATAGCATCACCATTCACATGCATCCAGGCACCAATACCTTTCATAGTAGTATAAGCGGCTTCGTGTAATTCGCCATCCGGACCAGGACCTACATTCAGCAGGTAGTTACCTCCTTTGGCTACAATGTCCACCAGGTTGTGGATCAGGGTGTTTACGGATTTATATTTATCGTCCGGTACGTAAGACCAGGAAGCTCCCATGGTCATACAGGTTTCCCAGGGATAGCTCAACGGAGCAGCAGGAATTTCCTGTTCAGGAGTACGGTAGTTCTCGTACGGTCCGTGTACACTGCGATCTACCACAATCAGTCCGGGCTGGTGACTGCGGGCCATCTTCGTGATCTTACCCATGTCAATATCCTGGTCCTGCGGCGCTGTCTGATTCCAGGAAAGCGACTCTTTGGTCTGCTGTTTAAGCGGGCGTACCCAGCCACCATCCAGCCAAAGGATATCCAGCTTACCATAACCAGTCATCAGTTCTTCGATCTGGTTGTAAGTAAACTGCTTGAATTTTTCCCATCTTTCCGGATACTTCTTTAACTCATAATTCGGATTTCTATCACGTGGAGGGAAGTAATCCCACCAGTAGAAATTCGTGTGCCAGTCAGGTTTAGAGAAATAAGCGCCCGCGTGAATACCTTCCTCACGGAATGCCTGGAATACTTCTTTCGCCAGGTTAGCGCGTGGATTTTTGCTGAAAGCGCCATCCGCTGCGGTTATCTTGTAATCCGTTTGTTTGGTATCAAACATACAGAAACCGTCGTGGTGCTTGGTAGTAAATACCAGGTATTTCATACCTGCATCCCTGGCGGCTTTGGCCCATTTTTCCGGATTGAAGTGAACCGGGTTAAATGTTTTTCCCAGTGCTTCATACTTTTTCAGGTAGTCGTAGTAAGGAATACCTGCTGGTTTGCGCTGTGTCCAGCCCTCATCTTCAGGACAAATGCTCCATGATTCCACTACGCCCCATTGGGAATAAGGTCCCCAGTGCATAAGCATCCCAAATTTCCAGTCCTGCCATTCGTCCAGTTTCTGTACAACTGCCTGATCCGTCTCAGGTACGTAAGCCGGCTCTCCGCTCTGTGCGTTCGCGGCGCTGATGCCCATCCATGCACAGCCTAATACAATCCAGAATTTCTTCATCGTCAGTGTTTATAAGTGGATTCTAAAGTGGTTATCTTCAATGCCTGCTGAACAATTTCAGGCAATTGATTTGTTTGCAACCTGATGGTCCGGGTTTCTCCGGGCAACAGGTCGAAATAATTCTCTTCAAAATGTGTGGCCGCTGGTGCGTTGTCCAGCGACAAATAAACATTCCTCACCAATTTATCCGTTTTGAGGCGGATGTATACCCCGTTTTTATCGCTGGCTATTTTGCTGGTGACTATTTCCAGGTGTGGTGTTTCCAGGTTCATCTCCTTCGCAGGAGCGAAATAAAAGATATTTCTTGCGATATCCTTATTGTCAATTCGCAATTGCGCATAGAATATTACCGTTGACGCATTTTTTCCCTTTAATACAGCCGCCGTGTCTACGGCATGGAGTCGAACACTGTTATTACTGCTTAACGGAACATCGTTTACTTCTTCCTGCCAGATCACCTTTCCGGTGAGGTCTGTTGCTGTCAGCTTCAGCTGTGCAGTACCCCGGAATTCATCTGTTACGGCATAGGTACAAAGCTGTCCTTTCTCTATTACGCTGGAAACTATGCATGGCTTGAAGGCCTCTTTTACGTAGTACTGCAGTGCCTTCCAGCGGCCATTGTATTCACGCCCCGACCAGGATGCACCCGGCCAGCAATCATTCAGTTGCCAGTAAAGGGTACCCATACAATACGGCATGGCCCTGCGATGTGCTTCTATGGCCACTTTCATGCCCTCCGCCTGCAGCACCTGGCTCAGGTATACAAATGAAGGGAAGTCTTTCGGCTCACGATAATAATGCAGCATATATGTTTTGATCGCCGCATTTCCTTTAGCAGGGCTCTTTTGATGCGATTGCATCACGTTAGAAAAAATATCATCGTCTTCTTTCGTAGCAAATGTGCGGATCGTTTCCATGGATGGGAAGGACTGGAAACCATATTCGCTCATGAAGCGGGGAATGTGTGTGTTAAAAGCTTCGAACCACTCCATTCCATGCCATACGCCCCAGTAGTGATTATCTCCTTTGGTGAAATCTTCCGTTTTACCCCAGTTGCTGATGGGAGAAGAGTGGAAATAGAAGGTTCCCGGCTGATACGCTGCCACCTGCTGGGGCAATACTTCCTTAAATAACTGGTCATAACCTTTCAACAGGCTTTGCCACTGTGGTTTCGTATAGGCGTAACCACTTTCCCAACCCCAGTTTTTAATCGCCACGGCTACTTCATTATTACCACACCATAAAGCAATAGAAGGATGATTGCGCAGCCGTTTGATATTGTCCGCGGCTTCCTGTTTTACACTTTCCAGGAAAGCCGGATCAGAAGGATAAAGCGTACAGGCAAACATAAAATCCTGCCACACAAGAATACCATTCTCGTCGGCGAGCTGATAGAACAGGTCATCTTCGTAAATACCACCGCCCCATACGCGCACCATGTTGAAGTGTGATTCGGTCATATCGGCAAACAGTTTCTCCTGCTTTTCTTTGGTAACCCGCGGCAGGAAGTTATCCTGCGGAATGTAATTGGCGCCCTTCATAAACACGGGCCTGCCGTTTACTTTCACATAGAAAGCTTCTCCGAGGCTGTCTGGCTTATTTACTACTTCAATAGTACGTAGCCCCACCTTGTTGCGTTGGGAGGCAATTACTTTTTTATTATCCAGTAAGTTGGCTTGCAGCGTGTATTGCACTGGCTTTCCTATACCGGCAGGCCACCATAACGCGGGATTTTTGATGGAGAAAGGTACTTTTATTACGTTATCGCCAGCCTTTAGCTGCACTGTTTGCATAGCCAGTTCCGGCGCTTTTACGTTCGGTACCATTGACTGCAATTGTACTTTGTAATCTCCTGCTACGGCAGCAGCGATCGTTATTTCAGCCGTCATCTCCGCCACAGTGGTATCCAGTTTTTGCTGCTGCCAGTATACATCGCGGATAGTAGCTTTATTCCAGCTATGCAAATAAATGGGGCGCCAGATGCCGGAGGTTACCAGGCGCGGGCCCCAATCCCATCCATAGTGGTAGGGGGCTTTGCGGGCATATATGCTTAAAGGAATATCACTGGCATCGTTGCCGGCAGGATAGATGATACTATCCTGCAAAAATTTGGGCATATCCGTTTTTATGGGACTTTTAAACGCGATACGTAATTCGTTGTCGCCCGCTACCAACCATTCTTTGACGTTGACGATCTGTGATACAAACATGTTGGACGACTGTAGTATCAAGTGATTGTTGAGGTATACATCTGCATAAGTATCCAAACCTTTAAACTCCAGTTCTATTACGTCAAAACGAAGTTCTTCTTTTTTCAGTTTCCACTTTTTACGGTATTGCCAGTCCTTTTTATCTACCCACTGTACGGCTTTTTCATTGGTACCTGTGAAAGGATCAGGGATTAAATGCTGGGCCAGCAAATCGGTATGCACGGTGCCTGGTACCGTGGCCGACCGCCAGATCCCTTCATCGGCACGGGAAAACTCCCATCCGGAAGACAAGGGATGGTGGCTGTTGTCCTGCGCTGCTACATGTGCAAAAACGACTAAAAACAAACAAGCCGTAAACAGAAAATATTTCATGCTCTTATTTTTTCAGAAGAACCAAAAATAATACTGATTTACGATCTTTGAGAAATGAAAAGTGTCTGGCAACAAATATTGAGGTATCTCTACATTGGTAAGAAGGATCCCAATGCACCAAAAACACGGTATGTGGCAATGATGCATGGGATGAACAGAATATCCTTATTACTTTTTATTATCGCGATTATAATTATGATCATTAAGCTGATCAGAAGACATTAGGAAATCGCATACTCATAAATCACTTCTGCAGCGCGGCGGGAAGCATCCTTTTCCCCCAGCTTATGCCATAATTCTGCATAGTCTTTCATGACGCGACTTCTGGCAGCATCGTCTTTCAACAAAGCGGTGAGTTCTTTCAACAGGTTCTCTTCCGTAAGATCGTGCTGAATCAGTTCCTTCACTACCAGCTTATCCATTACGAGGTTTACCAGCGAAATATATTTTACCTTGATGAGATGTTTTGCGAAGAAATAGGAGATCGGATTTCCTTTATAACATACTACTTCCGGCACACCAAACAAGGCTGTTTCCAGGGTGGCGGTACCGGAAGTCACCAATGCCGCTTTCGCCTGACGTAACAAGTTATACGTTTGCCCTTTTACCATAGATACGTTAGGATGCTGACCGGTGAGGCCCTCCAGGAAGTGGTCATCTAAACTTGGCGCCTGGGCTACTATAAACTGGTACTCCGGAAAATGTTTGGCCATTGTGAGCATGATCGGCAATTTTACACTTACCTCCTGCTTACGGCTACCGGGTAATACGGCAATTACGGGTTTATCAGACAACGGCGCATCTGCCGGCTGCTCCTTCGCTGCTTTAATAACTTCTACCAGCGGATGCCCTACATATTCTACCTCGTAATTCCATTTATGATAAAATGCTTTCTCGAAAGGAAGGATACATAGCATTTTGTCTACGCTCTGCTTGAGCTTCTTCACGCGATTCTCTTTCCAGGCCCATACCTGCGGAGAAATATAATATACTATTTTATAGCCTTGCTGCTTACCCCATTCGGCAATCCGCATATTAAAACCGGGATAATCTACCAGTACCAATACATCTGGCTGGTAGGCGGCAATATCTTTTTTACAGATATCTATATTACGCAAAATAGTACGCAGGTTCATCACCACTTCCACAAAACCCATAAAAGCCAGTTCCTTGTAATGCTTTACCACGTGGGCGCCGGCGGCTTCCATCAAATCACCACCCCAACTACGTATATCCGCAGACGTATCCAGCTGCCTTAATTGTTTTACAAGATTACTGCCATGCAAATCACCTGACGCCTCTCCTGCAATAATGTAATATTTCAACTTCGTATAGATTAAAAATTATCTGATGAGTTTAAGCAATAAAATGACAATCGCATACAACATGGTCATCAGGAAAATGCCTTTGGCAGTGATATCCAGCCGCTTCCTGGTATATAGGAAAAATACCAGTCCATTCAGTAACAAACAGATACTGGTAAGCTTAGGCAACATTTGCCGGTTGTCTTTAATGATACCCAGGAACTGACCAAATCCAACATCGGTGTGCTTCAGCCGGATCACAAAAATATAGTACAGAAAAAACGCGGCCACCGGTGTCAATAACCCCAGCAAAATCCCTAATGAAAGATTGTCTTTTTTTAACATACAGATAGTAGCATTTGGCTTTTAGCGCCTGGCAATGATGTACGAGAATGTATTTCTCTACAGATCCTTCCAGTCCGCCTCCAGCTTCTTTTTCAATGAATAGTTCGTCAGGTCAAACTGTACCGGTACAACAGAGGCATAGTTATTATCCAATGCCCAAACGTCTGTATCTTCCCCCGTATCCCGGTTTTTAAATTCACCTGTTAACCAATAATATTTTTTTCCATGTGGATCCCGGCGTTCGTCAAATTCTTCTACCCACTTGGCATCTGCCTGCCGGCTTATTTTCAATCCTTTAAATTCTGCTTCGCTGACAATCGGAATATTCACGTTGAACAACGTACCCGGAGGTAAATCAGATTCCAGCATACGTTTGGTTACTTCATGCGCTACCTTCTTCGGCAAAGAAAAGTCTGCATCGTAACTGTATTCCAGGAAAGAGAATCCAACAGAAGGAATACCTTCAATAGCCGCTTCCATGGCTGCTGACATGGTGCCGGAATAAATAACATTAATGGAATGATTAGCGCCATGGTTAATTCCACTCACACAAATATCCGGTTTATTACCATGGAGTATTTTATCGCGGGCCAGTTTCACACAGTCAACCGGTGTACCGGAACATTGCCATGCTTCTATGCCTTCAAAAATATCGACCTGGTTCAAACGCAAAGGAATACCAATGGTAATCGCATGCCCCTTACCTGACTGCGGACTATCCGGCGCTACCACCACCACTTTACCCAGTGGTTTTACTGCTTCAATCAATGCACGGATGCCCGGTGCGGTAATGCCGTCATCATTCGTTACCAAAATTATCCTTTCCTTTTTAGCCATAATTCACATTTTTGCTTTGCAGAACAAATTTAAGCTCTCTGCCAAACATTTCGCTTTAAAAGAATGTGAAATATATGGATTATTCTACAGATCGGATTTTAATATTTTCCTGAAAACCAGGTAGATGCCTAAAGTAATGTATGCAAACATAACAGTGACATATACATAAGTATCATATTGGTTATCCGAACCTATCATTTTGCCAAACATAGGCCAGGGCAATATTTCGTCGCCACTTTGCAACGGTAGCAGCCCTCCTATTGCGCCCACGTATTTTTTTAACACGGAAGACAATAACTGATCTACCATGATATTATAAGCAATGAACAATACAATAGCCAGCCCTGCCCGTTTTACCAACACACTGATCAACAGTGCAATAGTCAGCATCACATTGAGTTGCAGGAAATAATACAGCATGTATTGATATCCTTCCAGGCTGAAAGACTTTTCTCCATAAATCACCCCCACCAACGTGGCGCTAATAGTAGCTACCAGCAGGGTAGTCACCGAAATAGCCAGCAACCAGAAGAGTTTGGCGTACACAAAATCCCGTCGCTCCCAGCCATCTATCACATTTTGCCGGTTAGTACGATAAGTATATTCATTCGTGACCAGGATAATCAGCAATAGTCCAAACAACAGCGACATGTAGCTGTTCATGGATGCCATGGTTAACCATATATCCGGGAAGCTAAACGGATTACCGAACATCTTGCTTACCTGCTTAAACTGTTGACCACTCAACTTATCTGCTCCCAGAAAATTGGCTGCAGGAATAATAATCAGTGCCAGTAGCAACATCGCCCAGAAAGTGCGGTAAGTCTTCACTTTCAGCCATTCAGTATATATAATTTGTTTCATGAGGTAGCGTGGTTAGTAATTTCCAGGAATGCGGTTTCCAGACTTTTCTTCCGGCGTTGTAAATGATTCAGCCAGATGCCCCGTTGTGCACAATAGCTATTAATCGCCGCAGCATCAGGAGGTACGGCAAAGAAAGCCTTCACTATTTCACCGGATACCTCTGCATTGGTACACCCAGGATATTGTAGCAGGGCAGCTTTCAGCGCATTATTATCAGCGGCCGATAATTCCACGAAATCATTACGACTGATCACTTCATTCACCGCACCCGACAACAATAATTTCCCCGACCGGATAATAGCCACATGCGTACATACTTTCTCTACTTCGTCGAGCAGGTGACTGGCCAGGATAATGGTTTTGCCGCTGTCTGCCAGTTTGCGTACCAGGCTTCTTACTTCCGCGATACCGGAGGGATCCAGCCCATTGGTGGGTTCATCCAGGATCAGGACATCCGGGTCACCCAGCAGCACAGATGCGAGTGCCAGCCGTTGCTTCATCCCCAATGAATAGGTTTTGAACGGAGAATGTTGGCGTTGGGTAAGCCCGCAAATGTCCAGTACACGCCCAATGTCTTCCTTATCCCGGTGCTTGATAGCCGCAGCAATTTCCAGGTTTTTATAGCCACTGAGATAATGATAAAAGTTGGGGGTTTCCAGCAACGTTCCTATTTGCCGGCGTTCACGCCCGGTAGGTGCTTTGTCGAATAAGGTAAAACTGCCGGTGTCGGCTTTGAGTACATCGGTAACAATGCCCAGCAACGTGGTTTTGCCGCTACCGTTGGGACCGAGTACCCCAAAAACACTACCAGCCGGTACATCGAAGGAAATATCCGACAACGCCTGTACTGGTCCGTATTTCTTGGATACATTTTTTAAGGATAGAATTGGCACGGGAAATAATTAAAAATGGAGAATAAAAAAGGGAAATGCAGCGAATGATCTTATGGCTAATCTTCACTACATTTCCCTGAATTTAAAATAACAGTTTTTAGTTTCGTACGGGCTTACCCGTTTTAATCACACTTTGCAGGCGTTCCAATGTTTTACGTTCTCCACAAAGACTCAGGAATGCTTCCCGTTCTAAGTCCAGCAAGTATTGTTCGCTTACATAAGATGCCTCTGTGAGATCTCCACCACACATCACATACGCCAGTTTATTCGCTACTTTTTGGTCGTGTTCGGAAATATAATTACCGAACTTCATGGCGTAAACGCCTGCCAGCAAAGCTCCCAGCGCACCGCGGCCCATCACTTTGATATCTGTCCTTTCTACCGGACGGGTGTATCCTTCATCTGCCATCGCAATCACGCTGCGCTTGGCATCTGCAATCAGGCGGCTGAGATTCATGGTCACTTCATCATGTCCTTTGCGCATTACGCCCATTTCAAAACCTTCAAAACCAGAAGTAGCCACTTTAGCAGTAGCCACGGTCATAAAGTAATCTTTCAACGGCTCTTCTTCAATACGTCCTTCCTTAAATTCCAGGCTGGCGCGAAGCGTCATTTCTTTAGTACCACCACCGCCAGGAATCAGGCCTACGCCCAGCTCCACGAGGCCGATATAAGTTTCCGCCGCGGCCTGTACCTTATCTGCGTGTAAGCACATTTCGCAACCACCACCGAGGGTGAGTGCATGCGGTGCTACTACTACGGGGATGGAAGAGTAACGTAAACGCATGGTGCTGCGCTGGAACAGGCGTACTGCCATATCCAGCTCGTCATATTCCTGTTCGGCTGCCAGCATGAAAATCATACCCACATTGGCACCGGCAGAAAAATTAGTGCCTTCATTACCTACTACCAACCCACGGAAATCTTTCTCAGCGCGGTCTATCGCTTTATTCAACCCTTCCAGCACTTCACCGCCAATGGTATTCATTTTTGTTTTCCAGTCGAAGCAAACCACGCCATCTCCAATGTCGATGAGGTTGCAGGCGCTGTTTTTCCAGACAATATTGTTAGAGAAATTCTCGAGGATAATAAACTGACCTTCTCCCGGCAATGTTTTATAAGCCTGGGAAGCGGCGTCATAATAGAACTTCTTACCATTATCTACTTTATAGAACGACTTGATTCCCTTGCCCAGCATGTCTTTTACCCATTGAGCTACGGTGAGTCCTTTTTCTTCAATGAGTTTCACAGATGCCTCCACGCCCAGCAGGTCCCAGGTTTCGAATGGCCCTATCTCCCAGCCGAAGCCGGCTTTCATGGCGTCATCTACCTTATAGAGATCATCTGCTATTTCCGGGATACGGTGAGAAACGTAAGAGAACAGGTATGCATGGAATTGTTTGTAAAATTCACCGGCTTTGTCGGACGCAGCGGACAACATTTTAATCCGTTGCTTCAGGTCTTCCACTGGTTTAGCAGCATCTATGCTGGCAAACTTCGCTTTCACCTTAGGGCCATATTCCATGGTTTGCAGGTTCAGCGTCAGGATTTCCTTGCTGCCACCTTCCCCCTTGGTCTTTTTATAAAATCCTTGTCCGGTTTTATCTCCCAGCCAATTGTTTTCTACTACTTTTTGCAGGAAGCCCGGTATTTTGAAAATGCCGATGGCTTCGTCCTGCGGACAGTTGTCCATCACCCCTTTAGCTACTTTCACGAGGGTATCTATCCCTACTACGTCTGCTGTGCGGAAAGTGGCCGATTTAGGGCGACCAATTACCGGTCCGGTGAGGGCATCTATTTCATCTATACCCAATCCCATTTCCTGCATGATGTGGAAAATGGCCATGATAGAAAATACGCCTACCCGGTTGGCAATAAACGCCGGGGTATCTTTACACAACACGGTTGTTTTACCGAGGTAAAGATCACCATAGTGCATCAGGAAATCTATGATGGCAGGATCTGTATGTGGAGTAGGAATTATTTCAAGTAAACGGAGATAGCGGGGAGGGTTAAAGAAGTGTGTACCGCAGAAGTGTTTTTGAAAATCTGCACTGCGGCCTTCTGTCATCAGGTGAATCGGAATACCGGAAGTATTGGAGGTAATCAGTGTGCCGGGCTTACGGAATTGTTCTACCTGTTCGAACACAATTTTCTTTACCTCCAGATTTTCCACTACTACTTCAATGATCCAGTCTACTTCCGCCACTCGCTTCATATCATCAGTGAAGTTGCCTGTTTTGATACGTTTGGCCACTTCTTTCGTAAACACCGGTGATGGATTAGATTTTATGGCAGCCTGCAGTGCATCATTCACGATCCGGTTCTTCACAGCGGGATGGTCCAGGGTCAGGTTCTTTTTCTTTTCTGCGTCATTCAGCTCTTTGGGCGCTATGTCCAGCAGCAAAACCTGTACGCCAATGCCCGCAAAATGACAGGCAATCCTTGATCCCATTACTCCCGAGCCTAAAACGGCTACTTTGTTGATGTGTCTCATAGCTTTTAGCTTTTAGCTGTTAGCAGTTAGTCTTTAGCGGAGCTGACAGCGATTATAAGTTTACTGATCATTGAATTTAGCATTTTTTGGATTTCAATCAATAGAGGAAGAAGGTTTTCTGCTATACTTTTTTGGAGTGATGGGTAAATTTGGGAAGAGATTAACAATTGAGATTCTATTTCAAAGGAAGAACCAATAGCGATAAGCAGGAACCTTCTGAAGTGTGCATTAGTTGGTTGGGCGGCTCCTTCGGCGATATTACTAGTGATCGATACTGCAGCTCTTCTTAGCTGACTCACTAAGCCAAACTTCTCTTCTGGAGGAAATGATTTTGTAAGATCATAAATTTTCAGGCAAAGGTTAAAGGATTTCTGCCAGACGATTAGATTTTTGAAATTTCTCATTGGATAAACAAATATTGGGTTAACAACTAAATCTTACATACCAAATATAAAAAAGTAGGCTGGTATAAGTACCAGCCTACTTTAAGATTATTCTTTAAAATCAAGCTCCGCTTCTATCTTCGCTTGCTAACTGCTAAAAGCTAATAGCTAACTGCTTAGTTCACTCCGCTACCTGGTTTTACCGCTTCCGCAGGGTTGACAAACACCAGTTTCCCGTTATCTTCAGCCATGAGGATCATACCCTGGCTTTCAATACCGCGCATTTTGCGGGGCGCCAGGTTGGCTACAAGTGTTACCTGTTTTCCAATGATGTCTTCCGGTGCAAAATGCATCGCGATACCTGATACTACGGTACGTTGTTCTGTTCCGATATCTACCAGCAATTTGAGCAATTTATCCGCTTTTGCCACTTTTTCTGCTTGCAGGATGGTGCCTACACGCAGATCCAGTTTAGCGAAATCATCGTACTGGATTTCTGGTTTAGCAGGAGCAACAGGGGTTTCTTCTACCTGCGCCGGAGCTGCAGCTGCTGCTGCTTCCATGGCTTGTTTGAGACCATCATGGAGTTTCTTTACCTGGGCTGTCACTTCTTCATCTTCTACTTTCTTGAACAGCAATTCAGGTCCACGTAATGTGTAGCCTACGCTCAGTAATGTGGCACTGCCGGCATTGTCCCATTCCAGCATACGATCTACCACTTTCAACATGTGACAGATCTTCTTAGTAGTGAAGGGCAGGAAAGGATTGGCGAAAATTGCCAGGTTCGCTGTCATTTGCAGACAAATATGCATGCTAATGTCAATGCGCGCCTGCAAGTATGCTTCGCTTTTGCCTTCATATTGAGGATGCTTGGTATTGGGCTCTCCGCTCTTTATCTTTTCAAGTACACTGGACAGTATCCATGGTTCGCTTTTCTGAAGATATTGATTTCCTTTACGGGCGAACTCAATTACCTCTGACAATGCTTCACGGAAACGATAGTTTTCAATACTATTCTCTATCTTTTCTTTAGCCAGTCCAAATTCCTTCAGCATTTCACGGTCCATGTCTTCCATGAACTCTTCATGCAATGGTGGTACTTTTCCGCCACACAACTTATGCATCAGCACCATTGTTCTGTTCACAAAGTTGCCGAAAACGGCTACCAGCTCATTATTATTTCTATCCTGGAAGTCTTTCCAGGTAAAGTCGTTATCCTTTGTTTCAGGTGCAGTAGCACAAAGCACATAGCGAAGCACATCCTGTTGATCAGGGAAATCCTGGATATAATCATTCACCCATACCGCCCAGTTACGGGAAGTAGATACTTTCTCTCCTTCGATATTCAGGAACTCGTTCGCTGGTACATTATCCGGTACAACAAAACCACCATGAGCTTTCAGCATCGCCGGGAAAATAATGCAGTGGAATACGATGTTATCCTTGCCGATGAAGTGAACCAGTTTGGTATCGTCTTTACACCAGTAGTCTGCCCAGTTTTCGGTGAGTTCTTTGGTGGCAGAGATATAACCAATAGGTGCATCAAACCAAACGTACAAGACTTTTCCTTCTGCATCCGCCAAAGGCACCTTGATACCCCAATTACTGTCGCGTGTCATGGCACGGCTTTGTAAGCCACTATCCAACCAGCTTTTACATTGACCGTATACGTTATTTTTCCACTCTTTATGGCCTTCAATGATATATTCTCTCAACCATGGCTCATAGTTCTGCAGCGGCATGTACCAGTGTTTGGTGGTTTTCTTCACCAATGGTGCGTTGCTCAGGGCAGAGTGTGGGTTAATGAGTTCGTCCGGGCTGAGGGTTCTGCCGCAGCGTTCGCACTGGTCACCATAAGCTTTGTCGTTGCCGCAGTTAGGGCAGGTACCTACAATGTATCTGTCGGCCAGGAACATTTGTTTTTCCGGGTCGAAATATTGCTCTGATTCTTTTTCTTCAAACAGGCCATCGTTGTACATCTTCAGGAAAAAGTCCTGGGAAGTTTTATGATGGATTGGGGCACTGGTGCGGGCAAATATGTCGAAAGATATACCCATGGCGGCGAAGCTGTCGCCTATAATTTTATGGTATTTATCTACCACATCCTGCGGAGTGATGCCTTCTTTCATCGCTTTAATAGTGATGGGTACCCCATGTTCATCTGTTCCGCAAACAAATTTTACATCAGCTTTTTTAGCGCGTAAATAACGCACATAAATATCTGCAGGCAGGTAGCAGCCAGCCAGGTGACCGATGTGTACCGGGCCATTCGCATACGGTAATGCCGCAGTTATTAAATATCTATTAAATTTTGTCATATTCTCTTAACGAATGCTTAAATAAACTTTAAATCAGGCGATTGTTTTTGGAATCCCCATAACAATTTATCACCTTAGTCAGCAAATAATGATTGAATTTACACTAACTAATCTGCAAAGGTAAACAAAAGGTACAATGGTAAAAATTCCGCCATATTTGAAAAAAGGTGATCTGATCGGAATTACCTGCTCCAGCAGCAAAATGGACCTGCTGGCAGCCGAGTACGCAAGGGGTGTACTCACGTCCTGGGGGTATCGTGTACATCTCGGTATCACCGTAGGTACCAGCTTTCATAATTTTTCCGCACCGGATGAACTGCGGTTAGAAGAGCTACAGGATATGCTCGACGACCCGGAAATAAAAGCCATCGTTTTTGGTCGTGGTGGTTACGGCATGGTGTGCATCCTCGACAAACTGGATTTTACCCGTTTCCGCAAATCACCCAAGTGGCTGTGCGGCTATAGCGATATCACCACCCTGCATTCACATATACAACGACAGTTTGGGATTGCCACCATGCATTCCATGATGTGCAGCGGTATTACTCCTGAAACGGTGGATAATGAATATGTGCACAGTTTGGCTACTGCCCTGAAAGGCAAACCATACCGTTACACGGCCCCCGCACACCCACTGAACAAAGAAGGCAAAGTGAGAGGCATATTGGTAGGCGGTAATTTATCGCTGCTCGCCAATCTTTCCGGAACGCCATCGCAAATCAATACCAAAGGTAAAATCCTGCTGATCGAAGATATCGGTGAATACCGGTATAACATTGACCGCATGATGTACAACCTGAAACGCGCCGGATGGCTGGATAAACTGGCCGGACTGGTAGTTGGCGCCTTTACAGACGGCAAAGAAACCGATACGCCTTTTGGTCAAACGGAATATGAAATCATCAGCAATATCACCAAGGATTATGAATACCCTATCTGTTTTGGATTTCCCAGCGGGCACCAGGCAGCTAACTACACATTGAAATTAGGGGTAAAGCACGAATTGAAAATCGGGGCTAAAACAATCTTATCTGAAATATAAGGTGCTGTAACTCCCGGCCAACGGGAGTTACAGCAAATATTTAGTCTTCCACATCCGGTACAATCTCCAGTCCGTATTCTTCTGCGGTGAGTACGCCCGCCGCACGGGTGGCTTCAATCAGCGCAGTATCCGCCTGTAATTCATGCACCTGGGTTTGATTATGGAGGTAATCAATACCATATAATTTTCCGGCAATTCCTCCGGAAACTCCCATCAGGTATTTAATAACTTCACACACGATTTGCATGCCCAAAGCCCCGTGGGTTGCGCCGATAGCACCTGCGTCGAAATTGCGGTAGTCTTCTGTAAGTGGCAATGCACAACGGTAAGAAGCAGGGTTTGAGCCATCCGGCATCGGCATATTGAAGCCGGCAAACCAGGCCATCCAGTTGTGTACTTCACCGATAATAAAGGGTTTGTTATGTACCAGGCAGGCATCGTTGATCACCAGGTGAGTAGGTGAATGCTGGGTACAATCTATTACGAGGTCAAATCCAACCAGCATCATCCCAATGGATTCCGGTTTTACCTGCATGAGGATGGGATAATGTTTGGTATATGGATTTACCGCCCAAAGCCTGCTGGCGGCCATTTTAGCCTTATGCTTACGGATATCCTGCATCTGGTATACCGGCTGCCTGTGCATATCTTCGTCATTGATCACGCCATAATCAGCAATGCCAAGTACACCAATGCCGCTGGCGCTGAGGTATTGTACCACCGGGCTTCCTAGTCCGCCGGCACCTACTACCAGTACACGGGCTTCCTTCAGCTTTTCCTGCATACCGATCCCCATGCCCGGCACGGCAATAGGATGTTTGAAATGCTGTATCTCTTTTTCACTCAGTATCATGTGCTTTCTCGTTTATCTAGTCCTGTGGAAACTCCAGGGTAAACTTACTGCCTTTACCAATGGTACTTTCCACCTTAATTTTTCCTTTGTGTGCATCCACAATCGCCTTCACGTAGGTGAGTCCCAACCCAAATCCTTTTACATTATGCACATTCCCGGTATGGGCGCGATAGAATTTTTCAAAGATACGTGAAATAGTATCGCGGCTCATACCGATACCGTTGTCGGCAATCACGATGAACAGGCTTTTGCGGGTATTATACGTTTGTATTTTTATTTCCAGTTGATCATTGGAGTACTTGATGGCATTGTCCATCAGGTTAAAGATCAGGTTGGAGAAATGCACGTCATCTGCCATAATTACGGGGTTAATGGCATCCAGTTGCAGATCCACTACGCCATTTTTGGCAGCAAGCTGTAATTGCAGGTTATCAGTGGTATTCTGAATAACAGCATGTACGTCGGTGGCCTGTAATTTCAGGGCTATTTCATCTTTTTCCAGCAGGGCAGATTGCAGAATGCTTTCCACCTGTTTATTCATGCGTTTATTTTCTTCTTTTATGATACCGGAGAAGTATTGGATTTTTTCCGGTTTGGACATGACTTTTTCGTTCCTGATGGCGTCTATCGCCAGGGAGATGGTGGCCAGTGGCGTTTTCAGCTCATGGGTCATGTTGTTGATGAAGTCCGACTTTATTTCCGAAAGTTTTTTCTGATTTAGCAGCGTCCGGATAGTGAGCGCAAAAGCGGTGATGATGATCATGGTGAACAGGATCCCGCCCGTAATCATCATTCCCAGTTGTTTTGCAATAGAGTCATCAGTAGGCATTACGATCATGAGCCGTTCTGCTTTGGCGCTGTAGTCGTTCTGCTCCGAGAGGGGGATCACCTGTATTTTATAGTCATTGATATTCTTCAGGCTATCTTTCTGGCTCTTTTCATACATTTTCACGAATCCGGCCGATTGCATTTTGATAGTGGCGATATCTGACCCTGGAACTAGTCCAAGGATGGCGAATTCAAAATTGGTAGAATCGAGGTGATTTTTCCTCATATTGGCCTTGATGCAACGTCTGACTTCCTGTACTGTGAAAAAATCGCTCACTGCCGGTGCATTAAACCCCATACGGGCTACGTCGAGGTTAAAGCCTTTCGATACGCCTGACTGGTCTTTTACCACTGAATTATCCAGCTTAAACAACACGGCAGCCTGGCGGCGTGACATCATGTCGTTGTATACATCATTAGTCATACTAACCGCCCGCTGAAAGATTTGTTCCTGTTTAATAAGAACAGCACTTTTGATCCAGCTTACCTGGATGTAAATAATTCCCAGCAGGGACAAGGTAATGAGCACAACGATAACGGGAAAGATTTTCTTGAGTGGTATCATGTAACTTTTTGTCAGACTTTAAATTACGTCAAAGATAAGTGTACAGAAATACTAAAATATGTTAAAAAAGATATTTGCTGTAGCAACTATGATACAAAATTCCGGGCTGGCTCTGGCAAGCAGCTTTATTAACAGCAATACAACATTACTTTAACGTAATTTTAACTGGGCACTGCTGATTTTATTAATTCATCTTTCCTTACCTTTGCTTCAGAATCTGGTACTAAATTTGATTAGTATAAGATCATAACAAAGTAATTAAACTTTCTACATACATCGATGTGGATTCGTTCCATAAGCGATTTAGATTTTGGTTGATAAAATGGTAAGGAGGTTTTCTAGCCTCCTTTTTTTATTTTTCCTACTCTCCGCTTTCTTTTTTCTTTACTATTCAATCATTTATTTAAATTTGAACAGGCTATAAAATTGTATGTCTATGGTAACTTTGTCGCCCGGCATTTTGCTGATAGCTGATCCATTTTTAAAAGATCCGAATTTCACCCGCACGGTAGTATTGCTTTGCGAGTACCAGGAAAAAGGCAGTTTTGGCTTTGTAATCAATAAGTTATTCGATCAAACGCTGAGTGACCTGGTACCGGAAGTGTTGATTGGTAATGTACCGGTTTATTATGGGGGGCCGGTACAAATGGATACCGTACATTTTATTCACCGGCAGCCGGAATTGATAACCGGGGGACTGGAAATCATGCCTGGTATATACTGGGGTGGCAGGTTTGATGAGGTGGTAGCGGCGCTTAATCAGGGTTTGCTGGACCCGGACAAAGTAAAATTCTTTATCGGGTATTCTGGTTGGACAGAAGGACAACTGGAGGAAGAGGTGAAGGATAAGTCGTGGATTCTCTCTCAAACGGATGCGTCGCTGGTATTTGAATCAAATGAGCAGCAAATATGGCAGCAGTCTCTTAAAAATCTTGGCAGCAGCTTTGCCCTGATGGCAAATTACCCTATTGATCCTTCCTTAAACTGATGGTAATAATCTGAAAAAGAACAACATCGGCCGGGTTCGTTTTTTAAAGTAAAAAATGAACAGCGGGAATGTTAGTTATTTAAAACAAATTAGATATCTTGCTAAAGTAATTGCTAATTATTACCAGTTACATAACCCGTTTTCAGGTAAGTAAATAACCGATAAGAATACACCTATGAAGGCAAAACCTATGAAAAACATTTTGCTCCTTCTATAGAACCGAACCGATACCAGATTCTACCTGAATACTAATAATTTATTGTCAAGGCATATTCATTAGGTAATATACTCAGCCCTTGATAGGGGTTGACTATTGATGTACAGTATATCACTGCGGTTATCTCGTATAGCCGTGGAGGTGATGTATTGTATATAGATGAATAGAGAGGAAATCCCGGTGAGCAGTCCTGTTTACAAGCGGGTCATCTAAGATTGGAATAGTTAGGACAAAACAAAGGCCGGGTAATCTTACCCGGCCTGGTTATTATCTTTAGCTGGTATGCTTATTTTTCCACTGCTACAGCGCCTTCTACGAGTACGGTAGCCTTATTGCGCAATACTTCCACGAATCCACCGCTGATAGTGAAAAACTCGGCGTGAGTTTTATCTGTCAGCACTTTCATTTTACCATTTCCGAGAGCTGCAATTAATGGCGCATGTTTATCCAGTATTTCAAAAGAACCGTCAATGCCCGGCAGTTGTACTCCGTACACTTCTCCGGCATATAATTTTCTTTCTGGTGTTAATACTTCTAATAGCATGTTATGATCGTAAATGGTGAAGGGTAATGATCCCGGCGGAACCGGGATCATTGACTTAATTAGTTATTCGCTGCTTCCAGTAATTTCTTACCTTTTTCAATAGCTGCTTCGATGTTACCTACCAGGTTGAAAGCTGCTTCAGGATACTCATCTACTTCACCGTCCATGATCATGTTAAAGCCACGGATAGTTTCTTCGATTGGTACCAGTACACCTTTCAGACCGGTAAACTGTTCTGCCACGTGGAAAGGTTGTGACAGGAAACGTTGTACACGACGGGCGCGGGATACTGTCAGTTTATCTTCATCGCTCAATTCATCCAGACCGAGGATGGCGATGATATCTTGCAGTTCTTTATAGCGTTGCAGGATCATTTTCACACGCTGAGCACAGTTATAGTGAGCTTCACCCACGATAGCTGGTGTCAGGATACGGGAAGTTGATTCCAGCGGGCTCACCGCAGGATAGATACCAAGATCGGAGATCTTACGATCCAATACGGTGGTAGCATCCAGGTGGGAGAAGGTTGTTGCCGGAGCCGGATCCGTCAAGTCATCCGCAGGTACGTAAACCGCCTGTACGGAAGTGATGGAACCATTTTTAGTGGAGGTGATACGTTCCTGCATCAGACCCATTTCAGTTGCCAGGGTTGGCTGGTAACCTACCGCAGAAGGCATACGGCCTAACAGCGCGGATACTTCAGAACCTGCCTGGGTGAAACGGAAGATGTTATCTACGAAGAACAGGATATCTCTACCACCACCTGCAGTGCCATCTCCATCACGGAAATATTCTGCCAGGGTCAAACCAGACAAAGCCACACGTGCACGTGCTCCAGGTGGTTCGTTCATCTGACCAAACACAAACGTAGCCTGTGATTGTTTCAGTAATTCTTTATCTACAGCGGCAACGTTCCAGTCACCGTGTTCCATTGATTCTTTAAATTTATCACCGTATTTTACGATGTTCGCTTCGATCATCTCACGCATCAGATCGTTCCCTTCACGGGTACGCTCACCTACACCGGCGAATACGGACAAACCTTCGTAACCTTTTGCGATGTTGTTGATCAGCTCCTGGATCAATACTGTTTTACCCACACCGGCACCACCGAACAAACCAATTTTACCACCTTTTGCATATGGCTCAATCAGGTCAATTACTTTGATACCAGTGAACAGTACTTCTGTTTCAGTTGCCAGATCTTCAAATTTAGGCGGTTCACGGTGAATAGGGTAACCGTTTGAAGTATCGATATCTCCTAATCCGTCAATCGCTTCACCTACCACATTGAACAAACGTCCTTTAACCTGGTCGCCAATTGGCATTTTAATAGGCGCGCCCTTATCAACTACAGCCATGCCACGAACCATACCATCTGTGGAGTCCATCGCTACGGTACGCACGCTGTCTTCACCCAGGTGCTGCTGTACTTCCAATACTACCTTCTGACCATTTTCGCGGGTAATTTCCAATGCGCTGTAGATTTCGGGCAATTTGTCATCAAAGTGCACGTCCACCACGGGACCGATAATTTGTTTGATCTTACCTGTGTTAGGCATATTTTTAAAGCGGTTTATAAAAATACTAAAATGTAACTGTTCTAAAAACCGTAGCAATACGTCACTACAGTCTCCAAAATTTGCCGCAAAGGTAAGAGTTAATAGGTGAATATCAAAACGCTAACGATGAAAAAAAACCTTTTCCCGGCCCATTTCTCCACGTTTTTATCATTAATAAACTTTTATCCCCCGGCAATGCAAAGCGCAGTCTATCAAATTATAAATAATTATTATTTATAAATAAGTACCTGCAACGCTCCGCCGTCCATATAAAAATAGCTTCCTTTTCCTGGTCCGTTTACTATTTTTAGCCACTATCCTGATATATATAATATATAAATATGAAAAAAATTAACAGTGAACAATCCCGCAGGTCATTCCTCGGACATCTTTCCACGGCCGGACTCATCGGCATCAGCGGACTGGTACCAGCCGTTGCCAAAGCAGGCAACCTGGCCAGCCAGCCCACTACCGCCGCTCCCGAACATAGCTTCCTCTGCAAACCCTACCTTCAATATCCCGGCCCAAACAGCATTTCCGTGATGTGGCTCACCGGACGCCCCTGCTACAGCTGGGTGGAATATGGTACCGACGGACAACTCAACAAAAAGGCCCATAGCATCACCAACGGACTGGTAGACGCCAACAACCGCCTCCACCGCATCGAACTCAGTCACCTGGAGCCCGGAAAAAAATATAGCTATAAAGTATACTCGAAAGATATCCTCTCTTTTGAACCCTACAAACTCATCTACGGAGAAACGATCAGCAGTGAAACCTATACATTCACCGCTCCCGACCCGCAGGCAAAAGAAGTATCATGGGTCATCATCAATGATATCCACGACCGCCCCGCCTCTATCCCACACCTGATGGGATTGAACGGGAACGATCCTTACGACTTTGTATTCTTTAACGGAGATGTATTCGACTACCAGGCCGATGAGCAACAGATCATCGACCATCTGCTCATCCCCTGCGGCGATACCTTTTCCACGCAAACGCCTTTTATGTATGTAAGAGGCAACCATGAAACGCGCGGTAAATACGCCCGGGAATGGCACCAGTACTTCAACAATCCCGGCCATGGCAACTATTTTACATTTACCATCGGACCTGTGTCCGCTATTGTTTTAGATACGGGAGAAGATAAAGAAGATGAACACCCGGTATACGCGGGCATCGTTGACTTTGACGCCTACCGGGTACAACAGGCACACTGGCTGGAACAACAACTGCAAAGCCCCGCCTTTAAAAAAGCCAAACACAAAGTAGTGATGATGCACATACCACACTACCACTCCGGCGAATGGCATGGCGTAAAACATTGCCGCGAACTATTCGGCGACCTATTCAACAAACACAAAATCGATATCCTTATTTGCGGACATACCCATCAATACGGCGTATACGCCCCCGTGAAAGGACAACACGAATATCCGTTGATCATTGGTGGCGGCCCTAAAGACGGCGCCAGAACATTGATTAAAATAAAAGCCAATCAACAGCAACTGGTACTCACCATGCTGAAAGATGATGGCACCAAAGTGGGCGAATACACCGTGTAAAAGCGGAAAGCAGAAGGCAGAAAGCAAAAAGCTATTGTAGTGAATGATTAGCGCGTATAGATTATCCGCGTTGATCATTCACTACAATAGCTTTTTGCTTTCTGCTTTACGCTTCTTTTTTCGCTGCTGCTACCAATGTAGCTACCAGTATTGACACTTTCAGCAATATCCAGGATGCTGCTGCCGCAACAAAAATACTCGCCACTAATACTGCATAGTACTTGATAGTCCAATCCAGCGCTACTTTTAACCGGGTTACTATCCCAATTGTTTTTGCAGCACTGCCTTCATACATAGAAAATTGTACCGTGCAAAATTCATTCTCTGAATCAAAGTTTCCCAACTCTACCCCCAGTCCCTGTAACTCCGTTTCTACCTCCGAAATCCGGGTATCAAGATCAATAAACTCTTTAATTTCTCCCGGCTTCTTTTTCAGTTCATTCAACGACGCCAACGACTGCTCCAATGATATTTTCTTGGCATTCAG
This sequence comes from Chitinophaga sp., assembly GCF_017745275.1. GTDB lineage: Bacteria > Bacteroidota > Bacteroidia > Chitinophagales > Chitinophagaceae > Chitinophaga. Next base: position 45,395 of record NZ_JAGHZS010000006.1, on the reverse strand, counting down.
CTTACGATATTCATTGGTTTTATCTGTTTTGGTAATAGCAGTATGCCTGATCGTGCCTATTCCCTGCACTGCATGATAAAAAGAATCGAACTTCTCCGGCAATACGCCAATCAACATCTGGATTTCCCGGCTGCCCTTATTTCCCGATTCCTGCTGATATTGCACAATCGCATCAAACTGCTTCACCATGCTGTGGAGCAGCTTTTCATCTTCTGTGAAATGCGACGACTTTGCACGTACGCTTGCTACTTTTTCATATTTCTGATTGTTGGTAATGTTGGATGGCGCAGCAGTGCCACCTTTCACAGGGTTATAATCTTTCGTTTTCTCAGAAGCATAATTTTTCCGCTCCCGTTCAATTCCTGATAAAAACTCACGACTTCCGGATTCCTCATATTCCACGCCTTTATAGGTATATCCATAGAGTATTCTAAAAAGAAACATGGCAATAAAAAGGGCTATAAATGCCACGGCTAAACGCCGGAATTTTTGCCTCACAGTTAACATAGGTTAGAGAATATGATATTGTTATAAATTGGGTTGAACAGGTTGCTGTTGATATGCTTTCACCCATTTAATGAGCCCCAGCGTAGCAACTACGAGCAGAATGAAATATTCTATTCCTAAAAACTTCACCCCCTTCTGGAAGTAAATGATAGTAGCTACTATGTCTACCATCACCCATAGCAGCCAGTTTTCCCAGATACGTTTTGCCAGCAGCAGGTTGGCCATTACACTTAACACGGCCACCACCGAATCCGTATAAGGATAGGCAGCGGGATGTTCAAATGTGCCCGGCCACCAGGTATGCAGGCGGCTTATCACAAAACCGGTTACGCCGGAAAGCAGGATAGCAGCACCTCCCAGCAGCCATCGCCGTTTGTTTGACAAAGCATATATTGGTTCATTTTCAGGCTGTTTCTGATACCAGAATATCCAGCCATAAACTCCCGTAGCAAAAAAGTAAATCTGCAAAAACATGTCGGCGTACAACCGCAACTGCCAGAAAAGAAGGAAGAAACAACTTACATTAATAAGACCTATAGGCCAGGTCAGTATATGATCACGGGCCGCCAGCCACACACATAGTAACCCTGTTAGCGTGCCTATAAACTCTATATAACTAACGGAATATCCTAACGCGGTAAAGAAGGTATGATCAATACTGAAAAATGAATTCATTGTATAATTTGATTCGACCGCTGCAATATTACAGGAATGTTTTATTATTCCCATCACTGTTCCGTTAAGCACTGTACTACAAGCGGTTACAACCGAAAATTATTTTGGAATCATTTTTGTCATATACCCTACAGACGCCGGAACTGCAGCAAAAGCGTTATAAAATTTTTAACAATATCCTTTAACATTTCACCATGATACCGCCAGCAATTTAACATTCAAAAACACCATTAAAAAAATGCTTGTTGAGATAAAATAACTTTACACACAACAACATTCATGACATCTCCAGGGTCTTCACAATAACCTATCAGGACTAAAAAAACAGAAGTTATGAACCAATTAATGAAATACACAGGTCTATCCCTGTTACTTATATCTTTCTTTTTAGGCAGTTGCGCATCAACTTACGCACCTGGCAACTACAATGATCAATACGATCAATACGGCTCTTCTTACGGATCAGATTATGGATCAGGCCCGCAGGTACAAATCAGCGGTTCCATTTCCTTTTATGATCAATTGAGCCCTTATGGCCGCTGGGTAAGCTATCCTGGATATGACCAGGTATGGATCCCTAATGCAGGCCGTGACTTCAGACCTTACTATACAAATGGGCATTGGGTATATACCGACTACGGATGGACCTGGATGTCTGATTATGCATGGGGCTGGGCCGCTTTCCACTACGGTCGCTGGTTATATGACGATTTCCAGGGCTGGATGTGGGTACCTGGCAACGACTGGGGTCCGGCATGGGTAAGCTGGAGAACCGGTGGCGATTATTACGGATGGGCACCAATGGGGCCTCAGTATTCCTATAACGCCCCTGCCGCTTACTGGGCGTTTGTACCCAGACAATATATCGGTAACCGAAATATTAACAACTACTACGTTAACAATAGCCGTAACGTAACTATTATTAACAACACCACCGTTATCAATAATTATAATAACTACCGTGGTAACAGAGTATACACCGGACCGGACGCCCGCGAGGTACAACGTTATTCCGGCGAGCAGGTCAGACCAATAAGAGTGGAAAATACGAACAGACCTGGTAGTGGCAGAATAGACAACAACCGCCTGCAGATTTTCCGTCCGGATGCTACTGCTATACAAAGAGGCCGTGAAGCGGATCGTAACAGACCGGTTCAGACAATTGACAATAACCGGCCTGGCCGTATTACACCTGGTAATTCCGGTAATAACAGCAATAACGGAAACAACGGTGGTGGTAGAGTTACCTATCCGGGCCGCGATAATAATCAGCCGGTAAATAATGGAAATAACAGTGGAGGAAGGATTAATTATCCTGGTCGCGACAACAATCAACCGGTAAATAATAACAACGGAAGGATTAATCCCGGAAATGGTAATACACAACCCGGCAATAATAATCCGGATTATAATAGACCATCCAGGGTTACACCAGACAGATCTTTTGACCAGCAGCAACAGCAACGGCAATTACAGCGGATACAACAACAACAGCAGCAAGAACAACAGCGCGTACAGAGAGATCAACAACAGCAACAACAGCAAAGGATAGAACAACAGAGAATACAACAGCAACAACAGCAACAACAACAGCAACAGCGAATAGACCAACAAAGGATACAACAGGAACAACAACAACAGCGGATACAGCAACAACAGCAACAGCAACAGCAGCGTATACAAAGAGAACAGCAACAGCAACAACAGCAGCAGCAACGCATTCAAAGGGAACAGATACAACAGCAACAACGACAGCAGCAACAGCAGCAACAACAACAACAGCAACAACAGCAGCGTATACAAAGAGAACAACAGCAACAACAGCAGAGACAACAGCCACAACAGGATCAGGGAAGACCACAACGCGTAGGAAGATAACAGATAGCACTAACGCTGTATAAAATAAAAAAGTACGAATGATAACCGAAACGGATGTTTAGTGAGATAACATCCTGCTTACCCGGTTCTTCATTCGTACTTTTATTTTGTGTATACGTATTGATAAAGCTGATCTTTTACCACTGCAAAATTAGCCTCACCCGGAGGAAATCCTTTGTGCATAATGCGTAACGCAAGCGGCGGGAATTCAGGATAATAGGGAGGCTGCTCATATGCATCGGGGAAAGTCTGATATCCCAGCCTTTCGTAAAATGCAATTCTACGTATAGCCTGCTCCGTTATTGGCGGCTCTACTTCCAGTATGATCGTTCCTAATTGCTTTTCGAGCAACTGCATCACCTGGGTACCGGCGCCACCACCGCGGGCATCCGCGTGAATAGCGAAATGCTCAATAAAATTAAACAGGGGCAGGTGCCAGTAAAATACAAAGCCTGCAAAAAGATCTCCCTTGCTGATACGCAATATCCTGATCTTTCCCGCGGCAATGAGCGATAACTGCTGGGGCCAGGGTCTTCTTTCCTCCTTTGGAAATGCTTCTTCATAAAGGTCTTGTATTGCCGCATCGGCAACACTCACCGGTTTCATTTGAATCATATCGCCAAGTTACTGATTATCCTTAGCAGAAGGTACACATTCAAAAGGATCCGGATTACCGGCAGGAACGGGCTTATTAACAGACCAGCAGAAGTTCATGGGCTGACTGGTGATACTTATCAGCGTTACGTTCACTTTACTGCCTTTCCGGCTGTTGGAAGCAGCTACGCTACGGGTGCTCTTTTCAGGGATATTGCTGATGGTATACTGCTCAGTTTTAAATATGTCATTGTTGTTACGCATGTATTCCACTTTCACCACTATATTATCCAGCGCATATTCTGTTTGGTTATTGACAATGATGTTCAGGTCTTTGATACCGCCGAGCAGTCCGGTACGGTATTCACCGGCACTCACCGCAATGAACTGGCGCCAGTTACGGCGGTAATAAGCCCTGCGTTCAATAAACTGTCCGGCTACTCTTTGCTGTACTGCCTGGTGATTAGCAATCTGCGTGTCTACTACCCCGGATTGATCCAGGCTTTTGCGTAAATCGCGGTTTTCGTTCCACAGACGTTGATTTTCAGCCAGTACTTTGCGGACGTATCGTTGTTGCTGACAATAGCCCAGCCCAAAAACAACTACCAGTAGTACTAATATTAGGGGATAAACATATGTTCTTTTCATGTGGCGTGAAAGAGAAAAAATAATGCCAATACAGTTTTTATTACATTTGTACAAATGGTTTCAATGCAACTGATTATTGTAAACGATGAACTAACAGCCAGGCTATTTCTCGATGTACATATTACTTTGAATAAAGATGTACCGGGCTGGATCAGGCCCCTGGATAAGGATATCAACGCCGTATTTGATACGGAGCACAACAAGGCATACCGCCATGGAGAACTGGTACGATGGATTCTGAAAGATGAGAAGGGTAGGCTTATCGGAAGAATCGCGGCCTTTGTGAATAAGAAATATAAAAACAAAGGAGACGAATGCCCGGTAGGTGGCGTAGGCTTCTTTGACTGTATTGATAGCCAGGAGGCAGCTAACCTGCTTTTTGATACTGCTAAACAATGGCTGCAGGAAAGAGGCATGCAGGCGATGGACGGCCCTATTAACTTTGGGGAGCGTAATAACTGGTGGGGATTGCTGACCAAAGGCTTCCACGAGCCTATTTACTGCATGAACTTCAACCCGCCATACTATGTCCGCTTATTTGAACAATATGGCTTCCAGGTGTTCTTTCACCAGATTTGCTATGGCATGAAAGTACGCGATCAACTGCAGTCCAAGTTTTTTGAACGGCATGATGCCATTGCCAAAGATCCGGCCTTTAAAGCGGTGCATATTAAGAAAAACGAACTTCCTAAATTTGCCGAAGCGTTCAGCATCGTATATAACAAGGCCTGGGCGCAACATGCCGGCGGTAAGGAAATGGGAAAAGCACAGGCGCTCGCTATTTTTAAACAGATGAAGCCTTTGCTGGATGAAAAGATCGCCTGGTTCGTATACCATCACGATGAACCTATTGCAATCTGGCTTAATCTTCCCGATCTGAACCAGTATATTAAACATATGAATGGGCAGTTTGGCCTGTGGCAAAAACTCAAATTCCTGTGGTTGAAAAATACCGGTTATTGCAAAAAAATAGTTGGGGTTATATTCGGTATTGTCCCTGAATTCCAGGGCAAAGGCATTGATGCCTATATGATTGTGGAAGGCGCTAAACTCATTCAGAGCGACAGCGAACATTATGTGGATTATGAAATGCAGTGGATCGGCGATTTTAATCCAAGAATGCAAAATGTAGCCGAAAGCCTGGGAGCTGTACCGTCCAGGCAATTAACTACATACCGTTATTTATTTGACCGTACCATCCCATATAAAAGACATCCTATGGTGTGATAAGTCTTCTCTCCGGATACGGGAGTTTCCTGTATCCGGAGCCGTTTATCTGTTAATGTTTTCCCTGGCCATTACCCTATTCTTTTCCCCTCTTAGCCCATACTTCAGACATTCAATACATTACCATAAAAAATATAGATCACATCAACACGCTCAAAGCCAAATCAGTAACTATCACATTCCCCCATATCAATATCTGATCTGGTATTGATAGCAGGGAAGTTTCTGAATATTACCTACTTTTAAATCCCTTTGGGCAGTTACGATCGTATCTAACCAGATGCTGTGTTATGACCAACTTATACCCTGGGTGTCCGGAAAATGCGGATCTGGCACTCATTCAACCCACGGTATTATTTAGACAACAGATAATGAAAGCCCTTAGCTGCGTTGTCTTGTTCTTTATTCTCTACGTGGTATTATTGGTAACAGCTGTTGCCCTGGCAGTAGCCTGTATATCAGGAGGAATCATACTATTCCGCAGGTATCCTACCTGGCTCTCCGGTATCACGGGATTTAGTCTTGTGTTACTGGGAGGCATGGTGTTGTTTTTTCTCATCAAATTTCTTTTTAACAAACGGCCAGCTACCAACCCATACCGTACTCAGATTTTTGCAGACAATCATCCTGATTTGTTTGATTTCATTACCCGGCTGGTGAAAGAAACGCGGATGCGTTTTCCGAATAAAGTGTTTGTAGTGCCGGATATGAACGCCACGATCTTCTATAATTCCAGCTTTCTGGGATTATTCCTCCCTGCCCGTAAAAACCTTGAAATCGGACTGGGACTTATTAACAGCGTGAATATCAGTGAATTTAAAATGTTGCTGGCCCATGAGTTTGCGCACTTTTCCCGGCGAAGTATGAAACTGGGTAGTTATATCTATTCCCTGAATAAGGTATTGTACAACATGTTGTATGAAAATGAGCGGTGGACAGAAATGGAAATGCGCTGGAGCAATGGTGGCAGCCTGTTAAGTTTCTTTGCGCATATTACTACACGGATATTAAATTTTATGCAGTGGATACTGCGGAAAATATATTTCCTGATTAACCAGCAGTATCTCACCCTGAGCCGGGAAATGGAATTCTACACCGATACTGTAGCGGTAGGGCTTACCAGCACAGAAACCGCTGTGAGTGGCCTACGCCGGGTGGAAATGGGCGGTTACTGTCTGGATCATTGCTTTCATAAACTCCCGGAGCTGGCAGAAAAAACAGTTCGGTTTTCCAATATTTTCAGCGTTCAGCGCGCGCTCATTCATTATTATGCGTCCCAGAATCATTTGTCGCTGGACCCAACGGGGCTGCCTGTTATCAACAATCATTACTTTCAAAATTTCCTAAAAAGCCGCGTACAGTTGCGGGAACAGTGGACCTCGCATTTAACGAGGGAAGACCGGGAAGCCCACTTTCTGCAAGCCAATGTATCCTGTACGATGCCTGATAACAGCGCATGGGTGCTGTTTAATGACCCGGAGCAATTGCAGCAGCAAATGACAGCCCTGGTGTATAATTATACTATTTCTCCTACAACAGATACTTTCACGGAAATAAGCCCGGCGGCATATATTGACGAATTGTCCCAACGTCACCGGCTATATGAATATCCGCGTGTATTCAATGATTACTATGACAACCGGCCATTTAATGAAATGACGGAAGCCTATACGCGGTTGTTATCTCCGGAAGAAATAAAAAAATATAGTCTTCGGGAGATATACCATTCGGACATTATTTCCCGGATGCGGGCTTTTTACCGGGACCGCCAGGATGCAGAAACCCTGCAGGCGATCAGCAGCGGTCAATTTCAGACCCGTTATTTTGAATTTGACGGGCAAAAATACAGCGCACCCCGGGCCAGGCAGTTGGCCAGGATGCTGTCTGCCAAGGTGGCGGAGGAGCAGGAGTGGCTACTGCAGCAGGATGAAACGGCCTTCCGGTACCACTATACACTGGCATGGCAAAAGGATCCGGCCATAGCGGCCCGCTTAAAGAAAGAGTACGAGCAGTTGCTGGAATACCAGCAAACCGGCCACCAGCTGAATGACCAGGTAATACGGATCATACATTGTATCAGCTTATTATTTAACGGAGGGGACCATGAAATGGAAAATATGCCCACGCTGTTTGACGAACTATCCGCCGAATGCTGGAGTTTTCGCATGATGGCAGAAAACATCTGCAATTCCCCGCTCTATCACGCTTTTCCGGACAACCTTCACCAGAAGCTGCAGGAGTTCTGGCAACAGGACTGCACCTTTATAGATGACATGATCCCGAATTATGTAGCCATACAGGAGTTGCATGAAATCAGCTCACTGATGATGGAGCATTATAACAACGGGGTCATATTATTAAAAAAAGCGTACCTGGAATTTATTTTAACCTTACACACAGTGGACTAAAACCCTGTGTCAGCGCTGATCCTGCTGCGCATTTTTCTCTTACTGAATTTGTGCGTATTTTCGGCGCTCGCGAAAGCGTAGCAGTCATATGGAGAATTTTATCGTTTCAGCCCGTAAATACCGTCCACAGAACTTTTCAACTGTTGTTGGACAAGCACATATTACCACCACTCTCAAAAATGCCATCCGCAACAACCAGTTGGCACATGCCTTCCTTTTTTGCGGACCTCGCGGAGTAGGGAAAACTACCTGTGCGCGTATCCTGGCTAAAACCATTAACTGCGAAAACCTGCAGCCGGATGGAGAAGCCTGTAACGAATGTCATTCCTGTAAATCGTTTAATGAAGGCAGTTCGTTTAACATCCATGAACTGGATGCCGCCTCCAATAACTCGGTAGATGATATCCGTACCCTGGTAGAACAGGTGCGTTTTGCGCCACAGGCAGGGAAATATAAGATCTATATTATAGATGAGGTACACATGCTTAGTTCCTCGGCTTTCAATGCATTTCTGAAAACGCTGGAAGAGCCGCCCTCCTACGCTATCTTCATCCTGGCCACTACAGAAAAACATAAGATATTACCTACTATCCTGAGTCGTTGCCAGATCTTCGACTTCAAACGCATTACCATACAGGATACGGTAGACCATTTACAGGAAATCTGTACCAAAGAACATATCCAGGCAGATGCAGATGCCCTGCACCTGGTAGCGCAAAAAACTGATGGGTGTATGCGCGACTCCCTGAGTACCCTGGACAAGATTGTCAGCTTTACCAGTGGACATCTCACCTATCAGAATACGCTGGAACACCTGAACATCCTGGATTACGATTATTTCTTCCGGGTAATGGGCTGTGTTTTACAACAGGACATCGCCAATGCCCTGCTCCTGTTTGATGAAATTTTACAGAAAGGATTTGAAGGAGATAACTTCCTGAATGGATGGGCAGAATTCCTGCGTAACCTTTTATTGTGCAAGGAAGAGAAAGCGTTACACCTCGTAGAAGTATCCGGCAACCTGAAAGAGCGGTACAAACAATTGTCCGGCCAGATAAGTCCGGCTTACCTGATTACTGCCCTGCACCTGCTCAATGAAACTGAGATCAATTACCGCATGGCGCGTAATAAACGTTTACATGTGGAAATGGCATTGATTAAACTGTGTTATCTGCAGCAAGCCGTTACATTGGTCAGCGATGACAGCACCGGAGAGGTGGCAAAAAAAAAATTAGTTCCTGACGGGTCGGTGCCACAAAAGCTGCGCGCTCCTGCTGCCCAGCCGGTAACCGCCAAAACAATCACTGATAAACCGGCTACTACAGAAAGTATAGCTGCTGCACCTGCAGCCCGTTTAACGGTAGACGGTGGAGCCGCCGCACCTGCCGGGAATCCGGTACTTACGGCAACGCCTGTAGCAGCGCCTGTTCCGCCACGTCCCTCACAAACGGCTCCTGTACCGGCAGCACCTGCGCCACCGGTCACAGTACCTTCCGCCTCTACACCAGCGGCTCCTGTTGCCACACCAGCACCGGCGGCTACAGCTACGGCAGCCGGCAATACCGCAGCTACCGCAGCTCCGACCAGCAAACTGACCGGGCTGGCGGCGATGAAAGAAGCCATGGCGGCGAAACAACAGGGTACTACGCCTGTCCAGGTGATTCCTATTACCCAGGGAGCTATTCATGTGTACTGGGAAGAATTTATCGATCTGTACCGGCAGGCGAACAAAATGACGGTGGTGAGTAACTTACAGCTTGCCCAGCTGAAGCTGCTGGGAGCGGCCGAAGTAGGGATTGTAAGTCGTAATATTGTGCAGTTCCGGTTTATGGAAGAAGAGAAACTGATCATTGCCGAATTCCTGAAAAAGAAGTTCAACAACCCGGCCATTGTGCTTACCCTGCAACTGGACGAGAGCCAGCAAACGCAGGATATTGGCCCGGCTCCGTTATCCAGCAGGGAACAATTCCAGCTGATGGCAGAGAAATATCCCCTGGTAAAAGAGCTCAAAGACAGACTTAATATGGAGCTGGATTTCTAGTTCAGCTACAGTAATTAAATATTAACGAGAGATAGACATTTTTAAACAGTTTACAATTCCTTCTTTGCGTTTTTGCGCAAAAACATGTAGGTTTGAACAAAATTTTGAATAAAACACTATGGCAGAAGTTATCAGAATGCCCCTTTTGAGTGATACGATGACGGAAGGGGTGATTGCGGAATGGCATAAAAAGGTGGGCGATACAGTAAAGGCAGACGATGTTATAGCTGAAGTGGAAACCGATAAAGCAACCATGGAAGTGATGGGTTATGCAGAAGGTACCCTCCTGTACATTGGTGTAGAGAAAGGAAAAGCAGCTAAAGTAAATGGAATTATTGCCATTGTAGGTAAACCAGGAGAAGATTATACTTCTTTACTGGAAGATAATAAAGGGGCTGCACCTGCTGCTGCTCCGGCCGCTGCCGCACCTGCACCTGCACCACAGGCTGCTCCTGCTGCTACTGCTGCACCGGTTGATGATGCTGCTTTAAAAGAAGCGTTAAAAAATGCCACTGTTATCCGTATGCCGCTGCTGAGCGATACCATGACAGAAGGTAAAATAGTTGCCTGGAATAAGAAAGTAGGCGATATAGTTAAAAATGATGATGTACTGGCGGAAGTGGAAACGGACAAAGCGACCATGGAAGTGATGGGTTATGCTGACGGTACTTTATTATATATAGGTGTGAAAGAAGGTGATGCTGCCAAAGTAAATGGTATTATTGCCATTGTAGGTAAAGCGGGTACCAACGTAGATGCTATACTGGCTGCTGAAAACGGCGCGCCTGCTGCAACTGCTGCTCCTTCACAGAATGGTACGGCTCCTGCCGCCACCACAGCTCCTGCCGCTCCTGCTGCTGAAGCTACTGGTACTACTGATGGTCGTGTTAAAGCTTCTCCACTGGCTAAGAAAATAGCGGAGGAAAAAGGTTTTGACATTAGCCAGATCCCTGGTTCAGGTGATGGTGGCCGTGTTATTAAGAAAGATGTGGATAACTTCGTTCCTGCTGCTAAAACAGCGGCTCCTGCTCAACAAAGCGCCGGCAGCGCTGCTCCTGCAGCTCCAGCCTTTGTACCGGCCGGACAGGAAGGATTTACCGATATTCCGCTGACACAAATGCGTAAGGTAATTGCCAGACGTCTCAGCGAAAGTAAATTTACCGCTCCTCACTTCTACCTGAAGATAGATGTGAATATGGATAAAGCCATTGAAGCGCGTAAATCAATTAACGAAATTTCCCCGGTGAAAATTTCCTTCAACGATATGGTGATCAAAGCTTCGGCGATGGCGCTGCGTCAGCATCCTGCAGTAAACAGCAGCTGGATGGGAGATTTCATCCGTCAGAATCAACATGTACACATTGGTTCTGCAGTAGCTATTGAAGAAGGTTTGATTGTACCGGTTATCCGCTTTGCTGATCAGAAAACACTGAGCCAGATTGCAGCCGATGCGAAAGGTCTTTACGATAAAGCTAAAAACAAAAAACTGCAACCACAGGAATTCAGTGGCAATACCTTTAGCATCTCCAACCTGGGTATGCTCGGTATCGATGAATTCACTGCTATTATCAACCCTCCGGATTCTGCGATCCTGGCAGTAGGTAATATCACCGAAACCGCTATCGTGGAAAAAGGTCAGGTGAAAATAGCCAACATCATGAAACTGACCCTAAGCTGCGACCACAGAAGCGTGGATGGAGCTGTAGGCGCCCGTTTCCTGGCTACCCTGAAAGGATTCCTCGAAAATCCGGTAACCATGCTGGTATAAAAAATATAAATAACTATACGAAAGGCGGAGTGATATACTCCGCCTTTTTTTGTTTTTTCCCGTCATTCTGCAGTAAAATGTTTCATTATATTTTGAAAGTTCAAAAACCTGGTATACATTTGATCCTGTAAATTGTCAAACGCTATATAAATTACAACCTACATGAACTTAGTGGAAGCAAAAGCACAGTTTATCCAAACCTGGGGATCTTTGGGCGCTCAGTGGGGCATTAACCGTACCATGGCGCAAATTCACGCGTTGTTGCTGGTAATGCCAGATCCGTTGTCGGCAGATGATATCATGGAGGAGCTGAATATTTCCCGTGGTAATACCAATATGAACGTGCGGGAACTGATTAACTGGGGACTGGTGGAGCGTATCCTCATTCCGGGCGAAAGAAAGGAGTTTTTTGTGGCTGAAAAAGATATCTGGAAGGTAGCTACTTATATTGCCCGTGAAAGGAAGAAACGTGAACTCGATCCTATTATGAAGGTGTTGTTGCAATTACAACAGGCCGAAGGTGACCCGAAAGACAAAGAAATGAAGGCTTTTAAGGATTCTATTGCCAATATCACCAAGTTTGCCCAACAAACAGATAGAACTATTGGTGCATTTATCAAATCAGAAGAAAGCTGGTTTTATAGCAGTTTACTGAAACTCATCAAATAATTTTTTTTGCTTAAATATTTCATTTTTTTCTGAAAATTCTGAAATATGAAAATAAAAAAATTACTACTACTGGCAGATATCCTTATACAGCTTTTGCTCCTGGTATTAGCGCTTCGGGGCAATCAGCAGGAACTTACGCGCTTCTTCTCAGCGCTTTTTCTCTACCAGTTGCTCAGTTGCATTATTCACCTGGAATTTCCCGCTTCTCCTTTCCGAAAGCTATATCACTTTTTGCTGATACTTATCCTTGCACCTGGTGCTGTGTTTGCCTTTCTATTTTTCATTGTACATCTCGACTTTGCGCTGGCTGGTCTGGTAGTGCTCTTGTACGGCACACCTTCGTTAATCAGCTATTACCTATTGCTCACTTTTTCTGAAACCATTGTAATCATTGATCAACATGAAGAATAAACGCATTGTAATAGCCGCCGGCACAGGATTTATCGGCAGAAGCCTGGTTGATTATTTCGGGAGCGACAATGATATTATTATTCTGACCCGCAGTCCCCGCCAGGCTGTTGGTAATATCAGCTATGTAGCCTGGGATGGTAAAAGCCATGGCGCCTGGACTGCCGCACTGGAAAAGGCCGACCTGCTTATCAATCTCACAGGAAAAAGCGTCAACTGCCGTTATACTCCGGCTAACAAACAAGCTATACTGGATAGCCGGCTACAGGCCACTGCCGTACTGGGCGCGGTTATCCTCACTTTGCAGCACCCGCCCAAAGTATGGATCAATGCCGGCAGCGCTACTATTTACCGCCACGCGGAGGATCGGGCAATGGACGAATTTACCGGGGAGATAGCGAATGACTTCTCAGTACAGGTATGTAAACAATGGGAACAAACTTTTAATGATATTACGTTGCCGCATACACGGAAAATCGTTCTACGTATAGGCGTTACCATTGGCTGGCAGCCGGGAGGCGTAATGCAGCCTTACCTGAATCTTGTAAAATTTGGGCTGGGTGGACACCAGGGCAGCGGTAAACAAATGTTTACGTGGATACATATCACGGATGTTTGCCGGATAATGGCGTGGCTATACGAAAATGAAACACTTAGCGGTACTTTTAACTGCACCGCCCCTGATCCTGTTACCAATAAAGTGTTTATGCAATCATTGCGGGAAGCAAGTGGTCAGCCGTTCGGGTTACCGGCACCTGTTCTTTTACTGAAATTAGGCGCAGCCCTCATTGGTACTGAAACGGAACTGTTGTTAAAAAGCAGGTGGGTGATTCCGTCCAGGGTATTGCAAGCTGGCTTCCGGTTTAACTTTCCGCAGTTGAAACCTGCGTTTCGTGATATCCTGGCGCATCTGCCGCGGCACGCTTACCAACTGTTCTGAATTCCGTAAATTAGTGGGATGGAAACCAACAACGATAAAAAACTCACGGTAGTGTTGGGTGCATCACCCAACCCGGAAAGATATAGCAACATGGCAGTGAACCGCCTTACCGCCAAAGGACATCCGGTAGTGGCTATTGGTAACAGGCCAGCCAGCATTGGCGATATTCCGGTGATAACGGAACATCCGCCACTGGAACAGGTAGACACGGTGACCATGTATCTTAATCCGATAGCGCAGAAAGCTTACTACGACTACATTCTACAACTGCATCCCCGCCGCATTATTTTTAATCCGGGTGCAGAAAATGAAGAACTGGAAGCTATCGCGAAGCAAAATAATATTCAGCCTGTTGAAGCTTGTACGCTGGTGTTGCTGAGCACCGGCCAGTTTTAGCCTGCTCCCTCTTTTTACTTCTTCTTATTTTTTTAATATTAAGCTGTTAGTGTTTGCTAACAGCTTTTTCGTATATTCGTATATATTGCTGTTATCCCCCAATGAAAACATCCCATATTGTTACCCCATCCAACGCATGGAATTACTTCAACAGGCAGGCATTATAGCATTACCCAATTTGCATGTTCACCCTTTAATATACATTTTATGCAATGGAGAAGATTTAATGGAGAGGTCATCCACCTTCCGGTCAAGGAAGAAGTACGACAGGCCATTGTCCGGGAAACCGCCAGGGGCTTTCGTTTGAAAGTATGCATTGGCACCGACTCCCAGGTAAAAGGATTGGATACAGAATTCGCTACCGTGATTGTTTTCCTCCGGGAAGGTCATGGCGGATTTATGTTTATCCACAACGAAAAAACGAAAGACCGCTATTCTGTAAAAGAGCGTATGCTCGTAGAAGTAGCGAAGAGTATTGAGATTGCGTATGAATTATGCGACCTGTTTACTGAGTATGATGTAGACATGGAAGTACACGCTGACATCAATACGAATCCTCAATTCAAAAGTAACCTGGCATTGCGTGAAGCAATGGGTTATATTCTCGGTATGGGTTTTGCCTTCAAAGCTAAGCCAGAAGCCTTTGCCAGTAGCAGCTGCGCCAATAAAGTAGTGAATTAAGGCGCCTGTTTTTTGTACCTCTCTCAAATATTTTCCTGACGTGAAAACACGTCACGTGGCTTTCTCTCCCCTCTTATCCAGTGTTACAAATTTCCCCCTGATTGTAACTTTTCTTTTGTTGCTGCGCTTCATATAGCAAATACCCTTACTGTTATGAAATCACCAAAATCACTGGTAGCAGGGATGCTGTTGGGCATTGTCATCTGCTTTTTCCTGCAAGCAACTTACATGGATGATTTCATGAAAAGTATCAATAAAATTATTACCGATTATAAACTATTGAATCCTTTACTTATTGCGAATGAAAAATAAATACTTACTGGTAGCATTACTACTACTGGTATTCCTGGCTGCCTGTGAAAAAGAAGTGAATACTCCTGCCCCGCAGTTGGAAGGGAAATGGATTTTAATTGCCACTACCGGTGGCATCAGTGAAAAAGGCACGCCGATTACCAATAAACAAACCGCCATCTTCAAGGACGGTACCTATAAATTACTGGCAAACGATTTACAACTCAATGCCAATACGTATCGTATAGAACCCGGAAAGGGCAGTGGTGACAAGGCCTGGCAGTTAAGAATCGGGTACCGGGAAATATACTTTATTCGCATCAAGGATGGCTTGCTTCATCTGTATAGCCCTGAAGCGGATAGCGTGGGGCTGATTTATAAGAAAACATGATAGGTTTCAGCATAAAAGAAAGACCTGCATATAATTATATGCAGGTCTTATATTTTTCAGCAATTCTTCATCAGGCAATGGCCCGGAACTGTGCATTCAATTCATCGATATAATTCAGGATCGCATCTCTGCCGCTTTTCTTTACGGTGGAGGTTACGAAATTAGCCGGCAGGAACTGCCAGGTTTCCTTCATTTTATTCAGGAAAGCCTTTACATTTTTGCTCACTTCCGCCTGGGTGCTTTTATCAGCTTTGGTAAACACGAGGCTGAAGGGGATATTCCATTCGCCCAGCTGGTTGACGAAGTCGATGTCTATTTTCTGTGGCTGGTGGCGGCTGTCGATTAATACAAATACGCTTACCAGGTTAGGACGTTTACGGAGATAATTTTCAATCATTTGCTCCCACTGGCGGCGTTGCGACATACTTCTTTTCGCAAAACCATAACCGGGTAAATCTACCAGGTACCAGGCTTTATTCATGGCAAAATGATTAATCATCTGTGTTTTTCCCGGTGTACCGGAAGTTTTGGCCAATTTTTCATTGTTTGCCAATATATTGATCAACGAAGACTTACCCACGTTAGAACGGCCTATAAATGCATATTCCGGCCATATCGGGCTGGGGCACTTTTCCCAATCCGGACTACTGACAAGGTATTCTGCTGACTTAATTACCATAATGATATTTGCTTTGTTCCATTAAAAAACCCGGATCTCCATATTTACAACCTACATTTCTTTAACTTTGCGGACTATGTCAGAAAATGTAAATGTTCAGAAGATCGTTCCCTTTGAAGGGTCAAAATTAAGCAAGAAGGAGCAGATAGCGACCATGTTTGATGATATTGCTCATCGCTATGACTTTCTTAACCATTTTATGTCGCTGGGAATCGACATTATCTGGCGTAAAAAAGCGCTGGGGTATTTGAAGTCAATTCAGCCCAAACTCATGCTGGACGTAGCTACCGGCACGGGGGATTTTGCGATTATGGCAGAGAAGACCCTTCATCCGGATAAAATTGTGGGCATTGATATTTCTGAGGGGATGTTAAATCACGGCCGGGAAAAGATCGAAAAACTGGGCTTAACAGATAAAATTACCCTGCAATCAGGTGATAGTGAAACAATAAGTTTTCCGGACCAGACGTTTGATGCCATAACAGTGGCTTTCGGCGTGCGGAACTTTGAGAACCTGGAAAAGGGGCTGTCTGACATGTATCGTGTGCTAAAGCCGGGCGGGAAACTGGTAATTCTTGAATTTTCCAATCCCACTGTTTTTCCCATTAAACAATTATATAATCTGTATTTTCGTTATATTACACCGCTGCTCGGGAAATGGATAGCGAAGAGCCAGGCGGCTTACAGTTATCTGCCAGAATCTGTGAAAGCGTTTCCGCAGGGTGAAGCAATGCGAACTATTTTAACTAACACCCGTTTCCAGGCCGTTACATGCAAAACGCTAACATTCGGCATATGTTCCATTTACTGCGCTACGCGCTGATATTCATTTTATTGGTTGGAATGCTTCCTGCAAGGGCGCAAACCAATATGAATATGATTGAACATGATGCAAAACCCTATTACTTTGGTATTACGCTGGCTGCCAACCAGTCCTATTTTAAACTCGAGCACTCTCCTGCTTTCCTGGCCTCTGATTCTACCATGGTAGCGGAGCCATTGAAAACAATGGGATTTAACCTCGGCTTGCTGGCCAATGCCAGGCTGACTGAGCACTTTGACCTACGTTTTAATCCGCAGCTCATCTTTGCCTCCAAAAATCTGTATTACCGCGATACCTATCCCAAACAACAGGATACGGAGAAGAAAATAGAGTCTATTTTACTGAGCTTTCCGATACAGATCAAGTTCAAATCGGACCGGATCGGCAATATGAGGGTGTATACCATCGCCGGTCTTAAATATGACTACGATCTGGCCTCCAATGCCCGCTTACGCCGGGCCGACGACCTGGTGAAAATCAGGAAAGGCGATTATGGCTATGAAGTGGGCGCCGGGTTTGAGTTTTACTTTGAGAGCTTCATTTTCTCTCCTGAATTCAAAATCAGCAATGGTTTTGGTAATGTACTCGTAAAAGATCCGAACCTGCGCTATTCCAATGTCATCGAAAAGTTACAGTCGCGCATGATCGTATTTTCCATCCACCTGGAAGGGTAAGAAAGAATTACAAATTAAAAATTACGAATTACGGATTTGTGAGAAGATCGTAAACGCGAGTAACACCAGCGCTACATCTCCCTACAAATCCGTAATTCGTAATTTGTAATTCGTAATTCTTATTTTTGCGGCATGCAAAATTACCTCATCAGGAATATAGCCGTGGTAAACGAAGGCCACACCACGGTACAGGATGTATGGATCAGAAACGGCCGCCTTGAAAAGATAGCGCCTCATATTACTGTCAGTGGCCAATACACGGAAATTAACGGAGAAGGAAAGCACTTACTCCCCGGTGTTATAGACGACCAGGTACATTTCCGCGAGCCCGGTCTTACACAGAAAGCTACTATTTATACAGAAGCACGTGCAGCAGTAGCCGGTGGTACCACCAGTTTCATGGAAATGCCCAATACCAAGCCCGCCGCGCTTACCCAGGAATTACTGGAAGATAAATACACCATCGCCCAACAACATTCACTGGCGAACTACTCCTTCTTTATGGGAGCTGCCAATGATAATGTAGAAGAAATCCTGAAAACAAACGCCAAAAAAGAAAGCGTTTGCGGCGTAAAAATATTCATGGGATCTTCCACCGGTAATATGCTGGTAGACAACTATCTCACCCTCGAAACCGTTTTTTCCAACAGTGAATTATTGATTGCTACCCACTGTGAAGATGAGAAGATTATCCGCGCTAATATGGAAGCTTTTCAACGCGAGAAAGGCGATCACCTCACCGCCGCTGATCATCCGCTGATACGTAATGTAGACGCGTGTTTTGAGTCCTCGCTGGTAGCCATACAGTTTGCACAAAAACACAATGCCCGTCTGCATATTTTGCATATCTCCACAGCCCGCGAACTGCAACTGTTCAGCAATATGCTGCCATTGGCAGAAAAACGTATTACGGCAGAAGTATGCGTTCATCATCTTCATTTCACCGCAGATGATTATGCACAATACGGCAATCTCATCAAATGTAATCCGGCCATTAAAGCACCGGAGAACAAAACTGCGCTGTGGCAGGGCCTCCTGGACGACAGGCTGGATATCATTGCTACCGATCATGCTCCCCATACCTGGGAAGAAAAACAGCTTCCTTACCTGCAGGCCCCTTCCGGCGTGCCATTGGTACAACACAGCCTGCTGCTGATGCTGGAACATGCCCGCAAAGGAGATATTACCCTCGAAAGAGTAGTAGAGAAGATGAGCCATGCGCCCGCTATCTGTTTCCAGATAAAGGAAAGAGGATTTTTGAGAGAAGGATACTTTGCAGACTGCGTCATCGTAGATCTACAAGGCCATACCAACGTAAACAAAGACAACATTCAATATAAATGTGGCTGGAGCCCGTTTGAAGGTCATACCTTCCCGGCAGCCATCACGCATACTTTTGTGAGCGGCCACCTGGCATACGAAAATGGTGTTTTCAATGAAAATATACGGGGACAGCGGTTAGCTTTTTCCCGGTAACTGAAAGCAGAAAGCAAAAAGCCATCGAAGCGATTGACCAGAGCGGGTTTTTAAGATACTCATCCGCTGCTGTCTGTCGCTTCGATGGCTTTTTGCTTTCCGCTTTCACCTTTCCGCTTCTTATATTTATGGATTTTCCCTATCCTTGCATCTTCCACCATATATTCACCAAAAGAATGCTGCATGCAACTGGACAAAACATCCTACTACGACCTGTCTATCTTTAATCGCGACGAAGAGTATTCCCTATTTCACCGCCTTGACTTTACTACTACCTCCGGCGGCCGTGAATTTTTGCGGCAATTGTTCAGTAATCCACTGGAAGATATTCCGCAAATCCAGCAGCGCCAGCAGGCATTACAGTATATACTGGAGCGGGCAGACAACTGGCCTTCCATTATCTCCAATGGTACCGTAGTAGTGGTGGAAAACTATATGGAGGCCCAGATAGAACCGATTTCCAATACCGAAGGATTGGCCTTGTATATCCAGGCCGTTATCAACAAAACATTGTATGCACCGGACTTCGGATTTATCAAATTCTCTTTTACCCAACTGGTAAACCTGTTGAAAGGCTTCCGTTCTTTTATCAATGCCTTCAATTCAGATACGACCCCTAAAGTACTGAAATCCTTACTGGATCGCGCACAACACCTGCTTACCAAGAAAGATTTTTATGATATCCTGAAAGCAGATGAAGAAAATAAACTGAACTATATCGAAATTCTCCGGTACGATAACTATATCCGGAAGCGCCATAAAAAAGTGATTATAGAGCTGGTTACCCTGTATCAGCAACTGGATGCGTATTATGCCATGGCCAAGGCTATTAAGCATTACGGGCTGGTATTTCCCACCTTCACCAATAGCACAAGACCAGTTATTAAAGCGGATCAACTCTATCATATCATTTTACCTGAACCAATCGCTTACGATGTAACGCTGGATGAAACCACCCATTTTATGTTCCTGACCGGCGCAAATATGGCAGGTAAAACCACCTTCATCAAAGCCGTTGGGGTAGCCACCTTCCTGGCGCATATTGGTATGGGCGTACCGGCAAAAAGCATGGAGCTGAGTTTCTTCCATGGTATATTCAGTAACATACAGGTGCAGGATAATATCTTCAAAGGCGAAAGCTATTTCTACAGTGAAGTATTACGCATCAAAAATACCATCCTGCAAATCAATAACGGCAAAAACTGGTTGGTGCTGATTGATGAGATGTTTAAGGGCACCAATATAGAAGACGCCAGAAACTGCTCCCTGGCCGTTATCAGGGGATTATTACAAAGTACTAACTGCCTCTTTATACTATCTACACACCTCTATGAAATTGCAGAAGAATTACGTGGAGAGAAGCGCATACAGTTCAAATACTTTGAGTCAACTGTAATAGATGATGACCTGCGTTTTACATATTTATTGAAAGATGGTATTGCCAAAGAAAAAATCGGGTACCTGATCCTGAAACGCGAGAAGGTGTTGGATTTGCTGAAAGAAATATCTTAGAGAGCTTAAAGCATAAAGCGTAAAGCAAAAAGCTATTGAAGCGAATGATAGGAGCGGATAAATATTTAAAATACCCGCGCTTGTCATTCGCTTCAATAGCTTTTTGCTTTCTGCTTTACGCTTTCTGCATTTAATTTAATTATCTTCGTATTGTTAACCATACCCCAAAACATGATTGTTAAAACCTTCGGCAGCGCTATACAGGGCGTAAATGCCATCACCATTACCATAGAGGTGAATGTATCTTCTCAGGGCAACAGATTATTTATAGTAGGCTTACCGGATAATTCCGTAAAGGAGAGTGAGCGACGCATTGAATCTACTATCCAGTGTATGGGTTTCCGTATGCCCAGAACGCGGACAGTGGTCAATATGGCGCCTGCAGATATCCGCAAAGCCGGCGCAGCTTATGATTTACCTATTGCGGCAGGTATCATGGCTGCTTCCGGGCAAATACCAGCCACCCACCTGGAGCATTGGCTGATGATGGGCGAGCTCTCGCTCGATGGCACCATATTGCCGGTTAAAGGCGCGCTACCTATGGCGATGCAGGCGCAACAGGATGGCTTCCGGGGATGTATACTTCCCAAACAGAATGCCCGGGAGGCCGCCATGGTAGACGGATTAAAAGTATATGGCATTTCGCATATTTCGGAAGCCATCCAGTTTTTAAATGACCCGGATACATTATCGCCAACAGCTCCGTCACAAAATGATTTTTACCGGACGCAGGATCAGTTTGAAGTAGACTTCTGTGA
This sequence comes from Chitinophaga sp., assembly GCF_017745275.1. Taxonomy (GTDB): domain Bacteria; phylum Bacteroidota; class Bacteroidia; order Chitinophagales; family Chitinophagaceae; genus Chitinophaga. The sequence continues at coordinate 23,951 of NZ_JAGHZS010000006.1, read as the reverse complement.
TGTAAAAGGACAACACCAAATAAAACGGGCCCTGGAAATAGCTGCAGCAGGCGGACATAACGCGATTCTCATTGGGCCGCCGGGAGCAGGAAAAACCATGCTGGCCAAGCGTTTGCCTACTATTCTGCCACCACTCACCTTGCAGGAGGCGCTGGAAACCACTAAAATACATTCCGTGGCGGGTAAGCTGCCAGCGCATGCTTCGCTGATTGTACACCGGCCTTTCCGTTCTCCGCATCATACCATCAGTGATGCAGCGCTGGTAGGCGGTGGCAGTATTCCGCAACCGGGAGAAATTTCACTGGCCCACAATGGCGTATTATTCCTCGATGAATTACCGGAGTTTAAACGCAAAGTATTAGAGGTGATGCGACAACCTGTGGAGGAAAGAAAGGTTACTATTTCCCGCGCCAGAACAGCCATCGATTTTCCCGCCAGCTTCATGCTGATGGCCTCTATGAATCCATGTCCCTGCGGGTATTTTAACCACCCCGAGAAAGAATGTACCTGCGCCCCCGGGCAGGTGCAGCATTACCTGAATAAAGTATCCGGGCCACTGCTGGATCGTATCGACTTACATGTAGAAGTAACGCCGGTTAAATTCCAGGATTTATCGTCGGGTGCAGTTACCGAAAAAAGTACGTATATCCGTGACCGTGTTATTGCCGCGCGAGCCATACAGGCGGCCCGGTTTACGGGCTATCAACATATTTACTGCAATGCACAGATGAATAGTAAATTACTGGCTACCGTATGTGTAGTGAGTGATCGTTGCCTGGAATTGTTGGGACAAGCCATGCAAAAGTTGAAGCTATCGGCAAGGGCATATGACCGGATACTGAAAGTGAGTCGCACTATTGCAGACCTGGAGGGCAGCGAACACGTAACGCCGGCGCATATGGCCGAAGCGATACAGTTCCGGAGCCTGGACAGGGAAGGCTGGGGTAACTAAATATTCAGGTCTTCCTTATAGCTTTCGCTAAGCTTTTTCTGCATTTCTGCAGGTACCGGGGCGTATTCTGCAAACCGGGATGTCAGTTTGGCTTTGCCTTGTGTAACGTTGCGGAGAGCAGCGAAGAGCTTATCAATTTCTGCCTGCGGGGTGCGCGCTTTTATGACCTGGTAGCCATTCAGTGTATCCATTCCCGTTATAATGCTGCGATGTGTTTGCAATTCGCTCATAATATCGCCCATCATCACATCCGGGGCGGTGGCTTCGAGGTCGAATACCGGCTCCAGCAATTGTGGGGCGGCCTGGTGGAAAGCTTCGCGGAAGGCCATCATGCCGGCGATTTTAAAAGAGATATCGTTGCTATCTACGGGGTGCATTTTGCCATCGTATACGCTGACGCGTATATCACGTACATACGATCCCGTTAGTGGCCCTTCCTGCATTTTTTCCATAACACCTTTGAGGATGGAGGGCAGGAAGCGATTGTCGATAGCACCACCAACGATACAGTTATTGAATACCAATTTTCCGCCCCAGTTGAGGGCTATTTCTTCCGAGTCGCGCACAGCATGTTCTTTATAGGGAGGCATTCCTTCGTACCAGGGTTCTATCTTCATAAATACTTCCCCAAACTGGCCGGCGCCGCCGGATTGCTTTTTATGACGATAAGATGCCTGGGCAGGCTTTTGTATGGTTTCGCGGTAGGGAATTTTCGCTGTATGGTAGGCGATCTGCATTTTATAAATGTTTTCCAGCCGCCATTTGGTAACGAGCAGGTGCAGTTCTCCTTGTCCATGGAGGATGACCTGCTTCAGCTCCCGGTTGAATTCTGTTTGCAGGGTGGGATCTTCGATGTGTATTTCGGCCAATACCTCACTGAGTTTCTCATCATCTGCTTTATTTTTAGCTTCGATGGCCACTCTTACTTTGGGAGATGGGAACTCGATGGGCGTTATTTCCCCGGGGAAATTTTTATCCGCGAGTGTTTGATTAGTGAAGGTGTTCTTCATTTTGAGGGTACAGCCAATGTCGCCTGCCTGCAGCCGTTCTACCGTGTTGCGGTTTTTACCGTCTGCAATAAACAGTTGGCTGATACGTTCGGTCGTGTTTTCGGCTGTATTGATGAGTTCCATACCGCCTTTCACTTCTCCCGACATTACCTTAAAATAGGTAAGCCGGCCGATATGTGGTTCCTGTAAAGTTTTGAATACAAACAGCGCAGTGGGGCCGGCAGCATCGCAGGGAACGGCGGTGCCGCTGGTGGTGGTTTCCGGCGGCATTTCCACCGCGGAGGGGGCTACATTATCGATAAAGCCCATCAGGCGGCCGCTTCCCATGTTCTTTTTGGCGGATAAGCAAAAGAGGGGAAATACCTGGTGATTCAGCATGCCTATCTTGATGCCTTCTCTCAACTCATCTTCATCCAGGCTTCCTTTTTCAAAATACAGCTCCATGAGTTTATCATCATTTTCGGCGGCTTTTTCCACCAGTTCGTTGTGGAGCTGATCCGCGCGTTCTTTTTCGTTGTCAGGAATGGGTAATTTTTCCGGTTTTCCGCCATTTTCGGGAAAACGGTACATTGTCATTTTCAGCAGATCGATGATGGCATTGAATCCGGGGCCCTGGTTCACGGGATATTGCATCACCGTGACGGCGCGGCCGAGTACCCGTTCTGCATCCTCTACGGTTTTATTAAAATTGGCCAGTTCAGCATCCAGCTGGTTAACGGCTAATATGGTTGGTTTTTGGAATTTATCCACATAATCCCATATCTGTTCGGTACCTACTTCTACGCCGTATTGGGCATTGAGCAGTAATACAGCGGTATCGCATACACGAATGGCGGCAATTACTTCCCCGATGAAATCCTCCAGGCCAGGGGTATCTATAATGTTGATTTTATAATCTTTCCATTCCGTGTGCATCAGGGTAGCATATACGGAGTTCCCTCGTTCATGCTCAATTTCATGATAGTCAGAGATGGTGTTTTTCTCTTCAATAGTACCGCGTTTACTGATGATGCCGGCTTCGAATAACATGGTTTCAGAGAGGGTAGTTTTGCCGCTTTTGGGTGCACCTAACAGTACGATGTTTTTGATATGTTTTTCATCATACGTTTTCATATGTGGAGATTTTTTGGGTAATCCTTTGTCACCTGTGCTTTTGAAAGAACCTACTATTAAGTTAACGTTTTTTGCTCAAAATAGCCAGCACTTTTCCCCGCAATATGTTACAACATACAGTAACTTTGCACCTCAGGAAATTGGATATATGAAACTACTACTGCATTATTTAAAGAGATATAAATGGTTGGTTGTATTAGCAATGGCTTTGGCCAGTATTAACCAGCTTTTCTCGCTGATGGACCCGATGATTTTTGGATGGATCATTGACAGGTTTGCTTCTCACCCTAAAGTGACTACCAAAGGGGGGACTATTTTCAGGCCGGAAAACGAATATTTATGGGGCGTACTGCTGTTGGTAGGTGCTGCCATAGGCGTGGCCATGGTATCGAGGATTGCGAAAGCATTCCAGGACTATTTTGTAAATGTTATTGTTCAGAAATTTGGTGCCCAGGTGTACCAGGATGGGCTAAAACATTCTCTACGGCTGCCGTATCAGCAGTTTGAAGACCAACGCAGCGGTGAAACGCTGGCCATTCTGCAAAAGGTACGGGTAGACTGTGAAAAGTTTATCACTTCTTTTGTGAATGTGTTGTTTGTATCACTGATTGGTGTTGTGTTTGTGATGGTGTATGCTACCAGCGTGCACTGGACCCTGCCCTTTGTGTACCTGGCGGGTTGTATTTTACTGACCATTCTCATGAGCGTATTAAGCCGGAAAATTAAAGTGATACAGAAGACGATTGTAAAAGAAACGACTGCACTGGCCGGATCTACTACCGAATCGCTTCGTAACATTGAACTGGTAAAGAGTTTGGGATTAACCAACCAGGAAATACGCCGGTTAAATTCCACCACGTTGAAAATTTTAACGCTGGAATTGAAGAAAGTGCGGAGCATCCGCAGTATCAGCTTTGTGCAGGGTACTTTTGTGAACTTGATGCGCTCCAGCATCCTGTTCCTGCTCTTATTTTACATTTATCGCGACTCAGTAAGTATTGGGCAACTGATGACCTTACAGCTGTATTCCTTCTTCATTTTCGGACCTTTACAGGAGTTAGGCAATATTATTCTTAACTATCGGGAAGCGCAGGTATCGTTACTGAATTTTGAAAGCATTTTGAATACGCCTGTAGAGCAGATGCCTGCCAATCCGGTGAAAGTGAACCATATCAACGAGTTGCAGTTTAAACAGGTAGGATTTAAACACCTGACCGCTGCTACCAAGGCATTGGACCAGGTTAATTTCTCGGCCAAACTAGGTGAAACCATTGCGTTTGTAGGACCTTCAGGCTCCGGCAAAACCACGCTGGTAAAGATGTTGGTAGGCTTATATAAAGCCAATGAAGGACATATTTACTACAACGGTATAGACGCCAGTGAAGTGGATATGGAAGATCTTCGTCACCAGGTGGGTTTTGTAACACAGGATACGCAGTTGTTTGCAGGTACTATCAAAGAAAATTTATTGTTCGTAAATCCTGGTGCTACAGATGCAGAAGTGATGGAAGCATTGGATAAAGCGTCGTGCTATTCTTTGCTGGCGCGGGCAGACAAAGGATTGGAAACCGTGATTGGCGAAGGTGGTATCAAAATTTCCGGCGGTGAAAAGCAACGTTTATCCATTGCCAGGGCGCTGTTACGTAAACCGCGTTTACTGGTGTTTGACGAGGCCACGTCTGCGCTGGACTCTATCACAGAAGAAGAAATTACCACTACGGTAAGGGACGTAACTGCCAGCAAACAGCATATTACCGTAATGATTGCGCACCGTTTGAGCACCATTATGCATGCTGACCGTATCTACGTACTGGAAAAGGGTCGTGTGGTGGAAGTAGGTAAGCATGAAGACCTGGTAGATGAAAAAGGGCTGTATTACGCCATGTGGCGGCAACAGATCGGAGAGCGTAAAGTGGAGGCAGTTTAAAATGCAGCCTGCAGGCTCTTCGCATTAATTGATTAATTTTGCAACATGAGTACACAACGCCCTAACTATTTTGTCAGCATGCTGACAATGAAATGTCCGAGATGTAGGAAAGGAAATATGTTCAAAGATCAGAATCCCTTTCACCTGAAATTTTCGAAGATCTTCAACATGTATGACAACTGTCCGGTATGCGGGCAGAAGTACGAACTGGAAACCGGGTTCTGGTTTGGAACGGGTTATGTGAGTTACGCGTTGTCGGTGGCTTTCAGCGTATTCAACCTGATCTGGTACTGGGTATTTTTTGGTATCAGCTGGAGAGATAACAGTATATTCTGGTGGCTTGGTATCAACGGTGTGTTGCTGGTACTTATCCAGCCGTGGCTGATGCGCTTATCGAGGGCAATTTATCTTTACTTCTTTGTGTATTATGACGAGGATACGGCGAAGTTGGAGAAACCGCATCATCATCATGAAAAATAGTTTAAAAAGTATGGGGCTGTAAAAACAGCCCCTTTCTTTTTCAACCAAAATCTGAACCAATGGTGGTCAGAAAAACTTAATAATGCAAAAACCGATTTTTGAAAAAACTGAGGGAATCTGTTTTACCGGGCAGGACATTCAGTCACACACATAATCCATAACATAATTCGAAACTACAAAATCTCCGTTTATTTTGGTTAAATATTTACATCAATGGTAAATAGTCGTGGCAATTGTAGCACTAAAACGATTTTATTTATCAAGCCCGTCTGACATGGATTCCCGTTTATTACACTGTTCTTTTATGCATAATAATTAAAGATAATGTAATATATTTATACAATATATAACTATACCTTATATAACAAAAACCTTCCCAAAGGAGATCCATAAAAATTTGATAGCTTTATCTTTTCAAACTCCAACTTATCGTGTACAGAATATTACTATTGCTACCTGTTTTACTATTTAGCTGCCAGGAACCTGCCCGGCAGGGAACAAACAACGGAACCAGTTCTGCCAAACCGTCCAAAGCCGCAGCACCAGTTCCATTTAAACGGATTGATGGCAGCAACAGCCGCGATAGCGCCGTATTTGAAGCAAAAGGCATTACAGCTACCATTGTACATTCATCGGAAGGGATGCAAACTATTCACATTACGCAAAATGGCAAACGGCTGATTAACTACATGCGCGCCATTGACTCAAATGTAACAACGATTCCAGTACCCGAATTGTTGATAGTGGGTACAGATACTTCTGTAGGGTTTAACATTTCTGCACCATCTGCCAGAAAATTCTTCTTCAAAATAAAAAATAACAAGGCCACCTATACGAAAACGGCAGACAATCCGGCTGCCACTGACTCCATAAAAAAAGCTCCCGCTGACGCAGGAGCCTTAAAAGAAAACGGCTTTTAGCAAAATGTAGCGGAAAATTAATTAGCAGCTACTATTTGAAATCAATCGGAATAGCCAGTTTAACACTGAAATTCCGGCCAACGTTATATACGCCTGTGCGGCCGGTCACTTCATTGACAGCCGCGTATTTCAGCCGGCTCAGGTGATTTTGATAAGCGATATCTGTAAAGTTGTTTACCGCAAAATGCAGGGAGAACAAGGTTTTGCTTTTCTTGTTCACAAAATCAGATCCAATACCGGCATTGAAAATGGTATAACCGGGTGTAGCTGTTTCTGTTTCATAAGCGGAAAAGATATTGTTCTGGGCAAAGTTCATATCCATCTGCACGCCTACGTAAGCATTCTGTAACGGACTTTTACCCACTTTTTTAAACTTCCCTTTTAGCTCAGATAACCAACGTCCCGCCGGAATATTTGGCAAATACTTCGTAGAGTCGGTACTGTTAGCAGTGGTGGCTCTTACATAAGAAACGGTATTCTCGAAATGCAGCCAGTCGATCGGATGCGGATGTATATCCAGCATTAATTCCCCACCGTACAGGTTGGCATTTGTTTGCTGATATTTAAAAGCGGCAAAGCCGTTTTCATTATCTGTAGCCGGGATTGAGTCGGTACCCGCCTGGTTAAAGAGTTTGCGGGAGAAGATGAAGTTATTTATATGATTGTAGAAGACATTGGCCGTTAAGGAAACGTGTTGCGTATTGAAATCTAAGCCCGCATCCACTTGTGTGCTTACTTCCGGCTTCAGGTCCTGGTTACCGTACTCATACTTGATAGTTCCTTCATGCACGCCATTAGCTGAAAGCTCTGCGATATTAGGTGCGCGGAAACCCCTGGCAGCATTCAGCTTCAAGGTTACGCGATCGCTGGCTTCATAGCTGAGGCCTACACTACCGGACACATTGGAGAAGTTGCGTTTAAAGGCATCGAACTTTGCTTCGCCGGCGTTAGCTGGTTTGCCATTGGCATCGAGCAACAATGCTTTAGCATTCATGGAACGGTTATCGAAGCGCACCCCACCGCTGAGCGTGAGCTTATTGAATGTTTTACTGGTCACTGCAAAAGCGCCCACGTCGAACAGGTCGTACGCCGGAATAAGGAACTCTTCTCCTTTGTTTTGATTGGTTTGCTGCATACCATTTACCCCTACGGTTGTTTGCCAGCCTTTCATTTCAGGCAGGTAATATTTCAGGGCATAGTTGAATGTTTGCAGATGCAGGTATAATTCCGGTGTGTTAGGCTCCAGCACATTGCCATATTCCCTGCGCTGATTCAGCTGGTATCCCAGCGTGAGTCCCAAACGGCCACCATTATGAAGATACAGGTTGTTATCCCATACTATTTTCTGGTGATTGATCTGTTGTTTAGGCACAGCCATGCTGTAGGATTTATTATCGCTGCCAGTAACCGGTGCTTCTTCTGCAACCCCGTTTTCGTTGACCGGCTTAATAAAACCACCGGTGCTGTCACGGTCGCCTTCCACGAGTCCGAGGTGCTGATTAAAGGACGAAAAGCTCAGGCGGGAGTATCCCCATTGCTTATTGATACCGATAGTAGCGCCGTAGTTGGTGTTATTGAAGCGGGAATTGAAAACGTAGTTATCGTATTTATTTTTATAATCGTGTGCCTGTTTCTGTGTCACATAAGCCCCCCAGCTAAAGCCGTTGTTATTACCGGCAATATCGGCGTGATAAGCCATCAGTCCGTTGTTGGTTTGATAGTTTGCCTCTACATTTCCCTTTATTTTCCCCAACGGCAGTGGTGCAGGCGGCACAATATTCACCACACCTGCCAGTGCATCTGAGCCATAGATCAGTGAGGCCGGTCCTTTCAATACTTCAATCCGGCTCACATTATAATCATCTATTTCGATACCATGCTCATCGCCCCATTGCTGGCCTTCCTGGCGGATGCCATCGCCTACAACCACCACACGGTTGTAGCCGAGCCCGCGGATAAAGGGTTTGGAGATGGCAGGTCCTGTAGATAATTGCGTAACGCCGGGTACTTTGGCAATAGCATCTATGATATTGGTAGAGATATTGTCGTCGAGATAATCGCGGCGGATCACGCTGATAGGCGTAGGCGTTTTCTTCACAGAAGTAGCCAGGTTAGCGCCGGTGATCACTATTTCATTCTTTTCTATCAGTGTTTCGGCGAGTACAAAGTCTTTGGTGGTAGCGCCTGAAATGGCAACAGATTCCGTATAAGCGGCATAGCCTATATAATGTACTTCCACCAGGAATTTTCCTTTAGGCAGATTTTTAATGATGTAATTACCCTGTGCATCGGCCGCTGCACCCACATGCAGATCCGGCAGGTATACTGTAGCGCCGGGTAAAGGCGTATGAGACAATTTATCCACCACCTTACCGGACAATGAATTCGCATATTCCCCTTCTTCGGGGGTAGTACCTGCATAGGCAGCAGGCAACGCCAGTAACATTATACCCGCACAAACGAGTATAAATACACGCAAATAATGCATATCTGAAATTATATAGAATCAGTAAAGCATGGACTATCGCCCATCATGAACCACCGACGTGTATTACAGGTTCACGTCAGCATAAAAAGAGTCAAGCTACTGCAGGAGGCGCCCGTGGAGTGAGGTTATAATAAGTAGCATAGGTTGTTTCCGGGATGGATAGCGGGTAAAATACCCAGGTTACTTTTTGAGCCGGTGCTATGTAAACGGTAGCGAACGGCTCATATGGTTCAATGCCTATTTGCAGGAAATCACAGTGCCGGTGCTCTTCAGAAATGGTAACGCCATCGTGATGATGTATCACGTCTGTCGTGTCGTGGTGTCCCGAAAATTCGTGTATAAATTCCCGTGGGAGGGTATTTATAGTAAATACTCCCAGGAGAATGATGGCTATTATTTTATGCAGATAGCTTTTATACACGGAAGCAAAGGTAGCAAAATCTACTTATTTGCAACAATGTTGCATGGATTTTTAATTGATATCTAACATCATCTTACTTTAAGCATAGGCCAAACCTGTTGTATAGGGCCGTTTTGCAGGCGGGCATAATAAATACCGGCGGGCAGTTGGCGGCCATCGAAGGTGATTTTGTAGGTGCCTGGCGTATGTACTTTATTAACAGGCACCTGGATAAGGCGACCAGTGGTATCAAAAATCTGGATCAGGGTATTACCGCTGCCTGTAATATAGGTGATGTAGGTATAGTCGCTGAAAGGATTGGGTGCGTTAAAGATGAGCTTTTTGCCATCGGTATCCAGATCCGGTAAACCGGTGATGGTACCACAGGCCACGCCGCTAACCAGTGGCAGGCGTTGATAATCTTTCCCCATAATTTTTTGCAGGGCCGTGGTATCTACGCAGAACCACTGTTCCAGGATAGAAGCGTAGATGGAACGGAAGTCGTACTGCATAGGGATATTATCAATCACTGAGCTATTGTCTGGCAATGCAGGTGAATTACCCAATACGCCCTGGTTGACATAGTCGCCGAAAATGATCATGGGTGCAGCGGCGCCGTGATCGGTACCCATGCTATAATTGGATTTAATACGGCGGCCGAATTCGGAGAACGTCATGCCCACTACCCTGCGGGAAGCGTGCAATCCTTTCAGGTCGTCCATGAAGGCTTTAATAGCATCGGAGAGGCCTCCAAGGAGTTGTGCGTGACCACCTTTGCTGGTATCGCCACCTTCAGTTTGATTGGCATGTGTATCAAAGCCACCAATGCTCACCATATAGAGCCTGGTTTTGAGCCCGCCGGCGATGAGGCGCGCCACAATTTTCAGTTGCGCGGCCAGGTTGTTGTTAGCCGGATATGCTCCCTGTGACGTTACTTTTTTAGCGGCCTTGGTAATCGCCTGTTCATAACTGTTGGTTTGTTTGGCGATCAGGCGGATATATTCCAGTTCTTTTCCCCATTTGGTATTGGGCACAGGATCATTGATACCATCTATCAGGTTATAGAAATCATCTGCACTGGTAATAGCGATGCCCATGCTGGCATTAGGTCCCTGGAATGCCGGCGATACAATGGATCCTATCTGGATGGCCAGTGGATCTGGTGCGTCAGTATTAGGATACCCATCAGGGAAGTTAGGGTATTGTGTATCGAGATACCGGCCACCCCAGCCGGTAGTGAGTATTTCGTTTGAATCGGAGCCGGTGAGCCATATGTCAGTAGCACGGAAATGCGAGTAGTTAGGAGAAGGATATCCCACACTTTGCACGATGCTGACTTTACCATCGCTATACAACTGCTGAATACCTGTCATTGCCGGATGCAGCCCGGATTTAGTATAGTTATCCAATCGCAGTACTTTACCTTCCTGGATGGCGATATTAGTACGTGCTGCCTGGTATTTACCGTATACGTCCAATGGTATTACCATGTTAAGACCATCGTTTCCGCCGGTCATCTGGATCATGACGAGTACATGGTCATTATCTGCGGAGGCGCTGCTCAATGCGTTGAGCATAGGAGAAGCAGCGAATGCTTTTATAGAAAAGCCGTTGATTAATGTTGGCAGGATAGCGGCTGGCGCTGTATATTTAAGAAAGTCTCTTCTTTTCATAAAAAGGTTTTTCAGCTATCAGGATAATTGATATTCTGAGAGGTCCATGATGTATTTATACAGCGCTTTAAGGCGGGTTTCCACGTTATCTTTTGCTGCAGCGTCACCAGGGGATGCTTTATAGGCGTTCCATGCGTCTGTCCAATAGTAATTGCTGTTAGGATTCTGGCCGGAGAGGATAATATTATTTTTCATGAATGCCTTAGTAGTATCGGAAACGCCTACACGATATAATATATCGAGGGAGTCGCTGACCAGTGCCACAGGATCTTCGGGATGAGGCAACTGGCTGGCGAAGGCGATGGTATCTATGTGCAGGCCGGCGAATCCACCGGTGCTGATAAGGGCATCGCTGAGTTTATTTCGTTTAGGTAGTGTATCGGTATTGATCCATAGTTCGTGGAAGGCGGGTTCCTGGTAGTAGGCTTCCCATCCGGCCACCAGTGGGGGATCCCCGAAGTTTTGCAGCATTGATGCGGCTCTGTCGTGTATGGCCATCCAGGCGGTGTAGCGACTGGGATAATCACTGGGGAAGGTAATATTGTATTCGCGGCAGATACCGATGCAGAAGTCGGCCGGACTTTTAATAAGACAGGCCATGTTCAGCGGGTCAAAGAAATGTTGACTGATAAACAGGGCGTTGAGTGTTGTTTTTATATCGTACTGGCTGCTGCGAAATATTTCTGCGAGTGGTGCAATCACATTCGTTTCGGTAGCCTGATCTATGTCGTAGTATACGAAGAAGCGATATAATTTCCGGCAGATGAATTTTGCCACTTCTGGTTGTGCGAAGATGATATCCAGGAGGTTATCTATTTCAGACGCGCCATCGGGGCCCGTTTGGCCGGATATTACTTTGTTGAGATAGAATCCGGAAAACTGTTTATTGGTGATATCATGTTTTGTGGTATCGAAGAAGCTGGTGATGTTTGTTCTATCGACGCGGAAACCGGTGAGTACGCGTGCAGTGGCGCGTACATCATCTTCCGTATAATGAGAATCCGGGCCTTTTCCTACGGTAAAAAGTTCATGTAGTTCCCTGGCGTAGTTTTCATCAGCTGCTTCCTTAGAGTTGAGGTAGCCGTTGAGATATACCAGCATGGCTGGATCCAGGGTAATTGCTTTTGTGAGCGCCTTGAAATTCCCGAGTGCGTGTTTACGCAGGGTGAGGTTATATTGATAGATAAATCGGCTATCGTTGACCATTCCTGTTTCGGTTACAAAATGATTATGCCAGAACAGCACCATTTTTTCGTGTATGCTTGCAGGTTGGTTAATCATTTGTCCGGTCCACCAGGCTTTATAGGAGGCGATTCTTTTCCTTTCCAGCATTTCGTTGCCGAGTGGGGCTTTCACCCATACAGCGCCGGGAGTAACGCCGGTATCGTCTACACCGTAGTTGTTTACGGGAGGTGCGGGATCGGGTTGTGCGGTGAGCAGGGTATCTACGGCCTGTTGCATGGTCATGCTTTTGAAGGCGTTGACGTTAGCGGGAGAAACGCCGAAGAGGGTACGTTTCAGCAGGTGTATAAGTTGTGTTGATTCCCAGTTGCCGGTATAAGGCGTTATGCCGGAGTCGGTACGTGCCGAAGCGGCAGCATATTGTGTATGGCTGCGGTTAGGCGATAAGGTTAGGAATTGTCTGCGATCCATAAAAAATGATATGGTTGATGGCTAGGGGGCCGATTATTCGTCCAAATTAACAAAAAGTTTAATCTAATTAAAGAGAAAGGGATATTATATTATTAAGAAATGGGAAGATGATTTTTATTTATCAAAATGATTTTGGAAATATCATTATGACACATTCATTATCAATCATTTACAAATAGAAATATTTGCGCACGGATCAGAAAATAAGTATCTTTGAAAAATGTCTGTCGATATACAGGCATACCGAAAGGGAGCTGACGATTCCTGGTAAGAAAGACAGCCCCTTTGGTTTTTTGTTGTGACACAAAAAAGAATTCAAAATGGTAACATTGAAAACGGCGATCCGCCGGTTTATCCAATCAGGAAATTTTATTGGTCCCCCTCCTTTTAAGCCACCCGATTTTTTTGACAGCCGATAGTATCACAAAACTATGATGACTTTCTTTCCCCTTCTTTTTCTACCGAGATTATCGGTAACGGAGACCCTTTGCTCAATATGAAAATCATTGAATCAAAAAACCTTCGTCCAGATCAATTTAATTCTATTGTTATCAATGATTTACATATTACAATACAAATATAGTCAATTATTATTACAGTAGGAACAGATTTGTAACTTTTTTAACTCTGACATTATGTATCCATATAATAAGCGGTTTATTAAACTGATCCGCACAGCGCTAAAACTAAAACAACATGAAATGAGCGGCCTCCTTGGTATATCAAAAGGAAGTTTTGTTCATTACGAGTCCGGAAGATCCAGAGGTAGCGATTTTTTTCATACTAGAATGATAGAAGTATTTGGCATTGATTTACGTCAGCATCCAAATCTGCATAAAATTGTATTTACAGATCCAGGTCGCATTTCAGCCAGCGCTTATGCTTATCTGAGCAAGCTGGAAGTATATGATACACCGGAACAGGAAGCATAAAAAAAAGGAGCCCGTAGGCTCCTTTTTCCGTTATAAGATGAGTTGACCATATTAACTGATATTCTCTATGATACCTGCAATTCCTTGTCCACCGCCAACGCAGGCCGTAACGATACCATATTTTTTATTGAGTCGCTTTAAATCGCCCAACAACTGCACGGTTAACTTAGCGCCGGTACATCCAAGGGGATGTCCCAACGCAATAGCGCCACCATTGATATTCACGATATCCGGGTTAATTCCCAGCTCACGGATCACCGCAATAGACTGAGAGGCAAATGCTTCATTCAGCTCAACGAGATCTATATCCTGCAAGGTTTTGCCGGCACGCTGTAATACTTTCGGAATCGCTGCTACGGGCCCTATACCCATAATACGCGGATGTACCCCCGCAGACACGCACCCCACCAAACGGCCAATAGGCTTCAATCCCAGCTCATTGACCATTCTTTCGCTCATCACTACCACAAAGGCAGCGCCGTCTGAAGTTTGCGACGAGTTACCTGCTGTTACAGAACCGCCGGCTGCAAAAACAGGCTTAAGTTTACCCAATGCTTCCAGGGAAGTATCAGCACGCGGCCCTTCATCTGTATCTACTGTATAGGTGCGTTTTTGCTTTTTACCATTTCCATCTACGTACACTTCTTCTACATTAATTGGTAAAATGCCTGGCTTAAAATACCCTTGCTGTATGGCATTCAATGCCTTCTGATGTGATTTATATGAGAACTCATCCTGGTCCTGGCGGCTTACTTTAAATTCGTTGGCCACTGCTTCAGCGGTGAGTCCCATGCCAATATAATAATCGGGATTAGTGCTGGCTACGGTATAATTAGGTACGGTTTTCCATCCAGCTACAGGCACCAGGCTCATACTTTCTGTACCACCAGCGATAATACAATCTGCCATGCCTGTCTGGATCTTAGCTGTAGCGATGGCAATCGTTTCCAGTCCTGAGGCGCAGTAACGATTCACCGTCATGCCCGGCACATCAATGCCTAAAGCCCGGACTGAAATCATACGGCCGATCTGTAAACCCTGTTCTGCTTCCGGCACCGCATTCCCCACAATCAGGTCGTCGACCCGCTTAGGATCCAGCTGTGGCAAGGATTGCAGCAACCCGGTAATGACATCAACAGCCAGATCATCCGGTCTGTAAAAGCGAAATCCCCCTCTTTTAGACTTACCCACCGCAGTGCGGTATCCGGCTACTATATAAGCTTCCTGCATGAAAAAAAATTTTATAATGAGCTAACGGTTAGATTATCAACATAATTGATATTTATCCACATTTCGTCCTTGTTTCCAAATTTAATTAAATAAAGTACACGAATATTCAGAAGAACCGTTAAATTTGCCCTCACGTTTTTTAACAGAGCGCGTTGGAATGACTCCCTAGCTCAGTTGGTTAGAGCTACTGACTCTTAATCAGTAGGTCCTGGGTTCGAGCCCCAGGGGGGTCACTTGAAACTTAATTCACCCAATCTTAGTTTTACTGAGGTTGGGTGTTTTATTTTACTGGTGGCCTGTTTCCACAGAAAGGAAATTAAAGAGAGATAAAGAAAGATTTAATTTCCGGATACCCCAACATCTACTCCCCAAAAATTGAAGACGCATGGAAATTGCTAACCTGCCAACTTGAAAACAATTTGTGTGCCCCGGTATTTGTAAATCCAACAGTTACTTGATTCATCAGTATTTATAAGTTGCGGCTAAGGATCCGAAGCCCTAAAAATAATGTTGCTATTCCGTTCGTCATGGGTGTCTATCGGCAAGACTAAGGATAGAAATTTTCTAGTTTATTATCTTAATCGAGTAATATTTAGGCAGGATAAAAGAAAATTTTGGATAATAATCATCAGGATTATTATTTTTGTATCGATCATTACAGAAATAAAATGAGAGGGAGACCAGCTACATATGATAATGATGCGGTGGTGCTCAAAGCCCAGGAAGTATTCTGGGAAAAGGGCTACAGCGCTACATCTTTGCAGGACCTGCAAAACGCTACACAGATGGGTAGCGGCAGTTTGTACAACACATTCAGGGGTGGTAAAAAGGAACTTTTTTCAAAGGCGCTGCAGCAGCGACGGGAAGCTTTCCAGGCGTTTAAGAAGGAATTGAAACAATCTGCTTCGCCGATGGATCTGATCAGGGACTTTTTCAGCAGTGTGGCATTGGCAGACGAGCATACGCACCTCAAGGGATGTATTGTGGCCAATACGGCAACAGCACTGGCTTTTATCGATAACGACCTGGAAGCGGAAGCCGTTAATATATTAAAGGATGTAGAAAAAATGTTTACTGACACTATCCGGGAAGCCCAGCGTACAGGCGCTGTTACCAATCCTGCGGATGCAGCTGTTTTAGGTAGATATTTAATTACCTGCTGGAATGGTCTCAATGTAACCAGACGAATGCACCCTCATAAAGAAAAGCTGAAGGCGCTCATCGAAATGCAATTAAGCATACTGCGGTAAAATTTTTTGTTTAATTATGTAATGATCATTACAAAAATATATTTATGGATTTACAATTAAGCGGTAAGACAGCCTTTATCAGTGGCTCTACCCGGGGAATAGGATTTGCCATTGCCCGGCAGCTGCTACAGGAAGGTGTGGAGGTAATACTTCATGGAAGAACATCCACTAAAGTAGACATCACGGCGCAAAAACTCCGGACGGAATTCCCAACAGCAGCCATCAGTGGATGGGCAGCGGATCTCAGCATCGCGGAAGAGACTGAAAGCCTGTTACGGCAGTTGCCTGTAGTGGATATACTGATCAACAATGCAGGCGTATTTGGATTAAGAGATTTTGAGTCGATAACCGACGATGAGTGGAATGATATTTTCCAGGTGAATGTAATGAGCGCAGTAAGGCTCTCCAGGCAAGTATTACAAGGGATGTTGTCCCGGAATTGGGGCCGGATTATTTTTATCAGCAGCGAGTCGGGCATGAATATTCCGGGCAATATGATTCATTATGGTGTCACGAAAGCTGCCATGATAGCCCTGGGTAATGGGTTGTCAAAACTCACCAAAGGTACAGCGGTGACAGTCAATACAATCCTGGGAGGTCCTGCTTACTCAGAAGGCGTTGCATCTGCGATAGAACATCTGGCAACGCTACATCAACAGCCTGTGGGGGTGATAAAGGAACAGATCATACAAAGTACTAATCCGCACTCATTGCTTGGACGTTTTATCGAACCTGCTGAAATAGCAAGCCTGGCGGCATATTTAGCCAGCCCATTGTCTTCCGCTATCAACGGCGCCGCTCTAAGGGCCGATGGTGGAGTGTTGAGAACGTTGTAGAAAAGGCGCCCACAGGCAGGCTGTTTATTCAACAACCATGCTTGCGAGACTCTTTAAATCTTCCTTAAAAAAGTTGGAAAGCCGTACCGAAAGGGTCACAGATAAAGGTTCACTACAGTAGCGGACCTTTATTTATTTTTCCGGGTTTTCAATAGCCAAAATTGTAAGATATTGCAAAAAAAACTTACAAAGATTCACTAGTTTCCTTTTCCTAAGTGCGTCAGCACTGATTTTCATTTTAATAATTATTTCCTTACGGCTGGCAGGCTAGCACAGACGATAACAGTGTTAAAAAAATAATTTTAAACCCAGGAATATTGATTCGATTCAAACAGTGCACTTGTGGCTGGCTTACTTTTTCAAGGACCTAAATCGTGTCCCTGTAGAGACGCTCCTGTTGTTTTGGCAATAAATAAATTATACTTTGAACATCAAACCAGCTATAGGGTCCCTTCGGGCATTCCGACACAAATAATCTTCCGTCAATTTGTTTTCCCTCTGGAGAAACGTCAGATACCTGCCAAACATTAGGGTATCCAATCAAAAACGGTTCCTCATTTAATACTTCTATTGAACAACAGATCAGTTGTCCATCATTACCAAGTTGAAAAACGAAATGACCTCTATCTGCAAAGGTTCCAAATACCCGGTTTAGCTTTAATTTATACTTCTTTTTTATACGTTGAACAGCTTTTTCCATGCTACTTATTTCATAATTGAGTAATGCCAAAGGTTATTTACACGCAGAGTGTTCTAAGTCAATAACAATAATGTTCATTTATTCACCAGCAAAATCCTAATTGGAGGTAAATACTTCTGCAGTATAGAATAAAACGTTCCAAACTGAAAAGGTTTAGTAAGATATTCATCAGCTCCGGCTTTCATCATTTCTTCTTTCTCGGTTTCAAAGGCATCGCCAGAGATTACTATAACTGGAATGTGTTTACACTCCGCGCTCGCTTTTAATTTAGATAGAAATTGTTTTCCATTCATTAAAGGCATATTTGCATCACAAATGATAAGTGCTGGTTTTTCTTTATTCAGAAAATCAAAAGCAGCTTCTCCTCCATCTACTATTATCGACTCCGCTCCCGTCATTTTAACCGTCACTTTTAAAATATGTTGTTGTATTGGATCATCATCAATACATAAAATTCTATATCCCTTTAGTGATCCCTCTTTAAACGGTCGATCGCTTGCCGACAAATCTTCTTCATGCCCTATTATCAGCGGAATAAACAACTTAAAAACGGTGCTTTCGTCAATACATTCTACTGTAATATCACCGCCAAGTAGTTGAACAATATGTTTGGTGATAGGTAACCCTAATCCCGTACTCATTACGGTATCATTACTGGAGGCAAAAGGTTCAAATATTGTCTTTAATCCCTTAGCGCTGATACCCCCCGTATTTTTTGTTTGAAAGATGATCGTTTGTTTTTCACGAAGTACTTTTATCTCAACATTGCTTTGCTCTGGCGCATATTTTACGAGATTTGAGGCGAGGTTATTAATAACTTTATATAGTGCTATTTTATCCGTAATAATGTAAGGCGGTAATTGTTCATCATAGTCTAAACGTATCTTTATCCCTCTGGAACTTGCTACATATCGCTGCATTACCATGCAGGTTTCTATGGCTTTCTTCAAATCTATTGTTTCTTCTTTTATAACATCAAACTTTCCCGCCTCAATCTTCGACATGTCTAAAATATTATCTACTATTTTAGTTGCAACAAAAGCTGATTCAAATAAATACTCGATCTCCTTCTTTAATTCAGGATCCGTGATGGTATTTCTTTTCGAATGTAATAATTGGGCTATACCGAATATCGAAGAAAGCGGTGTTCGTAATTCATGTGAAGTTTCACGTAAATAAACGGATTTAGACTCATTTGCCTTACGCAAATCTGTAATTAATTTTCTGAATTTTTCCGCAACCCACTGCTTTGCGAAATACCAGAAAGTAGCGATAGATAATAAGCTCCCGGTAAAAACAACGACCCACCTGACAATCATTGCTTTGGGATATTCTATATTTAGCGGAACAAACCAAAAATAATAGTAGTTGAGTTCAAGAAAGACCAGCATTGATAGCACCAGCGTAACCGGGAAGTACATCAGCTTTTTTCCCCATAATAAACACACAGAAGCACCCACTAAAAAAACTACTAACAGATGTATTTCTGACAATGGACCTAATATTACACCATAGTAGACCAGCGCTGAATTCAGGACAATAAAAAAAAGTGAAATGTTTAAATCGAGTCCTATTATTTTCGTGAACGATGGCATGATAAGGAAGAATACCCCTATGGCCAACTCAATGTATAACATAGGCGTATAGTCCAATATCTTATACACATAAAGGCCAAGTGTTAGTGATAATGCAGCAATCAGATAACAGATCTTCTTAAGTACAGTTTCAATTTGAGAAATACCGAAGGCGTTCATGATCCTTTTTTGGGTTATATGAGGACAATAAATATTCACAATGCCATGTTGTAGGTTTCATGGCACTGTGAATATAAGCATATAATACTAAAATAAGTCGGGAATCGGAGTTATTCGGATGTCATTCATATCTCTTTGACATGAGCCGGTACCAATTGAGCTGCCCTTCTAACAAAATCATGGTATTCTGCCAATAGTTCCTCACAATATTGCTATACCTGCCAAATTCTCTGAAATGATGCTCAAAAGCCAATAACTCTATATATTCCTTTTCTCTCATTTTAATGGCAAGTGCCAGGGCATCATTGATGCTTATTTTATTTTCCGCCTGTAAAACAAGTACAATGTTCATTGCCTCCCCTTCTTTAATTTCCTTTTTATAAGAAAATATATCATTATCATAAATCATAAGACGGGAAGCCAACAGACGTAACTTTTGAATTTTAGGATTTTCAAACAGCCCTTTGGGGAAAATAGTGCCGACCAATTCCAGCAAATCCATTACCATAAAACCGCCTATCAACCTATCCCTGATTTTGAAATACTCCGCACCCGATGGATATTGCAAGTTTTTTTTGTAGCTATAAGTATCCATCAATAATCCCTGAAAATAGTAAATATGCGAATTTATAAATCTCCTCATCCATTCGCTATTAGAAACTCCCTGCAATTCCTCCCGTATTACAGCCAACTGGCTAAAGAGCGCGTTTTCATACTGTCCTTCTTTCTCAATACCTTTCAATATTCTTAATGCCGTTTTGCAAATTGCTTTTAAGTCCTGCTTCTCATATGGCCCGTAATAATCATCCCAGCAGAATGCCCATAACATCCACCTGGTAATAGGTATCAACACTTCTATTTCGGCACGGGGAATCACTGCGGCGGTTAGTACACCGTAATTAGCTCCTTTAGCTTTTTGTTTGAATGCGGTTGACAGACAGTCATAGCTATCTACCCAATTTCTTGTTATCTCTTCCATGACATCGGAATGCTTACTAACTAAATTGTGGATAGGATAATAAATGTCAGCAAAAGCCTCATTAGAGGGCGAAGCAACATGTTTCATACATAATTGATTTAGGTTACTGAATATATGTTATATGTAAATGAGCTTTCGATTAACTGACAGGTAGGCGTAGTAGGTTCAGGATGATCTACTTAATGGTTATTGGAATAGGCGATTAGAATCGTAATGAATTAAGAATAACAGAACAAAAACATGCACTCATCGTTGTTTCATAATGATTTACAGACACTTCTATAGTTCAAATGGCGTCTCTACATAAATTTAAATTATCATGCTGCGACTTATTGACAAAATAGCTAAAAGAGACAATTTTTTAAATGGAAAATTTAGTATATCCAGAGAGAGGACAAGGTGTATTTCGAATACAAATTCTATCCTTGTTGAAGGGGTCTGACCGGTGGTATAAAGATGATACTAAAATCCCTTACCTTAACTCAAAATATTCACAATGCCCTACCTATCAAAGTCACTCGTCGTGGCCCTTATTATACTCTGTACATCTTTAACTGCATTCTGTCAAAAGAAAGACAGGTACTCTCAGTTTGTTTATAATGGAGTGCATCTCAACCAATTAATTGTTGACCGTATTCCGGATTATGGAATTGCCGGGAAAGATGGATGTATAGTTGAAGAACAAATTACACTGGAATTAAAAGATGTAGATTCCCTAAAAATAGACGGCATCGTTAGAGATGTAAAAACCAATAAACCTATTACCTGGGCAGCTGTTAAGGTGATAAGAAAGAATAACACCAAAGAAATGTTAGGAACAGACTCACTGGGCCGGTTCCAGATTATCAAGTCTTTGCCAATAAACGAACTTCAAATTCAGGCTTTAGGTTATCGTCTTTTAAAAGTTAAAGGATCTCACAAACAGTTATTCTAAAATTGCTCCCATTAAATCAAAGGACGCGTTCACATATATCATGTTCATATCCCTGAATACACGTCGCACATGGCCTTTTATTCCTTTCATGCAATTATTGCTTAGGTCCTGAAAGCATACTTTTTACTGCCTTCAATTTTTTCTTAATACTATATTTCATAAAAAAGCCCCCTAAAAGTGTCTAACTTTTAGGGGGCACGTCATATTTGTGTCCTTTTTATTTAGCAACCCTATTTAAATAACTTTCTGGCTAAATAAACAACTCCTCCTGCTAACAACCCAACTAAAAACATAATCACAAAAATAGAAAGTAACCAACCAGGTATTAGCCGTTTTCAAGTTGCCATCTTGCATAAACACCAACCGGTCACGGGTATCATGTATGCCACCTCCCTATCTATGCATCATACGTCCTCGCTCCATAGTCATACTATTCTAATCCTGAACCATCTCCGAACTCTTTTGACTGTAGTTCTTTGTCATTGTATTTCAGTCGGTTTTCGGCGTAATTAGTCCTCTTCAACGCACTAGAACTAATCCCGACCATCGTCAATCCAAATAGATAATAGTGCGTTCCCTCTTCCAAATTTAGCTTACTCTCTCCTCAATGATCTAATCAGTGTTATAACGTTCTTTAACCTTTCGCCTTCATTTCCCTTTAATGCAAGAATATTTTTATTGATACCCTGGTATTGAAAGACTATATTCTTTTGCTTCTTAATAATACAAATAGAATAAACCATAGTATAAGCGTTCATATTGCATATACACCCATAGCCCCCTGTTTCAATAACTTCCAGTTGTTTTCTAACTTTTTCGATCTCGTTAGCTAAAAAAATGCTTTTCTTCATGCTCGCCGCTGTGCCAACCTCTGAAGTTGTTATACTATCATCCATTCTAAAATATACAAGATGTCCATAAGAGTCATCATATGGCATAGAAATACAAAGAACCTGATAATCACTTGAATCGTTACCGCTGAATCTTACATAATAATCTTTATAATTATCAATCTCTCTAAATGGGCTCGATATGGGGGTCTCAAACACTTTACACGTGTCTTGCACATTCAAAGGAAACCTTGCATGATATACAGTCAAAAAATTTAAAAACAATAGTATTGCATTCATCTCTATCTTATTTAAGCTTCTCTTATTGAATCCGCTTTTTTAACATATCAAAATAATCAGGTGACACATTCTTATAGTCAAAGCCCGGTTTAATGGTTGGCCACCTATCACCAGCTCTATTGGGTGGCTGGAAATACTCTCTTAATTTATCAATTCCCATTATCTGCGCTCGGATGATATTTTCTAAATGTGTTGCTGATGTTTCAACACCCTTCCTCCATTCCAACATAGAGTTCACATGTTCTTTGACACTTTGAAAATCCATCACATCGCCTTTATATCTCCCAGGCTCCGCCTTTACCAAACCGTTATCAATCTCCCAGGCATGTGCAAATTCATGACTCAAGACCATCGTCTGTTGAGTTGACTCAGATTGGTCCGGTAAATCCCACTTTCTATCATTGAGATCAAATGTGATATTAGTTCCATCTCCTTTGCGTGTAATATTTTCATTTCCCCCTTTAGCCTCAGTCTGACTATGAGAACTTCCATCTGCGTTCGGAGTTTGTTTAGTAACAGTTATCGTATGCATTTTATCAGACTTTTTCAAATCACCATACATCTTATTGAAAGCACTTGATTCTCTACTTGCTTGTCTAGCTAATCTTTTTGCTTCCCGCAAATCTTTTTTGGTAACATTCTCTCCTCGTTTCCATTCCACCTCCATTCCATTTGGATCAATCAATATAACAGGATTATTTGCCGCATAATTATAGACTGACACACTAGAATATTTAAATGCCATTGGATCTTGCACATGCCATCTTCCTATCTGTACATCATACATCCTTGCTCCATAGTCGTACCACTCCAACCCACTCCCATCTCCAAACTCCCTATTCTGCAGTTCCTTACCATTATACTTGAGTCTATTCTCCGCATAGTTAGTTCCTTTCAGCGCATTAGAAGATATCCCCGCCATCGTCAGCCCAAACGGATAATAATGCGTCTCCTCCAATACCGGCCCTGATGCCTGCGCCACTACTACATTATCAAAGAACACATCCTGCTGACTTTCATTACTGGTGTACACATACAGGAAACCACTCTTCTTAACCGGCATTTTATCCTGGGCTAGTGTCTGCAGTTGATCTGGCTCAGCTTTCACCTGTTTCACCCCACTGTTCTCTTCAACTAAGTTAAACTGATCATCAAATAAAACAAAATTAAGATAAGCCTTAGGGCGATCTGGTTTGCCCTGATCCGGGTCCTTTTCTTTCAGACGCTGGTAATCGTTTTTATAGAAATTCGCATTAAAGGGCGTTGCGTTACTATTGCCACTGATACCATGAGCTCCGCCAGAAGAAGAAGCACCGCTGAATGTTTGTACCAGGTCTGCCAGCATATTTTCAGCAGTACTATTACCAGATGTTTTATCCTTAGGACCTGATGACTTATAAAATGCTTTAGCGCCTATTTGAATGGTATCCCCTGCCATTACACGTAATACAAGAGAAGGTCCTATTTTCTTTCCGCCATTGGCAGCGGTTAATTTTGCCACGGACTGGTTATTGCTGCCATTGTCTTCCGCAGGATAGCCTACCGGTTTAGCTGCACGGGTATTATCCAGGTTACTGAATAAGGCTTCTT
>NZ_JAGHZS010000005.1 GCF_017745275.1 Chitinophaga sp. | reverse complement strand
TGGAGGATGGTTTCTTCTGCCGCTGTCACCAGGCGGAGATCACCCAAAGTATTTGCTGTTCCGGCAAGCAGTTGTTGTAAGATATATTCAAAATGACCGGTAATTGATTTTACAAGCGCTCCATCTATCACGGCTTCTTTATAGATGAATTGTATGTTGATTACATCTCCCAACATGATCCTCAGTGATAAGGGATAATTACTGGTTTGCTCTATAATCTCTACGTCCTTTACTTCCAGTTGCCATTGTTTACTTTTGATCACTTCACTCACCGGGTAGTTCTGAAAAGTGATCATGGTATCAAAGAGATCACCTCCTATACCGGTCCATACCTGCATTTCACTCAGAGAGCTGTATTGGTATCCACGGCTTTGCACCTGATCTTCCTGTAACTGACGAAACCAGTCTGCCACAGGCTGTTCCGGTAAAACAGTGGTATATAAAGGCAGTGTATTGGTATACATACCTACCCTGGATTCCATATCGGGTAAATCATCTGGTCTTGTGGAAACCGTGATACCGTACACCACATCCTCCTTGCCGGTATATCCGTGTAGCAGGTAAGCCCAAATACCCTGCATGAAAGTATTTACCGTAATACGATGGGTACGACAATATTTGTCTATTTTTTTACTCAGCTGTTTGTCCAACGATAACAACTCCTGCCTGTAAAGCGCTACTCCTTTGGTTCTATCCACTCCTTCACGGATAAAGGGCAACAAACACGGCGTTGATAAGTCTTTCAGATAATTACGCCAGTATTGTTCTGCCGCGTGTTTATCATTGTCTGCCAGTACACGGATATAATCTTCATATTTATCTTCTGCTTTTCCCACCGGCGCTTTTCCCTGTGAAAACAGTTCATATATTTCCAGGAATTCTCCCATCAATATAGAGGTAGACCAGCCATCCAGGATCAGGTGATGAAATGTCCAGATAAGCTGGCATTTATCTGCTCCGAGGCGAACAAGGGTAAACCGCATCAAAGGCGCAGCCTTGAGATGAAAGCCCTGTATGCTATCTGCAGCGATGTATTTTTTCAGCAGGTCCTGTTGTTCTTCGGGCGAATTTTCACTATAATCCAATTTGACTAATGGTACAGCTACTTTTTTATAAACGCATTGCACCATTACATTAAATTCATCTTCATAGAAGCCACTCCGCAGGATACTATGTTGCTGTATCAGGTGCTGCCAGGTGGCTACAAAAAAAGATTCTTCCAGGCCATCCAGTTCGCAACTGAATTGTTCGATATAGGCGCCACCGGACGAGTCATACAGGCTATGAAACAGCAATCCTTCCTGTAAAGCGCTCAGACGGTAAACCGCCACAATACCTTCTCCCTTTATCACCGGCTGTAACTCTTCCTGTTCAGAAAGATATTGCATCAGATCACTCTTATTTAATTTTATATAGCGCACAATTTCTTCGTCAATGTTCACGGTAGCAACATCTCCGGCGGCCTGTTTCTTCGTTCTCTTTAAAACAAGTCTATCTTCCTCTACTGCTAAAAAAAGATTTAACTGACCCAGTTTTTGTATAAATTGTTTGATACCCATTTATATTTTTTTTAGCTATTAGAAACTCATAATATTATCTGCTTCCGGAGTGCTTCCATTTAAAAAGCGGTTTAGCTCCTCATAACTGACATCTTCAGAAAGACCATAATCAGCCGGAACTGCATAAGAAGTTTGCGCCTCTACTGCCTGCAGACAATGCGTGATCAATTCCTGTAATTGCCGGAGATACTGTTGCGCCAGCAATGTGATGGTAGATTTTGCGTAATGCTTTTCACTAAACCGCCAGGTAATCATGAGTCGCCCTCCCTGCACCATACTGTTTACGTCTATTAATATTCCCCTTACAACTGACAATGCAGCATCCCTGCCGCCGCTTTCATCGGCACCGGACAACCAGGCGCTTTTGGCTATCACATTATCCTGTTGACCGAGGTAATTAAATAAGATGTCCCATGGATCTTTTCCCTGTAATTTTTCTTCTTTGCTGATATATTTCAGCACGCCATATCCCAGTCCTTTCATGGGCACCTGCCGTAGTTGTTCTTTTATACTTAATAACTGATGGCGAATATCTGTGTGCGATACAGACAGGGTAACGGGATACATGGTGGTGAACCAGCCCACAGTACGGCTGATATCAATATCTTCCGATAAATGTTCCCGTCCGTGGCCTTCCAGTCCGATATTTACCACGGTGCGCTGCGTCCACCTGCTGATGCAGGTAGCCATGGCACAAAGCAGTATGTCATTCACTTCCGTCTGGTATATTTTAGGTACCTGTTGTAGTAAAGCGCTGGTATATTCTTCATCCAGTATTACATCAATACTTTGAAAATCGCCGGCTCTCGTTATGCCGGATTTGTCTTTTTTATCAACTGGCAGCGGTACGTACTGTGCAACGGCTTTTTCCCAATAAGCCTGTTGGGATAGCAGTGGTTGACTATGGCTATAATTCACTAAGGCCTGGTACCACTGCCGGTAGGAACTTGTTTTTATTTCCGGCCGGATGTGTTCCTGTTCCTGTAGTTTGCTCAGCCATAGTTCTATATCTTCCAGCAGGATACGCCATGAAACACCGTCGACTGCCAGGTGATGTACCACTAACAGCAGGCGGTTATTGTTATCTTCTGCCGGCATGCGTATCCATACTGCCTGGAATAATTTGCCAGTTGCAATGTTTACCCGCTGCTGGTATTCATTTGAATACTGATGAATCAATGCGGGAATTTCTGCGGTTGTTTTATTCCGGAGATCTATTTCCGTCAATTCCGGTAACAGGTCTTCATAGGTTTGCTCCCAGTGATGTTGCCCTGCATGTTTATAATTAAACCTTAGTGCATCATGTTGCGTTGCCAGCGCTGTTATTACTGCTGACAGCATAGTGCCATCAATCGCTTTGTCTATTGATAAAAACAGGTGTTGATTAAAATGTGAGATGTCTTCGTTGTCACCATTATGCTGAAAATACCATTGCTGTATGGGTAAAAGTCCTGCGGCGCCGCCGAGCATTCCCTGTTCACTCAGTGTTGCTGTTATCACTGTTTGTTGTGCCAGGAAATCAGACAATGCTGCAATGCTCTGATAGTTGAAAATATTTTTGGGTTGTAACAGCAGGTCCTGTCTTCTTGCACGGCTCACCAGTTGTATAGTAATGATGGAATCGCCCCCCAGTTCAAAGAAATTATCGTGAATACCTATCGGAGATACATTCAACAACTCTTCCCAGATGGCCACCAGTTTTGCTTCTGTTGGATTACGAGGGCCCTCATAGGTAGTGGTATCCGGCATTACTGTTTCCATGGCGGCTAATGCAGCCCTGTCTACTTTTCCGTTTACCGTTAATGGCATTACAGCCAATTCCCTGAGTTGGGCAGGCAGCATGTATTCCGGTAACTGTGTACGCAGATATGTATTTACTTCTTCCTTCGCATAATCTGCTGTTGGCACAACAAATCCCGCTAAACGATATCCTTTGCCGGCATCGCCTGCTACCACTACGGCTGCCTGTTGTATGCCCGGGCTGTTGCCCAGCACTACTTCTACCTCGCCGGGTTCTATGCGGTACCCCCGGATTTTCACCTGGTCATCCAGGCGACCCAGGTAGGATAAGTTACCTCCTGGTTCCAGTTGTGCCATGTCACCTGTACGATATAATAGTCCCGGGCCAAATGGATTCAGCATAAATCGCTGTTGTGTTTGTACCGGCTGATGGTGATATCCTGCAGAAAGACCGGCACCGCTAATGCAGAGTTCTCCGCGCACGCCAGCCGGACACAAACGACCAGCCTGGTTCAATACATATAGCTGCATATTCCGGATCGGGCGGCCAATCAATACGCCGCCGGGGCCGGTACCAATGTTGGCATCGTTGGTATTAAACCGGTAAATACTGCAACCTACCGTGGCTTCAGTAGGACCGTATTCATTAATAATCTCAATATCATAGTTGGCGAGTGCCTGGTAATGTGCCGGCTGCAGAGCTTCTCCTCCCACCACCAACCGTTTCGTCAGTAAAGGGGTTCTGCTGGTAAGTACCGGCGTGAATAACGGTAAATGTGCCGGAGTAAGTTTTATAAAATCATAAGGGCCCTCGGACAAGAACAGCGGATCGTCAAAAATGTCGAGGCCGGTGTTGCTGCCCATCACTACCCGGCGACCTGCCAGTAAAGGCGCGAACAGGGCGGTAACAGCTGCATCGAACGTATAGGACAGGTGTACGTAGCTGCCGCTACCTGGCCGGTCAATACTACCTGTATACTCGGCTATACTATGCGCAATATAGTTACTTAGGTTACGGTGCGTGATCTTTACCCCTTTGGGTTTACCCGTACTGCCGGAAGTGTAAATAATATAAGCCGCATCATCGGGTTGTGGCAAAGGTATTTCCTGTGTTGACAGCGTCGTTAAAGTGTCGATGCAAATGCAGTTATGCGAAGAGAAGAGGGAGATATAGTGACTGGTGGTCACTATTATAGCACTGCCACTATCGGTGATGATATATTCCCGGCGGCCGGCGGGAGTATCTGGTTCCAGTGGTACATAGCAGCCACCGGCCAGCAGGATACCCAATATACCAATCATCATATCGGCGCCGCGCTCCGTGCATAGCAACACCGTCATACCGGCACTTACTCCGTGGGACCGTAATGTAGTGGCCAGCCTACGGCTTCGCGATTCCAGTTCTCCATACGTCAGTGTGCCGGTTGCATGTACCAGTGCCGGAGCCTCCGGGTGGATGGCCACGCGGCGCAAGAACTGTTCCACTACCGTATCACCACATTCTACTGTTTGCACCTGTTGATTGAACGACCTCCATATCATCGCTTCTTCTGCGGCAGTAAGCAGGGAAAGATCTTTTATACTTCCTTGTGGGAGAGAAAGGATTTGCTGTAAAACATGAACAATATGCTGCAATACCTGTTGGGCATAGTAAGTCGCTACCAGGTCGGCATTATAATTACATTGTAAAGAAATCACAGCACCAGACCCTATCACCAGGCTTAATGGATAATTACTTTGCTCCTGTATATGTACGTTATCAATTTTCAATTGCCATTGCGGGCTCGTAGTCACCTCTGTCACCGGGTAATTCTGAAAAGTAATCATGGTATCAAATAAGTCACCCTTCACTGGCGTAAATCCCTGCAAAGCGCTGAGTGAATTATATTGAAAACGGCTGCCTCTCAGCATTTCTGCCTGTACCTCCGCTAACCAGGTGAGTATCGGCTGGTCTTCCACTATTTCCATATGGAAAGGAAGCGTATTAATGTATAGTCCTACTCTTTTTTCTACACCGGGTAAATCTTCCGGTCTGCCGGAAACAGTGACGCCATAAGTAATGCGGCTACTACCGGTATACTGGGATAATATATAACTCCATACCGCCTGCATTAATGTATTCACGGTGAGATGATGCCGGCTGCAGAAGGCTGTTACCTGCTCAGATTGTTCTTTGTCAAGCCATAACAGTTGCTCTTTATACTCTCCTATTCCTTTTGTACGTATAGCCGTATCCTTTATGAAGGGTAACAGGCAGCCTTCCGTTATATTTTCCAGATAGCCTTTCCAGTAAGATACAGATGCATCCTTGTCCTGTGCAGCAATGTAACGGATATAATCTTCGTAGCGGTCTTCCGTTAACACAGGTACAGCGGCGCCGGCTAACACCCGTTCATATATTTGCAAAAATGCTTCCATCAGCACAGGGGTAGACCAACCATCCAGGATCAGGTGATGGAATGTCCAGATCATTTCATGGCGCGACTCGTCCAAACGGATCAATGCAAACCGCATCAACGGCGCCTGTTGAAAATCGAATCCGGCTTCCCGGTCGGCCTGCAGGTAAGCGGTTATCAGTAACTGCTGTTCTGCTTCAGACTTACCACGATAGTCCAGATGTTGCAAGGGCAACGTACATTGGTGATATACGGCCAGGACAGGAATATCAAATACATCTGCATAAAAACTGCTACGTAAAATACTATGCTGACGTAATAAATATTCCCAACTGCGGATAAAGGCAGTTTCATCTAAACCACCTACTTCACAACGAAATTGTTCTACATAGGCACCGCCGCTTTCATCATATAATCCATGGAATAATAACCCCTCCTGTAAAGGGCTTAACCGGTAAACACCTGATAACAATTTTCTTCTTGCCACAGCTCCTTCCATACCGGACAAAAAGCTATTTAGCGCTTCGTAACTCACATCACCAGACAGGCCATAATCTGAAGGAATTGCGTAGGTAATATCATTGTTGCCTTGTTCGCGGCAATGAGCGATCAGCTCATGCAAACAGGTAAAATAAGCGGTTGCTAATGCTGCTATTTCTGATTCGCTGAAATGAGCGCGGCTATAGCTCCAGTTCATTTGCAGGCTGCCACCGGAGACAATACTGTTAACAGCTATCAGAGTATTGTTATAAATGCCATCGTTCACTGGCTGTCCACCGTTTTCTGTGGCACCACTGATCCAGCCACTTTTTTGGAGGACATTGTCGCTCTGACCCAGGTAATTAAATACCAGGTCCCACGGATCTTTGCCGGATAAACCGGCAGCACCGTGGATGTATTTTAATACGCCATAACCGATTCCTTTTCCTGGAATCCGGCGTAATTGTTCTTTAATGCTTAACAGGTTGTCGCGGGTATTATCGTGATTGGCTTCCAGCATCACCGGGTACATGGTGGTAAACCAGCCCACGGTACGACTTAGGTCTATTCCCGGCAAAGCTTCGCGGCCATGGCCCTCCAGCCCTATATGGACGCGGGAATGCCTCGTCCAGGATGTCAGGCTGCGGCACAAAGCGTACAGCAATATATCGTTTACTTCCGTTTGATAAACGCGGTGAACTTCCTGTAATAAATACCTGGTTTGTGTGGCTGGAAAATGAACAACCTGTTCGGCCATATCTGCACGACGCACCATTATTATTTCTTCTTCCTTTACTCCGCGTAATGGCTGATAACCGGCGCTGATACGTTCCCAGTAAGGAAGTTGAGAACTGAAGCTATATGTTGATAAAGCCTGGTGCCACTCCCTGTAAGAACTTGTTTTAGTGGGTGATTCATATGCCTGGCCTGCTTGTAAGGCCGTTAGCATTGCATCCAGGTCTTCCAACAGGATACGCCAGGATACACCGTCTACTGCCAGGTGATGGATGATCAGCAATAGCCGGTGATGTTCTTCTGCCGCAGGCGTTAATAGCAATACCATCCGGAAAATGGGGCCAGCGGCGATGTCCAGGCTTTCCTGGTATTGCTGGCTATGATGGGTAATGGCTTCATTCAATGAGGCCACCTCTACATGCTGCAAATCTGCTGTTACAAAAGCATCGCTGCCACCAACGTAAGATTGTTCCCATTCACCCGTGGGCATTTGGTGATAGCGGAACCCAAGCGCATCATGGCGGACAGCTAATAATTCCGTCACCCGATGCAAGGTATCCGTACTCACAGATTTGGCTATACGCAGTAATACACTTTGATTAAAGTGTGAAATATGTTCATTTTTTCCGTTATTGGTGAAATACCATTGTTGCACCGGCAACAATCCGCTATTACCACTTAAAGTGCCCTGTTCTCCCTGTAATTCTTCTTTATCCCGGTTTGCAATATACACTGACAATGCAGCAATATCCTGGTAGCTGAATACGTCTGCTACCTCAAAGTAGTGACCAAAGCGCCGGGCGCGGCTGACCAACTGAATGGTGATAATAGAATCTCCGCCCAACTCAAAGAAATTATCGTGGATGCCTACCGGCGATACGTCCAGCAATTCTTCCCAGATCTTTACCAGTACTACTTCCAGTTCGTTGCGGGCGCCTTCATATGTTTTGCTGACCGGTGCGTCGGCGGCTATCGCAGCCAACGCAGACCGGTCTACTTTTCCATTCATTGTTAACGGCAACATGGCTATCTCCGTGATTTGTGCCGGCAACATATATTCCGGCAACTGTGTACGCAGATATTGGTCAACTACTTCTTTCCTATAATGCGCATCTTTTACAATAAACCCGGATAAACGGAATCCTTTTCCTGTATCGCCTGTTACCACTACCGCCGCTTGTTGTACGCCAGGGCTGCTACCCAGCACTACTTCCACCTCGCCAGGTTCTATACGGTAACCGCGGATTTTCACCTGGTCATCCACCCGGCCCAGGTAGGATAAATTACCGGATGATTCCAGTTGTGCTATATCTCCTGTACGGTATAATAACCCGGAGCCGAAAGGGTTGGTGATGAATTTATTTTGTGTTTGTTCCGGTTGATGATGATATCCTTCAGAAAGGCCCGCACCGCTGATACAGAGTTCTCCAGGTATTCCTACAGGACATATATTGCCATCCTGGTCCAGCACGTATAGTTGCGTGTTGCGGATAGGGTGACCTATCCATATGCCACCCGGACCAGTACCAATGTGAGGATCATTGGTATTAAAGCGATAAATACTGCAACCTACGGTAGCTTCTGTAGGGCCGTATTCATTTACGATCTCTATGTCATAACCTGTCAATGCCTCGTAATGAGCCGGCTGCAAGGCTTCTCCACCGAGTACCAAACGTTTCGTTAGCAGCGTTTCAGCGCTGGTGAGTACTGGTATCAGTAAAGGCAGATGAGCCGGGGTGAGTTTTATAAAGTCGTATGGAGCAGCGGATAAAAACAAAGGATCTTCAAAAACAGTCAGTCCCATATTGCTGCCCATCACTATCGGGCGCCCCGCCAGTAACGGTGCAAACAAGGCGGTTACCGCCGCATCGAAGCTATAGGACAAGTGTACGAAACTGCCACTGCCTGCACGGTATTCATTATTACTTGCTCCACTGCCAATATATTCAGCAATGCTATGCGCTATATAATTCTGCAGATTACTATGGGTGATCTTCACCCCTTTTGGCTTACCGGTACTGCCGGATGTGTAAATGATATATGCGGCATCGCTGGATTGTGGTAGCCGTATTGCGGCTGCAGGCAGTGGCGTTAAAGTATCCACGAAAATGCAACTGCGGTATGGAAATAAAGATTCATAGTTGCTTGTGGTCACTATTACTTCAGCACCACTATCTGTGATAATATATTCCTGGCGGCCGGCAGGAGCATCCGGTTCCAGCGGCACATAAGCGCCGCCTGCCAGCAGAATACCCAGTATACCGGTGAGCATATCAGCGCCACGGCTTGTACATAGCAGCACCGGCATACCGGCACTTACGCCATGAGCCAGCAACGTATCAGCCAGGGCACGACTACGCAATGCCAGTTCACCATAAGTTAATGTACCACCTGCATATACCAGCGCAATTGCATCCGGATGCATCGCTACCCGGCGAAGAAATACATCTATGACGGTATCGTTGTCTGTTAGAAACAGAGCGGCTATATTACCATTATTACTGCTGCAGGAAACATTACTACAGGAAATATTATTACATACACCCTGTTTGCAGAAGGTGTCATTAAAAGACCGCTGCAATTGCTCATCCAATTCGGTCAGGATAGCCAACTTACCTATCTGCTGCCCTGCACCTGTGACTATACTTTCCAGCAAACGTTCATAGTGACGCACAAAACGTTGCATCATCGCTTCGCTGTACAGATCGCTGCGATAAACTATATCCAGCATTAAATAGCCGTCTGCCTCGCGCACGTTGAAGTTAATATCGAACTGCGCGCCACTCACCAGGTGCGTCAATGGCGAAACCGTTAAACCTTCCAGTGCAAGTTCTGCTCCTCCCTCATTATTCTGCATTGTAAACAGGATCTCATATAATGGGTTGCTGCCGCGGTCCCGCTGTACACCTAAAGTTTCTACGATCTTTTCAAAAGGAATATCCGGGTAATCATAAGCTGCCAGGCAGGTTTCACGCACCTGCCGTAACAGCTCCGTAAATGATTGTTCACCATTCAGATGACTACGCAATACCAGCGTATTGATAAAGAAACCAATCAATCCTTCCAGTTCCTGGTAACGACGTCCTGCAGAAGATGTACCGATAGCAATATCCCGGATACCACTATAGCGGTACAGGAGCACTTTAAAAGCGCTCAACAGCAACATGTACATGGTACTGTCCTCCTGCTGGCTTAATTGCGTCAGTGAAGCGGATAACTGGTTGCTTAGGCGATAA
This sequence comes from Chitinophaga sp., assembly GCF_017745275.1. GTDB lineage: Bacteria > Bacteroidota > Bacteroidia > Chitinophagales > Chitinophagaceae > Chitinophaga. The sequence goes on along the minus strand of NZ_JAGHZS010000005.1, from coordinate 510,829 downwards.
CTCAGCGCCGCACCCTCCCGGTTGCCGGATGCTTTCCGCTCGTCTCCTGCCAAACGGAAAGGTACCAGCCCCGATAACTGTTTTTTCCAGTAGTCTAACCCGGCAGTGTAATGTGCCGTTTGCAAATAGTCCCGTTGCCACCATGCATAATCTGCATATTGCAGGGGCAGGGCGGGGAGTGTAGCAGGCGTACTGCTGTAAAAAGCCGCCAGTTCTGCAGTTAATACCGGTATAGACCAGCCATCGCTGCAGATATGGTGTAATACACCGGCGAGCATATATTCCCTAGGGGACACCTTCAGCAAACATACCCGCAGCGGATAATCGGAAGACAAATCAAAAGGCCGGCGGATAAAAGCCGACAAGTACTCCGCTGTAGATGCCGGCAGATCTGCCAGGTATTCCAGGTGCCAACCCGATGAGGAAGGTAACACCTGTTGATAACCTTGTCCGTCCCGGTTATCAATCACCGTGCGTAATACCTCATGCCGATCGATGATCTGCCGGAGTGCATTTTCCAGCAGGGAAACAGATAGTTCACCCGCTAAACGGAAAACAAAGGGCATATGATAAGCAGTGCTGCCCTGCAATTGATCCAGGAACCATAAACGTTCCTGGGAAAAAGATAAAGGAATCATCCTGCCTTCGCGTGGATAGGCATGTAAGGTAAGTGCTGATGCAGTATGTGCATCCGATAGTATAGCGCCCAGTTTGGCAATGCTGGTATAAAGAAAAATATCTCTTACTACCAACTCCCTGTCTAATTCTTTTCTTACGGCTGCTACTACACGCATGGCCAGTAGTGAATGGCCGCCCAGTTCAAAGAAATTATCATGGATGCCTACCGGAGATACATTCAGCAATGTTTCCCAGATGGCCACCAGTTTTTCTTCCGTTGGATTACGCGGACCTTCATATACCGATACATCCGGTGTAAACGTTACCATAGCGGCTAATGCGGGCCGGTCTACTTTCCCATTCACCGTCAACGGCATAACTTTTATTTCCGTAAGCCGGGCGGGTAGCATATACTCCGGCAACTGCATACGCAGGTATTGCACTACTGCTTCTTTGTTATAATCATTTTCTTTTACAACAAATCCGGATAAACGGAATCCATTCTCTGCATCCCCTACCACCACTACTGCAGCCTGTTGTACACCAGGGCTGCTACTCAGCACGACTTCCACTTCGCCTGGTTCTATCCGGTAGCCACGGATCTTTACCTGGTCGTCCAGCCTGCCCAGATAGGATAAATTACCATCTGATTCCAGTTGCGCTATATCTCCCGTACGATATAATAACCCGGAACCAAATGGATTGGTGATGAATTTCTGTTGTGTTTGTCCGGGTTGATGATGATACCCTGCAGAAAGACCTGCGCCGCTGATACAGAGTTCTCCGCGCACTCCTGCGGGGCATTTGTTTCCATCCCGGTCCACTACATACAGTTGCATGTTACGGATCGGACGACCAATCAATACACCACCAGGACCCGTACCAACATGGGGGTCGTTGGTATGAAAACGATAAATGCTGCAGCCCACTGTAGCTTCTGTAGGACCATATTCATTAATGATTACTATGTCATGATGAGTCAGTGCCTCATAATGTGCCGGCTGCAGGGCTTCGCCTCCAAGTACCAAACATTTCGTCACCAAAGGAGCACCGCTGTTAAGCACCGGTATGAGTAAAGGCAAATGAGCCGGTGTAAGTTTTATAAAGTCGTATGGAGCGGCAGATAAAAACAACGGATCTTCAAAAACAGTCAGCCCTGTATAGCTGCCCATCACTATCGGTCGACCTGCCAATAGAGGTGCAAATAAAGCAGTGACAGCGGCATCGAAAGTATAGGACAAATGCACGTAACTACCACTGCCTGTCCTGTTATTTTTGTCTACGCTTTCTATATATTCAGAAATGCTATGTTCAATATAATTGCTCAGGTTATGATGTGTGACCTTCACCCCTTTAGGTTTACCTGTGCTGCCGGAAGTGTAAATAATATAGGCAGCGTCACCGGGTTGTGGCAAAGGTATTTCCATGGCTGAAGGCCGCGTCAAAGTATCTACGCAGATGCAGGTACCGGAAGTGAATAATGATGCATAGCGGCTGGTGGTTACTATTATTTCACTGCCACTGTCAGTGATCATGTATTCCCGGCGTGCAGCGGGAGCATCTGCTTCCATTGGCACATAAGCGCCACCGGCCAACAGGATACCCAGTATGCCTGTCATCATATCGGCGCCGCGATCGGCGCAGAGCAGTACCGGTATGCCAGCGCTTACACCATGGCACCGCAATGTATCGGCCAGTGTACGGCTACGCAATGCCAACTCACCGTAAGTCAGCGTACCACTTGCATGTACCAGCGCAGTCGCATCCGGGTGCATCGCCACGCGGTGCAAAAACAGGTCGATGACCGTACCATTATTCGGAAATAAATGAGGGGCGTTAAAAGCAGTATTATTGAAAGAGATATGTAGTTGTTCATCCGCAGCTGTCAGCATCGGCAACTGTGCAATATGCTGATTGGCATCTGCTATAATACTTTCCAGTAAGCGCGTATAATGACTCATAAACCGTTGCATATGCGAGGCTGCATATATACGGCTGTTATAAGTCAGGTTAATATGTAATCCTTCTTCTGAAGTAGTAGCATTAATAACAATATCATATTTCGCGGTAATACTTTCCTGCCCTTCCATACTCACTTCCAGGCCATCTATTGCCGGGATATTCCTTACCGGATTATTCTGTACATTAAATAATATCTGGAATACTGGATGTCTGCTCAGGTCCCTTTCTCCTCCCAATACTTCTACTATTTTTTCAAATGGAATTTCCTGGTGCTTATAGGCATCCAATGCCGTTTGTTTGACGGATGCCAGCAATGAAGAGAAGCGATCCCGGCCATCTATCTTACTTCTCATCACAAGGGTATTAACAAAGAACCCGACCAGCGGCTCTGTTTCCTGGTGATACCTGCCGGCGACAGGGCAGCCCACATAAATATCGGACATGCCGGTATAGCGGTACAACAATGCTTTAAAGGCACTTAAAAGCGTCATGAACAGTGTAACGCCTTCTGCCTGCGAAAACGCCTGTAAGGCGGCAGACAACGATGCGGAGAGTAAAAGATTTACTTCAGCACCCCTGATATCTGCTATGGCAGGACGGCCATAATCCGGCTGCAATTCAAACGGCTGCAATGACTTTAACTGCTCCCGCCAGTAGGCCAGCTTGCCGGATAATACGTCCGTATTGAAATAACTTCTTTGCCAGGCAGCATAGTCGGCATACTGTATGGACAAAGGCGGCAGCTCAAAAGCTGTTTTCCCTGAGCGACTGTTATACAGCCGTGCCAGTTCCTGCATCATGATCCCCATAGACCAGGCATCTGATACAATATGATGCATGACTATCACCAACATATGTTCTGCCGGTGCTATCCGGATGGCAGTCACCCTTAGTAAATAATCAGCAGATAAATCAAATGGTTGGTCAATAAGTGTTTGTATATAACCTGGTAAGTCAGTACTGCTTCCAGGTGTAATAAATTCAATTTCCCATGCGTGTGTATCTTTTAATACCTGGTAGCCTACCCCATCTTTTTCCCCGATAACCGAGCATAATATTTCATGTCGCTGCACAATGGTTTTAAAGGCAAATCTGAGCGCTTCAGTATCCAGCAAGCCTTTCAAACGGAATACCTGTGAGATGTGGTACTGCGTACTTCCCTGTAAGCGGTCAATGAACCATAAGCGTTCCTGGGAAAAAGAAAGCGGTGCAATGTTACCTGCAGCTTTCGGGATAATAGTAAATCCCTGATCTACCGGCTCCGGTGCGCTGATTTGCGATGACAACTGGCTAATACTTGGATAGTCAAATATTTCTTTGATATCTATTTCAATATTCAATGCTTTCCTGACAGCGGAAATTACCCGGATGGCCAATAAAGAATGGCCGCCGAGTTTGAAAAAATCGTCATGGATACTTACCGGGGACACTTCCAGCAATTCTTCCCAGATGGCTACCAGTTTTGCTTCCGTGGGATTGCGCGCTCCTTCATAGATAGCTGTATCCGGCATAGCAGTGGCCTGGGCCGCCAATGCAGCCCGGTCTATTTTACCGTTCATTGTTAACGGCATCAGGGCTATTTCCGTAAGCCTGGCGGGCAGCATATATTCCGGTAAATGTATCCGCAGGTATTGCATTACTGCGTCTTCCCGGTAATCTCCTTCTTTTACAACAAACCCAACTAAGCGGAATCCTTTAGCGGCATCACCTATAACCACCACCGCTGCCTGTTGTACGCCAGGGCCGCCACCGAGTATCGATTCCACTTCACCCGGTTCTATGCGGTAACCGCGGATCTTCACCTGGTCGTCGAGCCTGCCCAGGTAAGCTAAATTGCCGTCTGGCTCAAGTTGCGCCATATCCCCGGTACGATATAACAGCCCATTTCCAAAGGGATGCGGGATAAATTTTTGTTTTGTTTGTCCGGGTTGATGGTGATATCCCGTACTCAAACCAGTACCGCTGATACATAATTCGCCCCGCACACCTACCGGGCATATATTACTATCCTGGTCCAGCACGTACAATTGCATATTCCGGATCGGATGACCAATCAATACGCCACCCGGGCCGGCACCAATATGCTGGTCACTGGTATTAAAACGATAAATACTGCAGCCCACAGTGGCTTCCGTAGGACCGTATTCATTAATAATCTCTATGTCATAATCCTTCAGCGCCTCGTAATGAGCGGGTAGCAAAGCTTCTCCACCCAGTACCAAACGTTTCGTCAGCAAGGGAGTTCTGCTGGTAAGCACCGGCGTCAGTAAAGGTAAGTGCGCCGGGGTGAGTTTTATAAAGTCATAAGGAGCTGCTGATAAAAACAACGGATCTTCAAAAACATCCAATCCGCTGTTACTCCCCATCACCACCCGGCGACCAGCCAACAGAGGCGCAAACAAGGCGGTTACAGCAGCATCAAAAGTATAGGACAGGTGTACATAGCTGCCACTACCCTCTCCGCTGCCTATATATTCCGCTATGCTATGCTCTATATAATTACGCAGGTTACTATGCGTGATCTTCACTCCTTTGGGTTTGCCGGTACTGCCTGAAGTATAAATAATATAGGCAGCATCTTCCGGTTGAGGCAACCGCATGGCTGGCGCCGACACCGGCCGCAACGTATCTATGCAGATACAGGTGCGGTATGGAAATAACGATACATAATTACTCGAAGTCACAATTACTTCACTATCGCTATCGGTGATAATGTATTCCAGCCGGCCAACAGGAGCATCCGGTTCCAGCGGCACATAAGCGCCGCCAGCCATCAGAATACCCAGTATACCAGTCATCATATCGGCACCACGCGCTATGCATAGCAGCACCGGTGTACCTGCACTCACACCATAGGACTGCAGTGTATTAGCCAGCATACGGCTGCGTGTTGCCAGTTCAGCATAAGTGAGCGTGCCGCCTGCATATACCAGCGCCGGAGCATCCGGTTCCATGGCTACCCGTCGCAGAAACCCGTCGACAACGGTTTCTTTATCCATTAAGAACTGTATCGTGTTGCAGGATGTATTATTAAAAGAAATTTGCAATGCTTCATCCGCTGTTGTCAGCATCGATAACTGGCTTATCCGCTGCCCCCCATTTGCTACAATACTTTCCAGCAAACGTTCATAATGACTTACCAAACGTAACATCAGTGCTTCGCTGTATAGCTCACTACGATAAATGACATCAAGCAGTAAATGCCCGTCGCCCTCCCGCACGTTGAAGTTAATATCGAACTGCGCACCGTTTACCATCTGCGATAATGGCGCAACAGTTAGCCCTTCCAGTGCAAGCTCCGCTCCTCCTTCATTATTCTGCATCGTAAACAGGATCTCATACAATGGATTACTGCCCCGATCCCGCTGTACCCCTGAATGTTCTACAATTTTTTCAAAGGGAACATCCTGGTGATCATAAGCCGCCAGTGTAGTTTTACGCACCTGTTGTAACAGCTCCGTGAATGATTGCTCTCCACGGAGATGACTACGCAATACCAGCGTATTAATAAAGAAACCTATCAAGCCTTCCAGTTCCTGGTGGCGGCGGCCTGCGGAGGAAGTGCCGATAGCAATATCATGAATACCACTATAACGATACAGGAGGACTTTAAAAGCCGTCAACAGCAACATATACATAGTGCTGCCTTCCCGTTGGCTCAATTGCGTTAACGCCACTGACAAAGTGCTGCTTAACTGATGGGTTACTACCGCTCCTCCCCGGCTGCCGGCTCCCATCACCTGGTCACCTGTTAAACGGAAAGGCACCAACCCGGATAGCTGTTTCTTCCAGTACTCCAGCCCGCTGGTATAATGCGCAGTTTGCAGATAGTCACGTTGCCACAATGCGTAATCTGCGTACTGTAGCGGCAGCGCCGGCAACGCAGCAGGTTCACTGCTGTAAAGGGCTGTCAGTTCCGCTGTTAATAAGGGTACAGACCAGCCATCGCTGCAGATATGATGCAACACACCGGCAAGAATATATGTTGTAGCCGAAACTTTCAGCAAACATACCCTTAGCGGGTACTCTGCCGACAAGTCAAAAGGCCGGTGAATAAAAGCTGACAGGTAGTCGCCTGTGGATACCGGCAGATCTGCCAGGTATTCCATTTGCCAGCCTGCTGATGGCAACAGGCGCTGATAACCTTGTCCTTCCCGTTCCTCAATCACCGTCCGTAATACCTCATGCCGATCTATGATCTGCCGAAGCGACTGCTCCAGCAGGGAAACAGACAGTGTTCCTTCAATGCGGAACACAAAAGGCATATGATAAGCAATGCTTCCCTGCAACTGATCCAGGAACCATAAGCGTTCTTGTGAAAAAGATAAGGGAACGGGCACACCGTTCGTTCTCTTAAAAGCAATTAAGGGACGATCATCTGCATCATGATATTCTTTCCGTCTGTCATCGTTCAAAAAACTGATGATAAACTCCTTATTGTCTTTTATTGCTGTTAACAGTTCAGGGCTGATCTTTTTATCCTGGGGTACACTTACCTGCAGGCCTCCTTCATTCAGCATAATATGAATGCCATCCTTTTTTGCCGTGTGCAGCAAATCGATCACTTTATTAAGCATATTACTTAAAGTATTAACACTGTAAACGCCAGTATAATGTTGACATTCCCGCGAGGGAAAATGGGAAATAGGATTAACTCAAATATTAATTACCTCATATTGGGTACTGTTTTTATCAGGCGCCAGGGCTTGTACATCCAGTTCCAGGTATTTTGCTATATCACGGATACGGGTGAGCTGAAAAAACAGGTGAACAGGTACCGATACGGACAAACGCTTTTTGATCCTTGCACTCATCCGCATAACCAGTAAAGAGTTTCCACCCAGTTCAAAGAAATTATCCTGTACACCTACCCTTTCTATTTTTAATAATTCCCGCCAGATGTCTGCCAGTATTTTTTCCGCCGTTGTTTCCGGGGCTACATAGTTATCTGTTACCAGTTGGCTAACATCCACATCCGGCAAAGCTTTCCTGTTTACTTTTCCACTGCTCAGGAGTGGCACGCTATCCAGCTTAATCAGGAAAGAAGGAATCATATAGGCCGGCATCCTGGATTTCAAATGACGATCTGCAGCATCCATGTCAAAATCATCTTCCACTACTATATAACCTACCAGTCGCTTATCACCGGTTTTAGCTTCATTCACTACCACCAGTGCCTGTTTAACCCCGGCTATTTCCTGCAGCACCATTTCTATTTCACCCGGTTCTATCCTGTTACCAGCCAGTTTTACCTGTGCATCTTTCCTGGCAATATATTCCAGGTTACCATCGGGCAACCATTTCACCAGGTCGCCTGTTTTATAGAACCGTGCAGTGGTGTCTTCACTAAAAATATCACGCGTAAATCTGGCCGCCGTTATTTCCGGTTGATTGAGATAACCACGTGCAATACCATTTCCGCCTACATGCAGTTCACCGGCTATACCCACAGGACATTTCCTCATTTGTTCATCCAGTACATATACGCTGGTGTTTCCAAACGGTGATCCTATAGGAATAATTTTACGTTCTTCTTCGAGGTCTACCTTGTAGATCGTTCTTCCGATAGTTATTTCCGTTGGCCCGTAATGGTTATAAACGGCTCCTTTATAAGCAGAAGCCGACAGTAACGCCGTCATGTGTGCAGGGAACGTTTCGCCTCCGAATATGATGACTTTTAACGGTAGCACCGGCTGGCTGTTTTCGAGGTAAGACAACCATAAAGTAGGCACTATCTTCAAACAATCTATGGCGTTCTTTTCGAGGTATTCCCGGACGCCATCCGCATCAAGCAGTATATTTTCTGACAATACATGCACAGTTCCTCCAAGAGCGAAAGCGGAAAACAGGATAGAGTGACCTGCATCAGCTACCAATGATGCGAAGAGTGCAAAGGAGCGGCAGGTATCCAGCGATGCACCTGCTATCACACCAAAAACATGATCCACCAAAGCATGATGTTCTATTAATACACCTTTAGGTCTGCCGGTAGAACCAGACGTGTAAATCACATACATCCCCGCAGCAGGATTACTGTAGTTGCAGGGCAGTATGTCGGAATTTTCCGGGATACGGTCCAATTCTTCGGAAAGACATATCACTTCTATCTCCTGCGTAAAGGACAACAGCGTTTCCTTTAGCCTGGTATCTGCAATACAAATATGGCAAGCCGTATCTTTTAATATATAGCCGAGCCGGTCCTGCGGCAGAGAAGAATCAACCGGTACGAAAACGCCGCCCGCCTTCATAACGCCCAGCATCGCGATGATCATTTCCATGGATCTGTTTACACTCACCGGTACCAGGGATTCCTGTTTCACCCCTTTGGCTCTCAGGTAGTGCCCCAGCCAATCTGTATACTGGTTGAGTGCTGCATAACTTAATTCCCGTCCTTCAAATACCACGGCAATAGCATCCGGTTTTTTAAGCACCTGTTCCGCAAACAGGTCTATCATAGTCTGTTGCTTAGGAAAATCTACCAACGAATGGCTGAAGCTATGTATCAACTGCTCTTCCACAGGTGTAAGCAAGGTAATACCGGATATATTTCCAGCGGCATTCCTGGCGATTTGCAACAACCCGTTTTCTATATGTCCCAGCATTTGCCGTACATAATACACCGGTAAAACGGTCTCGTTGTAGTTGAGCCGCACACTCAATCTTTCGCCCGTTCCCACCACTATGCTTAACGGATAGTTGCTTTGTTCCCGGATAGTGATCTTTCCTATTTCCAGTGTATGTTGAAAAGCAGCAAAGCTTTCGCTCACCGGGTAATTCTGAAAAGTGATCATGGTATCAAATAAATCACCATTCACCCCGGTCAGTTGTTGTAATTCACTTAATGGGCGGTACTGATAGCGCCTGCTTTCCAGTTGTTCTTTCTGGATAGAAAATAGCCAGTCTAATATACCTTCTTCCTTAATTTCAGTATGAAAAGGCAACGTATTAATATACAGCCCTATCCTCCGCTCTACATCGGAAAGATCGTCCGGCCGCCCGGAAACGGTGATACCATAAGTAATATGATTACTACCGGTATAACGGTGCAGCAGGTAACTCCATACGCCTTGTATCAGGGTATTGACCGTTAGCCGGTGATGACGGCAAAAAGAGGCTATTTCTTCCGTTTCTTTCACGCCCAGCAATAAAGTTTCCTCCCGGTAACTTCCTCCTCCTTTGGTTCGGTTAATGCCTTCCTGTATATAAGGCAACAGGCACCCTTCGGTCACACCGTCCAGGTATGCTTTCCAATGTGCAGTTGCTGCTTCCTGGTCCTGATCTGCGATGTAACGGATATAATCTCCATAGTGGTCTTCCGCTGTTACGGGGAGAACTGCACCAGATAACAACTGCTCATATGTTTGCAAAAATTCTTCCATTAGCACGGGTGTAGACCAACCATCGAGGATCAGGTGATGGAAAGTCCATATCATTTCATGACGCGATTCATCTAAACGGATCAATGTAAACCGCATCAACGGCGCCTGCCGGAAATCAAATCCTGTTTCCCGGTCAGACTGCAGGTAAGCAGCGATCAGGGCTTGCTGATCAGCTTCCGGCTTACCACGGTAATCTAATTTATGTAGGGGTATTTCACATTTCCGATGTACCCCCTGCACCGGGATATTAAATGCATCGGCATAAAAACTACTTCGCAGGATACTATGCTGATGTAATAAATGTTCCCAGCTGCGAATGAAAACCATTTCCTCCAGGGCGCCTATTTCACAACGGAATTGCTCTATGTAAGCACCTCCACTTTCATCGTATAAGCCGTGAAATAATAAGCCTTCCTGCAGAGGGCTTAACCGGTAAAGGCCCGATAATAATGTTCTTCTCGTTACGGCTCCTTCCATACCGGATAAAAAGCTGTTCAGCTCTTCATAGCTTACATCACCCGACAAGCCATAGTCTGCCGGGATGGCGTAAATAATCTCGTTATTTTCCTGTTCACGGCAGTGCGCGATCAATTCTTCTATACAGGCGAAATAGGCAGATGATAAAGCGGCAATCTCCGCTTCATTGTAGTAAGCGCGATTGTAGCTCCAGTTCATCTGTAAGCAGCCACCGGAAACAATACTATTTACCTCCATCAATGCGTTGCCATAAATACCATCGCTAACAGACCGGCCGGCGCTTTCTTCCGCGGCACTGAGCCAGTTGCTTTTCTGAATCACGTTATCACTCTGCCCCAGGTAGTTAAATACCAGGTCCCATGGATCTTTGCCGGATAGTCCGGCAGCGCCGTGGATATATTTTAATACGCCATAGCCGATTCCTTTACCAGGTATCTGACGTAGTTGTTCTTTTATGCTTAACAGGTTGTCGCGGGCATTATCGTGGGGGGTTTCCAGCATCACCGGGTACATGGAAGTAAACCAACCTACAGTACGGCTCAGATCTGTTCCCGGCAAGGCTTCACGGCCATGGCCTTCCAACCCGATGTGCACAAGGGCATGACCACTCCAGGATGTCAGACTGCGGCACAAAGCATACAGTAATAAATCATTTACTTCCGTTTGATAAACACGCGGAGCTTCCTGTAATAAGTATTTCGTTTGTGCAGCAGAAAAATGAATGACCTGTTCTTCCATATCTGCCCGGCACACCGTCCCTTCTTTTTCTCCGCGCAGCGGTTTATAACCGGCGCTGATACGCTCCCAGTGAGGAAGCTGGCTACTGAAGGTATGCCTTGACAAAGCCTGGTACCATTCGCGGTAAGCGCTTGTTTTAGGAAGCGGCTCATAGGGATGTTCACCCTGCAGCGCTGTCAGCATTGCATCCAGGTCTTCCAGCAGGATACGCCAGGACACGCCATCTACTGCCAGGTGATGCACCACCAGCAGTAACCGGTGATGTTCTTCTGCTGCAGGCATTAACAATAATGCCATGCGGAAAATGTGACCTGTTTTAATATCAAGGCTTTTCTGGTAATGCTGGCTGCTGCGGGTAATGGCGTCGCTGAGTGAGGCTGCCCCGATGTGCTGCAGGTCTGTTGTTGCAAATGCATCACTGCGGCCGCCATAAGCCTGTTCCCATTCCCCGGTGGCTGCTTGCCGGTAGTGGAACCGAAGCGCATCATGGCGGGCAGCCAACATATCTGTTGCACGTTGCAGTGTATCGGCGCTTACGGCTTTGGATATACGTAGTAACACACTTTGATTAAAGTGCGAAATATGTTCATTGTTGCCATTGTTGGTGAGATACCATTGCTGCACTGGCAACAATCCACAGTTGCCGCTTAAAACGCCCTGTTCTCCTTCCGTTGCCTGTACCTGTCCGCGATGCGCCAGGTAAGCCGATAAAGAAGCAATATCCTGGTGAATAAACAGGTCACGAGGTTGCAGCACGATATCTTTGCGGCGGCTGCGGCTCACTACCTGGATGGTAATGATAGAATCGCCTCCCAGCTCAAAGAAGTTATCATAAATGCCTATTTCAGCAAGGCCCAGTAATTCTTCCCAGATCGCCGCCAATATTTTTTCCACTTCATTACGCGGTGGTTCATAATCGCGTGTATGCCGGATCACCGGTTCTATTTGAGATAATAACCGCTTATCTGCTTTTCCACTGGGTGTCAATGGAATTTCCGGCAGTATGATTACAAAAGACGGCACCATGTAGGCCGGCAGGCGCTGCTGCAAATAAGACATCACCCCGTTTGCATGATACTGTTCATCCGTGACTACATATGTCAGCAAACGGGCAGCATTGGCACCATCTTTTCCGGCCACAGCTACTGCCTGCTTTACACCTGGATAAGCGAGTAAAGCACTTTCTACTTCTCCCGGCTCTATTCTGAAACCGCGGATCTTCAGTTGTTCATCCAAACGACCCAGGTATTCAATATTACCATCGGGGAGCCAGCGGCCAAGGTCACCAGTACGATATACCCGTCCTTCTCCAAATGGATGAGGAATAAATTTTTCAGCTGTGAGTAAAGGTAAATTCAGATAGCCCCTGGCTACCTGTGCACCTCCCGCCATTATTTCCCCGGCAATACCCACCGGGCATAATGCACCATGGCGATCCACAATATATACCTGCACATTATTGATTGGCTTGCCAATTATTACATTTCCCTCTGTGGTTAGCGGGTTATCTGTTAGTGTAACCGTTACTGTATTTTCAGTAGGTCCATAACCATTGATGACCCTCACCCCTTTTTCCTGGATATACTTTACTATATCAGGATTGAGCGCTTCCCCGGCTGAATACAGTGTTTCCAATACTGACAACTTATCCCTGACAGTAGTTTGATAGGAAGGCGGAAGCGTAGCCAATGCCACGTTTTCCTTTACGATAAGATCAAAGAGAAGCTCCGGATGTAAGATCTGTTCGCGGGAAGGTATGACCAGGCAACTACCAGAACAAAGCGTATTAAAGATTTCCTGGCAGGAGCCGTCAAAACTGGAAGAGGCAAACTGTAGTATGCTGCTGCCTGGACGGAGAGAAAGAAAATCTATGTGACTCCGTACCATATTCAACACACCTCCGTGTTCGATCATCACCCCTTTAGGCCTGCCAGTACTTCCCGATGTATAAATAACGTAAGCCAGGTCATTGACAGCCGGATAAATCTGTGGTCCGTTCACCACCACGTTGCTAAAAATTTCCTGCGCCGTTTCGATATTGATGACCCGGACATTTTCGCGATAAGGCATCGTGCTGACTCCCACATTATCTGCCAGTACAATACCTGCTGCAGTATCTTCCAGCATAAAAGCCAGTCTTTCTGCCGGGTATGCTGGATCCAGTGGCACATATGCACCGCCTGCCTTTAAAACACCCAGGATACACACGATCAATCCTATTCCCCGCTCTGTACAAACAGGTACCAACACGTCTTTTCCAACGCCCTGCTGTTGCAGGTACACGGCCAGCTGAGCAGCGCGCCGATCCAGTTCCCGGTAAGTAATTTTTTCCCCGGCATAAGATACCGCCGGACTATCGGGTACCGTTCTCACCTGCTCTTCCAGTAAAAGCAATATGGTGCCGGTATCTCCATAATCAACGCTGGTATTGTTAAAAGTGTGCAGTAAACAATTTTTTTCTTCTTCCGGTAATAATATCAGCGAAGCAATATCTGCTGCCGGATTACTGACAACAGATAACAATAACTGCTCGAAATGCCGCAGCATACGCGTTATCTTTTCTGTTCTGTAACGTTCTCCGGAATAGTCCATAGTTACCTGCAAACCATCAGCTGATAAGGTGATATCCATGCTCAGATCATGTTTCACTTTATCTGCCGGGATGTCTTCCACTGTTACTTCCAGCTCCTTCAACTGTAAATCCCCCTCCTTCTCCTGATGCTGTAAGGTAAAAAGCACCTGGTAGAGGGGGTGACGATGAAGGTCACGCTGAATCCCCAGCACATCGACCACTTTTTCAAAGGGCACATGCTGATGCGTATAGCCCTCCAGGGTAGTTTGTTTTATTGCCTGCAACAGGTCCGTAAAGCGGAGCGTTCCGCTTACCTGTGTTCTCAACACAATGGTATTTACAAAAAGACCTATTAGCTTTTCTGTTTCCAGTTGGTTCCTACCGGCAACAGGACTGCCCACACAAATATCTTCATGCCCGGTGTAACGGTATAGCAATACATTGAATACCGCGAGCAGGGTCATAAATAAAGTAGTGCCTTCCTGCTCCGACAATTCTGTCAGTGCATCCAGCAAAGTATTATCTATCATGCATTTCACGACACCTCCTTTCATTGACCGCTCTGCAGGTAATGTAAAATCTGCAGGAATCTCAAATGGTGTGACGTTTTTCAGCTGCTCTTTCCAGTAAGCCAACTGTGTTGCCATTACCGGGCTTTCCATAAAATCTCTTTGCCATAAGGCGTAGTCGGCATATTGTACCGGCAATACAGGTAAGCGAGCGAGGCGACCCGCTACCGCACTGTTATATAATTCATTCAGTTCATTAGTCAGCAGCGACATAGACCAGCCATCCGCAGCAATATGATGCAAGCCTACTACAAGTAGGTATTCATTGGCCGTTACGTTGATGAGCCATGCCTTTAGCATATAATCATCTGATATGCTGAAGGGGATATTCAACAATTTTTCCAGGATACCATTTTCATACGGCAGTTGTTCCAAATTCCAATCAGCTGCGTCCCTGATAAACTGGTACCCTTTACCATCCTGTTCGCAGATTACAGTACGCAAAATTTCATGCCGCGATAAAATTTCCCTGAACGCTGCAGACAGTGCAGATTTGTTTAAGTGGCCTTTGAGGCGGAGTACATTAGAGATGAGGTAAGCAGTACTGCCCTGCAACTGATCTATAAACCATAATCTTTCCTGGGAAAAAGACAGCGGGATCGTGACGAGGTTTTCCGGCCTTTTTTCTATCCCCGGCAACACCGTATGTTCCTGTGTTACGGCCAGTACTTCTGCTAATCCGCCGATGGTTGGGTAGTCAAATACATACCGGATATCTATTTCACAATCAAACTTTTTGCGGATAGCAGATATAAGCCTGATGGCAAGTAAGGAATGGCCTCCCAGTTCAAAGAAATTATCATCCCTTCTTATTGGGTTAATGTCCAGCAGTTCTTTCCAGATATTTGCCAGTGCAGCTTCTGTAGTATTCAACAATTCTTCTTCACCGGTTAGCACGTCTCTTTCATCCCGCCAGGAAGCCAGTAGTTTTTTGTCTATCTTCCCATTGGGTGTTAACGGCATTTCTTCTATTTCCCGTAGTAACGATGGGATCATGAATTCCGGAAGATGGCTATTCAGCCAGGCATCTACCGATGAACGTGTGTAACCGGATCCTTTTATAAGGTATCCTGCCAATCTTTTTTCTTCGTCTTTACCCATCACCACTACTACTGCTGCCTGCTTCACGCCGGGGCATTCCTGCAGTACCTGTTCTATTTCACCGGGTTCAATCCTATACCCACGAATCTTTACCTGTTCATCCTTTCTTCCAACATAGGTCATATTTCCATCCGGCAACCATTTGGCCATGTCGCCGGTACGGTATAAACGACCTTCTCCCCAGGGATTATTAATAAATTTCTCCCGGGTAAGTGCAGCTGCATGAAGATATCCCCTGGCCAACTGTGTACCACCCAGGTATAATTCTCCTGTAAGCCCAACAGGCATCGGGCGCAACTGCCCATCCAGGATATAAGCCTGTACATTCGCCAATGGCTTGCCGATAGTCACTGTTCCATCTTCATATATAGGGCTGACGGATAAAATAGCAGATACCGTATTTTCACTGGGACCATATGCATTGATCACCCGGATACCCTTTTCTGTTAATGCCGCCGCCAGTTGTGGATTCAGCGCTTCTCCCGCGGAGATAATAGTTTTAAGACCGGATACTTCATTTATAATAGCCGATTGGTAGCTCGGTGGTAATGTAATCAAGGCTACTTCATGCTGCCGGATCACTTCGTTCAACAGGTGACTATCCAGTATTACTTCTTTAGTGACCAGCACCAGCTTTCCGCCATGTAGCAGCGTGGTAAATATTTCATGATAAGCGGCATCAAAGCTGATAGACGCAAATTGTAAAACACTGATGCCAGCCTGCAGGTTCAAAGGGATTACCTGGTTGTATACCAGGTTCACCACGCTATGATGTTCAATCATAACACCCTTTGACCGACCGGTACTCCCTGATGTGTAAACAATATATGCCAGGGAATAAGGTGTAGCGGTAATCACCGGATCTGTTACCGGCATCATGGCTATTATGTCCGCCTCGCTATCTATGTCAATAAGGATGCCTGTATGTTGCAATAGCTTATCGTCGTTTTTGCTATCCGTTAATATCAGGGTGGCCGCAGTATCTTCCAGCATATAAGATAATCTTTCCTGCGGATAAGCCGGGTCCAGCGCCACATAAGCGCCACCTGCTTTTAAAACCGCCAACATTCCTATGATCAGTCCTGGTCCTCTTTCCAGGCATAGCGGCACCGGCATTTCCTTTTGAACACCTTTTTTTACCAGGTAGTGCGCCAATTGGTTTACGCGTTTGTTCAGCTCCCGGTAATCCATTACCTCCTCCAAAAACACCAGTGCAACAGCATCAGGTGTAGCCTGTACCTGCTGATTAAATACTGATACAATCGTGGCAGGCTGACCGTAATCTGCTTTTGTGTAGTTAAATGTTTGCAATACGGCGGTTTCTTCTTTTGCAGTCAGCAGCTTTATCTCTTTCAGGTGATGAATGCTGCTGTCCAGACATTGGTCGAGCACATGCTCAAAGTGAGCAGCAATATTTTCCACATACACCGCATCTATGCTCTCTTCCTTATAAATGAACTGTATAGTAATCGTATCTGCCAGCAATATCCTCAGCGACAGCGGATAATTGCTCGTTTCTTCCGTAATATGAAATTTGTCTGCTTTAAAATTCCAGTGACTTGCTTTCAGTATCTCCGTTACCGGATAATTCTGGAAAGTGATCATCGTATCAAACAGATCACCACCAATACCTGTCAACTGCTGAATACTGGTTAATGAACTGTACTGGTACTGCTGACTTTCAAGGAATGCCTGTTGCAGCAACAGCAACCAGTCTGTTATCCGCTGCTCTTCCTGTAATCCTATAGTAAAAGGTAAAGTATTGGTATACATCCCAACCCTGTTTTCCATATCGGCCAGATCACCCGGCCGGCCGGAAACAGTGACACCATAGGTAATGTGTTGACTACCGGTATAACGGTGCAACAGGTAACTCCATACGCCTTGTATCAGGGTATTCACTGTTATACGGTGATAACGGCAGAAGGAAGCTATTTCTTCCATGCGGGCGGCGTCCAACAATATCGTTTGCTCCTGGTAACGCCCTGTTCCTTTTGTCCGGTTGACGCCTTCCTTCACATAAGGCAACAGGCAACCTTCTGTTATATTTTTCAGGTAGTCTTTCCAGTAAGCTACCGATGCATCCTTGTCCTGTGCGGCGATATAGCGGATATAATCTTCATAGCGATCCTCCTGCAATACCGGCATTGTTACGCCGGATATCAACTGTTCATAGGTTTGCAGGAACTCTTCCATCAACACCGGAGTGGACCAGCCATCCAGGATCAGGTGATGGAAGGTCCAGATCATTTCCGTGCGCGAGTCGTCCAAACGGATCAATGTAAACCGCATCAAAGGCGCTTGCCGGAAATCAAATCCTGCCTGCCGGTCGGCCTCCAGGTAAGCGGCGATCAACGCTTGCAGCTCTTCTTCCCCTTTGCCCCGGTAATCCAGTTTATGCAAGGGGAGTTCGCATTGACGATGTACTCCCTGTACAGGGATATTAAATGCAGCCGCATAAAAACTGCTTCGCAAAATACTATGCCGACTTAACAGTTGTTCCCAACTGCGGATAAAAATGGCTTCATCTAAAGCGCTTACCTCACAACGGAACTGTTCAATGTAAGCGCCACCGCTTTCGTTGTACAAGCCATGAAATAACAAGCCTTCCTGTAAAGGGCTTAGCCGGTAAACGCCTGATAACAGTGTTCTTCTCACCACACCTGCTTCTATATCGGACAGGAAACTGTTCAGCGCCTCATAGCTCACGTCAGCGGACAAGCCATAATCTGAAGGAATTGCGTACGCAATATCGTTGCTGCCCTGTTCGCGGCAATGGGCCATCAGCTCATCCAGGGCGGCGAAATAAGCTTCTGATAAGGTAGCAATATCTGACTCATTGTAATGTGCCGGGCTGTAGGTCCAGTTCATCTGTAAGCTACCACCGGAAACCAGACTGTTTACGGCTATCAGCGCATGGCTGTAAATGCCATTGTTCACAGACTGTCCAGCGCTCTCCGGTGCGGCGCTGAGCCAGTTGCTCTGCCGGATCACGTTATCGCTCTGCCCCAGGTAGTTAAATACCAGGTCCCATGGATCTTTGCCGGATAGTCCGGCAGCGCCGTGGATATATTTTAATACGCCGTAGCCGATTCCTTTACCAGGAATCTGACGTAGTTGTTCTTTTATGCTTAACAGGTTGTCGCGGATATTATCGTGCGTGGCTTCCAACATCACCGGGTACATAGAAGTAAACCAACCCACAGTACGGCTCAGATCTGTTCCCGGCAAAGCTTCGCGGCCATGGCCTTCCAACCCGATGTGCACACGTGCATGACCATTGCAGGATTTCAGGCTGCAGCATAATGCATACAGCAACAGATCATTTATTTCCGTTTGGTAAAGACGCGGGGCTTCCTGTAATAAATACCTGGTTTGTGCGGTGGAAAAATGCGCCGCATAGTGTGCCATGTCTCCATGCCGTACCGGCTCACTTTCTGCATGCAACGGTTTATATCCGGCGCTGATACGCTCCCAGTAAGGAAGCTGGCTACTGAAGGTATGCCTTGACAAAGCCTGGTACCATTCCCGATAAGCGCTAGTTTTAGATAGAGGTTCATACCTGTTTCCTTCCTGCAATGCGGTGAGTATAGCATCCAGTTCTTCCAGCAGGATACGCCAGGAAACGCTGTCTACCGCCAGGTGATGTACTACCAACAGCAACCGGTGATGTTCTTCTGCCGCAGGCGTTAACAATAATACCAGGCGGAAAATCGGCCCTGCAGTGATATCCAGGCTTTCCTGGTATTGCTGGCTGTGACGGGTAATAGCTGCGCTCAAGGAAGCCATCTCTATATGCCGGAGATCTGCTGTTACAAAAGCATCGCTGCCACCGCTGTATGTTTGTTCCCATTCGCCCGCAGTTGTTTGCCGGTAACGGAAGCCTAATGCATCATGCCGGGCGGATAATAAATCAGCCGCACGGTGCAATGTATCCGCACTAACGGATTTGGCTATACGCAATAATATACACTGGTTAAAGTGTGAAATATGTTTATTTTTTCCGTTATTGGCGAGATACCATTGCTGCACCGGTAACAGCCCGCTGCTGCCACTCAAAATTCCTTGCTCACCTTTTAATGCAGCTTTACCTTGTTGCGCAATATAAATTGACAATGCAGCAATATCCTGGTAGCTGAACACATCTGCTACTTCAAAGTGGTAGCCCTGGCGGCGGGCACGGCTAACCAGCTGAATGGTGACAATAGAATCACCGCCCAGCTCAAAGAAATTATCGTGGATACCAACCGGTGATATATCTAATAATTCTTCCCAGATCGTTACCAGTACTGCTTCCATTTCATTGCGGGCGCCTTCGTATGTTTTGCCGGCCGGAGCGGCGGCCGCTATGGCCGCCAATGCAGACCGGTCTACTTTGCCATTCACGGTTAATGGCAGCACGGCTATTTCCGTGAGTTGCGCCGGCAACATATATTCCGGTAGGTGCATACGCAGGTACTGCTCTACTGCTTCCCGGTTGTAATCATCTTCTTTTACAATAAATGCGGAAAGACGGAATCCTTTCTCTGTCTTGTCCACTACTACCGCCGCTTGTTGTACACCGGGACTGCTACTCAGCACTACCTCCACCTCGCCGGGTTCTATGCGGTAGCCGCGGATCTTTACCTGGTCATCCAGTCTGCCCAGGTAAGATAAGTTGCCATCTGCTTCCAGTTGTGCTACATCTCCTGTACGATATAATAATCCGGGACCGAAAGGATTTGTGATAAATTTATGTTGTGTTTGTTCTGGTTGATGATGATATCCTGCAGAAAGACCGGCACCACTGATACAGAG
Organism: Chitinophaga sp.; assembly: GCF_017745275.1. Lineage (GTDB taxonomy): Bacteria > Bacteroidota > Bacteroidia > Chitinophagales > Chitinophagaceae > Chitinophaga. Next base: position 490,616 of record NZ_JAGHZS010000005.1, on the reverse strand, counting down.
CTCCCCACGCACGCCGGCTGGACAAACATTTCCATCCTGATCCAACACGTATAACTGCATATTCCGGATCGGGCGACCGATCAATACACCACCGGGGCCGGTACCAATGTTATTGTCGCTGGTATTAAAATGATAAGTACTACAGCCCACTGTGGCTTCTGTGGGGCCATATTCATTAATAATTTCTATGCGATAACCTCCCAGTGCCTCGTAATGGGCTGGTTGCAAGGCTTCTCCTCCTACCACCAAACGCCTCGTCAACAAAGGGATTTCGCTGATGAGTACGGGCGTCAGTAAAGGCAAATGAGCCGGTGTAAGTTTTATAAAGTCGTAGGGGGCAGCGGATAAAAACAAGGGATCTTCAAAAACAGTCAGTCCCGTATTACTGCCCATTACCACACGACGCCCCGCCAGTAAAGGTGCAAACAAGGCGGTTACTGCTGCATCGAAACTATAGGACAAGTGAACGTAACTGCCACTACCTGTATTCTTTTCATCAGTTCCGTTCCCGATATATGCAGCGATGCTATGCGCTATATAATTACGCAGATTACTATGCGTGATCTTCACCCCTTTGGGTTTGCCCGTGCTGCCAGAAGTGTAAATGATATAAGCCGCATCGGCAGGTTGCGGCAATGGCATTGCCGCTGCCGGTTCCGGCGTTAGCCCATCCACGCAAATGCAGTTGTAGTATGGAAATAGTGGTGCTTCATTACTGGTGGTCACTATTACTTTGCTGCCACTGTCGGTAATAATATATTCCTGGCGGCCGGCTGGAGCATCCGGTTCCAATGGTACATAAGCGCCGCCAGCCATCAGGATACCCAGTATGCCGGTCATCATGTCGGCGCCACGGCGGGTACATAGCAGCACCGGCGTTCCGGCACCCACGCCATAAGACCGCAATGTATTGGCCAGCGTGCGGCTGCGTAATGCCAGCTCAGCATAGGTCAATGTTCCACCTGAATACACAAGTGCAGATGCATCCGGATGCATCTGTGCCCGACGAAGAAATACGTCGATGACGGTATCTTGTTCTGTTACAAAAACAGTGGTATCTAAAGAGGGATCAAAGGAGCTATTGTTAAAAGAGATTTGTAATTGTTCATCTGCAGTGGTGAGCATATGCAACTGGCCGATGCGCTGATCCGCATCTGCGACTATACTTTCCAGCAAACGTTCATAGTGACCGACAAAACGTTGCATCAGCGCGTTGCTATACAGGTCGCTACGATAAATGACCTCTAGCATTAAATGCCCGTCGGCCTCGCGCACGTTGAAGTTAATATCGAATTGCGCACCACTCACTACCTGTGGTAACGGAACTACTGTTAAACCTTCCAGTGTTAACCCCTTACCTGCTTCATTATTCTGCATCGTAAACAGGATCTCGTACAACGGATTGCTACTGCGATCCCGCTGTACGCCTGACGTTTCTACGATCTTCTCAAAAGGAATATCCGCATAATCATAAGCTGCCAGCGTGGTTTCACGCACCTGCTGCAACAGCTCCTTAAATGATTGTTCTCCATTCAGATGACTACGCAATACCAGCGTGTTGATAAAGAAACCAATCAGTCCTTCCAGTTCCTGGTAACGGCGACCAGCAGAAGAAGTCCCAATAGCAATATCCCCGATACCGCTGTAACGATACAGGAGTACCTTAAAAGCGCTCAACAACAGCATATACATGGTACAACCTTCCCGATGACATAACTGTACCAGCGAAGTGGATAATGCGTGGTTTAGCTGGTAACTCAGCGCTGCCCCTTCCCGGTTGCCGGCAGCCATCCACTGGTCTCCCGTTAAACGGAAAGGTACCAGACCGGATAACTGTTTTTGCCAGTAATCCAACCCGGTAGTGTAATGTGCTGTTTGCAGGTAATCCTGCTGCCACCATGCATAATCGGCATATTGCAGCGGCAGGGCGGGCAACGTAGCAGGCGTGCTGCTGTAAAAAGCCGCCAGTTCTGCAGTTAATACCGGTATAGACCAGCCATCACTACAGATATGATGTAATACGCCGGCTAGTATATGTTCTGTAGGAGACACTTTCAGCAGGCATACCCTCAGCGGATAATCAGAAGACAAGTCAAAAGGACGGTGAATAAAAGCCGACACATATCCGGCTGTGGATGCCGGCAGGTCCGCCAGGTATTCCAACTGCCAATCGGAAGATGGCAATACACGTTGATAACCTTGTCCGTCCTGATTATCAATCACCGTGCGTAATACCTCATGACGGTCTATGATTTGCCGGAGTGCATTTTCCAACAGGGAAACAACCAGTTCACCCTCTATACGGAAAACAAAGGGCATATGATAAGCAGCACTCCCATGCAGCTGATCCAGGAACCACAGGCGTTCCTGTGCAAAAGATAAAGGAACAGCCATGCCTTCCCGTGGGTAAGCGCGTAAAGCAAGTCCTGATTTAGCTGCTGTATTGGAAAGTACAGCGCCCAGTTGGGCGATGCTGGTATAAAGAAAAATGTCCCTTACTGCCAGCTCCCTGTCTAATTGTTTTCTCACAGCTGCCACTACACGCATAGCCAACAGGGAATGGCCACCCAGCTCAAAAAAGTTATCATGGATACCCACCGGGGATATATTCAGCAATGCTTCCCAGATGGTTACCAGTTTTTCTTCCGTAGGATTACGCGGGGCTTCATACACAGAAGCATCTGGTATCACGGTGGCCATAGCTGATAAAGCCTTACGATCTACCTTACCATTGGCCGTTAAAGGAATATCATCGATGACGGATAATGTGGATGGAACCATATAAGCAGGCAGGTGGCTCACCAGGTAATCATAGGCTACCTCTTTGCGGTATGTTTCGTCTGTAACCACATAACCAATCAGTTGTCGCCCGGCGCCACGATCTGCTCCGGCTACCACCACGGCATTTTTAACACCGGGTACATGACTGAGGGCCATCTCTATTTCCCCGGGTTCAATCCTATGTCCCTTTATTTTTAACTGGTTGTCGGCACGTCCAATATAAACAATGCTTCCATCTGACTGCCAGCGGGCTATATCGCCCGTTTGATATAATAGTCCGCCACCAAAGGGATTAGAGATAAATTTTTCTGCTGTTAATTGCTCCTGGTGAAGATATCCCCTGGCCACGCCGGCACCCGCAATACAAAGCTGCCCTGGCGCCCCCACCGGGCATAACTGCAAATGACTGTTTAATATGTAAATAGCGGTATTACTGATTGGACGACCAATACTGATAACAGCTTCACTGTCGAGCAGCGCCGCAGTTGACCATATCGTCGTTTCTGTTGGACCATACATATTCCATATGGACCGGCTTATATCCGTCAAACGTTTTTTCAACGCAACGGGTAAAGCCTCACCACCTGTTAGCAGGGTGACATTTTCCTCATTTTGCCATCCACTTTCAAGTAGCATCTGCCAGGTAGAAGGCGTAGCCTGCATATGCGTAGGACGCCATTGTGCCAGCAGCGTATGCAACTTGTTTCCATCTATCACATCTTCTCTTTCTGCCAGGTATATTTTTCCTCCTGCGATGAGGGGTGTATATAATTCCAGGCAGGAAATATCAAAACTATAAGTCGTAATGGCCAATATGCTGTGAGCAGCCGAAAACTCCAATTGAGCCACCATGGCCCGTAAAAAGTTAATCAACGATTGATGCGTGATCATCACGCCTTTGGGTCTGCCGGTACTTCCTGAAGTATAAATGATATACGCCAGGTGATCCGGAACAGCATAGTGTTGCGGAGCAGATACCTCCCCGTTCATGATGTGCTCCCATTCCTGATCCAGCAACACTATTTTACTCAGTCCTCCTTGCTGGAAGAATGACCGATATGCCGCGGTAGTAACAACAATAGCAGCGGCAATATCTCCTACGAGGTAATCGATATGAGACAACGGGTAAGCCGGATCAACCGGCACATAAGCCGCTCCCGCTTTCATAACACCCAGCAGCGCCACCAGCATATTAAAGCTCCTGTCGAAACATACCGGAATTTTTTCACCTGGCTTAACACCACATTTTACCAGGTAACCGGATAACTGTGTACTGCATAGATCGAGTTCACTATAACTATATTTTCTGTCCTTACATACCACCGCCACGGCTTCCGGATGCAGCTTCACCTGCCTGCTGAATAAATCGATCAGTGTATCCTCTTCCGGATATACCACTTGGGTATCATTAAAAGTATGCAACAGGCTGTGCTGCTCTTCCACGCTCAGCATCTCCATTTCAGCAATACATTTTTCCGCATCTTTTATCACTGACTGCAACAACCCGATATAATGATTCAGCAACCGTTCCATAGTATCCTGACGAAACAGGCTGCTGGCATAGGTTAACTGTAAATGCCATCCATCGCTGAGTTCCAGTACATCCAGGCTGAAATCATAGATAGAAGTATGCAGATGATGCTCCATCATTTCAGACACAATGTCGTGCAGCACCAGGTTTTCATTACCGGCACTGTGGTGTACCGCAAAAAAATACTGGAACACCGGATGACGGTTCATTTCCCGCTCCCCTCCAAGCATTTGTACTACTTTATCAAATGGAATATCCTGGTGTTCATAAGCTTGCAGCGTAGTAAGTTTTACCTGCTGCATTAATTGTGTAAAACTCATCTCCGGGTTCAGCTGATCCCTTAACACCAGTGTGTTGATAAAAAATCCCACCAGTTGTTCCACCTCCCGGAGTTGTCTTCCGGATACCACACTGCCCACGTAAATGTCCGTATCTCCGGTATTGCGCATCAGCAATACTTTGAAGGCGCTCAGCAGGGTTACAAACAAAGTGCAATCGTTCTTCCTGGAAATATCGAGCAACGACTGATACATCTCATTATCCAGTACCTTCCGGATCACGGCACCTTTCAGGTCCTGTACAACGGGGCGCTTAAAGTCTGATGACAGTTCGAGTGGCGATAAGTCTTTCAGATGTTGCTCCCAAAAACCAGCCTGTTGTTGTATAATAGCTGTTGATAAATATTCCCGTTGCCAGACTGCGTAGTCCGCATATTGCAATACTGGAGTCTCCGGCGCTGCTAATACTTCGAGGGGTGGTGCATTATAGTATTGTTTCAGCTCCTGGAGCATCAGGCCCATTGACCATCCGTCTGATGCAATATGGTGTACTACCACTACCAGGATATATTCTTCTGCCGGCAGGCGGATCAATTCCACCCGCAGCATATAATCATGGGACAGATCAAAAGGTCTCTTAATAAGATGGTCGATGTACTCCTGCAATGATGGGTGTTCATTCATTACATCATTACTATCCGCTATCGTCATTTTCCAATCTCCTGATTCCCTGACTTCCTGGTAGCCGTTGCCATCGCCTTCCCGGATCAGGGTACGGAGTACCTCGTGACGGGTTAAAATCCGTTTAAATGCAGCGGCCAGCTGATCTACCTGCAGTTGCCCCTTCAGTTTAAACAGGTAAGGCATATGATATTGTACGCTGCCCTGTAACAGGTGTACAAACCATAATCTCTCCTGGGCAAAAGAAAGTGGCCATTTGCTGGTACTGTCTTTTGTCCTGAGAGAGATTTTCCGGCTACGGGCTTTCGCATCAGCGCTGCTTGCCACGTTGCCAAGGAAATGTTTTATTTCTTCCTTATGCTCGCTGATCAGGCTGATCAGGTCATTATCAACATTTACCTGTTTTAAAACCCGGAGGATCAACTTGTCCCCATCCAGCAGGATATCTACTCCTTTCTGAACAGCTTTCTTGATAATGGCCTCCACTATATTATTGGACATGAGCTAACAATTAGGATCGGATCATGAACGAAATGCCGGTATGCATAACGTCGTAATAAATAATTGGCAATGAGGGATGCAAAAAAGGGGGTGTAAATAAGTTTATCAGAAGATTATACTACTGCGGGAGCAGTATTTTTCTCATACATAATTTCCTTTTCTCCGTATAAACGTTCAGCGATAATACCTCTTTCCTGGCACAGCTTTACCAGTTTATTCGATTGTACAATCGGGTTAGAATCATCTGTATATTTTATGCTGCTGATAAATTCCAGCCATGGCTCCTGGCCCATTGCATATACATAGGTTTCTTTCGGATGAAAAATATCTACCAGGGTCATTCCTTTGGCGCAATCAGAACCAGCAAGCCTTCTGCTGCTATCCTGGTCCCTTGCCAGCTTCTTCGTCAATAACGGTCCATACAGCCAGGTAAGCGGTGCACCATCACATTCCATACCCAGAAAAATAACATCCACATCGCCTATCTGTTGTTGAATGTTTTTATACAACATAGGTTCCACCACCCGCGAATCTGCCATGAACATTAATTTGAAGTCGCCTATTTTAACATAGAAGCATGCTTTGGTTAATATGTTCAGATCACTGTGTTCCCCGGTAAATGGCACGCCGGTGATAGAAGCATCCACAAAAGAAATGGTTTCCATTTCATCAATTTCGTATACATTATTAAAGCCAATGCTGTTGAACATCAGCTTCAGCTGAGGATCTTCCAGCCTGCCTCCACGGGTAGCCGGTACAATAATATTTTTTATCTTATGGCGGAGTGGCAATAATGTTTCAAAGAGAATATGATCCTGGTGATTATGCGTAATCAGTACATAGTCGATTACATCCGGCAGGTCCAGGTCTGAAAAATGGTCTATGTCAGAATGATAACCGTAGTAACTGATCAGCGGGTCCAGTAATATACTCACATCTTTGGTTTCAATCAGGATACAGGCGTGTCCGAAATAACGCATGCGGATGCTGTCTCCTTCGTAGTGCTTATAGCCGGGGAAAGGTTCTTCTGTAAAAAAAGAGGCAAAGAGCGCTTCCTGTTCTGCCGGAATATCAAAAAAGGAGCGGATATAAGACAAGGATTGTGGTACCCGCTTCATTTTAGCCAGTTCATCTACACCGGGATGATCAAAAGGAATAGGCAGCTGTAATACGTGAGGTTCTTTCAGCCGCGGGGTACTTAGGCTGAAAGGCCGGTGGTCATTATCGGTGATCCATAGGGCAATACTTTGTGATGTTTTATCATAAAACCCATTGGTATACATCAGGGATTCAAAGAAACGGAAAGCAGGATTATTGTGCCTGTCGTAAAACAGTTCTACATACCCTTTCAGCATCACCGGCACTTTTTCGTACAGTGTTTCCAGGGAATATCCTTTTGCGTTTTCAAGCAACATTTTATCGAGTTCTTTAATAGCAGCTGCCAGTTCAAATAACTTCGCACTTCCTTTCCTGGTAGCGGCCTGTAATTCCTTTACCTCGTCTATTCTTTTACCACCCAGATCCATAAACGGGCCTCCTCTCATTTTAGGGTTCAGCACCGCCTGAAAATGTACGTCGGGCGCCATCACATAAGAATCCATAATTTCCATATGGCGATGTACCATGTTCATTGCCGCTGTAGGAGGAGAAATAAGATGTGACCAGGCATACCAGTTGTCTACCAAAGGTTCTATTACCAGGTTAGGTTTTAAATAGAGTTGCTTTTCCATCATAAAAAAATTGCTTTTGTATGTAAGAGGATTTTCTCTGATATTATATTTAATATCTCTGCAGCGTTGTTAAAAATAAAAAAATGTTTTCCCGGCATTTGCCTGAAATCTACGAGGCGGCTAGTTTCCAATTGCCACATACGGATATCTTCCGTTTCCATATCTTCTTCCGTACCTGTAATTACCGTAAGGGAAAGATCAAGGGGGTGGGCCGGCACGTAATTAAAGGTTTCGGACACCTCAAAATCAGCTCTCAGTATAGGTTCAAAATAATCCAGCATTTCCGGATTATTCAATATCTCTTCAGGGCATCCGTCCAGCTCTTTCAATTCTTCAATAAAATCTTCCTTGCTGAGCAGGTACCTTTTCTTCGCCTGCCTGGCGGGAGAAGAGGGTCCCGTAGTTCCGGTAATAAACAAATGCAGGGGTTTGCGCTGTCGTTCCGCCAGGATCTTCCTGGCCAGAAACAAGGCTACTACACCACCGAGACTGTGACCATATATAGCATAGTTGTGCTGAAAGCCCACCTTGCTCATCTGTTGATATATATCGTCTACCAGGGCATCCATATCTTTTATGAAGCCCTCCCTGATACGGCTTCCCCTGCCGGGATATTCCAGCGGAATAATATTAATATGAGCAGGAGCGCATTGCTCATACTCCCTGTAAGAGTATTTATTACCTCCTGCAAACGGGATACAGAATACGTTAACCGGAACCATCAAATTGAATAGTTATAATTCTACCTGTACTAATCTTGTATCGCTGACAATCTGACCATAATTAAATTTCACCAACCTGTCAGGTACATGATAAAACTCATCGTCGTGAGACACCGCAATAATCGTTTGCCCCATATCCCGGAGTAGCGTTAACCACTCCGTATAAAATTTCTTTTTATTAAAAGGATCCTGCTCCGCAGCCCATTCATCCAGCACCAGGATGGGTTTCTTCTCCATCAGTGCCATTAACAACGCAATTCTTTTCTGCTGTCCTTTAGATACTTTTGTATCAATCCGCTCCTTTTCATAATCAATTCTAAGTACACCCTTTAAATTGAGCAGATGGGTGAAGTGATTTAAATATTCATTGTTCGCTGTCAGCTCATGTTCATCATAATTTTCTGTAAAAAGATGATGATTACTAAATACCGCTGCCATATTATTACTGAACAACTGGAATTCCTGCCAGGTAATTTCTTTATCGTTGAGATATACCTGTCCGCAAATGGGTTTACATAAACCTGTTAACAGGTGAATAAAAGTTGTTTTACCACTGCCATTACCGCCTATGATAAAAACAATTTCCTGTTTACTGATTTTGAAGTCCGGTACCCGCAGTTCAAAAGAGTGGTCATTACTTTCATACCGGCAAATAATGTTCTCAAATCGCACGGAATGAAATTCAGCTGCATTCGCGGTATATTCAGGTACGGTATCTGTTTCCAGCAGGGTATCAATTCTTTCAATACGGTTTATTGCAATCTTTAAACCTGTATAAAAAGGAACCACCATAATAATTTGGGACACCGGTGCTTTCATAAATAATACGGTTGTTATAAATGCCGTAAGTTCAGGCACGCTGATATTTACCATCATAGGCAGGAAAAAAATCACAAATCCCAACACCAGGTACCAACTGTACGCACCGATTAATTCTGTTCTGACATAACGCTTGGATGTTTTAACATTCAGTGACATGGACTTTTCCTTGTTGACCAGGATGTATTTGTCATATAGATTACTATTCCTCAGAAAAGAGATTCTGACCTGTTTAAATCCATCCACCAGTTCCCGGATAAAGCCATAATATACATCCTGCAAATCCCTTACTTTATTCAGGTCGTTCTCTACTTTTTTATTCTGGTGCAGGTATATTACCAGGAGAAAAAACATCAGAATGATAACAATAACACAGGCCACTGGAGACACCCACATAAAGTAAATCAGCGAGCATACAATGGTGACGGCGGCATTAACAAACCCAATGAATACTTCCGGTACCCGGCTCAGCACACGGGTATCAGAAATGGCGGCATACAATTTCTCCGTACCCAGTCGCTCAAAAGATTCAAAAGAAGCATTTCTTACTTTCTTAATAAGCTTCAGCTCCAGGTCAAGCGTCATCTCATTACTTAGCCGGACCATGTAATTCTGAAACAGCATACTCGAAACAAAAGAAAACACCATAAACACTATAAATATCAGGTAAGCATATTTCCCTAAAGAAAAAATGGACTTTCCCCCAAGGGCAATGTTGATCGTCATCAACATGCCTAAATTGGTAATACTTCCTACCAGGCTGAGGAGCACCAGGAAAAAATAAAAGTAAACGGACCTGGACTGAAAAAGCTTAAAAATATTCATAGTCTAATTATCTCGGAGTGAGCTGATCTTCATCAGTAAATATTAAGAAATCTCTATGTAGTTATAAATTTCTGTTTCCGCCTGATCAATAATGGCGCTTAACTCCCGGATAGTGGGGTAAATAAAGATATCCGCCAATTTCACATCAATCGCCAGCTCTGCATAAATAAGGTTTTGCAATTGGTGTGCTTTAATAGAATGCCCACCCAAATCAAAGAAATTATGCGTAATGCCGATTTCTTTTCTATCGAGTATTTTTTGCCACATCCGGACCAGGCTTTCCTCTGTTCTCGTTACCGCTGTCACCAGCTCCTGCTCCCTGTCTGGCTGTCTGCCATTGCTGTTTTTTCCGGCCAGCAGTTTTCTATCGGTTTTACCAGATGGGGTAAGCGGGATACTATCGAGTATTTCAAAACGGTAAGGGATCATATAGGAAGGTAGGTAACGACTGAGGTGTACCCGAAGCGCTCCTTCTTTAAATCCCTCTTTCACCACCAGGTATCCCGTCAGGTAATCTGTCTGGGACTTTAGTAAGGTGACGGCCATTATGACATCCGGATACTGGTTAATTACTTTATCCACTTCTTCCAGTTCTACCCTATGGCCTCTTACTTTCACCTGGAAATCTTTACGGCCTATGAATTCAATATCTCCACTTTCTGTATACCTGCCCAGATCGCCGGATCGGTAAAGTTTTTTGCCGGGCTTAAACGGGTGGGGGATAAATTTTTCCGCAGTGAGAGCTGGCATGTTGAGATAACCTCTTGCTAAACCACCTTCTATAAAAATTTCACCGGTACATCCCAGCGGCATCATCTGCAACTGCTGATCCAGGATGTATACTGCGCGGTTACTGACAGGCTTCCCGATTAACGCAACATCGTCGATGGAAGTCAGCATTTTGTAGGTGGCGCATACGGTGGTTTCCGACGGGCCATAGGTGTTATAGATCACCACATTCTGCAGCAGGTTATTGATGTAGGTGCTCCTCAGTACTTCACCTCCGCTGATAATGATCCGAAGGGTGCCTATACGGCTGTCTACCTGTTTATTTATTTCGTTCAACACCAGCGGCGAAGTTGAAAGAATGGTGACATTTTTCCTGGCAATTACCGTCAACAACTCATCAATATCCCATCCTCCTTTATCGGCAATAACTATTTTCCCTTTTGAACACAATGCGGGAAACACTTCTTCAATGATGGTATCAAAGGCAACAGAAGATTGCTGCACAAAAACGTCTTTGCTGGTTATCTTAAAATAGCTCACAAACTGCTTTACGTAATCAGACAGCGTATCATGGGTAATCATCACCGCCTTAGGGGTACCTGTTGATCCCGAGGTATTGATCAGGTAGGCCAGGTCGCTCATTTGCCCGGTATACGCCGGGTTTTCGCAATTTTCGGTTGCCTCAATGATGCTTTCTATGCTCACAAGAAATTCGCCGTCAAAATCATTTTCCAGTTGGTCCAGATACATATTATCTACCAACAACAATTTCATCTGGCATTCTTCCATTATTTTTCCGGCCCTGATCACCGGGCAATCGGTATCTATGGCAATATAAGTACCTCCCGCTTTCAGTACTGCCAGCATGGCAATAACGATGTATTCATTTCTTCCCACCCAGAAGCCAATGCAGTCATCGGCCCCTATCGCATAATTGCTCTTCAGGAAATTGGCCAGTCTGTTTACACATTGATTCAGCCGTTTGTAAGTATAAGTTTCCGTTTCAGCTTCCAATGCAATGGCATCCGGTACCATAAAGGCATTTTGCTCAAATTGAAGGTGAACAGGAAGTTTCTGCGACATCGTTTCTGCCGCGTCGCTGATGATACTTAACTGCATCTCCTTTTCCCGGTCTGTCAGAAAATCGTATTTGATGATCTGTCTGTTTTCTTCCTTGTATACTGCCTCCAATAACTTCCTGAGATGTATTACAAACTGATCAGCGGTTGCACCGTGGTGCCTTTCGTTATTAAAATGTATCGCCAGTCCCAGTTCATCCTTTTGTTCAGAAAATTCCAGCACCGTATCCATGTACCCGTCTGAAACGTCCAGCTGCCGCCTGTTTATCTCACAGTTGTTCAATTGCAGTTGGTAATCGTGCTGATGGAAATTCTGGTACAACACCAGTACATTAAATAAAGCATTTCCGTAGTGGACCGTATTGATTTGCTTATCATTGATCAGGTATTCCACCGGGTACAGCTGATGCTCCATTGCGGAAAAAACTTTGCTTTTAACTATTTCCAGCTGGTCTGAAAAAGAAGTGGTTCCTTCCACTTCTACCCGCAGGCAAAGCGTATTCAGCATATAACCAATTATATCCTCCATTTCCTCCAGGATACGGCCGGCTACTTCGAATCCAATGGTGATATCTGTTTCCCGGGAATACCGGTGTGCAATAATGTTGATGAGTGTAATTATTACAGTAAAAGGAGAAGTATGATGCTTTTGGGCCAACGTTTTCAACTGCGCTACTTCCGTTGCGTCCAGGCAATATCTTTGTGTGCTTATTTTCCCGGATAATATGGTGGCGCCGCTGAGTTTAACAGGAAACAGGGGAACAGGTTCCGGTAACTCTTCCAGTTCATGCAGCCAATACTTTTTATGCTGACTGAAAATGTAGCTTTGCTCAAGGTCCTGTTGCCATACCACGTAATCGTTATATTGAAAAGCGGCCCTCCCTGCATCAATGCTGTCATTTCCCTGCGCCAGTTGATTATAGAGTGCCGACAATTCTTCACAGAGCAATGCTAATGACCAGCCATCAACCAGGATATGATGTATTACGAACACGATACGGTAAGATGCCTTTCCTGTTTGTATCACATTCACTCTTAGCTGTGAAGGAATCCGCAGGTCAAATGGCTTGCTAATAAAAGCACTACTGATTTCCTCCAATACGCTTTCGGGATCCGGCACTGACCTCAGATCAGTATATTCTGGATTAAATAAGTCATCGTGGTATTCGTGGATAACCTGTTCCGGACGATCAGCGGTTATTTTGAAGGAAGTGCGCAGCGTCGTGTACTTCTCTACCAACAGCCGGAAAGCTTTATGAATAGATGGCCATTGCAATGCGCCTTTTACATCATAGATCACCGGCAGGTTGTACCCCGAGCTATCTTCGTTCAACAGGTACTCCATGAAAATGCGTTCCTGCCCTGTAGTTAGGCTCCGCTGCAAAAGGGTGTTTCCCTGTTTTAAAGGTGGATAGACATTATCTATTGCAGCTGTTGCCAGTTGCTGCCGGATACTTTCAATGGTACGTAATCTGAAGATTGCTTCCACCGGCAATGACAAACCTGTTTTTTGTTTTATCCTTGCTACAAAGCGCATGGCTGTAAGACTATTGATGCCATATTCCAGCAGATCCGTTTGTGGGGTAATGCTATTATCGCCTAGTAAAGCCACTACTGTTGCGGCCAGCCATTCGGAGGAAACAGTTCCCGGAGATGAAGTGCCACCAATGCGGGCATCTCCGTGATCAATATTAAATTCACCGGAAATATACCTGTTCCATAGCTCAAACCTTTGCACTTTGCCGCTAGTGGTTTTGGGAATTTTTCTAACCGGCAATATCCTGTCGGCGTAAATACCAACAGCCTTCCACAGGATATTGCCTACCAGGTCGCTCACTGCCTGGAAAGCAGCTTCATTTCCTTTATATAGCACAAATACAAGCAATTCATCTTTGCTGTTGTGATGGTTCCTCCCTCCTACGGCTACAATTTTACCCGGTTCTGCCACACCTGCCCTGACCAGTATCTGTTCTATATCCTGCGGATAATAATTTTGGCCGTTAATTATAAAAACATCTTTGATGCGGCCTACCACTATCAGGCGGTTATTGATTAAAAAACCGGTATCACCTGTTTTCAACCAGCCGTCTGCTGTAAAAACGCGTTTGGTGGCTTCGGGATAGTTATAGTATCCCTGGGTTACGTTGCGTCCTTTTATCTGGATATGCCCCATCTTATTTTCAGCCAGCACCTGATCACGATCATTGCAGATCCTGACCTTACAGGCGGTGGCAGCTATTCCGACTTCAACAAAACATACCGCCGCAGGATCTGCAGGAGCAATCACCTGGATTTCCTCGCCGATATTCAGATGTAATCTGTGGAGATAATAAGCATTCAGTGCGGTTCCCGGTACCGTTGTGGACACTTCCACAGCAGCTTCTGCCAGTCCATACGCTGCAACAATAGCGTGTTGCCGCAATCCATAAGGCGCCAATGCGGCGGTAAAGGTTTTACAAATGTTGTCGGAGATCAGCTCCGCACCATTTACAATAATTCTTATGCCGGATAAATCCCATTGATAAGCCGTTTTCTTATCCAGGGCGGCGAGGAAATACTGCAGTCCGAAATTGGGAGAATACAATACACTGGCCTCATGCGCTGCTGCTTTTTCCATCCACAACAACGGTCTTCTTATAAAAAGTGAGGTAGGAATATTAACTGTATCTATATTCATATAAATACCCGCCAGTAAAAAACCGATCATGCCCATATCATGCGTCATAGGCATCCAGCTGAGTAATTTATCAGCTACAGATATTTGCAGTGATGTAATGATATCTTCTATATTACAAAGCAGGTTATCGTTGGTCAATATAACCCCTTTGGGATCGCCGGTAGAGCCGGAAGAAAACTGAATATAAACGATGCTGTCTTCTCTGGAATCAGCCATGATACCTTCTTTCCCTTCGCTTAACAATTTTTCCGGAAAAATGCGACGTTCCTGGATACTATTGCCAACAGCAGACATTTCCGGCGAATCCAGTAAATCCGTGGCCTTTTCAAAGGCGCCACTATCTGTGATGAAATAAGGGTTGTTAAGATAGCCCCATACTTTGAAAAGCTTCATTTTCTGCGCTGCCTGCACTCCGGGATTCAACGGCACCGGAATAATTCCTCCCAGGATACATGCCCAGAAAATGGGTATAAAAAGTCGGTTTTCCTCTATTTGTAATACCAGCTCATCTCCTTCTTTCAGTCCTGCTTCCTGCAGATGACCCAACATCATCAGGGATTGCCTGTACAACGACTTATAGCTAATCGTTTCTTCAATATTATTCATGCAAACGAGTGTAACACCGGCAGTATCAGCCGCGGCGGCTCTCATCAGCATTGAGGACAAACTCATGATTAATCAGGATTTTTAGTGATAGAAAGAGGGTACAAACAATAATCGGCCGGATAGAAAGCATTAAAGGCGTACAGATGGCGGTTTGCCAACCGGGTAATAAAAAGCCATGTTATATATAGGCAATTATGCTTCGTTCAATTCTTTGGTGATAATATAATTGTCGATCACGAGGCAATCCAGCGCACATTCAAAAAAGTAAGATAGCGCCTGTGAAGGAGTTTCAACAATGGGCATTCCTTTTTTATTGAAAGAGGTATTCAATAGTACCGGGATATCTGTAAGAGACTTAAATTCCCGGATAAGCTGATAAAATTTGGGGCTGCTTTCACTGGTAACTGTTTGTATCCTGCAGGAATTGTCTACATGTACTACGCCGGCAATTTTGTCTTTCCATTCCTGTTTTACAGGGGCTACTAAAATCATATAAGGGCTGTCTCCTTCAAACTCAAAATAATCGGAAACATGTTCCTTCAACACAGCAGGTGCAAAAGGGCGAAAATCTTCCCGAAACTTTACTTTGTTGTTAATAAATTTCTGTACGCCTGCTTTCCTGGGGTCAGCCAGGATACTGCGGTTCCCTAGTGCCCGCGGCCCAAATTCGCAACCATCCTGGAACCAGCCGATTACTTTTCCATCTGCCAGTAACCTGGCGGTAGCGGCAAAAACGTCGCTTTCTTCCGAGAAATGAATCTTTTTAAATGCTGGCTGCTCCTGGCTTAGTTTGCGGGTGGTGGCCACCAGTTCCTCCATTCGGATCACGCGCAGGAAATATCCGAAATCACCTAATATAAAAGTATTCCCTTTTTGTTTGGATTTAAAAAATGTAGCGCTGTCATTGACAGCATTAATGAAGGTAATACTATCCGCATAAAATACACAATCGGCCTGAAGGCTGGCATCTTCATTCACTGATACTTTACCTGGTGTTATCAGAAAAGAAAAATTACCGACGCCTGAAATGACAAACTGCATGCAAAACTGCTCTTTGTCTGTTTCTTCTTTCCGGAAGAAAAAAGGGAGATGTTCAAAAAAGGTATCAATAAATAATTTACCGGATAGTTTATCTGGCAGCACAAAATTTGATATTTCTGTTTTTATCTGACCGGCGGAATATACTTTCCCAAAACAGGAGCTGCCATTATGTTTTATCCTTTCCCTTTTCAACACTTCCAGCCAGCCGTAGTAGGCGCAACCAATGGCCAACCCGTTATCTCCGGCTGCCGGTGTGAAGTAAACATTTTTAAATATGTTTTCCTTTAGAATTTTTGCGTTGGCCACTGCATTTAATGCCACACCACCGGTATAACATAAATTATCCGCATCGGTCAGTTCTTTCCGGGAGCGGATTAAATACAGGATAGCCCTTTCCGTTTCTTTTTGCGCCCAATACGCAATGTCTGCATAGTACTGGAAGTTGTTCCAGAAATCCGCCTGGGATCTTACCGGTTGCCGGAAGGTCTTCATCCAGTCGTAGTTGACAAATACCCGCCCGTTTTTCAATTCAAAAATGGAGTAATCGTAAACACCTGGCTTACCATATGGAGCCAGTCCCATGAGTTTGCCGGTATCATCGCCATTAGCGAAACAATACGCCGTAATAGATGCATATACACCGCCAATAGAGTGCATGGCAGAAGTGGGATGCATTGGATATTCCTTTAGCACCAGGCCAAAAGGAGAAAAATCCTTGCAGATGGTACTTAGCTGGTTATTATGATAGTGATAAAAGCTGTCCTTTTCCACATACAGATGCAGCAGATCATGAGGAATATTATCCGGCAGAATCAGTGCATCTTTTAAGTCTATGCATTCATCATAAAGGCTTCCGCAGCCATCCAGTACGAGGACGGCGGACTGATCGTACGGGCTGCTGCCTATGCCATAGTAGGCATGAGCCAGATGATGAGAGATCGTTACTACCGGCACATCCAATGTGGAGGTAAAATGCCGGGGGCCATGGTAATGCCCGTTACCATATTCGAAAAAACCGTAGTTGGAGTTTTGCACCACCAGGTCTATATCGTGTAGGGTAATACCTGCTGCATGGAGACAATAGTCGATCGCATCTGCATCATTTAGTCCATCATGTTTCAGACGGGTAATTCTTTCCTTTTCCACTGCTACTAAAATACTTCCATTTTTCATCAGACAAACGGAGCCATCATGTGTCAGTCCCGAACCTATGATATAGGAGTCTCTTTTTAAAGACATAAAAAAACTTTTGTTATTTAAGATCTGGAAGAATACGCAGATGCCTCTTCCATCAGGTATTCCTGTGATAAAGACATTAACACATTTCGCTGAAACAACTGAACGCGCACCAGTACCTTTTCACATCCGTTGTACTCCACTACTTCTCCGGTAAAGCCCGCCAGCGGGCCTTGCTGGATAACCATCAACTGCCCGGGCATGAAATTAGTTTCGGTTACTTCTATGGGGCCTCCGCTATTCAGCATTACTTTAAGATTGTCCACTATGGCGGTATTTACTTTTGCAACTTCTTTACCCATTCTTACATAATATAGTACTCCATCCACATCGAGTCCTTTAAAATATTCCTGGTGATCTTTCAGGTAAATAAAAATGTAGGAAGGAAATACAGGGGTATCTATATATTTCCTGCGATCGCTCCATATTCTTAGTTTTTTCATCATGGCAAAAAAATGCCCAATGCCCAGATCTTCTAATGCAGTACAAACTTTTTTTTCATGTCTTGGCTTAGTATATACTACATACCAACCTTCATTAAATTTCTTCATAACAGGAATTTTGAGCAAAAAGCTATCGCTAAAGTAAGCCACAGACTTACGTTTCAGGGTAAAATGACAGTAAAAGTTAAAAAAAATAAATTAACGGGAATTAAATATGCACAGCGTGTGTTTGCCGGCAATTTTTATTACTCAATAGTTAACAGGATTCAAATTAAACCATAAAATTCAGGTCGAAAATAGGGTAAGTACTATTTATTCATTCGGTTTATACTAAAAAACTACGTGGATTTCTACAGGGTGTTTACATAGGTATTTTTAACTTCCGTTTGAATAATTCTTTTATCAATGCCGTACTTCAACAGGCCTATTGTTGATCTCACTCTCAGTTTCTC
The DNA here is from genome assembly GCF_017745275.1 of Chitinophaga sp. GTDB lineage: Bacteria > Bacteroidota > Bacteroidia > Chitinophagales > Chitinophagaceae > Chitinophaga. Next base: position 472,485 of record NZ_JAGHZS010000005.1, on the reverse strand, counting down.
TTTCATATCCTGTCTGATTTTTTCAATAGACCGGACACTGAGAAAAAGGGTTTCTGCTATTTCCCGGTTGCTCTTTTCTTCCCATAAAAACTGCAGCACCTGTTTTTCCCTGCTGTCGAGCGGGTTGTTCTTATCACTGACTACACTATTCAGGACGTTTTCCTTATTATAATACAGTGCTTCGGTAAACAATTTATTACGGTATATTTTATTGCTGGCTACAGACAGTATAGCCTTCACCAGGTCTTCCGGTTCATCATCTCTGGAGATGCATCCATGAATACCAAAATCCAGCAATTCCACAATAATCTGCATGTCCGCTCCGAGCGACAGCACCAATATTTTCATATCGGGATAGGAATCTTTGATGGCACGTATAATTTCCTTTCCATTTAGCTGTATCACCAGTGTGTCCAGCAACAGAATGTCAATAGGTGTCTTTTTCAAGCCTTCGAAGAGTTCCCTGATGTTGGCCGTCTGAATCGCCATATTAATATTTACTGCGGAGAAATATTCTTTCAAGACTTTTCGGAAGATAGTATGTTCATATACCATAGCCAGATTAATTAATTCCATTGCAGATATTTTTATGGGTTAAAATAAAAATTCTCCTATAGAAGCTATAATAATACTCTACTAAAATTAGCTGACTATGCATAGGAGACTACTTTTTATGTAACAATCAATTTCGGGTCATTATCTAACAAATAAGGTAACAACTAACTATAAATACAGACTACGCTACAACAGGATCCTTTACAGGGTACAAATACGTAACCGGATTTCGGATATTTTGAGATTCTTAAATGTGACTTAAGATAACAACTGTTTAGTAAAACACTAAAAAAACAATAATAATACTTTGTTAAAGTAAAAAAAAATTGTCTTTCTTAATTTGCTTACAGGTTTATCCTACCAAATTGCTCTCTAAAAAGTCTACAAGCATTCCAGCTGTATATTCATTGCTATGCAATCTGTCACTAAAATCGATTTTTTGTTTTTCACTGAGATCACTTAATCTGAACATTTGTTTTTCTCCATTTACCAATCTGATTACCAGGCAGTTTATGAGTGGCGCGTTGCTCCACCACTCCATTGCATCCCATTTGCCGGTATAGGTAACTAATAACGGAACTTCTTCAATTGGCATTCCCTGATTTACAAATTGATTGTAAACACTTGAAGCGCAGTGCATTAATCCGGTACATGGACCAAAAATCATTTTTACACAGTCGGCTCCCAACAGGCTGATATCTTCTCTCAATGTCATTTGTGTAGAGAAAATTACCTGTTGCATTTCTGTTGCAGATAACCATTGCCCATAAAATTCCGCCTTGCCGGCTCCTTTTTCATCAAAAATTAATATTTTATGATGGGCTTCCTGCAGGCAAAATTTCAGAACATTAAAATACACATCCCAGCTCACATTTTTCATAGTACTGGAAGAAGAATCTACAAAAATAAACAGGTGATCATTGGGCGCTACTCCCTTTGCTGCCAACCATTTATTCGCCCAGATTTTTTCGGGCTCATCAATAAAGATCTCATGGGGCTTATCTAAATACCCCTGGTAAAAATCGAGCAGTTCCTGGTGGACAGGAAAAATGAGGGCAGAATCTTGCCGTGGAATCAGCAATAAATGGGAAAAAGAAAATATGCATATACTAAGTTGCCCCAGATTTCCTGCCTGCATCGCTCTCTTGTGCAGGAGGCCCAATAACTGATCCTCATGAATAGTCATACAAATGATAAGATCATAATGCTCATAATCAATTTCGTCATAGTGGAAACAGGTAACATTGCTAAATGCAGGGTTATTTTTTGTAAGGGCACCATACAACGCACGCGCTTCTTTATTGCAACAATTCAGGTCAATTTCTGTCTCTTCTCCAAAAAAAAGCCGGCTAATAGCCAGGCGGCTTAAAGTGATACAAGAGTCTCCCAGGAAAAATTTGCCTTCATCATATAATATCAACACTCGTTTGACCTTGGTATTGTTAAGTGACAGGTTATTATTCAATATCTGTTGCAAGGTCTCCTGATAACTATCAACACCATAGAAGCGGGATAACATATAATAGGATTAATTACAGCCTAAATTAATAGAAAAAATAATAGTAATAGTAGTATTAATACGAAATATCATTACGGATTATACCAAAATTATCTGGCGCCGATCTGGCTGCCAATCTATTACAAGCGTAATAGATAAGATGAAGCCGTATCCGGGAAGCGTATAGCCTCCTGTGTTATCAGTCGTTTATACATTACCGGTATAGCCGGCCAGAGAAAGAAACGGGAAATTGAAAATGAGAAGCGGGATAAACCTGGTCCCAATAATAAAAGAGGGATTATACGAGCTCTCAGCAGGGCAGAAAAGGACGCTATTATAAAAAAGACCCAAGCGGTATATCAGTAAACTAACTGATTTCCCGGAGAAATACAATAGCACCTTTCAAAAAGACATTTATTATATAACTCCACTCTTCCACTGCCTTATTCGCCCTCACCTCTTCATAGGCCTGGCGGACATTACGGCTACAAATATACGTTCCAGTAACTTCATTCATCATCTGATTTTTTTTCTTTCTGATTCGTTCCTCTCCTTCCATCAAAGTTATGATCTGATATCAATTTCCTGCAACAAAACTCCGAAAAGGAGGCAGCCAACGAGCACTTACAAACAGTACAAAAGGTTGTCTTTGTAATTCCACTTCACTCCAAAGCAGGTTAACAGGGGTTGCTTTAATGTTAAGGAAGGTCAATGATTGGAGAGAGGCTGCCCTTATTTCGTTATTAATTTTATTTAATAATTTTAATAAATTAACCCAATTACTGTTATTTTCGCCTTTTTTTAGAGATCACGTTAGACCGTGTTTAACAGGGACAGTGATTACCATGCCTCACTTTTTTTGAGATGACGCCATGAAGATGATTAAAACAACCAAAATCTACTGTGGCATTCATTCAGGTTACTGCATTAATATGCTGCTGAAATGAATCGCCGGAATTTTAAATATGCCCGAAGTGTCGCCAGAATCTTTACATACGGATGAAACTGCGCTCCTGCAACGTATAGCGGAAGGTGACGAGCAGGCTTTTTCCGCCTTATTTGTTACGTGGGCCACTCCGCTCGCTGCAATAGCCATGAAGATATTGAAGAACGAATATGCCCGGCAGGAAGTCGTGCAGGAAGTATTTATTAAAGTATGGCTTCATCGCGATAAGCTGGACAAAGTAACACACCTGGGCGCCTGGCTCAGGAAAATCACTATCAACCAGAGCCTGCTGGCGCTGCAGCGACATGCAGCAAACGATAAACGGCTGGAGGCACTCCAAATAACACAAAATCCTGTTGACAGCACCAGCACCCTGGAGCTGAAGGAAATTCACCGGCTGGTACATGAGGCCATTGAATCACTTCCGCCACAACGGAAAACCATCTACCACCTGAATCGTGTGGAAGGAAAGACCACCCGGGAGATTGCAGAAAACCTGCAACTGTCTCATGGCTATGTACGCAATGCTCTTAGCGCGGCCCTGGCCTTTATCAGGGAGCGGCTCACCTCTTCAGGGTTCCTCATGCTGATGCTTTTACTGCACCGGTAAAAAAAATTTTTTGTCCCATGATGACAAAACATGCCTCACCCTGATCTTATATTATGAACACCATGAAAAATACCCGATTACATATACTGGCGCAGGACTTCCTGGATAACAAGCTGGATGCAGCTGGTCAACAGGAATTTTATGCCCTGCTGGGGGATCCCGGTCAACGGGAAGCCCTGACGGAAGTATTCATGGAGCTGACCGGGGCGCCTGATATGGACCTGGAATTTGATCTCTCCCTACAACCTTTGTTAGAGAAAGCAAAATCAGTAGACCTTCCCCGTGATACACCGGTGAAACGCATGTACTACTGGCGTTGGGCGGCGGCAGCTATAGTGTTGCTGGTGCTGGCAGGCGGCATCTACCGGCTAACGGAGCAGCCTAAACGCACACCGCCAACGGTAGCGCATAGCGGAGCAATAGCGCCAGGAAAACAAGGCGCCGTGCTCATGCTGGCAGACGGCTCCACCGTATTGCTGGATAGCATGAAGAATGGCGTAGTAGCCAGCCAGGCGGGAACCAATGTAGTACTCAACAACGGACAGGTAGTATATGATGCCAACACCGCCAGCACAACTGCCATCGCATATAATACAATTTCAACTCCCAGAGGCCGGCAGTTCAGCGTGGTACTACCGGATGGCACAAAGGTTTGGCTGAATGCAGCCTCCTCTTTGCGATACCCGGTAGCTTTTTCGGGTAATACCCGCGAGGTAAGGATCACCGGAGAAGCCTATTTCGAAGTGGCTGCAGATGCTGCCAAACCATTCTCCGTACACTTCCATGAAAAAGGTGTGGTGGAAGTACTGGGCACCGCGTTTAACGTTAACGCCTATACGGATGAACCCATCATAAAAACTACCCTGCTGCAGGGCAGCATCCGGGTGAATAAACAACAGGTGCTTCAACCGGGAGAACAGGCCAATATTGACAAGAATGGTAGCATTACGGTAGACAACAACGCGGAAACCGAAAATGCAATAGCATGGAAGAAAGGGCTGTTCATGATGAGCAGTACAGATTTGCCGGCATTGTTCCGGCAGATATCACGATGGTACGACATAGAAGTAGACATGAAGGGAGAACTGCCTAAACGCTCCTTTGGCGGTACTATCGACAGGGACGTAAATCTCTCTGATGTAATTGAGGCGCTAAATATATATGGCGTGAATTGTAAACTGGAAAATGGTAAGCTGATCGTACAACCATAAAGACATTAGCCTGGAAAACAAAAACCGCCCCGTCTGACTCACGGAGCGGCTATTAAGGTCGGGCTAATAAACTAAATACAGGTTCTGTTTTATTTATCAACCAAAAACCACCCAAATGTATGCAATTAATTGCGTTTTTGGTCCGGCATTTTTATGCCCTTGCCGGACTATTGATGGAACTGCAAAAGCGCGCGAAAGCCGCTGCTATTCTTCTCTTGATCGTTTATCTCCAGACCGGTACAGCCGCTGCACAAAAGATTAATCTCCACCTGAAACATGCCTCTCTGAAAGAGATATTCGGGAAGCTGGAAACACAAACAGGTTTGTCATTTATGTGGGATGAACATGTACTGAAAATGTCCTCACCACAGGACATACAGGTGACCAATGCCACGCTGCAGGAAACCATGGCGATTGTGTTGAACAACCAACCACTCACCTATCGCATCGTCAACAAAATGGTAGTGATCAATGAAAAAACACTCACTCCCGTCAGAACAATTATGCAGGAAATATCCGGCTACGTGCGTGACGAAGCAGGAGCGGCTATTCCCTTTGCCACCATACGTGTAAAGGGCGCCTACACCGGCACGGTATCTTCGCCAGATGGAAGATTCAGATTAGAAGTAAGGGGCTTCCCTGTCACGTTACAGGTAACCTGCCAGGGATATGCACCAAGGGAAATCAGCGTGGCAGGCGCCGGCACGCTGAATATCATGTTAAGCAAATCGCAGCAACAGATTAATGAAGTAGTGGTGACCACTGGTATCTTTAACCGGAAAAAAGAAAGCTTTACCGGCGCAGTAACCACTGTTACAGCAGAACAGCTGGCGGCATTCGGCAACCGTAACCTGATCACTTCCCTGCGCAACATCGATCCTTCTTTTAATATTGTGGAGAGCAATACATTTGGTTCCAATCCCAACCGGTTGCCGGAAATCCAGATCCGCGGCAATTCCAGCCTGCCTAATGTAAATGAACTGCAGGATGAAACACGCGTGGGTATGAATACGCCGCTGGTGATCCTGGATGGATTTGAATCTTCGCTGCAAAAGCTGCTGGACATTAACCAGAACGAAGTAGCATCCATCACCATGCTAAAAGATGCATCCGCCACCGCCATCTATGGTTCGCGCGGCGCTAATGGCGTGATCGTGATCACCACCAGGGCGCCACAACCCGGCAGGCTGCGGTTATCGTACCGCGGTGATGTCAATATTGAAATGCCGGATCTCACCGCCTATCACGTACTCAACGCACGCGATAAACTGGAGCTGGAAAACAAAGTGGGACTATATGACAACGCCCGCGCGGAAAATGATGTGCCACTCAAACAATATTACAACTACCTGATGAGTGAAGTGAACCGGGGCGTGGAAACAGACTGGCTGTCCAAGCCCGTTCGCACCGGTATTGGCCAGCGCCATAACGTACGAATGGAAGGTGGCGACAACGCCTTCCGTTATTCTATTTCTGCCCAGGTCAATGATATACAGGGCGTCATGAAAGGCTCTTCCCGCCGCACGTTCAACGGTACCATCAACCTCAGTTACTACTACAAGAACATCCGTTTCACCAACAACCTGATGATCGGGTTGGGTGAAAGCGCGGAATCTCCCTACGGATCATTTTCCGATTATGTGAAGATGAACCCTTACTGGGCACCCTACGATGAAAACGGCCGTGTGATAAAGCTGCTGGGTAATCCTGGTTCCAATATTTATACGAACCGCTGGAACACTTTACCCACCAACCCGCTGTACGATGCGACCCTGAATACCTTTCAGAAATATAAAACAACAGACATCACCAACAACCTTTCTGTAGAATGGCGCATACAGCCTGACCTTCTCTTCCGGGCAAGGCTGGGGCTTACCAAAATGAACGCCGACTCAGATTATTTCCGGCCGGCAGATCATACCGCATTTGCTGCTACGGAAGATATTCTCCGCAGAGGTTCCTACCAATATGGAGTGAACAAAGGTTTCCGTTATGATGCGAGCGCCAACCTCAGCTACACCCGCCAGTTCGGCGCCCATGCTATATTTGCGGGATTAGACTACAACATCCGCGAGTCCAGATCCTCTGGTTATAGCTTCGCTGCGGAAGGCTTTACTAATCCTAAATTCGACTTTATTTCCATGGCGCTGCAATATGCGCAAGGTGGTAAACCAGGTGGTGCGGAAAGCCTCACCCGCTCCGTAGGCCTTACCGGAAGCGTGAACTACACTTATGATGAACGGTATTTCATGGACCTCTCCTTACGCTCAGATGGCGCGTCCCAGTTTGGAAAGCTCAATCGCTTTGCGCCTTTCTGGTCTGCCGGCCTCGGCTGGAACCTGCATAAGGAAGCCATGTTTAAGCAGCTGACATTCATCAACAGGCTGAAATTACGTGGCTCCCTGGGCGTTACCGGTTCGCAGAACTTCAACGCTTATCAGGCGTTGTCGACCTACGGTTATTATACCGACGACCGTTATTACAGCTGGACAGGTGCCTATCTCCTGGGCCTCGGCAATGAATCGTTGAAATGGCAACAGAAAATGAACTATGACGCAGGTTTGGAGGCCGACCTTTTCAACCGGCGCCTGAGCCTTGTTGCTGACTATTACATCGAAACCACCAATGGTCTTATATCATCTGTAGACCTTCCTGCCTCCAACGGCTTTCCCAACTATATTGAAAACATCGGTAAGCTGGAAAACCGCGGTATCGAGCTAAAAGCAACCGCCTTTCTCGTACGCAACCTGCGGAAAGGAATCACCTGGAGCGTCAGCGGTGCGCTGGTGCATAATAAAAACAAGATCCTGATGATTTCTGATGCGCTGAAGGCGGCACAGAAAAGCAGTGAAAATGCGACGGGCGCAGTACCTGGTATGCTTTACAAAGAAGGATATTCCACCAACACCATTTGGGTAGTGCCTTCGCTGGGTATAGATCCCAGTACCGGCAAAGAGCTGTATTTAAACAGGAATGGTGAGCCTACCTATATCTGGAACTCGCTGGACCTGCGCGCCAGCGGTATCAGCGAACCTGCGTACTTCGGCAACTTCAGCACATTGTTGCGGTATAAGAATCTCTCCCTGAACCTGTCCTTCGGTTACCGCTTTGGTGGCCAGCTGTATAACCAAACACTGATTAACAAAGTGGAGAATGCAGACTACCGGTACAACGTAGATTCCCGCGTATACGATAACCGCTGGCAAAAGCCGGGCGACAATGCCGCCTTCAAAGGCTTGCTGGTAACAGCAGCTACCAACAGGACTTCCCGCTTTGTGCAGGATGAAAAGACACTCACCATGCAGAATGCCAATTTCCAGTATGACGTAAAAAGCACCTTCGCGAAAAAGTTAAAAATGCAGGCACTGTCTTTTTCCGCCAACATGGCCGATCTCTTTTACCTGTCTACCGTACGCCGGGAAAGAGGTACTACCTATCCTTTTTCCAGGCAGTTATCGCTCACCGTAAACGCTTTATTCTAACCAGCAAATTAGTGTTCCATGACACCGATGAAATATATCATTACAGGGCTGCTGGGGATGGCCATCTGCACTACCTCCTGCAAAAAATGGCTCACCGTTCAGCCTAAAACACAGATGCCATCCGATGTGCTTTTCACCACGGAAAGCGGCTTCCAGGATGCACTTACCGGGGTGTACATCCAGATGAAGTCCACAAATGCCTATGGCCAGGACATGACCTTTGGTACCATAGAGCGACTGACTTCTTCCTGGGATGTTACCACCAATACCACTGAGCAACGCCTCGGGCTGTTCAACTATGCCGATGATGGCGTACAACGTGCGCTGTCGGCTATGTACGCGCAGGAATACAAGATCATTGCCAGCATCAACGCTATTCTCGCTGAAGTAGAGGTTCACAAAGACGTGTTTCTTTCCGCCGGTTCCTACGAGATGATGAAAGGCGAGTGCCTGGCGCTGCGTGCCTATTGCCACCTGGACCTGCTGCGGCTTTTTGGTCCCGTACCAGGCAATATACAAACCGGCACCGTGTTGCCTTATGTGAAAAAGATCTCCCGGGAACCGAATCAACACCTGGCTTACGATCAATATAAAGCGGAGCTGCTGAACGATCTTACCGGCGCTGCTGCTTTGCTGAAAGACGTAGATCCTTTCACCCGGTATTCACAAGCCGACCTCTCCAATCCCGGCAGTGCGAGCTCTCCTTTCAAACCAGAGAACACCTACTCCGCTTTCCGCTTCCTTCGTATGAACTACTACGCAGTGAAAGCGCTACAGGCCCGCGCCTATCTCTGGTTCCAGGACAACAGGTCCGCTTATATCTGCGCTAAAGAAGTAATCGATGCGAAGAACCCGGATGGCAGCACGAAGTTCCGTCTTGGAGTACTGAGCGATATGTCTGGCGGTAATTTTAATCTCTCTATGGAACATATTTTCGGGCTCTATGATTTCCAGCTTGCAAAAAAATACGAACAGCTATTTACCTCCGGCACACTGAAAAAAGGCAGTAGTGTAACTACTGTCAACAACCAGTTATATGGTAATACGGGCACGGATATACGGGAAACGAACCTCTGGACGCTGATCACACTGGCGAACGGTTCCAAATGCAACATCCTGAAAAAATACATGGGAGCTACCACCACTACTGCTATTGCACCTTTCCAGATACCTATGCTGCGTGTCAGTGAAATGTACCTGGTAGCCGCAGAAGCGGCGCCGGCGGGAGAAGGCCAGCCATACTGGGAAGCTTTCCGCAACGCCCGCAATGTGGCCGTTACCACACTTCCGGCCGACCCTGCACAGGCGCAACTGGAACTGGTGAAGGAATACAGGAAAGAATTATTTGCAGAAGGGCAGGCATTTTTTGCCTATAAACGCATCAACGCACCCAAAGCCAGCTTCCTGTGGGCGCCTGCCGCATCTACCATCAATTACCTGGTACCATTACCACTAAATGAATTTGTTCAATAATACAAGCGCAAAGAATGAAACAGATACTCACTGTAGCCATGCTGACCGCTTTACTGGCTGCCTGCAAAAAAGATCAGTACTATCTTTACAACGATATTGCCCGGCTTCAATTTGGGCCTACGCCCGACCGGATCTATACGTCCTCTTTCGAGATGGCCGATACTATGAAGCCGTTCACCTTTTTCTACGAACCGGCTACCATTACACAAGACACCGTATTCTTCGATATCTACGCCATTGGTGGGATAAGTGGCAACGACCGCCCTTTCACCCTGGAGCAGGTAAATATCCCAGGAGAAGCCAATGCCGTCCCTGGCACCCACTACAAAGCCTTTTCCGATGCCTCCCTGAAAGATGCGTATGTGATCAAAGCGGGACAGGTACATGCATCCGTACCGGTAATCGTGCTTCGCGATGCCTCCCTGAAAAAAGGAACGGTAAAGTTGCAGATACAGGTGAAGGCAAATGAACAGTTCCAGCCAGGGGAGATCAAAAAATTGTGGAGAAGGGTAGAATTTACGGACATGCTTAGTCAGCCCGCCGCCTGGAATGCCTCCGCCGTGCAATACTACTGGGGCAAATACAGCCAGGTGAAACACTCGTTCATGATCAACCAAACAGGCGAAAAGTGGGACCAGGAATTCCTCACTTTCGTGAACACTGATTATGCACTGCTCTCCTTCTGGCGGCTGAAACTGAAAACGTTGCTGACAGACTATAATAACGCTCATCCAGGCGCGCCCCTCACAGATGAAATGGGTGAAACAGTTGTATTCCCTTAACCTTCAAAACAGCCTTTCATGAAATTGACATATCAAATCCTGGCCGCCTGCAGCCTGCTACTAACGGCCTCCTGTTACAAGGACAAAGGTAACTATAGCTATAAATCCCCGGAAAACATCACCATCAGCGGCGTGGAAGCAACCTATGATAAGGTATCGCTGGTAGACAAAATCAGCATCGATCCGAAAGTCAGCTCTACAGATCCGGATGCACAATTCTCCTACTGGTGGGGAATATATGAAACCAATGTGCAGGGCTCCGCACCTAAAGTAGATACCATCGGCCACTCCAAAACGCTGGATTACCTGGTCACACAGCCTGCTAAAGGCTGGGTACTCGTGTTTGGCACCAGGAACGAACATACGGGATTCAGCAGGATAGTGACAGCCAACCTTAACGTGGTTACCCAATTCACCAGGGGCTGGTATATCATGAAGAGCGATGGCGGTAAAACCGATGTAGACCTCTTCCTGACGCCCACAGGCATCGCCCCCCAATCCAGGCTGGAAAATGTATTCTCCCTGGTAAATGGGAAAAAACTCGACGGAGACGCCAGCCTTTTCGGATTCTATACCAATTATAAATCCAATGTAACCGGCGCCTACGCCAACACCAGGGCGTTGTTCATCTTGTCTGACAAAGATGCCAGTGTGGTAAACATCAATACTTTTAAAGAGATACATGGGCTCAATAATCTTTTCTACGAAACACCTTCCGTGAAAAGACCTGGTAGTATCAGCGAAAGTTCACAGGCCAACTATTTTGTGAACGACGGGCACCTGCACAGCATTTATTCCATGTCGGCCAACATTGGGCTGTTTGGCGGTAAACAACTGCGCGATGATAACAACAGTCCGTACAGCCTCTCCAAATATTTCATGGCATATCCTTTCGAAAACCCTTTCTTTTTCGATGAAACCAGCAGCTCCTTTGTTTCCGCTACCGGTACAGGCGCTGTACTTTCGGCCACAACAGACGCCACTGGAACAGAAATGCCTGCCAACAGGATGAACAAAGACCTGCTGTTCATGGGTGTAAAATCCACCTATCCATATGTGGGCATAGCCCTGTTCAGGGATAAAACAGATCCTACACTGAAGATAGTTTCTTCCATTACCCCGTCTAACTATGCCCTTAAGATCGTAAATGATACCCTGACGCAGACGGACAAGCTAAACCAGGCGGAGCATTTCGGGCTGATCGTGGCGGATGAAAACATCCTGTATTTTTCTGTAGGGCAGGAAGTATGGTCATGGAACCTGAGCAATGGCGCTGAGCAGTTGCAATTCACGGTACCCGCGGGAGAGAAAATAACGAGTATCCGTCACCGTAATTACGCCGGTTCCTCCAATACGGAGCAGCCTTTCTATCACAACTATATGTTGATAAGCACTACCAGTGGTGGCAACTATAAAGTACGGGCATTCCGGAAAACCTCCGGCAACCTGGCCACTACTCCCGATTTCACCATGGAAGGAAAGGGAAGTGTGGGAGATGTGATCTACATCGCACCATCTATCAGCAACTATACATATCCAAACAGTTATTAAACAACCTGACTACAATGAAAAAATTACTCCTGGGTGTAACCACCCTACTCTGTTTGCCCGCATTTATGAACGCGCAGGTAACCATTTCCGGCGAATGGCTACGCCGGAACGACGGTAATGTACATCTCTATCGCGTAGAACATGGAAGACTGGAAGAAGTAGCTACGTCCAAACCTGGCACAGATTCCTCTTTCGGGTTTTATTTCCGCCCGGTGCGCGAAGGACTGTATGTGATCGGTACTGGTAATATCCAGTCTCCCATAGACAAGTACAGCTTTTATTTCAAAAAGAACGACCAGCTGAATGTAAAGATCACAGATACAAGCTATGTGCTCACCGGCAAAAACTCACCTGAGAACCAGGCCATAGAGAAATGGCATAACACCATTCTTCCACTGGAAAGAAAAGGCGTTTATTTCAATATGTCGGGAAGTACTTACGTAGATTTCTTCCCTTTGCTGGAAACACTCCATAAACAAGCGCAGGAAACGAAATTCGCGGCTTCCGGCAACAAACAGTTTGACAGTGAATTTGCGAAGTTCCGCGAATTGGATATACTGCTCTGCACTGCTGAACTGCTGAGCACTCCACGTTCTGCCCACCCTTCAGAAAAAGACTATACACCCTATTTCAAAAACATTGCGGTGCCGCATTTCACAACGGATACACGCCTGCTTCGTTATCCCTACGGCATGCGTATGATGCGCACACTGCAAATGCTGCCAGCCAGGATGGGCAACGGCAATATAAAGGACTATAGTATCGAAGCCAGGATGAAAGGTATCGAAAACGATACCCTGAAAGGAGAAGTAGTGCTCCAACAAGCTGCTTCCCTGAAAACATACCTCGGCTACCTTGACCTCGACAAGCAGTATGGTAAATACCTGCTTACTTCCGACCAGGCACAACGCGCCGGCTTTATAAAAGCAGAGCTGGCGAGGAAGGCTACTGCCGCCGGTGGCCAGGCAGTAAACTTCACCTACCCGGATTTGAACGGCAAACAAACATCACTGACCGATTTCAAAGGTAAAGTGGTATTGGTAGATGTATGGGCAACCTGGTGCGGCCCCTGCAAAGGAGAACTTCCCTACCTCAAACAGCTGGAGGAAGAAATGCACGGGCAGGATGTACTATTCCTCAGCGTATCGGTAGACGAACAAAAAGATCACCAGAAATGGAAGGATTTTGTTGCCAGCGAAAAACTGGGTGGCGTACAACTGTTTGCCAGCGGATGGAGCGACATTGCCAAATTCTATAACATAAAAGGAATTCCCCGCTTTATGGTGTTTGATAAGAACGGGAATATCGTTTCTACAGATGCACCAAGGCCGTCTAATAAGGAGTTGAAATTGTTGCTGGAGAGTGAGGTGAAGAAATAAGTATCATCAATTGCCAACCATACATAAAAAGAGGCCGCCTTCAGGTGGCCTCTTTTTATATCAGTTCCAATCTTGTTGCCTCTGAAATTAATTCGGCTACATTTTTTACTTTTAATTTCTGCAGTAAGTTTTTGCGGTGATTGTTTACAGTAAACTTGCTTAAAAAAAGTTTTTTAGCTATTTGCGAAGAAGTAATGCCCGATGCGATCAGCAATAGTATTTCCCTTTCCCTTGCCGAAACACGGACCGCTTGCGCATCTAAAGAAAGTTGCTTCTCTGATTTGACAATATGCTCTACTTCCGGGCTTAAGGCCAGTTGACCTTCGAGTGCCCTGTAAAGGCAACGGATGATCTCTGTGGGCGATGTACTTTTCGAGATATAGCCATTGACTCCTTTGTCCAGCATCTGCGTAATAGCGCTGCGTTCAATGTAGTTACTAAAAATCAGGATAACAGTGCCTGGGGTAAGTGCCTTTATCGAGTCGAATAACTCTATTCCATTGATATCAGGCAGACCAATGTCCAGCAGGATAATGTCCGGCTGATGACTGTGCAAAAAGTCCAGCAGGAGCTTTCCGTTGGTAAAGCTGCCGCTTACCACAAAACCGTCTTCACTGTTCAACAACTGCACAAGTCCATCCAACACAATCGGGTGGTCATCAACGACCGCTATCGTCTTTTTGTTATGCAACATACAACTGTATATTTATAGAGGTCCCTTTACCGGCTTCCATAGGACCAATATCCATAGTCCCGTTCAGGTAATGTACGCGGCTTTCGGCACTTTTCAGGCCGATCCCCGCCGCCTTGTAAGCATTACCGATGCCGATGCCGTCGTCCTCCACCGTTATTAAGAACACTTCGGATTGGCGGGCGCATTGGAAAAATACCGTAGAGGCATGGGCGTGTCTTACTATATTGCCAAAAAGTTCCTGCACAATGCGGTAAATGACTACCTGCTTATCCAAAGCAATGGTCTGTTCCAGGTTGATGAATTCGCGTTGTACAAGAATGCCGGCGGTTTCCAGCAGGTGGCAAAGATCTTTCAATGCTGCTTCCAGTCCCAGGTGCAGCAGCATTTCCGGCATCATATTATGAGCTATGTGCCTCAGGTCGCGGATGGAATCGCCCAACTGCCCTGCCGAGCGGGCGATGGCCGTTTTAAGATCACCGTGCGCTTGTTTATCAGCTATCATAGCCAAATTCATTTTAATTCCTGAAAGCGAACCTACCAGGCCATCATGCAGGTCCCGCGCAATCCGCTCCCGTTCCGCTTCCTGGGTAGTGAGCATCATTTCGGTGATCTTTAATTTTTCTCTTTGAGCCGTAGTGCGCTTTTTGCTCCGGTAAAAGATGTAGAAGAGACCAAACATAATGAACATTAGCAAACATGTTGCTCCCAAAAGAATATTGGTCAGCCGTTGATTTTTTATTTGAAGCGATGCCCTCTTTTTTTCCAGTTCCAGGCGGACGATCTTTTCTTCTTTCTGCGAAGTGCGTAAATGGGTCTCAAGCTCGTTTATCTTCTGCGTATTCTGCTGCGATTGTACGCTGTCTTTTATCTGCTCATATTCTTTCATGTATTGGAACGCGGTTTTATAATCGCCCAGCTCAGCGGAAAAATCAGCGATGTATGCTGCCGAGCTGGTCATCATATCCGTATAGTTATCTTCTTTGCTCATTTCGAATAGTTGCCGGGCTGCTGTCCTGGCTTTGTCGAAATGCTTCATAGATGCCTGCACGGTCCGGATGGCCTCATAGGCCATATAAATGTTGGACCGCTCCGGGTACTCTTTCGATAGGTCCAATGCTTTCTGCGCACCTGAAATGGCCAAAGCATATTGATGAACGTTGGCATAATAGGTTGCCTCAAAGGCATAATATCGTCCCCAGAGCGGTGAGTCGCCCAGAAGGGTCAAGGCTTTTTTCGCTTTATCCAGGTACTTTTTCTGATCGTCAAATTTTTTGAGGTTGCTGCAAACAAGCGCCGCATTGGTATATGCAAATGCCTTAGCTGTTAATGACATCCCTGGCTTTTCAACCAGATCGATGTCCTGCAGCATATATTTATAGGCGTTGTCATTGTCACCGGTCATTGTGAAACTTGCCGAAATATTATTGACGGTAGCCTGATAGAGATTATCGTTGCCTGAGGCTTTGATCAATGACAGGTTGGCGATCAACACTTCAATAGCCTTTTTCATATTCCCGCTTGTTGAAAAGGAAACAGCCAGGTTGTTGTTGGCCATGACTTTTAAATTTATGGCCCTCATTCCCTTGGCATTCTGCAACACGCTAAGGGCTCTCCCTGCGTAAAATTGAATGCTGTCAGCATTGGCCTCCGAAGCATAAACGTAGGCGCCAGTATTATAGGCTGAACCCAGGTAGAGACTATCACCTGATTTATTGGCTAAAGGGATCAATATATGAAGTGTTCTTTTAGCCTTATCAATCTGGCCGGTTTTGGTATATTTCACGATAAGCCTGGTCAGAATAGAAAGCTTAGCCGTATCGGCCTTCGCCTTATCTAAAACTGCTATAAGGCTGTCAGTAACATTTTGCCTTTGCGCAAACGTTACACCGCTGCACACAGCCAGAAAAGACATAATGAATATAGTCAGGGTACATCTCATTTGCCGCTATTTATTTTTACGCTCATGTTCTTCCTAAAAATATCAAAACAATAGCACACCAACTATACTGCCTTGAAAAATGATGATTTGTAGCTATTGGCAGGCAGGATTGCAGCTAATAATTTTGAGGAATAATTCACTAAACTATATTTCAATGAAACGTTTATTATCTGTATCATTATCCGTGTTACTGGTCATCGCTTTATTTGCCGCCTGCTCTAAAAGTAAAAATGATAATCCCTCACCTGAACTGCCGAAGGGAAAGACCATGAAGCTGACCATTACCGCCACTGGCCTCACCTCAGGCGACTATCTGAAGACTACTGTGTCCGGCGGCACTATTAATGGTACAGAACCAACGCTCTACAAAGTAAATGGTGTCGCGCAGACCAACCAAAAAGGATTTGAAATAGACCAGTCAAAACTGATATCCGGGCCTGTAACAATCGAAACCGTAGTACCGGTAGCCATAACCTCTATATCAATGGGTGGATTCAGTGCAGCAGGGCATAGTTTTTCAGTTAAAATAGAACCCGTAATTGACGGAAAAGCACAGACAGCTATTAATCAGGCCTATACTACTACAGTCTTTTCAAAATCTTATGATTTTCAATGAATATAAAAATGTCCCGGACTATTGATAAATGCTCAACTTACCGGCCTGCTCCAAGGCCGGAAGTCGTTCACAGAGATAACATTTCTTTTTATACACAGCGAGTCAGAAAATTTACGTTTAGGCAATCACGTTAGTAAATATCCCTTTTCACATGGGTGCTTTTTTCTGTACTGATCCTATTTAGCAGCCTGGCAATTTATTAAAATGAGTTGAAGCGATGTGCAAAGACCTGCATTAAGTAAACCATCTGCTCTGTTTGAGCCATTACCTGGTAGCAACATTAAACGCATTTTATCTATTCAATCTTCCTCGCGTATAAATAGTTTACCATAGCATACAGTAACGGCATCCGGTTTTTATCCTTCATCAAAGCAGGACAATTTCTATCCAGGAAACGGGGAATCTCTGGCGTAAACGTACGTAACACCTCATCATTAAACATCAATACGCAAGGCAAACGCATGGCATTCGGGTCTTCAAAATAGTGATATCGGATATGTAACTCTTCTCCATTATCGCTTACCAGGCTGATGGCCATCCAATCGACCGTTGTACTCACTAAACCGGCATGCTGTAATATTTCACCGATTGCGGCGGTATCAATTGTTTCAATACTATCTACCAATAAACTCAATCTATTAAAATCAACATTATTTCCTGTGATGTAAAAGCCAATTTTTCCCGGGTTGCCGTCCACCTTTCTGTCAACAGCAAACGCCTGAATATCTTTCTTACACTGGTCATACTCCTGCTGGGTAAATCCCAGGTCACTGATTCGCGGCATCCTGCTATAGTCATTACATAGTGCTTTCTGCAGCCGGGTCACCTCATCTGCGGGTACTATTCCTTTCGAAGTGCCCATTCGGTTCTTATGATTCATCCCTGCTGATTTCTTGTCTGTTAATACAAATTCATCCCCTTCCCGCTCATACTCCAGGTTATCGCTATACTGGTGAAAACAGCCGTGGCTACCGATAGAAAAGATAAGCCGGCTAACGGGATGTTCCTGGAACCGGGACAGGTACTCACCTATACGAATCACCCTTGTCTCACCATTGTTTATATTAACATGATAAATAGAATCATTACCCATTCTAAAGGCAATTTCATTTTTATCGGAGTTATATGTCAAAGTACTGATAACAGGACTCATGGAGAGCTGCTGCTGCTGTTTCCATTTATCTTTTCCCACCCTCTTCTTATAAATTATATTCCTGGTGATACCATAGTAGTACTTACCACTGGCAGACATTCCAATAATGGTGGGTTCTGTTGATGCGGGCAACTGTGCGTGAATATTTTGATGCATTCCACAGCATAATAATAGTGTAAGGGATATCAATATACTGTTCATAGCGGGATCATTGAACTTGATAAAATAACGGGAATAAATTTTCGCATAATTAAGATACCTAATTAGTATCATATCTCCCGAAAAAAATAACAAAGGCCTGCAAACCCTAAGTTTGCAAGCCTTTCGCTATCTGATGCCACTTATTTAACCTTGCTTTGAAAATAATCAACGACTTCGCCCACCGTGCGCATGTTAAACATCTCTCCCTGTGGGGCTGGTACATCAAACGCTGTTTCCAGCTTCGATAGTAGCTGAACAGCCAGGATGGAAGTAAATCCTAACTCTTCGAAAGACTGGTCAGTGGTAATTTGATCTCGAGGGATATCAACGAGTTCGCTGATAGCATTTGTTACTTTTGATTCAGTAGGGTTGCTCATATACTTTTATTTTGAAGGCAAAGAATGCAGAAAGGAGGGATAATTTCTTAAAGACTGATGTAATAACCATTTTTTTAAAAAAAAGTTCACGGCTCCAGGAGGATCGTACCACAAAGGTTCAGCTTAGTTGGCAGTTGTTCTCCTCACCCGGAGATGAAGTCCCTCCACCACATCTCCTTCTATGCGTGGTCTGATCGTAAACGGCAGTTTTACCGGATGGGCAGTCATCCCCTGCTTTTGTAGCTGAACAGCATCTATCCTGACAGTATATTCGCCGGGAGGTAATCCCATATAATTAAAGTACCCGTCAAATTCCGTTAATGTCTGTGCTACCAATGTGCTGTCATTTTTATAAAAGCCAACCGACATACGACCTATTCCTTTTACTTTATCCTGTTCTTCCAGCATCACATCACCGGATACTTCTCCCATAATGCTCACCGGCACCTCTATCAATTTCATCTGATTAGGATCTACTGCTACGCTGATGGACGGCTTCTTTATTTGCCAGGCAATATTCTCAAAGCTATTTTTTTGCAGCTCAATAAAGTAATATTCATATGGTTCCATATTAACGATCCGGATCACACTATCCTGTTTGTGAGGAATGGTTCTTCCTCCGTTACAGCTGGTTTTAAGGCCCCATACTTTGGGCTCTCCGGGATCCCGGCGTTCATTGCCGTTAAGATCCAGGAAAGGCAGCAGCACCACTCCTCCCGTACCTACGCTGGTCCTGTTCGTAAAGCCCGCTACTTTTGTTTTATCGTCGTATATCAGGCTCCCCCTGGCAGATTCCACCAGTGTATTGGTATTGGTACCCTTCCAGGCAGCAATACCAATCTGTGAGAAGGCGAAATCGTAGCGTAATCCTACACCTACATTGGTGATATCACTTTTATAATTACGTTCATAGGAAACATTCAGGTAGCCATGTCTGAAAAGATATTTCCCTACTTCACACCTGACTGCCATCAGGCTATTGGTGTTGTATTCGTATTGTATTTGCGGCGTAACAATCAATGCTCCCGGCAGCCGGCAGGTAAGCGCCAGGTTGGTGTATACATACGCAGGTTCCGGCTTCATAAATATGGCGAAAGTATTAATGTTAACGCCTACACGAAAAATGGCACCGGAAAGCAGCCATTCCGCGGTGGTATATTTTGTTTCAGGTAAAATGATCTGGTTAAGTGTTACCCGGTTATAAAAAGAAAAGCCTTTTGTGATAAAAGGTTTTGACACAATAAACTTTCTTTCCTCTACATAATTGTAGATGATCGCTTGTTGCCCTTTCTTATACCTGGTATAATACAATTCGAACTGCAGGTTGGAAGGCATACGATAAGTCAGTATACCCCGTCCGCGTACGCCATAGGTATAATCTGCCGACAACAATAAATTGGGCGTTACCCTTGCCGATGCCATTGCAAAAGGCATCGCTTTGCCGGTAACTACAGACGACAGGTACTCCAACCCTCCTCCTATGGTGATATTCCGGCTTGCACCATAGTTCATCTGCAACCGCGAAAAAAAGCTGTTATGTCCATCTTCCACCACACCAGCACTGGCAGTATATTCAAATTGATGCAGCGGTAAAAAATTGAAGGGGATTGTAATATTTTGTTCCCTTAAGCGCTCTTCTCCCCAGGGACCGTAAAAACGCAGACGTACCACGGAGTTGCCATATACCAATGGTACCTGGAAAGTAAAAAAGCCGGCAGCATCAGCAGTAGTATAATCCACCAGGGCATTATTTACATATAGTTCCACCGTCCATCCAGGATCGGTATAATCACTTAACGTGTAGGAGCCATAAGAGCGCCTGTAAGAGGTAGGCGCATTAGTCAACTGTATTCCCACTACCGGATCAAAGATGGAAGCAGTGGAAGCAGTATAGATCTTACCCGCAATGATCTGGCGCAATGCGCTGTGGTCATTGTTCACATAACGCCACCTGTAAAACTGCTGGCGCTGATCAAACGGTTTTATCAGTCCAATCGTATCATGACTAAAATCCAACTGGCTCTTGGCGTAATTATTATAATTGAGCGATACATTTGTTTCTCCCCCCAGAAGCACACCGCCCAGAGAAAGGTTCAACCAGGTATCGTTGGCATTGATTTCCGGTCGTTGTGTGGCTATTACAGACCAGTCGGCCATCCCTATGGCAAACATCGGACGGCGCGGACCTATAATTGTATCTGCTTTGAGTTCTCCTTTTAAGCGGCTGATATTGCGGCGCATCATCTCCTGGCGCATTTCCCTCACCGCAGGAAGTTCCTGCCTGGTCTCCAGCTTAACGGAAAGAGAGCGGAAACTGAATTGACACGACAATCCAAATACTGAGGCAAAACAACCTGTTCTCAGGTAAAGGCCGGTTTCTGTACTGATAAAATCCTGTGGGCCCAGGGGAATATCCTGTTGCTGATAATGAATAACGCTATTCTTTTTGTCTATCAGGAAAGGGGCTTTTTCTGTAATAAAAAAGCCATAGACCGAATCCATATGAGGGGTCGCTGTATTTTTTATCTTCAGAAAGTTAAACATATCTGTAACAGACAAATACGCCGAATCATTGCTGATAACCGCAGAAATTTCTGCGCCACCTATACCTTGTACTACCACAAACACAGATGTTTCATATAACACCGGTTCCGGCTCTATGGCATGTACCTTTAACGGCACGACAAACAGTATCAGCCCCAGTATCAACTGAAAGGCCGGCACGTAGTAGCTATTGAAGAAGTAGCTACTGATGCTATTGCTGCCTGCTGTTATCATTATACCTGTTACATACTATTCCTGGATAAACGTTACTGTAAAGATCCCACTGTAATTACCGGAGGGATTTGAAAGAGGGCTTCCTACCGTCAGCGTGCCTCCTATCTTCACCAGATTCCTTGCCGGCGGCGTAGCTGTACAGATAAAAGAACTGCCAGTGCTGGCACTCCCTATGTGTAAACTGATAGTACCGCCATTGCTTCCGGTGAGGATGACATCTGGTCCGTTTAATATTGAAATCAATGTTCCCCGGTTTGCCTCTACTTCAAAAATGGCAGGCGAAAACGGGTAACCCAGATTGGCCTGTACCACGCTACCGGTTACAGACCTGGAACCATCGGGGTAAATGATCACCGTTCCTCCTGACATTCCCTGAAAAAAGGCGCCGAAGATAAGTCCCTGCGCAGGATTCACATATACGGCAATGGGGCGTGGAGGCGGCTCCTGGGCAGCAGCCGGCGTATATCTCACCAACACAAACAAAAGCACTACCATTACCCGGCAAAGGACAAAGCACCTGTTTATTATGACCCCGGTTATATCACCCATCTCTCAAAAAATATTACGGATTAACTATAAATACTTTTTTAGCCACTACTTTCTCATTCGCCAGAAACGAAACAATATAGATGCCGCTGGCATATTGATCACCAATCACATGCTGGCGACCATTGCCACTCACATCCTGCCGCCATAAAACCTGTCCGAGCACATTAGATACGGTAATCCGGCACTTTTCATCCGGCACCTTGTCAAAATATCCATATAACGTTTTCCCTATACTGTAAGCTTTGAATACCGGTGTTACCTCAGGAGCCGTTACACTTCCCTCCTTCCGGAATACCAGCGAAAAACGATGATCGTAAGTGCCGGCATCGAGGTATATTCTATACTTCGTGGCCTCCTGTAATTCCAGTGTTTTGCCTGCTGCCTCATCTTTGAGGTAGATATGCAGGTAAGCCGGTATACGGGCCAAGTCAATTGTATTGAAAGTGATCCATCCCTTTCGTTCCGTTTTGAGGCCCAGCGGAATCACATCTGTACTGTCAGGATATAGTGGCCATGCATTAATGGACATACGGGCACTATCGGCGCCTAAAGCATACAGGCTGGGTACTCCCGGGTCAGTATTGATTAATTTTAAGGCATCCATTGTTTTCTCAAAAGACCTGGATGCAGCAGCATCAAAGTATACTACCAATGGATCCGGATTTCCTCCATCATCAGCAAAGGCAGCTCCCAAACGCAGGATGGGCACCGTTTGCGGAACGCGATGAAAAACAGGCGACAGGTTAGTGAGCCTTGCATTGTTATTTACCGATAATGTACCCGATACCGGGAAGCTGCCATTGGTAACGTGTACAAAAAATCCCTGCATGGAAGGAATAACATTATTTGCGATACCATCGCTTGACACCCCATTGATATAAGAGCTGTAAGTACCGGTATACTGATCGGCTGTACCTGCATTGAAATAATACACTGCATTATCGATATTGGTGCGGGTCCACCCGGTAGCAGCATCCCAGTCGACCGGCGATGGATAAGGATTCCCAACGAGATTAAAACCCTGGGTGTACGGCTGATTATTATTGGTAAGTACCGGCGCTGTAATCGTTTGATTATTCACGGCGCCGGTGATGTCTACCACAAAAGGCGTGTTCGCCGTACCCATTTGAGCAGCATATCCCATCATCGGTGTGAGCGGACCAGTGGTACTGGTATAAGCCACCCATCCAGACGATGCATTACTTTCTACATATTTGTACAAAGATGGAAACGTGGCGTTGAGGTTGATGTCATCCGCCAATTCATTGACAGTGGCTGCCTGGAAAGGAGAACTAAAATATTTATATCCAAAAGCTGTTGGGATATACCTTTGCATAGTTACATTACCTGATACCTGTCCGGCACCACTGCCATCAATCAATGCCGTTTGTGTAGCAGAAGAAAGCAGTGTGAGGTTATTACCGGTGGTGAATTGTCCCGTAGTGACCTTCAATATACCGCTGATGTTAAGCGGCCCTCCTAACGTTACTCCCAGCACATTATTCACGGTAAGGTTCATTAATGTATTGGTAGCAAATGCGGCAGCAGGTATAGTTTGCGCCGCTGCTCCATTTAGCTCAATAGTGCCGGCTGTGGAAGTGAAATTACCGTTGTTGGTAATTACACCGCCTATCTGAAGCTTGGCGCCACTAACCGTTACACTGGCGCCGGATTGAATAGTGATATTATTGGCAATAGCCACACCCGTATTTATCAATGGGTAATTGAGAAGACCTGTGGGAATCGTCACGTTGGTAGTACTTACCGGGATGGCAGCAGATGACCAGTTACCTGTAACAAACCAATTGGTACTAAGTGCGCCTGTCCATATAGCACCGGTGGCCAGCTCTCCTACTGCAAGCGCTCCAAATCCGGTTAATCCTGTTACCTGTATCGATGTGGGAAGTGGACTAGTGGTTGCAGGCAAAGTCCAGTTTCCACCGCTATATAACGCCGCCTTAAAGTTGGTTGTGGTGGAACCCGCATCAACATCTGCGGCCACCCAATTCAATGTTACAGCGGCGGTGGTGAATACAGCACTATTATTGGTCAAAGTCCAGTAACGGTTTACTTTTTTGGCGGTGTTTAAACCCGACGTGAGTAAATTAGGATGACTACCGGCAGTTACCGCAGTGAGTACATCACCGGCAGTGCTTACGCTGGCAAAAGTTGTTGTTGCCGGCGTATAATTCAGGCTGTCACCAACTTCATAAAGGCGCGTAATGTTGCTACCGGCCGACACATTTTTTTGTAAGCGGCCATAGACCCATCCAGTACTTTGTCCTGCTCCACTGACACTACCTGTTGCGGTTACGATCATGGTATTTACGCCGGTCCTGATTTTTCCCGCCATAAATGTCAATATTCCATTTGCAGTTGTATTAGCTGACAACGATACCAGCCCTGTTGTTTTATTGATTTTAATATTATTGAAAGCGCCTGTTGAAGTAACATTCTGATCGGTGGAACCTGAAAAATAAATTGTGGACCCCGTATTCGTAAACGCACCGCTACTCATCGTCCAGTTCCCTCGCAGGGTATCCGTAAAGCTGCCGGAAACAAAGGTGCCGTTACTCAGTGTAAAATCATTGAGGATGGTCAATGGCGCCGAAGCCGTTTTTGTACCTGCTGTGGAGATCACCAGGTTGCCATAGGGCGTAGCTGCAGAGATACTTTGTGTGCTACCTGCATATTCCACTGTACTCAACGTATCCAGCAGATAGCTGTCAAACACCGGTAAACTATAAACACCTCCTACAATAAGCCGGGCATTGTCATCAATAGAAAGCGCTCCGCCCACATCTTCTGTAATTGTTGAATCTCCCGCATCCAATACACCGGAAAAAATTTCGAGCGACGACACTAATTGTAGTCCCCTGGTTAGTTTAACGGTAGCAGCCGTTTTTTGTATTGCTAACTGTGCCAGGTTGAATGGGCTGCCACTGCCTCCGATAACAGATGGTCCGGTACCTGTCATGGTGGGCGTTCCAATAGATGCATCGAAAGCGCCGTTAATGGTAAAATTGTTCTGTATATTGAAATTAGCATCCGTCAGAACCGTGCCGTTGATAACAAGGTTGTAAAAGGTAGTACCATTACTGCCCGTCAACGTTCCCGAACCAGACGTCATTGTGAAAGTAGAGGTACCACCGTTCAGTGTACCATTGCTTTCAATATCTCCATTCACCGTATAATTATTACTGCCTGCATTGAGCACTCCGCCGGCACTAATCTGCAGGTAGCCCCCTATAGTCCATCCAGCGGCAGGTGTAACACCTGCCGGGTTATCGATGATGACATTGTTAAAGCCGGAAGGTGTTCCGGCAACAGCCAGGGCCGCAGTGCCCCCAAATCTTACGGTGCCGGTGCTGGAAAAACTGGTACCGGTAAGCACAATATTTTGTGCGGAAGAAGGATTAAAATAAAGTGTTCCGGTACTGGTTACTGTGCCGTTATTTGTAAAGCTTCCACTAATGACATGTGTTGAAAGCCCCCCGTTGAAAGTGGCGCCATTAGCGATATTAAAGGCCACTAATACATTCCATCCCACACTCGCGTTTACACCGGCAGTATTATTAATATTCAGTGTGGCATAGGTAGGTGCACTCGTTGAATTTAAAATAGGAGAAACATTCCCGTTAAAGTTAATCACTCCGCTGGAATTAGATACCAATGCATTAATAAAACGGATGGTTTGCACCGTGGTACCTGTGAATGTGGTTACGCCGTTGCTGATCAGCGATCCACTGTTGATCAGATCACCACTTACCGTGGCAGATCCACTGCCTCCATCATAAGAGCCGCCGGTAACAATCTGCAGCAGGCCATTATAAGTGATATCGCTTCCCGCCACTGCATAGCTACCGTAAACAGTAAGCCGGTTGAAAGTAGTATTACCTGTTATGGTTTTACTGCTGCCGTTCAGCGTTACTGTGCCGGTGCCACCAGCAAACGTGCCACTATTTATCCAGTTACCATACAAGTTGATGGTAAAGGCGCCGGCACTCAACGTTACACCACTGTTGTTCGACAGGTCACCATTAACGGTAATGTTAGCTGTAAGACTTTTTGTACCACTGCCACCCAGTGTGAGATGCCCATAAGAAATGCCACCAGCAACTGTTTGTGCACCAGCGCTGTTGTAATTAACGGTACTGGTGTTGCCCAACTGGTCGGTAGAATAATTGGCAGGGAAATTAGACGCTCCTCCCACCGTAACAGTAGCTCCATTAGCAATAGCAAAGGTGCCCCCTACTGAACTCCGGTTAGCGGTAAAGGCAGACAAGGCGAATGTACCTGCATTGACCGACAGGTTACCATTTATCAATGCGTTGCCTGTCAGCGACGCGGTTCCACCGGTTTTATTAACCACAAGATTATTGAAGGTAGTGGCAGCAAGGTTTTGTGCATTACCACCTGTAAAAGTAACAGTTCCTGTTTCCGGCGTAAACGTGCCGCTGTTATTCCAGTTGCCGCTTACCGTGAGGGTAGCTGTACCTCCATGAACAGACGCACCGGCACTGATGCCAACATCCCCTGCAATTGTGGTGGCAGCGCCGATAGCTAAGTCACCGCCGCTAACGGTAAGGTTGCCGTTTACAGTGGTAGTACTACTGATCTGCGCGCTGGCAGCAGACTTGGCAATGGTAAGATGATTATAGGTTAGTCCGGCTACCGCTTGCACCGCAGCACCGTTATACACTACAGTACCACTACCCGGAGTGAATGTGCCACTGCTATAGTTTAGGTTGCCGCCAATATTCAGGGTTCCTGTGCCGGTGCATGTAATGCCTGCCCCTCCCGACTGCGTAACAGCGCCGGCAACTGTTGCGCTGCCGTTTCCGATATTCAACTGAATAGTATGTCCGGCAGTACCATCACTGAGCGTAAGGCTGCCATTTACTGTCATACTCTGGGCACCTACATTAATAACATGTGCTGCGTTGGCAGACCATATTCCTGCAATGTTCCCCTGCGTTACCAGGGAGCCTCCGGCTGCCAGCGTGAGTGTGGCTGCCTGTACACTCCCAAAGGAAATACTTTTTACATTGGCGGCCGTACTTATCACCGGTTGATTGGTGAAACTAATAGTGCCTATTTCCGCAATATCATTTACGCCGGGCGGACGGGAAGGACTGCCTTGTGCTACTGTCCAGTTGCCGGCTGTATTCCAGTCGTTGCTGACCGATCCGTTCCAGCGTACCACATTTGCCGTAGAAGCTAATGTAAAACGCCCGTTAAAAGAGCTGAGCGCGGAGGTTTGCTCCACATAATTAGAAGTGGTACTACTGGCTGAATTTCCATACACCGCCCAACTGGAACCGGTATTGCGCCAGATGCTAAGACCAGCTTCTGAGTTACCGTTCAGCTCTGCATCTTCATAATGGAAGCGCAAGGTGGTAGCGGCCAGGGTGATACCACCACCAACGGTAATATCATATTCCCGGTTCACCGCAGCACCTGAAGGGAAGTCAGTTACCGGCTGCGGCAGTACAGACATTGTAATAAATCCGCTGGTAGTAAGACCTGTAAGCGTAACCGTGTTGTTGGGGCTTTCAAATGCATAAGCGGTACCCAATACAAAATTATGGGAATGCTGAATGTTACCGAGTATAATACCATTGCCACTCCTGTTACCGGTGATCGTCAGCGTATTACCAGTGCCGGTAATGACCATGCCATTGGTCATCGTAAGTGTTGTCACTGAAATATTGTTTAACAGGGAAACCTGGTTGGTAGAGGCAGTTTTATTAATGACGAGCGTACTGAAAGTGGAGGCGCCGGTGATATTAGTATTCACGGTTCCTGTTAGCGATACGGTACTGGAACCTGCCGTAAAAGTACCGTTGTTAATCCAGTTTCCCAGTATCGTTATACTTTGAGTGGATCCATTGAATGTGGTACCTGATGCGATGGTAAAATCACTGTTTACTGTTACTGCTCCTCCCAGTGTTTTGGTGTTGCCATTGCTCACCGATAATTTGTTAAAAGTGCCCGCAGAAATTGTTTGGGCGCCCGTACCATTAAAGTTGACGGTATTGGGAACGGTGGTAGTCACATCCAGGGTTCCTGCAGTGACGGCGTAAGTATTTGCGATACCCAACGTTGAGTTGGTGGATAGTTGCAGGGATGTACCATTAATAGCAACATTGAATAAATTAGCGGTGCCATTAAGAGAACTGGTACCGGTGAAAGTAGCTGTACCAGCAGTTGCGGAGAAGCTGCCGGAAACATCCAATGTATTATTCACAGAGAAGCTGGCAGTAGAAGTAATGCTTCCCGGAAGCGATAATCCGCCGAAGCTGATAGTACCTGCCCCTGAAATTGTTTTTGAGCTGCCGGTCATGGTAACGATACCGGAAATACCACTAAAACTTCCTGCTACGGAAAGATTACCGGTTAGCGTGATTCCTGTTGCTGCACTTACTGAACCGGAAACCGTGAGGTTCTCCAGCGAGATACCGGATCCGGTGATTGTTTTGCTGCTTCCGCTCATAGTAAGGGTTCCACCGGTAAGATGCGTAAAGGTACCCGGGGCAGTAGTGGCCAGGTTACCGGCAACTGTGATAGCCGCAGCAGCTGCGGCAGTGATATTGGTGGCTGCGGCGGTAAGATTATTAAACGTATGTGTTCCGGAGCCGCTGATAGAAGTTCCCGCCCCGGTGAAAGTAACCGTACTGGTACCACCACTAAAGGTACCGTTGTTCACCCAGTTACTGGCCGCAGTAATGGTACTGCTACCTCCGTTAAAGGTAGTGGATGCCCCTATATTTACGCTGCCGCTGATAGTTATGTTGGAAGCTGCCGTATAGGTAACGGAGGTGCCGCTTCCTACTGCCGATGTAAAATTACCGGAAACGGTGAATGCGGTAGCGGGCATTGTTTTTACCGCAGCGCCACTACCCGAAGAAAGGGTAAGGTTTCCGTACAATTCTGCAGCTACCGCCTGATTGGTACCATTATATTCAACGGTACTGGTGAGGCCAAGTGAGATGGTGCCATAATTAAGTGGGAAGGTACTGGTACCTCCTATTTTCATCGTGGCGCCATTAGCGACCGTGATGCCACCACCCGCCACAGTGGTACCGCGGTTGGCGGAAAATGTAGACAGGTCGAGGGTAGCGGCCAGCACTTCTATATTTCCAACGGAGGCGGTAGTAGCATTCAGGGCATTCAGGTTACCGCCCAATGTTTTTATCCCGCTGCCGGAAATCCGGAGCGTTGAATAAGTGAGGTTATTTCTCACGGTTTGGTTTACCAATGTGCCACTATAATCTACGATACCACCTGCGGCGAGTGTAACCGTTCCCGTTAGTGCGTAGTTGCCGGCAAAAGTAGCCGCATTCACACGTAATATACCACCCGCATTTACAGCAATGGCACCTGCTCCGGAAACGATAACCGGCGTGGCTATATCTGCCGGGATAAAAGTTCCGTTCACCGTAAGGGTACCCGCCACCGACATATTCACATTTTGCGTGGTAGTACACCCGGCACCTATGGTGAGTTTACGAAAGGCCGTCGCTGTTGACCCGCCGATCGCCTGCGTTGTTCCCGCCAGGTTTACTTTAGCATTGCTGCTGGTTGTAGAATAGGTGCCGGAGTTGGTCCAGTTACCAGTGACACTAAGGGTGACGCCTTTTTCTATGAGGGAGCTGCCGGCGTTAATGACCAGGTTGCCTGTCACTGTCAGGTTTTTGCTGACGGTGAGCGTAGCATTTACACCTGCTCCTATTGTAAGTGACCGGCAACTGGTGCTGCTACTGATGGTGGGATTAAATGCCCCGGTAAAATTAGCATCGCCTATTACCGCATCCACACTTGCTGTGGGTACACCAGCCGTCCAATTGGCGCTGGTAGACCAGGTACTGCTGACGGTGCCCTTCCAGCTGGTTTGAGCCGATAATATTGCTGGTAGAAAAACGATGAATAACAGGATAAGTTTTTTTCCGGAGAGGGACAGGCATGTGGATTTGAAAGCTCCGGCTGTATGCGAACCGGAAATCTTCAAGCGTTTTCTAACCCAGTGCCAATGAATTAACCAATGTAGAATCACCTCCATGGGAGCATTATTTGGCTGAAGCATTCCCTCCTGCAGTTACAGTTTCAACTCCGCTTCGGCTAGTTGTTCCTTTGTTTTTGAGCCGTTCGTATATGCTACGCGTAACTTCCCGGAATGATAGTTTACGCCCGGCTTATTTTCGAGAGGCAAACGCACATAGCGTTGTGTAGTAGGTGTATATATTGCCAGGCCTCTCACTGCCGCCACCTGTATTACTTTTCCCTGGGGAGAGAGATAGTCCACAGTAATATCGCCGTAAGCAGACGCATTTCCAACGCGATTGAGTAACAGGCTTAGTCCTGGCGACTGTCCTTTTCCTTCGTCTACAGCAAGATCCGATAACCTTATATTGGCAGACGTTTCGCCAATACGTATAATTACCGGGATGGTAATTCCAAAAACCGGTGTGAGCTTAACAGAAATTCCATTACTATCCTTTGGAGCATTCCCCTCTCTGGCAGGCTTTTCATCCGGAGCCGCCCTGAAATAGAGATGAGAGCGATACTCACCTGGTGCCAATTCTGTAGTTCCCGTCACCTGCAGCTTTACCACCTGTGCTTCATTAGGGCCCAACACTACGCTACGGGGAAAAAAACGAAGGTATTTACTGGCAAACTGTTGTCCGGAATCGGGTTCATTAATCTGTTCAAACGTGCCATTCCTATTCATCCGGATTTCCACAAACGAAATAAGAAACCTGGCCGTATCTTGCCCGGAATTAGCCAGGTTTAACTCTTCTGAACGTTTCTGCCCGTCAAAAACAACACGAACAGGCGTTACCAGGAGATTACCCTGCGCCGATAGCTTCTGCATGGCAGCACCGAGACAGCCCATTAAAATAACAAGAAAATGAAAAAAATACCTGGTGACAGGTATGTTTAGGTCTACCGGTGTACTCATGGTTTCATACTTTACAAACAAAGCGCATAGCAGCAATGGTAATTGCGCTATACGGGGGATATGGTGAAGGAAAATACCGCCTGCCTGGTCAGTTATAGTTAACCGTTACGTTAAAAGGCGTACCAGAGGTATACGTACCTGCAGGCTGAGCTGCACCTACATTCAATGTAGCTCCCACTGTCAGTGTTTGAGTACCGGCAGTAAGGGTACCTGTACCAGAAGGGTTACTGGTAAAATTGGTTACCGTCATCGTATTTGCTCCGCTGGTAATAGTCAGCGCAGAAGACGGCAATGTAATACTGTAGGAATAGTTGCCGGTACCGGTTACAGTAAAAGAAGCAGCTGTAACTGTTCCTGTGGCTGTGGAAGGAAGGGTTACCCCACCTGTCCTGGAACGAACGCCGCCAGGGGTGAGTACCACTGTACCACCGGTAGTAGACTGCACTGCTACATTGCCGAAATTCATGTCTACATCCTTTGAGATACTGATGGGAGTTACGATAGTAGCTGTAGCAGTTGCCGTAGCTGTTTCCTGGGCCGAAACATGATTGCTTACTGCAATAGATGCCAATAAGACTAATGCAATTGTGGTTACTTTTTTCATTTTGGGCGTTTTAAGGACGGTTAATGACATGGCCAAAATTCATGGACGTTTATATGCTTTAACCCTATAGGTTGATATATCGGTTTTTATATTCCAACGATTATTATGAGCACATTCTCTATTATGAATATAAAACAAAATATTTAAACGTAAGCATTTTTTATCTGCATATTCCGAACGACAGACCACACCAGCGCCGGATTGCCTGGGGCTGCCAGTTATAAAAACGGTTAAAAATATATTTAGCAATCCTTACCTGTGAAACGGGCTACATCCATTAACCGGGCAAATAAGGAGCAGGGGTGATGTCCTTATTCAAATATCTTATTCAACTGGTCTCCGGGATTACGAAGAAATTCGTCTACACTACTCAATTCTTTCAACTCTCCATGTTCATAATCTGCCGAGGCCAGGCATTTCTTTTTTGGATACCATACCAATAATCCTTCGGCACCATAATTATCTACATCCGACAACAGGTCCAGGAATTTATGTTTATTCCAGTTCACTTCTTTGACATCTACCACACGGTTAAACTCGATATAACTGATATATTCGTTTCCGGGGATGTTGATACGGCGGTTATCGCTTCTCAATATCTCCAGCAGCTTTGCCGGGATTTTATAGCTTTTCAGTGCCGCCAGCCGCTGCTCCTCTTCATGCCACTGCGGCGGCTCCAGGGCTTTGATATAGGCGGTCATCTCTTCATTTTTATTAGCTACCGCCGCATTATAAGGCCGTTCGCCATATTTGTCTTTTATCGTAACATCTGCGCCTTTTTCTACCAGTAATTTTACGGTGTTGAAGTCGTTATTCTGAGCAGCTACGCATACCGCAGTGGGATTATACGGGAATACCATATCGGGCAAATGTCCGTTTACATCGGCCCCTGCTTCCAGCAACATTTTAATGGCGGGGTACTGCCGGTTGAAAACAGCCTGCCTTAAAGAGCGTCCATCTTTCTGTAAATCATATCCATTAGCCAGCAATACGGCAATGTTATCATATTTATTCCCGTATAAAGCCGCAGTCAGGGCTGTTTTATCTAACTTATCCTGTTGGTTGACGTTGGCGCCTTTATCGATCAATAACTGCAGCACTGCCGGCTTGCAATTAGCAGCGGCAGTGATGAGTGCAGGCGACGCTTTATCATTAATAACGGCATTTTTTTCCAGCAACCAATGAACTACTTTCATTTTTTGTTCACTGAGCGCCAGGGTCAAGGGTGACACATCTACATGCCGGGTAACGTTAAAAACGGCGTTCAAATTCCATCCGGCAGCGAGCTGGCTTTCCAGCGCTTCCAGGTCTTCCGCCATAATTCGTGTGGCCATTTCCGTTAATTCCGCACCGGTACCAAATAATTTCATACCCCTTAGTTTTTTCCATTGATCTGTGTAAGCCTGAACAACTCGTCAAAAGTGGCGGTAATCGTATAGCCATTCCAGGTGGCCGTTAATCCGTCCGACGTTTCTTCCACGGTATAACCAATCTGCGTGATATAATTGATGAACGTATTTTTATGATTCATCTCGAAGAAGCTGATCAGTTGCGGGAAAACAGACAAAGGCCGTGCGAGGTTATCACGTTCTGCCCGATCAATCTTGTCACCTTTAATAGTAGCCAGTAAAATGCCCTGGCCGAAATCAGCGAGGTAATAAGCGCTGTCGTCGAACATACCTGCTGCAATCATGCCTATGCGATGAAGATCATTTTGTGTGGCGTCAAAATCAGCTTTTGTAAATAAATCGATCTGATGCTGCTCTCCAAACGCCTTTAGCTGCAACACCTCTTCCATTACGCCCGGAGGAATAGCGGATTCCGTGTTGGCCCAGGCCCACATCCAGTTCTGTGCACTATGTGAAAAAGTACCAAGCACCTGTAAAGGAAATACTTTCCCTTCTCCAAAGCTGATGGTGCCCGCCGCCAGATCGGCATCCCAGTTATGTTCCCCGATCACTTCATACAGGTTATGTTGCTTATCCAGGCTACAGCCTCCATATTGCTCCAGTAAGGCTTGCTCAGTAGTAGCGGGATTAACAGCTGCGATGGACGCCTGTTGCGCCCCGGAAATATATTTTAAAAAACTCATAGTAGAATGTGTTTGAATAATTCGGTTAAAACGTAAGCAGTTTGGCCTGCTCCGGAATGATCAGCTTTACTTGTAATGGGTTATACTTTTTTAATTGTGCCGGAATCAATTGTTCCCGGTTGGCGCCCGGCTTGATATGCGTGATCACTACCGGAAAATTCTTCAGTGCCTCAGTACCCGATAAAGAAGCCAATACCTGCAACTCCGACATTAACCAATGCGGTGTAAGATGTCCGAACAATTGTTTATCCGGTTGCTCATTGGTGAATGATACCTCAATGAACAGCGCCTTCAATTTCTTTTCTTTCAGCAGCGGCGCTACGTGTTGCCATAGCTGTTGCATTCTATCGGAATGCTCCACGGAGTCTGGTCCGGTATCTCCCAGGTACAATACATAAGCTTCTTTATAACGAACCAGGAAAGCAGTACTTTGATATGGGCTGCCATGGCTTAAAGGGAAAGCGGTAACCTGCATGGTGGTGTTTTGCAATGGTGTTTCTTCCCCGGGCGTGAGCACCGTATAATGATATTTGCCCAGTGCGGGCTTCTCTCCCTGGTCAGCGAAGTTGGCCCAGCTTTTCCAGGAAAAATATTTATCCTTTAACACATCGAGGCAATAATCGAGGCCATAAATATTTTTGGTGCTGTCATCCGGTGAGTTGATGATCATACCGGCCAGATGATCCAGGTGGGCATGAGAAACCAGGTAGCCTTTTATATTTCTCTTCAATACCTCATCAGCGGTACCACGTAACAGCTTTGCCTGTATCGCTTTTTTAATGCCATAGTGTAAAGTACCGGCATCCAGGCATACATAATCATTACTGCCCTGCGGGGCTATCATATAGGAAGAAAGATTGCTTTCGTCGATACCGCCTTTCACGCCCAGGGGAATGATTTTAAACGCAGTTTGTGCAAATGCAGTGTGGCCAAGCAATACAGCCGCAAAGGTGACGATGGTTAAAATGGATTTCATGCGCTAAAGTTATACTTAATAGCCCAATCCGGAAAATTATGCAGGAAGCTGCATCAAATCTGTGCTCCTGAGCAGGGCTTTCGCCTGTTCTATGATCTGCTCCCTCCTGGGTGAGTCAACATAAAATGTCCAGGAGTTGCGGCTGGGGCCCATAAAGCGATATAAGATCTGTACGGCCAGGTGGGCGTTTAAGGTATCTTTGACTTCCGCATAAGTGATCGCTGTATGAATGCTGAAATATAATTCCAACATGCGCTTAATAGTGAGCTGCATGACCTCCGATCCAAAGTACCATTGACTAATAAGCAATTCACTCAGCAGATATGCCAGGTCATACACCGGGTGACCGATATGCGATTGCTCAAAATCAATCATGCCGATCGCTTCGGTTTCTTCATTGAGTACAATATTCCGGGAATTGATATCGCCATGCAACACGCAATAGCATTGGGTACTATAGGTATCTGCCAGGTGTTGTACCGCTTTTGCCAGGTCCGGCGCCAGTTCCCTGGACAGTTCGTAATACTGCAAGGCCAGCTTGTAATCCCGGAAAGTAGTGTTGCGGAACAGCGGATGCTCCGTATAGGCGATGCTGTGATAAGTAGCGGAATGCAGCCGCGCCAGGGCGCGGGCCACTGCCAGCAACGCGGTCACCGGTGTTTTGCCGGCTGCCAGGTAATCTATTAATGGCTTTGCATTAGGAACGGCGGCAATCACCAGCGTGTTGCCGGCTTTATCTTGCCGTACTTCCGGCACATGGGCTTCGTTGCCATCAATCTGCCGGCAAAGGGCATGCACTTTGAATGCCAGCTCACAGCGCTGGCTGGCGGGTATTTCAGGCGGAGCAAATATACCGGATACCTGCTTATCCAGGTATTGCTTGATATACCAGGCCTGTTGGTCATCGTTGATCCGGTATACCTGGTTAAACAGCCCACCGGTAACGGCCTGCATAGTTGGTTCTTCCAGCGCTATGTTTAGTCGTTCCCGCAGGAATTGCTGCCACCAGGATACTTCATTTGTTAGCTCCATGGGGGTTAAGGTAGAGAAAATTTACAAACCGGGCAAGATAAGCCTTACCTATTTCCCGTCCCGCAGCACGACCTGCAAAAGATCATCTACATAAAAATCTTCCAGATTATTTACCATAGAAAAGATAGCCGCAATATCCATTTTATTCAAGTAAGCATGATTCAACTTTTCAAATTTGCCTTGTACCGCTGCTGCCGAAAGCGGCCGGGTAAAGAAGCCTTCAAAGTCTGCCGCCTCACACTGCAATTTTGTACCATTCGTTAAGCTCATTTCCACCTTACATTTTGTCCATTCCGGATAGGCTTCTGTATAAGGATCTAATATACCCGCCAGTTTGGTGGGCCGGTGTAACGGGAAACGGGTATGCACTTTTACTTTTTTCAGCAACGCCTGCACATCGTCGCTGTTAATTCTATCAGGAGTGAGCTGTGGCGGATATACTTCCTTATCCAGCAGGGCCACTGCCGCCAGGTAAGGAAGACTATGATCTGCCTGTTCTTTGGAATATACTGCGGTTCTGTCTCCATACTCCCCTCCTCCTACTATGTGAAAAGCGGTTAGAAATATAGTGATGTCTATCTCAGACACCTGGTCCGGGTCCAGCGCATGTTCCGATGCCAGCTTACAAATTATTTCCAGCGTCACCTGCGTGTGTACTTCGGCGTTATACGTCTTTAAAATACATCTGTCCAGCAGGGAAAAATCTTCCTTTTTCCAGTCATAGTCCAGCGTAAGCCCCGAGATAGCATTGTAGCCCTTTTCCGGGATTTCAAATAACTGATCCGGCCCGGTGATACCTGTTAAGGCAACAGACAATATATTCATACAGGAGGCATTCACCAGCGAAGATGCCAGGCCTTTCCACTGCGTGGTATAAGAAGCCCTCGACGTAACAAACGGATTCAGGTTATTTCCGGCTATTCCCAGTGCATTACCTAACATCACTTCATCCAGTCCCATTAACCTTCCCCCGCCTGCTGTTGCTGAAAATGCCAGCAACGCCGTATGGTCATGCCCGTTAATCATCACCGGTAATTGTTGGGTGAGCCTGCATTGTATCGCGTAGGACACGGCCATCGCCATTAGAAACTGTTTTCCACTGACAGACCGTCCCTGGCTGGCGGCCAGCAATAATCCTATATTATCGGAAGGGTGACAGGTAGCTTCTTTCGCCAAAAAGTTATCCATAAAATCAGGATAACGGATATAGGTAGTATATAACTGGGCCAGGTGATCTAACGGTAATGTAGTAGCATTGGCATTCCCATTCCCATTCAAAAAAGCAAGTGCCCGTGCTACATTTTTAGGTAGCTCCTGGTGCCGGGACCAGACAAAAGAAGCCAGGCTATCCAGCAGGTGTAATTTTAACTTTTGGACATGTCCGGCGGATAACCTTTCATAATCTCCGGACAAAGCGAAAGCGGCCATCTGTGCAGTTTGCGTCATACCATCTCCTTTTGGGTTCTTTTGCTGTATCACCAAAAAGATGCCTGTATCTGGCATAAAATTAGACACGCCCCTTTATTATGGAAATGATGGACCTTCACACAGTAGAAAAAATCAGTACAATTTTGCAAGCTCGTCAGGAGACTTTGTCCGTAGCAGAAAGCGTTTCAGCAGGACTGATGCAAACGGCATTTTCCAGCGGAGAAAGTGCATCGTCTTACTTCCAGGGTGGTATTACCACGTATAACCTGGGGCAGAAAGCCCGTCACTTACAGTTGAATCCTATCCACGGTGATCAGTACGACTGTGTATCTTCTTACTCAGCGAAGTGTATGGCGGAAAACTGCTGCCATCTTTTTTTGTCGGAGTGGGCAATTGGTATCACCGGTTATGCTTCGCTGGTTCCCGACAAAGGTATTACCAGCTTATATGCTTATTACTCCATTGCCTTTAATGGGAAAGAAGTGGCGAACAGAAAAATAAATGCAGATGCGCAACAGAACCCGTACCAGGCAAAAATCTTTTACGTTAACCAGGTGATCAGGGAGATGGAAAACGCCTTATTAAAAAAGTAACCGCAAACTATTCACCATTACTTTTTATCTGGCAGTGGCATTAAGTAACTGACCAGCTTTTTTATCAGGCCGTTCTCCATCTCAAACACATCACAAAACACGAGGTGGATGATCACTCCATCTTTCGTTTGGGCTTGCACGTTACCTTCGGCTATGACGATGTTATTCTCCTCTGTCATCCGGGAAACGGTAATAACAGGCTTACCGGCAAATCCTTCGTTTTCAATTTCCTTGTCAAAAGCGGCTTTGCCTTTATGCGAATAAACGCCTGGCAGCTCCCAGGTGACATCATCTGTTAAACACGCCAGTATTTTCACATGGTCATGTTCCTTGAACGCTGCCATGTAATTGGTAACGGTGGCTTTATTCCGGCTCATATGACCTGGTTTTGAAACGTTCACAAAACTACCTGATAACAAAACAAGCAGCAAAAGTGGTAAAGATTTGAAACGGCGCATGCTCTCCTTATTTGCTGGTGACCAATAAAGCATTCAAACGATCAAACATGCTGAACCAACTTTGATAAGCGCCTGTTTTCTTCGCTTCCATTTCCGGCACGGTCTGGTGCAGCGTCAGCTTGGTTTGCTCCCCTAATGGCTCAAATGTGATGGTGGTGATGATGGCTGGTGGCCAGTCTTTGGACTTTCCTGCTTCCGTGGCACTCACCGGTATGCCCTGTTCATTGCACAGTTCCATGCTGAATACGAGTCGTTCCGGTGCATTTATTTCCAGGTATTCGCCGGTGATCCAGCATTCTCCGTGAACGGGATCCAATATCACGGAGTGAAAGCGGCCGCCTACCCTCACATCTATCGATTTAAATACAATGTCGCATCCCTCGGGGGCATACCAGTGCTGCAGGTGTTCAGGATCTGTCCATGCATCAAAAACCAGTTCACGCGGCGCATCAAACAAATGCGTAATCAGGAGATCTTGGGTATTCGTTTTCATTTGTTTTTTGATTTTTGTTGTTGTAAGTATTTGTCTAATTTTTCAAATCGTTTGGTCCATAATTTCCTGGAATGATCGATCCAGGTCACTACTTCATCGAGCTGATCCAGCTGTACCTCGCAAAATCTTTCCCTGCCGCTTTGCCGGATCACTAATAGTCCGCATTCCTCCAATATTTTAACGTGCAGGGATATTGCCTGCCGGGTCATCTCAAACTTTTCTGCGATGGTGTTTACGTTGTACGACTGCCCTGCTACCAGGTTGATGATTTCTCTCCTGGTAGGATCAGCGATAGCTTGATAAACATCTCTTCTGATTTTCATAAATGCAAGTATATGCTTGCAAATATAAACGCAAGTATTTACTTGCGCAAATAAAATTTCAAAAAAGGAGTTTATTTAAAAATGAAGGGATGGGAACAATTAACCGCCTGATTTGCAAATCCTATTATATGACCATATATTTGTTTAATTCAATCATATACATAAGGTACATATGCGTACACCCAAACTATCCACTATTCTATTACTGGCGGTGATTGCAGCGCTTTTCTTCATTCCTTTCCTGGGACGGGTTCACTTGTTTGACTGGGATGAAATCAATTTCGCAGAGTGTTCCAGGGAGATGCTGAAACTGGATGATTACACCAGGATTTATATCAACTTCAAACCATTCTGGGAAAAGCCACCCATGTTCTTCTGGATGCAGAGCTTATCCATGAAAATATTTGGCATCAACGAATTTGCTGCTCGCTTTCCCAATGCGGTATGTGGTATTGTAACCCTGGTAGTGCTCCTGGTATGCGGTACCCGGTTATACGACCGGAAGTTCGGCGTGCTCTGGGCGCTGGCATTTGGCGGCTCTCTCTTTCCTAATATGTATTTCAAATCAGGTATTATTGATCCCTGGTTTAACCTGTTTACTTTCCTGGCACTGTTCTTTTTTATCTTATATCACTGGAAACGGAATGGCTATGATAAAGAAGGGATCAATAAGCAACCTTTGTACTATGCCGTTTGGTCCGGCATTTTCATGGGACTTGCCATTTTAACCAAAGGACAGGTTGCCCTGATGGTATTCCTGCTGGTACTGGGCGTTTATTTCATCTATAATAAGTTCCGGATCTATTTTAACTGGGGTCATGCCCTCGTATTCCTTATCGTTACCACGCTGGTAACCCTTACCTGGTATGGATATGAAACTGCCAAGAACGGTCCCTGGTTCATTACTGAATTTTTAAAATACCAGTACCGCCTCTTCACCACCCACGATGCAGGACAGGCAGGCTTTTTCGGCTATCACTTTGTAGTATTGCTGGTAGGATGTTTTCCCGCTTCTCTTTTTGCGATTCCATCCTTCTTTAAAGCGCGCTATACCGGCAGGTATGATAAAGACTTTAAAATCTGGATGCTGCTGTTGTTCTGGGTAGTAACGATCCTGTTCACCATTGTACAATCGCGCATTATTCACTATTCTTCTATGGCGTGGTTCCCGATCAGCTTCCTGGCGGCCTATACCTTCTACAAATGGGACAGGAAAGAACTGGATTATAAAAAATATGCAGGCGTATTAGCCACTATACTGGGTGCTATCATTGCCATTGTGTTACTGGCTGTAGCGGTGATTGCCTTAAACATTAAACAACTGATACCTTACGTAAAAGATCCATTTGCACAGGCCAACATGGCGGCGGATGTAAAATGGAGCGGCTGGGAAGGCATTGTGGGGTTACTGATGGTAGCCACTGTTATCATCGGCATCGTGCAACTGAAAAAGCGCGCCTTTATCAATGCGGCTACGGTTTACTTTGTAGGTACCGCACTGGTGATCTTCACGGCTGCCGCTATCATTGTGCCTAAAGTAGAGAAGTACTCACAGGCAGCAGCCATCGAGTTCCTGGAACAAAGACAAGGGGAAGATTGCTATGTTGCCGCGCTGGGCTATTGGAGTTACGCACCATTTTTCTATACGCATAAAGAGAAACCGGTAAACCAAAACTCTTACGATGAAAACTGGCTGCTGACTGGCGCTATCGATAAACCGGCATATTTTGTAACGAAAATAGACCGGGTAGATCCTTATTTACAGCATGCCGGCGTGAAGGAGTTGTATCGTAAAAATGGATTCGTATTCCTGAAGCGGGAAATACCAGGTAAGTAATGTACATCACCATACATAAAAGGCGCCCCCACAGATCGTGGGGGCGCCTTTTTATGATATCTTTCAGTTCTGCTATTTCTTGCGTGAAAAGAACCGTAATACTTTACTGATTATTTTATCATTGGAGCCAAGCCTTCCTTTGATTTCTGTGTAAACAGCCACCATGGTATTATCCAGCTTCACCATAAATTTCTTCCTTTCCTCGCCGGGGCGCACCATATATTTGGTAGCTCTGCGGAAAGGCTGGGCTTCTTCTGTATAATAATATAGGGCGATGGATCTTCTGTGTTGATCCTCCGGGCAGGTCGTTGGCTCGGGGTGTCCATGGTAAGAATCCGCGTCTGTATTGAAAATTACGCAGCGGTTAAATACAGGTAACACTTTTTTCTCACAGGCCTTCATTTCTGTATCCCATAGTTCCAGCTTGCCGCCCCATTCTTCTACCCAGTCTTTGTTCACATACACCAGCACATTTACGCGCCGTTGCCAGTGACGATGGTGTGGATGTACGGTGAAATCGGCATGGATATTCAGGTAGCCGCCGCGCTTCGACTGATGTATGCCTCCACCTTCCAGGAGATCATCTTTCATCAGTCCTTTTATGCCGGTCAGCGTACTCAGGAACTCCAGGAACTGCGGAGAATTTAATTCGTTGATGGTCCGCTTAATAGTGGCGGGCAGCAAATCCAGCTTATTCAGCCCGGCTTTGTTTTCATTGTAATGAACATAGTTGATCCAGCCATCATCCTCATTCAATTTATCAAACTCCTGTGCGCAGGCCATCAAGGCATCCGGGTTCAGGAAATTTTCTAAAACGATGTGAGGGTATGGACTGCCTCCCTGGTATTCTTTACTAAGTGTTGGAAGCTGCTGATTCCAGTAATCGTAGTCGAATAGCTGCGTTGTTTGCGCTGTTTCAGTGGTAGTTTGCACTTCTTGATTTTTTAAACACGACTTTCAAAGGAGGTATAAATATAGTGCAAATATTATTCGCCGGACCTACCGGTAATAAAATATTTTACCCCTGCGTAAAAGCAGTATTCCTGCCTGTTTCCCGACACTACCATCCACGCATCTCCCGGGCAATAGCAGCCGCTAAAGCGTCACCACTATTTTCCAGCCGCCCGCTGATCCGCTCCCGCTCTCCTGCGCTTTTGTTTTGCGATACCTTCTTTTGGCCCTGCAGGTCGGTCACTTCTATTTCGAAGGCCACCACACCTTTCATCATGCCCGTTTTGTACTTATCAGAAAGGCCGTTCCATTGCGCCAGGTAACCGGGTTCATATTGCATGATCATTTGTTCCATAGCCTTTCCAACGGCCATTTCATCGGTCAGGATGGTAGCTTTCCCATACGCATGTACCGCTATGTAATTCCAGGTAGGCACGCTTTCTTTCTTATCATAATCTACCGGTGATATATAGGCATGTGGCTCCGCAAAAATCACCAGCGAGGTATTTTGCGCAATATATTTTGCCTGTTCGTTGGCAGCGGCGAAATGTGCCTTCAGTACCAGTTTGCCAGTGCTATCATCAACCACGAAAGGCAATTGCGTGGCAACAGGAACCTGATCTTTCTGGGTAACGATGGTGGCAAAGCTATATTGCTTCATAAATGCCACCATTTCGTCCCGATGATTAAATCTAAAATATTGTGGTATGTACATATCCGGTATTTAAATAGCGTAACATAAAAGTAACATTACATTGGATTACCTTTGTAGTCCAATACTAAGAAAATGGATAGTCCAATTTTATTTGGTTTATTTGAGCATATCCCGCTTGACCATACCGCAGAACGGGCGGTATACCTGCAACTGGCCGATGCCATGCTGATCCTGATCAAACAAGGCACCTTACGCGCCGGGCAAAAGCTGCCCGGCAGCAGGGACATCGCCCGCCTGTTGCATATCAACCGGATTACCGTTCAGAAAGCCATCGAAGAACTGGTGATACAGGGCTGGCTCGAAAGCCTGATCGGCAAAGGCACCTTTGTATCAACGCATATGAAAGATTACGAGCCGGTAAAGCCAGACAAGCACCTGTCTGCCCCAGCCCACCAAAACGCCGGGTTTACTATCAAACCTATTCATTACCTGCACAGCGTACCAGATATTCCTTTCCCGGAATTGCACCTGGACGATGGCTACCCCGATCCCGCACTGGCTCCCTTAAAAGAATTGTACCGGGCCTACCGCAATCAACTCACACGAAGCGGCTTATACAACAAGTTTGGCTGCTATGGCAACCCCGCCGGCACTCCCTGGTACCGGCAAACCATGTCGGAATACCTGAATACCACCCGCGGATTACATACCACTGCGCAAAATATACTTTCGGTAAGAGGAACACTCATGGGTATTAACCTGGTTTGCAATGCACTGATTGAACCCGGAGATATCGTTGTAACGGGCGTTCCCGGCTATTCCCGGATGGAGCAAAATATCCGGCATGCGGGCGCACAACATATCGGGATTTCCGTAGATGAATACGGCATGGTAACAGATGAATTAAAAAACATTTGTAAAAAGCACCGGGTAAGAATGGTGTACGTAACACCACATCACCACTACCCTACTACCGTATCATTGCGCCTGGACCGGCGCATGGAATTACTCCGGCTGGCCAATGAATATGGATTTATTATCCTGGAAGATGATTACGATTTTGACTTTCACTATAAACACCGGCCGCTGTTACCACTCGCCAGTGCCGACCAGCACGGCATGGTGATTTACTGTGGCTCCTTCAGCAAAAGCTTTTCACCCGCCTTCCGTATGGGATACCTGGTGGCGGCAGAAAATGTGATTGAACATCTCTCAAAAGTGCGGGTGATGCAGGACCGGCAGGGAGATCATATCCTCGACAACGCGGTGGCTGATATTATTCATGATGGCACCATTACCCGTTATTTAAGAAGAACATTACCCGTTTATGAGCGAAGACGGGATTTGTTTTGCAGCCTGCTGCAACAACAATTAAAAGACCGCGTGCAGTTTAATATACCCGAAGGTGGCATGTCGGTATGGACGGTATTTGACAAACGTATAGACCTGCACGAGCTGGCAAAAAAGGCGTATCAGAAAGGCTTGCTGTTATCTGATGGGGATCTGCATGGTCATCGTCCTCATCACAACAACGGCATCCGTATTGGCTTTGCCTCTTCTACAGAAGATCAGCTGACCCGGAGTGTGCATATTTTAAAAACACTCACTAAATAAAATCAGGCTCCTGCCTTATGCCGATATGCGCAGGAGCCTGGATCTTAATGCTGTTCCAAATGTCGTATATCCTTATGCGTGATCACATTCTCCTGTTCATCTAATGGAATCAACGGATTAGTACCAATATCCCAGAGGTTCCCTTCTACATCCTGTACATAGCCGGTGTAGGCGCCAAAGAAGGTTTTCTCCGGCATTTTTACTACGGTCACCCCTTTGCTTTTTAACTCCGCGTACAAGTCGTCTACTTCCTTTTCTGTATTCACAATATATCCGAGAATGTAATGCCGCGAAAACTGCTCTGCATAAGGAATCCGGGCATCTTCCGCCAATGCTTTGGCAGGGAAAAGAGAAATAAGGCTGCCGTTGATTTTGTAAAATACAATATCCTTATTCACGGCTACCGGCACCCAACCGAATTTCTGTTCATAGAAATCCCGCATGGCGGTCATGTCTTTCACGCCAATGGTTAAAATGCTCATTCGTTGTTTCATGGTTTGTCTTTTTTGTGCAGCAATATCCTTACTGGTGGCAGCTAAAAGGATCACCAGCAATATCCGGTTAATAATGTTCATGTGAAATAAATTGTTTCACAAAACTACGCGCCACCCCGGGCTGGTTGTTTGGATAAAAACGACAATTTAACTATTCATGAATAACCTTTTAATGGTGGCGTGAAAGCGTGTATGACTGACATTCAGTATCTCCCTGATCAGATCCGTTGAAACAGGCCTGGGCAGCGGATACCGGTGATGGTCCAGGAAATTCCGTAACGCTTCATTTACTTTATCTTCCCCGATCAGTTCACTGAGCTGTACCATTACTACC
This sequence comes from Chitinophaga sp., assembly GCF_017745275.1. Classification (GTDB taxonomy): domain Bacteria; phylum Bacteroidota; class Bacteroidia; order Chitinophagales; family Chitinophagaceae; genus Chitinophaga. Next base: position 427,845 of record NZ_JAGHZS010000005.1, on the reverse strand, counting down.
GCTCCTTTTGAATAGGCAATATGTGTTTGTTGATCCAGCACTTTATACAACGGCGGATTGCCTGAAAGTCCTTTTTCACGGTCATAAATTTGCTGATGTATTTTCACTTTCTCCAGCATCTTCTCCCGCCCATACATTTTTTTATATAACATCATCTCTGTGTACATGGCCAGCGTTTCAGTGAGCATGGCCGCCCCTTCGCGGCTGTCAGGATCTACCTGGTCACCACCCCACCAGAGGTGCGACAACTCATGGGCTGCCAATTCATTAATCACATCCTGCTGTTGATCCGCTTTAATATTTGCATGAAAGAGGCCATTCTCCGTCATAAAAACAGCGGCAGGATAGGCGGTTCCCGCAAAGCCACCGGCAAATGCAGATACTTCGGAAAACGTAATGGAATGGAACGGATAAGGGCCAAAATTTTCCTGGCAATAATCCAGCGTTTGTTGCGCTCCTGATATCAAATGCGCTACATTTTCCGGATGATCCGGATGATAGTACACGCACATCGTTATTCCTTTATAAACTGTACGGCGCATGGCATAAATGGCAGACGAGAGGGCGAAACGAAAGGGGCAGGGATGTGAGGTCCTGTAATGGAAATAGTTCCGGCCATCCTGCTGCCATTGCCGTACCAGCTCTCCGGTACCGATGGCGGTCTGGCCGGCATCAGTGGAAATCACCAGGTCTAAATTGATAAACTCATATGGCGTGGTATGCGCCGCATCCACGGCGGTGATGCCGGTGGGGCTCCCCAATCCCGCCTGCTGACGTTGTTGCGTGTCCGTTACTTCCCGCGATGACTGGTAACCCAGGCAGGGAAAATAACGGCTGATCCTCATGAATGACCCATTTTCCAGGATGGCATTGGGTGGCTGATGACCATTGACAGGCACCCAGTTGTATGACATCTCAAAATAAATATCCGCACTATCATTTGGCTGCAAAGGATGCTGCAACGCCAGCGCTGTCACAGGCTGATGAATGACTATCGTCTCTTTTGCTGTGGCATAACGGGCATGAATAACTTTTAGCCCTTCGTCAAAATTAATGAGTACTTTATCCATCGTACTACCAGAAAGGTTTTTAACCAGGTACTTCCCCCTAATGGTATATCGCCTTTCATGGGGATAGAGATGCACCTGCGCAGTTACATCTGTAATTGCCGGCTGCGGCAGGCCCTGGTACCTCCGGTATGATTGCTCATAGCGGGCAGCAGCAGTTATTCCGGCGGCGCTGTCTTTCTCCCTGTATCCTTCCATAAATGTTTTGCCGGAGAAAAAACTGCCAGCGGCTAACACGACTATCGCCAACAACGGTGTTATTTTCAACCGCCTGCTTTTCATCATGCTATAGAGCAGCCATGCTATTCCCATCAGGCCTGTTCCAAATGCCATTCTTGCTACAAAAGAAGGCAAATAAGCGTCGTATCCATTGAAGTCGCTATACACCCCTGTAAACCCGGAAAAGAAGCGAAAAAGCGGGTACGTAATTATTTTCTTTGATAACGGACTTGCCAGCGCCAATGCAGCCAGCATACTGATACCCAAAGCGAGGTAGTGCCGGTTCACCAGTTCATTAACCAACAGCAGTCCTGTTGTCAACAGCAACAATGGCCAGGTATTAAAAATGATAATACCACCATACGCGCGCCAGTCAACCGTCCGGTAATGAAACGCCCACTGAAAAATGAGACCCAGTACAATCATAATAACCGTATAGGCGAACAGGAGTATTACCCCACTGCACCAATGCCCCCATAGCCGATAAGCGCCATGCGCAGTACTATTTTCCAATGCTGCAAATTTTTCCCGGCTACTTTTCCAGTACCACTCATTAATAAAATACACCATCAGCAGCATCCCCATGAAGTGGAAGCTCTCCATGATGGTAGTAGCCATTAACCCTGATTCCGCATATTGCTGCGGCAGCCGGATTCCCTTTTCAATAGCGGCATACAACTCCATCCCGGTGTAGAAAATCAATAGCACCGCACTGGCAAAGAATGGAATGCTTTTAATGGCATAGCCGATATCCATTTTGATAAACGACGCCACCGACAGCCATCGCGTACGCAAGTTAAACATCGTAGCAACTCTCACGTGAACGGCTATTGGTAATTTATCAGCTGGTATTGGGGGAGATGATTTCCGTTTGCTGTTGACACGGGAAAAGCCTTTGTAGCCGATGAGTAAGCATATCCACGAGATGACGCCAATGAGCGCCCTGTTCAGCAGAAAATATCCGGAGGCCGGTATCAGCAGGGTATTATGCTGACTAACAGAAAGGCGGCTGCTATCATAAAACCAGGCCGATAATCCGAAAGGGTCCAGGATAGCTGCCCACTGCTGCGCAGCCAACGATTGCGGCGATGCCTGTGCCATCAGCGGGGAATCAGAAAAGAGCAACAGCACCATGTACATTACATATAGCAACAGTCCTCCTACAGCCATCGTCAGCTTATTGCGGGTACTCCATGCCAGGCAGCACAACCAGCTACATATCAGTATACTGTTGACGCCACCGAAAAAAATGAATGGATATACGTAACTGATCAGCGGTATAGTACTGCCTGCCCGTAGCGTTTGCCCAATACCAAAGCCTGTGGTCAATATTAAAAAGCCGGCAAGCGTTATTATCCACAGCAACAGGAAACGTCCACGTGCTACTGCATACTTACTAACCGGCGTGGTAAACAGGATCTGGTCGAACCGTGTATCCCATTCTTTGAAAAGTAGTTGCTGTGCAAAAGCTGTAGCGGTGAGGATCATGGAAAGGCTCAACAAGCCGAGCATAAAGCCGGTGCTGTAGGGCGAATTAAAAGAAATTGCCGTACCTGCGCCTACCTTAAACTGGCTGCCGGCAAACAGGCCAATGCCAAGGAAACACGCGATCAGCAAGGATATCGTCAGTCCCTTTGTATATGTTTTCAGGTCGAATAAAAAAATGGCTTTCATGAGTTATGCATGATAAAGGGCGTGAAAATATGCATGTTCCAGTGTGGGTGTGATGGACAGGAAGCCCTCCGGTGGCTCTTCTGCAAAAACAGTAATATGCATAGCTCCTGCTATCACCTGTTGGCCAAGCAACTGGTAATTATTTTGGTAAGATGGGAGCGCGGATTTATGCACCTCTTTTATCCAAACTTTTCCCCTGAGTTTACTGATCATTTGTGCCGGGCTGTCAGCGGCCTGTATGATACCATCTTTGATAACGGCTACCTGTTGGCACAGGTGCTGTACATCTTCCACGATGTGCGTAGACAGGATCACGATCACCTGCTCGCTGATATCGCTTAACAGTATATTAAACCGGTTTCGTTCTTCCGGATCCAGTCCGGCTGTAGGTTCATCCACAATGATCAGTTGCGGGTTTCCCAGTAGCGCCTGTGCTACGCCAAAGCGTTGTTTCATTCCACCGGAAAAGGTGTATACTTCTTTATGTTGCGCGTGCAGCAGGTTTACTTTGTTGAGTAAATAATCTATTTGTGCATTTCTTTCAGCGGCGCTGCTGATACCTTTAAGTATAGCAAGATGTTGTAACAAATTGTACGCAGAAATCTTCGGATAAACGCCAAAGTCCTGCGGTAAAAAGCCCAGTTGCTTTCGGAGAAATAGCGGATGTTCTATTACATCTACGTCATTGAAAACGATTTGACCGGTATCGGGCTTTTGCAGACCCACCATGGTTTTCATGAGGGATGATTTGCCGGCGCCATTGGGTCCTAACAAACCAAACATCCCGTTACTGATATCGAGTGAAATATTTCGGAGTGCTTTTACGCCATTTTGATAGGTGAGCGAAAGCTGATCAATACAAAGCCTGTTCATATTCTCTGAGTTTAGACAATACAATTCCTTACCATGGAGGTCCATGGCTTTTTTAATACTATTGATGATATGAGTGGATTATTCTTCTTCCCTATATTCCAAAATATCGCCGGGCTGACAAGCTAAAATTTTGCAGATGGCTTCGAGGGTGTCGAACCGCACCCCTTTTGCCTTCCCGGTTTTAAGGATGGATAAGTTGACCGGCGTAATTCCTAATTTTTCCGCCAATTCTTTGCTTTGCATTTTACGTTTTGCAAGCATCACATCTATGTTTATGATAATTGGCATGACTATATGAATAAGTCCTGTTCGTTTTGTAAACGCAATCCCTGTTTGAATATCGCTGCCATAAACCAGGCGAAAGCCCCCAGGAATAAATGCACGATCACCAGTACCCAAACGGCCTGCTGCACCGATACAAACAAGGCAGCGCATAACGCAGCGATACCCGGCGCAATACTGTTGAGCAGGTAAAACCGGCGTAGTTGCGTAATATGATGCAGGGAGAACAGTTTAGGCTGATAAAAGACTTTAAATACACCGGATGCCAGTTGGAAGAATACGCTATACAATACCAGTGGCACCAGAAAGGAGAAAATAATATACGAGGGGCTGGATGCTATATTTAAGAAAGGCCGGCCGGTAAAAGGATAAAAGATATGGAGAGAATGTCCATCTCCATAGGCCGCTATATTCCAGTTGGTCAATAAGCAAATAATGGCGTATGCCGTGGTTACCAGGTAGCCCAGCGCTAATATTTTGCTGAGGTAGTACAGTATTTTAGAAACAGCTTTTACACGGGTCATTGGGCGTGAATTTAGATCAATGACCCAAAAATAGTAATTAATTATCGTAAAACGATAATTAATTACTATAAATTTTCATACAGGGTGTCTATACGTTTTGATTGTTCCTTATTAAGCTAGGCTTCGAGTAGTGGGATGTGGCTTGTCAATTATACTTTTAACACGCCACGGAAGCCTCTGGCGGCATAGTAAGAATCCGCGCCATTATGGTATATGAATACTCTATTATAGCGTCTATCCCCAAACTCAGCGCCACCAAGCTTTCTAACCTCAGCAGGTGTTTTTATCCAACTGGAGGTTTTCTGATCGAATGCGCCCAACTGTTGCAATGACCGGTACTCTTCTTCAGTTAAAAGGTCCACGCCCATTGCTGCTGCCATACTCACCGCATTGCCGGCCGGTTTATTTTCCTTCCTGGCATCCAGCGCTTCCTGGTCGTAGCAAATACTCCGGCGTCCTTGGGGCGTTTCAGGAGAGCAATCATAAAAAAGATATTCGCCTGTTTTTTTGTCGTATCCTACTACATCTGGTTCTCCACCCGTGTTTTCCATTTCCTGCAACGACCAGAGTTTTGCTTTGTCAGCGGTCAGCCTGGTGGCTATTTTAGCCCAATCGAGTCCTTTGTGGCGCTGCATATGTTTTTCAAAACGGGCTTTCAGCGTTTGGAGTAAAGTTTCCTGTTGTGCGGCGGACAATACTTTTTTTGCGGTAGGCATGTTATGGTAATTTATGGCTTCCAGCGGCCGTTTGAAGGCGGTAGTCCCGCAGGAAGGTGGTCCTGATTTATTTATTTCGGATGAGTTTTGGCTGCGTATCGATTTCAATAGCCAGCCAAAAGTACCTTAAAAAGACTAGTTTTGGCTGGCTATCGAAATCGATACGCAGCCAAAACTTATTTTTTCAATACAAAACTAATCCTCCCATTCGTTTCCATCTGCGCCTGCAACACGCCCTCCAGCGTATCCATATGCGTTTCCAGCCGCAAACTTTCCAGTAAATCTGCCTTACTTAAAGATGCTATCCTCATATGCTGCCAGATAATTTCACCATTCGTATATAACAGCAACGGCTCTCCTTTTATTATGCTTGCTACTTTACCCCACCTGATACAGAGAGCCGCCAGCAAACGATCTACTAAAACAACGACCGTGGCTGCCGCCACCGTGGAGAAAAACGGAGATGCTCCTACTACTCCTCTTGCCAGTATAGCGCCCAGCATAATGATAACAATGGTATCCATCGTCGACTTCTTTCCGAAGATACGCATCCCTCCTATCCGGATTAAAAGAAGCGTAATAAAAAACATCACGAATGCCCTGCCGGACATTTGAAGCATAGATAGTTGCTCTCCATCACCAAACAGTAAATGTATTGTATTCATACTGCTGCTTTTTTAAACAATGCCGCCGCAAAAATCCATGCCGGAATAAATACAGTAACAAGCTAAACCACACTGCTCATGCATGTTTACAGTCACATCAGCGGATATCAGGCACAGCAACCAGGCATGGAAAAACACCACAATAAAACATTTCTTTCTACAGCAAAGCGTGCATTTTTCTCCCCGCAGCGATAGACGCATCATGGCAAAGTCAGCATCTGAAATACAAGGCTATACAGGCATCTTAAAAAATGATGCGTCAGGCATATCTTTTGAAAAAATAAAGAGATCACTCATCTTTTAAACTATCGTTATGGCAACTACCAAAACATCCTCCAGAACATCATCGTCCACCAGATCAGCCGCCGGTAAAGGAAGCACTGCCAAAGCCACCGGCAAGACCCAAAAAATGGAAAATTCTGAATTCCATAAGTTCTTTGTTGACGAACTTAAAGACATTTACTGGGCAGAGAAAGCGCTGGTGAAAGCACTGGGAAAAATGAAAAAATCGGCTACCAGCGAAGAACTGGCGGCCGCCTTTGAAAAACACGCCGGCGAAACCCAAACACATGTGGAAACGCTGGAACAGGTGTTTGAATTATTAGGAGAGAAAGCAACCGCTAAAAAATGCGAGGCCATGGAAGGTCTCATCGCGGAAGCAAACAGTATTATTGAAGATACAGATGCTGATTCCATGATTCGTGACGCTGGTTTAATCCTGGCTGCTCAGAAAGTAGAACACTATGAAATTGCTACTTATGGCACACTCCGTGTTTTCGCAGCTAATATGGGACATGACGACGTGGAAAGGTTACTTTCACAAACCTTAGCCAACGAAAAGGCTACAGATGAAACGTTGACGGAATTGGCAGAATCCTCTATTAACGAGGAAGCCAGTGAAGAATAAGGTTTAACAATAGTGAATAAAACTGCTACCCGGAGTACTTTTCAAAGTACTCCTTTTTTTATGCCTGCCCCCTTCCCCATTTTCAACAAGTCAAAATCCGATCAACACTGATCAAAAATTGTAAACTGGACTGCTTATCGGCATACTACCTTCGCCCCAGCATAATAAAGTACATGACACCGAAATAAATATATACGCTGGCAGTGCCCTCTCACTACCGGCCGCTTTTTTTTGGGAACTATATTTTTTAAAAATACCAATAAATTCCATGATTACAAAAACGATCACCCTTTTGCTGGCCGCTGTAACCTCCGCCACTGCTACACTCAGCGCCCAGCAAATCATTACAGTGGAAACAAAAAATAATGCTTTGGTGATGGAAACCGATGCGGAGAAATCGCTACTCGTTACCTACTTCGGTGCCAGGGCTGATAATATAAATGAATACCGGCTACTTCGTTCGCTCGACAAATTCAAACCCGGCAACGATGACCTGTTTAACAAACGGGAAATATATATGGGCTCCGGCTCTCTTAACCTGCTGGAACCTGCGCTGGCAGTGACACATTACAACGGCGACAAATCACTGGTGCTGCAATATGTAACCCACCAGGTGAAACAACTGGACGATAACCGCACCCTCACCAGCATACAGTTAAAAGACAGTGTATATAATGTAATGGTAACACTGTATATGGAAGCATACCGTAAAGAAGATGTCATTGAGCAATGGGCGGAGATCATACATCATGAGAAGGGCGACATCTTACTAAATAAATATGCTTCCGCCAACCTTACCTTGCAGGGTAAAGCATTTTACCTGAATAACCACTACAGTAGCTGGGGACAGGAAATGCAGCCGGAAGAACAACTCCTGCCACATGGCCTGCGGACCATTGACTCCAAACTTGGCACCCGCAATAACCTGCTCCACTCCTCCTCTTTTATGGTATCGCTTGACAAGCCCGCCACGGAAGATGAAGGACAGGTAATCGCCGGATCGCTGGAATGGACCGGCAACTTCCGCCTCGACTTTGAAACTTTTGATGAATATTATCTGCGGGTAACGGCTGGCATCAACAATGCTGCAGCCAATTACACCCTGAAACCTAACGAGCCGTTTGTTACCCCTAAATTTGTATACACGCTGTCTGATAAAGGTAAAGGTCTGGCCAGTCGCAATTTACAGCACTGGGCCAGGCAATACCGCCTGTTAAATGGTACCGGTGATCGATACACGCTGCTGAACAACTGGGAAACCACTTACTTCGATTTCGATGATGCCAAACTGGAGGCATTGATACAGGATGCCAAAAAATTGGGCACCAATGTATTCCTGCTGGATGATGGATGGTTTGGTAATAAGTATCCACGCAACAACGCTACCGGCGGGCTTGGCGACTGGCAGGTAAATCGTGCTAAACTGAAGAAAGGCCTTGGCCACCTGGACCAGGTAGCCAAAGAAAACGGGGTAAAATTTGGCATCTGGATAGAACCCGAAATGGTAAATCCCAACAGCGAATTGTATGAAAAACATCCGGACTGGGTACTGAAAGAACCCGGTCGTAAGGAATACTACATGCGCAACCAGTTAGTGCTGGATCTTTCTAATCCACAGGTACAGGACTTCGTATATGAAAGCATTGATAACCTGTTCAAAGAAGCGCCAGGCCTCTCTTTCATTAAGTGGGACTGCAACTCCCTGATCTACAACGCACACTCCGCCACCCTGAAAAACCAGGATCATCTCAACTTTGAATATGTACGCGGATTGTATCGCGTATTGGAAAAGATCCGTAAAAAGTATCCGGATGTAGCGATGATGCTTTGCGCCGGCGGCGGATCCAGGGTAGATTATGGCGCACTGCAGTACTTTACAGAATTCTGGGCCAGTGATAATACCAATGCCTACGACAGGATCTTTATACAATGGGATTACTCCTATTACTTCCCCTCTATCGCGGTAGACAATCATGTTACCGACATGGGCCGCCAGCCGATCAAATTCAAAACCGACGTGGCCATGATGGGAAAATTAGGCTTCGATATAAAAGTAAATGAGTTGTCGCCTAACGACCTGTTGTTCTGCCAGCAAGCAATACGTTTGTATGATTCCTTCAAGGATATCGTATGGCATGGCGACCAATACCGCCTGCAGGATCCCCGTCACAACAAAGTAGCTTCTATTGCTTATGTAGATGCAAAGAAAGAAGAGGCAGTTGTATTTAACTACCATATGCCTGCCACCTTTGTGACTACATTGCAATTACCCATTAAGATGAAAGGATTAGATCCTGGTAAACAATATACGATTGAAGAAATTAATCTCTATCCAGGTAGTACTACACCGCTGAACCCTACCCAAACCTATTCAGGAGATTTCCTGATGAAAATAGGTTTTAATCCACAAACGAGCGCCAGGCGCACGAGTGTGATATTGCGGATAAAGGCAACCCGGTAACTGATAGCCTTCGGACTGTCCGTTATCCTCTTATGCTGTCGGGTTTTGTTCAGTTTAGCCCGGCAGCATTTTTTTACAACACCCTACAAGAGCATCATTTACAGGTGTGATATGTGTATCAAACAACAACCCGGTAGTATCTACTACCGGGTTGTTTGCTTTCTGCCTTGGGGCGGAACAATATTTTCATATTAAAAGCCTTATTTAGTATAAAGCGGGCAGCGCTTGATCAGGTACTCCATCGTATTTTTATACGCATCTGCAGTGTTCCAGAAAGCTTTCCTGTTCTGGTTGTAAATAACATCGCTTTTGTTATTATAAATTTTCAGGTCCATAGTTGTTTCATAATTCTGTACACTGGTAGAATTGCTACTGGAATATCCACTGTTCTTTCTATCTCCATCATCTTTCTTACTCTTATCACTGTAGGTGGTGCTTCCATAGCTGGTTTGCGTGGTACGGTTTTGTGTAATCATCCCGTCTACAATAAATTCTACTCCTAATATATCGGCAATTTCCGCCATAGTATAATTCATCATGGTAGCGCGGGTAATACCAGCCTTATTGAGCTTCACGTTGGTACCACGCGGACTTACAATAGTATATACCCCTGCGTGTTTGCTCAGGAATGCATAGAATTCATTTTGTACGCCATCACTCACTTCCTGTGCGGCTGGCTGACCATCCTTCACAAAACTAAAGGGTAGAATAGCCACTTTATTCCGGCGTTCTTCTGCACTCACCGGCGCCGGAGCAGCAGTAGCAGCAGGTGCTGCAGCAGCAGGCGTATTTACTACTTCCACACGTCCGCTGGCGAAAGTAATTTTTTGTATATCTGATTTCTTCAGGGTATATACCAGTTTCTCGCCGGTATAAGTAAATTTGATAGCGTCGTCGGTGATTTCGACTACATTGCCCTTTAGCTCTTCTCCACTGAGCTTCAGGATAACATCTTGTTTTTTCTCAGTTTGGCTAAAAGAAGGGAGGTAACAGGTAACAGTCAACAATAACAGGATAATTGCCTTCAAAGAAATGGTTCTTTTCATCATTGTGATAGGTTGTTTACTACCTAATTTAATATTTTTAGCTAACCCTGCCGAATTATTTATAGTGTCCGGAGATGGCTACTGCAACAGCTGTATCAGCTCCTCGTCCTGTTCCTCCAGGAACTCGAGCGGTGTAGTGCCATCTATATTGGGAATCGTTTTATCTGCGCCGGCAGCCAGGAGTAAACGTACACACGCCGCCTGTTGATGCCTGTTTTTTATTCCCCCATATTTATACCCATGTACAGCCCATAAAAGCGGAGAGCCGTGAAATTCGGTACACCGTTGATTGATAGCTGCGCCTTCCCGGATCAGTTTTTCCACGAGCTTATCTCTTCCTACCCAGGCAGCCCAATGCAGGGCGGTGCCGCCATGGCAACCGGCATGATGAATATCCGCGCCATTGTTGATGTACAAGATACCTACTTCTTCTGCATGCAAACTGGCGGCGGCAGTCAATGGTGTATCCTGCCCTGTTTCCAACGTATTGCCGTTCACGTTAGCCCCGTACGATAAAAATATTTGCGCCATTTCCACGCCCTCCTGATCGGTGAAAGCATGCGCAAATACGCCATCACAGATACGATGCAGAGGGTGCGCTTTAGTGGGATTTTCTTCATCGAAGGGAATGCCTTCGTTGGCCAAGGAAGCATTTTCAGAAAGCGCCTTTCTGATGCCTTCCAGGTCGTTGTTGTCTATCAGTTCTTTCATGACGCTGTATGTTGGTTAACAGCATAAATATAAGCCCATTTTCTGGTAAGGGCGTGTTAACAAAACAGCCCCGCCATATAGCGGGGCTGCGTACTAATTCCATCGTCACTGCATTAATATCCCGGGGCTTGTACCAGTTTTTTATTGCGATCAATTTCGCTCTGTGGCACGGGGTAGAAATAAAACTTATTATTCCATTGTGCCCTGGTGAAAGCCACTATTCTTTTATGGAATTCCGGATCCGACAGGAACGAACCTTTTTCGATATTCATGCCGTGGAATTGCCCGCCCTGGTGCTGGTCTGGTGCGTTGGGCACTTTCCAGCGACGCACATCCCAGTAGCGATGTCCTTCAAACATCAGCTCTATCTGGCGTTCCAGGTGAATTTGTTTACGCATCTCGTCCTGGCTGGCGCCGGGAGCAATATCCGGCAATCCACCGCGATGGCGGATTTTGTTGAGATATTTTAATACATCAGGATTGCCTGGATCGTATTCATTCAATGCTTCCGCGTAGTTCAGGTAAATTTCTCCCAGGCGGATCATCATCGCCGGGCGGGAGAAGTTCCTGCCGGTCCTGAAGTCGGTATTAGGGTGAATATTTTTACGGGCGGTATACCCGGTAGACGGCCAGTCGCGCGGCGCACCGTTCTTTCCTGAGTTACCGGTAAAGAAGAATTCCACCCGGGTTTGTCCATTCTCCGGCACTACGGGGATCACGGAACCATTAAAGGTTACATCTACATAAAACCTGGGCTCCCGGCCTACATACATATTGGAAGTACCATCCACATAATAAGGCGTAGGAGTATTGGTAAACCCGGTTTCCGTATAGCCGCTGCTGTTATCTGTAATCGGTTTACCATTGGTGGTACGAAAAACGTCCACCATTTCCTGGGTCACAGCAATTCCATTCCAGGCGTTGCCGTTGGCGCAACGGGGAGAACAGTGGCGTTCCCAGTTCCATACGTGGTCGGAGCTGGTACGTATCCAGATAGCCTCTGTTTGCCAGCCATCAAAAAAGAGGTTGCGGCAGGACAAAAATGCAGCTCTGAAAGGGTCAGCATCTGCTACGGTATATAGTTGCCACCTGTTTAAATCTATCACTGCCTTCGCTGCATCGGCAGCTTTCTTCCATTTTTCTTTGTCGAAAGTCGGGTTAATCAGGCTGGAGCCATCCATGTTCTTAAAGCTGCTCATCTCACTGTTTCCATTAAACAATGGGCTGGCGCTATATAACAGGATCTGCGACTTTACCGCCAGTATAATAGGCTGTGTAATGCGACCGGTTTGCGTTACATCCGGCTGTGTGGGATCTACCGGATTCATATGCTGTACCGGTACATCCGGCATCGCTTTATCCATCTCTGATAACACATAGGCAACACAGTTATCCCATGAACTCCTGGGGATCTGAAAGTCTGCATCCGGCGCCATGGGATCCTCTCCCATTAATACCACAGGACCATATTGCCGCATCAGTAACCAGTAATAATAGGCTCTGAGGAAACGCGCTTCTGCTTTGTATTGCTTCAGTAACTGTACACCATTGGGCTGCGACTGAATCTCCTTATTTAAATCTGCGTTCTTTAAAAATATGGCAGCCTGCCGGATGGTTTGGTAGTATCCATTCCAATAGGAAGGACTGGCATTATCAGCGGTAATAGCACCGGAATTAATACCGGGTTGTACCCACGCGTAATCTACCTCATCGCATTGCCCGGTCCAGGGAACGCTGTAGGGTTGTGCCCACATGTCCGGCATCGGGTTGTAAATGCGTGCCAGCCATTGTTCTGTCATGGCCCTGTTGGTGAACACGTCGTTCAGTGTGGTGATATTATCCGGTACTGTATTGAGGAATCCTTTCTTACAACTGCCTGCCAGTAACAGCAGTACAAGTAGCAGGATATTTTTTCTGAAGAAGTAATGACTCATAATCGTGCGTTTTATTTGAAATTAGCCCGGACACCAAAGTTGAAAGTGGTCATGTTAGGATACGCTGTTCCTCTTCCATCGCCCAATTCCGGGTCCCATATTTTCCAGGGTGAAATAGTAAAGAGGTTGGTACCATTCACGTAGGTACGGACATTCTTCAGGCCAAACCGTTGTAATCCTTTATCATTAAATGTATAGCCCAGCTCCGCACTTTTCAGGCGGATATAGTCCGCACGTTTAATCCACCAGGTACTTTCATAATAGTTGGTGGTGATATCCTGGCGGGTTGACATTCTTGGGTAGAAAGGCCGTGTATTGGGATTATCCGGTGTCCAGCGATCAGTAGCCACTGTATACAGGTTACCGATAGTAGGTCCTTCATAGAAGGGATTGGTGGCATGGCCGCCGCTATACATAAAGTCGACCATCGCTACTCCCTGGAAAAACAGGCTCAGATCAAATCCTTTGGCGCCTGCGCTGAAGTTCAATCCATATACAATGCGTGGTACGGAACCATAACCAATGGCCTGCTGATCGTAGCTGTTGATTTGTCCATCGCCGTTCAGGTCTTTATATTTAATATCACCGGGACGTACATCTCCAGCCTGTTTGGCCGACTTGGTAATATCTGCGGAATCAGAAAACAAGCCGAGGGCTACATATCCAAAGCGCTGATCAATAGGATGACCGGTGCGGTTCAGCCAAGGATACTGCCATGGTGGTAATCCATCATATACATCTTTGTTGATGTTGAAGTTGAAGTTACCCCGGAAGGCCGCCCAATAACCTTTGGAAAATGATTTGTTATACTCGAGGGTAACATCAATACCCTTGTTCTCGGTAATACCAATATTACTATACGGGATATTGTCGGTCGTATAGCCGGAAGCGTAAGGGATATCGTACTTTCTTAAGAGGATACCTGTTCTGCGTTCCTGGAACAATTCCACAATCAGGGATAACTCATCATGGAAGGCCTTTATTTCAATACCCAGGTTTTGCCGTTTACCGGTTTCCCAGCTTACTTCTGATCCAATCTGGTCTTCCTGCAGGCCACGTGCCCAGGTGGTGTTGCCTGGTACACCGAAGGTGTAACCCAACCCGTCATCGGCCTTAATCCTGGTCAGGAAGAGGAAGCGGGAGCCGGTGTTACTGTTACCAGACAAACCGTAGGTATAGCGGAGTTTAAAGTAACTTAATACATGACTCAATGGAGCGAAGAAGTTTTCATTAGAAACTACCCAGCCCACACCATAAGAAGGGAACAATCCATATCGCTTCCGCGGTGTAAAGTTTTCGGAGCCGTTATAACCAAAATTCACTTCGGCAAAGTAACGGTTCTTATAGCCATAGGTACCACGTCCACTCAGGCCCCTGATGCGGTAAGGGATAGATTCAATCAGGCTACCGGCATCTGCATTGATATAGTCGGACTGGTTATACAATAACAAACCGGATACATCATGATCGCCGAATTTATTGGCGTAGTTCAGGGCAGTTTCCGTATAGAAGCGACGGTTACCTCCCCTGGACACTTCAAAACCCAGTACGTTGGATCCGGGATCTACTACTTTGGTGATCAGGTTGCCGGCGGAATCCCGACCAGTGGCATAATAGGTTTGTACCTCTCTTTTCCGGTTCAGGTTATTCCAGCCATAGGCGTCAAACGCAAACATGCTGGTGGCCGACAGGCCTTTTAAGATGAAATCAAAATTTTGCCTTAGGCGGATATTAGAACGGACGGTGTTCCGGTATTCCGTAGCATAACCCGATTGCGTAAGATTTCGATAGGGGCTGGGATAGCTACCATTGGGTATTTTAGGCCATTCCCCGTTAGAATATTGTGGTGGAATCAGGTGTGGTGGCACCTGTGTAGCCAGGTCAAATAAAGCGTTGGTACCAATACCCGGATAATTGCTGTTGATGATATAACCATTAACGCCTAATTCCAGTTTGGTTGTTTTGGTGATATTAGCGTCTACGTTAGTGGTGAAATTATACCGGTCCAGTTTAATATCTGAATTATAGGATTGCACATGATCGCTTTTCAGCAACCCTGTTTCTGAGTAATATCCTGCAGAAATATAGTATGTAGCAAATTCAGAACCTCCTTTTACGTTGAGGTTGGCTCTTCTGCTCTGCCCCCATTTATTGAACAGTACTTTGAACCAATCTACGTTTGGGTACAGGTCCGGATCTTCGCCGGAGGCATGTTTTTGTATTGTCTCTTCTGAATACAATGGTGTTCTGCCTCTCATTTCCAAGCCTTCATTATACAGGTGCATAAAGGTGGGTGCATCTACAAATTTCGGCAACTGCGAAAATTTCGTGATGGCCTGGTTAAGTTCCACATTGATTTGTGGTTTACCGGGTCTTCCTGTTTTGGTGTTAACGAGGATAACGCCGTTGGCGCCACGGGTACCATACACAGCGGTGGCTGAGGCATCTTTCAATACCGTAAAACTGGCGATATCTTCGGGATCAAGGTCGTTGATGCTACGATCGGGAACACCATCCACGATGATGAGTGGGCCACGTGGACTGGAGCCGAAGGTAGAGATACCGCGTATCCAGATATCGGAGCCATCATAGCCGGGTTCACCACTTCTTTGCACGGCAACAATGCCGGCGAGGCGTCCGCCCAATGCATTGGTAAGACTGCGTACCGGCAGCTTCAGTTCTTCCGGCTTAATGGTAGACTGTGCACCTACGAGGCTGATTTTCTTTTGTGCACCGAAACCTACTACCACCACTTCATTCAGGCCCCCTTCTTTCGCCAGCATTTCCACATTGATATCTACTTTATTCCTTACGGCGATCTGTTGGGGCTGATAACCGATGTAAGAAAATTCGAGTACATCGGTGGGGTCCACGTCCAGTTCGTAATACCCTTTATCGTTGGTGGTAGTACCGGTGGGTGTTCCCTGGACTTTTACGGTCACCCCTACCAGGGGTGCACCCAGCTTGTCTTTTACCGTACCGGATACTTTTAGTTTTACAGCCGGTTTTCGTACAGGCGCGGGTGTACGGTTCTCCGCAGGAGTAATCACATATTGTGATGGGCCCATGGGGCTCAGGCTAAGGTTATGTCCCAGTAATGTTTTCTGGAGAAAGGGCACCACGTTTTCGGCGTCCATTCTCAATATTTTGTCGGGTAACAAAATATCTTTTGTATACTTTTCATTGTGGGCGATCCTGAGTTGATATTTCGAATATATTTTTTCGAGGGCATCCTTCAGTGGAATCATTTGCGTGCTGCTTCCTCTTTCAGAAGGACTGCTCCGGCCACGTTCCTGGTTGGTTGGCGTTTCGATGCCCGCCATTGCGTCCTGTGCATGTAAGGGCGGGGTTATCGCACTCAGTACAAAGCATAGACCAGCCACTCCCTTCAGGCAATGCCGTAGAGATCCAAATTTCATAACGAATAAATTTTGGTTAAAGACTACATATTTTGGTTAAAGACTTCAGACAATACCTGTGTATTTCGTTGTTAATTGTCACTGTTGTTAATAATATGGTTTTTGCAATTGCAGCCTGGTACGCGTGGACGTAATGGCTGACGGTCGTAACAAGATAAGTATTTCATCGAACGCGGCGTACAATGTTGTCCAACTGGTATCACCAGGCGGCAACATTAGGATTTTCAATGCAGCAAAATTCAGATTACCAACTTAACTGACAGGCATTTGACGATACATTTTTAAATTGAAACTTACTTTGGTTGAATAATAATCCGGTAGCCATCTTTCCGCACGGAGGCATTCAGCATGGCGCCCAAAACTTTACATAAACTATTTTCATCTGTGATCAATACATGTCCGCTGATACGGGTACCGCGGAATTTTTGTGGCTGTATCACTGCCACTTCATACCCGTAATTCGCGAGCAACAATTCCCTGATTTCTTCTATCGAAGTTTCTTCAAATTTATAGTCGCCGTCTTTCCACGCAGCATATAACTGTGGATTAACGTGATCTATCCGTAACAGGCTATCGGTCACCATTCCTCTTTCACCGGGATGCACCAATAGTTCTTTATTGAAAGCAGTGGCTTTAACCAGGCCGGAATTTACCATTACCGCCGGGTGTTGAAGACGATCGTTGATGGTGAAAGCAGTACCCAGTACCGTCACTGTCATGTCCGGTACATGTACTGTAAATGGTACGGCGGCTTTTTTCACTACTTCGAAATAAGCGGTTCCTTCCAGCCATACTTCACGTGTATTTTCATTTGGGCCTTCCTTCATTTTCACGCTTCCTCCGGGCTTCACCCATATACGTGTACTGTCCGGTAAAAGGATCGTTTGCACCGTATTTTTTTTCGATACCAGTGTAGCCATTGGCGCAGGCGGGGTATTGCTTTTCCTCCACAGGTAAATACCAGCGCCACCAACCAGTAACAGTGCCAACACAGCGGCGGCATATTTCATCCAGCCAAGCCGTCTTACCGGAACACTGCGTTCTGCTCCCAGCTGTGTTATCACCTTTTCCCAGCTTTGGTCAGCTTCAACAGGTGTAATGCTGCTGGCTAACTGCTGGTCAAAGATATCTTTCACCTGGAAATACAGGGCCTGGTTATCGGGGGAAGCGGCTAACCATTCGGTAACTGCCGCCGTTTCTTCCGGCGTTGTTTGCCCATCTATGAACCTGATTAAAATCGTATAATCCAAATCGTTAGTATTGTTTTGTGACATGTCACTTATTTAGACGACAAGGAGAGAATATCTACGTATGCTTTTTTCATTTTTTTTTAGAAAAATAAAAAAAATGTGAAGGCAGCCTGCTACATGATGATAAAGGAAAACAGGAGGTTAGTACGTCGTATCATTCCTCTCAACTGCTTAATGGCCTTATATAACTGTGTTTCCACCGTACGGGAAGAAATGCCCATGGCTTCGGATATCTCGCCGGTTTTGAGTCCTTGCTGGTAGCGGAGTTTCACTACTTCCCGGCATTTGGGCGGTAATGCTTCTATGGCCTGCCATACACTGACTTCAAGGTGATCCAGTTCCAACAGGCTTTGCCTGCCGCCATCCGGACTGAAATAGTCCAGTTCTGCCGCCGTGAGTGCCGGCAGCGACGCATTTACATAACGCTGGTGTACTGCCTGGTGTTTAATATAGTCCAGGCAACTATTGTGGATACTACGAAAAAGGTAACTTTTAATATTGGTGGTTATGTGCAGGGTGCCTTTACGGTGTAGTTGTACAAAAACATCCTGCACAATGTCTTCAGCGGTTTCGCGCAATACATACTTGCAGGCGTAAGCAAGGAGAATGGCGTAGCATTCTTTGAATACCAGCTCCAGCCCGGTAACCTCCTGCTGTAATAACGTGGCGGCTTTATGCCCTTCCTCTGCCGGATCTCCCATGGCTTGACGAAATTGTTTTGAAGCAATTGAACCAAGGTAATGATAAAAAAATTAAAATACAATACAGGCATAAGCTGGTGGCTGTGAGGGGCTCCCTGTGATTTTCTTATGCAAAAAAGCGCCCCGCAGCAATTACTGCGGGGCGCTTTCTATTCCATACAATTGCTTGCGCAGTTGAATTATTTTTTAGTTCCTTTTACGCTGAAACCAATTTCAACTTCTTTGCTGATCATCCAGTTTTCAGGGCTACCTTCTGTTTTGTAGCTGATACCCCATGCAGATCTGTCGATCACAAATTTAGCATTAGCGGTAACATCGTTGCCGTTTACTGCGATTTGTGCAGGGAAAGTGATGTTCAGGGTGCTGTCTTTCAGTGTCAGGTTACCGCTGATCAGGTTAGTAGCACCAGGCAACAGGCTTTTCTGTTTAGCGCTATCGTAAGGAGCAACAGCAGTGATAACGAATTTAGCAGATGGATACTTTGCTACATCAAAGAAATCACCGCTTTTCAGGTGACCATCCAGGTCGGTTGACTTTTTACCTGCTTCAGTTACAGCAGCAGGATCAGTAGTCAGGCTGTTCATGTTTACATCAAAGCTACCACCGGTAACAGCACCGTTGTCAACGTTGAGGCTACCATTTGTTACTTTGATTACACCAAAGCGTGGAGCAAAACCACCTTTGTGGGTTGCACGCCATTGTACGGCGCTGGCTACAGTGTCAATTGCATAAGCTGCGCCGGTAGTGGCAGCTGCTTCTTTTTTTTCTTCGGTCTTCGTCTGTTCAGTCGAAGCACCACCGCAGGCTGCCAAGGAAAGCAGCAGGGCTAAAGCTGGTACTGTTTGCTTCATAAATTTCGATTAGCTATTATATATAAGGCAACGAAAGTAGTGATTTTGGCGTATTCAACCATGCAATACATTGAAAAATGTCAATATTATAACAATTCCTTTACACCCCACTCTCACACCATTCCTTATAACATAATTACGGAATCGATCGTGGATACCTGCTTGTAATAAGTAATCACTTCTTCTTCATTCTGCACAGGCACCAGCACCGTAAATGATTTATATTTTCCGCCGGAAGAATTGGTTTCCGTGATCTTTGCCGCTACATCAGCAAACATTGCCTTCAGCTCCGCTATCTTCGCCTCTTCTGCTTTTATAATGAACTTAAAAGTATACTCAGTGGGAAATACGATGGACTGCTGTAACAACGACCGAAAATTTTCATATGGATCTCCGCTCTGGTTGGCATTTACATTTTCTCCTATGGACATATTAATACTATTTATCAAATTTATAGTCTGAATCAACCTGCAAAATACCTCCTTTTTCAACAACATCATTGATAAGACCATTAGCGCTATGGAAAAACCTGTGTAGATGTGCGTACGCGGCGGCTTTAGCTAAGATAATATACTGGCGAGACCTCTTTGCAGTCCCCGCAGTTCTGCCAGCCCTTTGAGCCTGCCAATGGCCGAATAGCCCGGATACGTGGTTTTGGTATGATCATCCAGCAACTGATGGCCATGATCTGGTCTTACCGGCAACGCCACCCTTCTTTCCTTCATCAACAATAACAATGCCCGCACCACGGCCACCATATCCACATCTCCGTTTAAATGGTCCGCTTCAAAAAAGTTACCCTGCTCATCCCGCCGCGTATTGCGCAGGTGCAAAAAGTGAATATGCGCTCCCAGCTCCGCAATGATGCTCATCAAATCATTGTCCGGGCGTACCCCCAGGGAACCGGAACAAAAGCAAAGCCCGTTGGCAGGAGAAGGCACGGAGGCTATTATGTCCCGTAAATCCTGCGCAGTGCTTACAATGCGGGGCAATCCCAATACCGGGTATGGCGGATCATCCGGATGCACGGCCATCTTCAATCCCAGTGATTCCGCTACCGGCACCACCTCTCTTAAAAAATAAAACAGGTGTGCTTTTAACCTGGCGGTATCTATTCCTTTATATGAATCCAATGCCGCAAGAATTTCAGCAGGCGTAAAGCGACCCGTACTTCCCGGCAATCCCAACATCGCATTTTGAAATACGGCTTGTTTTTCTGCATCTGCATGTGTCTCCCACCAATGCTCCGCCGTAGCTATTGCTGCCGGCGTATAATCGTTCTCCGCGAGTGGCCGTTTCAACATAAAAAGATCAAAGGCAATAAACGCCGCGCGCTCAAAGTACAAGGCTTTACCACCGGAGGGCAACGTATAACTAATGTCAGTACGTACCCAATCCATCACGGGCATAAAGTTGTACGTAATCACTTTGATCCCGCAGGCAGCCAGGTTTTGTAAACTTTCTTTGTAATAGGCGATATGCGTTTTATAATCTCCGCTTTGCCGTTTAATATCTTCACTAACGGGTAAACTTTCTACCACAGTCCAACTCATTCCCTCTTTTTCAATCATCGCTTTCCGCTCCTCAATAGCCGCGATGGGCCATACTTCACCCACGGGGATCTGGTGTAGTGCGGTCACCACCCCTTCGCATCCTGCCTGCCGGATGTCGCTTAAACGAACAATATCGTGTGGTCCAAACCAACGCATGGTTTCCTGCATGAACATATTGACTGTTTTATAAAGCATCTTAAAAAGTAAAAATTATCCGCAGGCGTATCTATCGCCTTTGGTTCGTTAGAACGAATATAAGAGAAAACCGGCCTTACGTAACCGATTGCATTTTTTTATTCAAAGAAAGTTGATTTCCTTTGAAGAACAAGCGATCATAAATGTCAGCCGACCGGGAAGTAACTATATACGATATTGCCAAATACCTGAACGTATCTGCAGCCACTGTGAGCAGGGGGTTGAAGAACAATCCCATGATCAGTAAAAGCACCCGCAGGAAAATTGAGGACACGGCACAGTTACTGGGATATCAGTCGAACACCTTTGCCAGCAGCCTGAGAAGCCGGCAGACGAATACACTGGGCGTGCTGGTACCGCGACTGAACAGTCACTTTATGTCGTCTGCCATTGCAGGTATGGAAGATGCAGCCAACCGCCACGGCTACAACCTGATCATCGCCCAGTCGCTCGAGGATGTAGAAAAAGAAAAACGCAATGCGGCCACCATGTTTAATAAGCGGGTAGACGGCCTGCTCATCTCCCTTTCTTCCAACACCCAAACTATCAGGCACCTGGAACCTTTCTTTAAGAAGAAGATACCGGTGGTGTTCTTCGACCGTATTCATCAGCATGATGAAAGCACGGCAGTAGGCATTAATAATTACGAGGCAGCTTATAATATTACCAAACACCTGATCAGCCAGGGATGTACAAAGATCATGCACCTGGGTGGCAACGTGCTGCGGAATGTATACCAGGAAAGGCTCAACGGCTACCAGCAGGCGCTGCGTGATCATCATTTACCTGTAAAAGAAAAATGGCACCTCACCAGTCACCTCTCAGAGCAGGCGGGTACGGATGCCGCCCGGTATATACTGGATTTACCGGTCAATAAGCGCCCCGATGCGGTTTTCTCCGCCAATGACACCGCCGCTGTATATTGTATGCTGGCCCTCAAAGACGCCGGCCTGCGTATCCCGGAAGATATTGCCTTCGCCGGCTTTAATAATGACCCTATCAGCCGGGTGATAGCGCCCAACCTCACCACCGTTGAGTATCCCGGCGAAAGCCTTGGACATACGGCAGCCACCCATCTTATTAATCACCTCAAAGGCATCAGTAACCTCTATAACACCAATGCTATTACGCTCCGCGCCGATCTGGTAATCAGGGACTCTTCTCTCAAAAACAAATTGCAGGAATAAAATTTTTTTGAGATATTTACGCAACCGATTGCGAAAATAAGGCACAAAAAGTGATTTACGGGAAGAGAACACGAGCAGCTGATCACTAAGAACATATAGTCGATACCGTTATTTGCATCCGGGCAACCCGCATCGTCATTCAATAAAATTGTTGCATGAAGAAAACCACGTTATGGCTAGTCTGCCTCTGTTATCTCCTTACTGCCAAAGGAGAAAACGGGTATGACCTGTGGCTCCGGTACACACGGATCACTTCCCCCTCTCTCCTTACCTCCTACCGCCAACAAGCCAACAGCCTTATTATCAGCGGGTCTTCCGCTACCATGCGCATTGTAAAAGAAGAATTAACCAATGGTTTGTCGGGTTTATTGCAGATAACCCCTGCACTCCGGAACACACCATACCGCAACGGCACCATCATTGCCGGCACACCTGCTTCGTCTTTATTGATTCATAACGCCAACATCCGTACGCAGTTGCAACAAGCCGGGGAAGAAGGTTTCGTGATCACCACCACGTTCGTCAACCAGAAAAAATGTATACTCATTGCCGGCAATACTGACCGGGGCGTATTATACGGCGCCTTTCATTTCCTGCGCCTGCTGCAAACAGCACAACCGATTCCCGCACAGCCCCTGGTATCTGCACCAAAGCTGCGCCTGCGTATGCTGAACCACTGGGATAACCCCGACAGAACCGTGGAAAGAGGCTATGCCGGCTTCTCCATCTGGAACTGGCATACCCTGCCCAACTACATCGATCAGCGATATATAGATTATGCACGGGCCAACGCTTCCATTGGCATCAACGGTACCGTGATCACCAACGTGAACGCCAACGCCACCGTACTCACGCCTGCCTACCTGGAAAAAGTAAAAGCCCTGGCAGATGTGCTCCGCCCCTATGGCATCAAAGTATTTCTCACCGCCAGGTTCAGCGCACCTATGAACATCGGTGGCCTCAAAACCGCTGACCCACTGGATCCTGGCGTACAACAATGGTGGAAAGAAAAAATTAAAGAGATCTATTCCTACGTTCCCGACTTCGGTGGCTTCCTCGTAAAAGCTAACAGCGAAGGGCAACCCGGCCCGCAGGACTATCACCGCAGTCATGCCGAAGGCGCTAATATGCTCGCAGATGCCATCGCCCCTTTTCATGGCATCATCATCTGGCGGGCCTTTGTATACAGCCACGAAAACCCGGTAGACCGGCATCAACAGGCGTATAACGACTTTACGCCCCTCGACGGACAATTCCGGCCCAACGTGATGGTACAAGTAAAAAACGGCGCCATCGACTTCATGCCCAGAGAGCCCTTCCATCCGCTGTTTGGCGCTATGCCGCATACGCCGCTGATGATGGAATTCCAGGTAACACAGGAATACCTCGGACAAGGCACGCACCTCGTTTTCCTGGCGCCGCTGTTTAAAGAAACACTAGAGAGCGATACCTATGCCAAAGGAAAAGGCAGCACCGTGGCAAAAATCATTGATGGCAGCCTGGATGCGCATTCACTCACCGGCATGGCCGGCGTAGCCAACATCGGCAACGATATCAACTGGTGCGGACATCCCTTTGCGCAGGCCAACTGGTACGCCCTCGGGCGCCTCGCCTGGGATCACACGCTTTCCAGTGAACAGATTGCGGACGAATGGTTACGCATGACATGGTCTGACAACCCCGCTTTTTTGAAAACAGCATCACGACTGATGCTGGAAAGCAGGGACCTGTTTGTACAGTATGCGAACCCGTTAGGACTGCATCATATCATGGGTACCAGTCACCACTACGGCCCCGCACCCTGGGTGAATAATTTGAGTCGCCCTGAATGGAACCCGGTGTACTACCACAAAGCCGATAGCGCCGGTATCGGCTTCGACCGCACCGCCACGGGCAGTAATGCCCTCGCGCAATACCAAGCAGCGGTACAGCGGCAGTGGGCAGATGTAAATACCTGCGATGAAAAATATCTCTTATGGTTTCATCATGTACCGTGGACATTTAAAATGAAGAGCGGCCGAAACCTGTGGGAGGAGCTTTGCTATCAATACTACACCGGCGCCGCACATGCGGACTCCCTGCAGGCTACGTGGCAATCGCTGCAACCTTATGTAGATAAACAACGGTTTGAACAAGTGCGCATGCTATTGAATATTCAACATAAAGAAGCGCTCTGGTGGCGGAATGCCTGTGTATTATATTTTCAAAGTATTTCCCATATGCCCATTCCGGCATCTTATGAAAAACCGGATCATACCTTGGAATATTATCAACAACTACAATTCCCGTTTGCACCGGGCATTTAAAATAATTATTTAAACTGACGAAGAAAGATGATGCCAGCAACAAAAAGAAAGGTAGCCATTGTTACCGGTGGGGGCTCCGGGCTGGGCCTGGCGATTGCCGAAAAATTTGTGCAGGAAGGTATACAGGTTATCATTGCAGGAAGAAATGAGGAGCGGCTACATGCCGCGCAACAGCAACTGGGGCCGCTTTGCAAGGCCATCACTATAGATGTTACCCATCTTTCTGCCATACCCGCCTTTGTACAATCAATCATCCATCAATATGGCACCATCGATATCCTGGTGAATAATGCCGGCACCAATATGAAAAAAGATTTTACGGCAGTAACAGACGACGAGTTTCAACAGATCATCCTCACGAATCTGACGGCGGTGTTCACGATGAGCCGGGAAGTGGTGAAACAGATGCAACTACAAAAAAGTGGTTGTATCATTCACATCAGCTCTATGGCAGCACAGTACGGCCTGCCCAAGGTAATTGCTTATTCCGCCAGCAAAACAGCCATTGATGGCATGACCAGGGCCATGGCAGTGGAATTGTCGCCCCAGGGCATCCGCGTCAACGCCATTGCACCCGGATTCATCTATTCCGATATGACGGCCAAAGCACTCAACAGTGATCCGGAAAGAAAGGCGAAAGTATTTGGCAGAACCCCTATGGGAACCATGGGACAACCTGTTGATATTGCCGAAGCCGCGTACTTCCTGACCAGCGACGCCGCAAAATTTATCACCGGTGTAGTGCTGCCAGTAGATGGTGGCAACAGCATCGGTTTCTGACGCTACAATTTTACAATAATACGTTATGAAAAAATGGTTCCTTCTTCCCCTCTGCTGTTGCATATTCAGTAAACCTTTTGCCCAGGTGCGGCTTCCCCGGCTGGTGCGCGACAGCATGATCCTGCAGCGGGATGAAAAAGTAAAATTATGGGGCTGGGCATCCGGCAAAGAGAAAGTAACCGTCCGTTTTAACGGCAAGGCCTATACGACAACAGCCGATACCAGTGGCAACTGGTCGCTGTATTTGCCACCCACCAAAGCCGGCGGCCCTTACACGCTCACCATTAACCAGCTTACACTACGCGATATTCTTTTCGGCGATGTATGGTTTTGCAGTGGGCAGTCCAACATGGTACACCAACTGGGCGTCCACGATGTCACCTACGCCCGCGATATCAGCGAAGCCAGCCATCCACAGATCCGGCAATTCCTGGTACCCACGCTTACCAACGTTGCCGGTCCGCAACCCGATTTACCTACCGGCTATTGGAAGCCCGCCGTGCCGGCTGACATACGCACGTTCTCCGCGGTTGCCTGGTTCTTCGCCAGGAAATTATACGAACAATATAAAGTGCCTATCGGCATCATCAATGCCAGCGTAGGCGGTACGCCAATAGAAGCGTGGACCAGTGAAGCCGGACTCAAAAATTTTCCGGCGCAACTGGCGCTCATCGAAAAAAATAAAACGGCTGGTATACCACCCATCACGCCAGCTCCCGCACCACCTGCAGATGCCGGGTTAACAGCCACTCCTGCCTGGTATCAGCCTGATTACACCGCCACCGGCTGGCGCAACATTCACATCCCCGGCTACTGGGAAGACCAGGGACTGAAAGACCTGAACGGCGTGGTATGGTATCGTCGCGAAATCACGCTCCCTTCCACGATGGCCGGCCAGCCAGCCCGCGTCTTCCTGGGACGCATTGTAGATGCAGATGCGCTGTATATTAACGGTCAGCAGGTAGGCAATACTGCCTATCAATATCCGCAACGCCGCTACACCGTACCGGCAGGCCTACTGAAGGCCGGTAAAAACCTGTTGGTGATACGTGTTACCAATACCGCCGGGAAGGGCGGCTTTGTACCGGATAAACCTTATTCCTTGTTTACAGAAAACGATAGTATTGATTTGAAAGGCGACTGGACGTATAAGGTAGGCGTAGCATTCCCACCAGTAGCCAATAAAAGCAACCGCATAGATCCATCACACCAGCCGGCCGCGTTGTATAACGCCATGGTAGCCCCTCTCATCCCATATACCCTCAAAGGAATCTGCTGGTACCAGGGAGAAGCCAATACCGGCCAACCTGCTGCATACACACAATTACTTCCGGCCCTCATCTACGATTGGAGAGCCCAATGGAAGCAGGAACAACTGCCTTTTCTTTACGTACAATTACCCGGCTTCATGGACTATAACTATTGGCCGGTAGAAAGTAACTGGGCACTGCTGAGAGATGCGCAACTGCAGGCGCTCACGGTACCGCATACCGCTATGGCCGTGGCCATTGACCTGGGGGAATGGAACGATATTCATCCGGACAATAAAAAAGATGTAGGTGAACGCCTTGCACTGGCGGCGCAGAAAGTAGCGTACGGGGAACCGGTGGTGTATAGTGGTCCGCTGTACCAGTCGGCCGTAGTAGAAGATCACCATATCATCGTGAGCTTTACGCAAACCGGCAGTGGGCTCATCACCGCGGATGGTGAAGCGCCTGCTACTTTTGAAATTGCGGGCGCCGATAAAAAATTTGTGTGGGCGCAGGCTAAAATAGTAGATAATAAAATAGTGGTATGGAATGACGAAATACCGCATCCTGCCTATGTTCGCTACGCTTTTTCCGACAACCCGGTAAATCCGAATTTGTATAACCGGGAAAAGTTGCCTGCCTCGCCATTCCGGACAGATAAATAGCGTTCGTTGAAAACCAGGTGACAGCAATTATATTTGCATTCCCTCCACCTGCAATGAAGCAGGTGGAGCAACAACCCGGTGATCATGAAAAAGAATGCATTGCTCCTGCTGGCGCTGCTGGCCGCCTTTTCCGCATGTAAAGTAACAGAACGACAAGGTAAAAACGGGTACATCTATACGCAAAGAGCCGGTCGGCAAAATAAGCAGTGGAAGCTGGTATGGCAGGACGATTTTAATGGTCCGGCGCTGGATACCACCAAATGGACCCGTATTCCGCCTAACCATGCTGCCTGGGGCAAACATATGACCAGTGATGATCAATGTTACCGGCTGGATAGCGGGAAGATATACCTCCGCGGCATTAACAATCCGGATACACAAAAAGATCCCCGCCCCTTTCTCACCGGCGGTATCTATACCAAAGGAAAATTTGCGTTTCAATATGGCCGGGTTGAAATACGCGCCAAACTGGAATGTGCCCGGGGGGCATGGCCTGCCATGTGGATGCTGGCGGAAACTGATAAGTACGGCAAATATCCACGGAATGGAGAAATTGATATCATGGAGCACCTGAACTATGAACAACTGATTTATCAAACCACCCATTCCTATTATACGCTGGATCTGAAGCAAACCGCCCATCCACCGCATGGCGGCACCGCTGCCGTAGATCCGCAGTCCTTCAACACCTATGGCATCAGTTGGTATCCTGATCGTATTGTATTTACCGTCAATGGAAAAGATACGTTTACCTATCCCCGTGTGAAAGACGTGGATCCTTCGCAATGGCCGTACGACCAGCCTTTTTATATCCTGATAGATCAGCAACTGGGGGGCGACTGGGTAGGCAAGGTAGATCCTGCCACGTTGCCGGTGCAAATGATTGTGGACTGGGTAAAGGTATACCAGTAAGGCGATTTTCGGGAGTCCCGGATTATGTTTATTTTCGTAAGCTGTCGGCCGCAGATTGGTCGACATAAACATTAAACGAACAGCTATATGGGTAGTGAAAAAGCCATTCTTGCCGGCGGTTGTTTCTGGGGTGTGGAAGAACTGATCCGCCACCGTCCGGGCATACTGCATACCGTGGTGGGATACACCGGCGGCGACGTACCAAATGCCACCTATCGCCATCATGGTACACATGCCGAAGGCATTGAAATTACATTTGATCCGGAAAAGATATCGTACCGCGAACTGCTGGAATATTTCTTCCAGATTCATGACCCTACCACCAGGAACAGGCAGGGCAATGACATCGGGACTTCTTACCGTTCCGCCATTTTTTATCTCAATGAAGCCCAGCAGGCTACTGCGCAGGCTTTAATTGCAGAGATGGAAGCTTCCGGGAAATGGCCGGGAAAAATTGTTACAGAAGTAGTGCCTGCCGGCGATTTCTGGAATGCAGAAGAAGAACACCAGGACTATTTACAGAAGCATCCTCACGGATACACCTGTCATTTTGAACGGCCCAACTGGAAATTAAGCTAAAGGTAGAAAGCATAAAGCAAAAAGCTATTATAGCGAAGGCTTTATGCTTTATACTCCTTAACACCATTTGCCATGAGATATAACGAAATAAAGCCGTGTAAGCCATTAGCTCCTTACATAAAATGCTATTACATCTATGAGTCGGATACAACTGCGGCTTTTGATGACACGGTATTCCCCAGCGGCTGCGTGGAAATTATATTCAATCTTGGTAGCGGACATTGGCAAACAGCTGCTAACAATACGTTTGTGACCACCCCTCCTATTGAATTGTGGGGACAAATTACGCGTCCGCTGGCGATTAAATCCACCGGCCGGAATGTAATGCTGGGCATTCGTTTTTACCCGCATGCTGCCGCTGTGTTTTTGCGGGATCCTGTCGACTTATTTAACAACCAGGTTATAGATTTCCGTGATTGCGGTGATAAGGCAGTGCAGGGCCTGTATGCGCGGCTGCAGGATATAACGTTGTGGGATACACGGATTCAGCTGGTAGAAAACTTCCTGTTGCAACGCCTCGCTATTTCTACCCAGAGCGGTCGTAAAATAGCAGTGGTGAATGACGTAATGCGTGAAATAAGGGGATACGATTTCTTTGATAATATCGACAACGTCGCTTCCCGCTACGGTATTACTTCCCGTTATCTTCAAAAAATATTCCTGCAATATACCGGGCTTACGCCCAAGCTTTACAGCAAGATTCACCGCTTCCAGCACAGCTTGCAGCTCCTGGTCAAAAAAGAGGTGTCGTTAACAGATATTGCTTACGATTGTGGTTATTTCGACCAGTCACATTTCATCCGGGAATTCAAATCATTTACCGGCTATACTCCTTCCGGCTATGCGAAGGAAACTTCTCCCGTTACTTTGGCTTTAGCCAATAATTAATTGTTCCGATTTGTACAATTCGGGCTGTCTTACCTGGAATAATTTTGTGTTGTTAATATTTACATCAGCATACAAATTTATTTCAACATGTCTTCCAATTTTCAACAATTCAAAGCCTTACATCAATCCGGCCAATTACTGATTATCCCTAATGCCTGGGATGCCAAAAGCGCTGCAGGCTTTCAGCAGGCCAACTTTCCTGCAGTAGCTACTTCCAGTGCGGCAGTAGCCGGTGCCCTTGGTTATGAGGATGGCGAAAAAATGCCTTTCAGCGATTATATGTTTGTGATTCAACGGATGTTAGCCGTGTTACAGGTACCATTGTCCGTAGATATAGAAATGGGATATGGCAGCACAAACGAAGCCATATTCAACAATATCCGGCAACTGGCACAACTGGGTGTGGCGGGGATTAACATTGAAGACTCCACCATAGGGCCCAATGGCCGCGTATTAAAAGATGCCAGGGTATTTGCCCAAACCATTGCCTATATCAAACAGCAATTGCAGGAAGCGCATTTATCGTTGTTTGTAAATGTACGTTGCGATACTTTCCTGTTGAACGTTACTGACAAACAATCTGAGACCATAGACCGGTTAAAAATATATGAAAGTAATGGGGCAGATGGTATTTTTCTCCCCTGCATCAGTACGCCGGCAGATATCGCGGTGGCCATCAGTAACACTTCATTGCCATTGAATGTGATGTGTATACCTGGTTTGCCTGATTTTAATGCCCTCCGGCAATTAGGCGTAAGCAGAGCCAGCATGGGACCGTTCCTATTCAGTAAGGCATATGAGCAGGCAGCAACGCTTTCCCGCGAAACGCTGACAGCCAACAGCTTCTCGCCTATTCTCTGACGGGATTTTTTTTTGGCTACAACAACCCGCGTTCCGGCTACAAATACTGTGAAATTTCCCATCACTTTTGTGATACAAAAACACAAACAGATGAAAGTATTTGTAACAGGAGCCAGTGGCTTCATAGGCATGGCTGTAGTGGAAGAATTGCTGGCAGCCGGTCACCAGGTAGTGGGACTGGCACGTTCGGAAGAAGCAGCCTTAAAAATCGCTGCGCTGGGTGCAGTGCCACACCGGGGTGACCTCAACGATACAGACAGCCTGAAATCCGGCGCAGCGGCCGCCGACGGTGTTATTCACCTGGGCTTTATCCATGACTTTAAAAATTTCGCAGCCATGTGTGCAGTGGATGAAAAAGCGATTGAAGCCATGGGTGAAGTGCTGGCAGGAACTAAGCGTCCATTGCTCATTGCTTCCGGCACTGCGATCATTCACAAACAGGGATTGGTGACCGAACATGATCGCATCACACATGAAAATGCGCCTCGTACCGCCTCTGAAAAAGCAGCAGCCCGGCTGGCAGAAAAAGGTGTGCATACGGTTATCATCCGGCTTTCCATTGTACATGGCGAAAACGATCCCGGCTTTATTACGCTGTTAGGCGGTATTGCGAAAGAAAAAGGGAAATCAGCGATGATCCTGGACGGTACCAATGTATGGCCCTCCGTGCATAAACGGGATGCGGCTCACCTGATTCGCCTGGCATTGGAAAAAGAGGTGGATCCCGGTACGTATTATCATGCCGTAGCAGAGCAGGGGGTTCCTTTTAAAAACATTGCTACTGTAATTGGTAAAAAGCTCAACTTACCGGTAGTATCCCTTCAGCCGGAAGAAGTAGCGGACCACTTTACCTGGTTCTCTCACTTTGCCCAATTCAATAACCTGGCTTCCAGCGAATTCACCCAACAAAGTTTAGGCTGGACTCCCCGGCACAGCACGTTGCTGGAAGATATGGAAGCAGACGTCTATTTCCCCGCAAACAAGTAAAACACGTACATTTACCACGCGGCGGCGATACCTCCTGTATTGCCACCGCGTGGTTGATTAACTGATGTTACCATGACTACACCGCTCCACATCAAAACCATATCGGAATATCATGCATTGCGGGGACTGCCCAAACCCAAGCATCCACTTATCAGTGTGATCAATTTCGATGACATGGATCAATCAGGTGAACTGGGTGCACAAAGCCTGATCTTCGATTTTTACAATATCTCTATTAAAAGAGGGATGAACTATAAATACCAGTACGGGCAGCAGGACTATGACTTTGATGAAGGCATCATGTTTTTTATGGCACCCAAACAGGTATTACGGATCGAAAAGAAAGAAGGATATCAAAATCCTTCCGGCTGGATGTTACTGATACACCCTGACTTCCTCTGGAATACGCCGCTGGCAGCGGCCATCAGGCAATACGAATTTTTCGGTTATTCGGTACATGAAGCCCTGTTTCTTTCAGGAGAGGAAGAATTAAAAATCCGGCAGATCATTGATAATATCCAGCAGGAATATCATTCCAACATCGACCGGTTCAGTCAGGGTATTATTATTTCTCAACTGGAAACACTGCTGAATTACTCGGATCGTTTTTATCAACGCCAGTTTATTACCCGGAACAAAGCGAATCACCATGTACTGGAACAGCTGGAAAAACTGCTGGAAGATTACTTCAACGATGCAGCGCTGATCAGCAAAGGATTGCCTACCGTGCAGTATATTTCAGACCAGTTGCATATGTCGCCCACTTACCTGCGTAGCCTGCTCAAAATGCTTACAGGGCAAAATACGCAACAGCTCATTCATCAGAAGGTCATCGACCGTGCCATGGAGAAACTGAGCACCACTGATTTGTCTGTCGGTGAAATTGCCTATGAGCTGGGGTTTGAGCATCCCCAATCTTTCAATAAATTATTTAAACAGAAAACCAGTGTGACCCCGATGGAATTCCGGCAACGATTTAACTAACAGCGGGTTTGTAAAGGTATTTATCTCCTGTAAATTTTCTCCCCATCATACAACGGTTATTACACAATTTTCGATACCTTAACGTCAAAGTATACCTTGTTATGACAACCAAAGAAACGTTTACCCTCCATGGTGAGAACCTGGTAAAAAAAGTAAAAGAACTGATAGCAGAAGGTAATATCCGGAAAATCAGTATTGCAGATAAAGAAGGGAAAGAAATAATGTCTTTTCCACTTACCCTGGGAGTGGTGGGTGTTTTGTTTGCACCCGTACTGGCCGGCGTAGGTGCTGTAGCAGCGCTGATTGGGGAGTGTAGTATTGTGGTGGAGAGAGAAGCGCCGAAGGAGGAACAGCCTGAGGACGGTACTGCTGCTAAATAATATTACATACTGACAGTGGCGCCCGGGTTGGAGCCACTGTCGATATACGTTGCTACTGCTTATCTTTTAGCGCCCGGAAACTCCCGTTAGGCTGAATAGATATCAACCCAATAATATCTCCTTTGTCATCCCTGACAAATTGCACCTTATATCCTTTTATTCCTTTCAGGCTGAACATATCCTTATCAATGGCTTCCAGTATATAAACAGGTTGCCCCGGCACGTCCATCTGCAACTCTTTGGCATCCGATAACCTGATGGTGATGGCGGTACCGGTGATACGGTAAACGCCGGCGAGTTTTGCGTAAGCTGCCGCGTCTATCTCTACTTTAGGCAATTGCTTGTCGAAGATCACCGGATCACCGGACGGATCATACGTGAAACTCAGGCGGTCAATATCTCCCGTAGCATTCATCAAAAACTGCAGGCGCATGTTTGACTTTTCGCTCCTGTCAACCACGGTATCAGCGGCATCGTAGGGAGAATAAATGTTGTAGTCTTCATGATACAGGTGCCAGGTAAAATCCGGCAGTCCTGCAAATAAGGAATCTCCTTTCTGATAGATATTCAGGTCGCCGAAGGCATTATTGCGGAACACACCCGTGAAAGCTTGTATAGGATGGGTGGTTGGATGCGCTTTAAAATTGGGATCTACATAGGGTTTGCTGGTATCTTCTACCGGCTTGCCTTTCTTTTTAGCGGGGGTAGTAACGCCAAAGAGCTGGTCTGATACCGCATTTATTACCCTGGATGGAATCCGGGAATTGCCCTGGTTACTGAGCACCACAATGCCGATACTATCTATAGGATAAAAGGTAGTCAGCGCGGTAAACCCATCTACATTTCCGCCGTGTTCCACGCGGTAATGGCCGCGGTAAGCATACAGCATCCAGCCGAAGCCATAGTTGCCAAATTGTACAAACGGCGTTTCCGGGTTGGGGGCGCTGGCATCCATGATCATTTGCGAGGAAATGGCTTCTTTTACATAATCCGCTGCCAGCACCTCTTTCTGTGCGTACCTGCCGCCATTGACCCAGGTAATAAGCCATTTGGCCATATCTGTGGCGGTGCTGTTGATGGCGCCGGCAGGGCCCATCGCGATGATAGGATGATACTTTTGTAGTTTAATGGTGACAACGCCCTTATTGTTGTTGTCTGTTGTATACCCCAGTGATGGCTCCGGCGCTGCCGCCAGTGCCACGGTACCGATAGACGATTCACTCATGCCCAACGGTTGAAAAATCTGGCTGTTAATATTTTGTTCCCAGGATTGGCCGGTAAGTCGTTCCGCTACCATACCCTGCACCATAAACATGAAGTTGTTATACTGCCAGCGGCTACGTAGTGGCGCGGTAGGTTTCATGTAGTGCATGCGTTGCAGCAGGGTATCGCGGGAACTGGTATTAAAAAAGTACCAGGCCAGGTCGTACCGGGAAAAGCCGGTTCTATGGCACATCATATCGCGCAGGGTTACCTGGTAGTTCAGGGTGGGGTCTGAAAAGTCGAGCGCCGGTAAATAAGTAGTAGCCGGTTTATCAAAATCTACTTTTCCGTCTTTGCGCAAATTGCCCAGCAATGCGCTGGTAAATGCTTTGGTACAGGAGCCAATGGCAAACTGTGTGTGCGGGGTGACCGGCAGTTTACCGGCTACATCGCGATAGCCAAAGCCTTTCGTAAACACGACCTTATTTTTTTCTACCACCGCAATGGCAAAGCCAGCGCCATGTTCCTCTTTCAGGATATCTGACAAGGCGGCGTCTATTTTTTCCAGTTTCTGGGCCGGGGATTGGGCATTGGCCAGGGACATGATACCTACACAACAAAAAGCGCTGAGGCCCGCGCGTACAAAAGAGATGCTCATCGGGTTAGTTATTACCCAATAAGTTTACGGTAAATAAGCGACTTGCACAAGTATGCCCACAGATATTTTGTGATGATGGATCAAATTTGCAATTCCTGTTTTAATACCGGACCTTCGCGCTCCAACTTTAGTACAAACAACGATGGCGATACCCGTAATAAAGAAATTCACTTTCACCACACAGGTGGAAGACCAGGAAATAACGTTTGACATGCACCCGGTAAATATCCGTGAAAAGCAGCTGTACCAGGTGTATGCGCCTTACAATAATGCGCAGCTACGTTTTCACATGCAGGCCAATGATGGCATCAATTTCAAAATTACTGACCGGAATATTTGTCCGCCGGCTTACCTGCAGTTGGAGCAGCAGTTGTCAGATGCGATTGGCCTGAATTAATCTTGTATAAGCGGCGCCTGACGACATACAAAATAAAGACCACTCCGGGTCATTCTGGACATTATAAAAGTGTATCTTTATCAAAAGATTATCCATGAAACACGTTACCATCGTAGTTCCTTCCGGCGACATCAACCTAAGTAGTATTACCGGCTCTTTTGAGATACTGAAGGGTGCTCATGCCTATTGGCAGGCTATGGGGAATCCTCCGCTCATGGAAATACACATCGCCGGATTTGTGAAGGAACTGAAAGTAGATCATGGCTTTTTTTCTGTGCGCCCCAGCCACCTGGGCGACATCCACAAAACCGATTTACTCATTATTCCCTCTGTAGATTACGATGATGAGCTGATACAAAAAAACGGGCCGCTGATTAACTGGATCAAAACGCAATATAAAGGTGGTGCCGAAATTGCCAGCATGTGTTCCGGCGCATTCCTGCTTGCCTCTACCGGCCTGCTGGATGGCAAAAGCTGTGCTACCCACTGGCGGTTATCCGCCAACTTCAGCCAACTGTTTCCCAACGTACAGCTGCAACCGGATCATCTTATTACTGCTGAACAAAGGATATATACTAACGGTGGTGGCTATTCGTTTCTGAACCTGATCCTTTACCTGGTGGAAATATATTTCGACCGGGCGACCGCCATTTACTGCTCAAAAATATTTCAGATTGATATAGAACGTTCTTCCCAGTCGCCTTTCCGGATTTTCCAGGTGCAGAAAAACCATGGCGATGAATTAATTACCCAGGCCCAAACATACATTGAAGAAAACCTGGGAGAAAGAATTTCCTTTGAGCAACTGGCCTCCAAACTGGCCACCAGCCGGCGAAATTTTGACCGGCGATTTATCAAAGCTACCGGTAACACTCCTGTTGAATACCTGCAGCGGGTAAAAGTAGAAGTAGCCAAAAGTACGCTGGAAAAAAGTAATAAAAGCGTCCTGGAAGTAATGATTGATGTGGGCTACTCCGATGAAAAAGCATTCCGGGAAGTATTCAAAAAAATAACCGGCCTATCCCCACTTGACTATAAAGAAAAGTTTCATAAAACAACGGCTGAGATGTCATGCATGTAGCAGATGCTATTGCCCTCATTAAAAACAACGTGATTCCTGCTACCGGCAACTGGGCAGACCTGGGATGTGGCAGCGGATTATTTACCTATGCCCTGGCTCATTACCTGGACACCGGCAGTATTATTTATGCGTTAGACAAAGACAAACCTTCTTTATCGCCCTTACCGAATCCGCACCAGGTTGTTATTCAACCAATGCAAGTGGATTTCGTGAAAGACGACTTACCGGTATCCGCCCTCACTGGCATTCTCATGGCTAACTCCATTCATTATGTAGCCGACAAGCCTGCTTTTATTGAGAGAATAAAACCACATCTGCAGGAGAAAAGCTTCTTTTTAATGGTAGAATATGAAACCACCAGGGCCAATCCATGGGTACCTTACCCGGTGCCCTTTAATGCACTGAAAACACTGTTTCACCAGGCAGGGTTCACGATGGCGGTTAAACTGGGGGAAAGGCCGTCTGTGTATCAGTCAGGCACTATGTATGCAGCGTTGTTCGCTAAAAATGCGCATTCGCGCTGATCGTACCCGGCTTTTTTAAACCGGATGAAGCCACACAAAACCGCCTTCAACGCCGGTAAATATGATGATTACAGGCGTTCCCTTTATAAACATGGCAGTGCTGTAAAGGTGTTTATCTGTTTTACTCTGCTGTGGCAGGATCAATAATGTTAGCTACTTCGTTGATAACGTTGGCCGGGAATCCTCCTTGCTTTGCGTGCTCACGAATCATTTCTTCATTTGGTGCGATATAAACACAATAAATCTTGTCTCCTGTCACATAACTATGTACCCATTGAATTTGCGGGCCCATATTTCTCAGGACGCCACAAGAAGTTTGTGAGATTGCTTTCAATTGCTCTCCTGATAACTTTCCCGCACCGGGAATTTCGCGTTCGATAACATACTTAGGCATAATGTAAGATTTAATTTTTTATACCATGACTGTTAAAACCTGCTTATTACGGGGCTTTTATAGGGGTTGGCGCTTTGGGGGAAGCCAAAGAAGTAGTAGAAAATATATACCCAAAGATAAACAATTATTTGAAAAGACGCCTTCATGCCAGGCAAAGGCTTTTCTGTTTAAACCACCGTCCTGTTAACCTTTTGAAGGGCGGGATCTCCTATCTGCTACTATCTTTCAACATTATCCATTATATTTAACGCCCAATAGCTATTGGATATCAACAGCCATTGGAAATTATATTGGTGTCATTAAGCCAGCCAGGAATATGCGTATAGCTCATCTTATTCTTACATATACAGATCCCGGACAAACGGAAAGGATGATTAATAGACTGTTTCATGAAGATTTTGATTTTTATATCCATGTAGATAAGAAATGTGATATTGGTCCACATTTATTTTTAAAGGAACTCCCCAATGTTTACTTTATCAACAAACGGACAGATGTCAAATGGGCTGGATTCGATACTGTACTGGCCACTTTTGAATGCATTAAAGAGATTGTAGCTACGGGGATTTCATATGACTTTATCAACTTCCTCAGCGGCCAGGACTATCCCATCAAATCAGCATCATTTATCCACGATTTCTTTTTAGGAAACAAGGGGAAGGAATTTTTAAGTTATCGCGATATAGCAAACGACTGGACAGAGGGCATGATTAGAATGGAGCGGTACTATCTTTCCAATTACCAGTTTACCGGGAAATATGCCATCGAATACCTGGTTAATAAAATTTTGCCCAAAAGAAAGCTACCTTATGGGATGCATCCTTATGGCCAGTCGATGTTCTGGATGCTAAGCCCCGAGGCAGCCATGTATGTAGTGAACAAAGTCAGTAATGACCGGACCCTGAAGCGTTTCTTTAAATTTTGTTGGGGTAGCGATGAAGTGGTATTCCAAACCATTCTTTTAAACTCCGCCTATAAAAACCGGATAATTAACAACAATTATCGCTATATTGATTGGTCTGCCGGAGGGTCTAGCCCAAAGATATTAGATGAAGGCGATGCCGAAAATCTTATTCACTCCAGCATGCTGTTCGCGAGAAAATTCGATATCCGGCAGCACCCGCAAATACTTGATATTATTGACAAACATATAGTTTAAATGGCGACCTTAATTGACGTAAAAACATTTAGTGATAGCAGGGGTTCACTCACTGTACTTGATGATATTATTCCTTTTGAAATCAAAAGGCTGTTTTATATATACGGCGTTGACAATTCAGACCGCGGTGGGCACCGGCACCATGAAACCTATCAGGCAGCCATTTGTATTCAGGGTGCCTGTACTGTTACTACCAACAATAATAGGATAAAGGAAGTTTATCACCTGGATTCCCCCGAAAAATGCTTGTTATTACTGCCCGAAGATTGGCATGTGATGCACAATTTCTCTGCAGATGCTATTCTGCTGGTATTAGCCTCTACTGCATTTGATCCTACAGACTATATATATGAGCCATATAATGATCTATGAAGATCTTAAAATACTGAATCGCCCTTTCGAAGAAGCATTTAAAGAGAAGTTCTCCCAGTTCCTGGAGAAAGGTTGGTATATTTTGGGAGAAGAAGTGGCGCTGTTTGAACAGGAATTTGCGAGCTACCACCAGGAACAATATGTTGTTGGAGTAGCTAACGGGCTTGATGCCTTAATACTTTCACTGCAATGTTGCGGCTTTAAGCAGGGCGATGAAGTGATAGTCCCCTCCAACACTTACATTGCCACCATTCTCGCTATTATACAATGTGGTTTGGTACCGGTACTGGCAGAACCGGATGCCCGTACCTATAACATAGATCCCGTATCCATACGCGCTGCCATCACTCCTAAAACAGTAGCCATTATCGTAGTTCATTTGTACGGCCAATGCTGTGATATGGATCCTATAATGGACATTACCAGGGAGCATGGACTAAAGTTAATCGAAGATTGTGCCCAGGCACATGGTGCCACCTATAAAAATAAGCTGGCCGGAACTTTTGGTGATTTCGGAGCCTTTAGCTTCTATCCTACCAAAAACCTGGGCGCCCTTGGTGATGCAGGCGCTGTTATCTGTAAATCAGCCGAGGACTATTTGACGCTTAAAAAACTCAGGAACTACGGATCAGAGAAAAAATACTACAATAGCATCGTTGGACACAATTCCAGGCTCGATGAACTCCAGGCCGCCTTTCTGCGGGTTAAACTCCCACACCTTAATGAAATCAATGCACATAAAAGAAAGCTGGCAGCGATTTACACCGCCAAATTAAGCGAGGCATTTATTAAGCCGGCAGTGCATCCCGATTACTATCACGTTTATCACATCTATAATATCCTGCACCCCGAGCGGGACAGGCTGAAAAAATACCTCGCCGGAAATGGTATCGGTAGTGAAATACATTACCCGGTAGCGCCTGCAGATCAATTAGCACTAAAGGGGCATCTTACCCGGTATGATTATCCAATTGCAGCCAATATCCACCAGGCTACTTTAAGCCTCCCCTGCTCCTTTATTCATACCGAAGAAGATATTTTACATGTGATAGACGTGTTGAATGCCTTCCGGTAAAACAACTGAGCTTTTTTAACGGTATAAGTGAGTTTGTGTGAAATTTATTATATTACGATAATAACGGGATGTAGCGCAGCCCGGTAGCGCGCTTCGTTCGGGACGAAGAGGCCGCTGGTTCGAATCCAGTCATCCCGACAGATATACAAATGGGAATAAATGGGACTGAATAGGTTCATTTATTCCCACTTTTGTGTTGAGGGGTTTGACTGTTTTAAGCTTTATTGGATTTGACCCGTTCCAGAATTGCCAGCCTCATATGCTGATTTCACCTCGGTTTTTGGGTAAATTGTTGCTATATTTGATGCTCCATCAGCCCCATATCAAACAAAACAATTTCATTACATAAAAATAGTGTTGATACTTTAAGTTCTGATTAAAAAATAGACATGAGCGAAGCCAAAGAAAAGTACACTCAAACTGAATCTTTCAGATTTACGATTGATGACCTGAAAAGAAAAGCTGCTCTTGAGAATATTCAGTTAACCAATAATGATATTTGTAATGTAGTCGCTATATCAGAAGCTGATTTTGACAATTTCTATGAAAAGGACAGCGCACCCGAAGACATTTTTTCCCGCTTGCGGAAGTACTATGGCCCTTTCATGACTATGAGATTTTACAATATTTCTATTGAAATCGAAATTGAAGATCCTTTTGACACAGAAGATGAGGAGGAGTAAAATCCCCGCTGCTGAAGTTCTATAAGCAATAGCAGGATAGTGGATTTGTAATAATATGCATTCAATTGTTATTAGTGTAAACAGATTTGAACAGTATTCTTTAATTCCCTTACAAAGAAAGGCCAATCGTTAAAACGGTTCAGATATCTCCACTTCGGTACAAAAAGTATCAAATTGGGCCAAATCTTACATTAAAAGGATCGAACTCAGTCCAGTCATCCCGACTAAAGAGAAGAAGCCTACTCATCTCTGAGTAGGCTTCTTCTTTGAGTAACGCATCAGAGATGTAGATTGAATGTACCTGAAAGTGTAGTGGTGTCGTACAGGTTGTCTGTTCGCGGATTTCTATTAACAGTACTTGTGAAGTTACCTCGCATAATTCCCCTTTTCATATCCAGTTCATCTACGGTAATAGTTCCTGGCCCATAAATGCCCCAAGTCGCCAGATAGCTTTGTGAGGAGGGAATTTTAAAACCGCAGGTATATATTTTGAAGGTGCCGGTAGTTTCCCCAGGGTAGGTAACAAAGATATCAGTATGAAGCACGGTAACGCCGGTAATCCGACGGCCCAGATATGGATCAATCATGAAAAGAATAGCTAGGCTGTCGGTCTTGTCTGTTAATGTATAGGTCTTGCCGTCTACGTTAACAATCAGCTCTCCCTTTGTATATTTTGTGAGCCAGGCACATACTTCTACATCAGGCATAGTGGTAGTAGTCCCTTTATAGGGATTGAAAGTCTTGTAAGCTGTTATCTGCTGGCTGAGGGAATCATATATTTTAAATTGATAGCTGTCAGATCGATTACCGCACATGGGAAGGTCGAACGAGTATTTACCATTCTTTATGGGATAAGAATACTCCAGGGTATTGGTTTTTATAATAATGGCACCTTTTTCCATTGGTGTCATCTCACAACTGAATGCCTTTCCCTCCACCCGGCTTTGATTGGTACTTGATGCTTCTATTTCCAATACTTTCCAGGTATTTTGTGTAACGGGTTGCATTGTCCTGGAGGTATAAATACTATTGCATTCATCTTTAAGCACCATAGACCACATAGTATTATAGGGCAGATAAGCAGATAGTTCCCCGGTATTATTAGTATATATATTGAGGGGCCATGCACGGCTAGCATCCTGTGATTGTATCATGATAACCACTTGTCGAAACGGCAGGGGATTCTCTTTTTTATCTACCAATTTTAGATGTACAAATACAGCCGGTGACTGTTCTGCAATACAAAAAAAACCGCTTACGGATGCATTGTAAAGATATTGATTGCCGGTTCGTTTAACCTTTCCTCCTTCTTTCCATAGAGCTTCTTTTATATCATATACCCAAACAGTAGCTTCATCCGGTGCAATGCGTTGGGCATCGTTGGGAATCGTTACTTTGACGCCAACCATTTTACCGGGAGCTATTTGATAGCGACCGTCAGGCTCTTCTTGGGGAAAAAAACCTGCAAGGAGATATGGACTCAATACCACCATTTTTCCATCCTTATTAATACCACGCAGATCTCCAGGCTGAAATTTCTCCAACTCTGCAGCTTTATTACCAACTACAAATGTGTTGATATTAAATCTCGCGTCAGATGAAGATTGGTTCTTTAACCAGCTACCTGCATCATATTGAATGGCGAAATCAGGTTGTGATGGGTCATTAAATGAATGACCCGATGTCGAAATATTCCAAACTTTATATCGCTGAAAGATGATTCTTTTTATGAAGTGCGTACGGCCCTGTTGCATGAGCACTGGAGCAGATAGGGGTATCCCGGATATTGAATAGTTCAGGATCGTGGCGTCTTCAGGCATTTGATCACTGCTAACGCTAAAGAAACCAA
The DNA here is from genome assembly GCF_017745275.1 of Chitinophaga sp. Lineage (GTDB taxonomy): Bacteria > Bacteroidota > Bacteroidia > Chitinophagales > Chitinophagaceae > Chitinophaga. The sequence goes on along the minus strand of NZ_JAGHZS010000005.1, from coordinate 385,623 downwards.
AGTCATTTGTTGCACGCTTAGTAGAGATGCTTTCTCCAAAGCCATCCAGATAATATTGCAGTATGAAAGGATCCCATTCTTCGAAACGGATATTGCCGGTTAAAGTGGCATTTACCCTCTTATTTCGCAAAGGAACGGGTGCTTCTATCGAGTCTGTAGAAGCTGAAGGGGTGTTTGTGTGTTGCTTTCGCTCGCACCCGGTTAACAAAAAATACATGATAAATAACGCTGCCGCGGCAGGAAAGCACCTTAACATAAGATAGAGATAGATTTATATAAAAATAAGCGAAATATTGCTGATATATAATGAATACCTGAAATTTTTAAAACGCGTTACCTATCACAAGAGAATTATCGCTGGTAATACCAGGGAAGGACTATATCCTAACCCTAAATCATCACATGAAGTTATTTTGGGCTTAACTGAATTTAACTAAAGGATAGTCATTGGGGCTATCCTTAAAAGGCTCAATTATACTTACGTGTGCACAGAAAGTGTCAATTAGACCAAATCCTCAATAAAAAGGTTCGAACTCGGTCCAGTCATCCCGACTTAAAAAATCAAATAGGCTGCCTCAAAAATCTGAGACAGCCTATTTTAACTTAGTACAGTAGTTCAATATAGGATCCATTACACCTTCAAAATACTTTTGACACCCCTTCTTCCCTCTCAGCAATTTCCCGGTAAGAGAAACATCAGTTTCGGACAGAACGATTCTTCTTAGAAGCGCCAGACTGCCCCGGAGAGTGCATTTTACCAATCCCAAATACCATTTACAATTTATTTACAAAGGTTACCTTATTATTTACAATCCAGATTTCCTGCCTGAAAAGCAGGAAGTTAATTTCGTTGAAATCAATTTTATAAGCTATGAAAAATAAAAAAAATGCCTTAGACAGATCTGGTTTACCAGGAAACAGATCTCTGTCAATTAAACCTGCAAAAAAAATGAAAAAAGCTATCTACCTGCTGATGGTACCACTTATCGTGGTAAGCGGACTGGTATTTGCTAATCGCGAAATCAAAAATGACACTTCTAAAAACCCAACGCCAAAGCCACTCTCTGCTGCTGAAATAAAAGCCGAAAGGGAAAAATGGCTGGCTACCCCTGAGGGTATGAAATACGAAAAATGGGAAGCGTCTCCCGAAGGTAAAAAAGTGTTTGCCGGGGAAGCGAAAATAAGGAAAAACATAAGTGATTTTACCAACATGGAGGCAGTGGTAACTTCTCTTTCTCTTCCGGCAGGATCACGATTAGGTTTTGGAATAATGGTCAGGATTAATGGTGACGATTATATTCTCAGTTTTGGGCCGGAAAAATCTGACAAGAGTTTTTGGAGCTTTAACAATGAATTTCGGCAACTGCACGATCTAAAAGTTAACGACAACATCATTATAAGAAGCCACCATTTATCGCACGCGCCTAAGTATTCATATCCAATAGTATCAGGCGACTATGTAGAACGGGATAGTAAAATAATTTATAAACGCCCCCCTCATAAAGGCGGCTGCTGAGTAAATAAATTATGAAATACGCACACAACTAAATGATGAAGCCCTTCCTGGTGAAGGGCTTCATCATTTAGATAGTTCTCGGTGATTACAACTTAGTCAAATACAATAATAGTGTGGTCCGAGTCCTGTTAAAATACCCGCAGGTGCAAGTTGTAATTTGGCTTTTTCGCTCCTCTTTTGCTAAAGGTTCTTTTCTTTAAAATAATGTATAACGAACCGATATGGGCTATAGCTTAACTATTCAATTTTAGCGGCCTGCATTTTATAACCATTGTCATTAATCTCAAAGCCTGTTACTTTATTGTTTTTATCTTTTATAAATCTTTGTTCCGATCCAGCGATTTCCAACATAAAAAAATCAGTATCAGAAGTAAAATAAACCTGGTACTCCTTATCACCAGGCCTTCTTTTCCCAGGTAACACTAAGTGTGTACCTATGTAGGAGGTTGCTTTAACTATACGTCATTGTCGTTTTCGAAGTAAGTCTGAAATCAGTTTCTGCCCGGCTGCACTTTTAAAGTCCGTTATGGTCTTTCCATCGTAACGATACACTCCACCTCCTGATCCAAACCAAATACTTCCGTCGTTCGCCTCCAATAGCCCTAAAAAATCGCCTCCTCCTCCTGACTTAATCTCTGTAACAGTGGGCACTTTATGGTACAAGGTTTTTACATCATAACGTGAAAGCGCCCAAACCTTCGGATTTATTTCACCGGTAGTCCAGATGTTTCCTTTTTTATCCTCGATTATTGCATAAGGTCCTCTCTGCGATACCTTAGTAAAAGTTGTGCCGTCGTAGCGCCAAAGACCATCAACGTCACCGAACCAAATGCTTCCTTTTTTATCTTCGATTATTGACCAAACGTTTTTAAACGCTTTGCCATCTTTGTTTTTTAAAACGGTAAATGTCCTTCCATCATAAAAACAAGGCCCGTCCCCTGTGGCGATCCATAAGTTCCCGGTTTTGTCTTCCATGATAGCCCTACCGCTACGAGGCAGTCCATTTTTCGTTGTAAAATTTTGAACGGATTTACCGTCGTAACGGCTTAGTCCTCCGCCGCCGAACCAAATATTACCGGCTTTATCTTCATAAATAGACATCACCAGATTATCGGCGAGGCCCTCCCTTGTGGTGAAATGTTGAAGGGATTTCCCATTGTAACAATAAACTCCTGAATCAGTAGAAGCGAACCAAATGTTTCCGCGATGATCTTCAAGTACATCCCAGAATCTGCGCGAACCTATTTTACTACTCGTGAGATTAGTAAATGCTTTTCCATCGTACCGAAAAACACCGCCCCATGATGCCGCAATCAAAATATTCCCTTTTCTGTCCTGCTTTACATTCCGAACCATTGTGTAAGGCCCATACGAAGTGATCGTGTCTTTGATCTCGTAATTGATATTATCTATATGGGGTACTGTTTGCTTTTGTCCACAGGAGGTGTTACAAACAAGTACCAGGAACAAAGCATATAAGTGTATGTATTTCATGATTTATGTAATTTGCTGTAACAGGTCAGCGAAATTACATTGACATCTTTCAGCACGGAAATCTGGATTGTAAATAAGAATGTAACCTTTGTAAATAAACTGTAAACAACATGTATCTCCTTTATCTGTGCGGATTTCAGCATGAAAGGCGGTGATACGATAGCTATTGGGGACAACTGCTCACAGTCCTGATTTCCTGCTTTGCGTGGTAACTTGAAGCAGCTAAATAGCCAATAAGATATGTAGGTGACTTAAGAAAAAAGCCCTGCGGTGACGCAAGACTTTTCTTTCTGATAATTTCCGGAGAAGAGAAACGGATCAGGTTTTTGTGAGAAGATTCTTCTTTCTAGCTGACTTCCAGCTTATATCCCTTTCCCCGTATAACAACAATTTTACTGCTTGGATCGGGTTCCAACTTTTTTCTGAGTTTTGATATGAACATATCCAGGCTGCGTCCTACAATAACACCTTCATCTTCCCATATCTCTTTTTGCAACCGGCTTCGCTCTATTGTCTCGTTGGGAGATGCTGCGAAAATAAGCAACAGCCGCGTTTCTGTTCCTGTCAGGTCTATCGTCTTTTCATTTATTGTCAACTGCCGGTTATCCGCATCAAACAATACCCCACCCCATGCAAATACCCGGTTCCCCTGACCTTCCTGATTTTTCTGCTCCCCAGGTAAAACTTTCTGTGGCTTAATGGATCTCAAAAAAACAAAACCGGCAATTGCTAAAAATGGCAGGCTGGCCAGCAGGTATCCATTCTTTGCAGTATTTATTCCTGTCTGTTTAAATTTAATATTGATCATATAACATGCTCTGGGTTGCACTCTTCCCAGGCATGCTACAATATCATCCTTTACATTTTGGGATATGGCGTATCCGTAGGCAACACTGGAGTTGTTGCAGTTCAGAACGTTAACAACATAATCAGCTGCCAGCGGATCCCTGGCCAGCAAACGCCGGGTGGTATTCACCAGCGATCCGGGCTGAAAAGTCAGCTCATGCTCAAACCTGATTAGATATTCATTTTCGGCAATCTTTTCTACCGGGAGCACTCTTGACGTGCTGTCGCCCGACTGCAAAAGTAGTTCATGTCCAACTCTACGGAGTAAAACCTCCCTCCTGGCAATATCAAAGTCGTCACTTCCCCGCATACTGAAAGCCACGCAGGTTACGGAGACCAGCAACAGAAGCGCCAATCCGTACAGGTACCTCACTTTCCCCTCAGGCAGTTTGTGGTTTTCGAACATAATATTGCGATTTATTTGCAAAGTTTACATTTCTATCTCCGGTACTCAAAGATATCAAAGTAATTTCGGCGTATCAAATTTTGATATGGTACGAAAAAGAAGGGATCCCTTTTGAACAGCCCGATTAAAGGAAATCTTTGGTTGCCCATCAGTTTAAACTGGTTCGGATATTTCTGCTTAAATAAAGAACTTATGAACAGGGATCCCATCTTCCGTTAACAGGTCCGAATCCAGTCATCGTTACATAAAAAGGACAAAACAGCATCGCTGCTGTTTTGTCCTTTTTATTTTCGCCCAATCCTTGCCTGCATAATATATGACGCCTATTACTTCATTGGGGTAATATCTCTTTTTATCATAAAAAACTATCTACCTGGTATCAACGATCGATCATTGCCATCGCTCCTTCGCTATAGCGGGCGCCTACGTTTGGGTATTTTGCTGCAATTGTATCAATCAGCTCCAATTCCTGCGGTGTCAATTGAACCTCGGTTGCACCGGCGTTTTCTTCGAGGTACTTTCTTTTTTTAGTTCCGGGGATCGGGATGATATCATCGCCTTGTGCCAATACCCAGGCTAACGCCAATTGTGCAGGCGTGCAATTTTTGTCTTTCGCCAATAAGGCAAAATCAGCCACGAGTTGTGCATTATTGGCTGCATACTCACCATGACTACGCGGTATTGTCCTTCTGAAATCATCTTCCGCCAGGTTATCAAGATTGAGTACATTGGAAAATAGTCCCCTAGCTAAAGGAGCATAAGGCACCAGGCTAATCTGTAACTGCCTTGTCGTTTTTAAAATTTCTCCTTCCACATCCCTGGTAAGCAATGAATATTCACTTTGAAGAGCAGTGATGGGGTGGACAGCATTTGCTTTTATAATAGTGTCCGATGAAGCTTCGCTCAAGCCAATGTAACGAACCTTACCAGCTTTAACCAGGTCCGCCATAGCGCCAACCGTTTCCTCGATTGGTATATTCGGATCCACCCGATGGGCATAATACAAATCAATAGTCTCAATTTTCAGGCGTTTCAGGCTATGCTCCACGGCAAGTTTAATCCAGGCCGGAGAACCATCAAAGTAGGTGTTGGCTGATCCGCTCGGTCCCACTATGCCATCCCTGAAACGAAAACCAAACTTTGTTGCGATGAATATTTTTTGTCGGTTTGGAACCAATACTTTCGAGATCAGCTCTTCGTTGGCACCATTGCCATACATGTCGGCTGTGTCCCAAAAATTAATGCCCAGATCCAACGCCTTTTCCAACGTTGCCAGGCTTTCTTTCTCATCGGCCGGACCATAAGCAAAGCTCATTCCCATGCAGCCGAGCCCAATAGCGGATAACCGTTCATTCGTTTTTCCAAGATTTCTGTATTGCATCATCAGTGATATTTGTTTTATGCAAAAGTAGAAACGGGAGAAACAGTTTGTTTATAACAATCAAACAGATACTTAAACTATTCAAACAGTGGTATGACGAAGCTGGTTAGGAGACATGCCCGTATGTTTCCTGAAGAAATTCGTAAAGTAAGACGGGTATTCAAACCCTAGTCCGTAAGCGATATCCGCAATATTCCAGTCGGTATGTTGCAGCAATGCGCGCGCTTCTTTAGCAATGCGGGCGGCGATCTGCTCAGAAGTCGTTTTGCCGGTCACCTCTTTTACAGCGCGGTTCAGGTGATTTACATGCACCGACAGCGCATTAGCGTAATCAGCAGCAGTTTTCAATGTCAGACATGCCAACGGAGAATCTATGGGAAATTGCCGCTCCAACAGCTCCAGGAACAGGCCCGAAACCCGCGCCGATGCATTGACATAAGTTCCGAAATTACTGGCGGGATTGGATTTCATGGCCTCATGGATCAACAGGTGCAAATAACTGCGCAGCACATCATACTTCTGCGGATAGCTTCCGGCTATCTCCGTCATCATTTTTTGAAAAATCGCTGAAATTTCGCCAAGCTGCGTTTCGTCCGGAAAGAAAAGGGGATTGCTTCCTATTTTAAAGAGTGGTGAGTCACGCAGGCTTTCCACCCGTTCGCTATGCTGGATAAATGCTTCGGTAAATAAGCAATACCATCCCGCTTGCTGCTCAGATTCCGGTTCCCAGGCATAGGGAACTACCGGATTTGAAAAAAGCATGGCCGGGCGATCTATCTGTACCCATTTATCAGCGTAGTAGAGCTTCCCCTGCCCGATGATCAGGGAGGCTTTATAAAAATCCCGGCGGCTGTAAGGTGACATGACCGCCCCTGACTCCCGGCTGAAAACATTAAAATGCCCTATTCCTGCATTGTTTGTTGATTGCGGAGTTGCCACCTGCCCTGGCAGTCTTTTATAAAAATCTTCAACACTTTCTGTCGTTTTCATCATATAAAATTATAAAAATCAAACATAATCCAAAGAAAAATAACTAAAAACAGTTTTTGACAATTCAACCAATCTTTGGTAAACCTTTGAAATTTTGAAAGATGAATAATGGCTTACGCTCACAACTATACGAAACGAGCAGGCAGGTATTTAGCGCGCATTGTTTTTTCTTTCCTATATTTAATTAAAGATTGCCATTAGCAATTGATTATATGTTCCGGATCTATGCAGCCTCCGGATATTAAACCTTACCATCCCTTATATGACAATGAAAGTATGCCTATCAGCAGTTTTTGTACTTACGCTTGTTTCCTGCCACAACAGACGTGCACAGGATCCACCACCACAAACCCCCAAAGCGCTCGAAGACAAAAGTTCTTTTGAAATCATTTCAAAAAGAGGACCCGGTGATGATTTAGTTGAAAGCCTTTACGGTGAACTTATCAGTAAGGACGCCGCCTTAAAAAGACTGGAACTCAACATTAACGACCTTGATAACAGTAAGCAGGACTCAACAGCATCTTTTAACAAGTTTGACGGCAAAATACAATCCTATTTCAGGTCAGCGGATAGAAACACTTCTACTATTAAAGACTCCCTGCTGAGAAGCAAAATGAAGACGCTGATTGCCAATCACCTGGCCACCTATCATGCGCGTATAGCGCCACACAATGAGCTGCTGAAGACAATTACAGAAAACGACATCAGCATCGCAGATCTTCACCAGGTGTTGAAAATTGTAAGAACCTTGCCCGTCATTGAAAAATACCAACAAGATAATTTACCAGATACGAAACAATTGAAAGGGTTTATTAAAGAGCAAAATCAAACAATTGCCCTGGCAGATTCGCTGGTAAAAAAATAATTTTAATTCATTGAATGCAGATCTATTGCGCCAGATAATAATTTGGGGATCTTGAATATCAAAGACCAGCAAACTGTTGGCCGATTATCGGGTTTGAATCAAAATACTTTCCTGGCGACGTCTGTGCGAACTGATAAAAGGCCTTGATGAGATGCGATTGATCATAATATCCCACCTCATAAGCACATTCCGTTAATGTCTTTTCCGGGTAACATCTTTTGTAGCTGATAAAGAAGTTAAATTTCAGTATCGCACAAAGATATTTAGGAGTAATCCCTACATATTTTTTGAAAAGGTCATCGTAATGTTTGGTGGTGATACCGCTCTTTTTAACCAGGTCCCCAACGGCTACCGTGCCATTACTGTTGAGTATTTGCGGGAGTGAATATTCAATATATGGATTGCTCCCGGGCGTGAGTAGACCTGCGAGGTATTTTTCTATATTTTGAAAAGTTTGTTCCGGGTTATCGGTGATGTGATTCCAGAATCCATGACCGGGCATTAGCTCATCCAAAGGCAGCACGGCGGAATTCAGGGAATGAAGTGGTAAATTTAAGAGATGATACAGGGTATGAGGAAAAAAACGGATGCCATAAAGTTTTGCCCCGGAGAACATCTTTAACCGATAGCACTCCCGTGTTTGTCCGGCGAGCAGCGCATACGGTTCCTCTTTCCACATGTTAGCGCCTACTTGCCGCTGGGAACAACTGGAGGTCAGGTAAAAAATCAATTCATGGTGCCCGTCCGGGATGATCTCTTCTTCATACACCGGGTCGTCCGTTGTCAGTTCCATATACCAGATCGATTTCACGAATTTGGCTATAGTTACTGGTATATGATTTTTGAAAAGTATCATAATTGAAAGTTAACTAAAAATACACTTAGCAACCCACTTCATTTTTTTACAATTCTACCGGTATCAGAATCAGTAGCTTTACTGCAAAACTTATGAAACTGATTCCCTTTTTGCTCGTATTGGCGACTGTGGCCAATGCGCAGAAGAACGTTGCCAGCTTTTCTATTTGGAAACCTAAAGACGGTCAGGCCGCCACTTTTGAAGCAGGCTATCAACAGCATCTCCGCTGGCATCTCGCCAATAATGATACATGGAACTGGTATGGCTGGTACTTCATCGCGGGTCCACGTGATGGTCAGTTCCTGGATGCTACCTTCGGCCATTCATGGAATGAATTCGACCACCGCGTTAATCCCTCAGGCGATGCCGCTGATAATGCCTTGCATACCGAGCCTTTCGCCAATTTTATGGTGGGGTATAAAGCGGTGAGATTAGCAGTATCTGACCCGGAAGACAGCCTCGTGCTAGGTTCACGGTTTATACGCCTGCTGACTATCAGGATCACCAATACCGACGCAGCTGTTAAATTAGTAAGCACTCTCAAACAAAAAGTACGGAAACTCCTCGCCTACCAGGTGGTAGATGGCGGTGACCTGAACCAATTAATTGTGTTCATCGGATCAGATAATTTTGAAGAGTATGGTAAGTCAAGTGGTTTGATTGATCATCCGGACGCTCAAAATGGGATTGGCTCCATTACGTCGGAGACCCTGGTTTTCCGGCGGGATATGAGCATAAATCTTTACTGATTTTCTATTGGCAAATAGTTATCTCAAATCATGTAAGAAATGGTTCCAATATTGTTTTGCCTGGACGGAAAAAAACTTAAATTATTGATTTACGTGCTTTTTTATTTTTCTTTGCCTGCAATTTATTGCTAATTTTGGCCAGGCTCCTTTATGTCCCTTATGGAAAAAATAAAAACGCCCATTCCATATTATACAGAAATTAATGATTTTCTTGCGTCTATTCCATGGCCATCCAGAACGGCTAATCCTGATTTTTTCTGTCTTCGGTTAAAGCCTCTGGAAGGAGGGAATATTCCTGTTTACAGGCCACCATTCAAGCGTTCCTTTTACTTTTTTGCATTGCTGTTGAATTCGGGTAAGGTCCACGTCAATTATGGGGACCAAAGCGCCAGTGACCCCGAAGCGTACCTGGTATTCCACTCGCCTGGCCTGGTCTACAGTTTTGCCCATAACAATTCATTGGAAGGGTATCTGGTCTACTTTAAGCCAGGGGCATTTTCGTTTTTCAGACCTGATTTTCACAGTCAGTTCACACTGTTTGACTCGCATCGTACCAATCTGTTCAAGTTCGGGCATAGCATGTTCGGCCAGCTGGCACAGCATTTTGAAGCTGTTTTCTCTGCCTATGAACACTCGGATAAGGACGGGCACCTCGAAGCACGTCTGAAACTGTTAGGCCTGCTCTGCCACCTGGAAGGATTTGCCCTCGAAAGAAATAGGGCTGAAATGCCGACAACCCGGCAGGAACAACTCCTGCGTAACTTTATCCAGATGGTCGATAACAATTATATCCATAAGCGCACCATTAAAGAGTATGCCGACATGCTATCGGTTAGCTCAAATTATCTTTCCCAATCTGTTAAACAGGTTTCAGGCAGGAACGCGCTGAGTTTTATTGCCGAGCGCCTGGCCACCGAAGCCAAATCACTTATCCAGTACACCAACTTTGAGATTGCACAGATTGCCTACCAGCTTAATTTTTCCGACCCAACCAATTTTGGCCGGTTCTTTAGGAAACAGGTAGGCATGTCGCCCTCAACATTCCGTCAGCAGCGCAGGCAATCAAATTGATCGGTAAAACCAAGTTTTTGACAGATCAATTTGTGTTTCATTAGTTTTCTTTGCAGGACCAATTTGAATTATAATATGATGAATTCCAATCCAGCAATTGATGCTTACATCACCAGTGCGGAAGATTTTGCAAAACCTATATTAGCGCACTGGCGCAAGCTGATTCTTAAGAACTGTCCGGAAGTTGAAGAAGCTATTAAATGGGGCATCCCACATTTTGATTATAAAGGTGATCACATGTGCGTAATGGCCGCCTACAGCAAACATTGTTCTTTTACGTTTCTAAAAGGTGAGCTGATGAGCGATCCGCGCCTGAAAGCAGATAAGGATGTTAAGCCCATCAAGCGCTTTTTAGGAAAGATCACGCGCCTGGACGAAGTACCTGCCGATCAGGAGTTTATTGCGCTTATAAAAGAAGCCATGGCTTTGAATGAAAAAGGAACTAAGATAAAGAGGGAAAAACCTGTAAATGAGAAACCAAAGGTATTAGAGACACCCGATTATTTCCAGGAGGCATTAGCGGGTAATCCCAAAGCTAAAGAGGTTTATGAAAGCAAATCCAATTCTTTCCGTAAAGAATACATTGTATGGATAAGTGACGCTAAAACTGACGAAACCAGACAGAAAAGAATTTCTGAAGCACTGGAATGGATAGCAGAGGGAAAGGGCAGATTTTGGAAGCATAAGAAGTAAGTACTGCCATGGCCAGCATATAGGGCAAGAAACTCGCTATTGATATCGACGATGCTGGCCTGGCATAATAGAAATTACAGGAAACGGTATTCAAGAAAAGAAAATGTAAGCCTTTAATGTACTCTGGACCAGATCGTCAGATCACAACTGAGTGCTACTACAAGCGTATTACCAGTTGGGGAAAAACCATATGCTCTTAACTCGCAGGGACCATCCTTATCCACCAGCTCACGGTACTGCCCTTCTTTATGCGTAAGGAAAATTTTGTGTACGAGGTACTTCTCAAAAGGTGCGTCATCCGGCACCGGCCCGATGCACTCAAGCATCCATCCATCTGTTGTTTCTTTATGAAGAAAATCTGGTTCATCCAACCCACAAACCCGGATAAGGCTACCGGATAATACATCCATGCCGGGCACAGTAGCACTAACAGGGTCAAAGTCCTCCCACGACGATTCCCTATCCCGAAAAATCCTTTCTCCAGTCAGGCAATCAAATATGCCAATTCCCTGGCTGGACAACACCACTAATCTATCTCCACTGTCAAAGCCAATATTTTCAAGTCCACCAACAGCAATTGTATTGATAAGTTTCCACATTAATTCCTTAGATTTATATCGTTTCCCGTAGCCAATAAAAACTTCAGCTCCCCATTCTCTCCCCATCCATCTACCACCGGTAATTTTGACTGCAATAGCTTTAACGAAGGATCATCCAGCTTAATTTCACAAATTGACTTATGCCCCCTTGGAATTTCGTCAAAGGGCTTGAGCCATGATTGTGTAACCTGGATTAGCTTTGCCTGGATAATGTACATCGCGTCCCGCTCTTCTCTATCAATCAGGTAAAAAAAAGTTTCTCCCAGGGGAATATCAAAGTCTGAATAACTGACGAAAAGGATACAGCTACTCGCGTGAATAGGCCATGTACCTAATTTGGCGTTCAGCAACACTTCTACTTTTTTTGATGCAATGCCTTCTACCCTGATAAATTTATCCTTCATACAAACCTAAAGATAACTCAATAACTTACTATTACTCCTCCCCTTCAAATTCCCATACCATTTACAAAGTGGATACATCACCACCACAATCCCCATCCACACCGCGTATACACCCCATAAATTAAATCCATAGCCAACAGGAAATGGATTGGGAAACTGTACAAAATCATGCACTTTAAAGCCCTGTCCAACTCCAACAATTAAAGCAAAAAGATGGATCAGGTAAAAGTGTACCACATAGTAAAATAGCGGCACTCGTCCATATACCTGGAAAAATGAATGCAGCTTACCGTTCCCCTTATCTATAAAAGACAACAATATTAATGCAGGACCCAATGTCATCAACAGGAAACTGAGCGAAGGAGGATATTTGTTGGTGTTAAGGAAAGATAGTAAAGTAAACAGCCCATTCTTCTGAGACGACCAGGGTACGGGATCACCATAAATATTGACCGCTCTTATCAATATAAAAGCCACCACCAGGCCAATGCCCAATTGCAGCATAATTTTTTGCCTGCGGGCTGGCTCCAGCTGAAAAACCCTGCCGAAAACATATCCCATCGCCATTACACCCACCCATGGTATAAGCGGATAGGCAATTAACGCATTTACGTTGGCGGTAACAGGCACTATCCCTGGCTGATGCAATATCATCCATACCACACCCGCTGCACCAAACTTGTCGGCTCCGATACTATCTAATGCATTGTGGCCAACAATGAGTAAAATACCTATAGCTGCTATCCATTTTACAGGAAGATGTACCAGTGCAGCCATCACAATCATACAACAACCAATGAGCCAGAACACCAGCAATACTATGATGTTATAATGAAGGTTAAAGGCTGTACCAAAATACATAATGGTTACTTCGATGGCGATTAACACCACACCGCGGGTCCACAAAAAACGGGAAAGCTGTGTAAGACTATTTTCCTTCACCCCATAAAAGAAAGCCCCGGTACCAGCGAGAAAAACGAATACAGGTGCACAAAAATGCGTGATCCATCTTGTAAAGAAATAGCCCGGTGTGGTAAGCGCCAGGTCAGTAGGGCTGAACCTTACATTGGAGAAGAAATCCCTGACATGGTCAAGCGCCATGATCACCATGATAACACCACGTAGTACATCTAAAGAGGCTATACGGTTTTTCATGTAAAGAAGTTTGGGAAGTATAGGAATGTATTAAATTTAATCAAAATCCGGGATATCTGCATCATTTACAAATGAGACATTATAGCTACGCAGTGAGCCCGCACTACCAGATCAAATCAACACAATTCCACCTGTCAGGATACGCTTTTGAAAGTGCGATCTAATTTAACGGCTTCTCTTAGTAATTGTTCTATCGGCTGTTCATCAATCTCTTCCGGTGCCTGGTAGATCTTATAAAAAATTTTCTTATTGGTACCATGCGACAGAAAACGATCCTCATCACGCAACAGGTATCCCTGCCAGAAACCTAACAGCACTCCACTGGTGATGCCTCCCCGCGGGATAGTTGCAGGCCAGATGATACAGATCCCTTTATTGCCATAAAAAAAGGGAACATTGTAAGATATTTTCTCTTTGCAATATTCAGGGAGTGTGGCTAAAACTACTTGTCGTAGCACATCTGTAATTATTCTTTCGTTTTCAGGTAGAACGGTAAACAATTCAACCAGGTTCCTAATTTTCATCGACATTCAATTTGGTTTTCAATGATACCAATGCTGGTAGTCACACAAGTTAATGAAACCCAAAATGCCCTGGTTATACCGGAAAAAAAATCTGGCCAAATTACCCCGTTATAAAGTCCATTTCACCCCCTTTCAATACCTGAATAAGAGGATATCTTTGATAAACAAGAAAGAAAAGACACAACTCTTTATCTAAAAAAACAAAAATGACAAACGCCAATTATAAAAAATCAAGACGGGCATGGAACATGAATGTTCGGAGCGTAATGCTCATTGGCTGCTTAACGGCTTTTTTAATGATCCCTCGCAGCTACGCTCAAACGGCAGTTGATAAGTCAACATCATGTAATAAAAATAATACCAAAACCATGGAAGTGAAAGATTATACGACCAGCATTTTAGTAGACCAATCCCCCCAGGAGGTGTTCAATGCCATTAATAACGTTCGTGGCTGGTGGCAGGGAGAAATTACCGGAAGCACCGACAAACTCAATGATGAGTTTACCTATCGTGCAGGAGACATTCACTATTCAAAACAAAAGATAGTAGACCTTATTCCCAACAAAAGAGTGGAATGGCTGGTAACAGAAAGCAAGCTAAACTTTGTTCCCCATAAAGACGAATGGACCAGTACAAAGATAATTTTTGATATCTCTAAAGAAGGAGATAAAACCAAACTTACTTTCACCCATCACGGGCTGGTACCAACATTTGAATGCTACGATGGCTGCTCCGGGGCCTGGGAAAAACTTGTTGAAAAAAGCCTGTTCAGTTTGATTACAACAGGGAAAGGAATGAATGTGTTGTTCTGAGAAAACAGGGCTGTCATCTACGCCGCTTCTCTTTCATCTTCGTACATCATTTAGTGTAGAAATTAATACCTTAAAACAAGCTGCCTTTCTCAACCGGGGCGGCTTGTTTCTTTTTCGCTCCTTCCAGCGGCCACTGCATGCTACGATTGATATTTCTTCCTGTAATTCACCAGCGACATACCGGTATATTTCCTGAACACCTTCCTGAAAGCATTGACATCATTATACCCGATGTCGAAAACAATTTCATTGACCGTTTTAGTCCCCAGTTCCAACTGCTTTTTGATGGCCTCTACTTTTACTCTTTGTATATATTCTATCAGAGAATTACCGGTAGACTTTTTAAACCTTCTCTCAAATGTTCTGCGGCCTACGCCAAATTTTTCGCTGATCTCTTCAATTGTAAAACGCTTATCGGGATTATCTTCGATATACTCCTGCGCTTTCAATACTTCAGCATCATCATGCTTTTTTTGTCCCATAAAGATGAGAAAAGGATGCTGGCTTTTTCTTTCAATATCGATCTCAAACATTTTAGCAGCCAACACAGCTATTTCTCTTCCCAGGTGCTTCTCAATAATGTACAACAGCAGGTTTAAATAAGAATAATTACCGCCACTGGTATAAATACCGTTTTCTTCCGTGATAATCGCATCTTCCAGCAAATTCACCGCGGGGAACATCGTTTCAAACTCATGCCTGGCGGCCCAGTGCGTGGCACATTTCCGGCCATCCAACAACCCTGTTGACGCCAAAAAGAAGGAGCCTACACAAAGACTGGCCAAT
Organism: Chitinophaga sp.; assembly: GCF_017745275.1. Taxonomy (GTDB): domain Bacteria; phylum Bacteroidota; class Bacteroidia; order Chitinophagales; family Chitinophagaceae; genus Chitinophaga. The sequence goes on along the minus strand of NZ_JAGHZS010000005.1, from coordinate 370,476 downwards.
TCCGCTCCCTGTTGGTACTGCTTCCGGATCCAGTCACAGCATCTCTCATTTGAACGCAGTATTTTTTGAAAATCGCCACAGATGATCGGTATCACCACCAGGTCTGTTTTTTTGACGTCATTTATATTTTTATCCACGTTAATCGTATACAATCCACCATTCAGCGTGGTATGTGCCGCCGGGCCCACTACTTCAATGGTATAAAAAGGTGGCGTGCCATTGTATTTCAGGAAATCATTCACCCTTGAAAATAATTGCAGGCTTCCGTCGATACTGGTCATAGTAGCATCATTCAACGCCAGGATGGAAATGTGTTTCATACTGTGAATTTAATAAAACCATTGTCGCGATCAACATATAAGATTGTCGTTTTTGCCATGCTTACTATTTTGAAGATGACAGTAATATTGCTATAAATCAGCTATCATGAAACGAATATTGATTGCCGCTTTCACCGGGTGTGTTGCCCTGTTTATATGGGGAGCGGTTTCACACATGGTCCTGTTCACAGGTGCAGGATTTACGCCACTCCCGGATGAAGATACAATTATCAGGACATTGGAAAGCAACCTTCCCAAACAAGGATTGTACTTCTTTCCGGGGAAAGACTTCAAACACACCACCGCTACACAGGAAGCCACCTTTGAGAAAAAGTTTGAAACGGGGCCGGTGGGCATGATCATTTACCGGCCTGTTGGCGGTATACCGGTGTCGGCTAATAAGTTACTGACGCAATTTGCCAGTAATTTTATCACCACCCTGATCATTGCTTTTATCTTATCGCACTTTGCGGCATCGTACTGGATACGGGTGCTGGCGGCCGGCTTATTGGGCGCCCTGGCTTGTGCTTCCGTGAGTACTATTTATTGGAACTGGTATGAATTTCCGCATGCCTTCTTCCTGGCGCAGTGCATAGACCAGGTGACCGGTTGCCTGCTGGCAGGCCTGGTGATTGCCGCTATTGTTCCTCCTTCTGCTAAACCCAATCATTACTGATATGACCACCCTCCACGCTTATCTTATTTTCAACGGCAACTGCCGCGAAGCCATGACATTCTATCAAACATGCCTGGGCGGAGAACTAACACTGGAAACAGTAAAGCACTCTCCTATGGCAAATGATTGGCCCGAAGAAGCGCAGCAAAAAATTTTGCACGCTACCTTGCAAAAAGGGCCATTGATGCTGTTGGCCACAGACATGGTGGAAGCTGCAGGGTTCTTTGTGGGCAACAACATTTGTTTATCACTGATCTGTGAAGATGAAGAAGCAATCACGACTTACTTTGACAAGTTATCGCAAGGAGGCAGTATAAAATATCCGCTGCACCATTTTTATGGCGGAAAGCTTGGCGGGTTAGTCGACCAATTTGGTATCCATTGGATGTTGAAGTTATAGCTATTCAATTTGCACGATAGTGGCCTGCCTGCCCCATTCTTCCATATGGTCATAATTATCCGCCCCTGAAAATTTTCTCCCCGATTGTCTGCCGCTTTGAATATATCCACCTTTGCTGTCAATAAAACAGTAATTATGGAAAGCAGCAAAAAAGTAACAGTAATTGGATTAGGAGATATGGGAACGGTGTTGGCAAGTACCCTGTTGAAACACGGTTATAAGGTTACCATCTGGAACCGTACCGCGGCCAAAGCGGCGCCATTGATAGCGGAAGGGGCGATATTTATTCCGGACGTAGCAACTGCTATCGCGGCCAGTCCGGTGATGATCACTTGTGTTACCAACTACGACAAAACCCGCAGCATATTAGGCAGCCCGGCAGTAGCCCCGGTGCTGGCAGGAAAAGTACAGATCGAGCTGAGTTCCGGCACTCCCAAAAATGCACGTGACAGCGCCATATGGGCCCGGGAAAGAAATATGGATTACATCGATGGCGCCATCCTGGCTACGCCCAGCCAGATCGGAAGACCAGACACTCCTATTTTTGTTTCGGGTTCCAAACCAGCATATGAACAACACGAACATATACTGAAAGCGCTTGCAGGAGGTTTGCAATATATGGGAGAAGAAGCAGGCGCCGCTGCTACCTGGGATATGGGCTTCCTGTCAACACTATTCGGTATGACCACAGGTTTCTTTCATGGCGCTCAGATTTTTCAATCAGAGGGTATCCCAATAGCAGCCCTGGGTGCAATGATAGCACATACCGCACCGGTATTGGGAGAGATGATAAAACGACAGGCAGATGTAATTCAGGCAGGCGATTATTCTAACCCGGAAAGTTCATTGAATATCTGCGCGGATGGAGTACAGTATTTCGTGCAACAGGCAAAGGATGCAGGTATCAATGCAGAAATTCCTTCCTTTATCCTGGGTCTTTTCAAGAGAGCACAAGCTGCCGGCTATGGAAATGAGCAGTTGGCATCGGTATTTAAAATTCTGAAATAATATATATTCCGCCATCAAAGCCGCACAAACACTAAGTGCGGCTTTTTATCTTTATTGTGCAACAGCCAGGTGCTCCTTTTTTTGCATTAATTGTTCAAATACTCCCTGGTATTGCTCTCCCCATTTATCCATGGCGGCTACTACCGGTAATAACGATTCACCAAATTCTGTCAGGTAATATTCTACTTTAGGAGGCAATTCCGGGTAGATTACCCGTTTAATAATGCCATGAAATTCCAGTTCCCGCAACTGCAGATCCAATACCCGCCTGCTGGCAGAAGGAACTGCTTTATGTAACTCACCAGGTCTTTTCACCCCTTTGTTGATTAAAAAAACGAGGTATGATTTCCATTTCCCACCAATAATTTCCATGATAATGGCCATCCCACAGGTTAACTGCTTAGGCATCTTTTTCTCATACATAGTCGTACTGTTTGAACAAGGACAAAATTATCCCTTATCCCTGAATTACGGGCATACGGATAAAATTATCCGTATGGGATCGGATGGTTGGCATCAATGCAGGAATGTGATCATTTCTACGTCCTTCTCTTTGCAGGTCCGGAAGCTGCTACGCAGATTTTCCAGCATTAACTGTACTTCATCGAAATCATCTTTTTCAAAGTCTGTTTTATTTTCATCAATTTCCACGCTATCCAGCACATCGTTTATGCGCCTTATCTCTTCTTTGGAAAATACTTTTATGGCAGGGAAGTCGTTAACATAGGGAAGGCCAAATGCATTATCTGACTCAAACATATCGTTTGCATTCCACCCCATTCCTTTTTCATTTAAGATAGTAACTGCCTCTTCGAGGTCCCATCCCGTATAAAAGCCGTCACATTGAGGCAGTAAATGTGTACCCAACGCATCGCAAACAACTAACAGTGCATAACCATAACGATGCCCTATATTTTTTTTCAGTCCTGAATCCGGCCATACGTAATGGAAAACAATATCTTCCAATGCCTGATCGAAAAGACCATCGCCTTTGTCCTCGCCGGCATAGTGATCGTATAAATGCGCGGCCTTTATTTTCTCTAAAAGTGCCGCATCTTTTGACCCAAAAACAGCCTTTACTTTATCAAGGGAAACAGCAAAGGGGATGGCAACTAAACCCATAGGTATGATACTTAAATAATTACAAACAATATATACAACGTTATCTTTAAAAAGGTAAATAGCACTGCCTCTAGTGCAGCTTACCATTTGCCCAGGCCACAAACAAGGTATTGATATTTGAATTCATCGCTTCTTTATATGCGGCGCTTACTACCGCAAGCCAATTAGCACCTTCCGGATGGGTAGCCGGGTATTTCGCAGTGTATTCTTCCCGGGTGGTGCTGATCACCCTCGCAAACTTGCCGGCACCTTTCATGTTTCCCTCATTGATCTGGCTGATATCGATCACATCATTTTTCTTCAGAAATACAGTAACCCCATCTTTAAAGAAATAAGGTTTGAACCCGGTTCCGTCCATATCTTCATATACAATACCTAAAACAGGGAATTGTCCGCCGGAGGCGGATCTAACAGCCGCAATAATGAAATCGGTGTGCTTCTTCTCCAGCTTACCGGTGGTCAGTACACAAGTGGAAATAATCCAGGAAGCGAGTCGTTTTGCATCCGCGTTCAACATATAAACGTATGCAGTTAGCGGCCCCTTTACTTTATCTTTCACTACATATTTGTACAAAGCCACGGTCACTCCTTCCCATCCTGTAAGTGTATCGGTGGTACTGACCAACTCCTGCTCCATATACCTGGTCTTTATGATTTGCTTTTCTACACGTCTGGAAATAATGTCCAGGCTATCTTTTAAATAGCTGTTCAACACTACACTATCCTGCGAATAGGCCATCAACACGGTACTTAATAAAGCCAATACGGCGATCATCTTTTTCATGTTAAAAAATTTAATAGTCTGCAGTATTGTTCCAGGGCGCCGGAGCGCGGCAGTTAAAGCCTGAGCGGCACTCTCCTGTTATGTAAATTCTCTTCCAGGTAGTTGGTGTCGCCCTTCATAAATGCTTCCAAACAGGATAATGCAAAGGGAATTTCCATACCGTCCATTTGAGTGGAAAATTTGGGATTGAGTACGTCCTTCTTTACAAAAAATCCTTTCCGCTCCATTTTAGGCCGCATATATCCTATTCCAATAGTGTAGGCGTCAAACCCGGAAATACAAAGCGTTTCCAGTTCTCCAAGGTTATTTTTCCGGTTTATTTCAAAGTAATAAAACGGGCTCTCCGGGCTGCTGCGGGTTTCTTCTATCTCCCGGTAAATGCGTTCCCAATCCATTTGCTGGTATAAGTGCATGGCTTTTTCACTATTGCAATCGGGATGGGCAACCGGGTAGCGGTCAAATGGGGATTGTATTTTTATATCGTACATATATAGTTCCGGGAATACAGTTAAATCCAGTGTTTTCGCGTTTGAGACCGCGGTATGCAATATTAGGCAATATTTTTGAGTAATGCGGGTAGGATATAGCCTGTAATGGCGATTTTCGACCTGCAGATTATCTTTTTTATTAATATCGAAAACTGCCAGCTTAGGAAAAAAGTGAGGAAATGAGAACATTTATGGTGCACCGCGTAAAGGTGATTTTTTTAGTTTTGCTTATGCCAATCAGCTTCCGTGCGTTTTCCCAAACGCCGGAGGACACAACAAAAACAGTTTATCTTTTCAGTGGTATTGGTGCGGATTCAAGTATATTCATGAACTTGCAGCTCCCCGGCTATCACAAAGTATTTATCAACTGGATACCCGCATTACCGGGTGAATCGCTCACGCAATACGCCGGCAGGATAAAAAGCCAGATCACCGTGGAACATCCATATCTTATCGGACTCTCCTTCGGCGGTATCGTTGCAGTGGAAGTATCGAAACTGGTCCCCTTCAAAAAAATGGTATTGATCTCCTCCGTACGAACAAAGAAAGAATTGAACCCGGTACAGTTCTTCTTCATGAAGATAGGTATGTACCGCATCATCCCCGGGTCATTGATAAAACGTACCAATTTTTTGACCTATCGCTACTTTGGCGCTAAATCACCGGAAGACAAGCAAGCGCTGACGAACCTGCTGAAGGATACTGATGTGACCTTTTTTCGCTGGGCACTAAGAGGATTGGCCTACTGGAACAATAAACAGGCACCAGAACGAACCATCCAGATACACGGCACCGCGGACAGAGTAATTACCAGCAGGCTGGTACACCCGGATTACCGGATCAAAGGCGGTGGCCATCTGATGATTTTGGATAAAGCGGATACGATTGGGCATATTATTACGAATTATTTTGGCGAGTAATAACAATTTGCTTTAAAAGATATTCAGTGAAGGGGAATTTCTTCCGCTTCACTGAAATCATTATTTTCGCATTCAACCTATTTTATGTCTCCCTATTCCTGGTTCAAAATAATACTACCTGGGCTACTCACCATTTACAGTAGCTGTAAACCAATTTCCAATAAGCCATTTATCTCCCTATCGCTCTTGCCCGATAGTATTCGCTTGCCGATGCAACGCTTTGCAACACCCTCTTATTTTAAGGATAGCGGCTTCGGAGATCCGAACCTCGTAATGATATTAGGCTGGAGGACGGATACACTCTATTTTTACGACCAGGATTTTAAACTTTGGATAGCCCGGAAACATGACAACAAGTGGTACCTGCAGGACACTATTATGGATATGGGTCTTTCTTATATCGATACAGCGGATATTAACCGCGACGGCTATACGGATATTCTTGCCACAGGCATCCCTCAAATGAATGGACATAGGCCAACAATACCGATATTATCCAGGAAGGATGGCAGCTTATGCGTTAGAGAAGATTGTAAACTATGGAACTTTGCATATGTGCCGGAAAGGAATGTAATACGTTCCAGTTGGGAAGGCAGCTGGTATGCTACTAAATTTAAGGAGGAATACCACTGGGTAAATGACACATTAAAACTCCTGGCTGGAGTCAGGCTCATTCCCAATACCACCAGGATGGACGATACCAGTAACATGTCGACGCTGGAATATTATCGGCTCCAGGGGGATACTGTAAACGTAACAAAACGAATATTAAGCGACACTAACGACGCAGCGTATGAGAAAGCATTGTGGGAAGGATATGGTAATCCATAATAGTAGTACGAATAATTTCTCCTCACTTCCTCAATATCTTCTCCATCGCCTTCCCTTTCGCCAGTTCATCTACCAGCTTATCCAGATACCGGATCTGCTTCATCAGTCCTTCTTCCATTTCTTCTACCCTGTACCCGCAAATTACGCCCGTAATTTTTGAAACATTGGGATTCATGCGTGGCGCTTCTCCAAAGAACGTTTCAAAATCCACTTTCTGATCAATTTGCTGCTGAAGGGACTTTTTATCATACCCCGTCAACCAAAAAATAATTTCATTTACTTCTTCCGCGGTACGACCTTTCCTTTCCACTTTCTGCACGTAAAGCGGATAAACACCGGCGAAAGCTGTTTTGAATATTTTTGTATTATTCATATTACAGTACCTTTATCATATTTCCTGCTAGTTAATTCCTTTGCCCTTGATATGATCAACCGCATCAAGTACTTTCTCTTATACCGTGTTGCCCCATTGTTATATCGGCTCGCGCCGCGATACCATTTTAAACTGACCATGTACTCTGTGTCCATGATCTGCACCGCTATATTTTCTTTATGAATATCCATATTATCGCTGCCAGTTTTTATAAGGATGTATTGTTAAGTTGGCATTATAATACTGTTTTTCCCCGGTCACATCTTCCGTTACCCATTCCGGTATCTCAAACGCCTCATCCTCACTGCTCAACTCAATTTCGGCAATAAAGAGTCCTGCATTATCTCCCAGAAATTCATCTACCTCCCAGGTGTGCTGTTTAAAGTCAACATGATACCTGATTTTAGATAACTCTGATACCGCGAAATTATCCAGCAATTCCTTTGCTTCTGCAACAGGTATTTCATATTCATACTCCAGCCTTGAGGCACCGGTAGATATGCCTTTAATTGTCAGGAAACCCTGGGTTGGCGTAAGCCTTACCCGGATGGTTTTCTGAGGATCTGTTACCAGGTACCCCTGCCGATAATGCTGGCCGGCAGGCTTTTCTACTTGCTGCCATTTATCCAGATCTACCAGGTATTTTCTTTCTATTTCTTTGGGCATAATATTTCTTTCAAATGAAGGTGCACGCCTCAAAAAAGGTATGCAGGATATTTCAAATGTAGATTTATTTTCACAAAATGTGCTATCAACAGGCACTCAAAATACCGCTGAATCCGCCGTCTATGCTAACCTCATGCCCCCTTTTCCCTACCTTTCTTCTTGATCAGTAGTTCTTCATGTTTGCCCAATGCCGCTGATATGGCTTCTTCTACGGAATGTGACTCCTGTATATTGGCTTTGGAACTGGTGATTTCCACCATTTTGCAGTAGTACTTATGCAATACATCCAGCTCCTCTTCTGTTAAATTCTCTACATCAATTAAGCGGTTGCTGGCCAGTTTATTAGCGGCAATCAGCTCATTCAGCTTGAGTTGTATGGACTTGGATTCTTTATTTTGTGATTTCTGTATTAAGAAAACCATCAGAAAAGTAACGATGGTAGTACCAGTGTTGATCACCAGTTGCCAGGTATCAGAATATTTAAAAATGGGACCTGTTATTGCCCAAACAATGATGACAAGCAACGCTACTACAAAAGCGCCGGCGCTACCGGTAACAGATACAGCAATGGCTGCCATCCGTTCAAAGAATCCGGCCTTCCTGGTGGAGTTAATGTCCATGTTTTCCATAACGTATGTTATTAGCACTACAATATTTTTAAAGTACTATAAAATGTGTGCCATGATGGAAAAGCGGAAAGCTATCAGAGCTTAGGTACCAACGCGGGTTTTTACCTTTAACTAATAAAACATACGGGGCAGTAACATTTACATCCTTTCGTGCGTTCAACCACCTAAACGCCCATGTATGAAAGCGAATATCTACTTCTTTTTACTATTACTCACCAGTACCGTGTTCATCTCCTGCAAAAAGGATACGATCGCCTACCAAAAGGATTTTAACCGGAGCTACGACGCCTGGGCAGGCTTTAAAGCAGCATCTGGTAACTCTTACCGCTATACGGTAAGTTCTGCTTCCTGGACAGGGTTCAGCACGGAAACAACGATTACTGTGAAAGAAGGCAAAGTAGTGCAACGTGCTTACATTGCCAAAGCTGTAGATCGAACTAATCCCCCGATACGAATTGTGGAAGAATGGACGGAAAATGCCGCGCAACTGGGTTCCCATGCTAACGGATATGCGCTCCGCACCTTAGATGATATTTACCGCGAGGCGAAAGATGACTGGTTACAAAAAAGAGGTAATGTAAAAACTTACTTTGAAGCAACCAATAACGGGATGATATCCAGTTGTGGTTACGTAGAAAATGGGTGCATGGATGATTGCTTCAGGGGCATTACGATCCGGTCCATCGAAAAGATATAAGGTAAAAAAAGGTCTCTTCTCAGGGACCTTTTTTATAATAGCATTATTTCACCGGCACAAAACTACCATCTCCCCTACGCGATCCGATAACAGATTTACTGCGGGTAAATTGCTGTGGATTCCACGACAACTGGAATAAGAAATACCGGCTTTTAAGATTTGTTACAGCATTAGAGAACCCTGTAGTTGACTGGGTAATGATATTGTTGTTATTCTGCTGGAAGGCATCCATTACCATAAAGCTGATAATGGCGTCTTTTTTCCTCAGGAAACGTTTCTCAATATTGGCGTTGAGTACAAAAGGATGCTGGCTCACCGGCAGGCTGCTGGCGCGGCTCACGGTTTGCCTGGCATTGATATTCATTTTCACATCTGCCGGAAGGAAGATAGCAGCAGTTAACTGCGTCGTCAGTTCATTGTTAAACAAAGGACGTCCTGGTTGCAGGGAATTATTGTTACTAGTTGTTGTATAGGCTATTGCGGGCGCTAGGTCCAGCCATTTTACCGGTGTTATTGCAGCAGTAAAATTACCATCGTAAGTACGCTGATCCGTTTGTTCAGCATGACTGCTTGCGAAAAATAGTTGTTTTGCCCATTGTGCGTTTCCAGCCAAACGAAACATCATATTCATCGGCTTTAAGTTTTTAGCGATGGAAGCACGGATCGTTTTAGTATCTCCTCCTTTTAGATTCAGATAGTGGGTTTCCGTACGGATGGTATTAGTCACCGAATCTACCTGAACAATCCTGTTGGCTCCAATACCATTATTCGTGAACATATAATGGCCCGAGAGATCAACGATGATCCCTGATTGGGTGCCGAAATTCTGATACTCAGCCGATGCTGTGGTCATAACACCATTTTTCAGATCCGGGTTTCCAAACATCACATCAAAAGGGCTTGTATAATAAGGTTTGGGATTCAGTTGCAGCAATGAAGGCGTATTTACATTGCGTTGATACGACGCTCTGACCACGCTGGTATTTGAGCGACGATAACTGAAACTGATGTGGGGTGAGAAAAAAGAAGAACGGGTAGAAAGATCCAGGTCTTTCAAACGAAGTTGGGTTTGTTGCCAAATGGTTTGATATTCGCCCCTCACTTCCACTGCCAGCTTCCTTGTAAAATTATAAGTAGCAGACAAAGCAACCGGCAGCCTGGCATTCGTTAACGCCTCATCATTGCTGAGGTCATTCAAACGCTTTGCCGGCTGATCGCCGATCACCTGGTCCCGGTAATTATTGGTGATCGTTCTGAAGAGTGAGGGGATTATCTCCAGTTTAATGTCATATTTCTCCCGGTGGCCATAGGCAAAAGTGACGCCCACAGCATGATTGGCGTTGCTAATTTTTTGTTGTTGCAGCAGATACAGGGAACTATCTGGTTTCCCGGCACCGGCACTACTGTAAATATCGGTGTTATCGTGTCCTGATCCATTTGTGGCGTTAAGGCCGGAATTCAGGCTTACAGACATCCTCAGCTTTTTATGCTCGAAAAAATTCAACATAGCCGAAAACCGGTAGTTGGGTGTTTGGGTATGCATGCCTGTTGCGCCCCGCTGCAAATTATCTATTATCCCGGTCTGGCGGGTTTCGGTGGTATTATTACTCACGCTGGCAGTAGTATTGGCGGATAGTTGCGTCATCATACTGAAATCAGGCAGGTGAAGATCCGCACTCAACATGAGGCCATGTTCCGTGCGGGTGTCATCTTCCCGGCTTGTAGTATTTCTTTTCAAACTTCCATCCTTATAAAACTCCTCGGTCATATTTTCCGTCTCGTTTAACATATGCGTCCTGTTAAACAAATAGGCAACGCTATATGACATTTTCCCTATTCTATCATTGTAATTCAACCGGGCCGCTGATCCTTTCAACATCCCGCCAGATCCTCCCGTTTGCCAGGCGGATACCATGCGTTCCATCATATTACTAATAGTACCTAAAGGCGCCTCTCTTTTGATACCCAGGGGCTCCTGCGTATTGGAAACACCAATGCCCCACATCCTGTTGCCATCCAATGATTTGGCGGAAAGCACGCCGGTATAACGGTCCTGCGTACCTGCAGCAGCACTCGCCTGGTACATCCTGGCGGCAGATTTATCTGGTTTGGTCACAATATTCAGTGTTTGAGACGAAGCCGCAGACATGGATTTTTTAGGACCTGTACCATCTTCATTGTCCTGGATCACCTGTATACGCTCCACAATATCCGCCGGTAATTCTTTGATAGCCGCCGCTACATCCCCATCAAAATACTTTGTGCCGTTAAAAAGCGCTTTGTTAACAGGTTTCCCATTATAACTCAGCATGCCATTGGCATCTGTAGAAAATCCTTCCATCCGCTTCAGCATATCTTCCAGGCGGGCATAATCGCGAACAATGTAATCCTTTGCCCAAAACTCGGTGGTATCTCCCCGTTGCTGCGGCCCCTTCTCCGTGGTAACGGTAATCCCCTTCAACTGCACCAGGCTGGAAGTCAACACCAGCGGTGGTAATACGAGGATAGGCTTCACATCATTCAGGAAATATTTCTTGAAATAGGGATGATAACCGGCCATCTGTACTTCCAGCGTAAAGTATACACTCCGCACTTCCGGGAAATTAAATACGCCATATTCAGATGTCAATGTATGCAAAGTGTCCGATGCAGCAATTAACCTCACGGCAGCAGCCGGGATAACCTTACCCAGGCTATCCCGAACCACGCCATTTACCCTCCGTATCGCTAACGGTTTAGGCTTGGGAGGAGACGGCAGTTGCGCAAAAAGCGCGGCGCCGGTTACTAAGAACAATGTGACAGTTAATAGGAACTTATGCAAAAGATTTATTTTAAAAGATAGGTAACAGATAATTTGAATTCCTTAATCAATGCAGTGAGTCCATCCCCGGATCCCCTTCCCAAATCAAAATGTGCATTTTGATTTAACTTGTTAAGTGCAACCATATAATCACTTTCTCCCCCTCCTATAGTCATTTTAATGGTACAGGTACCCGTGGCCACCGGTAATAACTTCCGCGGAATTGCCAATTCTCCATCCGCCCCTACTATATAGGCCGTTTCTCCTTCATCAGGCGCACCTCCTACTTCTTTTGCAGGCACCTTCTTATCCCAGAAACCACCAGCCGCCTGGATACCTAAGTCGTTATAAATGGTCATGGTATCAAATGCTGTAGCACCCATTCTCTTAATTTCCAGGTGGTTCCACATCTCATCCTTATTGTCGCTGTAATGCCCCGGATAAACAATTTGAACGCCCGGCTTATTGGGCTCGCTGATCTCAATGACCAAACGTTTAGGCAAGGCAATGTTCCAACCCAGGCTGGGTCGCTTAAAAGCGATGTACAAAAAGTCGGCGTCGTTATGGATATCATACCAAAGCACCGCCGATTTATCATAATTGCGCAACGATTTCCCCCATTCAGCCAGGTTGCCGTCTACATTAACATGCTCCGGCCCCGGTGACTGGGCATTAGCTACTTTGCCACACATACAGCAAATAAATAATAACAGGTACAGTATGCGGCGAAACACCATGGTTGATTTTTCCAATAGACAATCAATACAGCAAAAAGGGTGAAGGCAAAAAAGAACTGGATAAAAATCCGGCCCTCACTTAAAGCATAACCTACTATGATAAATAGCTACCGCAGCGGCTTTCGACACTTTCCAACTGCTTTGTTAAATATTTTTACCTTTAACGGGTGATAAAACACGTTTACCGGTATATAGTAGCAACTAAACACCACCCTGGCATGCAAACAATTTCAGACGATACCTTGCTTATCCGGCTCAGAAGCGAACAAAATGCCGCTTTTGAGGTGCTCTATCACTACTATTTCCCGGCCATCACCAGCTATATCACTCATAACCATGGCACCTCCCATGATGCGGAAGATATTTTCCAGGAGGCTATTATCGTGTTATTGCAAAAAATCAGGCAACCTGATTTTCAACTAACCGCTTCCCTGAAAACCTACCTCTTCTCCATCGCCAGGAATCTTTGGCTGAAACGCCTGCGGGATAACAAACTGCTGCCGGTCACTGATATCGCGGTCTACCAATGCCCCGAAGAAGCCTTCGTAACTACCCTGCACCCCGAAAAAAGCAAAGACGAAAAAGTACAATCCTGGATAAAACGGATTACCGCGAATTGCCAACGCATTCTAAAAGCTATCTTTTTTTACCGGGAACCGATGGAGTCGTTGATAAAAAAAATGAAGTGGAAAAACAAGCATACAGCGGCTAGCCAACAATACAAGTGTATTCAGCAGGTTAAAAAAATAAGACAAACGGAAGAAAACAACGGATTGTTGGGGTGATCCTGTTGCCTAACAGGTATTAATCTACAAATCACCTTTAAAATAATTCCATATGTCTACAAAAACAAAAATAATTCTTTGCATGGTCTCCCTGGTATTAACGGGTATTTGCCTTTATCATTTCTTCGGTTAAAAACAGTGACCATGAAAACAGCTGCTAATATCTGGGGGATCAAAGAATTTGAAGAGGCAGGACCACATTGTCCCATTATCCCGGCTCACCTGCCCTGGTATAAAAAAGCCTTCCTGGCCCTGTTCCGGTTTGGCGTATGTCCGCTCTGCATTACAATGAGCATTGCGTATAGCCTTCGCCGTATGACAAGGCCAAAACAGTCAGAACATAAGAACCCATCATGACGCAACGGGGATGCATCTAAAAAGATGCATCCCCGTTACCGTTAATATCCTGAGCCTGATCCTGAATTTGAGCCCGAACTACTGGTCATCTGGGTGCTGGTAATCTGCCCCCTTATTTCTCCGTTCGGGTAAGTAGCGGTATGAATATTTATATACCACCTGCCGGACAACAAATCGCCTGCCTGGTCCTGCATGATCACGGCTGTTCCTGAAAACGTACCACTGGCCGTTGTGGGGAAACCAGTAATACTCACTACTACCGGCCCTGAAACCCCTGCTGCTGCTGGTCCGTGAAAATGCATTCCCATGGGCGCACCGCTGATGTTACTCCACGTAACGGTATAAGTAATTTTATACGTGGATGGATCGTAAGTACCCGTTAAAGTACCTGTACCCACACTGCTGTTGGCAGGTGTTTCCTGCGCCCCGGTCAGCGATGCACTGATGGAATACGTATTACCGCCACCAGGATTACCATTATTACTACTATAACCTCCGCCACTACAGGCAGTCATACACACAGCGAAAAATAAAGAACTGTATGCAATCCACTGTCTCTTCCACAGGCGGGAGAGAGATATCTTTTTCATAACAGTTGTTTATAGATAATACGTGCAGCGAGTGTGAATAGTTGCTTAATTAACGTTACATTAACGCTGCGCCAATGCGGTTTTTCTACCATATAAATACATAAAAATGTCTATCTTCCCGTGAAACAATTACTTATGTTTGACCCACAGATCAGCGAAAGAATCAACGCCAGTTTTGGCCGGCAAAAACTCATGCAGTTTTATGGCGCCTCCCTCGAAAATATTGACCATGGCGCCATTACCATCACCGTTCCTCCTACCGATTTCCTGTTGCGTACCAACGGTATTTTTCATGGAGGCGTTATTGCCGCACTGGCCGATTCCGCTGGTGGATACGCCGCCACCACGCTTTATGCAGAAGATGTTTCTTTTCTGACCATAGAATTTAAAATCAATTATCTCCGGCAAGCCAAAGGAGAAAAGCTGATCGCACGGGCCAGGGTGATCAAGGGAGGTGCTACCATTACCGTGGTGCAAACCGATCTGTTTATATTGAACGCCGGCAAAGAATCACAGGTAGCCACTGCATTACTCACATTCATGAAAGCAAGTAAATAAACCATGGAAATCACTACTATACAACCTTTCCTGGAGTACTACGATAAAGTACGCGCGCGTACGCTTCGCCTGATAGAAGTGGTGCCGCCAGCGCAGCTGGACTGGGCCTACCGTCCAGGTAAATTCAGTATCGGCGATCAAATCAGGCATATTGCCACCATCGAAAGATATATGTTTGCAGAAACCATTGCCGGCAGGAAAAGCGCCTACCAGGGCTGTGGCAAAGACCTCGCCGATGGTTACGACAATGTACTGGCCTTCTTTCATCAACTGCACACACAATCACTCGATATTTTCCGTGGTTTAAGCGATGAAGATCTGCAACGTACCTGTACTACACCGGGTAATATCAATATGCGCACCTGGAAATGGCTGCGGGCCATGGTAGAACACGAAATCCACCATCGGGGCGAATTGTATATCTACCTGAACCTGCTGGGTGTAAAAACACCGCCCATGTATGGACTTACATCTGAAGAAGTAGCTCAAAATAGCATTTAGCTTTTAGCAAAATGCAGCGAAGACCACGTCATATGCTCTTCGCTGCATTTTGTTAAAAGCTAATAGCTAAAGGCTAAAATCTATCGTAACCGGAATATTATTCTTCACTGCTTTTGAATACGGGCAGGTATTATGTGCAGCCTCCACTACCTGCTGCGCCATCGCCAGATCCAGTCCAGGCAATGCTACGTTTAGCCGTGCCTGTAAGTGATAGTCGCTGCCGGCTAACACCAGGTCTACTTCAGCATTCACCGCCGTACCTTCCGGCAGGCGAATACCTCTTGCCTGTGCCGCAATGCCCATGGCACCAATAAAGCAAGCCGACCATCCTGCGGCGAACAGTTGCTCCGGGTTCGTTCCTTTTCCGCTACCGGGTGTGCCCAGCTTAATTTGTAATTGTTCATCGCTGCTGATCGCCTGGCCTTCGCGGCCGCCTGTAGTATGTGTTTTCCCGGTATATAATACTTTGTTCATGGTGAAGTGTTTTTATTTTTTTTTGTGAGATAAATACTGATATGCGTGTAATACGATTATTGATGTGCAATGGTGGCTTTGCCGGCTGCAATAATTTTTCCATCGCTGTTGCGCTGCACAAAGCCTATCAGCTCCCAGTCGCGGCTATTAAAGCCGGCAGGTATATTTACCATTGCATGCTGACTTTTATCCGGATCCACCGTGGTCAACTGCTGCACAATCTGCACATGCGATAATTTCCTGCCCGCATTTTCGCCCGCCCGCACATTACTTTGGGCATTTTTTTGTACAAAGGCCAGGTGCAGCCTGGTATGTTTTTGCGGCATAGTAACAGTCCAGGAAACATTCATCTTTCCATCGGCGGGTTGCCCTTCCAGTACGAGCTGCGGGCCGCTATTGGCGTTGAAAGCGTCGTTGATGCGCCCGATAATATTCCCGGCATCAGATCCTACGTATTGACTGGTACCATTGATGACTACCTGTGGCGTATATACGCTGTTGAGATGCAACCAGGCGGCGTATGCTTCCTGTCTTTCGGAAAATGTATGCTGGCTAAAGCTGTCTTTCCAGCCCTGGTGGTCCCAGTAGTCCACATGAAATGCCAGCAGGTACAAGGGCTTACCCTGACTTTCCTTTTCCAGGCGGGCCAATAATTCATCGGCAGGCGGGCAACTGGAGCATCCTTCAGAAGTAAACAGTTCTACTACCGCGAAGCCGTTGGTACTATCGGTCGCAGGCAACAAGGTGCGGGAGTTGCTGCCATATGAAATATTGCAGGCGCCTAATAACAGCGCAAAAATGGAGGATATCATAATTGTTTTCATATACCTGTTTTTTAAAAGATCAATGAGGATCACATGGATACCATGCGCGGTCAATAGTGGGTATGAAGGTTGCCCGTTCACCCGCATCTGCCGGCGTGTATTGATCGCCGTTATAGTTCTGCAGCGAATAGGCCGGCGCCTTTCCGGAGGTCACGGGCGGCATGTCTACCGTTTCTACTCGGAGCAATTCGCCATTGATATCGCTGCCGAACCAAAATTGATTAGCCTGTTCCCGGTAGGTGACCAGCTTGTACTGTGCACCCGGCTGCGGGGTAGCCAGCTGATTAAAATGACCGGCCATCGCAGCGGGGTTGCCATATAGCATGGCTACTTCGCCGGATTTTTCGTTGATGATGGTGGTAATCACCTGCATGCCACTATCGTTGAAAGCAAAGGGCCGGATTGCGGGCAGCGCTGCTTTATGGCTGGTGCAACTGCTGATGCCGGTGAGTAAAACGGTGAATAAGATAATAACACGCATGACTAAATTAATTAAAAGTGGAAAGATCGAAAATACCGCCGGTATTAGCGGCTGCTTTATGGCAGGAGGCGCAGGTTTGTGCGGTAAGCACTGTACCATAGGGTTTGAGTGCCGGCGTTTCAAATTTGGCGTAGCCCCATCCGCCGGTATCCTTGTAGCGTTGCTGGTCTCTAACCATGTACTGTACATTCAGGAATTTGCCGGGGTGAATATATCCTTCACTATCCCGCTCTTTTTCCCATACAACTTTGGCGATGATAGCGCCATCCGGCCAGGGATGGATTTGTTTGTTTTTGATGGCCTGCATGGCAATGGGATTGGCAAACATCACCCGCATGGTGGTATTATCAAAGCGGGAAGTGGTGCTCATCACCTGCCAGGTGCGGAACTCCGGCATAAAGCGTATTCCCGTGGCGGCTACGGGTAAAGTAGCCGGCGTGGTCAGTGTATCCGTTACCGTTTTACCGGCAACTGCCGGTACTGCTTTACGCCTGGTGTTAAGGTAATTGCGAAGTGTGGCTAATTCCGATGCAGATACTGTGGCATTGCGATGCAGCGTTTTGTAGGCCGGCAATGGCATGATGCCGGAGTTGATCATGTTATACGCTTGCCACAGTGCACCTTCCTTTTCTGCCGCAGAGAGCCGGTCCCATTCAGAGAAGTTCAGGTGCTTGCGGGCTTCGCGGATATCGCGGCTAACGAATGAGGCAACGCCGGGCAACCGGTCAAACCATTGCACCTGCCCTGTGTTGGAGTGGCAATCGTAACAGGCATGCTGGAAAATCTGTTTTACGGCTTCCGGCGCATCGAGGTCGCCCGTTACCGGCGGATGATCCGCCACGGTGGTAGTAAAAGAAAAGGCGGCGGTGGCCAGTACTGCGATCCCTGCAATGATTCCTGTTAAGCTGCGTTTGTTTGCTATTTTCATGTGCCGAAGTATTATGCCACAAAGAGAAAAAAAACAGCGGTCCCATTAAAACGGAATACCCTGTATCCGGCAAAAGAGGGCGCGAGCCGGACAGATTCCCGCCTGAACCGGCAAGGTCCTTTTTGCGGCTAAAACAGCCATTGCAGCGTATTTTCCGGGATGAGCATCCCGGTTGCCGGGTTCGGGGCCAGAAATGCCGGGTTCACCCTTCCTTATTCGCCATGGCGCCGAAATACTATTATCTTTGGTGCGCTATGAATAAAAGAAAGCCATTTAAAATATCCGGCCGCATCATATGGTTAAGCTCCTTGTTTTTAGGAGTGATCGTATCATTACCCAGCCTGATTCAGCACCAGTATAACGGGTACGAAGTGATCGCCAACTCAGCAATTACTTTCCTGTTTTCGCTGTTTGTATGGTACTATAACATGTATACGCTACCCGTATATACTTCGCAGGAAGTAGCCAGGGGATTTTCGCTGTACCCGCTGCTCAAAAACCTGGTGGTAGGTGTGGTGGTGATGTTCCTGTTATCTTATTTACAACAGCAGATACTTACCCATATCAATTTTGGGCCAGTGATGCTGATGTTTGAGGTAAGAGGGATACTGATCAACCTTACTTTCTACATGTTCATTCACCTGCTGTATCAAACCTATCAGAACCAGCGGGTAAGCATAGAGCTGGAACGCAGTAAAATGGATAACCTCGCGGCACAGTTTGAACTGTTGCGGCAACAGGTAAACCCGCATTTCCTGTTTAACACCCTGAATACGCTAAAGTACATGGTAGAAAGTGGTGATGAACACAGCGTAGATTTTATTCTCAAGCTATCCGACTTTTACCGGTTTACCCTGGAAAACAGGAAGCTGGACCTGATCCGGTTATCAGAAGAACTAAAAATCCTGCATGCTTATATTTACCTGCTAAAAGCGCGTTTCGAGGAAGGATTTGATGTAGAGATAACGGTAACACCCGCACACGGTGCCACCATGATACCGCCATTCACCTTGCAACTGCTGGTGGAAAACTGCATCAAACATAATGTGGTGGCTCCTGATAAAACATTGTATGTGAAAATTTTTTCTGAAGATGACTACCTCGTTGTCTCCAATAATGTTCAACCTAAGATGACCCCTGAAGTATCTACCGGGATTGGTTTGGAGAATATCAACGAGCGATATGATCATCTTCTCGGGAAAAATATTGATATATTACCTACATCAAACACCTTTACAGTAAAACTCCCGATTATTCATGAGGATAGTCATTATTGAAGACGAAGTTAAAGCAGCGAAATCGCTGGCAAACCTGGTGGCTAAAATCCGCCCCGATGCTACAGTAGAAGCGATGCTGCACAGTATAGAACAAGCGGTGGCTTATTTAACTGCTACTCCACCACCTGACCTGATTTTTATGGATGTGCAGTTATCCGACGGGCTCTGTTTTGAAATATTCCGGCAGGCAAAAATTTCCAGCCCGGTAATATTCACCACGGCATTCGGCGAATACGCGATGGATGCCATCAAATCGAATGGCGTTGATTACCTGCTCAAACCCTTTGCTGCGGCCGACCTGGAAGCAGCGTTTCAGAAGATGGCACAGTTCAAAAATTTCTTCCAGCAACAATCAGAAGCCAGCTGGCAGGACCTGATCAAGCGGCTGGATAAGCCGGAGAGCAAAAGCAGCTTTTTGATTTTTCATAACAACCGTTATATCACGGTACGCACAGAACAGATCGCCTATATCTACATTAAATACGATGCACCTTATATCGTTACCTTCCAGCAACAGAAATACATCATTCAGCAAACGCTGGAACAACTGCAGTCACAACTATCTCCCAAACAATTCTATCGCCTGAACCGGCAATACCTGGTGAACTTTGATGCGATCAAAGAAGTGGAAAATTATTCCTCCCGCAAGCTGGGACTACATCTGACGGTGGCTACGGAAGAGCAGCTGGTAGTGGGTAAAGATAAGATGACGCAATTTCTGCAATGGATGGAGAACAGGTAAGGCAATCATGTCTTACCTGTCTTTCGATATTCAACTATTACCGGTGCTCTTTTTAATTTCCTGCCATATCTGCTGTACAATATACCCACCCTGCATTTCAGAAAGCCGGGGAGAACTCACGAAGCCATCGCCTTCTTCCATCAATACCAGGTTATCAGGCACGGCATGATCAAAAAGCTGGCTGATGTGTTCATTTAACAAATAGTAAATCGTACGTCCGTTGTACCGCTCCGACTGCACATCGAGGTGATAGTCTTTGTTGCCGATAGTTACATTTACTGATTGTACCATAAAAATTGTTTATGCAGGTGATACCAGGTTCATCAGGCAGTTGACAGCAGCCGCTGTATTGCGCCGCAAAGATCATTAATACTAAAAGGTTTTTCAATGATACCGTCTGCCATACTTTCCGCGATAGAATCTGAAGGATAATTTCTGGCTGAAAACAGGATAACAGGCAATGTTTTCCAGGATGAACGCTTTATTTGCCGGCATAACACCCGCCCGTCATAGTTTCCCATGGCAATGTCCATTAATAAGATATCTGGGCGATGAATAGCAATAAATTGGCGTACCAGGGCGGGATCCAGTAAGGTTGTCACATTCATTTCATGCCTTGATAGTATAAACGCCACCACTTCCAGTATATCGCGGTTGTCATCCACGACAAGGACTTTCGGCATTATGCAAGTTTAGTGATGAGAGAGCTGTATTGATGTGCCTTTATCCGGTATTTGTTGTTATGTAGTCAGTAAATATAGTTCCTTTTTCGCAGAAACCAACAGATCCGGTGTGCCAACATGCATAAATATCCCGGCATCAACTGCAAAGGATTTCCTTGCCTGATACTGGTATAGTTAGCGAGGAATCCATTTAAAACACCTCCCTATGTTATTACCTGTTCTCCCCCCAGAAAACACGCCGCGATATCCTTCGCCAGCGCAGCAACGCTTCAATAATAGCACCAAAAGTACGTCCACTCTCATTTGATTTTTTTCACTTACATTTATTCCTGTAATGGCAGATATTGCCATTTGTACGTTGACTTCTACACTACTTTATCAACCACGTATCATCACATGCAGCCAATCCCGTTTTCCCAAAAGCTCATTACCTGTACCCTTGCGGGTTTAATTATTGGCGCCACTACGTTACGTATGGGCTTTACGTTTATGCTCACCCGGCTACCAATGAGTGTTATCGTAAATGTGCCTACGTTACTGGTGGTGAGCGCTATTATCTATGCGTTTATATGGCAGTTCCGAAAAACCAATCATCCGGCTACCCTCGCTTTCTGGCAGGGATTGATACGGTATGGGGTGGCATTTGATCTGGCTATGTTCGGATGGGAAAAAATTTTCCACTCCCAGTTTTCTATGCCGGGGAGCAAGTTTGATCTTCCTTACAGCAGCCTCTCCTCCTCAGATCTCTTCTGGTGTTTCTTCGGCCAGTCTTATACCTTTGGCTGTATCATAGCCGGATGCCAGATCCTGGGTAGTATGCTGTTGTTATTTCGCCGTACAAGGCTGGTGGGCGTTTTCATATTACTGCCGGTGCTGGCCAACATCTTATTAATGGATATATTTTATAAGATAGGTACCTCCGTGGTCATTCATGCCTCCATTATGTTATCGGGCCTGCTGTACTTCCTGTTCATAGAATTTAAACGACTGAAGGAATTCTTCTTTGCAGCAAAAGATCAGTTGCCGCGTTTTCATCTTTCAAAATTTTTAAAAATAGCAGTCCGTCTTTCTATTATTTATATTCCCTTGCTGCTCCTTGCCAGTCGCCCCAAACCTAACAGGGATCCTGACCTGATGGGCAAATACGAAGTAAAACAATTATCCGTCAATCGCCGGGAGCTTCACCGCACGGGTTGCGCAGACAGCCTGCTCACCACGGTATACTTCGATATAAAAAATGGTTGTGTATTTGAATTCAATACCGTGCAACGAAGATGGTACGGGAAATATCAGCGGCATAATAACCAACTGACCATACAATGGCATAACCCGGCGGATAAACCGGTTTTTAAAGGGGTTATTTCACCGGTTAATGCAAATGCACCACTCACATTAACCGGCACTGTGGGAAAAGATACAATGAGCGTAACGTTACAGAAAGTAAGTCGTTAGATACCGTTATTACTGCTTATCTAAAATGGATTTAATCAGGCTATCCATTTCAGCATTTAATACAGAAGAAACACGCATCAATATTTTACCGTCTTTATCGACCAGGATTTTTGTTGGATAACTGGTGATTTCATAAGCCTTGATGATATCTAATCCTCCCATCATATCATCGTTGAGGACATGTATCCAGTTGGCTTCATCTTTTTTAATAGCGCCCAGCCAGGCGGCTTTGCGCGCATCCATTGTTTTTTGTCCATGCGAATTTTCGTTGGCGATGGCAATCACTTCCAGGCCTTTTCCTTTGTAGGCATCATATACCTCCCTGATATGAGGATGAGATTGGCGGCAGGCGCCGCACCAGCTGCCCCAGAAATCCAGCATCACTAATTTTCCCCTATAATCACTCAGTTTAATAGTTTTACCAAACTGGTTCTTACGTGTAAAATCTATCGCTTGTTTACCAATGGGCGATGCTTTCTTCCACTCTTCTGCCCTGTTGTGAATCTGCTGTCCCAAATGTGATTGCTTCATCCGCTCGCTCAGCGCCTCATAGGCCACCGGATAAGACGCGGCAGTGTACATGTCGTTGTTGGCGTCCAACATATATAAGCTCATCCATGAATCGGGATGCGCTTTGATGAAGTCCAGTTTCAGCAGCAATTTTTTCTTTTGGAGCGCTGCCGGCTTAGTGGTCACAAATTGAACAAAGGCCGCACTATCCTTTACCATATCCAGTGCACGTAACTGTTGAAACATGGCGATTTCCCCAATATCTTTCCTGAGAATCGAATTCATGGCATTAAAATCATCCATTACCTCGCTTTCCTTCACACTATCTTTCTTCAGCGCTGTCATCACATCGGCTATTCTCTCATCAAATGCGCAACTGTCGGGAATGTTCTGTTCTGGCTGTTCCTGGCAAAATCCCGTCAGGGGAAAAAGGAGTATGCTCCAAAGAAAGATTTTCTTCATATTTACTGGTTGAATAATTATATAAAGACATCGCAACCGGCAAAAAGGGTGAAGTCAATGGGAGATAAATTTTTCCGGAGTGTCGTAAAGCACCCCTGAAATGTCGTTTCCAGGGCGCCCAATATTTACTTTCTCCCGGTAACTTCGTTGTACAGTAGCAGGATAGGCCTGTGTACAGTTAACCAACATTTATAAAAAGTTATACGATGAAAATTATAGTTTACCTCGCCACATCGGCCAATGGCATGATCAGCAATAATAGAAATGTTCCCGATTGGTTATCGCCGGAATACGGACAGGGATTTATGGCTATCAGCCAGCGCACCCAGGCCGTGATCATGGGTAAAACCACTTACCATATCCTGGCGCCTGACTATCTGCCCTTAAAGGACAGTGGATCATTGGTAGTGCTCACACATGATAAGGACACGGTTCCTCCCCAGGCTAATGTGTTGTTTACTGACAACAGCCCGGAGAAAATTATAGCGCAACTGGCTGCCAAAGGACATACCGAGGCGGTTATCATTGGCGGACGCCAGGTCGTAAGCGCCTTTATGGAAGCGGGACTGGTAGATGAAATCATACTGGTGGTAGAACCGGTACTGTTTGGCAAAGGATTGTCGCTGGTAGAAGAAGTGGAATTTGAAGTGCCGTTATCGCTGGTGGCCGTAGAAAAACTGAACAACCATACCGTGGAATTGCATTATGCGGTGAAAGGTAAATGAGCGTTGTTACCAAAATAAATCGCATCCTGCCGGCAGAAACATGATGGAAATGATCGTAACACACAAGGCATTGTCATTACAGGTCAACAATATGAACTTATTCTTCAGTTGGGTACGAAAAATATGCTGCCGGCGAATTACTTCTCCGGAAGACCTAAAATCCTGGCAATTTCTTCCGGCAAATCGGTAACAGGTATGTCAATATTATATTCCTTGATCAGGTCCAGCCCATACCGGATCAGCATTTCAACGGCAGGTAGCGCCTTGCGCCCTTTCTCAGTAATACTATATTCAACCCGTGGTGGAATCTCTGCATAGGCGGTTCTTAAAATCAAACCTACTGCCTCCAGCTCTTTTAGTTGTGTGGTCAGCATCTTATCTGTAATATGCGGAATATCTTTTTTTAATTCACCATATCTCAGCACCTGGTCTTTTAACCGCCAGAGTATCGGCATTTTCCAGGTTCCGCCAATATGAGAAAGCGCCAGTTCTATCGGGTTGTAGTACAGTTTTCCGTTGTGGGTAAACTCGGGCATATCCAATCTGGTTTTATTTCTTTCAAAAAAGTAAGTATCATACTAATGAGTATGTAAAATAAAACAACTCAAATAACTGGCAAATTTGCGGCACATAATTTAACACTTCCCATCATGGAAAAATTGAATATCCCCGCACTCAGGCAGGAACTGGATGACTTCATTGTAAAGCACAACGTGAAGCCGGCACCAGGCGTCGGAATGGTGACCGACCACCAGATCAATGACACCCTTCGTATACGCATTTACCGGAATAATGCTACCGGCGAGCCACTACCGGCATTTGTCTATCTGCATGGCGGCGGTTGGATCAGAGGCAGTATAGATACGCACGACTATCTATGCCGCCACCTGGCGGAAACAGGCGCATTTACCATTGTTTCCGTTGATTACCGGCTGGCGCCTGAATATACTTATCCCGCACCGGTAGAAGATGGATTCCTGGCGCTTCGCTGGATACTGGAACATGCAAACGATATTGCCGTAGATACTCATCGCCTGGCGATTGGTGGCGATAGTGTCGGCGGAAATATTGCGATTGCGCTGGCGGCGCAGGCGCAGGCACAGCATATTCCCATTAAAGCATTAGTAGTAGCCTATCCGCCCGTAAATCACTACTTCCAAACGGCGTCCTACGAAAAGTATGCGACCGGCTATGGCTTAACCACGCAGCTCATGAAAGGCTTCTGGGAAGCATATATTCCGCATCCGGAAGACAGGCAACTGCCCTCCGCCGCTGTCATCTTCAATGATTTCACCGGATTTCCATCAACGCTGATCATCGGAACTGACCAGGATCCCCTGCATGATGACGGCAAACAGTTACTGTTGCAGCTTACGGCGGCAGGTGTGGACGTCAGGTACTCCTTCTATGCCGGTACCAAACATGCTTTTTTATTGCGACTGGCTGTTGAAGAAAAAGCCCGACTGGCCAAAGATGAAATAGTTAATTTTTTAAAGCAGCTGTTATAGCCGATATTAGAGGATCGCATCACCGGGAGGGAATTGCTTCTATGCAACACCTTCCCGGTGGTCATCTCCCAAAAAAATTACATATGCCTCATTTCATTATTGAATGCTCCGCCAATGTGTTAGCCATACAACCCGCGGAGGTCCTCATGGATACCGTACACGATACGGCTGCAGCTACCGGGCTGTTTGCAGACAATGATATTAAAGTACGCATTGTACCCTTTGAATATTATAAACTGGGTGCAGGTAAAAACAGCTTCCTGCATATCTTTGGTTATATCATGCAAGGCCGGACCACTGATCAGAAAGCCCACCTTGCCAAAGTGATCATCGAAAAAATAGCGCCACTGTTACCCGACATCTCCTTTGTATCCATCAACATCAGCGAGTTTGAAGCAGCTACTTATTGCAACAGATCATTAATCGATCCGCTTAACACACAAAAAAACCGTCATTTCTGACGGTTGATATTAATAGTAACGGGAGTCTTTTAAAAACTTCAGCACGGCGGCACCATCACCATAGTCCAAACGGAGAATATCCTTTATTGCCTGTGATTTATTTTCAGCCTCTTGATAATAAGATTTGCAGATACTGTATCCCATGAAGTAACCCAGGTCGCCCATGGTTTTGGTCACCGCGCCATTATACAGCCAGTTGCTCCAGTCTTCTCCCATCATTTCTTTTTGGAACTGCGGCTTCAATTCCGCTTCATGTTGCCGGCCATATTCGAGGTAAGAATTGGTCAAAGGGGTATCCAGTACCAGTTCTGCAATGAAATCACAGGCGCCTTCACAAATTGCTTGCTCCAGCAGTTTTTTGGCATTGCCTTTTTGCTGGGTATGTACATATTCATGGATCACCACCGGGACGATATTATCAGAGGTTTTGGTTTTAAAAAAATTTGCCAGTCTTTTGTCGGGGAACTCCGATATGTCGGTATGTATATTCCCGGTAGCTATTTCTGAACCAATCAGCATTATGGAATCCTTAACGGTGCCGGCTGCACGAACAGCTGTGATGGTAAAGAATATTTTCCCTTGCCGGTGTTCAGGGTACAGCGCATCAAATTTCTGCAGATTAGCTTCTATGGCTGGTAACTGCCCTTTTATGCTCAATGTGCTATTCCTGATAGAAGCCCAAAACTTAGGGTATTTATTAATTGCCACCACCAGTCTGGCGGCATTAAAATTCCGGAGTACCATGAAGTGTTTCAGTCCTTCGGTACCCTTATCGATGTACAATCGCTGCATGACCGCCACTTGTTGGACGCTGTCTTTGACCGTTTGAACGCTGTCGAACGCCTCCCAGAAATGATCTATATCGCTGGTAAAAATGTTGGCAGAATTTTGTCCGCGGCCGGTGATAGCGCTGGTGAGGGAACAAATGAGGGCAATAACGAAAACGGATTTTTTTTGGTTGAAAAACATGAAGGTCTATTTATTTGTTGTAACCATTCCCTGGCATAGGGCATAAAGATGCAAGGTAAAATAAAATCGTGCAGAAAATTTTTCTTTCTTTGCCATAGATTCCAAATTAACAACTGCTATTTATGTCAATACCTAAAATAGAATTTCCGGAAGCAGTGATAAAAACCTTTCACCAGGTTTACGACAATGATCTTGCTAATCTCAAAAAACTACCACCCATATTGAGGGAAATGGGGATCTGTAATACCCTGGAAATAATAATACTGGCCAGGCAGGAACTAGGGCTGGGTTTAGGAGAAGCGATCATGGCACTGGAAGTTCCTGACATTTCCTGTTAACAGATTAAAAGTAAAAGGCGGCCTCCATGGAGGGAAGCTGCACAACTAGTGAATGTACCTGTAAGCACGCTGGAGAAGCATGTTGCAGGCAGCCTGAAAGCTTTGCGAAAAATCCTGACTTTCTTTTGTTGATAAGTATACTAAAATAATTTCGCTTCTTCCAACACCTGCCAGCTACCTTCCGCTATTTCCGCTTCCAGCTCTCCAAAATCCCATCCACAATAACCTATAAACAAACGGATATCTTCTTCGGTTAAAATACCGTTATTGATGTGTTTAACCGCAGCTTTAAAATCTCCGCCCAGGTAAATATTTCCCGCAATCAACGCACCTCCCGTAATCAGCCCGGGCCGGCGATGCACAAAGAAGAGATGTTCCTGGTCTACCGGGCCTCCTTCGTATAATGGGAAAGGCTTGCTATGACTGAATTCCTGCAGCTCGTTGAAGGTACGGGGGAACAATTTATTGACCACAAATCCCATCGCACCCTTTTCATTGTATTCCGTAATGAGTATCACCGTTTCTTCAAAAACGGTATCATCCAGCAATGACGTGCTGCCGATATATATGCCTGCGTTTATCATCTGGTAAGCCTGCTACTTTTAAAGCCCAAATGTACGGATCAAAATACAAAGGGCCACGAAACACTTGTTCCGTGGCCCTTTGCATATTCACCTTTAATCAGTGTTTCTTCTTCGGTTTGGGAATCAACTGAAAGGTGCCTTTTTCATCCCAGGCATCCGGCATATAAATACCATTCACTTTTTTATCAGTGGTTTCAGTCAGTGCTGCATCAAAATTAATCCTGCCTTTCCTGATTTCATAAAACCGGGAAGGCACGTAATAAATCGTATCTGCGGATGGATTAGGCGGCGCCTGTTCGCTACCACCAAATTCCAGGTTACCATCATGGTCGTAGTCTTTTACGTCGGAGCTGATGGCTGTCAACACAGAATCTGCCAGGGAATGGTCAATCCGGAAAACATACAGCTTGTTTTTCTTAGGGCTGCCATTTACTTCCAGGAAGAGGAATACGGAAGCACCATCTTCTACCAGGCGGTTACGCTTGCTGGGATAGTTGATAATATCTTCATGGAATACAAATGCTTTATTACCGTTTACAAAAATATTGCCTTTATATACCGTAATTAATTGTCGCTGGCTACTGGTAAAATGTAATTCGTTGGCTTTCTTTTGTGCCATTACCGGCAAACAAAAGCAACATAAGAGGCATAGTTTGAATAGATGGTGTATCATAGCGTTTTAAATAAGTCCTTAAATTAGTTAATTCCTCCGGATATAGCAGTAAGAAACAAAAAGTAAATATCTTGCTATTGATTATAAACTGCAGGAAGATGGGATTTGTATATACATACATGGATACACCGGTAGGCAAACTTACCCTGGTTGGGAGCGACAAAGGGCTGGCGGCTATTCTCTGGGAAGATGATCGTCCCGGGCGGGTGCGGGCAACGCCGGATATCAAAGCGGACCAACATCCGGTGCTGGTAGCCACCATGCAACAATTGCAGGAATATTTTGAAGGAAAGCGAACTACCTTTGCTATACCATTGGACTTACAGGGCACTGCCTTTCAGAAAGCGGTGTGGGCTATACTGGCCACCATTCCTTACGGCGAAACCCGTACTTATTTGCAGATAGCGGAACAACTAAATAATCCTAAAGCCGTACGGGCAGTAGGGGCAGCCAATGGCAGAAACCCGGTGTCTATTATACTGCCCTGCCACCGCGTTATTGCTACCTCCGGTGCATTGACAGGCTTCGCCGGCGGACTACCGGTAAAGGCTACACTGTTATCGCTGGAAGGCGCTAAAAGCCCTTCGCAACAAATGGAAATTAACTGGGAATACCAATCTTCAAAGGTAGTCACTGCTGTCGCCGCACCTGATATATTTTTCACCGGGAGGAATGTTACATTGGGAGATATATAACATCCGTGGCGCCTCCCTTTACCGGCCGTCGGGCCGTTTTCACCGACTTATCCGGCGGACTTGCCTGTTTCAGATGGATATTGGTTACCCGCTATCCTAGCTTCGCCTTCATGAAAACAAAACACATCCTCATATCCGGCGCCAGCATTGCCGGTCCAGCTTTAGCCTACTGGCTGCATCGTTATGGTTTCCAGGTAACCATCGTAGAGCGTGCTCCTCATATCCGCCCCGGCGGTTACGCCGTAGATTTTCGTGGCGCCGCCATGCAGGTATTGGATCGCATGGATTTAACCGGTAACATCCGGCAATTCGAAACCCGCTCCGGCAAAATCTCCATCGTCAACAAACGAAACAAAGAAGTGGCGCGAATGCCCGACAGTTTCACCAGCGGAGAACTGGAAATCTTGCGGGGTGATCTTGCCAACGTTTTCTATGAAGCCACCCGGCACGATGTGGAATATATCTTCGACAATTCCATTACCGCCATCGCGGAAGATGCGACTGGTGCAACCGTCACCTTTCTCTGCGGCAACACCCGCCGTTTTGATATTGTAGTAGGCGCTGATGGCCTGCATTCGAAAGTCCGCTCCATTGCTTTCGGAGAGGAGTCACAATTTAGCCATCACCTTGGCATTTACTTTGCGATATTTACGGTTCCCAACTTCATGCAATTGCAAAATATGGCAGGTCTGTTCTATAGTTCACTTGGCAAGCGCATAGGCGTTTTCAGCGCCAGGGAAGACAAGGAAGCGAGAGCCAGTCTTTATTTTAGCGCTCCTGCCTTTTCATACAGCTACCGCGATACCAAAGTACAACAACAAATTATTCGCGAACGCTTTGCCAACGATGAATGGGTGGTACCACAATTACTTGAATACATGGACCAAACCGACGACTTCTACTTCGATGCCGCCTGCCAGATAAAAATGGATAGTTGGTCTTCCGGACGGGTCACCTTAATGGGCGATGCTGCGCACTGTTCCTCTCCCCTATCTGGCATGGGTACCAGTATGGCAGTTGTAGGCGCCTATGTCTTAGCAGGAGAACTCAAAGCTGCCAGTGGAGAACATACCGTTGCCTTTGCCCGCTATGAAGCACAAATGCGTGATTTCGTTACCGCCGGTCAAAAAATGGCAGATGGCGCCGACTGGTTTGTTCCCAGCACACCCTTCAAACTTTGGATGAGTGAAAAAATATGGAAAATTCTCCCTTATACCCCATGGAAAAATATGATGATAGAAATGCCGATGAAAGTGGCGAATTCGATAACGCTGAAACAATATTAATGTAGCAGAAAGCAAAAAGCAAAAAGCTATTGAAGCGATTGAGGAAAGCGAGTATTTAAATTACTTATTCGCTTCCTATCAATCGCTTCAATAGCTTTTTGCTTTTTGCTTTTTGCTTTCTGCTTCTACTCGTGCCGTGCCACTGTATCCAACCAATCCCTCAACTGTTGTTCTTCTTCCACCGTTAACTTTATGTCGCGGCCTTTGGGCATTCTTCTTTTCACAAACACCTGTTTGTAAATTTTAGGCGCCAGGCTTTCCATGTTATCCGCAGTAAAGACTTTACCCGGGTTATTGGTGCGATGACAGACATTGCATTTTTGTGTCAGCACAGACAAAGCGGTTTGCTGTAGTTTAGTGATATTGCCGGGACCAGTAGCCGCATGATTTGTTTGAAAAGGATAGCCGGAGGATACTACCAGCAATAGCATGGTTACAATGGAGTGGGTTCTCATTTCGATTTATTTGAAAGGATGCAGGCAATAATGACAAATACCAGGGAGATAGTACCGCAGATAGCTCTTACCAGGTTAAGACTGTTCCATGGGCCTTCAAAACGGAGCCGTTGCGCAGCCAGTTCGGCGGCAGAAGCGCCCTGGATGTTGAAGACATCCAATGCATCATTCATCGGTACATTACCAACCATAGTTACTCCAAATACGCCGATGGCATAAAACAAGGTTGCAAACAGCAGGCAAAGGAAAGTACCGTTGAGTGGCTGCTGATAATACATATACGTGCAGATCGGTAGCAATATCAGCGTACCCATAAAGAGACTCAGAAAGAATCCGTTCAGGATAGCACGGTTCATCACCTGCATGGCCGACAGGTAAGCGGCATCCGGGAGGCGCGCAATACCAATGGTCACAGAACAGGACCAGGCGTAGAAAAGACCCGCCATCAGGGCGGTGGAAGTAGCGGTGATAACCAGCATTAACGTTGAAAACTTAAACATGTCGTTGTTGTTTTATTTCTTGGTGCAAATTACTACGGGTATTCACCTCAAAATAGAACAAAACCGACAACGCGAAAATCACGCTTTAAGGGGTATTTTTAAGTACCTGGTCCAGCTCCGCTTCCGTTATCTCCACCACTGTTCCATGACGAAGGCCGGCTGGCATCGCTAATTTATCGGAAATATCCTCCCAATGAACCAGGTCGGTAGAGGTTACCGCTCCATAACTGTGTTGCGTATACTTATCGAAATATACGATCCAGCGGTTGCCAATTTTCAATGTGGTAGGGCCCTCGGCCCAGTAATTACCCGTGATAGGCGCAGATGGCTTCCCATATCCACCCGTTAATTTTTTGCTGGTAGCAATACGGATATTTTTCTGTGGAGGGGTTCTTGTTTCGTCTTTGAGGAACATTAGGTATTTCCCGTGGTCGGGTACAATAGTGGCGTCTATCACGTTGAAGCCGGGATCATATAATAACCTGGTGGAACTGAATTGCTTAAAGTCTTTGGTGGTTACATAATACAAGCGATGATTATACTGATCATCCCCGGTTTTTTCCCCGGCAGTGAACCGGCCGGGTATGGTGGTAGCCCAGTAAATCATATAGGTTTTATGCCGCGCATCATAAGTGATCTCCGGCGCCCAGCAGTTGCGTGCGCCTGGTTCCTGCTTCATCACCGGGATATCTTTTTGTTCGGACCAGTGCAACAGATCCGGAGAAGCCGCATAGCCAATGCCTTTCTCCTTCCAGCTCACCGTCCACACCATATGAAACAGGCTATCAGCTCCCCGGATAATACAGGGGTCCCGCATCAGTTTATCCTCTCCTACCGTGGGGGCCAGCACAGCACGGCCATGATTCAGTTCTTTCCAGGTATATCCATCACGGCTATACGCCAGGTGCAACCCATCCTGCCCGTTATCTTTAAAGTAGGAAAACAGGTAAACCGGTTGTTGGGCGACAGCAGTTTTTACCAGTCCGCAGCACAGTATAAAAAAGAAGATTTTTTTCATCATCATATTTTAGGAGCGATAAAATACGGCGAATTATGCAAGGATAAAAGTGCGCTTTTTACGAAACCACATCTACTAATCCATCTTCCTGTAATTTCCTAAATGCTATCAATACCCCGGCTACCTGGTGTTCTTCTTTTAAATATTCCGCCAGGTCAAAATAACGGATAGCACCTATTTCAGCGGAAGGGCGGGGTATTTGCCGGAGATCATGCAGGAAACAATCCTGGCGCATTTCCAGCTGGTGCTCTCCAAACGCCGGCGCCGTAATATGATAATACCAATGAAGACTATCGGCTGGTAAATCCAGGTTCAATTCTTCCCTGATTTCCCGTTGCAAGCCTGCCAGCGGGGTTTCGCCGGGATCAGTTTTTCCACCCGGTAAATACCAGGCGCCTTTATTCTTACTAAATGCTAATAATAATTTACGGTCTTTTACTACCACCAGGCCGGCACAATTGATATAGTTCATGCCACAAAAATAATGAAGCCAGCCCACTCCTGCCGGGTTAAAATTCGTGCGTTTATTCTATATTCACAGGTACATTTAACAATCTGTATGAATAAAAGTCGCCTTGAAGCCTTCAGCGATGGGGTTATCGCTATCATCATCACCATTATGGTGCTGGAAATTAAAGTACCACATGGTGAAGAGTGGAAAGACTTGCTGCCACTCTATCCTACTGTACTCAGTTACATTATCAGTTTTATTTATGTAGGGATTTATTGGTGTAACCATCACCACCTTTTACATACGGTGAAGAAAGTAGGCCCGGGCATTATGTGGTCCAATATGCATTTACTGTTCTGGCTATCCCTCATCCCCTTTGCTACTGCGTGGATGGGCGACAACCACTTTGCACCGCATACGCTGATCCTGTATGCCCTGCTGCTGATGATGTGTGGTGTAGCATTTACCATATTACAACAGGTGATCATAAAGTGCCACCCATCCTATGACCCTGCCATGGTAAACGTTTTAAAGCAACAACGCAAGAAAGCGCTTATCTCCGTAGGACTATATATACTGGCGATCCCGATGGCTTTTTACAGCGCAGTGCTATCCGGTAGCCTGTTTGTGCTGGTAGCCATTATCTGGCTGGTTCCTGATCGAAATATTGCCCGCGTACTGGAAAAGGAAAGCGACTAAATAATATTTCAACAGCTACTGAGGCAAATGATCATGGCGGATAGTGATATGCTTTCATCATTCGCCTCAGTAGCGCTTTACTTTATACTTTCTTCACCTGGAAAGCGAGTAACCGAAGTCCGTTGAATACCACCAACAAAGTAGATCCTTCGTGGGCAATAACAGCCACACCTATTGTAGCAACGCCTAAAATAGTGAGCGGAATCAGCACCGCCACCATGCCTAAACTCATCCACAAATTCTGGCGGATAATACCTTTTGATTTCCTGCTCAGGGCAATGGCAAAAGGCAGGTTATCCAGGTTGTCTGCCATTAAAGCGATATCGGCGGTTTCCAGGGCTACGGCCGATCCCGCAGCTCCCATAGCAATACCTACCGTACTTTTGGCCATAGCGGGAGCATCATTTACACCGTCGCCGATCATAGCTACCTGGCCTTCTTCCTGGCTCAGTTTTTCGATGGCGGCTACTTTCTGCTCTGGCAGCAAGCTTCCCCAGGCATCGGTAATACCAATTTTATTGGCTACGGCGGTGGCTACACGCTGATTATCTCCTGTAAGCATTACCATCTTTTTAATACCGATTTCTTTCAATAACGATAGCGCAGAGGTAGCCTCTTTACGGGGTACATCCATCAGTGCAATTAGTCCGATAACGGCGCCATTCAATTGTATCACCATGGTGGTATTTCCTTCCTGTTCCAGCTGATCTACTTTGGCAGCTACTTCCGCCGGCATAGGCTGCCCCAGATGCTCGAATAAACCAAGGTTACCGATCACCACTTCTTTTCCCTGGTACGCCGCTTTGATGCCTCGTCCGGAAACGGCGGTGAGTCCTTCTGCAGTGGGGACCTCTCTTTTGAGTCGTTCGAGGCCACCTTTTACAATGGCTGCTGCCAACGGGTGATCGCTTAATTTCTCCACGGCCACGGCCACTTCCAGCACTTGGTCTTCTGTAGCGTTATTGAAGGCCACTACATTGGTGAGTTGTGGTTTCCCTTCGGTTAAAGTGCCCGTTTTATCGAATGCCAGGGCGGATAAGCTACCTAATTGTTCGAGAGGGCCACCACCTTTAATTAATACCCCGCTGCGGGCAGCACGGGCAATACCACTTAATACGGCGCTGGGCGTGGAAATGGCCAATGCACAAGGGCTTGCCGCCACCAGCACGGAGATAGCGCGATAAAAGCTCTGGCTGAAGGTTTCATCAATCACCAGGAAAGCGAAGAGTAAAAGTACTACCAGTCCTAATACCAACGGTACAAAGTATTTTTCAAATTTATCCGTAAACAATTGCGTAGGCGATTTCTGTGCCTCCGTTTCATTCACCAGCCTGATTAAGCGTGCCAGTGTGGAATCTGCGGCCACGCTGGTAACTTTTACTTCCAGTACCTGGCTACCATTGATGGTACCTGCATATACTTTATGTTCGGCGCTCACATTTTTATCGGCCTGCTGCGGATCCGGCACCGGGGTTTTATCTACCGGGATACTTTCCCCGGTAATAGGCGCCTGGTTTACACTACTGCTACCTTTGATCACAATACCATCGGCAGATATTTTACTGTTGGGTTTCACGATGATAATATCATTGGCCAACAGCTCCTCTATAGCCACTTCGTTTTCTTCCCCGTTACGTCTGACAATGGCTGTTTTGGGCGCCAGTTCCGCAAGTGCAGCAATGGATTTACGCGCTTTATTCATGGCGTAATGTTCTAACGCATGTCCCAGGCTAAACAGGAACAGCAACAGCGCTCCTTCTGCCCAATCGCCTAAAATAGCAGCACCGATGGCGGCTACCAACATCAGGAAATCAATTTCAAATTTACCTTTGGCAATAGATTCCACGGCTTCCTTGGTAGTATAAAATCCGCCGAAGAAATAGGCGCCGATATATAATGATAAACTCAGCCAGGCGAGCGATGCAGACACAAAGGTGATCACAAAGCCAATACCCAGTAATGCGCCACATATAAGACTGAAAACCACTTCGGTATTTTTTCCGAAAATACCGCCATGTTCATGACTATGATCGTGATCACTATTATGGTCGTGGTCTTTGTTACAGGCGGCTGCAGGTGCTGCCGTGGGTTGAGCTACAGTCTGAATACTGTTATTGTCATCGGACTTCATCATGATATTCTTTTTAGCTATAAAATTATTCATTTCAGTACCCGCAGGCACGAAAACACTATAACGGTAACGACTAAACTAAGTTAACTAAGGAATTGCCATACAGCAAAGGGTAAACAAGTATTTACAGGTACAGCTGTAATGTGCTCATCTTTCAACAGGATAAAGGTAGAACTTCATACAGATCTTTGCGGAAAAAAGATTGCAACTCCGTTGTAAAGAGCTGAAGGCAGAAAGCAGAAAGCAAAAAGCTATTGCAGCGGATAAGCAAAGCGAATATTTATATGTTCTTTTTACTCGCTGCGATAGCTTTTTGCTTTCCGCTTTCCGCTTTCTGCTCAAAAAACAATCCCTGCTGCAATCACACTTGTGTTAACGGATTTATCGCCGAAATCCACCTGGTTGCCGGTGGTTACCTGTGTGGGGTAGCGGTACTTATAACCACGGAAAATATAGGAAGCAAATACGCCGATTTTGGGGAAGTGCCAGGCAACACCAGCACCAATGCCGTAGAAGTATTTACCGGATTCATTAAAGGTGATGGATTGTTGTCCGCCGGTGGTGGCATTGATTTTCTCCGTACGACTTACATCATATACATTACGGCCAAACTGCCCGGTGATGTAGGGTTCAATATGCAGGAAGCGGTGCTTTAATTTCACATCGGCAAATACAGGAACCAGGAGGTGGTCGTTATAAGCCGTCAATTCAACGCCCGGCCCTACGGCCAGGGTATTATGTAACAGGGAAAGGTTCCCGATAATACCACCGCCACCGGTACCGTCATGTACCATACCATATAGGTAGCCATTGAGTAATTTATTGCTTTGGGCAGCGCTGAAAAGCGGCAGTAATAATAAAAAGAAGCATATTTTCCGCATATTCGCTGATTTCAGGTTGTTGTTGTAGTGGTAACACCCCGATGGTATATAATGTTGTAAAACGCACCGCCTTCTTTCAACTGATTATCTGATTATCACCTGTGGGTTATATCCAGCCCGGAAAGCACTGACCACTGATAACGGCGTTAATACCTGTACCTGTTCATCTTTGGGAAAGCAGTCTTTTTTTGTATATCCATCGGGCGACCACCTATACAAGGCCTGTTCATACACCAGGCAGGGCTGCTGCTCATATACTATAAAACAGCCATCCGGCAACTGAAGGAGTGTATCTATATATGTTACCTTTTCAAGTCGTGGTGTTATCCGTTCCCGGTGTAATATTTTATCAATTTCCTGGATAGATACCCGGTCATCAAAATCATACTCCGGATTCCCTTTCAGCCAGTATGTTTTAAACCGATTATAATCTGCCCTGCGGCACTCATAACAGGGCCGGTGACCAGCGGCAAAGGAAGTGGCTTCGTCCCGGAAAAACAGCTCCGTATAACGATGAGGCGCCATCACGGTTCTATGGCGGTTTTTGAATTCCAGCACACAGGTAATCCAGGCTTTCAGTTTAAACGGTCTCAAAACCTGCTGCTGCTCGTCATGCAAGATCCCCCTGTTGCCCATCCAGGCACCGCGAGCCTGGGTAAAAATGAGCCGGCCATATGGATCTACCCTGTTTTGTAGCATATGATATTTTTTACGGAGATGAATACCTCCGGGAAGGTACCGAAAAACCGGGAGTGGCACAGCCGACTTCTCCTATTTTTGCCAATATCAGTACTATATTGAATTACGCATCTTTTCCAGGTAGTTTAGTATATATTTAAGCTACTTATTCAAATCCTATGCGTAAAAAGCTTTCCGCGTTTTTGTTACTGGCTGTTATAGCCATGCAAGCCCACAGCCAACTTCGGCATACCATCTGGGATGTACCCGCTATCTACCAGACACCCACTTACGAGGTGATCAGCAACGACTCTGTAAAAGGCATTCTTTACCAGGGGCTTCCCTATCACGATGGCCCGCAACAGGTATTTGCCTGGTATGCCACACCCGGCACCCTCTCCGGCAATAAAAGCCTGGATCATGATCTGCCTGCCGTAGTGCTGGTACATGGCGGAGGTGGCATCGCATTTAAGGAATGGGCTATCCTCTGGGCAAAGAAAGGATACGCCGCCATTGCCATGGACCTGCGCGGCAACGGCCCGAACAGGCAACACCTCGCACATGGTTTTGTGGAACCAGATAATAAAACGCCCTATTTCACCATCACACCAACCCTCTCCGATCAATGGATGTACCAGGCGGTTGCCAATGTAATCCTTGCTAACAACCTGCTACGCAGCTTCCCCGAGGTAGATAGTAATCGTATAGCCCTTACCGGTATCAGCTGGGGCGGTATCCTCTCCTGCCTTATAGCCGGTATCGACAACCGGTATAAAGCCGTAGTACCTGTTTACGGTTGCGGCTACCTCTTCTACAACACTGCCATGCTCAAAGATCTCGACCAACTCTCTCCCGCGGATAAGCAAACCTGGATACAGCAATACGATCCTTCTCAATATATCCGCCATGCAAAAATGCCGATGCTCTTTATTAACGGCACCAACGACAGCCACTTCTATCTCGACAGCTATAAAAAAACATACGAACAGGTAAAAAACGCGCAACTCAGCATTAAGCCACGTCTGCGCCACAGCCATCATGATGGCTGGCAAAGTGAGGAAATTTTTGCTTTCATCAACAGCTATCTGAATCATACTACACCGCTACCACGAATTACAAAAACGTGTATCACCCAAACGGGCATTACCGCGAAAGTAATATCAGCGGAGCCACTTGCTGCCGCGTATCTTCATTATACCACGGATACGGCTACACTGCTGAAAGATAAAATATGGGAAGTTATGCCGGTGAATATAAAAGGAGAACGGGTTGAAGCAGCAGTACCGCCAGTTGGTACGCTGGTATGGTATCTATCAGTAACGGATAAACGGGGAATGCAGGTATCAGGAGATATTATTTTTAAAAGATAAAATAGTTTAACCACTATGAAAAGAAAAACGGGGCGGTCAAGCATCGTTGATACTTAACCGCCCCGTTTTTCTTTTCCTGTTATTTCTCCTGGAGAATCAATCCATTCAGGTAAAAAAGCCATTAAATGCCTCCGCTCAGTGATTCATACAATCATTAGAAGTTAAACAAAGCTCCTACACTAAAGATATCAGGATTACCAGCATTCAAACCTTTCATGTAAGATAATTTCACTTCAATATTATGCCGTGCTTTACTGCCAACACCAAAGCGAACACCCGCATTAGCTACAGGTCCAACAGTGCTGAACTTCTCGTTAGCTCTATCATTGCCATCTCCCAGGACCTGATAGTTTCGGCTACCATAATGATAACCAAAACCGGCTCCTACAAAGTATCCAAATCTGCGCTCTGATTCTTTCGTCGCTCCACAACCCATATTCAGGTTAACGATCAGTGGCGCATTAAACATAAAATTCAATGAGTTGGATTCGCTTTCATAGTCGCCATAGTGAGCAGAATAACTACCGGAGAGGCCTATACTCAGTGGAATACCAACGGATACAGACATCTCATCCTGCTCAACAAAATTAAAACGGGGAGAATAAGTAAGGCCGCCGATACCATTTGCATCCGTATTCTTTGCGTGATCAACAAACAGTACCACACCCGCTCCATGCATAAAACTTTGGGAATACGAGCTAAAACCAGCCATACAGGCAATGGCTAACAACATGATCTTTTTCATCAGGTATATTTAGGGATTTAAAAAAGTGACGTGTACAATTATAAGTTTACTTTTTGGGTATAATAATAACAGCCCGCAAATGTATACCGCTTTCGCAACACGGAAAAATTTTAATCCCTAAATAGCATAAATATGTGATAGAAGTTTACTACGTATATCCCTTACCGTCATGATAATTTCAAGAAAAACTATACTCTCGTTACCGCAATCATCCCCGCCAACACCGTACATGCCAGCAACACATAATACGCACTCTTACTCAGCGGCTTCTTATCATGCATGGCATTAACCACCGTAACTACCAAAAAGAGCCCCAGCTTAGGTCCTACTTTATAATAGTTCACTACCGGGTACTTCAGCCATACCAATGCCAGCCCGGTAAGCAGGATGGTAATGCCTAACGGCAGGCCCCATTTATCTTTTGGCGGATTTTTTACGGGAAATAATAACGCCAGGCGGCACAAGTAAATTAAAAAGGCAGCAAAGTGTGTCAGCAGGAGAAAATTAAATAACAGCATAATCAAAAACAGATTTATTATGCCCACAAAGCTAGCAGGTATCTTTCTCCTTTTCATGCACCTGGGTTAACAAATTGCGAACTCAACAAAATTCAATGGAATGTACTTCGCGACCTGTTTATTGTTAACTTTAGCTGACAAACCACCGGACATGAAAATAATCAAAAGAACAGGCTGGATACTCCTGGTAATTTTAGTGCTGATACAATTCATTCATCCTGCCAAAAATATCCAGGCAGGGGTACAGCCTAACCATATTACCACCGCTTATCCCGCTACCGCCGCTGTAACCGATATCCTGCAGAAGGCTTGCTACGACTGCCATAGCAATAATACCGTGTACCCCTGGTACGCCAATATACAGCCCGTGGCATGGTGGTTAAATCATCATGTGGTGGAAGGCAAACGCGAACTGAATTTTTCCGAATTCATGCAATACCGCATCCGCAAACAATATAAAAAACTGGACGAATGTATAGATGAGATCAACGAAGGAGAAATGCCGCTGTCCTCCTATACACTTATCCATAAAAATGCCGTACTCAGTAAGGAACAAAAACAAACACTGATTAACTGGCTGGAAGGTATCCGCCAACAAATTGCCGCTACCAATCCACCAGACAGCCTTATTATTCCAAAGAAACATACTTAAACACCGCTTATGTGCGCAGCCAATAACCAAAGAAAAAATCCGGCTACAGCAGGCAAAAAGCCCG
Source organism: Chitinophaga sp. (assembly GCF_017745275.1). Taxonomy (GTDB): domain Bacteria; phylum Bacteroidota; class Bacteroidia; order Chitinophagales; family Chitinophagaceae; genus Chitinophaga. The sequence continues at coordinate 330,000 of NZ_JAGHZS010000005.1, read as the reverse complement.
CTGCGCACACGTCGCCGGCCAGCACGAAAGCGTTCACTAAAAAAAAGCCGGCAGCAGCAACCCCACGGGCTACCCGTAAAGTGGCCGCCAACATCCTGCCGGCAGGAGAAAAACAGGCAGAAGTTAAGTTAGATGGACAGCTCCTTAAGTTTACGAACCTCGACAAACTATACTGGCCGGATGAAGGCATTACCAAAGGAGATATGATCAACTATTACGCGGCCATCGCCGATACCATACTCCCCTACCTGGCCAACAGGCCACAGTCGCTCAACCGCTTCCCTGAAGGCATCAAAGGATTTAACTTCTACCAGAAAAATGTGGAAGACAAAGTTGCCGGCTGGATAAAGCGATTCCCCTATACCAGTGAATCTGATGGGGACACGAAGGAATTCATGGTATGCACCGATAAAGCCAGTCTCCTTTACATGGCCAACCTGGGCTGTATTGAATTAAATCCCTGGCATAGCCGGATCAATACCCCGGACTATCCCGACTACTGCCTCATTGACCTCGATCCTGATACCAACACTTTTAATGAGGTCATTGAAACAGCCCTGGTCATTAAAGACATCCTCGATCAGATCGGCGCTCCTTCCTTTGTGAAAACATCCGGCGCCACGGGCATGCATATACTGATTCCACTGGGTGCCAAATATACCTTCGAGCAATCCCGCATGCTGGCCGAATTGGTAGTGGGCATCGCGAACCGCCGCCTTCCTGATAACACCAGTGTACTCAGAACGCCCGCTAAACGAAAAGGAAAGATCTACCTCGACTTCCTCCAAAACAGGCAGATACAAACCATGGCATCCGCCTACTCCCTCCGCCCCCGCCCCGGCGCCACCGTGTCTGCCCCACTACGCTGGGAAGAAGTAAAAAAAGGACTGAAAGTAAGTGATTTCAATATTTATAATATGCCCAGGCGGATTGCCCGCGAAGGCGACCTGCTGAAAGGTTTGCTCGGGAAAGGCATCAATATGGTAACGGTACTCAACAAACTAAAGCCATTGCTCTCTTAATCCACTTATGAGAAATATTTGAAGGAGAAAAAACAACCTCAAAAACGATACCCTCCGGGAACACCATTTTTAGACAACACAATTTGCCACAACTGGCTTTTCCTTGCCCGGAAAGAACCTGCACAGGACAACAGATAATACTTCCACATGCGGAAAAAAGTAGCGTCATATTTTGTCTTCAGCTGATCCCAATTCTGTACAATGTTCTGGTACCAGGCCATCAGTGTACGGTCGTAGTTGACGCTGAAATTCTGCCAGTGTTCCATCACAAACAAGCCTTCTATATACTGCCCGATGAGCCGGATGGTAGGAATCATGGCGTTAGGGAAAATGTATTTATTGAGCCACTGATCTGTAAAGGCATTAGGGACGTTGCCACCGATGGTATGGAGTAGAAATAAGCCATCGTCTTTCAGGCAGCGATGTGCCACTTTCATATAGTCGCCATAGTTCTTATAGCCTACGTGTTCAAACATGCCCAGCGAAACAATGGCGTCAAAAGGCTCCTGCAGGGTGCGATAGTCTGCCAGCCGGATCTCTACCGGTAAGCCTTTACAGCGTTCCCGGGCCAGTTCCGCCTGTTCTTTGGAGATGGTAACACCTGTTACCCGTACGCCATATTTCTCTGCCGCAAATTTAGCGAAGCTTCCCCAGCCACAACCGATGTCGAGTACGTGCATACCCGGCTTCAACTGCAATTTCCGGCAGCTCAGATCTAGCTTTTGTTCCTGTGCGTCGTTGAGGTTGGAGGCCTGCTCCCAGAAGGCACAGGTATAGGTCATCCGTTTATCCAGCATCACCTCAAAAAGATCGTTGCCGGTGTCGTAGTGTGCGCTGCCATTGCGGTAAGCTTTGGCCGGTGTTTGATGATTCAATAGCCTGGCGAGCAATATGTCTGCCTTAAACCTGAAACTCTTTTTAACACGGGCATCCAGGCTAGCCAGCAATATCTTCGTAAAAAACTGGTCCAGTTGCTGACAGTCCCAGTAGTTGTTCATGTACGACTCGCCCAGTCCAAGCGAACCGCTGTTGAGTACTTCCCCGTAAAAAGCTTCGTCATGTACCTGTATATCCCATGGCTGCTGACCGTTGACAGTAATACCGGCGACAGATAAAAGACGGGTGATGATATCTTTGGGATGTTGGAGCATAGCAAACGTTTTAACAGCCCTTCTCTGAATGTACGCTATAGCAACAATGCAGGACAGTGCTTTGTTCAGGTTTTGGTGCAAAAGAAAAGCCGCTCCTATTAGAACGGCTTTTTCTCCAACTTCCGTACATCCGGGCTATAATTTATCTGATCATATACGCTTACCCGTTATATGCTGCTATTGGCCGGCAGTAACTACCTGAGTTTATATAGTTTATATCCGAAGATGAAAATCACCGCATAGCAAACGATGGGCAGATAGTACGCCGTAGCGATATTGGTATCCGCCAGGCGCCCCATGATGAAGGGGAAAATAGCGCCGCCAAACATACCCATCACGATAAACGATGATGCCTGCTGCGTTTTCGGGCCCAGGTCTTTTAAACCGAGACTGAAAATAGTAGGATACATGATGCTGAAGAAGAAGTTAATCATCAGCAGTGCAATGTAGGAAGTCCAGCCCCATCCCTGCGCTACCAGTAAACACATCAATATATTTCCCAGCGCAAATGCCGCCAGTAATTTGTTGGGCGCTATAAACCGCATTAAGGCAGTACCTACAAATCTTCCGGCCAGCATCATGCCCATAAAAGGCAACATGAAGTAGCCGGCTTTTTCATCAGAAAAGCCCATCATTTCGTGGCCATAGTTAATAAAGAATGCCCAGGTACCGGCCTGTGCGGCCACATTGAAAAACTGCGCTACTACTGCCCACACAAAATGCTTCTGCTGAAATAATTTTTTGCCGGCGCCGGCTGTCACCGGGGCATCCGCAGCGCCATCGTGAGGGTCTGTTACCGGCGGTACTTTCACCAATGCAAAGGCCACCGCAATGGCGGCAATCACCGCGCCGATATAGATGTATAATGTTTTTACAGACAACAGTTCTCCGCCTGCTTCATGGCCTGCGCTGAGTAAAAAGTGGGTACCCAGCGTAGGACCTATCATAGCGCCTACCGCGTTAAACGATTGTGCGAAGTTGATGCGCTGGTCGCTCGTACGTTGATCCCCTAATGCCGCCATAAACGGATGTGCCACTGTTTCCAGTGTAGCCATGCCGCAGGCCAGCACAAACAATGCGATGCGGAACACCGTGAAGGAAGCCGCATTGGCGGCAGGCACAAACAAAAAGGCGCCCATGGCGTATAAGGTGAGGCCAAGTAACACGCCGTTTTTGTATCCCATCTTCTTAATAAATAATCCTGCCGGGATACCCATCAGCGCATAAGCACCGAAAATAGAGAACTGTACCAAACCCGATTGCGATTTAGATACATGCAATACATTCTGGAAATGCTTGTTCAGTACGTCGCCCATGGTCAACGCAATACCCCAGCACATAAACAGCGAGGTGACGAAGATCAGCGTAATAACGTATTTCTTTTCCGTGAATCTGGCGGGTAATAACGTGGTGGAATGTGTAGCCGTCTGGAATGTTTCCTGTTCGGGTGAAATCATGTTCCTGAGTTTTTATTTGATGTATAACGTGGATAGTTCTCAGGTACTAATATACGGCGCAGTTTTAATAATCACCAGTACTTTGGAGGAAACAAAAAGGCCTCCTGTAAGAGAGGCCTGTTGTGGTTTATTTAAGTGGTAGTTCCATTTGTATGTTGGCCCGTTCATAAGGCGTTGGGCGCCCGCCTACTTTTTTAAAGCCCAGCTTCTCATACAGGCTGATGGCAGGCTTCAGGATGGTATTACTTTCCAGGTAAATATTGCGCGCACCTAATTCAATCGCTTTTTGCACAATGGCTTGCCCCAGTAGCCATCCTATACTTTTTCCCTGGGCTTTGGGAGATACTGCCATTTTAGCCATCTCGTAATCGTAGTCCGGATCGTCCATCTTTACCAGGGCGCAAACCCCAACGGGTTCATTGTTATAGAGGGCCACAAAAATATGCCCTCCTTTTTTCAGGATATAGCCGTCGGGGTTATCCAACGATTTATAATCCATTTCCTCCATCTTAAAGTATTTGGAAATCCATTCCACGTTCAACTCGCGGAAGGCCGTTTTATATTCCGGTCGGTAGTCAACGATCTGCACCCTGGCGGCTTCCCGCTTCTTTTGCTGTTCTTTCACACGGTCTAACAGCGATCGCTGCTCCAGCAGGTATTCCCATTCTTCGATCGCTTTCCAGAGGTCGTGGGCCGTTTGCGCGGAAATAGCTTCAATAGCGTTCCCTACATCGATAAGCTGATCAGCAAGTTTGACGTTAATATCCGTGCCTTTTTTAGTGAGGCGAACCATGTTCCGCCTGCCATCTGTTTTATCTTTTTTCTCCACTACCAGTCCCTGCTTCTTCATTTCTCCAATTATTTTGCTGACAGAAGGATGGGAATGCCCTATTTCTTTGGCGATGGCGGTGATGGTTTTCTCTTCGCCCTCTGATAACACGTAGAATACGGGGAACCATTTGGGCTGTAAGCGGGTGTCGTATAATTCGTAGATCCGGGCAGCCCCTTCGGTGATGGTTTCCGTTAACATACGCAGTCTGCTGCCTAGCGCTGCTTTACCGGTTTTATTAAAGAATTCCATATTGTAGTCAATTACGTAATCAGTTACATAAATATAGGAATAATTTCAAAACGGCCCTATTTTTTTTGTGCCGTCTACTTTTCCGATTTACGGCGGAAAGACACCGGCGTCATCTTATGCCGGCTTTTGAAAAAATGCGACAGGTGACTTTCATCAGCAAAGCCAAATTCGGCGGAGATTTGTTTCAACGTTAGCTGTCCGCAGGTAATTCTTTTTTCTATCAGCTTCGTGCGGTAGCAGTTGACATACTCCCGGTAGCTGATGTCAAAATTCCTTTTAAACCAGGCACTGAAGTAATTGACAGCAATGTTAAAGTGCGCAGCAATATTTTTCACCTGGATTTTTTCCGGTTCATAAATATGCTGGTGAATATAAGAGATAAGGGCTTCTTTATCCGGTGCACCGTGATCGATGCGGATATCCAGCCTGGAAACAGCCTCCTTCACCAACCCAAACACGGAAAGGATCTGGTAATATACTAACGGTGACGTAGCTACGTCCTGGCGGCAGTTATACGCCACAATACTTTCAATGGTATTACGCAAAATGGTTTTGCAGGGCTCCTCCAGGGTTAGCTTCACCTCTTTCAGCAGCTTATGCCGCATCATAGCCTCGGGCTTGCCCATCAGGAAAGCATCTGGCGCCAGGTGACTTTTGGTGCTGAAATAGCTATCGGTAAATTTAATGAAAGCGAAACGGGTAGTTTTACTGATATCGAAATAATGTTCGTCTTCCGGCGCAATCAGAAACAGGTCGCCTGCTTTATAGGGAAGCTGGTTATTATTGAGATGATGAATACCACTGCCTTTAAAGATATACACGATCTCATAATACGTATGACTATGAACCGGCAGGTGAAATACTGCTTCTTCAAACGCATGAATAACCAGCGTATCGAACTGCTTCAATTTCTTCATCTCACAAAAATACAATTATATGCTTTAAATTTACAACCGCTACGTCCCATCTTTCCCTCACCTTTGTTGCAGCTTAACATATAAAATCATCTCAGATGGAATACAGACAATTAGGTGCATCCGGTCTACAGGTACCGGTGCTTAGCTTTGGTACCGCCACCTTTGGCGGAGGCAATGATTTTTTTAAAGCCTGGGGCAGCACCCAGGTAACAGAAGCCACCCGGCTGGTAAATTTATGCCTGGATGCCGGGGTGAATCTCTTCGATACGGCCGATGTTTATTCTGAAGGGCTTTCAGAAGAAATCCTGGGTAAGGCCATCGCCGGCAAAAGAGATCAGCTCCTGCTCTCCACCAAATCCACCTTCCCGTTTGGCAAAGGACCTAACAACCAGGGCTCTTCCCGTTTTCATATACTGAAACAAATAGAGGGCAGTTTGAAACGCCATGGCACTGACTATATCGATATCTATCACATGCATGGCTTTGATGGCGTAACACCCGTAGAAGAAACCTTGCGGGTACTGGATGATTTAATTCAGAGCGGTAAAGTGCGCTACATCGCTGCCTCCAATTTTTCCGGCTGGCACCTGATGAAATCTCAGGCCATCGCTGAAAAATATGGGTGGAACCGGTATGTTGGACACCAGGTATATTATTCGCTCGCTAACCGTGAATATGAATGGGAACTGATGCCACTGGGCATCGATCAAAACATTGGCGCTATTGTGTGGTCGCCGCTGGCCGCAGGTAAACTGGGAGGCAAATACCGCCGCAACAGTCCTATTCCTCCGCAGGGCCGGGTAGCACAGGGCGGAAGCCCGGTGCCGGAAGCTGCTATCCGCGATGATGTCTTCTATAATATCATTGACGCCCTGGATGCCATTGCCGCCGAAACCGGCAAAACAGTTGCCCAGATAGCCATTAACTGGTTGCTGCAACGTCCTACTGTTTCCAGTATCATCATTGGCGCCCGTAACGAGGAACAGTTGATTCAAAACCTTGGAGCCACCGGCTGGAACCTGACAACAGACCAGGTGAAACAACTGGATGCAGCCAGTGAAGTGCCTACCATTTATCCATACTGGCATCAGCGGCAGAATCTTACGCTGAATCCGCCGCCGGCGTTTTATTAAGCAGAAAGCAAAAAGCAGAAAGCAAAAAGCTATTAAAGCGAATGACCGGAGCGAATGATTAATTTAAATATTTACTTTGGCCATTCGCTCCGGTCATTCGCTTTAATAGCTTTTTGCTTTCTGCTTTTTGCTTTCTGCTTTATTTATCCGTGCTTTAGCGCTTCTACCTAATTAGCTCTCCGAACATATTTCATCTCCCATATCTCATCATCAATATTGGTGGGATACCTGCTAAATGGCTTTAATACCAGGGTATCTCTTATAAATGTATAACTATTACTCGCGCCACTGCTCCAGTCGATCACTTTTACGGTCGCAGTTTCTGACACATCAACAGTGGCTAATTTAAAGGTGCCGGTGACATCTGCTATTCCCCCGGTATGCATGAAGTAAGTGTAGTCCTTATACATTTTGAGACGAAACCCTTCTCCGGGGCGATAGGTTATGGTGCCATTCACACCCGTTTGCGCTACCTCTTCCCAGGTTCCTAACAATGGCGACAGTGATAAATCATCGTCTTTTCTACAACTCATTAAACCGGTTACAAACAATAATGCACAGGCTGTTACGTAAAAATATTTCATACAGCAATGAATTTAGATATTGGGAGATATATTGTTTAACGCCCTGCTACCAGCTGAAGTTACAGTCCTGCTAACAATAACCTAATGGACAGATCCACCGGGAACACCGTACTCCGGTGCATTAAACACTAACTTATCTTGTTAAATTATTTCCCGGGGCGGCCGGTTTTGTTCCTGAACTACCTTAAATTAGTGGGTTAAAATCCAACCAGCATTATGAAAAAATTATTTCTCCTCTCCTTCCTGTTGCCGTTCATGGCAGTAGCGCAGGACCAGGGTATCCATTTCGAACATGGCACTTCCTGGGCCGATGTACAGGCCAAAGCCAAAGCGGAAAACAAGTATATCTTCATGGACTGCTTTACCACGTGGTGTGGCCCCTGTAAGTATATGTCCGCCAATATTTTTCCGCAGGAAAAAGTCGGCAGCTTCATGAACGACAAATTCATCAGCGTAAAAGTGCAGATGGATCAAACTGCAAAAGATAATGAAGACGTTAAAAACTGGTACGCCTCAGCTAAAGCCATTGAAAAAGACTATAGCATCCGCGCCTACCCTACTTTCCTGGTATTTGCGCCGGATGGTCATATCGTTGACCGCCAGGTAGGTGGTGCTGATGCAGATGGATTTATCCAGCGATGCGCAGCCTCTCTCCAGCCAGCCACCCAATACTATACACAGCTGGATAAATTCAAAAAAGGACAGAAAGACACGGCCTTCCTGCGCCAACTGGCTTTGCTGGCATTAGATAAATACGACCAGGGAAATGCCTCCGACATTGCCAAACTGTACCTGAGTCAACAGAAAAACCTGTATACACCGGGTAACCTCGACTTCATCGAGAAATTCACCAGCAGCAGCAAAGATGTTGGCTTCGACATGTTCCTGCACCACGCCGATAAAGTAAACAAAGTAATTGGCGCCGGCAAAGCAGAAAATAAAGTAATGGAAATTGTGGCGAAGGAAGAAGTATATCCGCAACTGATGAAAAAAGACAACAGCGCGCCAGACTGGGCCGGTGTTGAAAAAAACCTCCAGGCCAAATATCCTGCTATCGCAGAAGAACTGATCCTGAAAACAAAAGTGCAATATTACAGCTATATAAAAGATGCCAATAATGCCGTGACTAACATTGTAGCCTATATGAAAAAATATGGCCACAAAGCAGATCCACAGTCGCTGAATGAATATGCCTGGACCATCTTCGAAAAATGTAATGATATGCAGTGCATCGAACAGGCCCTGGAATGGAGCAAGCGCTCTTTCAAAGACCAGGAAATTCCTGCTTACATGGATACCTATGCTAACCTGCTGTATAAATCCGGTAAGAAAGCAGATGCCCTGGCCTGGGAAGAAAAAGCCCTGAATAAAGCCGAAGGCGATGAGAAAAAGAACTACGAATCTACCCTGGAGAAAATGAAGAAAGGGGATAAATACTGGGAATAGTCTTATAGACGTCCTGATAAAAAAACCGGTTCATGGAAAGCGTTTCGCCGCCCGTGAACCGGTTTTTATTTCATCACCAGCTTGTGTACAAAAGCAATACGCGGTTGCGTAAGGTCCCAGTTCTTCATTTCCTGATCCACCAGGTCCTTATGTTTCTTCCGGATATCTCTTAAAGCATTTCCAACCGACTTCCGGAGATATTCACTCTCTTTCGATTTCAGTTGACTGATCAGGGCAATAGCCACCTCCGGATGCGTTTTAAAATAAGGCCGACTGGTCCAGATACGCAAACCTTCTACTACGGCCCTGTTTAAGAGAGGATCTTTATGCGTGGCCCAGTACTTAATTTCCGGCAACGTAGCCTCATAGCCGATCACACTGCAGTAATAGTCGATAGCTTTGGCCAGCATTTCCTGTACCCGCCAGTTATCGTCGGTCACCACCCTGGTTTTGAGTAACTGTAAAGCCTTTTCATTTTCCGGCGATAACAGGCTTAACATATATACGCCCAGCATCCTCTCCTGGTAACTCTCCCCGCCGATCAAAGCGGTGGCTGTTTTCAGGTGATCTCCTTTTTCTGCTGCAATGATTTTATCGCCGGCTTCCATGATATGCTTGAAACCATGTTCGGTCTTTTTCAGGTCAGCAATAATAGCAGATAACATATGCTTGCCATTTGATGGCAATATAACTATTCATTCATTTGTTTGATGAAAACAATTTCATTTTCATCAAACGGCGATCCATCAGGCCGGAAAATATCATGATACCAAATTGCGGGCTCGGGTTCACCTCCTTTATTTCCCTGCGGGTAATTGGTTTGTGTTTTACCTGCTACCAATCCCCAGTTGATAGCACCAATGTTATTCGCTTTGAAGATGGGTAAATGCGTAATAAAAGTGCTGTTATTGGGCCGTTTCATGTACTCCGTACAGACCACAGGCCGTTGATAGGTTTTCAACGTATCTATGGCGGCTAATAACGAAGCGGTGTCCCGGTAATTATGAAACGTGATGACATCGGAATTCTCCAGCTGGAACTGGTTAAAAGCCACAAAGTCCTTGTTCCATATTCCAATAGTAATAGGTTGCTCTGGCTGCACGGCTCTTGCCCAGGCTACTACATTTTTCAGGAGTGGCCAGCTTTTGTCGCCGTGACCAAAATGCCCCGGCTCATTATAAAGATCCCACATTGCAATACGCTCATCTTTCCGGAAGGTGGTCAGGATATCTTTTACGTACCACTGCAAGGTATCCATTAATGCAGGGTTGGTATCGATATAACCACCGGGATCTTTTAACCAGCCACTGTTGTGCACTCCCGGGATGGGCGCCGGCTGTGTACCTGCCTGGTATTGATCCCGCCAGCAGTCGTCGAAAAAAACGAAGATGGTTTTGATATGATCGTCGTCAGCGATCTCGAGGTACCGTTGTATCCTCGCTTTAAACCCCGCGGCATCTTCCTGCCAGGCCACATGATGGAGATATACGCGCATCGTATTAAAACCGATGGCCTTTGCATAACCCAGTTCCCGTTGAATAGTAGCCGGATCAAAGGTGGCACCCTGCCACATCTCCAGTTGATTTACAGCAGTAGAGGGAATGAAGTTGGCACCCGTCATCCAGGGTTGTTGCTGATACCATTTATTAGCTTTTTCTGCCGGCCAGCGCGACTGTGCAAAAAGGGTACTGCTGCAAAGCAACAGTGTAATCATAGCTTTCATGTTAAGTTATTATTATCATTTTTTGTTTTACAAAAACCGAAAAAATACTTCAGTGGTAGTACCGTAATTTATTATACAACCCTACGCATATGTCAACCACTTTTCCCTCATTCGTATTATCCCGTGATAATCGCATTTACCTGCTGGTAGCAGCTATTGGCGCTATTATACAGCTCATCATTTTTAAGCTGTGCTATCCTTTCGCAGATTTCTTTTCGGATTCATATAGTTACATTTTTGCGGCGGCAGCGCGGCTGGATGTTAATATATGGCCGATTGGATACTCTAAATTTCTATGGCTGTTTCATCAGCTCACACATTCAGATACTGCAGTAGTGGCATTTCAATATTTGTTCGGGCAACTGATAGCGCTATACTTCTTCTTCACGCTCTTATATTTTTATACCCCGGGGAAACAGATTAGCCACATTATTTTTGGCAGCCTGTTTTTCAATCCATTGTTGTTGTATTTAAGCAATTATATTTCCAGCGATGCGTTATTCCTGGCACTCAGCTTACTATGGGCCACACAGTTGCTCTGGATGATTCACCGGCCCCGCCCTATACAAATCTTCGTCCATGCGCTGCTGATAGCGGCGTTGTTTACCATCCGGTATAATGCTTTATTTTACCCAATCATTAGTGCCATCGCCTTGTTGATGTCTAAGCGCGCGGTGGTATGGAAACTGGCGGGTATTGGATTGCCGTTGGTATTGATATTGTTGTTTATCAATTATACAAAGAACAGTGCATATCAACTCACGGGGCATCGGCAATTTTCCATCTTCGGTGGCTGGCAAATGGCGAATAATGCGTTGTATATGTATCCGTATATTACCGAAGAAGGAACGCCGCCGCCCGGGTGCCAGGACTTTGACCAGGAGGTGAAGCGATTTTTCGGGAAATACCATGAAAAAGCGAAAACCATTTCACCGAGGGATGGTGCGTTTTATATTAAATTTCCTCAGGCGCCTTTAAAACAGTACCTGACCAATCATTTTAGCGTGGAAGAAGATGCGACTCATGGTGTTGCTGCCTGGGGGTCAGTATCCCCTATCTATGGCCGCTATGGAAAATTTTTGATCTTACGCCATCCAATAGCTTTCAGTCAACACTTTCTGTTACCTAATGCTATCAATTACTGCTTTCCTCCATTGGAAAAACTGGAAATATATAATCTGGGAAATATAGAAGTTTATCCACTTGCGGCCCAATGGTTTCATTACAGGGACACACATGTAACTGCCATTTCGCCAAATATACAGGGAGCTATCCTCCTATTGTTTCCTGGGATATTCTTCGTCTTGAATATTTGTTTTATTTGGGTCCTTGTAATATGGATCAAAAACAGGCAGAATGAATCCTTGTTCAATCGGTCCCTATTACTGGTCACATTACTACTTTTCACAAATGCAGGGTTTAGTATACTGGCGTCACCCATTGTTTTTAGGTACCAGGTTTTTCCCATGATCCTATGCCTGTCGTTTTCTTTGTTAATCGCAGAAAAATTAAAACTGTTTTCACTTTCTCCAGGAGCTTAAATGCAGGGTACTATCAGCATCAAAATAATATTCCGCATACCTGGAGAATTTCAATCCTTCTAAAAAATTGACAACTGGTTTATTTCGATCGATGGAACCCGTGAAAGCACTTCTATGATCAGGTACTTTATCCAGCTTTACTGTTATGCCATAAAAACGATGAATCAGGGTGGCTACTTCTTCTACAGATGCGTTATTAAACAGGTGTAGCCCCTGACGCCACGCCAGCACATCGTCGGGATCAAATTTATACGTATTCAGCTCCTTTCCGGCTATTACGACAGCTGCATATCCTGGTTTCAATAAGGCAGTATCATGGGTGGCATTCATTTTCACGGCGCCCTGCACGAGAGCAACGCTGACTTTACTACTATCGTATGTATTTACGCTAAACTCTGTACCTAATACCTGTACCGTGGCTCCGGGAAGATGTACCAGGAAAGGTTGTGATGCTACCGCAGCTATCTTCATATAAGCTTCTCCCCGAACGGTTATTTCCCTTGCAGATCCGTTAAACGCCAAAGGGAAGTGCAACTCCGTTTCTGCATTTAGTTGTATAGAGGAACCATCGGGCAAATGCACAGTATAATCTTTCCCTGCCGGCACCTTAATGGTGGCATATTGCGGGCGGGAGGAGGTATTTGTAAAGGTTAGTTGTTGCTGATGGTTATTCAGCGCTACACTGCCGGCTTTTACCTGCCCTTGCTGATTACTCAGATCCACCTGTTCTCCGCCGGAAAGTTGTAATTGAATATGTGATTGATTAAAAGCTAATGGTGCTGATTTGTCGGGTTTCTTGCCGGTCATAAAAAACATTCCGGCGGCAGCAGCAATTAGCAACATAACCGCTGCTTTTATACTTCTCCGGATAATATTTTGTTGCTTTCTACGGCGAATGCCTTCCCATACCTCATCTGGTCCCCAGTTACTGGCGACATCGGGTAGCAGGGTAGCTTGCAGCCGGGCATAAAGTGCTGCAGCTTCCTGATCTTCCAGGATCATTTTATGTAATGCTTCTTTTTCCTCTTCCTGGATTTTTCCTGAAAGCTCGAAAAGCACCAATTGGGTTAGATATTCTTTATCAGTTTTCATAGTTAATGCTATGTATAAGGAACAAAAAGCACAAACAGGTACTATCAGAGTTAAAAAATTATTAATTCAAAGTTACTTCAGGCTATTACGAAGCTCCTTCAATGCGGTGAGCACCTGATTCTTCACTGTTTGCAGCCCTATACCCCGGCGCGCAGCTATTTCTTTCTGGCTGACGCCTTCCAGGTATTGCATTTCAAATACGGCTCTGCTGGCAGGCGCAATGTTATTAATGGCATGGCGGAGCCGGAGCCCCAGTTCTTTGTTTTCCAGCTCTGTCGGACTGGTAAAAAGCTCCCTGACATAGGCATATTGTTGTTGGCGTTTCTTCATACTTTTTTGAGACCGAAGGATGTTCAGGCAATAATTTCTGACAGCCCCATAAAGATAGTTTCTCAATGAAGACTGTAGCTGCACGCTGTTCTTTTTTTGCCACAGCCATATAAACACTTCCTGTACGGCATCATGTGCTTCTTCCTCCGATCCTAACCGTTGCCTGGCCGCCATGAAAAGCAGCTGTTGATAACGGATTACAATACTATTAAATGCGTTTTTGCAGCCCGTTTTCACCAGATCAAATAATGCTTCATCGCTTATTTCATGCATACGGATGATGATTAAATTCCTCTGCAATCAAATAAATATTCCTTCTTTAACTGTAAACTGAACGTTAATAAAAAAAGGTTTCGGTATTGTTCATATTATATTAACACCAAAAACCAGGAAAAGGAATAGTACCTGCTGATTTAATCTGTTCCTTCTTAGTACATGTCATGTATCTCTTTTCCCTCAAAAAACTTATCGGGTCTTAATCAAATCTTCTCAACAGGTACTTATGAGAAAAAATTTAAAAATTCACTCCATGCTCAGCCGGTCATTCCTGGTAATGATGCTCCTGCGATGCTGCATTTGCGTATCTGCGCAGGACAACAACAACGAGAAAGTAACACTCCTCGCAGCCAATACACCACTATCTGCTATTATGAGGAATATAGAGAAGCAAACACACCGACGTTTTAACTATAGTGAAACGGAAGTTAATACCAGTGAAAAAGTAAATGTGAGCTACAATGAAGCCCCGCTCAATACGGTACTGGGTCAACTATTCACCTCTAAAGGCATCACCTGGAAATATATAGATAATGGCATTTATCTTAGAAAAGAATTCCCACAACCATTAAAAGACAGTAGTGTTTTAGCTTCAGGGGCAATGATAACCGGATACATTACAGACGAAAAATCATTACCCCTGATCGGCGCTACCGTAAAAGTGGACAATACCAATAAAGGAGCAGTTACTGACGTGAATGGCAGATTTCAGCTCAACAATGTTCCCCCCGATGCGGTGATGGTGATTTCGTTTACCGGATATACGGAAGAACGGGTGATACTAAAAAAACAGACCCATATAAGCATTAAGCTCAAACCGGTTATCAGTAAACTGGATGAAACTGTAGTGATAGGCTATGGTACAACTACGCAAAGGTATAGTACAGGAAGCGTAAGTAAGGTTTCCGGAAAAGAAATCGGGCAACAACCAGTTGCCAATCCTTTATCAGCCTTACAGGGAGCCATGCCGGGCGTGTTCATTACAAATGGCCAGGGGCTTCCTGGCACAAATATGCAGATACAGATACGGGGCATGAACTCCATCGTGACTAATCCCGGTACGGATGGCGGCAATCCCCTATTTATTGTGGACGGCGTTCCTTTTTCCGGCGTTCCCATGAACTTTTTCAGTCCTTCGCTCGCCGGCGCCAACGACTACCTGAGCCCCTTTAATAGTATTAACCCCGGCGACATTGAAAGCGTGGAAGTATTGAAGGACGCAGACGCCACTGCAATTTATGGGGCAAGAGGTGCCAATGGTGTGGTGCTTATTACCACAAAGAAAGGGAAGCCCGGAAAAACAAAACTGGATGTGAATGTCTATACCGGAACGGAAAAAGCAACACATCTTGTTAAAACATTAAATACAGAACAATACCTTGCTCTCAGAAAACAGGCATTCGCTAACGATAATGTAACTCCTACTCCCGCTAATGCGCCGGAACTATTGGTATATAATCAGCAGCAGTATACCGACTTCCAAAAATTACTAATTGGAAATACGCCCAATGTCACCAATGCACAAATAAACCTATCGGGAGGAAACAACAACACCAGATTTTTACTTGGAGCTAATTATAGAAATGAGGGAACTGTTTTTCCCGGCGGATTTACTTATCACCGCGGAGGCGCTCATCTGAATGTAGAACATAACTCTGTAGATAATCGGTTAAATGTTTCCGCCACCGTCAATTACACTGCCGACAGAAACAATAATATTTCCCAAACGCTGAGTACAACGTTCTTTCCCAATTATCCATTATATGACTCAACCGGCAAGCTAACGTGGAGTGGCCGCTATGGTAATCCCCTGGCGCTTTTAAACCAAACCAGTACCAGCAGAACCAATAGCTTGATATCCAGTGCGGTACTTCGCTATACTATTATTCCTGGTCTTAAAATACAAGCTAACCTTGGCTACAATTACAATACTTTTAATTCTGTACTAACCTATCCTTTATCAGCCCTGGATCCTAAAGGAGTAAATCCAATTAACAAGGCAACTTACGGTACCAATAGTACGGCTACTTACATCATTGAGCCACAGGCAAACTATACCAGGGATATTGCTGATGGAGAACTGGAGGCTTTAATAGGAGGAACCTGGCAATACGCAACAGCAAATGGATGGACTATACGCGGACAAAACTACAGTAATGACGCGCTGCTAAAGAACCTCGCATCAGCGGGAACTGTACTAAGACCTAATTCCCTTTACTCAGAATATAAATACATTTCCTTCTTTTCCCGGTTAAACTATAACTGGAAGAAAAAATACATTGCATCCGCAACATTTAGAAGAGACGGATCTTCCCGTTTCGGCCCCGCAAATCAATTCGGCAATTTCGGATCTGGCGCCCTTGCCTGGATATTCTCCAATGAGCACTTTATCGCGAATGCCCTCCCTTTCCTTTCCTATGGTAAGTTAAGAGCCAGTTATGGTATCGTAGGCAATGACAAAATAGCTGACTATGGTTACCTATCTACATATGTACCTATTAACAGTTACCAAACTGTTAACGGGCTTATTCCTGTAAGAATTGCAAATCCTGACTATAGCTGGGAAGTTAATCGGAAACTGGAAACAGCACTGGAACTCGGCTTTTTAAATGACAGAATTTTGCTGACGGCGGCATGGTTCAAAAACAGAAGTAATAATCAACTTGTAGGTTATCCACTGCCTTCACAGACAGGATTCACAAGCTACCAGTTTAACTTACCCGCTATTGTCCAAAACACCGGAGAAGAGTTTACACTAAATACCGTTAATATAAGGTCAAAGAGATTCTCATGGGCCAGCGCTTTTAATATTTCCTTTACTGACAATAAGCTGGTCTCCTTCCCCAACCTAAGCTCCTCTTCTTACAGTCAGTCCCTGGTAGAAGGACAATCTATCAGCATTGTCAAAGGGTTTCATTTCACGCAAATAGATCCCAAAAGCGGCATCCCGCTGTTCTCTACCGCCAGTGGCGGCAATACCACTACTCCTACCGCGCTGTCGGACTATGTAGTAATGGGCAAAACTATTCCTGACTTTTTTGGCGGACTAAGTAATACTTTAAGCTACAATGGTATACAGTTAAATTTCCTTTTCCAGTTTGTAAAACAACAAGGATATGAACCTGCCTGGTGGCCTGGTGCCACACGCTTCACTCCTATCGACGCTTTAAACCATTGGGAAAAGTCCGGTGACATTTCCAACAATCCGGTTCCATCTACAACCAATACCAACAATGATGCTGGAAAAGCTGCCAATGCTTACGGGAATTCGGACCGATTCTGGAGTGACGCCTCTTACATCCGGTTAAAAAATGTAATGCTGTCATACGACTTACCACGTATATGGATGGATAAAATCAAATTCACACAGGTAAGAGTTTATATACAAGGTCAAAACCTATGGACAATTACTAACTATAAAGGCTCTGACCCGGAAATCACCAGCAGATCATATGTTATTCCAACATTAAAAACCATCTGCGCAGGTCTGCAGGTCTCTCTTTAGTCCAGGAATAGCGCTATTTAGAAAATAAAATTACAAGAAGATGAAATTCAAATATACTATAGCCTTCACAACTTCTTTTGCTGAAAGCATCATTAAATATATCATAGTTATTTGCGTCATATTTAGTACATGCGCTTGCAGGAAGCTCATTGAAATTGCTCCTCCAACAGGACAATTAATTCCTGAAAAGGTATTTAACGATGAAAAGTCTGCCACTGCTGCTATGGCCGGACTTTACCTAACACTGGCCAACTTCAGTGCAACCAGTCTGCCGGTAATAACTACCAGCTGCTCCGCTGATGAACTGATAGACTATACAGACAGTTATACTGACTACTATACCAACAACATAAAGGTAGACGATGCATGGAATGATTTGATCTGGAGTGGCTACTACAGCACCATTTACAACGCCAATGCAATTCTGGAAGCACTTGAAAACAACAGCGCTTTAAGTGGAGGTTTTAAAACACAGATATCAGGAGAAGCATTGTTCATCCGCGCTTACTGCTATTTCCAACTAGTAAATCTGTACGGAGATATACCACTGCTTACCAGTACAAAAGTAAACCTGAATGCAACCACACCAAGAACATCGACTAGTATAGTGTATACACAGATCATTTCAGATCTGAAAAATGCACAGGGAAGCCTATCAGATGCGTATGTTACAAAAGAGCGGGTGCGCGCCAATAAATCTGCGGCGACTGCCTTACTGGCCCGCATCTATTTATACAACAAAAAGTGGGAGGATGCCGAAACACAGGCTACTGCAGTGATCAATAACCCACAATATGCTTTATGCACTGATCTGGATAGCGTATTTCTTGCTAATAACCAGGAGTCTATATTACAACTGTGGGTCCAAAATGGCTATACCGACCTTGCCGCTCAAATTATCCCGTCCTTTAACCCATTACTTACCTATATACCATCATTTATTGATTCACTGGAACCTGGAGATAAACGCCAGGAAAAATGGATAGATAGTCTACCGTATAACGGCGTCACTTATTATTATCCGTATAAATACAAACTAAACGGAACGCCCACTTCAAGTAGCGAATATTTCGTAGTAATGAGATTGGCAGAACTATACCTGATAAGGGCAGAAGCCAGAATTAACAATAACAAAATAGCTGATGGAGTAAAAGATCTGAATATCCTCAGGAATAGAGCCAGGCAAACGCCCAGCATCAGCATTCCCAACCCACTACCAGATTTACCATTGAATTTAAGTCTCAACAATGCGTTAGCAGCTGTTGCTAAGGAACGAAAAAATGAACTCTCATCTGAAGAATGCCACCGTTGGTTCGATCTAAAAAGAACCGGAGGTATTAATAGTATCAGTTCTCAAAAACCGGGTAACTGGCGTGCAAATGTTTCCGCCTATCCTGTCCCTCTTATTGAGATAAGTGCCAATCCAACATTAGTTCAAAACCCAGGATACAATTAAACACATTAATAATAGATCGTCGTTATAACAACCTGCTAAAACTTTCGACATGCAAAAAAAGATTGTCATCACCTTCTTACTTTTACAAGGAATACTGTATGCACAACCCAAAATAGCGACACAACTAAAAATAGGTAATAAAATGCCGGATATGTCGTTGGGTAAAATTATCAATTACAAGGATACCGAGATTAGTTACACCGGATTCAAGGGAAAGCTTGTTATACTTGACTTTTGGGCTACCTGGTGCTCTCCTTGTATTAAGACACTGCAGACATTGGACTCCATACAAAAAGAATATGGAGATAAAATCGCCATCATCCCGGTTAATAGTCAATCCTCTACAGGAGAAGACGCTGAAACCGTTAGAAAATTTATCAGTAACAATTCCTGGTTTCAATTGCCCAGTATTGTTGAAGACACCAAATTGAATGCATTATTTCCCCATAGGATGATTCCTCATGATATCTGGATTACCGGAGATGGAACTATTAAAGCCATTACCGGGGGGGACGAAGTTACGCGGGAAAACATTGACAAATTGCTTGCTGATCCGGGATATGAAATGACCGAGAAAATAGATCAAATGGATTTCGACAGAAAAAAACCGTTCCTGGTAAATGGCAATGGCGGTACAGCAGACAACTTTCTATACAGAGTAATTTTCACAAAAGAAATCCCGGGACTCTCCGGGCTACGGGTTGCGAAAGTAGACGACAAACACCAGATCTCTGATTTCCTGTCAATTAACACTGTAGAATTTACCCTATTCTACCCTGCATTATCTATGGCCCGAAATAGCAGAGCAATAGATACCAACAATATTTATATCGATTCTGGCAATACCTCTCACAAAATCACGCACGACGAATTAATTGACTTAAATCAAAGATCAAAAACCTATTGTTACAACGCCAGCCTGCCGGAAGGAATGTCAGACAGCCTGTTCTTTAGAAAATATTACCTGGATGACCTCAACAGATGTCTTAAATGGAAAGGCAGAATTGAGAAGAAAAAAATACCGGCATACGAAATTATAAAAATCAAGAAAAATACCGATGATCTGCTGTTATCTAAAACAGACACAAGCTCACACTACAACTTCGATAAAAATCATGAGATCCTGTTCAATGTAAGAGGCGTTCCATTTACAGATGTAGTAGAACTCTTCCGGTGGTTTCCGGGGCCCCTACCTATTATAAACAATACAGGATATAATTACGAGAGAGTAAATATGGACCTGAATCTAAAATGGGAGCTTGATGGCGCACTAAAAAAACCGCTTGATTATGATGCCGTTCGAAAAATACTGAATCAATATGGACTGGATATTATCAAGGTTCCGGATGGACTGGCAGAAGTCCTTGTACTTTCTGACACCGATAAATAAGTCATACACTTATTCAGCATTAAAAAATAGTACCTAAAGTTTCCTTCTAAGGGGAAACTTTAGCCTTTTATGCAACAAATACGCTGGCTAATTCAATTTGTTCATTGCGTCCAATAAGCAGATCTGCTCTTAACTCCGAAGTAATAATTGTCGATAGCCCAACATGGGCCAAACACTTCTATACTCCCAACGAACTACTACAGGTATTTATACATTTAATATTTGTATTCCCTTCTCATGGGAGAGAACGATATAAAACATAACCAGTTGGAAGACTCGAAATAGTTTCATACTGAATGGCACAGGTATAGTTGCCATTGGGACATAACGCCACCGCTGCAGCGTACCGAACCATTGTCTGATAACGCACGGTCCGCCAAAATGTTGCGTAGAAACCAGCTTTCGCAGCGAAAGCATTTGCCACACCTAAAAAAAGCGAAATGGCTGTGAGTCCAATATGTAGCTTATTCATATGTAAAAGTTAATAGTTAAAATAATGATCAGATACTCATCAATTAAGGAAATCAAGTGAATGAACAACAGCCTCGTTCTTATAAAACGCAATCAGTGATTTATTAACAACCTGCATACTACTAATATACTGACGATCCAGTCTGGGCATATAAAAACTTCCCCTGTAACGTAACGTATCAAGGTCATATATGTCGATAACAGTATTATTGTTGAATATACCTGCGTCTTCATTATCCGCCTTAACCAATGAGTTAACAAAAAGGAACTTCTGACTTATGCATGTCAGGTGATTAATTCGCCGCGCCGGTCCAAGATTCGAATAGGTCACTTTACCTAAGCGTCCGGATTTTAGTACAGGTAAAGTAAATGTATCGATTGTATGCTGTATTCTTATGATATTGAGACCTGTATCAAACAGCATTATCTTATTTCCATAGACAAATGTATAATTAAAAATACCTGTCTTTTTTTCATAATGAAGATTACCTCCGGATATCAGTCCTCCATCACCATACGGGGTATACAGACTTGATTCTTTAACCGGTAAGGAATGCCTGGTATCGCGTAAGCTAAATACCTGGTCTTTTGACTTGTAATCAAGCTGACGAAATAAAAACCTGTCTTCTGATACCGGACAAACATTTGTAAACGCTGTTCCCGTTTTGTAATACACACTCACCTGGTGGGTATATATATTACAACAAATAATCGCAGGAATATTGTAAGCGCAAAAATATATCCAGGGTGCATCAAACCGGGAGAAAAAGTTTTGCTTAATACTATCTTTTAAGCTACCGGGTAAATGAAATAGCACCTCCCCCTTCTTCTTAAATTTACTATCTGTTATTATTACCCTTCCCGGTTCATCTGTTGAAAAGAAAACAGAATCGGACATTCCGCCAATAGGGCCTCCCACGTTGTCTGGCAAACTCTCTCTTTGTGAGGCCCCCGGCCCCCTTTCGATAAACACTCTTTGAAAATGATTAGGGCTTTTATTGGGTCTGTCGGCAATAAACCAAAGGAAACCAATAACAATGACAGAGAGTACTGCGAGGAACAAACTATATAAAAGAATCTTCATACCAGAAATGGCGTTTGAATGTAAGACTCCTCAATCTGCATTGAGGAGTCTTTTAGAACTTATGTTTTCCTTAATCAGAGTGCTTTAAATGCAATTGCACCTGTTGGAGCGCCTGATGCAGTAGTGTATTGTATTGCACATGTAACAGCTCCACCTTTACAAAGAGCATTTACCTGAGACAATGTAACACGAGTGTGGTGAACAACAGTTGTCCAGAAAGTTCTGCCAGTACCGGTTGTTTTAGAAGCAAATGCACTTGCAAAACCAACCAACAGAGCGATAGCGGTAAGGCCTAAAGATACTTTTTTCATATAGCATAATGCTTTTATAATATCAAAAAGCAATAAAAACTAAAATGACACATTTTGATAGAATGCCTACTTTTTTCTACAGGTGTTCAGCGACTTTCCTGTTTACTACGTAGCAAAATATTTAAAGACGATAGTCTAAAATTCTTATAATAAGGTGATTGAAAAATGATTCCAAACAAGGACAAAATGGTGAAAGCAATGTTAAAAATAAGATGTTGCTGCCAACTCAACTGTGATAGTACACCTCCACAAGAACATGGGAGATCATAGCTAAAATGGAGAATAGCATAGATGTAAACGGTAAACAACATCATTAAAAAAAAAGAAGCATAAAATCCCAGCAGGCGGCTACGGCTAAACAATAACAGTGCTACTACCACATACTCCAGCGAAGGAATACCCCAGGAAATGGGAATCGCATATTGGTCTATCAGCGGAGACTTTCCTAATTGTATAACGAAAGTTTGGTAATCAACCAGCTTACTTGTTGCTGCATATGAGAATAATAATATCAGCAATGACGCTATCAATTGTGTGATATTTTTCCTGTTCATACAGATAACTTTTACTGTGGTAATAGAATGAAGCCCATTTCATCCGGCCTTAAGTAATGCATTAGAAAGTAAATCAGGCCGCTGTTCCCCGCCAACAGATCTGCGTTAGGTAATTTAGGACTGTTAATGAGCCAATAGTTTCCATCCTTATGATAATACACGGTGTGCAACAGCACCTCCGCAACCCAGGTTGCCCGCTCTCGCCAAATCTCTTCCCGGAACACCCGGTATGCCTCCAGGTAAACTTCACCCAATCCGGCCATTCCATTACTTACTGCCAATTCCGGCAATATGCCTTTCGACGGAAAGACAGACAAAGTCCTCTCCGCAATCTTTCTAAAGGCCAGATCTCCGGTTACCTCATAAGCTTTTATAAAAATCATTGCCACCCCATAAAATCCATCCTCCAGGGTAAATTCTATATCTTTATTCTCTTTCGATTTGTACCAAAATATCTCTCCATCTTCTTTCTTTGCCTGATTCTCCAACCACTTTAACCCTTTCAATGCCGCATCCAATACTACATTATTCCCGAAACGATGATGCCAATTCAATAAAAACCAAACGATACCGGCAGTTCCACAAGACAACCCTGTCATCTTTTCCTTCTTCTCCTCAATATCACATGAAGCAGATAGCCATGAGCCGTCACGTAACTGGTTGCTGAGAATAAACTGTATATAGGTATCAAAGCAACCATTAACAAAATCTTTTTCCAGGTATGGCATACTATGTAACAAGGCGATGCCTTGCCCTGCTGCTCCGGAAGCGATATCGCAGCTCACTGGACTTTTATTCAGACATCCTTTCAAATAAGCAAGATGCTCTTTATCAGCCGTTAATATCCCCGCCGCAAACAACTTACTGATCGCCATAGCAATACCTCCCGCTCCGTTATACAATCCAGGAGGTAATTCAGGTAAAATATTCAGAAAATGCTGTTGCAGATAGCGCCAGTTCTTCTCTATCACCTCCAGGCAGGAATCAATATTGAATCCCATCCTTCCTGCAAGGGCCAATAAATACAATGGACCACTAATTCCTTCCCGGATTCCCATATAATAAGCCCGCTGGCTCCGGCGATTCCCTACATTCCGCTCCGCTTCTGCATAAACAGAGGACCATCCTCCCTCAGCAGTAAGCATCAAAGGATTAGACAAGCCTTTTAAAGCTCCATTAATGAACACTTCATAATCAGTTACATCGTCAGTTAATAAAATTGGATCCCGCAAAGTCAAGTCTGATTTAAAATCAGTCATAACCTTGTTTATTTCGCTTAACGAAGGCCTTAACTTCGGATCAATACTCAGACAATTGGCAATAGTTGCAGCCAGCCTTTTATGTCCTGTAAAAAACAACATATTTCTATACAGTGAAGTAGAGTCTTCCACATCGAAAGTAGACGGCCGGAAACCAGTAAATGAAACCACTAATAGAGCACCAAGACTATATACATCCTGTTCAAAAGTTGGTGCCGCAGAATTAGCCTGTTCTGGTGACATTGAGCCGGGTGTTCCAAGTCTAAAAGCCGGATCCGGTTTTGCTTTATTAATATTATAGGCCAGCTCCATATCAATCAGAAATACCTTTCCCTTCCTGTCTACTAAAAAATTAGCAACGGTAACATCCCGATGTATATACCCTTTACTATGAAGTAAAATAAGTACGCTTATAATCTGTAACAAATAATCAATGCTTTTTAGCTTCACGGCTTCACTCACTCCCTGCCAACTATTTCCACCATACAATAACGATTGAATTACATCTAAGGTCACGCCATCAATAAATTCCATTACGAGATAACTATCATTGTTACTATAGAAATGATCTATAATGCGTGGTAACGGTAGCTCATCACTCAGATCCGTATGTAATTCAAATTGCCAGTTAATTCGATCAATCATATCTCTGCCGCCATCATCAGAGCACATACCCATTTTCCCCTCTTTTATAATGCACCAACGCGGGTTAAACCATTGACTGATATTGATGCCCTTTATCACACGGCCTTTTACATCGGGCTTTATAAAAATGTAAGGAAGATATTTACCTTTAAAAATCCGTCGGATTTTTGTCGCCACCGGTTTTGCTAATTCAGAAAAAGGCCAGTAGACACCTTTAGGCAATACAAATGGAATGTTATAAGGATCTTTAATTCGTTCTCCGCTCTTCCCGTGCATATAGTTTTCCACTTTGCCATTGGCATCTACCAACATCTCCGTTCTAAAACCTCCATAGCGAACATAAACTACAGCCCCCAAATGAATATCTGTAGGTACAGCTGGCCCCTTAAAAGAGGCCGTCAGTGTAATAAGCTGACGCGCCAACTGCAGCGCAGCCCTATCATTATCTATATAAATTGTTATTACTTTTCCAAGCCGCTCATATCCCAATGCACCATCCACTAACTGATCTTTTGTTATATCGTCCGATGGTATTTTATAGGGTAATTTATGCTCCGCTAAAAACGGATACACTATTTCAAACAATTTCAAAAACTGCACTTTGATCACTGATAAATGAAATATCCATCCTTTTACATTCTCAGGCACACCCACTCTGAGAAAATTTTCATCGCTTGTATAAGCAATACCATTCATTTCCAACAATCCCTGATAATCTGCAATACCCGCCGGGATCACAAGCAAAGGCTTTCCATTGGAATCACGACTATCATTCCGCTCCTGAGTTATTACTTCATGCTGCTTATCCATATTAAAACAGATTTTTCATTAGACATGCCGCTCCCTTACGCCCATCATTACAGGCATGGACGCAAGTATGATCATTGCCATCACGGCAAAACAATCAACTTATTGATATCAGAACAGGAAATACAATATTGTCAGATCAGTAGCTGATCTATTGAACGCTTCGTTGGCATAAACACGTTATTTCGAGGGTACTTCAAATATTTAACAGGAAATAATTGATTGTTTAAAATCGGGTTCTAAGGGATTAAACTCCGTGCTTTCGTTCCTTCTCCTACAAATATCAAAACTTAATCTTAAAATAATGTTCAAAAACGCGAATATAAAAACCTACAATATTTCGCCTTTATCCGTTTTCTTCCCTTCATTTCTTTGCCTGTACTCTCTCGGTGAACAATGCTGAATTTTCCGGAACACAAAAGAGAAATAATTCGTTCCCGCAAACCCCACGTGGTAGGCGATCGCCGTAATCGGCATGTCGCTGCTTTTCAGTAGATCTGCTGCCAGTTTTACACGCAACTGCTCTATATACTCTTTGGCCTTGACACCGAAACTGGCCTTAAAGCCCTTCTCAAAACTACGCAGGTTCATGCCGGCTTTGCGGCTTAAAAATTGCATTTTAAGTGGCAGGTGATAGTTTTCCTGTATAAACTTTTCAATCTCTTTAAACCGTTCCTGCTGATCTTCTATCCTCAAACGGCCTTTATCGCTTGTTTCCAGCGATGCAAAATAGCTTACCAGTAAGTCGTTGATTCTTGCCTGCAGGAATATCTGTTTAGCCGGACCTGTTAAATTACTGTTCCGGATGGCATCCAGGATCTTACGCTCCTCAACACCAATTTTAAACACTGGCAACACATTGGCGGCAGTTACCTGCTGTTGCTGCGCGGCATACAATTCCTGGAAGTTAATATGTTGCCCTGCAAAGGATTCCAGGAAAGAGGCAGAAAAAGAAAAGTAAACGGTATGATGCTCTTCTTCGGCCAGGAACATGTTGCCGGCCAGGTGAGGTGGAATATAATAAAATCCATACCTGCCCTTGGGCAATGAAAAATTACCAAAGCCAGGCAGCTCATACACAGCCCTTCCCCTCAGCGTACATATCAATGCCACCATCGGTTTGCTGGCGGAAAAATTCAGCGTTACCGGGTGCCGGATGGAAAAATTCAACCATCCCATCACCCAATGAGGACTACGTACTTCCTGGGCAGCAAAACAACCAAATCCTCCTTCTGTATAGGTTACAAATGCACCTCTTAAAGCATTATGCTGGTAATGCACAGGTAACAAAGGTGAGGATTCGGTCGTTGCTTCAGACTTGGTTGATAACAAAAATCTTATTGTTGCAGGATAGTCATCAATAATCATTTTCATAGTAAATTTAGTGGGTGAGACAAACAGCACGCGGCTGGCACAGGTGCGTTTCCCGGTCAAATGCGCTACAGTGTTGCAACGCATTCTTGTAAATTAGAATGTACTACTGCGGCTATTTGGCGATAATAAAAACTTAACATTGGAACTCCCTGCATAAAAAAATGCCGGCCCTAAGGCCGGCATGTCTGCAAAACACTTTATCGACAAATACTCTATACGGCAGTGATCCACCAGGTATTGCCAAACGGATCCTTCACACCACCGGAACGGCCGTACGACTGATCCGCCACCGGCATCACTACTGTAGCTCCTGCATCCAATGCTTTCTGAAAAGTAGCATCTGCATCTTCTACATAAATATACAAACCCGCATTTTCTGTTCCCCAGTTTTCACTGCTCTGCCCAAACATAATAGTGGCATCGCCGATCCGGATCTCTCCATGTCGCAGTGTACGCTGATCTTCCTGGTAGCCGCGGTAACGCTCTTCCGCATCAAATACTGCTTTGGTGAAATCGAAAAAAGCTACTGCATTTTGCAGGATCAGGTAAGGTATCACGCGCTGATGTCCTTCAGGTAATTTCATAATAACAAAATTTTAAGGTGATATTGCAACACAAAGATGAAGAAGGTCAAGCGCTTAAAATTGGAAAAAACCGACATTATTCCCGCCACGCCGTAGCCGCAGAACGACCAGAAAAAAACTGTTTGGGATGTAACCCGGAAAAGGATTTGAAGTCACTGATAAAATGCGACTGATCATAATACCCGCACTCCAGCGCAATACTACCTAAGCTCAGGTCATCCCGTTTGTAAAAAGAAGTAGCTGCCTGAAAACGAATAATACGCGAAAACAACCGGGGCGTTAAGCCTGCATATTGCTTAAACTGCCGCTCAAATTGCCGCTCCGACAGGTAATATTGCTTCGACAACTCTGAAATAGGAATCGCCGGTTGGTGATGAATAATATGCCGGATAGCTGCAAACACAGGTGGTTCTGCATCATAATGGCGAGCCATCCGTTGCTCCGTAAAGCGGCAGATAATACGGCAACGTTCTGCATGACTTTTAGCTTCTGCTATCTCCGCTTCCAGCTGTAAGCCGGCGCTTTTCAACAAATAACTCAATTCAGCAGTTGCATTGGTAAGCTCAGAAGCAGGCATCGAAAAAAGTAAAGGAATCGCCTGCGGATAAAAGTATACCCCGAAAATACCGAAGCCGGCATCAATGGTATATTTGCGCAGGACATGCGTAGCCCCGTGCAAACCGGCCGTGAAAGAAGTAGTCCGGCTGCCGTTGTTTTCTATCTCATCAAAACATCCCCGGTAATGAAACAACATTTCCACACAGGCATCCGCCATGTTATGGTGGGTATATCCATTCTCTCCTTCCATGACCCAGAAAAACCGGATCACATGCGCGAGGTGAGCAGGTGGTGGAAGTGTTGCGTAGTACATACCTAAATTTACAACCTTTTAATCAATATAATCCGTACGCGCCTGCCCGGATTCTGTATGTTTTCCTGGTGCAAAAAGGTCGAAATAATACAGGCCGTCTTTTGCGTAGAGCAACTGCTGCTCCTTCAGCCGGTCCTTAAACCCGTCAAAATTCCGCTGCGCGGGCGCTGTCCACGCAGCTTCGGCTACTGCGGCAATACGGGGGAATAAAAGAAAGTCAAGACGCTGGTTGCTATGTACCGTTTCGGTCCAGACGCAAGCCTGCACGCCGAGTATCAACGACTCATGCCCTGCTATAGCTGGCAGGTCAGCAGCCGTAAAATTATAAACAGCCGACAAATTATTCAGCTCTCCATTCTTCCAGCGACGCCCGATTTTATGGCTGCTGTCCTGCACAAAATCAAGGTAAAAAGGCAACCGCGGACATAATACCACGGAATATCCCTTGCCCAGCGCCATCGCCAGGCTCTCCGGCTTGTCCTGCCGCCACCAGCATACAATGGTGCGGTTGGCGGGCAGGTTACTGGTAGCAATTTCATCCCAGGCCAATACGCGGTTATGCAATGCTAATACGGTGTCGGCCATACGCTGAATAAAATAGTCTTCCACCTGCTTACGTGTTTGTAAGCCATGGGCGGCCTTTAATCGTATCACACCACTATCCGTGTCCCATCCGGCGTTGCCGAAAGTCACTTCATCGCCACCAATATGTATCATCTTTGCAGGAAAAAGTTGAGCCGTTTCCGTTAGGATATCTGCCAGGTATTGATAAGTACCTTCTTTGCCAGGGTTAAAAGTAAATTGCGGGTAATGCGACGTACCGCCTCCATCAAACGCCGGATACGCACGATTTGCAGCAGCGGCATGTCCGGGCATATCTATTTCCGGGATGATCTCAATATTACGTGCCTGCGCATAGGCCACTATTTCCCGGATATCATCCTGGGTATAGTAAGCTGCCGGCGCCTTCGGGTCTTTGATATTACCAATGCCACCTACAGTGGTTAATAGAGGATATTTCTTTATCTCCAGCCGCCAGCCAGGCACATCAGTGAGGTGCCAGTGGAAACGGTTCAACTTGTAAAATGCCATCCAGTTGAGTATAGACTTTACTTTCTCTTTACCAAAGAAAAAGCGCGACTCATCCAGCATCACTCCACGCCAGCCATATTGCGGGGCATCACTGATATTCCAGCAGGGAACTGCCAGCGTTTTACCTGCAGGCGCCACGGTGGTTAGTTGTAACAGGGAAATAACACCATTGAACATCCCTTCCCGTTGCGCTGCTGTAATGACTGCTGTGCCGGTGTTCATTGTAAGCGTATAGGCTTCAGCGTTATTATCTGTTTTCCCTTTTTTTAGCAAGATGGAACCCTTTTTGTTACCACCCCCTACGGATACACGGAGCTGATACCGGCGCCATAGCTCCTCCTGCAGATACATAGCCACCGGGCGCAAGGCGGCATCTTCCACCCGGATGGTGGTTTGTGCATTCATCATAAACGTGCCGGTGCCTGGCACTGCCTTCACCGGGAGGGGAATCACCGGGCAGCGCTGCTGCGCAGCCAGCGAAGACATTATAAAAGAAAAAACAATCAATAACGGGTAACGCTTCATATGTTGCGCTGTTTTTAAAACCATCTGCTATAAACAAGTTCGCCACGCCACGCTAAATCGAGGCGTGGCGTGGCGAACAAAATAATAAATTATACTCAGTACTTCGTCATATTAAATTTGTTATCCGCCGTGATAGTAAGGTGGTGTTCAGAAAACCATTCTGCAAAACGTCGCCATTTATCATTGTTAGCTAACTCCCAATGATTGAAAGCCACTTTATCACCTTCACTTAACAGCCAATAGTTATAGGCTTCCAGGTGGCCAGCTGCTTTCACCTCCCGCTGAAAATCAAATAAAACAACAGGTGTTTTCTGTTGATGCCCAAGCTGTTCATATGCCTGCAGGAAGCGATCACGGGTACGGCTCAATGAAGCCAGGTCAACACTGTGCTCTCCCGCCAGTGCAACCGCCAACGTAGGCTCATAAACACCGGTACCAAAAGGCACTTTTATTTGTTTCAAGGCTGCCATCAAGGCTTCCGGGCCGGAATCAACGTTATAGGTAATGTTAATATTCCTGTTTTTAGAGAAGCTGACAGCAATGCCTGTATCTCCGGAAAATGTGATCTGTGATTTATAGGTATCAAATAACAGCTTACTTATTTCCGCCGTACGAGCCGTATTCGGCTCCAGGTTCATAAATATCTCCCCATACATCACTCCCCATACTTTCTCGTTTGTAACCAAACAAAACAGGGTGGCAGCACGGTAATAGTTCGAAGGAAACATAGGAGCTGCTTCTATCCCCTTCTCGAAAAAATTCAATGCTTTACCATAATCCTTTACTTTCATCTCCATCACACCGCGCTCCAGGTATAGGTTACCGGCTTCAGGAAACTCTTTTATTCCCTCTTCGTAGGTTTTAATCGCCTGCTTTGGATCTCCGGAATCATCATAGGTATTCCCTAACAGCTGATACACATTAGGCCCCAGGTTTCTGTCATCCCTTAATTTCTTTAACAAATTGCGGGCTGCCTTGTAGTCCTTCATCATATACAGCGCATAACTTTTCTCATAACGGATATTGTTATTATCCGGATCCAGCATCATGGCTTCCTCCAATAAAGGGATAGACTCTGCCGCTTTACCGTCGTCCATCAGCTTTACCGCTTCAGTTACTTTTTCTCTGGCTTTTTCTGCATTGGTTTGAGCACTGGCCTGCATTACACCAATACTGCTACAAAGAAGGAATAGG
Source organism: Chitinophaga sp. (assembly GCF_017745275.1). Classification (GTDB taxonomy): domain Bacteria; phylum Bacteroidota; class Bacteroidia; order Chitinophagales; family Chitinophagaceae; genus Chitinophaga. The sequence goes on along the minus strand of NZ_JAGHZS010000005.1, from coordinate 299,125 downwards.
GAAAGGTATCGTTTCATATATAGGTATTTAAGTGAAAGGGCAAAAGCTGAAAGCAGAAAGCAAAAAGCCATTGCCCCGGAGATATTCGCGAAAATAGCTTTTTGCTTTATGCTTTCCGCTTTCTGCTTCTTATTTTCTACAGGTCAATGCCCTTATCCCACAACTCAGCGGAAAATCGTTTGCCATCAACATATCCAGCCGCACATTTGCTTCAAATTATTCTGTATGCAAAGCTTACCTGTTTTATTGATCAGCAGCGCACTCTTTATCCGCTCCCTGTTTGGCGATACCAGCGAATTTAAGCTGGTAAAGCAGACCAAGGCGATAACGCTGTATGAACGGTGGATTCCGGGAGCCGGTGGTGAAAACGTAAGAGAAATAAAAGCGGTATTTCTCGTCAAAGCCGGCGTACCTGCGGTCATCGGCCTCTTCAAGGACCAATCCCGCGGCATGCAATGGAACACCAATGCCAGCGATTATAAAATTGCAGCCCAGGCAGACGAACAACATTGGGTTACTTATATCCGCTACAATATCCCCTGGCCCATGGACGACCAGGACTGCTGCCTGCTTTACCAGTACCGCCACCCGTCCGGCGCCGGCAATACTGCGGAAGTGATCTTTGAAAGTACCGCCGACAGCCGCTTTCCGCTGCCGGACAAAACCACCCGCATCACGGGCACCCGGGGCAAATGGATCATGGAACCGGTCGCTGGCGGACAAATGAAAATTACCTATATGGTGACCACCGACCGAAGTAAAAAAGTACCCCGCTGGGTATCTGATCCAATTATTCACGATAACCTGTTCAAAACAATGACCCGGTTCAAAGACCTGTTGGAAAAATAATGATTATGTCAACACCTGCTTATACACTGATCACCGGCGCCAGCTCCGGGCTTGGCAAAGAGTTCGCCATCCAATGCGCCAGGAAGGGCATGAATATCATTCTCATCGCCCTGCCGGGAGGTAACCTGTCCTCCATCGCACACAACCTGGAACTGGAATACCAAGTGAGCGTTAAAGTATTTGAATTCGACCTGTCAGATAGTGAGATACTAAAACAACAACTGCATATCATCACGGAGCAATATGCTATTAATTTTCTCATCAACAACGCCGGCGTGGGTGGTACTTCTTCCATTACCCATACCTCACTGAAACGGATAGATGATATTATCATGCTCAACGTAAGAAGTACCGTATTGCTTACGCACCTGCTGATACCTCACCTGTTGAAGCACCCACAGAGCTATATCATGAATATCGCCAGCATGGCGGCTTTTACGCCCATCGCATATAAAACGGTATACCCGGCTTCCAAAGCCTTCATCTCTTCTTTCTTCCTCGGATTAAAAGAAGAATTGACCGGTACAGGCGTATCCGTCAGCGTAGTATACCCCGGTCCTATTATGACCAATTCCCATACCTCCCGCCGTATTATCAGCCAGGGACGCAAAGGAAAAATGGGCCTGCTGCCTACCCCCGAAATTGCCCGGATTGCCCTCAAAGGCACGCTGGCAAAACATCCGGTGATCATACCCGGACTGATGAATAAGGTGAATCACCTGCTCATGCAACTGCTGCCACTATCCCTCAAAATGCGGATCGTGTCGCGGGAAGTAAAGAAAGAAATACCATTTGCATTATCTGTTTAAGACATATGAAAAAAGTACTGATTACCGGCGCTAATGGCTTCCTTGGCTCCAACCTCACCCGGGAATTATACCGGCTGGGATACGATATCCGGATCATTGTGCGCCCTAACGCCGATCTGAAAGGTATTGCCGACATCCCCTGTGAAGTTTTCTTTGGCCAGATTGATAATATCGAACATGTACTCAATGCGGTTAAAGGCTGTGATATCGTGATCCATGCAGCGTGTATCACGGAACAATGGGGCATTTCCTTTGAAGAATATGAGAAAGTGAATTTCATCGCCACCCGGCATATTACCGCTGCCTGCCTGGCATACCAGGTACAACAGTTTATTTATGTAAGCACCGCCAATACTATTGCCCCGGGTAACAAACAAAATCCAGGCAATGAACTCAACGGATTTACCTTGTTCAACGCCAACTCCGGCTATATCAACAGTAAATACCTCGCCCAGCAATATGTGCTGGAGCAGGTAGCTGCCAAACAATTACCAGCCGTAGTTGTTAATCCCACTTTTATGATAGGACCCAACGATGTGAAACCCAGTTCCGGGAAACTTATCCTCTATGGCCTGAAACACCGGCTGTTGTTCTATCCTCCCGGTGGCAAAAATTTCGTGCATATCAAAGATGTATGCCGCGGTATTATCAACGCCATCGAAAAAGGAAAAACCGGTGACTGCTACCTGCTGGCTGGCCAAAACCTCTCCTATGGCGAGTTTTTCAGGCTATTGAGAAAGATCTCCGGGAAACGGCAACTACTGATCCGGATCCCCAGGTTCGTGTTGAAATTTGCCGGTATGATCGGGTCACTGCCGGGCATCTCCGGAAAACTAAATTATAGCACCGCATATATGCTATGCCTGGATAATTACTATTCCGGTAAAAAGTCAGAGCGGGAATTACACTTGCAATATACCCCGGTAGAAACCGCCGTTTCCGGCGCATTCACGTGGTTTAAGGAAAATAACTACATTTAGTATTATACAAACGAGGAATGAATTTTCAGGAAAACGAAAAATTATTTTCAAGTAAAGTATTTCTGTATCTATCCAGGATACTGATTTTGTACACTTTCAGTACCATCTTCAAATCCTTCGATCATACCTTCACTACCGGGTTACAGATGATGGATTTAAGGGGACAGGTGTTCAGCATTTTCTATGTCATATTCGGGCTCATCGCCTGGGAAGGTGCCACCTGGCTGGCCCGGACGGTAGAGAAAAAAACACAGCAACGAAAACCCGCCAGCCGCCTGGTATTCCTCTGTAGCAGCCAGGTGGGCTATGGCATGCTGGTAGCCTTCGCTTTCGGCTTCTGCTACGGCGTGGCCGACATTGTACTGTTTCACCGCTATGAAGCCTGGGAAAGCTTCCGTCACTTCAGCTACGACCTGAACTTCGGTATCTTCATGTTTTACCTGCTGATACTAACATTCAATGGCATCATTTTTTACTACTCTGAATGGAAAGAATACCAACTTCAAACAGAGCGACTCATGCGCGAAAATATCCAGGCCCGTTATGATGCCTTGCGAAACCAGATAGACCCACACTTCTTTTTTAATTCACTCAGTGTACTCACCAACCTGGTATACAAAAGCCCTGATTTGTCGGCCGACTATATCACACAACTGGCCAAAACTTATCGATATATATTAGATAAAAAATTTGAGAACCTGGTACCGGTACAAACAGAACTGGACTTCCTCGACTCCTATCTTTTCCTGATACGCATCCGCCACCAGCAAAGCATTCAGTTTGCAAGCGATATATCAGAAAAAGTAAAAGCAAAAGGGATGATACCACCGGTAACCCTACAAATGCTCATAGAAAACGCGATCAAACATAACCGGTTTTCCGCACAGGATCCGCTGTTGATCACTATCAAAAGCGAAGGCAATTCGCTGATCGTTTCCAATCATATCCGACCCAAGGCCAGTCCCGAAATATCTTCTGGTATAGGCCTCGAAAATATTCAGAAACGATATGCCCTGATCAGCAACAACAACCTGGAAATTTACCAGGAAAATGAAATGTTTATTGTAAAACTACCCATTATTACAGCGTCATGAAAATAGTAATTTTTGAAGATGAGATGCACAACGCCGAGCGGCTTACACAATTATTGCACAAGTGTAACCCCGACATGGAAGTAGTAGCGGTGCTTGAATCTGTAGAAGAGGGATTGAAATGGCTGGAACAAAAACAGCCGGTAGATCTCATGCTGATGGATATACAATTGTCAGATGGCAACTGCTTTGAATTATTCAATAAAACGAAAGTCCGCACACCTATTATTTTCACCACAGCCTACGATGGCTTTGCGTTACAAGCATTCAAGGTAAATAGCATCGACTATTTAATGAAGCCTATTGACCTGGAAGAATTAAGGAATGCCCTGAAAAAATATGAACAGTTCAGGCCCGCCAATAATTATACCGTAGATATCAGTAAACTGGCAGAAGAATTCCTGCGTCGCGACAGCACCCGATTTATTGGACGCATCAATAACCAGCTCATTTACGTCAAAGCAAAAGATATTGCCTGGCTGCAATTTGCGAAAGGTACTACCTGGGCCACCACCAGCAACAACCAGCGGGTACCGCTGGACTATTCCCTGGACCAGATAGAAAAGTTACTGGATAAGAATCAGTTCTTTCGTATTAACCGGCAATTTATTATTCATATAGATGCCATCAAGAAAATCACCACTTACTACAATAGCAGATTAATTCTTCAATTAGCACCCGATGTTGATACTGATGTTATTATTAGCCGTGAAAGGGTTACGGAATTCAAAAGCTGGCTCGAAGGAGCAGAAAGCTGAAAGCAGAAAGCAAAAAGCTATTGAAGCGATCACTCGCTCCGATCATTCGCTTCAATAGCTTTCTGCTCTTACTTCAAATACTTATCAATAAACGCTCCCAGCTTCTCATATCCCTGTTCATTAGGATGCAATCCATCGGAAAACAGGTTCTCCCGGAGCTTTCCGTCTGCCTGCAAAAACAGCGATCCCGCATTAGCGAACCGGATTTTATTATTTCCCGGAATACGGGCGATTAACTTGTTAATCCCCGCTACCCTGGCTTCCATATTCTTACGTGGCAATATTCCCATCAGGATGATCTTTGCAGCCGGCTGCTTCTCCTGTATCACCTGTAACAGGTTTTTCAATCCGTCTACAATTTCTGCGTCTGTATTGAGTTGCAAATTATTGGTCCCTATCATCAGTACAATATATTCCGGCTGGATACCATCCAGCTCACCATGTTGCATGCGCCACAGTACATTCTCTACCCGATCCCAGCCAAAGCCCATATTAACGGTTTGTTTAGGCGCAAAATATTTATCCCAGGAACTACTGCCCCTGATCACTGAAGACACCGGGTTGCCACCCCAGAAGTTAGTAATGGAGTTGCCGATGAAGAGCACTTTAGGGGAATGCGCTTTGTTATACGCCAACACTTCATAGTGACGGGTTTCCCAGTCGTAAATACCGGCATCGCGGCGCTGTGTAACAGGCGTGGTAGTAACCGTATTCCCTTCTCTTTCTCTAAAAATAGCGTGGATTTTTTTCGCATAGGCGTTGGCATAAGCCATCATTCCAAGATCGGTGGGATGGGTGCCGTCTACCATGGCGTCGGGGTCCTGGCCAATTTCTTCTTTGGTAAGTACGGTAATATTCTTCATCCCCGCCTTAAGCATAGAATCCGCCACTTCTTTCAATGCCTTATTTACACGCACGTAAGAGTCCATACGTTCCACATTGGTTTCGTTGGTGTATCCATCGTGCTCGGTCAGCAATATCGGAATGCCCGGGCGCTTTTCCTGCAGCAGCTTAACGCATTCGGCTATACGTCTTTTTATTTCCGCATTGGTATATTCTGCAGGCGTCAGGTTTGGCAGGCAATCCAGCACATACAGGCTGGCAGGTATCTCCGCCAGGAATGCCACTACTTCCTTTTCCATACGCCCGTTGCCGGAAAAGCCGAGGTTGATCACCGGCCGGTCTAATTTTCGTTCCAGTATATTGGTCCAGGCCATACCGGGCCTGGAAGCACAGCCACCCTGTGCAATAGAAGTACCGTAAACTACAACCGGTGCTTCTGCACGAACCGGCATCGGTTTAAAATAGCTCTCTTCCGGCACCGATATACTCAGCGATTTTACGGAATTATATAACGGCAGGAACAATGTATATTCTACATTCTTTACATGCTGATCTGTTGTCTTCAGATTTTTAAACCGGTAAACAACGGTACTGTCAAAGGCATAGTCGCCCGCGCAGAACATCCATCTCCCGTCTATACTTTTAACATACAGGTCCACACCACTCACACCGGTAGCCGGCATATGCGGCATACTGGCGCTTCCTGTAATGCGGTACTTCACTACTATTTCATCCGCATTACTTTTGAATCGCAGACTCAGCCCGGTACTGTTGCGCGATAAATTCCATACATGATCGCGTACTTTACTTTTTGCGGCTGGTGGCAGCCGGGTATAATAATCACTGGTATCGCCGCGCCAGCCCTGTCCTTCCAGTGCATAGATGCTGTTATCTGTGGCAGGCTCCCAACTCTTGAATTTACGGGGCGTTTGTGCGGTAGCTATATTCACCAGCATCAGGAGCAGTGCTGTACTCACCATCATTCGTTTTTTCATGCTTCGTTTTTTTCATTCCGGCGATTGCCTTCCGTGCAATCGCCAATAGTGATAATATCATTGATCTACAACACAGCGGAACCCAAGCGTGCCGGCCCGGTCCATTCCTGGCGACAGCAACAGGTATTTGCCATGCTGTGTTAGTTGTTGCGCCTGCGGGAAATACCAGTAAGACGTTTGCGGGTGGTAGTAACTGCCTCCCTTCAATACCGCCGAACGGGTATGTGCATCGCTATACTCATCCGTCCACTGCCATACGTTGCCGGTAAGATCCATAACGCCGAAAGGGCTGGCACCGTTAGTATAGGCGTCTACGTTAGCAGGGCCACGGAGTACACGACCGGTATCTGCGGGGGGAATCCGGTTGCTGTCGGCCGTCATGCCCCAGGGATAAAGCCGCCCATCAGTACCTTGTGCCGCGTACTGCCATTCCCATTCATGTGGTAGCCGCTTGCCTGCCCAGGCAGCATAAGCCCGGGCGTCTTCTATGCTCACCCAGGTAACCGGCTTCTGCTCCCAGCCCGCCGGATAGGTACCGTTCTTCCAGTCTTTCAGAAAGTGATGGCTATTTGCCGGACGATAATGCGTGGCATCCATAAATTGTTTAAACTGCCGGTTGGTGACCGGGTAACGGTCTATAAAAAAAGAGGCGATAGCCATCTCTTTTACGTGCGAGCGCTGCGGATGTGCTTCCCATGGATATTGTACGCCGATGGCATCCGGCAGCTCATTCCCTTCAATCATCACACCCGTAGATACAAATTTATATGCCGTGGCAGCAGGGATATGCACCATGCCTTCCGGTGCTGTTGCCACTTTTTTAGTGGCAGGAATAGGCGTCATCTCTTGTGGTAGTGGCGCGCTGGTAGCAGATAATTGCTCCGGTGGTGTTGCCAGCAACTGCCGCCGGCCGGCCAGGAAACGTTCCAGCGTGTTGTTGGAAACAGTGGCCGGAATCACCGCTACGGCGCCAAAACCATGACCCGGTATACGAAAGTCAAGGGTTACTTTATCACCAGCCTTCACAGCGTTCAGCTCCTGCCCGTTCCATACATCATAGTACCGATCGCCAGGCATGGCTTCCATGGTGAGCTGCGGACCGGTTTTACCGGTACTGTCGCGATTCACCAGCGTATATACCGTAGCGTTAGTGCCAGGAAATTTCGATGCAAAAACGCCTGCCTGCAGTGTAGGTATATGAGGCTCCCAGCGGGGGCTGTTCCATACTTCCGGGAACTGCCGGTATATATCCCTTATGCTGCGGATCATGGCTGCATACCGCGGTGGTACCTGGTTCCAGATGCCCCAGATATTTTCCCAGGCATTATACCCCACGCCGTTGAAGAATGCATATTGCAGGTCGTCTATTTTATCGATCGCCCAGCGATTGGTGACATGTACCTGGTGCCGGGGTTCCAGCCATTTGTACAAACTCACGCCCGGTATATACCTGAAGCCGGCGCTTCCCCATTTTTCCCAGTAGTAGCCCCAGCTCATGGTATTCCATTCTACCATTTTTAAATCGCCGATATGGATTTCCGGCTGTAATGCCAGCGGATAACCTAAACGGGTATACGCTTCTTTGAAGTCGGACGTTACCCCGTGCATGGTATCCCCATTCAGGCCGTCGGCGCCCAGCTCCTTCATTTCTGCCGTCAGCTCATCAGCCATAGGAATACTGATACGGCGGGTGCCGTGGTCCCATATCATGATCGGGAAAAATACCCGCACGCCTCTTTTGTGGAAGTCGCGGATCATTTGCTTCAGGGCTGCTTTCCCTCCTGGCATATCTGCTACCAGGTCAAACTGGTTGCGGTTATCTATGCCGATGTTGGGATAGGTAGGCCATATCAACACGGCGTCCAGACCACCGTAGCGGGTAGTCAGGTCATCGAGGAAGCGGTTCACGGTATATTGCCGCGTTGCCGGGTCGTAGAGATAACGGTCGTGCGCCATGATCTGGGCATACATAAATGTACCGGGTATCCAGCTCAATGCTTTGTCCGTATAGGCTTTACCGTTATATTGTAAGTGATCTTTTTCGTGTGTTCGCCACCGTTGCAGGGAGTCCAGCCACTGCGCCCGTTGCGACGGCTGCTCCGGTCCTGCAATCAGCTCCCCTTCCGCGCCCTGTAAACGGATTTGCGCGCAAAGGGTCACCGGCAGGCTGAGAGTGGCCATAGCCAGCAGCCTTGCAAATACATTCATGCAATGATTTGATTTTAGGTCGATAAAAATGATTAATAGCCCCACTTCCGCATCACCTGCAGATCGTCGCGCACAGCATCCAGTGGCGCCTGACCCTGGTAGGATTCCTGCTCAACAATAAAATAACGTGTACCACCGGATTTTTTACCGAGGTCAATCACTTCTTTTACCGGGATAATACCTTTGCCCAACACGGTGCTTTCGTAGTTGCTACCCATTTCTCCTTTCTCCGCTTTAATTTCATCTTTCACGTGCATCAGCTCAAAACGGCCAGGGTACTGCTTAATAATATCCAACGCCACACCACCGGCATGATACATATTGCCGATATCCAATTGCTGTGCCACCAGCGAAGGATCTGTATTTTGTAAGATGAGATCAAATATTTTTTGTCCGTTCAATTGCTGACTGAATTCGAAATCATGGTTATGATAGCCAAATTTCATCCCCTGTTTTTTGCACAAGGCGCCGCTTTTATTGAATACATCCATATAAGCTTTGAAGTCGTCGTAGTTCTTACGCAAACCTTCATCCAGCCATGGACTGATCACATAGTGCTGTCCTACGATAGCCGCATCTTCTACCGTATATTTCCATTCGTCGGTGAAATCTTTTTTGGCGGCATCCCAGTGTTGTTTACCCATGACGGTATGGCCGCTTGGCATTACTAAGCCCAGGTCGCCTAATAATTTCTTAAAGTCTTTGGCCGTATAGCCATAGAATTTGCGCGCTGCATAGCCGGCATGTTCCACGTTTTTATAGCCCATGGCTGCCAGTTGTTTCAGCGTACCGGCCGGATCTTTTTTCATGTCTGCGCGGATAGAATACAACTGGATGCCCAGCACCGGTTTGGCAGCAGCAGTGGCCAGCAAACCTTTTGGCAGCATGGCAGTACCGGCTAGCGCCAGGGTACCTTGCCTGAGGAAACTTCTTCTTGAAATACTCATAAGAAAGCTAATTTATATATTGACAGATACGTTTCTTTACAGCGAAAAGGCGAGATAAGTATCGCCTGATTTTTTGCCCAGCTTTCCACCGCCACAGGCAATCACTACAAATTGTTTTCCGTTCACTTCATACACCGCCGGCGTGGCAAAACCACAGGCCGGCAACGTGGTTTCCCATAGCAACTGACCGGTTCTTTTGTTAAATGCCCTGAACTTACTATCGGCCGTAGCTGCAATGAATACCAGTCCGCCGGCAGTCACCACCGGCCCTCCATAATTTTCGGTGCCACTGTGAATCCCTTTGGCTTTGAGTTCCGGGTAATCGCCCAGGGTATCTTTCCACAACAGTTGCCCGGTGTTCAGGTCAATGGCGCTCAATGTGCCCCATGGTGGCGATACCGCAGGGTATCCTTCTTTCGTTAAAAATTTATTATACCCGGTAGCCCGGTAAGGTAAATCCGTATAGGCGTCCACGTTTCTCCGCGGTGCGGTAAAGGGGTGCAACTGTTGTGCTTTTATATCGAGTATAAAAGCAGCCAATGCCTTTTTCTCGCTGCTGTCCAGCTGTTTGAAGGCAGGCATCATTCTTCTGCCACCGTCTACCAGTTGCATAAAAGCGGCCTCGTTATACTTATCACGGGTATGCACCAACGAAGGGAAGTTGCTGCTGCCTTTACGTTCCGGACCATGACAAGCCATGCAATGCGTGTTGTACAAACGTTTTCCTGCCTGCAGCTGTGTTTCATTCACTTCCGGCGCTTTCTCTTTTGCATCAACCATAGTGAGTATCCATGGCATTTCGCTGGCGTTAACGTACAACACACCAGTGGTGGGATCTATAGCCGGACCGCCCCATTCCGCGCCTCCATCAAAGCCGGGGAAAATGACGGTACCCTGCCGCGAAGGCGGGTTGAAGAGATGGCCGGTTTTATAAGTCTGTAGTCGTTGCAGGATATCCTGGTAAGAGCTATCCGGCACCAGGCGGTTCAGGTCTGCTACGGGTAAAGATTGTCTGACAAAAGGCGCAAAAAATGTAGGAACAGGTTGTGTGGGAGACAGGTACTCTCCGGGCAGGGCCGTATCTGCCGGCACAGGGGTTTCTGTAACCGGGTACAGCGGTTGCCCGGTACGCTGATCCAGTAAAAAAATGAATCCTGATTTGGTTACCTGTACTACCGCTGCCACTTCCTTTCCGTCTTTCTTTACATTCACCAGCATCGGTGCTGTAGGCAGGTCCCGGTCCCAAACATCATGGTGCACCGTTTGATAATGCCAGATCCGCTTGCCGGTGGCCGCATCCATGGCCAGCACGCAGTTGGCAAAAAGATTGTTTCCCTTCCGGCGACCACCATAAAAATCGTAAGTAGCGGAGCCCATGGGCGCAAACACTACCCCGTTTTTTTCATCCAAACTAAATCCGGCCCAGGCATTCACACCACCGGTATGCTGCCAGGCCTCCTTGTCTTCCCAGGAATCATAGCCCTCTTCTCCGGGTTGTGGAATGGTGTGAAAAATCCATCTGAGTTTGCCCGTATGTACATCGTAAGCACGGATGTAGCCGGGCGCGCCGCCTGCTTCTTCATCTACACGTGTGCCTATAATAAGGAGATCTTTGTAAATAATACCGGGGGTAGTAGATGTAATATACAGCTGGTCCATGTTGCGGCCCATATCATGATGCAGGTCCACATAACCGCTGTCGCCAAAAGAAGTAATGAGCCGGCCTTTATCAGCATCAATGCAGTGTAGTTTTGCTCCGGCTGTATAAAATATCCGCTTGTCAGATGTGCCGTTTTCATAATAAGCCACGCCCCGGCAGGCGTTGTATTGGAAATAGCCTTTGCCTTTTACATCTCCCGAAATATTCACCGGGTCAAATACCCATAAATCCTTGCCGGTAGCAGCGTCGAGGGCAAACAGTTTTAACTTCGGCGATACCCCGTACAACCGGTCCCCTATCACCACCGGGTTCACCTGTATCTGCGTCATTTCTTCCGCGTCACCGGTATGAAAAACCCAGGCTACCTTCAACTGCGCCACATTACTGGTATCCAGTGAGGTTAACGCACTATAGTGGATGTTTTCCTTGCTGCCGCCATATACCTCCCAGGTACGGTGGGCGTTGTTGCCCGAAGTACAGGATAGTAATAACATTGCCATCAGTAATAGAAGACTCGTGGAACGCATTTGACGTAGTTGATAACTGGTTCCTTTAAAAATATACTTTTTAAAATAATTTTTTAAGAAAACATGATGGGTGGAGCAGAAAGCAAAAAGCTATTGAAGCGATTGACAGAAGCGAGTATCTTAATTACTATCCGCTTTTATCAATCGCTTCAATAGCTTTTTGCTTTCTGCTTTCCGCTTTCTGCTCTAAAAAAATCAGCCTTTTATTTTCACTACAAACAGTCCGTTCGGGATATCACCCGGACGCAGACTTGATAAGTCTATTACACAGTCCTTGCCTTTCTGCGCCCAGTTAATCGTTTTGCTGGTACCCAGAATACTGATGGCAGCGCCTTTTGCCGGTGTATAGTTCCGGATGGTTACCTGCGACTTATACGCCGGTAAAAAGCAATACAGGGCGCCTGGCTTGCTGGTGAAAAACATTTCCACGCTGGCGTGCTCTTTTGAAGGTTTCACCAGGTTACTGATATTATAACCAGACATGAAAGCTTCCTCTTTTACTTCCGGGCGCTTGCCCAAAGTCCATTGCCGGGTTTCTTTCCATGGTTTGGTGTCATAAATACCTTCGCCGTTCACTTCCAGCCATTGACCGATGTCCAGCAGTTTCTGCTGCATAATTACGGGGATACGGCCATCTGCGGTGGGCCCGATATCCAGCAACAGGTTACCGCCTCTTGATACAATATCTACCAGCATTAAAACCAGGTCACTGCTTTTCTTGTAATCATCGGCAGTTTCCATACGGTTATAGCCATACGACTGTCCAATACCCTGGCTTTCTTCCCAAACCACACCGGGTTGCATACCACTGCCATATTCAGAGGTCAGGTAAGTGGCGCCATTGTTTTTGCCGCGGGTACCACTGCCCCAGCGATCGTCTACCGCTACTTCATCCTTTACCGGTGATTCGTTGTACAACCAGGCCAGCAATGAAGTACTGTTCCACGCAGTATCTGACAAATCCCATTCTCCATCAGAGAAAATAACAGAAGGTTTATAACGGGTCACCAGGTCTTTAAACTGTGGTGTCATCACTTCCTTCACATAACGGGGCTTATCTTTCTGCCACAGCGGGTTAAACCATTCGTACAACGAATAATAATATCCCATACGCAATCCTTCTGCACGCACCGCATTGGTGAGGTCGCCCAGCAAATCCCGTTTAGGCGTACCCGTAACAGCGTTCCAGGAACGACCCCAGGATTGATCTGCTTCTTTGCTATCCCATAAACAGTAGCCTTCGTGATGCTTGGAGGTGAGCACTACATACCTGGCACCGGAACGGCGAAATACATTTGCCCACTGCTGCGGATTAAAGAGGGAAGCTGTAAACTGGCTCTCCAGGCTTTGATATGGTGTATTGGCGCCATAATTCTTTTCATGAAAAGTCTTTGTTTTTTCATGGTTATCGCCGGACCCTACGTCCTTGGTAGCCCAGTACCATTCGGAATAACCACCGGGGCCTACCGCAGAAAAAGACGGTACCGCATACACCCCCCAGTGAATGAAGATGCCAAATTTAGCATTATTAAACCAGGCGGGAATTCCCCGTTTATTCAGGGAAGCCCAGTTAGCTTCATACTTTTGTGCAAAACCTGTGGTGGCACACAGGAAAAAAAAGAGCACACCAACAACGCATTTTTTCATAACAAGTCTTTAAATACTTAAGGTTCCCAAAAATAGTTATTGAGGATTGCCCATATTAATGGTATTTTCTCTGATGATAATAATTACTTCCCCGTCTGCACTTATTCCTGCGTTGTCTGCACATTTACCGTCCTTGTCTATACACGGCTCCTATACAACCGCTATGGTGCTAAATTTGCCAGGCATCCGGTATTCCCATTAAAAAAACAGTAGTTTTAAGGTACGTTTCACCATGAGTATTTCTGCGCCATTCAAAAAAATTTTTATCGCCCTCCATATATTGATATGGAGTGTATTGCTGTTGCTTCCCTACATCGTTTCCAATGCCGCCAACGACTACCGCATCGGTACTTTTCCGGGTTTGTTCTTTACCATCTGTGGCTTTATCCATATGGGTATTTTTTACGCTAATTCGCTGTTGCTTTACCCGCGACTATGGAATAAACGTTACTGGTGGTTGTATATACTTTCCGTGATCGTATTAATTGGCGGCTCTTTCCCGCTGAAGTACAGCATCATGGCACATGGATTCCCAATGGTACTCAGAGACACCTCTTCCTACCGGTTTGTATTTGCACCTTCCATCGGCACTTACATCATCAGCCTGGTGTATTGTAAAGTAGTAGACAGGATACAAAAAGACAGGATACAAAAAGAGCAGCAGGCAGCACAACTCAGCACCGAACTAAAGTTCCTGCGTTCCCAGGTAAGTCCCCATTTCCTGTTCAACGTGCTGACCAACCTGGTATCCCTGGCCCGCAAAAAATCGGATCAGCTGGAACCCGCGCTCATCATGCTTTCCGACCTCATGCGCTACATGCTGTATGATACCACCGGCAAAAAAGTATTGCTCACGAAAGAAGTAACTTACCTCAACAGCTATATTGCCCTGCAACAACTCCGCTTCGGGAATGATGTAGACATCCGCCATAATATCCAGGTAGCTCCCAATGCGGCGCATCATACCATAGAACCCATGCTGCTGATTCCCTTCGTGGAAAATGCCTTCAAGCACGGTACCGGCTATACGCAACGGCCGGAAATTGATGTTCAGTTAATCGCCACTGGTGATCAGCTCACCTTCGAAGTAAAAAACCAGTTCGATAACGATCCTTCTGCAAGCAAAGATGAAAACTCCGGCATAGGGCTGGCCAATGTACAATCCCGGCTACAACTGCTGTACCCGGGCAAACATCAGCTCCTCATCAGCAAACAGCCTCCTGTTTTCCATATTACCTTAACTTTACAGCTCACATGATACGTTGCATAGCCATAGACGATGAACAACTCGTGCGGGAACTGCTGGAAGATAATATCCGGCAGGTGCCTTTTCTCCATTTGGTAAAAACCTGCAAAAACGCCATGGAGGCACTGGAAGTATTGCAACACGAACAAATAGATCTCCTCTTCCTCGATATACAAATGCCGCGACTGAATGGATTACAATTACTACAATCCCTTCAACAGCCGCCCATGGTGATACTGGTAACCGCCTATGAACAATACGCCCTGGAAGGCTTCCATTTGCAGGTGGTAGACTACCTCCTGAAACCGTTTAGCTTTGAACGTTTTCTGAGAGCCTGCAACCGTGCTAATGAACTCCACCGGCTGAAACAAGCCAGCACACCCGTTGTTGATGATAGTTACGCATTTTTTGTCAACGTGGAATATACACAGGTAAAAATAGTTGCCGCCAACATCGACTATATCGAAGCGCTGAAAGATTATGTCAAAATTCATCTCTCCAATACCCCCAAACCTATACTCACCCGCATGACCATGAAGGCCATGGAAGACAAACTGCCGGCAGCCGCTTTTATACGCACACATAAGTCTTACCTGGTCGCGAAACAAAAAATTACCACGATCAAGCGTGACCTCGTTTGTATCGGTGACATAGAAATTCCGGTGAGCGAATTTTATAAAGAGAATGTCAACCGGCTACTGCATACCTAAGGATTGCCCGTTTTGTCGCAACACTTTCCCATCCCGTCTACTCTCCAAAATTGCGCTTGTTCTTCGACCTAGTTTTGCTGTAACATCTTGCTACAGTAATGAAAACAAGTACCATCATACTCTTGCTATTCGCCGGTACGGCAGCAGCGCAAAACAAGCCGGCAGCAGGCTCCACGCTTAAACCCGTGGCAGACTCCACTCCTGCCGTGGCCGATACTGCTATTAAAAGTAAACGCGCACTGCATGAAGTAGTGATCAGTGCAGGCGCTTTTGAAGCCAGCGACCGCGCCAAAGGGGCTTCCCTTACTCCAATTGAAGCCGTCACCGTTGCAGGCAGTAACGGCGATATCAGTCTTGCGTTACGCTCGCTTCCCGGCGCCCAGCAAATCGGCGAACAGGAAGGCTTGTTTGTGCGCGGCGGCACCAGCGAAGAAACGCGGCAGTTTATAGACGGTACCTTGCTACGTACGCCTAACTATCCTTCCGTGCCAGGAGTACCACAAGCCGCCCGTATTAACCCTTTTCTGTTCAGAGGCATCTTATTCAGCACCGGCGGCTACTCTGCCTTATATGGCGGCGCCATGAGCAGTGCACTGATACTGGAAAGCGAAGATCTTCCGGAAAAAACATCCGCGCGTTTTTTTCTGTTCCCCACCGTTCTCGGCGCCGGTATGCAGCACCTCGCTAAAAATAATCGCAGCAGCTTCGGCTTCAACCTGAACTATGGCAATCAATCGCTTTACAACAACATTGTTCCGCAAAAGCCGGATTATTTCAGTGGCCCCATTTACATGGATGGCAATGTCAACTTCCGGATCAAAACAGGTAAAACGGGTATGCTGAAACTCTACAGTGGCTGGGGACACAGCGATGTGGGCATGAATAATCCGGACATCGATAGTGTCGCCCTTAAAGCCGGCTACCAGGTGCGCGGATGGAATAGTTATAACAACCTCAGCTTCCGCAGCTACCTGAGCCAGAATTGGAAGCTGGAAGCCGGTGCAGCCTATAGCTATAACCGCCAGGAAAATAACCTGCATCTCACCAATGAAAAAGGAAATGTGGTGGCGATTCCGTATATCCCTTACAGTTATAAAACCAGTGACCGCAACCTGGAAACAGATTTTGCACAGGGCAGGCTGGTGATCTCACATTTCTTTCCACAGGGACAGGCGCTACGCTTTGGAGCAGAACAGTTCTATACCCACGATCATGGCCGGTCTAACGACAGCCTCCTGCGGGTGACCGATCATCTCACCGCGGTATTTGCAGAAGGCGATATTTACCTGGCCGATAATCTCGCCGCGAAAGTGGGCGCCAGGATGGAATATTCCTCCCTGTTACAAAAAACAGTGGTGGCACCACGCGCCAGCCTGGCCTACCGGTTACGCGATGGCAGCCAGTTTAACCTGGCCTATGGCATCTTTTACCAGGAGCCGGCAAATGATTACCTGTACCAGCCGAACCAGCTTAATTTTTCCAGTGCTTCCCACTACATCCTGAACTATACGAAGAAAGCTAATAACCGCTTCTTCCGGGTGGAAGTATATTACAAGCAATACCAGGATCTCGTGAAAACTATACCAACGCTCAGCAATAACGGGAAAGGCTATGCGCAGGGCGTGGAATTATTCTGGCGCGATAAGAAAAGTATCAAAAACCTGGATTACTGGATAACATATACTTATCTCGATACCAAACGTGATTTTCTCAACTATCCATACCAGTTACGGCCCTCGTTTGCTGCGCCACACACCGCTACGATAGCTATTAAAAAATATTTCCCGGACATCAATACCAACGTGAATCTTTCCTGGGCCATGGCTACGGGCCGGCCTTACTACCACATCAATTATAATGGTATCGATGATCAGGGTACCACCAAAGGGTATAATGCAGTAAACCTGCATGTGGCCTGGCTTTGCTCTTTTATTAAAAACAAAAAATGGAAAGACTTCTCCGGTGTGGCGATGGGCATCAACAATCTCACCGGCACCAGGCAGGTGTTCGGCTACAACTATAGCTACAATGGAATGGTTAAACAGCCTATCACGTTGCCGGCTACACGAAGTTTTTTTATCGGCATATTCATGAGTTTCGGCATTGACCGTACCGACGACTTTTTAAATAACAATTTATAAACCTCACAAAAAAAGAAAAATGAAAAAATTATTGATTTGCCTGGCCGTTTTATTCGTTACCTATAGCGGGTTTGCACAATCCAATGCCTTACAGCAGGCGGTAGCGAAACTGGATCAGGCCCAAACGGTAAAAGACTATGAAACACTGGAGAAAACATTCCTTGGTATCACTGAACAACCGGCTTGGCTGGCGCCTTACTATGCGGCATTTTGTAACGCAAAAATTGGCTTCCTTTTACAGGATGATGGCGAAAAAATTGAACCCTACAGCGTCCGCGGCGAGGAACAGGCAAAAAAAGCACTGGCCTTATTAGACGCTGCCAAACAACCGAAAGAAGCAGCAGAAGTATATACGGTATTGAGCATGGTATATCGTACCAAGGTATTTATCAACCCCATGAGCTATGGCCGTAAATATGGTACCCTTTCCGAACAGGCCCTGAAACAGGCCAAAACATTGGATGCACAAAATCCAAGAGCGATGTTCGTGACTGCATGGGTAAAATACTATACGCCCAGGATGTGGGGTGGCGATAAAGACCTGGCCAAACAACTGGCTACACAAAGCCTGCAGCAACTGGCTACTCCGGCTACCGGCACAGATCCGCACTGGGGTAAAGCAGAAGACGAAGCGCTGCTGAGCAAATTCAAATAACGTTTAAATGAAAAGATTATGGGATTTGGGATTTTGATCATACTACGCATCCTGTTTGTTGCGTGTATGGTGTTTATCATCGGGAACATTTTTGGCGGCTTTTCGAAAAAACCGACCCTCCGTATCATTGGCAGGGTAGCCACCATACTGGTCATTGTACTCTTCTTTATCAGCAATGTCCTCTTTATGAGAATGGCATTTGCCCATCATCATGGTAATGGCCCCTGGTGTCATGATCGGGAAGAAGTAAAAACAACGGCTCCTCAGCCTTAAACAAACCTGGATCGCTGCCCCGATATGCGGGCAGCGATCATTTAAATGAGTAGTTAACCCGCCATAATTGCGACCATTGCTATCTCCCTGCAGCAATGATGACATAATACCGGCGCCAACAATGCCAAAACGGCATCTGCCGCAGTCTGGAGATAAATTTGAGCGCCTCTGCATTATGGATAACTCAATTTCATTTCTAACGCACCAGGCGTCGAACGATAGGAGTTTATTAGATGCCTATTCCCAGACCGTTACCGGTGTAGTGGGTACGGTGGCTGAATCAGTGGTACACATAGAAGTACAGAAAAAAGTAAGCGATCAGCGTACGCGGGAAAAGCGCACGCAGGGAGGTACTGGCTCCGGCTTCATTATATCTTCTGATGGTTTCATCATTACCAACAATCACGTGGTAGAAAATGCAGACAGCATTAAAGTATCTTTTGTAGATGGCAGAAGAGTCAGCGCAGAAATCAAAGGTGCCGATCCTTCCACAGATATTGCCGTACTGAAAATTGATGAATCGGGGCTTAAAGCAATGCCATTAGCCGATTCTTCCACTTTACAGGTCGGACAGATCGCCATCGCTATTGGCAATCCGATGGGATTACAATATACGGTCACCGCCGGAGTGGTGAGCGCTTTGGGACGCACCCTCCGCGCCAGCAATGGCCGGCTGATCGACAATGTGATACAAACCGACGCTGCCCTTAACCCGGGCAACAGCGGCGGTCCGCTGGTCAATTCTATGGGACAGGTCATCGGCGTAAATACCGCGGTCATCGCCTCCGCACAGGGGCTCTGCTTCGCCATCTCCTCCAACCTGGCCGCCCAGATCGCAGGTCAACTGATCCTGCACGGCAAAATCAGAAGGGCACAACTGGGCATCGCCGCACAACCGGTGAACCTCAGCAGCCGCATGATTGCCGCCAATAAATTATCCGTCCAAACAGGGGTCTACGTTTTTGAAACCGTACCAGACGGAAATTTCTACAACTCCGAATTGCATATCGGCGACATTATCATCGCCTTCGATGGTAAGCCCGTTGCAGCCGTGGATGATCTCCACCTGCTGCTGTCCGATAAACAAATCGGGAAAAAAGTGCCGGTAGATGTTTTACGCGGTGGCAGAAAACTCACCATCACCGTAATACCCGGAGAAATTAAACAATAATCTTTTCTCGCAAAGGCGCAAAGGAGCAAAGAATATTGAAGCGAATTTTAAGCTCACAAAGAGGACGCTTACATAACAATCATGTGTATAACCATTATGTGATCTTCTTACTTTGCGAGCTTAAAATTCGCTTCAATATTCTTTGCTCCTTTGCGCCTTTGCGAGAAATGCGTACATTCCTATCCTGAATACTGCGACTATGAAAAACTATCTGTTACTACTCCTCATCGTCCTGTTTTCCTTTCAGCCGGCGCCTCCGGAAAACAATATACTCCTGCTTAAAAATGTAACCCTCATAGATGGCAACGGTGGCACACCTATAACGGCTACGGATATACTGATTAAAAATGGCGTCATCGCCAAAATCGGTCCCGGGCAATTAGCCAACGGCGCCACGGTAATCAACGGCCGGGGAAAAACCGTGATGCCTGCACTCATCAGCAGCCATGTACATATAGGTATGATTGGTGGTGATAAAAACAACCCTTATACCCGCGAAAACATACTCGCACAATTGAAAAAATACCAGGACTATGGTGTTACCAACATACTCGTGATGGGTTCTGATGAACCCATGCTGTTTCATAGCGGCCTGCGTGACTCTTCCGTCAATGGCCTCCTGCCAGGTGCCCGCCTGTACTCCGCGGGCTACGGCTTTGCCGCTGTTAAAGGGCCACCGCCCATGAAAAAAATATACCATCCTGCTACGCCAGCGGAAGCCATCAGCGACCTCGATGCTGTTGCCGTACTCCACCCCACCGTTATCAAAATGTGGGTAGATGATTTTGGCGGCTCCGCAGCCAAAATGGATAGCAACATTTACAAAGCCATCATCACCCGCGCACATCAACAACATATACGCGTAGCCGCACATCTCTACTACCTGGCTGATGCCCATCACCTCGTAAACAACGGGCTTGATATCATAGCACACAGTATCCGCGACCAGGAAGCAGATGCTGCCCTGCTGCAACAAATGAAAAAGCAAGGCACCATTTATATTCCCACCCTCTCCCTCGATGAATATGCGTATATCTATGCCCGTAGACCCGATTGGATCAATGATCCTTTTTTCAAAGCATCCCTGGAACCCGGCACATATGAAATGATCACATCATCCGGCTACCAGGACAATCTCAAAAATTCACCTGCCTATCAACGAAATGTACATGCCTTTGAAATAGCGTTAAAGAATGTAAAAAAGATGGCAGATGCCGGTATACTGGTGGCGCTTGGTACCGATTCCGGCGCGCAGCCGGTACGTGCACAGGGCTTTTCAGAGCACCTGGAAATGGAGTTGCTGGTACAGGCCGGGTTTACACCGTTACAAGCCATCACGGCGGCTACCAAAAACGCTGCCATCGCCCTGCATATACAACAACATTTCGGAACCATTGCTCCCGGCAAAACGGCCGACTTTCTATTGCTCAATGCCAACCCTGCACAACACATCAGGAACACCCGGAACATTGCGGCGGTATATAAAGCCGGGATTGCTGTCAGCAAGGGCCCCCTGCAGCCCTGATACACGCATTGCAAGGCCAACTTATTACATCCGCAAAAGCGGACAAACAAGTGTGCAAATCCGGACATATTAAAAAATATAACAAATCTAAAATAACTGATAATCTGTTAGCTTTCTGACTGGCATCTTTTTTAACAACAGGAAGCAATCAACCCTAATATCATGCTCACAAACTACTTCAAAGCTGCCTGGCGGAATTTAAAACGATTCAGAACACATACCATCATCAATATAGCAGGCCTTGCACTCGGCATCGCCTGTGTAATACTCATTTTCACCATGGTCAAGTATCACCTGAGCTTTGATACTTTCCATCACAACAAGGATAGGGTATACAGGATCGTTACTGCCTTTCATGAAGAAAAAGTAAGGTATTCCACAGGCGCCCCATCTCCTATGGGCGACGCTTTTCAACATGATTTTGGCGTAACGGAGCAATTGTCGCGCGTAGCGTCCATGGGTAAAAGAGTGGTGATGACAACACCTGATAAAAAGTTTGAAGAAGAAATTGCTTTCGCGGATCCTTCCTTTTTCAATATCTTCTACTTTCCGCTGCTGAGCGGCTCCACCGCCACCACATTAAAAGCGCCTTTCACTGCTGCCGTCACAGCGCGAATTGCAAAAAAATATTTTGGTACTACAGATGTCATCGGCCAATTAATTCACCTCGACGACAGCCTGCAGTTCACCATCACCGCAGTGTTGAAAGATATCCCTGATAATACTGACTTCCGCGCGGAAGTATATTTTCCTTTCGATAACCTGCAAAACCATTCCCCCTGGCTGGTAGAAAAAGACTGGTGGATGAGCGTTAACAGGGGATTACAATGCTTTGTATTACTGAAGCCTGGTGTTAAAGCAGCCGATGTAAACAACAAACTTTTACCGGCAGTTTCTTCCAAATATTATGATGCTACTTCTTCCAAATTATTCAGGTTCGAATTACAGCCATTGAATGACATACATTTCAACCCCCAACTCAATGGTTATATTGCGAAGAAAAACCTGTGGATAATAGCGCTCATTGGGCTGCTACTCATCATTACCACCTGTATTAATTTCGTGAACCTCAGCATCGCCCAGGCCATGAAGCGTTCAAAGGAAATTGGTCTTCGTAAAGTATTGGGTGGCCTCCGGGGACAAATTTTTGTACAGTTCCTGTCAGAAACAGCGCTCGTGGTATTGATTGCCATGTTGCTCGCTTATTTGCTGGCATTGGTAACGCTCCCCTATGTCAACCAGCTCTTCGAAATACAACTGCATATCAATATCCTGGGCGACCACTATCTCCTGCTTTTTTTACCCCTGCTTTTTATAGTGGTGGTATTACTGTCCGGTGCTTACCCCGGGCTCGTCATTGCCGGTTTTCAACCGATACAGGCATTGAAAAACAAACTGGCGCGACAAAGTACCGGCGGCGCCTTATTTAGAAAAGGGCTGGTGGTAACCCAGTTTGCGATTTCTCAATTACTTATCATCGGTACCATTGTAGTAGCCAACCAAATGCGCTATTCTGTGGAAAGTGATCCCGGCTTCCGGAAAGATGCCATCCTGATGTTACCGCTACCGGATAATGAGGTGGCAAAACTAAGCACCTTACATACGTTATTATCGCAGATACCGGGCGTAGAACAACTCACTTTTTGCGGCAATGCACCCGCTGCAGACAAGGCCTCTGCTACCAGCATGAAATTCGATACCCGCACCACCGCTGAAAAAAATGCTATTTTCAACCGGGCTGCCGACACCGGCTATGTGCGTACCTTCGGGCTACAACTGGTGGCAGGCCGCAATCTGCTGCCTTCAGATACTGCCCGTGAATTCCTGGTGAATGAAACCACGGTAAAAAATCTGCAACTGCCTTCCAACGAGGCTATCATCGGTAAATCTATGGTAATTAACGGCGGTCAAGGCATAGTTGTAGGCGTAGTAAAAGACTTCCATACCCGGTCCTTCCATGAAGCCATAGATCCGATCTTCATCTCTACTATCCACGACAACTACAGCAAATGCGCTGTAAAAGTTGATATGCGCCAGCTCCGGAAAATGATGCCGGCCATTGCCGCCGCGTGGAAAGACGTATACCCGCAGCACTTCTATAAATACCGCTTCCTCGATGAACAAATGGCCGGATTTTATAAACTGGATATGATGATTTTCCGGCTCATTCAACTGTTCACCAGCATCTCCATCATCATTGGCTGTATTGGATTATATGGCCTCGTATCCTTTATGGCCGCACAACGCACCAGGGAAGTGGGCATCCGGAAAACACTGGGCGCCAGTGTTGAAAATATTATATGGCTGTTCAGCAAAGAATTTCTTTACCTGCTGCTGACCGCTTTTGTGATTGCCGCGCCACTGGCCTGGCTTATCATGAATCAATGGCTTCACACTTTCGCTTACCGGATAAACCTGGGCGCCGGTGTGTTTGTACTCGCCATATTTATTTCCATTTGTGTAGTCACCATTACTGTTGGATATACCGCCATTAAAACCGCATTGATGAATCCGGTGAAAACCCTCAAAGCCGAATAGACTTACCATTTCAACCTATAAGTTACAAGGGGACTACCATTCAATATGGTAGTCCCCTTTTCATGTTATCCCCTATTCTTTTTGCGGGCTTACTCCGCTACATTAATACATTTGTAATCTGGGAAAGAAAACCACTAAATGTCATTTGTCATTACTCCCGTCACAAACAAGATCAACTTTTATCTATTCACTTTTAAATGCAATTTGTCATGCTATCAACAATTTCCGGTCCGGAACTCTACTGCCCGTTCCCTGAAACACTCCATCCGCAGGTATATGAAGCGGATCAACACACTACCGATTGGGTACATGCTTTCCAACTCGTAAAAGACCATGCTACCTGGGAACATTATCATCAACAGAAATTCACCTGGATGGTGGCCCGCATGTTCCCGAATGCTTCCCTGTTTTCGTTATGCATTGCGAGCGATTTCAACACGCTGTTATTCCTCTGGGACGACCACCTGGACGCTTTGGCGCCCAACGAATTTAATACCGGCTTTGAGCGCATGGTATACCAGATGATGCAGGTGCTGGAAGTGAACAAAACGTTTACACTGGCTACCGGGGGTCCTATCCTGGCTGCCATGAGCGACATCTGGCAACGGATGCGGCAAATCAGTAACAGAGGCTGGCAGGCCCGCTTTGCCCGTAGCCTTAAAGATGCCTTTATGGCCAATATGTGGCGCATGAAGCATGTAGACAATGCCCGGAGTATTTCACTAAACGATTACATCCGTTTCCGGCCACAAATCGGCGGTGCCAACTTCTTCCTGGACCTCGCCACACTGGTAGGCGAAATCAATTTGCCGGCAGACCTGCGGGCCAACAAACAGGTAAAAAGCCTGGGATTGTATTGCAGTCGCACCATCTGCTGGGCAAACGACCTTTATTCATTTTCGAAGGAACTGGAAGGAGGAGATGAACTGAACCTGGTAATGCTGCTCAAGCATCATCATCAGCTTACATTGGAACAAGCCGTAGAACAGGCTGTCCGTATCCACAACTCGGAAGTAGCGCTGTTTAATAATACGGCAGATGTACTCACAGCACTCTGTTCCAATACCGTAAAACCTGTACTGGAAGAGTATGTACTGGCACTTGGCCGTATGATGAAAGGAAATATAGACTGGAGTAGCCAGGATACTACCCGCTACCAGTATGTGTATGCTTAATTATTGTGGTAACAGTTTATTCAGGGTGCTGTTCAGCAGCCGTAGATCAATAGGCTTGGAAATGTATTCACTGGCGCCTGCCCCAAGCATATCATCGATCGATTCCTGGAAAGCATCCCCCGATACCGCAATCACCGGAATGTCTTTAAACGCAGGTATTTCCCGGAATCGCTTTATCGTATCGCTTCCGCTAAGTCCCGGCATATAACTATCTATGAAAATAACGTCCGGTTTTTCATCCATTGCCTTGTTAATCCCTTCTACACCGCTTCCGGCTACCAGTGTATTAAAGCCCAGCTTACGCAGAAAATTAGCCAATACCAGCTGACTCATTTCACTGTCGTCGATCACCAGCCCTTTCAGCCCCTTGTGCAGGGTCAGCTCCATAAAAGAAGCGCCCTTTGCCACTACTGGTTTTTCCGGCTCTGCCAGCGGCAGTTGCACCACAAAGGTGGCTCCTTCGTGCAGTACGCTGTTGACCGTGATTTTTCCGCCCATTAACTCCACGTATTTCTTCGTGATAGGCAATCCCAACCCGGTACCCTCAAACTCGCTTTTTCCTGCCTTAAATGGCATAAATACCGATAGCAGCTCTTGTTCCGGTATTCCCGGGCCCTGATCTTTTACGTGAAACTGCCAAAGGTCCCCATCTCTCAAAACAGTAATACTTACCACACTATTGGTACGGGTAAATTTGATGGCATTAAACAACAGGTTATTCAATACCTGTGTGAGCTTGCCTTTATCCGCCACTATAGACGCCGGCATCCCTTCGCGGATATCCGCTTTGATCCGGATACCGCGAAGGTCGGCAATGTATTGGTATACAATGACTTTGTCTGTAATCAGTTCCCGGATATTGAATGCCTCCGGATGCAGGTCGTGTGAAGCGCCTCCCTCAATCCGGGAAATAGCCAGCACATTATTAATAATTTGTAATACGTTATGGGTAGCAGAATACAGGTGTTCTACTTCCGGACGGATGTCCGCATATCGCTCTTCCTTATGCACCTTCATCAACAGATCCTGGCTGATACCATAAATAGCATTCAGCGGGTTACGGATTTCATGGCTGGTTTCCCGTACAAAAATGGTTTTTTCGTCGGTAGCCTTCACCAGTTTGTTGTTGAGCGTTTTTAACCTTCTTACATACAGGAAGACAGTAGCAACGTCCAGCAAAAGGATAGCCGGCAGCGTAATCCAGCGGATGATAAATTGCTGTTCGTGTCCCATGGCCATTGGCGGCACAACGTTCATGTAATAGTTAATTTCGCAGGCTATCACTGATAAAACCGCCACCACTATACTGGCTATCACCAGGGCACGGGTCCGGAATATCATCAGCGAGGCGCCCAATAAAAACAGGAACAACAGGTGTACTTCCGTTAACATCCCCATTACCCCACTAAAGTATACAATCGCCACATTATTAATAGCCACAAAGGATATACTGGCCAATACAGGTTTATTGGCTATGTTCAGCAGCAATACGCCAATGAACAACGCTGCTTCAATGTAAGCCGGGATCAATAACTCTATTTTACCCGTACCCCAATAGATCAACGCACCAAAAAGCAAACAAAGCGTAGTGGTAATCACTGAAAAAGTATTGACCATCCTGGTCACCTTAGCCTGCGCTTCTTCCTGTCGGGAAGTACCGGCATTCACAACGTGGTGAAATAATTGGCGAGTATCCATATGGTTATTATTTTGAGAGGCTTTTGTGGGATGATAACATGACGAAAATAACAGTTGTCAACTAAAATACTATCACATGATTTAAATCCACTACAATATTACGCAATATTTACGTTTTTACCTGCCTTTCACTTTTAAGAGGCTGGCATTAATTGCCACCACTACAGTGCTCACCGTCATCAATACCGCCCCTGCCGCCGGGCTCAGTAAAATACCCTGTTCATATAACACCCCGGCCGCCAGTGGCAACGCTACTACGTTATAACCGGTTGCCCAGATCAGGTTCTGCATCATCTTACGCCAGGTAGCTTTCCCAAATAAAATCAGGTTCACAACGTCCTGCGGATTGCTGTTTACCAGCACAATACCGGCTGTTTCGGCCGCTACATCACTTCCGCTGCCAATGGCAATCCCCACATCCGCTTTGGCCAGCGCCGGCGCATCGTTGATACCATCTCCGGTCATCGCCACAAATTCACCTTGCCGCTGCAACTCATTTATTTTATCCAACTTTTCATGAGGCAATACTTCCGCGAAAAAACTGTCCATCCCCAACGTTTTGCTCACACTTTCCGCCACCTTACGATTATCACCTGTAAGCAATACGGTTTTAATGTTGTTTTCTTTCAGGGTAGCAATGGCTCCGGCAGATTCCGGCCGGATCTGGTCCGCCAGCGCAATAAATCCCGCCACCGCGTTATCAACCACCACGTATACCACGGTCTCCCCGGAAGCGATATCAGCACTGGTGTTTTGCCCTTTGAATTGCTCTTCAATAAAGCCCGGGCTCACCACCTTCACTTCTTTTCCACCTACTTTCCCGGTAATACCTTTACCGGTAATGGCCGTAATGTTCTCTGCCACAGGCAATGACAATTGCAGGGCCTTCGCTTTGTCCACAATGCCCGTTGCAATCGGATGCTCGGAGCTGCCTTCCAGTGCTGCTGCCAACGACAGCATGGTTTCTTTCGTTAAACCGGCCTGCAAGGTGTTGAAACGTACCACTTCAAAACGACCTACGGTCAGGGTGCCTGTTTTATCAAATACGATGGTGGTAATATTGCGGGAATTTTCAAAATCAGTGCGGTTCTTAATGAGCAATCCATGCCTGGCAGATAACGCGGTGGATTTGGCGATGACCAATGGTACTGCCAATCCCAGCGCATGCGGACAACAAATCACAATCACCGTTACCATCCGTTCAATAGCAAAGGAAATATCCCTGCCACTCATCCACCAATATAAGAAAGTAGCTACTCCGGCCAGGATCGCAATAAGGGTCAGCCAGCGCGCCGCTTTGTCTGCCAGCAGTTGCGTTTTGGATTTGGATTGCTGGGCATCCTGCACCAGCTTCACTACCTGCGATAAATAAGAATCGGCTGATCCATGGGTTACGGATACTTTAATTGCCCCGTTACCGTTCACAGATCCCGCAATCACTTTGTCGCGGGCCTGCTTCTGTACCGGTTTGGATTCCCCCGTCAGCATGCTTTCATTCAGGTAGGTTTCTCCTTCCGTCACCACGCCATCGGCGGCTACTTTTTCGCCTGGCTTGATTAAGATGATATCACCCGCTTTCAGGGAAGCTGTTTGTACATCCATGATATGATCGCCATGCACCAGGTGGGCATTGTCCGGCATCAGTTGTACCAGCAGCTCCAGTTCCCTGGAAGCGCCTGCCACCGATTTCATTTCAATCCAGTGCCCTAACAACATAATGAGAATCAGGGTTGTTAACTCCCAGAAGAAATCCATACCTGACAAACCCACTACAGTAGCCACACTATAGATATAGGCCACGGTGATGGCAAACCCTATCAGCGTCATCATGCCAGGCTCCCAGGCTTTCATTTCGTCGTACCAGCCCTTTAAAAAGGGCCAGCCGCCATATACAAAAACTGCAGAAGAGAGTGCCAGTAACAGGTACTTATCTCCCGTAAAATTTATAGAAATACCTAACCATTGCTGAATCATTTTTGATAACAGCATTACGGGTACGGTGAGTAATAACACTACATAAAAACGTTTTCTGAAATCGGCAATCATCATCGCGTGATGATCGTGGTGTCCGCCATGGCTGCCAGGCGCAGCACCATGCTGGTGCCCGGAATGATCCGGCGCTTTTTGCATGTCGCCATGCGAATGATGCTCAGATGCTGGTTGATGTTCAGGCGCTGGTTGATGCTGGTGCCCGTGCTGATGCTCATGCTCATGTTGATGATCCATTTCTCTTAATTTTAATAGCTTAATGTAATCCCCGCGCCAAGTCCCATGTCACTATCGTAATGTGTTGAAAAAGCAAAGTTCCTGGTAACAATGTACCGGAAACCGGCCATGTATTCCTTATCGGTGTTCACCATGAAACTAAACCTTAGCCGTTTTGTTACCGGCACATCATCCCGCATCAACTGAAAGCGCAGGCGGCCGTCAGTATCTACAGAAGCATCTGCCACTATCAGCATCGGCAAAGTATATTCCAATCCCACATGAAATACCTGTCTGAAATCTTTGGTATTCTTTTGTCCGAATAAATTTTTCTCGGATTCTTCCATTTTGCGGTAACGCACATCCCAGCCGATATAAGGAAACAGCCACTGCATTTTACCAATGTACCGTCCGAAATGGCTCTCGCTTTCATAGCCATGATGATCGTTTAATCCCAGCCGCCACTCGGTAGATAAACGATAGCGGGTATTGGCCACCATGATTTCGCCATCGCTGCCGGTACTTTCCAGTCCTACCCTCGCCATGGTATGCAACATACGGTCATCTTTCTTTAACATGCGATATGCCATTGCAGGGTGCGGCACTTCCGGGTTAGGCGGTGAATTTTCATAACTGAATACACGTCCCATGCCACTCATCATGTGGTATAAAATGTGACAGTGAAAGAACCAGTCGCCGCTCTCTGTGGCAGCAAACTCAATGGTGTCGGTTTCCATGGGCATGATGTCCAGCACGGTTTTCAGCGGGGAATATTCTCCCTGTCCGTTCAACACCCGGAAGAAGTGTCCATGCAGGTGCATCGGGTGGCGCATCATCGTGTTGTTGTACAGCACGATTCTTACATTTTCTCCTTTCTTAATTAAGATCTTATCTGTTTCGGAAACTGTTTTATTATCAATACTCCATACATAACGGTTCATATTACCTGTTAGTTCGAAGTGGAGTACTTTCATGGGGCCTTCAGGCAGCGTGGTTTTTTCCGGCGCCTTTAACATACCATAGTTCAGCGTTACAATATCGCCAGCGGTGCTATCCATGTGCATATTGCCCATGTCGTGTTGCATAGGAGCTGCGGTTTCACCACCGGTAATTTCAGGATACATCACGGTGTTCATATCCATCTGCTGGTTGGCCATCTGCATACCATCGCTGGTATCCAGGTCGCCGTTCATTTTCATCATGTCGTTCATCATCTTCATCCCTTCGAAGTACTTCAGCCGTGGCAGGGGTTTGGCCGGCATTTTCATACCTTCACCCAGCCAGAGGGAAGTGCTGCCGGTGCGATCTTCTGCAGTGGCCATGAACTCGTACTGCATATTTTCGGGGATGGTTACTACTACATCATATGTTTCTGAAACCCCTACCAACAGGCGATCTACTTCTACCGGCTCTACGTCGGCGCCGTCGTTGGCTACCACGCTAATTTTGCCGCCGGCATAGTGCAACCAGAAATAAGTAGAAGAGCTACCGTTAATAATCCGCAAGCGTACTTTGTCGCCCGCTTTGAATTGAGGCGCGGTAGCGGCGGATTGACCATTGGACAAAAAGCGTTCGTAGTATACATCGCTTACATCCATGGCATTCATGCGTTTCCATTCGTTGGTCACTTTGGTAGAAAAATGTTTGTGCTTTGCCGCTTCTGCATAGCTCTGTACAGATCCTTTCTTGATGGCGAACCAGTCGTTCGCGTTATGCAGGTAGCGGTTTACCGTATGCGGGTGCATATCGGTCCAGTCGCTCAACAATAACGTATATTCTTTTGCGTTAGTTTCATTTCTTTTATGGATAACAATAGCGCCGTACATGCCACTTTGTTCCTGGAACATGGTATGGCTGTGATACCAGTAGGTGCCGTGTTGTACAAGTGGGAACCGGTAGAGATGTGTTTCACCTGCTTTTACCGGGCTGGTGGTAAGGTAAGATACTCCGTCGTATTGATTAGGTAAAATAAGTCCGTGCCAGTGGATGGAGGTTTCTTCTTTCAGGGTATTGTGTACATAAATTTCTGCGGTATCGCCTTCGGTGAAATGCATGGTAGTGCCGGGGATGGCGCCGTTGATGGCCAGCGCATGTTTGGTTTTCCCGGAGTAGTTCACCATGGTATCTCCTACATACAGGTCGTAGCGAACTACTTTAGGAGCCTGGTTAAAAGAAGCCTGTGCAGCAACCATACCACACAGGCTCATAAAAGTTATATACAGGAATAGTGCTCTCATAGTCGAAATTAAAATACTGCTACTTAATGGTATCGCTTACTTTACCGCAGGTCAGCATCTGGTTACCGAAGTAAGGATTTTTAATGGCGTTGCTGCTGCTGAGCCAATAGGCTTTTTTCATGGGGCAATATTCCTGGTATACTGGTGCGGCAGATAAGGATACTGCTTTCGCCAGTGTATAAATATTATCTGAAAGTGTTTTAAAATACTCCCGTTGTTTGCTGATTTCTTTAGTACCTGCAATGGCTTTGGCATCGGCTACTAATTTATCGGATAAAGGCATGTAAGCATTGTGATCTGCCGCAGGCATCGCCTTCATATCTACGCTGGCTGCTGCCTTTACAAATTCTGCTGCTTCAGCAGCGGCGGCGGTGGCATTGCTGCCAATCAATGCATCCTTCAGTTGGTAGTAGTGTGTTAACAAAGGAGATAGTTGAGAAGAAGCTGCTTTGTCCTGTGCTTTGCCCTGTTGGAAAAACCCGGCTACTAAAACCATTCCAGCCAGTAATATCTTTTTCATGTTATATCGTTTTATTGTTTTTAAGAATTGATGCGTTGATATTATGATAATGCTTCTGCTTTATAACCAGCTTTTTCTATGGCCACTCTTACTTCGCTTTTATCCAGGTTATCTTTTGCGATGGTGAGCACTTTGTCCGGGCTGTTCAGGTCTACTTCCCAGTTGTCGGCGCCTGCCAGTTCATTTAATACAGGCGTTACCGTTGCTATGCATCCTGAACATTTTATATTGGTTTTGAATTGTACTGTTTCCATTTTATTTAATTTTTTTTCGAGATGATTGTTTGTTTGATGATGTAAAATTACGTTGGAAGGAACCGGGGATTGTTACACAATTTATAATTCCTTTTATATAATTATAGTTGGGTCATTTTAAGACGTAAACTGTTACTTACCACGCTCACAGAACTCAATGCCATGGCTGCACCGGCAATCATTGGGTCCAGCAGGAATCCGTTGACCGGGAATAATACACCCGCCGCAATGGGAATACCGATGACATTATATATAAACGCCCAGAAGAGATTTTGTTTAATCGTGCTCACAGTTTTTCCGGATAATTTAAATGCCCGGGGAATGCTGTTCAGATCTGAGGTGATGAGGGTCATTTTGGCAACGTCCATCGCAATATCAGATCCTTTACCCATCGCGATGCTTACATCTGCCTGTGCCAGGGCCTGGGAGTCGTTGATACCATCACCCGCCATGGCTACTACTTTGCCGGCCTGCTGTAACTCTTTTACAAATTCGGCTTTATAAGAAGGCAATACTTCTGCTTTGTAATGTTTAATCCCTACCTGTTGGGCTACTGCGGCTGCAGTGTGGGCATTATCGCCGGTAAGCATGTATACTTCAATACCGCTGCGTTGCAGGGTTTCAATAGCCTGCCTGGAGGTAGCCTTGATTTTATCGGCGATGGCAATCACGGCCAGCAGTTGTTTGTCGACTGCAAAATACACCACGGTGTTAGCGGCGGCCTGCAGTGCAGCAGCTTTTGCTACAATAGCAGCATCGAGTTGTACTTTATGTGCACCCATCAGCTTCGCGTTACCCACGTACCAGGTACTGCCTCCGTAGCGGGCTTCTACCCCCTGGCCGGTAATGCTTTCAAAATGATCCAATGCTACCGGTGTAATATTCTTTTCCTGTAAATGTGCTACTACAGCTTCTGCCAGCGGATGCTCTGACTGGCGCTCCAGTGCATATAATACTTTTTGCGCGGTATCTCCTTCGGCATTCCAGATAATATCAGTGACTACCGGTTTACCTTCGGTGATGGTACCGGTTTTATCCAGTATCAGCGCATTTACTTTATG
The DNA here is from genome assembly GCF_017745275.1 of Chitinophaga sp. Taxonomy (GTDB): domain Bacteria; phylum Bacteroidota; class Bacteroidia; order Chitinophagales; family Chitinophagaceae; genus Chitinophaga. The sequence continues at coordinate 266,402 of NZ_JAGHZS010000005.1, read as the reverse complement.
TGCCAGCTCCAGGCTTTCCGCATCACGGATCAGGATATTATTTTCGGCGCCTTTACCTACTCCCACCATGATAGCCGTAGGGGTAGCGAGTCCCAATGCACAGGGACAAGCAATGACCAATACTGTAACAGCGGTCAGCAATGCATGACTAAAGGCATTATCTGTTCCCAGTATCATCCAGGTAGCAAAGGTTAAGATGGCAATACCAATGACTACCGGTACAAATATGCCGGCAATTTTATCTACCAGTTTCTGTACCGGTGCTTTACTACCCTGTGCTTCCTGTACCATTTTGATAATTTGCGCCAGCAACGTGTTGGCGCCCACTTTCTCCGCATGGAACTGAAAACTGCCTTTCTGGTTAATAGTACCTGCAAACACCGGTTCTCCGGCCTTTTTAGCCACAGCTACCGGTTCTCCGGTGATCATGCTTTCATCTACGTAAGAAGTGCCGTTGGCTACTTTTCCATCTACCGGGATTTTTTCACCGGGTTTTACCAGCAGCAGGTCGTTTACCTGTACCTGTGCAATAGGAATTTCGGTGGTATTACCATCACTGCCTACCAGCAATACGGTTTTAGGTTGTAAGCCAATCAGTTTTTTGATGGCAGAAGAAGTATTGGATTTTGCTTTTTCTTCCAATAATTTTCCGAGAGATATAAACGCAATAACCACCGCTGCTGCTTCAAAATAGACGTGTGCATGCAACCCGCGCTGGTGCCAGAATTCAGGGTAAAAGGTATTGAAGGCACTGAACAACCAGGCAATACCGGTACTCAACGCTACCAGCGTATCCATGTTGGCTTTACCGAATTTGGCTTGTTTCCACGCATTCACAAAGAAGTGACGTCCCAGGAAAAACACTACCGGTGTGGCAAAGGCCATCATGATATAGTTACCATAAGGCATATCCATGAAAAACATGCCGATGATGACTACCGGGAGTGATAATACCACCGACCAGATCGTTCTTTGTTTGATATGCTGGTAATGCTTTTGCTGTGCGGCTGCCTGTTCTTCTTCCTGGTTTTCTTTATTGATGAGCAAATCGTAGCCAACGCTGCGAACGCTGCGCTGCAGGCCTTCCGGCGTTACTACTGAAGGATCATATACTACCCAGGCGCGCTGGTTGGCGAAGTTCACGCCGGCATCAGATACGCCGGGAACAGATTTCAGCATAGATTCCACGCTGATGGCACAGGCGGCACAGGTCATTTCCAATACCGGGTAAGATTCTTTTATCTCTTGTTTCTTATGTGCAGCAGGCTGCACGGATATAGCGATTGACATATTTCTAACGATTTTATGCAAAGCTACTTCCAACGCGAAGGGAAACTGTTACACTATTCAGGGTTATTTATATATAATTTTAAGTCGTAGCAGACCACGGCTTTATCATAAAAGTTATAAAATAAAAAAACGCTTCCTTACATTTATAACCGCATAGCGATTCCACGCATTTCTCTTGATAACGACAATTAGCACAAACATGAAAAAAACAGTTTTGTTACTGGCCACCACTATGATTACTTCCGTTGGGTGGGCCAACGTTCGCCTTTCCAATATCTTCGGCGACAACATGGTACTACAGCGCGACAAACCCATCCCGGTGTGGGGCTGGGCAGATAAAAATGAAAAGGTCACCATCCAGTTTAACGGACAAACGAAAACCGTTAAAGCAGACAAAAACGGGCAGTGGAAAGTGTTGTTGAATGCGGAGAAAGCAGGCGGTCCGTATAATTTGTCGGTACAAGGCCGGAACAATATCACCCTGCACGATATCCTTATGGGAGATGTATGGGTGTGCAGCGGCCAATCCAATATGGAATTCGCTGTTAACAGCGTGATTGACGCAGACAAAGCGAAAGCGGCATCTGCAAACCCCAATATCCGTCACTTCTATTTACCCAAAGATATTTCGGCCACGCCTAAGGCAGATGTCAAGCCAGGCGCCTGGAAGGCCGCCAGCCCCGAAAACACAGGCGATTTTACCGCCGTTGGTTATTTCTTTGCCAAAGCCCTCAACGAGCAATTGCATGTCCCTATTGGCCTTATACATACTTCCTGGGGTGGTTCCATGGTGGAGACCTGGATCAGCCCTGAAGGCATGGCCAACAACGACATATTCAGTGAGTTCGTAAAAAATGCGCCGGTATTGAATATCGACTCTTTTGCGGTGGCCAATAAAAAACGTATTCATCAAATCATCGTCAACAAACAGGGTGAACTGCCGGATGCTGCAACCGCTGCAGGCTGGTCGGCCGAAAACGTGGCTGATCAGTCATGGGATAAGATGAAAGTACCCGGTGCCTGGGAAACCCAGCAGATCGGCGACTTCGACGGCGTTATCTGGTTCCGCCGCAGCTTCGACATTGCTGCCGCCGATGCCGGCAAACCCGCGGAACTAAGCCTGGGTACTATCGACGACAACGATGTGGCCTATATCAATGGCACCCGCGTAGGTGGCACCAATGCGTACAACGCTACCCGCCTGTACCAGGTTCCTGCCGGTATATTAAAAGCCGGTAAAAATACCATTGCGGTAAGAATAGAAGATACCGGCGGTGGTGGCGGTTTTACCGGCGATGCATCCGAGATATATGTAAATATCGCAGGCCGTAAACAGTCGCTGGCGGGCGATTGGGCATATCGCATGGCGTCTGCGTTTATCCCCGATGTGAGTGTAGGCCCCAACAGCTATCCTTCGCTGCTGTATAATGCCATGATCCATCCCATATTACCTTTTGCCATCAAAGGCGCTATCTGGTACCAGGGAGAAACCAATGCCGGCCGCGCTTATGAATACCGCAAATCATTTCCACTGCTCATCAACGACTGGCGCAGGTTATGGCATCAGGGCGAATTTCCTTTCTACTTTGTACAACTGGCCAGCTTCAATGCGGCCAACGGCAACAGCCAGCGCGGTAGCACCTGGGCAGAGTTAAGAGAAGCACAAACGCTGACGCTAAACGTTCCTAATACAGGCATGGCCGTTATTACGGACATTGGCGAGTCGAAAGACATTCACCCCAGGAACAAACAGGATGTAGGAAAAAGACTGGCAGCCGTAGCCCTGCACAATACCTATGGTGAAAATAACGTGTACAGTGGCCCCACGTATCAGTCCATGCAAACCAATGGCAATAAAGTAACACTCAGCTTTACCAACATAGGCGGTGGCCTTACTGTAAACGACAAATACGGCTATATCCGGGGCTTTGAAGTAGCCGGCGCTGATCAGCAGTTCCACTATGCCAAAGCCTATGTAACAGGCGATAAGGTAGTTGTATTCTCAGAAGAAGTCAGTAACCCGGTAGCAGTACGTTATGGCTGGGCAGATGATAACCTGGAAGATAACCTCTTTAACAAGGAAGGTTTCCCGGCAGCACCATTCCGCACCGATAACTGGAAAGGAATTACCGAAAATGTGAAGTACGTGATTGGCAGATAAAGTAATGTTTTTGGGAGATAGATACCTCCGTATACATGCGCGGTAAACAATTATCGCCCACGGTCACCGGCAAAGACATTCCGGCCAAAAGTAAATGCCGTCCCAGCTTTCACTGAGACGGCATTTTTTATACAGCATATAGGTATTTATTCAATAAAAAATACTTTCCTGATTTTTCCATTTTCCACCTGGTATATCGCAGTACCGCCCCTTGTACCATGATCGTCCAGGATATGCTCCTTATCAATCACAAAATTCCCTTCCACTATCCGCTTATCAATGCGACAATGTAATAAACGGGCCAGGTCAAAAAAGAAATAAGCCTTCCGCAGGTCTTCTTTTCCATGGCGCAACAGTTTACCCGGAAAATCATACAGCGCTGCATCATCGCTATAGGTGTTCAGGAATGCTTCCATATTACGGCTGTTATAAGCGTTCAGTTGTCGCTGTACCAGCGCCTCCGGACTTTGATGTATAAGTGTATCCGGTGCTATCACGTGTCCGTTGCGAACTACCAGTTGAATATGTTCAAGCTGGTGCAGATCCGCCACCGGATCGCCATTGAGCAGTACCATATTCGCCGGCTGCCCTACGCCGATATTACCCGTGTAGCCGGAACGGTCCAGGATAGCCGCCGGATGAATGGTAGCAGCCTGTAACACCTGCCAGGTATTCATGCCGCTTCGCTGCATTTCCAATAGCTCGGGCAGCAGGCTTACAGCATGCAAGGTGCCAATATTGCCGGCATCAGATCCACTCACAATGGTTACGCCTGCATCACTCAGCTTTTTAAGATTCTTCGCACGAATATTGACTTTGGCCGCATTCGGGGCAGCACGGGCCAACGATTTTAATTTGTATTGTTGTGCAAGTACCGTGTCGGGCAATTGTTTCAGATCATACAGGCTACCCAGTGCAAAGGGTTCTGCATAGATCAACTCATGGGTAGTAAATTTGCGGGATTGATCAAATGTATACTGATAGCCGCTTTCAATCGTTAGTGTCGGGCAAAGGACTACTTTCTTCTTTTTGAGCAGGGCTACAAATGCATCATCTATTTCCTCATTTTCCACGCTATGCACCAGGAAATTGGCGCCGGCTTCCACCGCCAGTTGTGCCCGCTCCTTCCCTACGGCATGTACTGCCACCCGTAAGCCGTGACGGTGCGCTTCCTCAATAACCGCAGTAACCACCGGCTTATGCGATACTGCTGGTTGATCATCTAACAGGAAGATGAGCTTGATGAGATCAGGATGGTATTTTAACTGCTCCTGTACCAACCGGCGCCCATCTTCCGCAGTAGCTGCCAGCATAAAGGGCGTATCATCCTGCAAACTATCATACGTAGGTATCAACCCCGTAGTAATGATAGGACCTGCCATATGCACCTCCGGCGTTACATTCGACCCGGTAAAGGTTTTGATATGATTCAGCAGGTGATAAGTGGCGCCCACATCAAAAACCGTGGTGATACCGTTTTGTATATACCGGCGCAACTGGTCTCCGAGGCCGGCATGTATCTCTTTTATTTCATCGGAATAGGGTTTGATCCTGCGCAGATCAATCATATCCGGCCGGGTATACAATCCGCCGCTTTGAAAAAAATGTACGTGGGCGTCAGTGAGTCCTGGCAGGAGGTATTTTCCGGCAGCATCAATTACCGCTACATTACCCGGTGCTTTGCTGCGATGGATGGCAGTAACGAGGTTGTTTTTGACCACCACCGTCATGTTGGGCTGTATGGTCTTCCTGGCGGGATCTACCAGGTTCACGTTCGTAATCCAGGTCTCCTGTTGCGCGAAAAGAATGGATGCTGGCAGGCAGGCAATAGCTATTAGTATTATCAGGCGATTCATCATACCTAAAAGTACACCCGGCTGTGTAGCCCGTATGTGCCAAAATGCTCAATTTTAGCATCCGACAGCGGCATGGGGAAGGTAAAGTGTTGACGAAAAGTGATAACTTTAATCTGCCAGCGATCTTTTACTATGTATTATACTCATCTTCCAGACCATACTAAACCCGGCTTTGATGAAGCACAACATTTTAACAGCTTCCGCCGGCACAATATCATCTTCAATGCCGCCAGCAGTGAAAGCTATTGCGAAGACCATGTCGGTTGTCTTTCCATTAAAACGGTATTAAGCGGAACAGAAACTTATGGAGTGGAGGGCCGCCAATTGACTGTTCACCCGGGACAGTTCCTGGTATTAAATAATGAGCAACGCTACTCTTCCCGTATTCGCAGCAAAGAAACCGTGCAGTGTGTATCCATCTTTTTCAAAAATGAGTTTGCCGCCACGGTATTTTCCGACACACAACGTGATGATGCTTACTGGCTGGATAACGCCGGCACCAGCTCCCACCGCCTGCCGGAATTTTTCCAGATGCTTCGCCCCATCACACCGGCATTACACCAGCAATACTCCAGTCTTCTTTCCATGTTGAACACCAACGGATACGAAGAAAGCATGACCGACGAATATCTCGTATTCTTCCTGCGCCACCTGATCATAATGCATGGCGGGGACATCACTGCCAGCAACCAGGTAAAAGCCATTAAAGCAGGTACCCGGAAAGAAATATACAAACGATTATGCGTAGCCAGGGATATATTACATTCCACACCCGGCCACCAGATTGATTTAAGCCAGATCGGCGCCCAGTCCGGCTTATCGGTGCCTCAACTGGTCCGGCAGTTCAAAGCTGTTTTTCATACCACCCCCTACCGATATCTAAGCAACATCCGGCTACAACAGGCCGCCCACTTACTGCAACGCACCAACGAACCCGTACAGGATATTGCCTGGATGTGCGGATTTGAAAGTGCAGGCGCCTTTGCCCGCGCATTCAGAGCCGCTTATGGCGTACAGCCCACCTTTTTCAGGGCAAACGGATAAATTGAGCATTTTAGCACAGTGCCCGTGTGCATACATCCCTACTTTTGGGTCTTTATTCCGCCACACATGATCAAACTTTTCATCCCGGTATTCATATCTCTGCTCTGCCTGCAGCAAGCCACCGCACAGCAGATCCCTCTTTACGAAAACAAGGCGCCCAATGCCCGCAACATCCCGGCGGACTACATAGAACAAACAGATGCCGATAACTGTGTAACCCGGATCACACAACCCGCACTCATTCCTTTCTTTCCCAAAAAAGAAACAGCTACCGGCACCGCCATCCTTATTTTCCCGGGAGGAGGCTACCGCCTCCTGTCACTTTCGGCATGTGAAGAGATAGCCAGGGCGCTTACCCTGGAAGGCATTACCGCTTTTATTGTGAAATATCGGCTGCCAAACGACACCTTCATGGTTAATAAATCTATCGGCCCCCTGCAGGATGCGCAGGCTGCCATTCAACTGGTGCGGAGGAGAGCCGCAGAATGGGGAATAAACCCGGCTAAAGTAGGTATGATGGGACTTTCCGCAGGCGGACATCTTGTATCAATGGAAGCAACGCAGCAAAACAGGATCGTTATCGATAACAAAGAAAATATTTCCCTTCGTCCTGATTTTATAGCGTTATTATACCCGGTTATCATTTATGACCCCGCCATTCCCCGGACCCGGGAAAACCTGATCGGGAAACAGCCCTCGCCGGAGTTGTTGCACCTATACAGTACCGACCAACACGTGAACGCTGCTACCCCGCCCACCTTTATGGTACATGCCGCAGATGATACCGTCATTCCCCTTAAAAACACCCTTTCCTTTTTTAATGCGCTGTTGCAAAACAAAGTGAAAGCAGAAATGCATATCCTGCAATCCGGCGACCATGGCTTTGCCCTTACAGATTCCAATAGCAAAGATCTATGGTTTAAGCTGTTCAAAAGTTGGCTGAGAGAAAACGGGTTCTAAGGACACCCACGAATAAAAATAGCTGCCCCTTTTGAGGCAGCTACTTCTTTTTATATCATTATTTAAAACAACGATGGCGCCGGTAATAACACCACCTCTTCTTCCGCCACCACCGCGGCCAGCGTTGCTATCAGTTTTCGTACCTGCGTTTCCGTTTCAGGATCAGTAATCACTCCCTGATCATTCACTTTCCGCTTTACACCTGGCACAACTATCTGCGCATGCTCTCCTATTTTGGACTCTATAATGAGTAAAGTTCCCAGCAGCGACTGATGCGCCTTAAATCCCGAAGTCCCCGCGGTAATCAATGCCACCGGTTTACGGGAAAAGTGCATAGAGGAAACGGTCCAGTCGATCGCATTCTTTAATGTACCCGGCACACCAATAGCATACTCCGGCGAACAAATTAACACAGCATCCGCCCGCGTCAGTTGCTCGCGAAATTGTTGCACAGGTTCCGGCGCACTTTCCGGCAGCATATCCAAATCCGGGTTGAAGTGTGGTAAGCCCGTCAACCCATCCCATAGCTGTACGTCGAAGATATCTGCACTCAAAGTAGTAATAGCTTTGATGAGATGGTGATTGGAGGAAACCTCGCGGGTACTGCCGCAGATAGCCAATACTTTTATTTTATTGCTCATGATGAGAGATCTGGTTAAGTGGGCTCAAATATAAATTAATCCGAAGGAAAGAAAGGATGCAGTGAGGAGAGAACATAATTTAAATAATCCCTCTTTCTCGCCAGTTGGCTACTTGTTTTTCAGGCATACCGCCATCCTTTAATACCTCTGCTAAATCATCCGCCATACTCCAGTCTGCAGCAAAAGCAATGAAATCTTCTGTGACAGGTAGCTTAGCTGCCACAAGTCCGGCTGTTAATAATTGACCTACTCTCCTGATCATGGCCTCTGCCGGTTCATAAATATCCTGGGCTTTCAAATCTGTAGTAAAAGCTGTAAACAGATGATCACTTTTCTGAGGAATTAATTCAATATAGTCCGAATCGCCTCCTATTACCAACAAAGCAAATAATTCTTCTTCTCCGTTTTCCTGCACATATGCTCTCCAGTTGGCCTGCGATACCACTCTCAACATAGGCATATAATTAGCAATGACACGATAACCTATTTCTAACACTGCCAATGGTACATCTACGTCATAGGCGACCAACGTATTCACGACATCCGCTGCCATTCGATGCGCCACTTCTTCCTGCAATTCTTCCAATGTAATATCTGTAATAGGCTGCGCGTATAAACATCTGCGTGAGCCATTAGGATCAATACGCGTTATATTATATAAATCTCCTGTGGTTGTATAAGTGTAGGTGTTAGTACTATAATGCTTTTCTTTCCCGTAAGTAAATAGACAATCTGCATACGCAATGTGATCACCTTCATAATGGTACTGCTCCACTGAACAAATTACTGCTGATGAATCCTTCATCAGGCGCCTCAACTTATCTTCTTTAGTGTTGCCAGGATTCTTAACACGCCATGTTCCTCCATTAATACTAAATCTTTGATAACTCACTTTCCGACCATCCTGGTAGACAATCCTCACAATACGATTAGGAATAGCAGCATCAATATCGTAATCCACATACTCAACCAGCCCATCGGAATAAGTAAAAAAACCTTTCCAGATATTTCTTCCGTTATAATAACAAGGTCTTCCTACCGCATCTAACCCCCAGGTAAAATACTCCCCTTCTGATGGAGGTTCATTTAGCAGCCCTTTTCCGGGAGGAAATCCCTCTTTAGTATAAGTTGATAAGTCAAACATGAAACGATCTGCATACACCCAACTAACAGTCTGGTCTTGATAATTTTCCAATGTGTTTATTTCATCATATGCGGTTAGCCATCTTGCTAATAGTTCTTCTTTCAATGCTTCTAAGGTCATGCGGAATTTATCGGTTTCTGTAAATTTCCTGAAAAAACCCAGTATTTCCTATCCCCTCATTTTTTTGTATGTTGCACTATTCTACGTAAACCTATAGTCGATTGTAACACGTTGAACATATGAAAAGAAGTACTTTTATTCAGCAGGTCACCACAGGCATCATTCTTCCGTCTCTCCTTGGCGCCAATAAATTACTGGCCGGCACCACCGATACTTCCTTTGCAGATAAGCTGCTCACCGCACCCGTAGGCGGCGGTTTCAAAATGGATGATTACTGGGTATGGGATCCGTCTGTTGTAAAAGGAGAAGACGGGCAATATCATATGTTCGCGTCCCGCTGGTCGAAAGACCTGGGCTTCGGTAACTGGGTGACTAATTCACAAATCGTGAGAGCCACGTCGCCCACACCGGAAGGGCCTTACACCTTCGCAGAAGTAGTGCTGGCGCCGCGCGGAAAGGATTACTTCGACGGGCTGGTAACACACAATCCAAGGATCGTAAAATATAAAAATAAATACCTGCTCTACTACATGGGCACCTCTTACGATTTCAAAGTACCCGATAACCGCGAAGATGTATGGGCCGATGGACGCGCTCAGCGCGCCTGGATGCACAAGCGTGTAGGCCTGGCCGTAGCCGATTCCGTTTTCGGTCCCTGGAAACGCATGGATCACCCGGCAATATCACCCCGCCCCGGCAAATGGGACGCTTCTATTACCTCTAATCCATCACCGGTCATTAAACCCGATGGCAGCGTATACCTGATGTACAAGTCTTCTTCCAAAGACCAATCGCCTCCACTACTACTGGGCGCCGCAGGCGCAAAACGTTATGATGCGGCGTATGAAAGACTGTCTGACAAACCCGTTTTTTCCTTTCACAGCAAGGAAAACATGGACAATGATGTAGAAGACCCTTTTGTATGGTGGTCCGGCAAACAATATGAACTCATCATGAAAGACCGCTTCGGGCATATTTGCGGAGAAGAAGGCGGCGGCATTCATGCTACTTCTAAAAATGGTGTCGACTGGAAACTATCCAGCCCCGTAAAAGCCTATTCCCGTATCGTGAAATGGAATGATGGTACTACTACACACCAGGCAAATTTTGAACGACCGTTTCTCTTATTTGAAAACGGCAAACCTACGCACCTGTTTGCAGCTACCGGCTCCGGCCCAAGACCGTATGAAGTAGATAAAACCTGGAATATGGTTATCAACCTAAAATAAACCTATGACACAAAATATTATCGCTACTTTTCTCATCCTGGCTGTCATCCTCGCCATCTTTGGAGTGTGCTATTTCCTTTCCCGGAAAATGTACCGCGCATTTGAGCCCAAAGGCAGAAAGACAGCCATTGCAGCTGCCTTCATTACTTTCATTCTCTGTATAGCCATCATCCTGGGTATTTTGATATATATAACCGAACGACAGCTTGCACTAGAAAGAGCATAATTTTTTGTAAGATGCTATGAAGTAGCACTAAACGAAAAATAATGGGAATAATTGTATTGGCACCTTTGTCACTTATCATTGCTATATGAGTAGCCGTTTTAATTGCTAAAAAAATACATCCGCTACTCTCCGACATAAACGACACATTGGCGATGGCGATTACGGTACTCGCTTTTTTAGCGGCAGCGGCGCTTATCATGGCGGCATTATGGTTTCTTGTACTTACAAAGATTCATTTTGAAAGATAACTACCTGTTTTAATCCGCAACCGGCAGCAAACATTTCTCCGTCTGCCTACAAGGATGTAAGTCGCTTATTAGCCCTGGAAGTAAGATAAATCCATCCTTCCGCCAATAGTAAATTGGGCACAAACCCCAGCCACGCATCAATCATGTATAAGGTCAGCGGATCAATATCAAAACTATGCGATAATATTTCCTTCCAGGTTCTGAGCGTAATCGCAGAAAGTGTTAGTGCATAGCTGCGGATCATAAAACGCCGGTGTGCAGGGATATCGCCTCTTTTGGCGGCTGCAACACCCTGCCAGGTAAACCAGCACCATAAACAATCTAATATCACAAAAGCAATCTTAGACGGCAATAAACCATTGGCATAAACCGCCATAATTAAACCTGCAGGAAAATTGATCAGCATAATATTCCAGGCATATACCCGGCCCGCCACGCGGTGCAACTGCCGACGCTCTTGTAATACCTGCCCGGAAAACTGTGTAAATCCCGCCAGCAATGCCACTATAGCCGAGAATACATGTATGTAAAAAGCAGCCTTCCAAACTTTATTATCCAGGTAATCCTGCTTCAATAACAGAAACCCTACATCATCCCGGAATGAAGCATACCCCATAATGGTTCTCAACATTAAAAAAGTAGCTGCACATAATAACAGGTAAACAATAAAGGAAAGAAGTACCTGGCCTATAATTTTCAAGTATCCGGATTTTTCTTTCAAAATACCATTTTTCTAAAAACAGGGGTATATAAACAATTGTTTTTGTAAAATTGCAGTAGCTAAAACAATCTCCGGTTGGTTATGAAAAGATTTAAAAGCATAGCAGGTTTGTGCCTGCTGATGATGAGTATTAGCATACAACTCCCAGCACAGAAGAAAATAACAGGTATCTATTCCAGTCTGAATGATTACCTCAATAATCAACTTCGTTATCACGACAATAGCGCGAATGCCAGCATTAAGCTATATACGCTGGCGCCTAAAAGCTATGTCACTATTCGCTATAAAGACAGCATCCTTCAACTGAATAAAAGCAACATCTTCGCCTACCGGCTTACTAACGGGGAAGTATATAGGGTAATAGGCAACCACAGCTACCAGGTACTGAATAACAATCCACAGTTGTTGTTATATAAAAGGAAGATACCGGCCTCCCCTAAAGAAGGACCTGCTGATCAGTTCAAATACTATTTCTCCGCGGCCAATGGCCAACTCCAGGCATTAACTGCCTGGAATGTAAAACAGGCGTTCCGGGATCACCCCACACTGGCTGACCAGGTAGACGCACAGTTTAAACGGGATGCGGAACTGATGAACTATGACAGCTTTCATCAAATGTATAAACTGGAATGGTTGCTAAAATAACTACCGGTGCAAGGCTTTTAAGATGAAATCCACGATAGGCGTAGGATCCGGGAAGCTATGCGGATGATGTGCAAAACCCGGTTTATGCATCACCGTTATATCGCCACCGGCTGCACGTACTTTGGCTTCAAAAGGAAGCGTATTTTCCGCCGGGATTACATCCCGGTCCTCATCTGCCAACACATGCAACATGGGATATTTACCTTTTACAATCTCATCGACTTTATACAATGGACTACCTTGAAACGCCAGCGCAGCTGAGTCAGACGTCAATTGATAATCTTTCTTAAATACTTCCCACTCCCCACGGCTGGCGGATTGCTTTTTATACTGTATGCCCGGCCAGCTCGTAAGGTCCAGCACAGGATTATCTACATACACAGCAGCCACCTTATCCGGGTTTGCCGCAGCCCAGTTATACACGTAGATACCGCCCCGGCTCATCCCTTCCATCACCGCCTTCTTCGCCAATCCTTCGCCATGCAGCATCGCATAGAAATCATTCCATAGTTGAATGGCTTCTTCATTACCAAATAATTCCGACGCATCACAATACACCACGTGGAAACCTCTTTCCAGCAAGGCAATATCTGTTTGTGGTTCATGCCCCCAGAAGCGGGCCCGCCAAATCCAGGGGCGGCCGGCTACTTCCCGTGCCGGCGCCACCACTTTACAGTCCCGCCCTTTAAATTTAAAATCAGCGCAATGATAACCATAAAACGAACTGATGGTACGCCCGTAAGGCAGCTTGTTCAGCAACCCCAAACCTGGCGCCAGCCGGGTATGAATCACTTCATACAATGTTTTGGCAATCATGTTAGTCCCTTCCAGACCGGGATGGATACCATCCGGCAACAGCGCAGGTTTTCCTATAAACAACGAATTTAGATTTACTACCTCCAGGTATTCATCAAAAGCGACCTGTCGTACCATTGGCAAAATACGTTGAGCAATCACCGGATCCCAAATCTGGGTAGTATCCTGCATAAACGACACAATAGGAAGTAACAACAAAATACGGGGATGTTTAGGTAAAGATTCGAATGCACGAATCATGTCCTGATAGTTCTGCTTATACTCATCCAGGTGTACCCGGTTCACCAGCTTACTATCATTGCCTCCCAAATCTATCAATACAATATCCGGCTCACTCGCCAGGGCTGCTTTATACTCTGGCGTATCCCAATACGAATGATCTCCTTTCTTCAACAATGTTGCACCGCTCACTCCGTAGTTTGTTACGCGATAATCTTTTCCCAGCATAAGTTCCAGCTGAGCAGGATACGACTGTGTTGCCGGATCTGCCAGGCGGGCACCGGCACAGATGCTGGCACCCAGGCAGGCAATTTTAACCGGCTTCGCAGCCACTGATAAATGATAACATAAAATACATAACAATGCGAGGTACCGGAAAGTCATATGCTTCAATTATACGTGGACGAATATCTCCTTAAGATATAAAATAATCCACGTATATCCGTTATAGTTGCTCCTTTACCCAGTAAGGAGTTGCCGCGTGTTGCACAAATCCGCCACTTTCCAGGAAAGCCCTGTTTGCCGCCGCAGGCAGGGTCCATATAGCATCCCGGCCCTTATAGATCGTCATACACTTCTCCAGCAAGGATGTTTCTGCCGCACCACCGGCATAGGCCTCCAGTACCCCGAAGGCTGCCAACTGAACAACCCGTTTATGATCGAATATGGCCGGACGTTCCCCTCCATCTGTCAGAAAAGCAAATCCCGCCGGCTCATCTCCTGCATATACTATCAGCCACTGGCTGGAGAAGCTGTTCATCGTATTCACCAGTATCTTTCTCGTATAAGTGCCGGCGGGTACTACTTCAGGATGCTCCGACATCCAGGTACGAAGCAGGTATAACAATTCATCCAGCATCTTGTCTGATGCCACTGCAAACTTTGTAATCACTTGTGTATGCATATTCCAGCAGTTAAACTTGAGCTACGAAAGTAGCAGCAAGCTGCCATCCGGGAAGATACAGTCAACAGAAATCCAGGCGGTACAGATTATTTCTGATGAGTAGATGCGTAGGTACCTATCTTACGAAGTACCGCTTCTTTAGCGGCAGTATACTTATCCGCAAACACCAGCCGGAAAGAATGCTCAAAAATGGGCCGGAAAGAAAAGGCTGATCCGGGAGTAAATTTCACGCCGATTTGCGCACAATACCGGTAAAAAGCCTTCATATCCTGCTGCAGCGGCATCTGCACCCATAAATGATAACCACCCTGCGGACGGGATAAAACCGTATCCGCCGGGAAATGGGCTTTTATCAACTTAATGCTCTGGTTACATTGCGCCTGCAACTGCCGGCGGAATACCCGGAGATGCTTTTCATACGCACTGCTCTCCAGGATCTTCAACATCGTTTCCTGGTACACCGGCGATACCGCGCTGCCGATCGCAAAACGGATCTGCTCTGCCTGGCGGAAAAAACGCCCGGCCGACAACCATCCCAGCCGGATGCCCGGCGCCAGCGACTTGGCAAAAGAAGAACAGGTCATTACCCAGCCACTGTCATCAAAAGAACGAATCGTGGAAGGCCGCTTTCCATCAAAGTACAACTCACCGTAAATATCATTTTCGATCAGCGCGATGCCGTTGGTTTGCGCCACCTGTAACAGCAAACGTTTTTGCTCGTCTGTCATCAATGCGCCGGTAGGATTATGAAAGTTAGGCGTTACTACAATGGCTTTAAAAGTATGCAACCTACAAGCCTGCTGCAAGGCGGCGATATCAAAGCCGGTACGGGGACGCACCGGAATTTCCACCACGTTTAAACGTAATACACGGATCACTTCCAGCACGGAGAATATGCAGGGGCTTTCAATGGCAATTACATCCCCCGGCTCACATACGGCCGCCAGCGCGATGTATATCGCCTGCAAAGCACCATCTGTAATCAATAATTCACTGGCTTGTAAACGGGTATGATAATGCGCGGCACGTTTGGTGATAGCGGCTCTTAATGCAGCCGAGCCATTGGGAGGATAATATTTCAACAACGCGGCGCCCTTTTCCCGGATCACCTGTTGCATGGTTTTCAATAATAACTGCTGGGGTAACAACAGATCGCCGGGAGCCGCCACATTGAATTCCGATAACGCGCTGCGTTGAAGGTTTTCAGAGGTGATCACTGCCAGGTTAGCATGGAATACCGGGTCCCGGATTACTTTTATTTCACCTTTATCCTCCACCGGCACCGGCCGGGCACTTACAAAATAACCCGACCGGGGCACACTCTCCACCCATCCATTTAATAACAGATCATCGTATGCACTTTGTATAGTGCTTAAACTGGTTTGGTAACGCTCTTTCAACGCCCTTACAGATGGTAACTTATGCCCCGGCAGGTATTGCCCGCCCTCAATGTTACGGACTATATCGGCGGCTATTTCTTCATACTTATGCTGTTTCATCTGGTACTCCCTTACCACTCAAAGGTAGGCGAATTACACAGCTAATTAAAGCGTATTTCATCTGCAAAGACCCAACCCGGATTTCCCTTACCCGGATGCCAGTCAGGAAGCTTTGGAATAGGCGTCATGATCACTTTTATACAAGATAAACTTGTTAGCGGGAAACTGCAATCTATATCCAACGCTGTTACAGGATCGTCTTTCTTGCCGGCAACAGGCATTACCCTTTTCAGGAGTTTCAGGTGTTGCGCATCCACTCCTCCCCATACTTCTATTTTAGCAGGCGGGAAAATATAAGCGCCCACGTTGCTTAAACTGCCCACAGCCACCTGCTGCACCGGAACGGGCTTTTTAAACAGCATCACCACCTCCATTGGTTTTCCATTATAGCCTAACCATTTACCATTACCATGCTCAACGCCCCCTTTCTGAAGATCAATCAGTGTTTTCGGCCCGATGCCCGGATAAGAACTATGCGGTTGGGTAACCAGGAGAATACTGTCAGGGATATACGAAGATTTATAAAAACTATACGTTACAGGTTCACTGGCATACCAGCCTTTTTTACAGGCAATGGCCCGGATAGTGGTGTTTTTGTCTATTAGCAGGCTGTCTTTAAATACCGGCGACTGCGTGCTATCCGGTGCTGAACCATCTGTAGTATAGCGTATTTCCGCGCCCCTGATCGGATGTTTCAGCAACAGCTGTATATGATCCCTGAAAATCATGGCCGTGTTCATCAACTGCGGCTGGTTCAACTTCAACAGATTCCCTTCATCCATAAAGCCTTTGATCACCGCTACCTGTTTGAAAGCGCTCTGGACCTGTTGCAGGTCTGCCGCGGTCAGCGCGGTATTCCACAGGTACAGTTCTTTCAGGGCCGGTGCTTTTTTCAATGCCTGTAGTTCCGCCATCGTTACTGGTGTACCAGACAAAGACAAACTCTCGAGGTGAGGCAGCGACGCCAGTGCGTCCAGCGTTTTCCCCTTCAGGTTCGTAAAGCTCAGGTTCAGTGTTCTCAATTGTTGAAACTGCGAAATGGTTTTCAAATCCGCATCCTGTACCGGCATTTTCTGCAGGTGCATTTCAATGATCTGCTTTTTTAACGGCAGCAGTTCTTCAATGGCTTTGCTATTGAACTGATCTTTGTTATAACAGTTCACCACCAGCGGCGCTGCGTGTAAGGCAATGGGATAAATAACCCGATAGTTGTTATTGAGTTTTTCCACCAGCTTTTCATCTGCTGCAGAAAAATCATGTACCGGCTCTTTTTTCTCTTCCGGCTGTAACATAGTGGCTGCCAGCAAACGTAAACTGTCATGCGCCGGCAATGCCGCTACTTTGGCTTTGAAGTCGGCCCCACCTTTTACCCAGTAATACAGCAACGCCACTTCTTCGTCTGTTAACTGCGGCTTGCCCGCGGGTGGCATATGCTTCTTTGCATCGAGTGGCATATGTAACCTTTCCAGCAACAGGCTCACTTCCGGCTTGCCAGCCACGAACAGCTTACCACTCTTTCCTCCTTTCAACAACTGCTGCGGCAGGTCCATGGCCAATTCCCCTTTTGCTTTACCTGCGTTATGGCAATTCATACATTTTTCTTCCAGTATGGGCTTCACCAGGTGCTCATATACCAACGCCTGATCAAAGGGCACTGCGCCCTTTTTACCGGCAGGTGTCACCGGCGCCATTACAAAGTTCTCACCGTGGGTGATATCGGCTCCCAAATGGCCTGTAATCACCAACAGCAATACGGTGATAACCACTCCTGCCTGCTGCAGCCGCAAACGCGGTGTGGCAGACTGTCCCAGCCAATACAATGCGGATGCCACCCAGCAAATACCTACGCCGCTCCATTTGTGCCATTGCAGGATACCGCTGCCATTGTAACCTTCCTCTTTGGAAAGAAAGAGGCCCATGATAACGGTAACGACTGCACTCAGCGCACCTGTCAGTAATAAAGCAGCAGTGAACTGTTGCTTCCAGGCTTCGGCCGCTGGCTCACGTAAACGGATAAACGTTAATATAGCCGCTACGAGCAGCAGCACTATTGGAAAGTGTAACAGTAAGGGATGCATACGTCCCAATACCTGCAACCAGGGCGGCAATACTACCTGGCTGCTGAAAACGAGTAAAAAGAGAATAAAAATATTTGCGGCAAACAATAGGTTACTACCTGCCGCCTGCCAACGGAAGCGCTGTTTTAATATCATTATACCCTCCTGAGTTTATATGGATACACTTTTCCTGAAGCCCACTGTGCCACATATAAATTTTCGTCATTGTCCACACACACGTCATGAGGATGTACAAATATTTTTTCGGCCTGCTGCATCGGCTGCAACTGGCCATTGGTATATACCGGCGCAGTACCGCCAATATTGGATACTACTTTATTGTTCTTATCCAGGACCGTCACAAAACCACTCGCTTCCTTATCCATATTGGGAGAGCGTAATACTGCCGCATAGAGATGATCTCCCTTGATCACCGGGCGGCAAACGCAGGCGCCTGGCAGGGCAATCACTTCCAGCAGCTTTCCGTCCATACTGAAACGTTTAAAACAATTGCGCGTTCTATCGGTAACAATAAGCGTAGGCGTGCCCTGGCGATGATCTACGGCGATACCGTGGGCATTATCGAGGTGTTCATCTCCCTGACCTCTTCCTCCCCAGATATCCAACAGCTTTCCATTGCGGTCATAGTGCATCACATATTGCGCACCATATCCATCTGCAATATAAAAATCACCGTTAGCGGCTACCGTGGTTTCTGTAGGCACAAACTCTTCTTTCTTCGTATACTTTCCGGTTTCTGCGGGATAGTCGATCGTCATAATGATTTTTCCATCCATGGTAGTTTTATATACCTGGTGTTTTTCGGTATCGGTGATAAACAAAAACTCCGTACCATTCTCATTACTGAGCGTTAAACCATGTGCACCGGGGAACTCATGGCCCCAGTTCTCCAACAGTTTACCGGATTTATTGTAAACGAGAATATTGTTTTTCGTTTCATTGGTCAGCAGGATGATCCGTCCTTTCTTGTCCTGCACCATTTCATGGCAATCTTTCACCGGGTAGCGGCTGCTGTCCAGTGTACCCCATTTCGTATCCAGGGCATAGCGCATACCATTGTGGCCATATACCGGACCTTTAGGCTTCGCAAAAAGATCCCGGGAAATGTAAAAGGAGGCTGTTACTAACGCCGACGCTTGTATGAATTTTCTTCTTTCCATGGTTATATATTTTATCAGGCCATCAATCCCGGTATTACTTTACCGGCAACGTCAGTAAGCCGGTAACGGCGACCCTGGTGTTTAAAAGTTAATTTTTCGTGATCCAGTCCCATCAGGTGTAAAACGGTGGCATGAAAATCATGTACATGCACCGGATCTTTGATGATGTTATACCCAAATTCATCTGTTTCTCCGTATACACCTGGCTTTACGCCACCACCGGCCATCCAGATGGAGAAGCAGCGGGGATGGTGATCACGGCCGTAATTGTCCGCCGTCATTTTACCCTGGCAATAATTGGTACGGCCAAATTCACCACCCCATATCACCAGCGTTTCATCCAGCAAACCCCGTTGTTTCAGATCGGTAATCAGTGCTGCGGAAGCACGATCTACATCTTTCGCCTGTCCCGCCATTTCATTCGGCAGGTTGCCATGCTGATCCCAGCCCTGGTGGTACAACTGAATAAAGCGTACCCCACTTTCGGACAGCTTCCTGGCCAACAGGCAGTTAGCCGCGAAAGTGCCTGGCACCAGGCATTCCGGTCCATACATCTTAATAATATCATCAGACTCTTTTGAGAGATCTGTTAACTCCGGTACCGCCGTTTGCATACGATACGCCATTTCATACTGCTGTATCTTGGTGGCAATTTCCGGGTCGCCAAATTCTTTCAGCGACTGATCATTCAAAGCCGACAACTGGTCCAGCATCTGCCGGCGATTGGCCATATCAATACCTTCCGGGTTGTTGAGGTAAAGCACCGGGCTCTCGCCGCTGCTAAACTGTACGCCCTGGTGAATACTATCTAAAAATCCATTGGACCAGAGCTTGGAATACACCCCCTGCCCATTGCCTTTTCCTCTCGACAGCAACACACAAAATGCCGGCAGGTTTTTATTTTCGCTACCCAATCCATAACTCATCCAGGACCCAAAGCTGGCACGGTTTCCCTGCTGTGCACCCGTCTGGAAAAACGTCAAGGCCGGATCATGGTTAATCGCCTCCGTGAACATCGATCTTACAATACAGATGTCATCCACAATTTTCGCGGTATGCGGAAACAGGTCACTGATCCAGGCCCTCGAATCACCGTACTGTTTGAAGTCGTAGTGTGAACCTACCAGCGGAAACGACGACTGACCCGACGTCATACCCGTCAGGCGTTGTCCCATGCGGATAGATGGTGGCAACTCCTGCCCCATCATTTCACGCAGCTTCGGTTTATAATCAAAGCTCTCCAACTGCGATGGCGCTCCATTCTGGAACAGGTAAATAATTCTTTTTGCTTTCGGTGCAAAGTGTGGCACACCTGGAATAAACGGGGCTTCTTCTGCGCCGCCTTTCCCAAAAATATCCGGTATCAGTAAAGATCCCAACGCCAGGCTACCTACGCCCAGGCTTAGTCGCGACAAGAACTTGCGGCGATTCATATTCAGGTGATGCTCTATAAATTCGTTTTTCATCTTCCTATAGTTGAAAGGGTGACAGCCCGGTTATGTTTTTGAAAGCGTTTCTTCCAGGTTATAAATAGTGGTGATTACCTGCATCATGGCAGCCCACTGCGCATTGTCGAGGTTAGTAGCCATGGGGTATTCCCCGTTGTGCAATAGTTTAATCGCGTTGGCAGGTTGCTGTTTGTACAGTTGCTGCTGTTGATCGTAATACTTCTGCAAAATGGCGACTTCCTGTTGTTGCGGCGTGCGGCAAACAATCAACCGGAAAGCCTGCTCTATATTTTTCGCCGGGTTGTTATTTTGTTGGAGCAGCCGCGAAGCCAATACCCTGGAGGCTTCCAGCACGGTAGGATCATTCAGCATGATCAGTGCCTGCAGCGGTGTATTGGTATTGCTGCGTTTCACTTCACACTGATCCCTGTTGCTGGCGTCGAAAATCATCATGGAAGGCGGCGGTACGGTACGTTTGATAAAAGTGTATAACCCGCGGCGGTACAGGCTTTCGCCATGGTCCTGTTTGTACGTAGCGAGGATGCCACGGCCGGAAGTAGCCATTTCCCATAATCCTTTCGGCTGATAAGGCTTTACACTGGGGCCTCCAACAGTATGTACCAACAAACCACTGCTTTGTAACACCAGGTCGCGCACCAGCTCAGCTGGTAAGCGGAAACGCGGACCGCGGGAGAGGTAAATATTTTCCGGGTCTGCTTTCAGTTTTTCTTTGGAAGCTACCGCCGACTGCCGGTAAGTAGCCGACATCACCATTTGTTTCATGAGCCGTTTAATATTCCAGCCATGTTGCATAAAGTCGGTGGCAAGCCAGTCGAGCAACTGCGGATTGGTGGGCAGATCTCCCTGCATACCAAAGTCGCCTGTGCTTTTAACAATCCCCCTGCCGAAAATTTCCTGCCATTGCTGATTCACGAAAACCCTTGCGGTGAGCGGGTTGCGTTTGTCAAACAACCAGGCTGCCAAACCCAGGCGGTTAGCCGGGTATTGCCGGGTATCAAAGGGTAATACGGAGCGCGGCGTTTCCGGAGTAACTTCCAGCGTAGGGTTGTCGTAGTTACCACGGCCAAGGATATACGTTTTTCGCGTCGTATCTCTTTCTCCCATCACCGATACAATGAGTCGATTGGTGTCCTGCTTGTTGATGAAGTGCAGTACGCCTTTGAGATCTTCTTTGGTGATCTCCATGTACGGTGTTTTAGCATATGTTTCGGGGCCGCCTACAGTTGATTGAAGTCCTACTTCTTTTACATTATTAAAGAAGGCAAACAGCTCGTAATATTCTTTTTGTGAAAACGGATCGTATTTGTGATCGTGGCAGTGTGCGCATTCAATGGTAATACCCAGGAGGCTTTTACCGAAGGCATTGGTACGGTCGGATACATATTCAATGCGGTATTCTTCATCAATTACCCCGCCCTCTTCCGTGATTTTATGATTGCGGTTATAACCGGATGCCAGCAGTTGTTCGCGGGTAGCGTTGGGCATCATATCCCCTGCCAGTTGCCAGGTAATAAAGTCTTTGTAAGACAGGTTTTCGTTGAATGCATGAATCACCCAATCCCGCCAGGGCCACATGGTACGGTAGTTATCGTCCTGGTAGCCGTGTGAGTCGGCATAGCGGGCAACGTCCATCCAGTGAATGGCCATTTTTTCGCCATAGGCGGTGTCTGCCAGCAATTCGTCTACCATGCGCTCGTAACCTTGTGCGCTGGTATCTTTGGCGAAACGATCCATCCGTTCCCGGGAAGGCGGAAGGCCGGTGAGGTCCAGGCAAAGACGTTTCAGGAGTCTTTCGTGATCCGCTACCGGGTTGGGTTCCAGCCCTTTTGTTTCCATATGTGCCAATACAAAGCGGTCTATTTCATTGCGTGGCCATTTCTCGTCATTTACTTTTGGTAAGGCAGGTGATACCGGCGCCACAAATGCCCAGTGCGGTTTGTATTGAGCGCCCTGCTTAATCCATTTCTCAATCAGTTTGATTTCATAACTGGTGAGCGACATATTGGAGGAAGGCGGTGGCATGCGCATTGAAGTATCTTTGGTGCTGATCCGCTGGTATACTGCAGAGGCCATGGGATTGCCCGGTACCAGTGCATGTGCGCCCGGTGTTTCTCTCAATGCTTTATAGGCGCTGTCGGCAATATCCAGGCGCAATCCTGCTTCCCGCTTGTTGGCATCAGGGCCGTGGCAAGCGTAACATTTATCCGATAAAATGGGACGAATATTAAAATTGTAATCAACTATTTCCGGTAGCTTTTCTTCCTGCTTATCGGGAGAGCCACCACTATTGCAGGCTGCTAACGCCGCCAGGAAGCCGACCGTAAGTGTAACATAACGTTGGAACATAACTCATTTTGTTAAGTACGCCAGGCGCACTTGTTTTGATAATCGCGGTAATTACGAAGTATGGCAGGGATATCTGCCAGTATTCAATCACTATAGCTGTTGGTTGTCTGTCTCTTTTCTCTTTCGGTAAATATCGGCCTTTAAAGCATACTATTCCGATAGTATTTTGACACAATGTACCGTTATTTTACCTTTATGTACATACATACCTACAATGTAGCAATTTTGAGCAAAACGGCGCATTTTTTTTGGATGGACGGTATTGGTGGAGCGATAATTTATAACGGGGAAATAATAATATTTTGGGGAGAAGGAAGGCACATTTTTACCATCCCTGCATACTTGCCATGATGGCTTACTGAAACCGGCCAGCGTGCACCACTGTAACTATCACGAACATACGGAATACCGTGTTCATCTTTTTGAAATAATTCAGTAGCCGGCAATAAATGTTGCCAGCCAGGTTTTACATGATAAGCGGTTTGAATGGTTACCTGGTCCAGCAATGTACGTGAAACAGCTGCCATCGTATGAATTCCGGATCCAACCCGCCGGCTCTGAAAATAATAATGCTGTTGCTGATAAACTACTTCTCCGGCGGCTTCCGTATTTGGGGAGAGATAACACGCAAACTGCTGTGGGGCAAACTTTCTTTCGTGGGTAATGCGATGAATGATTTTATAGACGGCCTCCTTACAGCTCCAGAGCAACCAGAGCATCACATCCGGATGCGCCGCCTTTTCAATCAACGTTTTTTCATGGGGCAAAAATAATTTGTCCCGGAAACGGTTACGGTGAATATTACTTTCCTTCTCCGCCAGGTCCAGATCTACAATGTCGTTGCCGATCACTTTTCTTTCAGCTTTGCTTCCACAATATCCATGGCGGCCTGCACATTGAGCATCCGCTCCATTTCTTCGTTCTGGATAACGATATCATACTTCTCCTCTACGTCCAGTACCACGTCTACCAGGTTGGCAGAATTAATTTTAAGGTCGTTGATAAAATCAGTAGATACGTTAAGCTGCGCCAGGGCTTCGGGGTTCTTTGCATACGGCCTGACTATTTCTCTTAATTGCTCAATGAATGCTGCTTGTTCCATATGTTTTCGTTTATGATTGACCGTATTTTTTAAGAATGATACATGCGTTAACATCTCCAAAACCAAAGCTGGCTTTGGCAGCCAACTGCAGGTCTTTATATAACAATTGTTGCGGAATCCGTTCCGTATCCACCATAGCGGCTACTTCCGGGTGCAGGTCTTCACAGTTAATATTCGGACATACAAATCCTTCTTTTAACTGCAGTGCTACCGCCACCAGTTCTATACTCCCGGAGGCGCTCAAACAATGCCCTACCATTGATTTCAGGGCGTTAAGATAAGGAAAATCTTTCCCGCCGCGGCCCAGGGCTACACTCCAGTTGTGTACTTCTTCAGCATCTTTGCCGGTGGCAGTCAGGTGCCCGTTAATGAGATCAATATCAGCCCCCCTCACGCCAGCCTGCTGCAATGCAGCGCTGATACAACGTTGCACCGCATCGGGGTTGGGGGCCGTCATACTGCCACCGTTGCGTTGACCGCCGGAGTTGATATGCCCTCCCAATACTTCTGCGTAGATCGGTGCATTACGTGCCAGCGCACTATCCAGCGATTCCAGCAGCAAGGCTCCTGCACCGCTTCCCGGCACAATGCCGCTGGCAGAAGCGCTGAGCGGTCTTGATCCTGCGGCCGGTGTAGCGTTATGTTTAAACGTGCTTACTTTCATGGCATCAAAGCCGCCCCATATATAAGGACCACTCTCGCTGGTACTTCCTGCCAGTATACGTTTGGCATGACCATACTTAATGCGTTCATACGCCAGCAGCACACTTTCAGCGCCCGTCGTACAGGCGGAAGAGTTAGTGGTGACCTGGTTACCCAGTCCCAGCTTGCCTCCCAGGAATGCACTGATGCCACTGGCCATGGTTTGCGTAACCGCAGTACTGCCTAAACGCCTCACCTGTAAATCATCCACTTTATAAATCGCTTCACGGAATTTATCCACGCCGGAGGTGCCGGCGCCAAATATCGTACCGCTATCCCAATCGGGCGCATCTGCAGTTGGTAGCGGTAGTTGTGCATCGGCCCAGGCCTGCATACCGGCAATAACGCCGTAGATGATACCCGAGCTTTTCAACTGCTTCAATTCCAGCTCGTCAAAATATTGCTTTTGCTGATCTTCTGATACCGGCGGGCGGCCGGCAATACAGCAGGAAAACTGCAGCGCCGCCAGCTCCGCTTCATAACGGATACCGGATACACCGTTTTTGATGGCATCGCGGAAATCCGCTATGCCAACACCATTCGGCGATACTACGCCCAATCCTGTTATTACTACCCTGTTATTCATTGTTGTTAGTCATCATCATCCCGGCAATAATGCCATCACATACCAATTCACCTGCTGCATTGTGCAGCGCCACCCGGCACTTTAGTTTATTGAACCGGAAATATATTTTTGTTGCAGTTGCCGTTACTTTTTCTCCCGGGTACACCGGCCTGTAAAAATCCACCTGGGTGGATGTCATAGCCACCGATGGGAGCTGCTGCTGTATCTTATCTCTCCATAAATAAATACCCAAACAAGCAACGCCTACCTGTGCCATTACCTCTGTCAGCAGCACACCAGGCGTTACGGGATGTCCTTTAAAATGTCCCTGGTAACAGGGCAGGTCTGCTTTAAATATATACGTGCCCGTTACCTTCTCTTCATCAATATATTCCAGCGCATCCACAAATAAAAAGGGAGGCGCATACGGTAAATGCAATAAGATCTCTTCCTTCGTCATAATTTAATGAATATGCAAACCGCCATCTACCGGGATGATGGCACCGTTGATCCAGGCTGCCTCGTCTTTACATAACAGGTATACCACATTCGCCACATCTGCCGGTGTTGTTAGCCGCTGAAAAGGATTATGTGCCTTTCCATACGCCAGCAACGCATCGCTACCGGGAATTCGCTGTAAAGAAGCAGTATCGGTGATGCCTGCACGAATACAGTTGGTACGGATGCCATGCGGTGCAAACTCCAACGCCATACTGCGGGTGATAGCTTCCAGCGCAGCTTTCGCAGCCGATACCGCTGCATAGTTAGGTACTGCCCGGTAACTCCCATCGCTGGTAAAAGAGAGGATACGCCCATCCGGCGTAAATAGTTGCCTTTGCAATACGGCTGCCGACCACTCGTACAGGCTCACGGCCATATGCTGAATAGTAGTATTAAAATCATCGCCCTGCAATGCCGGCATGGGTTTGAGATTGCCGCGTGCAATGCTGTGCAGCAAAACACGTACGCGTTGAGTGGCTCCCATGGTGGCCTGCAACTGTGTTAATACCTCCTCGCGTTTTTCCCCATTCAAAACATCCACATTAAAGGAAAGCACCTGTACACCGAGGGCTTTGATATCTTCCCAAGCCTGCTCAATAGCCGGTAGCTCTATGCGCGTATTACGATGCACCACACAGATGTTCATACCATGTGCCGCCAGCTTACGCGCCGACGCCAGCCCCAATCCGGAACTGCCTCCCAATATTAATGCCCAGCAGGCATCAAACTCTTTTACCATTGTAATAAAATTCGCTGTGCGGAAAATCCAGGTCCAAAGCTCAGCATCAGCCCCTTGTCTCCTTTGGGCAGCGCTTTGTCCATAAATCGTTCCAATACATATAACACTGTGGCGCTGGACATGTTGCCGTATAAACGTAAAATTTCTTTTGTATCGTCCAGTTTCTTGCCCATACTACGAAACAGCTCTTCTACCAGCTGAATAATTTTTTTACCACCAGGATGGAAAATGAGGTGGTCAATATCTGCAATCGCCAGGTTATTTTTAGCCAGAAAGGGATGTACAATGTCCCCAAAGTGTGCCTCAATTTTCTCCGGTACTTCTATATCCAACACCATTTTTAAACCAGTATTGGAAAGATGGAATCCCATCAGGTAGTCGGCGTCATAGAAATGATACATCTCTTCTGCGAGAATTTCCGGGCCGGTATCTCCGGCATGCGAAGATAAAATAGCACAGGCGGCGCCATCTCCAAAAATAGCGGCACTCACCACGTTGGCCATTGAGTAATCGTCGAGCTGAAAAGTAGCTGTGGGCGATTCTACCGCCACTACCGCCGCTCGTTTGCTGGGATTGGCTTCCAGCATTTTCTTCGCATAAATAATTCCCGATACCCCCGCAGCGCATCCCATTTCTGTGACCGGCAACCGGACAATATCCTGCCGCAGCTGTAATTCATTGATGAGATATGCATCCAGCGAAGGAATCATGATACCGGTACAACTCACGGTGATTATATAATCGATGTCGGTATTTTTCAAGCCGGCTTTCTGCAACGCGTTTTGCAGGCAGGTACGTCCCAATACAATCGATTCCCGCATGTAAATATTATTCTTCTCTTCAAAAGATGTTTTGGTAAACACTTCTTCCGGTCCCATGATGGAATAGCGGTTATCTACGCCTGCCCCCTCAAAAATCTTTTTCACTTTACGGATGAAGCGATCATCCTGGCCTTGCAGCCAGAGGTCGAGAAATGGTAGTATTTCCGCGGTAGTTCTGGTATAAGGAGGGATGGCTTTAGCGACAGACTGTATTTTAACGCTCATAAATTATTGATTATCCATTGATAGCGGAATGCCCATTTCCATTGCAGGGAATAAGCGCCGATATTGAGTTCTGCTGATAAATGATGTAGTTCTTTCTTTTTAAATCCACGCAAAATAGAGACTTGTCCATCTGCCCGCACCATGCTGTTTAAATTAAATACGAGGCAAATCAATTGAAACAGGCGATACGCCAGGGCGCTGCGGTGTAAATCATTCACCACAATACCTATGCGCGCCTGTTCCCGGAATATGGTCATCAGATGGCGGATCTCCTTTTCTGTAAAATGATGCAGCGTTAGCGTGCATAAAATAATGTCATAGCGTTGTTCCCGGAACGCGGGCGCCATAATATCCTGGCAATAATACTGAATATCCGGGTATTGGCGGGATAATTCCCGTGCATACGTTACCGTAGTGAGATTGGCATCTATCCCTATCAGTTCAAATCGCCGGTTTATTTTTTTTCCGTAGGAAGATAACTGCCGGAGCATGTCTCCATTGCCACAACCTACATCCACGATGCTGATGGTTTGATCAGCAGGAATGTCTTTAATAAGAGCGGCCACTCCTTTTACTGTGATGCGGTTGCCGCCCAGCAGCCGGTTGATTTGTGCTATTTTCTGCAGGGTTTCTTTTAACAGCGCTCCTTCCATGTTAAAATCATCCATGATCTCCGGTGCCTGGCTTCTTTGCCGGGTATCTATACGCATGCTGCTACTGCTTTTAGCGGTTTGCCATGGGTACGTTTGATAATACCTGGCAATAAACCCGGAAATATAATCAACCCCTTCATCATGGTAGCGGATAATTTTTCGTTGTGGAACAGGCGGGATAACAGCCTGCCGGTGCGCATACGACCGCTGAACGCTTTCCCCCACTCCTTTGTATATTCCTGTTCCATGGCCAGCCTACCTTTCCCGGCAGTGGTGAAATACTGCAAAATTTTCTCTGATGCAATCTGCGCACTCTGTATGGCCATGGCCATACCGTTGCCGCAAAGCGGGTGAATCAACCCTGCGGTATCCCCTGTCATCAGCATATGATTCACCACTTTTTCCTTTTCGGAAAACGATACCTGGCTAATGGTCAACGGCTTGTCGAACAACATGGTGCTGTTCTCAAAAATCGTTTTCAGGTGATGATTACGATGTAATACTTCTTCCTGGTGCGCCGCAATATTTTTATAATTTTTGAAGCTCTCATAACTCACGAGGTAACAGATATTGAGGATATCATCTTCTACTTTAGATACCCCGCAATAGCCGCCGTCGAAATTGTGCAGGCCCACGGTATCTGCCGGGAAGTTACCGCGGTAATGGGCTTTCACCGCCAGCCAGGGCGACTTCTCATTCATAAAGTTCCGCCCCAGTTTTGTATCCAGCGCAGCTCTTTTGCCATAGGCGCCCAGCACCACCGGTGCAGCAAACACGCCGTGGTCATTGGTGTCTATAAAGAACCGGTCGTTTTCAAACATCACATTTGTGACCGTATCGGTAATCAGTTCCACACCATTTTGCAGCATCTGCTGCATCAGGAACTGGTCAAACGCATAGCGGCTCACTCCAAAGCCTCCCAACGGGAGTGGTGTTTCCAATGTTTTGCCGTAATGATCTGAAATAATTAACCGGTTAATCCGGGAAGGTTGCAATGGGGCTGGATCCGCCCCGAGCGATTGTAAATAAGGTAACACTTCATTGGATACATACTCTCCGCAAACCTTATGCGAAGGATAGGTATTTTTTTCAATAACAGTGACCTGTAAGCCGGCTTTCGATAAATGAATAGCACTGCTAAGGCCTGAAAGGCCGCCTCCGATAATAATGACATCTCTGGATCCCATACCCCTATGGTTAAAACAATAACAAGCTCCGACACAACAAAAACGGCAGCTCTTCTCAATATAATGAATTTATGGCTGATAATGACAGCGAAAAACAGGCCAGATACGCCGGCTAACCCTAGTGGCTATACGTAACTCCTCCCCGGTTATCATCTCTCCTTACCTTCAACATTCAATAAATATATAAATTACAAAAAGTACATACATCTGTTTACCACAGCAATATAAAACTTAACATTGCCAATATTATATAATTGTTAATTTTGAACATAATTGTTTTTGCAAATAAATCATTTATCCATGACCGATTCCAGGAAACCGGCCGGCAAGCATCTGAAAAAGGATGCTGGTTTAAAAGTAGCCGAAATATTAACTGCCGCTTTAGGTGATTTAAAAGAAATGTTAGGGGAGAAGAAATTTCATCGTAACATCAAAAAGGCAAGTAAGGCCATGGTAGCAGGATTGTCAGATAAAAAAGACCCTGCCAAACCTAAAAAGAAAGCTGCCGCCAAAAAAGCCGTTACTAAAAAAACTACCACTCCTAAAGCCGAGACTCCTAAAGCCGCCAAACCCGAGACTGCCACTAAAAAATCTGCTCCCAAAAAAGCAGCCGCTAAAAAAGCCTAAGCCAGCTATCGCCGGATAAACTTAACCTGTAGTGTCTTTATTGTTCCGCCCTGTCAGGGCCTGGCATCGCTATGCCTTTACGGAAGGTACAGTAAAGATGCTTTACTGGTGCGGAGATCGCAGCACTGCATACATGTTGATATCATAGGCTTTATTATCCCACCACATCCATTGTTGTAACAACCCCTCGTGATGAAACCCGGCCTTTGTTAATACTTTTTCAGAAGCTTTGTTTCCCGGTAGCACTTCCGCCTCTATACGCTTTAACTGCAGCGTGGTAAACCCATACGCCAACACCGCCTCCATCGCCTCCGACATATATCCCTTCCCCCAATACTCCTGCATCAGCGCAAATACCAACACCCCCTTATGCCCCGGTACAAAACTGTTGAAACCAATCATCCCAATCAGCTCATCCCGCCCGGCTAATGCAATGCCCCAGCGGATGCCCTGCTGATCCGCAAAACGCTGTTTTAAAAAATCCACTACTTTTCTTACATCCGCTACTTCTTTCAGCGGCACTACATGGTAATATTCCGTTACCCGCTTATCCGTTAGCAGGTAAAACAAATCCGGCTGATGGATATGCTGAATCTCGATTAAGCGCAGGCGCTGGGTTGGCAATACGGGGAACTGGGTCATGGTAATGTGGGTCGTTTTTTCTTAGATGTAAGATAAAAAAAATGTTGCATATCCCCCGAATAGAGGCTGTCTTCCGGAGAGATAGGGATGACGGAAAAATAACCAGCCATAATAAAAAGCAAAAGGTGACCATATGGCCACCTTTTGCTTTTTATTATGGAATAATTTGATTTACTTCTTCCGTACAAAATTAATTACCTGTGTACCTGATACCTGCGTACCCGGTACCACTACCTGGCTAAGGTCCATTGTCAACGTCATGTTATCGCCGTCAATAGCCACTGTAGCATCTGCCGCTGTTGAAATATTACCCATGGTGCCTGTAGGATCTTCCATGAAGCCTTCATCAAAGTGAATCGTATTACCTGTTAACTTATACGTAGAGTGACCACTATAGGGACTCATTATTACATTGATTGGCACATCTGTACTCACGCCTGGTGTACCGGGGTAGGTCACCGTCATTTTCATGGTACCATTGACAATATAAGACATGTCCGTAAAAGTCACGCTCTTATCATCAAAAACGAAAACACCTGTGTTGTTGATACTGATACACTCAGAAGTGGAAGTGAGTGATCCTCCCGCCTGACTTGCGCTGGTTCTGGTTTTCTGCGTTAGACCCGTAAAAGTCCAGCTACCGGTTATTTTTGCTGTACTACCATTGCCATTACCTGGATTTGGTGTACCGGGATTATTTGTTCCGGGTGGGTAAACAGGATTTGCATCCGGTCCGGCCATTTCAAGATTACAGGAAACAAAAGCAATACTACAGGCAGCTAACAGGAGCAGAGATTTAAAAGCACTCATTATCTTCATAAATATCAGGGATTACTTTCGCAAAGATACTACCATTCATGCGTACACGAAATAGAATATAGCGGATACTTATCTAGTATTTCTCATCTCTTCAAAAAACGGTGTACGTCTTTCTTCCACGCACTTTACAGCATAAAGGTATAAAGCGGCGCTCCAGGTTTGCCACTCCTGTCCTTTGGCAGTGCCGTCCTGCGCTTTTAACCATTCATTGAAGCCATGCGTTAAGGTACCACTATTGGAAATGGTCACTACCCGGGTTAACTCTACCAGCTTTTCCTCCGCCAGTTTATATTTTTTTGCCGCCACCAGCGCCGCTACATAAAAGCCGCAGATAAAAGGCCATATACCGCCGTTGTGATATTCTCCCGGCTGATTATAAATGGCATAGCGTTCATGCCAGTCGTAATCCCCCGGTTTCGTATATGGGAAGAAGTTAGGCGGCAGTTTTACCGATAGCTGCCCGCTGGCCATCAGCGCAGCACATTCTTCTTCAATCCAGCTCACCATGTCTGCGGCCCGGGTAGGCGTTGCCAGGCCGGAGAGGATAGCCAGGCTGTTGCCCAGCAAATCAAACCGCTCGCTGCTCAGCACCTTATACGACCACATCGCGTAATAGGGTTTATGTTTTACTACCAATCCCTCGTGTACATGCCGGTGTTGTACACCACCTGTAATGGTAAAGCGGCCCATATCCTGTCGTACGCGGTCGGCCCGTTCGTGTTGGCCCAGCACGCGCAGGCAACTATACATCAGCGTATTTACAAACAAGCCATAACCCAACACCCACTGCTCATCGCGCCAGTCGCTGGTAGGCTGCTGCGCCACCAGGAAACGATCCGACGGACTCTGGTATTCCATCCATCGCAGCGATTTGTTTACTGCCTCCTCCAGGAATAAAGGCTCGTCTGCCAACTGCCGGTACATACCAGTGATCAATAAAAATAAAGGCGTGCTATCACTGGAACCCAGGTCTTCTTTATCATGTACCAGCGAAGCGATATGCCCATGTGGTGTTTGGTTCTTCGCCAGTGTTTCCAATACTTTCCGGATACTTTTTATCAGCACTTTATTACCGGTAACGGCTACCCCAAAAAACGACAGCAACAAATCCCGTGTATATGGCTCCGGATATCCCCATCCCGCCGTCCGTGGCAGGCCGTGAAAAGGGCCGTTCACATTGTGCAGTAATACCTGCAGCGCCGCGTCCCTGGCGGCATTGATTGTTAACCAGGTAGATGCTTCCATGTTCAATGAATATTTAGTTTTTCATTCAACACCCGCACAAATTGCCGGGCTACCGTTTTATAATCAAATTTTGCTACGACATGCTGTCGCGCTGCGTGGCCCAATTGCTGCCGGTACGCGGCATCGTTCATCAACCGCTGCAAATGCCGGCTTATATCGTTTACATCTGCCCTATAGTCTACCGTACGCGGGGTACCAAATACTACCTTATGATTAACCGTAAAACCAGATTCCAATCCGAGAATCACTTCATTCACCACAATCCGCTCTCCCACTTCCGCCATCAGCGCAGTTTCCTCATGTACCAGCGTATCCAGCATGCCCATGGCACGAATACCAATCACCGGCTTGCCGCATGCTCCAGCCTCTACCTGTGGCATTCCAAATCCCTCTAACCTGGACGGCGCTACGTAAATATCACAGGCATTGACCAGGTAAGGCATATAGTTCCTGGACACGATACTCGTCACATATTGTACTTTATCTTTCAATCCCAGCTGCGATGCCAGCTCCAGGTCCGATTCATTCTGCAACCAGGTACGGGGCTGTGGCCATACTTTACAAACATATCTCCATTTAGGAGATACTTTTCCTGTTAGCTGCGACAAAGCCTGCATGGTTTCCCTCGCACCTTTGGAACAGGCGTCTCCACCAATGGTGAGTAGCATCAGCTCATCATCTGCAATGCCCAATGATTCCCGTATACTGTGTACCTGCGGATGCGTCTGAGGCAGAGGAGTAAATTGTTCCGTATTACATCCTACCGGCAACACCACAATTTTGTCGCCACGAATACCATCACGCACATACATTTCTTTCACCCACGCTGAAGTCACCAGTATCAACGGCAGCTGATTCAGCACATCCTGGTAGTTCGCAATGTATCCGTCTGCCACCAGCCATGGAACCGGCTGCAGGCCGAATTTCTGCGGATGAAGAATCAACTGTGGCGTATGTCCCCAGTAGCCAACACCCAATACTACATCGGGCTTAAACCAACGGTAATACCATTCTTTTTCCAATGGAGAATCATAGTGTGCTGCAAATGCTGTTACGCCAATGTCCAGCAGGCCCTGGTACAATAAATGGCCTTGTGTAGCTAAACCACCGGGAGCCGGTGGGTAATCGTACAATAATAACACTCTCATCAGTCACGTGATAAACTGTTCAGCCATTGCTGCGCTTCTTCCGGACTTCCAAAACGCCAAAACGACTCCGCCGTTGGCGTAGTGGATGCTTCCCAGCTATCGGTCGTAAAACCATAGGTATGAGTAACCAGCTCATACTTCTGTTTCCAGATATCTTTCTCTAATACATGATAAATAGTAGCTTCCGGCACAGCCTCCGGCAAATAAGATTTTTGTCCGTCTTCATAAGCAAACACCCACAATTCATCCGCCAGAATTTTTCCTTGTTGCCATAATGCCAATACCGCCCTGCTAACTTCTTCATGCCTTAAATGGCGCGTATATTCTCCATGTGGATGGTGTGTAATAATCACGTCATAACGCTGCACCGGCAGCAATGCCAGCACCTGTTCTTCTACTGTAGCCAATGGCAGCGGCGTTTGCTCCGGACCATCATTCATATCTCCCAATATACCCTGTGCACCGAACAATTGTAATGCCTTGAAGAACTTAGGCGCCCTGTCGGTATCACTGGCCCTGCAAAGGCCCACTATCGTCCATTCCCATTGGGGGTGATATAAAATAGTTCCACCCGCCCATAAGGTTTCATCATCAGGGTGAGCAACGATAACGGCCGCAGCTTTCTGGTTTTTTGTTACAGGGTTCTCTAACTTCATGGCTATTTGAATTTAAGGGAGGGTTAATAGGTAGGAATTAAAGTTACTGAAAATGTGGGAGGGTTTGAAGGAAATTTGAAGATTGATTAATTACAACTTATGCTACATCTTCATTACATTAATACCATCACATACCTTCTGGCATTTACATGCCAGATTTCCCGGCACCGTTAATGAACCTGAACCATTGTTAGCAGCTCTACCGATGAAGCCAGCGCTGGGCTTCATGATGCAGAAGTAATCAGGTATTTTAAAGAGACTATGCGTAATTGCTGCATTCATACGAGAGGTTAAAACTAAACAAACTTATACTCATTAGATAAAAAATATAGTATATAAACGCCAAGACCTGATCGCTGAATGGGTCTTAGCGTTTATATACTATCCTAATTTAATGACCAAAAATTGTATTCAAATATTAAAATACGACTAACTGATTAATCCCTCCCTCTTCATCTAATAATCTTATCATATTAAGCTTGGGAAAAACCACCAAATAATCACTAAAGTCAAAAAAAACTTTTCCAAAATAATCCTCATACCATTCACTAAAACGAATAAAATCTTTAACAAAAAACTGAAAGACCCACCCCTTCACATGGCCTTCATCAGTAATTAAAAATGAGAATTCCTCCCCTCTCATATCGCTAAAAAAAAACCTGAAAAAATCTTCTTTACAGAGTTCCAACTCCCTATTTTGATAGTAGTACCAGTTAGGTATGCAGGTACGTTTCAACTCTTTATTACTAACCTCCTCTATTTTCCAAAATAGCGAATTAGTATAAATTAAATCTGAATACGTCAGAAAATTCAACTTGGTATTTTGGAGATTCTCAATAGCTTCTGCTTGAGATAAAATCCATTCATTATACTCAGCCTTCATCTAGTTTATTTTTTCACCTTATTAAACAATTTTTCCTGACCTTGAATAAAATATTTTTCTCCATTATCCCACTTAAGCTTACCTTTTTCCGTATAATATCCCTTTTGAATTCGAACATGAGGCCCCTCATTAGTAGAGGCATGTCCAAACGGTTCCCATTCAATCTTAAAACTTTCACCATTAACTTCACCCATCCATCTATTAGATTTTATCTGTTCAAAATTATCCAATGATCCACCCGCTGCATCCTCAGCTACCTTAAGTAAGTCATCTTCATTTTTAACCAAGAATCTGTCCACTGGCAATCCTTCTGAATTCCGGATTACTTTTTTGGCAACCTCAATTGACTCTCCTAGAGCCTTGAGTTCCTTAGTTTCAAATGTCAATGATTTAAGTTCCTCCCCACCTGGTACGAAAAACATCGCAGCTTCAAATGCAGCTGCACCAATTGCTTTTTCATTGCCCTTCGCGGCCCCCCTTAGTAATTCTCCATATCCTTTAATTGTTGCCCAAGCAGCCTTTCCACTTTCCAAAATCATCTGCTGCTGATATTGAAGCTGCTTTTCAACAACCTTAGGATCAGCTGTTGCAAAACGGGAAGTATTCTTAAAATAATCTGCGACCTGTTGTTTTATTAGAGGGAGTGAATGTATCGTACTTACAACATACTCCTTGCCCGCATCTATAAAGCCATCCCTTACTTTCTCTATATGATTCGTTCCAAATACTTTCTTTTCTAGCCAAATGCTCACGGCAAGGTGCTCTCCTCCATCCATATCAATTCCGTCAATAGGTCTATTGCTCGCGAACTGATAAGGAGTC
Organism: Chitinophaga sp.; assembly: GCF_017745275.1. Taxonomy (GTDB): domain Bacteria; phylum Bacteroidota; class Bacteroidia; order Chitinophagales; family Chitinophagaceae; genus Chitinophaga. Next base: position 230,289 of record NZ_JAGHZS010000005.1, on the reverse strand, counting down.
AGCATTGGATACGATTTCGTTAATGGATCTACACTCAGGAACTTACCAATTCGCGGATCATAAATCCTCATTCCATAATCCAGCTGATTTCCCTCGCCCTTCACCTCGTTATCATTCTCCTTCCCGTTAAACCCATATCTATACCCCACCGTCCCCAACTTCCAACTCCTTCCCGCCAGCTGCAACCTGGCGCATACTCAAAGAACTCCCATAAATATAAACAATCCAATTAAACACTATAATCACTCAATTTGACACAACTGATCATACTGGTATAATTAGACTGAATTGACGATAAGTACCTAATCCAGTTTAAAAATGGCTACTTTCGGTAAAAGAGTTAGAGAGTGTAGGGAAGCTAAAAGCCTTTCCCAACAAGAGTTGGCTAAACAAATGAAGACTTCTTATACTGTTGTGGGGAAGTATGAACGTGATGAGATGCTGCCCTCTATTGAAGTCGCTAAAAACTTAGCCCGACTCCTGGACACAACCGTGGGGTATTTACTGGGCGAAGCTGCCAACAGTAATACGTTTAAAGACCCTGCCATGCTTCAGCGACTTAATGAGATCAGCTCACTGCCAGAAGAAGATAAACACTGTATTTTATATACTATTGATAGTTTACTACAGAATGCCAGAACCAAAAAGGCTTTTGCACATAAATGATAAATCCCGGTCGATGACCGGGATTTATCATTTAATAAGGTATTAAATAATCAATGACCACTAAGTAAACATATTAATTCATCTCAGATTCTTTCCACATGGATTATTCCTTATTTCACAAACATCTCTAATTTACAAAAATAAGTCCAAGAAAAGTTAATACGTATTCTCCTTTACTACGTTCTGTGACTAGTCCTTCTAGTTGAAAAAAATCTATGCTTTGACGTATTTCAAACTCACTAATTGATATTATTTCAGGATAAGACGCTGATAGCTTTCCTATCGCAGAACATACTTCTGGAAGCGATGCTACCTCAAGTCTATTTATTGCAATCAAAACCTCTTCAACTGCGTTCTGCATCAAATACGTTCGATTCAGAATATACAATCTGCCTTGTAACTGAATAATAGTATTTAAATAGTCAAATACAGAAATCAATACTGCAATTTTTAAGTGTGCATCCACTTTTAAGTTCAGGTTAATTTTTGTACCCTCAAAAACGTATGTTCCATAAATTCCTCTTTTACTTACACCTAAATCAATATCGCAGATCAGACTTTTTAGTGTCTGCCCTAGTGAAAAACGTAAAGTCAAAAGCTTCTCTTCGGATAGCAATTTGAAAAGCTTTACATCATCAACTTCAACTAGTCCAAATAAATACTCAGAATCTACATGAATCTTTGTTTTAGTTACATCACTGCAAAATAATATGCTACAATTCATATATTCACTATTTAGTAAAAACAGCTGATACACCCTTAACTTCCCCTGTTAATGGAGTTACTTTTACATGATTGAATCCTGCTTTCTTCGCTAGATTTCCTGACCACGTACTAAAAGCAGCTTTTTCTGGACTTAAACCATCTGCTATTGCTTTGTTATATTGAATTAAATTATCCGACATTCCTTTAGCACCATATATATCACTTTCAACCCAAAGACCTTCGAAACGGGTAGCATCTTTTACAGCTTCGTTAAATACCATTGTTCCTAATCCTATACCTCTAGCTGGTTCTTGTATCAAAAGTTCTATTGACACTCCTCCATTTGGCTTCTTAGTATACCATCCTAATTCCCATCCATCATAATCCATAAACACATCATCTCCGTTATAGGATCTCCTAACCAATTCTGGTGCATATTTCTTTACTGCTGTATTATCAACAGCGGCTTTCGCGGCTGTACTGGCGACTGCTCGCGCAGCATATTTAGATAGCGCTACCTTAGAAAGTCCGTACACTGCATAACCAGCTTCGGAACCATAATATGATTTAGCCCCAAGGTCTACACCCTTCCATAATGATAGCGAAACGGCTTGGGAGTAAAAAGCCGATTGCTTAACTCCTTGCATTTCCTTATACGAGTCGAATGATTGCATCAAGCTATAACTCGTTCCATCTATGAATGCGATATTATAAGCTGCAACAAATTTCTCTGGTCTATCATACACCTCATAACCATTCCTATCCATCCCAACTACCTGTCCCTCATTATGAGAACTTGTAAATACGGCCTGACCTTGTTTATTGAAAAATGAAATCGTATATATATGATCTTCCTGACCATCTAAATCAACAGCTACCGTTGGTTTATTTCCAGAAAATTGATAAGGCGTATAAAAGGCAAACTTCTTCGCCAAAGGATCTGTAGATAAAAATCTACCAATTTGAGGATTGTAAATTCTAAAGCCATAATCATATTGGTTTCCTTCTCCCTTGATTTCGTTATCATTCTCTTTCCCGTTAAACCCATAACGATACCTGCCCGCATCAAATCCTCTACCTTGCAGTCCCATACCAAACGGCGCATAATCCTGTGCGCTTGCTACTTCTGCTTCATAATGATCCACTACATTCCCATCCATAGATACAGCCTTCTTCGCATCTGTTACAGTTGCCAGTACATTCCCCAAATGATTGCTTAACTCAAAGAACTTATTACCTCTCACGAAGGTAGTAAATGTTCCGAATCCTAAACCATTCAGTCTTATCAGTTCCGGAGTCTCATCATTCTGCACCTGGGTAGACATATTATTAATACCTAACCTACTGCTACCATACAGATGTGTTTCTGTTTGACTGAGTAAACCGCTATTAATAGACTGATCACCACTCACATATACACTCATCACATTCCCGGAAGCATCCCTGATATAACGGGTTTCTATCCCCTTCGCAACTTTACTGATTCTGTTGCCTGCAACATCATAAGTATAGACAATCGTAGAATTATCTGCTTTTTTAATCTGCTTAATCTTCCCATATACCGTCCATTCTATGTCGATTCCTTCCTTCACATCTTTTACCAGGTTACCGATACTATCATATACATAATTATTGTTTCCCTGACCATCGATGTCGTTGTTATAAGCAAGAGGATCCACATCATCACTGATTGATAACAACTGGTTCTTTCCGGGTTGATAATGATACTTCATGCTATCCATCTGGAGCGACTTACCTGCCCAGGTGCTATTACCATGACGATCATAACTTAAGATATTACCATTTGGATCATAACTAATCTTTTCTCCAAAGTCCCCCACACTAATTGGCGTCCAGGTATTAGTATTGACGTTCAGATTATGCGCTACATCCATAGCTACCAGCCTGTTAAGCGCATCGTAAGTGTACGAATACCTCAGCGGCGTTCCTACCTTAGGGATGTTCACACTCATAGCACTGATATTACCATTATAGAGTGATTTCAGGCCTACTCCCGCTGATGCAAATGGCTGAACAGTACTATTTATTGGTTTATAGTCATTATCGCCAAAGTAATGCAACGCAAATCCAAAGGCATCCTGCGCTGTTATACCCCCTTTTGCTCCATCTTTCCCAATATCAAACGCGCTGGTGGCAGTAGTACTGTTAACTCCTTTAAGCCAACCCTGTAAGCTGTAAGCGTAATCCAGTCCTTGTACCTGTTGCTGACCGATGACACTTCTGGCTAACGGCCCGTGTTTATAATACTGGTAGTAGACATCATTCTCCCAATAAATACTGTCTCGGCTGGTTTCTACATTCGTGATCCTGTTTTCCGCATCATAGCTGTAACGGTGGTAGAATGCATCCCGTTGACCAGGCTGATAACTAACCGAATTTACTTTTCCACTGATAAGGTCATAGTTGTATTCGATCTTCTTAAAGCGGTTACCTGGATTAGGAGTACTGGCACTATAATCCTGTAACAACGTACGTACGTTACCGTGAATATCATAACTGTAATAAGTTGCAGATGCTTGCCCTCCTGGAATAGTGTCAGCTATATTATTATACACTGCACTCCATGATACCCGGTTGCGCAGGTTCTTTGCCTGCCAGATATCCTGTTCCAGGAAAGTATTGGGTTGATCGTAAATCGTTCTGGTGATCTGTGAACGGCTGCCACCCGCGGCTGTGAGCCACTGGGATAACTGCGTGGCATCCTTGCAGATCTCTGGTGTCATAGCTGCACTGCTCGATATTTCACCTACCTCTGTAATACGTCCCAGGTAGTCATACAACGTATAGCTGTATGCGTTAACAAGCGCCTGCTTCCTGTTTTGAGATACTGCCAGTCGTCCTAAACGATCATACCAGAAATGACTCAGGTTACCATCCGGGGAATACTGTGCTACCACCTGGTTTAAGGTATTGTACCGGTAGTTGGTAGCCATCGTATGAGCCGGTACCAATGACTGCCCGGCTGCTCTTGCCGCCGCCACCCGATTAGCCCATTCCGGCGTTGCATCTTTCACCACACCCGCTGGTGGGATCGTTTTTACAAGATTACCTGCCTGATCATAATAATACAATGTATAGTGATGCTCATAGCTGGCATGCTGCACGGCAAAACGCTCTCCATATACCGCGGATAAAGCCCTGCTGATATAAGACCGGTCAAAATCATTGATCAAAGAGTCTCTGTAAACATTGAATAATTCCCGGCCTTTGGCATCTGCATAACGGGAGCTATCAGAACAATTAGTGATAGGGGGTACCTCAATATCAGGGAACGTAGGTTCTGTGTTGCCACATAACAATGGTCCTTCCAACAGTTCATAACAACTGTCTATACCAGGACATGTTTCTGTAGAAAAAGATGGCGTACATACTCTTTCTACAAGGGCAACGGTGCTGACATTATTGGTGCCAAGCACCACGTCTGTCATCATACCCAGATTTTTCTTCGTAAAGGCACTGGTAACATCTACCGCTCCCAGTGTTTCCGGCTGGTCGGTACATCCGGTTTTACCCTGCGCATCTGCCAGCATCAGCATGGCGTGATTACTATTCACACCTGCGCCAGCATAACCACCGGCACTGTTCTGCACTAAACATGTTACCCATTCAGTGGCTGCAATATTCACCCGGCTCCCCCATTTAGGCACGCCGCCAGCATCCAGCTTATACCAGTACGTATCTTTGGTGGATTGTGAGGCAATCATACCACCATCACTGGTTCTGGCAGCGACGAAAGATACATTCGCGGTCTGTGAATCAAATGATGCCGGATTCAACATCTTTTTGGCAGCAACGATGGTGCCGTCGGTGCTCACATCCAGCAACGCTCCATTCGTAGTTGGATTCGCTGCATTCTTTCTGTTTCCGATCACCAGCCGGTAACCGGTGGCCGTTTTCACGATACTATTGCAAATGTTATCTCTGCCTTCCAGGTCATACTGGAGGCCGGCAAAACCATCTCCTGTTTCCTTTCTTACTTTTATTAATGTAACGTCAAAGTTAGTTCCATCCATAATAGAGGAAGCATATACCAACGTATCGTTTGTTTCTAACAGGCGAATCACATCACGGTTGGCAGATGTACCTCCCTGCCTCAGCCAGATCAGGTCTCCGCTGGCAGTTAACCGCCCTCCTATCCAGTCGGTATTAATGCCGGCTGTTGTCCGTAAACCACCAAAAGCATAACCGCCTTCGGAGGTGGCAATAATATCATTACCGCTCCCACCATGGCCTTGTCCGAAGTCTACTACTCTGTTCCACACTACACTGCCGCTCCCATCCATCTTTACAATCAGGATAGCTCCCTGATCATAACAGTAGGAATTGGTGCTACCGATGGCTATATAGCCACCATCCTGGGTAGGCGTTAGCCTCGAAAAGGTGTCATCTCCCGTACTTCCATAGGTTTTTGCCCACAGCAGGTCTCCTTTATTATTGGTACGGATGATATAACCATCTTTACCTCCATTGCTGCATCCCGTGGTATAACCAGCCAGGATATAACCATCATCTGCAGTGGTTCGTACATCCAGTATCACATCGGTACCGCCATTGGAGTACATATTGATCATCCGCTTGCTGTCAGCGCTTCCCGGCTCGCAAATAGTGCGACCGGTATGAGCCGGTCCTTTACTACAGCTGTCTCTAAATTTCAGGTAGTCAGATGCCAGGTAATGATAACCTAAACGGTTATTCATATAAGCAGCAAACAATCTATTCTTCGCCAGCTGTACTGAATCATTTTCCAGGCTTAATGCAGGAGCCGACTGAGGATAAGTCACTAAGTAAGCCGCATACAAACTATCAGTAACATGACAGGGCACACAAGCCGGTGCTGCATTACAATCCAGTAATGCCGGAATATTGATGGGTTTTTGAAGATAGTTACAATCAGGGGTGGCATTGGTACAGGCATCTATCAGTGCATTCAGATCCGACTGTGGTATCTTCACCCCACGGGTACGACGCAGGTAAGTAGACAGATCTATATCTGCCGGCTCTTTCTTCAGGTTGTACTCATTACGCAGCGACTTCAGTTTATCACACTGGCAATCATCCGGACGCGTGAAACTACCCGAATGACTCACCGCTGCCTGTTTGCCATAAGCGGCAGGATCTGTCAATAACTCCGCATTACATACATAGGGATTTCTTAATGGTAAATGACGGGCATTATAGCCGGCAATCACCTCTTCAAAATTACCAGGTACACCCGGAACCGGGTTTTTCATCGTACGCGAGCCATAGGGGTGGGCCATATCTGCTCCCCCCTTACATACAATCAACAAACTATCGGTAATCTCACGTAACGCCGTGGTATCATAGTTACACGGCGCCAACTGCTGCATCCACACTTTCACATACGCACGACAATTATCGTCATACATTTTCGCCAGCATGGTTTTCGCTACCTGGCTGGCGCTGGCCGTATCATTAGGATCAGTCGTGCCCGGATCTCCCAACTGCACATGATTGGCCATATCTTTCACGGACGAAAAATGAGGCATCTTGCCCTGCGCCAATAATGCAAATGCTTTTACATCACTGGAGGCATCCAGCAAATCATTGATTACATCATTTCTGATCTGAAGATATAACGTACGGAAAGAACGCCACGCCATATCAAGATCTCCCCCACACATCGCCGACTCATTAAACGCTGCTGCCTCTGACTGGTTAAGACCTACACAACCCCCAGACATGTCCGGACATTTTACCGAAAGCGTTGCCGCCACCCATAGAGAATAACTTCCTGTACGGTAATGAGTCAGGGCCTCATTCAGTGCATTGAAATTCTTTGCCATCAGCGGATCGTGCTTCCCACTGCCTGCAAAACGACTGTTTGTACCTATCGGATCAAGGTAACCTTTCTGTTTGGCGGCATAATAAGTAGCCGTTGCCTCAAAATCTTTACCCCATAGCTGCTCATCTTTAAACTGATCCTGGTATCTCTGCCACTTCTTATACTCCGGATGATAAGGCAACAATGTTCTCGCCCAGGTAGATTTAAATACATCTGAAAACTGTGCAGGAGATAAATCCTGGGGAATACCATTCTTACGGGTAACAGGATTCATTACTGAATCAATTACACCTGATTCATTGTAATAACGGATATCTGGCTGAGCGTAAGTACCACGGGAGCCATCACTACCTCTGAATATGGAATACTGCTCATCGGATTTTGACAAATCTGCATACTGACCGGAAGGTGGTGTCATATCCTGTAGCATCGCTACTTCAATATCATCTCCATCTGTATGCAGACTATCACAACCTATACAGGACGGCTTACAATCTTTCTTCTGCTGTTCCTCTAACTGCTGTTCTATCAGCTTATCTACCGTTGTACATACCGCCGATGGAAGAAAAATACTATCACGATAGTAATCCATCGCCTGTTTGCTGATCTCAAGCGTCTTGGTAATATTATATACCCCTTTATAGAGCATCCGGCTAAACGATACTTTGATCGTATCTGGTACAACAGGTCGCTGACCTGCGGTGATAGCTGCCGGGTCATAGTTACGGAAAACAACCTCCACCGGCTGGCCGCCTAAACTCTGATTACGTACATTATCGGTAATACGGATGCGTAAATCATATAAACCGGTATAGTAGGTAATCGCGCTATCGCAACCTTTCTTCTGCAACACCGGCGGGGACAGCAGGTAATTAAAACTGCATAAACTGCTATCGGCATCTATCAGCAGCGGATACATACTCTGTATGCTCCGCTCGGTAATAATATTATTATCTACACCAGACAAAGAATCGGTAACTACCAATGCTTTCTTCGTTGGAAGATCTGTCAGGTTCTTATTCTCTGTTTCACCAGTCAAGGCAGTGGCAATCGTACGGCCATGCATATCCAGGTAAGTAACAGACAATTGTCCATTGGCATCAGATACCGCATTCTTAAAATAATGAGAGGCCAGACCTACTTCCGTTCCAAACAACGCATCCAGCTCAGATTGTACCGGCCTGTTATAATAGAATTTCGTTTCATGCTTGCTGCCTAACCGATAGGTAGGACCCACGCCACTCTGACGGCTTATCCGGCCGGTATTATCCGGCGTATATTCTGTTTCAGTGAACCCGTATCCTTCTGCATCAGGGATATACTGGGAGATGCCCTTACCTGCATCCGGGTTAGCCGGAGAATAATACTTATTAACGCCGGAACTGGTATCCATACGCTGGGCACTGGCGTTCACCAGTTCCCCATCATTCGCTATATAATCATACCTGTCTTTATCATATTCCGCTCCGTTCAATGGTAAATTAAGGCCCGGTGTATACTTCATCACCTTATCCAGCGTAGGAGCAGGCAGTACCTGGATAACAGGCCTTCCCTGGTAATCATAAAAAGACTCTGCCACCACAATATTTTGCGTTACATTATCCTTAGTCACCGTTTGACGGTTACGCAAACTACCATCGAAATACTGTGTCACCACTTTGCGTTTGCCATCTTCCGCAAAGGAAATAGACGACTGCCAGTTCAGGTTACGCTGGTGGCCATTGAAACTATATTGGCCTAAGCCGGTACTGAATTTAGAACTCCAGTCTGTTTCCACCCGGATGTCATCCGGCTTTTCCTGTACGGCTCGCACCCGGAAATATAAAACGCCGACTTTATCGTATAATAACGGAATCGTGTAATTAGTCCCCGCAATGGTAACACGGGTGGTATTGTTAGCGAAAATACTGTTTGCATCAGGCGTAACCCAGTTCCTGGCCTCGATGGCGCTGGAGTCAAGATAAGCCCACTCCAAATCATAAGCATCTGCACCTACCACCGCTGGCCAGCTAACCGGTAATTCATCGGCCTGATCTCCATTTACAGGCGCCTGGTAATTAATAGTTGTGATTACATCAGCAGTGCAGGATAACTTATATACCGGGCGAATTTCCATTTCATTATCCAGCACCAGTGCAGCCCTGATATCTTTACCGGCATTGGTGGTTATTCCCAATATCTTTACCGTTACCTGGTGTGCATTGTTAAATACAAAACTATTTCGCTGTGTATAAGTATGTGCTGTGTCGTAATTGAGCGTCAGTGTTACTGTAGAAGAATCCTCAGTGCCGTCTGGCTTCAGATAATAGATCCGTACGTTTGCGGAGGCCGTGAAAGGCGCACCAAGGTATAGCGTAGAGTACTCATTGATCCGAAAAGTGATAATGTTCCGCAAAAAGTAAGTCGACTCCAGCTTCACTTTGGTAACAGGGTCAAAATAAACACTGTCCTTCAGGGTAACTGACGAATCGGCTACCAGCTGCCCTTTGCTACCATCCAGTGTGCGCTTCAATAAAATACCCTTACCATTCTGCGCATGGACAGTATTCATCAGTAACAGTAATAATAACAGGCTACTACACCTGGCAATCACTTTCAACAAAATAGGCTTCATATATTTCAATAGGTTCGGGATGCTTTTTACAACCAACTTCTACAAGACAATGATTACTCACCATCTTCTTTTAACAACGCACTCCTGGTTTCTTTAATCGTTTTAACTCCTCTTTCGGTTTCTTTCTTCACCCTGGTCAAGGTACCATCATCATCATATTCATAGAAAGTGGCAAAGTTGTTTTCATCTAATTCTCCCATTAACCGTAGGTTCTTTGGATCATATACATATGACTTCATATTGGCATTATAAGGATGTACCCGTATATCATCAAAGTAGGCCGTTGTATTATTAGTAGTCGCTATTACCACACTAAATGCAGTTGACCCTACAGGTACATCTATCACCTCTTCATAGCGTTGCCAACCTTCAATGATTGCTCCTGTTGGCTTAGCTGCTACGGTAACCCGTATAGGCCCACCTACAAACAGGGTTACATTGACATTCTCGTAGTTGCTGCAGTGGCAGTCCTGTGCTTGTTTTACCCATGCGCTGAACAGAATTTTCTTACCAGCTACCGGAGAGTAAATAGGTAATAACACATCTCTGTTTACCCGCACACTCTGTAATACAGGGCTGACAGAACAATTGGTAGGCCCGGTCCGAAAGTCTGGTGGCAGGAGTATCTTATCAGTATCCGTTACTATCGATGAAAACAGGATACTATCTTCCGGTTGTACTTTCAAGCTATATCTGCCGGTATGACTCTGAGTAGCATCCATCTTATTGATGTAAGAAGAGAAATCAAAATGACGGCCAACCGGACATTCTCCATTGCTACAGCCTTTATCGCCAAAGCTATAATCTTCAAATCCTTCATAGCCTGCCTCCCGGTAACGACTGTTTTGTACGATTGCTACCGGCACTGCGTTACTATAACCATATATAGCGGCATTGTAGCGTCCTAAAGGATCTTTGTTCTCCAACTCAAAGCTTTTCTTATTAAAAATGGTGCTCTCCGCGTTCCATACCCAGGCAGGATTGCTGGTTTGTGGCGTCCAGCCTTTTGTCTGCTTCTGCCAGAAAGACAAGAAATCATTAAAGGCACCGTCTTTACGGATATTAGTCTGCTGACCGGGATCCGATTCAGCGCGGGCACCATAATAAGTGTAGGATTTGGCTGCTCTCCAGTTACCCAACAAACCATGTATATAAGGGTTTACACTGGTATCGGTAACTGCGCTGTAACATTTGGTGATATACGGTGCTACGCGGAGGTATACATCTCCCTCAATTGGTGAACCACAAAGATCAGAAGTGATTTTCACGTGATAATTACCAACATGACTGGAATCTACATTATAAATAGCGATAGATTGCGTAGTATCAATCACCATACCCTGCGGATTAGTCCAGGTATATTGTTTCGCAGAGGTGGGTAGATTAATGGCATTAAAATATACAGTATCACCAACACAAAACAGCGGCTTATCAGCTGTTATCGCCTGGAAATTGGCAAAATCCAGAATCTTAATACCTCTTACTATAGTAGATTTACACTCATCCGTTATTTGTACATCGTAGTTTTTATTCTTTATCAACGAATAACGGGCGTTGGATGTAAAACTACCGGTTGTATTACTATCTAAATATGGTCCGGTCATCCCCTTCCCTTCCTCAGCAAGTTTATAAGTATACACCCCATTTGTACCATTCCCATATGCAGCAAAGGCTCTGATACTTCCGGAATTAGCAGCCGCTCCGGGACATACCCAACCAAGAGAAAAAAGCAGGTCAAGATTCTTTTGAAAATAGAATACTTTCTTCACGTTTACCCCATTTCCACCATTAGCCGGAGAGAAATCCATAACTGAGGTTGAATTGGCAGAAACACCAATGGTGTATTCTCCCCCTGTTTTCAGTAATACAGTGGAGCCACCTGGCACACCACGACCATTATTTAAAACAGCCATGTACATTGGCAATGTATTGCCATTGAATGTTGCGGTACCACTGGCTGTAACCAAGAGTCCTTCGCATGTTTGCGTCGTCGTATAACTCCAGTTATACCTGAAAACATCATTTTCCGTCACCCGAATTGTTACGGGATATTGCTTACACTTATCTGTAACAATAAATTTATATTCCCCAAGTGTCAGTCTTATTCTTGGAATACTACCAGGCCATCCAATTAAATACCCATTATCATCACTGGTTGTATAAGCGTCAAATGCAAATTGTTGTGGGCTTATCAGCTGAATCCTGCTACCCGCACTAATGGTACCATTAGCATTCCAAAGAGATAATGAAAAACCACTGTCATCTCCCGAAGATCCATAAAGTTGATCGATCCTTACGTAGTAAGGATTAGTAGTATCCTTGTAGGCATTTACCGTATATGGATTTAATTCATAACCATCTGCTGTAATAGCTTTAAATGTATACACTCCAAATGGCACATTTTTAAGAGTTCCTGTGGTTTTATTAATTGTCAAAGTATCCTTCCATGATCTTTGAGAAACAGTATCTAATATACTTACAAACACCGCCCCACAAATATTCGGACTATTCACATTGTAACCTATATCAACAGAGGTATCACAATTAGGAATAAATCGTCCATAAAACCAGGGAGCCTGTATACGAGAAACAATTTCATAAGGCTCCGCACAGGGAGAAGTAATATAAGAGATAATGTCCTTTTCATAAAGGCTCTTAAAGTCAACCCCCGCTGGCAATTTAAAAGTATATCCGTTTACATTATAGCGATAGTCCCTTGTACGAGGTAAGTCCCCGATCTTATAACTAACGGCAAAATTGGTTGTATCCGCTAAAAAAGCAGTATAACCTGGTGCATCCGAGTGGAAATAAGGAAGTTGAATCTGATCACAACTACCATATACAACAGATGGCTGATATACACTAAAAGTATTGCTATTAACTGTACCACTATAGATTTTCGCACTCCTTACCTTTCCGTTACCACATTGGTCAGTCACGGAAAAATCATAATCGCCTGTAGGCAGGTTATTTACCTGAAAAGGATTTGTATTAACTGCAAATGTTTTGGGACCAGTATAAGCAGCGGGACTATTTAATATAGTAGCAGTGTATGGCCCTTTCCCATCTGTGATAGCAATTAAAAGTCGCCCATTACTACAAGTACCCAGCGCAGAAATCTGAACATTTAAACTAAAGTCCAAATCTACATAGTTTCCCGGCACCGTCACATCTGCTGACTTCAACACTGGTGTACCACTACATATACCATTTATAGTTATCCGGTAACTTCCGGGTCGAATATTCTGGAAGATATTGGAAGAGTTCTGAGACACATCAGTTCCTCCAGTAGTCAATGCCTCCAACCGGTACTGCAAACCATTTAAATTATGAGCATCAGCGCCTGTTAGTGTTACTGTTATTTTTCCATTGGCTGCGCAGGTAGCACTATCAATCTGCGCCGAAATATTCCAGTCGCTGCATTGTGCAAATGAACTAGCCGCACTTACCAGCAATAAAAACATAATGCCCAATAAGTGCTTATACTTCATTAAGGGTAGTTTTAATGTATGCATACCTGTAAACTCCTTTGTATTAAATCGTAATATTGAATCAGTTTGCCATTTCATAATAACAGGTAAATACCAGTTTCACAGGCGTATTAGTACCGTTTTCATTATAGTAAGAAGGCGGCATTTCAATAGCTAATACGTTAGTCGCCCCAATGTTATAATTCCAGGGTAAACCTAACCTGACAACATCCGGTGACAGAGGCTCTTTCTCCTTTTTTTTATACCATAAATGGCCATGGGTATCGGTAGCATATATGCCCGACTCAACACCATAATTATGTTCAATCCTACAATCATGCCCCTGGAAGACTATCCTTAGCGGTACAAATCCGCGTATCGACCGTATGGCATCGGCACCTGTCAGCACCTTTTCCTGCAGTAACCTCCGGTCTTGCTGAGAATATGTCTTTGTTTCCACCCTGGTAATCTTCCAATTACCTGCCAGTACTCCCCCAACCGAACTACTATCCTGCGCCTGCAGTTTCCCTGCAAAAAACAATACGATAACTATTAAAATATGACGTATATACATAACTGATAGTTTCACTTTTAATAAACACATTCTTTTACTGATTTCATGACATCTTCTACATGCCAGTTCTGTTTGAACTCTGTTACCGAAGCATTAATAATATTCCGGGTCTTATCAATTACCAATTCGTAGTTATTCCCGTTCTTCACTAACGGAGTCTTCATCATAGTAACGGATCCCACACTGGTGTTCAGGTTCTTACGCCCGGAAGTAATCACCTTCAGTGTCACATCTTCCCCGGTAAATGGCTTACCCTCTTTAGTGAGGAAATAAATATCAGGAGTATTCCCATTTAGCGCATTAGCGTCCACAGCCCATATTTTACTATTACTCGGGAATGTGGCTAAACCCGCAGGATCGCCAATACAAGGGTCGCCATACACGCGATTCCTGGAATAGATCAACATTTCATCACCAGAAACAAATAATTCATTTTGTTCTGCTGCAGAAAGGCCTGATATGATTTTTCCATTCCGGATATTCACACCAGCCACCGTTGTCTGGATATTCTTATATGCGCCTCCCATACCATCATATGCCCAAGCCGCCGGGTAGCTGAACTGGTAAATAGAATCCCCAAACTCATTCTGAGTAGCTGTTAACAACACTTCACCGGTTTCACTGTCATACAATAAATTCCGGGTGATTACTTTACTTCCTTTATCCACCACTTCTATACGGTCTAAAATACCCTGACGATTAATTACTTTAGTAGTAGCTACCGATTTGAATATATTTTCCTCGTTCCGCGGATAACCAAAATATACAGGAATGTATATGAGATAAACTCCTATCACAAACCCATCTGTATTAATACTCCTATCTGAACTGTGCGTACGGAATGTTTGTTGACGCATATCCATCATGAGCTCTATATTCTTTCCGACAATCGCTGCTGTGTCAATTTCTCCCTTAGCATTAATAGTAGTAACCGTGTTGCGCAAATGCTTGATCTCCGATGAATCATTATCTACACGATAGTAATAGGTAGTGGATGCAATAGGGTCTTTACCCGATTCCGCGAAAGTAGACTTTGATCTGACCTTACCATGCATATCGTTCAATTCTATCTTAAAGCCCTGTGTAATAGCCATATGATACTTCGCGTCGATTTTCAGAAAATTCTGGAAGCCTGGCTTATACCTAAATTTCGATTCGTCACCCAACTCGGAAGTCTCCACAATTGTCGGGAACTCATAAGCAGTATAAAAACAGGTTTCTTCACTTCCATTAGCAGAACGTGTGTTCTTTGTGTTGATAGACCGCGTAGTTACTTTGGCATAACCGACACTCGGTGCCGGGAAGAATCCCTCACCCAAAGGATTCTCTACATAACTGGTAAATACAGGTGCCAAATGCCCTGCCTGCTCGGAATAAATATTAGGCGTATGGAACGGATTTTCTTCGCCCCCTAAAATAGGTTCATAAATAGCCACCCCACTACTGATTTCCTCATCTTTTCCATCAATCTTTTTGACAGTGGTGTATTTATACTCAGTACCATATACCGATTCCTTTTTACCAGTCATCTTATTCCAGTGATCATAGATCAGCAACTTCTTCACCCGTAATCCACCTCCATATTTTTTATAATACGGGTCATTTAAGCGGGCATAGGAGCGACTAAGGTCTACTTCCTGCGCCCAGCCATCCTTCCGTGCATTTCTGTCAAATGAAATCAATTGCTTCAATGCACCGGTAGCCATATTTACTACCATCTTTATCGCTTCTCCCATATCCAGGTTCTCACCGGTATTGGATCCGGGAAATGCTTTAGAGGGAAGATTTAAACGCAGGAAGTGCATCGCTGCCTGAGCCAATGGGCTAAAGTCTCCCCCTTCATTGCCTTTCTTATTAACCGCACGCAATTTCACATAAATGATATTAGTGCCTGCAATAAAGCCATAGTCTGACTGATCAATAAAACCATAGCAAGGCACATATTCATTTCCACTTCCGAAATCATCCGATGGCATTTTTACATTCAGCCTGAAAAACAGTGTATCGTGCAACTCTGATAAATACCTGCTGCGGACTTCTTCCTTAGATGTCACCCTTCTGGGAACATTAAATGCTACATACAGGTTATCATACTTCCAATCCAAACCACGCTCATATAAATGGTTGGAAAGGTCTCCTACTGCACCAGGCGCTCTATCCGAGAATCCGGCAATATTGATCATTTTTGCTGCCCGACGGTTTTGTACATATGCGTAATCATCTCCCTCATATATTACCTTAATCCTTCCTCCGGATGGAAGTTTAATAGAATCTAATGTCCATGCGCCGACATTGGCAGCTGCTAGTGCACTATCCTGCAAAGCATAAGGATACTCAGGATTAGTCATCGGCTTTCCATCACTACCCATGGGGTTTTGAGAAGCAGGTTTATACTCACCCCACCGATCATAAGATTTGGCAGCGTATGCCGGGTTAAGCTTATTATAGTTAAAGACATAAGCGTTTTGCTGCGCCCTTTTAGGATTATTTTTACTCTCATTCCCGTTATAAGAGAACCATACTTTTTTAAGCGTCAGCTTTCCTGAGTCGCTTTCCGGCGCATTGACACCCGGGCATAATTCATAACTATATTCAAAATGAACGGTTTTTACCGGTTTTGCAGCAGTTGCACTCTTCATGTAATCTGCTTTTACATACAGATTTATTTCCTTCAGGCGCTTTGCCTGGTGTGTATTACGTATCTTATTTCCTTGTTCGTCAATGGGCAATAAGTCCTCCCTGTCTTCCAGGGTAAACGTGGCCACCATGTTTTTAGATTCAATGGAGTTTAAATACCACAGTTCCTTTTCTCCATATACATAACTACCCTTATCATCATAGTTTTCTGTCTTAAAGCCTTCACTATATGTGGCATTCCTGGTATAAGGTGTTCTCCATTTATAAGGATTACCCTGACCGGCTGTTTTCGTATAATTAAACTTAACCGCATTACCCGCGTCATCATCGGTAATACCATCCCCCGTTAAATCCACATAGTCAGGCGATACCACTCCTGTTAACAGGAAAGAGTGGGCATAAGCAGGTGTTTCTTCTGAAACAAAATAATGATCATTACCACTTGAATTGGTTACATCATCTTCCCTGGGATTATTAGGTGTGGAGACAGCATTATAGGATACGGTACCTTCCTCTGCATTTCCATTCTCATGCTTTACTGAAAAGGTTACCTCTTTTTCTTTCAGGTTATAAACCGGTAAGCCATATACGTACTTCTTACCATCATTATTTAACACATCGATTTCAGAAAGGTGGTGAGGTTTGCGAATGCTGTCCATCCGTTCTTCCTTGGTCAGTTTCCCCGGTATTATGGTGTACGAAAAAACCTTGATTGGTTGGTAGATGTCATTAGGAACAACTGATTTGTTCCCATAATATACATTCATTATCATCACGGCACTACGGGTCGCGTTGTAATACTCTACAACAATATCATAGGTATTATCTTTCTCCAGGTTGACATTAAACCCACTTTGTATTGGTTTTGGAATATCTTTGTTATAATCCCAATCTTTATCCGGCGTAAACCTTTTGCCGTTAATAGTTATCCGGACACCATCATCCACTTTATAGTCAAAATAATATACTCCTGTTGCAGGTGCTTTTAGCTTCCCTGTCCAACGACAGGAAAGATGGTTTACATTGCTAAAACCTGTACCGTTAGTTAACGCATCAGGATCATCTTCTCCTTTCGGGTGATAAATAGAAGGAGCTATCATTGTATTCCGCCGTCCTCCATTTTCCTCTCCAAACCATTCGTTCTGAAAATTCTCCCTGATATACCCATGCTTTCCCTCTGGTGCACCCGAAAAATATGTAACACAATTATTAAACACATACTGATTCTCTCCATAATTCTCAATCAGCTTTGAAAGTCCCGTTAAACTGGCTTCCTCCGCTGTGAGATAGGAAATCACCTGGGTTCTTTTACTTCTTTCCTGGTTGGCTGCATTAATATTATTAAAGGGTAGCTTTCCTATCAGTTTGCCTCCTTTATATCTCCATAAATTATCTGTAGTAGAAATATTAGGCGTATTATTACCTGTCATCTCTGCAAATACCACATCATCTCCTCCCAACATCTCATAATAGGTTTTAGGCTGCGCAGTCATTTCACCCGGATTCCTGAAATGAACGGCTTCATATTGCTTCTTTGACGCAGTGAAAGCAATGTCCTTCGCGAGCGGATTATTCTCTACCCAGGCGCCATTAACAGTGGTAGAATGCGTCTCCGTTAAATCTACACCCGCGTGCCACGCATTCCCTAAACCAACTTCCGCACCAAGACTGGCAGAGGTGCTTTTTGTAGACATAAAGTGATCATACACATATCCAATATCATTGCGGTAGGCACGAAACATTCCGCCCGTTCCCTCGCCTGAAATAGAAAATACATCACTCGTATATGCAGGTATCGCAATATTCTTGATACCTTCTTTGATAGGCATCTCCCGCTCCCGGTTGTAATCCATCAAAGCATTTACATTTCCGGCTCCATTATAATAATAGAGATAACCAAATGCCGGTAAAGTCAACGTTTTGTCCGCATCTGCAATATATTGACGCACCTGGTATCCTGAAGCAAATCCCTGCGGGTGAAGACCGTTTACCTCTCCTCCTAACGCAAACTTACCAGTATACATTTCGCTGGTATAAGGAATACTCATGGCTGGAATTGAACCAGGGTATGCATAAGAAATACTGGCAGAAAAAAGGTTCTCCTTCGTAGTAAATCGCCCATATCGGGGTATTCCTTCTATTAGGCTCTTTTTATAATAAGTTCTATACTTGCTAACCCCACCAGAATATTGCAACGCCTTCAAACCGCTACGCGTATTAAACGTAAGTGAAGTGCTTATTTTCCCGCTGTAAACGTTTTTAACATCAGAATCCTTCTGACTCAGGGTAACATCCAGACTGGGGCTGATAGACAGTCCTTCTTCCTGAGAGTTCATGCCTAATCCTAAGCCAGCCGTTAGACTTCCTGCACCTTTAGCACTTACACCAATACTTGGCGAAATACTCGCTTCCATTCCCCACCCTCTGTAGGTGTTTTTAAAGACACCTACAGAGGCGCTAAGACTAAAATCGGCTGAAGCACCCAGTGACTTCAGGTCAAGACCAAAAAGTTCAAACGTTGCCCCACCCGTACCACCGGAAGTTTTATTCTCCTTAATGTTCATTCTTTTTGTGATCTGGTCCGATCCATTGAAATCATCCGGTAATCCCCTCACATTCCTTGTAATCGTACCCGGATTAATATTCCATCCCAACCCGGTCCAACTGGCTTCCTGGTCCATCGTAATCCCGCTGCTGTACCCTAACGACAACGGATACCCGTCTACATCCAACAAAGGAATATTATAAGCGAAATTGCCTGAAAACAAATCTACCATGTTGTCGCTGTTTACAGAATGGAATGTTTCCATTTCCGGCTGGGTTGGGCCACCGGTACCTTTCGGCGGCATGGCAGATGCTGCCTTCGCAGGTAACGGTGCCGGCCGCGGACTCACCTTAGCAGGATCTGCTACCGGCATTACAGCTACCGGCTTAACTGCCGGCACACCCGCACCAACCCTATAAACAGTCCGCCTGCTACCCAGCGCATACGCTGGCACCACTGCTTCCAAATAAATTAACGCCAACATCACGCATGCAATCGTCTTCTTACCCTTTGCTGCAAAAGCCAGTATCATTTCAACGTAATTTTATAGGTCTTACTATTAATCTTCTTTCGTGTAAATAAATTTCACCTGCCAGTATTCTTCTCTGGAGTTCTGCAGGCGGAACAGGTATAGCTGGCCAGTATGCAGGCCCCGTCTCTTCTCCAAAGGAACATCCAGGTAGTTAGTCCCTCTGCGGACGGCCAACTTGCCTGAATACACCACTTTATTACTATTGTCCAGTGATATCAGTTCATAGGCGATAGTACTATCAGCGGTTTCATTATTATACCCCACCTGCAGTGAACGGCTGCCATTCATCACCGAACCATCCAGTTCTTTACGTAGTTGTACATAAGCACCGTGCTCCCGGTCTGCACTATTACCATTCCCTTTTACCCGGAACGTCCATACTTCTGTTTGAGCAGCAAATAAATTTCCATTCCGCGCTATCACTGACCAGGCATACGTATTGGCAGTATCCAGCTGTACTGCGCCAGATGGATAATTCACGAAAATATTTTTCAGCCGTGGTACCCGTAATACCGGGATATTTTGCTGTATCGCTTCCTCCGGCGATTGGCCATTATGCACTTCCGTGAGTATCATTTCATAATTAAGATCGCTGAACATATTCAGTGGTGCGGGTGGCAACCAGGTAAACTGAGGTAAAAATGTAAGCAGCTCGCTTTGGTGAGCAGGACTATTCAGTAACGGCGGACTTACCGGCTCACTTACAAATGGAATACAATCTTCTCCCGGTTGATTGCCGTCTTTATCTCCTGCTACAACCAGGCTGTAACAGGCGAGGTAATTACCGGCAGCCAGGAATCCATTCACACTGCGGTCAATTGCCGGTGAAAGATATTCATATTGTATAGGCATCAAATCCCCCGCCTGCAATTGCCGGGCACCTTTGGTCAATGGAATATCGCGGGTAATGCCTGTTAATACAGGCTGATTGGTACGGGCATCCATTAAACGCATGGTTATCCGCACATTTACGGAGCGTTCATAGGCAGACACCAATACAACATTCCACAGTTGCGCCTTTAACAATACACCTGCAGGTGGTAATTGTACGGTCATACTAACTTGTGCGCCTACACGAATGCAGCACAACATCATTAGCAGGAATAGGGATCTTTTCATATTAAACACTTAAAAAATTCTGGTATAGGTTAATCGCCCGGTTTTATTAGGGACTAACTGTTTATTTACACCGGGTACAAAGCCCTTATCGCCCATCACTGTTATTTCTCCAATCTTAGGAATATTTAACCTTGCATTGGCCGTATAACCCAGTTGCCGCAACTCAAACACAGTTTGATAATTATACTTTAATCCGCCTCCCACTTCCAGCCATTTCAGCATCCTGTATTGCACATTGCCATCCGCACCATATATGGCATAATCTGAAGTGGTAGCCAGGGATCCGCCTCCGTTCAGCGTGAATTTTCCCAGGAAAACGGTTTGATTCAATAATAAATTGGTGCTATTGAAATACACGAAATTGCTATCTGTCTGATGATTATAAAACCGGGTACCGGAAAACATTGTATTCATCCCGATTCCCTTATACTGATAAAAGTAACTACCAGTACCCACCAAGGTATAATAGAGATTCTCCATGAACCGGTCTTCACTCAGCTTCATCAACTGCGATGAAGGGAAATAACCCACAGATAATACCGGCCACTTCTTACGACGGAAAGTAGCTTGTATGCTCTTAAAAACAGTGTTACTCCGATAGCTGGAATTCTCAAAAACACTGGTATAAACATTCTGTCTCACAGATCCGGTGAGCGTCAGTTGCTGCTTAAAAAGCGGTTGGGTTACCTGTACCATCCACGCACGCTGCGCTGAGCCGGTAGCATATAAACTAAACGATTGAAAATTGGCGCCCATCTGCTTATACATTCCAGTAATACGTGTAGCCGTACGCGGTAAAAATGAAAAAGTACTGATCGCATAGGCTTCATTACTATGATCACCAAATCCAACCATGCTGCTGCCCAGCCCTTCATGATTAACACTCCGGGCATAATAGGGCAAAGACGATTTTGCCAGCTCACCTATTACGTAGTTATTCCTATTCAACTGGTAACGGCCTTCAAGCGATAACCCCATGATTTTGTAATCCGGCGTGCTCGTATTTCCTCCGGCTGGTGGAGTAGTATTGAAATTATAGACCTGTTTTTTACCGAAATAATAAGAAAGAATAACGTGATTCCCTTCTTTCAAACCCTTACCCACCCGCACCATGTTCAGATACTGCCTGGTTCTGTTCTCATTCACAATAAAATCCCGGAAACGATAGTCTACCGCACCGGTAGCAAAGGCAAGATACCAGGATGGATTCAACTCCGCCTGTACGCCCATAATACTGATGTTCTTCGCAGTGAGTTCCGAATAATCAACCATCGTACGGCCCAGCCCCACTGATCTGATAGCGAGTAAGGTTTTATATCCTTTAGGTAAAATAGAATCCGGAAGGTGAAGGGATTCAAGGTTCTCTGACAACTCCTGATTGTTTCTGCTATGCTGCAAAGCATCCATCAGGGAGCCTTTACGCGCATTATATGCTTTTTCTTTTTTCTGATAAAGCTGTTCATTGGCGGCAAATGCTGCTTGCAGAGAATCCAGCAATGCCTTTTTCTCATCATACTCTTTTCTGAAACGTATAGCCAAGCTATCCTTCCAGCTCAGTTTCTCATTAAGCCCTTCCGGTAAATTCAGTGAAGGTACCTTTCCCATCTTTGCTAACTGCGACAAGGAATCGTTTAGCCGTAACTGATACTCCCGCTCTTTGGCTTCTACCATTCGCTGCACCTGGGCTGGAGAGTTAAACCAGGCTTTTAGTTTATTAATATCGTTCCAATCGTAGTCTAATTTTTGCTTCAATTGATCTAAAGCTACTTTTTGCTTCAGCTTGCCCGCATCCCAACCCTTCGCTTTTGCCAGTAACATATTCTTAAAATCCTGGCTGGTATATTGAAAATTAACACCGGTAATATTCCGGAAGAGACGCGAGTTTCCTTTACTGGTGCTAAATGCGAGATGAAGCGGGTACTGGTCTTTCACCGTAATGTCTAATACCGTTTGCAGCGTGTGCTGGTAGATGTCCCGTTCCAGGTAAGGGGTGTCTGCATTGGACTGGTAATACCCATCGTAGGTTACATTGCCATGCACTACCAGCAATGGTTTACGTGTAGCCGCTACCGGTATACTCTCCACATGTTTTCTGCGGATTACCTGGTAATGGGTATCACCCGGGGGAGATGCATACAGCACCACCAACACCGGTAGCTTCATTTTACACCCCGTATGTATATAGTAATAGCTGGTGTCTGACGCTCTACCGTTGTTTCCGGGTAGATGCATCTGTGCATCGCTATCATAGGAGAGAAAAAGGGATACAATCACTAATATCAGGGAAACACTTCTCAAGACAACGATTTACTGGTGACAGTACAGGTTAACGTATAGGCATAAGTATTCACGGGATTTCATTTTATATCATTACAAATATATAACTAATATCAATATTAAAAACGACTAAAAATCTAATTAATAATATACCACACTGTACCACTACTCTGTATCTGCACACTTTTCAGGTAAGTATTAAACACAAAAGACGCCCCATTCTCTATCAAATCCGCTCCCTGCGCCTGGATAGTAATATTGAAAGTGTTGTTGGATATCTTCTTAATGTTATAAATTCTTCCTTTATTGCTGGCTGCAGCAGGCAGGTTAACGGTAACGGCTGCACTGTTGTTGATAATTGTTGTATAGTCATTTTGCCCCAGGGTAACGCTGCTTGAAATAACGTTGATCGGCGCAATCCCGATAACCGGCGATTTCAATTTCACAACACCATTGGCATCTGTAGTTAAGATACTATCCCCGCTGGCATTATTCTTTACATTGGCAATTCTTAATGCGCCATTTACATCCAGCTGCGCAACTGGTGTTGTAGTACCAATTCCTACATAGCCGGTGCTGCCAACGATACGCATACGTTCACCATACACTTTATCTCCTGTTCGCTGTCCGATCACGATATTACCCTGGTAAGTAGTTCCGGGAGTAGTAACGAGCCCTAAATAAGCGGATTGGTAAAGCCCTGCGCCGTTAATCCCTTGCATGCAAACACCTGAATAAATACTATCAGCACCAACTGTATTATATAGCCCAAGCATAGTCCCCAGCGGATAGCTTTCTCTTACATATTGCGGCATATACTTTACATTAACAGTATCCGAAACACTTAATTTAAATGGCGCGGCAGGCATATTAATGCCGACATTTCCTACTGTTCTGAGACCTTCACTCATAGTAACAATACCCGAAGCCCGCTCAATAGTGATCACATTGGCCACAAACGTTCCGGAATCACTATATCTTGCCAAACGAAAATCGGATCCTTTATTACCAGTTCCAGTCTCTGCGTTGTACAGAAAAGTAGCCCAACGGGAAGTACTTCCTCCCGGCTTTAACATCACGGTATGTGGCGAATTAATGGTATTATTTGTCATGAAAGCCCCTGCCCTCCCCGTTCCTGATATCCAAAAACTAGATAACGGCTGTGATACCGCAGACTGCTGCCAGATATACAAAGAATCTCCACTCCCTTTCACCAGTGGAGATAACGCCAACGTATCTTGTCCAACAATTGCCAATGCATTATTGACTGCCTTTAACTGCAGTCGACGGAATTCTGTACGTCCATTTGCCTTATTGAAAAGAAATCCCGACACATTTTGTGTACGATTCTCGAGGATCAATTCAGCAGTGTCGCAGCTGTTGTAAATTCTGACGCTGTCGGCTTTGATCTGGTAAACATTTTGAGCAGTACTGCTGATAACAAAGAAAACCAGCACCAGGGCTGAAAGAAAACACTTCATAGGAATAGGCTACTAAATAACAATACAACTATCAGGGCTATATTAATGACAGAACAAGGTGATCAGTTATGATGATGAAAACCTCGTTAACCCATGCAAGCTAATACAACTTTATCAAATAGTTTATCTGACTAAAACATTTTTTTTTGAAAAATAACTGGTCACACGCCACCGGATTTTTTTTTATCTTGTTCCATCCCTCATCACAATACAAACACATGAACATGAAATATTTAAAGAAAGCCTGGGGCTTGTTGTTGCTGCTGGCAACCAACAGCTATGCACAGCAGCAACGGCCGAATATCATCTTTATCTTCTCAGACGATCATGCCTACCAGGCGATCAGCGCCTATGGCAGTAAACTGGTACAAACACCCAATATTGACCGTATCGCCAAACAGGGCGCTATCTTCAAAAATGCACTGGTGACCAACTCCATTTGCGGCCCCAGCAGAGCCACATTACTTACCGGCAAGTATAGTCACATTAATGGCTATACGCTGAATGAGAAAAAGTTTGACGTGGAACAACAACTCTTCCCGGCGCTACTACAACAAAACGGCTACCAGACAGCCTGGATCGGCAAATGGCATCTCGGCAACCTGCCTAAAGGATTCGATTACTGGCGCATCCTCAACAGCCAGGGTCAATACTTCAACCCGGATATCATCGGCCCCGGCGATACCACCCGCATGCCAGGCTATGTTACCAATATCATCACGTCGCTGTCGCTCAACTGGCTGAATAACCGCGATACTTCGAAACCCTTCTTCCTCGTAGTAGGCGAAAAAGCCACCCACCGCGAATGGCTACCCGATATTCAAGACCTTGGCGCCTATGACAACAAAACATTCCCACTGCCACCTACTTTTAAAGACAAGTATAAAAACCGCCTGGCCGCGCAAAACCAGGACATGACCATCGATAAAACCATGCGCCTCAAAGAAGACCTGAAAGTACACGCGAACTACGAAAAAGGTATCTATGGCCGCTTCTCCCCGGAACAAAAAAAGGCGTATATCGACTACTACGAAAACAAAATCAGCAAAGAATTCGATGCACTGCACCTTTCCGGCGATGCACTCGTGGAATGGAAATATCAACGCTACCTGAAAGACTACCTCGCCACCGCTAAGTCGCTCGACCGCAACATCGGACAACTGCTGGACTACCTAGATAAGTCCGGCCTGTCGAAAAATACCGTAGTTGTGTATGCCTCGGATCAGGGATTCTACCTCGGCGAACATGGCTGGTTTGATAAACGTTTTATCTACGAAGAATCCCTTCGTACGCCCTTTGTCATCAAATATCCCGGTGTAGTAAAACCAGGCACCACCATCAACCAGCTAATGCTGAATATCGACTGGGCTCCTACCTTCCTGCAGATGGCCGGCGTAAAAGTTCCCGCAGATATACAAGGCACCTCCTTCCTGCCCCTGCTGAAAAACGATCCGGCAAAAGCAAACTGGAGAAAAGAAGCATATTATCATTATTATGAATTCCCTGAACCACATCATGTGTATCCGCATTTCGGCATCCGCACGGAAAGGTATACCCTGGTGCACTTCTATGGTGAGTCTAACAGCTGGGAATTGTACGATCTGCAACA
Source organism: Chitinophaga sp. (assembly GCF_017745275.1). Taxonomy (GTDB): domain Bacteria; phylum Bacteroidota; class Bacteroidia; order Chitinophagales; family Chitinophagaceae; genus Chitinophaga. The sequence continues at coordinate 204,236 of NZ_JAGHZS010000005.1, read as the reverse complement.
GGATCCACATGAAGTCAATAATCTCTACGGACAAAAAAAATACGAAGCACTGATCGCCGGTTTAAAAGATAAAATGAAAAAACTGATGATCACTTACAAAGACACAGAGGCACTGAAAATACTGGCTCAGGACTAAACACTTTTGGCGGGATGACGTTGCCCCGGCTTTTTTATCAGCCAGGGTAATACCATCCCTCCAAATCTTTTGACAATTAAGCCAAAAGGGCTATTTTTGCCCCCTGATTGCAGCATTTACTGGTGAGCTGCAGGCTTGAAAGTGCGTATGAAAAATATTTCTTTAAGTTGTTGATAAATAAGAAATTAAAAACTTAAGGAACCGCATCAGCAACGATGCGGTTTTTTTTATGCGGCATTTAATCATTTACGATTATTATTTAAATATGAAGACATACTTCCGGCTTTTATCATTTGCTAAACCAATTAACAAATACGCTATCCCCTATATCATCTGCACATTGCTGGCGGTATTATTCAGTACCCTGAATCTGGCCCTGCTGGCTCCTTTACTTGACACCTTATTTACTAAAACAGCCTCCACGGAAGTAGCTCCAATGCCGGATAGTTACTTCAAAATATTTGAAGTTTTCAGACACTACACCACATTTGTATCGCACGAATACGGAAGGCTGATGAGTTTGCAATTTGTATGCGCAGTTATCGGCATCTCTGTATTACTGGGAAATGTGTTCCGTTACTTTGCAGAACGTACCATGGAAAGCCTGCGGATCCAGACCTTACTGAACCTGCGCAAAAGTGTATTCAATAATGTCATGAACCTTCATCTGGGCTATTTCAGTAATGAAAGAAAGGGAGATATCATCTCTAAAATCGCTTCCGATGTACAGGTAGTACAATATACAGTAACAGGCACGCTGCAGGTATTATTTAAAGAACCCGCCACCCTCATCTCATTCCTCGTGATGCTGTTCCTGATCTCTTATAAATTAACGCTGATCTCTATGCTGGTAATTCCGGTAGCCGGACTCATTATCAGCAGGATTGTCAGAAAGCTGAAAGCACAGGCCTCCGCTTCTCAGGAAACCTATGGTGTAATGATTAGTTACCTGGATGAAGCACTACACGGTATCCGCATTGTAAAAGCATTCAATGCGGTAAATTTTATAACGGATCGATTCGACAAACAAAACCGCAAGTACTCAAAGATTTCCCGCGACATGGCTAAAAGGCAACAAATGGCATCGCCTGTGTCAGAAACCCTGGGAGTATTAATGGTGGCAGGTATCGTATTATATGGTGGTTCACTGATTATTAATAACCAGGGAGAGATGGACGGATCTACCTTTATCGTGTATATTGCACTCTTCTCCCAGGTCATGCGTCCGGCCAAGGCTATTTCCACCGCTTTCACCGGTATCCACACCGGTATTGCTGCAGGTGAAAGGGTGTTAAGCCTGATAGACGAAAAATCACAAGTCATGAACGCACCGGATGCAACTGTTCTCACCAGTTTCGAAGACAATATCCGGTTCGAGCATGTATCGTTTTCCTATTCCGATAAAACCATTCTCAATAATATTAATCTCACTATCCCCAAAGGCAGCAACGTTGCGCTGGTAGGCCCTTCCGGTGGAGGTAAATCCACTTTGATGGACTTAATCCCCCGTTTTATGGATCCTCAGCAAGGCAGTGTGCTCATCGATGGCAAAAACCTGAAGTCTGTTACAATGGAATCTCTCCGTGCCCTGATGGGTGTGGTGAACCAGGAGTCTATCCTCTTCAACGATACGATCTTTAATAACATCGCATTCGCCAAACCGGCAGCTACTGCTGCTGAAGTAGAAGCTGCGGCCAGGATAGCCAATGCGCATGAATTTATCATGAATACAGAAAACGGCTATGAAACGAACATCGGGGATAAAGGCTCTAAGCTGTCCGGTGGGCAACGTCAGCGTATCTGCATCGCCCGGGCGGTACTTTCCAATCCTCCATTGATGTTGCTGGATGAGGCAACTTCTGCACTGGATACTGAATCCGAGAAACTGGTACAGGAAGCCCTTAATAACCTCATGAAAAACCGCACTTCCCTGGTGATTGCACACCGGTTGAGCACCATTCAAAACGCAGATCTCATTATAGTGCTGGATAACGGCCAAATCGCCGAACAAGGCACCCACCAGCAACTTCTTAATAATGGTGGTATTTATAAACGCCTGATCGATATGCAAACATTTAATACCGATAAAGAAGAAGCTTAAAGCCGGAAATTATAAAAGAAAATGACCAGAGCGGGTAGTAATACCTTTACGCTCTGGTCATTTTCTTTTATAACTTCCGGCTTTATCTTTTATACTCCTTCAGTAGCCAGCTGGTGGTGGTAACCATTAGAGCAGTAAGCAATCTTTTGATTTAAAGTATCCAGGTAAACCCTGTAATTAATATTTTCGTGTACGCGTGAATTAAACGGATGATGCAAGTGGTAGCATACTGCTTTTAACTTCACTTTCTTCTGATAAAGACCAGAATTGATAAAACGGGCAGCCAGTTCTATATCTTCATGTCCCCAGCCCTTGAGTTCGTTATTATAACCATTTACCTTTAAAAAGTCCTCACGCCAGAAAGCACAATTACAGCCAATCCAGTTTCTCGAACGCTTTGTTTTCTTAATTACCAATGGGGCCAGAAATGGAATGCGAAGCGAGTTAATCCGGTTACGTACCCCTTTACTAAAGGTAGATACCGGCTCAAAACTACCGTTTACCAAACACCTCTTCGTTATTTCCTCCGGCAGCAATACCCTGCTACCACGGATATAATATCCCTTTTCTGCTTCACTGATATGATCTTTTATAAAAAGCTCATGCATCACAATGTCGCCGTCGATCTGAATAATATAGTCTGATGAAGTTCCGGTTATGGCCTGGTTAATGATAATCGTTTTTCGAAAACCTTCATCAGGATGCCAGAAATGCTTTACTGGGATGGACGTCTTTTGTCTGAAAGCATCTACAACAGCCCTGGTACTTTCTCCCGAGCCATCATCCGCAATGATCACCTCATCCGGGAGCACGGTTTGAACCAGTACACTTTCCAGCACCAGCTTTAGGGCTTCCGGCCAGTTGTATGTTGTAACAAGTAAGGCTACCGACACTCTTTCCTCCATATTAATTAAATATAAATTTAATGTTTAAAATGCTCACGTCGCTATCTTTCTATTTATATAACGCTCCTTTATAGCAATTTATTACGCAATATACCTCTCTATCGTGTGCCTGGATGATGCAGCTTTTCTCTTCATTTAGTCACGAAATGTGTAGGCTCATTCCGCTATAAATTAGTCAGTTATATTTAAGTTAGCTTATTACTTATAAACGTTTCAAGGATACAATAAGTTACAAGTTGCTACAGACTTTCAACAAAATTGTGCCAAACTGGCTATTTTAAAACTTATCATGACTTTTCTATGGCTAAAGGGTTTAAACGATAAAAACATAATAATTTTATGCAATTTATAACATAATTACCATAACCACATAATATTTTTTTATCATCATTCTCCCCCATCTACCTTCTTTACCAGCTCCTGCCTTACTGCCAATGGTACTTTATCCAGTAATTTATATTTGGTCAACTTTTCTATCTCCTCTATTGAAGTCAGGTAAGCCGACCATCTCGTATTCACATCATTCCGGTTCGGCGTATTCACCGCAATAATCCGGGTATTTTTATTAATACGCTTTAAGTCGTTACCTCCTTCAGGCAACACCACCATCACTTTCCAGATATGATCCGGTACATTCACGCGGTTATGATCGATTGCTTTCGCCGCCCCTTTGCTGCCAATACCGCCACGGCCATAGCTCCCCATAATCACATACACCTCGTTACCATCCATTACCAGTTCCCGCGTGTAGTCCTCCAGGTTCTTCCATAAATGCTGATTATGATTGGGCGCCTGCGGAACCATATTCGTCATCAGGAAGGTAGCTTCGTTAGCCGCCCTGGTGGCCGTACGATCACCGGAAGGACAATTATGCCCGCGGTCGAAACCACTACCTATGTAGCTGGCCTGGGATACCTGGTACCAGTTGCCAGGCAAGTCCGCGTCCGGCCTGAAGTCGTTGGCCCTGGCCATTTTCCCGAGATCCCGGCGCGACACGTGCCAGCTCACCCAATTAGGCGTTCCCTTCTCACTATTATAAGATAACCTGTAATATCCTTTATCCATCAGGTAATTGTTGGCCATCACTAACGACGCTACTGCGTTACTGGGATTACCCAACAACATATTATCATCATCTCCATCCGCAGGTTTAATAACAGGCGTACCAGTTTCCAGCTTTCCACCTGGCATTACCCGGAATACATCAAAGTTCAGCCTGCTGCTGCCTTTGTCCGTTTTCCTGATATCAAACCGGATAGTGCGGGTAGCTGCCACCGTAAATGTAGCTGTATGCAGCGTAGCAGATGTAACGCTCACGGCATCCCCTACACGAAAATAACTCTGCCCCTGGTTTACAGATGCCCATAATTCCCATTCTCCTTTTTCATCTGCACCATACAACGCGTACTTTAGTGTAACCGTCACCGTACCATTCACGGCAATATCAAAATTCATCCCCGCCATACCTGTATTACGGATACGCAACGCCTGATCACCGGCTTTATGATCTTCTTCCAGTCCACCGGTTACTGCATCCTTAAATTTCCAGGTACCACTGGATAACTCCACCGTTGCATTGTTGTAATTAGTTTTGGACCCTGCCTCAAAGTCTTCCGCCAGCAAAGGAGTAACATTACGTGGCTTGTCATTTTTTTTGTGAGATGTTTTCCGGGTAGTATGCTTCTCTTTAACAGGCTTATCTCCCGTGACTTTCCGGGAGCAGGTAGTCACCGCAAAAGCAGCGATAGACAGTATAACAACAACGGCTAAACTACTGAATCCTTGATTCTTCTTTTTCTTCTTCTTTTTTGGCATAGTAAATTCGAACGGCCGCGAAGATAATGGAAGAAATCAAAAAAAAACAAAGCAAAAAGCTATTGAGATGGACGTCATCCACCTCAATAGCTTTTCGCCTGGTGCCTTCTGCTTTATGCTCAATAAAACAACTGCGACAGCACATTTGCTGCGTCATTCACTTTGGGCTTCAGCCCCAGGAATTTGGTATACTGACTCAGCGTTAATAATGTTTTCAACTTCGAAAAAATTCCTTTTTGCAGGCCTCCGAATTTCGACGTATAGGCGCTGGGGTTAGATTGCTGTAACGGTAATATCGCTGCTTTCTTTTTCAGAAAACCTGTCAGCAGGTTCTGTACTTTCGGTTGCTGCGCAGCAGTGAGCGCCAATGAAGGTGTAAGCTGTCCCATAATACTGCTCGCAATACTGCCTACATTAAATGTACTACCAGTGGCTGCACTGCCAGCCGTTTTTTTAGCCTGGTCTAAAATACTTTGCGCCTGCACGGAGGCGATTCCCAAAAAACAAACACATGAAATGGCAAGAATGATTTTCTTCATGACAGGGGATTTTTTAAAATAGTGGATAATGGATATTGATGCTCAACTAAATATAACGAAATCTATTCAAAAGCGAAGTGGCCGGATTAAACAAAATATTGGCCCCAAAACGCAGATCGGCCAGCAAAGCGCAGCGTATTTTTGCGTCTCAAATCACAACTGCGATTTCCACGCACCATGTACAACGAGAGAATCAAAAAAACAGGGCTAGAAGACAGGGTCACAACTGCAGCAGCAGCAGCAGGATTATTCAGGGATAAAATGGTGGTGGCGTCCAGTGGTTTTACCAAAGCGGGCGACAGCAAAGCGGTATTAAAAGCGCTGGCAACGCGTGCTGCCTCAGATCCCCTCCAGATCACCCTGCTCACCGGCGCCTCCCTCGGCCACGGTACAGATGGACTCCTCACGGCGGCACACGTACTGCAAAAAAGAATGCCCTTCCAGGTAGATCCTATTCTCCGCCAGGGAATCAACAATGGTGAAGTGCTGTTCATTGATCAACACCTCGGCGAAAGCGCAGAAATCATCCACGAAAAAATTATTCCGGGCATCGATATCGCAATCATAGAAGCCCTGCTGATAAACGAAGATGGCAGCATTGTGCCCACTACTTCAGTAGGCAACTCCCCCACCTTCGCGGCAGCCGCCAATAAAATTATTGTGGAAATAAATACTTCGGTTCCCCTCTCACTGCAGGGCATACACGATATTTTTTCCGCCGGCACCTGGCCTGACAAACAGCTCATTCCAATAACGGAAACGGGCACACGCATCGGTACCAGCGCCATCCCGGTGGATCCCGCTAAAATTGCGGCCATCGTATTTACCGAAACAACCGATAGCCCTGCCGCCATCAATGAACGGGACGACAAAACACGCGCCATCGCCGCACACCTGCTGCAGTTCTTTGATCATGAAATAAAAAAGGGACGGCTCCTTCATTCCCTCAGACCTTTGCAGTCCGGCATTGGCAAGGTTGCCAATGCTGTGATGGAAGGCTTTATAGATGGCAACTTTCACCATCTCACCATGTATTCCGAGGTAATCCAGGACAGTGCCTTTAACCTGATAGATGCCGGCAAACTCAACTTTGCATCCGCCTCCTCTATCACAGTATCACAGGATTGTTACCACCGCGTATTCAGCAATTTTGAAAAATATAAGCCACACCTGGTATTACGGCCACAGGATATCAGTAACGCAGCAGAAGTAATACGCCGGCTGGGCGTTATCAGCATCAACACCGCTATTGAATGTGATATTTACGGCAACGTAAACTCTACACATATCGGTGGTACCCATATGATGAATGGAATCGGCGGCTCCAACGACTTCGCCCGGAACGCCTTCCTCAGCATCTTTGTTACACAGTCATCTTCCAAAGCCGGCGCCATCTCACACGTGGTACCAATGGCTTCACATATAGACAACACAGAACACGACGTAGACATTTTTGTAACAGAAAACGGGTTAGCCGATCTCCGTGGGCTTGCCCCACGGGAACGCGCCAAAGTATTGATAAATAACTGCGCACACGCCAGCTATCGTGATGAACTGAACGATTATTTTTCCAATGCCTGTAAAGCAGGGGGACAAACCCCTCACCTCTTACAGGAGGCCCTTAGCTGGCATGCCCGCTTTAAGGAAAACGGAACCATGCATTAGAACCATTTCCTGTGTAGTTTGATAGTGTGTGATGAATAAAAAGAAGCCGGGCCACCGGCTTTCTTTTTTTGTTCTTTTATTGACGTCCCGCCCCAAAGATCATATACCGCCATACCGGCAAAAACTGCACGCCCAGCGTAGATCCGTGTGGCTCTGCTTTATCCGTGTCCGTTACCAGTATATGACGGGTCGACTTCACCGCCACCTGCGGTTGCACCATGGTAGTGTCGGTTACCTGTTGATGATTGATCGCAGTTACGTCTGCCACCTGGTAACTGAAATTAAACGGATCCCTGACATGCAGAAATGCATAATACCGGTTCACCGGCGTATGTCCACTTTCCCGCTGCCAGCGTGAAGGCATATTAAAATTCACAAGATAATCCTGCGGACCGGAAAACATTAAAACACCCCTTAACTTAAACTGCTTACCCATATAAGCCGCGTGACCCGCTCCCTGCGAATGCCCGGCAGCAATGATCTTATCCCAGAGGGGCTTTCCCTTTGCTGTAAACTCCTTCCAACGCACATCTTTTGCAGCCATGTATTGCAACAGCTTTGTTAACCGGTTCACCAAACTATTCAGGGTATCTACCGCTACCTTATCACTCACCGGCGTGCCAAACATAATTTCCTGCCGGAAATGATCAAAACAGGTACTGTCTTCACTTTTGGAACAAGTGGTAGTAATCACATTATTAGGATAATCCAGCGTCACTACATAATATCCCATCACGGCAAAGCTACTGTCGAAAACCCGGAACGCTCTGCAGTCGGCGCTGCCACCGGTACCGGGTATCATCACCAGCAACTGGTGGCGATTATTCTTTAACCCCGGCGTAGCAACCAGGTGAGGAGTATGTATCTGTGTTAATCCGGCGCCGGTTAATTCCGGCGATACCGTTTGCAGTTTTACCTGCGTACGTCCGGTTACAGACATCAGCAAGGCCATGATAAATAACGTGGAAATGATACGTATCCGCATATGGAAAATGTAATGGTATCTCCCAAGATACAATTTTGAAAGCTTTAACACAACGCCTATACGACTGAAATAATAACCGCACATTATTGCGTAAATTAGTAGCATGATACCCTGGACAGAAATATTACAACGATTAGCGCTGGCAGCAATTTTCGGTGGTATAATAGGACTGGAAAGAGAGCGCAAGGATTGGGCCGCCGGCCTGAGAACTCATATGATGGTAGCGGTGGGCGCCGCCCTTACTATGATCGTGTCTGCTTACGGTTTCGCTGATGTATTAAGTACTTCCAATGTAGTACTGGATCCTTCCAGGGTGGCAGCACAAGTCATCAGTGGAATTGGATTTATCGGTGCGGGTACTATTTTATTTTTGAAAGAAGGCGTAATCAGAGGGCTTACTACTGCTGCAGGATTGTGGACGGTAGCTGCCATCGGGCTGGCCACCGGCGGAGGTTTATACGCAGCGGCATTTATCGCCACCGCCATTGCTATTGTCATTCTCTGGTTACTCCAGCCTATAGAGAAAAAATTTCTTTCGCGGTTCGAACAAAAAAGCATTCGTATTATCACACAGGAAAGAAGCAAATCACTGGAAGTAGTAGATAAACTCTTTCAAAACACCGCCCTCAATATTATGTCCTGCAATATAGAACAAGCCGATAGCCTGTTCTATATTATCATTCGTTTCAAAAGCATGGATAAAGCCCTTGTTGGCAAACTCATCGCAGACATACAAACAGATGAAGGCGTTAAACAGGTGATCTGGAACAACTGATTTAACGGATCAGTGTCACCACACCTTTCACCAACTGAGTGGTACCATCCAGATACTCTACCGTTGCCATATACACGTAGGTACCAATAGGTGCTGGCTGCCCTTTGATGTTACCGTCCCATCCGTAACTCCTGTCGTTTGCAGGTGTATTATGCATTTCAAATATCTTATTACCGACGCGGTTATAAATGCTGAAGTCTCTTATCTGTTTGATATCCCAGCCACCAATCACGTAAAACCAATCGTTCTGTCCATCGCCATTAGGCGTAAAAGCATTCGGCATAGTAATCCCTGCCGCCACAGATGTTTTAATATACACCGACGCCGTATCTGTGCAGTAATACTGGTTACCCGCAGTCACGGTATAGCGCATAGACGAAGCCGTATTGGCTACCGGCCACGCACAGGCAGTACATGATAAGCCAGTGGCAGGTGTCCATGCATAAGAAGTGGCAGGGCCGCCTTCCACTAACGCATGCAGATTCACCGCGGCAGGCCGGGGCAACTCAATCAATGAAGGACGCAAACTGACAGTAAAAGGCGTATACAACAGGTCCGACTGGTTGTTGGTATAGTCCGTTTCATCCTTCACGAAGTCCTTTTGCTTATTCACAACCGCCGCAATAGCATCGCTATTGGGAGCGCTTAATAACGTTGTAAAATCATAACAAACACCTGCGGTTACAGGGGTATAAAATAACGGCGACAATAAAACAGTACGCTCATTGCCGGGATCTCCATTATAAAAAGACACCGGTACGCCGGAATGAATGCTGTCGTATCCATTGTTGGTGCATATTTTAAAGTTTACCAGCACATGCCCGTTATCATAACATTCTGCTTTCTGCAGATCAATGGTAAAGTCAGGCGGGTAAATGCGCACATACTGTTTATCCTTTACCACACAGCCATATTTATTCGTCAACTGCACACTCACAAAAGCACTGTCTTTCATCTTCGCCTGCGGTTCCGGACAAGTATAACAACTCAGCGTATAGGCGTCATCGTTTGACCATAAAATACCGGCGGGTGTAAAAGCGGTCGTTTTATAATACAGCGGGAAAGCGGCTTTCCGGATTACTATAGAGTCCTTAGGGAACATAGATACAGCTGGCACCTGGTACTGCCAACGATGTGTATTATTATCAAAACGGGCTTCATTCAATCCCGTTTCCGGTGGATGCACTGTGCGATCCCGGTTCACAATGGCATATATATCGCCGGTGTTGGTTTGCTTGATATAACTGCCATAATCTGCACAGGCTGTTGCACTCTGCAACGGGGTGATAAAACTATTACTTAGCAATACAGCGGCAGGATCAGCCGGCGACCGGTCATAAAATGATACCGTTAGCTGTGCAGGGATATTTCCTTTACTGTATAAATTACACAGCGAAAAATCCACATGTAAATTATTGCCGCTGGCGCAATCAACGTTTTTCATCTGCACGGTATAATCATCTACAACAGGAATATGTATTTTGGCGGTGGTGCTATCGTAGCAGGCATTCTGTGTATAAGCCAGCACCTGTACAGTAGTTACGGTATCTTTTCGGTAAGGCGCCGTAAAGGTAGCATCCACACAGTTGCTACAACTAAGATAATCACCCGTCCATTTGCCACTTTGTATGGTACCATTGGCACCTTTGGGTTTCAACACTACCTGCTGTTCCGGTGTGAGTGTATATTCCGCCGGATCTAAAGCTACCTTGAATTTAAAGCCATGCTTTACACTGATATTGTTAGCATAATTTGTTTCCACCACGGTGGTATTGGTGAAGGTGGGCGGCAAAGCCGAACCATCATCATTCAGCACCACACCAAGTGTATCTATACCTGCGCGTCCGGCGTCTACTACCGCCGATAGCCAGCCAGTGGAACATTTCCCGGGAATATCTTCCGATAACGGCCAGGTGGTTAATTTCTGCGTACCTGCTACCCGCGGATCTCCATCATAAAAAGTGACCGGTGTATTTTTAGGAATCGTTTGGTAACCAAAATTGTGGGCATAGAATGTGACTTTAACTTTGGTTTGCTGATAGCATTCTATCCTGGTAACATACACTGCGCCGTCCGCCGTAGGATCATCAACCCTGATTTGTACCATATTGGTAGTGTCAAAACAATGCCCATCGGTAGCGGCTAAACGAACATGGTAGATTCCGGGTATCTTAAAAACATACTTCAACTGTTCATCGGTACTGATCACCTGCTCCGTCATCCCCTTGTCGTTACTCATCAACCAGCTCCAGCTGGTGGCGTTGCGGGAACGATTATTAAAATAAACACTGTCCAGTTGAATATTGTCTTTGGATGCAATCACTCTTTTACTGGGCCAGAAACGGGCTACCACACCACAACTCACCGGCACCATGTCATCGGCAGTAACAAAACAGGAACTACCGGTATTGGATACACGCAAGGTAACGGCATAATTCTTCTTTGCAGTAACGGTCAGCTGCATAGTAGGACCATTACCGGCGGGTACGCCGTCTACCAGCCACTGATAAGTATTTCCGCCGGTACTGGTACTGGTAAAAGTAACTACATCTCCTATGACCGGGTAATCTTTATCTTTGGTAAAACCAGCGATGATATTATCGGCACAGGGCTGGTTACAAACAGTGCTGGTCAGCATCCCGGCTAAAGCCACGTCTATAAAATCATGCATACGCGTGGCCTGCCCCGCCGTAAAAGATAATATACAACCTGTTCCCTGCCCGTAATCCATAAAGTTATCCGGGAGATCCGGCACGTCTACGGTGAAACCCGACAATGTATCTGTGCTGCAGGAATTTTGGGGTACACTACAGGCATAGCCACCGGTAATGGTCTTCTCCGGCGGTGTATCACACACCTTATCTCCATCTACCAAACAATCATCATTTTTACAATCCTGGTTACCGAAAGTATGCAACAGACTCAGGTAGTGTCCCATTTCATGCGCCAATAAGCCCACGCCAACGCCGGCCACCACAATATCACCGCCTGCACTGGCATAGCCGCCCATTTTCAGGCGGGTCCATTGGCCACAGGAAAAGCTTTGCATATACTCCGACTTAATATCCTTTACCACCCAGATGTTTACATACCGGCTGGGATCCCATCTGCCAAGGGCGGTCAGATCCCCGCCTTCCATTTCATTGTCAAAGTCTGATAAATAGGAATGGACCCGCACAATGCCGGTAGTTTTACCACCATCAGGTGCTGTTTGGGCCAGGCAAAACTGGATTTTGGTATCGGTACGGGCGCCGGTAAATGCACCAGTGGCACCGTAGGCGTCATTTAAGAGCTTCAGGGCCGCTATGATCTCTGCATCCGTATATGCCGTGGGATCTTCATTGATAATGTGAAATACTACCGGTAAAATAACGGTTCCCGGGGCTTGCCGTGGTGCTCCCGGTATACGGACATATTGTTTTTGTAAGATGGCCTGGTCAATAGCCCGTTCCCGGGCCAGGAAAGAAGCGTCTTTGCGCCATAACTCCTGTAAGGCGTCTACGCCGCAGGCGCGAACAGTAGCAGGCATTCCTTCCTGTGCTTTTAAGACAACAGGCAATAAGAGGCATAGCAATAGCGATACGCTGAGGTTTTTCAAAGCTGGCAAATGCATCGACGACAGATATTAACGATGCACAAATATATATTCATTTTTACTAATCAATAAACTTATTATGTGGGCCTAAAAAAAGGGCCGGCTGTAAAAACAGCCAGCCCGGATCCATCACCCTAAAAATTCAATACCGGAATGCTTCCCATCCGGAAATTGTAGCGCGATTGCAGGTCATGGCCTGTGTGCCGTTTTCACACGATATATATTTGCCATTATTGCCCCTTAGAGAGACAGAACCGTCCGAATTCACTATCCAGTCGAACTTTTCCCAGTCGCCCACACTGGTACGGTTACACGTAATAGGGTTTACGCCGTTTTCGGACGATACATACTTACCCTGGCTTTTCAATGCCACTTTTCCACCGCCGGCATCTTCCACCGCAAATTGTTCCCAGGCCTGTGCAGTAGCCCTGTTGCAGGTCATCGGCTGGGTACCATTTTCTCCACTTACGTAGGCGTTGTTAAAGCCTTTCAGCGTAATGGTACTACCCACTGGTGCAGTGCCACCGCTATTGGTCATGGAGTACACCCGTACATAATCCACGTACATATTCGCCGGCAACTTGCTTTCATCAATCGTTTGGCCCGGAAAATCGCCTCCCACGGCCATATTCAGGATAATGAAGAAGTCGTTGTGAAACTCCTCGGTGCTGTTGATATTATTCAGGATATTCGCCGTAGCATATTGATTGCCATCCACATACCAGCGGATCGCACTGGCATCCCACTCTACCGCATATACGTGATAATCTGTAATAGTGGTACTGGTAGTACCTCCATAGGAAACATGTCCGTTGGCATCCCAGTGAATGGTACCATAGATGGTGTTACTGGTATTTACCTGCTCCATAATATCAATTTCGCCGCATTTGGGCCAGCCTACCGAACCAATGTTGTTGCCCAGCATCCAGAAAGCAGGCCATAATCCCTGGCCGGAAGCCAGTTTAATACGCGCTTCTATGCGGCCATATTTCGTGGTAAAATGCCCGGCAGTATTCATACGGGCAGAGGTATACGCCCAGCCGTTGACGCTTTGTTTCTTAGCCGTAATCACCAGGTTACCATTGCTCACGGATGCATTGGCCGCCTGGTAATATTGCTTCTCATTATTAACACCCGGACCGGTTTCAAAAGACCATTTGGAGGTGTTAACGCTGTTGCCGTCAAATTCATCTGACCAAATCAACTGGTAAGCAGCAGCTACTGCCTGCACCACTGCTGCAGGTTTAGTTTTCAGGGTTTCCGGTGATGTTGTTTTCTTTGCCTCTTTAGTACAGGAGGAAATAGTGATGCTGGCTAACAGGCAAGCACCTACGCCAACGATTAACAATTTTGTTTTCATGGAATTTACAATTAAATGAAGGTGAACAAATACGGGTTAATGGATCTACGTGGAATCATTTTATCAAGTGGCATAAATTTGCAGCTTGTTGGGTGGGTAACAAAATTTAGGGCTACGTCAAATGTACGTCGGGCTAAAAACCTTTGCCAGATGGGTATTCCAATATTTTGAGAGATGCAAAAAGAGGACAGGAAAACCATGAATGTAGCGTTACACAACCTTCTGCCCTGCTTTTCACATCTTCAAAATCCGGCAGTTAACACCAGCTATTGCTTTGCAAAAGTGATCGCGCTAAAGCGATCTACCCCTGCTGAAAAGCGGATACGCAATTGATGCGTACCCTGCGCCAGTTGAATATTCTTGAGTTCCACCGTTTGCCATCCTTTTGTATTGGCAGGAACGGCGATGTCGGCAGCCAATGTTTTACCGTTGTCAATGATATTAAAACGGCCATTGTCACCATCCAGCCTTACCCGCAGCGTATAAACGCCTGCCGCTGTAACGGTGGCCGTATATTGCAGCCACTCACCATTTTCTATATGGAATACCACAAAGTCGTTTCCGTCTTTTTGAATGTCCACCCCGTCATTACGCCAGGTGTATCCCCGGTTGCCTTGTGTATTTACCCCCGGTGTATAGTGATAACTGGCTGTATCCATGTCGGCATAAGCAGATAAATTTCTTCCTAAATCATAATCTACTGCCTGGATCACGGCTTTATCTTTTATCACATGCGCCTTAAAAGGAATGGTTTCCGTGGAATATACCTGCCGGAACATAGCATCGGTAACATCTTTATGATAAATATTATGATCGATCCTTGTATTACGTACCAATTCCTGCAGCGTTTCCCAGGCCACATCGGGCGTTGGCGCCGGGCCTTTGCCATTCCAATACTCCAGGATAGCCGAATAGCCTGCAGGTGCCGGTATTTCCAATGGCTGGTTACTGCCCATTTTCTTCAACTGCCACCATGCCCAACCAATATCCTGTCCTTCCACCATGCCAATGGTATGTGTATACCAGTTATTGGAATTCTCTCCCGATTCTCCCAACCAAAGCGGTACCTGGTATTGTTCGCGCAGTTCCAGGAAATGCCGGATGGTAGATACATCCGTGAAATTGCCGTACTTATGAAAGCTCAATACCATGTTATCATCCCAGGCAGGCAGGATGCCATTGTAATTATTGCCAAATCCATTTCCCTCTATAATAATGATATGCTTTTTATCTACTTCCCGGATCGCTTTGGTGATATCCTGCATCAACTGCTTTAGCGGAATATTTTTGGCTTCTTTCATACCACGGGTATCAGCTGTATCTTCAAATCCCCAGTTCGGCTCATTGATAATATCGTATCCGCCAATCCAGGGCTCGTTGGCATAACGTTCTGCCAGCTTCCGCCACAGGGCAATGGTTTTATAACGGTTTGCTTCGCTTTCCCAGAGAGACGGTTGTTCGGGGTGCCTGTCGGAAATAGGCAAATCGTTTCCCTGCCCTCCGGGCGTAGCATGCAGATCCAGTATGAGGTACAGGTGATTGGCCTTACACCATTGCAGTAAACTATCGGTTAAAACGAACCCTTTTTCCAGCCAGGTATTTTGCCCGGCCACCGGCTCTGACGCTACCGGTAACGTATATAGGTTAAAGTGCATTGGCAGCCGAACGGAGTTAAATCCCCACGCCGCCAGGGAATCAATATCAGCTTTGGTGGTATGGTTGTTCAGCCATGCTTCATAAAATGCCTCCGTTCTTTCCGGCCCCACCAGTTCCTGGATTTTTGCCCGGATCTTATATTGTTGCCCGATGTTACCCAGCCGGAACATGTATCCTTCCTGCAACATCCAGCCACCCAATCCCATACCCCGGAGGATCACTTTTTCATTTTGGTCGTTAACAATAATGGTTCCCTTCGTTTTCAGGTAGCCCTGCCCGTTAGTATACCTTATGCATACCATTAAAAAAATGAGTGCCAATACGTGGAATTTCAGCATCATAACAATATCATTTGTGAAAATAATGAGGATTCCAAGATCTATATTAAAACGGAAAAAGTAACTTTTCCAGCTACGTCATCTCTACTTCAAAATCATTTATTGCATTGATTATGAATGGATCACCCCTACTACTACCCTACTTCAACAAAAAATGATACTTTTAGTAAAACGCTTTCGATGAGGTATTTCCTGTTACTGGCCTGTATATTCCATGCTCACCTGCTCTGTGCACAAAATACCATTGGCCTGCCTCCTGTTATTAATTACAACAAAGCGCAGTACCAGGGCAACGGACAAACCTGGGATATAGACATGGATAGCCGTGGCATCCTGTACTTTGCAAATAATGAAGGACTCATCACTTTCAACGGAAACTACTGGCACCTGTATCACATGCCCAACAATACCTGTGTGCGTGCAGTGAAAGTAGCGCCTGATGGACGTATTTATGTTGGCGCACAAGATGAATTCGGCTATTTTTATCCTGACAACAACGGCATACTTGTTTATACTTCTCTCAAAAAAAATATTCCTGCTGGTCAAACACAATTTGCGGATATCTGGAATATTGCTTTATACAACAATGGTGTTTATTTCAGAAGCAACACTAAAATCTTTGAATACCGCCATCAGCAGATACAGGTATACAATGCTCCCTGGGAATGGAAGATCATGGCCAGCACGCCTTATGGACTGTATGCCCAGGACCACCAACAGGGACTCGTTAAACTCACCAACGGCAAATGGCAAAGCATATGTGCGCAAACCGGCGGGCAACAATTGATGATAACGGCCATCCTGCAGGAAAAAGAAGATACCCTGCTGCTTGCCACCCAAAAAAATGGCCTTTTTAAAGTCAGCCACCAGCAACTGATCCCTTTTCACACTTCCGCCGACGAGATATTCCACACCAGCCGTATTTACTGTGCCATCGCCATGCGCCAGGGGCAACTGGCCATTGGTACATTTTCAAAAGGTAGCTATATCATAGATGGAACCAATGGAAAAGTGATCCAGCAATTTAGTATCGAAGAAGGATTGCAAAATAATAATGTACTCAGGCTGTTCTGCGATCCCCAACAAAATATCTGGCTGGCGCTGGACAATGGTATTGACCAAATCCGCTACAACACCGCCATCAAACAAATTCTGCCTGACAAACACAATTCTGTTACTACCTATGCCGCCCAGGTATTTAATCACCGGTTATATATCGGCACCTCTGATGGCTTGTACAGCAGCGCATTGGATAGCACCACCGACATTAGCTTTTCTAAAGGAAGCTTTCAACAGGTAGCCAATACCAAAGGGCAGATATGGCATCTCTCTGCTATTGCACAGCGATTATTAATGGCCCACCAGGATGGTACTTTTGAGATCAGGGAGAATAAAGCATTTCCCATCCTGAAAGACGTGGGCTGCTGGCTATACCTGCCTATGGGCAACAACATCATCGCAGGCACTTATAATGGCCTGTCCACCATCCAATTCCATCCTACGCCTGTTGTCAGGCATATCAACGGTTTATCTGAAACACTGCGTTTCCTCGCCGTGGACAATAAAAACCGGCTCTGGTCGTCGCACCCCTACCGGGGAGTGTACCAGCTCACCCTTCAAAATGATACAACTATACATGCGCAGTTGTTTACACAAAAAGATGGGCTTCCTGCCAACAATAACAATTATGTATTCCGTATCGGTAATAAAATAGTGGCAGGCACCGCACAGGGGATCTATGAATACGACGATCAAACACAACATTTCATTCCTTCTCCCTCCCTGTATCCCCTGTTAAAAAAACGCCTCGTACAATATCTTACGGAAGACAGCAGTGGTAATATCTGGCTGGTATCAGAGAAAAAAACGGGTGTCATCAACGCCGCGCGTAACAACGTTACCTGGTTTCCCGAACTGGAAGGAAAAATTACCAGCGGGTTTCCATTCATCTATCCCTACAATAAAGAGAATATTTTCTTTGCAGGCGATAAAGGTATTTATCATCTTAATTACAAAAAGTACAATAGCTACCCTGGTGGATTATCCGTACTGCTTGGACAAATAAAAGCCACTGGGAAAAAAGATACTTTACTTTTTGGTGGCTATACCGCCCAACCTGCACAGGAAGCTATGTTGTCGCATACCTATAGTAGCTTTCATTTTGAATATACCGCTCCTGCTGCTGAGCAGGGAAATAATATCACCTACAGTTACCAGTTGTCTGGGTTCGATAAGCAACCCGGCGAATGGACGCTTAAAACGGAAAAAGAATATACCAATCTTCCTTACGGCCACTATACTTTCGTGGTGAAAGCGAAAGATAATCTCGGCAACATTTCTCCCGCGGCCACCTATAGCTTTACCATTTTGCCTGCCTGGTATCAAACGTATGCAGCATGGATTTGCTATATCCTGTTGCTACTGGGATTCATCGGCTTCCTCATTCGCAGGCAGCGAAAGAAATTTGCTGCGCAGAAAGCAAAACATGAACAGGAACAACAGCACCTGATCTTTCAACACCAGTTGGAGCTGGAAAGAAATGAAAAACAACTGATTCAACTGCGTAATGAAAAACTGGAAGCAGATGTACAACATAAAAACAAAGAATTAGCCACGGCCGCCATGCACCAGGTACAGAAAGGAAAGCTGCTGTCTAATATCCGTGAGAAGCTGGAAGAAAGCATCAAAAAAATAAATGATAACGCTGCACTGCCGGATTTTAAAAAAGTATTGCGGCTG
Source organism: Chitinophaga sp. (assembly GCF_017745275.1). Taxonomy (GTDB): domain Bacteria; phylum Bacteroidota; class Bacteroidia; order Chitinophagales; family Chitinophagaceae; genus Chitinophaga. The sequence goes on along the minus strand of NZ_JAGHZS010000005.1, from coordinate 185,627 downwards.
TTTGAAGAAGCGGAAGATAATGAAGAAGACTGGGCACAATTTGAACAACACTTTGATGAAGTACATCATAACTTCCTGCATACACTGAAAAAAGTATACCCGGAACTATCTACCACGGACCTAAAACTATGCGCTTACCTACGTTTAAATCTTACTACCAAAGAAATCGCACAATCTATGGGCATCTCCGTGCGGGGCGTGGAAACCAGCCGATACCGGCTTCGCAAAAAATTAAATATCACCGGTGATATCCCATTGTATGATTTTCTGATTGACATCAAAGCATCATAAAAATATAACAGGATCTTGACAGGAAGCAGACAATTGCCACCGGCCTCCCTCACGTTTTATGTTTATTTTTGCGGAGCATTTTTTAAAGAGATATTTACCTTGGCCAACGAACACTCCCGATCGAAATATATTTCGCTCATTTTAATATTAGGTACGCTTACTGCTTTAGGACCATTTTCCATTGACATGTACCTGCCCGGCTTTCCGGCGATAGGCAAGGAACTGGGTGTAGATCCTGCAAGGGTGGCCCTTTCCCTTTCCAGTTTCTTTGTGGGCATTTCTGCAGGGCAACTGCTGTATGGTCCGCTGCTGGACCGTTTCGGCAGAAAGAAACCGCTATATATAGGATTGATACTCTATGTACTCTCTTCCATAGGCTGTATTTATGTGTCTTCGCTCAATAACCTGATCCTGCTCCGTTTTGTGCAGGCGATTGGTAGTTGTGCGGCGGCGGTAGCTTCTGTAGCCATGGTGCGTGACCTGTTTCCTGTAAATGAAAATGCCAAAGTATTTGCACTGCTGATGCTGGTAGTAGGTACTTCACCTATGATCGCGCCTACGGTAGGAAGCTATGTGACCAGTGCCTTCAGTTGGCATGCGGTTTTCCTTGTATTAGGGGTTATGGGTGCACTGATCCTGCTGGCTACCATTTTCTGGCTGCCGGAAAGCTATAAGCCCGACACGTCGATGTCGCTCAAACCCAGGCCTATTATCAATAACTTCCTGCAGGTTATCAGCGAACCTCAATTCTATACGTATTGCTTTGCCGGCGCCATCTCTTTCTCAGGGCTGTTTGCCTATGTTTCCGCCTCCCCACAGGTTTTCATGGATATTTATCAGCTGAGCGATAAAGCCTATGGCTGGATCTTCGCCTTTTTGTCTATCGGATTGATTGGCTCCAGCCAGGTCAATAGTATTTTACTGAAACGTTTTACCAGTCAGCAAATCGTACCGGTAGCATTAACAGCACAAACCATTACCGGGCTTATTTTCGTGGTATGCGCCTGGAACAACTGGTTATCCCTGGCCGGCATCATTACATTGTTGTTTGTCTTCCTGTGCTGCCTCGGTTTTATCAATCCCAATACAGCAGCGCTATCACTGGCACCGTTCACTAAAAATGCCGGCAGCGCTTCTTCCCTGATGGGCGCCATCCAGATGGGAATTGGCTCCCTGGCATCTACTGTGGTAAGCTTATACAACACACATACTGCGACCCCAATGGCGATCACCATGTTTGGATCGTCTTTAGTGGCATTGCTGATTTTAATAACTTGCAGCAGAAATATTAAATCTGCTGTGACTACCGGTAATGTAAGCACTGCGATGGCCCATTAAAGGATTTCCTTTTTTATTTTATGAAGATAGCTACCCTCGCCTTATTCCTGTTGTCTTTCACCGCTGGTGCACAGTCATTCAGACCGTTCGCCGACAGTATCCGGAAAGCATATGCCATTCCCGCCCTGGGCTACGCTGTGATTTCAGCCGATAGCATCCTGGAAATAGAAATGCTGGGCAATAAAAGAGGCGATGTCCCTGCTACCCTGGCCGATCGTTTCCGCATTGGCTCTAACACCAAAGCTATCACAGGTATGGTGGCTGCACTGCTGGTAAAAAAGAAAGTGATGGCATGGGATACCCCCTTCTTCGACCTTTTCCCGGAACTGAAAAAAGGAAGTCACCGGGCATACTACCATATCACCCTGCTACAGGCACTCACCTTCCGTAATAAACTGCCACGTTATACCTATACCAACACGGCGCCTACGCAACAACAGATCAGGGGCAACGACGCACAACAACGCTATGAATTTGTGAAATGGCTGCTGCAACAACCGCCGGTAACAGATACTGCTGCGTTGAACCTGACCAATGCAGGCTTTGCACTGGCTGGGCTGATGCTCGAAAAAGCATCACATAAAAGCTACCCACAGCTTATCCGCGACCTCGGGCAATCGCTACATATACATTTCGCATTTGGCGCCCCTAATTACCCCGATAGCACTCAAACCTGGGGGCATGATGCCAATGGACTACCAGAAGCCCCTGCAGGCAATTATAAACTCAACTGGCTGATGGCAGCAGGGAATATTAATGTTACCCTCCCCGATTACGCCCGGTACATACAGGAACAATTGAAAGGCTTCGCGGGAAAATCCTCCCTGCTTAATGCCAACGAATTTAACTTCCTGCACTACGGCCTTCCCTCCTTTGCGGTGGGCTGGTTCTGGCATACGAACGACGCCGGGCACCTGCTATCAGAAAATACAGGCAATCCCGGTACTTTTATCACAACGGTACAAATTGATAAAACCGCCAACAGGGCCTACCTGTTTTTCACCAATATACAACGCGATAATATATACGAAGCCCTGGCACATTTCAGGGAAGCACTGGAAGCACGTTACGGCAATTAAGGAGAAGTTGTATCTTTAATATCTCCAAAAAACTATACACATGTCCTACGATGAAAAACTGGCGGACCGTATTCGTGAACTCCTTGCCGCAGCTACCAACAACATAGAAGAAAAGAAAATGTTTGGCGGACTCTGTTTCATGGTAAATGAAAAAATGTGTGTATGCACCCGCGAAGACACCATCCTGATCAGGATAGATCCTGCCAAAGTAGAAGGCGTACTCGCAGATACTCCCGGCGCCGAACAAATGACCATGGGCGGCAGAATCATGAAAGGATATATCCGGATCCCCGAAGAAGCCATCAACACCAAAAAACAATTGCAACCCTGGATTAAAATGGCATTAAATTTTAACCCGGATGCGAAGTCTTCGAAGAAAAAGTAAGTCGAACTGCCCAGTCACATAATCATTTGCCACATTTTTTTCTATCTTTAAAGCCCCCCGGAAAAATTGTAGCATCATTAGGAACCTGATTTTTTAACTGGCATTATTCGATTTGCTTATGAACACTTTTACACTCATAACGGCTTTAGTTACCATTAGCGCGTTAATTTCCTACATTAACAACCGTTTCATTAAATTGCCCGGAACCATAGGCGTGATCGTGGTTTCACTCATATTATCCTTACTCATTTCTTTAACCGGTAAAATATTTCCGGATGCATTTACCTTTATTAAAGATCTTACCAACGGCATCGATTTCACCGGCACGCTGCTGGATATAATGTTAGGTTTCCTGCTCTTTGCCAGCGCCCTGCATTTCGATTTCAACAAACTAAAAGAACAACGTTATCCCGTATTGGTACTCAGTACCGTGGGCGTAATCGGATCTACCTTTATATTTGGATTCCTGCTATATTGGGCCACAATGCTGATGCGCATTGATATACCACTGGTATATTGCCTCCTCTTTGGCGCCTTGATTTCGCCAACCGACCCGGTAGCAGTGCTCTCTATCCTGAAAAAATCGAAGGTCCCTCCTGCGCTGGAAACCATTATTGGCGGCGAATCTTTACTGAACGATGGTACCGGCATCCTCTTATTTGTTATCCTTAAAGAAGTAGCCGGACAAGCTGATACCCACGTATCACTGGCACATGCCGCTGCACTTTTTTCACAGGAAGTATTCGGTGGAATTGCACTGGGCGTGGTTTCCGCTATTGTTGCCTACCGCACCATGAAGCGGGTGGATGACTTCCAGATCATCGTAATGGTATCTTTATCCATGGTGATGGTTATTTCCGTGCTGGGCGCCATGTTACACGTATCCATTCCTCTGGCGGCCGTATCAGCCGGATTGATACTGGGAAATACTTCCCTTGGTACCAAACAATCTGAAAATATGCAACACTATTTTCATAACGTATGGAGCCTGATAGATGAACTATTGAACACCATCCTGTTTGTGATGATAGGTCTCCAGATTGTAATTATGCCATTCTTAAAAAACTACTGGTTCACCGGGCTGCTGGCGGCGTTATTTGTATTGATTGCCCGGGCGCTGAGTATCACGGTGCCGGCTATACTATTAAAACGTACGCTCGACATCAACTATAAAAGTATCTCCATCCTGGTATGGGCGGGGTTAAGAGGCGGTATTTCGGTAGCATTGGCATTGTCGTTACCTGAGTCTCCCTATAAAGAAATCATCCTGTCTGCCAGCTACTTTGTGGTATTATTCTCTATCATCATACAGGGGCTTACCCTGAAAAAAGTAGTGGACCGCATGGTATAAATAAAAAAGGTAGTCCTACCGGCGTATAGCCGGTAGGACTACCTTTTTACAAACATCATTTAGTTCCCTGTCAGGTTAAAAGTACGTGTCAGCACAAAATCTGCTGAACTTTTGCCTATATTAAGCTGGTAAGTTCCTTTATATATCTTCCAGGTATGTTGGGCTAAATCCCATTTCTGCAGCTCTGCTACCGGTATTTCCAACTGTACCACTTCCTGTCCTCCCTGTTTTACGTGTACCCGTTTAAAAGCCTTCAGTTCCTTTACCGGCATACGTTCCATATTCGGATAAGTGATATATGCCTGCACCACTTCATCGCCGTCACAAGCACCGGTGTTTTTAACAGCTACGGTTACACGAATCGTGTCCTGGTTGCGATACTGCTTTGCCAGCGCTGATTCCCAGGCATAGTCAAATTTCGTATAGCTAAGACCGTAGCCAAACGGATAATCCACATTGCCTTTAAAATAGCGGTAGGTACGGTTTTTCATGCTATAATCCTGGTAGTCCGGCAGGTCGTTCAGGGAATGGTAAAAGGTAACCGGCAGTCGCCCTGCGGGCGAATATTTTCCGAAGATGATGTCCGCCAGGGCGTTTCCGCCCTGCTCACCCGGATACCAGGCTAAAATAACGGCATCTGCATACGGTGCAATAGCCGATACATCTACTGCACTTCCGGAAGTGATCACCGCAATAATAGGCTTCTTATGCGCTGCACGCAGCTTTTTCATAAAGAGGATCTGAGAACGGGGAAGACTGAGCGTATTTTTATCGCCACCGGAGGCAGATAAAAAGGCATCGCCCTCCTCTCCTTCCAGTAAGGGCGTTAAGCCAATCACCGCCACTGTAACATCACAATTTTCAGATGCCCAGATACCGCCGAAATGCAGCGTGTCTGTAAAATCACATCCCTGGTCATACTGCATCGCCATACCCGGGCCGGCAGCTTTAGCCAAACCAGCTGCAAAGGTTACCATATCGCTGGATACACCATGGTAGTTGCCCATCAGCGCCTCCAGGGAGGCGGAGTTGGAACCCGCTACCAGCATAGAAGCATATTTATCGCGCTGCAAAGGCAATACGCCATTATTTTTAAGCAATACCATGCTCTCACGGGCGGCCTCCCGTGCCAGGCCGGCATGATAGGCATTATTTACACTATCAATACCATAGCGGCTGTAAGGACTCTCCGCCGGAGCATTGTACAAACCCAACTGCAACTGCGTACGCAAACTGGCGCTGAGGGCGCTGTCTACGTCTGCCTGCGTAAGCCGGCCGTTTTTTATGGCGTTCATAACATCATCCTGTAAAATATTGGCGCAATCGAGATTTACGCCTGCTTTGATGGCCGCTGCGGCTACCTCTTCCCGGGTAGGAATGGCTTTATGCCTTAACCAGATGTCATCCAGCGCCCAGCAATCCGTTACTACCTGCCCGCCAAATTTCCACTCATGCCGCAGAATATCCTGCAACAGGGTATTACCTGTACAACAGGGTTCACTGTTGACCCGGTTGTAGGCACACATAATAGAGGCTACCTTCCCATCTACCAACTTCTTAAAAGCATAGAGGTAGGTTTCTCTCAGATCTTTCTCATCTATGATCGCATTAAAACTATGACGACCGGCCTCTGGTCCGCTGTGCACCGCGAAATGCTTGGCGCAGGCGGCGGTTTTCAATGCGCCGGGCACCTCTCCCTGCAAGCCTTTCACAAAAGCGCCGGCCATAGTAGCCGTCAGGAATGGATCTTCTCCATAAGTTTCCTGTCCGCGGCCCCAACGGGGATCCCGGAAAATATTGATATTGGGAGTCCAGAAGTTCAGCCCCATATATTGCACATGCCGGTGCTGCTGTACCGCCAGGTTATATTTGGCACGGGCCTCCGTGGAAATAGTATTGGCTACTTCCCGCGCCAGTGCCGCATTAAACGTGGCCGAAAGGCCTATTGCCTGCGGGTATACCGTGGCTTCTCCACCCCTGGCAATGCCATGCAACGCTTCGTTCCACCAGTTATAGGCCGGCAGCTGCAGTCGCGGTATAGCCGGACTATTATATCCCAGCAGTGAAATCTTTTCTGCCAGCGTCAGCGTATGTAACAGGTCATTAACCCGTTCATTCACCGGAGCGGCAGCATTCCTGAAAACAGGCTGCTGCTGGGCCACCGCCTGAATGACTGTCAGAAATACAATTGAACAAAAAATGAAAAGCTGTTTTCTCTTCATGCTAAAACCTTAAATGATAAATGAAATATAACCAACCTCCCTGCAAGTTATCACATAAAAAAGATAAACATTCCGCCGGGGCGGCTCAGTGATTTAATTTGCTTAATATAGTACAGGAATTAATAAAATAGTATAATGATATGAACAAATGGGAAACAATCAGAGCTGACTACCCGGTAACCAATAAAAGCACATACCTCTTTACCAATGGCGGTGGCCCGGTAAGCACTCCCCTTGCACAATATGCCCATACCCTGCTCACGGAATTGAGCGAAAAAGGCCGTATGGTGATGCCGGGCTGGGATAACCAGGTGACTGCCATACGACAATTGATTGCCAACATGATTGGTGCCGCCGCAGATGATATAGCCTTCGTTACCAATACCGCACATGCCATGACTTTACTCCAGGGCATGTTTCCCAAACACTACGAAATCATCAGCATGCGGGATGATTTTCCCACCAGCTTCGTAGGATGGCTGCACCACGGCCATCCGGTGCACCTGGTCAATAGCGATGATCACGGTAACATTTCGCTGGAAGCCATCTCACAAAAAATTACACCCGCTACCAAAATACTGATCACCAGCCATGTGATGTTCAGAACAGGTTTCCGCCAGCAGTTGAAAGAAATTGGTGAGTTATGTAAAAAACATCAGCTCATTCATATCGTGGATGCCACGCAATCCTTTGGAGTAAATGAAATAGATGTACAGGAATGTAACATTGATGTACTGATCTTCCATGGCTATAAGTGGGTCACCTCAGGCTATGGCAGCGGCGCCATGTATGTATCCAAACAGCTGATTGAAAAATACCCGCCTGCCGCTTTAAGCTGGTACAGCGTGAATTATGAGCAACCAGACTTTGCGCTCGTACAAGACTACACGAAGTTTACACCAAAGAAAAATGCGCTGGTATTTGAAACGGGGACCCTGCCTTTCCTCAACATTTTGTTATTGGGATATGCCTTACAATATTTACAACGTATAGGCATTACCGATATATCCGTTTATATACAGGAGCTGGTGAATTACCTGGGGCAGCAAGCCAAAGCGCATCACACCAGGTGGCTTTCGGATTATGCACCGGAAAACCGCTCTGCTATTCAATTACTGGAGATTACACCGGAACAATATGCCAAGGCGGAACAAGCCAATATCATGGCGAGATATAAAAATAACCGGTTAACAGTAGCGCTTAATTTCTATAATAATAAGGAAGATATTGATCGGCTTTTTACGGCTATTTCCTGAGAAGAAGGTAGTTCCAGGCTCGACAATCAGCCTGGAACTATCCCTATTAAAAATTAAAATTAGCCGGATCCGGCCCTACACGCTCTCCACGATCTAATGCGGAAATACGTTGTACATCTTCTTCACTGATATTGAAATGGAAAATATCGGCATTGGAAATCACGCGTTCCCTGCGGATACTTTTAGGAATGGTCACCACCCCTTTCTGCAGGTCCCAGCGCAGCACCAACTGAGCAACAGACACTTTATACTTAGCCGCCAGTTCTTTCAGCAGCGGCACTTCAAAGGCTTTACCCTGCATCAAAGGACTCCAGGCTTCATATTGTATTTTGTGCTGCTGGCAGAAGTCCAGCAATGGCTGCTGTACCAGGTAAGGATGAAACTCCAGCTGGTCAACCATAGGTATTACTTTAGCGGTCTGGAATAAGTCTTCCAGCTGATGCTGCAGGAAGTTGCTGACACCAATTGCTTTCACGCGGCCATCTGCATACAACTGTTCCAGCGCACGCCAGGTTTCTTTGTACTTTCCTTTCACCGGCCAGTGTACCAGGTAGAGGTCCAGGTAATCTGTTTTCAATTTAGCCAGCGAGGAATCAAATGCCTTTAATGTGCTGTCATATCCCTGGTCAGCATTCCATACTTTAGTGGTCAGGAAAATATCTTTCCGGTCGGTCGCATTTTTTTCTATCGCGATCCCTACTCCTTCTTCATTACCATAAATAGCAGCAGTATCAATATGACGATAACCTGCATCCAGCGCATAAGTAACGGAATCGATTACTTCCTGTCCATCTTTTGTTTTGAAAACACCTAATCCAAAGTAAGGCATCTGTACGCCATTAGCGAGAGATACAGTGCCCTTGAGGTCTGTAATATTCATCTGGGAAGTTTTATGATGATTAAAAATGAGTCCGATACAATAACACCAGACTTCGGGTTTCCGTTCACCCGTAAATGGTAAAACACAAAAGTACATCCCTTCTTCCGGGCTTTGTTGGTAAATAGGTAGGATTTTTTTGTAAAAAGATGTGAAAAATGAGGAGATCATATCTCCCCGCTCTTTTTACCATCCTTTACGAATTGTTTTTTTTATATAATTAAAGTATCTTTGCGAAGCAATTTAAAAATGATGAAAAACAAACTCACATATCAGGCAACCAGGCACACAGCTACTGTTATCAGAGCAGTAATTGCAAGTACTTGTATTGTCTTAATTCAAGACGGGGAGGCAGATCCATCCCGGATATGAGAGGTTAATATATAACTCCTGAAATCATTTCATGGGGCCTCTTCATCCGAAGAGGCCTTTTTATTTGCTTCCCCTACCACCCCAATTTTCCAAACAAATTAATTATCAGTAATGAGCAACACCAACAGGAAATTTATTATTAAAGCATTGTTAGTTACACGGTTTTACCGGTAATGCAGGGCCTCCTGTTGCATGTTTGCAAAAGCCTCTCATTACCCGATGAGAGGCTTTTTTAATTCCCTTTTTAAACAGCAAAATATATGAAACGCTTAGCAGATTTTAGAAATATAGGTATCATGGCACATGTCGACGCAGGTAAAACAACGCTCACAGAACGCATGCTTTACTTCACCGGCTTTACGCATAAACTGGGTAATGTAGACGAAGGCAATACCGTTATGGACAGCGATCCACAGGAAGAAAAAAGAGGTATCACTATTTCATCTGCTGCGATCACTACTTACTGGCAACACCAGGACAATACCTGGCAGATCAATATTATTGATACTCCGGGCCACGTGGATTTCACCGCGGAAGTAGAACGTTCGTTGCGCGTGCTGGATAGCGCCATCGCTGTATTCTGCGCCCGCTCCGGCGTGCAGCCGCAATCGGAAACCGTATGGCATCAGGCCAATCACTATAACATTCCCCGCATTGCGTTCATCAACAAAATGGACCGGCAGGGTGCCGACTTCCGGAGGGTAGTCAATGAAATACGGGAACGGCTAAACGCTAATGCACTGCCTGTGCAAATACCCATTGGAGCCGAAGACGATTTTGCCGGTGTCATTGATCTCATTACCATGAAAGCCATCATATGGGATACTGCCGATGGTAAAACATATAATACGGTAGATATACCACGCGAACTACTCGCTGCTGCGGAAGAAGCCAGGCAGGAGCTGCTGGAGGAATTGTCCCTGCTGGATGAGGCGCTGTTGAATAAATATACCACCGCGCCGGAAAGCATCACGACGGCCGATCTTTACTCCGCCCTTCGCGGCGCCACGCTCCGCATGGAAGCGGTGCCTGTACTGGCCGGTGCTGCCTATAAAAATAAAGGCATACAACCGTTGCTGGATGCAGTAGCGCTGTACCTGCCCGCACCTTCGGATATTGCCAGCATTAAAGCGGTCAACCCGGAAACAGACGAGCCCGTGCAGATACCCGTTAGTGAAACATCTCCACTGGCTGCCCTGGCATTCAAAATCATCACCGATGATTACGTAGGCAAGTTAACGTTAGTCCGTGTGTATGCCGGCACCCTGCGCAGCGGAGATACGCTATGGAACAGTCGCACCGGGCGCAAAGTCAGGATCAGCCGCCTAATGCGCATCATGTCCGATAAATTTGAAAGCGTGGAGGAAATCAGCACCGGCGACATTGGCGCAGTAGTAGGTTTGAAAGAAGTGAAAACCGGCGACTCCCTGTCGCATCCTGATCACCCGGTATTACTGGAGCAAATCAGCTTCCCCGAACCGATGATTGGATATGCGATTGAAGCCAAACTAGCCAAAGACAATGACAAACTCGGCGAAGCCCTGGCACGCCTGCTGGATGAAGATCCTACACTCAGCGTGGCTGTAGATAACGCCACCGGGCAAACGATTTTGAAAGGAATGGGCGAACTCCACCTGGAAGTGGTGCTGGAAAAGCTGGCGTCGCAATACCACCTGGAAGTCAATAAGGGCAAACCACAGATTGCGTATAAGGAAATATTCACAAAAACGGTTACCCACCGCGAAGTGTATAAAAAACAAAACGGTGGCTCCGGTAATTTTGCGGAAATATCCTTTGAGCTGTCGCCAAAAGAAGATGATACCCCCGGACTGGAATTCATCAACGAAATCAAAGGTGGTGCTATACCCAAAGAATTCATTCCTGCTATCAGCAAAGGATTTGAATCGGCCATGCTGAATGGCGCCCTGGCAGGCTACCCGGTGAAATCAATGCGCGTCAGGTTACTCGATGGAAAAATCCATGACACCGACTCGCATGCGCTGGACTTTGAAACGGCTGCTATCATCGGGTTCAAAAAGATTGCCACCCAGGCGGCACCCCGCCTGCTGGAACCCTGGATGAACGTGGAAGTAAGCATGCCGGAAGAATATACCGGTGCTATTACCGGTGATCTGAACAGGCGCCGCGGTGTGATCAAACACATCGACATGCAGGCACAACTGCAAACCATCAACGCCCTGGTACCGCTATCTGAATTATTCGGGTATATAACGGTGCTGCGTACACTCTCTTCCGGCAGGGCATCTGCCTCGCTGACGTTTGAGGGTTACCAAACCGTCCCAGAAAATATCAGCAACGGATTACTGGTGAAATAAAAAAGAAAAAGGTGAAGGAATCCATCCCTCACCTTTTCTTTTTATTGCGAAAAACCATGCACTATTTATTTGGCAGGTGCCTCTTCTCCCGCCACATCATGATAAAACGCTTTTACCAGCCGGCTATCTGGCAGCGAATTCAATACGGCGATAAACCACTTTCCTTCTTTCCGTACTACCTTACCTTTATAATAACCTACCTGCATCAGCTGTATTTGTCCAGTGGTCAAATCAGTCCATAAACAGGAACTATACATGCTTACTTTGACGGTGTCATTCTCTCCCGGGAAAAATTGCATATTCGTAATCATATGCCGGGGCTGAAAATGACTATTTTTAGTACCCATTAATAACGAATCTATTTTAGCGGTCCAGTTCTTCTTTCCCCGAAACTTCACCCCATCTATTTCTCCCCGGATATTATCGTCCATAAACGCCACACACTTATCCAGGTGACCATTATCAAAATGCTCACAAAATCCCAGTATTACTTTTTCAATTTGCTGTTCCTCTTTAAACGAAAACCCACTATTCTCACTGGCATTTGATAATGCAGCAGAATCAGCAGCAACAGGTTTTTCTTTGGGAGATGAATCACAGGAAAAGAGGCTTGTTAAGCTACAAACCAGCGCGATGGCTATAAGGGAATGTCTGAACATCAGGTGCGTTTTATGATATAACAAAACAAACGCATAATAAGTTTTGTTATATCATAAAATTTTCTCCCTATAAAAATATCAAATGGGAGATACCCATTTATAAAGGACAATTCTGATGGTAGTCAATGAGTTCAATAGGCGTATGGGCCAGTTCAATGCCTTTGTAATAGGCTTCTATTTCATCCAGCACCACTTCTACTTCTTCTACGGTTTTCAGGGTCACCAGGCGGCTCCTGAATTGTTTGATATCGGGTAACCCTTTCAGGTAATTCGCGTAGCAACCACGCATTTCATTAATGCCCTGCACCGGTCCTTTCCATTCTACGGATAAGCGCAGGTGTTTTTTACTCACGGCAATACGTTCTTCCAGGGTGGGCCCCGCCATCAATTCACCGGTATTTACATAGTGCTTGATTTCACGGAACAGCCATGGATAACCGATAACAGCGCGGCCAATCATAATGCCGTCAACGCCATAACGGTTCTTATATTCCAGGGCTTTCTGCGGACTGTTGATATCGCCATTACCAAAAATGGGAATATGTATACGGGGATTATTCTTTACTTTTCCGATCAGGTCCCAGTCTGCCTGTCCCTTGTACATCTGGCAGCGGGTACGGCCATGAATGGCCAGGGCTTTGATGCCCACATCCTGTAAACGTTCTGCTACTTCTTCAATATTTTTGGAATCCTCATCCCAGCCCAGTCGCGTTTTTACCGTTACCGGCAGCTTAGTGGCCTTTACACAGGCGGCGGTCAAACGCACCATCAGGTCCAGGTCTTTCAACACACCCGCACCTGCACCTCTTCCAGCCACCTTCTTCACCGGACAACCAAAGTTGATATCCAGCAGGTCCGGATTAGTGACGTCCACGATTTTAGCAGCCATCGCCAAACTGTCCTCATCTCCGCCAAAGATCTGTATGCCTACCGGACGCTCATATTCGAAAATATCCAGCTTTCTCCTGCACTTGATGGCATCACGGATCAATCCCTCACTGGAAATAAATTCAGTATACATCAGGTCAGCACCGGCATCCTTACACACCGCCCGGAACGGGGGATCACTGACATCCTCCATAGGAGCCAGCAGCAAAGGAAAATCAGGTAGCGTTATGTTGTCAATCTTTACCAAAATCTATAATTTTTCACAGCAGGCCGCAAAGATAAGCATTATATAGCTTTTAGCCGTTAGCTTTTAGCTTTTAGCAAAATGTAGTGGAAATAAACATATAATATATCCTCCGCTGCATTTTGCTAAAAGCTAACGGCTAAAAGCTCCCAAAAAATCGCTACATTCCATTGGTATAATCTTTGGCCCCGCTCCTTAAAATACTCCATATGCAAAAATTTGATGCAATTGTCATTGGATCTGGTCAGGGTGGCAACCCGCTGGCCAAAAAAATGGCAGCAAAAGGCTGGAAAACAGCCATGGTGGAACAACGTTACGCCGGCGGCACCTGTATCAACGATGGCTGTACCCCCACCAAAGCCATGATTGCCTGCGCAAAGGTTGCTCATACTGTTTTTCACAGCAAGCTATGGGGAATACACAGCCATGGCTGCATGGTAGATCTTCCATTTATCGTAGCCAGGAAAAATAATATAGTGGAAGAATTCAGGGACTCCACCGTCAAAGGATTACACACTAAAGACGTTGCCTGGTTCCATGGCACCGCTGCTTTCACAGATAACAAAACAGTGAAAGTAACCATGGATAACAACGAAACAACCCTCCTCACTGCAGATCATATTTTTATCAATACCGGCACTACGCCTCATATACCACCTATTCCCGGTTTGACTGATGTCCCCTATCTCACCTCTACCACCATCCTCGATGAAGTAGTAGTTCCCCGCTCACTGATCATACTGGGTGGCAGTTATGTGGCATTGGAAATGGGACAACTCTATCAGCGTTTAGGCAGTAACGTTACTGTTATTGAAACCTCGCCGCAATTAGTGTCCAGGGAAGATCCTGATGTGGCAGCCGTGATAAAAAAAATGCTGGAATCTGAAGGACTTCAAATCTATACCGGCACACAGGCCGAACGTGTCACAAAAAAAGGGAAAGATATCCTCGTAGATATTGTGACCGGTACCAGCCGGGAAACACTCACCGGCACGCATATACTGGTAGCTACCGGTCGCACACCACAAACCGCTGCATTACAATTACAACACACACAAATACTCACCGACGAAAAGGGATATATACAGGTAAATGATCAGCTGGAAACAACAGCAGCAGGCATTTACGCACTGGGAGATGTAAAAGGTGGTCCTGCCTTCACACATATTTCTTACAATGATCACCTCATTATTTATAAAAATCTGTTTGAAAATGGTACCTTTTCCGCCAAATCACGACAGGTACCTTACTGCATGTTTACCGATCCTCAACTGGGTCGTATAGGCATGACCGAAAAAGAAGCGATGAAAGCAGGCATTCCCTTTAAAATTGCGCATCTCTCTATGGACAAAGTGGCGAGAGCCATCGAAACCGGGCAAACAAGAGGCTTTCTGAAAGCCCTGGTGCATCCGCAAACGGATGCGATCCTGGGCGCTGCCGTCATTAGTGCGGAAGGAGGAGAAATCATGTCGTTGTTACAAATGGCCATGTTGGGTGGCATCACTGCTGCGCAACTACGTGAAATGGTATTTGCGCATCCGTTGTATGCGGAATCATTGAACAACCTCTTTATGACCCTGGAAAAATAGGCTTCAAATTGAGCAAGTTTTTCCCCATATTATCCTATAAAGCAAATGATTAAACTGGAGCATGTCTCGAAAAACTTCGGCCCGGAAAAAAAAGTGGTAAATGATATTTCCTTTGAAGTAGCACCGGGAGAAACGCTGGTGTTATTAGGTACCAGCGGTTGCGGCAAAACCACTACCCTGCGCATGATCAACCGGCTACTGGAACCAGGTAGCGGTCACATCTATGTAAATGGAAAGGAAGTACGACAATTACCTCCGGAAACACTTCGTCGCAGCATTGGCTACGTACTGCAAAATACCGGCTTGTTTCCTCATTATACCGTCAGCGAAAATATCGGTGTCGTACCTACGCTGCTGAAATGGGATAAAGCACGTATCCATGAACGTACCTTCACGTTAATGGACAAACTCCGTTTACCGGCAGCAGATTACGCCGACCTCTATCCGCATCAGCTCAGTGGCGGACAACAACAACGTGTAGGCCTCGCCCGTGCGCTGGCCGCAGATGCGCCTGCGCTGCTGATGGATGAACCTTTCGGTGCACTCGATCCACTCACCCGCATCAGCGTACGAAAAGAATTCAAAGCCCTCGATGAAATCAATAACAAAACAATTATACTGGTCACCCATGATATAGAAGAAGCCTTTGAACTAGGTACCCGCATTTGCCTCATGAACGAAGGGCGCATTCAACAGATCGGCGCGCCGGCAGACCTGCTGTTTCGCCCTGCCAATGATTTTGTACGCTCCTTCCTTAATCCGCAACGCCTGCAACTGGAACTAAAAGCGCTTGCCATAAAAGATCTCTGGACATGGCTTCCGGCACATACCAGTACAAGCAATACGGTGCCCCTCACGGCCGAAAGTACCTGCTGGGAAGCCCTGGAAACACTGACTTCCAGCCCGGCCACCGTGGTATATCAACAGGAACAAAAAGTAATTGACGGGAATGGATTAATGGCGGCAATAGCTGCCTGCAAAAAATAATACAACTGCATGGAAACACCGGAAACCTTTTTGGACTTTATACAACAACAATCCGGCAAACTGCTGGAACAAACACTCACGCATACCGGTCTTACTTTTATATCTGTATTGCTGGCGGTGGCCATCGGCGTGCCTGCCGGCATCCTGATTACCCGCAGAAAAAGACTGTCGGTTTGGGTGCTGGGATTTGCCGGCGTCATGCAAACCATTCCCAGTATCGCCCTGCTGGGATTCATGATTCCATTGCTTGGCATCGGCCCAAAACCAGCCATTGTAGCATTATTCCTCTATGCCCTGCTGCCCATTATACGCAATACCTTCACCGGTATTAACGGCGTAGATCCCAGCGTAACAGAAGCGGCTACCGGCATGGGCCTCAGCAGGCGGCAACTGCTCTATAAAGTACAATTACCACTGGCACTCCCGGTGATCATGGCAGGCATACGTACCGCCACCGTTATCAACGTTGGCGTAGCCACACTGGCGGCGTATATTGCTGCCGGCGGCCTGGGAGAATTCATTTTCGGCGGCATCGCATTAAACAATACCCATATGATGCTGGCAGGGGCAATACCCGCCGCTTTACTGGCCATCTTATTCGATTGGCTGCTGTCGTTATTGCAAAATATCAATGTCCGGAAAGCGCGTAAAATGCTGTATCTCCTGCCAGTGATCCTGTTGGGGCTATCCTCTTTCTACCTGCTGCCCAACACTTATCATTCCAAAATGCTGGCAGGCTTTACGCCGGAATTCATGGGCCGGAAAGATGGCTACCTCGGGCTGAAATCCGTATATGGTTTACGTATACCCACACTCGTCATCAGCGATATGATCATGTATAAAGCGGCCTACGAAAAAAAGCTGGACGTTATCAGTGGCAGCAGCACCGATGGCCGTGTAAAAGCCTTTGATCTGATGGTATTGGAAGATGATAAACATATCTTTCCTCCTTACTACGCGGCACCTATTGTGCGCAACGAAACACTGCAACAATACCCGGAACTGGAACCGGCACTCAACCGGCTGTCTGGTACAATTAATGATAGCATTATGACGGAATTGAACTACCACGTCGACTATCTGAAAGAGAACCCGGAGAAAGTGGCGAAAGACTTCCTGGTAGCGCAAAAATTATGGAAACCGGCTGGTAGCCGCAGCAAAGGCAGCATCCGCATCGGCTCAAAAATATTCGGCGATGGCTACATCCTTGCCAATATGTACAAAATGCTGATTGAAGGATATACCGATCTTTCTGCTGTCACCAAAACAGGGCTGGGTGGCACCAAAATAGTGTTCGATGCCTTAACCAATAACCAGATAGATATGTACCCGGAATACACCGGTACCGGCTTACTGGTAATACTACAGGCCCCACAACAGGTAACAGACAGTATTATCAGCGATCCGCAAAAAGTATACGACTATGTAAGTACCGGGTTTAAAAAACAATATGACATCAAATGGCTCAAACCTATCGGCTTTAATAATACCTACGCATTGATGATGCGCAGAGCAGACGCAGAAAAATTACATATCAGTAGTATTTCCGCATTTACCCATTACGTGAACCAACAGTAACCACCTGTAATATGCTTTTGCAAAAAGAATACGAAACCGTGCGCAGGCGAACAGAAGATATCTGCGCGCCACTGAAAACAGAAGACTACGTTGTACAACCTATCGTAGATGTAAGTCCGCCCAAATGGCACCTGGGCCATACTACCTGGTTCTTCGAAACATTTATACTGGTGCCTAACGCTAAAGGATATACGGTATTTGATCCGCAATACAATTATGTGTTCAACAGCTACTACGAGTCAGTAGGCGCGCGGGTGATCCGCACCAACAGGGGAAATCTCAGCCGCCCTGCAGTGGAAGACATTATGCGTTACCGGAAATATGTGGATGAAGCTATGCTGGCTTTCCTGGATAGTACGCCATTGACACCGGAACTACAGGCGCTCTTTACATTAGGGCTAAACCATGAAGAACAGCACCAGGAACTATTATACACCGACATTAAATACATCCTCGGACATAATCCCCTATTTCCGGCTTATGACCCGTCACGGAAAGATACTATCCCGGTGAACAATCAACCCGGTTCATGGTTAAATATGAGTGCCGGTATATATGATATTGGATTTTCGGGAGATGGATTTTGTTTTGATAATGAACTGGGCCGACATAAAGTATATCTCGCAGATTACAGCATCAGTCATGCCGTGGTGACCAATACCGAGTATCTCGACTTTATCCAGGCTGGCGGCTACCAGGATTTCCGTTACTGGCATGCAGAGGGATGGGACTGGGTAAAGAATAACCAGGTCACAACACCCATGTATTGGTACAGTATCGATGGTCAATGGATGCATTACACCTGGCAGGGGCTGCAGCCCTTAATGCCGGATGCACCTGTAACCCATGTTAGCTATTATGAAGCGGCGGCCTACGCCGCCTGGAAAAATGCCCGGCTACCCACAGAATTTGAATGGGAAGCCGCTGCCCCTCAGCTAAACTGGGGACTTCGCTGGGAATGGACAGAAAGTGCTTATCTGCCCTACCCCGGGTTTGCCAAAGCACCCGGAGCAATCGGCGAATACAATGGCAAATTTATGGTAAGCCAGATGGTATTAAGAGGCGGATCAGAGGTAACTTCTCCCAACCACAGCCGTATTACTTACCGTAATTTTTTCCATCCTTCGCTAAGATGGCAATTTACCGGGATCAGATTGGCAAGATGATTGAGCAATCGTTATGAAATGAAAAGAATTTTTTGAGACAGCCTCCTGTGATCAGACAAATTCACTTTCGAACATCAAAACCCTTGTATGACTGTAATTCCAACAATGCTGACGTGTAAGCGGAAGCCCGCCACCGACACATTTTACCATGATGTAATAAAGGGGCTCAGCGCACCGCAGAAGTACCTGGATCCTAAATATTTTTATGACGCCGCCGGCGATGCCCTCTTCCAGCAGATCATGCAATGCCATGAATATTATCTGACAGGCTGCGAAATGGAAATCCTCCGTACCCAATCGGCACAAATAGCTACTGCACTGCAAAACTATGCAGGTGAATTCGACCTTGTAGAGTTAGGCGCCGGCGATGCCACCAAATCAGTACACCTGCTCCGGCAACTACTGGACAACGGGGTAGACTATACGTATTTCCCCATAGATATTTCCGGCAACGTTATCCAAAACCTGGAAACATCGCTCCCCGAAAAACTACCGGGGCTGCGGCTCCATGGCCTGCATGGGGAATACTTCCATATGCTGCAGCAGGCAAACCGGTATACATCCCGCAAAAAAGTACTGCTGTTTATGGGCGCCAACATCGGCAACTTCAGCGTAACCGCTGCCAGTAATTTCTGCCAGCAGCTACGGCAGTATCTTCAGCCAGGCGATTTGTTGCTCACCGGCTTTGATCTGAAAAAACATCCGCAGGTAATCCTCAATGCATACAACGACAGCACCGGTATTACCCGTGCATTCAATTTCAACCTGCTGCATCGCATCAACCGGGAACTGCAGGCGGATTTTGATACCACAAAGTTTGATCACTTCCCGACTTACGACCCCGGAACCGGTGCCTGTAAGAGTTACCTGGTCAGCCTGGAAGACCAGGTAGTGCATATTGGTGACGACTTCGCCGTTAATTTCGCAGAAAATGAAGCGCTTTACATGGAAATTTCACAGAAGTACAGCCTGGAAGAAACAGATCAACTGGCCGCTTTTGCAGGATTTAAGCCAGTGGCCCGCTTTTTCGACAGGAAACACTGGTTTGCCGATTGTCTCTGGAAATGCATATAAAGCAGGCTAGTGCCATGCGCCTAACATACGGCGTACGGCTACAATTTCACCCGTGTGATAACTGGTATGATCCAATAATAAAATTGCTTCTCTGAACAAATGCTGCCCGTTTCCCCAGGGAAACGGGCTAAATATATCCGCCCCCGGCGCTTCCAGCAACCCGATAAATGCGTGGAGATCTTTCTCTACCTGGCTGATGCTATGCTTCCACTCCGCATCATTGGCCGGCGCCACGGCTTCCGGCCAATAAGCCTTTGGCCATTCTATTTCCTTATATTCCGGGTTCCTCGAAAAATCAAGGATATCGTACTGCGTAATGCGGATATGCTCTACCAACTGCCAGATACTATAGGGCATACGTGGAGGTACTTCTCCTCTTAATTCCGCTGGCAATGATTTCACCGCATCTGCAAATGTGACGTGCGCATTTGCTTTCAGCAACATGTCCTTTAAAGATTTTACCAAAGTAGGCGTATTCATAAGATGTGTTTTGATCTTGATAATATCAGGCGCCTTTATTATGCTTCCTGAAAGTGAGATGCGTTAACAAATTAACGCTTTAACAATCAATATCGGTCAAAGTTGCTAACGAGATGTTAATCTAAATTCATTTTAATCGCTTTTTCACCATTCTGATAACCTTCTGTTTTGATTTACAAATCTCCTTCCGGCAGGGATTATCATTGCATAAAATTATATACTCAACCAAATCCATGCAATGGTAAAATTCGCTTTAACGTTAACCATCTTATTAGGTAGCATTCATCTGGCTTTATTTGCGCAGAGAGAAGTCAAAGGACTGGCATATGATAAAGATACTAGAAAACCATTGGAAGGAGCAACTGTACTACTATTTACAGCCGAAAAATCGATTTTGAAAGGACAGAGTCAATCGGATAAAGCCGGTAACTTCGAAATAAAGAATGTACCTGCCGGAAACTTCATGCTCACCATCAGCTATATGGGATATACGGCTGCTACCATTCCATTATCCTTCACTGAAAAAGTGAAAGTACATACCCTCTCGTTACAACAAACAGGGTTGACAAGAAACGCCATCACCCTGGCAGGCATCAGCATTAAACTCAACAAACCTATCTTCACCATCCGTAAAGATACCATTGAGTTTTCCGCGGGTGATTTCCAAACCGCAGAAAATGCTTCCATGAAAAACCTGTTGCAAAAGATCCCCGGCCTTACAGTAGATGCCAACGGAAAATTTTTCTATATGGGCAAGCAAATCCACGAGCTGTACATAGACGGCAGAGCCGTATTTCAAACCGCTGCCAACTCCTCCGGCGATCCTCAAAAAATTTCGCAATTACTGCAGGCTAACCTGGTGGATAAAATACAAATAGCTGATAAAAAAGGACTAGATGGTTTGCAGGAAGGCGGAAAAAACGAAAAAGTCATTAACATCACCATCAAAAAAGAATTAAAGAAAGGGATCAACGGATCCATAGGTGCAGGATACGGCTCAGACGATCATTACAATATAGCCGGTGCCGCCAACATGTTCCGCGATAATAAACAGATCATTACCAATGTCATCCACAATAATATCAACACTTCTACCGCCCCCTCCTCCACCGACGAAAACCAGAACCAATTGGACAATTTTGGAGGAATAATGACCAAAACCAATGCCCGGGGAAACATCTCTATTGACCTCACCAAAAAAACAAAACTGACGGCAAACTACTGGCATAACGACTTTGATATGCGTAACAACCAGCTGCTGCAACGTGACAACATACTACCAGACAGCAATTTCCGCTACAACAACAGCACCCGGAGCACCAGCAATAGCAGTTTTAATGTACTTTATGGCAACGTGGTATCGCAACCAAATGACAACAATATCATCACCATGGATTTTATGGGTGACCTTGGAAGAAATGACATCAACAGTAATAATAACTATACTTCACTGGGAGGAAAAAATAATGATACCATCAATTTTGGAAATATCTTCAACAAGGAAACCCGGAAAAGAAATTCCTTTAATACCGGAGGTAGCTTTATTCACACCTTCAGTAAAGAACTGGGTAGTGCCAACTTTAACATGAACATAGAACAAAATAATACACGCAACAATCAAAATAACTACAGCCTTAATTCACTGCAGGCAACCAACCGGGCAGACACCATCGATCAGAAACTATCTAACAGATTAAATGTCCGGAAAATCAACCTGGGAGCAGGATATCAATATCCGATCAGTAACGGTATTTTCCTGAGCGCCGGTTACAAATACAGCAATGCCGTGACCGAAAGTAATCAACAGGCATTTGATTTTGATAACATCAAAAGAGGCTATGACATCTTAAATAAACCATTGACCTACGACTTCCGGAACAGGTACACTATTCACATATTCAGTACCGGCATTGTTGTCAACAAAAACAAATTACAGGGGCAATTGCAACTGGCATATAATACCACCAGTTCTGTCAGCAATAATTATACAGAAGGGAAAGAATACCGCCAGCGAATCAATTACTTCGCACCCAACATTTCTATGACGTACAAAATCAATAACTATAAATCACTAAATTTATTTGCCTCCAGGGATACCAGGATCCCTAATACAGGCACTTCCATGCTACCGGTCATCTCCATCCAAAACCCGCTGTACATTCAACTTGGCAACCCGGATCTGAAACCAACCATCAACAATTCAGGTAATATCAGCTACCAGTCGTTTAGTGTAGACGGCCTCACATTTAACACCGATATAGGATTCAACCTCCCCGAAAATGAAACCACCGCCTCCATATCCTCTGACTCCAGCGGTAAACAAATCAGCATGCTGGTCAATACAAACGGTAATTATGACATCACGCATAGCATCGCACTGGGCAAACGCTTCAGTAAATCGGGCCTCACATTGAATTACTTTATCGCAAACCGCTTCGGACACGCCATCTCTTTTGTCAATGAAGTCAGAAACACCACATCCACTTTTACCTCGCTGCAATCATTAAACGGATCCTGGACCTATAAGAAATTGCTGGAAATAGAAGGTGCATTTAATGTACAGTATATGGGTAATTCCTACTCTATCCAGGACAACCGGTATTATGACTACACCAATTATAGCCTGTCAACATCCGCCAATCTCTTTCTGCCGCTTAATTTCAACTACGGCGCGTCGGTTACTTATTACAACAATACCAATCAACGGCAGCAATATGTGGTTGTAAACACCTGGATTTCCAAAACGTTTTTACCAGATAAAAGTCTACTGGTAAAGATATACGTGTATGATCTGTTCCGGGAAAATCAGGCGCTGCTTACCTTGCAAACACTGTATTACATAGAACAACAACGCAATACCGTACTGTCCCGCTATGGCTTGCTCAGTGCTACCTGGTTTTTTGGTAAGAAAAAAGCGGCTGCAGCGCCTGGTCCCCGTACTTTATAGAGTACCAGTCAGCCCCCAGAGCTGCCCGTTCGCAATAGTATTCACCCACACTTTATTTCCCTCCTGGTAACCCTTCAACTGCGCCTCCGCAGCGTCAAAAGAAAGATCATTTAATATCGCATACTCCTTGGTGGTCAACGTAGGAAAGTAGGTGAACAACTCCAGGTCTTTGGCATAGGTCCGGGCAGTTGCGGCTGGTAATAATTTATGCAGGGCGGTCGTAAATACCTGGTAAGGCTTGGCGCCATATACCAACTCTGAACGGCCGCTTTGATCAATAAAAAAGATAGACGGGAATCCACGCACACCCAGCTGCTTACCCAATGCCAGATCCGCATCAAACAATGCCTTCCCCTGCCGGTCAAAATCCTGCTGTAACTGCAGTATATCCAGCCCTGCAAAAGCAGCTGCTTTTAATACCGGTTCCGGCTTGCAGATATTTTGCTTTTCCATAAACAACAATTCCCGCATACGTCGTAAAAAGATCACAGCACGATGCTTATCCTGCAGCTGCGCCGCCTTAAACCAGATAGACGGCGGATAAGAAGATGGCAAGGGATCTTCCAGCCACACGTTCCCGTCAATAGGCATCTGGTAATGCAGGCTTACTTCATCCCAGTGATGCGCCACGTCTGAAGGCCCGCTGATCCCTCCGGAATTATAAACATCCCAGCCGGGTAGCAATCCGCCCATATGATAACTGATATCCAGCACATGCCCATATTCGAGCTTTAAACGGCGCCATTGCGGTTCAATGCCCCAACAGGTGGAACAGATGGGATCCGTAAAATAAATCAGTTTTAATGGTTTATCGGCCGATTGTAAGCCATTTGTAGCAGTGGCATCTGTAATAGCCAGACCCGGAATCTCACAAACACCGCTCACCGGATCACAAAATATAGGTTCTTTCATACTTAAGAATTTACGCGTGGCAAAGATAGCAGAAAGCATAAAGCTGAAAGCAAAAAGCTATTGTAGCGAGTGAAAAGAGCGAATGAATACTTAAATATCCGCTCCTATTACTCGCTACAATAGCTTTTTGCTTTTTGCTTTCTGCTTTATGCTTTCTGCTCTATAATCAGTTTGCCGGTTTCTCCAGTAACTTGAAGAACTGATCCAGTTGTGGCAATATCACGATCCTGGTTCTGCGATTCGCTGCTTTGCCTTCTGGTGTATCATTAGAGGCTATCGGCAGGTACTCTCCTCTACCAGCAGCTGTCATACGTGCCGGTGGAATGTTATACTGATTTTGCAGGATACGTACTACAGAAGTCGCTCTCTTTACACTCAGATCCCAGTTGTCCAGTAATACGTTCGGGCGGTAAGGCACATTATCTGTATGACCTTCTACCATAAATTCAATATCCGGTTGTGCAATCAGTACCTTGGCAACTTTACCAAGTACTTCTTTTGCTCTTTCATTGATATCATAACTACCGCTTTTAAACAGCAGTTTATCGGAGATATCAATATACACCACACCTTTATCTACCTTAATGTTGATGTCTTTATCATCCATATTACCAATAGCACCTTTCAGGTTCATCACCAGCTGCATATTCAGGGAGTCCTTACGAGCGATGGCAGATTGCAGATCCTTGATGTAAGCGTCTTTCGCACCAATATTATCCAGTGATTTTTTAATACTTTCTGCCTGGGAACTGGAGATAACAGACAGTTCTTTCAAATGATCCAGCATCTGGGAGTTGTTGGTTTTCAACTGTTCCTGCTGCTCTGTCAGATTCGCTACTTTATCTTTATACGAAGCGGCTGCGCGTGCAGCATCTTCTTCGCAATTTCTCAGCTTACCATAGGTAGCACGGTACAAACTATCCAATTGCGCGTTTCTTGCCTGTGACTCCCTTAATTTTCTCGGAGCGGAACAAGAAGCGAAAATGGTTACTAAAGCTACCGGCAAGGCTAATTGTACTACTTTCATAAAAATGTTATATTTAAATAATCTAACAAAAAAGTATATATGATTTATTAGGGATGCAATGGAAGTATCCGCTATACAGCAAATAACAGGCCGAAGCACCCATCAGTCCGTTATAAAGTGATTAGAAGCCGGGAAAAGCATTTTCAGGAAACGCAAAAACACGGGCCACGCCTGTTTAACCTGCTTTATTCATAAAAAAAAGTTAATGTTTTCCAATATCTAAGTAACTTGTCCGGCAGAGTACATGCTGTATCTGTTTTCTATTAATTGCTGAAATGTATGAGAAAGGTGGTTTCTTCGGGTCAACCAACAATAAAGGAAATTGCAAAAAGGCTGAATATCTCTGTATCTACGGTTTCCAGGGCGTTACATGATCATCACAGTATTGGGCTGAGAACCAAAACAAGGGTAAAAGAACTGGCTGCTGAGTTGAATTATGAACGCAACCAAACGGCGATCTATTTCCAGCAAGGTAAAACCTTCACCATAGGCATCCTTTTGCCGGAATTGTCAGAAGCTTTTTTTGCCAGTGCCATCAGTGGTATTGAAGATACTGCCTATAGTAACAATTACACCGTATTGCTGGGTCAATCGCATGATGACGAAGCCCGGGAAAAACAAATCATTCAAAGTATGAAACAGCACCGGGTCGACGGCTGCATCGTTTCTATCGGAAAAAATACCAGCAACTACGAACATTTTGAAATGCTGCAACAGGCACGCATTCCGGTAGTGTTTTTTGACCGCATCCCGGATCTGCCCAATATGCACTCCGTGTCCTGTAACCTCGAATCAGGTACAGTACAGGCAGTCGATTTCCTGCTCAAACAAGGTCATCGCGTTATCGGCATGATCAATGGACCAGAAACCATGGTTGCCAGCAAAGAACGCGCTGCCGGCTATAGCCGCGCATTACACAAGCATCGCCTGAAATACGACCCTAAACTGATTGTCAACGCCGACCTCACAGCCGCTGGCACCGAAGACGCCATGAAATACCTGTTGTCACTGAAAAGAAAAGTAACTGCCATCGTTACGTTCAATGACTATGTAGCCATGGACGCCGTGCAATACGCCCTGAAACAAAAATTGGAAATAAATAAGGATATAACTTTTGTATCTTACGCCAATACACCGGTAAGCGGTTATACAGCATTCCCTCCTGCTGCTTCTGTAGAGCAATTCCCGTACGAACAGGGACAGGCGGCTACCAATATGCTGTTAGCTATTTTAAATGGAGAACACGCGCTGAACGATTATCAACGCACTATTATGGAGTCACAACTGGTGATTCATCACCGCTAAAATACCGCTGGTTATCGACAACCCTGCCACAGCGGGTAACCGTGGCACAGGTTTATCGACTTCATTGTTCGCTGTCTATTCTGCTGCTTTTCAAGCTAAATTCACTGTTCTAAAAAATGTTCACTGTTCTATTAATTGCTACAACGATTCTACACGTTTTTTTTAACATTTCATGTACGCAAACGCTTGCGTTATCAGCGCAAGCGTTTGCGTAACCCGCTTAAAATGCAAAGCTTAAAGCAAAAAGCTATTAAGGCGACTGACAAGAATGAATGAGTAATTTCAATACTCCCTCCCATCAGTCGCCTTAATAGCTTTTTGCTTTAAGCCTTATGCTTTCTGCTATTTCAAATGTGCATCAAAATAATCAGTGATTTTCTGCATCAGATGTACCCTGTCTTTTCCCAATACATTATGTAAATGTCCGGGATATACAAAGTAGTCAACCTGCACTTCATTATCTACACAAGCCCTGATGAAATCAAGTGAATGCTGCCATACCACTACATCATCATTGGTGCCATGAATCAGCATCAGGTGCCCCTGCAGGTTTTTAGTTTTTGTCAGCAAATTGGCATTGGCATAACCCTCTTGATTTTCCTGGGGTGTATCCATATAGCGCTCCGTGTACATAATTTCATACATGCTCCAGTCAATCACCGGGCCACCCGCTACTGCTGCCTGAAATACACCAGGATGGCGCAACATCAGGGAAGTGGTCATAAAGCCCCCGAAGCTCCAGCCATGGACACCCATCTTCTTTTGATTGATGTAAGGCAGTGATTTCAGGTAAGCGACTCCCTGTAACTGATCATTCATTTCTACAGTGCCTAACTGCCGGAAAGTAGCCTGTTCAAAAGCCTTTCCACGGTTATCGCTGCCACGGCCATCCATCGTAAAAATAACATAGCCATGCTGCGCCATGTACTCATACCAGAGATTGCCACTGAATGGATATGTGTTACGAATCAATTGTACATTCGGGCCATTGTACAGGTATACCACCACCGGGTAGGTTTTGGTTGAATCAAAATTCACCGGCAATATCAGTTTACCATACAACGGTGTACCATCATCAGCCTTCAGCGTAACCGGTCTGATTTGAGGACGTTGAAAATCTTTCAGCGGATCTGCTGCGGTGATCAGGTTTTGTTCCCATTTACCGGAAGTAGCGGTTATTCTCGCTACATATGGTGTAGTGCCGGAGCTATAAGTATCCAATACATAACTACCATTGCTGCTCACCTGCGCATCATGCCATCCTGCTGCTTTGTCGAGGCGCACAAATGGCGTGGCGGACGCTGGTTTGCGGTAATTGGTGATATAAATATGCTTTTCCATCGGCCCTTCTTTCGAAGCGGTGAAAATCACGTCGTTTTGTTTCACATCTACCAACTCATTTACCAGCCAATCACCTGATGTAATTTGTTTTAACAGCTTACCCTGGTTATTATACAGATATAAATGCTGGTAACCACTCCTTTCACTGAACCAGATAAATTCATCCGGCTTGCCTGGAACAAAAGTAAGCGGATGTGTAGGATGTACATATTTCACGTCTGTTTCTTCAAACAGTGTTTTTACCAAATCACCGGTGGTGGCACTGTACTGGTTCAGCCACAAATGATTCTGTTCACGGTTCAGCAAGCCGATATATACATACTGCTGATCCGGTGACCAGGTAACGCAAGTCAGGTAATGATCTGCCGGTCCGCCTGTTTTCAGGAAAATAGTTTTTTGGGTAGATGGCTGATAAACACCCAGCGTTACTTCGTGAGAAGTGCCGCCTGCCATCGGATATTTGATATTGTTGTTGTGCGCGGGGGTTACAGACCAATCAATGATAGGATAATCCTTTACCATGCGCTGATCCATGCGATAAAACGCTAACAGGTCACCCTGTGGGGAAAAGAAAATGCCTTTGTCGATGCCAAATTCTTCACGGTGCACACTTTTACCGTTCACAATATTTTCATCCGCATCGTTGGTGACTGCTTGTACCGCGCCATCTGCGGTACGGATAAAGAGATTATTTTTTACCGTCCAGGCAATCTGGCTGCTTTTGGTATTCACGGTAATATTTTCTGCTGCTTCCGGCAGTTCGCACCACCGGGAAAATTGCATAGCACCGTTTTGCAAAGTGCCTTTATACAGTACATTGCCTGCACTAAACCAGGCATTGTCCGCAGATATCCAGTGCAGGGATGGTAATCCACGCAAAGGCTTTGTTGCAAATAATTGTTGATTAAGATCTGCGAGCCGCAGTAAAGTATCTGTTTTAATGGTGCTACCATTGAGGGTATTCTTTATCCAGGCTACGCTACCATTTGCGATCACCACCTGGCTATAAGCATTTTGACCGGGCACCCATTCAAACAGTTTTAGCCGTTCCGGCGCCAGTTGCTGTCGAAGCCCGTTGGTGGCTTCTGCCATGGTATACTGGCGTTGCTGTGCTGTTACGTACAACCCACTAGTCATCCATCCTGTCAAAAGCAATAGAAAAGCTTTCTTCATCTCTCTTTTTGGGGAGCTAAATTAAGGCTTTAGCTGTTAGCTTCCCTGCCGTTCAACAAAAAATGCAGCGAGGAAACGTGTTCCCCGCTGCATGTAGCTATCATTAGAAATATTTATGCCTGTTGGTTACTTGCCAGGTGTCTTCTCACCCATTCTTTTTCTTCTGGTAGTAAGTAATCGGCCCTGGTTTCGGTGATCCAGGAAAATGTTTTTTTGATCTCCGCTTTTGCAGTACGGAACCGGAATAGAAACTCCATGCCGAGCATCAGGTCCGTAAATCCATTCTTCACCGTTTCTATGGTCATACGCGCGCTGCTGCGCCGTTTCGACAACAGCTCCGTAATCCTTGCGGTCACGGCTTGTATGGCCTTTTCATCTGCATATTTGTAGATAGCTTCCATGGCCTCAAATTTCAATTGTCCACGCAAAAGATAGCGCTGGTAAAACATCGCTTCTTTTTCCTTTTCAATGTCCGCCATGGTAGCGAAAGCGAGACTTTTAACGTCCTGCCGGTGGTATTCCAGTAGTCTGCGCAAAGCAGGAACGCTTTTTTGCGTACCTATTTTATGCAGTAATAAAGTAATATAGTAGATGTCGTACTCGTTGGACGTCCGTTTTAACAGGGACAATGCCCAGTCTTCCACTGCGGGGTTATGGGTGCCTTTCAGCGCCAGCAGGGCGGAACGACGTATATTATTATTAACCGATAAAGTATTATTGAGCAATGGTTCCAGGTTGATATATCCCGGAATAGTAAGGCCGCGTTCAAGGTCCTGTTGAATAGCGGTAATCATATCAGCATCCTGCTCTATTCTGAGGCGATCTAATAAAAACCGGATTACTTCAGGGTCATTGGTGTTTCTGGAGAGCTGAGTGATGATAAATAAAGCGGCGCGACGTTTATCTTTGTCGGATTCCTGGTCAATGTATTGGTACAGCAGGGGAATATATGCATGATTTGCGAGTTGCTCCGCCTCGCGAAGTGCCTGCCAGCTGGTGGTCTGGCCATTATGCAATTGTTCCGAGCGGTCGCATATCCGAGCTACGAGGTTAGTAAGATAGTCAATCATCATTAGTTATTTTGATCTGCTACCCCTGCATTTTCAATTATCATACCAACCTGAACAAGTCCGGGCAGGCCGACTTCAACAATTAACAGTTTTATGTTACATTTGCCCCTGTATTTTCGGACAGGTATAGAACGTAAAGCATGCACATACTACTCAAGAACGTAAAGATTATAGCGCCTTCCTCTCCCCTGCATGGGCAGCAAAAAGATATTTCTATCCAGAACGGCATCATTCAACAGGTGGCAGACAACCTTGAAGATGCACGTGCGACGGTCATTTCAGGTAATAACCTGCATGTTTCCGCCGGCTGGATGGATGTTTTCGCACATTTCTGCGATCCCGGACAGGAACATAAGGAGGACTTGCAAAGCGGCATCAAGGCAGCAGCCACCGGTGGATATACTACCGTGATGATTGTGCCTAACACCCAGCCGGCATTGCATACCAAACCGCAAATCGAATATGTACTGAGCAGAACCCGCCATTCGGCTGCAACTGTTCTGCCAATTGGCGCAGCCACTAAAAATGTGGAAGGCACCGGCCTGGCGGAAATGTATGAAATGCAGCAGGCAGGCGCCGTTGCATTTTCTGATGGCCTGAAACCTTTACAATCGCCGGGGTTAATGCTAAAAGCCCTGCAATATATCAAGGCTTTTGACGGCACCCTGATACAATTACCTGACGACCAGAGCATTTCTGCCCACGGACTCATGAACGAAGGCATTTACTCTACCCAGCTGGGCATGCCAGGGAAACCTGCGCTGGCGGAAGAACTGATTATACAACGCGATATTGAGCTGGCTAAATACACCGACTCCCGCATTCACTTTACCGGCATCAGCACCCGCAAAGCCGTGGAACTGATTGCCGCCGCAAAAGCAGACGGTGTAAAAGTTACCTGCTCTGTTACGCCGTATCACCTGTCACTCACTGACGCCCGCCTCATTAATTACGATACCCACCTGAAAGTAAATCCGCCACTGCGTACTGCAGACGACGTGAAAGCTTTGCAGGAAGCCGTATTACATGGTACTATCGACTGCATTGCGACCCATCACCTGCCGCAGGACTGGGACGCCAAACAGCTGGAATTTGAATATGCGAAAAATGGTATGATCGGCCTGGAAAGCACCTTTGGTGTACTCAGACAATACCTGCCCCAGCTACCATTAGAGCAGTTGATTAATATGCTGACCATACAGCCACGTAAAATATTCGGGCTCACACAACCCGTGCTGCAGGAAGGCGCCACCGCTAATCTGACCGTATTTGATCCGGAAACCAGCTGGCAGTTTACCACTGGACATATTGCTTCCCGGTCCAAAAATTCAGCGTATATTGGCGAACAACTGAAGGGTAAAGTATATGCCACTGTGAATGGACCCGTTTTTCATATAAATAATTAACCTATATGCAGCAAAACTCTAACCCAGGCGTGAAATGGGGAATAGTAGGTGGTATTGTCATCGTATTTTTAAATGTATTGACTTACGTGGCAGGACCTGAAATATTATTCTCCTGGTGGAATGGTCTTATCCAAATGGCTGTTTTTATTGTATTTGCAGTACTGGCTGGAAAAGAAAAGAAAAAACAACTGGGCGGGCTGATCTCTTTTAAAGACGCATTGAAACCTGTATTTACTACTTTTATTATTGGTGCTGCTATCATAACAGTTTACCAATACATCCTGTATAAATACATTGATCCGCAATTGGTAGATGCATTAAAACAAAACCTGTTGGAATCTACGGCCAAATTATTGCACAGGTTTAAGGCGCCACAGGAGGAAATAGACAAACAACTGGATGAACTGGCAAAAACAGATTTCCATGTTGGCCTGGCCAAATCGTTCATGGATTTCCTGAAATTGGTTATTTCCTATTTTATTATATCAGCGATTATTTCACTGATCATACGTAAGAAACCAGCCCAAGGGCAGCAATTATAATACTATTCTATTAAGATGAACATATCCGTAATCGTTCCTTTAAAAAACGAAGAAGAATCTTTACCAGAGCTGGCTGCATGGATTGAAAGAGTCATGGATGCACATCACTTCACCTATGAAGTGTGGATGATCGATGATGGAAGTACCGACGACTCGTGGGGAGTAATTCAACAACTGGCTGCGAAAAACCCACATATCAAAGGCATCAAATTCCAACGCAACTATGGTAAATCTGCTGCACTGAATGAAGGTTTCAGCGCTGCCCAGGGAGATGTTGTCATCACAATGGATGCTGACCTGCAGGATAGTCCCGACGAAATTCCTGAATTATACCGCATGATTGTGGAAGATGGATATGACCTCGTGAGCGGATGGAAAAAGAAACGTTACGACAACGCTGTTACTAAAAACCTGCCTTCTAAATTATACAACTTTACCACTACCCGTATGAGCGGTGTAAAGCTGCACGACATGAACTGTGGTTTGAAGTCGTACCGCAAAAAAGTGGTGAAGTCAATAGAAGTATATGGCGAAATGCACCGCTACATTCCGGTCATCGCCAAATGGAACGGTTTCCGTAAAATTGGCGAAAAAGTAGTAGAGCACCGCGCCCGCAAATACGGTGTTACCAAATTCGGATTGGAACGTTTTATCAACGGCTTCCTGGATCTGGCCACCATCATGTTTATCGGCAAATTCGGCAAACGCCCTATGCACCTGTTTGGCGCCCTGGGTTCCCTGTCGTTTTTTGTGGGTTTTGTGATAGCACTGTACCTGGCAATTGCAAAAATATTTTTTGATAAAGTGAATATGACAGACAGACCCCTGTTTTATCTTGGGCTGTTATGTATGATCATCGGTTCCCAGTTATTCCTGACCGGGTTTATCGGTGAACTGGTTACCCGTAACGCTACCGAACGTAATATTTACCTGGTAGAAGAACGGATGGACCATACCCAAAATGTTACGGATGACGATTTACAACTGTCGAAGCTCGCTGACCGCCAGCTTTAATCCGGTAATTCATTATTCGTAATTTGTAACTATGGCTAACAAGAAGAAAATACTGATTTTAGGTACAGCCTATCCTTTCCGGGGTGGGCTGGCTGCTTATAACGAGCGACTGGCAGAGGAATTACAGCAAACAGACGAAGTGGAAATATGGACGTTCACCCTTCAGTATCCCAAACTGTTTTTCCCTGGCAAAAGCCAATACTCTACTGATCCTGCGCCCAAACACCTGACCATCAAACGGCTCATCAATTCTGTGAACCCGCTGAACTGGTTAATAGTAGGCCGGAAAATCCGGAAAATGAACCCGGATATCATCATCTCCAAATACTGGCTGCCTATTATGGGCCCCTCACTGGGTTCTCTCCTTCGCCTGGGTAAACGCAAACACACGAAAGTGATTGCAGTACTGGATAACGTAGTACCGCATGAAAAACGCCCCGGCGATGTAGCTTTTACCAAATACTTTCTCAAGCCTGTAGATGCTTTCGTGGCCATGAGCCAGTCAGTATTGAACGATTTGCGTGTATTTGAGCCGGTGAAGAAAGCCACGCTCATCCCCCATCCTATTTACGATAACTACGGCGCGCTGATTACCAAAGAAGCCGCCAGGGCCCAGTTGAAGCTCCAGCCAGGCAAACGATATATCCTGTTTTTTGGATTCATTCGCCAGTATAAAGGACTGGATTTACTACTGGAAGCCATGGCTGACGAACGCCTGAAAAAACTGGATGTTCATGCTATCGTTGCCGGTGAATATTACGAAGATTCCGCTCCTTACCTGGAGCTGCTGAATAAGCTGCACCTGGGAGATCGGGTGTTGATGCACACCGATTTCATTCCCAATGAAGCCGTTAAAAATTACTTCTGCGCGGC
Source organism: Chitinophaga sp. (assembly GCF_017745275.1). Classification (GTDB taxonomy): domain Bacteria; phylum Bacteroidota; class Bacteroidia; order Chitinophagales; family Chitinophagaceae; genus Chitinophaga. The sequence goes on along the minus strand of NZ_JAGHZS010000005.1, from coordinate 151,845 downwards.
CGACCTTGTAGTACAACCTTACAAAAGCGCCACACAGAGCGGTATTTCGCAGATTGCCTATCATTTCGAAAAACCAATGGTAGTCACCAATGTAGGCGGACTGGTAGAAATGGTGCCTGATGGCGTAGTAGGCTTCCAGGCCGAGCCTGATCCGGCTTCCATTGCTGCTGCCATTGAAAAATACTTCGTGGACAACCGGGAAGCCGATATGGTTGCCGCATTGCGCAAAGAAAAATTACAATACTCCTGGAGCCGGTTGGCGAAAGAAATACATCATTTAGCAGAAAGCTGAAAGCATAAAGCAAAAAGCTATTGAAGCGATTGATAATAGCGGATTATTTAAATACCATCTTTCGCTTTCATCAACCGCTTCAATAGCTTTTTGCTTTATGCTTTCAGCCTTCCGCTCAAAAAAACGACCATGATATACAGAAGCAAAGCTCCTTTACGAATTGGCCTCGCTGGTGGTGGCACAGATGTAAGTCCGTACTCGGATTTATACGGTGGCGCCATTCTCAATGCTACCATCTCTTTATATGCCCGTGCTGCAATAGAACCACGTACGGATGGTAAAATAATTTTTGAATGTGCCGACAGAAGAGAAACCGCTTCCTATGATGCCGTATACCCTTTACCGTTAGATGGTACACTGGATATTCTCAAAGGAGTGATTAACCGGGTGCAAAATGATTATGGTTCACTGCCGGCCACTGGTTTTAAGCTGACTACCTTTGTAGATGCACCTGCCGGATCCGGTTTAGGCACTTCTTCTACCCTGGTAGTAGCCGTGCTTGGCGCATTTGCAGAATGGCTGAAACTGCCGTTGGGGGAGTACGACATGGCTCACCTCGCGTATTCTATTGAGCGGGAAGACCTCCAACAGGCTGGTGGTAAACAGGATCAGTATGCAGCCACTTTCGGCGGCGTAAATTTCATGGAGTTTTACAAAGGCGATAAAGTAATTGTAAACCCGCTCCGCATCAAGGAAACCAACCTGCACGAGCTGGAAAACAACCTGGTATTATTCTATACCTCTACCAGCCGCTTATCGTCCTCCATCATCTCAGAACAACAGAAAAACGTAACTGATAAAAAAGACGCTTCCATTGAAGCCATGCACCACCTGAAAGAACAGGCGGTGATGATGAAGGAAGCATTATTAAGAGGTACCATTGATAAAATCGGTGAAATCCTGGATTACGGATTTGAATATAAAAAGAAGATGGCCAAAGGCATCACCAATCCCCAACTCGATGAAATATACGAAGCAGCCCGCAAAGCCGGCGCCAGCGGAGGCAAAATTTCAGGTGCAGGCGGCGGTGGCTTTATGATCTTCTATTGCCCTAAAAATACCCGCTTCGCAGTAGTAGATGCCCTGAGTGGTTTTGGTGGCGATGTAAAACGCTATACCTTTACCAACCATGGTATTCAAACCTGGAGTATTTAAGGCTACACCAAATCAAAAACCTGTTTTATGAAACAACAAATTATCAACAAGCTCCGCGAAAGTATATCGGTAAAAGAAGCCATTTGCCAGGATGAGCCACTGTTGAACACGATAAAAGTGGTAGCTGATACCATTACCCACAGCCTGCAAACAGATCATAAAATTCTTTTTTGTGGCAACGGCGGTAGCGCAGCGGATGCACAACATCTGGCAGCAGAGTTCTCCGGTCGCTTTTATAAAGACCGCATGCCTTTGTACGCTGAAGCGCTCCACTGCAACACTTCGTATATGACGGCGGTAGGCAACGACTACGGCTACGACCAGGTATACGCCCGCATCCTGAGAGGAATAGGTCGCCCCGGCGATGTGCTGGTAGCGATTTCTACTTCCGGTAATTCTGCGAACCTCCTGGAAGCTATCAAAGTGGCGAAAGAACAAGGTATGATCATAGTGAGCATGACTGGCAGCACCGGTGGTAAGATGAAAGCAGGAAGCGACTACCTGATCAATATTCCTTCTACAGATACCCCGCGCATACAGGAAGCACATATCACCGTAGGACATATTATTTGTGAAATAGTAGAAAACAACCTGTTTGCCTGATGGTGCACGAATGTATTGTACTTGCCGGAGGCTTAGGTACACGCCTGCGTAGTGTAGTGGCTGATAAGCCCAAATGTATGGCGCCTTTGGGCGATCATCCGTTTTTATACTACCTGCTGCAGTATCTCCACAAACAAGGCATCACCCACGCCGTATTATCCCTGGGGTATTTATCCGAACAAGTGATCAGCTGGTGCAACAACACGGCCTTGCCGCTACGTGTATCCTTTACCGTTGAGCCGGAGCCGCTGGGCACCGGTGGCGGCATACTACACGCTTTGCCGGCATTGGAAGGCAAAGAAGCATTTATTGTCAACGGTGATACTTACTTCGATGTAGATCTGGCAGCATTCTCCCGGTTTCATCACGACCGGCAAAGTCCACTGTCGCTGGCACTGAAACCCATGCAGCAATTTGACCGCTATGGCAGCATAGAACTGGATGCACAACAACGCATCAGCGCTTTTCATGAAAAGAAGTTCTGTGCAGCAGGACTGATCAACGGAGGCATTTACCTGACGAATACCGACTTTTTACATAGCTTGTCTTTACCGGAAAAATTTTCTTTTGAGAAGGAAGTCCTGGAGCCAGGCGCCGCTGCGGGCCGCTTATTCGGCTTCGTCAGCGATACTTATTTCATCGATATCGGCATTCCGGAAGATTATGAGGCCGCCCAAAAAGTATTGGTATCATGACGTTATTTCTCGACAGAGATGGGGTAATTAATGAGGAAATCCGCGATGGATATGTGCTTCGCCCGGATATGTTTCAATTCAGTGAAGGCGTGCTGGCCGCAATGCCCATACTGGCCAAACATTTTGAACGTATCCTGGTGGTGACGAATCAACGCTGCATTGGCCGCGGCTTACTCACTATAGCAGGGTTACAGGAAATTCATGCGCACATGTTACAGCAAATTGAGCAACAAGGAGGACGGATAGACAACATCTATTTTTGTCCGGATGTGGATAGCAGCAGTCCTTGCCGCAAACCGGCCATCGGTATGGGGCTACAGGCTAAACAGGATTTTCCCGCGATCAATTTTACCCAGGCTGTCATGGTAGGCAATACGTTGAGCGATATGCAATTTGGAAAAAGCCTGGGCATGCAAACCGTATTTATTCCATCTACCCGCCCGGAAGTACCGTTTCCTCATCCGCTGATTGACCAGCGATACCAAAACCTGTTGCAGTTTGCACAGTCTATACAATAATTCCAGTCCCGAACCGTATAATAGATATGGCAAAAAAATCATTACTGTCACTCTTACTGCTGATCACCAGTTTACTGACCTACGCGCAGCAACCAGATGCCACAGGTATGAAACAATTGAAACGGGACCAGGATACATTGCAGGTACTCAGCCGGCTTATCTTTGAAGGTAAAGGTGATGATGGCCGCGAAAGGGCGAAAGATGCATTTATTCCCCTGCTGGTACGTGCATTAAAAACCAAACATTCTTTTAAGTTTCCTTTTGACTCCCTGAAAACTATTTCTATTCAATATCCGCAGGACAGCACCTTCAGGATATTCACCTGGGCGCTGGAACGGGAAAATGGCTTCTACCGGCACTTTGGCGCCATACAAATGAACACCGCAGATGGCGCACTCAAGTTGTTCCCACTCTTTGATGCCTCCGATTATATCACCAATACCGATACGGTTACTGATAATAAATACTGGTATGGCTGCCTGTATTATAACATCACACACCGCCATTATTTCAACCAGGAGTTCTATACGCTGTTTGGCTGGGATGCCAATAATCCCCGCAGCCAAAAGAAGATCGTAGAAATGCTCACCTTCAAAAACGGGCAACCCGTGCTGGGCGGACCATTTTTCAGCTTTGCAGAAGATAGCACACCCAAGCCCACTCAAAACCGCTTTATCATAGAATATAAAAAGGAAAGTACGGCCACACTCAATTATAACAAAGAACTGGACATGATTGTGTATGACCATCTTATTTCGGAGACCAATGAGCCCATGAAGAAGTTCACCTATGTATCTGATATGGACTACGAAGGGTTTAAATGGCAGGCTGGCAAATGGATGCATGTCAACAAGATTTTTCATGATGCCATTCCCATGGGGAAAGGCGCTCCCACCCCGCAGCCATTGGATCAGAAGAAAAAGATTATGACCCAGCCTAAATCGGCGGAAGACTACCTGGAAACACCTAAACCACCCGCATCAAAGAAAAAACAATAACCCAACCGGGAAAGAAACGCCAGGAGGCTACTGCTGGCATCGTGCCGGGAGCGGAGCTCCTGAATGATGACGGCATTATCTATCTCCCGAAAAAAAATTTCTGCTTTTTTTATTAAAAAGAACGATTGTTCTTTTATATTTGCATTATAAAAGAGCGAACATTCATTTATTGCCTTTGACTTATGCATCTCAATCACTTAAACCTCACTGTAAAAGATGTGCCTGCAACACGCACCTTTTTTGAAACCTACTTTAATTTCCGTTGCACTGACCCGAAACTCAATGATAGCCTGTCTGTGTTAACCGGCCCGGATGGTTTTTTGCTTGTACTGATGAATCAACGCTTCAACGACAAAGAAAATCATACTTATCCGGACGCCTTTCATATTGGCTTTTACCTGGACAACCAGGAGGCTGTAATGGCTATGTACCAGCGCCTGCAAGACGGCGGCATAGTACTGGAACAAGCACCACAGCCTATGCGCAAAACATTCGGTTTTTACATGACCTTTGATAGTATCATGATTGAAATTACTACACCAGTTAAAGAGTAATATATTTTATGCCATCTGACATTAAACACAAACTACCCATCGGCTGGTACCTGAAAGAAGCTGACAGCCTGATTACACAATATATCAACAACGCCTTTGAAGTTTTTGGGATCAACAGATTTCACTGGCAGGTACTCAAACAAATTGATACACACGGAAAAATCAGCCGGGAACTGTATTACTACCAGGTAAACAGGTTTCTTACTGAAGCCGAACTGGATGAAATACTGGATTCGCTGGTGGCCCGTAACTGGGTGCAGCACAATGATGACCTGTATTCATTTACACCACTTGGCGCTGCCGAATTTGCGAAAATAGCCGATGATCAGGACGAGAACTACAAAAAAATTCTCAACGGCACCTCCATAGACGCCTACCTGGCTACTATTGATTTCCTCGAAATCATTATCAAAAACATGGGAGGCAAGATCTAAAAAAAGCATAAAGCATAAAGCGTAAAGCAAAAAGCTATTAAAGCTGTTGACAAAGGCGAGTATTAATTACTCATTCGCTTTTGTCAACAGCTTTAATAGCTTTTTGCTTTACGCTTTATGCTTTCAACTCTTTAAAACAATTCGCCCTGCGCACCAGCTTGTCCGTCTTCATTCGGATCCGGGTCCTCATCTTCAGACAGCAATTCAGCACTAATCAGGTCATCGCCGGCAATCCTTGTTCCTACTGTTTTCCAGCCGGTCACCTCCACAAATTCAGAGAGATCGATTTCCTCTTCTTCCGGACTCCGTTTCTTGCCGGTTTTCAGCAACACAATAGGCTGGGTATGGGTAGTGACCATTTCCAGGTAGTTAGCCGCGCCTTCTTTAATGAAGAGGAATTTATTGTTCAGTGTCTGCGTTTCAATACGGAAACGTTTCACATTAAACTGTTTTTTATCGGCGTCAAAGTAGATAGCCGTCACCGTTTTTTCCGGGTTGAATTTCTCGATGTATACTACATCTCCTGATTCATAACGGTTGGTAAGATCGTAGTTGGTGAGCTCATAAGTACCATTCTTAAAGGCGACAAAAATCTTGTCTTCTCCTTCAAAAGCACCGATGTACACGCCTCGTTCCTCCGTATTCAAACGACCTGTTTCTGTATCATACCAGATTTTCTGTCCGGCCAGTGTAGACACGCCTTTCTCTTTAAACTTCACGCTACGGATCGGGTACTTGGTCACCACGTTCCCCATAGAGCTGCGCCCTTTGATAGCAATGGTTTCAAAGAACATATCAAATTCCTTGTTACGCGCGCTACAGTTTGGACTCAGCTTAATGGTCACTACTTCCGCTTCTCCGTTTGGATTAGAAGAGAAATAATGCACTTTTGAATTCTTCTCTCCTTTGTGTGCCAGCTCGTATTCTTTGTCGCGGGTAACACCTGTTACATTGAAACGTTTCGCATAGCTCACGCCGGTTTTTCCTTCTACATAAATCATGTTGTAGGTAGTACGCTCATCATTCTTACGGAAGATGTCCACGTGAATAATATCCTTACCTACAAAGGTTTTATCGGCCACCTTCGTTACCAGCATTTTACCATCCCGGCGGAATACGATGATGTTATCCAGGTCAGAACAATCTGCCACAAACTCATCTTTCTTCAGAGAGGTACCAATAAATCCGTCGGCACGATTTACATATATTTTGGTATTGGCAATAGCCACCTGTGCTACCTGTATGGTATCAAAAGTTTTGATCAGGGTTTTGCGTTCGCGGCCTTTACCATACTTCTTCAGCAGGTTATCGTAATAAGCAACGGTATAGTCTACCAGGTTAGCCAGGTGATGCTTTACGTCTTTGATTTCTCCTTCGATATTTTTGATCTGTTCGTTCAGTTCATTGATATCGAGACGGTAAATTCTACGTACAGGCTTCTCCGTTAATTTCACAATATCCTCGCGGGTAATTTCACGTTTCAATTGTTTTTTATACGGATTAAATCCTTTGTCGATCGCCACCAATACTGCTTCCCAGTCCTTATGCTTTTGTTCCAGTTCCTTGTAAATACCTTTCTCGAAGAAGATTTTTTCCAGGGAGGTATAGTGCCATTTTTCCTGCAGTTCTGCCAGTTTGATTTCCAGTTCCTGTTTGAGCAGGTCTTTGGTGTAATCGGCAGACGCTTTCAATAAATCAGAAGCGGTGAGGAATTGCGGCTTATCGTTTACAATAACGCAGGCATTTGGAGAAATGGATATTTCACAATCGGTGAATGCATATAACGCATCAATGGTGATATCCGGAGAAATACCTGGCGCCAGTTGTACTTCAATTTCCACTTCTGCAGCGGTATTATCCACTACTTTACGGATTTTGATTTTACCACTGTCGTTGGCTTTCACGATAGACTCCATCAGCTGGGTAGTGGTGATACCGTAAGGTACATCCTTTATCAGCAGGGTCTTTTTATCTTTCTCTTCAATATGTGCGCGTACACGTACTTTACCTCCCCGTTTACCATCGTTGTAGTTGGCTACGTCAATCATTCCACCGGTACTGAAATCGGGGAACAACTCAAATTTCTTACCACGCAGGTATTTCACAGAAGCTTCTATCAGCTCTATAAAGTTGTGTGGTAATATTTTGGTAGATAAACCTACGGCGATACCTTCTGCTCCCTGTGCCAATAACAGCGGGAACTTCATCGGTAATGCGAGGGGTTCATTTTTACGGCCGTCGTAGCTCAGTTGCCAGGAAGTAGTTTTAGGGTTAAAGCCTACATCCAGTGCAAACTTCGACAGGCGTGCCTCAATATACCTGGCTGCTGCTGCGTCATCTCCGGTTCTGATATCGCCCCAGTTACCCTGCGTTTCAATAAGCAGGTCTTTCTGGCCGAGGTTAACAATAGCATCACTGATAGAAGCATCCCCGTGCGGGTGATACTGCATCGTTTGCCCGATGACGTTTGCCACTTTATTAAAACGGCCATCATCCATTTCTTTCATGGCGTGCAGGATACGACGCTGTACGGGCTTCAACCCATCTTCCACGCTGGGCACTGCCCGCTCCAGGATTACATAAGAGGCGTAATCCAGGAACCAGCTCTCATACATGCCCCCCACGTGGATGACATTGTGCAGAGATTCGTCTGGTGTTTTATTTTCCATGTCCATGTATAATACACTTACGGTTTTACGTTAATCATTTTTTCAAAATCTTCCCTCCATATGCGTACACTGTCCTTTTGCACATCTTCCAGGGAGTTCAGTTCTATAAAGCAACAATCTGTTATTGCTATCAGTTGATGCCAGACATTCACCGGCACTTCTACCCTGGCCGGCGCTGTTATTTCCGTTACCACAATTTCTTTTCCATCCAGCGGGCACCAGTGCAAGGCGGCCTTACCGGTAAAAAGATAAAGTACTTCCGGGTTTTTGTTATCACTTTTTCCTTCGTGGTAGTGCTGTCCGCTGCTGCTACCGGCATTACGGTAACATACCAAAAAATCGCCGGTGCGGTTGCAGTTCCAGAAATAGCCGCTGCCGCGGTCATCTGCACCCAACAAGTCCAGGGAGGTTACCTTTATCATAGGTTAGTTGGATTTTCAGTGTTTTCCGCAGGCGCACTTTCTCCACCTTCACCAGGCAACTTCACCTCAAAATCGCGGATAGTTTTTAATTCCCCCTTGCTTTCCAATTTGCCTTCGCGGATCAGCTCTTTCAGCCGCCAGCCCAGGAACTGGTCCATCACAGGATACTTTAATTTACCTGTTACCTGCTGCACCACGCGCCATGCTTTCACAAAGTCTTTTCCACTTTGCGTTAGCAATTCTTTATCATAAAACAGGGTGGGCTCTCCTTTTATTTTTTTACCGCCTTCCAGTAAACGGATGCCGGCATTTTCATTCATCAACCGATGCCATTCATCACCATCCAGCTCATATTCTGCCAGCGAAATAGCACGGGCCAGTTTCTTCGCCTTCAAAAACTCCTTAGGCAATATCTGGTGCAGGTGTGTAGGATAAAATACCGCCCCTTTCTCATTCAGGAAAGGCAGGTTATTGAGGTAGATGATATGTATACGTCCGGCGAAGTCATAGAGTTGACTCACCAGCCAGTAATAGCCACAAACATCACGGGCATTTTGTCCGGCCCAGATCCACACTTCCAGTTCGGGGTTTTCCTTCAGTTGTGCTTTCAGTGCACTAAAGCGATCTGCATCTTCCGGTGCTTCTTCTACAACAGGTGCAGGCACCGGTGCATCTCCTTCCGGGGCGGGTGCCGGCGATATACCCGCCAGCTGCTGCCAGAACATTTTACGTCCGGCCCTGCCCTCTTTAGTGTCCAGTATGAACAAGGGTCCAACAGACAGATCATCTTCAAAACAAAGTACCTCTCCGCTCATTTTCTCGTCCATCGCAATCGCCTCTTCCAGCACCGGAACCGAAGATTGACCAAAAACAATGTGTATTAAGCCCATATGCCTTACTATACTGTTTCTTCAATTAAATCCTTTTCATACCGCAGGTTGTTGATGATAAACTCCTGGCGGGTCTGGGTATTTTTACCCATATAGTATTCCAGCAATTTCTGGACATGTATATCTTTCGATAAAATGATAGGCTCAATACGGATATTTTCCCCAATGAAACGACCAAATTCCTCCGGAGAAATTTCTCCCAAACCTTTAAAGCGGGTGATCTCCGGCTTGCTGCCCAGTTTCTTCACGGCTTTCTGTTTCTCTTCTTCTGTATAACAGTAAATTGTTTCCTGCTTGTTACGTACGCGGAACAACGGTGTTTCGAGGATATATACGTGCCCGTTTTTTACCAGGTCCGGGAAGAACTGCAGGAAGAAGGTCAGCAGCAGCAAACGGATGTGCATACCATCCACGTCGGCATCGGTAGCTACTACAATGTTGTTGTAGCGCAGTCCCTCGAGGCCTTCTTCAATATTCAATGCGTGTTGTAAGAGGTTGAACTCTTCATTTTCGTATACAATCTTCTTTGTTAAACCGAAGCTGTTGAGCGGTTTACCACGTAAGCTAAATACCGCCTGTGTTTCCACGTTACGGGATTTGGTAATAGATCCGCTGGCAGAGTCACCTTCCGTAATAAAGATAGTAGAATCCAGGCGGCGTGCCTCTTGTTCTGCTTTATCTTTCCCGGTCAGCTCATCGTTGAGGTGTAAACGGCAATCACGCAGTTTGCGGTTATGCAGGTTGGCTTTCTTTGCTCTTTCGTTGGCCAGTTTCTTAATACCTGCCAGCTCCTTGCGTTCGCGCTCACTTTGTTCGATGCGTTTCTTCAACGCCTCTGCAATGGCGGAGTTGCGGTGCAGGTAATCATCGAGGTGTTTGGATAAGAACTCCAGTACAAAAGCTTTTACAGAAGGCCCCCCTTCTGAAATCACCTGGGAACCCAGTTTGGTTTTAGTTTGTGACTCAAACACCGGTTCCTGCACCCTGATGGCTACTGCGGCGCAAATAGAAGCCCTGATATCGGTGGCTTCATAATCCTTTTTATAAAAGTCGCGGACAGTTTTTACAAATGCTTCCCGGAAAGCCGCCAGGTGTGTACCTCCCTGTGTGGTATGTTGTCCATTCACAAAGGAATAGTACTCTTCTCCATATTGACTTTCGTGGGTGATGGCTACTTCAATATCCTCACCTTTCAGGTGTATGATGGGATAGCGCAGGTCTTCTTCATTGGTTTTGCGCTGTAAGAGGTCCAGCAAACCATTTTTCGATATGTATTTTTTCCCGTTGAAGTTAACGGTAAGACCTGCATTCAAAAAGCAATAATTCCAGATCTGGTTTTCCAGGAATTCCGGTATAAAGCGATAATTTTTGAATACGGTATCATCGGGTGTAAACGTTACCAATGTACCATTAGGTTCAGTAGTAGCCGCTTCTTTATGTTCTTTTACCAATACACCTCTTTCAAACTCTGCTATTTTGGTGCGGCCATCACGAATGGATTGCACGCGGAAATAGCTCGACAGGGCATTCACTGCTTTGGTACCCACCCCGTTCAATCCCACTGATTTCTGGAAGGCTTTACTGTCGTATTTGGCGCCGGTATTGATCTTGCTCACTACATCCACCACCTTTCCCAGCGGGATACCACGTCCATAGTCGCGGACAGTCACATGATGCTCTGTTACCTTGATGTCTATCTGCTTACCAAAGCCCATCGTATGCTCATCAATACAGTTATCCGTTACCTCTTTGAGCAGGATGTAAATACCATCATCCATACTGGAGCCGTCTCCCAGCTTACCGATGTACATACCAGGCCGGAGGCGGATATGCTCCCGCCAGTCCAGCGACCGTATGGAGTCTTCCGTATAGGAAGCAAATAGATCTTTGTTATCCGTTTTGTCCGTATTTGCCATAATATATTAAAATTTCCTAAATATTACTGTTTCAAGGGTTTATTAATGATCTGCAAGGATACTAAATCTTTTAGCAAAATCAGATTGCTGGCAAAAATAAAGGATTCATTGAATCATCCCAAGTATAAGTTATACACTATGCTTACACTATTAGTAACCAATTAATTAAGACTTATAATTTTTATATTTCCGGGAGATAATCATCTTTTCGGGGTATTTTATAAGCAGATCACATGAAAATGGTATAAAAAAAATTTATTTGAAATAAATATTATATCAAATATTTCTCTATATTTACGTAAGTCAACTTTACAGAGAAAACCTAACCTAGTCCTTATGAAAATACTATTCCTTACCCTACTCACCGTAGTAGTTTTAGTAGCGTTTGTAGCTACCTATTTCATTAAAAAAGAACAGGAAAACAGCATTGGTAACAAATTCCTCCGTTTAATCCGGAAATTTGATTCCTGGCAAATGATGCGCTAGTACTGCTATTTTTATTTATAACCGGCTTTTTACAATATCCGCAACAAGTTACATCAGTCTGGCAATAGCCATCAGGGAGTGTTATGTCTAATATTTAATGGTATTAAACCTATTAACCGTATAATCCCTATCCTATGAAAACTGGTCTAGTATTTAAACTTGCTTGTTTATTGATTGCAGCAGTAGTCTTAACGGTGCATTTGCTGAAGAGAAGCATGACACAGAAGCGTAAAGCATAAAGCGTAAAGCATAAAGCGTAAAGCAAAAAGCTATTGTAGCGAATGATAAAGCGTATAATCATTAAATTTTTCGCTTCCATTATTCGCTACAATAGCTTTTTGCTTTAAGCTTTTAGCTTTCTGCTCCAATTACCTGTTATAATATTTATTCACCGCATCTGTACGGCTTCTTACGTGCAGTTTTTCGTAGATGTTGTGTACGTGGCGTCTCACCGTTTCAATACTGATAAACAGGTTGCTGGCAATTTCCTTGTACAGGTATCCTTTGGAAAGCTGGTCCAGGATTTCTTTTTCACGCGTAGTCAGTGCTTCCAGCGCAGGATTTGGTTTGGCCTGTTTCTGGAAAAATGCCACTACCCTTCTCGCTATCTGCGAACTCATGGGAGACCCTCCATCATACAAATCACGAATAGCTTCGAGTAACTCGCCCGGCGATGTTTTCTTAAGAATATATCCACTCGCACCTGCTTCCAGCGCCATGAAGATCTTATCGTCATCTTCATATACCGTTAACATCATAAATTGCATATCGGGATGTTCCCGCTTCAACTGCGCAATACATTCAATACCATTCATACCACCAGGCAGATTGAAATCCATCAGTACTACATTTGGCATCAATTGAGGGATCTGTTCTACTGCGGTTTCTGCATTATTAAAAGTCCCTACACAGGCATAACCGTCAGAACCATTAATCAGCAATTCCATAGCCGTGCGGATATCATGATTATCTTCTACTATCGCAATAGTGATAGTGTCCATGTTATCCTGGGACTTCTTCTTTGAGTATACCGTCATGTTTTAAGGAATTATAACACTTAAATGTTATTAAAAACAAATGTATGTTAATTTAGTGGGATATCGAGAAAAACTATTGTTCCATTGTTCGAGGAAATATCCGCATTACCCCCTACAGATATCATTCTCTTCTGAATATTTTTCAATCCATTACCGAATAACCTCACCTTTTCCTGATCAAATCCTTTCCCGTTATCCTTGATCATGATCGTCATATTTTTGTGCACTTTTACTTCTACAATCACCTCGGTTGCCTTCGCATGTTTCACTACATTATGCAATGATTCTTTCACTGCCAGGTAAATATTTCTCCGGGTACCTCCGCTCAGCTTAATATTTGGAATACTTTCCGGTATGTAAAACTGGTGCGTAATGTGTGCATGCTCCAGGAATTCTGCCGCAAAACTTCTCATATAGGCGATCAGGTTAGCCAGCGAATCATTGGCTGAACTCATCGCCCAAATGATTTCACTCATCTTATCCACCATCTCCCCGGCGGTTTCAGAAATACGTTCTACCTCCCGTGTCTGCGCAGGATCCTGTATTTTCCGTTTCGCTACCTCGCTCAACAAACGAATGGTAGATAAGCCTGATCCCAGGTCGTCATGCATATCACTGGAAATACGCGCCCGCTCCTGGTCTACCGCCTGTTCCTTCTCCAGTTTCAATTTCTCGTGCCGTATCTTATAATCCAGGTAAAGAGTGGAAAAATAATAGGCAATCCCCAGCAACAGCAACAACAACAGGAAGCGGAACCACAGCGACTGCCAAAACGGAATCTTAATCACAATTTCCAACGTGGTAGGAATGGTACTCCAGATATCATCGTTATTGGATCCCCTTACTTTAAAAATATAACTGCCAGGATGCAGATTGGTATAACGCGCCATCCTGAATGTACCTGCCTGCACCCAATCTTCATCGGCACCTTCCAGCTTATACTGTACCTTGTTTTTCAACGGGTTGGTATATTCCAGTGCCACAAATTCAATGGCAATGGTATTCTGGTTATAGGGCAATTCCACCTTCTTCAGGAGTGAAACGGCAGTATCGGACTCATACGGCTTATCCAGCACTTCCATACGCCGGATAATTACTTTGGAATTAGACAGGTTATCCCGGAAATTTTTTGGATAAAATCCATTTACTCCGCGAATCCCGCCAAAAAAAAGCTCTCCGTCAATAGATTTGTAAAATGCTCCTGTATTAAACTCGTTCGACTGAAGCCCATCTTCATAATTATAAGTCGTGATCTCTCCTGTTAACGGGTTAATCTGTGATAACCCCTTATTGTGGCTTACCCAAATTCTGTCTTTATCGTCCAACAACACCCCATACATGTAATCATTGATCAGTTTTGGGTTATCATAACTGTTATAGTGCTGCTTAATACGACCGGCTTCATCAATAATGAATAATCCCTTATTGGTAGCTACCAGTAATTCTTTGTGTGCGTTCTTATTAATTGATTTTACAGTAGTGCCGGATGGTAACGGAATAGATCTCCAGCGGGAATCCACCGCATTTTTAGCATACAGGGCCGATTTCGTACCCACGTACTGGTTACCCATAAAATCTTCATAGTAGGTAGTCAACAGCTCATCTGCAAAGTTGTGTACGACTGATACTTCATAACCTTTCCCGTTATTGTCGAACATCAGCAGGTAGCCGCCGTAGTTGAAGTATATTTCGCCATTGGTGCGCTTAAACAGGAAGGGGTACGGAGCGCGCTGCCTCGGTAGCCCCAGTGTAGTTACTTTACCCGTCAGGTCCTGGAACGATTTGGTTTGTACGTTAAATAACCCGATGTGCATGTCCGCAAAATGCAACCACAAGTGGTCTGCATTTTCCCGGCAAATAGCCCCCAGGTCATTCGCCGGAAACTTCCCGGGATATAATTCATTGGAAATACGCTCCAGGAATTTTCCGCCATCTTCATAAATATTCATCCCATCACGCATCAGGCCCACATAGAGTTTGCCGTCGTCATGCTTATACACAGCCTGCACCATGTTATGCGTGATGTAGGGTGACCGGTAAAGATTGAATACTTTTTTATGGGGAGAATATTTTTTCAGTCCATCACCGTCTGTGCCTACCCACATGTTATCAGAAATGTCGCGATACAGGTAGGATACATTATTAAAAGAACGGGTTTCGAACGTATTGAAGCTCACAATATGCCGCAGAATTTCATTGCGGGTAAGACTATAAATAAGCACGCCATTATTCCCTCCGATCCATACATTTCCAAACTGATCCACCTCGGTTACTGCCGGAATAAACGGCTCCCCCTTTTCGTTGCTCATATCGAAAGCCAGGTCACTGAATTTATTCCGTTGTTTATTGAAGACGGTGACATGCCCGGTGCTTACAATAATCATGGAATCCTTATTAAGATTCCGTATTACCGGCTGTGCTCCTATTCCCGGCAAACAATAAGTGGCGAGCCGCAGATTCTTGGTGTTCAGCGACAGCAATTCGCCCGCCTCCCCGTTCATCCAGATGGTATTGTCATCTTTTATCACCGTGGAGGGTAATATTCCCCGCTGGCGGAACTGTGGTGGATAAAGAATAATACGTCGAATGGCATAGGTGGTATTGTCCAGTACATAGAGTCCTTTCATAGGACGCCATACCCACAGGGAATTGCTGGCAGTATCTTCTCCCAGTATCTTAAACTTCACATTATTATCGCGCTCCTGCGCGTTTACATTGGAAGTATCCTCCAGCAATGTCCGGAAGCTGTTACGATATTTGTCATACACGCTGATACCATTGTTGTGGGCCAGCAGCAATTGTTGACGGCTGTCTTTATAAAAAGAGAATCCCTTGTATCCTTTGAGGTCAAACCGGTTGATCACCGCCCGGTTGCCCGTTGAGCCCCGCGGCACCAGTTCGCCTTTCCCTTCACCAGCTTTATAGAGGGTACTCGGCTTATAACGGTATTCATTGAAAGTATAGCCATCAAAACGGTTAATACCATCCCTGGTGGCAATCCACATGAATCCCTGATCGTCCCGTGTAATATCGAATACAGTGCTTTGTGAAAGTCCATCGTTGACGCTGTAGCTGTCGAAAATGTACGGTTTATCCTGTGCATGCAACTGCCTGGAGAATAGTCCCCAAATACAGCATAGGATGAACATTTTTAAACGATGCGGTTGATGCACTATAGTTATTTATTGAGTAAGCAGGTTAGGTAATTTGCAAATATATAAATCTGTACCACACTTTGTAGCAATTTTGTAATTTTCTTCCCGATAACAGATTGGAAATAAATGATATACTTTATGAAGACAAACAACCGCTATACCTGTTTAATCGCCTTAAATACTTTACCATGGCTTCTTACCGCCAGCAGGCGCCAGCGCATGATGTGCTGTATGTTCCTTGTCCTGTTTTATTTCGGAAGTGCCGGCTTACCGGCGGTAGCCCAAAAGCCGGCGGTCAATTACCAGATAAACGTCATTGCCCATCCTCCTGCTAAGAGCATCCGGGGGCTGAGTGTGGTAACGGACCGTATTATATGGGCGTCCGGCACTGGTGGCCAGGTGGGTAAAAGTACAGACGGCGGCGCCCATTGGAACTGGACGGTAGTACCTGGTTGTGATAGTTGCGACTGGCGTTCGCTATATGCCTTTGATGCCCGTAAGGCTATTGTCCTGAATGCGGGTGCTCCTGCGCATATTTTTTTAACGGAAGATGGAGGTACGTCGTGGAAACGCGTATACTTCGATGACCGCCCGGGCATTTTCTTTGATGCCATACAGTTTTTCAATGAACAGGAAGGTATTGCCGTTGGTGATCCCCTGGGAGATAAATTTGCTGTCATCCGGACACATAATGGTGGACAATCCTGGGAAGCTGATGCTCCCGGCGCCGCTCCTGCCGCTACTCCCGGCGAATCCATTTTTGCGGCCAGCGGTACCAGCATGGTTACATTTGCGGGAAAGAAAGTGTATTTTGCCACCGGTGGCAGTGTAGCACGTCTTTTCGTATCAGGTAATAACTGGCAGGCCTATACGATTCCGGTAGTGCAGGGTACGCCTACTACAGGCGTGTTCTCGATTGCATTTTTGAATAGTCAGAAGGGGATTGCCGTAGGTGGTGACTATAAGCAGGATACCGCCCGTAAAGGCAATTGTATGCTCACCAGTGATGGTGGCCGCACCTGGTATCCACCTGTTTCCGCTCCGGGCGGATTCCGGTCTGGTGTGACTTACATCTCACCCAAAATATTAATTGCTACCGGTACCTCCGGGACAGACATTTCAGAAGATGGCGGTCGCCACTGGAAAAGTGTGGAAGGTAAATTTAATGTGGTGGCCAGGGCCAGAAAAGGAACCCAGGTGTTCCTGGCAGGAAAGGATATTGCACAATTAAGCAGTACCCGCTAATTATCAATAAAAAGGTGCTCCTGGAAAGGTGCACCCATTAAAATAGGTTAAAGCAAAAAGTATATTTATTGATATGAAGTTAATAAGTAATTTATTCATTACACAGTATTTTTTGTCAACCATATAATTTAAAGGGTAAACGCAGAAATATCAGCATCTAACGCGAATTGACTATAACTACTCTGATTTTTTATGTAATTTAAGTCCTGTTAGATATTACCTGGGATCCAGAAAAAGAGATTATGCAAGTTGAAACCTCGTCAAGTAAATACGGCGCCAAACATTATCCCGATAGTATCAGGGAATGGAAAAAAGAAGGAAATTATTTTTGCTTTTACACTACCGAAACTATACTGGAAATCAGGGTCATTGCCGACAAAATTATTCGCTTCAGATATGCGGCTGACGGCACTTTCCAGAGAGACTTTTCCTACGCAACCAGTGACACGCTCGAAGAATCTCCCATCTCATTTGGGATAAAGGAATGGGAAGAAACTTTTGAGATATATACCGATGTTCTCCGGGTATTTATTGCCCGGGATAACCTGCGTATCACTATTTCTGATAAAGAAGGAAAGGTGATCAACCAGGATGAGATGGGCTACCATTGGCAGCATTACCTGCTCAAGGGTGGAAAAATCCAGTATTGCAGTAAACTGGTACAGGAAGGTGAATGTTTTTATGGTTTGGGAGATAAGCCTACAGAGTTGAATCTCCGGGGCAAACGGCTGGAAAATTATGGTACGGATGCTTATGGCTACCAGAAAGATACCGATCCGCTTTACCGCAATATTCCCTTTTATTATGGTTTACACCATGGTATCGGCTACGGTATTTTCTTCGACAACACCTTCCGCACCATTTTCGATTTTGGAAAGGAAAGGGAGGATGCCTGCAGCTTTTGGGCACGTGGCGGGGAAATGAACTACTACTTTATTTATGGTCCCGACCTGCTGGAAGTGGCCGAATCTTATACTAAAATTACAGGTACGCCGGAACTGCCGCCCCTGTGGGCATTGGGATACCACCAGTGTCGCTGGAGCTACTATCCGGATACGCGGGTAAAGGAAATTGCCAAAGAATTCAGGACACGCAACATTCCCTGCGATGTTATCTACCTGGATATCGATTATATGGATGGCTTCCGCTGTTTTACCTGGAATAAGGAATGGTTCCCTGATCCGGTGGGCCTCATTAAAGAGCTGGCAGCAGAAGGATTTAAAGTAGTGGTGATCATTGATCCCGGTATTAAAGTAGACCCGGACTATAGCGTATATAAAGAAGGCATTAAAAATAACTACTTCTGCAAACGTGCGGATGGCGCCCTGATGGAAGGAGACGTATGGCCGGGTAAATGTGTATTTCCTGACTATACCAATCCGGAAGTCCGCGAATGGTGGAGCAGCCTGTTCAAAAGCCTGGCCGAAATCGGGGTGCGTGGCGTGTGGAACGATATGAACGAACCGGCGGTGTTTGAAATGGGTACTTTCCCTGAAGACGTACGCCACGACTATGATGGAGAAGAGGTAAGTCACCGGAAGGCACATAATATTTACGGTCACCTGATGAGCAAGGCGACGGCTGCCGGTATGAAAAAATACCTGATGCCGCACCGCTCTTTCCTTATTACCCGTTCCTGCTATTCCGGCGCACAGCGCTGGTCTTCCGTATGGACCGGCGACAATGTATCCAGCTGGGAACATTTGTGGCTGGCCAGTGTGCAGTGTCAGCGCTTATCCGTTTCCGGCATTTCTTTTACCGGCAGTGATATTGGAGGTTTCATCGGCGAACCGGATGGCGAATTGTATACCCGCTGGATTCAGCTGGCAGTATTCCATCCGCTGATGCGTACGCACTCCGCCAGTAATGAAACCGGGTTTAACCAGGAGCCGTGGAGCTTTGGAGCGGATTATGAAAAAGTAGTCACTAAGTTTATTCAGTTAAGATACCGGCTGCAACCTTATTTATATACTACCTTCTGGCAGTATGCCAGCAAGGGTACGCCTATGTTGCGCCCATTGGCCTTTGTGGCACAACAGGATCCTGCCACCCATAACTGCTCGCATGAGTTTATGTTTGGAGATGCCTTGTTGCTCAGTCATGTCAGCGAAAAAGGCATGAAGGAAAAATCTGTTTACCTGCCGGCCGGCAACTGGTATTACTTCTGGAATGATCGCCTGTATACGGGTGCACAAGCGGTTACCGTAGCTACACCACTCGAGGAAATGCCGCTGTTTGTGAAGGCAGGCGTTGTATTGCCGCAATACCCGGATATGCAATACACGCAGGAAAAGCCGGTAACTGAAATGCTGCTGCATGTATACTATGCTGACCAGGAAGTGAAGAGTGTATTATATGAAGATGCAGGTGATCACTACGGTTACAAAAACGGGCAATACAATGTTATCCGCTTCCGGCAACAATCTACCGCCCAGGAATTCCACCTGAAGAAACAGTTTTATGTGAATTATGAAACGTCTTATACGCACCACCGTATTACGGTGCATGGCTTACCGTTTCAACCTGCTTCACTGATAGTAGATGGGCAGGCAGTAGCATTATTACCCGAAAATCTGCAGGCAAATAATACGGTTTCTTTTGTGGTACCAAGAAATTTTGAAGAGATTACAATGCGTTGATGATAGCTAAAGAGAAAAAGAAAAGGCACTTCAGATAGAGATCTCGCGCCGGTTTCATAACCTATGCCAACTTTAGAGATACGAAATTAGATGCTAAATCTGACTGTACAAAATGTCTGCGGCCTTGAAATTCACAATGAACAAAATGAATAAGTTGTTAACATTGAATTAAGAATGTCAAACAAACATTAAAAAATAAATTCGCTTCAAACTATTTACCACAGGGATTTTTAGCAGAAAAAATCAATTTAGCAATCAGCAGGAATGGTATTCAAATCAACGGCGCCAGGCGGATAATTCCGGTGGCGCCGTTGATTTTTTGCGTGTTGCCTGTGACAACACTTTTTAAATATTTTGATTAATATATAACAGACAGAAAAATGATCGATGTCAATGCGCAAAACACTAAAAAGATAAATATGGCCCTGAAAAGGATTTCCATTTTGTCAGTTGCGTTATAATCGATTGCGTGCAATTCCTGCGGATTTTCCCCTTGGCTGATACTTAGGCTTTTCATACAAACAAATTAAAAGGATTAAACAATAAAAATAAATCGTGGACTTGGGGTTCCAGAAGATTAACATCCTAAAATGAAATTACAGAAAAAAAGCTAAAATGGACAAATCTTTTTGTTCATTTTAGCTTTTTCGCTGTTCATTTTTAAATAATCTGTTTATCCCTTCTTTTTATGCCTGCCTTCATTTTCATGCGGCAATTGCAGCACTGCCTTTTTCACCGGCGCCGGCGCTTCGGTAGTACTATCTCCCAACTCGCCAGCAGTAACGGTTTCACCACGTTTGTAATATTCCTTCGCTATTTTGCCCGTTTCTTCATCATACAATTTCCATACACCATTGCGCACGGAATTCCCTTTCCGGATGATTTCTGTAGGTGTTTCCACATTAGTAACGGGATCAATAATCATAATGGTATCCCGCTGCCCTTCTACCTCTATAGAAATATAAGCCCCCTCTTCACTTGGCTTTCCATTGGGGTAAAAGTACCGGCAATAGCCATCCAACACATTATTCTTAAAAGTTTCTTCCGCTATTAAATTTCCGATAGACGATGTTTTCTTCCACACCCCTTCTTTACGGTCGTTCTTATAAGTCCCTTCCCAACTGTAGCCGGGTTCTCCCCTGACTTCCCCTACTTCTTCCACCCAGCGTCCCTGCTTACGCCCCTGGGCGTCACGCTGGTTGATTTTCACCTGTGCCAGGCAACTGCCGGCCACCACTATCTGCAGCAATAGATATAAAAACGCCTTTTGTATCATTTTGAAGTCTTTTGCACAAGTTAAATATTTTCCACATATAAAAAACATCCTGCTGCCGGCGAAAAAACGCCAACAGCAGGATGCGATAGGGTCTATCTCAATTATTTATGCAGTCTAATATCTCCTACGCGTGTGTCTTTACCTCGTTGTATGCTCACATTGGTAATGGTAGTGTCTTTGTAACCATTGGAAGCATTTACAAATACATTCCAGTTGCCTACTTTCAGGCCACGTACTTTATAATTACCATCTCTCCATGGCAGCGCATATAAAGTATCATTGTTATTATTGTATACGGAAATCACCGGATATGCTTCCCATGGCGTTACGCGACCAGAGAGGCTTCCCATTTTCAGGATAGTGAATACATTAATGTAGGGTCTGAGGACGAAATGGCCGTTTCTTACGTCAATGATAGAGCGTTGTATGTCAAAATCCAGCCACAGCTGCAGGTCATCAGAGCTCAGCTGATCCCATTCATCATGACGTACTCTTACGATAATCTTTGATTGACCGGATACAGATCTCAACGGATAAGTAACTCCATCTTTCACGAGGGAATTCTGGTCACCAATAGTAATACGGATACGTTTCATAATGCCTTTATGAACATGACCACCCGCCAGCAGCGTGTCTGCACCGTTACGCAGGGTCAGCAGGTCATAGATACCGGGATGAATACCGAGTGAATCCCACACCTGGCAACTATCCGGCTTAGGCTTCCTGTCGTGGTCCCCGTCTTCGTCCCACCAGCATCTGTCTCTATCGTTCCATCCGTCGTCATCTGTTTTACCACACGTATCTACCAACACTTCTACTTTCCTGATATCCAGTAATACCTTGTCAAAAAGACCTGGATCATCAGAAAGGAATAAGCTTACTTTCTGCTGATTCGCAGATGTATTGGGGGAGGAAGCCGAATTGTCCTTTGAACAAGACTCCAGAATGGAGAAGGCAACAACAATTGCCATCACGAAACCAAGCCCCGGCTTACGGAGAAAGTTTTTCATAAATGAACGGTTTTAAGTGTCTAATAAAATTATATGGTTTGTACTGTTTTGGCTGAACGATTACGCATTATATCAAACGTTCGATCCTTTGGCATTATTGCTGCTCCGGAGCAGCCTGATAATAGATGAGATTAAGACCAGAAAGTTTAACCGTAATAAAAATTTATATCAAAAAAAAAGCTTGTCTCCTGGGAGACAAGCTTTTAGCACATAAAATATTTTTAAACCGGGAATAGTATACCAGGATGACGTTTACGCCCTACTGCAACTTCAATATCGTTACACCCAAAGGAGGCAAACGTAAAGAAAGCGTATAGTCTCTACCGTTATAAGTTTGTTTAACTGTTTGTAAGATACCGGTGTTTACTACCCCACTTCCATAGTACGCCGGCGCATCGCTGTTCAACACTTCTACCCACGCTCCTGCCACCGGCAGGCCTACCAGGTAATTCTCTCTCACTACCGGTGTCATATTCAGTACTACCAGTAATACATCTCCCGGCTGTATTCCTTTTCTAACATATGCCAACACACAATTATCATAATCATTAACAGTTATCCATTCAAATCCGGCGGCATCAAATTGCTGTTCATATAACGCACTGGCACTGGTATACAACTGGTTCAAATCTTGTACAAATGCCTTCAATCCCTTATGGGTAGCATGTTGCATCAGGTGCCAGTCCAACTCACCCTTGTAATTCCACTCCGACGTTTGCCCAAACTCATCTCCCATAAACAACAGCTTGGTACCCGGATGTGTATACATGTAACTATACAGCAAACGGAGATTGGCAAACTTCTGCCAGTCATCGCCCGGCATTTTATATAGCATCGGCGACTTCCCATGTACTACTTCATCATGGCTCAACGGTAACATGAAGTTCTCGCCAAAAGCATATACCAAACTAAAGGTCAGGTCATTCTGATACCACTTGCGATGAATGGGATCTTTCTTAAAATAATCCAGGGTATCATTCATCCAACCCATCATCCATTTCATCCCAAAACCCAATCCTCCCATAAACGTAGGCCGGGAAACACCATAGTGGGAAGTGGAATCTTCCGCAATGGTTTGAACATCGGGAAACAGCGCATACACAGTTTCGTTCAGCTTCTTCAGGAAACTGATCGCCTCCAGGTTTTCATTGCCGCCCAGCTCATTAGGGACCCAGGCATCCCGCTGCCGCGAATAATCCAGGTGAATCATAGACGCAATCGCATCTACCCGCAAGCCATCCGCATGGAACCGGTCGAACCAGAACACTGCATTACTCAACAGGAAGGATCTTACCTCGTTCCGCGCATAATTAAAAATATAACTATTCCAATCCGGATGATAACCCTTCCGCATATCCGCATATTCATACACGTGAGAGCCGTCGAAACGATACAACCCATGCGCATCATACGGGAAATGCGAAGGCACCCAATCCAGGATCACTCCGATATCGGCCAGGTGAAAGGCTTCCACCATTTCCATGAAATCCTGTGGCGTACCATGCCTGGAAGTAGGCGCAAAATACCCCGTGAGCTGATAGCCCCAGGAACCGTCGAACGGATGCTCCATCACCGGCATCAGCTCCACATGGGTAAAACCCATTTCCTTAACATAAGGCACCAGCATCTCCGCTATTTCCTGGTAAGAATACACCCGCTCCGGATCGGTAGGGTCCGGACGCCGCCAGGAACCCAGGTGCACCTCGTATACAGCAAAAGGACTATGGAGGGAATTCCGCTTTGCCCGTTGGGTCATCCACTTCTTATCATCCCATTCATAATCCAGCGGATATACTATGGAGGCCGTTTTAGGGCGTACTTCCCAATAATTGGCATAAGGATCCCCCTTTATCAACTCCTCCCCACTATGCGACCGGATAAAATACTTGTACAGCGATCCCGCTTTTACGCCAGGTACAAACCCTTCCCAGATCCCGGAGTTATCCCAACGGGGAAACAGCGTATGACTGTAATGGTCCCACTCGTTGAAATCTCCCATTACTGCTACGAAGGCAGCATCCGGTGCCCATACTGCGAAATAGGTACCGTTGGCTCCCTCAACTTCCATAGGGTGAGCACCAAATTTTTCGTATAGCCGGTAGTGTGATCCGGCCTGAAACAGGGTAATATCCGTGGAAGAAAATAGGGTAAACGGTTCAACATACTGTAAAGCGCGATTAGTATCTCCGATCATAGTAACGTGTGAATTGGATGTGTTCTAAACAAGGTAGGCAAAATTTGGGAAAATGGAGGATCCCGGGAAACAGTTATTTTTAAAAGAAAAAAGGCTGCCGGATTCCCTGGCAGCCTCTTTAACTTTAACTGGTCACTATCCTGATTTTGCAGTTATTGCATCCAATATACTTTGGTAGCTACCTGTTCGGCTGGGGTAGCTCCTTTGGTCACTTTATTCCAGTTTTCGTGGTTATTCACGTTTTCATCGTCCGGATAAGGCAGCTTGTTAATACTACCGGGGTTGTAAAGTGGATCTTTCGGCGTTAAACCGGTTCTTCTTACAATTGCCCAGGCCTCTGCCGGCTGGAACATCGTAGCCAGCCATGCCTGCGTAGCAATTTTCTTCAGTGCGTCCGCATCGTTGGCACCGTTATAAGCCACTGCCGGGTGATTGATAAATGCATTCATTTTTGTAGCATCGGGTGCCGGCGGTTTTTGCAGCCATATCTGCGATTGCTGCGTGTAGGCATACCAAAAATCCACCGAAGCCTTTAATCCTGCTTCATATTCCGTTTTTGCCAATGTTGTATTTTTTGCAACTCCCATTCCACGCTGGTAGATTTCCGCTTTCAGGAAATGTACATCCGCTTCCGTAATCACCAGGATAGGGTAATAAAGCCTATCGTAGGCGATGAAATAATTAAACGTAGCAAATTTGTTCTGCGGATCACTGCCTATCGCCTTTCTTTCTGTTCCATTATCAAACGGACGTCCTCCATCTGCCACAGAGCCATCCTGGGGTTGCGGCACCCACTTATCGGCGTTATTGGTCATAAAGAATACCACACACCTGGGATCATAAATGTCTTTACCGGAAGGATCATCAGAGGAAGACATCTGTTTCCATACATTGCTGCTCATCCGGATATTGGAAATAGACAATTCCCGGTAAGAATCCCATTTACTGCTTAATCTTTCCAATATAGCACCACTGGCTCCGGCAATCAGGTTGGGCCATAACCCGAAATTATCGTTCTGCAAAGCAGTGACCGACTGGTTGGCCGGCAATGGCTTATTCCCCTCCAGGATTTCTTTAATAATGGCGGACGACAAGGCGTTCTCTTTGTTGTAAAGTCTAACGGCATAGCGTAAACGTAATGCATTCGCAAATTTTCGCCAGGCGTTGAAATCATTTTTCAGGTAACTCTCTGAAGCGCCAATACTGGTTTGGGAAGGATCTGAAGTAATACTATCTGCAGCATTTTTCAGGCCCTGCAGCACACTCTTATATACATCCTGCTGCGCATCGTAGGCCGGACGATAATATCCAGCACCATCACGCGCATTAGAAGCCTGTGAATATGGGATATCTCCATAATAATCCAGCATACGTAATGTTTTCGATGCCAATAATACAGTGGCCATATGCCGTACATTATCAAATGCCTTCGGAGAGGGCTGCTCAGCTATCTTTTTCAGCAATGCTTTATAGGTCAGCAAATCCGGATAATACTGGCTCCAGAAGGTACCACTATAGTTGATATAAGGCGCCACTGTATTCTGACGCGCCTGCTGATTGGTAATCGGGTAAAGGAGACTTACGTTAAGTGCATCATCTCCATATTTGCCGAGTGAAGACACCAAGCCGTTAAACAAGCCTGGAATGGAAGCTGTTTGTTCATCGGCCTGCTTATAAGGCTTGTTTATTTCCTCAAAATCTTTTGTGCAGGATCCCATTCCCACCAGGGCGGCACCTATCAGCATACTATATATAGATCGTTGTATATTCTTCATCATGGAATGTTTTTGATATTATAAAGATGCTTTCACTGTGAAACCAAAGGAACGGATACGTGGCATGGAAGAATACTCAATACCCTGTACGTTACCAATACCGTTTACGCCTTCCGGATTCAATCCTTTTGGAATGGTAGTAAAGAGATAGAACAGGTCTCTGCCTATCAGGGAAACGCTGAGCTGCTGAAGCACCCTGGTTTTCTTCACCCATGATTGAGGTAGCTGATAGCTTAATGCTACTTCCCGTAGTTTCATCCAGCTGTTCTGAAATACAGCGGCAGAACGGGGTACACCGAGGTGGTTCCAGGAAGAGTAAGTACCGAGATAATACCATTGATAACTCACTACATCTGTATTGGGTTTACCATCTGCAAAAACACCACCGAAATTAACGCCGGTATTGGCAGTACTACCATCAGGATATACAATAGGCAATCCGCCACCATCACGTTCTTTCAATGTTTCTTTCAGCAGACCATTACCCATTGCCGCCGCATAAGTACCGAAATAAGTATCTCCTCCAAATTTGCCGTCCATCATCACGTACAGGGACAGGTTTTTATACCTGAAAGTGTTCGCAATACCACCGGTTAAAAATGGTTGTGAATTACCAATAGGCACTTCTTTATCTGTAAGTACCCACTGCGTACCGGCAACATAGTTTTTACCATTTACATCATAGCTCAATAAGGCACCGGTTTGTGGATTTACAGCACGCTTTACTACTTTTTCCCCGTCCTTATACGTATAGTCTTTACCATACAGGGTACCATAATTATCACCCACTCTCACGCGTTGGGAAATACCGCTGCCTCCAAAAAAAGTACCCAGTGTCAGCTCTTCAATACCATTGTCGAGCGCCAATATTTTATTCTGTGCATGCGCACCATTCACAGATACATTCCAGGAAAAATCTTTGGTGCGTACCGGCGAACCACTGATCACAAATTCAATTCCTTTATTACCCAGAGAGCCTCTATTCAATTGAATATTGTTGAATCCGGACGAAATAGGTAACGGATTAGTCAATATCTGGTTAAAGGTCTTCATAGAGTAAGCGGTGATCTCTACATTCAAACGGCTGTTAAACATGGCTGTACTTAAACCAATTTCATACTGGCGGCTCCGTTGCGGCTGTATCCCCTGGAACTTCAACATAGAAGGATAGGTTTGTGCCGCCTGTTTATTAAAGGCTGCTGTATTCAGTACATTAAAAACAGAATACGGATCGGTATCACTGCCTGTTTCTGCATAAGACAATGTCAACTTTCCGAAATTCAGCCAGGAGATGTTATGCATGGCTGCAATACCATCCGTAAATACATAACTCAAATTGGCAGAAGGATAGAAATAAGCATTGTTTCCTTTAACCAGTGTAGATGACCAGTCATTTCTACCCGTCACCTGCAAAAAGAGGTAGTTGTGATAAGACAGGTCCAGGAATCCAAAAACAGAATTAATCTTTTTAGCAAACCGGGTTTCTTCTGCGGCCCCCGGAGCATCTGCGCCATTGTTTAAAGCAAAAATGAAAGGGTTAATGAAGTCTCCATTGGTTTTGTTGCTTACGATATAATCTTTCCGGTAGTAAGATTCCCCTCCTGCGGTGAAGCTGGCATTAAACATTTTAGTAAACAGCCCATCCTTATATATTCTGGCCATCGCATTCAGGTTACGGCTTAAATTACGGGCCATGGCTTCCTTGTAGGCACCTTGAGTACCTTGTATGTTCTTGGGATATTCCCGAATCTCAGTTCCATCACTGGAATTATCAACACTTCCCTGTGCGGTTAAAGTTAACCAGTTGGTCAACTCCGATGTTAACCGTATACCGCCGATTAACTGATTCCGGTTAAACACGGTGTTGTTCTTATAAATATTCCAGAAGGAATTCGCCATATAAGAATAATAGGGATACGCCGGTGAGCCCGCAGGAAAGTTACTGCTGTTGGTCACATCTCTTTGCGTACCATTCAATCCGAAGTCGTTTAACATTTCTACATCTGAACGGTAATCACGCGTTGCCGCGTAGGAAAAGCCGGCCATAAAAGCGCCCGCTCCTACAGGTGGAGTGTTCAAACGTTGATAATTGATATAACTACCTGTAATATCTGCCTGTAATTTTTTGCTGATCTTAAGACTGGAGCCAATGTTGAAGGTATTATTCTTGTAATTACTATTAAGAATATTAGCCTTACTATCATCTCTTGTATAAGAAAAGCGTACCGTACCCACATCACCACCACCGGAAACAGAAACGTTATGCTGACTTACATTCCCATTAGGAAAAAATGCTTTCCAGTTATCCGGCTGTGCAGAATAAGAACGGGTAACGCCATCATACCATAAAATGTCTTTATCATCAAAACGAGGCCCCCAGGAAAGTCCGCTGGGGAAGGAAAATAAATCCCATGCCTGCGTACTATTATTATAGGGTAACATGCCATAAGCTCCGGTTTGATAGTCTCCGGCAGCATAGCTACCTGTATACGTACCAATTTGTGTACGTTTACCATTTTTAACCGGGAATTGTTTTTCCTGATCAGCAGTCCACAGGGAACCTACTAATCCGGAACCATACTTATTCTGGAAATCCAGGTATTCGTATGCTTTAGTAAAACGATTGGAATAAGAATAATCTACGCCCAATCCTTTCCGTCGCTCTCCTTTTTTGCGAGTAACCAGGATAACGCCGTTGGCACCTCTTGCTCCGTACAAAGCCGCTGCTGCAGGTCCTTTCAGCACGGTCACATCTTCAATATCTTCCGGGTTAATAAAGTTCAGCCCTGTTCCCCAATCGTTATAGGAAGAAACATCAGCGCCCTGTTCTGTACCCACGGCGCCACCGCCACCATTATTTTTATTATTGTTGATCGGGTCGTTGTTCAGCGCAACGCCATCTACAATAATCAACGCCCGGTTATCGCCGGTAAGCGTAGTATTACCACGGATCACCAAACGGGAAGAGCCACCTTCCACTCCCCCGGATGCCTGGCTGATATTTAAACCAGCCACTTTACCCATGAGGCCCTGCGCAATGGTAGGCGCCTGGGCTACGGTAATATCATTGCCGGTTACTTTCTGTACGGCATATCCCAACGAGCGGGGAGTGCGTTTTACACCCATCGCTGTTACCAGCACTTCTCCCAATGCCTGCTCATCTGTTTCCAGTATAACAGCATAGGTAGATGCTGTTGTAACCGGTATTTCCTTCCGCTTAAATCCAATTCCCGTGATCACCAGCACATCACCTTCATTTACTTCCAGCGAGAAGTTACCATTCGCATCGGAGGTAGTGCCCCTCGAAGTACCTTTAACAGCAATGGTAACACCAGGAACAATACTGCCAGTAGCGTCTTTCACGGTACCTTTTATCTGCCGCGTATTAACCCCGTCGATGCTTTCTGATAAAAATACCGCGACCTCTGCATCGTCAGGCCTTTCTTTCTTTAATACAATCTGATTGCTGATGGCTTCAAAGCGGATATCAAATGGGCTGAATAAATCTGTAAATACTTTTCCCAGTTTTTCCTCCTTTGCTGAGAGGGAAACTCTTTCTTTTTCCGGAATCGTATTACGTGTATAGGAAAATTTCACATTCGCCAGCGTACTGATCTTTTGCAATACCAGACCGAATGTTTCGCGCTGTACAGATAGAGAAATTCTCTTCTCTAAAATACCCTGCTCTGTCACCGGCCGGGAAACAGCAACTGCGGGGAACGCCAGTGTCAGAAAATAAGGTATCAGGGCTGCCTTCATAAAGAAAGACATCGTGCCACAATAAAAGTGAAATTTTTGCATAACTAAAACGATTAAGCGATCCTTGAATAATGGTTGAAGATGTATATGTGCATAGCAATTCAGCGGAGTATATCCATGGGAAGTCCGCCTGATCCTGGTTGTCAGTTTTTTACAGGTTATTTAATAACGAAGTGATTGCTCCCGGTAATTTCAAACGTGCATTGTATCAGTCAGCCCTCGCTAATGGCAGCCATTCCCTTTTATGATGATACCATAGTTACTGATTGTATAGGATGCGTCCACGGTTTTTGTGATGACTTTCAGTATATCTTCCAGGCTCTCATTGCCTAATGAAACCGTCAGGTAGCAATTGGCAAATACATCTGCATTGTACCTGATAGGGATGGCATACATTTTCTCCAGTGTTTTAATCACGGTATCCAGTCGGGCATCCTCAAAATTCAATGCGCTGTTGGGTTCCAGTACGCTGGCAACTTCCATAGGATGGGTATTGACCGTGGTCACCAATCCGGATTGCTCTTTGGAATAAGTACAGACCTGCTGTGGCAACACAATTTTAGCGGCCAGTTGTTCCAGGTCTTGTCCTTTTAAATACACGGATACCTTACCAGACGCCACAGCTACAGACTCCTGTTGGCCTGAACTGGTGATACGAAAACTGGTACCCAATACTTTTACAACTACCTTGTTTGTGTATATATAAAAAGGTTGCTGGGGATTTTTTGCAATATCAAAAAAAGCATCTCCGGATAGTGTTACTTCCCGCTTATCTCCGTTCATCAACAGGTTATAGGTTATCCTGGCGCCACTGGCCAGCACCACCTTAGAACCATCCGGTAAAAACAGTAACTCGTCTTTTTTATTCCCGTTATAACGAATGACCTCTCCGTTATAGGCCACGGTTTTTTCTGCTTCCATTCCAACAGTATGCGCCGGATATTTCACTAATTTCACCAGTAGCAGTAGTCCTGCTACGGCGGCAGCTACCGCGATATATTTATAGATAGTATGGCTTCTTTTCACGGGTACCTTTACAATGCCAGCTTTGATGTGATCCAGCATTTGCTCTAATCCGTCCTCGTTAACAGGCATCTCCGCCTCCTCCTCTGCCAGTTGCAGGTCCAGCAGAAACTTTCTGGCCGCAGTAGCATGTAATACATTTTCAGGATCTGCCGCCAGCCATTCCTGCCAATATCCCGCATAAGGACTGTTAGGGTTGGCTACCCAATCAACAAAGCGGTTGTCGAGTAAAAGTGCATTTATCTTTTCTTCGGATTGATCCATAGCAATAGCGGTGTCTATACAGTAATGTCTGTAATTACATTTATATACTCACTTGCCGGCGACTTTTTTTTATTTTTTGGAAAAATAGTTCGGATATCCTTTTTTGAGAGACTGTAATGCGCGCTGCATCAGGTTTAGCACCGACTGATAATTCATGTTCATGATTTCGGCCATCTTTTCGTAGGGGATATTTTGATAGAAGCGGAGGAAAACGGCTTCCTGCTGGCGTTGGGGGAGCTTCTCCAGCAATTGTTTCAATGTTTGGGCTGTTTGCAAAGCAACCTCCCGGCTCATAATTTCCAGCTCAATATGTTCTGCACTTAAGTTGTCAAAAGCCAGCTGCATTTCAGTTTCACTTACATACGACTGTTTACCCTGCACTTTAACCAGTTTATTGCGTAATGCCCGGAATAGATAGAACCGGGGCTGTGTGGTATCTGCCAGGTTTTGCCGGTGCTTCCAGATTTCAAGAAAAAGATCCTGTATACTGTCGCGGATCAGGTCTATATCGTCCGTTATTTTTAGTCCATACCGTATCATTGCTTTGACATGCGCCCTGTAAATGGCTTCCAACGCCATTACATCACCGTTTTTCAAACGGCTCCATTCCATATCGTGTTCGCTATTCAGCAATACAAAAGAGTGTTTTACAGGGTTGGAAAATACAGGCGTTGCTATACAATAAGCTCTCTAAAATAATTAAAAAATGATTCGTGGAAATAATTTTTTGAACGACATGATAAACTGATAGCATGAAGGCAACTAAAAAACAAAAAGGCCATCCCGTATGAGATGACCTTTTGTTATATCGCTATTCCGTTAAACCGGATTAGTATTTCTTCTTGTACGGAGGTTTGCTGCCACCGAAAGATTCGCGTCTGTCGCCACCTGGACGGCTACCACCTGGGCGGCTGCCACCTTCAGAGCTCCAGCTTCTTTTACGCGGACCATCTTCTCTGCGCGGACCACGATCGCCACCGGTGCGGGGACGTCTGTCGCCATCCTGCGACATTTCAATCCTAACACTACGGCCATTGTATTCCACTTTCTTGAACGCTTCTGTTACTTTAGATAACTCTTCGTTCTCTACTTCGAAGAAGGAATAAACGCCTTTCAAATCGATACGGCCAATTTTGTTGCCACGTAAGCCGGTGTTGTCGCACAGGTAACGAAGCATATCGCCACGGTTGAAATCATCTACTGAACCCAGGTTGATGAACAGGCGGGTGAATTTACCGTCGCTTCTACGCGGACCTCTTTCTTCACCGAATGTACGTCTGTCGTCTTTTGCATTCAGATCTGGCGCATCCTGGTAGTATTCCAGGAACTGGTTGAACTCGAGGGAAGCAAAACGTTTGATCAGTTCTTCCTTGGTCATAGACGCAAACTCTTCGTTGATACGTTCCATGTAAGGTTCAATCTGTTCTTCGTTTACTACTACGTTATGTACTTTGTGTACCAGGCCAAACAGTTGTTTTTCACATACTGCAAAACCATCCGGTACTTCTGCTTTTACAAATTTCTTCTGGATAACTCTTTCGATCTGGCGGATTTTACCGATATCGCGGCTGCTGATGATAGCAATAGAGATACCTGATTTTCCTGCTCTACCGGTACGACCACTTCTGTGGGTGTAGTTTTCTACGTCATCCGGTAAATCGTAGTTAATTACGTGCGTAACGTTGTCTACGTCGATACCACGGGCAGCTACGTCAGTAGCTACCAGCACCTGCAGTGCTCTTTCGCGGAAACGCTTCATTACTTTATCACGTTGCTGCTGGGTCAGATCGCCATGCAACGCATCTGCGTTGTAGCCATCTTTAATCAGTGACTCCGCAATTTCCTGTGATTCAATTTTGGTACGGGTAAAGATGATACCAAAAATCTCAGGGTTGAAATCCACGATACGTTTCAGGGCCGCATACTTTTCACGCGGACGCACTACATAGTATTCGTGTTCTATATTAACGTTACCGCTGTTTTTGCTACCTACGGTCAGTTCAAACGGATCTTCCATATATTTCTTGGCGATACGGCGAACTTCCTGTGGCATGGTAGCCGAAAACAACCAGGTAGTTTTACCTTCTGGTGTGTTGGACAGGATATTGTTGATATCTTCCTGGAATCCCATGTTCAGCATCTCATCTGCTTCATCCAGTACTGCGTAACGAACGTTATCAAAGTTAACAGCGCCACGGTCTATAATATCCAGTAAACGACCTGGAGTGGCCACTACAATGTGTACACCTCTTTTCAGTTCACGCAGTTGTTGTACAATGCTGGAACCGCCATATACCGCTACGATGCTTACATCGCCGAGGTATTTACTAAAGTTTTTCAGATCATTGGTAATCTGGAGACAGAGTTCACGGGTGGGGCACAAAATCAGGCCCTGAGGTTTATTTATTTTCAGATCCAGTTGCTGCAGCAAAGGCAGACCAAATGCTGCTGTCTTACCGGTGCCCGTCTGGGCCAGACCTACGAAATCGCGGTCACCTCCTAACAATACCGGTATTGCCTGTTCCTGGATGGGAGTTGGGGAAACGAAGCCCAGGTCCGTAATTCCCTTCAAAATAGGCTCTTGTAAGCCCAGTGATTCAAATGTTGTCATTGATTTGCATTAATCAAGCTCCGTCGGGAGCTGTGGATATAGCTTCTAGCTTTTAGCTATCAGCCGTTAGAAATATTTTTTTAGCTTTTTAGCGGTTAGCTATTGGCTATTCACATGAGCTCTTAGCAGTTAAAATCAGCTATATAAATTGCGCACCTAATAGCTGGGGGCTAACGGCTAAACGCTCTTACACCAGTTCTCCTTCGAGGTCGTAGTCAAATGCTTTGGTGATACGAACTTCTACGAAATCACCTGGTTTGAGGCGCTTGTTCGTGTCGATGATCACTTCATTATCTACTTCCACCGAATCAAACTCGGTACGGGCCAGATATCTGCCCGCTTCTTTTTTGTCTATTATTACTTTAAAGATCTTCCCTACTTTTTCCTGGTTTTTTTCCAGGGAGATTTCCTGCTGTACTTCCATAATTTCCTGCGCTCTTCTCTCCTTTTCTTCCGCCGGAATATTATCCTCCAGTGCATAAGCGCTGGTGCCTTCCTCATGGCTGTAGGTAAATACCCCAACCCGGTCAAAGCGCATTCTTTCCAGGAAGCCTTTCAGTTCTTCTACATCTTCTTCTGTTTCGCCGGGGAAACCAGCAATCAGAGTAGTACGTAAACAGATGCCAGGTACTTTTGCGCGGATATTATGTACCAGTTCTTCTATTTCTTCGCGTGTAATCTGACGTTTCATTGCTTTTAACATAGCATTGGAAGCATGTTGCAATGGCATATCAATATAGTTGCAGATATTGGGGAACTCGTTCATCACATCCAGAATTTCCATCGGGAACTTGGTGGGATAAGCATAGTGGAGACGAATCCACTCCAGCCCTTGTACGCCAGCCAACGCACGCATCAGGTCACCCAGGCGACGTTGTTTATACAGGTCCAGACCATAATAAGTCAGCTCCTGTGCAATCAGCATAATTTCTTTCACGCCTGATTTCACCAGTTTTTCTGCTTCCATTACCAATTCTTCAATCGGCTTGGAAACATGCGAACCACGCATCAGCGGAATAGCACAAAAAGAACAGGTTCTGTTACAACCTTCTGCTATTTTCAGGTAAGCATAGTGAGATGGGGTACTCAATAATCTTTCTCCTACCAGCTCTGCTTTATAATCTGCATCAAATTTCTTGAGGATCAGGGGCAATTCCATGGTACCAAACCAGGCGTCTACACCGGCAATTTCTGATTCCAGGTCGCCACGATAACGTTCACTCAAACATCCGGTTACATATACTTTGTCCAGTTTGCCGCGCTGTTTCAGTTCTACCTGCTCCAGGATAGTGTTAATCGATTCTTCTTTGGCCTTGTCAATAAAACCACAGGTGTTCACTACCACAATATTGTGATCGCGTTTGGCACTTTCATGCACTACGTCGATATCGTTAGCTGCGAGCTGTCCGCTCAACACCTCCGAATCCACCATGTTCTTGGAACAACCAAGCGTAATAATATTAACCTTGTCTTTCTTTAAAGTTTTTGTCTTCAAGCGCGAATTGTTTTTAACAAGCGGACAGGCATTCTCTGAGCCGCTACCGCCACGAAGACACACAGACACTAATTGAATTTAACAGCAGACTTACTGTACGTGACTTGAGTCTTAGTGGGGGTTGAATAAGGAAGGTGCAAAGGTAGCGAAAAGAATTGATAATTAGAAATTTATGCTAAGTAACTGCTGTTTAGTCACTTAGCATAAATATGACACTTACTACCCCATGGCCTGCAGTGCCTTGTCGGCACGTGCTCTGGCCAGTTTTCTTTTATAATGATACCACCACTTGGGGGCCATCTTAATCATCAGGTTGTTCATAC
The DNA here is from genome assembly GCF_017745275.1 of Chitinophaga sp. Classification (GTDB taxonomy): domain Bacteria; phylum Bacteroidota; class Bacteroidia; order Chitinophagales; family Chitinophagaceae; genus Chitinophaga. The sequence continues at coordinate 116,407 of NZ_JAGHZS010000005.1, read as the reverse complement.
CTCTCAATCCCACTATATGGTAAAGTCCGTTTAATTTACCTAAAAGAGACGGATCCAGGGCGCGTAAACTCATGGCAAAACCGCCGTCGAGGTACTCCATGTGATGCCAGTAGCCGGCGGGCATGAACATGGTATCGCCATGGTTCAGGATGGCGGTGTAGCCACGGGCATGCTTCAGCGCGGGGAACTGCTCCATGTCCAGCTTTTCATGCCAGTTCACGAAGTTGGCAGCGCTTTCCACGGTAAAAGGCATACGGTAAATGAAGGGCGACTGGCTATTTTCCAGTAACAGTACCCGTTTTCTGCCTACAAACTGGGTATGAAAGATGTGCGACAGGTCAATGTCATAATGCATATGCGCCACTGAACCGGCACCACCTACAAACAGCATGGGGTACTTCTTCAAAAAGCCGGAAGAGAACTGGTCGGGCCAGGTAAAGTCTTCCACCAGCTGTGGTGCGTGCTGAAAAATATTAAAGAGAAAAATGCGGAGGGCTACCGGTCCCCGCTCCACCATATCCAGGTATTCACCAAAAGAAATGTAATCATCCGCTCCGTTCACAAGGGTATTTTCGCCGGCGCGTTCATTGTTATATACCCCTACCGTTTTGTCTCCCACAATTGATTTGAAATAATCCCATGTCCACTTTGTATAAGCCGGCCAGTTTTTACTAAGGCCCCCTGCCGAGATAATGACAGGTTTACGTGGAGTGTAGTAGTTCTTCTTGAATTCCGCTGGTGTAATATCTTCAACTCGATCTATGTGCTGTACTATCATACTTACGAATTGTTAAAAAGGGTACAAAAAGGGAACAATTATTCAAATTTAAGGAAAGCAGTGTTATTTATTAAAACAAAGAATCTGGTTGAAAGTTAACGAAAACACCGGGCTCCATACCAGGAGCCCGGGCAATGATTTATACAAAATAGAAAAGCAGGCAGGATTTATGCCAATTGGGAGATAACATTCACAAACATCACAAAATCAAGAATTTACACTAAAGAGTGATTCTACGAAAGACTCTTTATTAAACACCTGTAAATCTTCCATTTTTTCACCGATACCAATATATTTTACCGGTATTTTAAATTGGTTGGCAATGGCTAATACTACCCCGCCCTTGGCAGTACCATCCAGTTTGGTAATAGCCAGTGCAGTTACCTCTGTAGTAGCGGTAAACTGTTTGGCTTGCTCTAATGCATTCTGGCCGGTAGATCCGTCCAACACCAGTAATACTTCATGTGGGGCATCAGGAATGACTTTCTTCATCACCCGCTTGATTTTACCCAACTCATCCATCAGGTGGAGTTTGTTATGCAAACGGCCCGCAGTATCTATAATAATTACATCTACGTCTTTTGCAGCGCCGCTTTGTACGGTATCAAATGCCACTGCTCCGGGGTCAGACCCCATTTGTTGTTTAACAATAGGTACTCCCGCCCTTTCGCTCCAGATAGTCAACTGATCAACGGCAGCGGCACGGAAAGTATCCGCAGCTCCTAACATCACTGATTTACCGGCTTTCTTAAAGTTATAGGCCAGCTTACCAATGGTAGTGGTTTTTCCGACGCCATTTACGCCTACTACCATAATAACATAAGGCTTTTTACCAGCGGGTACATCAAAATCACGGAATCCGCTATCGGGGGCGTCTACCAGTATAGCTGCAATCTCTTCCTGCAACAACCTATTCAACTCACTGGTTCCCAGATATTTATCTTTTGCCACACGTTGTTCAATGCGGTCAATGATTTTTACAGTGGTATCTACGCCTACATCTGCAGAAACAAGGGCATCTTCCAGGTTATCCAATACCTCGGTGTCTACCGTTGACTTTCCTGCAATGGCGCGTCCTATTTTACTCAGGAAGCTCTCTTTGGTTTTTTGTAAACCCTGATCCAGATTTTCCTTCTTCTCCCTGGAAAATAGTTTATTGAAAAAGCTCATAGTTTAGTTTAGTTGGGTCGAAACAGCTGTTGGCTTTTAGCAGCCAGCAGTTAGTGAATGCTGCGAAGATAAGCAATAGCTGTTAGCTTTTAGCAATCAGCAGTCAGTCATTACTGCATGAATGTTAAAGGATAGCCGGAAGCTCCGCTACATTAACCTAAAGGTAACAGCTACTCCAAATACAAAAAGCTGTCCGTATAACGGGACAGCCTTTCAGTATTATTAGTAAAGCCGAATTACTTTTGATTCATGTACTCCATGACTTTGTCCTTGTGTACGATTGCGTCTTTAAAAGTATAAGCACCGGTTTTAGGAGAGCGTACTGCTCTGATTACCTTGGTCCATACTTTAGACTCAGCTGCTGCTTTAGCATCTTTAACCTTCGCGTTTTTTGAAGCTACTTTTGCCATTGTATTCTATTGTTTTTATGGTCTAACGGCTCATTGGCTGGTATGCAAATACAGCCAGTCACCATCAACAATTACTTATTTAATTTCTTTGTGTACAGTCACTTTCCTTAAGATAGGATTGTACTTCTTCAACTCCAGACGCTCAGGAGTATTCTTCTTATTCTTGTTAGAGATATAACGGGAAGTTCCTGGTTGACCAGAAGTCTTGTGCTCGGTGCACTCCAGAATTACCTGTACTCTATTACCTTTTTTTGCCATTGTGTATTACAAATTAAGTGAGTCTTAGAATTAGATTTCCTGACCAGCTGCACGCAATTCCTTCACAACTGCATACAAACCTCTCTTGTTGATGGTTCTTAAACCGTCAGCAGATACTTTCAATGATATCCATTTGTCCTCTTCTGCCAGGAAAAAACGTTTCTTTTGCAGGTTAGGAAGAAACCTTCTGTTTGTCTTAATGTTGGAGAAGGAAACATGGTGACCCGTGATCGGCTTCTTTCCTGTCACCTGACATACTCTTGCCATGATCTAAAAATTTAGGAATGCAAAAGTCCAATTTTTTTATGGATTTTGCAAATATTATTAAATGAATTTATTCACAAGTACATTAAAAGCCTTTACAAAAAGCCTTTACTTAAGATGTGAACACAATGCAAAAGATTGATAATCAATGACTATCAGGCAAATTTTCATCTGTCTTTTGCCGAAAAAATAATTTACAATAATACAACAAGGCTACGTAAAACAGCACCTAATCTTACTGACTCCAAAATCCGCTGTTGATCCGTTCCATGTTTTAACAACGCTTCTTCGTGGGAAGTCACGCACATTTCACAACCATTGAGTGCAGATACCACCAGGCTCAGCAACTCAAAAAATTCTTTACCTAATACCGGGTTAGCCATAATGCTCATCCGGATACCGGCAGGGGTATTGGTGTAATATTCCTTATTCACAAAATGCCTGAAACGATAAAAGACGTTGTTGGCATTCATGAGGGAAGTACAGCTAATTACTTCTGCAATCTCTTTATCGGTTGCACCTTCCTGGGTAGCCAGCTTTTCAAAAGCGGCCTGCAGTACTGCATGCTTTTCATTCACCGCTACCGCAACACCGATCATATAAGCCTCTTTCTTCGACAGCGTAGCTGCAGCCAGAGAGTTAGTTACATTGATCTTCAGATCCTTCAAATAACGCGCATCCACATTTACGAGTGACTGCAGTTTACTGGATACCTGTTCACCTGTCAACCCCACCGCTTCCAGCAATTGTACTGCCGTATCCTGATTCGTAGTTGCAAACATAATATGTATTTTTTTTATTTCATGATTTTACCGCCTGAATATTTTGCCGGCCTGAGGGTAATACCCTTTCCGGCAAAATATCCAGTCAATAAAATAAAAAATGACTTAATGATTAAACAGTCAGCGTAGCTTCTCCCTTAGTCCAGTTGCAAGGGCACAGTTCATCTGTTTGCAGTGCATCCAGTACACGTAAAACTTCTTTTACGCTACGGCCTACAGACAGGTCGTACAGGGAAACCCAACGTACAATACCCTGAGGGTCTACAATGTAAGTAGCACGGTAAGCAACTTTCTCGTTTGCTTCCAGGATACCCAGTTCAGTTGCGAGAGATTTGGAAGTGTCTGCCAGCATAGGGAACTGCAAACCACGCAGGTCTTCATGATCTCTTCTCCATGCAGCATGTACAAACTCACTGTCAGTAGAAGCACCGATCAATACTGCATCACGGTCAGCGAAATCCTGTGCGTGTTTGTTGAATTCAGCGATTTCAGTAGGACATACGAAAGTAAAGTCTTTAGGCCACCAGAACATCACCATCCATTTGCCGGAGTTTTTCAGTTCTTCAGAAGACAATTCATAGAATTCTTTACCTTTTTCAATAGATACAACTGCCGTTTTTTTGAATTCGGGAAACTCTGACCCTACGGATAAGATAACATTTTTCATAATAACTATTCTCTTTTTGATTTACAGACTAATGATTATATACTTTTTGACGGCGCAAAGATCACATTACATTCATTAGTAATCAAATAGATTTTAAAAATGTGACATTGAGTTTCTCTATATATCCTGTTTTCCACAGTACAGGCAGGAACAATGGAATAATTTGGGCTTATATACTCAAAAAAAATATCCCGGAGTTAACATTTTCATGGTATTTCTGTAACAATTTGGCACGTTATTTAGTTATATAAGTGGAACTTTTTTAACACAAGTAGCATGGAAATGAAGAAAAAATACTTTTTACTGGTGGTTATAACGATTGGACTTGCTTTGATTCCGTTTATTAAAAACAGTATCATTAAACACGATGAATTTGACGCTACACGAGATCTGTTCATTTAGTGTTTAGCGGGTCCCATTGACCGTATCTAAAACTGCCCCAAAGCGGGGTCGGGTTTCCATTGGCTGTCCGGTTCATAGTGCTGCCAGATTGCAAAACCCACCTTTCGCAACAATTGCCACGCCTCATTATCAGGAGTCCAACGTTGATCCTGGTTGTTTTTGGTAATAATACAATATACATAGTCACCGTGAGGTGCATTCACCATTATTACTTCTGAACGTGATTCGTCCACCGCGCCATTTTTCGACGCGGTGCGAACGTTTGGGGGTACCTGTGTTAATCCCTGTGTATCCCAGTAATTACGCGTAAGATTCCGGTACATCCGCTCACTGGCAGCAGGATTGATCACTTCCCCCTTGTATATCATTTCCATCAGCCGCGCCATTTCACGCGGACTGGTTTGTCCCCATCCATACTCCTGCCGGTTGGCCTCCCTCCCTTTTGTGCGGGAATTGACCCGTAAATGTTCAAATCCATGCTCTTCCAACCACTGGTTAATGGTTAATCCGCCCCCGGCCAACGACTGCAGCCACAAACTCGCCGTATTGTCGCTCATCGTCAACATCAACATCACCACCTTATCCAGAGCGATCTGCTCACTGTCGCGGAATGAACCCAGGATATCTTCGCCCTTGTACAACAAAGAATCGCGATACACCAGGTTTTGATGGTATTGCAGTTCCCCTTTGGCCAGCTTATTAAAAATACCCACCTGGATAGCAGTTTTAATCATACTGGCAGTAGGAAACGTGGTATCTGCCTTTATAGCCACCGTGCGGTCTTTTTTCAAGTGGTGCACATAAATGCCCACCTGACCGTGAAAGTCCTTTAAAAGAGGCGTTAAAATGGCGGTAAGCGCCTTGTCTGTTTTTTGGGCGTTGGCAGTAAAGGCAATGATCAGCAATAACGCCAGGATGGATAGTTTTCTCATATTTTATAAGGCTGAAAGCATAAAGCGATTGAAGCGATTGATGAAGCGAAAAAAAATCTTCCTTTGGTTTACTATAAATCTAAAAGTAAAAGCGGAAAAAAGAAAGCGGAAAGTAAAAACACATTAGTTTTTACTTTCCGCTCTTTAGAACAAAACACAATAGCTTTATGCTCAGGTAGTAATATTAATCAGATCTGCAAAACTGCGAACACCAATCTTTTTGGCAGAGGTATAACCTTCTGCATATTCCACCCCTACCATTTTGCCAAACATCTTGGCACGGTAAACAACACTATCAAAAAAGCTGGAGCCGGAAATATAGGTTTGCGGTTCATTGTCTTTCGGCGCCAGGAATTGTGAAGAGAAAGCCTTGATAGCAGCCAGCTTCCGGTCAATCACCGGCGTAATATCGATCACAAAATCCGGTTCATGATAACGGTCCTGTATGAAGTGGAACACCTGTTTTGGGCGCCATGCTTCCTGTAATTGGCCGTCCAGTGTAGTTTCAATTTTCCGTAATCCTGCCATGAAGGCGCTATCGGATATCAGTTGGGCGGCACGTCCATGATCCGGGTGGCGATCGTCTATAGCATTCGCCAGTATAATATCGGGGCGATACTTGCGGATGGCGGTAATAATGGCCATTTGCTCCATCGTATCATTTCTGAAAAACCCATCGGCCAGGCCAAGGTTTTCCCTTACTTCCAGCCCCATAATTTCAGCAGCAGCAGCAGCTTCCTGTATGCGCAGTTCCGGTGTACCACGAGTACCCAGTTCTCCACGGGTCAGATCTACCACTCCTACTTTCATCCCCTGTTGTGCATGCATCATCAATGTGCCTGCGCAGCCCAGCTCCACATCGTCCGGGTGCACCGCTATTGCCAGTATATCTAGTTTCATATGCTGTAAATTGAGGTGCAAAGATGGGAAATAAATTACTCTTCTGAGCTGGTGATCACAATAACAGCTTCATGTTTTGCTTCCCCAAATGATTTTACTATTTGCTCCCTTGTAAGAATATTGATGGAGCGGAAAGTTTTCTGATCTAATGTCATGAAGAGGGTTTCATTTGTCGGCTCCATAGGATGACCGTTTACCACATATAAAAATGAGCTGTCGTTTCCGTATTTGTTCAACAAACTGTCGTATTGGGGCGATTTGCTGCGTAATAGTGTCTGTACCCTTTTGCGGGCAAAAGGTTTGGTTTCTATATATACGACGCCATTTTCGGCCTGGCTGCCGTATTTCAATACCGCTTTGGACCCTTTGGCAATGGTCATCAATCCAATGCGATCCGGAGATACCTGGCCAACAACGGCCTGGGTCACCACCACACTATCCAGTACATACACCGGATCATCGTCTGCTACGGCCTGCGCCATAGCACCTGTGAACATAAAAAGGGAGCTGACAAGTAAGATCCATGCTTTCATCATAATAAACCAGTTGGGTTAAAGGCGAATCTTACGAAGATAAATGAATTAATTATAGGCGCGGTAGTGCTGGTACATTTCGAGTTCCTGTACAATGACTTCAATGTCTTTATCTTCCTGTTTGTCATAATCGCTTTTGAGATTACCGCCAAAGAAAAAAGCAACGGTTTGCCATACACGGGCATTAAAACCACCTTTCAATTCTTTGATAATTTCATAACAATTCTGACCTGTTTCACGGTCGATCAGTTTCATGAGCACTTTACCCTGGTATACGGAGAGATTTTCCAGTTTATCACCAAACTGGGCTTTCAGTTCTTTTTCTTTAGTAGCCAGGAAAGCTTTGCGTTCCCTTTTATTCATGTTGGCCATGCTGGCATTCACATCTTTCAGCACTTTTGCTGCAGACCTGGCATAGGGATAGGTAACATATACCGCATTCCGTAAACGGCTCCAGCGTTCGCGTTCTTTGCGCAATGCTTTCGGCATTTTTTCCACAACGTCGAATATGGCCAGTGTGATCACCGGGATGGTATCTTTTCCCACCACGATAGCGTGTAATGGGATAACGTCTGCGCCATGTGCTTCCTGGGCCATCGCGCCTGTATGGCAAAGGGATATCCCCAATACCAGGAAAACAGAAACGATAATTTGTTTGAAACGAAGGCGCATAGTTTACTTAACGTTGCTTAGATATAGAATGTTACCACAAGTTATAAAAGATTTCAGATTTGCGCCTAACTAAATAGTGTTACCGAACCGGCGTCATTCTTAACTTATTGATGGCGAAGTCACTGATCGCTTTTTCTACCGCAGGCAGATCTTTTCCAGTGAGCGCGGAGCCCATAACATGAGCGCCGGCGCCCGGAACAGGGATGGCAGCTTTCATGGTAGCCGGCGTACCCAGCTCCTGCTCCATCTCCAGGATGGCAGATACTTTTACAGTGGGGTCCTGGTGGGTTTCATCTTTATAATAATAGAGATTCAATACCGGTTGCTGTATTTTTTCAAAGGTGGCAGGCGTCATAGCGGATGCCAGCAGATTTTGCAGTTGCACTACAGCTTCCAGGCGATAACTGTTATTCCAGTACTTTGCCCGTGTAGTGTCCGTATCTGTGCCACGGCGAAAATCTCCTTTACTGACCCACCGGGCGAGCTGCAGTCCCCAGGGACCATTCGCCAGAAATGCCAGTTTATCGTTAATGGCTATATTAGGCGACATATTTATCAGCGCATATACGTCGCGGGGATAAGCGGCTGCCAGTTGCAACGCCAGTGTTCCGCCAGTGGAGGTTCCCATCAGGATCACTGTGTCGCCCAGTGCTTTGCCTATGCTCAATGCTTCTTCTGCGTCTTCCCATAATCCCTCCGCAGTCATGTGTAACAACGGATCAGAAGTATCTATGCCATGTCCATCCAGTCGTGATAAATACAAGTTACAGCCGAAACGTTTCGCAAAATCACGATGCACAGGATTTCCCTCTTCCTGGCTGGCGGAAAAACCGTGGAGATAAACTACCGCATAAGGTGTTTTACGGTGCAGGGAATCATGCCACACAATGCGTGCTTCATTATCCGGTTTCAGCCGGTGTTGTGCTTCCTTGTTATGGATATAGGCTTCCAGTGCCGGACCGGCTGGCGGGACAGGTGGTAATGTGTGATTATATACGGGTGTTGCCGGTTTGGGTCCGAGCAAATATACCACGGCAAGCGTGGCTATAACGATGAGGGCTATACGCAACCACCTACGCATCATAAGGACATTTAATAGCTAAATGTAGATAAGAATTCTGATATTGACATGCACCGGAACCGGATTTAATAAAGAAAAAATCCTCCGGCAGCATCGCCACCGGAGGATTTCTTCTTATAAAATACAGGCAGCGCCTATCTTCTTCTTACTTTCTGATAAATACTCATAAAAGTACCCACCACGGTAATGATGATCCCTAACCACAAAACGTTGATATAAGGGAATATCAGGGCTTTCATCACGATATAATCGCTGAAACCGGCGGCTTCTTTGACCTTCAGCTCGATCTTGTTCTCTGCAGGCATTATCTTGGAGAACCTTACATTCAGTCCCAGCGGCGCCAACGTATCTTCCACACTATACTGATAGCTGCTGTCGCGGATGAAGTAGATCGGCTGTAACTTAAAGTGGTCGTCTGTTTGAGTGTATACCTCCAGCTCTGCGCCTACCGCCAGGTCACCATTTTGTGGCACATAATTGCGGCTTTCCGGTTTGGTGTTCAATCCTTTCAGTACAATAAATCCTTTGGAGAAGAATACGGAATCACCCTGTTTCATCAGGTGTGATACGTACGGAGTAGTATCCGCTTTCGCTTCTTCTTCTTTGTTAGGTGCAGCAGATACGTAGGTGTAGATATCCTTTGTCAGATAGTGTCTGGAAGCAGGATTGGAGGAAATAGAGTTTTCTTTCCTGTTTACAAACGCATCCGGGTAAAGGGTAAACCGTTCTACAACGTTACCGGTTGCTTTATCCTTCTTCTCATAATTTACCTTGTAATAGGTTTTCGCATCACCTTTTGCAATAGAATCGCCGGTATAGGTTACATGATAATCGCCCATTTGTACCGGTACGTCTTTTGGCAGCATGATGTTTTCGCGCGGATTTTGCTTGCTTTCTTTCCTGAAGAAGCCATCATTCAGCATCTTCATGCGATCATAGGAGATCACTTCCATTTTGGCGGAAGAAATGAGTATACCTAACAGCACCATACCAAAACCGATATGTGCTACAGAAGCACCTGCGTTTTTCAGCTTGCCTTTCAGACCGGAGAAAATATAAGTCACGTTACCCACAATGGCGTAAATGCTGGCAAACAGCATCATGTAAATAGCCGTGAGGAACCCGGCGCCATATTTATCGAAGGTGATGGTACCTTTCCAGGCGATCAGGCCGGTCAACAGTAAAGACACCAATGTAGGAATTGCCAGTTTTTTGGTAAGTTCTCCACGGGGAGTATCCTTATATCTCATGAATTGTACAATGGCGGTTAATACACCCAGTACAATGGCAATCCAGATCTGAATTTTGTTATAATGGAAAATGACATCTGATGGCGGCGCAATATCGTTCGTATTGAGCAGTCCTTTGAGGCCGGTGAAGCTCATCAGCTTATTCCACACCGGGATCGAAGTGGTGAAGGTTACCTGGATAGCGGCAATCAGCATAATCAGGGAACCCACGAACAGCCAGAACTCACGGGAGTAGCTGTTTTCCTCCTTCTTCACAGATGGAATTTCTTTTCTGCGTATGACCAGCAATGTGATAGATGGTATGGTAAATACCAGCATCGCAAACAGTAACTGTGCTGTCATCCCCATGTCCGTAAACGAGTGTACGGAAGTATCTCCCAGCACACCGCTTTTGGTAAGGAAGGAGGAATAGAGGATCATTACATAAGAAATAAAGAAAAAGAAGATGGTAGACTTCAGCGAGTGCCCGGTTGCTTTGTAGGCCAGCAGGGTGTGTACACCAGCTACCATGGTAAGCCACGGTACCAGGGAGGCATTTTCTACCGGATCCCAGGCCCAGTAACCACCGAAGTTCAGGGATTCATAAGCCCATGCGGCACCCATCATGATGCCTGTACCCAGTAAGGCAATGGCAAACAGGCCCCATGGCTGTACTGGTTTTACCCAACCGGTATAATCGCGGGTCCAAACCCCGGCAAAAGCGAAGGCAAAAGGAATGATCATGGAAGCAAAGCCCAGGAACAGGATCGGCGGGTGAATCACCATCCAGTAGTTCTGGAGGGTTACGTTCAGACCGTTTCCATCGTGGATATGCTGCATGTAGTCAGCCGTCTGGAAAATAGGTGCCAGTTGGTTTTCGGGCGCCTGACGCAGGAGCATAAACGGATTGCTGCCTACTTTGTAACCCAGGATGAATATGCCAAGCAGCATGCTGGCCATAATCAGCTGTGCAAGCGAAAAAATGGTCATTACCGGCGCTTCCCATTTTTTGGAAGTACGGATCAAGACAATGCCCAGTATACTATTCCAGATACTCCAGAGCAGGAAGCTACCTTCCTGGTCGGACCAAAGGCTGGATAAAAGATATTGGATAGGCAAGTCACGGGACGTATTACGCCATGCGTATTTATATTCAAAAAAGTGATTATACAGAATATAGTACAGGCAGGAGAAAACACCGATCACGGCAGCAGACTGGATGACGAAAGACCAGCGTGCCAGTCGTTTCCAGGATTCCTGTAAAGAAGGTTCTTTTAATTTAACGGCATTATAATAAGCAACCGTGGCTACTATAGATGCTACAAATGCCAGTATGGCAAAGAAGTGGCCTAGTTGGCCCGGCAGTAAATGTTCCCCTACAAACTTCATAAAATTCCTCTAGAGATGTGAATATTCCGGCATTGCGCATTTTGAAATAACTGTTCATGCCGGTGTATGCCGGACAACCCTTCAAAATGTTCAAATAGTTACTTTAAAGTTGTTTATTGCCGACCACCACCTGGTCGTCTTTATATTTAGAAGGACATTTCATCAGAATTTTGCTGCAATGAAATTCGCCTCCTTCCATTTTACCAGTGAGTACAATGGATTCAGCTTTCTCGAAGTCGGTTGGCTTGGCTCCGTAGAATACTACTTTATGTGATTCCCCGGTTTTATCGTGTACATAGAAGCTAAATAAGTTAGCATCTTTGATGGGATCGTAGTTCATAGCTTTTAATGTATCGAGCTTCCCGATCACATGAAACTCTTTTCCTTCCTTTTCACGGGCTGTTGCAAAAGTTTCATAGGTACTGAAATCCCCCACCATTGTTACTATCACTCCAATTGCTACCGCAATTACCACCAGCAGAATAATATTTGTTTTTTTCATATGAAAATTATCTTCCCTATTGATTTGATTCAAACAGCAAAACCCTTTACCAGCGCGCACCTAACCTCTCTTGCCTTTTCCTTTCTTTTAATTGTTTCCGATTAATCGGCAAAATTAAGTCAAAATGACCTTCTTCGGACAAATTTTATATAAAAGGCAATTCTTTTTAACAGAAGGAGGGCTGTAAGTAAACATAATCCTATCTTTGCGCGGAATTTAGAAAAGTACGATTTTATCATGGCAGATTTATCACAATTTGACCCTAACTCAGTTGGTCTTTTATCCAACAACGTTTTTGGCTTACCTTTTTCTGAGGACGAAGCCCGGCTGGTATTATTACCTGTTCCCTGGGAAGTAACCGTATCTTATAATAATGGTACAGCCCGTGGACCAGAGCGTATTTTCAGGGCCTCCTTTCAGATCGATCTTTATGATGCTGATGTGAAAGATGGCTGGAAACAGGGTTTTTACATGCGTGAACCAGATAAGCACCTGTTACTACGCAGCGATTACCTGCGTAAAGAAGCAGAGCTGTACCTGAAATTCCTGACTGAAGGGGGAGATATTTCTGAAAATGAATTTCTGAAAAAAACACTGGTAGACGTAGGGAACGGTACCCGTGCCATGAACGAATGGGTATACACCCAAACCAAAGCTTTGCTGGAAAAAGGCAAGCTGGTAGGACTGGTAGGCGGTGATCACAGTACACCACTGGGCTTCTTCAAAGCCATTGGTGAACACGCCGGCGACTTCGGTATTCTCCAGATCGATGCACACTGCGATTTGCGGGACGCTTACGAAGGATTCACTTATTCCCATGCCTCTATTATGTACAATGCCCTGGCAGAAGTACCGCAACTGTCGAAACTGGTACAGGTAGGTATCCGCGACTATTGTGAAGAAGAAGTAGATTATATTAATAACAGCGAAGGCCGCGTAGCGACCTTCTTCGATAAACAAATCAAAGAAAGACAATTTGAAGGGGAAACCTGGCAGTCGATCTGCGACAGCATTGTAGCTACCCTGCCACAGCAGGTATATATCAGCTTTGATATCGACGGGCTGGATCCTAAACTGTGTCCGCATACAGGTACGCCGGTAGCGGGTGGTTTTGAAGTAGAACAGGTATATTATCTCTTTAAGCGGGTGCTGGCCAGCGGCCGCAAGCTGATTGGGTTTGATCTGAATGAAGTGAGCGCTTCCCACGACGAATGGGATGCTAACGTAGGTGCCCGCGTATTGTTCAAACTGTGTAACCTGTTGATAAGTTCTAATTCTTAATCTTACATTCCTGTACATGCATAGTTTGCGCATCCTGCATCCCAACACCAGTAGTAGAATCCGGTTATTACCGGTAATGCACGGTTTGGTTGGCATCCTGTTCCTGATTAACGCGATTGCCGTATACCGCAGTCCGCAGCCTAACTGGTTCCTGGTGGTCTTTTTCCTGGCAGTAGGGTTACTGGCGATAGCATTTCCCTTCAGCATGAAGCGGTTTAAACAGTTTTCGGAAGCCAATACTGTCGCGCGGATGATAGAAGCACTGATCTGCTTTACAGGTAGTTTGTATTTTTTGTCGCACCTGCAGCCACTGAGCGCTTTGTTTTCGTTCCTGACAGGTATTGGTTTAGCGTATGTAGGCTGGATGGAATATATCATCTTTAAGCCTTCCTATGTAAAACTGGATACCACCGGTATTACACTCCCCACCACCTTCTCTAAAAAGCTGGTTGGCTGGAACGAGCTGAATAACGTAATTTTGCGGAACGACTTACTGACAATAGACTATAAAAATAACAAGATTCTGCAGCTGGAAATACTGGATGAACCGGGCAAAGAAGAAAGAGAAACATTAAATACTTTCTTTCAGAGCAGGGTTCAGTAAACAATTTCCGCCAGCAGGCCATAAAATCACAAAATGTTAAAACAGACACCTTACATATTATATTCTGACGGTGAAGGGAATATTTTTGAAGATACCAGCATGTATGTAACCGGCCGTAGTGGCTGGGATGCATGGCCGGTGGAAGCAGATGAGTGGATCGAATTACCGGAAGGAGGTAATTTGTATGAGTTGCCCGGACGCCGTGGTATTGGTATCAATGCCGCCACCGGCGATATGCAGCTTTGTGATAAAGGATGGGCCGTAGCTGCCTTCATTCCGCCGGCACATACCGGTTTTTACCTGGCAGCATACGAAACCATGCCGGACGCGCCTACACTGCCGCTGTTTTGCTACACGGCTGTGGGCTGGCTGGATGGCAAGTTTTATGTACCCGCTACCCGTATTGAAGCCGATATCCGCCAGGAATGCGCCGGATTCGACGCCAAAAAGGTGAAACAAGGCGTAAAAACACTGACAGAAGCCTATCCGCATAACAGGCTGGTACAGCACCTGGCAGAGAACTGTGCCCTGACTTATGAGTGTCCTGCTGCGCGTAATTACTTTATGGGAAGATGGGAATGCCCTATTCCTTCCTCACCCGCATGTAATGCCAACTGCGTTGGCTGCATTTCATTCCAGCCGGAGGAAGAAAGCATTGTTTCTACGCAGGACCGTTTGCGTTTTAAACCAACTGCAGCAGAAATTGTAGAATACACCGTGCCACACCTGGAAACTGCGCCCTTCCCTATCGTGAGCTTTGGCCAGGGTTGCGAAGGCGAGCCTTTACTGATGTGGGAAACCATCCGGGAGTCTATCATCGAAATACGTAAACATACACCTAAAGGCAGTATCAATATCAACACCAACGGGAGCAAGCCTGATGCCGTAAGAGCCCTGTGTGAAGCAGGTTTGAACAGTATCCGTGTGAGCCTGAACTCTGCCCAGGAAAAATATTATACCCCTTATTACCGTCCTAACAACTATGCTTTTGAAGATATCATCGAAAGCCTGAAAGTAGTACGCGAATTTGGTGGCTGGACATCGATCAACTACTTTGTATTCCCGGGCATGACCGATAGTGCAGATGAATACGAGGCACTGCGCAAACTGATCCGCGAAACGGGCCTGAATATGATTCAGTGGCGTAACTTCAACATCGATCCGGACTGGTACCTGGGTAAACTGGGCATCACAGAAACCGGAGAATGTTTGGGTGTGAAACAATTACAGGAACTGATCCATGAGGAATTCCCCGATCTTAAATTCGGTTATTTCAATCCGCCAATGGAGCGCATTACGGGTGACTATATGGAGGATTTCGCACATTGATTAAGCATAAGGCATAAAGCCGAAAGCAAAAAGCTATAAAAGCGAATGACCAAAGCGGAAAGTTTAAATACTCGCTTTGGTCATTCGCTTTTATAGCTTTTTGCTTTCGGCTTTATGCTTTATGCTTCTATATCAACTTTCAACTTCTTCAAACCGATACTGGCGTGCATACGCCGAAGGCGACATGCCTGTTACCTTGCGGAATACCCGGTTAAAGGTGATAGGATTGTTGTAGCCGGTGGCATAGGCTACAGCAGCGATACTATCGAAATCTCCATTAATGATTTTCTTACAAGCCACATTAATCCTGATTTCATTCAGGAATTCAAGATAAGTTTTGCGGGTATGTTTCTTAAAATATTTACAGAAGGCATAGGTTGTCAGATGGGCTACTCCCGCAATTTGCCCGAGTGAAATATTCTCCGCGTAATGCTCCAGTGTATATTGATAAATATCGTTCATGCGCAATCCTTCCGATTCGCTGTAGGAGTGCCTGGAGAACCCGGTGGATAAAGACTTCCATTCCTTCACCTGTTTGGAGAAATACACCAGCATGCCCACAAATGCCAGGAGCCGCTCTGCACCGCTGAGACGCGAGATTTTTAAAATATCTGCGCCTATTTTTTCGGCGTGATCAGCAGGTAATTGAAGGCTGTTGGCAGTAAGCTGTAAGAATTTGCGGACCGTTTCCATTTCCTTTAAGGAAAACAATCCCTGCAACGCCTGTTCATGATCGAAGAAAATATGAATAGCGTGAATATTCTTCTCCTGTAAATTTTCAAAATACCGGGCATCCCCTTTAAACATATGCGGTTGGTTAGCACCAATCACATAAATTTCCCCGGCCTTAAATGGCTGGGTATAATTGCCGGCAATGAGTGTGCCTTCTCCCTTTATGATGAGTGTAACCTGTGCCTCCTTATGACGATGCAGATAATTATAGAAGTATGGGAGAATATCTTCCTGTATCACTACAGCACCTTGCTCGGCCACGGGAACAGTAAATTGAATTACTTTCATTAACCAATTTTACTACTTTTTAAGCAAAATTAGCATTTTGAGGACAATAATTGTAAAGTCTTTAACAATTTCGACCATATCCCGGGCCGGGCATCATATGTTTTCCCTACTGTGCCAGGCTGGATGCCGGCGCGGCAGCTTTGTGCGTTGCCAGCTTCTTTTGCAGCCACCAGAACCCTGCTCCTGACAATACACAACCGAGGGCGGTCAGCACCCACCAGGGCTTAAATCCGAGATGTTGTACCACAAAAGCGCCGGTAGTAGGCGATACGATATTGGCCAGCGAATAAGAGATGGTATACAGGGCTGCATATTGTCCGCGGTTATGATCCTTACTTCTGGCAATCCAGAAACTGTTCATAAAAGGAAGGCAGAACATTTCACCGAAGGTGATCACGACCATAAACAAGCCCGCTACCGCCCAGAACGGCGGCAATATACTCAGCAAGAGGTAGGAGATACATACCATCACCGCCCCCCTCGCGATGAATACAAGATTGGGGCGTGTACCCTCCAGCCGGTACACCATGATCATTTCCACCAGGGCAATGAGAATACCGTTGATAGACATGTTCAGGCCTATCTGCCATTCTTCCATGTGCATCACGTCTTTAAAATACAAGGGAACGATACTGCTGAACTGGAACAGGCAAATGGCATTCACGGTAGCAAATAATAGGAACCACAGGTAAATAGCGTCCTTCCATACTTTATCTTCCTTCATCACCTTTGCTTTTTCGGCTTTAGCCGGTGCAGGCACCGGTGGCAGGAAAATTCGCATCAGTACTGCGGCCGCCATACAGGTAAATCCATCTACCCAAAAAAGTAACTGGTAGCTGAAGCTGGCCAGAATACCGCCCACAGCCGGGCCTACCGACCAACCCAGGTTCACAGCCAACCGGTTTAATGCATAGGAGCGGGTACGGTTTTCAGGAGCGCTATAAGCCGCTACAGCAATGCTGTTGGCCGGCCGGAAGGCATCTCCCACAGAGCTCATCACGAATACACAGATACATATTTGCTCAAACGTGCGCATCTGACCCAATAAAAGGAACAATAATCCGTTAGAGAAGAGGCTCCAGAACTGTACCTGGTAAAAGCCAATTTTGTCAGATAACCATCCGCCCAGCAGCGCGCCCACAATAGCGCCGCAGCCAAAACAAGCCATCACAAGGCCTGCCTGGGCAATAGAGAAATGTAGATGTTGTGTGAGGTACACCGTCATAAAAGGAATGACCATGGTACCACTACGATTGATCAGCAACACCAGTGATAACCACCAGGTAGCAGGGGAAAGGCCGGTGTAGGCATTCTGATAAAGACGGATAGTTTGTTTTGCGAGGTTCATAAAATTGGCGAAAAAAAATAAATAGCAAAAACCGGATTAACAGCACAGTTTTTGCAAAGATCCGGAATTCATCTTTTGATGAGTGATTATTTTTTCTGGATCAAAACATTAACTTTGGTCAAAACAGGCGCTCAATAGAGTTATCATGGAGGAAAAAAACGGTAAAAAAAATATTCAGGCACTAGGCATTACTATCGGCGTTCATGCGTTGCTGTTAGTAGCGCTTATATTTACCGGCTTTTCTGCTCCTCCACCCCTGCCCGACCAGGATCTGGGGATGGAAGTGAACCTGGGTACCTCTGATGAAGGGATGGGAACCGAGCAACCACTGAATCCCAATCCACCCAGCGCAGCAGCTCCGGAACCGGCACCTGCCGAAAGCCCTGTTACTGCTGCAAAAGATGCCAGCGAACCTCCTCAGGACATTGCCACACAGGATGAAGAAGAAGCTCCCGAAGTGAAAAAGCCGGAAAAGCCAGTAGAGAAGCCCAAAGAGCTTCCTAAAAAACTGGAACCCAAACCGGTGGTGAAACCTGCTAAAAAGCCTACAGAAGCACCTCCCAGACCTGCACCACCTGCTCCTAAACCTAAAGCAGTATTTGGCGGCGGTACCGGTAACAGTGCTAATAGCGGTAACAATGCCAACGGTTCCAACAATGCCACCGGAGAAGGAAATACCGGCAAACCCGGCGATCGTGGCCAACTGGGAGGCAACCCTAACGGCGGCGGATATACGGGCGGCGGACTCGGAGGAGGACGTTCCGATTTTCACCTCAATGGCAGAAGCCTGATCGGACGACCACAAGTCACCTACGATGGTACCGAAACAGGCTATGTAGCCATCAATATTAAAGTAGACCAACAAGGAAATGTGACGGCTGCCACTTTTAGTATGAAAGGGTCCACCATCAGCAATCCACAGCTGATTGAAATTGCAAAAAAAGCAGCCAGAAGCGGACAACTGAAATATAATGCCAATCCGGATGCTCCTGAAGAACAGTTTGGGACCATACGTTTCTATTTTAAAGCTGAATAATAATTACCGTGTTTTAAATATCGTATAGCTGTGTATTCACTGCTATCGCCGTATTAAAAACCGGACCCGGATTTCCTATAACTCTACCTATGACTTCAAGAGCAACAAAGAGCAAGATTTTCGTGTCATTTCGAGAAACCTATTTTTTATCGCCAGTAATGATTGTAAGACTAAACCGTATCCTTTTCAGCACATCAGTACTGCTACTACTGACTTATGCCGCTATGGCACAAACTTTTCCGGGATACAATAACAGCAACCATGCGGGCATTTATGGCGTGCTATCCAACCCCGCCAGTGCTGCTGGCTATCGTTATAAATGGGATGTCAATATCGTGGGAGTAGACGTAAATGCCGGCAACACGTATGCGAGTATACCCAAGTCTGTATTGTTCAGTATGCCCGACACCCTCCGCCGCAACCGCGATTATTTCCTGGATGAAGGTGCCAACAGGAAACAAAATGGCTGGGGAATGGCAGAAGTGATGCTGCCCTCTGTATTATACGCGATCGATGAAAAACAATCAGTATCATTTGTGTGGCGCATGCGTAGCAGTGGCAATGCCGGAAATGTAACTACCCCTATCGCTAATTTCTTTGGAGTAGATTACCCCAACACCGGGTATCGTAATGTTAATTTAAGTATTCCGCAAACAGGTGTTAGCGCCCATATCTGGCATGAGCTGGGATTAAGCTATGCGCGTGTTTTAAAAGAAACTTATACAGGTCGCTGGAAAGCCGGCGTTACCCTTAAACTGCTGAGCGGTGTGGCGGCCGGTTACGCTTCTGCAAAGGATGTGGCATTTCGCCTCAATAATAACCAGGATGCTACTATTAGCAGCGGTACGCTGCGCTATGGCTATAACAAAGAACTCGATCACTGGGAATCGCCTGCACAAAGCAACCTGAAACTGTTTGAAAACGCCGGTGTGGGTGCCGATATCGGCGTAATATATGAGTACCGCCCCGACAATGGCGGCTTCGGCTCTTATGAAAACACAGATGCCGACGACTACAAATTTCGTATAGGCGTTTCCATTACAGATATCGGTAAAATCAAATACACCAAAGGATCCATTAATACAGATCTTAGCCTGGTGAAAGACCATATAGTGCCCAAAGACATTGAATACCGGAAAAACGAGAGCCTGCAACAATATGCACGCCGGTTGAATAAATATTTCACTCCATTGCCTGGCGACTCTACTTTCAATATGACCTTGCCAACTGCCCTGAACCTGATGGGTGATTACAATATTGACGGTCGATTTTTTGTAAGTACACAGGTAGTGATTGCATTAACCGCTGGTCAGACAGATATCAGCAAAACCTATGCACTTACCCAATTGAATATTACGCCGCGTTATGAAACACAGATCTTTGGAGCCTACCTACCTATGTCTATCAACCATAACGGCCAGGCTGATATTGGTGCTGCATTTCGTGTAGGCCCCCTGCTGCTGGGCTCTTCTACTCTTTTTACCAACCTTTTTGAAAGACGTATCGATCATGCGGCCGCTTTCGTAGCTTTGCGGTTAAATTCAAGCATGTTCCAACGGGGCGATAGCAAAGGTGGCAAAGGCCAACTGGGTTGCCCGGTTAATTATTAAAAATATGGCCTCTTACAAAGAAACCCTGGACTATCTTTTCGCGCAGCTACCCATGTTCACCCGGGTGGGCGCCAGTGCATTTAAAACAGATTTACATAATACACTGGCGTTGCTGGAGATATTGGATCATCCGCAACATCACTTTAAAACCATCCACGTTGCCGGTACCAACGGGAAAGGCTCTTCCAGCCATATGCTGGCGGCTATTTTCCAGCAGGCAGGCTACAAAACCGGATTATATACTTCTCCACACTTACTGGATTTCAGAGAGCGTATCCGCATCAATGGCCAGGTAGTGCCGGAAGAATTTGTGATCCGTTTTACAGAACAAATGCGGTCGCATATCGGAGATATACAACCTTCTTTCTTTGAGCTGACGGTAGCTATGGCCTTCCAGTATTTCCGCGAACAGGCCGTAGATATCGCCATCATAGAAGTGGGACTGGGCGGACGTTTGGACAGTACCAATGTTATTACCCCTGAACTATCGCTGATCACTAATATCAGCTTTGACCATAAAAATATTTTAGGAGATACCCTCCCCCAGATAGCCAGAGAAAAAGCCGGTATTATCAAAGCAGGCGTACCGGTAGTTATCAGTGAAACGCAATCAGAAGTAGCCCCTGTTTTTATCGATACAGCTGCCGCGCTAAACGCTCCTATTCACTTTGCGGACCAGGAATGGATGGAGTCTTCCAGTGCTATCAACGGTAGCCACCTGGATATAACGTTACTGGATACACGCCAGCAAATAATGCGTCAGTTACAACTCGACCTGAATGGCCAATACCAGGAAAAAAATGTGATGGGGGTATTATCTGCTGTTAAAGTATTACAACAAAACGGATGGCATATTACCTGGGAACACGTCAGTGCCGCCCTGTCGCATGTAAAAAAACTTACTGGCTTAAGAGGCCGCTGGGATGTTATTCAGCAGCATCCTCTCACAGTGCTCGATGTGGGACATAATGAGGCGGGTATCCGGGAAATCATGGAACAACTGGGCCATGTCAACTATCAACAGTTGCATATTGTAGTGGGCTTTGTAAAAGACAAGGAAGTAGAAAAAGTGCTGCCTTTATTTCCCACTACTGCCCATTATTATTTTTGTAAAGCACAAATTCCCCGTGCCCTGGACGAAGTAGCGCTGGCAGAAATGGCGGCAGCCAGCGGATTACATGGACATGCCCATGCTTCTGTGCAGGCAGCCTTACAGGCAGCCAGGCAACATGCCCAGCAGGATGATCTGATCCTGGTATGTGGAAGCTTTTTTGTGGTGGCGGAAGTGATGTAAACTACTTCATGCCCATTTTACCCAGATGCAGCAACGCGTAGAAGATACAGGTGGTGTGCAGACTTTGTTCGATCTTGTTGTCCAATACCAGTTGCTGCAGTTCTCCCAGCGGCATCGTTACAATTTCAATTTCTTCGTTATGATCCAGTTGCTGCTCCTGCACCTTTACGCCGCCGGTAGCTAGGAACATATACGTATAATTATTGCTGGACGCAGGATTGGGCGCAATAGTCCCTAATGATATCCATTCTTTAAATTCGTAACCGGTTTCTTCCAGCATTTCCCGTTGCATGGCAAATAGTGGAGAAGGATCGCTGGGGTCCATAGTACCACCGGGAATTTCCAGCAGTGTTTTTCCTATTCCGTGCCGGTATTGACGAATCATAATCACCTGTCCGTCTTCCCGCAATGCCACACCATTTACCCAGTTATTGTATTCCAGTACATAATACGGTGCTATTATTTTACCAGAAGGTGTTTCGCATTTGTCCTTGCGAGCAGTAAGCCAGCCGTCTTTAAACAGGTATTCCGACGACAATAATTTCCAATCCATATTCATATATCAAAGCTTTACCAATCCATTCTTTCCTTCAGGCGCAATATGTGCTCGAGGTGATGTTTTCCATGCCAGGCATAATTGGCCGCATGGGTTTTCAAATTATGCTGCGTTCCATTGGCCGGATGAATAAATGTCCGTTCCCACTCGGCCGGCGTTAAGTGTTCCATCAGGGAGGTCCAGCGGGTATGCAGTGCATGTAGCAGCGTAATGGACATATTGATAGGTGTAAACTTCACATCCGGCAATAGTGCCCAGGCGCCTTCTTCATATGGCTTGATGATGGGCGCGTCTTCTGTGAGAGCCAGCTTCATGCGGGTGTACCCGTTCATGTGACTGTCGGCGAGGTGATGTACTACCTGCGCTACCGTCCAGCCTTCGGGGCGATAGGGTGTTTGCAGTTGGTATTCATCCAGGTCCTGCACTGCGATTTCTATCAGCTGAGGCAGATAGTGAATGTCTTTAATAAACCCCTGCAGCATAGCAGGTGTATATTCCGGCAATGCTACAAAACGGCCAATAGGATATTTCAGTGCTTCCATTGGATATTGATTTTATTCTTCCCGCAGATCCTTGCCTGTAAGGTGAATGAACACATCTTCCAGGTTGGCTTTCTTTACTTCTTTTTGTCTTTCGAAACCGGAAGATACCAGTTGATCGATCAGTGCGTCCGGTGAGTTGATGGCAATGATACGCCCGCTGTCAACAATTGCGCAGCGATCGCAGAGGAATTCTGCTTCATCCATATAGTGGGTGGTGATCACTACAGTAGTGCCCTGGTTGCGTACCTGCTGGATCAGGTCCCAGAGGTTACGTCTGGCCTGCGGATCCAGCCCGGTGGTAGGTTCATCCAGGAAAATAATCTGTGGCTTGTTGATCAGGGTGGTAGCAATGGAAAAGCGTTGCTTCTGGCCCCCGGAAAGCTCTTTGAATTTTGCTTTGGCCTTATCTTCCAGGTTGAACATCCCCAGCAGTTGCATAGGCGATACCGGCTGGTTATAAAGGCCGCCGAACATTTCAATCAGTTCCACCAGGTTCAGTCCCGGGTAATAGCCGGAGCTTTGCAACTGTACACCGATAATCTTTTTGATGTCGTTAGGATCTTTGTCGAGGTCATAGCCGCCAACAATTACCTTTCCTTCCGTCTTATCCCGAAGTGTTTCAATAATTTCCAGGGTAGTTGATTTACCCGCACCATTAGGGCCTAGCAGGCCGAAGATCTCCCCTTCATACACCTCAAAGCTGATTCCTTTTACCGCGGTAAAATCCCCGTATTTTTTAACCAGGTTACTTACCTCAATGATCTTTTTCTTTTCCATGGGGGCAAATTAGTAAAAGTGGAGCAGAAAGCAGAGCGGATTTTGTCGTTGCGCGGGATTATACTGATAAGATAGAGGATATTTTAATGATTTAAAAAGATGATGGGAGATCGAAGCAGGTATACCCGCTCCGATCTCCCATCTTTCTTAGTAAAAAAATAAAAATCAGTGTAATCAGTTTAATCCTGTACAAAGACAAAATCCGCGCTGATCAACTTACTGCTTTATAAAGACTTGTGTAAAGAACGTGATTCTGCCTTTATCAGCGGTTCCAATACCGATCAGGGTGTAATCGCCCAGCATGTTTTTGCGGTGGCCAGGGCTTTTAATCCAGCCGTTAACCACTGCTTCCGCGTCAAGTGTACCATAGGCTACGTTTTCAGCGGCGCTGGAAACACGGCCCATTTTTTTGGAGACATTGGCTACCCGTTCTTCAAATCCTTCGTGCCCGAAGCCGGTGCTGCCGTTGGCCATATCGCGGCTATGGCGGAGCGCCTGCTGGCTGATGGTGGCATCCAGCTGTAAAGGCTTCAACCCCTTGGACTGACGAAACTTATTGGTGTAGTAAAGGATTTGCTCGGTCATACTACCACCGGCGTTACTGCTGTCTGCCGAACGGGTGGTGGCACGTGAACACGCGCTGGCCTGGAAAAAAGCAAACATCGCTAACAGTAACGTAAGGATCCGTTGGTTCTTCAAAATCAACATAGAATAAAAATGGTTAATAATTAAAAATAAATGATGGTTAATACTAAGACTATTAAAACAGCCTCATGTTTAACAACTGTTGTACCAGAAATTAAAAACGGTGTACCTGGAATGTTTTGTATTCCGGGTACACCGTTTTTTTACATATTTTTTGCTGTTAACCGTTCATGATGTGCTGCCAGGCATCCATCATGTTTTTGGAGCCGATGAAAATAGGCATCCGTTGGTGCAACTGCACCGGTTTAAGTTCCAGCAGTCGCTGCTTACTATTGGCCATGGCTACGCCACCGGCTTTTTCCATGATAAACGACATGGGATTACACTCGTAACAAAGTCTTAAACGTCCGGAGGAATATTTGCCGAAAGCCGGATACATAAAGATCCCTCCCTGGATGAGGGTACGATGTATTTCCGCGACCATGCATCCCACGAAACGATGACGATAAATACGCTCGTTTTCGTTGCGGGCCATGAAATGATCGATAGACTTACGGATCTTTTCCTCGTATAAGTGGTAGTAGCCAACGTTAACGGAGAAAATATCGCTGTCGGGCGGACATTTCAGGTTAGGATGCGACAGGCAGAACTCCCCGATGGAAGGGTCGAGTGTGAAGCCCTGTACACTGCGGCGGGTAGCATATACCATCATCGTAGAAGAACCATAAATGATATAGCCGGCGGCAATCTGGTAGGTACCTGGCTGCAGGAAGTCTTCCAGTTCACATTCCGTACCTTCAGGGCTAAGGCGGCGATATACCGAGAAAATGGTACCGATAGATACATTTACATCTATGTTACTGGAACCATCTAATGGATCCAGCAGTACCACATACTTTGATTTTTTGGAATGCTCATCATGGAAAGGGATGAAGTTTTCATTTTCTTCGGAGGCTACCCCACAGCAATAGATGCTGGTTTCCAGGGAACTGATAAATTGTTCGTTGGCAAATTCATCTAATTTTTTTACGGATTCGCCCTGCACGTTGGTCTTACCGGCTTCTCCGAGGATGTCCGCAATACCAGCCTTATTTACCTCCACATTTACCCTTTTCGCTGCCAGCCCTATATCGCGCAGCAAACCGGATAGCTGTCCGGTTGCACCCGGATAATTCCGCAATTCCTGGATAGTGAATTCATCCAGGGTCATTACTTTTTGCTTAAGATTCATAACGTTAGGTTGTATGAACGAAATTAAAGGAATTGCCACTATTTTAACGGGGGTGTCATTTATCCGCAAACAGATTTTAAAACAATTCTAAACTTGTTTTACTTTGCCAAATAATTTTTTAATAGAAGATAAACTATCATATGAAGGTTTTCAAGTTTGGTGGCGCAAGTTTAGAAAGTGTTGAACGTATCCGCCAGGTGGCGCAAATAGTACAGTCATTCCCGGATGAAAAACTCCTCATTGTTATTTCTGCCATGGCAAAAACAACCAATGAGCTGGAAAAAGTGGCGGAAAACTTTTTCCAGCGGAAAAGGGAAATTGCCGCACAATTGCTGTTTAATATTGAGCAACATCATCTGAATGTGGCCGAAGCGCTGCTGGGTACCCGGGAGCATCCGCTGTTCACACAACTGCAGCAGTTCTTTACCGAAGCAGAATGGACCCTGGGAGAAAAGCCATTGCGTACCTACGATTACTACTACGATCAACTCGTGAGCGTGGGTGAGCTGCTGAGTACCGCCATTGTGAGTGCCTTTTTTAATAGCATTGGTCTTACCAACATCTGGTTAGATGTAAGGGATATTTTCCGGACAGACGACAACTTCCGGGATGCCAACATTGACTGGACCTATACCCAACGGCAGGTAACAGAAAAAGTGCTGCCGCTTTTCGGGAATACCAACATAGTGATTACACAGGGCTTTATAGGCGCTACCGATCAAAATGAAAGCGTTACCCTGGGCCGCGAGGGCAGCGACTATTCCGCAGCTGTTTTTGCCAATATGCTGGATGCTGAAAGCCAAACCATCTGGAAAGATGTGGAAGGCCTGAAAAATGCAGATCCAAAGCAGTTCCCTAATACCGTCAATATACCAGAGATCAGTTATGGAGAAGTGATTGAAATGGCTTACTATGGTGCCCAGGTGATCCACCCTAAAACCATTAAACCGCTGCAAAACAAACAGATACCATTGCTGGTAAAATGCTTCCTGGATAAAAACCTGCCAGGTACCGTGATCAGGGAAACAGCGGATGTAAAACAA
Source organism: Chitinophaga sp. (assembly GCF_017745275.1). GTDB lineage: Bacteria > Bacteroidota > Bacteroidia > Chitinophagales > Chitinophagaceae > Chitinophaga. The sequence goes on along the minus strand of NZ_JAGHZS010000005.1, from coordinate 90,122 downwards.
CTGCCTCCCATTATTGTGCTGAAAAAGAACCAGGTTTTGCTGAATATCACCTCCAAAGACTACTCTTTTATTACAGAAGATAAGATTAGCGATATCTATGAGATCTTCCACGGGCTGAAGGTGAAAATAAACCTGATGCAGAACGGGGCCATTAACTTTTCCTGCTGCATAGATAATAACCCGGAAAAGATAGAACTGCTGATCAAAACCCTGCATCAGCAATTCAAAATCGTGTATAATGAGGGGCTGGAGCTGCTGACCGTACGTTATTACCAGCCCAGCTTACTGGAAGAACTCAGTAACGGGCATACTGTTCTTTTGGAGCAGCGTTCGCCAGCCACCATACAACGTCTCTGGAAAAAATAAACTTATCCCGTAAAATTATTCCGTCCTTTCGTGCAACTTTTTTTTTACCTGTTCGTCTTTAGTTAAAATGAATGAGGTATGAAAAAAGTTGCTATCGTTTTAGGCCTGGGTACTTTCCTGATGCTCATGGTAGTACTCGGGGGAAAACTGGCAGCCCATGGCCCACATACGGCTAACCGACCGTATGAACTGCCTATATATCTGATTACGCTCGGAAATTTCCGGGAAACACCCGCTGCACCTGCCAGTACTGCCTGCATAGTGAATGACACAGAGAAAATGCCGCTGGAAACAGCAAATAATATGATAGACCTGGTATTCAGATACTTTCAGCATAGTTACCCGAAGAAATAGAACGTAAGCCCCCTACTTATTTACTGGTTTAGCTTTTGAGAAAACATATAACGGAAACGATAGTATGAAAACAATCATCGTAGCCCTGGGAATGCTGTTTTGCTGCGCCTATTCGGCTATTGCACAACAATCTAACGCAACAGGAAAAATTACCCTTACCGTAACAGATAATGCGGGCAAGCCCCTCCCCTTCACCAGCGTCATGCTGCGGAAGGCAAAAGACTCCGCCCTTGTAAAAGGAGAAATGACCGCCGAAAACGGCACCTGCGCATTCGACAAAATTGCCGCCGGGCATTACTTTGTACAGGCCTCTCAAATGGGGTATACCACCTCCTACAGTACTGCCTTTCAGATAGATGCCACCCATAAAACGATCAACCTGGCTAATATGGCATTACCCCCGCTGGGTAAAAACCTGCAGGCCATCAACGTAACAGCCCAGAAGCCTTACATAGAAAGCTCCGCAGGCAAGACCGTGATGAATATTGAAAATAGCATGGCTGCCTCCGGTAACACCGCCCTGGATTTATTGCGCAGAGCACCCGGTGTACAGGTAGATAACAACGAAAACGTAACCCTGAAGGGACAAAGTGTTACCGTAATGATCGATGGTAAACTGACGTATTTAAGCGGTGAACAGTTAACCAATCTCCTGAAAACTACTCCCGGGGAAAGTATTGCTTCCATAGAAATCCTTACCAGCCCTTCTGCCAAATACGATGCCTCCGGTAACGGCGGTATCATCAATATCAAAACTAAAAAAGGGAAAATGACCGGGATAAACGGTAATATCAGCGCCACCCTTACCCAATCAAGATATGGCCGCTACGGCTTATCCGGCAATATTAACTGGAGAACAGAGAAATTCAACATCTTCGGCAACTTCGACCAGGGCGACTATCCCCGGCAGGTAACCCGCGATTATAAGCGTTCCGTAACGGGAAACGACGGCAGCACTACTTTTATGCAACAGGATGTATTTCAGCGTAACCGCTTCAAAAATAACTACCTCAAACTCGGGATGGATTACTTCATCAATGAGAAGCACACTATTGGCGTGCTGGCCAATGGCTTTAAAAATGCATTCAACAACCAGATTTATAGCCAGACTCACCTGGGCAGGCCTAATCTGCCGCCGGATTCTGTGTTGAATTCACTTACGGTAAACCAGAATAAATTCGACAACATTGCAGTTAATCTTAATTACAAAGGCATTATTGACACCGCCGGCGGCCGTGAAATCAGCTTTGATGCCGACTACGCCCAATTCAATAACCACCGCCGGATGCAGTTGAACGACAGTGTATTTGACAGCCACACGAAATTAAACAGAAATCCGAATAGCATTCAAACATTGGGAAATACCCAGGTAATCATTAAAAGTTTAAAGGCCGACCTCAGCTGGCCTGTCAATAAAGACATCAAACTGGAAGCAGGAGCTAAAACCAGCTTTGTCACTACCACCAACGCACTGGAATTTGACTCCTTGTATAAAGGAATCTTCGTTCCTGCACCTTCCAGAAGCGATCGGTTTAACTACCAGGAAAATGTATACGCAGCCTATGCCAACTATAAACAACAAATACATAAAACAGTAGTGCAGCTGGGTTTAAGAGTAGAAAATACCCAGTCTACCGGGCATTCGTTTTCGGTAGATAAGTATGTAAAACGTTCATATACCGACTACTTCCCTAACCTCAACATAGAACAAAAAATAAATGATAAAAATAAGATCAGCCTGGCAATGTCACGCAGAATTGAGCGGCCGCAATATGGGCAATTAAATCCCTTTATGTTCTATCTCGACAAATACACCTATTTCCAGGGAAACCCTTACTTAAAGCCGCAATACAGTAACATCGCTGAATTATCCTATACATTTAAAGATAAGTATATTGCTACCCTGCGATACTCACGGATTAAGGATATGATGGAGGAGTTTATTACGCAAAACGACAGTACAAAGGCATCCATCAGTACAGAACGTAACTACGATAAAACAGATATCTATAGCCTGCTACTCACACTGCCGGTACAAGTAACCAAATGGTGGACCAGTGATAACAGTGTAGATCTTTCCTATAACCAATATAAGTTTGAAGATCCTGCTACCAATGCGCCTTACTTCCGTTATAATTTTAACTACTATATCAGCAGCACCAATACCATCACGCTGCCACATGATATAAAAGTAGAAGTAATGGGATATTACAACTCTCCGTTTGTATTCGGTATTTTCAGAGGCTACAGCCAGTACAACCTGAACCTGGGCGTACAGAAGATGTTCCTGAATAAAAACGCTACCGTCAAAGTAAGCTACAATAACATCCTTCGTAATGAAGCCTATCGTGGTGCAGCAGAATTCGCCAACCTCAACATGAGTATCTTCAATACCTGGCAGTTCAGAACGGTGAATCTTACCTTCAGTTATAAATTTGGCAGTGCGAGTATTAAAGCTGCCAGAGAAAGGAAAACAGGTACTACGGACGAGCAAAACAGAGCGGGATGATTTCTTAGCAGAAAGCATAAAGCATAAAGCTATTGAGGCGATTGATCAGAGCGGATATTTAATCCTACGCTTCGATCAATCGCCTCAATAGCTTTATGCTTTTTGCTTTTTGCTTTTTGCTTTCTGCTTTACCTATGTGTTCCTGTAATATAATGTTCCAGGCTATTAATGATATGGCGCTGATCATCTATAATAAACTTCACCACATCACCAATGGATATCAGGCCTATTAACCGGCTCTGTGCATCTACAACAGGCAGGTGACGAATTCTTTTATCTGTCATGAGTGCCATACAGTCTTCAATAGAATCTTCTTCCGTTACTGTAATAGGGTGTTCCGTCATGATTTCGCGGATCAGTGTTTCTTTGGAGGCTCGTCCCTTTAGTATGACTCTGCGGGCGTAATCCCTTTCTGAAAAGATACCGAGGAACTGCTCCTGACTATCAACTACCGTAAGTGCGCCTACGTTATGATCTACTAACATTTCAAGCGCTTCAAAAACGGTGTTGTCCGGGTTTATTGAGTATACTGCATGACCCTTTACCTGCAGGATATTACGTACTTTTCCCATGGCAAGCCTTTTAAGACAGTAAATAAATGAAAAACCAGTCTTTCTAAGTTACCAATTTTCGCTGTTAAAAGCAAGACAGGGGAAAAAAAGCTGAAAGTATAAGGCACAAAGCAAAAAGCTATTGAGGCGATTGATCAGAGCGGATATTTAATCCTACGCTTCGATCAATCGCCTCAATAGCTTTTTGCTTTGTGCCTTATGCTTTCAGCTTTACAGCGTTGCTGCTCCGGACACCGGTGCTGCCGTTTCCTGGTGCAAATCGAATACAACGATTTCATTGGCACCTTTCTTCAGCCATGGAGCTGGACAGTACAGTCTTTGCTGTGGTCCTATTTCCCAGAAACGGCCCAGATTATGACCATTTACCCATACAATGCCTTTTTTATAGGCAGACATATCAATATAAGTATCCCCCGTTTTTTCGACATTAAAAGTACCTTTAAAGAACTGTCCCGGCTTAGTGGTATTAACAGCAGAAGCACTCAGGCCTTCTACAAATTTTTCTGTCATTGGTAAACCGTATACTTCCCAGTTCATCAGGGTCATACCGTTGAGGACTACACGATCCGTAATCCCTTTGCGATCGATGATAGCATCTGCGAAATTAATACGGCCCATACCTTCCACCAGGATTTCCAGCACCGGGTTTTGCACATCGGTTACCGGAATATCAATGGTTTTTTCTCCCAAACGACGATCCAGTTTACCTACATATTTTCCATTGATAAATATAGTAGCATAATCGTGCAAATCCTTAATGGTCAATTTACCGCTCTTATGCCCGATCAGTGTGGTTTTGTACAACATAAAGCCATAGTCCTGTCCGAAAGCTTCAAAGGGCTTGGGCTGCGGTGTATTTGTAGCTGTTGGCAAATGATCCCATACGGAAGTAAATGCACTAAGCTGGAATTCAGGAATGGTAATAGTAGGAATGGGTGCCGGGATAGCCGGTAATTTTTTACCCTTCGGGAGATAGGTACCTAAGAGTTGACGCAATGCCTGGTACTTCGGCGTAGCGGCTCCTTGTTCGTTAATAGGTGCATCATAATCGTAGCTGGTTACATCGGGTTCATAACCGCCTTTACCGCCGGAATTGGCGCCGGCAGTATAACCAAAATTGGTTCCACCATGAATCACGTACAAGTTAAAAGAGCGTTTTGTATCCATGAGGAATTTCACTTCTTTGGAAATTCCTTCTATGCCCGGACGTTGCCACTGCTCGCCCCAATGGGTTAACCAACCGGGATACGATTCACTGCTGAAGGCGGGAACGTTCGGGTTTTGCTTTTTAGCTGCAGCAAAATCTGCTTCGGAACCACCGGAATCCAGTCCTATGGCGGCTCCTTCTACCCCACCAGCTTCCAGCATATAAGCGGTGGCACCATCTGCTGTGTAAAACGGTACATTGATACCGTTCTTCACCCACATTTCTTTCAAGGTATTCAGATAATCTTTATCGTTACCATAACTACCGTATTCATTTTCTATCTGCACCATTACTACTGGTCCGCCATTCGTCACCAGTAAAGGCCTTATTTCTTCCGACAAACGGTCTACGTATGTACGGACTGCTGCAATATAGCGTGGATCCATACAACGTACCTTGATGTCCGGTGTTTGCAACAGGTAAGGTGGCAGTCCGCCGAACTCCCATTCAGCGCATACATAAGGACCCGGGCGAAGCAATACCCACATTCCTTCTTCCTGTGCTATTTTGATAAATTCCGCAATATTGTGATTGCCGCTGCTAAAATCAAACTGCCCTTTCACCGGCTCATGGTAATTCCAGAAAACATAAGCTGCAATTGTATTACAGCCCATCGCTTTCGCCATCTGGATACGGTGACGCCAGTATTCATGGGGAATACGTGCCGGGTGCATTTCACCACTAATCACCTGGAATGGCTTACCATCCAGCATAAAATCAGTTTTACTCAAGGCAAAGGAATGTTTGCTTTGTGCTTGTACAGCCTGTCCCATCCAGCAAGACAGCGCCAGCATACCGCTTAAAATTACTTTCTTCATTGTTCAAATAATATGTTGCAGATAAGCGTACAAAATACGCGAAAAATAGCAGAAAGCAAAAAGCTGAAAGCAAAAAGCTATTAAAGCGGTTGATTGGAGCGAATAATAATATCCGCAATGATCAACCGCTTTAATAGCTTTTTGCTTTTTGCTTTCGGCTTTAAGCTTTCAGCTTTCAGCTCTCTGCTTCTAAATATTCCCTTTCTTTAGTTCATTAACGGCATGATCACATGCCCTGGCGGTAAGCGCCATATAGGTGATAGAAGGATTCACGCAGGAAGAGGAAGTCATGCAGGCGCCATCAGATACAAATACATTCTTTGCCGCGTGTACCTGGTTAAAACCATTCAGCACGGATGTTTTAGGATCCTTACCCATACGGGCAGTTCCCATTTCGTGAATGCAGTGTCCCGGAGGTGGTGCGCCATCGTAACCGCCCACATTTTTCAATCCTGCAGCTTCCAGCATTTCAATGGCACTTGCTTTCATGTCTTTACGCATGGCCATTTCATTCTCCTTAAACTCGCAGTCGATGTCTAATGTTGGCAATCCATACTTATCTTTCTTCTCTTTGTTCATGGTCACCTTATTTTCAAAATAAGGCAGATGTTCGCCCCATGAGCCAATTCCCATACTCCATTTACCAGGTTCAGTTTGCGCAGCTTTCAGTTGTACACCGATACCATCCCCGCTGGTACCCCTGCCACGACCTGCACCACCCTGGTAGCCAAATCCACGTACATAATCGGTGCGCATCGTTTGTGCGTTGGTGTTACGGAAACGTGGAATATAGATGCCATTAGGGCGGCGACCACTGCTGTAGTATTGATCTTCGAAACCTTCAAATTCGCCACCGGCGCCTACGCCGTAGTGATGATCCATCAGGTTATGTCCCAATTGTCCGCTATCATTTCCAAAGCCATTCGGAAAACGGTCAGATACAGAATTCATCATAATCCAGGCGGTACCCAGTGTAGAGGCATTCAGGAAGATGATATTTGCATAATACTCTACGGTTTGTAAGGTGTGGGAATCCATCACTCTTACACCAGTGGCTTTGCTTTTATCTTTGTCGTATAATACCTCCAATACGATAGAATCCGGGCGCAGCGTCATATTGCCGGTAGCGGCAGCAGCTGGCAACGTTACGCCGTTGCTGCTGAAGTAGCCGGTAAACGGACAACCACGGGCGCAAAGACTACGGTATTGGCAAGGACCACGACCATTCAATCCCTTGGTCAGGTGTGCAGCACGACCAATGGTGATGATACGGTCGTTATACTTTTCCTTTACTCTTGCTGCCACATGTTTTTCCAGGCAATTCATTTCCATGGGTGGCAGGAAAACGCCGTCGGGCAATTGTGGTAACCCTTCTGCCTGTCCACTTACGCCGATATATCTTTCTACATATTCATACCAGGGCGCAATGTCTTTATAACGAATAGGCCAGTCAACACCGTGACCGTCTTTTGCGTTGGCTTCAAAATCGAGGTCACTCCAGCGGTATACCTGGCGGCCCCACATCAGCGAACGTCCACCTACATGATAGCCACGCAACCAGTTGAAAGGCTTTACTTCATTGTAAGGATTCTCTTTATCGTTTACCCAGAACTGTTGGGTAGCTTCATCGAAAGCATAGCAGCGGCTCTGGATAGGATGGTTTTCGCGCATCTCGCTGGTAGTATTGAGATGGTGGGCGAATTCCCAGGGCGCTTTCAACGCGGTAGTATAATCTTTGATATGCTCTACATTGCGGCCTCTTTCCAGCACCAGGGTTTTCAATCCTTTTCCGCTCAGCTCTTTCGCCGCCCATCCGCCACTGATACCGGATCCTACCACAATAGCATCGTAGGTATTTTCTTTCTGCGCCTTTATATTCAGGTTCATGTTACAAGGGTGTTATAAGTGTTTAGCGGCCAGGGCATGACTTTTTACTCAAAAAGCCATCTCCTGACCGCTAAGTACTATCATGTTAAATATTTCCTTTCTTTAATTCTTTTACAGCGTAATCCACTGCACGGGCTGTCATAGCCATATACGTGAGGGAAGGATTTACGCAGGAAGCGGAAGTCATGAAAGAACCATCGGTTACGAATACGTTTTTCACTGCGTGCATCTGGTTGAAGCCGTTGAGCACAGAGGTTTTCGGATCACGTCCCATACGTGCGGTACCCATTTCATGGATCGCCATACCAGGATAAGAGCCGTTGTCGTATGTTTTTACGTTTTTCAATCCGGCTGCTTCCAGCATTTCTGCGGCATCATTCATCATGTCTACGCGCATTTTCTTTTCGTTCTCTTTGAATTCTGCATCGAACTTCAATACCGGTTGGCCCCAGGCATCTTTCACGGAGTTGTCCAGCGTTACCTGGTTGGCTTCATAAGGTAAGCATTCACCGAAACCGCCCATACCAACGCTCCATTGACCTGGCTCGGTGAGCATTTCCTTGAAGTCTTTTCCTACACCCATTTCGGCAATACCACGGCTCCATCCTGATCGGCTGGCACCACCCTGGTAGCCAAATCCGCGGATATAATCGCGTTTGTCGCTGCCAATGTTGCGGTAACGTGGTACATAGATACCGTTTGCACGGCGACCGAAATAATATTTGTCATCGTATCCCTCCGCGGTGCCGGAGGCGCCGGTGCGGAAGTGGTGATCCATCAGGTATTTACCGAGTACGCCGCTATCATTTCCCAGTCCGTTCGGGAAGCGGGAAGAGATAGAATTCATCATCACAAAAGTAGAACCCAGTGTAGATCCATTGATGAAGATGATTTTAGCGTAGTATTCCACCATTTGTTTGGTGTGTTTGTCGATTACTTTTACGCCGGTAGCTTTGCCGGCTTTCTCATCGTAGATCACGGAGTTTACGATGGAATCCGGGCGCAGCGTGAGGTTGCCGGTAGCTCTGGCAGCAGGCAGTGTAGACGATTGGGTACTGAAGTAGGCACCAAACGGACATCCGCGGCTGCAAAGGTTGCGATACTGGCATTTTTCACGACCTGGTAATGGCTGTGTGATGTTAGCCACACGGCCCATGGTGATGATACGGCCTTTGAATTTATCTTCTACTGATTTCTTGAGGTCCTTCTCTACACAGTTCATTTCCATGGCGGGCATAAACTGGCCATCAGGGAGCTGTGGCAGGCCTTCGCGGGTACCACTGATACCGGCAAATTTCTCTACATAGTCGTACCAGGGAGCGATGTCCTTGTAGCGGATAGGCCAGTCAACAGCAATACCATCTTTCAGGTTGGCTTCAAAATCGATATCGCTGAGGCGGTACGACTGACGTCCCCACATAATGGATTTACCACCCACGATGTCCGGACGATACCAGTCGAAACGTTTTACTTCGTTGTATGGACTTTCTGAATCGTTGATCCAGAATTTCTCGTTGTGTTCAGAATAAGGGTAGTCGCGGCTCAGCTTGGGATGTGTTTCGCGCTGATCTACCGTGATACGGCCGCGGTGTTTGAATTGCCATGGATCTTTGGTGGCCGTATCATAGTCTTTCACGTGCTCCAGCGGTTTACCACGATCGAGCATTAATACTTTAAGTCCTTTTTCGGTCAGCTCTTTTGCTGCCCATCCTCCACTCACACCTGAGCCAATCACAATGGCATCATAGGTGTGCTCTTCCTGTGCTTTTATATTCAGGTTCATGTAAGATCAGATTTAAGCTTAAAAAAGAGGTGTTATACCGCCCAGGCTTTTTCTCCTTTGGTGTAAGGAATGCAGCCTTCGTATTTCCCTGGAATAGGTACATAGCGCAGGGCTTTGGTAGCGCCTGGCTCTGAGGTGAAATAGCCCAGGAGGGTTAATTCTTTCAGGTACTGGAAGTAATGGGTAGGATCTCCTTCTTTTTTGTCTTTACGCTTGTTATAGTTCACGCGTTCTTCCTCAATCGCCGTGAGCAGTTTGGTACGTTGCTCAGGGGTGATTTCCATGAAACTTTTGTTGAATTCTTTTTTGCTGGCGGCGTCAATTTTCGACAGGCCGTCCAGGAATACCTTTTGGTCTTCTTTTTTATAGCAGTCATTCATCATTACAATGATGAATTCCTCTACTTTGGCGTCTTTAGCGCCGGGCGTATCGGTTCGGGGGATGATGGTGTCCGCGATTTCCGCCAGTAACGTTTTGGTTTCCGGCTTTTGCAAATCATAGTTTTTCGGTGCGGAGCCTGTGCAGCTTTCTAAAGCTGATAACGTGGAAGCGGAAATGGCGGTGCCTAACAAAATCGCCACATTCCTTATTGCGTCTCTTCTGTGCATACTGGTAAATTGATTTGACCTCCGAACAAGTTGGAAAAAATATTGCTAAAAACCAAATTAATATGGGTAAAAGGCAGGAATAATGGTGTAAAAGTTACACTAAGGGGGCTTTTAATACCGGAACTACCTGATTTTTAAGGCTTTCCGGGTGTGTTTGCTTTAAAAAAAGTTTGGGAGATAAAAACCGCTTTAGCGTTTCTTATCTCCCAAAATATTTTCCATTTTTCAAAAATTTCTTATCTGCTTACATCACGTATTTCCCTTTATCATCTACCAGTACTACCGGCAGGCGGTGATGTTTTTCAAAGTAATCGTAGGCACCTCTGAGTTCAGTCCAGAATTGTTTGGAGGAACCATCTGTCAGTGTAAATGTACCCAGGTAATTCATGGATCCTGCGTTGCCAAATTTCACGGGGAAAACGTGTACCGGAATAAAGTCCTGTCCGGCATTTTTGGCGTTTACGGCGAGGATGTATACTTCGTCAATGAACTCATCTGTTAACGGGATACAACCTACGGTGATACAGTTACCATGAATATAAATTTCGCCACCTGGATTTTTGGCGTCACTCAGAATGCGATCTGAAAAATTGGGATAGTTGATACCAAGCGACAGGTGGTAGTTGCTGTTAGGATTAAAGTCGTTGATATAGTAGAATCCTTCTGGTACCTGGCGGTCGCCTTCCTTGCGTTTAGGGCCCATTTTTCCGGACAGTGTACAAACACGGTACGATTTAAACAGGCGGAACGTATCAGAGGCGTTATTTTTCACCCAGATCTCCATTTCACTGTCGAGCTTGAAGGAGCGGATAAACATATACTTTGCAGGATAAGTCAACCCTTTCTTTTCGAACTCTTTCTTCAGCAACTCTTCCTTCTCACGGTATGCCTCCCCTACTTTGGGAAACATTTTCTGGTTTTCGAGGAAGGATTGCTGGGCAAACAGGTTGCCTGCACCTAATAAAACCAAAACGATTACAACAAGTCGCTTCATATACTAATTCAACAAATTTTAATATTTAAACCAGGTTTACGTAGGCAAGATAAAACAATAAGAGGGCAAAAATAAAATATATTACCATACTCACTCTCTTGCTGGCAATCTTCAATATATAGTGCTTGTGCCCCTGATAGATCAATATAGCCGTAAAAGCCTGGAAAATCCCACCTAACAAAAACAATACACCGAACAGCGTTTGTATCCTCATAAAAAACGGAACAGTTATTTTTATATTGTAAAGTTAAGTGATTATTGCTTTACTGTAGTTTAATCCATTCCAGTTTTACTACAGCCGCGTCCATACCGGAAGTGTAGGTACCACGTACCGGGTATTTCGCACCGTTATAGGCATACGAATAAGTGCTGGTAACTACGCGGGAAGAGTTGGTGCTGCTGATATTTTCTGTGAGGATATTATGTGCAGATAAATTAGCTGCGCTGAGGTCCATCAGGTAGCCCAGCTCAGGCTGTAACTGCTGAGGATTCTGCTGTTTATCATACGTGTAGCTCACTGCTGAGGTATGTACAAATTTAGAGTAGCCTGGCTGTTTAGCAAAGTTATCCAATTGCGCTACGTTACCCTCGTTATCCCAGGTCAATTGCTGATAGCCGGTGTTTTCCCAGTTACCTTTCAGCGGATTTTTGCCAAACTGGTAGCGAACTGCCAGCTTCCCATTTTCATTGTATACGAGTGAATCGTAAGTATACACAACATTATTACGATAGTAGCTGATTTTAGCTACTTTGTCGCCGGCATAGTCAAACGACGTGTAAAGGTCACCGGTAGTGGCATTTTCTTCGTCTGCGAACAGGCTTTTTACCAGGCGGCCTTTTTCATATACCGGAAGCTGTACATCGGTGTAAGTAGCGTTTTCCGTTTTACGGAACTGTGTAATTTTCTGAATGGTTTTATCGGCATTATATTCCAGCACGGTTTGACCGGCAGGAGAAGATATTTTATGCAGATAAGTACCTGGTTGATTGCTCCTGTCGGAGCGGAATGATGAGAAAACGATTGTTGATGCCATTACCAATACGGCAAACCCGGCCCGTTGGGCAGCAGAAATGTTGAGCATAGATTACAAATGTTAGGTTACAAATACTAAATATTTACTTTGTGTAAAGAATACGCAAAACTATGGCGAACTGAAGAGAGATATGGTTATTAAGTTGTTAACAACAAACAACTTAAAGCAAACTGACTCTTACATGTACGGTTTTCATATGGTTATTAATTACACATTAAAAATAATAAATATTTATTAAAACAAAAGAAAAAAGTTAGTTCTGCTTATTATTTTTCAAATGTATCGGCCAGAACAGATGAATTCGCTAACACAAACTGCACATTTTTATATATAACAACTAATTCAAATTAGTTTCTATTAACATTTTACTGCAGTGTTTATTAATAAATTGTAAAGAAGATAAATGTAGTTTAACCTTTGTTTCAGAAGTAATAAATAATTGATTATCAATATCAAAAAATAAGGAGGGTGTCTCAAATATAATTTTGAAACACCCTCCTGCAGGTAAATTGTTGTAAACTTCATCAGCCGGGGCCGATGGACGCTCCCTTACAGGAGCACTAAAGCGAGCATAGATAAATTATAAGTTACCGCGCAATGCCTGTTCTCTTTCTATAGATTCAAACAAGGCTTTGAAGTTCCCTTTACCAAAAGACTGTGCCCCTTTGCGCTGAATAATTTCGAAAAATACAGTAGGTCTGTCCTGCAATGGTTTGGTGAAAATCTGCAACAGGTATCCCTCATCATCCCTGTCTACCAGGATTCCCAGTTCCTGCAGTGGTGCAATCGCTTCATCTATTTTACCCACACGATCCAACAGCGTTTCATAGTATTCTCCCGGCACTTTCAGGAACTCTACTCCCCTGCTTTGCAGTTCAGATACCGTTTTCACAATATCATTGGTAGCAATGGCGACATGTTGTACACCGGGGCCGCCGTAAAAATCCAGGTACTCTTCTATCTGTGATTTCTTTTTGCCTTCTGCAGGTTCATTAATCGGAAACTTCACACGTCCGTTACCGTTACTCATCACTTTACTCATAAGCGCAGAATATTCGGTAGAGATATCCTTATCATCAAACGAGAGCAGGTTTCTGAAGCCCATTACACGCTCATAAAACGCTACCCAGGTATTCATTTCATTCCAACCCACGTTACCTACGCAGTGGTCTACGTATAATAACCCGGTATCAGTTGGCTGATACGCCGTTTTCCATTCTTTGAAACCTGGCAGGAATAAGCCTTTATAGTTTTTGCGTTCTACGAATACGTGAACAGTATCACCGTAAGTGTGAATGCCACTGCGTACTACTTCTCCAAACTCATCTTTCTCTACGGTTGGCTCCATATAAGGAGTAGCACCGCGTTTTACAGTTTCCTCGTAAGCAGCACGGGCATCGTCTACCCATAATGCCAATACTTTTACACCGTCACCATGCTTTGCCACGTGACGGGAAATTTCTGTATCGGGAAGCAGCGAAGTAGTGAGTACAAAGCGCAATTTATTTTGTACCAGTACATAGGATACTCTGTCTCTCACACCCGTTTCAGGGCCTGCATAGGCGACTGACTGAAAGCCGAAAGCTGTTTTGTAGTAAAGGGCGGCCTGTTTGGCGTTGCCTACATAAAACTCAACATAATCTGTTCCGTTGAGTGGTAAAAAATCCTGCTGACCGGTTAAGTTGTCTGCATTCATTAATGCTGTTTCCATAACATTCAATTGTTTTGGTGTTTATAAGGTGGTTGGTTGCCGTTCAAATTAATCTGTTACTCTGCCCAGCTCACTACATAGCTGCCATCTTCGATGCCCAGCGCTTCTTCTGTGATTTGCAGGGGATGGAAGGTATCTACCATTACTGCCAGTTCTTTTGTTTCCTTTGCGCCAATGCTTTTCTCCACAGCGCCCGGGTGCGGGCCATGCGGAATACCCGCCGGATGGAGGGTGATCATACCGCGTACCACGTGCTTACGGCTCATAAAGTCGCCATCCACATAATATAATACCTCATCGCTGTCGATATTACTATGGTTATAAGGCGCCGGAATGGACTGCGGATGGTAATCAAATAAACGGGGACAGAAAGAACACACTACGAAGTTGTTGCCTTCAAATGTCTGATGCACCGGAGGTGGCTGATGCACGCGGCCGGTGATAGGTTCGAAGTCGTGAATGGAAAAGGCGAATGGATATTCGCATCCATCCCATCCTACCACATCAAACGGATGATGTTTGTAGTGGATCGGATATATCACGCCTTTCTTTTTGATACGAATCAGGAAGTCGCCCGCTTCATCGATGGTTTCCAGGTTTTGCGGCTGCCGGATATCCCGCTCACAATACGGGGAATGCTCCAGCAGTTGTCCGTATTTGCTCAGGTACCTTTTTGGGTAACGGATAGGGCTAAACGATTCTACAATAAACAGGCGGTTATCTGCGCTGTTGAAAGAGATCTGGTAAATAGTACCACGTGGTATTACGAGGTAATCGCCATAGCCAAATTCAAGTTGTCCGTATTGTGTTTTCAGTACGCCGCTGCCTTCATGTACAAAGATCATTTCATCTGCGTCTGCATTTTTATAGAAGTAGCCTTCCATGCTTTTGCGGGGAGAGGCTAGTACAATATGCAGGTCGCTGTTGACCAGTACTGCTTTGCGACTTTGCAGAAAATCGTCTTCCGGTTTGATGTTGAAGCCCATAAAACTGCGGTGTTTCAGCATTTTTTCTTCCGCTACCTTAGGGGCTACGGAATAAGGCTCATCTACTTTCACAATTTCCGTAGGGGGATGACAGTGATATAATAAGCTGGAGTGAGACGAGAATCCTTCCGTGGAAAACAACTGTTCCGAATACAGCTGGCCATCCGGTTTGCGAAACTGGGTATGGCGTTTATGCGGTATTTGTCCGAGTTTATGATAATGTGGCATAACAGGTAAATTGAAAAAGAATTGTTTTGGTGTACAATTAAAATTTGGTGTACAATTAAAATTGAATGGGTGTATGATTCCTGTTGGTGTATGATCGAAATTATATGTCCACGCGCAACCCGTAAAGGCAGTAAAAAAATATCAGATACACATGCACCCGGATAGCCAAAACTATCAATACAAAGTTACGGTATATAAATACGAAGAATGGCCGGTAGCGGCCGTTGGAAGAGGTTATGCCAAAGTCGAATCCATGGCGAGTGTGGCCATGAGAAAGTAGTAGTTAAGCTGACTGTTACTTGTATACAAGTGGCAATTGTTTAGGCAACTAAGTTAAGGATATAATTCTATATTATCCAAAATAGTGTTTCAAATAGTATTCACTAAAAACTACCTGCAAGGCTGACAATTCCTTCCGTCGTTTCCTGCAGAAAGCATCTTTATTGTCACACAAAAGTCATACAACTATAATTTTCAGTTCATATTGAAATAACAAAAACATATACAAACACTAACTTTATTACACTAAACTCAATAAACAACACTAAAACAGGTACAAAAACAAATAAAAAAGCAATTTTTTAAAATATTTCTAAAAATATCCACTGCACTTTTATTTACCGGTGTAATTGTAGACTTTTGTTACACAATCGTCATATTTCAAATAGTGATACCGTTTTATACATATCAATTCTCTGTTACTCCTGCCACTCAGCAGGACACGGACACTATTATGGCAACAACGTCCACAACAATTATTACAACCCCACTGCGGGGTTAATTTTCACATATGATCCAACGACCACGAAGGTGGTACTTCACCGGGAGGACCCGGAGTTTATCTACGTATAAATTTTCCATATGCAAGTATTAAAATTTGGCGGCACTTCAGTTGGAAGCGCCAAAGCAATAGAACAGGTTTGCCACATCCTCAAAAAATATAAACCGGCCGGACAATATGCCATCATCGTATCTGCATTAGGCGGAGTAACGGACAAGCTTATACGCTGCGGACAACTCGCAGAACAGGGCAAGGAAGATTACAAAAACATATTACAGGAAATTGAAGCCAGGCACCTGGATACGATCCGTGAACTGTTCCCTATTACTGCACAAAGCAGCCAGATCAGCCAACTGAAGAAAAAACTGAATGCCCTCGAAAACCTCTGTGATGGCATCTTCCAGGTAGCAGAACTCAGTCCCCGTACCCTGGATAAAATCATGAGCTACGGTGAACTGATGTCCTGTACCATTGTAGCGGAAAAATTAAAACAACAGGGGCTCTCCGCCACCTGCAAAGACAGCCGGGAACTTATTGTCACCGATCATCACTTCGGTCACGCCGCCGTTAACTTTGTTGCCACCAATCATAATATTACCCAGTACTTCGCACAATCCACCGTTGATTATGTAGTGCTGCCAGGCTTCGTAGCCGCTACCGCCGAAGGGGAGACCACTACCCTGGGCCGCGGCGGATCCGACTATACCGCTGCTATCATCGCCGCCGCTGTAAACGCAGATGTACTTGACATCTGGACAGATGTAAGCGGTATGATGACTGCCGATCCCCGTATTGTATCCCAGGCCATTCCTATTTCACATATCTCTTACGTGGAAGCAATGGAACTGTCGCACTTCGGCGCCAAAGTTATTTATCCTCCTACCATACAACCGGTGATGAGTAAACGTATTCCCATCTGGATCAAAAACACTTTTGCTCCAGAAGATCACGGCACCCTCATACAAGACAGTGCTGACCGCAGCTTCCCTGTTACCGGCATCTCCGGCATCCAGCACATTGCCTTGCTGACCCTTGAAGGAAGCGGCATGGTGGGCATTCCCGGCTTCTCGAAACGACTGTTTGAATCCCTCTTACGGGAACGGATCAACGTAATCCTGATTACCCAGAGCTCTTCTGAACACTCTATTACCGTAGGGATTCATGAAGCGGATATGCTCAAAGCCAAAACTACGGTGGACAGTGAATTTGGCCAGGAAATCCTGGAAAAACGCATTGAGCCCCTGCATGTGGAAAAAGACCTCTGCATTGTAGCAGTAGTAGGTGATAAAATGAAGAACCATCACGGCACCAGCGGCAAACTCTTTGGCACCCTGGGTCGCAACGGGATTAACGTGCGCGCCATTGCACAAGGCTCTACCGAGAAAAATATCTCTGCTGTGATCAATAAGGCCGACATCAAGAAAGCCCTGAACGTGATGCACGAAACCTTCTTTGAAACCCCGCTGAAACAGGTAAACCTCTTCATCGCCGGTGTAGGCAATGTAGGCAGCAAGCTGCTGGAACAACTGCAGCAACAGCAGCATTACCTGCGTGATGAACTGGGCTTACAGGTGCGCGTTATTGGTCTCGCTAACAGCAAACATACACTGATAGCCGACAGCGGTATTGCACTAGAAAGCTGGCGTCCCCAACTGGAAGGCAGCAGCCACATGAGCACTGCCGACTTTGTGCAGCAAATAAAAGCATTGAACCTGCGTAACAGCGTATTTGTAGACAATACTGCCAGTGGGGATATCGCTGCCGTATACCACGAGTTCCTGCAACATGGTATTTCCGTGGTTACCTGCAATAAAATTGCCTGCTCTTCCGACTATGTGTATTATAAACAACTGAAAGACCTGGCCCGGAAATACAATGCCTCCTTCCTTTTTGAAACCAACGTAGGCGCAGGGTTACCGGTGATCAACACGCTCAATGACCTGATCAGAAGTGGCGACAAAGTACATCGTATCGAAGCCGTGTTATCCGGCAGCCTGAACTTTGTATTCAATCATTTTGTGAATGGCGCCAGCTTCCGCGAAGTAGTAAAAGCCGCACAGGACGAAGGATACACTGAACCGGATCCACGTATAGACCTGAGTGGTAAAGATGTAATGAGAAAAATACTCATCCTGGCAAGGGAAAGCGGCGCCGCCATTGAAATGGATGAAATCACCAACCACTCCTTTCTCCCCGCTGCCTGCCTGGATGCGCCTTCCGTACCCGACTTCTACGAAGAACTGGATGTACATGCCGGCCATTTCCAGGGCCTTCGGGAAAAAGCCGCTGCCGAAGGCAAACGCCTGAAATTTGTGGCCAGCTATGTAGATGGCAAAGCATCGGTAGGATTGCAAAGTGTAGCACCGGATCACCCGTTTTTTCAATTGGAAGGAAAAGATAATATCGTGTTGTATACTACCAGTCGCTATAAAGACCAGCCACTGATTGTAAAAGGCGCCGGTGCTGGTGCAGACGTTACTGCATCCGGCATTTTTGCAGATATTATCCGCAGCGCCAGGTAATGAACTTTTCATTAATCCTTACCAAAGCCTTGCAAACGTAGGAATCAATTATTAAATTAAACTAACTAAACCTTTATATGGATAGTATAAAAGTATTTGCGCCGGGAACTGTAGCGAACGTGGCTTGTGGTTTTGATGTAATCGGGCTGGCGCTGGATGCGCCGGGAGATGAGATGATCCTTCGCAGGGTGTCTGAACCGGGCATCCGTATTACCGCCATCCATGGTGCAGATCTGCCGCTGGAACCGTCCCGTAACGTAGCAGGCGTAGCGATACAGGCCTTATTGCAGAAATATGATCAACCGGATATCGGGATTGAAGTAGAGATTTTTAAGAAGATACATCCCGGCAGCGGCATTGGCTCCAGCGCCGCCAGCAGCGCGGGCGCTGTGGTAGGCGTGAACCACCTGTTGGGCGAACCTTTTACCAGGAAACAACTGGTGCGATTTGCCATGGAAGGAGAAAGGCTGGCCTGTGGCTCCGCACATGCCGACAACGTAGCACCGGCCATTCTCGGTGGATTTACACTGGTGAGGAGTTACCGTCCGCTGGATATCACCACGCTGCATACACCCGAACACTTATGGGTAACCGTTATACATCCGCAAATAGAAGTAAAAACCTCGGATGCCCGTGAAATTTTGAAGCAGAAAGTACTGATGACTGATGCCATCCGGCAGTGGGGTAATGTGGGTGCACTGGTAGCAGGTTTGTACCAGGACGACTACGAACTGATCAGCCGCTCCCTGGAAGACGTGATTGTAGAACCAGTACGCGCCATTCTCATTCCGGCCTTTCATGAACTGAAACTGAAATGCAAAGAAGCCGGTGCACTCGGCGGCGGTATTTCAGGTTCCGGCCCTTCTGTATTTATGTTGAGCAAAGGAGAAGAAAATGCCCGCAAAGTAGCGGCTACTATGGATAGCGTTTACGCACCACTGGGAGTAGATTATAAAATCTATGTGTCCCAAATCAACACCGCCGGTGTTAAAGTGATTGACTAACAAAAATTATCGTATTATCCATGCAGTATTTCAGCTTACAAAACAAGCAGCACCAGGTAAATTTCGAAACAGCAGTAGTACAGGGATTGGCGCCAGACAGAGGGTTATATTTTCCGGAACAGATTCCTACGTTAGACCCACACTTCCTTACTCACCTGCACGAATATACGGATCATGAAATCGGCTTACAGGTTATCCGCCCATTTGTAGGTGACGAAATACCCGAAGCAGCTTTAAAAAAGATTGTGGCCGACACCCTGCACTTTCCTTTCCCTGTGCAGAAAGTTACCGGTCATACCTTTGCCCTTGAATTATTTCATGGCCCTACCCTCGCCTTCAAAGATGTAGGCGCACGCTTTATGGCAGGTTGCCTGGGCTATTTCCGCCGCAACAGCAGTCAACCCGTTACCGTGCTGGTAGCCACTTCCGGCGATACCGGCGGAGCCGTGGCCAGCGGGTTCTATGACGTTCCTGGCGTAGAAGTGGTGATACTTTACCCTTCCAAAAAGGTGAGTACCCTGCAGGAAAAACAGTTGACCACACTAGGAAAAAACATCCATGCACTGGAAATACAGGGCACTTTCGACGATTGTCAGCAGTTGGTGAAAACGGCATTCCTGGATAAAGAGCTGCAGGATCATCGTTCGCTGACCAGTGCCAACTCCATTAATGTGGCCCGTTGGCTGCCACAGATGTTCTATTATTTCCTGGCTTATAAACAGATGAAAGCCGCTCATCCTAAACTGGTATTTGCTGTGCCCAGCGGTAACTTTGGTAATATTTGCGCCGGCATGATGGCGGCGGCTATGGGCTTACCTGTGGCTCATTTTGTGGCAGCCACCAATATCAATGATACCGTTCCCCGCTTCATGGCCAGTGGGAAATATGAGCCGGGTAAAGCCTCACCCACACTGTCCAATGCCATGGATGTGGCTGATCCCAGCAACTTTGTGCGGATACTGGAATTATTCGGCAATAGTTTGCCTGCCCTTGCGGAAAAGCTGACGGCCTATAGCTTTAATGATAAAGATACCGCCCGTACCATGGAGCAGGTATGGAAAGAAAATCATTATATGCTGGATCCGCATGGGGCCGTAGGTTTCATGGGCCTGCAACGTTACCTGGAACAAGCCCCTGCCTTCACCGGTGTGTTCCTGGAAACCGCACACCCGGTGAAATTTGAAGACACTGCGCCGAAGTCGATCCGCGAAGAAATATATACACCGGCCAAGGTGATGTCTTTATACAGCAAAGAAAAAGAAGCTACTTTACTACCCGCAGACTACACCACATTCAAAAAGTGGTTAATGCGATAAGGATTCTGTAGTTTTGGCGCTCGTATGAAGTATTTATCTATCCTCCTGTTATTAGCGGGTGCCGTGGCCTGTAACAATGGCGGCACCCGGCAACCGGCTGCCACAGCCAATGCCGACTCAGTATTGCAAAGTGATATCATCCGTCCTGTTACGGACTCTATCCGGCAGTTTCCGGACAACCCGGAGTTGTATTACCGCCGTGCTTTACTGTTGTTTAATACCAATCCTGCATTAGCGCAAGCCGACTTTGAAAAAGCAGCCAAATTAACGCCTGCCAATACAGATTACTGGGCCGGCGCGGGTGAAGCCGCGTTGATGGTAAACGACTATAAAAAAGCCGCTGATTACTTCCGGCAGGCATTAACTACCGCCCCCGGCTATACGTACCTGCAATACCGGCTGGCAACAGTACTGATAGAAAATAAAGCATATGCTTCCGCAGATAGTATAGCCAACGTGCTGGCAGCTACCACGGAAGGACGCGACAAAGCCTTTTACTTAAAAGCCCGCATGGCGGAAGATAAGCAGGACACCGTTACCGCTATCCGCCACCTCACCTCTGCCATTCATGCCGCCGGTGCACAACCTGAATTTGAGGCGGTAATGGAGCTGGCCGACCTGTTGCGCAGCCGCAAGGCGCCTGCTGCATTAGGTTATTATACCCAGGCATGGCGTATGGATACTACCAATGCGTGGCCCTTATATGAAGCCGCACAGTTCCAGGAAGAACTGGGAGACCCGGCCAATGCACAGCTCTCCTACCGGAAATGCATTATAGCGGATCCTGGCTTTGAAAAAGCCTACCTGGCACTGGGAAAAATTTACAGTGATAAAAAAGCCTGGAAAGAGGCGTATACGTATTATAACCTGGCTGCGAAATCAGCCCCCACCGATGCCTGGGCTTATTATTACCGTGGCCAGGCCCAGGAACAATTAGGCAATAAGGCAATGGCAATTGATGATTATGCCAAGGCAACTTCATTTAAAAAAGATTTCAGGGAAGCGAAAGAAGCGTTGCAAAGACTGAAGCCTTAATTGCTTAAATTTACACGACTCAAAAATACAGCATTGGAAAAACATCCTGTTTTAGTGGCGCCATCTTTACTGGCAGCGAACTTCCTCGAGTTGGGAAAAGATATTGATATGGTAAACCGCAGTGAAGCCGACTGGTTTCACCTGGACGTAATGGATGGGAGATTTGTACCTAATATCAGTTACGGCCTGCCGGTGATTGCGCAGATAAAGAAGAGAGCGAACAAGCCCTGCGATGTACACCTGATGATTGAAGAGCCGGAAAAATATGCGGCAGATTTCAAAAAAGCCGGGGCGGATATCTTAACAGTGCACCTCGAAGCATGTATTCATCTTCACAGAAACATACAACAGATAAAAGGACTGGGCATGAAAGCCGGTGTTGCATTAAACCCGCATACCCCCATCAGCATGCTCGAAAATGTGATCCGCGATATTGACGTAGTACTGGTCATGAGTGTAAATCCCGGCTTTGGTGGCCAGACCTTCATCGAACAAACCTATCATAAAATTAAGCAGCTGAGAAAGCTCATATCAGACACCCATGCACATGCATTGATTGAAGTAGATGGAGGAATAGGAACCGAAAATGCAGGGCAGCTCATTCATGCAGGCGCTAATGTACTGGTAGCAGGTAGCGCGGTGTTTTCATCTGCTGATCCGGAGAAAACCATCCACACACTTAAGACAAGTGCGCAATAATTTCCTTGGATAGTGGCTTGGTGAGATAACCTGTAACAAAATCATATCCGCTTACCCGCTCACGGTCCTTTTCATCGATAGAAGAGGTGAGCACAAAGATCCGGATATTTTTGGGGAGCTGACCGCAAAACGCGGCATACTCTTCGAGGAACTCCCAGCCATCCATCACCGGCATGTTCAAATCCAGCAAAATAAGATCCGGCAACGCGGCAACATCCTGCGCGTTTTCGCGGAGATAGTCCAGCACATCCTGTGCGTCTGAAAACACGCGGATATTAGTGCTGATAGCCTGCCGTTCGATCATGATTTTAGCAATCTGCTGGTGAATCGGGTCATCATCAACAATAAAAATCGTATTGATCAACTTCATAAAGGGGGTTTATTCTGATCTAAATGTAATAATAAATTTTGTTCCCTGTCCAGGATGGCTTTCTGCTCTTATACTTCCACCCATTGCTTCTACCTGGGTTTTGGTAATGAACAAGCCTATTCCCTTTGCGTCTTTATTCTTATGAAACGTTTTACGGAAGCCAAATAATTTGTTGCCGAAACGTTCCATATCTATGCCTACACCGTTGTCCTGCACACT
The DNA here is from genome assembly GCF_017745275.1 of Chitinophaga sp. GTDB lineage: Bacteria > Bacteroidota > Bacteroidia > Chitinophagales > Chitinophagaceae > Chitinophaga. The sequence goes on along the minus strand of NZ_JAGHZS010000005.1, from coordinate 67,119 downwards.
TAATATAATGTTTTCATTCTCCTTCCAGGTCTGCAAATGTACGGCAGGAGTACGCTCGGAAGAACGGTAACGGATCGCATTTGTAATAAAATTCTGTAAAATACTGTCCAGGTATACCCTTGGGTATTCAATGACCGGCTCTTCACCAAAGTTATATGTAATCTGGATATTACTGGTTTCAATATCTACCAGCAATACGTCCCTTACTTTCTGCAACCGTTCGGAGAACAACAGCTTCTCCCGCTCCACATTCACATCTTTCCGGATCTGTACCACTTCCACGAGGTCGTTCAGCGTTTCATCTATCTTTTTAATCACCTCATGTACCATGCCGAGGTACAGGTCTCTCTCCTGCTGCGCGATGGCTTCATTGTGCATCTGCATCAAAGCCTTGAGGTTGGCGATTGGCGCCCGCAGGTTATGGGAAGTGATATGGGCAAAGTCTTCCAGCTGCTTGTTCTGATTGAGCAGGTTTTTATTCAGGTTCGACAACTGATCATTGGCTTTTCTCAGGTCCTTCTGCATTTTACGGCTGTCGGTGATATCGCGCATGAATACGGAGATCCCGCCGTCCTGCATGGGTGTGAGGAGGAAGTCGTACCACTTATCCACCCCGGGGAAATAAATGCCAAACGACTGAGATGCCTGCTGGAGAATACATTCCTGCAAACGGGCGAAGAATACGGTACCACTGAGGCGGGGGAATTCTTCGAAGATATTGCTGCCTATGGCTACCGGGTGGCCAATCATTTTTTCGGCCTTGCGGTTCAGGAAATTAACATTCCCGTTTTTCTCCATGGCGGCGTATCCCATGTCGATGGTATCAAAGAAAAGCCGCATCAGTTCTGTATTACGGCTGAGGGCGTCCCTGATTTCCGCTTGTTCAGTAATATCCTGTACTACACCGTACATTCTGACAAGGCGGCCATCTACGTAGCCGGGCTGCCCGATGGAGCGCACTCTTTTGGTTTGTTGCCGTTCAGATACGATGGTAAGTTGTGCATCAAAAGGTTTACCGGCCTGGCACTGCTTTACCAGCGTGTCGAGTATTTCCCTGGACTCAGGAGTATAATATCCCATGGCCCTTTTAAGGTCAATTTCAGCCCCTACGGGGCAGTCGTGAATATGATAGGCTTCGTCTGTCCACCGTACTTTATTGCTTTCTATATCCAGTTCCCAGCCGCCGATTTTGCCGATGGTACCGGTTTGTTGCAGGAATTCCTGGTTTTTCCTGTTTTCCAGTTCCTGCATTTTTTTATCTGTGATATCATTCACCAGCGCCACTACAATCATCTCTTTGTCTACTGGTTCTATCACAGGAAATACGGTAAGGTCCAGGTACACTTCGCGGCCAACGGTGGTCCAGCGTTTATCCTGGGAGAAGTCGATTTTCTTTTCCACGCGCAGCGACCTGTTTTCTTCCAGTGCCTGGATGAAGAGTTTGTCCAGTTCAAACATGGTGGACAGGTCGTCGTTCATTACATTGAAAGGCTGTCGCCCTGCGGGATACGGCGAATTAAAGAAGAAGCGTTGAGTTTGATTGATGCGCCGTATAAACCCGAAGTTATCAAACTGAATGTAGCCGATGGGCAGGTTTTCGATGATATTATCGAGGAGACGTTCGCTTTTCTGGAGACTGAGTTCAGAGAGTTTTTTCTCTGTGATATCGTCCAGGATGAGGAATACATTGACCATATTCCGCTGCTGATCTGTGAGCGGGAACAGGGTGGCTTCGAAGTACACGGGATAAAGCCGGGTAATATTTTCGCTTCTTTTTTCGCGGTAGCTGAGTAGTATTTCCCGTTTGAGTGTTTTACCAGAAGTGATCACTTCTTCAAACAGATCGGAGAGGCCATTGAGGCGGTAGAACGGGTCCTGCAGCCATTGGTATTCCGGTTTGGTGAAGAAAGGATGCGCGTCGCCCCATATTTCGCGCTGGCGACTGTTCATGTCTATGCTCCTGCCGTCGGTTGTAAACTGTTGCAGGCCGAGAGGAAGATTTTCCAGTACCTGGCTGTAATAGATTTCATTTTGTTCTCTTTTTATTTCGGCGAGTTTGCGGGAGGTGATATCGATACCAATGAGCATACAGTGTTCCATGGTACCGCTGCTATTGAGTAGCGGGCTGATACCGGCTTCGAGCCAGATCGGTGTATGTTCATTTTTTAGAAAGCAGCATTGTTCCTGTACCGGTTGACCGGCCAGGAGAGTATTCCATATTTTTTGCCACTGGTCTGCGTTAGCGGGGCGGAGTATGCTGGTCAGAGGTTGGCCTACGATATGATCGGATGATTGCTGCAAAGCGGCTACCACCTGCGTATTTACCGCAGTCACCGTACCGGCGGCATCTATTGTAACAGAGAGTGCACAGGCATTAATAGCGGCTTCGAGATGCTGTAAGTGCCGGTAGTGCTGGTCCAGCATAACTACATTCATATGATAGCAGAATCTAAGATCGTTGTATCAGGAAATCCTAAAGTAGGCATTATATAATAAAAAATCCCTATTGTGCAGGTAAAAGTAATAAAATGTTGGAATAAAGGTCAATTCTTTACTAATGCACGTTTAATGGGGAGATGAATGGCGGGGTTTAATCATTTATCCACGCGTTGTGGATTTTCAGTTTTCCGAAATTGCTAATCGATCGATATCTTTGGGCTGGTTATATAGATTATCATTTTTTTAAATACTAGTAGAGATGAAAGTTTTGATTATCATGGGTTCCGAGAGTGACAAGCCAGTAATGGAAGAATCACAGAAGCACCTTCAATATTTTGGCATTGAAAACGAAATGGTGGTAGCTTCGGCTCATCGTAATCCTGATAAAGTAAGGGAATTGTGTATAACCGCACAGGAGAAAGGATTTGGCGTAATTATTGCCGCAGCGGGCATGGCAGCAGCCTTACCGGGAGTAGTATCTGCTTACACTTCGCTGCCAGTTCTGGGAGTTCCATTAGATGGTGGTTTACCAGGCGGCATTGATGCTTTATATTCCATTGTACAGATGCCTGCAGGCTTACCAGTTGGTACCCTGGCGGTAGGAAAAGCCGGAGCGCGCAATGCAGCTATTCTGGCAGCCCGTATCATCGCTTTGAGCAATAAGGATATTGCAGCTAAAGTGGAAACCTTCAAACAGAACGGGTACAGAATTTAGTGATAGCTTAACAATTGCGTCTTCCAGGTTGTACAAGATTTAAATATATTCGGATTGAAAAATACCGATCATTTCCTGGACAATTAAATCAAGAATCATTGACTGAATCCATTATCAATTTAGACAGTATTAATCCCATTGAGTTTTTCGGTGTTAACAACGGAAAACTAGATCTGCTGAAAAAGAAATTCCCATTGCTTAAGATCCTGTCCAGGGGTACCCAGTTAAAATTGAGTGGGGCACCGGAAGAAGTGGCTACAGCGGAGGAAAAAATTGGTCAGATCGTTAAATACCTGGAGCGAAATGGTAATCTGACGGAGAACTATTTTGAACAGATTCTTGGAGACGAGGAAGGCACAAAAATTGACAATTTCAGCGAGCGTAACCCCAATGAAGTATTGGTATTTGGTCCTAACGGACGTACGGTAAGAGCCCGTACCGCTAACCAGAAAAAGATGGTAGCCCTGGCGGAGAAGAATGACATCATCTTCGCGATTGGACCTGCTGGTACCGGTAAAACCTATACTGCTGTGGCATTGGCGGTTCGTGCGTTAAAGAACAAAGCCGTAAAGAAGATTATTCTCACCCGCCCTGCTGTAGAAGCAGGAGAAAGTCTGGGTTTTCTTCCGGGAGATTTAAAAGAAAAGATTGACCCATATCTGCGGCCATTGTACGATGCGCTGGATGATATGATCCCTGCGGAGAAGTTGAGTTACTACATGACCAACCGCGTTATTGAGATTGCTCCATTGGCGTATATGCGTGGTCGTACCCTGGATAATTCATTTATTATCCTGGATGAGGCGCAGAATGCTACTGATTTGCAGATCAAAATGTTTCTAACCCGTATCGGCGCATCTGCCCAGGCCATTATCACCGGTGACCTTACGCAGATAGATTTACCTAAAAATCAACAATCCGGTCTGGACAGGGCTTGTCGCATCCTTCGCAACATTGAGGGTATTGCACATGTGGAACTTGATGAAGAAGACGTGGTAAGACACCGTTTGGTGAAAGCCATCATCAAGGCATATGAAGCCAATAAGGACAAATAAATGATTTTACTGTTTGGCTATGGCGTTTGCCGGATATTTTTTCCCACCACAACTGCTGGGTTGGGAAAAAATATCCGGTAGCAAAATAGCCAAATATTAAAATATTAACTCTTTGTTAACGGCGATTGCCGTAAGTTCACCTGTTTTTATCCAAGGGAAAGATTCAGTCCGGAAGCCTGTGAATGAGCTATACTATTGTTGTACGACTTTGCAGAATTGAAGTTTACCCCTATTTTTGTTGTGATATATCATAATTTATCGACCGCATGACCAATTTTTTTCGAATCATGACACTGGCATTGACTACAACGTTGCTGTTGGGCAGTTGTAAAAAGAGAGCTTCCCCAGAAGAGGTAGCGCTGGCGTTTATGCATGCGATTCAGGATTCGAACTACGACCAGGCAAGAGACTATGCCACCAAGGAGTCTCAACAGGTAATACAGATCTATGCTATTTTTGATGGCCGCCGCAGTGGCGCTGAAAGAGAAAAGATCAAGAATGCAAGGATAGAGGTTGTCAATATTGAAGAAAACGGCGACAAAGCTGCCGTCACTATACTCAACTCCTCTGCCCACCAGAAAGAAGTGCTTCAGATGGTAAAAGAAAACGGACAATGGAAAATATCCCTGACGTTCGACAGTATCATACCTAACTACGCACCGCAAACAGGTAATGCATTAGATTCTACCGGGGTTTTATCCGCAGATTCTGCCGCCGCTACCGGTATTATTATGCCTGAAACTAAATAAATTCATTCTTTTTACACAAAAGGAAAGGATAATTTTTAGCTATTAACGGGTAGTTCCCTTAATTTTGCCACGCATTAATGAATTGAATGTGTGGCGATTTTCCTGTTTTTACTTACCGGAAACCTAACCATATCTTCATGAAAAGTGAGGTGAATACCTTATTCACTTTTCTACATTAATCCAATATTGAACAATAAACCTTAAAGTAAAGAACATTATTATGATGACAAATCCCTGGCACAGTGTGAGCCCTGGCTCTGAAGTGCCAAATGTTGTAAATGCAATTATTGAAATTCCAAAGGGATGCCGTGCCAAATATGAACTGGATAAAGAAAGCGGTTTACTGAAAATGGACCGTGTTCTCTATTCTTCTGTATACTATCCTGCCAATTACGGTTTTATTCCACAGTCATACTGCGACGACCATGATCCACTGGATATCCTGGTATTGTCTCAAGTGGAGTGTGTGCCTATGTGTATTGTAGAAGCGAAAGTAATCGGTGTAATGCAGATGATAGATGGTGGTGAAGCAGATGATAAAATCATCGCCGTAGCTGCTAATGATATGAGCGTAAACCACATCAACGATATTTCTGAACTGCCGCCTCATTTCATCGATGAAATGCGTCACTTCTTCGAAGAATATAAAAAACTGGAAAAGAAAACCGTTGTGGTAGAAGAATTCCAGGACAAAACCAAAGCAGAAGAAATTATCACACAAAGCTTTGAAGACTATCGCAAGATTTTCAAACAGAGCTAGATAAAGAGCAGAAAGCAAAAAGCAGAAAGCAAAAAGCTATTGAAGCGAATGATATACGCGACAATAGCTTTTTGCTTTCTGCTTTTTGCTTTCTGCTCCCGGTTTAGAAATATCTTTTTATAATCCTCAACTGGTGCGTACGGAGACCAGTATCCGCATTAATAATACCCTGGTTATCGATAGGATCGATACGGACTTTACCGGAAGAGTGGATGATTTCGTGATCATTGAGCAGGATGCCTACATGCGTAATTCTGCCTTCTTCATTATCGAAGAAAGCCAGATCACCGAGGCGGGCTTCCTGTAAAAAATCCACCAGGTGCCCCTGGGTAGCTTGTTGATAAGCATCCCGCCAGAGCGGAATACCGGATAATTTAAATACATTTTGGGTAAACCCGGAGCAATCTATCCCAAACACACTCACGCCTCCCCAGAGATATGCCGTATTTAAAAACTGCATCGCAGCCTGTTTTAACGCCGTTACATCTGCTACCGCAGTATTCGTATAGGGAAGTGGCTTATCTTCGAATTTTACGGTAATATTTCCCCATTGCGTGGCGTTATTATCGGGACTCTTTACCAGGCAACCAAAAGGGACCTGCATGGGTTGTCCGTTCATGGTAACACGGTTCACCCAGCCTGGAAAATACCAGGTAGCCGGTGTCCGGAATAATACTTCCTCAATAGGTTCCAGGTGAGCCATAGTAGCCCAGCCAGTATATTCGTCGTATTGGTTTTTCACCTGCACCCAACCACCGGGAGCCGTTTCCATGATTTCTACACAGGCCCCCCACAGCAATTGGGAAATCATTTCACTCTTATGTGACGCTGCAGCCCGTAATGGCGCAACTGGCACAATGACAATGGCGTATGGCATATTAATTGTATAAATCCGTTTTATTATTCAATAAATTAATGCGCTAAATGAACTTTTTCCGCTTTTGTACGTAAATATAAAGTAATAAGTTTATGCAACAACAGTTAACCAATTTATCGGACAAAGAGCTAATATCCCGCGCCAGGAAACAACGTGATCGCGAGGCAGAAGGCGTATTGATGGACAGGTACAGTCATCTCCTGGTTGCTGTTACCATTCCACATCTGAAGAACAACCCCAACCTGGACCCCAATATTGTTTTTCCCACCCTGCTACAAAGATTGAGTGCCAGTCTTAAAACGCAGACTATCTACAAGGCAAATGAATGGATCTTGCATATTCAGAAAGGATACCTGGGTAAACCGGAAAAAAACACCCCTTTCTATCCATCACGCGATGGCAGAGATTTATTACACATTGAAAATACAGTGGACAAAGCCGCTACCAACATTATTGACCGGCAGGATCTGATTGTACGCCTGGAACAGGCATTGGAACGACTTCATCCAGACGACAAATCCATTATCACGCAATTTTATCTTGAAAATAAATCTTTTGCAGATCTTTCAGCCGCCACCGGCCTATCACGTGATAAGCTGAGATCCCAGCTGAAAGCAGCCAAAGGAAAACTTGCCAAGCTATTTATGAACCAGGGATATGTTAAGTAGTAAACCGAATAATGATAAAGTACTAAAGATTTTTTCCGCTATCCGTTGCCTCAGCAGAGATCAGTTGCCCCGCTATCTGGACGGCAGATTGACTGATGTGGAGAGACATCTTGTAGAACAACATCTCACAGATTGTGATCTGTGTTATGATGCCCTGCAGGCATTGGAGAAAGAAGAGAACACCGATAATTACCAGGACCTCACCAATAAGTTGCAACGCTACGTACACAACAGTATTCAACCTGTTTCGCATGTACAGAAAGTTGCGCAATACACCCGCAAGGAAAAGAACAAAGAACATTTGCTCACCTACTTCTGGATGGTAGCATTTATTGGCCTGGGCATTGGCAGTATATACGTACTACGCGGTCATATGCGGAACCAGCCGCCGGTAAGAGTGATGGCCGCTACGCTGCCAGCCAAAGACTCCGTTAAGGATACAGTAGTGACCACTGCACCGGTAATTACTCCGGAACACAATACGCCGTCAGCCACTGCACCGGTAACGCATCCGGCTGAAACATCCGCCAAACCGCTGATTGCCGCCAATACCCCCCACCCCGATTCTGCTGCACTGAAAAAAGCAGCAGCATTAAAGGCTTTGCAAAAGAAGCATGCAGCAGATAGTGTGAAAAAGCAACAGGCATTACAAAAGCAGGCCGACTCACTGAAAAAGGCTGCCGCCGACAAAGCGAAAGACGATGATAAAAAACCGGATCCCAAACCAGAGGTAAAGCCCGCTCCCAAAGAGGATAAACCCGCTCCTCCCCCGGATCCTCCTAAAAAAGAAACACCGGCTACCGCTATTAACAGCGATGAATATCTTTACAAGGCAGCCATGGTATACCAACAACAGGGCAACCTCGGTGAGGCCATCGACCGGTACAGAAGAATTGAATCAGTGAGCTCAGGCAAGTACGTGGAATTGGCGCGCTACCAGCTGGCCATCTGCTACCGCAGCAAGGGTCAGATGGGCAAGGCTCGCCGTATGTTCCGGGAAGTGATACGCATGGAAGGATCCATGAAAAGTGCGGCCCAGCAGGCTTTAGACAGTATGTGATAAAAATATATCAAAAATATTATGGACTTTTGTGAATGCTGCATCCTATATGCAGCATTCCATTTATTAGCCTGTGAATAATCCAGACATACAACAACTAACAGACCAGGAGCTACTGCAACGGTTCAAAGCTGATAACAACAGTGATTGGATAGGTGTGCTGTTTGACCGCTATGCCGTACTATTATTGGGTATGTGCATGAAGTACCTGAAGAACGAAGAAGATGCACGCGATGCTGTGCAGCAAATCTTTCTCAAGATGTTATCCGACATCAATAAACATGAGATTCAATATTTCAGGGCCTGGATTTACCAGGTAACTAAAAACTACTGCCTCATGCAGTTGCGGCAAAAGCATATGAAATACAAGGAAGAAATTTCCGATAAACATATGGGAGGCATCGCTGCAGAGGAAGAAGATAAGCGGGTATTCCAGGAAAAGGATATCTTGCTGGAAAATATGGGACAGGCCATCAACCTGCTAAACCCTGAACAGAAAGTTTGTGTACAGCTGTTTTACCTGCAAAAGAAATCATACCAGGAAATTGCTGATCAAACCGGATATAACCTGCTACAGGTAAAAAGCTATATCCAGAATGGCAAAAGAAACCTGAAACTTTTACTGGAAAAACAACAACGCGCAAACAAAAGTTAATTTGCACAATAGTGATATGAACGAGCATTTCAACGATATCTTTGTAACTACTAGCTGTCCTTCTCAACAGCAGCTGCTGGACTATGTACAGGGTAAGCTGACTGCTGAAGAACAACATGAAGTAGAAATGCACCTGGCCGATTGCGAACTTTGCAGTGATGCACTCGAAGGACTGGCTGCCATCAAAGAAAAAGAGAAGATACCCGGATGGATCAGAGAGATGAAATGGGAGCTGTTAAAAAAACTGCATAAACGGTACCGCACCAGGAGAAAATCGGATAATTATATATACCTCACCGTTATTATTCTCAGTGTCCTTTTTTTACTGCTGGCCCTGTTCTGGGCTTACCATTTTTCAGCGCTCAGGCGGTGATTAGAGCTATTAGAGCTATTAGCAGTTAGCTTTTAGCTTTTAGCAAAAATGCAGCGGAGATTAACATATACTATGTTCTCCGCTGCATTTTTGCTAAAAGCTAACAGCTAACTGCTAGTACAACGTCTTATCCCCCTTCTCTTTCCAATCTCTGAATACACTTAATGCCGCTGCTGTCGGCATCGCAATCAAAGGAATTTTCTTATCTGTATGTGATTTACTGATTTCCCTGTAAATAAATGAATCATCAAAATCAATGGCTGCCGCATCTTCCTTGGTGTTGGCATAATATACACGTGCTGGCCTGGCCCAGTAAATAGCGCCCAAACACATCGGACAAGGCTCGCAGGAAGTATAAATTTCGCAGTCGTGCAACTGGAAAGTCCCCAGGTTTTTACATGCCTGCCTGATGGCTACTACTTCTGCATGCGCCGTAGGATCGGTATCTGTCAACACCTGGTTCCACCCTTCTCCCACAATTTCCTCTCCTCTTACTACAATAGCGCCAAAGGGTCCCCCATCGCCGTTTTCCATACCCCTGCGTGACAACGTAATGGCGTGTTGCATAAATCGTTTTTCTCTTTCTCCCGGCATATGGTCATTTTTTGGTTCATTCAAATTTAACGAAAGCTGCGCAGAATACCTGCGATGACGGAACACAAAAAAGCCCCGCGAAGAATCGCGGGGCTTATCGTTAACTATGTATCGTCGTATTTAGAATTAATTGTTTCTGATTACTACTACGCCATCAAACACATCTATCAACACTGGTTTGGATTTATCAATATCACCGCTGAGAATTTTCTTACTCAGCAGGTTAATGATTTCCTTCTGAATCAGGCGTTTCAATGGTCTTGCACCAAATTGAGGATCGTAACCCTGAACGGAAAGGTATTCAAGCGCATAATCTGAAAATTCCAATATCATGCCATTCTTTGCAACCATGTCCTTCAACTGTTGTAACTGTATGTTAATTATTCCTTTAATTTCACTTCTCATCAACGGCTGGAACATAATCACTTCGTCAATCCTGTTCAGGAATTCAGGACGAATAGTTTGTTTCAGCACATTCATTACTTCATCTTTCGTCTTATCAACGATCTCTTCTCTGTTGGAATCGTTAATGTTTTCAAAATTCTCCTGGATAATATGACTACCCATGTTGCTGGTCATGATGATGATAGTGTTTTTAAAGTTCACCACACGGCCTTTGTTATCTGTTAAACGACCGTCATCTAATACCTGTAACAAAATGTTAAAAGTATCCGGGTGCGCTTTTTCGATTTCATCGAGCAGGACAACAGAGTACGGTTTACGGCGTACTGCTTCAGTGAGCTGTCCACCTTCATCATATCCCACATATCCCGGAGGCGCTCCTACCAGTCGGCTTACCGAATGTTTTTCCTGGTATTCGCTCATGTCTATACGTGTCATCATGTTTTCATCGTCGAACAGGTATTCTGCCAATGCTTTGGCCAGCTCTGTTTTACCGACCCCGGTGGTACCGAGGAAAATGAATGACCCGATAGGCCTGCGGGGATCCTGCAATCCGGCGCGGCTGCGGCGTATAGCGTCAGATACGGCGATGATGGCTTCGTCCTGACCAATTACACGCTGATGCAGTTCTTCTTCCAGGTGCAGTAATTTATCCTTTTCACTCTGCATCATCTTTGATACCGGGATACCGGTAGCCTTGGCTACGTTTTCCGCGATATCTTCTGCATCTACTTCCTCTTTAAGAAGACGTTTATGATTGGCAGATATTTTATTCAATTCTTCTGTAAGATCAGTCACCAGTTTTTCCTGTTCCTTCACTTTACCGTAGCGGATCTCAGCTACGCGGCCAAAGTCGCCGTTGCGCTCTGCCTGTTCCGCTTCGAGCTTCAGGTTTTCGATCGCTGATTTAGCGTTCTGGATCTGGTCTACTACTTCTTTTTCCGCCTGCCATTTTGCTTTAAAGGTGTTACGTTCTTCACTCAGGCGGGCAATTTCCTCGCGCAGTTCGCGGAGTTTATCTTCGTCATTTTCCCGTTTAATTGCTTCTCTTTCAATTTCCAGTTGACGGATTCTTCTTTCCAGTTCATCCAGCTCCTCCGGCATGGAATTCATTTCCAGCCTGAGTTTAGCGGCACTTTCATCGATCAGGTCAATCGCCTTGTCTGGTAAGAAACGATCCGTGATATAACGATGTGATAATTCTACCGCTGCGATGATGGCTTCATCTTTTATCAGTACGTGGTGATGGCTTTCGTATTTTTCTTTCAATCCACGTAAAATGGAAATTGCATCTTCTACGGAAGGCTCGTCGACCAATACTTTCTGGAAGCGGCGTTCCAGGGCTTTATCTTTCTCAAAATATTTCTGGTATTCATTGAGGGTGGTAGCACCGATAGCACGCAGTTCTCCCCTGGCCAATGCCGGCTTCAGGATATTAGCGGCATCCATGGCACCTTCCATGGCGCCTGCGCCAATCAGGGTGTGGATTTCATCAATAAAGAGGATGATTTCCCCATTACTTTCTGCTACTTCTTTTACCACTCCTTTTAATCTTTCTTCGAACTCACCGCGGTATTTGGCACCGGCCATCAACGCACCCATATCGAGAGCGTAGATAGTTTTGGATTTCAGGTTTTCCGGTACGTCGCCATTGATGATGCGATGGCCCAATCCTTCGACGATAGCGGTTTTACCAACACCGGGTTCACCCACCAGGATAGGGTTGTTTTTTGACCTGCGGGAGAGGATATGCAAGGTTCTGCGGATCTCCTCATCACGACCAATGACCGGATCCAGTTTCCCTTCCCGGGCCATTTCGTTGAGGTTCTTCGCATACTTCTGCAGGGTGTTATACTGGTTACCGCCGGTTTGTGAGTTCACCGTATCACCTTTGCGCAGTTCCCGGATAGCCGCTTTGAGGCCTTTTTCCGTTAAACCCGCATCTTTCAATAACTTGGCAGTATCATCACTACCGCCGAGAATTCCCAACAGCAGGTGTTCTACACTCACAAATTCATCTTTAAATTCTTTGATCGCTGCGCCTGCCCTTAATATTACATTATTGGCATCGCGGCTGAGGGACTGACCGCCTTCACCGGCTGCCATCCGGGGGTATTTATTTATCTGCTCATTGAGCTTACTGTTTACGAAAGTAGTGTTGACATCATTCTTCTTCAGCAAGTATTCAATGGGGCTATCTTCATCATTTAATAAGGCTTTCAGGAGATGTCCTGTTTCAATCGACTGGTTTTGGTTATTAAATGCCAGTTGTTGCGCCTGTTGCAGTATTTCCTGCGATTTTATAGTGAAATTATTCAAGTTCATAAATACGTTTTTTTTGCTCCTTTTTTTGATTTCTCAAACGTGTTTAGGTAACAACAAACCATGATCCAATGTTCTATAACCGGTAATTATGACATATAAAACAAACTTTCACTGCATTTTTAGCAGAAAAATAGCTTAGTAACTGCTAATTTTTCATTACAATCCGGTTTGTGTAGTGTATATATTCGCGGATTAGCAAAATCAACCATGAGAAGAAGTACCTGTATCGTATATGCGGTAGCGTTATCGCTGCTTCCTGGAAGCCTGTTGGCCCAGCGGAAGACTATTTATGCCGCCACTACGTCCACCAACCAAACCAGCCTATCCGAAAGTATTTCAAAGGCGAAAGCGCTCCTTCAAAAAGAACCGGATGCCAATATTACCATTTATCTGAAGCCAGGCACCTATTTCCTGGATAGCACATTGGTATTGTCTTCCGCTGATCTGCCACCGGGCAAAGGGAGCATCACCGTGACCAGCGCCGGAAATGAAAAGCCACATACAGCGCCGGCAGCTGTTACCCTTAGTGGCGGGCAGCTTTTACGCCTTCAGTGGACATTATGGAAAGACGGTATTTATAAAGCCCCGCTGGACGTACCTTTTGAGTTCAGTCATCTTTATATCAATAACGAACAACAAATCCGTGCCCGCTATCCTAATTTTGACAGCAGCGCCAAACATTTCAATGGAACGGCCGATGATGTGCTCAGCCCGGAGAGGATTAAAACCTGGAAACATCCGCAAGGGGGTTATATACATGCCCTCCACAAGCATGAATGGGGTGGTTACCATTATCGCATTACCGGTATAAACACCGATGGCACATTGCAACTGGAAGGCGGTTACCAGAACAACCGGCAGATGGGGATGAATGAAAAGGAGCGTTTTGTAGAAAATATTTTCGAAGAGCTGGATGCTCCCCGCGAATGGTATTACGATAAAGCGGGTAAAACGCTTTATTATAAACCTGTTGCCGGTGTATCACCGGAAAAGGCGAGTGTCATTATTTCCCGCCTGCCGGAAATTGTGGCATTAAAAGGAACTGCAGATAAGCCCGTGAAAAATATAACGTTCAGGAATATACGCTTTGCACATAGCAATGCTACGTTTATGGATACCCGTGAGCCGCTGTTGCGGAGCGACTGGACCATTTACCGTGGCGGCGCTGTATTACTGGATGGCACCACGGACTGTAGCATCCTTGATTGCGAATTTGATCATAATGGCGGCAACGCTGTTTTTGTGAGCAACTATAACCGCCGTGCCTACATCTCCGGTAACGAAATTCATGATGCGGGTGGCAGCGGCATTTGTTTCGTTGGTAATAAAGATGCGGTAAGAGCACCGTTGTTTGAGTACAACGAGTCACAGGCATTTAATGGTATGGACACCGCTGCAGGCCCCAAAAGCCCTGATTATCCGGCCTCCTGCGTGGCTGCTGACAACCTCATTTATCGTACTGGCCGGATTGAAAAGCAAACTGCCGGCGTACAAATATCTATGGCCATGGATATTACGGTATCGCATAATACCATTTATGATGTACCACGTGCAGGCATTAACGTGAGTGAAGGTACCTGGGGCGGACATATCATTGAGTATAATGACGTATTTAACACCGTATTGGAAACGGGCGACCACGGCGCCTTTAATTCCTGGGGGCGCGACCGTTGGTGGTATCCGAACCGGGAGCAGCTGGATAGCCTGGTGGCAGTACATCCCTGGCTGATCAGGCAGGATGCCGTGAAAACCAACGTGCTGCGGAATAATCGTTTCCGTTGCGATCACGGCTGGGACATTGACCTGGATGATGGTTCCTCCAATTATCATATCTACAACAACGTATGCCTCAATGGCGGACTTAAACTACGGGAAGGCTTTTACCGTACCGTCGAAAATAACATTATGCTGAATAATTCCTTCCATCCGCATGTATGGTTTGAGAACAGTCACGATATTTTCAGACATAATATTGTAACTCGTACTTATAAGCCTATTGCTATTGAGTTTTGGGGAGATGAGATAGACCACAACTTTTTCCCGGAGCAAAATGCTATCAAGCCCCCTACAGATGGCCATTCACTGGCAGGTGACCCAATGTTCATTTCCCCTGCTACCGGTGATTACCGGGTACAACGAACTTCGCCGGCATTAAAAACAGGCTTCCGTAACTTCCCGATGGATCAATTTGGGGTTACTACGGCAGCGCTGAAAGCAAAGGCTAAAAAAGCACCATTGCCGGTATTGGCAAAGGAAGTGCTTAATGAAGAACCCAGCTTTTCCGGCTGGCAAGGTGCTCTCATGAAAAATATTGAAACACTGGGAGAACGTTCTGCCACCGGTTTACCGGATAACAAAGGCGCCTTTGTGGTAGCTGTACCAGAAAGCGGCCACAAATACCCTATAAAAGCAGGTGATGTTATCCTGCAACTGGGCGATAAAAAAATCAATACCAAAGAAGACCTGACGAAAGCGGATGAGTTGTATGGAGATAAAAAAGTGCCACTGGTTATTTTCAGGAATCAGCAGAGAATGACGCTGTAAAAGCAGAAAGCATAAAGCATAAAGCAAAAAGCTATTGTAGCGAATGAATAGTGCGGGTATTGAAGTTACTGACCCGCACTATTCATTCGCTACAATAGCTTTTTGCTTTATGCTTTATGCTTTCTGCTTTACCAACTCTCTACCCATTCCCGGTGCTGTTGCATCCAGTTTTTCACAGCGGCATCCTCATCTCTGTCTGTATCGGCCAGGGCACCCATGAGAGAGCCCAGTTGTTCACTATTCAACTGGAATTTACGGAAGAATTGAACGGCTACGGTGTCGGTTATACTAAATTCGTTATTGGCGATGGTTTGAATTTTTTCAGTGGCACCGAAAACCTGTTGGGGATCATCGAGGAAACGGAGCTGATAACGGGAGAACATCCAATGAGGCGCCCAGCCCGTGATAACGATGGGTTGCTTTTCATCGATGCTTTTCTTCAGTGTTGCCATCATAGCTGCTTCGCTGGAGGCTTGCAGCTCATAGTCCAGGGTGTAAGCTTTCACAGCCTCTTCAGCCTTGCCCATGATACCAGCGCCGGCATCAATTCCAACGATGTGACGATTGAATTTATCTTTGGCGGCGTTGAGTTCCGCGATGCTGTGAATATTTACATAGCCTGGTACTACCAATCCCACCCTGGCGTCTTCAAAGCTGGTATTTAATACGGTGAGCTGCTGACCAAACATTTCCATATAGCGTTGATGCGTTACCGGCATCCAGGCATCGAGGAATACGTCGGCATCGCCGCCGGCAACGGCCGCGAATATGGGCGCCACGTCGGCATTTTTCAGGGTAACCTCGTAGCCTTTTTGCTCCAGTATGTTTTTAGCCAGGTAGGTCATGGCCACACCTTCTGCCCAGTTGACGCAGCCAATCGTAATTTTCTTTTTGCCATTGGCGTCACCGGTATTACAGGCAACGACGACGAGCATGAGCGCTGCCAGTGCGAATAAAAATATTTGCTTCATATCAGGTTGTTTTTGAAGTCCGTTGTTTTCTTTTTCCAAACGACTGCGTGATGCGATCCAGGATGATGGCCAGGATTACGACGGCAATACCGCCTTCGAAGCCCACGCCTATCTTCAGTTGGGTGATCCCTTTGAGGACCACTTCTCCCAGTCCGCCGGCGGCAATCATAGCTGAAATCACCACCATCGACAGTGCCATCATGATGGTTTGGTTAACGCCCGCCAACAGGGTAGGCATGGCCAGCGGCAGCTCAACCTTGAAGAGCAACTGCCGGGACGTTGCGCCGAAAGAGTGGGTGGCTTCCACAATATCTTCCGGCACCTGTTTAATACCAAGCGTAGTGAGGCGGACTGCCGGCGGCATCGCGAAGATGATGGTAGCGAATACACCGGGCACTTTTCCCAATCCAAAAAATAACACTGCGGGAATGAGGTATACAAAGGCGGGCATGGTTTGCATGAAGTCCATCAGCGGGCGCATCATTTTGCCGGCAGTATTACTTTTAGCGGCCCAGATACCCAGTGGAATACCAATTAACAAGGCAATAACGGCCGATACGAGGACCAATGCCAGCGTTTCCATGGTTTGCCCCCAGTATCCCATACCGTAAATAAAACCGAGGCCCAGGAGGGTCATTATACCCACACCCCAGCCGGCCCGTTTCCAGGCCAGGAATGCCAGTAAAGTAATCACGATATAAAAGGGGGTGAAGGTCAGCAGCCATTGCACACTGCCAACCATTGCTTCCACCCCTATTTTGAGGGCCTTAAAGAAGGGACCAAAGTTATGGGTTAGCCAATTGATGAAATGTTCTATATATTTTCCTATTCTGATCATATCTTAATTCGTTTATCCATTGGGGTTATACCGGCTGATTACCGGTGGTTTCAATAATGAGCGATGTTTGTGAAATTAATCCCAGCAGTTTATTGCTTTGCGGATCAACTACTGCCACCGGCTTATCTGTTTCAGCGATAAAGGGCAACATTTGTTCTACCGTAGTATCCGGGTGTGCCACCGGTACATCGCGATGGATGGCCGCTTCGATGGTTTTGTCGCCCCTCCTTTTTACTTCCAGTATTTCCCGGAGATATACAAAGCCGAGGAAGTGTTTATCGACGGTTACTGCCGGGAGGATATCGAGGCCGGTGGCGCGCATTTTACGCAGGCTTCCTTCTGGTCCATCTTTCCGGAATACTGCCATGGTGGGTTTGGTATCCATCATAGAGGAGGCGGTGATAATCGTTTTGCGGTCCACTTTTTCCACGAAAGAGGATACATAATCGTTGGCGGGCGCCGTGAGGATTTCTTCCGGTGTGCCTATTTGTATCACTTCACCATCTTTCATGATAGCGATGCGATCGCCGAGGCGAATGGCTTCATCGAGATCATGGGTGATAAATATGATGGTTTTGTGCATCTTTTCCTGGAGGTCGAGCAGTTCATCCTGCATTTGCGTGCGGATGAGCGGATCGAGTGCAGAGAAGGCTTCATCCATGAGTAGCACTTCCGGATCGTTGGCCAGTGCGCGGGCCAGGCCTACACGTTGCTGCATACCACCGGACAATTCTGCCGGCAGCATTTGTTCGTAACCCATGAGTCCTACAAGCTCCACTACCGCGCGGGCTTTGTCTGTTCTTTCTGCCATGGGGATGCCCTGCAGTTCCAGCCCGAAAGCAATATTTTCCAGCACAGTGCGGTGTGGCAGCAAGCCGAATTTCTGGAACACCATGGAAATTTCTTTTCTGCGGGTTTGTTGCAAAGCGGCTTCGTTCAGCCTGGTGATGTTGGTACCGTTAAGTAAAATATCTCCGGCAGTGGGTTCTATCAGGCGGTTTAAACAGCGCAGCAGGCTTGACTTTCCGCTGCCGGACAAACCCATGATTACAAAGAATTCTCCCTTTTCAATTTGAAACGAAGCTTCCTTTACGGCCACAGTGCAGCCGGTAGCCTTAAGGATGGCTGCTTTGCTTTTACCTTCCTTCAGCATTTGCAGGGCGGCGTTGCGCTCACGGCCAAAGATGAGGGTCAGGTTATCGATTTGAAGTTTAGGCATTGTTGCATAGTTTTTAGCGCTGCCGGGACGGCGGGTTTTCAATCCGGTACAAGATGCGCTGGCCGGATCAGCTATGCACATAAAGAAGCTAATACGATGATCGTTGAATCATAGTTATCAATTTTCAAATATGTTTAAGCTGATCGTTTTCCAGGCGACACAGGTATCCTATGTGCATACAACTGTGTAAAACAGCTAGCCGGAGATGAAAACCGGGCGCGATGTGGCCCGACAAATGATCAATCCAATAAATATTGACTGTTATAGCGTATTGCGTGGTGCACGGAAGGCACATTCAACAGTCGAAAATGCGTAAAGCGAGGCGAAGGTACGAAAAAATGACTGCGCTGCCAAGGAAAACACCTATAAAGGTATCCATCTCTCTAAAAACCAATACTTTATTTACAATTTATTATATAACAAAAATGCTATTTATGGCAATTGTACAGGGATTCAAACAACAACGCGGACTCTGTTGTTATACCATTCCTACGAGATGCAATTGTCTGTTTCCGCTAACAGCCGGATAATCGAGATTCAAACTGATCTATACATTCATCATCATTAAACCCTACAATTATGTCTTTCGACTTACTGGAAAGCGCTAAAAGTATTTTCAACAACAATGTGGTTAGTCAGGCTTCCTCACAACTTGGGGAAAGTGAGGGAGGAATTCAGAAAGCCATTGGTGGCATAGTACCGGTTATTTTAGGTGGTCTGCTCAGCAAGGCAGGATCATCAGGAAGTGCCGGCGGGTTGCTCGATATGGTAAAAGGGGTAGCCGGGGATGCAAATCCATCGGCCATTACAGGCGCGCTTCAGGGTGGCGCAGGTGGACTGATGAGCAAAGGCGCCGATTTACTCCGTAGCCTGTTTGGCGATAAGGTAGGCTCTATCGTGGGTATGTTATCCTCATTTGCCGGCATCAAAGAATCTTCCGCCAACACATTACTGCAAACGGCTGCACCGGCTACACTGGGCACTGTAGGCCAATATGCGGCACAAAATAATCTTAGTCCTAACTCTTTCCTTTCTTTACTGGATTCTCAAAAAGATAAAATACTGGGGGCCATTCCCGGTGGATTAAATATTGCCGGCATCCTGGGGCT
This sequence comes from Chitinophaga sp., assembly GCF_017745275.1. Classification (GTDB taxonomy): domain Bacteria; phylum Bacteroidota; class Bacteroidia; order Chitinophagales; family Chitinophagaceae; genus Chitinophaga. The sequence goes on along the minus strand of NZ_JAGHZS010000005.1, from coordinate 47,766 downwards.
GGCTAACCTGGGCGACCTGGGTAAAAAACTGGGTATCGGCACAGATACTGCCACTACCAGTGCGGGCGCCGTGAACATCAAGCCTGTTGGTGGTAGCAGCAATCGTTGGGTGTGGTCATTGCTGCTGATATTAATTGCCATCATTTTACTGTGGTACCTGATGCGTGGTTGCGGCAACAATAAACCTGGTGGCACACCGGTATCAGACAGCATTACTACCAGTCAGCTCGCTGATTCTGCTTCCATGGGTGTAGCCACGACCCCACCTGTTACTGAAACCAGGGAAAGCATTAAAGTAACTCTTCCTGATGGCGTAGTACTGGATGCATATAAAGGTGGCATTGAAGATCAACTAGTCACCTTCCTGAAAGATGGTAGCAAAGCTGCCGGCAAAGATGTATGGTTTGACTTCGATAATCTCAACTTCAAAACAGGTAGTGCTGAACTGACAGAGGAAAGCATGAAGCAGGTGGGTAATATTGCCGCTATCATGAAAGCATTTCCGAAAGCTAAGATAAAAATAGGTGGTTATACTGACCGCACCGGTGATAGCACTGCTAACCTGCGCCTGTCGAAAGAGCGCGCTGAATCAGTGGTGACATCGTTGAAGAAGGAGAAAACCAATGCAACCCAGTTACTGGGAGCAGAAGGTTATGGCTCTCAATTCGCAAAAGCCGCTGCTAATGCTCCTGATGAAGAAAGGAAAAAGGACAGGCATATTTCGGTGAGTGTACGGGAGAAATAATTGCTGAGCAGAAAGCATAAAGCAGAAAGCAAAAAGCTATTGAGGCGAATGATTAAAGCGGATATTATACTCGCTCAGATCATTCGCCTCAATAGCTTTATGCTTTATGCTTTTTGCTTTCTGCTATTCTTTTACCAGCACTATCTTACTACGATCGGCTTTGTAAACGGCGCCCACGAACTTCACTAATTCCGGGAAATCAGTGGCGGGAAATACGCCAGCCTGTTGTTCTATTTTTCGTATATAGATGATCGTATTCCCTTTTACGATGGAGGAAGCACTGTAACTTCCGAATTTTCCGGATACCGTTACAGGCGCAGGCATTGCTTCCGGGCGATAACCTGGCGGTAAAGTAATGTTCACGGTATCGATGTCCCGGTAAGCAAAGTTAAACCTGATCTCTGATTTCCGCCCCTCTTCTGCATCCAGTTTTATGCCGCCGCGGTTAAGAATATCAGGCAACAGAAACATTCGTTTACCCGTTACCGTTGCATAGTTATGTCCTTTGATCTGTAATGTTTGCTCCATAGCCGGAATGACACCAGGTATTTCTTTATAATGATAACCAGTGATATCATAGCTTGAGAGATCGAGTCCTTCCCGCAACCGTTCCAACTGTTTTTCTTTACTCAACCGATGAATCATTTCATGCTGATAGTCCTGTTGAAGCCCGGTACGGACGGTTCTGGTGCTGATATCAATATTGCCACTGGAATCCACTACGGCGTTGATAGTACGCACCAGCTGATTACAATTGATATTGTAAAAAGGTGTACGAATCAGCTTACTGTCCTTCTCATCTACCAGCAATACGGGCCGGTCGTCCGTAAAGTCGCCCAGGTACCCTGCAGACTTTATACTGCTGGTACACTCCAGCCAGGTAGTATCTTTGCTGTCTGGCACACAGAGAATAACGTGGTTAAACTGAGAAGAAGGAAAGTCTTCCCGGAGGGTATGCGAATACTCTCCTGCCTTTACCAGTACACAATTCGATTTGATACCAGCTTCTTTCAACAATGCCATCATATAATTAGACAATGCTTTACAATCGCCATATCCTTTTGACGCAACAGACATGGCGTCAAACGTCTGCCAGCCGCCTATGCCCAGTTGAATACTGATATAGCGGGTATTCTGCTGCATATACTTATACAAGGCGTCTATTTTTTCCTTGCGGGAAGAAAGTCCTTTTGTCAGTTCCTGTACTTTGGCTTTGATATTATCAGGCAACACATCTCTGCCTTCATTCAGTTTATAAACAAAGTTGCCGAAGTCTTTCCAGGAGCTCATATTTCCTTTATAACGCTCTATTTCAAAATCGGTAGCGCCAAGAAAAACGCCGGGTGTGCGACGGTAAAATTCATCAGGATTCACTTCCTGTTTTAATGCTGCCAGTTGCTTTACCTCCCAGGTATATGTTTTGGTACTTTTGTCTGTTGTAATGACCGGTTCACCATTATACAGGTAACTCCGGTAACGCAGTGCATAATCCTGCGGGGTTATAACGGTGAGCTTACTTTGTTCTACTGTACAGTCGATGCCCTCCTGGGGTTGCCATTGCGGTAGCCAGGCAGTATGATTCTGACGCACTTCAACTGTATATTCTACCGTATATGGATACACGGTATGATAAAACTGATGAATTTTCATGCGGTCGTCTGTCATCAGGCTACCATCCCCTACTGCACTGACATCCTTGATATCACTTTGCTTTAACCGTTTTACCAGTTCGCCATTGGCATCATATAATGCGCCGGAGATGGAACGTATTTCCCTAAGTTTATCGTAGTATTCGTATAGCCGTACATCTCCTGCTCCTTCTTCATCCAACACGGTGGTGATATAATGAAAGGTAACACGGGTATCTAACGGATCATTGATTTTAACGGTGGTTTCATCCAGCCGTTTCACGGTATGTGCATGTTCTTTCAGTGCGGCCGGGATTGTTTTAGCCGGATATACCGGATCCCCTGCCTGTGCGGTTTGCGCGGCAATGGACAGCCAACATCCTGCGCAGATTATTAACAGTTTGCGCATATATTATTTTTTCTTTTTTAAGACAATTTGTTCGGCCTGCTTTTTTACAATCAGATCAAAAAATTCCCGCAGGGTGGGGTAATCATCCGGTCCGAAATTGGCTTTATTCAGTTTAATGCGGCAACGCAGCTGGATATGGTTTTCCGCCTGCTGAATCAGGTATTGGAACTGGCCTTCGTTTTCATTGAAGTTGGCGATGGTAGGTTTGGGTAATTCATCTATCACATATCCATCCGGCACATCCATGTTAAAGGAATATACTTCGTCTGAAACGCTTGTCATTTCCACCGGGAACTTACGTTCCATGGATTTAAAGGGATTGCTTTTATATGCTTCTCCCAGCATGGGGTTAATATATAAGATATCTTCGTTGCCCAACTGCATGTCAAATTCATATTTCACCATTACCGGGTCTTCCAGGTTTTTAAGATCTTCTATTTCTTTATTCTTCAGTTCCATGTCGCCGGTATAGGATTTTCCGATTTGTTTGAAGAACTCGTCCTGCCCTTTTTCTTTCACCTTATTGCGCACTGCATAGGATTCAAAGTAGGTGGGCCTTTGCATGAAGGAACCTTCCATCATTCCGTCTTTTATTTTTCCGAGCATGACGCTGGTAAATTTTTGTTCTTTCAATGAATCGGCTCCCAGTGCAATGGGAGTAGCAAATTCATCTACCGTTCTGGCGGCGCCGTTATAACATTCAGATGGCAGCCGGCAGAAGCCCAGCAATGGATGGGAAGCATCCAGTGTAATGTTTTCGTCGCCGAGATTTACAGTAGCTACCACGTAGTTAAAGCGGGTGTACAGCGGATAAAACTGGTATACATAACCGTTACTGCGGGTGCTGAGAATGGCGGGAGACGCGAAGAGTCCCGCTTTCTTCAGCATGGCGACCAACAGGATATTGATATCTGCCACCGTTCCGCTTTTGGTGTTAAAAACGGTTTTCAGCGATTTTCTCATCCACAAGGCGTGGTAACTGGTACAGGTAAAATTATCACGTACCCAGGTAAATATTTTCTGTGCTTTTTCCCGGTTGGTTTTGGCATCTTTCACCAGTTCATCAACAGTACCTGCGAGGAAGCCGTTATTATTATCCAGTGCACCGGCCATATCGGGATCTTTCAGCATATCCTTCATCAGTTGATCCCAGGTGCTCTGCACCGGTTTACGTGGCTGGTCCGGCCAATTGTAGGCCGACAGCTGGAACTCCATGCGGTTTACGTAGTTATCTGTAGTGGTGATAAAGCTCTCACTATGAATAGCCGGCACATCTTTCAGTGCCCATTTATAGTTAGTGATATTGGGGGTAACCGTCACCGTTTGAGAAGGACCTGCCCCGCCATGCGATTCATTGCGGAAGGTGAATGTAGAACGGCTGTAGTCCTTTGTTTTCACTACATACTTTTCGTATCCCTGTGGGATGAGCATATAGTCGAAGTACTCGGGAATGGATACACTATATTCACTCCACAGCCGCGGGTATTCACCCTGGAAATCCCAGGAGCGCAGGTGGCGGTAGTAAGGCGAAGTAATCGTGTAGGTGTACTCCACAATGGTGCCTTCTTTTACGGCAGGAAGGGTAAATTTCTTTACCATCACGGACTTATCCTGTTTATCACTGAACACACTTTTGCTGTCCATTTTGGTCTCCACTACTTCTCCGTTTTCGAGGTTATAGGCAGCGGCTTTCAGGTTCTGCAATTTTTCTTCCTGTGTTTCAGATTTGTACAGGGGTACTTCTACAGTGGCCACGTCGTAGCCGTTTTTGTCGACAACTTTAATCCGGCGGTGTACTTTGTAGACCAGCCGCAGATCGTTACCATCTGTTTCGAACTTCGACGAGCCGATCTCGGACAGCACGATGGCGTGGGCGCCGGTGTCTTTGTCGAACTTTTCGATAGTAAATTCCTGTTTATCAACTTTTCCAAATTTCATTTTGGCGGGATCCTGGGCAGTGGCACGCAGGGTAAACAAACTGCCCGTGAGGCAGACGAGCGAAACAATGTTATAGCGCATACAGTATAAGGACATATCGGATAATATGCGGGATGAAGGTATAAAATTTCATGTAATTTCGCGGAGATGACGCATACTTTATTCATAAAAGAGCTGGCCAGGGAACTGGGATTTGATCACTGCGGTATCGCGCAGGCGGTGCAGTTGGATGAGGATGCGCGCAGACTGGAGGCCTGGCTGAGTAAGGGCATGCATGGCAACATGCAGTATATGGAGAATCATTTCGACAAGCGTATAGATCCCCGTAAACTGGTAGATGGCGCCCGGTCTGTAATTACCTTGTTGTTTAATTACTTTCCTTCCGAGCGGCAGCGCAGCGATGCCCCGCGTATTTCCAAATATGCTTATGGTCATGACTATCACGAGGTGATCCGGGCAAAGCTGAAAACCATGTTGCTGCGCATGCAGGAGCATATAGGACCAGTTCAGGGCCGCGGTTTCGTGGATTCTGCGCCGGTGTTGGAGCGTGCCTGGGCCAGGCGTAGCGGGTTGGGCTGGATTGGTAAAAACGGGAACCTTATTCATAAACAGGCCGGATCATTTTTCTTTATTGCCACGCTGATTACGGATCTGGCGCTTGAGTATGATGGCCCGGTGGGCGACTACTGCGGGTCCTGTACACGTTGCCTGGATGCCTGTCCTACGGAAGCGCTGGTAGCACCGGGCGTAGTAGACGGCAGCAAATGTATTTCCTACTTTACCATAGAGCTAAAAGACCAGTTGATACCGGATAAGATGAAGGGGCAGTTTGATGACTGGATGTTTGGCTGTGATACCTGCCAGGATGTGTGTCCATGGAACCGGTTTTCCAAAGCCCACCAGGAGGCGGAGTTTACGCCTATACCGGCTATTCTTAACTTCTCTACCCGCGACTGGGAAGAGTTGACAGAAGAAGCTTTTAAAACCATTTTCCGTCATTCTCCCCTTAAGCGCAGCAAGTTTGGTGGGATTCGCCGTAACCTGGATTTTTTAAGCGGTTAGCTTTTAGCCATTAGCTTCTAGCAAAATGCAGCGGAGAACATTAAATGTTAATCTCCGCTGCATTTTGCTAGAAGCTAATGGCTAAAAGCTAGCTGCTTCAATCAGCCACCGGGTCAGGTCTGTTGCTGCTTCTATATTTTGGTAAGATGCCGGTAATCTCTTTCCATCTACATATTCGTTATAAAACCAGGGGTCTCCTACGGCGAATACCGTTCCTTTTCCCACCCGGGCCACTGCCATGATTACATCATCGCCGTCTTTAAAAACGGCTCTGGCAGGCAACTTCAGCTGTATAGTCGATAATTCCTTGATGTATACTTTTTCCCCGCGGGTAAAAATTTCGTGTCCTGCAGGGAGGTTAAAGGTACCCTGCTCCCAGTTTTTACCTTTCACACGGTTACGGCTATCCCCATTAAAGTGGATACCAAATTTTTCACTCAGTTGATTAAAGTGATCGAATTCCGCATTGGCGGAATCGTTTTCCAACAGCACCAGGACACCGCCGGCTTTTACCCAGTTGGCGATAGCTGCAGCATCCTTTTTATTCATATAGTTGGGGTGGGGAGATTCTTTGTCGGTATCCGGGTCAATGATCATATAGATATCCGTTTTTGCCAGGTTGGCCGCAGTGGGCGCCTGGAGCAGGCTATCTCTTTTTACGCCCAGGGAGTCAAAAACGTGTCCCCATATAGACAGGCCTCCCATGTCTGTTTCGCTCCAGATATAGTGCCAGCGTACCGGTGTGCCATCTTTACCGGGCTTAAACTCGTTGTTGTAATAGTAATCGAGGGTAACGGTGAGTGCTTTACCCGGCTGCTGTTGGGCGATAGCATTGATCGCCAGGTTACATAACAACAGCGTACTTGTCAGGATGCGTTTCATGGATGTTCAGATTGGTAAAAAAGTACTCATTTATCTTTAAAGATTATAACAAGGGGGCCTTGAAATTATCTTGTTTGCCTAGAACAGCCGCCCATGGCTTCATTTCATTTTTTTTAAAATATTATTTGCTAATTCCTTGACAATCGTTTTAGCTTCATTTACTTTTGTACAGCAGGAGGAGAAATACCCCAACCAAAGCGTAAATATCACACATTATATACCGGTTACGCCGGACAAGCTGATTAACTTTTTATGGACCTGAGTGCCATAACGTGGAATTTTAGCAATAAAGGTCGAATTCTTTCGACCTTTCTTTTTTTTATAACCTTTTTGTACCGTATTTTCGCACCATAATAATTGTCAATTAGACATTTTAAACCCATAAAATCCACGTGTTGAATAATGTTTTCCTATTCTTTAATCCATAACAATTAAAAGTTTATCATACTGGCATTAGCCGGAATAACACTCTTTCGTTAAAATACTCAGTATTAATCAATGCTGTTTTGGTTGTTACCTGTTGCCGGGGCTTTCCAGCTCCGGCTATTTTATAATAGCCTTTTCCCGGCCATCCGTCATACGTAATTCATAATTCGTTATTCTTTTGCTATCTTTCAACACACAAATAACGTCATGGAAATTAAAGTTCTGACTGCACCAGGGTTGGGTAGCTCTGGTCCTTTACACTGGCAAACCCTGTGGGAACAGTCTATACCCGGTACCAGGCGGATTGAGCAAACGGATTGGGACGCGCCGGTTTGCGAACGCTGGATAGCGCAGATAGAGCAATCGGTAAAAGCGGCGGGGCCACAGGTGGTGATTGCCGCCCATAGCCTGGCTTGTATTGCATTGGCGCATTGGGCGGCGCAAAGCAAAACCAAAATTACCGCTGCGTTGCTGGTAGCCCCGGCAGATGCAGAAAGACCAGGGTTTCCGGCTGCTGCGGTAGGATTTTCGCCCATTCCATTGGTGAAGCTGCCTTTTAAAAGCATTATTGTAGCCAGTACTAATGATCCGTATTGTTCGTTGGAGCGGGCGGCTTTTTTTGCCGGTAAATGGGGCAGCCGTTTTGTGAATGCCGGCGCCAAAGGTCATATCAATAGTGAATCCGGTTTGGGAGAATGGCAGGAAGGACAAAACCTGCTGAAAGAACTGGTTCAAAACTGGCCTACTCTCTGATGATTTACTGCCAACTTGTTTAACCTGTAATTTCCCCGATTTCCATCTCCTTCTTTCCCTGCTTATCCAATACTTTTCTTTTGCCGGCAAAAAATAATATCTTAGTTGCTGAATGCTCAACTAAATCGATTTTTCAACGGCAACAATTAACATAATGATAAACTACTACCGGAAGGCTGCCAGATAAGATTGTTGCTACCTTTGCCCCCTTTAAACGGGGGAACGCTTTATTTACAAAGTAACCACTGCATTTTACAACAGATGAATTATACAATGAAGAATTTTGTTTCGGTTTTGTCGGGTGTATTACTGGCGGCCAGTGCACATGCACAAATCAGGCAATACACGATGGCAGCGGCGCATTCGCACAACGACTATGAACGTGCAACGCCCTTTTATGCTGCCGCCTCCCTGCAGTTTGGGTCTATTGAGGCAGATATACACCTGAAAGAGGGTGTCATATACGTAGCACATGATCCCAGTGCTATCACTCCCTTCCGTACCTTTAAAGAAATGTACCTGCAACCGGTACTGCGCCAGTTTGCCCTGTATAACGGCAAACCTTATGCAGATAACTCTCCCATGCAGTTACTGATAGATATTAAAACAGAAGGCAGTTCCACCCTGCAGGCATTACAAACCCTGCTGCTGCCATACCGCCAATATTTCGACCGCAACACCAACCCATCCGCAGTGAAGCTCGTGATCTCCGGTAACCTGCCTCCAATGACCGAATGGGAAAAATTCGATCCTATCTTCTTTTTTGACGGCAGACCAGACAGCGTATATCCGGCGGCGTTAAAATCCCGCATCGCTATGCTGAGCGTGGACTTCGGCCAATACGCCAAATGGAATGGCAAAGGCACCCTGGTACCGGCGGAACTGAAAAAAGTGACCCAGGTAATTGACCAGGTACACCAGCAAGGGTATGCTTTCCGTTTCTGGGGCGCTCCTTCTACCCGGTCCACGTATTATAAATTGATGGACCTGGGTGTAGACTGGATTGGAACCGACCATCCGGAAGAATTGTATGATGTGATGCATAAAACCACGCATACCACTGCAGGTGATATGCCGGTACATCCTGTATATACACCGAGTTATGTATCTGATGCCACACAGGTACGTTCTAAAAACGTCATCCTCTTTATCGGTGATGGTACCGGCCTGGCAGAAATGTTTGCAGGTTATACCGCCAACAAAGGCGCGCTCAATATCTTCCAGATGAAACAGGTTGGCCTGTCTAAAACCCAGTCGACCGATAACTACCATACTGACTCCGCTGCAGGCGGCTCTGCGCTGGGTACCGGCAGCAAAACCCACAACCGGGCTATTGGTATGGACAACACGTATGTTTCCATCCCGGTACTTCCGGAAGTGCTGGCGCCCAAGGGTATCCAGAGTGGGGTGATTGTAACGGAAGAAATTACCGGCGCTACCCCAGGCTCTTTCTACGGTCATACGCCAGACCGGGACAGCACCTATACCCTGAACAGGCAATTACTCAGCAGCAAGCTGCAACTGGCAGTAGGTGGTGGCAGAGAAGAACTGGAGAGAGACGGCGGCGCAGCCCTGTCTGATGCAGGCATTCAAATGTATGATAACCTGGATAGCTGGGATCCGGCGATGAAAAAAAGGACGTTGGTGATCCTCAGCGACAAAGTAGTTACGTCTATGCGTAATGGCCGGGGAGCATACCTGAAAACAGCTTTGAAAAAGGCTTTACAACAGTTAAATGCTTCCGGGAAGGGATTTTTCCTGATGGTGGAAGGTTCCCGTATAGACCATGGCGGGCACTTCAACGACCTGGACTACCTGGTGCGTGAAATGCTTGATTTTGATGATGCCATTGGAGAAGCCCTGCGCTTTGCAGATAAAGACAAACAAACGACGGTGATTGTAACGGCAGACCATGAAACCGGCGGCCTGGCCCTGATGGACGGCGATATTGCAAAAGGTACCTTACGCGGTCACTTTGCCACCAATGATCACACGGGTATCCCGGTAATGGTGTTTGCTTACGGTCCTAATTCCCAACTGTTCCGTGGGGTGTATGAGAATAATGAAATACACGCGAAGATGCTGAAATGCTTTCGGCTCTAAATAGTTCACAGAGGGACGCGTTTCGCGTCCCTCTTCCTTTCCCCCTCTCCTAGCGCAGGTTGCCCGGATCTGTTACAAAGTTCAGGAAGGCATTAAATTTAGCGTTGTACTTGCGTTTATCCAGTTTGAAGTAGAAGGCGCCCCGTTTGGAACTGAGGCGATCTTTATCTTTCTGTTTTATCAGCAGTCCTGTTGACAATACTTTGCGGCTGAAATTGCGTTTATCGAATGTTACGTCGTATACGGCTTCATACAGTAGCTGCAATTGGGGTATCGTAAACTTCAGTGGTAGCAGTTCAAACAAAATAGGGTGTATAGCGGCTTTATAGCGAATTTTTTCCTGGGCCATCTTCACCATATCAGTATGATCAAAAACCAGGTCCGGCAGTTTATCCAATGAAATCCACTCTGCGTGGTAGTCATCGCTGATTTGTAACTTTAGCTGGTTGATATCAATCAGGGCAAAGTAGGCGATGGAAACGGTACGTTCTACGGGGTCGCGGGAGGGTTCCCCGAACGCGAAGAGCTGTTCCATGTATACGCCCTCAAGTCCTGTTAGCTTGTGGAGTACGCGCTCAGCAGCTGTTTCAAAGCTTTCATCTGCCTGTACAAATCCGCCCATCAGGCTCCATTTATTTTTTTGTGGCTCGAATCCCCGCTTGATCAGCAGCAGCTTCAATTCTTCTCCATCAAAACCGAAAATGATACAATCAACTGCTACCAGCATTCTTGATTGCCCTGAATAACGTATCATAACGCGAACTATTTAGATAGGCCGGCAATTTATAGCACCCGGCTGACATTAGGAAATTATATTGCGATATATTTCCAATGAATCAAAACAGTTGTTGTAACACCGGATCCGTATAATCTGCCACAAATGCGATGATATTGTTGTAAGCATCGAATTCTTCCCGTGTATGCATGGTAGTGAGCACTACCGCTTGCATGCCTGCATTTGCCGCAGCTTCCACGCCTTTAGGCGCATCTTCAAACACAATACAATTGGCGGGTGTAGCGCCCAGTAAAGAGGCACATTTCAGGAATACTTCCGGATTCGGTTTGCTGGTGGCTACATCGCCGGCGCTTACTACCGCCTTCAGGTAATGGCGTAAATCCAGGTTATCCAATACGTAATTGATGTTGAAAGTGTTGGCAGCAGAGCCAATGGCCATTGGAATGTTGCTGACAGCCGCCTTTTCCAGGAATGCCGGCAGCCCTTCAATCAGCTTCAGGTGGGGACGGAAAGCTTCCTGGTATAGTACTTCTTTCTCATGCGCAATTTCCTGCATTTGTTGCGGGGTAAAGTGGGTGTCCCCGAAGATGCGCACCAGTAACTCTTCATTCTTGCCATACATATGACTTCTTACAATCTCCCGTGGCAGGTTGGCGCCCAGTTTGTTGAGCATGTTATACCATCCTTCGAGGTGGTATTCCATATCGTCAATCATGGTACCGTTGAGGTCGAATATAAATGCTTTTTGCTGCTGGTTCATTGTGCCTTTTTTTGTAAGGCGCAAAGATACACGGAATTTTTAAAGCAGTTAGCTTTTAGCCCTTAGCTATTAGCAAATGCAACGAAGTCCAAGAGTGGATGATTTTCATTGCATTTGCTAATAGCTAATGGCTAACCGCTATTCCAGCATTTTCTTCAATCCTGCTTCGTAGTTGCCTATTTCCGCGGCCAGTGTATCCACCAAAGGTTTGCGGCTATTTTTATCTCCTTCCAGTATAATGCTCCAACGTACTACGGAGCTGTCCTCCTTATCCGGCTGGGATTCCACGAGTGCAGTAACAGTAGCCTGGGTAATACCGTTGGGTAAAGGAGACTGTATATTGAACACAAAGAATTTATAGGACTCATGTACCTGTTCTATCACATCGCGGCGTTTACGATTATCCGTGAACGTGATATCCCGGTAGCGAGTTTCTCCTTCAGTAACAATTTGTACATCTTTGATCATGCCATTTGAGTAATCCTTTACCTGTGGCAGGTTGCGGATCACCCGCCATATTTTTACGGACGGCGCCTTGATCACCGTTTCATGTGTATAATCAGGAATGATTTTCTTAGCCGCCTGCATTTGCGCCATGGCAGCAGTGCTACAACAGATTAACAACAGTATCCATAACTTCTTCATAACTCAATATAATTACAGGTGATCTATTTATTTACCAAAAATTTCCGCCAGCTTTTGACTCAGTTCTTCTCCACGCAAGTCTTTAGCAATAATTTTCCCTTCTTTATCGAGCAAGAAATTGCTTGGTACCGCGTTAATATTATACTCTTTAGCCACTGCATTTTTCCATCCTTTCAGATCGCTGACGTGTGCCCACTCCAGGCCATCGTCTTTAATGGCTTTCAGCCAGGCGTCTTTCTTATCGTCCAGTGACACGCCGAGGATTTCCAATCCTTTGCTGTGATACTTTTCGTAGTTATCCAATACGTTCGGATTCTCTGCGCGACAGGGACCACACCAACTGGCCCAGAAATCGAGCAGCACGTATTTGCCACGATAGTCAGATAATTTGACTGGTTTGCCTGTTGTGTTGTTTTGACTAAAGTCCATTGCCGTCACGCCAATCGCTGTTTTCTTTGCAATAGCTTCCGCTCTCTCCATGTCTATCTTCTTTTGCTTTGCTTCCGCCAGCCAGGGAAATTCTTTCGATAAGCGGCTAATCTCCGCCAGGATCAGATCTTTGTCTTTACGGGGATGCAGGAAGTCCAGTGCGTACATTAAAACCGGTGTATGCTGGTTCATTTTTACCAGCAGTTTAATACGTTCTGTCATATCATCAAACAGCCAGTTAAACTGTTCCGTTAATGCATGCTCCAACGCGGTATCCTTCGCCAGGGAGGCTTTGTATTGCAACTGTCCAACCTGGATCATGTTCTGGTAATTGCGATAATTAATAAAGTTCACCTGATTGATGAGATCATTTTCCTTACTGCCTTCAATAAATACATAAGGTGGATTTTTGATTTTAATAAATGCAGTATCCTCTCCACGAAAATCAATTTTCAGGTTGTCTTTACCGGCCCATATGGTGAGACGATCTTCCTCAAATTCGTTGAGGATATAGAATTGTGGCCGGGTAGCATCGATTTTCACGCTATAGGTACCGTCCGCCTTCAGGTGAATAGTATCTATGGTTACGCGGTCATCGCCCACCTGTTTCTGTACCCGGAATGGGAATTTCTGTTGTTGTTCTGCCGAAGGCGGAAACTTAATTTTACCGCTTACGGTAATGAATTTCTTTGCCTGCTGTGCGGAGGCTGCGGTGGCAAAACCTGCCATCAGCAAGAAGATGCTGGTTAACTTGCTTTGATACTTCTTCATTTGTATGTAGCTGTTTAGATAATGTTAGTTATTGGATCGCCTGCAATGGAACTGCCTCTGTTACTTTACCCTCTTCTTTAGCCGGCTTTTCTGCAGGTTTCACGCTGCTGCCAAAAAGAGATGCCAGTTTCTTTTCAATTTCGCCGGAGCCGTCGGGATTAAAGCCTACTTCTTTCATCAGGATAACGCCATCAGGACTGATCAGGTAAGTAGTGGGAACACCTGTAATAGCAAAACCTTTACCGGCAATGTTGATATTATCCAATGCCTGCTTCCAGGGATTGTTTTCAGCGGCAACTGCTTTCAGCCAGTCGCTTTTACTTTTATCGATGGAGATGCTGTAGATATCGAAGGGCTGATTTTTATATTGCTGGTATACTTCGCGCATGTGTGGAAACGACTGCCTGCAGGGGCTGCACCAGCTGGCCCAGAAGTCGATCAACAGGTATTTTCCTTTGAACTGGCTAAGCGATAATGCCTTGTCCTTTTCATCCGGCAGCGTAAAGTCTTTCACTTTTTTTCCCACTGCGGAGTTTTTAATTCCCTGAGAAAACTCTTTGAATTCCTTCGCTTCTTTTGTTTGTTGCATTTTGGGAGATAGCTTCGCATACAATAGTTCCTGCTCTTCCGGGGTCGTATTCTCCCGGGCATCTGACAGGCTAAATACGGAAGCGAAAGAATTAGGATGCTCCTTTACCAGCTTTTGCAGTAGTGGAACAATATACTTCTTCTGTAATGCTTTTTGTCTGGCTTCAAAAGCGGCGTATTTGGGATCATCTTCCTGCATCCAGGGTTGTCCGTATTCCTTCTTCAGTTCTTCGCTGATCTTCGTCCATGCGGCCTCTTTTTCCTTGCCGTAAGCCTGCAGCAGTTCTACTGCCTCGGAGCCTTTTATAGTAGAGGCATCCATCCCCCCGTTTGCCATATCTGTAGTCACGGTGTAGGTGATGGGCTCGTCCATCAGGATACCGAAGGGCCGGTACATTTGTCCTTCTTTCAATACATATTCCGGAACGAGCATCAGGAACACCGGCTCCTTAAAAGGAATTTTAAAGGCATAGTGACCATTTTCTATTGTCGCAGAATCATTATACGTACGCGAATAGATATACATTTTGTTGTGTCCCTTCAGGTCACCTGCGATGGTACCCTGTAATGTAATCTGTGGCTGGGTTTGGGCGTAGCTGGCCATGCTTATCAGCGTGGCGGCTATAACGCCGGAGATTTTTAGCTTTTGCATTTATTTATGTTTCCGGTATGATGATTAATAACCTGCATTTTGTTTAATGAGGCCGTTTGTGATATCAATTTCGTGTTGCGGAATGGGCCATGCATAACGGTTGGCAGGCATTTGCGGATTAGGCGCCGTATTGGTGCGGATGGCATCATAGCGGGCAAATCCCTCAAAAGCCAGTTCCCATTTACGTTCCTGTAGTATTCTGCTTACAAGAGCTGCAGGCGTAGCAAAATCGGCTGCGGTATATACTTTCGGCGGTCCTTTTTTTGAGTAAGCGCGGGCAAATACCTGGTTCAGTAAATCAATGGACGTGTTGTTTATCCCTTTGGTTTGCGCCAGGGCTTCTGCCAGCGTAAGCATTACTTCCGGCAGGCGGATCATTGGCACGTTGTCCCTGATATTCTGATCGGTGAATTTGCGCATTATGGGATGATCAGACAACATCAGGCTATCCAGTCGTTCATCCCCTGAGGTGTAGCTATTCAGGAATTCCGGGATGGGATTACTAAAACCATAAGCATAGTAAATGCCATTATTATCATTAGAGCGGGAAGATTTATTGAAGCTTTCCGGGAAAGCAAACAATATTTCTGTACTCAGAGAGTAGCTACCCTCGCTGGTATAGTGATCCGGCCATAGTGCCCAGAAGGATGGTTGCAACTGATATACGTTTCCAGTCAGGGCTGCCTGTGCATATGTGGCGGCTTTATCATACGCCTGCTCATACAGGCATACCCTTGCAGCCAGGGCATTGGCGGCTCCTTTAGTAGCCCGGCTGGCCTGATTAAGGGCATCGCCCCGGGATACCGGCAAATCCGGGATAGCTGTATCCAGGTCTTTGAGTATCTGCGCATATACTTCTCCGTTGGTGGACCGGGGAATATTCTGAGAACCATCATATCCGTCAAAAGGATCCAACCGCAGCGGTACGCCCATATTTCCGGGCTTATTCTGCAGTGCCCCATCTCCGTATAGTCGTAATAGTGACAGATAACAGTAAGCCCGTATAAATCTGGCTTCTGCAATGAATGCAGCTTGTTTACCTTTATCAAACTGCGCATATTTGGGCAGTTGCCCTATGATAACATTACACTGGTTTATGGCCTGATAGGGTTTTTCCCAGAGGGAGGAATATTGATTGTCGCGTGGGTCTATAGTCCCTTTCACCACATTCTGATCGAAGGTAGCGGCAACACCGGCACTGATATCACCTAACTGATAATTATTCCCGGCTACAGCATCCATCATGGTCAGGTAAGTACCTGCCAGATAGCCGTTTGTTGTTTGTTCATTTTTCAGCAGTTCCGATTCTACCATGGTACCCTCCGGCTTCAGATCCAGTTGTTTACTACAGGCGCTCATCGTCAGTAGCCATGTAAACAGGCTTATATGGTGCATATATTTTTTCATATCCAGCTCAGTTTATAATGTTAAAAAGAAGCCTTTATGCCGAGCCTCCATGTACGGGGAGAAGGCATAGTAAGTTCATCAAATCCCATATTCAGGGCAGAAGAACCATAAGCGCTCACCTCTGGATCCAGTCCGGAATATTTGGTCAGGATAAAGAGGTTGTTTACTTCTGCATATAATTTCAATGCGGTAAATACCCGTGTACCTTTCAACTGCCGGCCATTGAAGCTGTATCCCAACAACAGGCTGCGCAACTTCACAAAGGATGCGTCTTCCAGGAAGCGGGAATTCTGGCGGTCCAGCGTATAGTCGTACGAGGTGCCGAAACCAACCTGCGAGTAATTGGATGCATTGATCAATGCCGGGACATTGGTTTGCTGACCAGGTGCTTTCCAGTAATTCAGCAATTCCGCAGACAGGTTATACGTGCTATTGGCAAAGAAAGAGCTGCCGAGATAGCTATACATAGCCGCTTTGGCACCGTTGTATATTTTATTACCTGCGGAGAATGAGAAAAAGCAATTCATTTCCCAGCCTTTCCAACCAAATGTATTACCCAATCCGCCAAACACCACAGGCATCGCATCTCCCATGTACTTCCGGTTTACATAAGGCTTATCGGGATATTGCTTTTGTATAGGCACTTCGGATACTTTACCGGTGCCATCCGACCATTGTGGTTGACCATTAGCGGGATTCACACCTACCCAGTCATACAGGTAGAAGGCCGTAGCAGAGTGTCCCACACGCCAGAAACGGGCGCCGGTAATTTCATTTTCTGCTGCCAGCTGCTCTTCATCAATCTGATGCAGGCGTGTAACCGTATTACGGTTGCCGGATATATTAAAGCTGGTATTCCAGCGGAAATTTTTTGTATTCACATTCTGACTGTTGACGCTGAACTCAATACCTTTATTGGTCAGGTCTGCGCGGTTTTGCTGCTGCATATCAAAACCCATAAAATAAGGCAGTGCAGACTGCAGGATAGCATTAGCTGTTTGGCGGCGATAATAGTCGATAGCACCGCTGACACGGCCCTGCCATAGGCTATAGTCGGCACCGATGTTCCAGGTAGTGGTACGTTCCCATTGAAGGTTAGGATTAGCAGGCTGCTTATTATCAATCGTAGGCACGTTACCGTAAGTAGCACCATAAACGCCAATGGCATATTGCCCCTGGTTTCCATAGTATCCATTGCCACCGTCGTTACCTGTAAACCCTACGCTGGCACGCAGTTTCAGCTGCTCGATAACTTTTGACCCTTTCAGAAAATTCTCTTCACTCAATGCCCATCCCAACGCGAAAGAAGGGAACCCAACGTAGCGGTGGTTAGCAGAAAAACGGGAAGAGCCATCGAGGCGGTAAGTAGTCCCAACAAGATATTTATGTTTGTATTCGTAGTTAATGCGACTCAGGAAGGATACCTGTGCCCATTGCTGTTCCAGCGAATTGGATACTCTTTTATCTGTGGCAGTGGCAATGCTGAGCATATCATCGTTCATAAATCCACGTCCATTTACGCTGTTGGTATTCTCTACTGACTTCTCAAAGCTTTGTCCCAGCATGGCGCTGATGGCATGACCATCACCCACTATTTTATTGATATCAATGCGGTTATTGATCACCCATTTGCGAAGTTGTTGTTGTGTTTCGGTAGCGGAGCCCCCGATATTCTGCGGACGGTCTATGATGCGATCATAGGCGCGGGAGCTGATCCAGTCGATTCCTACATCTGAATGCGCGGTGAGCCAGGGTAATATTTTCAGATCGGCAAAAACATTACCCAGCACCAGGTTGTCGGTGTTATAATTTTTACCGGTGCGCGCCTCTCCCACCGGGTTGGATACATTTTCCGGTCCGGTTGGGTTGTTGCCGTATAACCAGTTGTATTTGGTGCCGGTGCTATCGAATACACTGATATTCGGCGCTTTCTGAATAGCGTTGCGATACACATTTTGCGCACTGAGGGCGTTGTTCAGCGTTTGATTCAACGTCATACTCACACCTACTTTCAGTGATTTGCTCATCTGGTTATCGAAGTTCACCCGACCCTGGTAGCGGGTAAGTTCATTATTGATGATATATGACTGGTCTTTATTATAGCCCAGGCTCACATAGTAGTTGGTTTTATCTGTACCTCCGCTCATGGACACCACTGCATTAGTACCCCAGGCATTGCGCACTACCTCATCGAGCCAGTTGGTGTTGACGTTGGTCGGGAATTTATAATTTAACGGCGTATACCAGTTACCGCTGGTAGCTTTACCAATAGAATCTTTTTGCCGGAATAATTCTGTATAAAAATCTCCGAATTGCTTACCGGTCATGACAGCAGGCAGTTGCCGTGGCTTGCTGAGAGAGGAACTCACCTGAACGTCTACACGCATTTTTCCTTTCGCTCCCTTTTTGGTAGTAATAAGGATTACGCCGGCGGAGCCACGGGAGCCGTAGATGGCAGTAGAATAAGCATCTTTGAGTACTTCTACTGATTCAATATCATCCGGGTTGAGGGTAGCGAGTGGATTCTTTTCAAAGGTAGTAGGTTGCCGGTATTCATTGACCACCTGGTTGCCGCCGAAAGCAAATTCCGGGGAGCTGCCTTTGTTATAGTCGACCGTATTGAGGTTGGGGTCAATGCCATAAATAGGCACGCCATCTACCACAATCAATGGGGAGTTGCCACTGCTGTTGAGCGTACTGATACCTCGTATGGTAATATTGGAAGCGGCTCCCGGCACACCGCTGGAGGGTGCAATGAATACGCCAGGCAGTTTTCCGACCATGGCCTGGTCGATGGTGAGCGGGGATTGTCCCGGTTCTTCACCGGCTTTATAAGTAGCTACAGCTCCCAGGAGGCTTCGCCTTTCCTGTACGCCGTATCCAATAGTTACTGCCTCAGTCAGGCGGAGTGCCTGTATATATAATGTGACGTCCCTGCTGGTAACTGCATCGGATAATACTTTCACGCCAGGCAGTGTAACCGCGCCATAGCCGATGGAAGTAAAACTCATGCTATATGTGCCGGCTGGCAGGTTGATTTCAAAAGTGCCGTCGGGGTTGGTAACGGCATAATATTTCGTGCCCGTTACTTTTACCGTAACACCGGGTACCGGTGCTCCTTGCGGACCTTCTCTGACTACTCCCTTTATTTTGCCGGGACCTGTTTGCGGGATGGCCAGCATGGTGACTTTTGCAGGTGCAGGCGCTTGTTTGATGATGAGCAGCACGCCATTTCTTTCTACATACTTCAATGGCGTATTGGCCAATAAGGCATCCAATACATTAGCCAGTGGCTCGTTTACAAATTTTAATTTTTTCACCTGGTAACGTACCAATTCCTGGTTATCATATCCGAAGGAAAGATGATACCCTGATTCCAGTTTTTTCACGCAGGAAGCGAGTGATTCGTTTTCGAATTTTTCAGTTACCCTTACCTGCCGTAATAGTTGGCTATATCCTTTACTGGCATACAGGAGGGTGAAACCTCCCAGTATAAAAACAGTGACCATTACGCTCCATCTCATAAGACCTGGTATAAAAGTTAGCGTAAGCGATTTTTGCATATATTTGGTTGATTTTAGTGTTAACTAAATGCATATAACAGTCATCAAGCGTGTCTGCAAATCACTGCCTGACTGTTGTATAACTTTCTAAAAACCGTAGCTGCTCCAACAGCTGCGGTTTTTTTTAGCTGTTAGCTGTTAGCCATTAGCTGTTAGCAAATGCAGCAAAGACCGGCATTTGATTACATCCGCTGCATTAGCTAAAAGCTAATAGCTAACAGCTATACTGAACATAGCTATCGCAAGGGATGGTATTGTTGGTCCATCCCGGTTTTATTTTGGTTGCATCCTCCTTGTATGCGTATTAGTTTTTACGGTGTATAGTAATTTCTTTTTCTTTTATATCATATTGTAAAGGGTGTATCGTGCTTATCAGATCCAGCACCTCCGTAATTGTTAATTGGTTGCTGCATCGTAAAGTATATTCGTCTTGCTTCATCTCTGCCGGATTAAACCGGATATGTACACCATACTGATTTTCCAAAATGAGGGCCAGCTCAGCGAAACCGGCCTGTGACAAGCTGATCATGCCCGTGGCCCATTCATTTATTTGTTGGTTATTGACTTTCGATTTCATGTACTGCTGGGCCGAACGGCTAAAGGTGAGCTGATCATTTGCACTGAGTACATCCAGTCCTTTTTGTGCATGTGATACCTTTACCATACCGGTTTTCACGGTCACCTGCGTTTCATCGAGGGTACCGTAAGCTTTCACATCGAAAGAAGTACCGAGTACCTGCACATTGAGTTCATTGGTATGTACTTCAAACGGATGTTTTGCATCAGGTTGTATGTCAAAGAATCCTTCTCCGTCCAGCTTCACCGTACGAACAGCACCAAACTCCTGCGGGTATTCCATCCTGGCGCCGGCATTGAGCCATACGCGGGAACTATCGGGCAATACCAGTTCCTGTTGTTGTCCGGTAGCCACCTGCACAATGATCATGCGATGCCGGGGTTGCCAGTTATTGACGAACCACCATCCACCGGTGAGCGCCATTCCTGCTATCACTGCTGCCGCTATCCACCAACGTTGCCGCATCTTCACCACGGGTGCCGCTGCCGGCTCCAACTGAGCATGGATCTGCTGAAGCAGATCAGCTTGCAGCTGCTGCCGGTGGGCTTCATCCCGGAATGTATGCATAGGTTGTTCGGGCTGGTGATCATACCAGTCCTGCAGCCATTGCAGTTCTTGTGGAGTACA
The DNA here is from genome assembly GCF_017745275.1 of Chitinophaga sp. GTDB lineage: Bacteria > Bacteroidota > Bacteroidia > Chitinophagales > Chitinophagaceae > Chitinophaga. The sequence goes on along the minus strand of NZ_JAGHZS010000005.1, from coordinate 27,065 downwards.
GGTTCCGGTTTCAAGCCGCTGGAGGATCTTTGCTATTTTATCTTGAGCATCCACGCTTTTAACCATTTGTAGTATTAAAGACACCCGTGCAAAACGGTAGTACTATGTAAGGAGAAAAAAAAATTATTTGTAGCGCTGTAGCCTGTCTTTCAATCTTTTCAGTGCAGAAGTGAGCTGATTTTTTACGGTTTGTCCGGAGATACCCAACTTCGTGGCAGTTTCCTGTACTGACAGGCCATCCCGGCGGCTAAGTAAATATACTTCTTTCATTTTGTCGGGCATATCGGCAATGGTATTGGTGATAATATCCTGAATTTCCGTAAAAGAAAGGTGGTCATCTGCCGAAGGCAAAACAGGTGTGGGAAAATCAGCAAATATATCCAGGTGTTTCTGGTAATGCTGGCGGTGGCGGAGATGATTGAGCACACGATATTTGAGCGAAATAAAAAGGTATGCATCCAACTGTTGCCGGATCACAATTTCCTTTCTCTTATGCCAAAGGGCTACAAACACTTCCTGTAAACAGTCCTTTGCGTCTGCTTCATTTTGCAATCTGGCATAAGCCGCGATGTATAATTTCTCCCAGTAACGGTGATACAATTCATCGAAGGCAGTTTTATCATCCAGTAACTGCATACGTTCCAGCAACGCGGTATCCGGCAAGTGCATCAATCCCCAAAACGTTTTAACGTAAATATATGTAAAAGCGTTTCAAAAAAGCAAGGTGTATTTAGTGTTAGCCAAAGCACTACAGGTTGTCTCCAGAATCAACCACGAGTTTTGCCGGATAACAATTCATACCATGAAACAAGTTTTAACCGCGCTGTTTTTATTTTCTGCCAGCGCCACCATGGCGCAATCCGGCACTTATCATGTTACCCGGACCTTTTCCGTACCGGGAGATGGTAAGTGGGATTATATTGCCCTCAACCCGGTAACCGGGCATTTATATGCCGCGCATGGTACCGTGGTGAACATCCTTGATAAAAAAACCGGCCAGGCGGTTGGGATTATCGATCATACCACCGGTGTACATGGTGTAGCTTTTGCAGAAAAGTTCAAAAAAGGATATACCACCAATGGTAAGCTGAATACCGCTACCGTATTCGATATACAAACCAACAAAGTACTGGGCGAAGTAAAAACAGGTGAAAAACCAGATGCCATCCTGTTTGATCCCTTCTCCCAAAAAATTATTATTTGTAATGCCAATAGTGCCAGTCTCACCGTTGTGGATCCTGCCAACGATCAGGTAGTAGCCACCGTAGCACTGGGCGGTAGCCCTGAAACAGCGGTTACCGACGGGAAAGGTAATCTTTATGTAAACCTGGAAGATAAAAGTGAAGTAGTGAAGGTAGATGCCCGCACTTTTACTGCCGGCCCACACTGGGCGCTGGGCAAAGGAGAAGCGCCTACTGGTTTGGCCATAGATGTGGCTACTCACCGGTTGTTTTCCGGCTGTGATAATAAACTGCTGGTAGTGCTGAACACCGACAATGGCAAGGTGGTTACCTCCCTTCCTATTGGTGACGGCTGCGATGGTGTAGCATTTGATGCAGGTACCCACACTATCTTTGCCTCCAATGGCGAAGGCACCTTATCTGTAATAGAAGAAATAAACGCCGATAAATATGTCTCCCAAAAACCTACTCCTACCCGTAAAGGAGCCAGAACACTGGTAGCAGATCCACAAACGCATCATGTATACCTGCCCGTAGCTGACTTCCTGCCGGCCAAAGGCAGTGCCAAAGCGGAAATCGCGGCTGGTACCTTTAAGATACTGGAAGTAGGCAAGTAGTTGGTTCGTAGGAATTACTTATATTTGAAGATGTGACTTTCTGAACCGTGTAAAACCTGCAAAAAGCGGACTAAACCTACTTAACACCACGGTTTAGTCCGCCCACTCAAAATTACCCTGTTTAGCAGCTATAGTACATCATTTCAAATATTCGTTGTTTATGGACATTATTAAGAGAAATAACATCCATGTTGTTGGTAACCAGGATGCCCTTCAAACCCTTATGTTTGCTCATGGTTTTGGATTGGATCAACATACTTTCTCAAAAATTATCCCGGCATTCGAACACGATTACAAGATTATATTATTCGATAATGTTGGTGGCGGTAAAGCAGAGCTGAAAGCGTACAGCCCTAAACGTTATGAAACCATCAGTGGCTACGCTACCGATGTAGCAGATATTATACAGGCATTGGAAGCCAAAAACGTTACGTTTATAGGACACTCCGTGAGCGGGATGGTGGGCGTGCTGACCAGCTTACTTTATCCCGGCATGATAGAACGGCTTATCCTGTTGGGCTCCAGTCCCCGTTATCTCAACGATGCAAAAGATGGTTATATCGGTGGATTCGATAACCAGGCGCTGACCAGCTTATTTGAAGCCATGGAAGGCAACTATCACGCCTGGGCCAGTGGCTTTGCCAAACTGGTGACACGTCATGAAGACAAGCCGGAACTGGCAGAAGCTTTCGCTGCTGCGCTTTCGGAGATACGCCCGGACATCGCCATACAGGTGGCCAAAGCCATCTTCTACCTGGATCACCGTGAAGCCCTGCCTAAAATAACAGTTCCCACCCTGATTATACAAACGGCCAACGATCCTGCTGTGCCAGGCATCGTGAGTGAATACATGGAAGCACGTATCCCTAACGCTAAACGAACGCCTGTACAAACCCATGGCCACTTTCCGCAGCATACCGCGCCGGAAGAAGTTATTGATGCCATGAAGTCGTTTCTGTAATTTATTTCATTCTTCAACTTTCTACTGTGAGTACCTGGGAGCGTAAAGCCTTAAATTTTATCAATCAAACCAGTCGCTGGGATAAGGATAAACATATTTCCTCCTTCCTGGCTTTCAGCATTTCTCTTGTAAAGAACCTGACTGCCGCGGATATCGCCCTGCAACTGGAATTTGAAGATGAAGAAACCGCTAAAGTAAAATGTGCTTCTCCCGTTCACCTGAACGACCTGGTACTGAACCCGGAGCCGATTAAGAAACTATTATATACACAGGGGTTTAAAACAATTTACTGGCGCGAAATTCCGCCGCCAAAAGAAAATGTGCTACAGGAAATATTGCAGGCCTTTTCATCTGCCATTATTATTCCCCTGAATACCATGCCCAACAATAGCCTGTTGGTACTGGGCTGGAGCTCGCCCCAGCAATTTGAAGGGGATTTCCTGGAGTGTATTGAAACCATCCGCTTACGACTCAAGGAAGTATTGCTGCAATCCCAGCAACAATTATATTTTCAACGGACCGCAATCCGTTTTGCCGCCATCCTGCACACCATTCCTTACGCGCTGGTGTTTATCAACAATGATGGTTTTTCCGGATGGGTGAACCAGGAAGGCGCCACACTGCTTGGGCTATCGGGGCCGGGAGAACAGTTACCGGCTATTCTTTCCGAAGCAATGATGCAATTGCGGAATAATGCCCTGAACATAGACGAGATCTATAAAGAAGCGGTACAGTTATTTTCTTCTCCCGAAAATTCTATTTCCAACTGGATATGGAAACTGGAACATAAAACATTAAAGGTATCCTGCTTACCCGTTACCACGCAGCAAATCAGCGGCCGCCTCTGGATATTTGAGCAGCCTTAATACCGCTGCCGCCACAGGAAATAAAAAGTACTTCCTTCGCCCGGCTGGGAGTCTACCCATACCTTACCACCCTGTTCCTCTACCAGCAATTTGAAGATATTTAACCCGATACCACTACCCTCTTCTTTACCGTTGTTATCCACTCTTTCGAATAACCGGAAAATCCGGTCGGTATCACGTTTCGCCACACCAGGTCCGTTGTCTTTCACATAAAATTCGTAAAACTCGCCTTTATCCGTACCACCGATAGCAATACTGCCTTCTTTCTTGTCATTATATTTAATAGCGTTGGAAATGAGGTTCTGGAACACCTGTTGCAACTTCAGCTTATTGGTGCTCAACACCGGCAGGGTACCTTCTGTAGTAATACGAATATGCGCCGGGGGAAATAATAACCTCGACAGCTCCGTGATCAGGCTATGTACATCTACGTCTTCTATTGTTTGCTCCATTTCGCTCTGACGGGTATAGTCCAGCATAGAGGTAATCATTTCCGTCAGGTGATTGGTGGCGCCCAACACAATGGACATATATTCTTTCAGATCAGGAGCGCTTTGAATACGTTCATCTTCATTGATCAATGCCAACAGGCCGATAGCGCCTGATAACGGGGACTTCAGGTCGTGGGCTACCACATACATAAAACGTTCGAGTTGTTTGTTGACTTTCTCTTTCTCCACCATGGCTTCCTTCAGCTCCTGCTGGTAAAAGTATAGTTTTTCAAACACGCTTACCTTGGCACGTGTAACGTTGATGTCGAGCGGTTTTGAGAGATAATCTACTGCGCCTTCTTCAAAGCCCCGCATCACATATTGTTCTTCTTTATTAATGGCGGTTACGAAAATAATAGAGATATCCTTGGTTTTGGGATTGGATTGTAACAGCCGGGCTACCTCGTAGCCATCCATATCGGGCATTTGCACGTCGAGCAGAATCAGCCCGATATCGTTATGACGCAAAACAGTTTTCAGGGCTTCATTACCGGAAGTGGCCTGTAAAATTTCGCGGTGCTCCCCTTCCAGCATATGTTCCAGGGAAACCAGGTTTTCCGGTTTATCATCTACGAGCAGAATAGTGAATGTTTTTAATTTTTGCTGCTTCATTTGTCAACGTTTATTTGCTATGCTTATATTTTTCAAATATGCTATGATCTGTTCTACGGTCATGGCTGCTATACCTGTACATCTATCCAGTGCCGCCTGCGGCATCATGGCGAATAAGGCTGTGGCCGGGTCCTGTACAATTCCTGTACCACCCTTGCTCACGATGCGGCAAAGCCCCGCTGCGCCGTCGTTGTTGGCACCGCTGAGCAAAATGCCCAATACTTCCGGGCCGAAAGCGGTGGCGGCCGAGCTAAAGCTCATGTCGATAGCCGGACGGCTATAATTCAATGGTTCGGAATAATCCAGGGAAAAGGTGCTGTCTTCTTCAACCAGCAGGTGGTAATTTTGAGGGGCGAGATAGATATTGCCCGGAAGCAAGGGTGCTTTATCTTCCGGCTCTACAATCGTCTGGTGTACCGATAATAGCTTGTCCAATTCACTCTCCACATTTTTCAGGCGATGAATCACCATCACAATAGGAACATTAAAGGGAGAAGGCAACTGGTTCATCAACTCTACCAGCACGGGCATACTACCTGCGGAACCTCCGATGATCACAAGACGGTATTTATGGGGAAGTGTCAATAACTATACTTTACGTCTGAAAATTTTATTAGCAATACTGACGGCTTCAAATTTATGTCGTTGTTCATTATACAGGAGTGATTCTTTTATACCCAGTGCCAGATATCCTAACGAAGTTAAGCTATCATAGAATAATTTCACCACCCGGTCCTGCAGTGTTCTGTTAAAATATATGAAAACATTGCGGCAACAGATCAACTGAAATTCATTGAACACCTGGTCTGTTACCAGGTTGTGCTGAAAGAAAATGATGTTACGGCGCAGAGCGGGCTGTATAATAGCATTATCATACCTGACTGTATAATAATTGGAAAAGTCGTGAATACCGCCCGACTGCATATAATTATAGGTATATTCTTTCATATTTTTTAAAGCAATCACGCCGGCTTCTGCTTTCCGCAGGTTGGCAGCGTTCATATCGGTGGCGTATATACGACAACGATCCAGTAAACCAGCTTCTTCCAGCAGGATGGCCATAGAATATACTTCTTCCCCCGTAGCGCACCCGGCATGCCATATTTTTATAATCGGGTAAGATGCCAGCCTTGGTAATACCTGTTCACGAAGGGCTTTATAGAAAGATGGATCCCGGAACATTTCTGTCACATTCACGGTAATATACTGGACCATTTCCTGGAAAAAGTCGTTTTCGTTTAGCAGGCGGTGTTTTAATTCAAAGAGGCTATTAATTTTGGCGTAGCCGGTAAAGCGGATAAATCGCCGCTTCAGGGAAGCAGGCGCATAATCTGTGAAATCGTATCCATATCGCTGTTGAATAATTTTCACCAGCTCAGTAAAGTCGTTGTTGCTGATATCTTCTACCATAGGCATTTATGATAACCATACCCTTAACAAAGATAGCAGCTTAATGTTGTCTATCGGTTTGGCAATATAGTCAGACGCTCCTGCTTCTATACACTTTTGCCTGTCACCAGCCATGGCTTTGGCTGTGAGTGCAATAACGGGCAACTGTTGAAAACGGGCGTCTGCGCGGATATGTTTCATGGCTTCAAAGCCATCCATTTCCGGCATCATGATGTCCATCAGCACCAGGTCCAGGCGGGGATGTTTATCCAATACCTCCAAAGCTTCGCGACCATCCGCTGCCGTGAGGACTTCTATTCCATGTTCCTCCATAAGGGCGCTGATAGAAAAAACATTGCGCATGTCATCATCGGCCAACAGCACTTTTTTGCCCGACAGGTCGCCTTCCATGGATGGTTCCGGCAATGTTTCCACATTTGCTTTCTTCTGTAATTTATAGAGGAACAGTTCCAATTCATCCATCAGCCGATCGGTAGAATGGGACGAGTTGCGGACAATAGCGGATGCATATTTTTTCAGTTGCTGTTCTTCCTGGCTGGTAATATCCTGGTCGAGGTACACGATGAGCGGTGTATCACCAACAGCGGGAATACCGGATAGCGCTTCCAGCTGAGTGATGCCGGCATTTAAGTCTGTTCCTATTTCCACTATAACGGCATCATACTTTTTAGTGGCCAGGAGCGATGCCGCGGGCTGCGTGCTATCCGCTACATCATACTGGGTTTCCAGGTTTCTTTCGTCACTTTTGGTTTTCAGTTGTGAATCAGCACTGAGCGGGCCGGCGGATACCAGCAGCACTTTCTTTAGCCGGGCTTGTATTTGTGAGCTGATGCTGATGAAAACCTCCTCCAGGTCGTGTAATTTCAGCGGTTTTCTCGTATAGCCATGGATGTTATCTCCTGCGATAGCCTGTATATCGGCGCCGGTGACCACATGGACCAGTATTTTGCTGAGTTCTTCGCTGCTTTTCAGGATCTTGAGGATGCTGCCACCATCGATCACCGGCAGGTTCATATCCAGGATAATGGCTGCAGGCAGGTATTTGCGGGCATATGCCAATCCATCCTGGCCGTTGTGTGCCACAATGGTTTTAAAGCCTTTGTTGCGGGCGAAGTCGCGAAGGATATCGGCAAAATAGATATCATCTTCAATGATGAGAATGAGTTTATCCTGCTTGCTGAAGTTATTCCGGTCGTCGTCAATGGCCACAGGAGCGGGAGTAACAGTCACAGGGGCAATTACCGGTGCGTCCTCGTAGAAGTGTTCTGCCGGTTGTTCCATCGGTTGACCATTTGTTGGGATCACTACCGAGAAGGTGCTACCGTTAGGCGTGCTACTATCCAGGCGTATTTCGCCATGGAGCAGCAGCATGAGTTCCCGGCTGATGCTTAATCCCAGGCCGGTGCCTCCAAATTTACGGTTGGTAGAGCCATCGCCCTGGTGGAAGGCCTGGAAGATCAGTTCCTGTTTATCCACGGGGATACCAGGACCCGTATCGGTGACGCTGATACCGAGGGTATTGGCATTGCTCATATACCAGGAAATGCTGATCACGCCACCATTGGGAGTAAACTTAAAGGCGTTGGATAACAGGTTACGGATCACTTGTTGCAGGCGAAGCTTGTCGGTGACAACGGTAGTGGGAACATCTGGTGCGATGTTTTTAATAAATTGAATCTTCTTCTCATTAGCCACGATATCAAAGAGGTCTGACAGGTCTTCCATCATGCCTGCTACGGTTACCTCTTCGAAGTTCATCTCCACTTTACCGGCTTCAATTTTAGAGAGGTCGAGTACATCATTGATCAGTTGGAGGAGATCGGAGCCCGATTTATAAATGATACCGGCGTATTCTATTTGCTTTTCGGTGAGATTTTTACTTTTATTTTCCTGCAGCATTTTGGCAAGAATCAACACGCTGTTGAGCGGGGTACGGAGTTCGTGTGACATATTGGCCAGGAACTCTGATTTGTAGCGGCTGCTGGATTCCAGTTCGGTGGCTTTGAGTGCGAGGGCGCCACGTGCGGCTTCCAGCGCCTTATTTTTCTCTACCATCTCCACATTTACCTGTCTCATTTCTTCTTCCTGGACGCGTAGTTCTTCTTCGGAGGCCTGTAGTACTTCCGACTGCCGGCTCAGTTCTTCATTGGATTGCCGCAGTTCTTCCTGTTGACTGATCAGGGTTTCCCGTTGTTCCTGTACCTGCTGCAATAATGTTAATACTTTTGCGCGGGCATTGGCGGCATTAACGGCAACGGATATATCTTTTTCCAGTAGTTCCAGCAGGCGGAGCTGCTGGGCGTTGACTGGTTTAAAAGAAGCCAGTTCAACTACGCCGAGCAGTTCCTCTTTGATACGGAGGGGAATCATCACAACGGCGCCGGGAGTTGCCTGGCCGCTGGCGGAGCCGAGTTGCCAGTAAGTAGCTGGCAGGTCGCTGATGACCCGGATATTTTTGCTGCCGGCGGCGGCGCCAAGGAATCCATCATCCATGGAAGCCTGTTTGGGCAGGGAAGCCGGCATACTAACGGCAGCGGTCAAACGAAGATCATGGTGCATTTCATCGTAACAGTAGAAGGCACCCGCAGCGAATCCGGCAAAGGAGGTGAGGGTCTCGAGGCAATGGCGCATCAGATCATCCCGCTGATCCATCCCCTGGAGGCTGTCGTTCATACTATTTACGCCGGTGAGCAACCAGTTTTTCTCATTGGCCGCCTCATTGAGGTCTACAACCTCCGCCAGTTTAAGGTTTAAGTCCTTCTGGGCTTTAAGTCGTCGTCTGAACTCTACATAGGTAACGCGCATCAGGATAAATCCTACCAGCAGAATAAAGGCGTTGTTCAGTAACAGCATTTTTACGGCCCGGGTAAAAGATTCACTTTTCACGCTTTCCCGCCGGGCCAGCAGGCGACGTTCCTCCCCGTTCAGGGCGCCGATCCTGGCTCTCACTTTATCGATCAACAGCGTTTCTTTTTCTGTAATCGCACTGTTGTCACTGACACGTTGCTGATCCGAAAAGTGATCCAGTTCATTCCAAAAACTTAACAGGTGATTGACTTCATCTTCCAGTGAATCTACATTTTTTACCTGCACCGGGTTGTCTTCCACCATGGTGCGAAGATCATTTACTGCCGGCGCCACTTTAGGTAAGGCCAGCTCGTAGGGTTGGAGGTACCTCCTTTCAAATGTGCTGCGGAAACCACGCCTGGCAGCCTCCATATCAAATATTAACCGTTGTACCCTTTCAGAATTATTTAATACACGATAGGTGTGTTGTACCCAGCCGGCTTCGGCGGTTTGGGTATCGAACGTTTGCCAGGTTAGGAAACCTCCCAGTAATACCAGTAGTACAACCGTTGCAAATCCAAGGTACAGCCTGTTAATCAGTGAAATTTTCATTGTTGAATGCGGCAAAAAGGTAATTGTTGTATTTTACAAAATTGCTATCTTAGATATAAAAGTACCGAAATGCCTTCATATTCAATACCTTTGAGGCCCATTAAAATATGCTTATTCCCGTTAAATTAAAAATTTGTGCCGGCTCTGAAAAACCTAACCATACGCTTTCTAAGTATATATTAAGCAAATTGCAGATTGCATGATGATGATAACTAAGAAACCATTTTCCTGATTTCATGGTCTATATTGAAAACAAATTTTCTAATATATCCGTATCTGTTAAACAATGTCGTAATGGTATTGTTTACGGGATTAAATTCAGCTACTATGAATAAAATACTGTTAATTGAAGATGACGAAATCATGCCGAAAGTAGTTGCCAGAATTCTTCAACCGCCCGATTATCAGCTGGATCACGTTTCCAATGGGAAGGAAGCATTTGAAAAGCTGGAAGCTACGGGTTATGACTATGCGCTGATTATCACGGACATTATGATGCCATATGCCAATGGCTTTGAAATTCTCAGTAAAGTTAAAAGTCATGACAGGGAAAAACCAATACCTGTGATCATTGTTTCCAATGCAGGCAATGAAGATATGATTATGGAAGCCTTTAAACTCGGCGCAGATGATTTTCTGAAAAAACCTATTATACCTGCCGAATTAATAATCCGGGTGAAAAGATTATTGATGAATAAATAACTGCATATTGTATATACAAGTACCTGAATTTCTGGAACCAGCCTGGAACCTATTCCAGGGAGCGCCACTGGCTATACAGCTGGCGATGATATTTATTGTTATTACAACGGTTATCACGCTCCTTGCCTATGTGTCTATCCTGAGGAACCGCTTCCGTGGGTACCAGCGTGCCAAAAGACTGGGCAAATTGCTGCCGTTGTTAGACAACCTGATTGTAGAAGAAGTACTGGCAAATCAGGATCCACTGGCTCAAACCCAGCCGGATGCGGTGCAGCTGAACCTGGAATCTTTTTACCAACTCCCGCTCCATAAAAAATGGGCGAGACAAGCCACTACCGACCGGATCATTCACTTTCGCCGTAATGTGCGGGGCAATCCCGGCCGGCTGCTGCGGACACTTTACCTGCAACTGGAGCTGGACAAAGACAATGTAAAGCAGATGAAATCGTCGAAATGGGAACGGAAAGTCCGGGCGCTGACAGAGTTCATCGAGATGGATATTCCTATTGCCGACGTAACCATTTTGCCATTAACGAATAGCCATAACCGTGAGTTAAGGGCCGCCGCCAGGCATGCCTATATTAAACTCAGTAAAAATGAGCCGTTCAAATTTTTTGACGTGGTAACAGATCCCCTGCTGATGTGGGACCAGGTGGAGTTATTCCGGATCATCACCACTACAGAAGATATTGCCATTCCTAACTTTGCACGTTGGGTGACCTACTCTTCCAACCGAAGTGTAGTGTCTTTCTGCTTAAAACTGATTGTACATTATAACCAGTTGCCGGCAGTACCTGCGGTAAAACAACTGCTGGATACGAAAGATCACTACCTCCGTGCAGAAGCGATCAACTGCCTGGGCAAGCTCCGGGTACCGGATATCGAAGACAAACTGGTATATATGTACAGCAGTCAGCCGCTCCAGTGCCAGATCGAAATCCTGAAGGCCATCGGGCGTATTGGCGGCGGACAACATATCGATTTTCTCAAACAGGAATTCCTGCATTCTACCAACTTCGACCTGCGTAAGAGTGCAGCTAAGTCTATTGTGAAAAATGAATCGATCGCCAACAAAATACTCCAGGAACTGCTGGACACAGCGGATCCGGGCCGCCTGCTGATCCTCAAACATTGTATGAACCCGTTAATCAAATACTGATGAATGGATTGTTAGAAACGGCGGGAAAAATTTATGAAAACACACTTTTCGTATACGGATTGGTGTTATTATTTACCTATGCCCTGCTGGCCATCTTATCCATGCTGGCCATTAGAAAATATGTAAAAAGAAATAATACCCATCAGCTGGAACTATTATCCAGCTCCCCCCTGGCGCCAGGCATCACCATCCTGGCTCCCGCCTATAACGAAGGCCTGACCATCGTATCCAACGTACGCTCCCTGCTTACCCTGAATTACCCGCGTTATGAAATCATCATCATCAACGACGGCAGTGCAGATGATACTATGGAGCAACTGATCAAAGAATTTAAAATTGTACCGGTAGACTTTGCGTATAATGTAAGGATCCAAACCAAACCGGTACGCAGTATCTATAAATCTACCGATCCCGCCTATTCTTCCCTGGTGGTGATTGATAAAGTAAACGGGAAAAGTAAGGCAGATGCGGTAAATGCCGGCATCAATATCGCTACATTCAATTATTTTGTATGTACTGATGTGGATTGTATTCTTCATAAAGATACCCTGCTGGAGTTGATCCGGCCCGTGATGCAGGAAGAAAGAAAGCGGGTAATCGCTGTAGGCGCCACACTCCGTATTGCCAATTCCTCAGAGTTTGACGAAGGCGTGATGACGCGGATGCGTGCACCGAAACAACTGCTGCCCCGTTTCCAGGAAGTAGAATATATCCGCTCTTTTGTACTGGGTAAAATGGGGTGGAGTTACATCAACTGCGTGCCAAACGTATCTGGCGGACTCGGACTATTTGACCGGGAAGTAGCTACCCGCTGCGGTGGATATGATCACAGCTCCTTCGGGGAAGATATGGAGCTCCTCACCAGGATGTGCCGGTATGCGCACGACAACAATATTAACTACGCCGTACGCTATATTCCCAAAACGCTTTGCTGGACAGAAGCACCAGCCAGCATTAAAATATTCAGCCGGCAGCGTGTTCGCTGGTCACGCGGACTGGCGCAGCTCATGGCCGCCCACTTCAGCATGTTCCTCAATCCCCGCTATGGCAGGATGGGGCTTATTGTGGTGCCATTCAACTTCTTTTTTGAGCTGTTAGCACCACTGGTAGAATTCAGCGGCATCATTGTATATATCATACTGGCAGCGCTCCACCTGATCAACTGGCCATATGCGCTGTTACTGTTACTGTTTGTATATACCTACGCTATCATGATTACCACCATCTCCATATTATGGGACCAGCTTTCCTTCCGCTATTATAAATCGTGGCGGGAAGTAGCATCACTTTGCCTGATGCCGTTCCTGGAGTTTTTATTATACCATCCGCTGATTGTGATCAATTCCCTGCGGGGTTATTATAATTTCCTGACCGGCAAGAGAAGTACCTGGGGCAATATGCAACGGCAAGGTTTTGGAAAGAAGAAATAAAGAAAAGAGCAACGTATGCTGAGAACTTTTTTTGAACACGGCGTATTCATATATGGTTGTACGTTATTATTCATGTATGCCCTGCTGGCGTATATGTCGTATCGTGGTATTATACGCTTTCGCAAAAAAAGCAGCTTTACCAACTATGACCACCTTCTCGACTCCCCGCTTACACCGGGCATTTCCGTGATTGCACCTGCTTTCAACGAAGGCGTTACCATTATTATGAACGTTCGCTCCCTGCTAACGTTGAACTATACACGCTTTGAGGTGATCATCGTAAACGACGGCAGCACCGATGATACCCTGGAGAAACTCATCAACGAATTTGAACTGGTGCCTGTAGACTTTGCCTACAACGAGCGGATAGTAACGAAACCGGTAAGACAACTGTATAAGTCCACCAACACGGCCTACGACAAACTGCTGGTGATTGATAAAATAAACGGGAAAAGTAAGGCTGACGCCTCCAATGCCGGTATTAATGCTGCTTCCTTTGATTATTTCCTTTGTACAGATGTGGATTGTATTATAGAAAAAGATACACTGCTACGCATGGTGAAGCCCTTCATGGATGAAGAGCATAAGAAAACCAGGGAAGTAGGCGAACCTTGCCCCCAATGCGGATTTATACATGTAGTAGAAGATAGCCGCCAGGTGATTGCTACCGGTGCTACGCTCCGTTTGGCCAACTCTCTGGATGTGGACGAAGGGGTGATACTACGGGTACGCCCCCCCGAAAAACTGCTCCCCCGCTTCCAGGAAATGGAGTACATACGCGCGTATGTATTGGGGAAAATGGGCTGGAGCGGATTAAACAGTGTACCGAATGTATCCGGCGGACTGGGACTATTTGATAAAGAAGTAGCCATCAAAGCAGGCGGTTATGACCATGCCTCTTTCGCCGAAGATATGGATATCGTTACCCGTATGTGTGCTTATATGCTGGATAACAAGATGAAATATGCTATCCGCTATATTCCTACCACACAATGCTGGACGGAAGGGCCACCCAATATGAAAATATTCAGCCGGCAGCGAACCCGCTGGGGACGAGGGCTGGCGGAGATCATCACCATACACCGGAAATTATTTTTTAATCCCCGGTATAAAAAGCTGGGATTGGTGGTACTACCCTACAACCTCTTTTTTGAGTTCCTGGCGCCGGTCATTGAATTCATTGGTATCCTCTATTATATCTATCTCGGTCTTACCGGTCAGGTTAACTGGCAGTATGCACTCATTTTGTTATTGTTTGTATACCTGTATTCCGTGATGATTACCACACTGGCCATTTGCTGGGACCAGATCACCTACGGCTATTATAAAACCTGGCGGGAAGTGATCGGATTGGCGCTCATGGCTTTCTTTGAGCCGTTGCTCTATCACCCATTGATCGTATTTTTTGCATTGCGCGGATATTGGTATTTTCTTATTGGCAAGAAATCTGCCTGGGGAAATATGCAGCGACAAGGATTTGGTAAACGAAAGTAAACTTATAAACAGGAAAAGCGATGGCTGTATTAAAACATCTGTTCACCGGTATAGTAGTATGTTTGGCGTTGCAAACGCAGGCGCAGGTTTTTAAACAGAAAGATAATGCAGAAGCCCTGTATAACCAGGCAGTGGCGGAAACGAAGCAACAACATTATGACAAAGCTATCGCTTTGTCGCAACAGGCTTTGCAGCAACAACCCGATTTTATTGATCAGCAGTTATTGCTGGCGAGGTTATATATGCTCACCAAACAGTACGACCTTTCGCGCAAATATGTGAAAGCGGTACTGACCAAAAATCCCCGTTACCGGGATGCTTACTATTATGCCATCAATGTGGAGATGACCACCGGCAGATATACCGAAGCTGAATGTTATACCGATGAAGCACTGGCTTACTTCCCCGGCAGCCTCGAGTTTATGCTCAAGAAGCTGGGCATACTGGACCTGCAACATAAAGTATATCGTGGCAATGAACTGGCGGAAACGCTGATGAGCAAATACCCGGAAGATACTACCGTACGCAATTCCTATATAGAACATTACCTGCTGACCGGCCGCTATTATCAACAACTGAATAATGCAGGCATGGCGCGGCAAAGCTACGACAGGATATTACTGGTGGATCCACGCAACCAACAGGCCAGGGAAGCCAGCCTGGCAGTGGCCCTCAAAGGAGGCAGCTACCAATCGGCCCTGGAACAGGTGAATGAAGGTTTAAGCGCCTCTCCCGGCTCCTATGATTTACTGATGCGTAAACTGGGGATTCAGCAAGACATGCACGCCTATGTGGATGCCATCAGCACCCTCAAAGAAATACAACGGCGGTATCCCAATGATGCCAAAGCCCGTACACTGGAAACCACGCTTAAAATGGAAGCAGCTGCGTGGTATGCTAACACCGACCCCTATACGCTGTATGAAGGCGTAGTGGAAAAAAGTCCCGGCAACCGCGAGGCGCTTGATAAACTCATTGGCTACAGCATGGCCCGGGGTGCTTATAAAGAAGCACTGGTATGGATTAACAAAGGTCTGAAGAATAATCCCACCGATGCCCGCCTGCTGGCATTGAAGATGGATGTACTGGAAGGAGACCGCAAATACAGCGCCGCTGCGGCATTGGCCGGCACGTTGTATCAACGCTCGCCCAATCCGGAATTAAAAGAAAGACTGGTACTGCTGCAAACCGCCAGCGGCCGCGATTACCTCGCACAGCAGCAGTATGACCTCGCACTGGCATCGTTCGAAAGCGCACTGGCTGTGAGCCCTAACGATACAACCGTACTCAATCTTTTAGCCAATACCTACATCTCCCAAAAAAATACACCAGCCGCCTTAAAGGTGCTGGATCAGGCTCTCAGTTACTACCCGGACAACACTTACTTCTTACTAAAAAAATCCAGTGTGCTCTCCGACGCAGGCAGGTACGAAGAAGCCGCAGCCATAGCATCGCAACTGGCGCAGCGCTTCCCTTCAGATGAGCGCTTCAACAGCAACCTCGCAGAGATGCGCCTGACAGCAGGCCGCGTGTTGATGAAAGCAGAAGAATATGATCTTGCCAAACAACAGTTTGAGCAGGTATTGGCCGTAGCGCCATCCAACCAGGATGCACTGGATTATATGATCAACATGGAAAGCGCTACCGGTAAGCCAGACAGCGCCTTGTACTATGCAGATAAAGCGTTGGGATACTATCCCGGTAACCGCGACTTCCTGCTGAAGAAAGCGTCTGTACTACAGGACAATCACGATTACGCCGCAGCAGCAGCTATCACCGCTGACCTGATGGCGCGATATCCGTATACGCTCAAGTACAAAGCTGCTTATATCAACAGTCTTACTTACGCCGGTACAGAGTACCAACGGCGGCAACAACCGGATAGCGCGCTGGCCATGTTTAACCGGGTACTGGCCTTGAATCCGAAAGACTCCATGGTATTGCTGTATAGCATCAATGCGCTCAACGGACAACAACGTTATGACAGCGCACTGGCATATACCGCGCAGGGATTGACATACTATCCCAATAACGAAGCGTTTTTAATGAAGCGTGTAGTAACGTTGGAGAATAAAAAAGATTTTACCGCCGCCGCACTGGCAGCGGATTCGCTGGTGAAGCTGCAGCCTACTGCCGTGAATACAGACTACCGCGATTATCTCCAAAGCAAAACGTTGAAGAACCAGTTTGGGTTGTACTACCTCAATTCCAGCTACGACTACTCTGATAATAAATACAATATTGCCACCATAGAATACCGGCGGTTTATTAAGCGGGGTTCTTATGCATTTCAGCTTAACTACGCCGGCAGGCAAACCGGTAACGGCTTACAGGGCCTTGCAGAAATGTATTATACCCACAACCCGAAATTATATTCTTACGGGATGGTAGCTTATTCCAATAAAACCGTGTTCCCGCAACTTCGCGCCGCCTACTCTATTTTCAAAACATTCGGAAAAGATTTTGAAGTGGAGCTGGGTGGACGTTACCTGAACCTCGACAGTGTCAGCAGTGTATCCGGTGTAGTGTCCGTAGCGAAACCGTTCGGCGATTTCTGGGTGAACCTGCGTGGCTTTGTGATCAGTGAGTCTTCCAAAAATTATACAGCGTTTAACCTGACCACCCGTTACTATATGAACAGGCGGCAGGATTATCTGCAGGTAGTGGCAGGCCTGGGTACTTCTCCGGACGACCGGAGCCGGTTGGTCAACTTTCCCAATCTTACCGGGTTGCTGACACACAGCATTGGGGCCGGCTACCAGAAAGTACTGCATTACCGTACTTCGCTGGGATTATATGGCACCTGGATTAACCAGAAAATCACGGATACCGGGTTCCAGAACCAATACGATATTTATGTATCGCTTCAGCGGAAATTTTAACTGACTTACAATGTACAGGACTATGAGTTACCTTTTGTTGACGATGACGACGTTGTTACACAGTGCCTGTGCACCAGGTAAAGCAGACGACTTATACCTGGTAAAGCAGGGCCAGAGCGCTTATGTGATTGTGATACCAGAATCGGCCACCAAAGCTGAAACCAAAGCTGCCGGTATTTTCCAGGATTATGTACAACGTATTTCCGGCGTAAAACTAACGGTGATACCCGAACGTCAATATAAAGATCAGCCGGCCGTTTTTATTGGTAACACCGCACGTACTACGGGGCCGGAAAAAATAAAGGGCGATGGCTATTTCACCGGGAGCAAAGACAAACAACTATATATCCGCGGTGGTAGTGGCCAGGGCGTAGTATATGGTGTGTACCATACTTTGGAAACGTATATGGGCTGCCGTAAGGATACCAAAGGGCCGGCAGTAGTGCCCACGTCAAAGGATATACGCATTACCGGCAACATTGCAGACTTACAGGAGCCGGCATTTCTTTACCGGGAAAGCTACTACCCCGCTTCTACGGACGCGGAGTACCTGTCGTGGCACGGATTACAACGCTTCGAGGATCTGTGGGGGCTTTGGGGGCATTCCTTCTTCAAGCTGATACCACCGGCTACTTATTTTAAAGATCACCCGGAATATTATTCGCTGGTAAATGGGAAAAGGCAGGCGCAACAACTTTGCCTGAGCAATGAAAACGTTTATGCGTTAACGGTAACCTGGTTTAAAAAAGCTATTGCAGATAACCCGGATGCCATGTACTGGTCTATTGCACCGGAAGATGGTGGTGGCGCCTGCACCTGTGACCTGTGTAAGAAAGCAGATGCCGAAGAAGGCGGGCCACAGGGATCGCTGATCCGTTTTGTGAACCGGGTAGCCGCTCAGTTCCCGGAGCAGCGTTTCACCACGCTGGCCTATGGTTATACCGCCAAAGCGCCATTGAAAACAAAACCGGCCGGGAATGTATACATTATGCTAAGTACCATTGATGCATTCCGGCAGGATCCATTATCGCAAACGCCTTCCGCTGCAGGGTTCCGGAAAAACCTTGAGAGCTGGAGCGCTATTACGGGCAATTTGTTCATCTGGGATTATACTACACAGTTTACCAACTACCTGGCGCCATTCCCCGATTACAACAACCTGCAACCCAATCTGCAATATTTTGCCGCACACCAGGTGAAAGGCGTTTTCTCACAGGGCAGTGGGGAAACCTATGGCGATATGGCGGAATACAACAGTTACGTGCAGGCGGCACTGTTATGGCAGCCCAATGCAGATCTTAAAACCGTGAAAGCAGCGTTTTTAAAGGGTTATTACGGCCCTGCTGCTCCTTTTATAGGGCAATACCTCGATGCGCTGAGTAACGCCGTTAAAAGCACCCGCAGTACCCTGGATATTTATGGCAATCCTATCTTCAATGCCCGCGATTATTTATCGCCCTCGCTGATTGACCAATACTCTACCCTGCTGGATAAGGCTGAAGCCGCAGCAGGCGACCAAACGCCCTACCTGCAGCATGTATATCAGACCCGGTTATTCCTGGAGTATGTGGTATTGCAGCAGTCGCGTTTTTATGGCAATGAAAAGTATGGTTATTTACAGGCCGACGGCAGCGTGGTACCAAAATGGCCGGCGCGGGTCAATCGTTTCGTGGAGCAGTGTAAAGCTGCCGGGGTAACGGAGTTATCAGAAGGCGGTTTATCACCGGATGCCTATGCGCAGGAATGGCAGGCGCTATTCTCCCGTAAGTGGATCAACAGCCTGGCGCTGCATGCGCCGGTAACCCTCGTGAACGGCTATACGCCGGAGTACACACCTAAAAAAGAAGCAACGCTCACCGATGGTCTGTTCGGGGGCAACGACTTCACCTATAACTGGCTGTTCACTTATGGGAAAGATATGATTGCCACTATTGACATGGGGAGTAATAAAACCATCCACACGGTGCAAATGAATTTTTTACAGGACGCCCGGCATTATATCTTTAATCCAACACAACTGCTGATTGCTACTTCTACCGATGGTATTAATTTCAAAGAAGCGGGCGTAAAGGACATTCCTGTGCCGGGAGAAGATTTCGGAGTACATATCCTGCATTACTCCTTTTCACTGCCAGCCACCTCCGCCCGCTATCTGCGGGTGACAGCCAAATGCCCCGTAACATTGCCGGATTGGCGGTTAGTGGAAGGGAAGAAGCCGGCGCTGTGCTGTGATGAAGTTAGTGTGGAATAGGATGCACAGCGCCCTGCCATCTGACTGCGCAAAAAATGCCGCAATGGGGATGTTAACCGTTAGAACACCGTTTCGTTTTGGTCCTGATGACACATGTTGTTACATGAAGAACTGCTCTGAGATGATTTTGCCATCTTTTACGTGATATACACAAAGCTCACTCACGGTCATACGCTCCTTGCCTTTCATTTTAAGATCCATGGTTAATACAAAGGCAATAACATTGCCCGCAACAAGCGGTGAAGATACGGTGGTGCCATGCCGTTCTTCTACCATGGAATTGAATTTTTTGTCTTTTTCCACTAAAGCCTGCCAGCCTTTGGTTTCCTTTTCAAATTCAGGCGTAGCGTAAGGTTCTATGCTTACTGCATCATCTGCATACAGTTCCTTTTGTGCCACATCAAATTTTTCTTCCCGGCAAAGTTCTGCCAGCCGTGAGGCGATCTGTTCTACTGTCATGATTACAGGTTTTTTATGGTTAAACATTTTGTTACCGGTTCTTTTCCATTTGTTTGATGGCGGTCCACCCTTCCGGCGTAATGCCCATAATTTCGGTGGCAACGCCGAGCGTTTGGTAGGTATCAAAGAAAGCCATCCTGGCTATGGGGTGATCTACTTCACTGATCACCGTGCATCCCTGCTCCCTCAAATCATGGACCACCTGTTCAAAACCACTGATGGGTAAACGGAAAGCAAGATGTTGTGTGCCACCTGCCGGGTATTTAGCCAGGTAATCATGAAACATGCTTTGACCGGAAAGAGGTTGGATCAGTTCAATGAAAGTCCCCCCGTTATAAGTTTGGGTAGTTAGCCAGTCGCCGGCCACTATTTTGCCATAATAGGTCATATCAAGATCCTGCGCACGGATATATTCCGGTTCGGGAAAGCTAATGCCCAGGGCATTAGACAGGAATTTTACGGAGGTGTGAATGTCCGGAACTACCCAGCCTATCTGAGCCAGTTCCAGTGCTGCAATGGTATTATTGATACTGCTCATATTGCTTTTTATTAGGTTACTGGTAACAAAGATAAAAGTGGCGTTGCTTTTTCAGTGGGGGTATTTACGTCAATATCAGGGCATTTAGCGCATGTATGGCCCCGTCAGGCCCGGGTTCAGAAATAAAATTTGGAAAATAAACACCGTTCAGTATATTTGCACTGTAAACCATCCAATGTGGGCATTATAGAAAGAAAAGAGCGGGAAAAAGCAGAAATGCGCAGGCGTATTGTAGACGTTGCTGCCAAAATGATTGTGGAAGAAGGATATGAAAAAGTATCTATCCGCAACATTGCAGATAAGATAGAGTACAGTCCTGCCACGATTTATCTTTACTATAAAGATAAAGACCAACTGCTGTATGATGTGCAGACAGATGCTTTTGCTACCCTGTCGAGAGAGTTTCAGACAAAGATAACCGAAGCGGATCCGTTTAAGCGACTAGAGCAACTGGCAAAAGCGTATGTAGATTTTTCGAGGGAACATCCGGAGCTGTATGACCTGATGTTTATTATTAAGGCGCCGATGAATGCCCTGGTAGAAGAAGAGAAATGGAAAAACGGGGATCCGGCATATGATGCCTTGTTTTACCTGATGAAAGAATGTATCGATAAAAAGTTAGTGAAGTTTAAAGATCCTACCATTGCTACGCTTTCTGTTTGGGGTTTTGCCCATGGCCTGATCAGCCTTCACCTGCGTGGCCGATGCTCCAAAGTATCGAGGGTATCAGAAGAAGATATGCCGAAAGTAGTAGACGAAGCCATCCGGGAATACTTACGCATGATTAAACTTTAATTTTTTTTCAAGAACATAAAATATTTCCTGGAGTTAATCGCCTTAACAGGTAGAAGCCCGTCAACAGGCATTCTGGTGAAGGTCCCTCTATTCGTGAGAAAGTAATGTGTCGTTGAAAACAATTCAAAAAGCCGTGTTGGCTTTTTTTTAAGTGCAGAATTAAACACCGTTTAGTATATCAACAATGATAACAAAAGCCTTACCGGCTTTATTTTTTTCGGTTTAAATAAACACCGTTCACTATGTACACATCACTCACAAAAGGAGCATTGTTAACAGGCCTGCTGGTAGCGGGTTTCAGCTCCTTCGCACAAAACACCGTGCTGGATCAATACATACAATCTGCCTTCAGCAACAATAAAGGGTTGAAAGACCAGAACTTTCAGCTGACCAAATCGCTACTGGCATTACAGGAAGCCAAAAGCCTGTTTGGTCCCAATGTATCCTTACTTGGCAGTTACACCAAATCGAAAGGAGGCCGTACTATCGACATCCCGCTTGGCGACATTATGAACCCAGTGTACAACAGCCTGAACCAGTTGACAAACAGCCATAACTTCAAATCACTGGAGAACGCCAGCGTTCAATTGAACCCCGATAACTTTTATGACGCTAAAGTCAGGACCAGTATACCACTGATCAATGCAGAAATTTATTACAACCAAAAAATTAAGCGAGAACAAATCACGCAGCAACAGGCAGCCCTGAACGTGTATAAACGGGAACTGGTACGTGATATCAAAACCGCGTACTATCAATACTACCAGGCAGCACAGGCAGTAGCTATTTATAACAATGCCCTTTCCCTGATCAACGAAAATATCCGCATCAATGAGAGCATGGTACGCAACGGTGTAAGAAACAACACCGCCCTGTACCGCTCGCAAACAGAGAAAGAGAAAACAGCCGCTGACATCAACAAAGCCATCAACAACCGGCAGAATGCCAAAGCCTATTTTAACTTCCTGCTGAACCGTGGCCTCGAAGAAAACATTACACTGGACAGCACACTGCTGACTACGCCGGAACAGCTGCCAGGGAAGGATATCAACGAACGTGAAGAGCTGGCACAATACAAAAGCGCCACTACCGTGTACCGACTAAACGAACAATTACAACGCTCCTACCTGGTACCGAAACTCAGCACCTTCATTGACCTGGGCTCGCAGGGAACGGTCGCTAATTTCGATGCCAATACCCGCTATTATCTTTTTGGGGTAAACCTGGAATGGAACCTGTTTGCTTCTCATAAATACAAATACAAAATCAAACAGGCAGCCAACGATGTGGCTTCCATTACCAATGCCGCCTCTCAAACCACGGAACAGCTGCAGTTACAGCTATACCAGGCCCTCAACAACTACCAAACTGCACTGCGGAATTTCAAAACTGCCCAAAGCCAACTGGCATTTGCAGAAAGATATTACCGCGACCAGATGAAAGTATATAAGGAAGGACAACTACTGTATATAGAATTACTGGACGCGCAAAATCAACTCACCCAGGCACAATTGCAAACTACCGTGTCACAGGCCGCTGTGCAAACGGCGTATGCCGGAGTAGAACGTGCGCAGGCATCTTACAATATCGACAATCACAACAACTAATAAATGTACTCACATGAAAAATACATTGCTTCTCCTCCCGGTTTCTATGATCCTGTTTTCCTGCGGCACTAAACCCGCAGCTACCGTCACTGTTTCAGATACCATCCCGGTGAAAATAATGGCACTGGCCAAACAAGGTACCAGCACCACGATCAATGCATCCGGTCAGTTTACCACCGACGACGAAGTATATCTTTCTTTTAAAACCAATGGCATCATCAGCAATATCCTCGTGAAAGAAGGTGACCCGGTACGTAAAGGACAATTGCTGGCCACCCTGAACCTCACCGAAATAGATGCCCAGGTGCAAAAAGACCAACTGGCTTTTGAAAAAGCCCAACGGGATTACCAGCGTATTGTACGCCTGCACAACGACAGCGTGGCCACACAGGAGCAGTTGGAAAACAGCAAAACAGCCATGGACCAGGCTAAACAGCAACTGAGTACTTCCCAGTTTAACCGCAGCTATTCCGCCATTCACGCCACCCAGGATGGTTATGTATTGCATAAGCTGGTGAGCAGCGGCCAAATGGTGAATGCCGGTACACCGGTATTGCAAACCAACGGCGCCAGCAGTGCGCACTGGCTATTACGTGTAGGCGTTAGCGATAGAGAATGGGCACAGGTGAAAAACGGCGACAAAGCCACCATTGAAATTTCTGGAATACCAGGCGATACACTCACCGGAACGGTTACACGCAAATCAGAAGGTGTGGACGCTCAAAGCGGTACTTTCCTCATCGACGTACAACTATCCGGCAACAAGCCCGCCGCTATCGCGGCCGGCATGTTTGGCCGTTGCCATATCAATACGGGCGCTGCCGGCAACAACAACACCGCCTGGAGCATTCCTTATGCTGCCCTGCTGGACGGTAACGGCAGCAGCGGTTTTGTATTCGTGACCAACGATAACAAAATCGCTCAGAAAATACCAGTCACTATTGCCGGCATGGAAAAAGAAAATGTACTCATCAGCAATGGCATGGAACAGGCAAAGGCACTCATTATTTCCGGCAGCGCCTATCTCAAGGATCAATCTCCCATCCGTATCATCCAATAACAATTACTATCATGAAAATATCCAGATACGCCGTCAAAAATTACCAGTTTACCCTGGTGATATTCATTATGATCATTGTGCTGGGCATCACCACCATCCTCAATATGCCCCGCTCTGAAGATCCGGAAATGAGAGCGCCACAATATACCCTTGTAGTGGTATATCCCGGCACCAGCCCTAAAGACATGGAAGACCTGGTAGTAGATCCACTGGAAAAAGAGATCTATGCACTGGATGATATCAAACGGATACGCACATCCATCAACGATGGCGTAGCCGTGATGCGGGTAGAATATAAATACAGTTCCAACGTAGACCAGAAATACCAGGAACTGGTAAGAGAAGTGAATAACAAGCGGAAAGACCTCCCAGCCGACATCTACAGCATAGAAGTACACAAACAGGAACCTTCCGATGTAAACGTACTGCAGGTAGCACTCATCTCGGAAAATGCTTCCCGTGATAAACTCCGCTACTATGCCGATAAGCTGCAGGATGAACTGGAAAAAGTGTCTTCCCTGAAAAATGTAAAGTTGCACGGCTTACCGGATCAACAGGTACGCGTGGAATTACAACTCGACAAAATGGCGCAGCTACACCTGCCCGTTAACGCAGTAATGGCGGCGGTTCAAAGTGAAATGGCCAATATACCCGGCGGTAGTATTGATGCCGGCGAAAAAAGCTTCAATATCAAAACCAGCGGCAACTATCAAAATATAGAAGAAATCAGCAACACCATCGTCTCTAACGCCAACGGTAAAAATATTTTCCTGAAAGATATTGCCCGCGTTTATTATGGTTTTGAAGATGAGAAATATTTTGTCCGGCTGAATGGCCACCGGTGCGTAGTGGTGTCTGCTGCGCAGAAATCCGGTGAAAACATCACCAAAACACAACAACAATACAAGCCCGTTATTGAGCAATTCAAAAAAACACTACCGGCCAATATTGACCTGGTGCAATACTTTGATCAGGCCACTGCCGTAAACAACCGTTTAAGCGGGCTGGGTAAGGATTTCATCATTGCCATCCTGCTCGTAGCCTTCACCTTACTGCCCCTGGGACAACGACCGGCACTGATTGTAATGATCTCCATTCCGCTGTCATTGTCTATTGGAATTGTGTTGCTCCAATTGTTTGGATTCAACCTGAACCAGTTGAGTATCGTAGGACTGGTAGTCGCATTGGGGCTGTTGGTGGACGACAGCATTGTGGTAGTAGAGAACATAGAGCGCTGGATGCTGGAAGGACATAGTCGCATGGAAGCCACGCTGAAAGCCACCTCGCAAATTGGATTAGCGGTAGTTGGTTGTACCGCAGCCCTGATCATTGCTTTCATGCCGCTGGTATTTATGCCGGAAGGTAGCGGGGATTTTATCCGCAGTCTCCCGTTGGCCGTGATATTCAGTGTGCTGGCATCCATGGCGGTATCGCTGACTATTATACCTTTCCTTTCCAGCCGTTTGCTGAAGGAACATACCGGCAACCCGGAAGGGAACTTCTTTATGCGTTTGCTGAAGAGAATGATCCATGGCAGCTATGCCAAACTATTGGACAAAGCATTACATCGTCCGTTACTGACCGTAGTGGTATCGTTAGTGATCTTTGGAGCGGCCATCGGATTGTTTAAAGTGATTGGCTTCAGCCTGTTCCCATCTTCCGAAAAACCACAATTCCTGATCAACATTTTTACGCCGCCTCAATCTAATCTCGCTTATACCAACGAAGTGGTAGAGCAGCTGGAAAAGGAACTGAAGCAGGAAAAAGCGATCAAATCTTATGCGAGCAATATCGGTAAAGGGAATCCACGCATCTACTATAATGAAACGCAGGAGAACGAAAGAAGCGACTATGCGCAGATCTTTGTGCAACTTGACGAGCATGCCAGTCCGGCTGAAAAAAACAAACTGATTGAGACCCTGCGTAAAAAATGGACACCTTATCCAGGTGCAAAAGTAGAAGTAAAGAACTTTGAACAGGGCCCCCCTATGGTAGCACCGGTAGAAGTACGTTTATTCGGCGACAACCTGGATACCTTACGCTCCATGGCGGCAAACGTAGAAAAGTTGCTGGAAAAAACACCGGGCACTATTTACATCAACAACCCGGTGAGTACACTCAAATCAGATATCCGCGTGCAAATAGATCGTGAAAAGGCGCAACAACTGGGAATTCCCACGGCAAATATCGATCGTGTAGTACGTTTAGCCATTGCTGGTATTAACCTGGGCCAGTACAATGATCAGAACGACAATGACTACGACATCCTGCTCACGAAGCAAAAAACAGGTAAGCCTACCATGGATGTATTCAAAGATTTGTATGTCAACAACAGCCAGGGGACCGCGATTCCGCTTTCACAGGTAGCACAGCTGAAGCTGGAAACATCTCCCCTGACGATCCGTCACCAGGAAAAGAACCGCGTAGTAGCCGTGAGTGCTTTTATCCGCAAGGGTTTCCTGACCGACCAGGTCATTGGAGATGTTGTAAAGCAAATGGATGCGTTGAAGCTCCCTGCCGGTTACTCTTATGAAATGGGCGGAGAAGTAGAGAGCCGGAAAAATTCCTTTGGTGGCTTCATGAGTATCATCATTGTAACCGTATTCCTCTTTGTGGCGGTGCTGATCCTGCAGTTCAAAACATTCAAGAGCATGTTGATCGTATTGTCTGTGATTCCATTGGGTATTGTAGGAGCTGCCATCGCGCTGTGGCTGACAGGTAATTCGCTGTCGTTTGTAGCGATTATAGGCCTCATTGCGCTGGCGGGTATCGAAGTAAAGAATACCATTTTGCTGGTTGATTTCACCAACCAGCTACGTATGGAGGGTCACTCCCTTGAAGCGGCAATTCGTGAAGCCGGAGAAGTACGTTTTCTGCCGATAGTACTCACCTCACTCACCGCTATTGGAGGTTTGATACCGGTAGCTATTTCTACCAACCCGTTAATTGCGCCGCTGGCGATAGTATTGATTGGAGGTTTGATCAGTTCTACTTTGTTGTCGCGTATCGTAACACCGGTAGTGTACAAGCTGATTCCGCCTAAGATAGACCCAATTGTGAAAAATAGCCATCGTAACAAAGTGATTGCTTTAGAAGGAGCAGAAAGCTGAAAGCAGAAAGCAAAAAGCTATTAAAGCGGATGACCAGAGCG
>NZ_JAGHZS010000004.1 GCF_017745275.1 Chitinophaga sp. | reverse complement strand
ACCTTGAGTGATGAAGAACAACAGGTGCTGACATTGCTGTCGGCTGCTACCGCCCGTGGTTATTATTGCCAGTTGCAGCTACACGCAGACGCATTGCGGATGAATGTAGTGTTGTGCCGTGAAAATATTCGGTACGCCTGTGGACAATATTATCATGCCACACCAACAGGGGATGCCAATACCAGCGCCAATAATCCCTTATTTATGGAGAGCAGTTTAGCTTTGCAGAAGGATATCCGCACGGCGCTGGAAGCGCGGTTGCCGGAGTACATGATCCCTACGGAGCTGATGCCGTTGCAGCATATGCCGCTGACATTGAACGGTAAAACGGATCGCAAATTCCTGGCTTCACGCGATGATATAAAAGTAACCGGAAAAATACATTATGAAGCGCCGCTGGGATATGTAGAAGAAACTTTGGCAGAGATATGGAAAGAGTTGCTGATGGTCAGTAAAATAGGGCGCCACGACGATTTCTTTGAAGCAGGTGGTCACTCGTTACTGGCAACAAGAGTAGTGTCTGCCATCCGCAAAAAAATAAATAAAGAAGTAAGTGTACGGAGCTTATTCCTGTATCCCACTATTGCTTTACTGGCGGAGTTTTTATCAAAAGAAAATCATACTGCTAAAGTATTGCCGGAAATCAAAGCCCGGGATTATAGTCAGCCTGTACCCCTGTCATTCTCACAGGAAAGAGTTTGGTTTATCGATAAGCTGAAAGGCAGTCCCGAATACCATATGCCCTGGGTATATAAACTACAGGGGAAAATAGACACCGCATCACTGGAAGCCGCTTTCAGGGATATCCTGATCCGGCATGAAGTATTGCGCACCGTGATATACGAAGAAGACGGCAAAGGTTACCAGGTAGTAAAGTCAGCAGAAGACTGGCAGATGCATTGCCTTTCTGCTGAAGAAGTGCTGGCGGCTAACTTAACGATAGAGACTTACATTCATGCAGTGTTAAGCTCACCGTTTGATTTGTCAGCAGACTTTATGCTTCGTGTACATGTTATTGCTACGGCAACAGATGAATACTTGCTGGTAGCAACCACACACCATATTGCTTTTGATGGCTGGTCGTTATCATTAATGGTGGAAGAGCTAACAGAATGCTACAGGAGCCGGATAGAAAAAAGACCTGCACAGCTGAAAGCCCTGCCGGTGCAATATGCCGACTATGCCGCATGGCAACGTAGTTATATGACGGAAGAATTGCTGGCAGCCAAAGTGGTTTACTGGAAAGAGCAATTGCAGGATCTGCAACCGCTCACATTATTAACAGATTTTCCAAGGCCTGCAGAACAACAAACGCGCGGCGGAGTTGTCAACTACCAGTTGGATAAGAAAATAAAAGACGGACTGGTAAGTTTGTCGAACCGCGAAAACGCCACTTTGTTCATGACTTTGCTGGCCGCGTTTAAAGTACTGTTATACCGCTATACCGGGCAATCCTCTATTCACCTGGGAACACCAGTGGCAGGTCGCCAACAACAGGAAACAGAAGGCATGATTGGCTTTTTTGTAAACATGCTGGTGTTGAGAAGCCAGATGCAATCCAACGATACTTTTATAGAGCTGTTGCAGGCCGTGAAAAGTACCACACTGGATGCCTATGAAAACCAGGATGTTCCTTTTGAACGGGTCGTGGAAGCGTTAGGAGTAAGACGGGATATGAGCAGGTATCCGTTATTTGATATCAGTTTCCAGCTACTAAATATGCCGAAGCCCGGTATACTCGGATTGGAAGGTACGGTATCCGGTAATGGCGTGGCTGCCGAAACAGCTGTTAATACACAGTTTGACCTGGGCGTATATATCACTGAACTGAAGGATAATTTAAATATACAGATCGTATATGCGAGCAGTTTATACAAACGGGCTACTGTGGAACGGATGCTCCGACACTATGAACAGCTGCTAATATCTGTGTTGGCCAAACCGGCTATGCGCATAGGATTATTGCCTGTTTTGCCTCCGGCAGAAGAAAAAGCTATATTGACCACCTTTAATGCGGAACCATGGAAAGATGGGCAACATACCATTGTATCGTTGTTTGATCAACAGGCGAACCGTACTCCGTCGGCCACGGCTATATGCTTTGAAGGAGCAGCGATGAGTTACGGGCAGTTACAGGAACGGGCCAATCAACTGGCCCGGTACCTGGCGTCGCAGGGAGTAGGCAGCGGCACACTGGTAGGGCTATGTATGGATAAATGCCCGGATATGATGATCAGCATACTGGCTATTTTAAAAGTCGGTGCAGCCTATGTACCCGTTGATCCTGCCTATCCGCCAGGAAGAATGCATTATATGATCAATGATATGGGCAATGGCCTGGTATTAACTCAAAGTCATTACCGCCATCTGCTCGCAGAAAGCGAAGCGTTACTGATATACCTGGATGAGATCCGGGAAGAGATCAACACCTATGACACCACGTCGTTACCGGTAACCATATCGCCGGATAGCCTCGCTTATATGATGTATACTTCCGGCAGCAGTGGAAAACCCAAAGGGGTGGAAGTGCTGCATCGCAGCGTGGTAAACCTTGCCTATCAACCGGCATTTGTTACCGCGGGCAAAGAAGATGTATTGCTGAGTACCTGCTCTGTATCTTTTGACCCTGTGGTTTTCGAATACTTTGCCATGCTTTTCCATGGTGGACAACTGGTATTCTGCCCTTCTGCTGTATTACTTGATGTAAGTCTGCTCAAAGCAGCGATACGCGCAGCCGGCGTTACCATGATGTGGTTTACCACCGGATGGTTTAATGAACTGGTGGAAGCTGATCCCAATCTCTTTGAAGGCATGCAGCAGATCGTAGTGGGAGGTGACCGCTTATCTGTATATCATGTGGGATTATTACAGCGGAAATATCCTGCACTCCAAATCGTTAATGGCTATGGACCCACAGAAAACAGCACTTTTTCAACGACACATCGTATCAGGCAGGAAGATTGGTCCGACAGGGGAGATATTCCTATTGGCCGCCCACTGCCCGGACGTGAAGCATATGTGCTGGATGCTCAGCAACAGTTATGCGGCATCGGCGTAGCCGGAGAGTTGTATGTCGGCGGTGTGGGCATTGCACGTAGTTATCACAATGCCCCGGCTTTAACGGCAGCAAAATTTGTAGCTAATCCATTTGGGGAAGGGCGCCTATACCGGACCGGAGACCAGGTGAAATGGCTACCTGAAGGTTTATTGGCTTACCTGGGCCGTGTCGATGAACAGGTGAAGATCCGGGGTTTCCGGGTAGAACCCGGCGAAGTGGAATGGACGCTTCAGCAGGCCATAGGCGTAAAACACGCCGTAGTGCTGTTAGATGGTGTAAACGCAGGAGATAAGCAACTGGTAGCATATGTGGAAGGCGAAAATATAACAGCGGCCAGCCTGCAATCCTATCTGCAACAGGTATTACCTGCCTATATGATTCCTTCCCGTATCCTGATACTGGATAATATTCCGCTGACAGAAAACGGAAAAGTAAACCGTTCGTTTTTACGCACTTTATCATTGCCAGCTATACCGGACAAGGACTATGTAGCACCACGCACCCCTACAGAAGAAGAGGTGGCAGGCATCTGGCACTCATTGCTCCGCATGGAACGGATAGGCATATACGAAAACTTCTTTGAATGCGGCGGACACTCGTTGCTCGTCATGAGAGTGCTGTCGGCTATCCGTAAAAAAATGGATGTGGAAATTTCTGTGAAAGACTTTTTCCAGATGGCGACTATTGAATCCCTGGCCAGGTACATATTGCTGCAGCAACGTGATGATATCACCCTATCTGCAGACAATGAAACCGTAAGATTAT
Organism: Chitinophaga sp.; assembly: GCF_017745275.1. GTDB lineage: Bacteria > Bacteroidota > Bacteroidia > Chitinophagales > Chitinophagaceae > Chitinophaga. The sequence goes on along the minus strand of NZ_JAGHZS010000004.1, from coordinate 581,985 downwards.
AAGTCCCGCCTATTTTAAAAGATATAACAAACCTATATGGAAGACTTTAATGTAAGAAATGTAATGGATCTGCTGGAAAAAGCACACCACCAGGGCTATAACATTTCGTTTGATGAAGACCGCGACGAATTAGTGGTGCAGCAGGGAAAAGGAAAAACTTTTGACCAGGTTTTATTGGAAGAATTACGCGCCCGTAAAAGCGATCTGAAATCATATTTTAAGAACAGTCGCCGCAATGAAATAATAAAGAAAAATGTAAATGCAATCAGGAAAGCCGAAAGGTCTGCCGGTAATACTTTTCCGCTTTCTTATACACAGGAAAGACTTTGGTTTCTGGACCGCATTCAGGGCACTTTGCAATATCATATTCCCTATGTGTTACCATTGAATGAAGTAGATATTCCTGCATTGGAGCATGCTTTTAAAACCACAGTCGACCGGCATGAAATACTGCGTACGGTGATTAAAGAAACAGATGGCGTTGGCTACCAGGAAATAAAAGACGCCGCCACCTGGAAGATAACAGTGATAGATCCGCAGCAAATCGAGACAGCCGGGGTATCGGTACAAACATATAGCGATCAGCTCATTGCAACCCCCTTCAACTTGTCGGTCGATTTCATGCTCCGCGCATGGTTGCTTCCGGCGGCAGGAAACAGCTACCAGTTACTGATCGTATTACATCATATCGCAGCAGATGAATGGTCTTTGTCGTTGTTGCTGAAAGAGCTCAGGGAAATATATACCGCTACGCTGCAGGGGCGTTTACCGGAGTTACCGGCGCTGCCATTGCAGTATGCAGACTATGCACTGTGGCAAAGGGAATACTTGTCCGCCGGGATGCTGGCCGAAAAATTAGCCTACTGGAAACAGCAGCTAACAGGCGTTTCACCAATTCCTCTTATCGCTGATTATGTGCGTCCTTTGGAACAAAGTATCCGTGGCGGCAGAGTGAGTAAAAAAATAAGCGGTCCATTGGTAGCAGATTTGTACCGGGTGAGCAGGGAAAAAGACGTGACTTTATTCATGACTTTATTGTCTGTTTTTAACGTACTCCTATACCGCTACAGCGGGCACCATGACATCTGCGTAGGCAGCCCTGTGGCCGGCCGGCAGCAGGAGGAACTGGCAGGAGTAATGGGCTCGTTTATCAATATGGTGGCGTTAAGAAATACGGTGCAGGGAGACGCATCTTTCAGCAGCCTGTTGCAAACGGTAAAACGGTCATCTCTTACGGCTTATGAACACCAGGAGGTGCCTTTTGAGAAAATCGTGGAAGTATTGGAAACCGCCAGGGATATGAGCCGTCATCCGGTTTTCCAGGTGATGTTCAGTATGCATAATACAGATGCCCCAGGTGCCCCGCCTTATAGCAATGACGGGGCCTGGAGTATGGAAGGCATGCAGCAGGTGACTGCACAATACGATATCAGCCTCGATATTACCGTCTCTTCAACAACATTACAACTGGTATTTACTTACTGTAAAGACGTTTATACAGAACAAACCATTGCTGGTCTGGCGCTTCATTACGAACACTTACTACAGGCGGTAACCGCCAATGTGGAAGATAAAATCGATTTGCTGGAAATGATGTCGCCCGAAGAAAAAGAGTGCTGTCAGCAAATATTTAATAACACTGCCGTTGATTTCGGGAAGGAACAAACGCTGCCCGGATTATTTAGGGAAATGGCCCTCGAAAGAGGTGCCGCCATAGCCGCAGCCGATGATACGGGTGAATTAACTTATGCGGAATTACATCAGCAAGTGGCGCAACTGGCAGCCTACCTGTTGCAGCGCGGCCTTACACCGGAGATGCCGGTGCCCGTTTGTGTGGAAAGGGGGCTGAACATGCTCATTGCCATGCTGGCTATTATGAAAGCAGGCGGTGCATATGTACCGGTTGATCCGATGTTACCACCGGACAGAATTGCCTACCTCGTAAACGATGTGGCCGCCACGATGATAGTAACTACTGCTTCCTGTGCATCGTTGTTTGAAAACTTGCCAGTAGCCACATTGATTTGTATAGACAAGGAAACAGATAATATTCACGCAGCACCAGTGAATGAGCCGCTTATCACCGGCGGGCAGCTGGCTTATATTATCTATACTTCCGGTAGCACGGGTAAGCCTAAGGGGGTAATGATCGAACAGTATTCACTTGTGAACCTGCTTCGTAGCATTACCGATAAACTGCAGTTGGGAGCATCGCATCGTATGCTGGCGGTGACTACCTACGGTTTTGATATTTCCTGCCTGGAACTATTTGCCCCGCTGATTAGTGGAGGTACCGTATATATTGCCGGCAAAGAAGATACCACGGATGGCTGGCGGTTAAATGCGTTGATCGGAAAAGTGAAACCCACACACATGCAGGCTACGCCGGCTACCTGGCAGATGCTGCTGGCCTCGGGATGGGAAAATGAAGTACAACTGGTGATCATGACCGGCGGCGAAGCACTGGGAGAAACATTAAAAGAAAGGTTAGTGGCGATCTCCGAAAAAGAAGCCTGGAATTTTTATGGTCCCACAGAAACCACGATCTGGTCTACCGCAGCCATATTAGCCGCTAATAAGCCTGTTAATATTGGTCAGCCGGTTGCTAATACCCAGGTATATATTTTAAACGGTGGCGGCGCATTATGCCCTCCTGGTGTACCGGGACAATTATGCATTGGCGGAGCAGGCCTGGCACGGGGATACGTAAATCAGCCCACGCTTACCGCCCAAAAATTTGTTGGTAACCTTATTGGAAAGGAAAGGGGATATTGTACCGGCGACCTGGGCAGGTGGCTGGCAGATGGAACACTGGAATACCTGGGCCGCATGGATGACCAGCTAAAGATCAGGGGATTCCGGATTGAACCAGGAGAAATAGAAACGGTATTGCTGGAACTGCCTTTTGTGAAACAGGCAGCTGTGGTAGCCGTAAAACGTGAAGACGCCGCACAAACGCTGGTAGCCTACCTGGTCATGGAAAAGGTATACCTGCAGGAAGAACTGATAACATGGCTACAGCGCAAACTGCCGTCCTATATGATCCCTGCTGTGTTCATCCCATTGGAAGAACTACCGTTAACGCCTAATGGAAAAACAGACAGGAAGCAACTGGCCGGGATGCTGCCGGAAAGAACCACCACCCGGGAATATGTAGCGCCGCTGACAAAAACAGAAAAGATGCTGGCCGCGATTTGGGAAACGTTGCTCAATAAAGAACAGGTGGGTATCCAGGATGATTTCTTTGAACTGGGCGGCCACTCGCTGCTGGCAATGAGAATAACTGCTGCCATCAGGAAACAACTTGGCAGGGAGATTACCGTGAGGTATTTATTCCTGTATCCTACTATTGCTTCGTTATCAGCCGCCATAGCAGATATGCCGGCTATCAGCGGGCTTACTATTCCGGCGCATCCTGCAGGCAAAGTGCAACCACTATCGTTTTCCCAGGAACGGCTTTGGTTCATAGACCGCCTGCAGGGAAGCCTGCAATACCACATGCCTGATGTACTCCGGTTGCAGGCCATGCCGGACGAAAAGATCCTGGAACAGGCGTTTATCAGCGTTGTGAGCCGGCATACTATTTTACGGACGGTGATAACGGAAAACAATGGCGATCTGTCACAATCGGTACAGGAGGTGAATAACTGGCAACTGGAAAAGGTTACTATCGCTGGTTTGCAGGCAGCCGGTATCACACCGGAAAGCTATATCACCCGGTTCGTGGCGCAACCTTTTGACCTGGCCGCCGATTACTTATTGCGTGCGGCACTTATTCACATCAGCCCGGAAGAAAATATACTGGTGTACGTAGTACATCATATTGCCTGCGATGGATGGTCATTACCACTGCTTACCAAAGAACTGCTAACGGTGTATGAAGCATTGTTGCAACAAAAAACACCGCTCTTAAGAGCACTACCGGTACAATACAGCGACTATGCCATCTGGCAGCGCAATGTACTCCGCCCGGAATTGCTGGCGCCTAAACTGGATTATTGGAAGCAACAGTTGCAGGGATTAACCCCCTTTGAACTGCCGGCAGATTTTCCGCGTCCCGCTGTTGCCGGCATCCGTGGCGCTACGGTAACACGCCACCTCAATGCCACACTGCTGGCATCTTTGAAGAAACTGTCACAGGACTCCGGTGCCAGTCTTTTTATGGCCATGCTCACTGCCTTTAAAGTACTGCTATTCCGCTACACCCGGCAGGAAGATATCAGTATAGGCAGCCCCGTAGCCGGACGACCACTGCAGGAGCTGGAAGATCTCATCGGCTTCTTTACCAATACACTGGTACTCCGGCAAAAGCTGGATGCACAAAAAAACTTCGTGGAACTATTGCAGGAGGTAAAACAAATGGCACTGGATGCTTATGAACACCAGGACGTCCCATTTGAAAAAATAGTGGAAACATTAGGCTTGCAAAGAGATATGAGCCGGCATCCACTTTTCCAGGTAATGTTCTCATTGCAACATCAGCTGGCGGATGGCCCGCACATGCCGACCGTAGCCGCTACCAAAGGATATGAAGCGGATATTACACGTGCCCGGTACGATTTGCAGCTGGATGTAACAGAGATGCCCGACGGAGCCCTGATCGTATTGACCTATTGCTCAGATTTGTTCCGGGAAAAAACGGCAGCACAATATTGCATGCACTATGAACAGCTGCTGGAAAGTATTGTACAACAACCGCAGGCGCCGATAGGCAGTCTTCGTATTATGAATGACCAGGAAGAAAACTACCTGCTGCATGAATTAAATAAGACGACTGTTCCTTGTAATACCGCGTTAACATTGGTAGACCTGTTTAATGAACAGGTAAGTAGAACACCGGCTGCTATCGCCGTGGTTTTTGAATCTACCACGCTTACTTATGCAGCCTTAAATGAAGAAGCGGAACAACTCGCCGCCTACTTAACAGAGCAGGGAGTTTGTGCAGGTACGCTTGTCCCCATCTGCCTGGAAAGAAATGTGGAAATGATAGTAGGTATACTGGGTATATTGAAAGCAGGCGCGGCGTATGTACCTATAGATCCCGCATTGCCAAAGGAACGGGTGATGTACATGCTAACCGATACCCGTGCTGAAATATTATTATGCTGTGCGGGAGATGGCCCTGATTTTATCCATGAACTACCCGTAAAGCGCGTGTACCTGGATAAAGACTGGCCATTTATTGCGCAATACCCTGCAGGAAAAATAAACCCGGTAACAGCTTCTGGTGTTGCCTACGTGATTTATACTTCCGGTAGCACCGGCCAGCCCAAAGGGGTGATAAACCACCATGCGGGGGTAGTAAACCGCCTGTTATGGACGCAGGGGTACTTTGGACTTACTGCCAACGACGCCGTGCTGCAGAAAACTACGTTTGGATTTGATGTATCTGTATGGGAATTATTATGGCCGCTGATGGCAGGAGCAAAGCTGGTGCTGGCATTACCTGGTGCGCACAAAGATCCTTATTACCTGCAGCAGGTGATTCAGCAACAACACATCACTACTATCCATTTTGTTCCTTCCATGTTGTCAGTTTTCCTGGAAAGCCTGGAAGAAGGCTGCCAGTTACCGCTCAGGAGAGTGCTTTGCAGCGGTGAAGAGCTGAAACCCGGACAGGTGAATGATTTTAAAGAAAAGTTGCGTGGAATAGCATTGTATAATTTATACGGACCCACAGAAGCCGCTATTGATGTGAGCTGCTGGGCCGCGCCGGATAACGGCGAAGAAGTGGAAACGGTGCCCATAGGAAAACCTGTATGGAATACCGGGTTGTATATCCTCGACCAACAACTGCAATTGCTGCCATATGGCGCCATTGGCGAATTATGTATCGGTGGGGTACAGGTAGCTGCAGGCTATTTAAATCAGCCCTTACTAACCACTGAAAAATTTGTGGCGAATCCATATAGACCTGGCAGGTTGTATAAAACGGGCGATATCGCCAGGTGGCTCCCCGATGGAAATATGGAATACCTCGGAAGGGTAGATGACCAGGTAAAAATAAGAGGATACAGGATTGAACCGGGAGAAATAGAAAATGTGCTGCAGTCAGTGGATACCGTGAAACAAGCTGTGGTATTGCCTCTAAAAGGAGGCGCCGGCGGAGACGATAAAATATTAATAGCCTATGTGCAGTCGTTACCGGGTTACGATGCAGACGCCGTAAAGCTATACCTGCATCGAAGGTTACCGGAATATATGGTGCCGGTACAAATTATAGAAATAGATACCATACCGTTAACCATCAACGGGAAAGCAGATAAAAAGAAACTGGCGGAACGGCCATGGCAACTGCCGGCAGCAACGGTCAATGAAGGCCCCCGGGATGAAACGGAACAGGTGCTGCATGATATCTGGAGAGAATTGTTGAACACTACCGGATTTGGAGTACACGATAGCTTCTTTGAATTGGGGGGGCATTCGCTGCTGGCATTCCGGGTATCTCTCGAGATTCGGAAACGACTAAACGTAGAGATACCCCTGCAGGTACTATTTCAATTTGCCAATATCCGGTCACTGGCTAAAGCCATTCGTGTTACCCTCCAAAACGCTGCACTGGTCATTGAAGACGAAGCAGAAATAACCTTGTAATCATTATCCTCATGGCAGAAGTACTACTGAGCGCTGTTCTTGAACTATTGGAACGGGCTAATCAACAAGGAATTGTCATCAGCCTTCGGGAGGATGAACTCATTATCAAATTCTCCCGGTCAAAGGAGATAGATCCACTCTTGCTGGCCAACCTGAAACAGCATAAAACACGGCTGAAAGAATATCTCAGCGGTCAGCTCAAGCCCAGGGGGAGCGAAATGGAAGCCGGTTATATTATACAGGAAGGCATCCGGTATTATGAGCTGGCCCCCGTGCAACGCTGGTGGGTAGACGAAACCCGCGATACTATCTTAAAGAAAAATCAGAATGGCTTGTTCTGTTTTAAAATTACAGGAGCCGGATTTAGTCCTGCGGTACTGCAGCAAACAGTATTGCATATTGCACAGCGACATGAAAGTCTGAGATCTGCTTTCAGAAAAATAGGTGATAAAAATTACCTGTGGATTTTACCGGCAGAAGAAACTCTTTTCAAAATTGAGTATAATGATTTAAGAACGATGCCCGATACTGTAAGAAGTGAGATGCTGGAGGAAATCATGAGCCGGCAGATCGATTTTGATCTGAATACAGGGCCCTTGTTCGCTACGAAGCTTTACCAGACTGGAGAAACCGAGTATTATTTTTCTATACATATGCATCATGTGGTGTACGACAGTTGGTCATTTGATGTGTTAAGACATGATCTTTTTACCGCCTACCTGTTTTATTCCGGGGGAAGAACGCCAGTGCTGCCGCCTATGAAATTTCAGTACAAAGAGTATATGTCTTTGATGAACCGACACATAAAAAAGAATGGCGAGGCACATAAAGCGTATTGGGAAAACCGGTTTCCGCATTTACCGGAAGACCTGGTCATACCGGGTGTTAAACCCGGCATGATAGGATCAGAAAAACATTGCTATGATGCGCGTAAGTTATCCGCGTTTTTATCACGGGAAGTGATAGAGCAGTTACACCTGATCGCCAGCAAGCACCAGACAGGCTTATTTGTGGTCATACAGGTACTGTTCAAATTATACCTGCGGAAGATCACCGGTCAGGAGGATATAGTTATTGGCCTGCAGGGATTTGGCCGGGATATCCTGATGGATGCGGAAGACCAGATAGGTGTGTATGCCACTACCAGCGTTATCAGAACTATTTTTTCAGGAGAAGAAAGCCTGGCTGCAACTATTGAAAAAGTGAAGTTGTCCAATGCAGACATGCACACTTATTCAGCTACTACTTTACTGGAAACCATGCAATCAAAAGTACCGCCGCCGGATAACAGGATCGGCCGCTTTACAAAGGTGCTGCTGGACTATCTCGACAGCAACGGATTTTTTACCCGCAATGAAAATACAACATCGGATACGCCGCAGGTGGCAGATATGGATATTGTACCCTTGTCGGAACTCCCTAAGAAATTTGTAATCAATACCGATATGAAATGCTTTTTTATGTACATCAACAATCAAATGGATTTCAAGATCATTTACAATGCCGATATGTATGAAGAGCCAGTCATCACCTCATTTGTTGATGGCCTTAGAAATTTCATGCAAACTACAGTGGAAAATTTTTCTGCCTGATCACCCGTAAAATAAAAATCATCTCCCCATATAAAGTAACATTTAAAAAACATATGATGGAAAGTACAAACTACAAGTATGATATCTCGGTAATAATACCTACTTACAATCGTAGCAAATTATTGAGCTATACCCTGGAATCCTTGTTGCTGCAAACGATCAGCAAAGACAGGTTTGAAGTAATTATTGCAGATGACGGCTCCGCTGATGATACGGGTGAGATGGTCAAACAATATGCAACCAAACTTAACCTGAAATACTTGTACCAGGAAGATAAAGGCTACAGGCCCGCATCCGCCCGCAATATGGGCATAAGGGCAGCAGAAGGAAAACTATGTGTTTTTATAGATTCCAGTGTTATCCTGAACTTAAATTCACTGGAAGAACACCTGAATTTTTATGCGCGCAACGGCTGGAAGGCTGCCGCTATTGGATATGTGTACGGTTTTGATCATAACGAAGAGTCAGAAGAATTTTTAAAAGAACTGGTGGTGATCACTAATCCGGCTGAATCAATCAAAAGATTATCGCAGTACTCCGTTTATCTTGATGTGCGTGATGTGCATTATACCAAGTATGAAGATAAACTGGAAGGTTTGCCGGCGCCCTGGTATTATTTCTGGACCTGCCATGTATCGGTACCCACAGAACAGTTGCTGCAGGTGGGTTTATTTGATGAAAAATTTGATGGCCGGTGGGGGAGTGAAGATAATGAACTGGCATTCCGGCTGCACCAGGGTGGCGTGAAAATAGGCCTGTTGAGAGCAGCTACTTCCATTCACTATCCTCATGGAAAGGATAAAGGAGAAAGACAAAAAGAAGGACACCTGAACTGTGCCTACTTCCATCAAAAGTTCCCTACCCTGGAAACACGGATCTTTTTCGATACATACATGAGAAATGAATTTGTAGATATTAATGATTTGATAATCATGGAGTTGGTAGGTATCGAAAAATAATTTTCCCTGTTTCAGTAAAAAAAACAAGGTAATATTTTGTTCGTACGAAAAATTTCCTACCTTTGAACTGTTCAAACATTAAGTTATGGCCGATATTAAAAATCCAGAACCCACCAGGTCCGAACTGGAAATATTAATGATCCTGTGGCAGCATGGGCCAAGTACTGTAAGATTTGTAAATGACCAGTTAAATAAAGAGAAGAGAGAAGTGCAATATAGTTCCACTCTGAAACTGATGCAGATCATGTTTGAGAAAAAATTATTATTGCGTGATGAAAGCAGCATGAAACATATTTACAGATCTGCGGAAGGTGAACAAAAAATGAAAGGATTATTACTGGACCGGTTCCTGGCATCTACCTTCAATGGCTCCGCCAGTAATTTAATGATGCAATTGCTTGATAACAGCAAAGTGTCTAAAGAAGAATTAGCCGAAATAAAGAATCTGCTTAATAAGTTATAAACGCATTCTTATGAAAACTTTATTTGTTAACTACTTTTTCTCTGGCGAAATTATCCGGGCATTATGCTGGACGTTTATACACTCGCTTTGGCAGGGATTGGTGCTGTCTGTTATTATAGCACTGGTTATTACGCTGACAAGAAAATCCCGTCCGGCGGTGAGGTATAATATGCTCTCTGCCTTGTTTGGGTTATTTATCATTACCACAGTTGCCACTTTTATAAAACAGCTTTTTGTTGCCAGGGATGCGTTGCAAATAAACGGGCGGGAATTAACCGCAATGTCTGGAGGCGCAGTATATGGCGGCACAGAGGTAGCACCCGATTTCCTACAACAATTTATTGGTTATTTCAACAGCCATGCGGCATTAATCGTTACCATCTGGTTCATCATTTTTTCCATCCGGTTGATCAGGATGTTTGCAGACATCGGGTATATTCAAAGAATCAGGTATTATGGTACACATACCCCGGACGAAAACTGGCAGATACGTGTTCATGAACTGGCCGCCCGGTTGCAACTGAGCACACCCGTTGCATTGCTGGAATCAGAACTGATAAAGGTGCCTGCCGCCATCGGAATGCTGAAACCCGTTATCCTCGTGCCATTGGGCATGTTATCAAAATTATCAGCTGATCAGATTGAAGCCATCCTGCTACATGAACTGGCACACATCAGAAGACATGATTATTTCGTGAACCTGTTGCAAAGCTTCGCTGAAACATTGTTTTTCTTTAACCCGGCCGTACTGTGGTTGTCATCCCTGATCCGCGCAGAAAGAGAAAACTGTTGCGATGATATGGTGGTAGCAGGTCCGAGTTCCAAAAAAGGTTATATCAGTGCATTGGTGGCTTTTCAACAGCATTTTGTAAACAACAGCGGCATGGGAAATATGGCTATGGCCTTTCCCGGCACACAGAATACTTTGCTGGACAGGGTGAAAAGAATAGTTAGTAATGAAAACCGTAACCTCAATCTCATGGAAAAATTAATCCTGCTCGGTAGCATTATAATGATTTGTGTACTTCCGTTGTTATTCACCAGTCCGTCCAATGCACAGCGTGTATCAGACAGTACCGCTCACCAGACAGAGAAAAAGCAGGCTGCCAGCTCAACTACGTCTACCGAAATCGGCTTTCCGGATCTTTCCCAAAAAACAGACGACCGGGAAATATATTTGTCTACTGTAACCACTACTGATAAAAACGGTTTACACTATAAGCTGGTAGCTGTTGGAGATGGTCGCCCGGTATTATATATAGATGGAAGGGAAGTGACTGCCGAATGGGAGAAAGTAAAGTATAATAAACTGGTCGGTGAAATGCTCAAAGAATTGTGGAAACGCCAGGGCGAAGAAGCCCATAGAAACCGGGCAGCCATGAAAGAAAATAATGAAGTCAAACCCTGATCAATACCCGTTTTAATAAATATCCTGGTTGAACCCGTGACGCAGGATGGTTACTTATTCTGCCTGAAAGCATAACTCCCATTGCCATTTGTGTGTTTTTTTTCGTGCCATCCATGGCGTGAGGAGAACCTGTATCCATTACCCGGTTAAAAATGCCTCCTTATAATATCCAGCATTTCAAATTTTTTTGTATGAAATTACCTTTATTGTTATTGACAATATGTCTGGCCCTGAATGTTAGTATCACCTATGCCCAGCAGGGATCGGGTGCGATCAGCGGGGTAGTTACAGACAAACATAAAAATCCGGTGATTGGTGCTACCGTGTTGTTGAGTAAAGCAAACGATACCATCGTTGTAAAAGCAGTGCGTGCCAATGAACAAGGTGCATTCACTTTTAATGACCTTGCAAACGGCACTTATGCCATCACGATCACCAGCATCGGCTTCCGGAAATTTAACGGCGCTCCGGTTACGGTCTCAGAAAATAACAGGCAACCTGTTTTAGCTGCTATCGAACTAACTGAAATGGATAACCTGCTGAAAGCAGTCACCGTAAATGCTAAAAAACCTTTTATTGAAAGAAAAATTGATAGAACCATTGTCAATATAGATGGTTTCATTGGTAATGCCGGAAACAATACCTTCGACATTCTCGGCAGATTACCCGGTCTTCGTGTTACCGAAGAAGGTGGTATAAATTTACTCGGTAAAGGAGCCACTGTTTACATCGACGGCAGGCTTACCTATCTGTCCGGCGCCGATTTGCCCGCCTATCTTAAATCGCTGCCTTCAGATCAGTTGGATAAAGTAGAACTGATACCAAATCCTCCTGCAAAATATGATGCTGCCGGAAGCGGTGGTATTATCAACATTATTACAAAAAAGAACCGGCAATTTGGATTTAACGGCGGCATTAACCTTAATGCAGGACAAGGGGTATATAGTAAAGCAAATGGTTCCGTGAACTTTAATTACCGGATCAACAAAGTAAACCTGTTTTCCAATATTGGCTATGGCGCTCCCAGGGATTTTGAAATCACCAGTGGAACAAGACGCAACCTTAACGAGCATGGCGATCCTTATTCTATCCTGAACCAGGAGTCATTCATTAAATACGCCCGTAAAAATGCGAACGTAAAATTAGGAATGGATTATTACCTCAATAGTAAAACTACTATTGGCGTGATCTTTAATGGTACAAGCCGTTCAGTGGAGGAAAGAGGTATCAATGAAAACGCGATGTACAATGGTGGTTATAAACTCGATTCCACCGTTTTTTCCAGGAATAATGTCGATAACAAATGGCGGAATGGTACCGTGAATCTGAATATGGCACACCGCTTTGATTCTACCGGTCAGGAACTCAACGTTGATCTTGATTATGCGTATTATAAATCGCATAGTGATCAGGGATTTGAAAACAATTCATATAACTTCAATAAAATATGGCTTAGCAGGGATTTCCTGCGCGGTGATTTGCCAAGGACTATCAAAATATATTCAGCGAAAGTAGATTATAGTCTCCCCATGAAAAATGGTTTGAAACTGGATATGGGTTTGAAATCAAGCGTGGTAAATACAAATAACGAAGCCAATTATTTTATTGCACAGGGAAGTACAGAAGTACCGGATTACAATCGCACAAATACTTTTATTTATGAAGAAAATATAAATGCGGCTTACCTGGAAGGATATAAAGAATTCGGAAGATTTGGTATAAAAGCAGGTGTTCGTTTGGAACAAACTAATTCGAAAGGACATCAGCTGGGCAACCGTGACCGCAGCGATTCTTCTTTTAACCGGCATTATCTCAGCGCGTTTCCAAGCCTGTTTTTATCTTATAAAATGGATTCGCTTAACAGGAACCAGTTGTTTTTTAGTTATGGCAGAAGGATCAGTCGTCCCGCCTACGATCAGTTGAATCCATTTCTTTCCCTGGTACAGAAGTATAACCAGGAAGTGGGTAATCCTTTCCTGAATCCTGAGTTTTCACAAACAGCGCAATTAACGCATGTATACAGAGATAAGCTTACCTCCAACCTGTATTATACTTATATAGAGAGCAACTTCAGCCAGGTGATCACTGCCGAGGGAGATGCTTATGTTAAACGGCCGGAAAACGTGGGTAATTTATCTTTATTGGGGGCCTTGTTCTCCTATAACCTGGATGTAACAAAATGGTGGAATATTGATCTTACCCTTAACCCGGAATGGGTGCACCTGAATACCAGCTTCAATGGCGTGCCGGTAGATACATCTTTTCTTGCCAACTCCTTTAACTACTACAACCGTTTCACCTTTAAAAATGGATGGTCCGGAGAGCTGGCATTTGACTGGGGCGGCAGAACTTTTTCGGGGCAAAGTGTTATAAAAGGTATTGCTGCGTTAAGGTTTGGCGTGAAAAAACAACTGTTTCATAATAATGGATCAATTGGACTGAATGTAAATGATATTTTCTACTCTGCTATCCGTAAAGGCAGCATTGTAAATGTTTCTCAATCAGATGCTGATTATGTAACCCGGGGCGACAGCCGTGTTTTTATGCTGTCATTTAACTACCGCTTTGCAAAAAATAATAAAGAAAATAAAAATCCCAGAGACCGTAATGGCGCCCGTGATGAACAGGGAAGGGTAAAATAACGCTACATACAACCCTGAATTAACCCCAATTTTTCTTCAACAATCAATTATCTAAACACTGCTATTACGGCACCGTTTTTACGGTGCTGTATTGTTGTGTTTATTAATCTTCCATATATGAAAACATTACCCGCATTGCTGTTCTACCTGCTGTGCTGCCTGGCTGTATCCGCCCAGGCGCCGGCAGATACCAGTATTTACAGAGCGTCGGCAGATCGCGTAAATGATCTGCAGCACACACGGCTTGCCCTTGCTTTCGATTATGAAAAAGCTTGTGCCTACGGGAAAGCTACCATCAGGCTTTCCCCGCATTTCTACGCCACAGATAGCCTTTTATTAGATGCCAAGGGCATGGATATCCAGGAGGTAGCCATCCTGCGCGGCAAAATACCGGCGCCGTTAAAGTATACTTATGACAGCACCCGCCTCCATATCCGGCTGGATAAAGTGTACCGGAGAAATGAAGCCTATACAGTATACATCCGTTATACCGCCAGGCCCAACGAATGGAAAGGTACCCGCACCGAAGCGGCCATGTTTAATAAAGGCTTGTATTTTATTAATCCCACCGGAAAAGAAGAAGATAAACCTGTTCAAATATGGACCCATGGCGAACCGCAGGCAACATCAGTATGGTGTCCTACAATTGATCAACCCAACCAGCGATCTACCACAGAAATGTACCTCACCGTTCCCGGCAAATATATGACCCTGTCAAACGGCGCTTTGATAAGCCAGGTCAAAAATGCCGGTGGTACCAGGACTGATTACTGGAAAATGGACCTGGCACATGCTCCCTACCTCTTCTTTGTGGCGGTAGGAAATTGGGCCGTGATAAAAGACAATTTCGCCGGAAAGCCGGTGAATTACTATGTGGAACCCGGTAGTCTCCCTACCGCAAAAAAAATATTTGGCGCCACCCCTGATATGATGCGTTTCTTTTCCGGCCTGACAGGCATTGATTATCCCTGGCCCAAATATGACCAGATTGCTGTGAGGGATTTCTTCACCGGAGGAATGGAAAATACTACCATCACCTTATTCACCAGCGCCATACAACAGGACGAAAGAGAACTGGCAGATGGTAACCGCTGGGAAACGAATATTGCACACGAACTGTTTCACCAGTGGTTTGGTAATTATGTGACAGCAGAAAGCTGGAGCAATCTTACCCTCAATGAATCTTTTGCCCGGTATGCAGAAGTGCTCTGGTACGAACATAAATATGGCCGGGAAAAAGCAGATGAGCTACAATACAACCTCATGTTGAATTACCTGTATAGTAACGGCAACGACAAACCGCTGGTCAGGTTCTCCTACCAAAGCAGTAATGACCTGTTCGACGCGGTGAGCTATAATAAAGGCGCCGGTATCCTGCATATGCTGAGAAAATATGTAGGCGATACCGCTTTCTTTGCCTCTCTGCATAAATTTCTGGCAGATAATAAACTCAGGTCGGTGGAAGTACCACAACTGCGTATAACCTTTGAAGAAGTAACCGGATTGGATCTCAACTGGTTTTTTAACCAATGGTATTATGGCAGCCTGCATCCTGATCTGGATATTCAGTATGTTTATAACGACAGCAGCAACACGGGAAAAGTGATCATTAAACAACTACAGGCTGGTCCTGCTTTTACCCTTCCGGTAACAATTGATGTATATACTGGCGATAAAATAGCACACTATCCGGTTACGGTAACGGGGAAAACGTATGAATTCTCTTATGATTATATCACCCGGCCAGACCTGGTAAATGTAGATGGTGATCATATTATTGTATGTACCCGCAAGGAAAACAAAACGGCAGCCAATTATGCCTTTCAGTATGTACATGGCGGGTCTTATGTTTCACGGCGCGAGGCTGTCAACTACTGGGGCTACCACCTGGATGATACTGCAGCGGTAGCATGGCTGAAACGGGCGATGAAAGATCCTTTCGACGGAATCCGATTCCACTCGCTAATGGTGATCGACGCGAAAAGTCCTGCTGTTCGTAATGCGATACAACCGGTGCTGAATGAACTGGTAACGCATGAAACCAATACGCATGTAAAAGCAAGAGCTATAGAGCTATTGCGCAACTACAATGATGTAGCTTACCTGCCGGTGTTTAAAGCCGCTTATAAAGATGCCTCCTATACTGTTTCCGGTGAAGCGTTGCAGGGAATACTAAAATTTGATACGGCATTCGTACTGCAGGCAGCGCAGGAATTAAAGCGGAAAGAGCCAAAAGGTAAACTGGGAGAGGTGGTCACTGATGTATTGATGATGAAAGGCGCCCCGGAAGATTTTGATTACCTGGCCGCAAAATTTGATAAGATGGCATTGTCGGAAAGTAAATTGAATATGTTGCGCTATTTCGCGGAATGCCTGAACAGGGTTACTGATGCCAACAGGTTTAAAAATGGAATAGATATTATTGTAAGATTCCGCGATGCTATTCCTTATCCCTATAAGGAACAAACAGATCCTTTAATAGACAACGTTATCCTGAAAGGGCTCGCTGATGGCCTCAGTAGCAAACCGGTGGCCAACGCGGGTAACGAAGAAAAAGAACAGATACGCTATATCAACGATAAGATGAACCACCGCTGATAGCGGCCCCGGAATATATTTTACCCCGTCAATACTTCTCCAATTTTATAACAGTAAAACCCAACACTCATGAATGATAACCTTATCATCCAGGACTATCTTCTTTATACAGAAGAAGATCACAAGACATGGCAGACCCTCAGCAATCGTCAGGCTTTGCTGCATGATGGCATTGTCAGTAAGGCATACCTGGAAGGCTTCCGGAAGTTGCAGCTGGACCCCAATCGTATCGTGAAAATTGATGAAATGAGCACGCATATGCAAAAAATATGCGGCTGGTCCCTGTTATCAGTAGATGGCCTGATTCCAACAAGAGATTTTTTTTACATGCTGACCAATCACCAGTATCCTATTACCGTGCCTATCAGGAAGCCATACGAACTGGACTTTAGCGAACAGCCGGATATTTTCCACGACATATACGGACATTTACCATTGCTGACTAATATAGATTTTGTGAAATTTCTGCAAACATACAGTGCTATTGCACTGAAATTTGTAGACGATGAAAGAGCGGTAGAACTCCTGGGAAGGCTTTACTGGTTTACCTATGAGATGGGTATTATTGCGGAAGATGGTATTCATAAGCCTTATGGCGGCGCTATTATTACTTCTTCCGGTGAAATGATCAATGTAAAATCTGATGCCATACCCAAACATGCATTTGATGTAGAGCATATTTTCTGTACACCTTATGATAACCTGAAATTGCAGAAAGAATATTTCGTAATTAATTCTTTTGCTGATCTGTTTAAGTCGCTCGACGGTATTGAAGCAAAGTTGAAGCATCATTTGCTGCCGGCAGACAAATTGAAGAAATAGCAACCGTTAACCCGGCTGAAAAATGTTACATTTAAAACGGGTAAAACGGGCGTTTTTCCCGGAATCGCCTTATAAAGCAGCGTATGCAAACAACACCTCCACTTTCAGACAACGTTGATTTACGATTACGTACCCGGTTCACCATTGATCCCAGTCAAGCGCGTGCTATCAGCCCTATGATCTACGGCAGCAACCAACGGTTACCGAATGTGAAACGCTTCTCTGCCTATCGGTTGGGAGGTAACAGAATCACCGGCTATAACTGGGTCAATAATATGTCTAATGCCGGTAATGATTATTTTCATGCCAGCGATGATTACCTGGTGAGGCATTTGCCGAAAGAGCAGCGACTGATACCTGGTGTGCTGCTGACTGATTTTCACCGCTCGGCGCTTCGTGATGGGGCGTATGATGTGGTGTCGTTGCCAATGGCAGGTTATGTAGCAGCAGATGGACTGGGTCCTGTGGATGAAGACGAGTGCGCACCTTCACCGCGCTGGAAGAAACTGGTATTGGAAAAACCGGCTGATTTTACCTTAACGCCGGATAACACCGCGCCTGAAGTTTATATTGACGAGTGTCTTCATTTTATTTGTACGACGGAAGGAGCGCCGGACAAAGGCGGTATCAGGGCATATATGCTGGATAACGAGCCTGCGCTGTGGGCGCAAACACATGCCCGTCTTCATCCGGATAAGATAACCTGGCAGGAGCTGGTAACACGGTCTGTCGCCTTAGCAACAGCTATAAAAAAGATAGCCCCCCAGGCCGATGTCTACGGATTGGTGGCATATGGCTTCGCCGAAATGCTGCATTTACAGGAGGCGCCAGATGCTGACACCTATGGCGATAGGTATGCGTGGCTCATTGATTATTACCTGGATAGTATGCGGCAAGCCTCTGAGCAGTCCGGTATCCGTTTGTTGGATGTACTCGATGTGCATTGGTATCCTGAAGTAGCGGGACAGTTGCGTATCACTGAACCTGGTTTAAATACGGAGGCTGCAGTATATAACCGTTTGCAGGCTACGCGCACCTTATGGCAGGAAGGCTTTAGAGATGGCACCTGGATAGCCAATAACTACGGGCATTTTCTACCGTTGATACCACGGCTGCAGGCATCGATTGACCAGTATTTTCCAGGTACCCGTCTTTCATTTTCAGAAATTAATTTCGGTGGGGGAGAACATATTTCAGGCGCCATCACCGCTGCTGATTACCTGGGTATTTTCGGTACACATGATATTTACGCTGCCTTTTTCTGGCCTTTGGGAGAAGAAAATGATTTCATTGGCGCCGCGTATAACCTGTTTCTCGATTATGATGGAAAAGGAAGCGCATTTGGAGATACCAGCATAGCAGCCAGCAGCGATGACGTGGTCAACAGCGCAATATATGCCGCTACACATGCCGGCAATAATGATCGGTTACATCTGATTATTCTCAACAAATCCACACAACCACAACTGGCTTCTTTCAACATGCCGGATATGCACCGTTATACACATGCCCTGGAATTCAGACTGGAAAAAGATAGCCCTGTAATCACCCGGCACCTGGTGCTGATGGAGGATGTTTATGAGGGAAATATTTGTTTACCTCCGTTGTCCGTCGCTCATTTTGTATTATCCACCGAAGGATAATATTATGCTTACCTGCACTTTTATTTAAGTTAAATTATACTACGCTATGTCCAGGATCGTATTCATAATGGATATCGAAGAAGGGCATCTGTTGCCTTCTTTCGGGCTGGCGGATGCTTTCAGAAAAGAAGGACACCATGTATTATATCTCAGTGTGGAAGACAACAGGGAGATGGTACGACAGCAGGGGTTTGATTTTCAACCGGTCTTTATACAGACTTATCCTCCTGGCTTCAGGGAAAAGTATAAACGGAGAGAGTATCCCGATATGCCCGAATGGGATCACCTGGAGGAGCTGACAGCCGCACCTTTCGAAACGTTGATCCAATCCCTTCAGGCGGATCTTTTTGTGATAAGCTCCTTCCTGAAGTTTGATATGCTGCTGATGTATTACCGGTTTAATATCCGCCCCGCTATATTCACGCCTTTCCTGCGAGGGCCCGGCCACCGGCTGTCAGACGATTGCATGGCTGATCTGATGCGTATGCCGGTAGAGGTAAGTGGATTGCTGATTGACTACCTGGTGCGCCATAAAGTAAAGGTAAGCACCATGAAGCAACTGGTAGCGCCCATCAATGAGTGGAAAGAATTGGTGGCCTGCCCGGAAGCACTGGAATTTCCTTTCACGGAAAAGTATCCCAATGTCTTTTACCTGGGGACTTCTCTCCGCCGAAAAGATCTGGATGAACAGCAGGATCCGGTGTTATCAGACATCTTACAAAAGAAAGGAAACCGGCCATTGATCTTCGCTTCGCTGGGGTCGCAAATAGTTAGCTATGGACCTGCCTACCAACGTTTTTTTAGCAAAATAATTACTGTAATGCAGGACCCGGCGCTGGCAGATACCTTTCTGGTGCTCTGTATTGGGCCCGACCTGCAGGTGAGCGATATGGATACGCCGGGAGAAAATGTGATGATCGTTAACTGGATTTCTCAGATCGGATTGCTGCAACATGCTGCACTGGTATTAACACATGGTGGAATTGGCACCTTAAAAGAATGCATGTATTATGGCGTACCGGTTATTGTATTCCCTATTGCACGCGATCAACCGGACAATGCCCGGAGGATGGTACATCATGGATTGGGAGAAACCGCAGATATCCTGGATGTGCCGGTAGCCGCATTGAAAAAGATGATACCCGATATATTGGCGAATGAAAGCATCCGCACAAATGTAAATGCGATGAAAGCCCTTCTGCGGAAGCAGGAGGAGGAGAATATAGCTAGACGCGTGATACAGGCATTGCTGCCAACCGATATGATGATTTCAAACATTGACCGTACAATCATTCAGTTATGAATATTATTGGTATTTCAGCTTTTTTCCATGATGCCGCCTGTTGCCTGTTGCAGGACGGTCAGCTAAAAGCAGCGGCAGAAGAAGAACGCTTCTCCCGCATAAAAGCAGATCCCTCTTTGCCTGTAAAAGCTTTCAGGTATTGTTTGCAGGAAGGAGGTTTGTCAGTGGCAGATGTAGACTGCATCGCCTATTATGAAGATCCGCAGAAAAAACTGGCGCGGCAATTATGGAGCGGTATGCTGGGAAATACACCGGATCTGCTGAAAAGGCTGGAACCGGGCATGGTCGGGAAACGTATCCGGGAAATGTTGGGATATGAAGGCCCCATTCACTATGCAGACCATCACCAGGCACATGCCGCCAGCAGTTACTTTTTTTCCGGATTTAAAGAAGCCGCCATATTAACAGTGGACGGCGTAGGGGAGTGGGCTACCACCACCTACGGAATAGGTAAAGGAACCCGGCTGTCTATTTTGGAAGAAGTTCAGTTCCCCGATTCAATAGGACTATTATACAGCACTATTACCAGCTATCTCGGGTTTGAAGTGAATGAGGGCGAGTATAAAGTAATGGGCCTGGCGCCATACGGACAGCCTATTTACACAGACAAGATCTGGCAATTAATCCAATCCGGTGAAAACGGGCAGTATAGTCTTAATATGGCATACTTCGGTTTTTTGCAGGAGAACAGGATGTATACCTGCGAGCTGGAAGCACTGATGGGAAAGCCGGCACGTATGCGGGGCGATAGTGTGGAGCAGTTTCATCAAGATGTCGCCAGAAGTTTACAGGTGGTTTTAGAAGAACTGTTGCTGGCAAAAGTGAACTACCTGCACCAGCAAACAGGCAGTGAAAATTTATGTATGAGTGGAGGGGTGGCATTGAACTGCGTGGCCAATGGCAAAATTCGCGCAAAGGGACCGTTTAAAGACCTGTTTGTACAGCCTGCAGCCAATGATGCCGGCGGCGCCATCGGAGCAGCTGCATTGGCGCATTTTTCATTGCGGGCCGATAGCCCGCCGATGAGCCCTTTGCAACATGTTTACCTGGGACCTTCTTTCTCTGGAAATGAAGTAGCGAGGCTGCTCGACTCTACTTCGCTGCAGTACCAGGATTTCCGTGGTAACCGTGAAGGACTGCTGGCGGCTACCGCAGAGAAGATCAGCGAAGGAAAAGTAATAGGCTGGTTCCAGGGAAGAATGGAATTTGGCCCCCGCTCCCTGGGCGCAAGGTCTATTATTGCTGATCCACGGAATGAACAGATGCGCGACAGGATCAACCAGATGGTGAAGAAGCGGGAAGGTTTCCGGCCATTCGCACCGGCGGTGTTGGATAAAAAGATGAAAGAACATTTCAATATCGACCACTATTCTCCCTTTATGCTGGAAACCTGCCAGGTAAAATCAGCATTGCCGTTACCAGCTATTACACATGTGGATGGTTCTGCCAGGTTACAGACCGTGCATCGCGAAAGAAATGAAAGATTTTATCAACTGCTGGAAGCATTCGACCGCCTCACCGGTTGTCCTATTTTATTGAATACTTCTTTCAATGTAAAAGGAGAACCAATTGTATGTAGCCCCGAAGATGCTATCAAATGTTTTATTCTAACGGATATAGATACACTGGTAATAGAAGATTTTATCGTAGACCGCGCTTCTAATGACCTGGAGACGCTGCGGTTTTTCTTCTCTTATGAGGCAAGCCGTTCCGCCGGCATCTCCCAAGAAGTGTACACATTTATTTAATTTATTCTAAATACTTTTTATGCCATACAGACCTTCTGAATTTACCAGGACTGTCGCTACGGAGTTAGCTGGCCTCATCTATGCCGGCAGTAAAGAGAATGAAAAAATGCAAGGATTGTTGTCGCAGTTACAGCAACCAGCTCCGCGTTTACCGGTGGAACCGGCGCCTGAAGAAAAATCAACAGCTAATGGCATAGGTATCTGGCGTGAGGTTTCTGAAAACGATGCACGAGTATATCGCCGCGATGATGCTAAAAGTGGAGAATGGCATCTCTGGGCCGATGTGGAGGCAATCCAGCCGAAGCAAAACCGGAAACGGATTTTATTGCTGGGAGAATCTGCTGCGCGCGGATTTCTTTACGATCCGTTCTATAACGTTGCCAAAGAACTGGAGGCAGTGGTCAATAAAACCACGCTTTTAAAAGGAGCAGAAGTGATTGACCTGGCGAGAACGAGTATGTTGTTGGATGGTTTGCAGGATATCATCCGGTCGGCTCACCTGCTGTCACCCGATGCAGTGGTAATCTTCGCCGGCAATAACTGGATCTTTAATGCATTTGGGGAAGTAGACAGGGATATCTGGCAGAAGCCGGGTAATAGCGCGCCTTCATCAACAGTACAAAAAGCTATGGTGGAAGAAAGGCTAACATTACTGGTAACAGGGCTGTTGGAAGATATAAAGACGCATTTCACAGACAGGAATATTCCGGTAGTATTTGTGGTGCCTGAATTTAACCTGCAGGATTGGAAGAGTAGTGCTGCGGAAACACTACAACCCTGGTTACCAGGAAACGGATGGGCACAATGGAGGGAGCAAAAAAAGTTGGCAGCAAAGGCGCTGGCTGACCACAATGATGCGTTGTTACAGGAGAGTGCGGATCATATGATCAGGCTGGATCCATCAAATCCGCTGGGGCATGAGTTCATGGCGGCATTTCATCTTCGCCGGCAGGAAAATGACAAAGCCGCCGCCTGCCTGAGAGTGGCCCGGGATACAATTGTATATATGCGGAGTGCAGGCAGCATGCCACGATGCATTACCGCGATCAGGGAACAGCTGTTGACAGCGGGACCCTTGTATGGAATGCATATGGTAGACCTGCAGGAAGTATTCGGAGAAATATATCCGGACCAGTTACCGGACCGGCAACTGTTCCTGGATAATTGTCATCTTACCGCAACAGGCATCATGCACGCTATGCGCCACACAGCACAGGTTTTGTTACAGATTTTTGCAGGTGGTGCTTATCCCCTGGAAGAGGTGCCGTTCAGCGGTATGAAGCCGGATAACAACATCTGCGCCATTGCGCACTTCAGCGCAGCCATTTACAATGCACATTCGGGGCAGCCAGCAGAAATCATACAGTATCATTGCCATCAGGCATTAGGCCTTTCCAGGCGGGTGCAGAAAGGTATGCTGCATTATATTGATTTTGCCAGCCGCTATGCATATACCCTTTTTTGTAAATCTTTTGAAGATATTATCCGGGATGGCAGCATGAGACAATATGAAGGAGGTATCCTGTTATGTCCTCCCCGTGGGAAAAAACTGATGGATATTACCCTGGTGAATGCCATTGTACAATCCCTGGAAACAGCTGGTGTTCCGGCAGCCGATACGATCCGGCAGTTGAGGATAGCGGAACATGCCATTAGTGAAAAGAAATGCGATCTGCTACAGTCGTATTATGCCAGTACATCTTATCACACGTTCTTTATAGGCAGGGAAAACCATTGCTATGAGTCCCGCCAGGCCGAAAGCAGTTTTCAGTTTGTAAGCGCCGGGTCTACGGATCTTGATTTTGAACTATGCTTTCGGACACCGTTTGCAGATACCTCCTCCCTTTCGGAGATCCGGTTATACCTGAATGGAGATAGCTCTCCGCTGGTCACTTTCGGGGCTTCGGAGAAATGGTGCAATGTGTTTTTTACTGTGAGCCGGGAAAGACTGTTAACCGGTGTTAATGAAATCATTGTCGCCTGGCCGGATGTTTCGCTATACCAGCCCCAAGGCAGCTATCACTCCCTGCCTGCATTCGTAACGGCTTTGTACCCGGTGGCAGGAGAAATTTTTTCTTTCACTGCCGTGGGGCCACAGCCTGGCACGCAGGAGGCATTGACTACTTCCATGGCTTTGGATGAAGAGATGTTACGGTAATTTTTCCCGTCAGGGCATTGAGGGACCGCTTTTTATGCCGGGAATGATGTGGCGGATACTACGTTGAAGCATACTGATATCGGCGGTAGTATTCCTGGGTAGCACAAGAGAGCAGATATGTTGCGACATAGGGAAAGAGATCGCTTTGTACTGTGCAAAATGCCGGAAGCTGCTGAGATATATGTGCTCTTTTTTTTCCAGGATGTCCACTTCAATTTGTTTAAAGTCGAACATCAGGCCTGTCCTTAATATTTTGGATAACGCCTCTTTGATGGTCCATAACATCCCGTGACTGAATGCAGCATCTTCTTTAATACCGGTCAGCAGGGAGGTTTCATGGTCGGTAATAACAGTTTCCAGGGCCGATAATGTGCTGTGATTGATTTCCTCTATATCAATACCCAGGGGGTGTTCTTCCGGATAGGCAATGGCAATGCCTATATTATCACAATGACTGATGCAAACCTGGACGTTATGGTTGCCGATATTTTTGATTACCGGAAAATTAAATATCCCAAAATCTATGTAAAAAGCAGCCATGTCATGAACACCTGTGAGATCAGCGATGGCTTGTTTCGCTGCCACCCTGCCCAACAGGTAGCTCTGTTTGCGCAGGTCAGACGGAAGATTGTTAAAATAGGTCAGTTCCCGCGGATGTAATAAGGGCAACTGTGGTATGAGATCGGGTAATGTACTGTTGATCAGGCAGAACCGGGCTTCATAAACAACTTCTTTTCTTTGAAGGGAAATACTCCCTTTTTCATAGGTCCCGTTTTTCAAGTTGGACGATTTTTTACGAATATACTCTTTCATCTTCTTTTGAACAATCATCCCGCTTGCCGAAGGGCATGACTTTTTGCTTCCTCCGTTTAATCAATCGGGTTTTAAAGAAGGAGCTATTTTACAGGTTTTGTGGCGTCATCAAATGAGGCGAAAGGGCGGGGCGCCGGGAATAGGCATGTTTGCACCTAAATACCTTCCGGGTATTACTGCTTCACCCAGTTCATAAAACTTTACCATAAAAATCATATGTTACCATGAATAAGATTTCAATTTGTACTGTTTGTATGAACAGGCTCATGCACTTGCGTGAAACACTTCCGATGAATATTGCCCAGAATAAAGATCACGGCAATATTGAATTTGTTGTGCTGGATTATAATTCCGGCGATGGAATGGAAGATTGGGTAAAATCAAATATGCAGGAGCATATTGACTCCGGTGTATTAAAATACTTTAAAACCTATGAACCTAAGTATTTTAATCTTTCGCATTCCAAGAATATGGCGATGAGACTTGGTTCCGGTAACATCCTTTGCCTGATAGACGCCGATAATTTTGCGGGCCACAATTACGCAAACTGGATATCTTCCGTATTTGATGCCCAGGGTGGAAATACCATTATTACCACACTTCATAAAGACCGCATTCTATACCGCGATCAGGGTGGTAAACTTTGTTTCAACCGTGAGCTTTTTTACCGGGTAAAAGGTTTTGATGAAGCTCTTACAGGTTATGGTATAGATGATGTAGACCTGGTTCGCAGGGTAGAGAAAGCCGGTGGCAACCGGTATTTTATAGAAGATGAAAAATTCCTGCAGTTCATAGGACACTCTCTCGAAGAACGTCTTCGCAATTACCCCATCTATCATAAGCTGGAGAAAATGTACATGCTGGTAACAGAAAACAGGGAACAAAAGAATGGGATCCTTTTCCTGTTTAACGACAAAACTTTTTATGAAGTGACGTTCAACTATAATGAACATATGAAAAACAATCTCGTGGAGACCTACCATGGCTGGACGATTGGAGAACACGGCCTGCGTACGGGTTTGTTTAATTATAAAGACAATAAACTGGTACTGCGCTTTGAGGGAAATGAAGAGCGCGTCCTGGATAACAAGGACCCGTTACTGTATTCACATCATAACGGAGAATCCTCCGCATGGACCCAAATAGCCAGGAATGATGGAAATTACCTGGAACTTATTATGGCTTATGGAGAATGCATCAACCGTAAAAAATACATGAAGAATGAAGTAGGGGGAAAATCAGTGAATGATAATGGCTGGGGAAAAGGAACAGTATACATGAACTTTGATATGAACACCCCCCTTGTTATCAACTAAGCGGTAAGGAGAAGGAGCTTACTTTACTAACGGTTGGGCAGTTTCCTCAACCGTTTTTTATTTTTAAAAAGTATAATGCTTACATTGGAATGCTTACCGGGAATAATTATGAGAAGCATTTACTATCTGGGTATCCTCAACTTCTTCAACAACAGAGCTACAAATGCTGCAGCAGAATCATTTAACGCTAAGATAAAAGCCCTCAGTAATGCGCTTCGTGGATAAGAGAAGGGAGGTGGAGTCTTTTCTGTTTAGATTATACAAACGCTATGCTTAAAAATTTACTAAATCCCCCCAAGTATTAAACTTGATCCAATATGACGAAATGAAAAAAGCCCGTAGATGCTACATCTACGGGCTTTTTGGGTAGCTTATAATAAAGTATTACAAACCATTTACCCCGTTTGTCGGGACGACTGGACCGAGTTCGAACTTTCTACTAGAAGATTTGGCCGCAATTGATACATTCTGCGCAGGTAGGTATAACTGAAAACCATCAATGAAGCTAAAAATGGCTTCTTCGGGATTTAGAGGGGAAAGACTATAATTAAACGGACCAGCACAGTTCAAAAATCTTAAAGCTCTGCCGGGGGCCGATCATGATTGGGGAGATAAAATAGGTAGTATAGAAACCATGGGCTAGTGCCAGAGTAGTCGTTTATGATGACGAAGACTTTGGCGGCGATCATGTGGATACTTATGGACCAAGTTCAAGAACAGATGTTTCTGGAGATTTGGATGATAATATTGATTCAATTCAAATCTTCTTAGCATAAGCCCAATAAGCCGCACTAAATATAGTGCGGCTGACTTTTTTACCAAAATAGCGAGGTGTTATTTAGTAACGAAAAAAGATCTCCGTTTAAAAGCGGCCGGATAAATAAAAAGAGATGGAAACGACATATATTCGTTATGGTAAAATACTTATATGAATCTTTCTTCAAGACAAGCTACCTATATCGATCAACTTATTTCCCAGCTTGCAGTAGCACTATTAACTCAACCCGATCAATTCGAAGCAATGGCGCGAAAACAATCAGTTGATATCAGTGTCAGGGACCTACCATATCTTCGAAGTAAATTTCATCAACCACCGCCGGAGTATCCTGACATAAGCGAAATTCCTCTTGGATTAGGGGGCTGGATGGCAACCTGTCAATACGCCATTTTTGAAGTCGTCTATCAACTGGATATACAGGCACTCGCGTTTCTTAAGTCAGTGGCCTATGGAGACTATGACTGGACACAGCCCACTGCCTTAGAAGTATTGATCCGACTATCAGTAGACGGAAAGTTGCCCAACAACATTATACGGGAAATAGACATTCAACTCGCTGATATGCGATATGAAACACATCTTTACCTGGCACAAGGGCTACTTATCAGAGCTAAACGCGACAATAGATTTGAAGAAATATTACAGCAATTGAAGAATGAAGACTTCCAGGAGGCGGTAACGGAAATATTAAGTAACAAGCAATAAAGCACGCCCGCGAGGCGATACCATTAATGTTACATCATTCTCAAAAAACAAAAAAGCCTACTCATCTCTGAGTGAGCTTCTTCTTTTAAGTCGGGTCAGCTTGACAAATTTCGAACCTGCTGATACAGGATTTAAAGATTTTAACTGGCTTTGTAAGCCTTAATAAGGAATAGCAAAAGTATCTAATTAACATGACAAAATGGCAAAGCAAACTAATCAGACAATTATTGCTGTTTTACCGCTGGAAACCGATTTTCTTAAGACAATGGTTAGTTCTTATTGAAGTAGCTGATTTTTTTTAGCAATAGTTTTATTTTATTTTGATAACAACTTTACCTTTTGCACGCCCTGTTTCCACATACCCCATAGCTTCATTGGTTTGCTCAAATGGAAATACCTTGTCAATAACTGGTTTTATGATACCTGCATCAATAAGTGAAGTAATTTGGCCTAATTGAGTTCCTTCTGCCCTCATGAAAAGGAATGAATAGCTTACATTGAGTCGCTTTGCTTTTTTTCTCACTCCGGCGCTCAGAAGGCGCACTATTAATTTCATGAACCAGGGCGCTTTGATTTCTTCTGCAAAACTGGGATCAGGCGGACCAGAGATAGAAATAAGTTTTCCCCCAGGTTTTAATATTCGCAAAGATTTTTCAAGAGTCTTTGCATCCTGACTATTTAATACTATATCGTAATCTTTCAATAGTGTTTCAAAATCCTCTTTTCTATAATCAATTACAATATCTGCACCGAGACTTTTGACTAAATCAATATTACTGGCACTTGTTGTGGTAGCTACAGTAGCGCCCAAATGTTTCGCTAACTGAATGGCAAATGTGCCCACACCACCAGAACCTGCCTGGATGAAAACTTTTTGCCCTTTCTTCACATTTGCCTTTTCAACCAGCGCCTGCCATGCGGTTAAACCAACCAATGGAATAGACGCAGCTTCTTCCATTGACAAATTTCCGGGCTTTAATGCAACATCGCTTTCATTAATCGCAATAAGTTCTGCAAAAGTGCCAATCCTATGATCTGCCGGACGCGCATACACTTCATCGCCGGGTTTGAATTGTTTTACACCTAAACCTACTTTTATTACGATTCCCGCTACGTCGTGTCCCAGCGTAATAGGAGGCTTATAAGGTAGAATTAACTTAAAGTCACCATTTTTTATTTTGGAATCCAGAACATTTACACTGGCAGCGTGAATCTGCACTAATACATCATTTGCCCTTAAAACCGGTTCTGCGATCTCGGCAGATTGCAAATTTTCTTTTTTGCCGTATCGGTTTATAATAAATGCTTTCATTTTTATTAATTGTTATTCATAAATAGCTTACTTCGCTAAAAACGCTAATGCACTTTTTACGAACGCCTCATGATATTGATACATACCACCATGGCCGGCATCTTTATATATGATTAATTCGGAATTGGGAATACGCTTGCTTAATTCATGAGTATTACTGCTCTGCACCATTCTGTCATTATCGCCATTTGCTACTAATACAGGTTGCTTGATTACTGATAGATCCTGTGGTGTTTGCAGCGCCCAGGCATGGGCTAAAAACTCTTTTGCCGATTTTTTTCCATTTTCATTTCTATTGAAAAAAAGATAAGTTTTTGCATCTTTAAAACTAAATAAGCCTCTTAGAATGTCTGTATAAGTAATCTTTGTAACATTTTTGATCCCTTCACCACCGGCCGGGCCAGTACCTGTTATTACAGCTTTGCGAACAAGCTGTGGCTCCTGAAGTAATATTTCCTGCGAAATAAAACCGCCCATCGAAAAGCCAACCAAATCGACTTTTTCATACCCTAAAGCATGAATAAATGCTCTTGCATCTTTTGCCATTTCAGCAATAGTTTTCGGCGTTTTACCTTTCGTAGCACCAACACCACGATTGTCAAAACAAATTATCTGATGCGCTGAAGCAATGCCATCCATAATCCGGGGATCGCAATTATCCATTGTGGCGCCTAAATGGTTTAAAAAAATTACCGGTACACCAGCATTATTATCACCAAGTTTTCGATAATAGAAATCTGTTCCACCAATATTGACAGATTGTGTTTTTACATTTTTAAATGTAATACCTAAGTCGGTTTTGACATCATTGTTTGCTACAGTATTTTGGGCAGGGGATGCGTTTGTCTTTGCCATGATTAGTAATATTATTAGGAATGTTTTTTTTCATTTTTTGCCAGAGCTCTTTTAAATTATTTCGCAGCATTCACCCTTTTCAAAACAGTACTTTCAAGTACGTTATATGCAAAACGTTGCATGGTTAGAAGCATAGAAGTTCCTTTGCCAACAGGATAACTGTATTTTGGCGCTTTTTCATTTATGATTTTCAAAACCGTATTTATAACAGGTTCTGGCCCTGGTGCATTCTCAAACTGAGTTTTAGAATAAGCTGAAATCTTTTTTCGAAATACATCGTAATCTTTGATATCCCCTGTTGCGGCGGTTGAACTATTACCAATATTTGTCTTGAAGCTCGAAGGTTCAACCATGCTGACCTGTATGTTAAATTGATTTAATTCAAGCCGCAAGGCTTTGAAATATCCTTCCAATGCATGTTTTGAAGCTGCGTAATAAGCGACATTGGGAAGACTAATTAACCCAAGAATAGAACCTACGGTAATTATCTTGCCTTGCTTCTGTTTTCTGAAATAAGGCAACAACTCGTTTGTAAGTTTAACAGTGCCCCAAAAATTGGTTTCAAACTGCTGTTTACCTATTTCAATTGTGGTTTCTTCGGCAAGCCCTGTCACTAAGTATCCTGCATTGTTTATAAGCACATCCAACTTATTGATCTCCCTGAAGAGTTTCTTACTAAAAGACGCGATTGAGTTGTAATCGGCAATATCCAATGCCAACAATTTAAACGGCAGTTTAGCCTGGTATTTTTCGGGGTTACGACTTGTTCCAATTACCTGGAAGCCACTTTCATGGAGCTTTTGGGCAGTCAGCAATCCAAAACCTGAAGAAGCGCCAGTTATTAATATTGTTTGTTTCATGTCTCAACATTTTGTAATTTTACTTGCATATTGCAAGTGCAAATGTAAACATTACTTGCAATATGCAAGTGTATATTTGAAATATATTTTTTATGAACAAAACGAAAAAAAGATCAGATTGCCCTATCAGCAACTCGCTTGATATATGGGGAGACAAGTGGTCGCTGTTGATTATCAGGGATTTAATGTTTGCAAAAGAGTGTACTTATGGCGACTTTCTAAAAGCCCAGGAACGCATAGCCACGAATATTTTGGCTTCACGACTACAATCTCTTGAAGAAAATAAGATCATTGAGAAATTAGACCATCCGGATAGTAAAGCAAAAGTGTTATACCGGTTAACCAAAAAGGGAGTTGACTTAATGCCTGTACTGATTGAAATACATCTATGGGCCGAAAAATATTTTCCTATTCCGGATGACAGAAAGGCAATGTTGAAAGATGTGAAAAAGGATAAGGCAGGATTTATTAAAGCAGCGACAAAAGAATTGATGGGTTAACGCAGTATGCTAACGCTAAATAATATTTTCCGAACTTAAATGGATTCGAACTTCCTGTAACGTATTAAAAATGAAAGTAGTGACGCTTTTAGACCGAATGGATGCAATATTATTTAAATTAAGAAACCCTTCAAATCCAACGATCTGAAGGGTTTCATTTTTTTGTCGGGACGACTAGATTCGAACTAGCGACCTCTTGCACCCCATGCAAGCGCGCTACCGGGCTGCGCTACGTCCCGTTTTAACCGGTATTTTCTTTGTTTGACGGGATGCAAAAGTAGGCAATTATTTCATTTTTCAAAATCATAGGTATACTTTTTTTGAAAAATGTTTAAGCAATTAATTGTTAAGAGGAAAAGACCGGGACAACAAACATCCCGGTCTTTTCATTAGTTAATTAGCGACACCGGTAAAGGTGATCACGCTGGAAGGTGGCACGGTCAATACATAGCTACCGTTGCCCTGCGCAACAGCGCTGCCTTGCTGCCAGTGTGCACTGGAGTTGTCGGCAGTGAGGTATGAGTTGATAGCTCCCGCGGTAAAACCAGACAGGTTTAGCCGGCAATGGGTTTCATTACCACCCGGGTTGATCACCACCACGCTGAATTTGCCTGTCGCAGGATCTTTATAGGCAGATACTTTCAGGGTGGAATTATTTGCCAGGCCGGCATTGAAACGATAGTATCCGGCATGTACGAAGCGGGTGAATTGCCCCATGACATCGAACGTTTTCGGATATACGAGGCTGCCATCTGCGTTGGCACCGATCAGCGATTCGTTGTTATTGAATGCCAGCATGCCAAGCCAGTAAACGTAAGCATTGACGTTGCATACCGCCAGGAATTGATGCATGTTCACAGCCAGCTTAAGGCCTCCCACCATAGTGCCATCATATACGCCGCTGTCGTCGCTGGCTTCGGTCATCCATACGGGTTTGTTACCGGTAGCATAATTCCAGATAGCGGGATTGGGATTCAATCCTCTTTTTCCCAGGATCAGGTCACCGATTTCCACGTAGCCATGACCAGCGAGGATGTCTACATTACTTTTGTCCATGCCGGAAAGGAAATTGTTAGCGGTACCCCAGGCGGCATTCTCGGAAGAAATGATCCTGGTGGTGGTAAGCCCTTTGGCGTTTAAAGCGGGACGGAGATTATTGGTGATAAACTGTCCCAGGTGCGCGGCAGTCCAGTAGGATGATGCCCAGGATGAAAAAACATTTTCAGGTTCATTGCTGGGAGATACGCCATAAAAGTTAATGCCTTCATCCTGGTAGGCTTTGGTAAATCCTGCTACATAGTTGGCAAAATCCGTGGAGCAGCAACTATAGTTGAGTCCATTGAAATTTTGACCACTTACGCTGCTGGTGTTGGTTTTCATATATAGCGGCGGTGTCCAGGTGCTGGCAAACATAATCGGTACCTGGTAGCGTTCTTTTACTTTTTTGAAGATCCAGAGCTGCGCGATTTGTGCTTTTTGATCGCTGGTCAACGCCTGGTAGGCGGCGCTGTTAACGTCCATGTCTATACTGCTACCCGCGGGCTTGATGGTCACTACGCCGCTGGGTTTGTCGAAGGGATAAGTGTACAGCACTTCGCCGCGGATCATGTTTAGCTGTAATCCATCGGCGCCCCAAAGTTGTTGCATGATGGAATCCCGCTTGGGTGATTCAAAGAAAGGGGTAGCGCGACCAGCAAACGAACCAAAACCATCAATACGTTGATAGGTGGTGGTCCAATTGAGGGTGATGGTAGCAGTGTCGATAGTTGCCAGGGTTGCAGTGGCGCTGGCGTTTAATTTTCCGGTGTGGGCAAGGGTAGGGTTTTCCTGCATGTTTTTCGTACAGCTGCTGCCAGCCACGAACATAACAAATAGAGAAACGCTGATTGCCGTCAGGTTTTTTTTCATTTGTTTAGTGGGTTTGGATTTGTGAATGTTTATTTAACAGAAAATACAAGACATACAAACCTGTTTACACCGGTTAACAATCACACTTCATCACGTGGCAACAGGAGGTAAAGGCACACCGCAAATAATAAAACCGCAATGGAAAAGGTAAGATTAAGGGTTTAGGATAACTATACTTTTCCTTCAATGTTCACTGAGGTAAACGTCTTAATTTCCTGTTAAGACTTACTCGGATACCAAGATAAGAATAATTTGTTTAGAATAAATTAACTTTATGGAAAATATTTTATTGCAATAAAGAAGGGAGGCGGGACAGCATTAGTCCCGCTTTCCGCCCCGGCTTACAAGGTATATAATAAGGCCTACTACTAACGCTACCGCAAGGATACCTGTCCAAACACCCGCTTTGAATATACCACCGATTACCTCACAACTGCTGAGCAAAAGAACTAGGCCTGTTAATAACCAATAAGAAATGAGTTTCATAGTCTTTAGTTTTGATGTTATATATCCCAGGACATATCCTGTACCAAAATATATTTGCAGTTGTCAGAATAATTCACAAGCTTTAACACATCAACCAAAACAGGTATGCACACAGGGAAAGCCCATAAATCAGGCTTGCGCGTGGTGACTTCCCATTCCTCACTTTGGGGACGATTTCTACAGGGTGACCGCCACGCCTTCGCCGAAATATATGATGCACATATTGATGACCTCTTTCATTATGGCATGCACTTTTGCCAGGATAAGGAAAGAGTGAAAGACTGTCTCCAGGACCTGTTCCAGGACCTCTGGACCAGCAGAACACACCTGTCGCCAGACATTCAGCATGTACGTTATTACCTGATCAGCAGCCTGAGAAGGCGCCTCCTCCGCGCACTCCGCAAAGATCGCCGCTGCCAGCACCGCGATTCCTGGGAAGCTTTTGAATTTGAATACACACTCCCCCTCGAAAACCAGTTAATCCAGCAGGAAACACTGGAAGCACAAAAACGCCTCCTCCAGGAAGGACTGGCCAGCCTTACCCGTCGCCAGCGCGAAGCCATCTACCTCCGTTTCTTCCAAAACCTCAATTACGAAGAAGTAGCCGACGTCATGTCCATGCAGGTAGACTCGGTGTATAATACCATCTCCAAAGCCATCAGCATCCTCCGGAAAAATATCTCCCTGCCTCTCCTGTTGCTGCTTTTAAGCAAATAAAAAAAAACTTTAAAAAAAGTGATGAGATTTTTATCACTACGGTCTCTTTAGATAAAAGCAGTTCTCTTGGCAACCAGCAACTATTTATCATACACCGCCAGGGAGTTTGCCATGGATGAAGGTTTCCAGGAATGGGTATTGCACCCGGAACGGGGAAATGTGTTTTGGGAAACCTGGCTCCGCCAGCACCCCGAAAAAAACACTGTCATCCAGGACGCCCGGCAACTGGTGCATAGCATAAAATTCCGTTCATACACACTCTCTGGTACAGAGAAGGAACAGCTATGGGATGCTGTATGGAACGGGCTGGGAGAGGAGGAACAACCTGCAACGCATATCACTGCCGCTACACCCTGGTGGAAACAAACCGGCAAATATGCGGCAGCATTACTCTTGGGCGTGTTGCTGACCACTGCCTGGTGGTGGCAATTTCGCAGCCCGCAACCGGTAATCGTGAGTGTACATACCCGGTTGGGAGAAACGAAAAAAATGACGCTGCCGGATTCGTCAGAAGTAACGCTGAACGCCAATTCACGATTGCTTTACAGCGCATCCCCGGGCGGCAAAAGGGAAGTGTGGCTCGATGGCGAAGCCTTCTTCCACGTAAAACATACGCCTGCTCATCAGAAGTTTATCGTACATACTTACGATAACCTCAACGTGGAAGTATTAGGCACGCAGTTCAATGTCAATAACAGCGGTAAAGAGATTGTAGTAGTACTGCAGCAGGGAAGTATCCTGCTCAATATAGGCGCACCTGCCGACGGCAAAACCGCAGCGCTGTACCTGCATCCGGGTGAAATGGTGCGCTATAATAAACTGGATAGCGACTATACCAAGAAGAGTGTGATAGCCGACAACTACACCTCCTGGCATACTGGCAGGCTGGTCATGGACGACTTCACCCTCAGCGATGCTGCCGCCTTTATGCAGCAGGTATTTGGTAAAACACTCATCGTTTCAGACACACAATTATTAAGCTATAAAGTATCCGGGTCAATGCCTGTTATTTACAACCCTGATACAATGATGACTCAGCTGGGAAAGGTTTTCCGCATGCAATTCAACCAAAGAGGTGATGAAGTTTGGATCCGTAAAAAATAAGCATCGCCGCTCGTAACTATAAATAGTCTATTCCTTAATCGTTAAAACCTGTTCAAATGAAAAAAGGTTTACGTGTTTTGCTAATGCAAACATTAGCCCTGTATTTCCTATCCCAAACGGTGTCCGCACAGGACCTCGCTGCTATGGCCAGGCCACAGACTCCCCCTGAATCAAATAACGGGGGAGAAGAACAACCCGACGAATCTTCTCTGAAAAATGTATTGCACCTCATTGAATCACACTTCAACGTGTCCATTGCTTATAAAAGCAACCTCGTGAAAAATAAAAAGGTGCAACTGTCTGTCGCTACCTGCCAGTCGCCGGAAGAAGCGCTGGGCAAAGCCCTTATGCCCTTCAACCTCCACTACGAAAAAGTACGGGAACATTTTTATATGATCTCCGAAAAAGCGCCCGCTCCTGCACCTGCAGAACCAGGTGCCGTGCAGCAGCAACACCCTGTCAGGGGCGTAGTGAAAGACGAAAAAGGCAATCCCTTTCCAGGCGTAACCGTGCGTATCAGCGGCACCAATGTGGGAACCATTACGAATGCAGACGGCAGCTATTCTATTGCTGCTCCCGGCAAAAGCAATGATGAACTCGAAATAAGCTTCATCGGATATGAAACCCAACGTTTAGCCGTTGGCGGTAGACAGCTTATTAACATTACCCTGAAAGAAGGTGCCAGCGCTCTCAACGAAATAGTAGTAACCGGCTATACCACCCAGAAGAAGAAAGACCTGACAGGATCTGTAGCCGTGGTAAATATGGAGAACTTAATCAAACAGCCATCTGCACAGGTAACAGAACAACTGCAGGGACAAGCTTCCGGCGTAACAGTCATCGGTTCCGGCCAGCCAGGTGAATCACCGCAAATTCGTATCCGTGGTGTAAATACCTTCGGCTCCAACTCACCACTGTATGTAATAGATGGAGTACCCACCACAGATGTCGCTGATCTTAACACCAACGATATCGCCAACATGCAGGTACTAAAAGATGCCGGCGCCGCTTCTATTTATGGCTCCCGCGCTTCCAACGGCGTGATCATTATCACTACGCGTCGTGGCAGCGGTAAAGTGAAAGTAACGTACGATGGCTATTATGGCCGCCAATACCCTAAAAAAGGGAATGTATGGAATACGCTCAACCCAAAGGAACAGGCAGAACTCAGATGGCTTGCCTATAAAAATTCCGGCGCCAATCCCGGAACAGACCAATATGGTAGCGGGACTACACCGGTGATCCCGGATTATATATTGCCATCAGGCACCATGGAAGGCGACCCACGGGTAACCCCTTCCCTGTATTACCTCAATCCGGACTATACAGACCTGGACGACTATAATAAATTCTACCAGATTGTAAAAGCAAATAAAGCGGGCACCGACTGGTACCACGAAATATTCCGTCCAGCGCCCATTACAAGCCACAACGTAGCCGTGAGTGGAGGTGGGGATAAAGGAAACTATCTCTTCTCCTTAAGTTATTTTAATCAGCAAGGTACGTTAATGAATACCTATCTGCGCCGCTACACAGTTCGTTCCAATACCCAGTATAATATCAGCAATAGTATCCGCGTAGGGGAAAACCTGGCTTTTGCGATGTCCGAAAATCCTACGGTAGACATCAACACTGCGGATGCGGCCATTGGTCATGCTATGCGTGAACAGAGTATTATACCGGTATACGACATCAAAGGCAACTATGCCGGTTCTGCCGGTGATGCTTTGGGAGATGCCAATAACCCGGTAGCTATACAGGCGCGGAGCCGCAATAATAAAGGATTTAACAGCCGTTTGTTTGGTAACGTATATGGAGAAGTTGACCTCCTGAAATTCCTCACCTTCCGCACCAGCTTTGGTGGTGAAATCGCCTCCGGCTGGTCCCATTCTTTTACCTATCCACAATATGAGAATAAGGAAAATTCTACCAGCAACTCTTATACAGAAGGTTCTACTAATTCTCATGCGTGGACCTGGACCAACACCCTTACTTTCCACCAAAATTTCAACAATGCACACGACCTGAAAGTGGTGGCAGGTACAGAAGCTTATGACAGCCGCCACAGGGCGGTAGGAGGCACTACCAAAGATTATTTCACTTTCGACCCTAACTTCCCTGACCTGACTACCGGTACCGGCGTGCAAACCAACTACAGCAACCGGGAATCAGAAAGCCTGTTTTCTATTTTAGGCCGGGTAGATTATGCTTATAAAGATAAATACCTGCTAAGTGCTACCGTTCGCCGCGATGGCTCTTCCAAGTTTGTGAATAATCATTATGGTACTTTTCCTGCCATCTCCGCCGGCTGGCGTATTTCCCAGGAAGAATTTATGAAGAAGGTAACCTGGATATCTGACCTGAAACTACGTGGCGGTTGGGGGATCATGGGGAACCAGTTAAACCTGGGCGTCAACAACGGCTACTTCCTGTATGGTGGTAAACGCAGCTCTACCTACTACGACCTGGCAGGCGTCAATAACGGCCTCACTGCCGGGTTTGCCAGCTTCCAGATCGGTAACCCCGATGCGAAATGGGAAAGTGATGTCAATGCAAACATCGGTATTGATGCAAGCCTGTTCAATGGACAACTGGACTTCTCCGCAGATTATTATCGCAAAGACATCAAGGACCTGCTGTACAACCCTGAACTGCCGGGCCTTGCAGGTACTTCCGCACAGCCGTATGTAAATATTGCCCAAATGAAAAACGAGGGATTCGACTTCTCCGTGGGCTGGCATAAAAATATCAATAAAGACCTTCAACTAAACGTAACGGGTACACTGACTACCTACAAAAATAAAATCGTCAGGATCGCAGATGGCGTAGACTACTTCGATAGTGATAGCCGTCGCTTTGATGGTAGCAACATTATCCGCAACGCAGTAGGTCAGCCGGTATCCTCTTTCTTCGGTTATAAAGTAATTGGCTTCTGGAACAGTGCAGAAGAATTGGCGGCTGCCGATAAACAGGCACAAAAAGCTACCGGCCAGTCGGATGCCACCTACCAGGAAGGAGAGGGGCTGGGCCGCTTCCGTTACCAGGATGTAAATGGCGATGGTGTTATTACACCAGACGACCGTACTATCCTGGGTAACCCGAACCCCGACTTTTCTTATGGATTGAATATTGGCGTCACTTACAAAGGATTTGATTTTAGTCTTTTCCTCTTTGGTACACACGGCAACCAGATCTGGAACAACGTACGCTGGTGGCACGATTTCTACGGGCCTTTTATCAGCGCTAAAAGTAAAACAGCCCTCTATGATTCCTGGCGGCCGGATCATCACAATGCTAAAGCGCCCATCCAGGAGGTGGATGGTTCTACCAGTACCAACAACGTTCCCAATTCTTATATGGTGGAAAACGGCGCCTATCTGCGTGCTAAAAACATGCAACTGGGATATACCTTCAAAGGCGGCGCTCTTACCCGTTTAAAGGTGGAAAAGCTGCGTATTTATGTGCAGGCGGCTAACCTGTTTACCATCACGAAATACTCCGGTTTAGATCCCGAGATTGGCGGCTCTGATATCACCGACTTTGGTGTCGACGAAGGCGCTTATCCTAATCAACGCCAGTTCCTGGTAGGTATTAACCTGGGTTTCTAACAATTGCTTAAGTAAAAACGTATGATCATGAAATCATTTTATCATATACTACTGAGTGCAGCTATGGCCACTTCTCTGTTAACCGGTTGTGGTAAAAGTTTCCTCAACCGTACCCCGCAATCTTCCCTCGATGAAGCAGCCCTGACAAACAAAAAAGGTGTCAATAACCTGTTGATAGGTGCCTATGGCGCGTTGGACGGACAGGATTTTAAAGATGGAGATTTGCTGAACCTGGCTGGTGGCAGCGGGTATACCGTTTCCCCGGATAACTGGATCTATGGCAGCGTATGCGGTGGGGAAGCGCATAAAGGCAGCGATCCCGGCGATGCCGCCGCCATTCTGCAGATAGGTACTTTCTTCGGAAATGCTACCAACGGTTTCTTCAACGACAAGTGGCGTGTAGATTATGAAGGCGTGCGCCGCTGCAACTTTGTATTGCATGTATTGAAGAATGTAAAAGATATGACGGAAGATGAGAAAAAAGAACTGGCTGCTGAGGCACGATTCCTGCGCGGACATTTCTACTCCGACCTGAAGAAAATGTTTGATAAAGTACCCTGGGTAGATGAAAATGCAGAGAGTTATGTGAAGCTGAACGTAGACGATTATAAAATTCCGAATGATAAGGATATCTGGCCTATGATTGAAGCCGACTTCAAATATGCAGCGGAGAATCTGAACGAGGTGCAGGATGTGATAGGTCGCGCCAACAACTGGGCTGCTAAAGCTTACCTGGCCAAAACCTATCTCTATGAAAAAAAATATACAGATGCCCTGCCGGTATTTGAAGATATCATCGCTAATGGCAAAACCGCCAAAGGTGTTTCTTTCCACCTGATGGAAAAATTCCACGATAACTTCGATGCCTTCACGGAAAACAACGCAGAAGCCGTTTTTTCTATCCAATACAGCGCTAACGATGGTTCCGGGGGCACTGGTAACGCCAACCAGGGAGAGATGCTGAATTACCCTTATAATGGCCCTTTTAGCTGCTGCGGTTTTTATCAGCCTTCACAGGACCTCGTGAATTCTTATCGTACAGATGCCAAAGGACTCCCTTACCTGGATAACTTCAATGACCATGCTGTTAAAAGCGATAAAGGCATTGCCAGCAGTGTGCCATTTACGCCGGATGCAGATAACCTGGATCCGCGGCTCGACTGGACCGTTGGCCGCCGGGGCATTCCTTTCCTGGATTGGGGCAACCATCCCGGTATGGACTGGATCCGTGATCAGCAATCGGCCGGCCCATACTCTGCTTTGAAGAATGTGTACATGCAGGCCACACAGGATAAATACTATGATGGAAATGGCTGGGCGCCCGGTAATGCCATCAACTATGTACTGATCCGCTTTGCAGATGTATTACTCATGGCTGCAGAATGCCAGGCGCAGGCAGGAGACCTGAATATTGCACAGGAACATGTTAATACCGTCCGTGTCCGCGCTGCTAACCCTATCGGATGGGTAAAAACCTATATCGATCCCTCACAGCCTATGGCGGGATATACCAATACGCCGGCCGCTAACTATAAAATAAGTACTTATCCGCCAGGAGCCTTTACTACAGGAGGTAAGGATTGGGCCATGAAAGCCATCCGGTTTGAACGTAAGCTGGAACTGGCAATGGAAGGTCATCGTTATTTTGATCTCGTTCGCTGGGGCATTGCGCAAACAGAAATCAATCGTTATTTCGACTACGAAAAAACGATTACAACAGATATTGCCAATGGCAGCTTCGCTGCTAAAAATGTACGATTCCCGATTCCTCAACGCCAGATAGACCTGAGTGTGAAAAACGGTGCGTCAGTGCTGAAGCAGAACCAGGGATATTGAGTGAGCAGAAAGCATAAAGCAGAAAGCATAAAGCTATTGTAGCGAATGATTAAAGCGTAGTATATATAAATATCCGCTCTGATCATTCGCTACAATAGCTTTATGCTTTCTGCTCTGCCCAACGCAACCCTCCCGCCAGGGTTTGATTACTAAACTCAATATGTATCACCCGGCGGTTATGCCCATTACTGCTGCGACTGGAGGCATGCATGAGCAGCGGACGCATAATCATTACGCCGCCTTTGCGTACGTTGCAACTAACATCCGGTGTCATGTTTCTATTGATAGTGTCAGCCCGGTGAACACCGTTCCGGTGGGAGCCGGGTATGACTTTCAACGCGCCATTATGTTCATCGGTATCATCCAGGTGAATGCGAATGGTGAAGTTGTTTTCGAGCAATGCAACCGGTGGCTGTACCGCATATTGACCGGGTTTCACGGTCCATGGGCCGTAGCCATCTACGGCTAGTTTTTCTGCCACGGAAATGGTGAGATCCTGGTGCCAGGCCACAAACCAGTTCGATTGTCCGGGCTTATCGAAGTAAATGGATTTTACCGGGAAATAGCCTTCGCCGAAAAGCGCTTCCAGTAAGCTTTGCAGAGACGCTGAGAAAATAAGCGGTCGTATATCCGGTACCGTTTGCAGGAAGCGACGGATGGCGAAAAGGTCGTTTGTTTTACGGAATAAAGGTCCGGAAGCGTCTGTATTACTTATCACGGCAAGCATAGCATCAATTACTCCCTGGTCAAATACAGCGTCTATTACCGTAAATCCATTTTCGTATATACGTTGGCGATGTTCTGCTATGGTCATATTACTGATTCAAAGAGTGCTCATTGATCCAATGAAAACCTCTGTTTACCAACAGGTAGTCATTCGGGTCCTTTCTTTTCAATTGTAAATGTATACTGTCTTTGCCGGCAGTACCATCCAGCAAATATACATTTTTCCCTGTCTGTTGATAATGCAGTTGTACGGTGTCGCCACCGGCGTTG
The DNA here is from genome assembly GCF_017745275.1 of Chitinophaga sp. GTDB lineage: Bacteria > Bacteroidota > Bacteroidia > Chitinophagales > Chitinophagaceae > Chitinophaga. The sequence goes on along the minus strand of NZ_JAGHZS010000004.1, from coordinate 540,261 downwards.
TCCCAGAAGGATAGCTGATGTTTGATGGTATCTGTTTTCGAATAATAAAAGGATAGATCTTTATTATTTTTGCGGGTCGTTAAACCATATTCTTTTTCAATATAAATTTTCTGATAGCGCCGGATTTCCGCTATCCACGGGTTGAATAATGAATCGGCCCGTACCTGGGTAACCTCATAAATACCGTATAATGGTGGCTTTTTGCTATCCTGCGCTATCCATTTTACAGTAAACAGGCCGTCATATATTGTCCATCCCAAATAAGTGCTGATAAGCAGGTATTTTAAGGAAGTGAAGGTAATGCGCTTCCATTTTGAACGGAAAGCCGGTACCCAGCGTGTGGCCACTTCCACTGGCTTTTGTGAAAAGAAAAATTGAAGTAACCTGGGTATATCAGGTGCGGCGATGAATAGTGCTATCAGGAATAAATGGGTGGAGAATAGTTTTACGGGAATATCATAAAAGAAATTCATCGCAACTACATTCAACATCACCGTCATAGACCACAATGCCCCAAACAGGCGGGTCCTGCGAACGAAAAGAAAGCAGCCTCCCAGGAATTCTGCCATACCGGTAAATATATTGTAGCCGGTAGAATATCCCATATAACACCAGGCCAGCCCCATCGGAGAGGTATTTCCAAACGGATCATCCAATTTTGAAAGCCCCGGGAACGGAAACTGTGATTTTGTTAGTTTAGCCATGCCATAGCTGATCATGACGGTTGCCAGGCAATAACATAAAACTGCGCTCACCCAGTACTGCAACCGGTCATAACCTTCCCGCTTACGGTCAAGTACAGACCATACTACAGCTAACAGCAATGCTAAAAGGAATGCGCAAAAAACAACGAGGTAGTTATACGTCGTATCCCCGCTGCCGTTAGTCCATACGGTAACCTCAAAATCTCTGCGAATCAGTAATTTGCCCGCCCGGTTAGCCAGCGGCGTCCAGAAGGGTTGAGAAAAACTAAAATTTCCCGTATAGTAAAGAAAGAAGTAAATAGCCCAGAACCTGAAAGATAATTTGCTGAAAAGAGACCAGGGGCGTGTAGGTTCATTGAGTTGCTCCATGTGCATTTTTTATCTGCTACGAATTAATCATTTTTTTATCAATGAAATATCCGTTTAGGCTTTCTTTAACATGGTAGATAAGAATGAAAAAAGGTTATCATGCACATAGACATAACAACCTTTTTTAAATTTTTTACAACCGGTTTTGAGCGCGCTTTGATAGAAAGAGATTTATTTTATTAAAACAATATTTCCTTTAAACTCAAATTTCTCCCCGCTCTCACACACGGTTTGCATGGAATAAATATAGGTGCCCAGCGGCGCTTCGCGGTTATTACTACGTCCATCCCATCCGGCGGAAGGCACGTTGACCGGGAAGTGCGTTCTTTCGAACACCAGGGTGCCCCAGCGGTCATAAATGCGCAGCCATTCTACTTCCTTCACTCCTTTACCTTTAGGGTAAATACGTTCGTTTTTGCCATCATGGTTAGGCGTAAATGCGTTCGGCATAAAGATGGCGCTCTGCTGGCACAGCACATGAACCATCACATCGTCTGAAGCCTTGCAGCCATATACGTTTTCTACTTCTACCTTGTAAAGGGTGCTGAGGTTAGGTAAGGCCTGTACCCGCTGGCAGTTGGTGCAGTCCAGGTATTCCGGTGGTGTCCAGCTCCAGCGGATCACGTCATTGCTGTTGTTGCTGGCCAGGAATACCGGAACACCTGCCATGGTTTGCCGGTCAATACCTGCGTTCACGGTAGGCGTAGGATTTACATGTACGGTCAGCGAAGTATGATCGGAGAAACAGTTGTCTTTATCATACCCGGTTACGTCATAGGTATATTGACCGGTATGTTTCAAGGTAGCTACCGGCGTGGGAGAGTTAGGTTTATCAAGCCCAAACCCATGCCATACATAGTAATCGGTGCCCCATACCTGCAGTTTCAACGGATCGCCCAAACAGAGCACGGTATCAGGCGTGGCATGAATGGTGAAAGGTTGTACCACCCTGATCTTCACCTCGTCAGTATTCACGCAGCCTTTGTTGTCAGTCACCTTTACCTGGTAAGTAGTGGTCACTGCCGGCGATGCGGTAGGATTCGGAATGGCCGGATCATTGAGCCCATCGGCAGGCGTCCACTCATAGCGGATGCCACCGCCGGCATGTAAGATTGTGGTGTTATTCAGGCAAATAAATTCTGCCGGTGCACTGGCCTTAATATCCGGTAAAGGCAGTACTGTCAGTGCATGGGTGGTTTTGTCGATACAGCCGTCTTTACTGGTTACCGTCAGCGTTACAGTTGCATCGCCGGCGGTGGAATAAGTTTGCGCCGCTGGTTGTTGTTTCGTACTGGTTTTACCGTTACCGAATTCCCAATCCCAGGTAACATCGGCCGACGGCGCCACATTGCCAATAAAGCTGATGGGCGCATCTTTACACACTTCTACTGCACCGCTAATGGATGCTAACGGTTGCGGGTATACGTTGTATGGCTCTTCCACGGTTTGGGTACAGCCGTATTTGGTAGTGGCGGTAAGGCCAAATTTATACGTGCCTGTTTTATCCAGGTAAAACGTTGGTGTGGTGGTATTGGTATTTTTAGCCGCCAGGTCCGGATCATAAGTCCAGGTGAAGGTGGGCGCTATCTTCAGCTCATCTACCGAATAACTGTTGAATACTGGCGCAAAAGTCAGCGTACCTTCGCCGCATATTTTGTCTGGATTCGGATGAAGTTTTATATCCAGTTGATCTATCACAATCGGGTGATCCAGGAAGGCGGCGCCTTTACAGCCGGCATCATCTTTCAGTAATAGCCTGGGCTTGTAAATGCCTGGTTCGGTGAAACGGTGGGTAATTTCCAGCTTATCGGTTTGTTCCACTTCTCCATCTGTAAAATCCCAGCTAAAGGAAGTGGCATTTTCAGGCTTCACTTTAAACGATATTTCCTTTTCGAGGCAACCTCCCTCGGCGCTGGTGGTAATGGTGGCATAAGGGCCCTTTACCACCACTATTTCGCTGTATTCATCTTCTGAATCAGCAATACCTTTTACTTTAAGGGTTACTTTATAGTGTCCGGCCTCTGTAAACGTATGTACGGGGAAGGCCTGGTCAGAAGTGGCGCCATCTCCAAAATCCCAGGAGCTGGTGAAGTAGTTGATGGAGGTATTGTTGAAACGGAAAATCATAGGGGCGCAGTTTCCACCGTTTACAAACGAGCCGGTGTAGGTGAAACCTGCTCCCACTGCAGATACCTTGATGGTTTTGGTTTTGGTGTCGGTACAGCCGTTGTCGTCTGTCATTTTGAGCGTCACCGGGAATACGCCTTTCTCAGGATACAGGTGAGTTACATAATTCCAGTCGCTGGCGGTGGAGCCATCTCCAAAGTCCCATTTATAATCCGTGATGGTACCACCAATTTCGTAAGATGCATTCCAGAAGTTCACCAGGCTGCCTGGTTGAACAACATAAGCGTCGGGGTTGAAGTCTGCAAATGGTCCATTCACCTGCAGGTATTTACTACCAGAGGTATTCACGCAACCATCTTTATCCATAACGGTAAGGGTAGGCGTATAATTCCCGGCTTGGGCATAGGTATGCTTAAACGGCGGACTGGTAAAGGTTTCAGGAGAGGTATTGTCACCAAAATTCCAGACCCATTTTTTTATCCCACTGCTGTTGGTCAGATCGGTATTGTCTGTAAAAGTCAATTCGGTTCCTTTACATTCTACCTGTGAAGGCAGGTTGAAGTCTGCCAGCGGACCGCGTATAGTAAGATCTACATTGTTACTGGTATTGGGGCAACCTAACTGGTCAATGATCTTTAAACCTACCACATGTTTGCCGGGCGTAAGATTGGAGTAGGAGATGTTGTTATTGTAATTGTACCACCAATAATCAGCGCCGTCCATCAACCAGTGATAAGGAAAGGTACCATGTATACTGGCATCTTCCTGTGTTACGCGTGCAATAACTGTTTCGTTGCTGCAAAGTACTGTTTTGTCGGTAGTGATAGTTACGGGAGATGGCGCTATCACTCTCGCCTGTCCGCTGAGATAGGTGGTACAGTGCCCATCCGACGTGGTCAGTTGTATGGTGTAAGTGCCGGATTTAGCATAGGTATGACTCACGATGTCACTATGAACTGTAGAACTGGTTTCTGTTCCGTCTCCCCAGCTCCATTTCCAGCTGGTAGCCCCGAGAGACTTCTCTGTAACGCTAACGGTCATACGATTATCGCAGTCTACCGGGTTCACCGTAAACCGGGGGAAAGGATTTACAGTAGTGATGTAAGCCTTTTTGGTAATCGTATTTGAACAGGTGCCATTGTATACGGTTAGGGTAATGTCATAGGTACCCGGTTCCTGGTAGCTATGCACAGAATTTTTTCCATATCCGTTGAAACCATCTCCATAATTCCATTGCCACTCTGTTCCCACATCTGATTTGTCGAGGAAGGTGGTGGAGGTGTTCCCACATACGGTTGGCGCATCCGGCGAGCTGAAGTCCGGGGTAGGCTTTTTATATACCTTTATAAGGGAAGAGAGATTTACAGTCCCGCTACAACCATTGACGGTGGTATATTTCAGGGAAACGCTATAATTACCTGCCTTTGGATAAGTATGCACCGGCTTGTCCTGTGTAGATGTGCTGCCGTCTCCAAAATCCCACAACCAGGTTTTAATCTGGTCCGTACTGTTAATGTTGGAGAAGAATTCGGCGCTCAAACCTTCACAGCCATCACTGATGTTGGCATAGGCGCCTACCGTTGTTTTACTGATATATAAATACCCTTCTGTTGTGGCAGCACAGCCGTCCTTACTTGTTGCCTGCAGCCTGGGATAAAATGATCCTTCCCGGTTGTATATATGTGTAGGGTTCTGCAGGGTGGATGTTTGTCCATCACCGAAAGTCCAGGCCCAGGTGGTGGCATCTGTAGTGTTGCCGGTAAAGATAACGGTGGCGGGTATATCACAGATAGGTTTATTATCCGTAACAATGGCGACTGTAGGCGTTTGTTTTACGTCAATCGTTTTTTCTACTACGTCTGCACAGTTGCCAAACATGGCTGTTACTTTCACTTTTAGCGGACCGGCAGCAGCGGGGTAATAGGAGAGACTGTTGTTGCTGTTGGGCCAGGTCCATTGTCCGTTTACTTCCCAGGTAGTGCTTTGTGGTTGTACCGGGGAAAAAGCCGCCTGAAAGACGGTGTATTGATTGGTACAGGCCAGGGTGGGCATTGTCAGCGTAGAGGTATAATTGCCGACATTAATATCATTTACCAGTTTTTCTGCTGTGCATCCCCGGTCATTGCTCACCGTGAGTTTAATACTGTGCGTGCCCTTGGTGGTAAAAGTATGTTTCCCGGGATCTTTGGCGGTACTGCTGCCGCCATCGTCAAATTCCCATTTATAACTCAGGGTACCGTTGCCGGAGGAGGTGTTGGTAAACAGCACATCTACCGGTGCTTTACAAAGCGTTTTTTCTGCTACGGTGAAGTCGGCATTTAAAGCAGCTGCCACGTCAACTGCTTTGTCCATCACCTTGAAATTCGTGCAGCCATAGCTGTTAGTAACGGTGAGGAGCACACTGTATATACCCGGTACTGTATAATTATGCGTAACCGTACCGGCTGCATTTTCTGCGGCGCCACCATCGCCAAAATCCCAGCTGTAGCTCTGTAAGGTGCCATCTCCTGGTTTGGACTTATCTGTAAAGGTTGGCGTGAATGGAACACAACCTTTGGTGGGAGATACGCTGAAGTCAACTGTGGGCTTTGCTCTTACGTGGATAAAATCTGGTTTGGTGGTGGTTTGCGTACTGCCGTCGGCGTAAGTTACTTTTAGGGTCACGGCATAGCTGCCTACTTTCACATAAGTAGCGGATGGCTTCTTTTTCGTACTGGTATTCCCGTTACCAAAGTCCCATAGCCAGGCTACGGGTGTGCCGGTAGATAAATCGTTGAATGTTGTGCTCACCGATTCGCAATCGCTCACAACAGAAGCCGAGAAATCCGCCTTCTGTTGCGCATAAGCACCTTGGACACTAAAAAAACTCACAAACAGAAATAGCAACAGGGCTCCAACAATGTTGCACTTGGCAGGGAACAGATACATCGTAATTATAGGTATAAGGCCCTAAAAATACGCATTTCCGGACATTTTTCCGGTGTAGTATGCCACTTGATGAGTATGTTTTCGCTATATGATTTATGCTTAATTTTAACGAACTTAAAAGCAACAGATTATGTCGCATTTGTTTACACCTTTTTCATTGAGAAAAGTTGAATTCCGGAATCGCATAGTGGTATCTCCTATGTGCGAGTATTCGTCCGAAGATGGTTTTGCGAACGACTGGCACCTGGTGCATCTTGGCACCAGGGCAGTAGGAGGCGCCGGGCTGGTACTTTCCGAAGCTGCCGCTGTATCGCCGGAAGGGCGTATTTCTATTCATGACCTGGGGATCTGGAAAGACGAACATATTCCTATGTTGCATCGTATCACCGCCTTTATTGCCGCGCAGGGAGCCGTACCAGGGATACAACTGGCGCATGCAGGCCGCAAAGCCAGTACACTCAGGCCCTGGGAGGGGAGCGGCACACTCCCCGCAGCAGCGGGTGGCTGGCAGGTAGTAGCCCCCAGCGCCATCCCGTTCAACGACGTATATCCATTACCGGAAGCGCTTACGGAAACGGGGATACGTAAAATAGTGAAAGACTTTAAGGCGGCCACTGTACGGGCCTTACAGGCCGGTTTTGAAGTGGTGGAGTTGCATGCTGCGCATGGATACCTGTTGCACAATTTTCTATCTCCCCTCAGCAACCACCGTACTGATGAATATGGCGGCAGCTTTGAAAACAGGATACGCCTCCTGCTGGAAGTGGTAACTGCCGTACGTTCGGTGTGGCCGGAGCAATACCCGCTACTGGTCAGAATCTCTGTCACCGACTGGGCAGAAGGTGGCTGGAACCCGGAAGAATCCGTACAACTGGCCCGTATTCTGAAAGATAAAGGGGTAGACCTGATCGACTGCTCGTCCGGTGGGCTTGCGGCGCACCAGCAAATCAAAACAGGGCCTTTATATCAAACGTCGTTTGCGGAGAAAGTGAAGAAAGAAGCAGGTATCCCCACCGGGGCGGTAGGAATGATTACAACAGCAGAAGAAGCGGAAAGTATTATTGCAGAAGGCCGGGCAGATATGGTGCTCATGGCGAGGGAGTTGTTGAGAAATCCGTATTTCCCATTGCATGCAGCGCATGCATTACACGCGGAAATAAAATGGCCAATACAATATGAACGTGCAAAGATGCGCCGGTAGCATCTTTGCACGTCCGGGAATTATTTGAGGATGGCTTCGATGGCATCCAGTTCTTCTTTCGTAAAAACAGTATTTTTCAACGTATCCAGGTTATTATCCAGTTGTGCTACAGAGCTGGCACCAATTAACACGGTGGTAATACGTTTGTCTTTCAGTATCCAGGCCAGCGCCATCTGGGCGAGAGATTGTCCACGTTGTTGCGCTAACTGGTTTAATTTTTTTACCTGTTCAATTTTTGCCGGCGTTACATCGCCTTCCTGCAAAAAGCCACTCGGCTTGCTGGCACGTGAGCCAGCCGGGATACCGTTCAGGTAACGGTCGGTCAGTAAACCCTGTGCCAGCGGCGAAAAAGGAATACAACCCACTCCGTTCGCTTCCAGCACATCCAGCAACCCATTTTCTACCCAACGTTCAAACATGCTGTACTTGGGCTGATGAATCAGGCAAGGTGTTCCCAGCGATTTCAACACTGCAACGGCGGTACTGGTTTGCTCGGCCGTATAGTTGGAAAGTCCTACGTATAACGCCTTTCCCTGTTGCACAATACTATGCAGGGCACCCATGGTTTCCTCTATTGGCGTAGCCGGGTCCGGGCGGTGAGAATAGAAGATGTCTACATAGTTCAACTGCATCCGGCGTAAGCTCTGATCCAGGCTGGAAACAAGGTATTTGCGGGAACCCCAGTCCCCATATGGGCCAGGCCACATAGTATACCCGGCCTTGGTGGAAATAATCAGTTCATCCCGGAGATGGCCGGTAAAATCCTGTTTCAGTATCCGGCCGAAATTTTCCTCCGCGCTACCCGGCACCGGGCCATAGTTGTTAGCCAGGTCGAAATGAGTAATCCCTTTATCAAAGGCATTGCGGATAATACTGCGTCCATTCTCAAAATTGTCGATGGAACCGAAGTTGTGCCATAATCCCAGTGAAACGGCCGGTAGCTGAACGCCACTCTTGCCGCAACGGTTATAGGTCATTTGACTGTATCTGTTGGCTGCTGGAGCGTATTGCATGGATGTTTTAGATTTTAGGGAGACAAGATAGAAAATAAAGAGCAGAAAGCGGAAAGCGGAAAGCATAAAGCAAAAAGCTATTGAGGCGAATGACATAAACGAATAAGTAATCTAATACTCGCTCATGTCATTCGCCTCAATAGCTTTTTGCTTTATGCTTTCCGCTTTCTGCTCTTTACTAATGTACTTCTTCCACTGGTACCCGCTCAGAAGCCAGTTGCTTCAGCTTATTACTGTTTTTCAGTTTGTCAGGTACCGGGCGTATTTCCCATACAATACCGAGGAAGCCTAATGTTTTGATAACATAGTAGGTGATATCAAACTCCCACCAGTAGAATCCTTGTCTGGCAGCACTCTGATAATAGTGGTGGTTGTTATGCCAGCCTTCACCGAGCGTAACCAAAGCCAGGATAGCACTGTTGCGGGATTCATCTCCTGTATAATATCTTTTATTACCAATTTTATGCATGAGAGAGTTGATGGTAAAAGTACCATGGTATAATATCACCGTGCTCAGGAAGAACCCGATCAGCAAGGTAGATAAACCTGCGTGCCAGTCGAACCAACCGGTACCATTTACTTTATTACCCACAAAATACACGGCAATAGCCAGTACTACTGCAGGCACCATATGCCACTTGTTCAGCCACAATAATTCTTTGGCTTTGTGATCTTTGATCAGGTCAAAACGGGTAGGTTTATATTCCGGTCCCATGATCCAGCCAATATGTGCATACCAGAAACCGTAAACATTTGCTGAATGCGGATCTTCCGGGGTGTCACTGTGTTTGTGATGGATACGGTGATTGGCTGACCACCATAAGGCGCCTTTCTGCAAGCTGCTCTGCGCACCACCAGCCAGGATAAACTGGAAGAATCTCGACGTTTTAAAGGCACGATGCGAGAAATAACGATGATAACCCGCCGTTACAAAGAACATGCGGACTACATACAATACGCCACATAAAATCCAGTCAAATGCTGTTGTGCCGGTAAAGAAAGCTAATAGAGGCACAGCGTGTATGCCCATGAAATCTACCTGGTGCCACCAATTAGGTGGCTTTCTGTCTTGCTTAATCGCCTTATTCATGCCGCAAAGATAATTTCCGTCTTTTGTTTAAACTATGATTTTAATCATTTTGACAAAGTTATGTGCTTTCTGTCGTTTTTCCGTGGATGAAATTCCACCGAACTTTTTACGATACATAGTGTTAGAGGAACAGTACTACTACCCATTATTTAACATTAAAGTAACGATTATGTCACAAATCATCTCTGCTATTCGTAATAATGTGAAGTATTGGTGGCTCTATCTGCTCAATGGGATTATCTTTCTCATTGCCGGTTTCATTGTTTTCTCCAATCCATTCAGCAGCTACGTATTACTCAGTATTTTTTTCAGCGTCACATTATTTGTAACCGGGATTTTTGAAATCGCGTTTGCCCTCGGCAACCGGGCCTCTCATACGGGATGGGGATGGTCACTGGCGTCGGGGATCGTAGATGTGGTGATAGGAGGGATACTGATAGGCTATCCTGCTATCAGTATGGCTGTACTCCCATTATTCCTGGCCTTCTGGTTTATGTTCAAAGGTATCAGCCTCATTGGCTTTTCCATACAACTGCAAACCGAAGGAATCCCTAACTGGGGCTGGCTGCTGATAGGAGGAATACTCTTAATTATTATCGCGATTGTAATACTTGATAATCCCGCCCTGGGCGTAGCCGCCATCCTGGGACTCATGGCCACCGCCTTCTGGGCCACCGGTATTCTCAGCATTGTGTTTGCCTTCCGCTTAAGGCATATAAAAAAGGAGCTGAAAGCATAAAGCCGAAAGCAAAAAGCTATTTTAGCGGATGATCAGAGCGGATTTTGTCTTTAGACAGGATTAGGCTGATTATACTGATTATACTGATTTTTATTTTTAGAATATTAGAAGATAGTTTAGAAGATAATTAAGATAAGGGAAGATGGATGAGTAATATTATTCATCTATCTTCCCTTATCTTTTTAATCAAAAAAGTAATCAGTATAATCCTGTCTAAAGACAAAATCCGCTCTGATCATCCGCTAAAATAGCTTTTTGCTTTCGGCTTTATGCTTTATGCTTTTTTTGATATATTCGATCTATCATAATCTAATCTCTTCCGATGAAACTCAACAAAATCTATGCTATCGCATCCATGTTACTATGTGGCGGGATACAGCAGGGAACAGCCCAAACCACGTCAAAATACGACCAACATGAGGCTTTTGCTCCGTTGTTTTATCCTACACCCGGTAACGAGTACCGCAGTGCCGGCGGACAACCAGGCCCCAAATACTGGCAGAATGCTGCCGATTATAAATTAGACGTCACCCTGGATACTTTACAACATCGTATCAGTGGTACCGTTGTCATTACTTACAAGAACAACAGTCCGGATCACCTGCCTTTCCTGTGGCTGCAACTGGATCAGAATATATACCGGCAAGACTCCCGTGGCTCCGCTACGGTAGCCGTTTCCGGCGATCGCTTTGCGAACAAAACCTACACCCAGGGCTTTGAACTGAAAAATGTGAGCATCATCAGCAATGGTAAAACCATTGCCGCCAATTACCTGGTGAACGATACCCGTATGCAGATCAAACTGGCTGATGCCATGAAATCCGGTACCTCCCTGCAGATAAAAATTGAATATGCCTACACCGTTCCGGAATATGGCACCGATCGTACCTCCCGCCTGCGTACCACTAACGGATGGATATACGAAATTGCACAATGGTATCCTCGTATGTCCGTGTACGACGACATACTCGGATGGAATAATATTCCCTACATGGGCGCATCAGAGTTTTACCTGGAATATGGGAACTTTGATTACAGCATTACCGCACCTGCCAACATGATCCTGAGTGGCTCCGGCCAGTTGGTCAACGAAGCACAGGTACTGACACCGAAAGAAATCAGCCGCCTTGCAAAAGCCCGCAACAGCGATCAGACGGTGGTTATCCGCGACAGCTCAGAAATTAATACCGGCACCGCGAAAGGCAACCGCACCTGGCATTTCGTATGCCAGAACTCCCGCGACGTAGCCTGGGGTGCTTCCGCTGCGTTTATCTGGGATGCTGCCCGTATCAATTTGCCCGGTGGTAAAAAATCCCTTGCCATGTCACTCTACCCTGTAGAAGTGGCCGGCAACAATGCCTGGGGCAGATCTACCGAATTTGTGAAAGGATGTATTGAACATTATTCCAAACAATGGTACGTATATACGTACCCGGTAGCTACCAACGTAGCCGGTACCGTAGGAGGAATGGAATATCCCGGTATCGTATTCTGCTCCTGGAGATCTACAAAAGGCGGCTTGTGGGGCGTAACCGATCACGAATTCGGTCACAACTGGTTCCCGATGATAGTAGGTTCCAACGAACGCAAATATGCGTGGATGGATGAAGGCTTCAATACCTTCATCAACGGGATCTCCACCGCTGAATTCAACAAAGGAGAATTCAAAGTGCCGCAGCCGGCACAGCGAATTGCACCAATGCTGTTCTCTAACAGGGCTGAACCTATTTTAACTACTCCCGATGTACTCGATATGAGCTACCTCGGTGTGGCTGCTTACTTCAAACCCGGAATGGGCCTGAATTTGCTCCGCGATCAAATCCTCGGACCAGAACGTTTCGATTACGCTTTCCGCGAATACATCAAACGCTGGGCATTTAAACACCCCACCCCGTGGGACTTCTTCCGTACCATGGAAAATGCTTCCGGCGAAGACCTGGCCTGGTTCTGGCGTGGTTGGTTCTTTAATACCTGGAAGCTGGATCAGGGCGTGAAAGGTGTACAATACGTGAAAAATGATCCTGCACAAGGTGCAATGATCACCATCCAGAACCTGGAACAATTACCGATGCCGGTAGTAATAGCCATTAAAGACGTAAATGGTAAATCAGATACCGTGCGTTTGCCGGTAGAAGTATGGCAACGGGGCGCCACCTGGACATTCCACTATCCGTCTACCGTGAAACTCGCCAGCGTAGTAATTGATCCGGCAGGTAATTTCCCGGATGTCAATCCTTCCAACAATAGCTGGAAAGCCGATGCCGGTCAGCCTATACCTGCAGGTACTACGGCTACGGCTATACTGAAAAAGTATATTGACGCTATTGGTGGCGCCGATAAGCTGAAAGCCGTTAAAGACCTGTCTTTACTGGAAGAGGGAGAAGTAGCGGGTACCGCACTCGAGTACACCATGAAACACAAACAACCCGATAAGGTACTGACCCAGGTATTTATTCCGATCGCTAACCTGATGGCCATGAAGCTGGTGGCGAATGGTAATAACATTACCATGTCGAATTCGGGAAAAGATATGCCGTTGTCGGCTACTGATAAAGCCATCCTGAAAGATAAAAACCTTTTGTTCCAGGAACTGTATTTTACAGCACCAGACTATAATGCCAAGGTGGAAGTAGCTCCTGTAACAGAAGATGTAAATGGTTCGCAAGCCTACGTGGTAAATATCGCAACTCCCAGTGGCGCATTATTCCGTAACTACTACGATACTAAAACCGGCCTGAAAGTACGTGCAGTAACACTCGCCGGGCAAGAAGGCGGCGGCGGGGAATCTACTGTCGACTACAGCGATTACCGCGAAGTTAGCGGCATCAAATTCCCGTTCAAAATGGCTACCAGCATGGGTGGATACAATACCAACCTGCAACTGAAAACAGCCACGGTGAATGGTGGATTAAGCGATGATATTTTTAAATAGCAGAAAGCAGAAAGCTTAAAGCAAAAAGCTATTATAGCGAATGATTAAAGCGTAGAATATATAAATATCCGCTTTGATCATTCGCTATAATAGCTTTTTGCTTTCTGCTTTCTGCTTCTTTATTCTATCTTCGTCCCATGCATAAAAAAGATCTTCGGCCGGTCATGTTTGTGGGTACCGCCTCTGACGTGGGAAAGAGCGTGATTACCGCCGGGTTTTGCCGTATTTTCCGGCAGGATGGGTATACACCTGCTCCTTTCAAGGCGCAGAATATGTCGCTCAATAGCTATGCAACTCCCGACGGACTGGAAATAGGCCGTGCACAGGCGGTACAGGCAGAAGCAGCCGGTGTACCCGCGCATACAGATATGAACCCGGTACTGCTGAAACCTACCAGCGATCAGCGTGCACAACTGGTACTACATGGTAAACCTGCCGGTAGTCAGTCGGCCTGGGAATATTTTATGGAGAAAGATAAGTACGCCTTATTTGAAGAAGTAAAACAATCCTTTAACCGGCTTGCGGGGCGTTATAACCCCATTGTCATGGAAGGTGCCGGTAGCATTTCTGAGCTAAATCTTCGTAGCCGCGATATCACCAATATGCGCATCGCCTTGCATGCCGGCGCCGCAGTATACCTCATTGCGGATATTGATCGCGGCGGAATTTTTGGGAGTGTATATGGTACCATTGCCCTGTTGCCTCCGGAAGAGAAAACACTGATCAAAGGTATCATCATCAATAAATTTCGTGGTGATATCCGCCTGTTTGATGACGGGCGCAAACAACTGGAAAGCCTTACCGGCGTGCCGGTTACAGGGGTGCTGCCGTATTATCACGATATCCATATTGAAGAAGAAGACTCCGTAGCCGGATCATTGAAACACCGGCAGCGCATGGCAGGTCGCATTAATATTGCCGTAGTATTACTACGGCATATGTCTAACTTCACCGACTTTAACGCGCTGGAAAAAGATGAGCGCGTACATATTTTTTATACCGATAATCCCGCGGAGATCATAGCCGCGGATATCATTATCATTCCCGGCAGTAAAAATACCATCAGCGATTTGGTGGCTATTAAAAATAACGGCACCGCCGGAGCTATAACGGAGGCGTATAAACGAAATAAAGTGGTCATCGGCATTTGCGGTGGCTACCAGATGATGGGAGAGGAGATTGCAGACCCATTTGGCGTAGAGGGCCCTGCCGGCAGCATTCCGGGCCTGGGCCTGTTACCGGTAACCACCGTACTCACCCGTGAAAAAACTACACAGCAACGTCACTTCCGTTACCGCGGCCAGGAAAAGATTTGTGAAGGATATGAAATTCATATGGGCGAAACCACTGCCCGGCAGCCTGCTCCGCTCAATGAACTGACCAACGGCTCCACAGATGGCTATTTCCTCCATGCCCGGTGTTGGGGTACTTACCTGCATGGTATCCTCGACAATGATACGATCATCAGCGATTTGTTGTCGCAATGTGATAAATCCGCGGTAGTAAAAGCGTTCGACTATAAAAAATTTAAAGAGGAACAATATAACAAACTGGCCACACATATTCGTGAACATCTTGACATTTCAGCTGTTTATAAGGCACTGGAATTATAACTTTATGATCTTATGATACAGGGACATGGCGACGATGGTTATTTGTTTGACCAGCCCGTTAAAGCGGACTTCAGCTCTAATGTTTGGTACGGCGGCCTCCGGGAAGGATTGAAAACTCATCTTAGTAATAAGGTAAGCGGCATTGATCACTATCCTGATGCGGGCGCAGCAAAATTGCAGCGCATGCTGGAAGAACAGGCGGGTTTGCCTGCCGGCACCATCCTGGTTACCAACGGTGGTACAGAAGCGATTTACCTTGTAGCCCAGGCCTTTGCAGGTGCTACAACAACTATCGTAGCGCCTACTTTCGCCGAATATGCGGATGCCTGTAAATTGTATCGTCACCAGGTGCAATACCTGTTGTGGGATAAGCTAACGCCCGATACCAGCTTCAGCACTGACCTGGTTTTTCTCTGCAATCCTAACAACCCTACCGGGCAGGCGCTCGATGATCAGGCGCTGCAAAGGCTGATTCAGCGGAACAAACACACCGTGTTTATTATCGATGAAGCCTATATTGAATTTACGCTGGGGGCAGCTACCGTTGTGCCTCATCTGCACCGTTTACCAAATGTATTGGTGCTCCGGTCGCTTACCAAAACCTGTTGTATTCCTGGTTTACGCCTGGGATATATTGCAGGAAGAAAGCAACTGCTGGACCGCGTACGTGCCTTTAGAATGCCCTGGTCGGTAAACAGCCTCGCACTGGAGGCAGGTTATTATATCCTGGAACATCCTGCACAATTTGCATTATCAAAGGAATCTCTTTTACAGGATACTTTTCATTTCTGGGAAGGCATTCGCAAAATGCCGGAGTTCAGGGTATCGCCAACGCATACACATTTTTTTCTGTTCGAAACACTGACAGGAACCGCGGCTTCGCTGAAAGCATGGCTGATGGAAAACCATGGTATCCTCATCCGGGATGCCTCCAACTTTTACGGGCTGGAACAAGGACATTGCCGCGTGGCCTGTCAGCGTTCCGCCGATAATACATTACTGATTACCGCATTGCGCCAATGGAGCCTGTATTAAAATTCGTATTACCGTTACTGTTAGGATATGCCGCTGATTTATTACTGGGCGACCCGCGTAGCTGGCCTCACCCGGTGAAGCTATACGGTACCATGATTCAATGGGGCACCCAATGGTTGAACAAAGGAGCGGCCCGTTTTTGGAAAGGCGCTTTACTCACCATGATCCTATGTACCACTGTTTTTTGTTTTTTCTATTTCGTACAACGGGGGCTGGAGCGCTGGCCACTGGCCTGGTATGGCTTCAGCAGCGTTTTCGTATTTTTTGCACTGGCCAATAAAAGCCTGTTGCAGGAAGGCAAAGCCGTATTTGATACGTTGCATAATGAGGGCGTAGAAGCTGGCCGGGCGCGGCTGTCGTGGATTGTAGGACGTGACACGGCACAATTATCACCACAGCAGATTCGTATCGCAGTGCTGGAATCTATGTCGGAGAACCTGAGCGATGGAGTGGTTGCGCCGCTTTGCTTCTACGCCATATTCGGGTTACCGGGCATGATGCTGTATAAAATGATCAATACCCTGGATTCGATGATCGGCTACAAAAATGAGCAGTACCGCTACTTTGGCCGTTTTGCCGCCCGGCTGGATGACGTAGCGAATTTCATCCCCGCCCGCATTACCGCATTGCTGATGATTTTGTTATATGGCAGCAGTCGCGCCTGGCATTTCATGCTCCGTTATGGATCAGCACATGCCAGCCCCAACTCAGGTTACCCGGAAGCCGCACTGGCAGGGATTCTCGACTGCCGCTTCGGTGGCCCCAATACCTATGGCGGCGAGTTGGTGAATAAGCCTTATATCGGCGAAAATGAACGCGACATTGAGCACCAGGAATTCAAAAAGGTGATGTATATCAATCATGCCGTTACTTTCGTGGTGGTCATCTGCATCGCTGCCCTAAAATATTACCTGATCTGGAATGCCAACAATAGACCGGATGTTTTAACTTCGCGGCCGGCAGTTTCAGCACCATATGGGTTGACAGAGAATATAGCTCCACAAAATCCAAACTGTATTTTATTACGGATATAGTAAGAAAGTGGTTAGGCCATGGTAAAGTTTTAATATGCACACGAAGCAAACGAAGATCAGTATTTTAAGTTGTGGCTGGCTGGGTAAGCCATTGGCACTGCATCTCCAGGAAGCTGGTTATGCGGTAAAAGGCGCCAGAACATCTGCCGCCGGTGTGGCGGAACTCACCGCCCTGGGCCTGGAAGCATATGAAGTTGTTTTATCAACAGATGTACTCACCGGCCCTGATGCCTTCTGGGACGCAGATATACTCATCATTAATATTCCTCCCCGTAAAGAAAGAGGGGCGGAGGCACATGTAGAAGAAATTGCTTTATTGAGCAGTTTCCTGGAAACTACGACTATCAGCAAAGTTATATTCATCAGCTCTACCTCTGTATACGCTGATATCAACGGACTTGTTACAGAAGAAAGCCAGGAATTGCCGGAAACCCCCAACGGCCTTGCACTGCGGGCTGCGGAGAAACAATTGATCATGGCCACCCGCTTTGAAACCACCATTCTGCGTTTCGGCGGATTAATCGGCTACGATCGCCTGCCAGATGCCAATCGCATCCGTGAAGGCAAACGGAATAATGAGCAACCGATGAACGTTATTCACCGGGACGACTGCATTGGCGTGATCCGGACAATTATAGAAAAAGAGATCTGGGGCGAAACATTCAATGCCTGCGCCACCGGGCATCCGCAACGATGCAACTATTATAAAGCAGCCGCACAGGCTATGGGAATACAGGTTCCACGCCGTTTACCGGCAGAAGAACAGCCATATAAAATAGTCAGCTCCCGCAAACTCCGGTATGCATTGGGGTATCCGTTCAAATACGATGATCCCTTGATGGTATTTAGTGAGCAGAAAGCATAAAGCGGAAAGCAAAAAGCTATTTTAGCGGATGATCTGAGCGGATTTTGTTTTCAACCAGGATTGGGCTGATTTTCCCGCTTTCTATTTTTAATATTTTGATAGACAGATGAAAATAGCGGAGATGGATGGGGATATTGCTCATCCATCTCCGCTATTTTTTTAATTCCTCAAAAGCAAATCAGTATACTGCTTAAAGACAAAATCCGCTCAGATCATCCGCTAAAATAGCTTTTTGCTTTCCGCTTTATGCCTTCGGCTCAAAAAAAATTTGTTTACATATATTAAAATCGCTATATTGGTATATTACCTCACTATGCCAACGGGAGGTACTTTTTAACCATTGAAAGATTATATCACCTAAACCTGATTAAAGCCGTGAATCTGCTGCTACTTAGCCTGTTTGCCCTTGCATTAGGGCTGATGTTTACCCTTTACCGGAGCCACAATCGCAAGAAGGCCGAATACCTGCTGCCGGTAAGATCTGCGAATATTGTAAAAATTCACAGTTACAAATCCTTCGGTATTATTGCCACTATCCGGTTTAAAGATGACCTTACTCCACAGATAGGGGACCGCTTACACGAAGAGGGAAATATTTACCAGATAACGGGCGTGGTAACGCCGGATACTGCTACAGAACAACCCAAGGATACCTGGGATTGCCGCCTGGTAAAAGTATAGTCATGGAATACCTGAAAATTTCATGGCTGCATCGTTTTGAAGATCAACCCATATTTCTCTACAGTGAAATTGACAATCAGCGTTTTGAAAACCGTAAGATCGAAATTTACGAAGACGGAAGTTTCGGTATCGCCAATTGCAATTTTCATTTTGGAGGCACGGCGTTGTCGGATCTTGTAATGCCTGAAATAGCCGACATCAGCGGCGATAAGCAATTCTTTCCTGAACTGATAACGCAGGCGGAATTTGAACTGATCTGGAACCAATATTATTATTTTTTGTCCTGACATAGCTGGTCCGTGATTTGCTGAAAGATCTTTAAAAAAAAGATCTTATGAATACTTTTATGATTAAAACATCCGGAGGCCGCTTTTATGTAAAGGCCAGTTCTGCAGAACGCTTTTTAGTAGATGTAAACGGGGAGGAAATAATGATGGAGAAAGATGAAGACGGATATGTACGCGCACCAGGCGCTACAGACAACGGTCATCGTTTCGAAATGGGTTTACTCAACAGTATCGCCGATCAGATCAGCCAGCAAACAGCGTAAAAAATCCACAAAGCGTGGTTATTGATGTTCCGCAAAAGCCGACAGGTATTTATCAACGTACTGGTCTTTGGTTTTGCTTTTATACTGCATCACAAACCGTGGATGCTCCAATGGCACAATCGTTTTGAAGAAACCTTCCTGCGCATTTAACGCCTGCAGGAATGCTGCATTTTTCCCCGTACCCATACAGTAACAAACTTCCCGGTCAATATTCCATTCCAACTGTTCCTTTAAGCTACTCACAATGAAAGGGTAGGCCGCTTTGGTAAGCGCTGCGCTGTCGTAATAATTATAATTCACTTCTTTCCCACCCGGTTGCAGGGAGGTAAATCCAAGCGGACAAATACTGCTGATATAAAAATGCTGATAAAAGGGTTTTACGCCACCATAGGCATCTATCACATCATATACAAATACAGAGGAAGGTTCATGGGTTTTTAGCCCCTTGATTTCGATGCCACACTTCTCCAGCATTCGTTTGGTATCTGTAAAAGGAACGCCGGTTGATCCGGAGCCTAACCGGCCGGGATTGATGCCCAGGATGAGTTGCCGGGGCTTTTTATCGTCATAAAATTTCTTATAAAACCGGGTCATGATATCCATGATACCAGGTCCTTCTTTAAAAGGATTCATGACACGGATACCCGCTGGCAGTTTGCCCGGAAAATGCAGGTGACCGTTGAATGCAATAATCTGATCGGCGATAGTCATGCGGCAATTTACGCCATTTGATGATGGCGTGTAATTTTCTCCAGGATGTCCTCTTCGCGGTAAGGCTTCATGATGTAATCATTTAACCCGGAGCGGAGATACAGCGCAATATCATCTTCCAATACATTACCGGTAATGGCAATAATGGTGACCGCAGCCTTCTTTTTATCGGGCAGTTCCCGGATCATAGCTGTCAGCATCAGGCCATCTATGCCCGGTAGGTCGATGTCGGTCAGCACAAAATCAAACGATTCCCGCTGGTATACTTCCAGCGCCTCTTCTGCGGAGGAAACAATCAGGTAGGATGCCTGCATGCGGTCCAGCATAAGCGCCAGTAGCTTCTGGTTCAGGATGCTGTCTTCTACCACTAACAATCTTATGCCCGCTGGAATAATGGGGCCTGGGGACGTATTGCTCACGGGGACAATAATTTTTTTGGTAGCAGGAGAGGGTGTTATCAACTGGTACCTGATTTCAAAATAAAAAGTAGTGCCTTTCCCTGGAAGGCTCTCCACATGGATTTTACCATTGTGAAGATCAATAATTTTCCTGGAAATATGTAATCCTAATCCACTGCCCTTATGATAATGATTAGTTCCCTGGGAGAAAGCGTCGAATACCAAAGGTAATTCTTTATGGGAAATACCGGGGCCGGTATCTTTTACGCTGACCTGCAACAGGTTATCTTCCCGCACATGCGCAGTAACGGTAACGCTGCCCTGTTCCGTAAACTTGATGGCGTTCGCCACCAGGTTTACCAGCACCTGCTTCAGCCGGAAAGCATCCCCCATGACCAGCAGGGTGGAAGGGAAGTAAATATTCACGATCAGGGAAAGCGATTTCATTTCCGCCTGCACAGCCAATGAGTTGCACACTTCCTCGATGGCGGTACGGGGCGCAAATTTCTCCTGCCGCAGTACCGGCTCCGCAGCTTCCATCCGCGTGTAGTCCAGCACGTTATTCACTACCTGCAACAGCATATCGGCGGAGTGACGTATAGCCGATACCGTTTCCGGTGTTTTGTCCTGTTCCAGTAAATAGGTAAAGCCAAGGATCGACTGTACCGGGGTACGCAGTTCATGGCTGATGGTGGCAGCAAAATCACTTTTCTGCTGCGCAAATTTTTCCGCATCCTGCTTGGCTCTTAACAGTGCCAGGTCATAACGATATAAACGAATCAGGCCGTAAATAATAATACCGGCCATTAACAGGATTAAAGGGATTTCCCAGTAATTGTGTTTATCCAGTTTATACAGGGAATGATCGATATCCTGTCCCAGTTGCAGGCGCCGTTTATCCGTTTCATCCAGCATCTGTTGCTTCAATGCTGCCATCTGGTGCAGCAGTTCAGTAAACAACCGCTCATTGGCTACAACCAGTGCATATTCTTTCTGCTTCAGGTTATTGTGGCTTTCGGTAGCTTCCTTTATAAACTTCGTATAGGCGTCCTGTATTTTTTGCAGTTGTTCTTTTGTAAATGCTTTATTATTAGAGGAAACATCATGCTGTACAATCCGGACCTCTTTATTTGTTTGCTGAATATTAGCCTTGTTGCTGATGGCGTCTTTCAGGCGGCCAAACAACTTCTTCCTGCCTTTGGTCTGCGCAGTTTCCGTGGTGATCACGGTGTCTGCCTGCCGCCTGGGCTGCGCTACCTGGATATTGCTTAACTGCTGCACCGGTAAAGGTTTGTCCGCTGTATCCCATACCTGCGACAACTGCAGCAACGAGTCTACGTATAGCCGTGTCTGTAAGAACAGTTGTGATTTCCGGGCTTTATCTGCCAGCAGGGCTTCCATTTGCCGCCCTCCCTGTTTGGAATCAACCGCGCTGTCGAGATGAGAGGCGATCAACTTCAACTGACCCGCATAAATATTTAAATAATGTTTGTCGTAGGTGAGTGTATAGATACGGAAGTTGTTGTCAGCAGCGTATAGCAACTGCATGGCCTGGTCTATATGACCGGCATCTGTTTTTGTGGCAACAAGGTCTTTCACAACAATGCCTAACTGCTGAGATTCCCGTTTTCGTAAAAAGATGATCATAAAGAATGTCATCAGCACCAAAACCATTATCGTTAGCACAGTATAGCGTACAAAGGTTTTTTTCTCGTGGGTCTTATACATTGTAATATAAAAATTGGGTGTTGGCTTTTGGTTCCGTTGGGCCGCCCACGAAAATAAATGATTTAATGGTGCGTAGCTAATGCATAATCAATGTAAATCAATGATATAAGTATTTGTACACTTCTGAATTAAATATGTATTGTGTTAATTTATACATTATATTTTTTTATTTATTGAAAGATGGGATACACGGCAATTAACACCTCTGTTCATGATATGGTAGATAACTTTAGCAGAACAGATCCCCTTAGTATTTTTTGTAGTATGTTGTGATATAATTTTTTCCCTGATGCAGTATCTGAAAAGTTGTTTTACCTGTTTGCTGTTTCTTCTGTTATCGTCATTTGTTTACAGCCAATCAGCCACTCCGGACCCGCAATATAAATTTATAACCGGTCCAAACGTGTTGCAGGACCGGAACTTTTACCTCTTCACCCTGTTGGAAAAATTACCGGACTTGCCTTTGTTGTTGAACAATGATAGCTCCCTGAAGGCATTGGCCACTATTTATAAACAGCGTGTAACCCATCCCGTGAGTAATGAAGAAAGTGCCGCTGCACTTTTATTTTCTGACGCAGTTATTCTACAGGCTGGTGAAGCCTTTAATCGTTTGTTGCAGCAGCATCCGGCACCGTTTGCCCGTTTGCTGCGGGAAATGAGATCCAGCGGGCTTTTTGAACTGCATGCACAGGAAAGTGATGCCGGGCTGCTGGCCGCTGCCTGGAAGGATGCTGCAGGGGGCGTTAACTATATCATTAACGCCTATACGAAAGGCCTGGGAATGCGCTACCCGGCGATTGACTCTGCCCGTTTTTACGTACAGGCGCCTTCCTATAAAGCCGCAGTGCAACGCAGTATCGCGCAAATAGGGAAGCAAAGTAAATCTTCAGATTTGTTTTTTCAGCCATCCCTGGCGCTGGCGTTGGATCTGCTTACCCTCAATCACAGGGATGAAGCCGGCCGCTACGAGCCCCTGTCTGTCACTAACGGTGACGTATATGCGCAAATAAAGAAAACCGACTGGACAAAATATACCTATTCCGCAATGCTCATACTCGGCGCCAGCCCCGTAGGCAAGGAAATGCTCAGCGATGCCGGGAAAGGCCGTTGCCGTACCGGCGCAGAGCTGTTCCAGAAAGGCCTGGTACCATTTGTTATCGTTTCCGGCGGACATGTACGGCCAGTAGGTACTTCCTACTCAGAAGGCGTAGAGATGAAGAAATACCTGGTCAATGAGTTGAAAATACCCGCCAACGCCGTGTTGGTAGACCCTTATGCGAGGCACACCACCACCAACGTACGCAATGCCGTTCGCCTCGCGTGGCGAAGCGGTATCCCGGTAAATAAACGGATGCTGTGTGTATCCGATGCCATGCACCTGGTATATGTAAACAGCCCGGTATTTAAACAACGGTGTATGACCGAACTGGGTTATATGCCTGCGGCAGATATCCAGCAAGCGGATCTTTACTTTTTATCATTTTTACCAGACCTCAGCTCCCTGCAGGCCAATCCCCTCGACCCATTAGATCCTTGATAGGAGGGCTCCACGGAGGTATTTGTCTTCAAAAAAAATAAAAAAAACAAAAGTCTACTGATTTAGTAGGAAAATAAATTTGGTGGTTTGTTTTTCTGTATTATCTTTGCATCAGTTCTTTAGATAGCTTATCAAGAAAGGAGGAGGGACATGGCCCAACGATACCTTAGCAACCATCCCCCGCTGTTAGCGGGGAGAAAGGTGCTGCATCCATCCCCCCGCTCTGGCGGGGAGAAAGATAAGTCAGATACAAGTTTTGCAATACATTATTATATCAATATAATGATCAAACTCATCTGGCTACAGGTGAGTTTTTTTATGCCCCTACCTTCCCCGATATGCTCATTTAACGGACCTGTTTAATCAATTTTCATCAAACTAAAAATCAAAAACAGATGAGCACAATTACTGAATTAATCCATTCAATTCCCGTAGATCCCCGTACCGGCGCTATTGCAGTACCTATTTATCAAACCTCTACTTTCGTGCAGGATGCACCGGGCGTAAATAAAGGATACGACTATGCGCGTTCCAATAATCCTACCCGTGAAACCGCGGAAAAAATTATTGCACAACTGGAAGGAGGAGCGGCTGCATCCCTTTTTGGCAGCGGCCTCGCAGCTATTGATGCGGTGATCAAATTACTGAAATCCGGCGACGAAATTGTAGCGGTAGATGATATCTATGGCGGCGCTTTCCGTCTCTTTCATAAAGTATATGAAAAGTTTGGTATCCGCGTAACCTATGTAGATACATCGGATACCCAGGCCGTGTTCAATGCCATTACACCGGCTACCCGCCTGATATGGCTGGAAACGCCTACCAATCCAACACTGAAGATCTCTGATATTGCTGCCATTGGCCGCATTGCCAAAGCCCATAATTGTTTGTTCTGCGTGGATAATACTTTTGCTTCTCCGATCCTGCAAAAGCCATTGGAGCTGGGCGCAGACCTGGTAGTACACAGCGCTACCAAATATCTCGGCGGCCATAGTGACCTCATTGCCGGCGTAGTAGTTGCTAAAACAATACCGCTGGCAGAAGAAATTAAATTCTATCAAAATGCCACTGGTGCTATCTTAGGGCCGTTCGACAGCTTCCTGCTGATACGCGGTATTGAAACGCTGCACCTGCGCATTAAACAACACGGCATCAATGCTCAGGCACTGGCCGAATACCTGGAAAGCCATCCGGCAGTAGATAAAGTATATTATCCCGGTTTACCTTCCCATAAAGGACATGAGCTGGCGAAGCGCCAGAGCAAAGGATTTGGTGGCATCATTTCTTTTACGCTGAAAAATGATACCATTGAAGCTGCCACTGCTTTTGTTACATCTACCCGGTATTTCAAACTGGCAGAGAGCCTGGGAGGCATCAAGAGTTTGTTATGTCATCCGGCAGCGATGACCCATAAATCGATTCCTGATGAAAAGAGAAGGGCAGCGGGTGTGAGCGATAGCCTGATCCGTCTCTCTGTAGGTCTCGAAGAAACCGCCGACTTGCTGGCCGACCTGGAGCAGGCCTTTACGAAGCTGCCGGCGCCCGTCCACGCAGAAACCGTGTTGTAAGCATGGCCGCAACATTATCGCCCGTAGCATTCAGGATAGTAGCCAGCGGATCTACCAGCGTGCCAATGATCATCAGCGGTGGTAATGCTTCCACGGGAAAGCCGTAGATACTCATCACCAGCAGCTCGCCGATGTAGCCGCCATTGGGAATACCACCTTCCACAATGCTGGCAATAACGGTAACGCCCATAGCCATGGCAATCACGGTGACACTGTCGAAGCTTCTGCCAAACATACTGAATACTACCGCCATTTTTATAATAGAAGAAATGCTGGAGCCATCTTTATGAAGGGTGGCGCCCAGCGGTACCACCACATTACCTATATCGGCAGGTACTCCCATTTTGCTCACCGCTTCGAGATTAGCGGGGATCGTAGCAATGCTGCTACCCGTACCCACGGCGGTGAGCGTAGGAATGATATTATTTTTCCAGAAGATTTTAATGCCGGGAAGTCCCCCGGCTACAAACGCATAAAAAGTAAAACCGAAAATGAAATACACAATGCCGAAGCCATAATAAATGCCCAGCGATTGCGCGTAGGTGCCAAACAGTTGCGGCCCTACTGTGCCCACCTGGTAAGCGAAATAAGCGCCCAATCCTACCGGCCCGATTTTCATAATCACTCCCAGTACTTCTTTCATGACTTCATTACCGGAATGTAAAAAGTGCCGGAAAGCTTTACCAGCCTCGCCTACGCGCATGGAGGCAAACCCTACGAGCCCTGAAAAAATAATGAAAGGCAACATATTTTTGCGGGATAGCAGCTCATAAAATTCATTCACCGTTACTAAGCGGCTCAATTGATCGCCCCAGTTGCCCGGTTGCTCCAGGTGCAGGGTTTTGGATAATACCGCGGATTGATGAATCGGGAAAATCCATACAGCTACAATGGTCAGAAATGCAGATATCAGGATAGTACTGAGGAACACCAATGACATGGTGCCTAATATTCTCCCCAGTTTGTGCCCGGCCTCTATATGTGCCATGGCATTGGAGATACTGAAAAATACCAGCGGTATAATGACCGTAAACAGAAGGTTCAGAAAAATGTCGCCGATTGGCTTAATAATCACTACCTTTTCCCTGAAAATCAGCCCCGCGATGCTGCCGGCGATAATACCACCCAGCAGCCAAAACATACTGCTGTAATTTTTAAGAAATCCCATGAATGAAATTTATATGATACAAGTTAGCCAAATGTACCCGATTCGTGAACAATCAGACATGATTATTGTTTATGCTCTTAGCAAAACCACCTGTTAATCATGAAAAGCTTGCTGCTCTGTTTGTTGCTGCCCTTTTTCGTCCAGGATCGCACCTACACCATAGGGGAGGTGATGCGCAATGCCAGGCAACTGCATAACGACAGCACCGCGGTACGGGTGACCGGCTATGTGACCAAAAAGTTACGTGATAACAATTACCTGTTTGAAGACAAAACCGCAGAAATCCAGGTAGATATTGATCCCCGCTACCTCCCCCGTAAACCCTTCAGTGATAAGGATGCAGTAACGATCAAAGCGCTGGTGCAGTATGAAATCAATAAGCCTATTACCCTGAAGGTAAACCAGGTAGTAAACAACGACTAACGCAGAAGACTATATGATTTTTACCAGGAAGCTATAAATGCTCTTCATACTTACCAGGATTACAATCACCGCAACCGCCACCATAATTGTTTTAGCAGAAATTTTATTGGATACCCTGGCTGCAATAGGAGAAGCAATGGCACTGCCTATTACCAGGCCCAGTACGGCGTCCCAGTGGACATGAGAAAGTACGGTGACAAAAGTAAGAGAGCTTAACATAGCGATGAAAAAGCGGGTAGCCTTCACCGTGCCCAGTGAAAAGCGGGGATGTCTGCCGCCGGCAATCAGGGAAGATAATACAATAGATCCCCAGCCGCCGCCGCCGATAGCGTCTATAAAACCGCCACCAAAGCCCAGTAAGCCAATTTTCTTTATTTTTTTAGTGACATGCTTTTTACGTTGCGCACGGATCGCCCGCAACAGGATAATAGTACCCAGGATCAGTGTATATAAGGATACTACCGGCTTGGTATACATCGCATAATGTTCCAGGGAAGATAAGAGGTAGGCGCCAATTACAGCGCCCGCAATGCCCGGTAATATGAGGATTTTAAAAAGCTTCTTGTTTACATTGCCCATCCGCTGGTGCATCCAGCCGGCAATACCGCAGCTCAGGATTTCTGAAATATGCACCGCCGTACTGGCGGATGCCGGCGGAACCCCCATCGACAAGGAAAAAGTAGTGGAAGTAATGCCATAAGACATGCCAATGGCGCCGTCAATCATGGCAAAAATGAAACCGGCCACCAGGAAATAGTAAAAAGTAGGAGGTACATCCTCCACATACGTACGAAAATCCGGTGATTGCCACCAGGATACGCCTAATAGGACCGACAATAACAAAATCCCTCCCAATCCAAATATCCAGCGCTGCTTTTTTAGCGCACCGGTGTCGCTGGTGCTGCTATTCACGGGCGATATTGCCTTTGATTCCGCTGTGGTAGTAGCTACCGGAGCATCCAGGGTAGTAAGTTCTTTCTCCATTTTTATATATTCCAGGCCTTAATTCACCACAAAATACATAAACTCTATGAAATAAGTAGACTATGTGGGAAAAATTACGAATTACGATCACGCAAAGGCGCGAAGCAGGTAAGCTGCAGAGATGATTTTCCTTTGCAGCTTACCTGCTTCGCGCCTTTGTGTGAAAAATACTACAACGTATAAAAATTGATTTACCTATATTTGGGGTTGCGAACCAATCTACGAACTACATGCTTTGGCAACTTTTCTGGACAATTATTTTAGTGCTATTAAACGGATTCTTTGTTGCGGCAGAATTTGCCATTGTTAAAGTACGTACCTCTCAAATTAACAGCAAGGGCGGTATGGCTAGTAAAAGAGCCACAGCAGCCGCCAAAAGCGTATTAGGTAACCTGGATGGCTACCTCGCCGCTACGCAATTGGGGATCACCCTGGCCTCCCTGGGCCTGGGTTGGGTAGGAGAGTCGGTAATGACTGCCATTGTGCTGAAAGGGATGGATCAACTGGGCATTCACAACATTTCCCATGGCGTAGTAGAAGGTGTTTCTGTAGCCATTGCCTTCACCATCATCACCATTTTGCATATCGTTTTCGGAGAACTGGCGCCTAAATCAATGGCCATCCGCAAACCATTGCCTACCACACTGGCAGTAGCTATACCACTGCGCGTGCTCTTCGTTATTTTCCGGCCATTTATCTGGATGCTCAACGGCCTGGCCAATAGTATCCTGCGCCTCATCGGTATCACGCCTGCCGGAGAGTCAGAAATTCACTCCGAAGAAGAACTGAAACTGATTATCTCGGAAAGCCAGGAAGGAGGCGCCATTGAAGAAACTGAACGGGAGCTGATCCAGAACGTTTTTGAATTTGACGATAGCCGCGTAAAAGAAATCCTGACACACCGCAAAGATATTTCTGCCCTCGATATCAATCTGCCCCTGGAACAGCTCATTGACCAGGTGATCAAAGACGGCTATTCCCGCTACCCTGTATTCAGCGGCTCCCTCGATGAACTGAAAGGCGTAGTATATACAAAAGATGTGGTAAAAGGTGTACACGAGAAAACACTGCGGGACATTAAAGACATCATGAAGCCAGTATTCTATGTACCTGACAGCATGAAAATCAAAGACCTGCTCCGTACTTTCCAGGGTCAACGCCTGCAAATGGCCGTGGTGACCAACGAATTTGGCGACACCGAAGGTATTGTTACCATGGAAGATATCCTGGAAGAACTGGTGGGTGATATACAGGATGAACATGATCACGAAGCACCGATCGTAGAACAGAAGGACGATAACTTCATTGTGGATGCACATGAATACCTGGCCGATATTAATGAATTACTACCATACCCACTCCCGGAAAGTGAACATTATGAAACGCTTTCTGGTTTAATCAATTATACCCACGGAACTATTCCCCGCGAAGGAGAAGTGATCATCATCGAAAATTACGAAGTGCTCATCCTGAAAATGTTCCGTAGCTCTGTAGAGAAAGCGAGACTCAAACTGATCCGATAAAATAAATTTTTTATGGAGAAGAAAATACTCCACGTCCTGGAAGGACGTGAAAAACATATTACCGATACCGAAGTAGTGCGGCAATCCTTACCCACTATGCAGTTCCGGTTTGCCAGCCCGTTCATTGTGGTGCATCATATGCCGGAAAAGTATTTTGCGCCGGGATCGCCGGAAGACCGCCTGCATCCGCACCCTCACCGCGGTTTTGCACCTGTTACTTTTATGTTGCAGGGACAAGGCTATCACCGCGATAATGCCGGCAATGCCATGACCGTTACCGCCGGCGATGTGCAATGGATGTTTGCCGGAAAAGGTATCCTGCACAGTGAAGGTCCTTCCGCCGGATTCCTGGAGAAAGGAGGCAACTATGAACTGCTGCAGTTGTGGTTCAATGTACCCGCTGCCCATAAAGGAGAAGCGCCCTGGTATCAATATGTAAAAGGCACTGAAATGCCGCCGGTAGCAGTAAAGGAAGGCGTACACCTGACCCTCATTGGTGGTGAGTATGAAGGCAAAAAAGGACCGTTGAAGAATTTCACTCCTATAACCGCCATTTGGGGAAATATCGAAGCAGGGAAGGAGGTAACACTAACGGCTACACGTGGATATTGGACCTTGTTATATGTAGTGGATGGTGGCTTGACAATAAACGGCACTGATGTTAGTGGATATCACCTTGTTGTTTTTGATAAAGAAGATGAAAACGCAGATATTCATATCAAGGCATCAGACAACACCCGCATCCTCTATCTTTGCGCCGAGCCTATCAATGAGCCGGTAGCCGCCAAAGATAATTTTGTAATGAATACCGCAGAAGAAGTAGAGCAGGCCATTACAGACTATAAAAATGGTTTGTTTGGTACGCTGGAAAAATAGCTGAAAGCAAAAAGCAGAAAGCAAAAGCTATTGTAGTGAATGAACTAAGCGTATATTATATTCGCAGTAATCATTCACTACAATAGCTTTTTGCTTTCAGCTTTTTGCTTTCAGCTCTACAACGTGTCTCTTCGGTGCTTCTTCCACGTTGTATCCATTTTGTTCTTTCCCTTTTGATGATGTCTCATGGTAGTATCCAGCGGTTTATGCGGAAAGGTATCCTGCTGGAAAATTTCAATGTTAGCGCGATCATTTACTGGAGCAGCCTGCACAGCCCGATCCGGATTTCCCCTGAAGAAAACAAACAGGGCCAGAATTACCACGAAACCAATAGTAGCCGGAAGGTTTTTCATACAATAAAGGTTTATGTTCAGTGATGATATAAGCAGATATCATGCTTTTTTAACCTGATAAGGCTGGATTTGTCATAATTGCCTGAAACATATTTCAGTGGCATTTTTGCCGGTCCGAAACTCCATATCGGAATTGTGGATATTGCCCGACAATCAGTGGAACGGGAGACACAAAACCGGGTTCACCGCCCCTACCAGGTAAGGCACTGCTTTTGTGGCGAAGTAAATATTATTCACCCAAAAAATGTTTTCTTATGAAAGGTACAAGAAGTGAAAATACCCGGCAGAGTAAACAACAACGTTTTTCTAACTTACCCCGTCCCGAAATCAGGGATAACCTCGACAGCAGGAAGAATGAAGAGCAGGATTTCAAAGGAAAAGATACAACACATAACAACAAAGACACCAAAGCGCATAAGCACAAAAGGTATTGAGGCATGATTTTCTCCGGTATCTTTAGAAAAAATAACAGCTATGTGGTACGATAAACTTAGTTTGGCCGGTTGCCTCGTAGTAGTGGCACTTTTCGCCTGCAACAGCCCTATGCAGAATAAGGAGGAGCAGGCGGCACATGATTCAGCCAATAAGCACCCGGTTACTCCTAATACGCTGGAAAGTAAATCAGAAAAACGGGATACCAGCTTCGGTGATTACCGTATTGCCGTAATCACTAAAGGCAATGGCTATATGCGCGATCTGTTCCTGGCCATTGGTTCAAAAAAAGATACCACTGTAGCTGACAGTATCGTTGAAAAAGATGTAAAAGGAGAACTGAGAAATGTGCTGATTGCCGATTTGAATGGAAACGGCCGCCCGGAAGTTTATTGCACTATGTTGTCTGAAGGAACCGGGCGTTATGGCAAACTGTATGGCTTTGAGCTGCAGCATCCTGTTATCCGTATTGATGTTTCAGCGGTGGACACGATGGAGCAGGCGGCTTATCGCGGGCAGGATAGTTTTTATATTAAAGGAAAAAATCTCGTCCGCACGTATCCAGCTTATCGGGAAGGTGCTTCAGATGCGCTGACAGCCAATACACAGGGAATTATCCTGTATGGTCTGAAACAGGAACATGATACGCTAAAGTTATTACCGGTGAAATAAGCGGCGCTATCCTGCTAAATAGCGGAAGCGACGGGCAAAAGCAGTGATTGCTTTCGTCCGTCGCTTCCCGTTTTATAAAAACTTATTTATTATAACCGATGCCTTCTTTATCCCAGCGGGCATAGAAAAACTGCAATGCCTCCTGGAACTGTTGGAAGTTTTTGTTTGCCGACAGGGTCCAGCCATCTTCTGCATAGGCCGCCAGTCTTGGAAATACCTGGTGATTCATCGCTTTGTTGTCCGGGATCCATTCTCCCCACATCTGGCAACCGCTACCCAGTATTTTTGAGTAATATTTTGGATCCAGTCCGGCCGGAATAGGATCGAAGCTGTAGGCTTTTTCCAGGGAGATATCGTTATAACTGTAATCCAGGTAGGTGGCAGCATGATAGGAGTTGACCACATCATATCCTTTGGATACCGCATCGGTGATCAGGTTGAGCTCTCCCTTCCAGAATTGAACAATGGTGCCGGGCGCCAGTTTTTCCTTGGCCGCTACATCTTTGCTATCTGTAAATTCATGCAATTTGCTCCCCATGATTTCGTTCCAGCCGGTCATGCGGCGGCCTTTCTTAGACAGGTAAACTGAAATGTTGTTAGTGAAGAAGATCTGTAAATCGGCCGGAGAAGCCAGTTTATGTTCGGCCATGTAAGCCTGTACACCGGCATCTTCTTTCCATTGATTGTATTTTACTTCATCTCCGCCAATATGAATCACTTTAGAGGGGAACAAAGTGATTACTTCATCCAATACATCCTGTAAAAAGGTAATTACTTTAGGATTACTAACATTAAAAACATCATAATGTACACCAAAGGTGCCCGGTACTTTAATAGGTTCGCTCTTTGTACCTAGCCACGGATAGGCGGCAATAGCGGCGCTGGAATGCCCCGGCATTTCTATTTCCGGTACAATGGTAATGTGCCTGTCAGCTGCATATTTAATAATGTCTTTGATTTGTTCCTGGGTATAAAAGCCCTGGTGTACTTTTCCATCAAAATTTTTGCTGCCCCAGGTGCCTATCTGTGTGGAATCTCTTCTGCCTCCCACGGTGGTGAGCAGCGGGTATTTTTTGATTTCTATACGCCAACCCTGGTCGTCCGTAAGGTGCCAGTGAAATACATTCATTTTCAGTAATGCCATTTCATCCAGCAGGTGTTTCACGGTTTCGCCGCCTTTAAAGTAGCGGCCTTCATCCAGCATAAAGGCTCTCCAGCCAAAGCGGGGTTTATCTTTCACAGATACGGCATCTACCGTATAGGTATTTCCGTTAGCAACAATTAATTGACGCAGCGATTGGATACCATAAAAGATCCCCGTATTGGTAGCGGCCGTAATGGTAATACCAGCAGGTAGTACCAGCAGTTGGTAACCTTCGGTACCAAGGTCCTGCTTTAATTTTTCGTTTAAGGATAAATGGATAAAGTCCGCTTTTGCTGCGGGTTTCAGGGAGAGGGACAGACCATATGTTTCCTGCAGGGCTTGTTGCAGTTGATTCGCTTCGCCGGCGCTCTTACCAGGAATGATAGCAGTGGCGCCGGACAACGTAAATGTACCGGATAACGTTTTTACTTCCGCTGGTTGCGGAATAATATGAATAGCCTGAACGGGCAGGGTACCGGCTGATAATAGCAGCATAAAGGCCCCCGCCAGGGTGTTGCGTAGTTTTGACATGCGTCGGATTTTAATTGTTCATGTTCACTGGTGAAAGTGAAAAATACAAATAAAATTCCGTGATTTAAAACCAGTTACACCAACGCAGTCTGATCGCGGGAGACTGAGATGTCCGTAATCGCTTCCGAATAAAACACTGGCGGCACGTTCTTCAACGGCAACAGGCAGTCGATCGCTTCTTTGTCGGTGCTGCGGAACCAGCGCTGCTGCGTTTTCGTTTTATCTATGAAATACAACTTACCTAGTTTATACCGGAAGCTGTCTTCATTATACACACAGCTCATTTCCACAATTACTTCCAGTTGATGCTCGTCGTCAATTTTATGATAGGCATATACAAATTTGCCATCACTGCCTTCGCTCAACTGCCAGCCTTTCTTCTCCATATATTGATTCAGGATATTGCTTTCCAGGGAAATATCCTCGAAGTCGTGTACCAGTGTGCTATAAGCCTGCTGTGGCGAAAGCGCGGCTACCGGTCTTTCCAATTGAGGAAAGACCGGTGTAATATTCAGCGCAGTAAATTTTTGTTTCCACTGTTGTAAGGTAGCCGCGTCCAGGTAAATCGGGTGAAGTATCCGTACCGCAGCATTTTCCGGCAAGGTGATAGCAGTATCTGCCAGCGTGAGCAGGCGGCCATCTTCGCCACGGTAGAAGGTCGTGATCAGTTGATCTTCTTCATCAAAAAGTCCCCAGGCCAACCGGCTGGCATATACAGACATCACCGGATGTTGTCCGAAGAATTGCTGCCATTGCGTCGTGCGCCATTTCCGTTGAGTTACCAGGAAATGTTCCATGCGGGAAGTCTGCGACTTCACCGTTTCGGCCACTGCTTTTGTCAATGCTTTGAATGATTCTCTTATTTCCTGGGGTGTGGCGGCTGGTATAGCTTTCAGCTGGCGATTGTTATGGTTGAGATAAGCCGGTTTGAAATTAAGGTCCAGGTACGCCCGGTAGATATCTTTCTTCACTTCAAAGGATTTATACAATCCATCGAAGCCAAAATCAGGAACGATGTGGTCGCCTAAATCATGCAGACTCATACCTCTTGCAGCAGCGGTTTGTTGCAGGGCTGCCAGTGCCGCGGCGCCTACATTTGGTTTGCGGCTGCGGTATCTGCGCGACAGGTATTCTACCATGCGTAATGCCTGGTTACTACCATGGAGGGCCAGTGCGGCCACGCCATGTTCTGCCATTTTGAGTCGTTTCGTATCAATCCAGAATTGCAGCGATACACGCAGGTTAGCTGCCAGGGCGTCATCACCTACCAATGCGGCCAGCGTCATCAGGTATTTGTATTTGGCATCACCGCCCCGGTCGATGTAGAACCGGAACAGGTGGTTAGCGAAATCGCCGCTGCGGGTGCGGTCTACCAAACGCAGGAATGGTTTGGCTTCCATATCTGCTACGATTTCGGTAGTACGGCTCATCCGGTAAAAGAGGAAGCGCACCATCTCCAGGGAGGCCACTTCGCCGCTCAACAGGTAGAGAGGTGGCATGTTACTGTCGTCCAGCCATTTTTCTACCGGCCTGGACAGCTTACCCCGCTTCTTCGCATGGGCTACCAGTTGTGTCACTACGGCAAGATCATCTTCACCGGTAATGGTGTGGTCGTTCAGTGTTTCCAGCATCAGGTCACGTGCATCGTCGTTTACTTCTTTCTGCAGTATCTGTTGCAATAAGATGATGGCTTGCGGATGGTTAAGCCGGACAAGGATTTGAACACCTGTGAGACGTTGATCTGCTTTGGTACTTTGCAGGAGTTCTGATGCCCGCTCCATGGCCAGCGGATGCTGCGCCAGTACAACGGCAACGAGTGAACGAACAGATTTTAATTTATGGTATACAAACGGCCATAGCTGTTCTATATACAAGGCCACTGGTAACTGTGTAAGTGCTGGTAATACTACCCGCGCATCATAGTCGTTTTCCAGGGCACTCAACAGGAGTGGAGCGGCGGCTTCATCGAGTTCATCTACCAGCAACTGGAAAGTATCCGGGTGCAGGTAACGTTTTTCTGCAAGATAGTTATCCAGGTAGGGTAGTAGCCTGGCCCGGTCTTTTTGCAATAACGTGCGGATAGCGAGTATGCCGGATGGTGTTACGTCTGGTATCCACAAACCTGTTACCAGTGAGCCGGTTAAGGCGCGGTCTTCAATGCCGGTGGTGGGCATGTCGAGGTAGTCGTAGGCCACGCTGATGAGTCTTTGCTCAAATCTTTCCGGCAGATGATGCGCCAGCAGTTGATAGCTATGCAATGCAGCAGCAAGATCCGGTCGCAACCAGGCTTCTTCGGCAGCTCTTTCTACAAGGGGCTCATATTTGGCCAGGTTATTTTGCAGTAATGCTTTTGATAATTCATGCTGGTCGGGGAGATTGCCCGCGCGCAGCAGCATGCTTTCGAGGTATTCCATTTCCCGTTCCGGGTGGCCTTTGGCCAGCAGGCGATAGAAGAGGGAATTCCAATTTTTGGGTTTCCAGGTAGTGAGATAGTCGTCTATAACATATCGTTCGGCGCTTTTGATCAGGTCCTGCAGAAATTTACGCAGGGGTGTAAACTTCAGTGGCGCGAGGTCGAAGTTATTACCATCGCCGGAATAGCTGATCAGTTGAGAGCCTATTTCCTGTGGTGTACAGCCTCTTTGTTGCAGGAAGCTGGTAAAATAGCTGAATCGCAGTACAATGGATGAAGAAGTTCCCGGCAGGTCCATCATGGGGACGATGCGGGATAAGAAAAGTGATTGGCTCACTTTCCAGGTGTCTGGCGGGGAAATGAGCTGCAATACCAGGCGGTCATTGTCGTTCCAATGTTCCGGTACCTGCAGTAACTGGATAAATACGCCGAGGGTGCGTGCCTCCTCCGGGTTGTTAAACAGGGGAGGTTGTAAAGTTTGCCCAGTAAGGAATGCTACCCCGGTTCTAATAGGTTCATTGTTTTCATAGATAGTCAAGTTCAGTTTTTCAAGCAGCGGTAGTATGTCTTCCTTGTTGTACGGCATAAGGTATAAATAGATTCATTATTTTTTCAGCACAATATCTTCTTTTGCGGCCCATTGGGCAACATCTTGTTTACTTAATGCCATGGCCATCATATCCGGGAATTTATCCGGAGAGCAGGCAAATACCGGTATGCCCAGGTTCGCGAGGAACTGTGCATTGTCGTGATCGTAGCTGGGAGCGCCATCATCGTTTAGTGCCAGTAATACGATTACCTGCACCCCTGCTGCCGCCAGGTCGGTA
Organism: Chitinophaga sp.; assembly: GCF_017745275.1. Lineage (GTDB taxonomy): Bacteria > Bacteroidota > Bacteroidia > Chitinophagales > Chitinophagaceae > Chitinophaga. The sequence continues at coordinate 504,092 of NZ_JAGHZS010000004.1, read as the reverse complement.
AAGCGTTTGCGCATGTTTTTTTCGTCGCCGCCTTCAAAGAGATCGGTGACCAGTACCAATACGGTGTCGGTGGGCCGGCTGATAATTTGGCCGCAATATTTTAATGCAGCGTTGATATCAGTGCCACCGCCCAGCTGAACGCCAAACAGTAATTCTACCGGGTCTTGTAATTCTTCCGTAAGATCGGCAACGGCGGTATCAAAAACAACCATTTGTGTTTTCAGGGCAGGAATAGATGCCATGACCGCTCCGAAGATACCAGAATAAACGACAGAGGTGCCCATCGAACCACTCTGGTCCAGGCATAGCACTACTTCTTTGAGTGCCGACCGTTTACGACCATATCCAATCAGTGTTTCAGGGATAATGGTTTGATAGGCGGGCTGGTAGTGTTGCAGATTTTTCCGGATGGTCAGGTGCCAGTTGATTTCGTGATGACGAGGGCGCCTGTTGCGTGCGCTGCGGTTTAAGCTGCCACTAATAGCCTGTTGTGTGGGCTGCGACAACTTCTTCAGCAGTTCGTCTACCACTTTCCGGACTACCTGCCGGGCAGTGTCTTTGGTCTTTTCCGGGATAACGCGGCTCAACGTCATCAGGGTAGCTACCAGGTGTACATCTGCTTCTACATTTTCCAGCATCTCTTTTTCGAAGAGCATCTGGGTAAGATTGAGGCGTTTCAGCGCATCCTGTTGCATGACCTGTACTACAGAGGAGGGGAAGTAGTTACGGATGTCGCCCAGCCACCGGCTCACATTGGGCGACGAGGGACCTAAGCCGCCCTGTCGGGTGCTGTCATATAAGGCTTCCAGTGTTTTGTCTACCTGCAGGTCCGTTTTATTTAACGAAAAGCCGGTACCATCATTCTGGGATCCTCCCAGCACCAGCCGCCACCTGCGAATCTGTTCTTCATGCTCCATCTGCTAACAATTTTGAATCATCCAATCCGAGTAACTGCATCACTACCGGAATGCCTCTGGCGGCACGCTCTTCGTCGAGCCCCCCGCTGGTAGTGGTTTTTATGCTATTACTGCTGCCTCCATTCTTTACTTTGTCACCCAGTTTTTTCCTTTCCGGGGCGGTAAAGTTAGAAAAGGTGCGGCGTAATAACGGCAATACCTGTATGAAAATATCATTTTCCAGCTGAGAAACCCAATGGTGCACCATTCCCCATAGGCTATCATCCAGTAGCAGCAAGGTTCCGCTGCCCCGTAGAAATCCTTCCAGCCAGGCGGCAGCCAGCGCAGGTGGGTTGGCTACGGACATGGATACACTGAACGCCTTGCTGAGTGTATCTCCTTCCAGGATTTTGGCGTCGAACAGCAGCCGCGTAGCGTAGCCGGCAATCATGGGGGCCGACTGCTCATTTCTGGAAATAGCCTGCAGTGTTTCCTGCCAGGCGCTGGTCAGTGGTGCTTGTTGCAGTAAGCTAATCGCGTCATTCATGGCATAGAAGAGGTCCAGCAGGGCGAGTGCGGCATCTTCCGCTACTGCTGTGCAGGCAGCAGGCAGGCTAATACAGATGCGGCCAATCATGCTTTCGGTGATGCCATTCACCAGCGCGGCATCTGTTTTCCGGACGTTGCCATAGCGGCTGATATTTACCAGCGAAGGAATGACCTCCATCAATTGCAACACATCACCGGAGGCCGCCGCCAGGTTATTGATCCGGTGAATCAACACTTCCACTACCGCCGGCAGTTCTGCCGGAATCGCGGATGCCAGCATTTTGCATACCTGTTGGAGGGTGGCGGTGCTTTCCGCGCTATTGGTGATATAGCGGGTAGCTGCTTCAGCTACCGTATTGCCCCAACTGCCTTTTTCGATGATGTCAATAGAAAACGCCGGATCCCATTGCAGGCGCCATTGTTCTTTGAAAGTACCTTTCCCGGAGATGTCGCTGCGTTTACCCCAGTGGATGTCCAGCAGTTGCAGCCGGTGGAGGAAAATGCTTCTTTCCAGGTCGGTGTCCTTACGTAAGTCCAGGATGTAGTCCTTGAAGTCCGCGGTCTGCGGTAACCGCAGCTTCTTTTGCCATTTGGCAATATCCGCCTGCAGGGGTGGAGTAGGCACTTCCAGGGGGACTTTCCCGATGCGGTTGCGTACAATGAGTTCGTCCCGGATCAGTTGCATAAGGATACTTTCTCCGTTACATAACACGGCCAGGGTAGCCTCATTCAGCTCTTCCAAACCGGGCCTGGCGAAATGCCGCAATGATGCCAGGGCATTTGCGAGCCGCACTGCTTCCATTACGTGCGCCACGGACGTATCCTGTTGCTGCTCCCTGAATAGTTTGGCTACTCCCGCCATCCATCGGGTACCGTCATCTGTGGGATGTTCCCAGATATGTTCGTACCATCCGGGGGAAGGAATACCGGCGCCATAACCGCTCTCATAACTTAAACGGCTATACGTCCACGGGATCCAGGTGCATTCCACTTTTGCTTTGGGAAGTCCCTTCAACAGGTCGTTATCGTCTTTTTGTTTTGGCATGTTTTGCAGCGCGGGCCCATGCCAGGCGCCACAGATCACGGCAATGCGCTGAAACATTTCTTTTTCCGCCTGCCGGATACATTTGCGCATCCACGCCTCGCGGAGTTGTTCCTTCCGGTCTTCTTTCCGGGGAAGTTCTTCGCGCAGGGCTGTCATGGCATCATTAACCGCCTCAAAAACGGCTGTTTGTGCCATGCGGTATTCAAACATATGCTCCCACCATCGTTCACCGTCCTCATAACCAGCCGCGGCAGCCAGGTGGGATATCGGATCCCGCGCGGGAAGTAATGCAGGGGCTTCTCCCATGTTCTGGTTATTGTGTAGCCGTTTCACCGCATTAGCAGTATGATTATCTGCGGTTTCCGTTACCGCCTTAGCTACGTCTTCATTTTCCATTCCGAATACATGTGCCAGGGGAAGGTCCATGAAACGGGCATGTATACGGTGCTGTTTGGCGTATAACATGGCCTGCCATTCCGGGGAGAAGTCTGCAAACGGATAGAAGCAGGCTTTCTGCGGATGATCAGGTTGATAGGCAAGAATCGCTACCGGTGGTTGCAAGTCTTCATGACCTGCCCATTGCAGCAATGCATCTGCTTCCGGAGGGCCCTCTATCAGCACAATATCCGGCTGCAGCTCCTCAAGGAAAGCTTTTACATTCCTGGCAGAACCAGGCCCGTGATGCCGGATACCTAAAATATGTACGGACATATGTGGTGCTTAATCGTAAAAAAATCAGATGGTCAGCGTTGATCATCTCCCGAAAAATATCCTCACCAAGGGTGGTTTAATATTTTTATGACAGGTCAATGAAAGGCTGTTTATCTTCTCAAAAAAATATCAGCATCAATAGCTACTTAATATTTAATTGCAGGTAGATGGTTGATGCTTTATCTATTTAATAAACAATGATTAATGGCCAATTGCTGATAATTTTATTATAAGAAGATGGCCAGTTATTTGTGCTTAAAAACAACTATCGTCCTGCGCAGTTGGTTACTTTTTAAGCAACTGGTGGTCAATTTTATCTTTCTAAAATATAATTATTGCAAATGACTGATTATCATATTGTTTATAATGTTTGTTTAGTGATTAGCAGTAAACAAAAGCGGCCTTATCCAATGTCAGGAGAACTTTTTAAGCGCCTGCCTTTTTATGAGTTCCGGCTAGCTTTTCGTTCTGCCTTCTTCAGCGTTATTGCATTGCCCCGGCGGTTTCCATTAGTTTAGATCCCTGCAGGCGCGGTACACATCTTTCCAGTCTTCCCGTGTTTTTACCACTGTTTCCAGGTATTCCTGCCATACCAGTTTATCCTGCACCGGGTCTTTCACTACCGCTCCAATGATACCAGCAGCGAGGTCAGCAGCATTCAGGGTTCCATCTCCAAAATAAGCAGCCAGTGCTAACCCATTGTTAACCACAGAGATAGCTTCTGCGGTGCTTAAGGTGCTTCCGGGTGACTTCAGCTTGGTTTTGCCGTCTAATGTTACCCCATTTCGCAGCTCGCGGAAGATGGTAACGATGCGACGGATTTCGTCCAATGCCGGTTTTTCTGCAGGCAATTCCATCACTTTCTCGAAGCTCTCCACCCTTCTTCTTACGATATCAATTTCCTCCTCCATAGAATCCGGTACCGGCAATATAACGGTATTGAACCTTCGTTTTAAGGCACTGGATAATTCATTCACACCTTTGTCGCGGTTGTTGGCGGTGGCAATCACGTTAAATCCTTTGGCTGCCTGCACTTCTGTATTCAGCTCCGGAATTGGCAGTGTTTTTTCAGACAGGATGGTGATCAGGGTATCCTGTACATCAGCGCCAATACGGGTGAGTTCTTCTATTCTTGCAATTTTACCGTCTTTCATAGCACGCATCACCGGTGTTTCCACCAGTGCCGCGGGAGTAGGTCCTTCCGCCAGCAGGCGGGCATAGTTCCAGCCATAACGGATACTTTCCTCGCTGGTGCCGGCAGTACCCTGTACAATCAGGGTGGAATCGCCACTGACAGCGGCGGCCAGGTGCTCACTTACCCAGCTCTTGGCAGTGCCGGGCAAACCATATAACAGCAGGGCGCGATCAGTGGCCAGGGTAGCTACCGCTATCTCCATCAGGCGCTTGCTGCCAATGTATTTAGGAGTCACTTCAAATCCGTTTTTCAATTTCCCGCCTATCAGGTAGGTAACCACCGACTGGGGCGTCAACAACCAGTTGTGCGGGCGTTTCCCGGAGTCGTGCTTTTTCAATTCTTCCAGCTCTTGTGCAAAAAGCTGTTCGGCATGATAACGTAAAATGTCTGACATGAGAGGGGATTTATGAGCTTTTAGCCTTTAGCGGTTAGCTTTTAGTAACTGCCTGGGCTGTTAATATGATTTTGAGTTTGTTTTATTGGTTAAAGCATCCAGGCAGCAGGCTTTTAGCCTGTATCAGTTTACCCAGGTGTACTTTTATATTATTCCAGTAGCCTACATGGTAAGATTCCGTTGGCACAATATTATCCAGCGTAGCCGCGATGGCAACGGGTATCTGGCGTATCACATTATTCATGTACAACTGGTTGTAAGTGTAAGGTTGAGAGGCTGCATAGCGCAATATCCGGGTACAGAGGGCTACGCTCCATTCTGCCGGGTTCTGGCCGGCATATTTGATGATAGCTTCGGGATGTTCCACAAAGTGATGTTCACTGAGTTGTTGCTGTTGGGTCGTAGGCAACATCGGAAGGATATCTATATAAAAGGTTTCGCTATGCTCCATAAATGTAGTAGCCCATTCCTTCGCCTCAAACCAGGTGATGGCCTGTACCAGCGCAGGTACAAAAGGCTGCAGCGTTTCATATTGTAAAAACAGCCTGATCACTTCCGCAGGCGTGCGCCCGAAATGTGTTTCCCAGCGGGCCGGATGCACGGCGCTGATCAGCTGATATAATATATGCGTTTCGTCTGCTACACTTTTACTGTTACTGAGTTTTTCGATGCCGCTCTGGAAGATGCGTTCATCTGTTAACTCCGGCAGGGCTACCACTATGTGGCCATCCCATTGCGGTTGTACAGCCCCGGCGAGTACCTGCCAGTACAATTCGTGGATCGAGGAGCCGGGCAGTTTCTTCAGCAGGCGAACTACAATTTCCTTTACGGTTTTGCTTTTTTCGGTGAGTAAAGACTCCAGCCATTCCAGGTCGCTTTCCTGCGGTGGTTGTTCCAACACGGCCAGCAGTTCTGCTTTTACCGTGGCGCTCTCTTTGGCCCAGCTTTGTTGCAGCCAGGTGAGTGCCATAACGGGATCGGTTGCACGTAATTCCTGCAGGGCTTCTACACGTTGAGCAGTGGCCCCGTTTTCCCATCTTTCTTCCAGCGTTTCTGCCACGCGGGAGAAGTTCCAGTCGGGGTTAAATTGTCCCAGCCACTCTGCGCGGTATCCACCAGCCGCGGCAGTGAGTGCGCGCAGTGATTTATTGCGCCAGGCTTTGTCCAGCATCACAGGTAACTGTGCAGGTGGCAATATAAAATGGCGTTGGGTACAGTGTTCCAGCCAGAGCTGTAATAGTTGTATGCTATCTGTTTCCAGTACCGGCTGCAGTGCACGGATGGCTGCCGGGGGACAATAAGCTTTGGTTTCAGCAGGGCAAACGGGGAGTGGTGGCACGGTGGTTGTCACCGGCTGGATACCGGATTGCCGGTAGTTGTATACAACTGCCGCCAGTTGCAGGAATTGTTCTTCCCTATCTGTGCCGGCATTACCTAAAATGGTGGCCGCTGCCGCCTGTAGCGGTCCCTGAAGTCCCTGTGCGTCGGCCTGTTTTTTAGCAGTACCCAGCAGGGCGGTATTGATGATCTGATTCCAGCGCTCCATTATAATATTTTGTATTCGTGTTCATGCCATACACCAATGGGTTCATATTGCATTTCCCTGCCGGTAACCGCCATGTGTAACGGGGCACCGCCACTGAAGGCGAGGAGCTTCCAGATATGTGGAAAGCCTTTTTTTACCGGCATGAGTTGTTGGCGGCTATCCTGTAACCACCATTGCTCCTGGTGCCATACCGGCGTCAGGGTCGCAATCGTATATACCTGGTCGTTATACACCGGTAGTACAGCTGCGGTGGCTGTTTGGGAGGCTACTACTTCGTCCCATCCGGAAAAACCGCTGAAGGTATGATCGGGTGGTATGGTCATCTGTTGTTTGATGATGGCCCGCAGTGGTGCTGCAGAAGGGAAGTATACCAGTTCCGCCTGTATGGTACTGCCCGGAGTAAGCGGCTGTGCAATGGTGCTTTGTCCACGTACAAAAAATTGCAGGATAAGCGCCCGGCGCCGGGTATGAATGCCATATAGCCAATACCGTTCTACGGTGAGCCGGTCTTCTTCGGTGGTTTGTTTGCCGAGTACGCGCCAGGTGTCGGTGATACCGGTTTGCTCTTTCAGCTCTTCCTGGGATTGGGTGAAGCCGATCAGGCTGCGTATATCCTGTTGCAGGAGGAATGGCAACTGATCAATGTGCTGATATCCCTGGATGACGAGGTAGATACGCAACAGCTGGTTCATGAAAACGGTTTGCCAGCCTTCGTGGAAATAGCTGATGTCGGCCAGTTCGCGCATCATACCGGCTAGTCCTCCTGCCTGGGCATCTACCATGCGGCGTTCCATATTTTCGAAGAAGGCGGCGTCTTTTTCGGGCAGGTCCATGATACCGTTGCGGACCAGGTCTTTTATCCAGCGCAGTAATTCTGCGGCGCCATCGGCTACTTTCTGTTGCCGGGCCTGTTGGCGTTTCGCCTGTGCGGCGGTGTCTACCTGTTTCTCAGGTGCGCCGGCGGCTGCCACTTTCTTTTCTTCTCTTTCAGCACGTTTGGCCAGCCACTCGCTGACCCAGGCCGGTGGAGTAGTGGCGGCAAAAGAATCAGGCTGCCGGGAATACTGCAACAGCAGTCCCAGGCCATGTTTACAAGGAAATTTACGACTGGGGCAACTGCATTTGAAGGCCATGTTGCCGGTGTCTATTTGTGTCTGGTATGGTTTACTGCCGCTACCCTGGCATTCTCCCCACAACGCATTATCGCCAACGCCTTTGCTGACCCATTTGGCCGGGTTGGCCAGGTCCTTCCCTGATTTGCGGGAAGCATCATCAGGCGCCATAGCAAGCACTTGTTCGTCGGATAGGTTCAATGGATTAACGATTTAAGGCACAAAGTAAATAATTCCATAACATAAAAAACCAAATATCAAATAACACTACGCAGTGTATTTGGTATTTGGTTTAATTATATGATATTTTCGCGAGCTTACATAAAGCCCAGCTCCAGCTTTGCTTCTTCACTCATCATGTCTTTGGTCCATGGTGGATCAAAGGTCAGGTGTACATCTACATCAGATACCCCTTCAATATTTCTTACCTTTTCATCTACTTCGCGGATAATATCTCCGGCTACGGGGCAACCAGGTGCAGTCAGTGTCATATCAATCCCAATCCGGTTGTTTTCCTTGATCTTGATGGCGTATACCAACCCCAGTTCCATGATATTCACCGGGATTTCCGGATCATACACGGTTCTGAGCTGTGCTTCTATCAGTTCTCTTAATGTTGCTTCGTCGTTCATTGCTGGTTAATTTTTGCCTGGTAAGCGATGGCGTACAGCTTCATTTGTTTGAGCATACTCAGCAACCCATTGGAGCGGGTAGGAGAGAGATGACTGCTTAAACCAATGGCATCAATGAAATGAATTTCTGCTGCGGCAATTTCCTGGGGTGTATGACCAGACAATACATAAATCATCAGGCTCACCAGACCTTTGGTAATTACAGCATCACTGTCGCCGGTAAAAAACAGTTTCCCGTCTTTCAGCTCTGTATGCAGCCACACGCGCGACTGACAGCCTTTAATCAGGTTGTCAGGTGTTTTAAATTCTTCTGCAATGAGGGGTAATTCTTTGCCGAGCTGGATAATATATTCATATTTATCTTCCCAGCTACCCATCACCGAAAAATCGGATATTATTTCTTCCTGTATTTCCTGAATCGTCATATTCACCTGTTTACAACAGCATGGCAGCGGCTCTTTTAATGCCAGCTACCAGTTTGTCTATTTCTTCCCGGGTATTGTAGAAAGAGAGGGACGCACGAACCGTACCAGGGATCTTAAACAGATCCATCAGTGGTTCGGTGCAGTGATGACCTGTTCTCACCGCAATACCTTGCTGGTCCAGCAGTTCACCCATATCAAACGGGTGGATATTATGTACCAGGAAGGAGATCGCACCACTTCTGTGGGCGGCATCGCCTATAAAGCGGATCCCATCGATCTTGCGAAGTTCCTGCATGGCGTAAGTCATCAGTTCTTCTTCCCGCTGCTGGATTTTCTCAATACCTACCTGCTGTAAATATTCAATAGCTGTACCCAGGGCAATAGCGCCCGCAATGTTAGGGGTACCGGCCTCGAATTTATACGGTAGTTCGTTATAGATTGTTTTTTCGAAAGTAACGGTCTTGATCATATCGCCACCACCCTGGTAAGGGGGCAGTTTGTTCAGCCATTCTTTTTTGCCATACAGTACACCGGTACCGGTAGGTGCATAAATTTTATGACCGGAGAAAGCGAGGAAATCTACGTCCAGGGCCTGTACATCTATGGTGATGTGCTGAATGGCCTGTGCGGCATCCAGCAATACCGGTATATTTCGTGCATGCGCCAGCGTGATGATGTCCTGTACCGGGTTGATGGTACCCATGGTATTGGATACATAGGTAACGGCTACTATTTTCACGGTATCATCCAATAGTGCTTCGTAGGCATCCATCAGCAGTTCACCACGCTCATTGATCGGAATCACTTTCAGTGTGGCGCCGCTTTCTTCGCAGGCAATTTGCCAGGGCACAATATTACTATGGTGCTCCATGGCAGAAATGATCACGCTGTCGCCGGCCTTCAGGAAACGGCGTCCCAGGGTATTGGCTACCAGGTTGATGCTGTCTGTAGTGCCTTTGGTGAAGATAACTTCATGCGGATCAGCTGCGTTGATATAGCCGGCTACGGTGATACGTGCTTTTTCGTATGCATTGGTGGCCACCTGGCTGAGGTGGTGTACCCCGCGGTGCACATTGCTGTTATATTCTTCATAATAGCGGGCTTCTGCTGCTATTACTACCTGCGGCTTCTGCGTGGTGGCTCCGTTGTCGAAGTACACCAGCGGTTTGCCATGTACCTGTTGCTGCAGGATAGGGAAGTCCTTTCTGATCTGCGCAATGTCCAGGCCGGCGGTTACTATGTTAGCAATATGTTCCATGGTTCGTTTAGTTATTCATGATCTCCGCAATCTGCTCCTGCAGGTGATGTTGCAGGGCTGGTACCTTGATGGCATCTGTAATGTCATGAGAGAAGGCATTTACCATCAGTGCTTTGGCCGCATCTTCACCTATGCCACGGGAGCGCAGGTAAAACATGGACTCTTCGCTGAACTGACCGGCAGTAAAGCCGTGGCTGCATTTTACATCATCTGCATATATTTCCAGCTGAGGCTGTGAGTTAATATCTGCTTTGCTGCCCAGCAACAAGTTGTTGTTTTGCTGGAATGCATTGGTTTTCTGCGCTTCCTGGTGTACCAGGATTTTACCGGTGAATACGCCATTGGCATCATCCAGCAGTACGCCTTTGTACAGTTCATTACTGTTACAATCCGGCATGATATGATCCATAAAGGTATGGTTATCTACATGCTGGTGTTTGTTGGCAATATATAAACCGTTCAGGTTAGTTTCAGTATGACTGCCATTCAGTGCCACGCTCAGGTTATTACGGGTGAACGGGGTGTTGGGCAGGGTGAAATTAAAATGATGGTAACGGCTGTCTTTATATTGTTGTGCAGCGGTGGTATGTACTTCGCGGAAGCTTTCTTCTCCCTGTTGTACGTTATAATGCCACAGTTCTGCATTTTCCATCACCACAGTTTCCAGTACGCTGTTGGCGAAAGCCACGGTAGCAGTTTCCGGGTGAACGGAGCTTTCAATAATAGTAGCGGCAGCGCTTCTGTTCAGCACCCATAAGTGACGGGGTTGAATGAAAGCGTGTGCAGTAGCAGAGTATACGTGTATTATATGTATGGGTTTATCCAGCACGGTGTTGGCGGCCAGTTCGATATACAGGCCATCGGCAAAGAGGGCAGTATTTAACTGGGCCAGGGATTCACCTGCCAGGTGTGGTTGTTGATTGAAGTGAGCAAAACCAGGAGCGGTAGTATGTGCACTCATCGCGCCAATGGTGATGCCTTTACCTTCGGGCAGGACAGATTGATCTGCCTGCAGGTGACCATTTACCAGTACCACACGATAGCAATCCAGTTCAGGAATGGCTTTGCTTTCTGCTACAGCAGCGGAAACAGGCGTTGCTGTGGTGAGCAGTTCGTAAGGAAACTCTTTCAGATAGCGCTGAATATTAGTGTAGCGCCATGCTTCCGTTTTCAGCGAAGGAAGTCCGATTGCTGTAAAGCGCTCCAGCGCTTTGCGGCGAATATCGTGCAGTGCTGTGGCGGCGGGGGCAGAAACCTGTGCCGACAATGCCTGTACATCTTCCGTTAACGCCTGGTAAAATGGCAATATCATATTGCTTATCATAATTTATATCCAAATTATGAATTACGAATTACGAATGACGAATGACGGAATAGTGCGGAGATATTCGCAGATAGCCGTATTCGAGAGGCGTAATTTGTAATTCCTCTTATACAGATTCTTTCAAATGTAATTCCTCTTTCAGCCAGTCGTATCCTCTTTCTTCGAGTTCCAGTGCCAGTTCTTTGGTACCGGTCTTAATGATACGGCCATTGTACAGTACGTGCACGAAGTCAGGTATGATATACTCCAGCAGGCGTTGGTAGTGGGTAATCACTACGAAAGATTTTTCTGCATCACGTAATTTGTTGACACCATTGGAAACAATACGCAGTGCATCGATATCTAATCCGGAATCTGTTTCATCCAGGATAGCCAGCTGTGGATCCAGCATAGCCAGTTGGAAAATTTCGTTACGTTTCTTTTCTCCACCGCTGAAGCCTTCGTTCAGGGAACGGTTCATCAGGTTGGAGTGGAAATCTACGAGTTGTTGTTTCTCTTTGGTCAGCTTCAGGAACTCTCTTGCTTCGAGGGCAGGGAGGCCTTTATACGCCCTGATTTCATTCAGCGCGGTTTTGAGGAAGTTGAGATTAGAAACACCCGGGATTTCTACAGGGTATTGAAAAGCAAGGAATACACCTTCACGGGCACGATCTTCCGGAGCGAGGTCCAGCAGATTTTTGCCATTGAACCATACTTCACCTTCGGTGACGGTATAGTTATCACGACCCGCCAGGACAGAAGCCAGTGAGCTTTTGCCAGAACCGTTAGGTCCCATAATAGCATGCATTTCTCCTTTGTTTATTTCGAGATTGATGCCTTTCAGAATTTTTTTCCCTTCTACTTCTGCGTGCAGATTTTTAATCGTCAGCATGATTGTTTTTTTCGTTCTGTATGTATTAGTTGAATAATGAATTATCCAACGCTTCCTTCAAGTGTAATAGATAATAATTTCTGTGCTTCCACGGCAAACTCCATGGGCAGTTGGTTCAGTACCTCTTTCACATACCCGTTTACGATCAGGGCAACTGCTTTTTCGCTGTCGATACCACGTTGATTCAGGTAGAAGATCTGGTCTTCTCCGATCTTGGAAGTGGTAGCTTCGTGTTCGATCATCGCAGTTTTGTTCCTGGATTCAATATAAGGGAATGTGTGAGATCCGCATTGGTTGCCGATCAGGAGAGAGTCGCACTGTGTAAAGTTACGTGCGTTCTCTGCGCGGGGACCTACGGAAACCAGGCCACGGTAGCTATTGTCGCCACGGCCGGCAGAAATACCTTTGGAAATGATACGGCTTTTGGTGCCTTTACCGATGTGGTGAATTTTGGTACCGGTATCTGCAATTTGTTTATTGCGGACTACTGCTACGGAATAGAATTCGCCTTCGGCATAATCGCCCTGCAGAATTACGCTAGGATATTTCCAGGTAATAGCAGAACCGGTTTCTACCTGTGTCCAGGAGATCTTGCTGGAAGTACCTTTGCAGATACCTCTCTTGGTCACGAAGTTGTAGATACCGCCTTTACCGTCTTTATCACCGGGATACCAGTTTTGTACGGTAGAATATTTTATTTCAGCCTGTTCCATGGCTACCAGTTCTACTACCGCCGCATGCAGTTGATTTTCATCACGCATAGGGGCTGTACAACCTTCCAGGTAGCTAACATAGCTGTTGTCGTCTGCAATGATCAGGGTACGTTCAAACTGTCCGGTGTTCTGTGCATTGATACGGAAGTAGGTGCTCAGTTCCATCGGGCAACGCACGCCTTTCGGAATGTATACAAAGGAACCATCAGAGAATACAGCGGCGTTGAGCGCAGCGAAGATATTGTCTGTATGGGGAACTACGCTGCCCAGGTATTTTTTTACCAGTTCAGGATGTTCCTGTACGGCTTCACCGAAAGAGCAGAAGATAACGCCCATTTCTTTCAGCTTGCCTTTGAAGGTAGTGGCAACGGAAACGCTGTCGAATACAGCATCTACGGCTACGCCAGTCAGTGCTTTCTGTTCATTCAGGGGAATTCCCAGTTTCTCGAAAGTGGCCAGCAGCTCAGGATCTACTTCATCCAGGCTGTTGAGCTGTTTCTTTTGCTTGGGGGCAGCATAATAGGAAAGCGCCTGCAGATCCAACTCCGGCATCTCAAAGTGCTGCCATTTGGGGAATTCCATTTTCTTAAATGCGGCAAATCCCTTCAGGCGCCATTCGAGCAGCCATTCAGGTTCATTCTTCTTCGCCGAAATAAAACGGATGATATCTTCATTCAGCCCCGGAGGAGCCATATCCATTTCAATATCGGTGCTAAAGCCAAACTCATACTCCTTATTGGCTATATCATCAATTATTTCGTTACTGTTGATCATACAAGTTTAAAATTTATACCCCGAAGCTCTCGCCGCAGCTGCAGGTTCTGGTTGCATTAGGATTATTAAAGAAAAGGCCTTTGCCATTGAGGCCATCAGAAAAGTCCAGTTCTGTACCATACAGGTATAACAGGCTTTTCATCTGTACCACTACTTTTATACCCTTATCTTCAAATACCTGGTCGCCTTCTTCTTCTGTTGCTTCAAATTTCAGCACATATTCGAGGCCTGAGCAGCCACCACCTTTCACGCCTACACGTACAAAGGTGCCTGGTGCATGATGTTCTTTCTCCATCAATGCTTTGATATATGCTCCTGCTTTTTCTGAAACGGTTATCATACTCAGAATTGTTTTAATTAGCTATCACCGGCAAGCCGGTGTGTTTCTCGGTTTATCCTTCAATACCTGCCACTACATGCGACTTTGCCGCACATAATAACTGCACCATCGTATCCAGTTTGTTTTTATAAAACGCAGTGAACGCGCGGGTTTGTGGGTCGTATAAGTTGTCCTTAATAATAGGGAGAGAGAAGGGTAATACCCATGCCCTCAACGCCTTCGCCACTGCATCCATCGCATTTATACCCTGCATGGCCTGTGTGCCATCTGCCCAGGACAGCAAAGCTACAACCTTTCCTGTTAAATAAGGGCGTTGGTTCTTACTCGTCATCTCCAGCCAGTCCAGGCAATTTTTCATAGCGCCGGTCATGCTACCATGATATAACGGCGTCATCCATATATGTAAATCTGCCCTGCAAAACGCCTGACACATTGCATCTACTGCCGGGGGCTTTTGCCCCGCCTCCTGTTGAGAGAAAAAAGGAATTTGTGTACTTCCCAGGCTGAATATCTCCGGGGAAAATCCTTTCTCCTGTAGTTGCTCCGCCAGATAAGCCGCCAGTTGATTAGACGTGGCATAGGGACGGTCATCAATGGCTCCATTAAATATCAGTACGTTCATTAATATTTAATATTTAGAGAATTAATTGATTATGAGATTAGGTGTTGATGTCTTACCGCTCACAATCATCAAAACCCCAAAATCTTTTTTTTTAGCTTTCACAAAAATACGATATTTGATAATAAAACAAGTAATAACTTGGAAAATTATCCAATACGAACCAAGAACGCTGCCGAACGGTTTTTGACATTGCTCAAGACCCGGGGACCCTTGTCTGCAGCCGAACTGGCCAGCGAATTGGGTATCACCGGAGAGGGCGCCCGCCTGCAACTGCTGAAACTGGCAGAGGATGGGTTGGCACAGTCCGAAAGCATCTCAAGAGGGGTAGGGCGCCCGGTATTAATATGGAGCCTCACTCCATTAGGTAATGCCCGCTTCCCTGACACACATACTGAACTAAGCCTGCAACTGATACAAACCATTAAAACGGTATTGGGTAAGGAAGCCCTCGATAATGTAGTCAACGCGCGGGAGAAAAAACAACTCGAAAAATACAGTACCGCCCTGGAAGGTGTCAGCGGGCTCGAAAACCGCTTGACCTCCTTTGCAGCCATCCGCTCCGGAGAAGGCTACCTGGCAGAATGGAAGAAAGAAGGAGATACCTACTTCTTTATAGAAAATCATTGTCCCATCTGTTGCGCCGCCTCTGAATGCGATAATATATGTACCTCCGAAATGAGAACATTTGTAAGCATACTCGGGGAAAAAATGAATGTATCCCGCATGGAACATATCATCAACGGTGCCCGCCGCTGCGTATATAAAATTGAAGCAGAATAACTGGTTTCGTAAAAATATTGACGGCCGTCTCAATTTTAGTGAGACGGCCGTTTTATTTAAACCGGTTGTTTTAAATAAATGTCAGCAAGGCATGCTGGCTGGCAGTATGAATATCTCTCCACACCCTGTTTATCTCTGTTTCTTTCCGCGCTGCTTCCAGTCCGCAATAAGGATATAGTTTATCGCAAACCTCCCGGGCAGTATGCGCCAATTGCCTGGAGGCCTTGCTAACTTGTTGCAGTTCCCATTCAGGGATTGATTGCTTCGATTGCAACGTATGCCAGGACGTGTCAAAGGCTGTATAGAAGCCAGTCCTGGCATTATCTAGTGCCCTGATGCTGTTCTCCAGTAACTCCTCAAATTGCAGCACTTGTTCCGGCTTGTATTTTTTTTGCCCGGATCTTTTTCGGAAAGCAGCGTCCACCAGTTGCAGAAAATGCAGGCCCATTCCGGCGCTATTCACTGCCAGCGTAGTTTCTGCCAGCTGTAAAAATGGATAGTCAAATCCCGGGCTGTTTACCTGTATCTCTTCATTGATCCGGAAGGTACGGTTCAACGGCACTTGTTGTCCCACGGCTTCAAAGGCATGACTACCGGTGGCTACCATCCCTGTATAAGACCATCCGGGAATAATATTGACTTCTTCCGGTAACAAAATAAAGGAAACCACTTCCGGTTGACCGGCGGTATCCAATACAGGAGACCCGTCAGGGAGTAGCAGCGTACAATTGGCGGTAAATACGGTGGCGTGACTGGCGCCGCTGGCATAATGCCAGGTGCCGTTGACCAGGTAATGATCGGTATAACGGGTGGCAGTGCCACCTACTTCGCCACTGCCTGCAAAACAAACTTTCGGATTGGCAAATAACGTATGTGCGAGTGCCGGATCCAGGAAGCCTGCAAACCACCCTGCACCACTGCAAAGCGTAACAGTCCAGCCCAGGCTGCCATCTTCTGCGGCAATCGCTTCCTCCAGTCTTAGTATTTCAGGCAGGGTTTTTCCGGGACCGCCATATATTTCCGGCACAAAAAGTTTGAACCAACCCTGTTTCCAGGCCAGTTCCAGCAATGCCGGGTGAAGTGATTGCAGTTGCTCGGATGCGGCAGCATATTGCTGAATAGTGGCAATGGTTATTTTATCTAACATTTTTTTCATGGTTTCTCCAGCGGCCTTTATGGCCGGCAAGGTAGGCTATTTCAGGATCAGCACCAGGGTGCCGGCTATAATGAGCCCCGCACCAATCGCTGTTTTCCAGGTGAGTGCTTCATGCAGAAAAACAGCCGCCATAATGATGGTCAGCGCCACACTTAGTTTATCTACCGGTGCCACTTGCGATACCTGTCCCACCTGCAATGCCTTGAAATAAAAGATCCAGGAACAACCTGTCGCTAACCCGGATAGAACCAGGAATAACATACTGTGTTTGGAAATGGCTCCCATACTTTTGAATTCTCCTCTCGCCAATACGATGGCCCAGGCCATGATCAATATAATCACTGTCCGGATCGCCGTAGCCAGGTTAGAAGGAATATCCGCTACCCCAATTTTTGCAAAAATAGCCGTGAGCGCAGCAAAGGCAGCTGATAGTAAAGCATAAATCCACCACATAGGTCATCTTTTGGATGAAATTACGAATTACGAATTATGATTTAGTGAGAAATGTCCATAAACGTTTGCTTCGAATGTCTTAGTGTGATGTGAAAGATGCAGTATAAAAAATGTCCGGAATCTTTCACTCCAAACGTCTTAGTGATGCAACGTGAAAAATTCGCGTATCATTTTCCAACACTAAAAAGAAAAATCATGAATGAGTTGAAAGACAAAGTAGCGGTCATCTATGGTGCGGGCGGCGAAATTGGCGGCGCTGTTGCACGTGCTTTTGCACGTGAGGGAGCCCGGTTATTTCTTACCGGGCGTCGCCTCTCGCCAGTAGAAGCCGTTGCCAGCGACATCCTATCTGCTGGCGGGGTAGCTGAGGCTGCGGAGGTAGATGCCCTTGATGAACAGGCTATAGACAAGCATCTGCAGTTTGTAGTAGCTAAGACGGGATGTATTGATATCTCGTTTAATGCACTGGGGAACCCACCCGCTAAGTACCTGGGGCCGTCGCTGGTGGAGATGGATCTTCAACAATTCTCCATGCCGGTCACCAGCTATATCACATCTTATTTTCTGACTGCGCGTTTGGCGGCCAGGTATATGCTGCCGAATAAATCAGGAGTGATCATGACGGTTACCGCGCCGCCTGCAAGAATAGGCACACCTAACGGAGGTTATGGTCCGTCGCAGGCTGCCAAAGAGGCGCTTACCCGTTACCTCTCTAAAGAACTTGCCCCCCAGGGTATCCGCGTGGTGGGCCTGCAGCCGCATGGTATGCCGGAAACAGCCACCATCAGGGAAATATTCGAAAGCAGGGCAAAGACAATGGACCTTACCTGGGAACAATTCACGGGTTACCTGGCAGGCATGAACCATCCCAAACGCTTCCTGACACTCGCAGAAGTAGGGAATGCTGCGGCCTTTCTTGCTTCAGATAAAGCAAGCGGAATGATGGGAACAACCGTTAACCTGACCCTCGGAGCTTTGGACGACTAATAACTGCTATCAAAAAAAATATTATCACATAAATAAAAAAAAAACTACAATGACTGAATTTGCATATTTCTATCGCGGTTACGAACGGCCTGCATCTCCGGAGGAAATGCAGCAAAAAACGGCCAAATGGATGGCCTGGTTGAAGGATCTTAGTGATAAAGGTTATGTGAAATCACTCGGAGAGCCTTTGCAAGCTGGTGGTAAAGTGATCAGGGGCGCTAAAAAACAGGTGGTTGATGGCCCCTATGCTGAAGCCAAAGACGTGGTGGGAGGGTATAGTATCATTTTAGCCAGCGATCTCGAAGAGGCGGTGAAGTTTTCCCTGGGATGCCCCATTTTCGAGGATGGCGGTTCTGTAGAGGTACGGGCTATTGGACAACCGGGTTAAGCGATGAATATCGAAGAACATTTTTTCCGGCATGAATTCGGAAGAATCGTTGCCACACTTACCCGGCTTTTTGGAGTCAGTAATTTCGCTTTGGCAGAAGACGTCGCCCAGGACGCCTTCTGCCGTGCGATGGAAACCTGGAAGCTGCGTGGTTGGCCGAAAAATCCATCTGCATGGTTGATGGCCACAGCGAGGAACCGTGCCCTGGATATCTTACGCCGGGAACGTACGGCCAGGATGGCTGAGCCGGCACTGGCGCGGTTTCTTGAATCGGAGTGGACCCGGGCTTCAACAGTAGAGGAGGTATTTAGCACACACATGGTGAGAGACTCACAGCTACGCATGATGTTTTCCTGTTGTGATCCTCACCTCTCAGAAGAGGCGCAGATTGCACTTATATTGCACATTCTTTGCGGATTCAGTGTAAAGGAAATTGCACAGGCTTTCGTAAGCAGTCATGCTGCTGTTGAAAAGCGCATTACGCGCGCCAGGAAAACGTTAGCGGCGTCCAGGAAGCTTTTTGATCTGGCTGATGTGGATTTTTCGTCCAGGCTTTCTTCCGTTCTGCAAGCATTGTATTTGCTTTTCAACGAAGGGTATCATGGATCCTCACCTAAAGCGGCAGTACGCATGGAGCTTTGCCAGGAAGCCATACGGCTGATAAATTTACTCATCGAACAAAAGACCCTGGTAACTCCCTCCTCATATGCACTTGCTGCTTTGATGTATTTCAATGCGGCCCGTTTGCAAACCCGCTTAGATGGCTCAGGTAATCTCGTTTCCTTCTTTGAGCAGGACCGGTCTTTGTGGAATCATCAACTCATAGAAGAAGGCCAGGCGCTGTTGAATCTTTCTGCGGCTGGTACTGCAGTGACAAAGTACCATATTGAAGCAGCCATTGCATGCACGCATGCTAATGCTGCCCGGAGTGAAGATACCGATTGGCAACAGATCGTATTACTTTATGATATGCTGTTGTCTGTTCAACCTTCTCCCGTCATCGCTCTTAACCGTGCAATTGCTATTGCGCAGTTAGATGGCCCCGAACGAGGCTTGCAGGAAATAGGTGCCATTCATGATCTTCACCGTCTTTCTATTTACCCCTTTTATCCCGCTACCCTAGGTGAACTTGAATGCCGCCGGGGAAATTACCTGGTAGCGAAAATGCATTTCACCCAGGCGCTGTTGTTGGCACGCAACCCTATGGAATGTAGCTTCCTGCAACGGCGTATAGCTAGCTGTGTGGAGGCGTCAACGTTCCACACACCAGTTAATTCGTAATTATTTTATATCCCAGTATCTTCAGGCTTCTTTCTACACCATCCAATACCGCAATATCCGGTAAATGGGCCCATTCTTTAAAACCCATATCTGCAAAGAGTTTCAGGCTGGGGAGGTTATGCGCGAAAATAAAGCCCAACAGGGTTTGTACACCAAATTCAGGTGCCACTGCAATCGCATGGCGAAGTATTTGTTTGCCCAAACCTTTGCCACGGGCGGATTCTGCCAGGTAAATACTTACTTCTACTGTACCGTTGTAAGCCGGCCGGCCATAGAACGACTGAAAACTCATCCACCCAACATTCTGTCCGTCCAGGTCTACCATCCATAATGGACGATGGGTAGCACTATGTGCATTAAACCAGGGCAGGCGGCTCTCCACTGTTACCGGGCTGGTGTCTGCTGTTACCATTCTGCCGGCAACTGTACTGTTGTAAATCTCCACGATCCTTGGTAAGTCATCGGTGGTAGCATGCCTGAATTCCAAACTCATAGTATATGTTAATTAGTAAATAGACTCCCGGGTATATTCACGTCTTAAAAGACTGTATAATTCTGCATCCACAAATTTGTTCTTCTCAAAAAAGGCATCTCTTAAAAAGCCTTCATAGCGAAACGCCAGGTTGGTGAGCAATTTGGCAGAAGCAATATTGGCAGGGTCCACAAAAGCTTCTATGCGGTTAAACTGCAATTCATTGAAGCCATATTGTAACATACAACCCACCGCTTCTTTCATAATGCCTTTGCCCCAGAATGTTGGATACAGGTCGTACCCGATTTCCGCTTTGAAATGCGTTTTATTTATTTTATGATAGCCACAGGTACCAATCAGCTCATCCTGCCCGGCAATAGTAATTGCCCAACGCATGCCTTCTTCGTCTGCCAGGCTTTTCCGGAAGAACTGAATAATCTGTGTGGCCTCGCTGATATTGGAAAACGAGTCGATGTCCATATATTTTGTAACAGCATCATTGGAAAAATGATGGAACAAGGCAGCGGTATCTTTATCTTCTATAGGTCGTAATACCAGTTCGCCGGTACTTAAAATGGGTAAATGCATGATCCTCTTGCCGGTTTAGGTTGACGCAAAGCTAACAGATATTGGTAAATTGTCCATGCAGCCACGGATTTTAATGCCGCTTTAATGAGCGCCGGTGTAAACAATCCTACTTTTGTAAAGGTTATTAATTATTATCTATGAAGATATTGGTGATAGAAGATGAAACCAAAGTGGGGGCCTTTATAAAAAGAGGATTGGAAGAACACCACCACCAGGTAGATGTATACAATGATGGGATTGCCGGACAACAGGCTGCGCTGGAGCATGACTATGACCTGATCCTGCTGGACATCATGTTACCGGGGATTAATGGCATTACCCTCTGTAAAAATCTGCGTACCCTGGAAGTCAGTGCTCCCATACTGATGTTAACTGCGCTGAATGCCACCCAGGATATTGTAGACGGGCTCAATGCCGGCGCCGATGACTACCTGGCCAAACCTTTTCATTTCTCGGAGCTGGTAGCCAGGATCAATGCACTTTCCCGCAGGAAAAGCCAGTTCCACCAGGATCAGGCTATCCTTACCTTTGCTGACCTCCAGCTCAATACCAATACCAAAACAGCCAACCGGGATGGACAGGAAATTACGCTTACCGCAAAAGAATATGCACTGCTGGAATTACTACTCAGGAACACCGGCAAAGTATTATCCCGCGCACTCATCTCGGAAGCGGTATGGGGACTGGAGTTTGATACCGGTACCAACACCATTGATGTGTATGTAAATTATCTCCGGAATAAAATAGAAAAAGGATTTTCCGGAGATAAACTGATACACACCGTTGTAGGCATGGGATATGTAATGAAACAGAAATAAGCGTTTAGCTGTTAGCTATTAGCTTTTAGTCCCACAACAAAAGTTATTCCTGACAGCCAATGGCTAAAAGCTCACCGCTACATGAAAATTCGTCATCGCTTATCACTCCAGTTTACGCTCATTTCAGGTATTATACTGACCATCGTTTTTGTTTTAATATACCTGTTATCTGCCCAATATGTACAGAACAGTTTTTATAAACTGTTGCAAATGCGTGCCCTTGTTACCGCCCAGGTATATCTTGAAAAAGATGAATTGACCAAGAAGAAATTCCTGGAAATAGAGAAAAGCTACCGGGAACGGATACCCGATGAATCCAGCAATATTTATGACGCACATAATCAGCCGGTTTTTATAGAAAAGACAAAGTATAACTGGCCGGTGTCTATGCTGGAAACCATTCGCCACCGCGAGGTTTACCGGTTCCGCTTCGGGGATGAATCCGGGCTGGGCATCTATTATCCTGATAACCAGGGCGACTTTGTAGTGATTGTTACTGCCCGCAATACCATGGGAGTACAACAACTGCAATTCCTGATGTGGATATTAATCATTATGTTTTTTATTGCGTTACTGATCACATTTGTGATGGGACAATGGTACGCCACACGGGCATTGGAACCTATTAAGAGCATTAACCGGCAGGTGAAAAATATCCGTTCCAACAACCTGCATATGCGCGTACAGCAGGGGCGAAATAAAGATGAGATAGATGAACTGGCCACTAACTTCAATAGCCTGTTGCAACATATGGAACAGGCATTTGATATGCAACGCTCTTTTGTATCGAATGCTTCCCATGAACTGCGTACGCCATTAACTACGCTTATCGGGGAAATAGAAGTGACCCTTCATAAGGAAAGAAACAAAGAAGAATATATACAAACACTGGGCACGTTGCTGGGAGAATCAGAAAAACTGAAGATCATTACCGATGGGTTGCTACAGTTGACACGTGTAGATGCCGTGCTTACCGACGCCAACACGGAGTTGATCCGCCTCGACGAATTGCTGTGGGAAATACAGGAATTCTGGCGTCACAAAACGCCTGCCGGCCGCTTGCACGTAAAGCTCAGTAATATGCCTGAAGATGCTGCTCAGCTATGTATCCGCGGAAACCGACCGCTCCTGATGCTGGCGCTGCAGAATATTGTGAGGAATGCATTTAAATTTTCGTATAACCGTGACGTTAGTTGCCACCTGATGTATAATAAATCCGGTACAACACTGTCTATCAGCGACCATGGAATAGGTATTGCCGGCACCGATCTTGAAAAAATATTTATGCCATTATATCGTGCGGATAATGCGCACACTTTCGACGGATACGGTATTGGGTTATCGATGACCCAGAAAATTTTACAACTGCATAAGGCCGCCATTACGGTGAGCAGCGTATTAGGTCAGGGAACCACCTTTAATATTTTCTTTCCCCACAACGGTAAATTCTAATTTTGTTTTAACTTCATTCTAATATCGAGCTAATAGCCTATTGCCATCTTTGCAACGAAAAATCAGTTGTATGATCAATAGACTAGCATTATGTACCTATTTTGTACTGTTTGCAGCATTATTCCGGATGACGGTATCCGCGCAACAGCAGGTCCCTGTTATTTCAGGTCCTCCTTCCGACACGCTTCACCTTACACTCGACAGTGCGGAAAACATCTTTCTAAGACAAAATCTATTGCTGCTGGCACAACGTTATAATGTTGATGCCCAGAAGGCTTTGGTGATACAGGCAAAGCTCTACCCGAACCCCACTTTTAATATTGAACACGGTATCTATAACACAGAAACGAAGAAATTTTTTCCGCTGGGCAGCGATGGCCAAACCACTGCCGGATTATCACAACTGGTGATGCTGGCCGGTAAACGCAACAAGCAGATAAAGATCGCTAAAGCCAACGCACAGCTGTCGGAGTATGAGCTGTATGACCTGCTCCGCACGCTGAAATTTACGCTGAGAGATGACTTCTACAATATTTATTACCTGCAGCAATCCGCTAAAGCCTACGACGACGAAATCACCTCTTTGCAAAAAGTGGTGGATGCTTTTGAAGAGCAAAAGGGCAAAGGCTATATCTCCCTGAAAGAGGCGGTGAGAATAAAAGCACAGCTATACAGCCTGAAAAGTGAGTATAAAGATCTCCTCGAACAAATCAGTGATCAGCAAAGTGAAATGCGACTGGTGCTCCAGGTGAAACCGGTTTATATTGATCCCATCCTCAACCCGGCTACGCTGGAAACTATGACTCCTGCAAAGTATCCGCTGCCCATGCTGCTGGACTCCGCGTATACCAATCGTACCGACCTGCTGATGGCCCGCGCCAATACTGATATCAGCAAACTGAATTACAGCTATCAGAAGGCCCTGGCAGTACCGGATCTGACCTTTAATTTGTCGTACGACCACCAGGGTAGTTATATCAAAAACTACAATGGCGCCGGTGTAGCCTTTGACCTGCCTGTTTTTAACCGGAACCAGGGAAACATTAAATCGGCCAAAGCGATGATCGCTTTGAATGATGCTACGCAGAAAAGTGCGGAAGCTACTGTACAGGAGCAGGTTTACCGGGTATTGGAGAAAACGGTGGCAGCAGATAAACTATATAGAAATATAGATGCTTCTTTCTCAAAAGACTTTCAACGGTTGATGCACGAGGTATTGATCAACTACCAGAAAAGGAATATTACGATGTTGGATTTCCTGGATTTCTATGATTCTTACAAGCAGAATGTATTGCAGTTGAATAACATACAATACAATCGTATGAGGGCTTTCGAAGAGCTCAACTTTATTACCGGAACCAACTTTTTTAATTAAAGATAAATCTACAGTGCATATGCAAAACTTTATAAAGGCAGGTAGCTTAGGCCGTTTTTTACTAATCATTGCAGGTGTTTTTCTAGCACAGAGCTGCAATACAAAGCAAGAGAAAGACCCGAATGAAAGGCCGGGCTACGTGATTCCCGATACCGTGTTACGCACTCTTAAAATAGACACCGCAGCGCGTAGCGCCGTGGTGAATGACCTGAAGCTGACTGGTAAAGTGGCCTTCAACGATGATAATGTGTCCCGGATTTACCCGATGGTCAGTGGTAAAATCCGCGATATTAAAGTGATGCTGGGCGACTATGTAACTAAAGGACAAACGCTGGCAGTGATGAACAGCGCTGAAATGGCGGGCTATAGCAGTGACCTGGTGAATGCGGAAGCAGGATTGGCCGTGGCAAAGAAAAGCCTGGATGCTACACAGGATATGTTTAACAGCGGCATCGCATCGCAACGTGATCTGCTCTCGGCTCAAACCGACTACCAGAAAGCACAATCTGAATTAAACCGGGTAAAACGCATACTGAATATCAATGGTGGCAATACAGCCGGCGAATATATCATTACTTCTCCTATCAGCGGCTTTGTAGTAGAGAAGCTGGTTACCAACAACACATTGGTGCGTAATGATAACAGCACCCAGTTATTTACCATCTCCGATCTGAAAAATGTATGGATCATGGCCAATGTATATGAATCCAATATTGGCCAGGTCCATATGGGCGATAACGTGGAAGTAACCACGTTGTCGTATCCCGGCAAGATATTCCGGGGACAGGTAGACAAAATGTTTAACGTACTGGATCCTGCTAATAAAGTAATGAAAGTGAGAATAAGTTTGCCCAATGATGATTATGCCCTGAAACCTGAAATGTTTGCCAGCGTAAGAGTGATTTATAAAGATGGAGAGCAGGCGCTGAGCATTCCGTCAGGCGCACTGATTTTCGATCATAGCCAGTACTATGTGTTGGTATATCATAGTAAGTCGGATGTGAAAATTACGCCGGTATCAGTGATCAATTCTATTGGCGACAAAACATATATCTCCGCAGGCTTGCAGGCCGGTGATAAAGTGATTGCTTCACAGGCAATCCTTATCTATGACGCATTGAATAATTAGGCGAAACCTGCTCACTCATCATACCTATAATTGTTTTTTAGATGAATAAAGTTCTCAGAAGTATAATAGGCTTTTCGCTGAAGAATAAATATTTCATTTTCTTCGCCACGCTGCTGTTGCTGGTGTCGGGTATTATCTGTTTTAAAAATATGCCCATAGAGGCTTTCCCGGATGTTACCAATACAGAGATCAGCATCATTACACAGTGGCCCGGCAGAAGCGCAGAAGAAGTAGAAAAGTTTGTGACCATCCCGATAGAAATCGCGATGAATCCCGTGCAAAAGAAAACCAGTTTGCGCTCTACCAGTATCTTCGGCTTATCTTATGTAAAATTAATTTTTGACGATAAAGTCACCGATAACGAAGCCAGGATACAGGTGAATAACCTGCTGGCCAATGCCAACCTGCCGGAAGGGATCAGCCCCTCCGTACAGCCGCCCACAGGGCCAACCGGTGAAATTTACCGCTACACACTCAAGAGCTCTTTCCGCGATGTAAGAGAACTTAAAACGATACAGGACTGGACCATCGACCGGCAACTTCGCGCAGTGCCAGGGGTAGCAGATATCGTGAGCTTTGGTGGAGAAGTAAAGACTTATGAAATTAAGGTAGATCCGGGAAAATTGACTAATCTGGGGATCACCCCGCTGGATGTGTATTCTGCCGTAGGCAAGAGTAATATTAATATAGGCGGTGACGTTATTGTTAAAAATAACCAGGCCTACGTAGTGCGTGGTATCGGATTGTTAAATGATATTAACGAGATTAAGAACATCATTGTCCAGAACGTGAATGGTATTCCTGTACTGGTAAAGGATGTAGCTACGGTAGATATTTCCAATATGCCACGGCTGGGCCACGTAGGACGCACAGATGCCATCATTGATTCAACGGGTAAAAGAACCGTTACAGATGAAGACGACGTAGTACAGGCCATTGTCATTATGCGAAAAGGAGAGAACCCTTCAGATGTGGTACAGGCGGTGAAGGAGAAAATTAAAAAGCTGAATGCGTCCGTACTGCCTACAGATACCAAAATTATTCCTTTCTATGACCGTGAAGACCTGATACATTACGCCACTGATACGGTGATGCATAACCTTATAGAAGGTATTTTACTGGTCACCCTGCTGGTGTCAATCTTCATGTTCAGTTGGCGTACCACCCTGATTGTGTCTATCATTATTCCTTTGTCGTTGCTGTTTGCCTTTATCTGTCTGCGTTTGATGGGCATGTCGGCGAACCTGTTGTCACTTGGTGCAGTTGACTTCGGGATTATCATAGACGGCGCCGTGGTGATGGTGGAAGGACTATTTGTGGTCCTGGACCACCAGGCGCGGGACGTGGGCATGGAGCGGTTTAATAAGATGGCCAAGATGGGGCTGATCAGGAAGCATGGTGCGCAGTTGGGTAAAGCGATCTTTTTTGCCAAAGTAATTATCATCACCGGTTTGCTGCCCATCTTCGCATTCCAGAAAGTGGAAGGGAAAATGTTTTCTCCGCTGGCATATACACTGGGCTTTGCCTTGCTGGGAGCGCTGATTACCACCTTAACGCTGGTACCGGTATTGATTAACCTTTTACTCCGGAAAAATGTACACGAGAAACACAACCCTATTCTGCATGCTATGACAGGCTTCATGCTGGGTTGGTTTTCCTTTACCTTTAAGCACCGGAAGTTAGCCGTATTCTCTTCCTTTATTATCATTGGTCTTGGTTTGTATTCTTTCAAATTCCTGGGCACTGAGTTTTTGCCGGAGTTGAATGAAGGCTCCATTTGGCTAAGGGTCCAGTTGCCCTACAGCGTTTCATTGGAAAAGTCGGTTGAAATTTCCAGGCAGGTGCGTAGTAAGCTGATGCAGTTTCCACAGGTGAAAAATATTGTATCGCAGACGGGGCGACCGGATGACGGAACCGACGTGGCGGGATTTTACAACAACGAGTTTGATGTTATGCTGTACCCGGAGAAAAACTGGAAACCGCATATCACGAAAGAAGAGTTGATAGATCATATGAATGATACGCTCTCTGTAATACCGGGTGCCTCTCTGAATTTCTCCCAGCCTATCATGGATAATATCGAAGAAGCAGTATCCGGTGTGAAGGGATCTATTTGTGTGAAGATATTCGGGGATTCATTGAATTATATGGAAGACCAGATTACGCGGGTACATGATGTACTGAGAACGGTGAGAGGAATTGAGGATTTGGGTGTGATTAAAAATATTGGTCAGCCGGAATTGAATATAGACCTCGACCAGCAGAAGATGGCCTTGTATGGCGTAGCTACAGCCGATGCCAATGCCGTGATTGAAATGGCGATTGGTGGTAAGGCCGCGAGTACCTTGTATGAAGGAATTAGGAAGTTCGATATCCGTTTGCGTTTCCCGGAAGAGTATCGTAAGAATGCAGAAGACATCGGTAACCTGATGGTACCTACGCAAAGTGGCTCCAAGGTGCCGGTGAAAGAGATCGCGAACATCGTTATGAAAACAGGACCTTGCCTTATTTTCCGCGATGCCAACGAGCGTTACTCGGCCGTGAAATTTTCTGTGAGAGGCCGCGATATGGGTAGCACCATTGCAGAAGCACAGCATAAAGTAGATGAAGTGATAAAGTTGAAAGGTGGCTATTCCATGGTTTGGCAGGGTGATTTTGAGAATGAACAACGTGCTACCAGGCGCTTGCAGCAGGTAGTGCCTATCAGCCTCACGCTGATCTTTATCCTGTTGTTTGTTATGTTTGGCAACTTTATGGATGCGGCGCTGGTGTTCCTCAATGTGCCATTTGCCATTGTAGGCGGCTTGCTGGCCTTACATCTGACGGGTACCAACTTCAGCATCTCTGCTGGTATTGGTTTTATTGCGTTGTTTGGTATTTGTATACAGGATGGGGTGTTGTTGATAACAGTGTTTAAGCAAAACCTGGATAAGATGCGGGGGCAGGGAGGTTCCTTGTATACCGCCATTAAGCTGGGTGTGAACTCGAGAATACGCCCGGTGATGATGACAGCATTAATGGCGGCAATTGGATTGTTCCCGGCAGCCATTTCCCATGGTATTGGTTCTGAGAGCTCAAGGCCGCTGGCGCGTGTAGTCATTGGCGGTATCCTGTGTGCGATGATTTTCTCACTGATTATTTTCCCGCTGATATTTGGCTGGGCTTACCGTAAAACGGATACCAAACATCCGGAATAATAAAGAAGGTTGGTTTTATATGTTTAGTTGGTGTGGCTGTCTTCTGATTTATGAAGACAGCCATTTTTTGTGACCGGAGTGCCGAAGATCCGGGTATTGAAAATAAGAGAGGCGGTATTTAATACCGCCTCTCTCGTTTTATGAATTCGTAGTTTCGTCCTTTTTAGGTTTTCCTTTTTTAACTTTTACTTTGGGCTCATCTCCCAGGAGTATAGCCCATGGCTGCATTTCGGGAATATTTTCGCAGATGATTTTGATAATCGCAATGGTCGGAATCGCGAGAAACATGCCAGGTATGCCCCACAACATATTGCCCAATACCACGCCGATGATGGTGATCAGCGCATTGATTTTTACTTTGGAGCCTACAATGCTGGGGAACAGGACGTTGCTGTCCAGGATATGTACCAGGAAGAGGGCAACACCTGCCTGCAGGGCCTGTATAGGCGTTCCCGTAGCCAGTGTGACCAATATAATAAGGATGGTAGCAGTTAGAATACCTACATAGGGAATGATGTTGAATATAGCTGCCATTACACCCAGCAGGATTGCGTATTTGATGCCGAGGACTAAGAACAGGGTGGTGTTGAGAATGGCTACAATCACCATTTCTATCATGAGGCCTCCCACATAACTTTTTATGATAGAGCGGGTACTGCCAATGACGGTGAGTAATTTATCGCGGTGTTCTTCCTTAAAGTTTTTAACCAGGAAATTTACCAATAACCTACGGTAGAAGAGAATAAAGAAAGCATACAGGAATACGAATACCACGAATACCAGCAGGGAGGAGAGTGATAAAAATGTTTGGCTGAGGAAGCTGGTAGCAGTACCGAGTGTGCCCATCAGTGCTTTCTCCACGTAGCTTAGCTGGGTACTGGAGTTGATATGAAATTTGGCGTTTACCCATTCCTGTGTAGAGGTGATCACCAGCATTAATTTCTGTTGTAGTTGAGGGAAGTCGGAAATGAATGCTTCCATTTGCCGGCCGAGCAACATCATGATCAGCGCAATGAGAATGATGAACAGTAATACGGCCATGATAGCGGCCATTCCACGGGGGATGCGCCATTTTTCCAGCCGGTGTACCACGGGTAGCAGCATAATGGCAATCAACAGCGCAAACATCAGGGGCACTATGATACCACTACCGATGTGCGCAACATAAATAACCAGGATAATAGATAAAAGGGTAAACGTGAGTCTTGCGTTAAACGGTAGTTTAAACTCATTCATAGAAACAGTGCTTTTACCAAAGATATTAAAAATCAATTGGTATAACATTAGAATTGCTATTATACATTTGTTTATACCAAAAGATTGTTGTTCCCCTTTGCTTTCCTTAAATTACTGCATCTTAAAAATTTTTAAAAAGTTATGAAAAAACTATTTGCCCTTTTATGGGTGGTTTGTAGCAGTATCTCCTGCTGTTTTGCAAAGCCCCAGCCAACAGATACTTTACCGGTACGTGGATTTTGTATAGCCGCACCTCGCGTGGATGGATTGCCTGTTTTTCTGAAGTTCATAGAAACGGAGCTGGCGCCGCGCCACATTAACACGTTGGTATTGCGTGTAGACTTTAACTATCAGTTTAAATCGCATCCTGAACTACGTGATCCGGGAAGTTTGTCGGAACAGGAAGTAAAGCAGTTGGTGCAAACCTGTAAGAAGTATCATATCCGGTTAATTCCACAGATTAATTTATTGGGGCATCAATCGTGGGCGGGCATTACAGGAAACCTCCTGAAGGTATACCCGGATTTTGATGAAACGCCGTGGGTGAAGATGCCGGTAAAATATGAATGGCCTAACCCGGATGGTTTGTATTGCAAAAGTTATTGTCCCTTACACCCTGGTGTACATAAAATAGTTTTTGAGCTGGTAGATGAAATCTGTGATGCTTTTGAGTCCACTGCTTTTCACGCAGGGATGGATGAAGTATTTTATATAGGAGAGGAGAAGTGTCCGCGTTGTGGAGGGAAAGACAAAGCGGAATTATATGCGGGCGAAGTATGGACAATCCGCAATCACCTGGAACAAAAAGGCCGCCAGTTATGGATTTGGGGAGATCGTTTGTTGGAAGGTAAAACAACGGGATTGGGCGCCTGGGAGGCCAGTATGAACAATACGCACCGGGCAGTGGACCTGGTACCCAAAGACATTATGATATGCGACTGGCACTATGAAAGACCTGATAAAACGCCGGTATATTTTGCGATGAAAGGGTTATCTGTGATTACCTGTCCGTGGAGAATGCCTGAAAATGCGAAGCTGCAGCTGAAAGACATGTATGATTACCGGAACAGTGCTACCAAAGAAATGAAGCCGCGTTTCCAGGGAATGATGCAAACGGTTTGGTCTGACGCCGGCAGTTTTCTCGATGAGTTTTACGGAAGGGGAAAACCGCAGAAAGATACGTTGAATACGAGTGCGAATTGCTTCCGTGCGATATTCGCGAAGTAAGCAGCAAGCATAAAGCGAAAAGCATAAGGCTATTGTAGCGAATGATTAAAGCGTAGAATATATAAATATCCGCCCTCATCATTCGCTACAATAGCCTTATGCTTTTCGCTTTATGCTTTCAGCTTTACTAATAGTGTTTCTTCAGCACCGGGATAAAGATTTCGGTATAATTAGGACCGTTAAGAGAAAGGAAGAAGTGATTGCCGCTCATTTTAAAGACGCCTTCCTTACAGTTCATGTTGATAAAGTTGTACATGGGAACGCCTGCGGTGGCGAAGTCCATTGGTACGGGCAAGCGGAGATAGCTGCCGCCGGGTATTCTTTTTATCATCAGGTCAGGAAAGTTCTGTTGCAGCTGGAAGTGTACAGCAGCAGCGGTGACAGGGACCAGGATACCAGCAAACATGGACAACCTTTCATAATTGGTAACAGGTACGGCATCGAGGGTACCTGTAATGATTTTGCTTTGCGGCACGTCGTACAGCGTTTGCATCTTCTTAAACAAGGTATAATGTTGGGTCATCCTGGCAATCATTTCCACTACGGGATCCTGTCCCTGGGAAATGAGGGAGTAGTACAGTATGCTGTCGGGCAGTTTTACTTTTTCACAGCGATCGTAGTTGAATAATCCGCCAAAGGCTTCACTGCCAAATGCGGCGGTGATGCCTTCTGTAATCTGCAAGGTTCTTTTTTCGTTGGGAAGAGTAATAATGCGGCGGAATTCTTTAGGACTTTCCAGGAAGTGTTGTTTAAAAGCCTTGCTGAAAGCGGCAGTAGTAGCGTATCCGCACATGTCGCCGATTTCGCTGATATTATAGCCACTATGCCTGAGCAGTCCTGCAGCCAGTTCCAACCGATGCCTTTTTACATATTGCCAGAACGGTTCTCCCATGTACATGGAGAAGTTATGATAGAAGTAGGAATAGGAGATGCCCAGTCTGTCTGCAACATCTTTAATATTAAACGGATCACTGACATGATCGTCCGCAAATGATAAGCCCTGTAGTGCAAAATTTTTGAGTTGTTCTTTTGTCAGGAGGGTGGCCATACAATACGGGGATTTTAAATGATTTCATTGGATACGGTACCGGTAGAATTTCAACAAAATGTATTCTTTTTCTACATGATCATTATATCTAATTTAATTTTTTTATGATCACTGGCAATATAATTTTTAAAATCATTTTAATTTGTTGAATTTCAATATGATACAGTGCTTATTAAAGTATTTATATTTATAATATGTTTAAGGTGGGAACTAAAGCAGGCTGTTTTTTTAAGGAAAAATTGAAAAAAAGCTAAAACGGACAAACTGCTTTTAAGGGGAATAAATAACTTTAGCGGCAGTGTCATGTATATAGCTCCAGCCAGGTAAATCAGTACGGATTTTATAGCTCTCAACATATTTGTCCTATCAATCCTGTTATGGAGTTGCGGCGGTCCGCAACGCCATTTACCGGCAGTGGAGTATAGTCAATCCCGTAGTATAATTGCTTATTATATGGTAGCTGTTATCATTGTTTTATTATTACTCACATGCCTTGGATGGATATTATTACTTCGTCATTTCCGGGCATTGCAGGCGGCCTACATCAACCTTGTAAAGCAGGAGCAGCGCGAGGCCTCCCTGTTGTACCAGCTCCGCGATGTAAAAGAGCAGTATCGCAAACTGGAAGATAAGTTGAGAAAGGTACAGTATGAACTGTATAGTGCGAAGCAGAAGGAAGATCATTAATTTTTAGGTTTTACATCCACCTTTTTATGTTTTTTATTTTGCCAATATTAGGGTAGGTTTGTTGGCATGCAGGTAGTTTTTCAGATCACCTCGGGAGAGCAGGAGGTACAATTAGCCATGTTAGGGCAGCTTCACAATCTTCTTCAACAGGCGGCCGCCACAGAAACACGTATAGTCGTAGAGGTGGTAGTACACGGCCAGGCCTGGAATCTGTTATTAAAAGAGGGGAACCCATTAGCTGAAAAGGTGCAGTCGTTGCAGGACCGCGCCGTAAAATTCCTTATTTGTCGCAATACCCTGAATAGCCGTCAGTTACAAATCACCCAAATGTTGCCATTGACCGGGGAAGTTCCTGCCGGTATATTTCATTTGATAAGCCGCCAGCAGGAAGGTTGGGCTTATATAAGATGTTAGTTTAATTGTTTATTAGTTAATTGGTTTATTAGTTTATTTTTACATTTTATTACCTGTGCCGGTATACATGTGGAAAGTATTAGAGGGGTGGCACCAAATAAAAATTGTGATAAGAACGTTAAATGTTTTGCAAGCTAAAAAAAGGACTAACCTCTTAAACTTTAATACTTTGAAATTGACTAAATCTACCGGAATCCTGTTGTTATTCATGGCCCTTCCCTTTTTCTCTTTTGCACAGGACTGGCATGTGGGCGCTTTTCTCGGTATTTCCAATTACAGCGGAGACCTCGTGCAGCAAAAGGTGGATATGAAATACACCCGCCCGGCCCTTGGGTTGCTGGTAAGAAAGGATATCAACCGTTACCTCACTGTCCGCGCTGCCCTTACCTGGGGAATTGCCACGGGGGCAGACAGCACTAACTCTGAGAAAGCACTGATAGCGCGGAACCTGAGCTTTCGTTCCAATATTTTAGAGGGAAGTTTAATAGGAGAGTTCAACTTTTTCGACCTGGATGAAAAAGGCTTTACCCCTTATGTTTTTGCAGGAGTGGGTCTTTTTGGATTTGATCCAAAAGCGAAAGACCAGTCAGGTAACTGGGTACGGCTTCGTCCACTTGGCACGGAAGGACAGGGATTACCGCAGTATCCTTCCCGTCAGCCATACGACTTATGGGCTATTTCCATTCCATTTGGTGCCGGTGTAAAGGCAATCCTGAATGATAAGTGGACATTAGGTTTTGAAATAGGACTACGGCCTACTACCACCGACTACCTGGATGATGTAAGTACTACTTATGTAGATCAAAATACGTTGTTGGCATATCGAGGCCAGAAGGCAGTGGATATGGCTTATCGAGGAGATGAAGTAACCGGGAAAGTAGCACCGGGCACATATCCGGCGGATGGCTCCAAGCGTGGTTCCGATAAGTATAAAGACTGGTACGCCTTTTCAGGGTTTACGATTACTTATCGCTTAGGCGGTAATAGTGGATGGGGTAGACAGAAAGCTACGCGTTGCCCGATACTCAGACCATAACAGCAGGTACTGTTCAGATATTTAAATGGGTTATTTGTATGTCAGTCCCCCCGCTTTCAGTGGGGGGATTTTTTATTGGCATAGTTGTTGAATTTATGAGTTCAAACAGGTAAAATGCAGCCACCAGCTTATCGCGGAGAGCAGCATCACAAATCGCGGAGAGAGTAAGAAACAGTGACCGCAAAAAATAAGTTGGTGTGCAACTGCCTGTTATACTTCACAAAAAAGAAATGCCATGAAGAAGTTTTTGTTTTTAGCTTCGGTGATATTGATAGCGGGTAGTATGAGTATTTCAGCACAACATAGACCACCTGCGCCGCCTTTGCCACCGTTGCCACCGCATCCAAGGCATTTGCCGCATCCGCCTTTGCCGCCAAGGCCGCATTTTCACCGGCCTCCGATGCCACCACATCCGCCAAGGCCACACAGACACGCACATTACCGTAAACATTATAAGCCTCACCACCGTCATTATCACAGATATAGCTACGTGAGGTACCCGGGAGCGGAATATAGCCTTAGCTAAATAATTTGCCTGTAGTTGAATTAAGTACACCACAATTTTTGCCAACCAATCTTGAACTAAAAACCACACAACATGAAAAAAGTATTGCTGATGATGCTGCTGATGGGCGGCGCAGTGTTGTCTACCTCCGCACAAAGAGGATGGGACAATGGCTATCGGGATCATGGCCGGGGACATGGCCGCTGGAAACATGAAGATCGTTGCGACGACCGCTGGGAGCGCAGAAGAGATTGCCGCCGTGACTGGGATGATGATTGCTACCGTCCGAGAAGGAGAGTGGTAGTATATGATCAACCAGCTTATTATCCGGTGGTACCGGTTCCGGTACCAGTTCCAGCGCCGGTACGCTACTACCCATCCAGGCCCAGGGCTGTATTTCACGCAGGCGTTACCATCGTGAACTGATAACTGAAAATGGAATAAAAATGAATGCCCCCCATTATTTAATGGGGGGCATTTTTTATTGCGGTGTGGGTTGGTTACTTTTGTTGATTGGTAATAAGACGCAAACATGGCATATAAAAATCTCAGACACTTTATAGATACGCTGGAGCAGGCAGGCGAACTGGTACGCATCAAAACTTATGTGGACCCTAAACTGGAAATAGCTGAAATCACAGACCGCGTCAGCAAATCGCCTGATGGTGGGAAAGCATTGCTGTTTGAAAATACCGGCACTGATTTCCCGGTACTGATCAATTCCATGGGCAGCTATAAGCGTATGTGCCTGGCATTGGGCGTACAGGAGCTGGATGATGTAGCCGGTGAAATTGAAAATCTTTTTAAACTGTTATCCAAACCAAAGGAAAGCATACTGGATAAGCTGGCATTACTGCCTAAACTGGGTCAATTTGCCTCCTGGATGCCTAAAGTAGTGAGTGGTAAGGGCAGTTGCCAGGAAATAGTGATGACCAATCCTGATATGGGCAAATTACCTGTACTCACCTGCTGGCCTAAAGACGGGGGACCCTTTGTAACATTGCCTGTTATACATACCAAAGACCCGCTTACGGGCACCCGCAACGTAGGCATGTACCGGATGCAGGTATTTGAGAAAGACATGACCGGGATGCATTGGCATAAACATAAAGTTTCTGCCAAACATTTCATGGAATATAAGAAGTTGAATAAACGTATGCCCGTTGCCGTAGTACTCGGCGGAGATCCGGTATACACTTATTCCGCTACCGCTCCATTACCTGAAAATGTGGATGAATACATGCTGGCAGGTTTTCTTCGTAAGAAGAAAGTAGAACTGGTAAAATGTATTACC
Organism: Chitinophaga sp.; assembly: GCF_017745275.1. GTDB lineage: Bacteria > Bacteroidota > Bacteroidia > Chitinophagales > Chitinophagaceae > Chitinophaga. Next base: position 468,162 of record NZ_JAGHZS010000004.1, on the reverse strand, counting down.
CAACCGGAAATAGAAGTGCCGGCAGATGCGGACTTTGTAATAGAAGGTTACGTAGACCCGTCGGAAGACCTGATCTGGGAAGGGCCGTTTGGCGACCATACCGGCTATTATTCATTGGCCGACTGGTATCCTAAGTTCCATATCACCGCTATCACCCATCGTAAAGATGCCGTATATCCTTCCACGATAGTAGGTATTCCTCCGCAGGAAGATGCCTGGATCGGAAAAGCAACAGAACGTATTTTCCTGGCGCCCATTAAAATGACGCTGGTACCGGAAATTGTTGACATGGAAATGCCGGTAGAAGGGGTTTTTCATAACCTGGTGATTGCACAGATCAAAAAGGATTATGCCGGCCAGGCCCAGAAAGTGATGAATGCCATGTGGGGCGCCGGCCAAATGATGTTTAATAAGATCCTGGTGGTGACAGACGACGGCGTGAAGATCAATAACTATAAACAGCTGGCGCAGCATGTTTTCCGTCATCTTAATCCGGCCACCGATATTTACCTGAGCCAGGGCCCTATGGATGTACTGGACCATTCCTGCTCCAAGATGGGCTTTGGCGGTAAGATGTGTATTGATGGCACCCGCAAATACGAAGAGGAAACGGACACGGCTTACCTGCAGGTAGCTACGCCATCTTCGATCGATACCGCCGCTATTATGCAGCAGTTCCCTGAAATAAAGGGTATCAACAGCCAGTTGCTGGCGATGGATATCTCCTGTATACTGGTAGCAGTAGAAAAAAGGCGGCCTTTTCATGTGCGGGAACTGAATGAACAACTTTACACGCTGCCCGCACTGGCAGGTATAAAAATGATCCTCTATGTAGAGCATACGGTGGAAGTCAGCGACCTGGCCTCCGCGTTGTGGCGCTTCTGCAATAACCTGGATCCTAAACGCGATAGTTTCGTAATCAATAAACCATCTGCCACCCCTGGAAAATACATTGGTGGCATTGGTATGGACGGCACCCTGAAAACCAGGCTGCTGGATGGTTTCGAGCGCGACTGGCCCAATATTATTGTGGCAGATGATGCCACTATCCATAAAATAGACGCTAAATGGGCTGAGCTGGGCATCGGTCCCTTCCTGGCTTCTCCATCTCTCAAATACAAACAACAGATTTATGGAGAAGAAGCAGTGGTACAACAGTAAAAGTTTACTGCTGCTACTATTCCTGGTAGCTGGCAGCTTTCGGGTAGCCGGCCAGGTTAACCCGGCAGATTTCCGCATCCTGGATAAGCTGGCCGGTACCTGGAGTATGCATACCCGCAAAAGCACGATCGTGGAAAGCTGGAGCAAGCTCAATGACTCTACCTGGAGCGGCAAAACCTGGCGCATCATAGGCGCCGACAGCGCTTTGCAGCAAACCATGCAACTGGTCAGGAGAAACAATGAGATATATTTCCTGCCGGTGTATGCAGGGCATCAGCCCCAAACACCGGTACGCCTGCGGCTTCGGGTATTGAAGCCTATTGGCTTTGTGGCAGAAGACCTTAACAACGATTTCCCTAAAAAAATCACTTATCGCTTTAAAGACGCCCGCCATTTGGAGGCCCGTGTAGAAGGTACCAGGGACGGGACGATCGAGGAGTATATTTTTCAGTATATCATTTTCGATTAAGCAGAAAGCTGAAAGCAGAAAGCAAAAAGCTATTGCAGCGATTGACCAAAGCGAATATCATGTTCGCTCTAATCAGTCACTACAATAGCTTTTTGCTTTCTGCTTTTCGCTTTCTGCTCTATTAAAGTTTCCCGATTGCGTAAATCATTTTCCCGCTTTGAGACAGTTGCTTGTATAGGCGAACCTACTTTTGCATCACACGATACACAACACCTAAATCAAAATATTCTCAATAAAGCAATAATTTGAGTTGGTCGTACAAGCAATGCCGCACCTGTTCACGGGAAGCGGCCTTTTTTTTAAGCAAAAAGCAAAAAGCTGAAAGCAAAAAGCTATTGCAGCGAGTAACTATAGCGAATATTATATACGCATTAATCAATCGCAACAATAGCTTTTTGCTTTCAGCTTTATGCTTTTGGCTTTACTTATGTATCTCGGAAGTGAAGTTGAACTGGATATCCGGGTTATTGGTTCTTTCGGTATTTAAGTACCATTCAGATTGGGCCAGGTATACCAGGTGTCCGTCTTTATCTTCTACGATGTTGGAAGATTTAAAGCGGATGAACTCTTCGATTTTATTTTTAGGGCCGGTCAGCCAGCAGGCTTTGTAGAAGGGCAGTGTATTGAACTGACATGCTGCGCCATATTCCTGCAGGAGGCGGTACTGGATTACTTCAAACTGGAGTTCTCCTACGCAACCGATGATTTTGCGGTTGCCTCCGTGTTGGGTAAACAGCTGGGCAACGCCTTCGTCTGTTAACTGGCGGATACCTTTTTCCAGTTGTTTCGTTTTCAGCGGATCCTTATTCACCAGTTCCTTGAAAAGTTCAGGGGAGAAGCTGGGAATGCCGGTGATGTAGAAGTTTTCACCTTCTGTTAAGGTATCACCGATTTTAAAGTTGCCGGTATCAAATAAACCTACTACGTCGCCGGGGAAAGCATCGTCTACGATGTTTTTTTCACGGGCAAGGAAGCTGTAAGGGTTACTGAACCTAACGTCTTTGTCTAAACGAACGTGGTGATAAAATTTGTTGCGTTCAAATTTGCCGGAGCAAACGCGGAGGAACGCAATACGGTCGCGGTGCCGTGGATCGAGGTTCGCATGTATTTTGAAAACGAATCCACTGAATTTATCTTCACCCACTTCTATCTCGCGGGTAGTTGCAGTACGGTTGCGGGGTACGGGCGCTATGTCAACGAACGTATCGAGCAGGTCTTTTACACCGAAGTTGTTAACGGCGCTACCAAAAAATACAGGCGCCAGTTTACCGGCGAGGTAATCTTCCCGGTTAAAGGCATCGTATACACCTTCGATCAGTTCTACATCTCCCCGTAGCTGGGCGGCATCTTTTTCGTTGAAGTGTTCATCCACGTAGCTGCTGCTGAGGTCGGGCAGGGGTACGATATCGTCGTCGGTAGCTTTTTTGTTGGGTTGGAAAGCGACGAGGTTTTTATCATACAGGTTATATACTCCTTTGAAATCGCTACCCATGTTGATAGGCCAGCTAAGAGGTCTTACACGGATATTGAGTTTTTCCTCGAGTTCATCCAGGAGGTCGAAGGGATATTTACCGTCGCGGTCCATTTTATTCACGAAGATGATCACAGGCGTATCGCGCATGCGGCATACTTCCATCAGTCTTTCCGTTTGTTCTTCCACCCCTTTCACACAGTCGATCACCAGTACCACGCTGTCTACCGCCGTCAGGGTGCGATAAGTATCTTCCGCAAAGTCCTTGTGACCGGGGGTATCCAGGAGATTCACGAGGATATCGCGGTATTCGAAGGTCATTACGGAAGTGGCCACGGAGATACCTCTCTGTCTTTCAATTTCCATGAAATCCGAGGTGGTATGTTTTTTTATCTTGTTGGACTTCACCGCGCCAGCCGTTTGAATAGCGCCGCCAAACAAGAGGAATTTCTCTGTCAGCGTAGTTTTACCGGCATCCGGGTGGGCGATGATAGCAAAGGATTTTCTTTTATTGATTTCGTTAGCGTACTTCATAAATGTCCGAAAAATGGCAGCAAAGGTAACTAAATTTTTTGTCCGGCTATATTTCGTGTTTATTGGCACCGGGGATGCGTATAAATCCGCTAAATTTGAAATATGATAGCGACCCTTAAAATATTATGGAATAGTTTCAAAATGGCAATGCTCGAGCTGAAGGTGAACAAGCTGCGTACGTTTTTGTCGCTGTTTGGCATCACCATCGGCATTTTCTGTATCATTGCGGTTTTTACGTTGACCAGCAGCCTGGAACACAATATCCGCAAGGATTTGGCGGACCTGGGTGAAGACGTGATTTACCTGCAGAAGTGGCCCTGGGGTGGTAATGGAGAATACGCATGGTGGAAATATATGAACCGTCCGGAGCCGCAATTCAAGGATTTGAAGCCGATACAGGATAAAGTGCATAGTGCGAGTTATGCGTCTTTTAATTTTGATGTGAGCAACAAGAAGGTGGAGTATGGGAGCGATTATATGGATGGAGTGACGATGACGGCGGTGAGTAATGACTTTGACCAGATACAAACCCTGCAGATACTGGATGGACGCTTCTTTGCCAACACAGAAAGTAATAGTGGCGCCAATGTGGCTATCCTGGGATTTACGATCTGGGATGGGCTGTTTACTTCACCGGAATCGGCACTGGGTAAGATTGTCAAGATTGCGGGCCGTGATGTGAAAGTGATCGGGGTGTTGAAGAAGAAGGGGGAGAGCATGATTGGCGCAGGTAGTTATGATAACGCTATTCTTTTACCTTATCGTTTTGCGCGTACCATTGTGGATGAGCGCCGTTTTGCAGATCCTTACATATTGGTGAAGGCCAGGCCAGGTGTGAGCCTGGATCAGCTGAAAGATGAACTGAGAGGTGTGATGAGAGCCACACACCGCCTGAAACCGCGGGAGGAAGATGATTTTGCATTGAATGAAATCAGCTCCGCCAATGAAAGCCTGAGTTCCATGTTTATTGCTATAAATGGGGGCGGACTTCTCATTGCCATATTTTCCTTATTGGTGGGTAGTTTCGGTATTGCGAATATTATGTTTGTGACGGTGAAGGAGCGGACCAATATCATTGGCCTGAAAAAGGCTATAGGCGCGCCCAAACGAATTATTTTGATGGAATTTTTATTGGAATCAATTACACTTTGCTTAATTGGAGGCATGTTGGGATTATTGATGGTGTATATATTGACGAGCATCATCAGTTCCGTCAGTACCTTTGAAATGGTGATATCCATGGCAGCCTTTATTTTTGGGATGGTGGCCTCTGTAGTGGTAGGAGTGCTGGCAGGGTTTATTCCTGCGTATCGGGCCAGCAGGCTGGATCCGGTGGTAGCTATCCGGAGTAATTAGGCAACAAGATATTGGGCAGCAGTGATGCTGTTGTACAGGCGGGGTTTTCCCGCCTTTTTTATTAATTTTGCGGCTTATGTCTGTTAAAATATTAGCGATAGAATCCTCTTGTGATGATACAGGGGCGGCAGTACTGGTAGATGGAAAGGTGTTATCCAATCATATTGCCAATCAGAAAGTACATGAACAATATGGGGGCGTGGTGCCGGAACTGGCGTCCAGGGCGCACCAAGAGAATATTGTACCGGTAGTGGATATTGCCCTGCAAACGGCGGGTGTAAAGCGGGAGGAGTTGACAGCCATCGCCTTCACGCAATCGCCGGGTCTGATAGGTTCGCTGCTGGTAGGTAGTTGCTTTGCCAAGTCTATGGCCATGGCGCTGGATATCCCGCTGATTGGTGTGCATCATATGCAGGCACATGTACTGGCTAATTTTATTGACGACCCCAAGCCGGATTTCCCGTTTTTATGCTTAACTGTGTCTGGTGGCCACACACAGATCGTTTTATGCGAAAGTCCGCTGTCGATGCGCGTGATCGGAGAAACACTGGATGATGCTGCCGGCGAAGCATTTGATAAAAGTGCCAAAATACTGGGACTGCCTTATCCAGGTGGTCCGTTGATTGATAAATATGCCCAGTCCGGTAACCCGGAGCGTTTTAAGTTTACAGAACCGCGTATTCCGGATCTGAACTTCAGCTTCAGTGGCCTGAAAACAGGGATTCTCTATTTTCTGCAGGAAAATCAAAAGGAAAACCCTGACTTCATACAGCAAAATTTACCGGATATCTGTGCATCGATACAGCAACGTATTATCACGATCCTGTTGAATAAGGTGGTGAAAGCGGCGGAGGAAACAGGGATACGCGATATTGCGATTGCCGGCGGCGTAAGCGCCAACAGCGGCCTGCGTAAAGCATTACAGGCATATGGAGAAAAATATCACTGGCGTACGTTTATTCCAAAATTTGAGTATTGTACTGATAATGCAGGCATGATTGCTATTACAGCGTATTATAAATACCTGGCTGGTGATTTTGCGTCGCTGGATGTAATCCCTACTGCCAGGGCCGCTTTTTAACTGTGCAATAGTGGTGAGCCATTTTAACCACATCTCCCGAAAAACTACCTGCTATCACAGAAAGCTAAAAGGATAACAGCTTTGGGTAAAATGCTATTCCTTTCCTTGACTGAATCGATTTAGCTTTATCTGCTATATAACAGTAAATATCTATGAAGAAAGTCCTGATTGCTTTACTGGGTCTGACAATGACCTTTCAATTTGCGTTGGCACAAGACCAGGCCGCCCAAGCCGGGTGGAAGAACCAGAAGTATTCCATGTTTATTCACTGGGGTGCTATTTATTCCACACTGGGAGGTGTTTGGGAAGGTAAACCCGTTACCAGGGGATATAGTGAGCAAATACAGGCGCATGCCGGTATTTACAGTGATGTGTATGGAGATGTAGCCAAACAATTCCATCCGGAGCAGTGGAATGCGGATTCGATTGTACTGCTGGCGAAGGCGGCGGGGATGAAGTCGGTGGTGATGACCTCGAAGCATCATGATGGCTTTTGCATGTTTCATTCTGCCTATACCGACTATAATGTAGTAGATGCTACACCATTTAAGCGGGATGTGTTGAAAGAATTATCGGATGCATGTCAGCGTCATGGCCTGAAGTTCGGAATGTATTTTTCCCTGATCGACTGGCACTTTCCGCAAGCTTATCCTATTTCCAGTTCTAACAGTGACCCGATTACACCGGAGCATCATGAATATAATAAAAAGCAGGTAACAGAGCTGATGACCAACTATGGTCCGGTATCTGAGATCTGGTTTGATATGGGATCATTAACAGCACAGCAGAGCCGTGATCTGGCGGGTATTGTGCATCGTTTACAGCCGGGATGTATGGTGAGTGGACGGTTGGGAAATGATGCCGGAGATTTTTGTGTAATGGGAGATAACCAGTACCCTGACTATAAAATTGCATCGGCCTGGCAAACGCCAGCTTCTGTATATGATGAAACCTGGGGCTATCGTAGCTGGCAGGAGCATGGTAAGGCCGCTGATAAAGCGCACGAAAAGCTGGAAGGCCTGATTAAAGTAGTGAGCAGGGGAGGAAACTACCTGCTGAACATTGGTCCCAGGGGAGATGGCTCTGTAGTAGATTTTGAGAGAGATGTATTACTGCTTAATGGGGCCTGGCTCAAACTCAATGGTGAAGCCATTTACAGCGCATCGGCCAACCCATTTGATACGACTTTTGCCTGGGGAGAAGTAACGACTAAGCCCGGCAAACTCTATTTACATTTGCTTCAGACACCTGATAACGGGACGATATTGCTGCCTGGATTAAATAGTAAAATCAGCCAGGTGACGTTGCTGAGCAGTGGAAAAAAATTGCCGGTGAAAATCAGCGTGAAAGCAGGCGTTACCCAATTACAACTGCCGGCCGATTTTCGTGTAGCCGATAAGGATATTCCGGTGTTGGCACTTACCTGCAAGGATGGCGTGGATATTACGCCGCAACATTTATTGCGTCAGGTTAACCGGTTAACCAGGGACAATGCAACGCCGCTGTTTAGCTTTTCGGGTGTTGATTATGAAAGTTATTACCGCAGCGAGGTGGGCGATTCCTGGGCATTTACCAGTCCGCGTCCTGCACGTTTGAAACTGATATATAGTGATGCAGAAAAAGGCAGGAATATTCAATTGACATTGAATGGCAATAGCCAGGTAATACCGCTATCCGGTGGTTCCGAAGTGCCACTGAATAATGATGCCGCTCATCTCCAGTGGGGACCTATGTATAGCGCTGGTCCTTTCTGGTCGGGTATTAACGGTACACATGGGAATATAAAAGACATTGATCCGAAGCAACCCTGGCCCAATAAAGAAGATAAAGCCTGGACGCTGCAATCCGGCTGGCAGAATGATGCCGTGATTAAATTGCCGGGAGACAGGAGTGTGGCCAGGTATATCTTACAGGAAATTACCGCTACACAGGCAGGCGATTACCTCATTGGTTTTACCAGCGGTGATGGTATTGCGGTGTATTTGAATGGAGAAGAGCAGATGGTACATAATAATCCGGAAAGAGGCGGACAGCAAAGTGAAGTACTGTTGTTGTCGCTGAAAGCGGGCAAAAATCAGTTGGTGGTGAAGTATTATAACCGTTTTGCCAAAGAGATGGTGATGGGCATTAATCGCCAGGTGCCGCAGGTGTTATATGAACAAGCGCTGGGTATTTCTGTTAAAGGCAATGGTAAAGTAGAAAACTGTGTGATCAGGGAGGCAAACCCGGTATCTGTGCATCGCAATCTGCGGATGCCTAACCTGGCCGTGGTGTTGGAGTCAAAATAACGATGGCAAATACATTTTTTCAATTTAAACAGTTCACCGTTCACCAGGAACATTGCGCCATGAAAGTGTGTACAGATGCCTGTATACAGGGAGCTTTCACGGCGCAATACCTGGTGGATAAACCCGTGCCGGCTATACTGGATATAGGCGCTGGTACCGGTTTGCTCAGTTTGATGCTGGCACAGCAAACCAGGGCTGCTATTACTGCGGTGGAGCTGGATCCGGCTGCAGCGGTACAGGCCCGGGCAAATTTTGCGGCCTCGCCGTGGGCAGACCGGTTAGTGCTCACGGAAACGGATATACGAGATATGGCCGCGGTATGCCCTTATGATTTTATTATTACCAATCCTCCTTTTTATGAGCAGGCGCTTAAAAGCGGGCATGCACAGAAAGACCAGGCGATGCATGCCACTAACCTGAGTTACCAGGCGTTGATCAGCGCTATCGACAGGCAACTGGCGCCATCAGGAGAAGTTTCTGTGCTCCTGCCTTATACTGCGTTTGAGAATTTCCGCGCATTGGCTGTAGTGGCCGGATTTCAGCTCAGGGAGGTGTTAAATATCCGGCAAAGTGTGGACCATGGCTTTTTTCGGACGGTGGGTATATTCAGCCGGCAGGCAGGGGATACTACCATAAAAGAACTGGCTATACATGAGGCCAACCGGGTGTATACAAGTGATTTTACCTCTTTGCTGACACCTTACTACCTTTATTTATAAACCTTTTGCATAATCTTCCAGGTAAGCGAAAGCGGCGGTGAGCCGGCCTTTGCTGGCAATGGTAGCATTTTGTATCATTGTGCTATCCGGGTTTAATAATTCTTCAAATACATATTTCATCAGCTGATCTCCAAAATACTGGGAGGCGTCTCTCGGGAGTTCATTGGGCAGATTGCTGACGCACATCATATCTATCGTATTGGGCAGATAAGGGGCGGTTTGCTCCATAGTATCCCTGGTAACGCCATAAACAGGATTTTCGATGGTGCTGTCGCCCAGGTTGCAGGGAATAGATCCGTTGGTATCATCTGTGATGTCAGCGATTACCTGTATGCGGAAATTATCTTTTTTCAGGTCGTCCGCATGAAAGAGGGGAGGGATGTTGTGATCCCAATAGATGCCGTTCATGAGGATATCGCTGGCCGTAACATAAGGCAGGAAGCGGCATTCGTAGGTTTCGGGATGTGCGTGGAAGTCGGCCCTGCTGTATGTTTTATCTTCTTTTTTGAGGTAGAGTTCTCCTGCTTTCAGTTGTGTATATACAGGATAGGCGTAGCTGTTCACCAGGTATTCTTCTGGTGGCAGGTACTTGATACCGAGCAGGCCCATGATTTCCAGGGCACCTGCTGCTACGCGTCCGGAGCCGGTAATAACGATTTTCATGGGTGGCAGTTTGATACCAAAATAGTGTCCTATCAGTTCCTGGAAATCGTGGCAGGTATGTACTCTTTTGAAGTGAAAGCTTTTTGTTTTTTCACCGAAGGCGAGGAGGCCGTTGTGGGCGCCTACAATGCCGGCGAAGAAGCCGAAGCCCAGGATGCGTTGTCCGTCGGGATGTACGAGGCATTCATAGTCTATCAGCGTGATGTTTTTTTGCAGGATGGTTTGCAGCATCCTTTGATTATGTGGTTGCTTTTTTTTCGTGTGGCTGAAGAAGAGATAGGTTTTGCCTGCCAGGAGTTGTTCTACCGGTACTTCTTTGATGCCCAGCAGTATGCTGCATCCGGAGAGATCTTCCAGGAGTGGAATGCCTGCGTTTTTATATTCTTCATCGGTGAAGCAGCGACGAGGGGATGGTTGTACGTATAGCCGTACCTGTGGGAAGTGGTGCAAAATCCACTGGCATTGTTTGGGAGTAAAGGCCACGCGGTTGTCGTGCGGATGTTTTTCTTCCCGGATGAGTCCTATGTGTATGGTGTTTTGCATGATTGAATTTACGGTATTTTGCGCAATGGAATAAGTGGAGAGAAATTTTTTTTTGAGAAGAGAAGAGCAATGTTGGCTGCCTTGTAATATTTTGTGGTAGCGGTTTTGGGCGGTATAGGCTGATGTGTTATTGCTGTGACGCAGATTGTTTTTGCGTGATTTTTTTTAATGAAATGAAAAATTTTCTTGGAGAATAAAAAAGAGTGCCTATATTTGCATCCCGCAATTGACGCGGAGAGTTCTTGTAAAATGATTGCCCAGATGGCGGAATTGGTAGACGCGCTAGACTCAAAATCTTGTTTCGGCAACGGAGTGCAGGTTCGATTCCTGTTCTGGGCACAGTAACTACCAATGTCTTAAGAAGGCTCACGAAAGTGGGCCTTTTTTATTTGCACAAAAATTGCCTCCAATTATTGGCGTAAGGTGTTAAAGAACTTTGTTTGTCCTAAGTTAGTTCGTTTTTATTAGCCGCATTTATATGGGCGCGAAAAAATCTTCTCTCCTTATTACCTATTTGTATTATTCTGTAATTGAATTATTGCCGAAAGACAAAATTAAAATCAACATATAAGTAGCTATGGATACCTATCAACTACAATTAGAAACAGGTCATTTCATTATCCGCCAGCTCCTTGAGACAGAATATAATCTTTATAAAAGTATTCGCCTGGAAGCGATCCAGACGGAACCTACTATGTTTCGATGTACCAGTCCGGCGGAGTCAGAGTTAACGGATGTTGAGTGGAAGGAGAGGGTAAGGCATCCAAGAACAATTTTTGGGCTTTATAAAGATTACGAATTGATAGGGATGACCAGCATTGTATTGTTGGATGAAGAAGAAGGATATCTTGGTCAGTCATATATCCGCAAAGCGTATAGAGGTATGGGGCTTTCTACTCTCTTTTATAAAGCCAGGTTTGCCAGGGCCTCTAAACTGGGGTTGAAACGCTTGAAGATAAGTCATCGTGAAAGTAATATTATTTCTAAAGCCGCTATCCGCAGAGCTGGATTTACGTATAGCTACCGTGAATCTGTAAATTGGCTTGATGGCACAACCGAAGATGTGTTGTATTATGTGTTAGAGTTGTAACCCACTGCAAAGGATAAGGAAGTATCCGGAGATTTAACTTACGCTCAGTTTGGAGAGAATCATTTGTCGTATTTATGAAACTGTTTAGAAATGATCTTCTGTTCTCCATTTATTTTGATAAGGGAATGGTATTCCGTGAAATCTTTCATCATGGCATTGGCCTCTACTTTATTACGAACAGTAGCTGTTGTTGGCGTTTTATGCAAAGCAGCCAGATGTGATTTAAGAGTGGGCGTAGGGCCAGCTTTCTTCACGGATTCATACAGGTTTTCAATGTAGCTTTCTATCAGTAATTCTCCCCAGTAACCATACATTACCGTTACCTTATAAAAAGCGGATTGCAACAGTAAACCCTAAGTTTGTCCGGTATCTGTCCCGGTTTCGGACATATATAGATACCTTGAATTTGTATTATTTTGATTTATATAATCACAAAAATATGGCACGACCTGTGGCGATGATGGCAATATGATGAAATATTTTTTCTCCTGTCAGCTTATACTACTGATTTTTTTTCTTTCCCCGGATCGGGTGTCGGCACAAAGCAGGCCAGTTATTGGCCGGTCAGTGTTGTTGAACGACTTTGATCTTTATCAATCAATTCTTGAGAAGGCCCATGCCGGCTTGTATAAGTACCATTCAAAGGAACAGATAGATAGCCTGTTTGCCCATTACCGAAAGCAAATCAATGATGCCACAGATGTCTGCGGTTTTTACCGATACCTGGCAGCCATCATGAGTTATATCGGAAGTTTGCATGATGAGGTTTCCCTTCCGGATGAATTGAAGAAGCAATTATTGGCGGAGCAGACGTATTTTCCATACCCGGTAAAGTTGGTGGATGATAAGCTGTTGCTAAATATTGATGGAAAAGAGTTACCTGCAGGTAGTCAAATTCATTCCATTAATGGCATCGATGCAGGCAAAATTATCCAGGCTCTTTATAAATACTACACAACAGATGGATTTAATATTACAGGGAAAGCTGAAGGTATTAATGTTTGGTTTCCCTGGTATTATTTTATGGAATATGGCCCGGCTACAAAGTTCACTATCAATGATACCATTGTGTTGCCATCTGTTACTATGACTCAGTATACCGGTCTATATAAGAAACGGCATTCCCTTTTATTGGATACAACAGGGAGTAAGAGTTATACTTTTAAGATAATCGACAGTATGGAAACGGCCATTCTTAAGATTCCCTCGTTCTCGCTGGGTAATGCTGAATCGTCTACCCATGCCGCCTATAAGAAATTTCTGGCCAATAGTTTTGCCTCTTTGAAATCAAAGGCAATCCGGTATCTGGTAGTGGATATCAGGGGTAATGGTGGCGGCACTGATCCCAATGACCTGCTGACATTTTCTTATCTTGCCCATCTGCCCTTTAAAGAGAATAAAGAAGCTTTTACGATATTTCAGAGAATACCGTACCCGCAATATTGCACCGATGATACAGCCGATATACGCGAACTGGAAGAAAATTTCCTGGATGAACATAATCAGTATCGTGACGGCAGATACTACCAGAATCCTGCTTACAGCCAATGGTGGAGGCCAGATAGTCTTGCCTTTCAGGGCAAGGTATATCTGCTCGTAGATCCCGCCGTAGCATCAGCAGCTTCACTATTTGCCTCTATGGTAAAAAGTGAGGGGAATGCCTGTGTAATCGGTCAGGAAACAATGGGCGGTTACTATGGCCACACGGGGCATAATAGCCTTTCCTATAGGCTCCCTGGATCAGGTATTGCCGTTGATATATCTGTTGTGGATCTTAAACAATATGTTCAGCAGAAAAGAGAGATACCCTATGGTGCCGGTGTTATTCCCGATAAGATCATTCACATCAGTACGGAAGACATTAAAACCAACCATGATGTTGTTCTTGATAGTACGCTGCTACTAATCAGGACAGCACGTGATCATATTTCCCGAAAAGATATGTAGTATTTACTCTACCACCACCTGGACCTGCAATGGACAATCTTGTGCACTACCCTGAACCCTGATGATGAGCTTATCTCTATTCCAGAGAAGGATTGTCAGAGTTTCGTTAAATGATAGCGTAAATTTTTAAAATGACCGATCGGTCAGTATATTTGTGTTGTTATTCATTAAATGATGTCTAAAGGAGAAGAAACACGGCAATTTATTATCGAACGGGCGGCCCCCATTTTTAACATTAAAGGAATAGAGGCCACTGCGATGAGTGATATAATGGAAGCGACAAAGCTTTCAAAGGGTTCTCTATATGTGCATTTCAAAGATAAGGAGCAACTGGCCCAGGCGGTGGTTAGCTATAACCTGCAACTTTTAGGGAAAAAGGTGAGCGAGGCAATAGGTAGGGCCAGGACTGCCAAGGAGAAGCTTTTTGCGTTTATGGATGTATTAACAGATGTAATGAATCCACCGGTAACAGGTGGTTGTCCGATGATTAATTTTGGTACAGAAGCTGATGACACCAACCCCGCTGTGAATCAGCAGATACATCAATCAATAGAATACACGCAAAAACTAATTTCCACTATTATCAGGGATGGTATTAAATCCGGGGAGTTTAAGCCTGATTGGGATTATAAAGAATTTGCCACTATTATGTTCGCGGCTATTGAAGGAGGTGTTGTTATCTCCCGCGTTGCTGGTAATAATGCAAAGGTGAGAATCGTTACCAACTTTTTGAAAAAATTGATTAACGAACAGGAGAGGTAATGCCTCTTTTTTTTGCCCAAAATATGACCGATCGGTCATATTTTGAAATTAGCATTTACAAAGTCAATACAGATAAACAAAATCAATTATCATTTTCTAAAAACGTACAATTATGAAAAGTAAAGTTTGGTTCATCACCGGTATTTCTAAAGGGTTTGGATTCGAAATTGCTAAAGCCGCGCTGGCTGCAGGTGATCTGGTAGCAGGCACTGTCAGGAAAAATGCAGGAGAAGTGGCTGACCGTCTTGGCGGCGCCGGCCGGCTGCACATCGTCACGCTTGATGTTACCAATGAGCAGCAGGTAAAGGCCGGTGTCCGGGAGGCTATCGACCGGTTCGGGCGTATTGATGTCCTGGTCAACAACGCCGGATATGGATTATTGGCAGCTACAGAGGAAGCCTCCGCAGATGAAATCAGCAAACAGTTTGATACTAATGTCTTTGGCCTGCTCCATGTAACCAGGGCCGTACTGCCGCAATTACGTAAACAGGGCTCAGGACATGTTATCAACATATCTTCCCTTTTTGCCTACCGCAATATTGTTCCTGGATTCGGTGTCTATGGGGCCACCAAATATGCTGTAGATGGATTATCCGAAGGGCTTTCCATTGAATTGGCGCCGTTGGGTATTAAAGTTACTTCGGTGGCACCCGGATTATTCTCAACAGATTTCGTTTCTACAGACTCTTATCAAAGTTCCAAACTGGTGCTGGACGCCTACCAGCACACCGTAGGTGTAATGCGTGGACACATAGGAAACTTTCACGGCAGCCAGCCCGGAGATCCCGGAAAACTTGCCGATGTAATTATAAAACTGGCAAACAGTGAGCATCCTCCGTTACACCTGCCTATTGGAAAGGATGCGGTAAAAAGCGTGCGTGACAAAATTGCACTGCTCTCAAAAGAAGTAGATGAATGGGAATCAATTGCCCAGAGTACAGATCATCAGCACGCTGTACTATAGGAGCGGTTTTTATTTGATTGGTAAAAACTTCAACCAGGTATATCAACATTTCCGGCCCTCCTGTATACATATGATAATACCGGTATCGGTAAAATATCTGCCCTTATTCCAAAAGCAGTAAAGGACAATATTCCTGT
This sequence comes from Chitinophaga sp., assembly GCF_017745275.1. Lineage (GTDB taxonomy): Bacteria > Bacteroidota > Bacteroidia > Chitinophagales > Chitinophagaceae > Chitinophaga. The sequence continues at coordinate 452,977 of NZ_JAGHZS010000004.1, read as the reverse complement.
TGAATATAACCTGGTTGAACTACAGCCACCGGCAGTGATCACTCAAAAAATACAACAGAAGGATAAAGTTTGGTGGATCATGAGAGCTGCCAAGTGATGGTATTACGCGAAATCTTCCATCATGGCGTTGGCCTGGCTGATTTGACGACAAAGGAAACTTTGGTATCTTTAATGCCGGCACTTAGCGGTAAATGAAACATGATTTTATTTTTATGATCGACGCAAGGAAATTATTAAATGAACATATCTCCAAACAGGCATCGCTTACTCCGGCAGAGTTTGAGTACTTCTTTAGCCATTTTAAGCCATTGTCTTTTAAGAAGGGCCAGGTAGTCATTAGGGAAGGAGATAAAGTGGATCACGAATATTTTGTTGTTTCAGGATGCCTGAAAACATTTTATATCAATCAGGATATAAAAATGCACATTCTGCAGTTTGCAATGCCAACCTGGTGGGCGTCAGACTATGATGCTTTATATTCTCAGACCAGTGCTACCGTTAACCTTGATTGTATTACAGATGCAAACCTGCTGAGTCTTTCCAATGCCGACAGGGAAAAGCTTTGTCGTGAGATTCACCAGGTTGAGTATTTTTTCCGCTGGCGTACCAACAGAGGCTATGTTGCAGCACATAAGCGCCTGCTTTCTTTCATGAATAATGATGCTAAAACCCGCTATGAGGAGTTACTCAGGTTATACCCCGAATTATATAATCTTGTTCCCAAGCATTTAATTGCTGCTTACCTGGGAGTATCCAGGGAGACTTTAAGCCGTTTGTACCATTCGCATAAGAAGAATGTGATGTAGGTCACGTAAACACCTCAAAATGCCATCGTTACTTTGTATCATAAATTTTTAACCATTTAAATACAAAGCGATGAAAACACAAAAATTCAACATGGTAGCTGCACAGAGCAGCATCAGCTGGGTAGGTAGAAAAGTAACCGGAGCTCACCATGGAACCATCAACCTCAAAGAAGGTGAACTCTTTTTAACAGATGGACAAATTAAAGCAGGTAAGTTTGTAGTAGATACCACCTCTATCCGTATACTGGACATCACCGATCCTGCTACCAATGCTCAATTTGCCGGGCATCTGGCCTCCGACGATTTCTTCGGAGTAGAGCATTACCCGGAAGCCAGTTTCGACATCATCTCCGCATACGGTAATCATATTAATGGTCATCTTACCATTAAGGGGATCACCAACCAGGTGGCATTTGATGTAAATATTACTATCAGTGAAGATACCTTGAAAGCAACAGGAAAGTTGGTAATAGACCGTACGCAGTATGGTATCAGATTCAGATCCGGCAATTTCTTCCAGAACCTTGGGGATACACTTATTTACAACGACTTCGAACTAAATATTATGTTCACCGCAAAAGCTGTGGAAACGCCTGCCTTTGCACAAAACTAACCCAATGCCATTCGTTAAAATTGAAATGACCCGCGAAGGAGTTACCCGTGAAAAAAAGCAACAATTAATAAAAGGTATCACCGATTTGTTTACGACCATTTTTAACAAAGATCCGCACCTCACCCATATTGCCATACAGGAAATTGAGCTGGATAACTGGGGATACGCAGGAGAGCAGGTATCGGTATTACGTGAACAAGGTATCACTGCGGATAATAAATAGCATGATGGGAAGCTGGTTACAATTTGAGCAAAGATGAAAATATTATACTTTACCGTTTTGCTATCCCTTATAATGTCCGGTAGCAAAGCACAAAACAATACCGGGATGAAAACGCAGCAACAAGATTCACTGGCAATTTCCGATGTGTTGGAAAATCGCTATTTCAAAGGAATATATGAGGGTGATGTTGCCCTGTTAAGCACTATTTATCATCCCCGGACTTTGTTCCTGGGAGATGTAAAAGGGCAGCCCTACGCAAAGGATTTGCAACAATACCTGGATGGGGTTAAAAACCGGCAAAGTCCAAAGCATTCCGGCAAGCCGTTCAAAGGCGAAATACTGTCTGTTAAAACGGTTAACTCTATCGCGATTGCGGAAGTAAAAGTAGTGATGTATGATTTTGTCTACCATGAATTTCTTTCTTTTCATAAAATTGATGGAAAGTGGGTGCTGGTTAATAAAATGATTAGTGACACAGCAGATGCTCCTGCAGAGCCCAAGCCATCAGAAGTACAAGGTGCTGAAAAGGCTGTTAACCTGGTGGCGTATATGGAAATTTTGCCCGCTTTTCAAATGGAGGTGACAGCAGCCCTGGCAACGATGGCCGCGAAAAGTAACCAGGAGCCTGGCTGCAGTCAATTTGCGGTAAATACGCGTAAAGATGCTCCTTTATCAATTGTTGTTTACGAATCCTATAAAAGCGACATTGCATTTGACATACACAAAGCATCTGCTCATGCAAAGAAATTCTTTGATTTTGTGAAAGGAAAAATCGTGAATGACAAGATCGATATTGTATTTCTGACAGCAGTCAATAATTAATATTTTCATCCGTATGTGGTATCAAACAAAAGCAACAGAAATATTAGGTATTGATTATCCTATTATGCAAGGACCGTTTGGCGGTAATCTTTCATCGGTAAAGTTGGTAGCTGCCGTTTCAAATGCCGGTGGACTGGGTGGTTATGGTGCATATACCAATAGTCCGCAGGAAATTGTGGAAATAGATAAACAGATAAGAGCAGCCACCAATAAGCCCTACAATTTAAATTTGTGGGTGTCAGACGTCGATGCGGGAGCAGGTGAAATTGTTACAGAAACAGCCTATCAAAGGGCAGTTCGCACATTTAAGCCCTACTTTGATGAACTGGAGCTACCGGTGCCTGCCAAACCTATACCTTTTCAATCCAGGTTTGAGAATCAGGTACAGGCGGTACTGGACATCCGGCCGAAAGTATTCAGTTATATGTTTGGCATGCTGACGGAGGATGTATTGGAACAATGCCGCAAAAGGGGCATTATTACAGTGGGAGCGGCCACTACATTGGATGAGGCCATTGCATTGGAAGCAACGGGGACGGATATGATCATTGCTTCAGGATTTGAGGCCGGGGGGCATCGTCCTTCTTTCCTTCGTTCAGCGGAAGCTTCTTTGACGGGAACGTTTGTACTGGTACAGCTTATCCGGGAGAAAGTGAAGATTCCTGTTATTGCGGCAGGTGGAATTGCCACCGGTGCAGGTATCAGTGCCGCCCTGACTTTGGGGGCTGCTGCCGTGCAGATAGGCACTGCTTTCCTGGCCTGTGAGGAATCTAATATTTTGCCTATACACAGGCAGATGCTGTTTTCTGATAAAGCAAAATATACTGCACTGACAAAGGTATTTACGGGTAGGCTTGGCCGTGGGCTTACCAGCCGGATAGCAGAAGAAACGAAAGGAAAAGAAGCTGACTTCCTTCCATTTCCCTTACAAAGTCAATGGATGTCTTCTTTGCGAAAGTCTGCTTTGGATAAAGCGCAATGGGATATGATCCAGTTTTGGGGAGGGCAGATTGCCCCTATTTTGAAGCACCGGAAAGCGGAAACCTTAATGCACGCATTGATAGCTGAAACAACGGCTTTATATCACCATCAATAGCACTCTTAAGCCCGTTAATCATATGTTGAGTATCGGGACCTGCTGATTTACTTCAAATCCATTTGTTGCCTTCCCCAGGCCCGCATGGCGTCGATTATGGGTAGCAGTGTATTACCGAACGGGGTAATGTGGTACTCTACACGGGGTGGTACTTCTGCAAAAACAATACGTTCTATCACACCATCTGCCTCGAGTTCCCGGAGTTGGTTGGTGAGTGTCTGCTTACTTGCTTCCGGTATTCCTTTTTGCATCTGGCTATATCGGTTTTTATTATTTCTGATCAGATGAATAATAACAGGTTTCCATTTACCACCAATGATATTCAAGCAGTAGGTTACGGCGCAATTAGCAGGATTAAATTCCTTTGTCTTTCTGATGCTTATCTTTTCCATTGGTCTGATATTTTAGTCTAAGCTCATTAATATAGTCTAAGCTATTATTTGAGGCGAGCGTATTTACTTGCGTCAAAAATAGAGAAAAATGAATTTAATAGTTAGTGATGGGGAAGTTCCTTATGATAAGCGTTTCCTGGCGCCAGGTATTTCCCCGGATGAATTGGAAACAGTTGCTGATCCAATATTATTGAAGCACAATATCCCCGTTTTTAGATGGGATGATCGTATCTTATTAATAGATGCCGGCAATGGGTATTGCGCTACCCCCTACGGAGGACAGCTGCGAAGTAAGCTAAAAGCCGCCGGTATAGCGGCTGAACAGGTAACTGATGTAGTACTCACCCATGCACATCCGGATCATCTGGGGGGGCTGATTGATATCCATCACCGGCCAGCATTTCCTGGCGCCCAGGTACATATTTCAAAGATGGAGCATGATTTCTGGCAATCGAAGGCTACTGATTTCTCCAAAAGTAAAAATGCAAAAGAAGAATTGTTGGAAGTTCAGCAACAGATACAACAAATGCTGGAGGTGGTGAGGGCACAACTGGTGTTCTTTGATGAAACATCTACCTTGCCGGGCTTTCTGCGCCCTATACCCGCACCGGGACATACTCCCGGGCATACCATGTTTGAAGTATCGGCCGGAGATCAACAATTTATACATATGGCCGACATCTGTCACGAGGAAAGTGTGCTTTTCAATAAGCCTGAGTGGGGAACTATATTTGACATCGACTTTGAGCTAGCCGCTGCAACACGGCGAAACGTGTTGAATGATTTTGCTAATTCAGGAATGTTGATATTGGGATATCATATGCCGTATCCTGGCTTTGGCCGTGTTGTAAGGCGGGGAGATGGGTTTGCATGGGCGCCTGAAAAAGCCCCCGACTATTGATCGTTAACCATTACATTTTCATAAGACCGAAGAAATTTTTGTTCATGCAAACTTTTCGAAAAATAATTTCGTAAATAAGGGCGCATTTGAATATTTCCGGCTTTGAAGGGACCACAAACATATACGACCGAACAGCAGTTGATAAATGGGTTAAAGCAACGTGAGCAGGCTGCTTTCAGCTACCTGTACGATCACTATTCGTCAGCGCTGAATGGTGTAATTTATAATATAATTCCGGATCCAAATATCGCGACGGATATTCTCCAGGAGGTATTTATAAAAATCTGGCGATTGATTGATAGCTATGATCCTGATAAAGGAAGGCTTTTTACCTGGATGTTCAGCATTGCCCGTAGTACAGCTATTGATCTTGCCCGCAGTAAAGAATGGAAGAACAGTAAACGAAATAACAGCTTAACTGACGACTATGCGCAGTTGCCTGACAAATCGCGGCCCTCATCCGATCTTCCGGAGTTACGAAAAATTGTTTATACCCTGAAAGAAGAGTATAAGACCATCATCGAATTGTGTTATTTTGAAGGATATACCCAAAAGGAAATCGCAACAATGGAACAAATACCGCTGGGGACAGTCAAAACACGGCTAAGGGCAGCATTATTACAACTTAAAAAAAAGATCAAACTTTAACGTGGATATCAAGGCATACATAGAAAGTGGAGTGATTGAAAGTTATCTGTTAGGTATGGCAGATGCAGAGGAAGTTGCTGAACTTCAGCGCCTTAGTCTCGAATACCCTGAAGTGGTTGCTGCAATAAAAGAACGGGAACAATGGCTTCGGGAGTTTTCAGAAGCAACTGGTCGCCCGGCCTCGGGGGGCACTAAAGAGCAGTTATTAAAATCTCTCCATAAAGAATTTGCTGTAACGTCGGGATCTGTACATGTCATCAACCGTCGTTTTAAATTTGTTGCTGCAGCTGCCGTGCTTGCTCTATTTGTCAGTGCTGCAGGGAATGTATATCTCTATAGGAAATATACAAAGGCTACGGGCGATTTTGTAGCGCTTCAAAAAGAGCAGATGCAGCTGCTTGCGGATAATCAGTCGTATCACGCACGATTAACGACATTCGATCATGACCTGAAGATCATGTCACAGGCAGGTGTGATTAAAGTGCCACTGGCTGGCGTTAAAGGAAAGGAAGGTAGTCTTGCTACGGTATATTGGGACATGCAGAGCAGGGAGGTATACCTGATAGCCAATAATCTGCCTGCAGTGCCGCCTGGCAAACAATATCAACTATGGGCCCTGGTAGATGGAAAACCTGTAGATGCCGGCATGATATCGGATTGTGCCTTTTCTCTCTGCTACCTGAAGCGTGTAGTGAACGCAGCGGCTTTTGCCATTACCCTTGAGAAGGCTGGAGGAAGCGCAGCCCCGACACTGGACCAAATGTTTGTAATTGGAAATGTGAAATCATAAATAGCTGACGGTTTTACCTCAGTAGATTCAAATGCAGAAGCCGCCTATATCAGGCGGCTTTATTTTTAAAAAAAAATCAACCCACCCAAACTTTTAGAGAAAACATCTCGTATCTCAAACGACAACTGACAAAAATCAAGAAACTAACAAGTTGTTGGCGTGCTTCTATGCAACCCAAAAACTATTCTGAATGATTATGTAACCTAACATCTGATTTATGGACAACAAAAACACTTATTTGCCATCGCGTGGCAATAATGACCTTCCATTGCCCGCAATGTTGGGACGGAGAAAATTCCTCTCTTACCTGGGATTGGCCGCCACCTCGGCTACAGTAATTGCGGCGTGTAGTAATGACAAAAACGATAACAACACTATGCCGCCCGGTAGCATTGACCTTGGAACAGGTGACATCGGAATACTCAATTATGCGTATGCGCTGGAACAGTTGGAAGCAGCCTTTTATACGCAGGTGATGGCCAGCCCGTTTAGTGGAATAACTGCCAATGAGCAGTCTTTGTTGACAGATATACGTGATCATGAAATAGCGCACCGGGAGTTTTTTAAAGCAGCTTTAGGGACAATGGCGATCAAAAATCTTGAGGTAAACTTTTCTTCAGTAAACTTTGGAAGCCGCGACAGCGTGCTTGCTACCGCCAAAGCATTTGAAGATCTGGGTGTATCTGCCTATAACGGCGCCGGGCAACTTCTTAAAGATAGCAACTATCTCCTGCTGGCGGGTAAGATTGTATCTGTTGAAGCGCGTCATGCTGCATTGATACGCGATTTGATCAGCAATGGTTCTTTTGCTGACAGCACCGTCATTAATGCCAATGGCCTCGACCTTGCCAGCAAGCCTGCTGATGTGCTGATGACAGCCAGCACGTTTCTTAAATCGAAGCTCTACGCAGGAAACCTTCCTACACCCTGAAGTCTGATTATTCATCTCTAAAAATGTAGTCATGAATCTTGTAAATATTATATCATCCATAGAAAAAATAGATCCGGAGGTGCATGACCGCCTTGATACCAGGCGTGGAGCCATGCAACAGTTTGCCAAAATAGGTGGTAAAATTGCTATGGCGGCTATCCCTTTCGCACTGGGTAGTATGTTTAAAACGGCCTATGGACAATCGTCTGTTGACATAGCTTCCGTTCTTAATTATGCCCTCACACTTGAATACCTGGAAGCGGAGTTCTACACCAAAGGTGCCGCATCAGGTGTTGTTCCTGCTGGTACCCCAGCCGTGGGAGCTATTAACACTATCAGGGATCATGAAACTGCTCACGTTGCATTTTTGAAGGCTACCCTGAGTTCACTCGGCGCAACGCCTGTAACAAAACCTACATTCGACTTTACAGCTGGCGGAACATTTAGCAATGTATTCACCAACTATGATACTTTTTTGGCGGTAGCCCAGGCTTTTGAAGATACCGGGGTCAGAGCTTATAAGGGTAGGGCGGGGGACTTAATATCCAGCCACGCGGTACTGACCGCGGCATTGCAAATTCATTCTGTTGAAGCAAGACACGCATCTCATATACGCCAGATGCGTAAGGCCAGGGGAGCAAACATTAAGCCCTGGATTACCGGCAACGATACAGGAGGCATTGGTAGTGTAGTACAGGCTAACTATAATGGCGAAGAACTCACGACGCAAGCGGGAGTAAACATACTAAACTTCGTGAACGCAAACGCAGCAAGCGAAAGCTTTGATGAACCGCTTACTGCAAGCCAGGTGCTGGCCATCGTAAAACCTTTTATTGTATAATCATTCATTAAAAATTTAAACAAGGAAGTATGAAAAAGATATTCAGATTCATTACTGCTGGTATGGTAATGCTACTCATCATCAGCAAAGGGAACATTTCGATGGCCGGTAGCAGCTCCTCCTTCAGCAAACACTCACCTGCAGGTGAATGGATAAAATCAACAACCGGTACCTGGCCAGGCATGAAGGACGGAAAGACGTATTGGTATAAGCTGGATAAAAAAGCCGGCCTTTGGTGGAGTGCCGACGGGAAGAAATGGGCCGCAGTTACCGATGGCCTGTGGGCAGATAAAGATGGTAAGTGGCTGAAAATTCACCAGGGAAAACTTGTCTGGAGTACCGATGGTAAACAATGGAGCGAAGTGCCTGATTGGAAATGGGAAGGCTCAGATGGCAAATGGTATAAATTCGATGCTAAGTGGACCCTTTGGGTGAATGAATAAATGGTAGCAGTGGATAGATTTTATGTTAGGATTTTCAAAAGGGCGTAACAGGAATTCCTGTTACGCCCTTTTGAAAATTATATAATTCCAGGTGCTGAAGACGCGCTTCATTGTGCCATCAAACCTGACCTGACGATAATCAGGATATATCCTAATGAGTATCATATTTCATTATTCCGGGTGATTTTACATTTGAGTAAAATGACCTGTTATGCAGAAGATAGTCGCCATATTTGATGGCCTTAGATTTTCAGAAAGTACGCTTCATTATGCAATACTAATTGCCCAACGCCAGGATGCCCATCTGACCGGCATTTTCTCCAATGACTTCACGTATAATAGTTTTAACCTGTACCAGTTATTAAAGGCAGGAACGGCGCAGTCTACCATCAGGCAACTTGAGCTGGCTGATGAAGCAAAGCGTGAGGCCGCTGCTGTAACATTTGAAGCTGCCTGTCAAAAAGCCGGAATATCCTATAGTGTTCATCGTAATACAAATATTGCACTCCAGGTAGCGCTGGAAGAAAGCATTTATGCGGATTTGCTGATAGTAGATGTTCGGGAGACGTTTGTACATGATAAAATGAATCCGCCTACACGTTTCATCCGGGATCTGCTTACAGATGTGCAATGCCCTGTATTGATTGTACCGGGCCAGGTTTGGGTGCCTCCTGTTTTTAATGATATCAGAAATATCGTATTACTATATGACGGAGAACCCTCTTCTGTTTATGCCATTAAGATGTATAGTTATCTGCTGTCTTTTTTGCAGACATTACCAACCACTGTATTATCAGTTAACCCGGAGGGGAATCACCTGGTGAACAAGCACCTGGTAAAGGATTTTATTCATCAACATTTCCCTGGCGCAACTTATCGCGTCATGGAGGGGGTACCGGAAAAAAAGATTTTGGATTATATGCGTGAGCAACCGGCAGATACGATGGCAGTGTTGGGGGCATACAGGCGTAGCACAGTTTCCCGTTGGTTCAGGGAAAGTATGGCTGATGTATTGATGCAGGCGTTATCATTTCCGCTGTTTATAGCGCATAATAAATAGTAATAATGATGATAAACAGCCAAAATACTGATCATCGTCATGTATTGTTGCGCCGTTTGCTGATAACTTAGTCGATTAATATTAAATAATGAGATGATGCAAGATGATTTGAACGGACATATACCACAACATGAGTCCTGGAAGTATGTGTTGAGGGTTATAGAGGATGAAACCATTTTTTTTAAAACCAAACTGGCTCACATTCTTTCAAATGATTTTGAAAAAAGTCATTTGAAACATTTGGAGATTTTTCAACATAGATTTCTTAAAATGGATGAACAGGTGGAGCTGCTCCGGCACGAAGTCAGTGAACTTCAGGATATTATAAAAAAAAGTAGTTGGGTCATTATTCACCCGGAAAAGATAGCCCAACTACAAAAAACGCTGGAAGTAAAGATGGATGGATTACAGGAGAGTTTTGATACGCTTTCTTCAGACTTTCGTACGTATTTACACCAGTTTCGATAATAGTTAAGAAAGCATGTTTGCTAATTTTTTTTCATCAAGAATAATAACAATACCATCTTTTATATCTATCAGTTTTTCCTCGCGGAAGTCGCTCAACGTCCGGATGAGTGACTCCGTGGCGGTACCTGCAATATTGGCGAGGTTCTCCCGGCTGATTTTTACGATGAAAGGAGGTTCGTGCTGAGGGTTATATTTTTTATGAAGATTCAGCAACGCTTCTGCTACTTTTTTTCTAAGGGAATTATATGCCAATCCCAGTAACTGCTGCTCCCTGGAGGCCACATTTTTGGCCAGCATCCGGATAAACTGTAATGCTACCTCATAGTTGTTATGAAGTAATTCTTCAAAGTCTTCCAGTGGAATAATGGCAATTTCAGTTTCTTCCATCGCCACCGCTGTGTCTTTATAAACAGATCCTTCCAATAGTGCAGTGTAGCCTAAAAAGTCGCCGTCGCTATATAGTTCTGTCACCAGTTCTTTACCTAAGTCGTTGCTTTTGGAGGTTTTTACTTTGCCTTTTAATACAAAAAACAGCCGGGCAGGGTGATTTCCCTCTGCGTAGATAGTTTGTTTTTTCTTGTATTTGTCAATATTTCTGCCCTCTGCCAATGCTTTAAGGGATTCTTTTCCCGTGGCTTCATACATCAGTTTATTTAACCCTTGCAGGTTGGGCGGGAAATGTTGTTTTTTGATAGCTGCTTTTTTTAACCTGCTGGCAATTGCATCCCATAGCTCTGTTCCGGTGAAGGGTTTGGTAATATAATCATCAGCTCCCATACCCATTCCCTTCCTGAAATCAGCCCTTTCCGTTTTAGCTGTCAGGAAAATAAATGGAGTATCACTGACCTCTTCATGTTGTTGCATAAGATGTAAAACGCCAAATCCATCCAGCACAGGCATCATGATATCGCAAATCACAAGATCCGGATGATGCTGGAGAATCATTTCTACGCCTGTCTTCCCGTTGTCGGCTGTTAGCACACTATAGCCTGCTATTGCTATAATGTCTGCTGTGTTGTCCCGTAGTTCTTCATTGTCTTCAATCAGCAATATTTTCTTCATATCAGGATGAGGTATTTTTAGTGTCAATAGGGAAAGTAATAGTAAAGGTAGTGCCTTTGTTTAATTCACTGGTGCATATAATATTTCCGTTCATCATCTCGCTGTATTTATGGACGATATGCAATCCCAAACCAGTTCCCTGAATATTGGTGACGTTGCTGCCGCGATAAAAACGTTCAAAAAGATGTTGTTGATCTTCTTCCGACATGCCAATGCCATTGTCTTTTACGGAAAGTATAAATTTATCATCGTCTTTAATCGTTTCTATTTCTATCAGGCTATCGGATTTTGAAAATTTAATCGCATTTCCCAGCAGGTTCATCACAATGTGCTTTAAGAGGGAAGTATCGAGGACTAATTTTTCGCCACCGGTATGTTTGTAGCCTATTACCTGGTTTTCTTTAATAATTCCCTGCATTTCCTGTATAATGGTATTGAAATGCTCTTCAATTTCAAATTCTGTGCTTCGTACCTGTACTTTTCCTTCCTCGATTTTACCAACAGAGAGAAAGTCATTTAATGTATCCGTCAACAGGCTAACATTGTTCACAATTCTTTGTATATGCTTATTGCGGATAGGTTGATCCTGGTCTGTGTCATAATGCTTTACCAGGAAGGCGGAAGAAAGAATGGTACTCAAAGGCGTACGAAATTCGTGGGAGGCCATCGAAACAAAGCGTGATTTCAGATCCCCTAATTCCTTTTCTTTGCCTAGTGCGATCATCAATTCTTCTTTGGAGGCTTCCAGCTCTTCCAGTGCCCTGCGAAGCTTTATGGTACGATCTTCCACCATTTCTTCCAGTTCATTATAAAGCTTTTCTACTCTTTCTTCTGCTTTTTTTCGTTCAGTAATATTGCTGATGTAGGCGATTACGAATTTGCCCTCCTCGTTGGAATAGTGGCTAAGGCTGATTTCTACGGGAAATTCAGTTCCATCTTTACGTACGGCATATAAATCAAGACCAATACCCATTGGCCTGCTTTGCGGATCAGCATTGTATCTTTCTCTATGGCCGATATGACGGTGGTGAACGCGTTGGGGAATTAAGACTTCTACCTTTTGGCCTAACAGTGCGCCCCGCTCATAGCCAAACTGCTGCAGGGCAAAATCGTTAATGAGCACAATTTCTCCCTGTTGATTTGCTACCAGTATTCCGATACTGGCGAAATCGAACAAGGCCCCAAAGCGCTCTAGTTCCCGGTTGAGTTGTTGTTTATATCGCCTGTTTGTTAAGATGTCGGTAATCCTGAAAAAGCAATAATCTTTATGATCGTGTTTAAGAAAAATTTCTTCGTACACACCGCTGAACGTTTCGCCTTTAATGTTTTTCAGCTCCCGTTCTTCTACTACCTGGTTGGTGGTAGTGGCTTGTGCCGTTCCTCCAACGGTACCTATTTTATTTTGTTCGAGGATTAGTTCGAGGGAAGCATAATCATCGGTCCCCAGCATTTTAATGCCTGTTTCGTTGATATAAATCAGCTTACCGTTTTTGAGGTCTCTTATTGCAACAAGCCCGGGAATACGCTCCAGGATTGCCGCAAATATGCTAAGCTGAAAATTGGTATCCAAATCACCAATAGATAAACTCATAGTGTCTGTCGCGGATATTATTTGATATATAGGGTGGCTATTCTCCCAAAAAAATTAACCGGTGAAATTCTGCTTCCCGTTTTGTATGATATTTCTCAACAGCATACTTCTGGAAATGAGCGATGGCTTCATCCGGAGCATCTGTTAATAATATATACTGCAGGTCATTGGGGTCGATCATGTATTTTTCAATCATTTTATGAAATAGTGGCATGAGCGGCTCCCAATAGCTGCGGTTCATCAGCACCAGCGGAAAGTTAAGGATTTTATGGGTTTGAATCAAAGTAAGTGCCTCAGAAAATTCGTCCAGGGTGCCGATCCCCCCGGGTAATATCAAAAATCCATATGAATATTTGAACATAAGTACCTTACGAACAAAAAAATACTTGCAATTGAATTGCATGTCCAGGTATTTATTGGCAGCCTGCTCCCGTGGTAAGCTAATATTACAGCCTACTGATTTGCCACCGGCTTCTTTTGCTCCCCGGTTAGCAGCTTCCATAATACCGGGTCCACCACCGGTCATAACGGTAAAGCCAAGTGTAGCAATACCTGCTCCCATTTTACGTCCCAATTCGTAATAGTCAGATCCCGGCTGTACCCTTGCCGATCCGAATACCGCGATACAAGGGCCTGCAAAATGCAGTACCCTGAACCCGCGAATAAATTCAAATAATATTTTCAGTGAAAAGAAGAACTCTTTTGTTCTGGACCTTGGTCCTTCCAGGAAATACTTTTCTTCATGTCCTGGTAATTCCTGTGTAACGGCGGGCCTGCCGAGATGGTTGCTAGACATAAGCTGATTATTAAAGCGTCAATTTCCTATTATCTTCTTTACAGGATTATGACCACCGTCAGATAACCGCTTGATTATGCTCATTTTTTTACACCATGTATCCCTACCTGGAACTGGTGGTTTTAGAATTTCGCCAAGATCGGGTTTACCTGGCAGAAGTGCAAGCCGGATACATAAATGGTTTTATGATTTCAATCAGTAATGAAGCTGAGAGGTGTCATTTTTTTAACATACAGGAGATACTAGCTTCGACAAAAATATTCTTTATGGAAAAGATATTATTTATATCCGATGCGGTCACCATGAACAGGGAATGTCTTGATTTTTCCTGTTACCTGGGCAACCTGACACATTCAAAAGTGACTGGTGTGTTTCTCGAAAACCAGGAATTAGAACTCAGGTCGGCCGAAGCCATTGAGGAAATTGCTGTTTGTGCACCAGTTCCGGGAGCGCCGCTTGATATACAGAAGCAACTATACAGGGATGAAAATATTGTTTTATTTAGAAGCATCTGTGAGTCCAACGGAGTGAACTGTGAAATACATAAAAATGTGGGGATGCCTGCAGCAGAAGTGTTAAGGGAAAGCAGGTATGCAGACCTGCTCGTAATTGATGCCGCCACCAGTTTTTCCTGGAAGCCGGAGAGTACACCTACCGCTTTTGTAAAAGAGGTGTTAGAAAAGTCTGAATGCCCGGTTGTTATTGCTCCATTGGCTTTTGATGGCATTGAGGAAATAGTTTTCACCTATAACGGAAGCCCTTCGGCGATGTTTGCTATTAAGCAGTTTACGCATTTGTTCCCTGCGTACCGCCATACTAAAGTAACGGTATTAAGTATCGTTGACACCGGGAAACAGATAAAGGGAGATAAGGCGAAACTGGAAGAATGGTTAGCGGTACATTATGAGCACGCAACGCTTATGGTGCTGGAAGATACCAGTGTGAGCGGACGATTGATGGAATACCTGTTTAACAGGGAACGCACTTTTATGGTAATGGGCGCTTATGGCCGGAATTTATTATCTAAGCTGGTGCAGCCCAATCCGGCACAACCCATATTAAAATTGAGTACCCAACCCATATTTATTTCACATTACTAACAAGCTATTTTATGAAAAAGATTATCGCAGCTATGGATGCCCTTCATTTTTCTGAGCAACAAGTTGCCTGTTTTAAATATTTTGCCGGGGAGGCGAACGGTGCGCTGACACTCGTTTGTATGGATAATCTAACTACGGGGGCTATTCCCGTGGCAGGTATTTTTTCAGAACCTCCTGTAGTTACCTATGAGCAGATTAGCATAGAGGGAAGAGCTGCGCTTCAATGGCAGAGAAGTAAGAATATAAAACAGTTGCATCAGCTTTGTGATAAAGATCATATAGGTATTGATGCCAGGGAGTCAGTTAGTTACCCGGTAGAAGAAGTGGTGGCGGCCAGTCGTTTTGCAGATCTGTTGCTGATCAGTAACAGCACCTCCTTCACAGCGCTTCCGGATACTTACCCGCCACGGTTTGTGAAAGATCTGTTGGTAGAGGCAGCATGCCCGGTGATGGTATTACCGGATGTATTATCGCCTATTAAGGAAATTATATTTGCCTATAACGGCACCTATTCTTCTATTTATGCTATCCGGCAGTTTACGTTGTTGTTCCCGGGATTTGCAGATCTCCCTGTGAAAGTAGTGTATGTAGCCGAAAAAAATGAGCGGGCGATCCCGTTTGAGCATCAGCTGAAAGCCTATCTGCAGGCACATTATGAGAAAGTGGAATTTGCGATAATGACGGGCGAACCAGCTACTGTTTTCCTGGCATTGCTAATACGTAGGACTGACTGTATTGTTACCTATGGCGCTTTTGGAAGAAGTGAGGTGTCTCGTTTTTTTCATCATAGTGACGCGGAAAATATATTGCGTACGGTAAATATCCCTGTGTTTATCACCCATCCTTAACGTATTTTCTATGAAAGGCATTATTATTTATAAGGGAAAGTATGGAGCAACCCGGCAATATGCCATTTGGCTGGGTAATATATTGAATATTCCCGCCGTGGTAGCAGGGAGTGAAGCGAAGGGAGATTTGGAGTCCGTAGATTATATCATTTTGGGAACCAGTGTTTATATTGGAAAATTGCAGTTACGCCAATGGGTGGAGCAACATCAGGATTTATTGTTGCGTAAAAGGTTGTTTCTCTTCCTGGTGGCAGGCACCCCTGTTTCGGAAAAAGAAAAATTACAGGAGTACATTGCTGTTAATGTGAGTGCCGAAATCAGATCCAGGTGTAGCTGCTTTTTTCTTCCCGGAAAACTGGTGTTTAATAAATTATCGCTACCAGATAAAATTTTGTTGAGAATGGGTAGCTGGCTGGCAAAAAAGCGTGGAGAGAATATTGTGATGACAGATTATAATCACGTAAGCCGGGAGCTGCTGTTTGAAATTGTTGATGCAGTAGGTAAATTAAATGAGGCCGCTATTAAATGAAAAGAACGCGGTTTCACGGGAAAAATCATAGTTATGAAACAGCTTGAAAATAAGGTTGCTATTGTCACCGGAGGTGGTTCCGGTATAGGGGCTGCTACTGCCCGGCTTTATGCCGCAGAAGGAGCGAGGGTTATTGTATCTGATATTCATGAGGAATCTTGTCGAAAAGTAGTAGCGGAAATAACAGCGGCAGGAGGGCAGGCATACGCCGTTACTGCCGATGTAAGTGATGCCCAGCAATGTGAAGCCCTTATTGCATCCACTATCAGGCACTACCAGCAGTTAGATATTGCTTTCAACAATGCTGGAATAGGGGGAGAAAGTAATCCTGTAGGGGATATGAGTATAGAAGGATGGAATAAAGTGATCGCAGTTAACCTTAACAGTATATTCTACTGTATGAAGTACGAGATACAGGCTATGTTGCCCAAGGGAGGGAATATTGTGAATATGAGCTCTATATTGGGCCAGGTAGGGTTTGCGAATGCTGCAGGGTACGTTGCTGCTAAACATGGTGTGATAGGACTCAGCCAGACTGCAGCCATTGAATATGCTGAGCGGGGCATCCGCATTAATGCGGTTGGCCCGGGTTTTATTGACACTCCTTTATTGAGTGCTGCAGGTATGGATAACAAGGTGAAACAGCAGATAGCAACGCTACATCCTATAGGCAGATTGGGTAAAGCGGAAGAAGTGGCAGCGCTGGTATTATGGTTAAGCACAGAAAAGGCCTCATTTGTAAATGGTGCTTATTATGCTGTTGACGGCGGTTATTTGAGCCGCTGATATTGCGTTATCATTTGAAAAAATCAATTGAATTTTTGCCTGAACTCCAGAGGGGTTTGTTGAAGTTTGCTTTTGAAGAGCTTACTGAAAGACTGAGGATGCTCAAAGCCCATACGATAGGCTATTTCCGCTACAGTAAGCGCGGTGGACCCAAGCAGATCTTTAGCCAGTTCAATCACTTTGTCCTGGATGTATTGCTGGGTATTGCGCCCCGTCAGTGATCGTAGCAGGTCTCCCAGGTAACGTGGCGATACGTGCAGCGTCTCGCTGATGTATTGTACAGATGGCAGTCCGTGATGCAGCGCATTGTCTTTGTCAAAGTATTCGTCTAATAATTTGTCCAATGCTGCTATTATCTCATGGTTGATTATTTTCCTGGTGATGAATTGGCGGTTGTAAAAACGGTGACTGTGATTTAATAGCAGTTCGATCTGCGAAACTAAAATATCCTGGCTGTATTGATCAGTATTGTTATCCAGCTCTTTCGATATGGCATCAAATAAGTTGCTGATGATATCTTTTTCCCTGGCCGATAGGAAAAGCGCTTCGGAAGTGGCATAGGAGAAAAAGCCAAATTTAGTGATCGAGTTCCCCAACGGGTAATTCCTGATAAAGTCCGGATGAAAATATAAGGCATATCCTTCGTAGCTATCTATATTATTGGGAGAGGTAACCACTTGTCGGGGTTTGAGAAAGGCAAGTCCACCTTCCTCAAAATCGTAATAGCCCTGACCGTATTTGACCTGCCCTGCAAAATGATGCTTAAAGGAAATCTTGTAGAAATCAAGACTAATCTTTGTTCCCTTCTCAAAAGATCTGGTACCAGGTTGGCTGTAATCAACCAGGGCAATTAGCGGATGTACTGGTGCTGGCTGCTGCATAAAGCGCATCAGTTGCGAAATGTTTTTGAAATGATGAATGTCAGCATGCTGCATGCGAACCAATTTATTTTTGAGCTGCCGGTCGAATAACAATATCTCCCACTTCTACATCATCTGGCTGATTAATGGCATAAATCACGGCATTAGCTATAGCTTCCGGATGCAATGCAAAGGTCTCCATATTTTTTAATATAGCGGTCTTCATTTCCTGGTTCTTTATGGTATTGGCGAAGCCCGTTTTTACAAAACCTGGAGAGATACCGGTAATTCGTATCGCGCCATCTGACTCCTGCCTGAAAGCTTCGGATATTGTACGAACGGCATTTTTGGTGGCAGCATACACACCCTGCCCTGGTACGATTTTTATCCCTGATGTTGATATAATATTGATGATTTGTCCCGCTCCCTGGCGCTTAAAAATGGGTATAGCTGCTGCCATTCCATATAGTACGCCCTTTAGATTAACATCGATCATCTCTTCCCAACCGGGGATGTCCAGGTCTTCAATAGCGCCGAGCTGACTAACACCGGCATTGTTGATGAATACGTCCAACCTGCCAAACCGTTTTACAGCGGTATTGGCTAATGCTGCTACCTGTGCTTTATCGGTCACATCTGTTTCCAAAAAGTTTGCTTCACCGCCGTCGTTTATAATCTCGTCCGCCACTTCCTTTAATGCCGCAGTTTTACGTGCGCCCAAAAATATTCGGGCTCCTGCTTTAGCCAGGCCGATGGCCGTTGCGCTGCCAATTCCGCTCCCTGCCCCGGTAATAACTATCACCTTCCCTTTGATATGATTTTGCATTTTTTACTGGTTTAGTTCAGTAGCAAAATTCACACATAGACCGTAGGCGGAAGTAGTCCAATTGGTGATTATTGTAGCCGGATCAGGTTTTCTATTCTTCCAAACGCCGGATTATTAATCTAGATTAATACTGATTCTTAATATACATTATTGGGTAGTAGCTGCCTGGTAAGCGACTTTTGCTTTACAATTGAGGATAGCAAAATCCCTGATGCCAGGGCGAATCAGCTTCTTCGTTAAACAAAACCAAGTTTGATTATTAAACCACTAAACTTACGAAAATGAACAAGATTACAGTAAAAGACGGAACCGAAATTTACTACAAGGATTGGGGAACAGGTCAACCACTTGTTTTTCACCATGGATGGCCATTATCTTCCGATGATTGGGATGCTCAGATGATTTATTTCCTGAACCAGGGATTCAGGGTTATTGCGTTTGACCGCCGCGGACATGGACGATCCAGTCAAACTGCCGTTGGGCATGATATGGACACTTATGCAGCTGACGTAGCTGAACTGGTGAAGGCACTCGATCTGAAAAATGCGGTACATATTGGTCATTCAACAGGTGGAGGAGAGGTAATACGCTACGTTGCCAAACATGGCAAAGGACGTGTAGCTAAAGCGGTACTTGTTAGTGCTGTAACGCCAATAATGGTTAAAAACGAAAATAACCCTGATGGCATTCCCTTATCTGTTTTCGACGAGATACGTGCGAATACCGCCACCAACAGGCAACAATATTTCGAGGACTTCACGATCCCGTTTTATGGTTACAATAGGGAAGGAGCAAAGAAATCTCAGGGCGTGATGGACAATTGGTGGCGCCAGGGAATGATGGGTGCTATAAAGGCGCACTATGATTGTATCAAGGCATTTTCTGAAACAGATTTTACAGAAGACCTGAAGAGTGTTGACATTCCAGTGCTCGTGATGCATGGTGAAGATGACCAGATTGTTCCCATTGCTACTACCGGGGTAAAAGCCGCCGCACTTTTAAAGAACGGAAGACTGATTTCATATCCTGGTTTTCCTCATGGTATGCCAACAACAGAGGCAGCCACCATCAATAAAGATTTATTGTCTTTCATCAGGGAATAGTTATTATTGGTACCAGTATATAAATGGCCCGGAATTATTCCGGGCCATTTGTATTTATGAGGAATTGTCCGCCAAATCTTAATGCAGGTTAACGCGATTTCTTAAACGGGTTCATTGGCACTCAAAGAAGTATCACAGAACTTTGTGACATCATTTCTTTTTTTGCAGGGTACTTCTCACTTTGCTGAGAAATTCCGGAGAAACGCCCAGGTAACGGGCTATTTGATGCTGTGGTACACGTTGTACAACCTGCGGGTATTTTTCAATGAAGGCCAGGTATCGTTGCTCGGCGGATTGTGAAAGAAGACTATGAAAACGTTTCTGGAGGGAGAAAAGAGAGCGCTGTATTAATAACCGGAATAATGCTTCAAATTTGGGTATTTTCTCATAAAGCATTGCTTTGCTTTTGTGGTCAATAATAAGCAACTCACAGTCTTCCAGTGATTCAATAAACATATTGGAAGGTTGTTGTTCCGTAAAGCTGAATGGATCGCTCACCCACCAGTTTTCTATAGCGAAGGAAAGGATTGTTTCGGTGCCATCATTACTTAAATAATAAGTGCGGATACATCCTTTTATGATGTAGGCTTCGAAATCGCAGATATCACCTTCCTGCAAAAGAAAAGTACGTTTACGGACCCGTTTAAATTTGAGCATGGAATGGAATAATTCCTGCTCAGCAGGTGTCAGTGAGATATGGTTTATAGAACTGTCGATTTGTTCAAACATAGTATGAATTCAAAAATTAGAGGTATGCCAGAATGTGATCCCAGGGTTCAAACGCTATTCCTGTGTTTATATTATTGATTATTAGCTATTTATGTAATTATGGGTGAGTGTTAAATTTACGATATATCGTATTTTTATGTAGACTATAGTATTATTGTGGAATGGTTTGGCCAGGCATAAATGCTACCAGATTGAAAATTAAGATTTATGGATATTGGAGTTTTTGATAAGAAGAATGAATTTGAAATCCTGTTATGCTTTTCAAAAGCGATAGCTGCGGCCAGGCACCGTTCGGACCTCTGGGAAATTATCAATGAACAGTTATTGGATAATTTTGGCGCCAGCTATTATACGCTTTGTCTTATTAATGAAGACGATAATACCCACACACCATTTTTGCATAGTACAGAAAGCAAAATAAAATCTGTTACCGGGGAAAGCCCGGTGATACATCAGCGGCACCCTTTTCATGACGGGATATTTAACCAGGCGATCGGGAGAGAGGATCCCATCGTATTGGATATGAAAAGTTTGATCCGGCAAAAGGAGGTTCCCACCTATGTTATTCACTGGCATAATTCAGGTGTGAAAGAGATGATGTTGTTGAGAATTTGTAATGGAAAAAAGCCTATGGGAGTATTGTATCTGTATGCCCGGAAGGCCGGCGTTTTTGGAGCGTACCAGTTTGGCCTGCTAAAAGGAATAGCTGATCAGCTGGGAACAGGCATATCGAATATTCTTGCCAATGAAAAAATAGCGTCCCAATTGGAGGAAATCCGCAGGTATAAAACAGAGCTGGAGCAGGAGAATGGTTATCTGAAAGAAGAATGGAAAAAAGATAAGCACCTCCCGAATAACGCTGTTGGCAATTCTCAGGCGATGAAGAGAGTGCACGGCCTGGTTGCAAAGGTAGCTCCTTCTGATGCAACGGTTTTAATACTTGGAGAAACGGGAACCGGGAAAGAACTGGTTGCTCACCAGGTGCACAGCGCTTCTCCCAGGCGTGATAAACTGATGATCAAAGTGAATTGCGCTGCTATTCCTGCTAACCTGGTGGAAAGCGAATTATTTGGCCATGAGAAAGGTAGTTTTACCGGTGCATTGGAAAAAAGAATAGGCAAATTTGAATTGGCTAATAACAGTACACTTTTCCTGGATGAAGTAGGAGAGCTTCCCCTGGAAATCCAGGCTAAGTTGCTGAGGGCATTGCAGGAAAAAGAGATAGAGCGGATAGGTGGACGTTCGGTTATTAAAACAGATGTGCGCATTGTTGCCGCTACCAACAGGAACCTGGAAGCCGAAATACTTGCAGGCCGCTTCCGGAGCGATTTATACTACCGGCTTAATGTATTTCCTGTTACGCTTCCGCCGTTACGGGAACGGGGTGAGGATATCCGGGAACTTGCGTTTTACTTCATGAGCCAATATGCGACTAATACCGGGAGAAAAATTACCGGCATTACAAAGAAAGTACAGGAAAAATTAAAGGCTTATTCCTGGCCGGGAAATATCCGTGAGCTGGAGCATCTTATTGAGCGTGCTGTGCTCCTTACTTCTACCAACACAATAACTGAAGTAAACCTTCCTACGAGGAACAAAATACTTCCTGTTGATATGGATGATGTAAATCAGATACGTTCCCTGGCAGATGTAGAACGGGAACATATCCTGAAGATGATAAAAATGTCCGGGGGCAGAATATCAGGAGTTAATGGTGCCGCTTCCAAATTACAGTTACCGCCCACTACATTGATGTCAAAAATGCAAAAGCTGGGGATCAGGAAGGAGCATTTTATAGCATCGCCCGAAACACGATAAGTTATTTATTGGCTGGTTGCTTTATTGTTTCCCCGGGAGAGATCCGGTTTACCCGATGTAAAGGCCCAATAACTCCACAGCAGTACACATACCAGGAGAGCGATGGATGGCCAGATAAAGGATAGCGTAAACGCTGATAAATGAACCGGTATGCCGCATAAATAGTCCCTTTTTATTTTCCGGATCGCTGAAGGACTAATTTCAGGTCGTAACAACTCCCGGTGGCTGGCTGCAATGGCCCAGAGTAAATTAAAAGCGAGATTGATCAGTACGAACAATCCTGTATAAATAGCCACTGCCAGGGTTTCTGAAGAGGTATGATAATATTTGGCCAGTAATGCAGTAGGATAGGATATACAGGTGGCCAGGAAGAGTATCAGGCCGTTGGCGAACATCAGTGCGCCATTACGCCGGTATATCTGTTTGAATATTTTGTGGTGGTTAACCCACATAATATAGATACTGAAAAAGGAAAGCCCGAATGCAAGAAAGGAGGGCCATTGACTCGCCAGGCTATTTAAGATGGCTGGTTTGTTGTCGCCTTCCGGTACGTGCAGTTCCAGTACCAGGAGCGTGATGGCAATGGCAAAAACGCCGTCGCTAAAGCCTTCTATTCTTGCAGTTTCTTTCTCCATAGCTGCCTGGGCGGTGTCAGTTATAAGTTGATTTAATACCCAATTTTTTCATTTTGGAATATAAAGTTTGTGGTGGGACTTTCAGTATTTCCGCTGCTCCCATTTCACCGGATACCCGGCCATTGCAGGCTTTCAATACTTTCATAATGTGGGCCCTTTCCATTTCTTCCAGCGTTTCCAGTTTGTCGTTGAAAGAGTCAACGGGTAGCGGTGACTCCGGGAATGCTGTTATATCCAGTTGATGGCTGTTGGTCAGAATAAATTGTCTTTCGATAAGATGTTCCAGCTCACGGATATTTCCCGGCCAGTGATATTCCATCAGCTGTTGTAATGCGGTATTGCTGATGTCTGTAACCTGTTTGTTGTTGGCGGCAGACAATCGCCTCAGGAAGTGATATACCAATGGCTCAATATCTTCTTTCCGGTCCCGTAAGGCAGGTAATTCAATGGGAAATACTTTCAGCCGGTAATAGAGGTCCAGCCGGAAGCGGCCTTCCGCCACTTCTTTTTCCAGGTTCCTGTTGGTAGCAACAATAACCCGTACATCCAGCTTGACCAGCTCATGACTTCCTAATTTTTCAATTTCCCTTTCCTGTAATACACGTAAAAGCTTTACCTGGGCTTCCAGGGGAAGTTCGCCTATTTCGTCCAGGAATAGTGTACCGCCGTTGGCTTGTTCAAACTTGCCAATACGTTTTTGTACGGCGCCGGTGAAGGCGCCCCGTTCATGACCAAAGAGTTCGGACTCCAGTAAGGATATCGGCAGCGCTGCGCAGTTGATGGTAATAAATGGTTTGTTTTTCCGGGGCGAGTTTTTGTGAATGGCCCGGGCGAAACATTCTTTGCCAGTGCCGCTTTCTCCCAGTAGCAATACGGAGGTATTTGTAGTGGCAACGGCGGTTATTTTATCGAGCGCTTTCCTGATGGCGGAACTACTTCCGATAATATCCGGGGCAAAGTTATTGATAGAGGGTTCCTGGACAGTGCCGCTTTTTATCATGCCATTTTCCACACCATGACGATACCGGGCGATATCCAGCATAATAAAAAGGTCACGCTCCCTGAAAGGCTTTACCAGGAAGCCATATGGCTGGGTAGCTTTGGCTGCTTCCAGGGTTTGTTGATTAGTATTGGCAGATATGTATAAAAACGGTA
Organism: Chitinophaga sp.; assembly: GCF_017745275.1. GTDB lineage: Bacteria > Bacteroidota > Bacteroidia > Chitinophagales > Chitinophagaceae > Chitinophaga. Next base: position 429,105 of record NZ_JAGHZS010000004.1, on the reverse strand, counting down.
GTCTGCGTTGTAAAAGCTCTTTCCCCAGCTCAATGCCGCTGGTAGCCGTTTTTAGTGTAATATCCAATAATACCCAGTCAGGATTCTTTTCGTCTATCATTATCCTGGCTTTCTCCACTGATGTAGCGATACCACATACTTCATATCCTCCTTTGACGAGCATCATCTTTAAATCATTGCTTACAATGAATTCATCTTCTACGATCAAAATTTTTTCCTTGCGCTGCATTGCCTGTAATATTAGTTTGCATTGATAAATGACCCGATTAGAAAACGAACCTGTATTAAAACGCCGTCTTCGTTGCTTTTTAAATGGAATGTGCCATTCAGTTGCTCTGCGAGTCCTTTCATGAGGCTCATGCCCAGTGATGTTGATTCTTCCGGCTTTGCCCTGCCAAACCCTACGCCATTGTCTGCAATGGAGAGTGCACAATATCCGTAGCTATCTTTATTAAATATTATAGTTACTGTTCCTTTCCTGTCTTCCGGAAATGCATATTTAATTGAATTGCTAACCGCTTCATTCAGGATCAGCCCCAATGGAATGGCCTGCGCTACATCCAGCATAAGAGCATCACTATCTATATCAAAAATGAGGTTCCTGCTGGTATCAAAGCTATCCTGCATAAATCCAACAAGCTCGTTGATGTACCAGTTCATGTCTATAGCACCAAGATTATCTGTACTGTACAAACGTTGATGTATCAGGGACATGGCATACATCCTGTTCTGACTATTCCTGATGGCTGCAATAGCATCTTCGTTTTCGAGGTACTGGGATTGAGAATTAAGGAGACTGATAATAATTTGCAGATTATTTTTCACCCGGTGGTGTATTTCTTTCAACAGCCATTCTTTATCCTCTACCAGTTTCTGTAGTATATTATTTTGCGCATTAATTTCCTGTTGCTGCTGCGCCAGTTTTTGAGCAGTCCTGGTTTTCAGCCGGTAACGGTTGTACACCAGCACAAGGATCAGCGAAAGCATACAGATACCGCCAATGATCACGTTTCGGAATACTTTGCCTTTTTGCAGGGAAATTTCCTGCACTTTGCTTTTCTGGGTCAACAGTTCTATGTCCTGGTCTTTCTTCTCTGTTTCAAATTGCAGTCGTAGTAAACCAAGCTGTTTGGCCTGGTTCATATTGGTAAGGGAGTCCGAGAGATATTTATAATTTTGAAAGTGGTTTACAGCAGCGGTCATTTTTCCAAGGGCAGAATCGGTACGGAAAGCCATGTATTCCGCATCCGCTTTACGTATCAGCGAGAGTGGAAATGTTTTTAGCGTTTGCTGGTAATCTTCCAGGAAAGGTATTGTTTCGGCAAACCGCCCAATATGCTGAAGATAAAAAATCACGGCCAGGCGGGATAATTGTTTATTTCGTTCCTGGTCGCTGCCTTTTTCCAGGAATGTCAGCAAATTTTGGAAGTGTATTTGTGCTTTGTTGAGCTCATTAAGCGCGACAAAGTTTTTTAAATAAGTCATTTCCACCAATACAATTTCGCTTTCACCAGGAATAGGGCCCAGTTTTTCTGTGCTGGCCAATGTATCCAGGCTCCGGTGATATTCTTTTTTGTTCCTTAGGGCATCAGCAATATTTATGAGCATGGTTCGCACGGTGGCGGTGTCATTATATTTTTTTGCATGCTCGAGTCCTTTGTTAAAATATTCCAGGGCCTGATCAGTGTACGTGATACTATAGTACATGAGGCCAACACGGTTATAGATAGTGGATAGCAGTTGGCCATCTTCTCCTAATGCTTCGCTTACTTCCACTGCCTTTAGGTTGTACCGGAGCGATTCCACAAAATTGCCGGCACCGTGGTAGGCCTGGCCGATCAGAGAGTAAATCCCCTGCAGCCTTTTAAAGTTTGTTTTTTGGTATAGTGTAAGTGCTTCCTGCAGGGTTGTAAGTGCGTTGTTGTAATCTTCTCCATACTGTTGCAGGTCGCCTACAAATTCCATTAGTTTGGCTGCACTTAGTGTATCGTGCATCTCAAGGTATCGCCTGATACCTTCCTGGTACAACGCTACTTTGGGCGCATAATCCGGGCCATCATTAGAGTAGCTGCCTCCAAGTTCTATCACTGCCTGGGCTTTTTCAGGCAAGGTGCCGTAGGTATTCAGTATACTCAGCGCCTCCCGGCTTACGGGCCTTCCTTTAGCCGCCTGACCGGATTCGCGGTAAGCTTTGGCACGAAGGAGGTAACTTAATCCCAGGCCCCGCTGATAGTTCAATTGCTTACTGCGTTGTTCCATCCGGTCGGCTACCTGGAATGCCATCTTCATATCTTCTTCCTTTGACTCCGGCCTGTCCAGGTATGCTTCGCCTTCCCGCAGCCAGGCTGAAACCTGGGCGGTATCTGTCTTCTTATAAACTCCCGGTACCTGACCCAATAAGGATACAGATACCAGGAGCAAAAATAGAATGGCCGTCATACAACGGCTGCTGATGATATATTCCAGCATATGGTTAACCTTCTGATTTTTGTGCTGCAGCTTCACCCTGCAGGTAGCAAACGATAATGGCTACACCGGGAATCATCATGGCACTCAACCCGATCCAACGGGAAAGGACAGCCCCAAGAATGCAACCGGCCAGGAAGCCTCCAATGGTAATGAACTGTTTCCTGAGCCCGGAGATAGATACCTCGTTGCCCCGGATACCTTTCCTGATTACATTGCCAAGGTCCAGGGCTGCTTGTGTAACATTTCCTGTCATCATAGTGGTTGGTCCATGTGTTTCTTTACCATAAAGTTTCCCGAATGCATTTTGCAAACCCATGCCCAGCACTGTTAGCATTACGATAAGGTAAATGATGAGCCTTTCTTCCATCCCTGTGAGCATAGGCAGGATGATGGCGCCAAGACCGCAAAACGACAAAATTATGCCTTCTGTCAGTAATATCATGTATCTGCCCTGGTATTTCTCTGCCAGCCATCCGCCAATTATCACCGCGATCACAAAAACCGGGAAGGTCAGGAGCTTAGTCCAGGCCATAGCACTGGCTCCTCCGGCCGATACCTGCGCTGCGAATACGATGAAGTTACCGGTAACGTGTGCGGAAAAAATAGAATCGCCGGAAACGAAGGTCGCTGTATCGCAGAATCCTGCCACCCAGGCTAAGAGAAAGGTTACCCAGTTAATACTATGTTTTTGTTCAGTCATCATGCGGATCAGTTTATATTGAGTGACTTATTCCAGGTGAGCTCTGAGCATCCACGCCATTTTTTCATGTGTTTCCATCAGTCCTGTAATATAATCACTGCTGCCGGCATCATGAAATGCAGTGGCATAGCCGTTGATATTTTCACGCAGATGGATAAGGATACTTTCATGATCCTGTAACAGCTCGCGAATAAAGCCGGGCGCATCATTTTTCTCCCTTGAAAGTTCCGTAAGGTGCGTAAGTGCCAGGAATTCCTTCAAAGTGGCCGGAGGGTAATGTCCCAATGTGCGGATACGCTCGGCAACATCATCTATTATTTCTTCCAACTGTTGATACTGGCTTTCAAAAAACAGGTGTTTAGTATGAAAGTCAGGCCCTGTTACGCACCAATGTGCTTTACGTGTTTTAGTGTACAGTAGAAATTCATCCGCAAGGATTTTTCCCAATGAATGGGATACTGCTGCGAGATTTTCCTGTTTGATTCCGATATTAGCTTGCATATAGAAAGGTGGTTTAAAAAAGATGATTTAAAAAAGATGATATAAAAATTGCACATCAATGGAGTAACGGCCGGGCCCAAGTACCAATAGCAGGAGTAATGAGAGGGTGTACATATAAGGCACATCCCGTACTTCCAGGCTGTCTTTTCTGTGTACCACAAAATATCCTATGGCAGTTACGCCAATGGTTGGCAGTACTGCCAGCCTTGTTGCTACGCCCAACATCAACAGGAATGGAACAATGGTATCTGATAATGTGGCTACCATGGCATTTAGTTTGGATGGGAGGTGTAGTGGATTGGGTACCACTTCGCGTTGTCCGTTTGCACCGCCACGAAATTTTTTCATGCCATGTACCCTGAATAGTTCGAGCGCCAGCAGTACCCGGAAAACCAGCAAAGCGTAGTTGTTCAGGTTGTTCCCGGCATCTGAGTATAGTATTATGCGAATGATTTCGTTCATAGATTCAATGTTAGAATGCAAAACAGGAACAACCGAAAACGCCCCAGAATGCAGTGTAGTTATTTACCGGTATATTGTTAAGTCTTGCTTTATTGTGGTCATGGCCATGTACATCACAACTGCCTGCACAACTGTGCACATGGCTGCTGATGGAAGATGAATGATGCTGCGCGCCAGCTACAGGTTGCTGCTTACTGCTTTTAGCTACAGAATAGTAGCCTCCAAACTGATTCACCGGTGACCAGTCTGGTAACACCCTGACAGGCGCCGGCGAGTGATCAGCGTATTCATTGCTGGCATATACAATTTTGCCATTTACAATGGTGAGCACAGATTCAATGTGTTTGATCGCTTCCTCCTGTATAGTGAAATAGTCTGCGTCGAGTACCGTAAGATCTGCCAGTTGCCCGGCTTTGATGGCTCCTTTCAAATCCTGTTCACCCGAGAACCACGCGCTGCCTTTGGTATATAATTCCAATGCTGTTTCTCTGCTTAATTTATTTTCATTTGGATATAATTGTTGTCCTCCCACAGTTTTACCGGCAGAGAGCCAATAAAGCGCTACCCATGGGTTGTAGCTACTTACGCGTGTAGCATCAGTCCCGGCACCAACTGGCACCCCGGCCTGTAACATGCGTTTAACGGGTGGCGTATGTGCGGCGGCTTCTTTACCATACCGGTCGGTAAAATATTCCCCCTGGAAGGCCATTCTGCTTTGAATGGCAATGCCGCCTCCGAGTGCTTTTACGCGATCTATGTTTCGTTCATCAATTGTTTCGGCGTGGTCAAATAGCCAGGGAAGACCGTTGAATGGTATTTCCCTGTTTACTTTTTCAAAAACATTCAGGAACCGGGTAATGCTTTCGTTATATGTAGCGTGTAACCGGAAGGGCCAACGATTTTCCACCAGGTGGCGAACTACTTTTTCCAGGTCTTCTTCCATGTGGCCGGGAAGATCGGGTCTTGGCTGCAGAAAATCTTCAAAGTCTGCAGCGGAGAATACCAGCATTTCACCGGCTCCGTTATGCCGGTACATATTGTCGCCCTGGTGCAATTTTACGGTACCGGTCCAGTTTTTGAAATCTTCCAGTTCTTGTTTGGGTCTTTGTGTAAACAGGTTATAGGCGATGCGTATGGTAAGCAGGCCTTTTTGATGCAGGTCATTAATTACTTCGTAATCGTCCGGGAAATTCTGAAATCCGCCGCCGGCATCAATCACACTGGTGATGCCAAACCGGTTTAATTCTGTCATAAAATGACGGGTGGAGTTCACCTGGTATTCGTAAGAGAGTTTAGGTCCTTTGGCGAGGGTAGCATACAGGATCATTGCGTTGGGACTGGCCAGGAGTAGACCGGTTGGCTCTCCACTGCTGTTTTTTTCAATTACGCCACCGGGAGGGGCAGGCGTGTCTTTGGTGAAACCCACTGCGCGAAGGGCCGCACGATTCAACAATGCACGGTCATATAAGTGCATGATAAATACCGGGGTATCCGGTGCTATTTCATTGAGTTCAGCCAGTGTAGGCATTCGCTTCTCCGCAAATTGCTGTTCGGTCCAGCCACCTACAACTCTTACCCATTGTGGCGTAGGTGTAATGTCTACCTGTGCTTTCAACATACGTAACGCATCCGCCAAAGAAGGAACGCCATCCCATCTTAATTCCAGGTTATAGTTTAAGCCTCCGCGAATGAGGTGTATATGAGAATCGTTTAAACCAGGTATTACCCGCTTTTGTTTCAGGTCGATTTTCAATGCGTCTTCGTTGCCGTATTCATTCATAATAGCAGCATCGCTACCAACAGCTACAAACTTGCCATCTTTGATAGCTATTGCTGTAGCAGTTGGATTTTGTGGATCTACCGTATGCACTTTCCCGTTATACAGGACCATATCTGCTTTTGTCATACCGATTTGTTTATTGTTTTGATGATGCAATTGCTTCCCTGATACCTTCGCCGGCTGTTTCAAAAAATGCGGGACCTGCCAGCAGGATTACTTTATTTAGTTTACTCACCGGCGCAAGGCCACGTTGTTGGAGGTATAGCTGGGTATGCCAGGCGTTGATAATACCTTTGGTTACATTACCTGCTACATCTGCAGTGCGGGAGTCTATGCCGGCATCTTTGATATCGCTGGCAAATGAAAAACCTGCGCTGCCCAATCTAACGGCTTCACGCAATGCAACGGCGCCAATGGTCGTCATCAGTTCAGCATCGAATTTGTTACGGTCGCCCAGCCCAATTAGCAGCAGCTTTGCCGCTTTCATGGATCCTTTGGGAGGGGTGATCAGCAGGGTTTCCAGGTAGTGACCGGCGAATTTTCCACTTTTTCTGAGTTCGGTGATTTGTCCATGGAGCGCTTCATCGAGGTGCACCATACCGTTGAGGTTATGCGGTAAAGCAGGAGGGTTGAAAATATCTCCTTCCGTATATTCGAATACACAAGCTACCTGCAGTGGTGCTTCGGCAGCAGAGGGCCCCTGTACCAGTCCCGCAATGGAGATGCCTTCCACTTTTCCCCATACCTTTAAAGTGCCTACGGGGGTTGTTTTAGCAGGCGTTTCTACTACCTGTGAAAAAGCGGTAGAATAGAAGAAGATCAGCGCGGCGCTGAAGATGCCGGTAAATGTGCGGCGATAATTTGAAATTGTGTTATTCATAGTTTATCATTTTTGATCGTTAAAATTTGAAGCTTAACCGGCTATTGACGAAAAGGCCGTCTTTAGGCGTTGGAATCACCTCTTTGATGAAATCACCGGTCTTGAAATATTGTACACCGCAGTTCAATGCAAGATTTTTGTTCAGGCTATACACTATGCTGACCAGGTATGCGGTACCGATATATTTTTTGAGAGAAGCAGCGCCTGCGAGATTGAATCCGCCACTGGGCCTGTATACGCCATCCTGTGTAGCATATCGCCAGTTCATCACTACATCTGCCTGCGCCAGGATCTTGCTGCCAATATTCACCGTAGCGTAGGGATGGATATCTACCAGGTTAACAGGACCTATTTGCGGGCTAAATCCGAAGTAACCTCCCTTGGGATAGAGTGGGTTGAATGATTGTAAATTGCCGTCTCCTTTGTGTTTATCTCCGGATATATAGTCATTGCGAAGACTCAGCGTTGGCTTGCCGGCGAGGTGTTCGAACATATAACCTGCTTCTGCAGATGCGGTCCAGGCATTGATATTACCAGTATTGAAGGTGCCGAACTGATAAGCGCCTTCCAGGTTATATATGAAACCACCGCCATAGCGCCATATCCTTGTGCCGATGGTATGTCGTAATTCCCGGCCGGCACCTTCTTCAAATACAGATTGCTCCCGTTTGATTCCCACGTAGTACAAATCAATATTTGGGAACGCCGGCAGGATGATTTTGCTGTATACTCCCCATAGATTAATTGTTTTGCCGGATTTGTTATCGAAGGCGCCGGTGTTGATGGTGTCAGCCATCATCACAAAGGCATCCAATGTCCAGTTTGTATGGGTATACATTACTTTAGCTCCGTCGAAGTACAGGCGGAGGTTGGGACCTTCCCGTACAGAGATGAGTCTTCCACTGCCATAGTCGAGTTCCTGTCTTCCTGCACGAAGTGTAAGAGATTGTGTTTGGGTATTTAAAATCTTTGCGTCAACAAAAAGGTTTTGTACGTTGAGGTGGTCTTCATCTATGGGACGTGGCCCGTTCTTTCTGCCTGTCTCCCAGGCGCTTCTTAATTGACCGAAAATGCGCCATCGTTTATTCAGATGGAGATCAGCATGAAGGTCATAACGTTGTAAAAGGAAATCATTATGACCAATGCCTAACCTTCCCCAGTCCTCATTGTTGAAGTTTACATATTCTACTCTTGCTGATCCGCCAAAGGAAAGATAGGCGTTGCCTTTCCCGGAGACAGGTATGTATTTGATTTTCCTGTAAAAGGTTTTCGTTGAGTCTTTCAGGTTTGAAAAGTCTTCATCGAAACGCATGAGTTTAAAACCCTGCCCGGTGGCCCGGGTACAGGAAAAGGTAATAATAAAGAGTATTGAAAACGACAGAGGACTGAGGAGGCGTGTATTAGGCACTGACTAGATTTTGTAGATGGTGAGCTTAGTGTTGTAACATGTGGTGAGCATAATGGATACCGGTACCATAGGCGCCTCCATATTTTTTCACCAGGTCAGTAACAGCAACATAGGTTTCCTGACGTGCCCAGTCACGCTGTAGTTCAAGCAGGTATTGGATACTGGTTATCGGAATAACGCCGGCATGTACCATTCTTTGTACAGCGCGTTCGTGTGCTTCGGTGCTCACATCACCGCAGGCATCCGTAATTACATACACGGTGTAGCCTTCTTCAATAGCGGATAGGGCAGGGCCAACAATACATACGCTTGTCCATAAGCCAGCCATTACCAGTTTCTGCTTTCCTTTGCCGGTGATAGCTTTGTAGGCAGCCGGGTCTTCCCAGGTATTCATAGAGGTACGGTCAATATAACCGGATGTTGCCTGCGGATAGACTTCTTCTATTTCAGGAAATACAGGTCCGGAAAAAGATGCTTCTGCTACAGTAGTCACAACGGTTGGAACGTTAAAAATTTTCGAAGCGCCTGCAACGATGGCAGTGTTGTTTCTCAGTTCAGTTGTTGAGATGCTTTTGGTAGCGAAGGCCATCTGACCTTCGAAGTCGATCAGTACAAGTGCATGATTGCTGGGCGACAATAAATTAGAAGATGGTTTCATTCTAAAAAGTTTCGCATAGGGAATCAATTCAGATGCCTTCTTTTAAATTATTGAATATCAGATATTTATGTTGGTTGGGCGCATTTATTTATTTACGGTATTTCGTAAATTTATGTTATGGCATTAATTACGTACTGAAAAGCTTTATTACAGCTGTTTATTTAACGGGAAATGGAGTTGGCCGGGGAGACCTCTATGGATAATGTTACGAAATGTCGTAGGGGAGGGCGTTCACCGGTTTTACCCGGATATTAAACTTGTTGGGGCATAGCCGAAATGTTTTTTAAATGCGTAAGAAAAATGGGATAGGTTTTCAAAGCCCACTTCGTAACAAACATCAACAGGTTTCTTTTTCTTTTCTGCCAACTGGTAGTGTGCCAGTTCCAATCGTTTTTGTGTAAGCCATCGTTGCGGCGTGGTATTAAAGGCTTTTTTGAAATCCCTTTTGAATGTGGTAAGGCTTCGTCCTGTCAGGTAGCCAAATTTTTCTACCGGCAGATTGAACATAAAGTTCTTTTCCATGTAGTCAATCAGGCTGATTTTTCCCGGTTCGTCAAAATTTGCCAGGACATTATCAATGTCCTGGTTAATAGCCCGGAGAATACTAATAGCTTCTGTTATCTTAAGCGTAGCAATATCCTCCGGGAGATTCTTCATGCCAAAATAAGGTATTAACGAGGCCATACAACTTTCCAATAAAGGATGATTATTGAAACAGTGGATCTTCTGATGCTTTGATACCTTAGGTACAACATTTCGGTTTGCATAAAACGTTTTGAGTCTATCAACAGACAAGTGCATCACCACTGTTTTATGCGGCTGCCCGTTTTTAGGGTAATTGATAATGGTAGCTAACTGGTTCCTGGGAATTAGAAAAATGTCTCCTTCCCGGAAAAAATAAGTGGCATCTGCCTGTACTATTTTTGTTTCACCTGAAATAAACCATACCAGCATGTGATGGTCGAACATAATGTCCGATTTAAAAAACTTATCCTCATAACTGGAGAGTTTGATGTCCTCTGTTATATATTCAGCTTTGTACTCCATGCGATTTATTTTTGTTTCTTAATAAAGAAAACAGTAATGCAAAAATAGAAAATATCATACAGTTTATTTTGTTTAAAAGGCCAGTTCCTTTGTTTAAGATGATAGCTTGATTAACCGGTTAATACTGAGAATCCTGGTTTTTGTTAATGTAATGATAGGGCGTCAGACGGATTGTCCACCATCTACCAGTAAATTTGATCCTGTTATAAAAGAGGCGCTATCCCCGGATAAATAGGCAATAGCATCCGCAACTTCTTCGGCGCTGCCGAGTCTTGATAAAGGAATGCTGTTGACCAGCTGTGTTTCCAGATCATCATTCAACCCGATTTTATTCATGATCTCAGTGGCAATAGGTCCCGGGCTTACTGCGTTAACACGTATTTTCCTTGGTGCCAGTTCAAGCGCCGCTATTTTCATTACCGCATTTAAGGCCGCTTTGCTGGCTGCGTAGACAGAGGCGCTTTGGGGAGAAATGGTAGCCGACGTAGAGGACAACAATATCACAGCAGCATTGTCATTTAGCAATGGTATGAATTTGCTTAATGTAAAATAGGCTCCTTTAAAATTTATATTCATGATCTCGTCGAACACATTTTCCGTCATCTGTTCTATTGGAGCAAACTTTGTGATACCTGCATTGATCAACAATATATCTATTTTACCATATCGGTTTGATACTTCTGAGGCAAGATGCTCAATGGCAGACATACTGGACTGGTCCGCCACTAATCCTGTTACATTTAGTGCTGCTGCGGCCTTTTCAACGGCATCCTTTCTTCTTCCTGTGATAATCACTTTGGCGCCTTTTTCCTGAAATGTTTTTGCTGTGGCGTATCCGATACCGCTATTACCACCTGTAATAACAGCAACTTTATCTGTGAGATTTTTCATCGTTTTAGTATTTAGCCTGGTTAATTGATGTTAAATTTTATGCCTGTCATTTCTTCGCTCAAACTCCACAGCCGTTTCGCCAGCGTTTCATCTAAGGAATATCCTTTTACACCGCCTGACGTAGCAGTGTCTGCTGCCAATGTAGCTATATCTGCATCCTCGCAATAAACGCCTCCAATATTGTTGAGTAGCGGACTGGTAGCACACCAGACAGAAGTAGCCGCACCCTGAGGGATTGTTTTCAATGAGGCGGCAATTTCCGGCAATAAATGACCTTCTGCATCCAGGAATCCCATTTGCTGAAAGAGCTCTAAAGAGGCATCCCTGCCTAGTTCTGTTCCTCCAATTGAGCCGGGATGTAAGGAATAGGCTCTTACATTTGATGATTTTGAACGATTGTCCAGTTCAAGGGAAAACAAGTTAACGGCTGTTTTTGACTGACCATAAGCCTGCAGTGTTTCATACTCCCTGTGAAGAAAATTCGGGTCATCGAAATTGAAGGGAGCAAACTGATGCCCCTGTGAAGAAACATTTATTACCCTTGCACCATTTGCTTTTTGCAAAGCAGGCCATAACATGGCAGTCAGCTGAAACTGGGCAAGATAATTGGTGGCCAGTTGTGATTCAATGCCGCGGTCATCCCTGCGTAAAGGCACCCACATAATGCCTGCATTATTGATAAGCATATGCAGCGGTCTTCCGGAAGCAAGAAATTTTTCCGCAAAAGCGGCAATTGAACGTGGATCCATTAAATCCATCTCCGCCAGTTCCACATTGGATGTGCCTTGCAAATTTTTCTTTGCCTTTTCAATATCCCGTGCGGGAACGATGACCGTTGCACCCGCGGCTGCAAGTATTTTGGTTGTTTCAAGACCAATACCTGTGTTGCCTCCTGTTATAATGGCAATTTTACCTGTAAGGTCTGTTGTTCCGATGACATCACTGGCAGTAGATTTTGCATTGAAGCCTGAACCAAGTGGGTTTTGCAGTGCTCCCTGATAATTGTTCTGTTTCATTTTTTTATTGTTTTGATGAAACAAAAGTAGGAAGCATTGCAAACCCTGACTTTGTTTAAAAGGCCTATTTCGCTTTGTTTAAAAGTCCGGAAATAGTGCGATAAAATGTTTGATAGGGGTCATTTATGAATAAGCTGTAATAAGCGTTTTCATTGATGATTACTTGAAGAGGTGCTTGTAGGCATAGACAAATTGTTCAAAATTGATAGCCGCTTTTCCAGTGATATCATGAACGGTGTGATAAACAGCACCCGCTTCACCTTTGGCATAGTGAGCGAAATCTTCCATCAGGCCATCTGCCTGCCATTCGGGAAACCGGGCCGCGGTTAATGCTTCCCGCATTTGTTCCGGCGTTAAATCTATATATGCTATCTCTTTACCCAACACCCGGGAGAATATTTCCGCCATTTGATAATGACTGATCGCCTCATTGCCGGTGATATTATAAATTTTGTCTTCGTGCCCGGATTCGGTTAATGCCTTAGCGGCAACCGCAGCAATATCTCTTATATCCACTGCACTAACGACAGCCTTTCCAATAGATCCATAAAATTTATGCTCATATTTGATCTGATGTGCAAAAGCGATCAATCCTTGCATAAACAGATTGGGACGAAGAAAAGTATAATTCATGCCCAGTTCTTTAATCCTGTTCTCTACGATAGCATGATAGCGGAGAAAGCGAACGGGGGAAGATTTATCTGCAGCGAACTGTGATAGCTTAACAATGTGCTTTACCCCGGCTTTATGTGCGGTGTTTACAAAATTTAGCTGTAGCTGCTCTGCATGTTCCGAGGAATTAGTCAATAGAAACGCTTTTTCAATTCCCTGTAACGCCTGTAGCAGGCTATCATTGTCTGATAAATCACCAAAGGCAATCTTCGCTTGCGGTAAATTATCCATTAACTCTCCCTGGTCTTTTGTACGGGCAAGTATCCTGAAGGAAGTATCCGTGCTTAAGAGGTTTTTAACCAGTTGAGTTCCTACGGTGCCTGTTGCTCCTGTGATTAAAATGTTTGGCTGTTTCATAAATTTGATTTTTTATAGGTCAAAATTCAATTTTAATCAGGCAGGAGAATTGTAAGAAAACGAAACTAGTTGTTGGTTAATGATATCCATATTCATGCTGCTGATTACATTGTAAAATTGCAATGAATCAAACAGGGAAAATTGTAAGAAAACGAAAGAGGGGCAAAGCGGCTGTTTAACTATCAGCAGCAGGTATTAAATATGGGATGGGTGCAGTTAATCCCTGGGATTGCAAATTGCTTCCTGGAATTTCAGGTATTTTGCGGGGCTGAGATGGAGATAGTGATTGAAATCCCGGATAAGTTGACTTTGATCATAATAACCGCATTGGTCTATTATTTCGAACCAATCTACCTGGGCCTTTTCGGATAAAAGGGTTTGAATAATTTTAATGGCTTTTAGAAAACGATGATAGCGGTATAACTCTTTCGCGGTATACCCGAAGTATTTCTTATGATTAATTTGAATGGCTCTTTCAGATAATTTATTTTCTTTAGACACCCCTTTTATGGGGCTGAAAGTTTCACGGTCGAAGTCAGCGAGTTGTGCTGCAATGGGGTGACGATCCCGTAAATAAGGGTGGCAGAAGTCAAGAATGATCCGGAGTCTGTGTTCGTTATTCGTTGTTTTATTGAGTTGCGACCACAACGCGGTAAAGCAGTTTTCATTTAATAACTCGTCAGGATGTAATGCGATATCCTGTGCCAGGTTTATATCTCCAAAAAATCTAAAAAAGGCGTCATCTTTGAAATTACATACCAGTATCTCGCCATTGGGAGGGAGTGAATAATTAAAAGCGTGCCTGACAGGTCCAAGCACCATGCATTTATCTATTGTAATTTCATCTTTGTCTTTCGCGAGGAATGATGCCGGGTTACCAAAGCAGAACACCATCATGGTTTGATAAGAAGGCATCAGCGTTTTGACAACGGTTTCACCAGATTTATTTTCTGCAAAGTAAAAATGAGAGAAAAGCGCTTCATATGCCGCAGGAACCGGTATTCTGTAACTATTGTAGCCTTCCATATTTTTTACTTAAATCAAATTCTTTTTCCTGATAAATTTATTTCTCCTGTTGATGAGTTCAGAGCAGATTTTTCTTGCTGTACAAATATATACAATATACGCGGTACTATTTGTGTGAATGAGGCATGGCCCCGCCAGGTTGACTAATGTTACGGTGCAAACATTTACCGTCAGATAGCAGATATGGACTATCCCGTTTCTTAATGCCGTCTCCGGGGAGGCATTCTTTTTTCTTCATCATTATCATGTGCTTTGAGTGATCCAAAATTCCAGCTGAGAGTAATGTGAAAACTCCGGTTAAAATGTTGGCTGGATGTGGTGCTACGGAAGCTGGGAGCTGTTGCGTTGGTATATTGCAGAAGGCTCTGCTGGAAGGGATTAGCCGCACCCACCAGAATGCTGACTTTCTTGTTCATGAATTCCTTTTGAGCAGTGAATTCGTATGACCACGCGGCAGAATTTCGTCCCTGAAGCATGATATACCCGTTGCTATAATCACCCGACGCCTGCAGTGTGAAATCTTTTGGCAGCGTGTAGGAAACATTCAGATTAACCGAATAGAAACCTGCGCTGTTTTTAACCTGCAGGGCACTGCTGTTGAACCAAACCTGGTAAAGCGCTACGCCTCCATTAACAGTCAAATCGCCAATTTCTGTGGCAATATTCAAGTTTGTACCCAGCCGTTTGTTGGAGGCAATGTTGCTGGGTGATGTGCGGGATATTCCCAGGCTATCTACTGTTGTCAGCATTTCAATGGCATTGTTGTTGGCGCTGAAGTAAATACTATTGATAAGTGAAAGCCCGGATTTAGCGGTGTAATTGTGCCCGAATTCCAATGTTCTTGTTATTTCAGGCCGTAGCAACGGATTTCCTGATGTGAGATTGCGTGGATCGCCCGCATTTACAAATGGGTTCAGGTCCCATATCGCGGGCCGCCTTATGCGCTGTGTGTAGGTAAGCTTCACATCATGTTCCTCATTGAGCGTTTTTGACAATAGTACATTGGGTACCAGGTTGGAAAATGTAGAAGAAAAAGACGACGGTGTTTGCTGGAAATCGCTACCTAGCCTGGTCCCTTCATATCTCAGGCCAGTCCTGAATGTCCACTTATTGCCGGTCTCAAATTTTACGCTTGCATAGGCCGCATAAATGGTTTGAAAATATTTCATTACATCTGAGCGGGAGGGAATTTCCATGAGATCATCGCTCCCCGGGTTGGTTTCATTGTTCCGCGTGTTGTATGAGCTTGCCGCATTCATGTTGCTAAATTTAATGCCGGTTTCAAATAGGTTTTTGCCGGAAGAATTTAATGGATGGATGTAATCCACCTGTATGTTCAAGTCCCGCGATTTACTGTTATTGAGACCTGTTTCGTGGAAATACGGTTTGCCGGTCAGTGTATACTGGTGCGTGGTATATGTTGAATGATCTTTGCTGAGGCTTGCAGTACCCAGCACCTGTAACTCCTGTTCTTTGCGGTGGAACCGCTTTTGATAGACGGCAGATACTTCATAATATCCCGAATGGTTGGCTTCATTACTCCGCTGATCATAAGCAGTGGTGCCTTTGCTGTCTTTGTAAAAGTTATTCAGTATTTTTTTCGATGGCCAGGTACCGTTCCAGAAGGTCAGGCTGGTACTAATTTTCTGAAGGGAGTCGATCCGGTAGGTAATACCCAGGTCTCCAAATATACCGCGATCACGTTGTGTATTGTCGTCCTTTTGCAGCAATTCTCCTATTGGTTGCCCGTCCGACAGGGTGGTACGGTTAAGGATGGAAGCTATTCTTTCCCGCTGGTTGCTGGCATTCAGGTTCAGGTTTAGTTCCAGGTTGCCTTTGGCTTTACTTAACGAGGCGCCGGCAGATTGCTCCAGGTTACCGCCACTCAATGTGAATTCTCCGCTGGCGCCCCTGATCTTCTTTTTAGTGATGATATTGATAATACCTGCGGTACCTTCCGCCTCGTATTTTGCGGAAGGTGACGTGATTACCTCGATAGATGCAATGCTGTGTGCCGGTATGATCTTTAAAGCATCCTTAAGATTTTTGGCGAGGAAGCCGGAGGGCAGGCCATTCAGGAGTACTTTAATATTGGCGTCTCCCCGCATTTTCACTTCCCCGTCGGGGCTGACGGTAAGCATAGGCACTTTTTTAAGTAAATCAGCAGCAGAACCGGCCTTGTTGCTGATATCCGCTGAAGCATTGTAAATAAGTTTATCGCCTTTGGCTATTACCAGTTTCTTTTTCCTGGTAATGGTGATGGTTTGTAAAGTATCGTTTTTGCTGATAGCCCCACTATCGTTTTTTGACAGAATAGGTTGCTGCGCCTGCACATGTAAGCTTAAGGCGGCTAGGGTTATCATAGAAAATCTCAGTAGAATAAGTGATGACGACATAGTTGATAGTTGAAATATCTGCAAAGGAATATTTCCCGGTAATTTTCAATCAATGGACAAGCATCATTTGCATAAGCCTCCTTTGTGATGCAATGGATGCCAGTATTAATGATCCGCTTTATGAGCTGAGGCAACCGCCCCGGCTCATAAAGCGGATTATCTACTTCCGCTTCTTCCAATGGTATCCCACAAAAAAATTGAACTGCTGATTATATATCTTCCATTGTTTTTGTACCCTGGGATCTTCTATAACCGGCACAAATCCCCGCTGATAAGTTGCTCCGACGCTCAGGCCACAGTTCATTTCATAGCGCAATTGCATCGTAATTCCCGCATCCATCTTATATCGAAAACCGCCTGCAGCGGTCGGCGTACCATAGATGTTCTTATCTTTTTCGAGGCTACTGCCAAGTAACCCGCTCACATAAGGCCCTGCGGATAATCTAAATCCCTGGAAATAGAACGTTGGCGTGAACGGGGCTATCAAGAGATAAGTGCTTTTAAAACGACTCGTATATACGCTGCCGTTACTGCTGTCAGGTAACTGAATGGCCACCTGGCTTTGTCCGAGGGTTACTTCCGATTGCAATCCAAAGTATTTGCTGAACCTCGATTGGACCTCCACACCGAACATTAACCCGGTTAATGGTTTCCTGTAACCGCCAACGGAGAGCCGGGGCAAATCGCTGCCGTATAATGATCCCCTGGAGACACCGGTTTTTATCCCAAAAGATATATTTCTATAACTGCTGTTATCCCGTTGCGCAAATAGTGGAAGAAAAAAAGCCAGGTAAAATATTATTGCCAAAATATGTTTCATATTCCTTGTTTATAAGTTAATATCCCAAATTCCGGTAGACCTTTCCACTTCTACCAATGCCGCAGCATAGCCATTTAAAGCCTCATAATAGCTTTGTTGGAGGGTGTTATAAGTACGCTGCGCATTTAATACTTCCAGTAGGTTGATTTCACCAGACCTGTAACTGTATATTTTACCATCCAGGGCTTTCTGCGCGTCTTCAAGGAGTCCGGTATGAAACTGTGTTACCTGTTTGCGGGCAGAGATGTAGTTATAGTAACTGGTTGCCACTTCTGTTTGTACCTGTAATACAGCCTGTTCATAACGTGCCCCGGTTTGTGCTACATTATATTGTGCCGATAGCAATTCCGCCTTTGATCTGCCGGAGAATTTTAATGGAATACTGATACCTGCTGAAACAACATTGGTAGAAGGAGAGGGGGCCACAGTATTTGTGGCACCGCTGTTTTGTGCTACGCCGAAGTTTAATCCCAGGTCTGGCAGCCGGTTGGCCTGGGCAAGCCTCACCATGTTACCGGCTACTTCTTTGTCTTTGCCCGCCGCCAAAATATCGGCCCTGTTGCTCACCGCTGTGGCCATCAGTTCTTTTAAGTTAAACTCGCGGTCAAAGCCGGAACTGGCCACCATCGGATAATAGAGCGTATCAGATGACTTTCCCATCAGCATGCTTAACTGTAACAAAGCGGCCTTGTGGGTTGCTTCACTTTTATACACCGCATTCAACATGTTACCTGCTTCCAGTTTGCTCTGGCGTGCATCTACTGCTTTAATTTCTCCATGAACAAAGCGGATGCTGTCTGTCCGGGCAAACTGCGACATACTCTGGGATGACTCTTTTATCACTTTTAACAGGTTTCCTTGTAATATGGCTTGCAGGTAGGCTAGCGTAGCATCCGCCCGGAGATTACGATAATAATTATCCAATTGTAAAGTGGTTAACTCTAACTGGCTTAAGGCCACTCTGCTCCGGGCTTGTCTTTTATTCCCCAATTCCAGCATCCAGTTTACAGAGGTACTGAATGCATATCCCATCTTCAATCTTTTCTGTCCGTTATCTACCCAGCCAAAGGAAAGGCTGGGGTCGGGGTACATTTTTGCTGCTGCTGCACGGGCGGTTGCCTGGTTAACATTGAACCGCTCTGCCACATAAGCCATGTTATTATTGGTTACCCCCGTTAAGAACCTGTTGTAGGTTAGTGAATCTTTCGTCTGTGCGTTGCCTGCAACGGCCAGTAGCAGCAGTAGCAGGATCTTGTTATATCTTGTTATCATCTGTTGGTTGTTTTTGATAGTCGGCTGCTCCCCACCGGCGCTCAGACAGGTAATACAGCGCTGGTAAAACAAATAATGTAATGACTGTTGCGGCAAGCAGCCCATAAACCACCACTGTAGCCAGTGGGCGCTGAACGTCTGAACCGATGCCGGTAGCCAGCGATGCCGGCAGCAAACCAAGAATGGCTACAGTGGCGGTCATCAGTATAGGTCTAAACCTGTTGACAGCCCCTGTGATTACAGCATCCAGCAATGTAGCGCCCTGTATGCGCAGTTCATTGAAATTGGAAATCATAATCACGCCGTTTTGAATGGCGACGCCAAACAGCGCGATAAATCCAACTGCAGAGGATACATTCAATGTCATACCCCTTACGTTGAGCGCCAGCATACCACCGAATAATGCAAGGGGCACAATACTTAATATCAGACCTGCCTGACGGAAACGACCGAATGCGCCGTAAAGCAGGAAGAACATAAATAAAAGTGTTACCGGTACAACTACTGCCAGCTTTGCGTAAGCGCGGTTTTGATTCTCGAATTGTCCACCCCACACAATACTATATTTACCGTGATCATAGGTAATGTCTTTCTCAATGGTGCTTCTGGCCTTGTCCATGAAAGACGAGAGGTCTACATTTCTTAGATTCAGTTTCACCGTTAAATGCCTTTTGTTCATTTCCCTCGTGATGGTACTTTCGCCGGTAGTAGTGCTGATAGAGGCCACCTGAGATAATGGAATCCTTGCCCCTGTTGGCGTTGCCAGCATCAGATTAGCAATTTTGTCTGGTGTGTTCCGGCTTTCCTCTTTATACCTGCAGGTAATATCATACACTTTGTTACCTGTGAAAAGTTGGGAAACCGGCTTGCCACCAATGGCCACCTCTATTAATTCTGATACCGTGCTTACATTAAGGCCGTATTGCGCCAGCGCTGCCCGGTCGATTTTAATTTGTAACTGCGGCAAAGGAGGTTCCTGGTCGATAGAAAGATCTACGGCTCCCGGAATTTTTTTCAATGTCTGAAGCACCTGTTCCGCGATCCGCCTGGTTTCGGCAAAGTCATCTCCGTAAATCTTAGCCACCAGCTCACTATGGGCGCCGGATATTCTGTCCATCACGTTGTCAATCATCGGTTGACTAAAGCCAACCGTATAACCCGGCATTGCCGCATAGTCAGCCATCAGTTCATCAATTAAGTTGGCCTTTGTTTTTCCTTTAGGCCATTCGCTATATGATTTAAGTCCTATTGAGCATTCAAAATGGGAGGCCGACCAGGGATCTGTTCCATCGTCATTTCTGCCGGCATGCACCATCATATAGGTGATCTCCCTATGTTTCATAGTCACACTTCGTAATGAATCACTCATCTCTTTGGATTTCTGCAGCGATATACCCGTAGGCAACTGCACTTGCAACCAGATAGACCCTTCATCCAGTGAAGGAAGAAAATCCTTTCCTACGGTTACAGAAAGTATGGCGGCGCTAATTAGTACAACAGCCAGGGGAAACAGCACCCTTTTAGGCGTTTGCATAATTTTTTTTATGCTTGCCAGGTACCTTGCCGATAATTTTTCCAGCCATTTGTTATGATATAACTTTTGTGGCTTACGATAAACTGTGTAAGCCAGCCCCGGTATTAATAACATGGCGACAACCAAAGCGCCGAGGAGAGCAAAACTTACCGTAAATGCCATTGGTGTGAACAGCTTACGCTCTACCCGTTCAAATGCGAATAGCGGCAGGTAGGCTGTGATGATAATAATGGTAGCAAATAGTACGGGTTTGCCGACGAGTGCCGCCCGCTGAGCTATGGAAAGCTCTTCCAACGGCGCTTCCTCGTTTTCTTCTCTTTTTTTCAGGATAGTTTCCATCATTACAATTGCGCCATCAACAATAATCCCGAAGTCAACAGCACCCAACGACAGAAGATTAGCAGGGATGTTGGTGAAGTACATCAGTATAAAAGCAATCAGTAATGCCAAAGGGATCGTAATAGCTACAATCAGTGCACCGCGCCAGCTACCGAGGAATACAATCAGGACTATAATCACCAGCATCATACCTTCTATTAAGGTATGGGAAACGGTACTCAAGGTGGTGTTGACAAGATCCGTTCTGTCCATATAAGGTCGTATATGGACTCCTTCGGGTAACAGCTTATTATTAAGTTCGTCGATGGCATTGTGAACTCCCCGGAGTACCAATGAAGGATTCTGACCCTTCAGTAATTGTACAACTCCTTCGATACTCTCATTATAATCTACTTCCCGGTCTGTAAAGCCCAGGATACTTTTTCGCTCCAGGTTACCGTATTTGAGTTCTCCTACATCTTTTAGAAGGATTGGAACACCATTATTTGTTTTGATGACCAGGTCGCCCAGTCCATCCAGTGTTTTTACCAGCCCGATACCACGGATTACATAACCGAGATCTCCCTGGTTTAAGATGCTTCCGCCTGCATTGGCATTATTATTATTAATGGAGGCCTGAATGTCGCCAAGGGTCAGTTGGTACTGTTCCAGTTTTGCCGGATCCAGCTCCACCTGGTACTGCGTGGTGATACCTCCGAAGTTGGTGACATTTGTAACGCCTGCTTCCTGTTTCAGGCGGGGTACAATTACCCAGTTTTGCAGATCGGTAAGTTCCCGCAAGCCGTGACCTTTACTTTCGATCACATACCTATAAATTTCACCAATAGGTGAGGTCAATGGGTCCATTCCCGGTTTGGCATTGTAGGGAAGATTTAAGGCATTCAATCGTTCGTTGATGCGTTGCCGTGCCCAGTAGTCTTCGTACCCATCCTGGAATACTACGGTCACAATTGATAAACCGAAAGTGCTTTTACTGCGCATCACGCTCATGCCGGGAAGCCCATTCAGTACCCTTTCTACTGGAACGGTAATTTGTTGCTCCACTTCCTCTGCTGCCAGACCCGGCACCTGGGTGATAATTTGGGCACTTACATCTGCTATATCAGGATATGCTTCGATAGACAATTGTTTCCACGAATAATAGCCAAACAATGCCAGCAATGTGAAAAAGCCAACCAGTAACCATCTTTTTTTGATGGTTATAAAAATCAAATTCATCATCTTGTTCTAGTATTTGTATGTAATTGCTATCTGGCATCCAGCAGGTAGTAGGCGCCATCGCTGATAATGGTATCGTTTTTTGCGAGTCCTGCTTTGACAACTATTTTGTTGTTCTGGAGTCCGTTTGTTTTGATGATCTGTCTTACATACATGTTGGCGGCTATTTGCCGGAAAACAAACGAGGTATTACTTTGCTGCAGTACAGATTGTGGTGCGACCAGGATCGTTGGCTGTGGTGTGTTCTCAAAGTTTACAGTTACAAACATACCGGGCTTAAGCAGGTGGTCTGGATTTTCACATTCCATCAGTACTTCCACACTGCGCGAATTTTCTTCGATTAATTCATTGATATGGAAAATTTTTCCGGTTATGATTTTGCCCGGTAACCCGGCAATAGTGATCTGGGATTGATTGATCTGGGGAACGGCACTGATATCTTTTTCCTTCACATGACCAGCTACCCAGACTTTAGATAATTCAGCGACGGCAGCAACACTGGCGCCGTCGCTTTTTACCATCTGTCCCACCACTACCTTATTTTCTATTACTTCTCCTGCAATAGGTGCATAAATGACCAAAGGCTGTCCAAGCACCAGTTTATCAGGGTCGGCTTTATATAACCGGATACTTAACCTGGCACTTTCAAATTCTTTTTTCTCCACATCATAACTCATTTGCGCTTCCTCCAGTTCCTTCTGAACACCGACTCCATTGGCTACCAGGTTGCGTTGGCGATTTAATTTTTTTTCTGCCAGTGCCAGCTGTTCTTTTGCCTGGAAAAAAGCTTTTTGTGCGATGATGAAGTCAGGTGAATTCATTTCAAACAGGGGAGTAGCAGGTGTTACATTCATTCCCAGTTTCAAATAGGCCGCAGTGATTCTGCCTGAAAAGGTCGGCGCTATTTCGGCATATTGATTAGGAATCATTTTTACCTGTCCAACTGCCGGCATTTGCTGGGCCAGCAACTGCGTATTGAGTGTGTCGATATGTATTTTTTTTGCCAGCGCGGACCCTGGATTAATAATCACCGTATCGCCATGTAATTCACAACTCACCGCAGTTTTGGGAGGAGTTCTTTGTGTACAGGATGCCAGTAATAAAGTACCGTAGAAAAATATCTGTATTTGTTTCATTATGCCGTTGTTAAGAGTAGTGAGTGGGTGATGTAGCTATTTATGCATCCACAGTTGCAGGCCGATGGCTGCATCCGATGAACCATTATTAACGCCTTTCAGGAATAAGGTGTATGTTTTTTGCCCGCTCAACTCCAGGGAAGGAATATCCAGCAATGTAACTATCTTATTACCCACCATTGTTTTTACTTTTACCCGGAATTTGCCCGTGATAATAGTTTTGAATGGAGCAAGTGCAGTAACATCAGGACTGTTACCAATGTACGCGCCTGCTTTTACCAGGCGGATACTGTCGTTCCCGCTAAAGACGTCGATGTCTACAGGAGGGGTATTGGGGGAAAGATGAAGAAAGCGGATATTTGCTTTTGTTGTGCCGGGATTGCTTATCATATCTTTTAATATCACGAACTTCACCTTGTTATTCGTAAGTGTATCGTAAATAAATAAACTGTAAGCAGCACCGTTTTCAAAACTGAACTTGCCATTTGCTACGACATTGCTTCCCATGGATAGTTTAATAGGAAGGTCTTTCCCGGCTTCCAGCCTGCCATATGAATTTAGAGATGACAGGTAAGTAGTTTTTTGCTGATATTTTTTTTCATTTACATTAATAGTTACTTCTGCTGTTTTGGGGGATGCATGTATCACCTGCAGGAACGTGGCTGCCGGTACCGGTGTATTTTCGGATTTCTTCTGGCATGCGGTAATTGACAGGCCAGCCACTGTCAGTAAAGCTGCTACTTTTAACGTACTTGTTGTTTTGCTCATTTCTGTTAGGTTTAATTTTGAAGATGTGAATGATGTTATTCAATGCTTATAACATGAATGAAATCTATCTTCCTATTGCTCATCAGGACGAAACAAGTGCTTTAACAATTAATTAGGTAAACGGGGCGGCGAGTAGAGGTAAGCAGAAAGCAAATTGGGGGCGCATAAGAACGCCCCCGTGACATGCCATGAGTTACGAGTTTTGGGGTCAACATAACCATATCTATACTAAAGACTGCGATATGGGAAAACTTCCTACGGAATAGAAAAAATTAAAATTTAAAAGAGTACGACAAATAGAAGGTGAGATCAAAAAGGCGACTGCCCGGTACAACTGCATTATAGCTGCTATTATCCGGAATGGCCAGGTCGGGACTGTATTTATTTCGGGCCTGGTAGGCATTATACAATCCTGCAGATATTTTATGTGAGAGTTGCTTGTCTGTCTGAAATGTATAGCTGGCGTTTAAGTTAAGACGATGATATGGTTTTAGCCGTTTGAATTGGTACGTTGTTTCAGTGCTGTCAGGCAGCATTCTGGCGTCTCCTGAACTAAAATACCAAACGGCGTTTAAATCAAGATTTTTAAGGGGACTATAAGTGATAGCAACATTTAGATTATGTCGTCTGTCGTAACGGAATGGATATCTTTTTCCATCATTAATTCCCGGAAATTGCCTGTCGCTGTAGGTAAGGGCATAGGAGAGTTGCAATTGCCATTTGTTAACCTGTTTTCTTGATAGCAGTTCCAGTCCATAGCTACAGCCGTTTCCGGCGAGGATATCTTGTTCCCACAAATCGCCATTATAGAAAATATTTCCCTTTTCTGCGAAGTTGGTAAGGTTTCTCATTACTTTATAATAGGCATCCGCCGACAGATAAAAACCGTTTTTATCATTCAGATTGTATCCTGCATTGATCATGATGCTTTCAACAGGCCTTAGCAACTTCGTGCTGGGCACCCAGAATTCACTGTTGATATCTAATAAGGGGCTGCTAACCTGGTGAAGGTATTGTGCCATTTGCGCGTACGACAAAGTTAACTGCTGTTTTTGATTGATCCGGTATGCTGCAAATAGCCGTGGTTGCAGAGATGGATGGGTATAATCGCGGAATTTGTAGTAAGTAAGATGGAAGCCTGGCCTGATTAATAAGTTTGAACCTATTCGCCATTCATTTTCGAAGTAGGCAGATAACTCCTCGAACCGGAATGGCCGGATAGGCTGATAGTCCCCTGTTTCTTCCAGGAAATCCAATGATATCTGGGTCGTGAATGGTCTGATAGTGGTATGTGCATACCTGCTACCAAACCTGAAACGGACGTTGGGTAACGAATTAAACTCAAACTGGGTCTTTGCTTCCAGTTTTTCAATGGATCCCTTGTTATTAAACACATCGCTTTCCTCCATTTGTTGAGTGCTGTCGTTAAACCAGGTAAATTTAACACCGGCCAGGTTGCTATAATTACTTGCATTTAAAGTAGTACTTACAAATGAACGGGAGCCTAGTAAATGAAGCCAGTTAAGGGTGCCCAGGCGATTGCCCCAACGTTGAATATACTGGACGTCGGGATTATGCAGGTTAAGCCGGTCTTTACCCAGGTAACCTGTAAACATCAGTTTATTATTAGCATTAATGAGATGGGTAAGTTTAAAATGGATATCGTAGAATCGTAACCGGTAGTTGTCGTCGATGATATTCAACAGGGGGTTGGACCAGCTGTGGCGCATGGAAAACATCATGGCAGTGGTGTTTTTAATTAATGGTCCTTCCAGGGAGATGGCACCGGCTAACAGTCCTGCGTTACCTTCTGCGGTCCATTTTTCCATGTTGCCATCACGTGTATTCACTTCCGTAACCGAGGAGATAGCGCCATCGAAACGGCTGGGAAAATCGTTCTTATACTGTCTTATTGATTTAACCAGCGTACTATTAACAATGGAAATTTCTCCCAGTAAATGACTGGGATTGAAAACCTGGTTGCCGTCCAGCAGGAATATACTCTGATCCGGATCTCCTCCTCTGACTACCAGTTTTCCTGTGGTTTCCTGGGTTTCAATGTTACCTGGCATCAGGTATAACGATCTGACAGGATCCGCTTCTCCCAGGAAGTTGTTATACGCGTCTGTCTGATACTTGTCTACCCGGGAGCCGCCGTCTTGCTGGAGGATATTTCCCGCCTCAATTTTTGTTTCCGGGAGTTTGATGGCAGCCACCACAAGATTTTTTTTGACGGCAGATTCAAGCGCTATAATAAAGATCTTTGGAGGAAGATTGGCTGGCTTTACCTCAAGGTAATGTTTGCCCTGCGTAAGCATGATGTTGTAATAGCCAAACCTGTTAGCCTGCGTGACCTGACTGGTTTCTAAATCTTTTACGGTGGCATAAGCTAATGGTTCCTGGCTTCCTTCTTCCATTATATAACCATAAAGTGAATATTTATCTGGCGCTTTTTTTCCTGCAACGGGGAGCAGGATAATTTTGTTGTGTATTTCTTCTATCGTTACTTTTTGTCCGTCTAACAGTCGATGTAGTACAGCCTCAAGGGTGGCACCACCTTCTGTTATGGAAAAAATACTATCCGTATTCAAATGGTTAGTGGAGTATTCGATCACAGTACCACTGAACCGGCTTATTTGGCTTAACAGCTCAGGAATGGTGCCGGTGGCAGCGTGGCAGATAAATGTTTTTTTGATTAGCGGCTGTTGGGCACTGACATATTGCCCACTACAGCAACATAGTATGATGACGATTAGCAGGGAGATGGCGGGACGGTAAATAGCATAACATTCCCATAACGACCGGCGGCCGCCATGGAGTAAGTGTGTGCTATGTCTGCCCCGTCTGACTATAAAACAAATAAAGCTTAGTATAAAATAATGGTATCCTGCTTTTGCCGGTAATGAAGCCCTGTCAGCTTTGTTAATTCGTCTACTACCTGTATCAGGGACTCTTTATTAAAGCTGGCAGTAATAGCTATTTCTCCAATTCCTGACTCCTGCGTACTGTCAATTTTAACAGCAGTACTATAATAAATAGTAAGTGATTCAACGATTTCTTTTAACCGGATGCCGCCAAAACTTAATTCTTCCTCCTGCCATTGCAGGTTCGTGCCGGTAAAGGTTTTCTTGTCGAATGTTTCTCCTGAGAAGAGGGCTTCTTCGTGCGCTGACAGGATACAGCTTTTCTGCGGGTCGTTTCTGTCAGCAAATCGTATTTTGCCTGTAACGACAGCTACTCTTTCGCCTTTAGCTCCTGCATTTACCAGGAATGAAGTACCTAATACAGTGATCAGTCCCTTTTTTGTTTCAATCAGAAAAGGTTGGTCTGCCACGGTCTTTACATCGAAGAATGCTTCACCGGAGAGCTGTATTTTACGTTTATTATCTGTGAATTCTTTAGGAAAGGAGATACTGGCCCCTTTCCGCAGCCATACTTTAGTCCCGTCTGATAGCGTTAAATGCTGGTCAGCTGTTGCTGTAATGGTATTAAATGCCGGCCGGCTTTTGTTAAATAACCACCATCCGCTAAAAATAAAGGACACAATTGCGGCTGCCGCTATTAATTTAAGAAGAGGTCGCATCCGGAAAGTCTTATTTGACGTATTATTAGCGAACTCGTTGTTTAATGTAATCCGGTCGTTGACTTTCGACCAGGCAAAGGTAGTGTCAAATGTATTTTCGGCCGCCCATTCATCTGTTTGTTTCCAGGTATCCAGAAATTGATGGATGTGGTCCTGGTCAGCAGGATGGTTTGACATCCAGTCAGCTATCAGCTTATCATCTGCTTTGGTGGATGTTCCGTGGAGCTTTTTAAGCAATGTGTCGATGATGTGGTTAGGTAATTCTTGCATCTGTTTTTTCTCCCAATAACTAAACATAAATTTTTGTGAAATTCCTACGGCTAATAAAAAAAAATTCATCAGCCACTTTTAACAGAAGCTCTTAATAATTTTAATGCTTTCCAGATTTGGTTATTGACGGTTTTAATGGAAATACCCAAATTGTTGGCTACATCCTGGTTACTGAAATTACCTAGACGGCTTAACAGGAATACTTCTTTGCATTTTAGGGGGAGCTGTTCAATTCCTTTGTTCAGCAGCTCCTTGTAATTCACCTGGTCTCCCTCAGTACTATCAGTACCTGCAGCGGAAAGTTCTTCTTCAACATCTATATTGGTAAGACTATACACGGGTATGCGCTGCTCCCGCTTAATATAAGTAAGGCAGTTGTTTCGAACAGCCGTAAAGAGATAATATTTTATTCCCTGGATCAGCAAAATATCTCTATGACTTTCCCATATTTTTATGAAAACATCCTGCACGATATCTTCACACACCTCTTTGTCTCTTATATAACCATAAGCATATTTGCAAAGCGGGTTGTAATATTGTTCAAATACCAGTCTAAACTGCTTGTAAAGGTTATCCGTGCTCACAAATGAATTTTATAAATATAATAATAGATGCATAAGTACAGTTATAGGTTTGAAAGAAGGCTTAACAATGGTTTCCTTCAATAAATTAAAAACGCGCAACTGCCGGATACCCTCTATTGGGGTGTAAGAAAATGGATATTAGGAACTTGTATGATCCGGTATAACATATCTTTCTCAAAAAAATACTTGTATTACTGACAATAATTTATGATCTTGCCGGCAAGCCTGGCGGCACCTGTTATTTTATAACCGCTGCGCAGTGCTCCTTATCATAAACCAAACCAGTCAGCAACCATTATCAGTCAGGGATCCATCTTTAGAAGTCAGCCAACAACAAAGTTACCTGATGTCGGATAAGCTCCGTTAAAGCAGGCGATCGTTAGCCGCGGAGTGTTATGATCGTTTATTTTGTAAAGCAAATTATATAAAGGGGGGATGCAGTTGATTCAGTCGTTTGAGGATAACCAGCTATACGGGGAAGCAGAATTGCTGCAACGGCTTGCCATAGCAGATGAAGCCGCATTTTCTGTTGTTTTTAAAAGATATTATGGGGTACTATGTGCTTTGGCACAGAAAATAATCCAGGGTGTGGCCGAACCGGAAGACGTGGTGAACGAAGTATTCCTGAAATTATGGAACAGGAACCAGGTATTTGAAGATCTCAGGCACCTGAAGCAATTTTTATATAAATCGACCCGCAACGCCTGTTTTGATGCCATTAAACGCTCCATCCACAGCAAAGAGCGGCAGGCTGTTTTCCAGGGAGCCCAGGACAGCTGGGAAGCTGCGGCTGATCTTGAGATGATCCGCATGGAGGTATTCAATGAACTTTACAGGGAAATCAACCAACTGCCCGAACAATGCGGCAAAATTATTCGCATGGGATATATTGATGGTATGAAGAATGAGGAAATTGCCCGCGAACTGGGGTTATCGGTACAAACCGTGAAAAACCAGAAAACCCGGGGCGTTATGTTACTGAAGCGCCGTCTGCCTCCCGAAATCTTTATGTTCCTGCTGCTGGTATCTGCGCACCAATAAATTTTTTTTTTAAGGTTTTGGTACTACTTCATTTTCGCGTCGTACTAGTGTAAAGTACAGCCCGATGATGGACGAACCAATGCCTGATGCTCTGTATGTAGCGGAGCTGCTCCATAAGCATGTAAAGGGAACTATTACAGCAGAAGAATCTGTGGTACTCCAAACCTGGGCTGCTGGTAACGATCAACGCCGGCAATTACTGGAAGATGTTAATGATGCAGAAGTTCAGCAGGCGGCTATAAAGCTCATTGCCAGCTATAACGAGCAGGAAGCGCTGGAGCGTTTCATGGCCAGCCATGTTTATAAAGACCAACCTGTTTTGCATGAGCGGGTGTACCCGTTGCGGCCATGGAAGTGGATTGCCGCCGCAGTAATAACGTTGCTGGCAGTTGCCGGATACCTGTTTGTGTCGCCACCGCGGCATCCCGTTCAACTGGCCAATAATCATGTTAAGGTACCTGATATAGCGCCGGGAAAAAATGGCGCGATCCTGAAGCTGGCCGATGGCTCCAGCATTGCATTGGATAGCCTCGCTAACGGGGTAGTAGCTACGCAGAACGGAGCGCAGATCGTGCTTAACAACGGTGCGTTGATATATGATGCGGATAAAAAAGCAAACAGTGAAACTGCCTATAACATAATTATGACCCCCAATGGTCGCCAGTTCCGGGTAAGTCTGCCAGATGGTACGCAGGTATGGTTGAATGCCGCCAGTTCTATCCGCTATCCTACTGCTTTTACTGGCAGGCGCCGGAATGTGGAGATCACAGGGGAAGTTTATTTTGAAGTGGCCCCGGATGCCGGTATGCCATTCTCTGTCACCATATTGAACAATGCACGTATAGATGTATTGGGCACTCATTTCAATGTAAATGCCTATGACAACGAAGACAACCAACACACCACCTTACTGGAGGGTGCGGTAAAAGTAGTATCCCTTAAAGACAACGCTTCCGCGCTTTACCGCAATGGTATTATACTTCAGCCGGGGCAACAACTGCGGATGAAGGAGATTCCCGACATGATCAACCATGTTGATATTGACAAGGTCATGGCCTGGAAAAACGGCTTATTTGATTTTGATGGAATGGATGTGAAATATGCCATGAAACAAATTGCAAGATGGTATGATGTGGAGATCATCTATAGAGATGAAATACCCGATATCAAATTTTATGGAAAGATCAGCCGGAATATAAGCCTGGAAGGCCTTATCAAAGGACTTAGCGGTACCGGCGTACACCTGCATTTAGAAGAAGGTAAAAGACTGGTAGTAACCAAATAAACATCAACATAAAAAAAGTTTATCAAACAGGTTGGCCGGAAATAAAAAAGCCGGAAGCAGTGGAGTGCTTCCGGCGGGTAGTCGGCTGACCTCAATTTTCGGACTAACGAATTTTTTATCAACCAAACCTCGACCAAATTTATGCAAAAAATCGCTCATGTAGAACGAAAGGGATACCTATTGCCGATCCCGATCCAAATAATGCGGATTATGAGAATTACTACCTTCTTTCTTTTCGCATCCTTACTGCACGTTTCCGCAACCTCTTTATCCCAGGCGGTTACAATTTCCGGGAAGGATATGTCACTGAAGAAAATATTTGATGCGGTATACAGACAAACCGGTTACGTGGTGTTCAGCAACGACCGGTTAATGGAACGCGCCATCCCTGTTAGCATTAATGCTAAAGAGATTCCATTACAGGATTTCCTGGAAAATGTATTCAAAAACCAACCATTAACTTTTTCTGTCGACAGCAAAACCATTTTTCTTGCGGAGAAGCCATACCATTATGAGTACGCCGCATTGGCCGATTCTACTGTCATCCCGTTGCTGAAAGGAAAGATCTTGGACTCGACAGGCTTGCCGGTACCAGATGTTACGGTGATGATACGCAACACCAAACTCATAGCAATTACAGACATCCAGGGTGATTTTTCGCTGGCAAATGTTCCGCGCAATGCTACCCTGGTAGCTACAAATATTGCTTACCGCCGCGGAGAGCTGAAACTGGATGGAAGGAATGTAGTGACTTTACGACTCTACCCTGAAGTGAAGAAGCTGGGAGAAGTACAGGTAGTGGTGAACACCGGTTACCAGTCGCTTCCCAAGGAACGTGCTACCGGTTCCTTTGGCGTAGTTACCGGCAAACAACTGGCGCAGGTGCCGGTAGTAAGCATATTGGAAAGGTTGCAGGGCATGGTACCGGGCGTGGAGATTTCTACTAAAACCACTGCGGGTAAAAGCCGCAACGGTTCCGTAAAGATCCGTGGTTTATCCACCATCCGGAGCCAATACACCAGGGTAAGTACGGATCCGTTGCTGGTGATAGACGGGTTTCCTTCGCAGGTATCCATCTCCAATGGTGCACTGGACCTGCTGAACCCCGATGATATAGAGCAGATTACTTTCCTGAAAGACGCAGCCGCTGCTTCCATTTGGGGCATCCAGGCCGCCAATGGCGTAATTGTTATCGTTACAAAAAAAGGTACGCGTAACAGCAAACCGGTATTCAGTTTTTCCACTACCCTCGGTACCAGCAGTAAGCCCACCCTGGGATATGGAGAAATGATGTCGGTGCCTGAGTATATCGACCTGGAAAAAGAACTGCTGGAAAAAGGAATTTATCGTGATCCTGTTCCCGGTAGTACGCCGGGAAGCTACTATCCCCAGAACGGCAGCCAGGTACAGGCCATCTTTTTCAAACAGAAAAGAGGCGAAATAACGATGGAGGAAATGAATGCACAGCTGGCGGCATTGGGAGCCACTGATAACCGCTCCCAGATGGAAAAATACATGATCCAATCGCCTACCACGCGGCAGTATAATTTTTCTGTTTCAGGTGGAGGAGTAAGCAGCTCTTATTTCCTGTCGGGTTATTTTTATAAAGAAGATCGTGTTTACAGGAGCAACACCAACAAGGGATATTCTTTGAAAGCCGGTAATACTTCCAGTTTGTTCGATGGCCGTGTTTCCATTACTACGGATCTTACAATAGGGAATACCAGGGATAAAATAAACAACGCAGCTGTCAATGCTATGAGCGTTGGCACGGGAGGTATGCGGCCTTATGATATGCTTAAAGATGCTGCGGGTAACAATATTTATTATGACCTGTCACTGGTCCCCTCGGCGGCCCGGTACCTCGAGGGCAAAGGCTATCTTCCTTTCGGTTATTCGCCTATCGACGAATTGCAGTACTCCAACAGTTACAACACCGCTAATAACGTAGCCCTGAACCTGGCAGTAAACGGCAATATCACCTCCTGGTTGGGTGTGAGTGTTTCCGGTAATATAGGCAGGATGTTTTCCGACTATGAACAGTATTGGGAGCCAGACAGCTACAATGCCAGGATGCTGGTGAACAATGCTACCAGCCTGAATGCTGCCGGATCCCGCGTATATGGCGTTCCTCCGGGTGGCAGGCTGGATCTCAGCAATGGCCAGGGAAAAAGTTATAACCTCCGTGGCCAGGTAACCGTGAACAAGAACTGGAAAGAAAAACACCAGTTGAATTTACTCCTGGGTAATGAGATCCGGGAATCCTATACGAAAAGCAGTGGTGAGTTGCGCTATGGTTACGATAAATCTATCAATGTTTTCCGTACTGTAAACCCTTCGCTGGGCTACAAAGATATTAATGGAATTACACAGAATATTGGCGCCACCAGCAGGCCGATTACGGAAAAGACCACCCGGTCGTTGTCTTACTACGCCAATGGCTCCTATACCTTCCTGAACAAATATACTGTTTCGGGAAGCGCAAGGTTCGACGATTATAACCTGCTGGGAGTTGAACGCCGCAAAAGAGCAATTCCTTTGTGGTCGGCGGGTCTGAAATGGAATATAGGTAAGGAAGACTTCCTGCGGAACCTTACCTGGATAGATCAACTGGCTGCACGCTTTACTTATGGCTTTAGCGGAAACGCTCCACAGGGCTATGCTCCGGTGACTACTATTAGCATAATAGGCGCCGACCTGGTTACCAATTATCCCTATGCGCTGATCGATAAACCTGCTGTTGCCAACCTGGGATGGGAAAAAACCAGGATGATTAACTGGGGCCTCGATTTCGGTTTCTTTAACAACCGCTTGTTCGGATCTGCTGAATATTACAGGAAGCATACAACGGATATCATCTGGGAATTACCTATCAATGGCACTTATGGCTTTACAAGCACTTCATTTAATACGGCTAACCTGGAAGGACATGGAGTAGACCTGGGTATTAATGTTGTGCCCATCCTGACCAGGAACTGGAGATGGACTGCTACCATGAATATGTCTTACAATACAAATATTATCAAAGACGTCCGCTTCGAAAAACCAACTACCTCTTTTGCACCGGAGTACCTGTATTCAGGTTACCCGGTAGATTACCTGTTCACCTACGCCTGGGCAGGATTGGATAATACCGGTCAATCCCTGATATATAACGGTAAGGATCGTACGAAAAAATATACCGTATTGGAGTATCCTTTTGAAAACGTGCGGGTATACTCCGGGCGTACCACTTCGCCCTGGTTCGGAAGTTTCAGTCATTCCGTTCAATATAAAGGCTTTGATCTGAATGTACAGTTTCAATGCGCCTTCGGGGGTGTTTTCCTGAAACCATCTATACAGGATGTAGGGTTTAGCAATAATTATTTTGCAGGCAGGAACGGCGGTCTCGCCAACCGTTGGAGAAAGCCGGGTGACGAAGCTTTCACAAATGTCCCCGGCCTGTCGTTCGGCCCCAACACCGTTTACTATACCAGCACTGCCAGGTACCAGGAATCAGATCTGTTAGTCAGGAGCCGTAGTAATATTAAGTTGCAACAGGTGATGCTGTCGTATAATATTCCTGCTTCGCTGTTGGGGAAAGCGGGTATAAAAAGCCTGACTGTTTCAGCGCTGGCCCGTAACCTGGGTATGATCTGGGCTGCCAATAAAGAGAAGCTGGATCCTGACTACCTCTATGTTACGGGAAATAACTACCAGCTTCCTCCATTAACAAATTATTCTTTCAGAGTTGCATTGAGTTTCTAATTTATTAAATCGACAATCATGTATCGCTATAAAATAATTATTGCTTTGTTATTACTGGTTACCGGCATGGTTTCTTGTCGTAAATACGTAGAAGACGTGCCTATACAGGGGCAGCGCGTGCTGGTATATACAGACGATTACCGCCGGCTGATGGATTATCGTGACAAGCAGCAATATCTTTTTGGGCAGGGACCACTCATGAGTAGTGATGACGTGGATTTTACTGCGCCGGAAATCCAGAATTATATAAAGCCCAATAATATACAAACAGCTATTTATACCTGGAGTAAGCCTGTTTATACCGACAGGCTGGAGGATAACGACTGGAATGCCATGTATGGGAATATGTATACCTATAACGTGGTTATAAACGGCGTGATGGACAGTAAAGGAGGGGGTATGGCATTAAAGCAAACGTTGCTTGCAGAGGCACTGTTGCAGAGAGCCTTCGTGTATTTTAACCTGGTTAACCTGTATGCAAAGCAATATGATGCTGCTACCGCTGAAAAAGATCCCGGTGTGCCGGTATTGCTGCAAGCTGCCCTGTTCGTGGATTTAAAAAGAGCGAGTGTAAAGCAGGTGTACGATCAGGTATTGAAAGATATCAGGGCCGCGCTTCCCGTCCTGCCACTTCACCAGGATATTAATACGAGGCCGAATAAGGCTGCAGCTTACGCCCTGTTGTCCAAGGTGTATCTCAATATGCGTGATTTTACCAATGCAGCTGCTTTTGCCGATAGTACCCTGAGTTTGTCCGGCGCCTTGTATGATTACAATTTAGCTGTCAGCGGAGGAAACGTTACTTTCCCTTCACAGGTTGATAATAAACAGGTGCTGTTACGCAATATACCCCGCCAGATATTTAACGCTCCACAGCTAAGCCAGTCTGTGCTGGATCTGCTGGGAACAAAGGATCTCCGCTATGTGCTGTTTGTAAAGCCTGGTACTTCTTCTTTTTACCCGTCATTCACTGGTTTGGCTTACTGGTCGCCCGACCGTTATTCCGGGTCTACAGACCGGCCGGCGATAGGGCTGACCGTAAATGATACCTGGTTGATAAAGGCGGAATGTCTTGCCCGTGCCGGTAAAAAAGACGAAGTAGTGCAGATGTTGAATACACTACGCAAATTCCGTTTCCGGCCGGAGGATTATACAGATCTTACCGCTGCCACACCAGCAGACGCATTACAATTGGTGGTGGATGAACGCCGTCGTGAATTCTTTGGCACCGGCCTTCGCTGGTATGATCAACGCCGCCTGAATAAAGATCCCCAGTTCGCCAAAACAGTTACGAGGTCATTTAACGGTGTCACCTATACGTTGCAACCTAACGGCAACGGCTATGTTTTCCCGCTGGCTAACGTGCTTATTTCTCTCAACCCGGAAATGGAACAGAATCCACAGTAGTCAGAATATCTACAGAAAATTATAAACAGCATCAATGGAAAGTATTGTCAGAATAGAAAGATTGTCCCACAGGTACGCTACCTCCTGGGCTATCCGTGATATCAATATGGAAATCGGCCCAACAGGAATTGTTGGGCTGCTGGGCTCCAACGGGGCAGGGAAGTCTACCACCATGAATATTATCTGCGGCGCATTGAACCAAACGGAAGGGGATGTATACATCAACGGTATCAATACAAAAGAACATCCGCTGGAAGCAAAGAAAGAAATAGGCTTCCTTCCGCAGCATCCGCCGTTGTATATGGACCTGACGGTAGATGAATACCTGCATTACTGCGCTGGTTTGCGACATCTTTCCAGGGACCTGATGAAACCCGCCATAAAAGAAGCTAAAGAACGCTGCGGCATTGATCATTTCAGCAAAAGGCTGATCAGGAACCTTTCAGGAGGTTACCGGCAGCGGGTAGGCATTGCCCAGGCCATCGTACACCGTCCGAGACTGGTAGTGCTGGATGAACCCACGAACGGGCTGGATCCTAACCAGATACTGGAAGTACGTTCACTCATCAAAGATATTGCAGTGGACAGGGCGGTTATTTTTTCTTCGCATATTCTTTCTGAAATACAAATACTATGTAAAGAGATCAGGATGATAGAAAATGGCAGGATCGTTTTTTCGGATACCATGGAAACATTTAATAACTACGTGGAGCCACACAGCGTCCTGGTACACCTGGAGAATCCGCCGGTGGAAGCGGAACTGGCCAAGATCAGCGGGGTGACAAAAGTAGATTTCCTGACAGAAAGACAAATACGCATTTTCTTTGCCGGCGATCAGGATATCGCCGAACGGATTGTTGTTGCGTCTGTACATAACGACTGGCGGCTCCGTGAAATAAGTATCGATAAGAGCGCGATCGACGAGATCTTTAAACAGTTATCCCATCCATCATCAAAACAATAACAGCGGAATGAAGACGATATTCAGAATAGCGAAAACAGAGTTACGCACCCTGTTTTACTCACCTATTGCCTGGTTTTTAATGATTGTATTCCTTATTCAATGCGGGGTAATTTACTTCGGCATCCTGGAATCAATGGCAAGAAGCAAGGAGGCAGGCGCAGTACTTTTGGGCAGTATGATAGAATACCTTTTCCTGTCGAACCAGGGACTGTTGGTGGGCGTGTTGCGTAACTTATATCTCTATATTCCTTTGCTGACGATGGGGCTCATCAGCCGGGAAATCAGCAGTGGCACCATCAGGCTGCTTTACTCTTCACCGATCAGGGTAAGGGAGATTGTATTCGGGAAGTTTTTGGCGATGATGATCTATAGCCTGTTGCTGACAGGCATCCTGGCTATTTTTGTGGTATCCAGTTTATTCCAGGTGAAATCACCGGATACGGGGATGCTCATCAGTTCTTTGCTGGGCATATATCTCCTGCTTTGCGCTTACTCGGCTATCGGTTTATTTATGTCCTGCCTTACCACCTACCAGGTAGTAGCCGCCGTCTGTACTTTCGTGATGATTGGTTTGCTGTCTTATGTTGGCACGCTCTGGCAGGATATCGCTTTTGTAAGAAACCTCACCTATTTCCTTTCTATCTCCGGCCGCACCGGGAATATACTATTAGGCCTCATTACCACCAAGGATGTGATCTATTTTTTGGCTATCGTATACCTGTTCCTGGGGCTTAGTATCTATAAAATAAAAGCAGGAATGGAATCCAGGCCGCCGGTAATAAAAGCGGGAAGGTATGCGTTGGTGATTGCATCTACGCTGGCCATTGGTTATATCAGCTCTATCCCTTCGCTGGTAGGATATTACGATGCCACCCGTGCAAAGCAGAGAACACTGACACCGAATGTGCAGAAAATTATAAAGGAACTGGGAGATGCACCATTGGAAGTAACAGCGTATAACAACCTGCTGGGCCGCCACTGGGACCTGGGAAGCCCTGAGTCCTACAACCGGAACCTGGCCCGCTGGGAGCCTTATATGCGATTCAAACATAACATTGAATTAAAAACAGTGCTGTATTATGATTCTGCTTATGAAATCCCTGATATGTCCCGGTTCTATCCCGGTAAAACACTGACCCAGATAGCTAAGCAAATTGCAGATAGCAGGGACCTGTCGATGAGCCAGTTTAAGACGCCTGCAGAAATAAGAAAGATAATAGACCTGAAGCCGGAGTTGAACCGCTACGTGATGCAGTTGAAGTATAAAGGAAAAACCACTTTC
Source organism: Chitinophaga sp. (assembly GCF_017745275.1). GTDB lineage: Bacteria > Bacteroidota > Bacteroidia > Chitinophagales > Chitinophagaceae > Chitinophaga. The sequence continues at coordinate 391,592 of NZ_JAGHZS010000004.1, read as the reverse complement.
CTAAGGGTGTTTGATGACAACAAAGAATGGCCCGGCGAAACAGAAGTGGCGGCAGCGATCAAACGCCTGCTGCAAACCAGGATGCCGAAAATAGTATTCCTCACAGGACATCTCGAAAGGAATATTAATAAGCTGGGCGACAGGGAATATCGGGTGCTCACTAACCTGACCACTTTCCGTAATTCGCTCCTGAACCAGGGTTTTGACGTTGATACGCTTTCGTTAGATAGTCAGCAGATACCGGGAGATATTTCCGCTTTGGTGCTGGCAGATCCCAAAGTTGCTCTCACAGCAGCCGATATGGAAAAACTGAAGCAGTATATAGATAAGGGAGGAAATTTGCTGGTAGCGGGGGAGCCGGGCAAGCAGGAAATATTGAATCCGTTCCTGCGGCAATTAGGCGTACAACTGATGGATGGTACATTAGTGCAAACCAGTAAAGATCTGCAACCCGAACTGGTAACGCCTTACCTGACAGCCAATGCTGCATCGCTCTACCCGGCCCTGACGCATGCGCATCACGATAGCGCCATGGTGTCTATGCCTCGTGCTACCGCACTATCCTATGCCGATACCGGCGTATTTACTATCCAACCGTTGCTGACAACAAACATGCGGATCTGCTGGTTGAAGAAAGATAAACTGGTGGCAGATTCTGCAGATATTGTTTTCTCACCCGAAAGGGGAGATGAGCGCAAAACCTTTGCCACGGCGGTATCGCTGACCCGTAAGATCAATAACAAAGAGCAACGTATCATTGTTACCGGTGATGCCGATTTTATGGCGAATGCCGAGTTACAACGTTTCAACCTGAACGCGGCCAATTTTGTTTTCAATACCGCTTTATTCAGCTGGTTAAGTAATGGAGAGTTTCCTATCGACAGCTCCCGTCCGGGGCCGGAAGATACCACGATCTTTTTGTCTAAAGCCCAGGTGAAATTTTTACGGATCATGTATGTGTGGGTATTGCCGGGTGTTTTGCTGGCCTTTGGGGCAATACTGCTGATACGAAGAAAAAGAAAGTAAACGCGGAAGCTATAATTTTTACGGGATGATTTTTAATACAGACAAACAAACGCTTACCGATCTTAATATCCTGGGGAAACCCGGTGCCGACTCAGTGTATACGGTTTTCAATCATACACATACCAGGGGCGGGGCGTTGATACTGGAAAATATGTTCAGGTATCCCCTGGCCGATAAGGCCGCTATCAACAACAGAAGCGGCAAAATCAGGTGCTTCCGGTTGGCGAACATTGCTTTCCCTTTCAGAAGCGGGTTGTTCGACGTGATTGAATCCTACCTTGCCATGCAGGACGATCGAACCCGGTTATCGGCAGACGACGATACGCTGGCAAGGAAATTCAACCACCTGGTAGCAGCTGATAGTAACTATAAAGCCATCACCGATGGGATACGATCGCTCATCGAAATGCTGCATGTATTACGGGATTTTGTTGCGCTGATATCGGCTACTTCGGGCATTGATCATTACCGGGAGGAGTTGGAGGAGATGAAAGATCTCCTCCAGACCCCGGGCCTGGAACCTGTATTAGAGGAACAGGCAGGCGGTAAATTACCCTATGCTAAAGTGGTGCAGTATGATCAGCTTTTAAGGTTCAGGCTCCGGAATGAATTCAGCAGGTTGTTATCATTCATCTATCACCTCGATGTTTACATAACAGTGGCCAGGGTAGCTGACGAAAGAAAGTTTGTATTTCCTTTGGCCGCTGATGCAGGAACTCATTATGTTTTGCTGGAGGGGGTATATCATCCTATGGTAAAAAAAGCGGTGGCCAACAGCATCCATATTACGCCGGAAAACAATGTTATTTTCCTGACAGGCGCTAATATGGCAGGGAAATCTACCTTCATGAAATCATTGGGCATTGCCATGTTCCTGGCACATATGGGCTTCCCGGTGCCGGCAGGTAAAATGGAATTTGCCGTGAGGGAAGGGATCTATACTACGATCAATTTACCGGATGATCTTTCTTCCGGGAGCAGCCATTTTTATACAGAAGTATTACGGATAAAAGCTATTGCCAGGGAACTGGCCAGGAATAAGAACCTGTTCCTCATCTTTGATGAGCTTTTTCGTGGCACCAACGTGAAAGATGCCTACGAAGGCACCGTTGCGGTGACCGCTGCCTTTGCCGAAAGAAGGAACTGCATTTTCGTGATCTCCACGCATATTACGGAAGCAGGAGAGGCTTTAAAAGCCCAATGCAGCAATATCCACTTTCTTTTTCTGCCTACCAGGATGGAGCACAATAAGCCGGTATATACCTACCAGCTGGCAGAAGGAATTACCACCGACCGGCACGGTATGCTTATTATTAACAACGAAGGGATCCTGGATATCATCAGCAAAAAAGTAAAAAACAAAGAGGCATGAGTTTTTTCGCAGACAAACAAACGCTTGATGATTTGAACATTACAGGCAGGTATAACAACAAGTCTATTTACCGGCTATTCGACAACGTGGTTACGGATGGAGGCAGGAAACTACTCGAACATATGTTTCAGCATCCCTTATCAGACGAGACGGCCATCAATGAACGTAGCAGTATCTTCCAATATTTTGGAAAACTTAACGTGACCTTTCCTTTCAGCAACGAATTGTTCAGTGTAGCCGAAAATTACCTCGGCTCCGGCACGGGCAGCAGCATGCCGGCTAAAGCCTGGAACGTTGTTACTGCCAGGGCCCTGAAAACGCTGACCCGGGATAGCCGGTACGACATGCTGGAAGCAGGAGTGCGTAAAACAATTTCCCTGCTGATCACCTTCAGGGATTTTATCCGGAAACTGGAGCGGGAGGAGGACAGTGAACCTGTGCAGGCGCATCTCCGGGACGCCCGCGCCATTTTCAATCATAAAAGATTACAATGGCTCAACGAGGTAATTGACCTGACCCATATCCCATTGTTAAAGCTGGTGCAATATGATCACCAGCTAATAACAGGTTGCCGGAAGGAAATGAAAGTGCTGATGGATATTATCTGTCTTTTCGATGTGTACATTGCCGTAGCCAACGTAGCACGTACAAAACAGTTCTGCTATGCCAGGGCTTTGCCAAAACAGGCGAATGTAATGAACATCACCGGTTTGTATCATCCGTCGCTGGACCAGGCTGTACCTAACCCTATTTCTTTTACAACAGAAAGCAATGTGATCTTTCTTACCGGTGCGAATATGGCGGGGAAATCCACTTTTATGAAATCGTTCGGCATCGCTGTTTATCTTTCACATATGGGCTTCCCCGTAGCAGCTGATAAAATGGAGTTTTCGGTGAAAGACGGCCTCTTTTCTACCATTAATGTACCCGATAGCCTGGAACACGGTTATAGCCACTTTTATGCGGAAGTATTGCGGGTTAAAAGGGTAGCAGAAGAGGTAGGAGCATCGAAAGACCTGGTAGTGATATTTGATGAACTGTTCAAAGGCACCAATGTAAAAGATGCATTTGATGCTACTTTGGCTATTACGTCGGCTTTCTCTGCTCATACCAATTCCTTTTTTATCATTTCCTCGCATATCATTGAAGTGGGAGAAACCCTGAAGGAACACGGCGGCAGCTACAAGTTCCTATACTTGCCCACCATCATGGAAGGGAATGTTCCCAGGTATACCTACCGGTTAAAAACGGGAATTACCGAAGATCGCCATGGGATGATCATTATTGAGAATGAAGGATTAATTGCGTTGATCCGTAACAGTGAGTAAACCTTGCCCGGTGCCGGAAAGACATTACATGGAAAGTAGCCGGCTACATTTTCAGTAGTGAAAAAAACACGATAACTTCTTATTGCAGAGATGATGAACTCCTTTAAAAAATGACAGGCAAAAGTAAAACGAAGACCTGTCGTGCATTTTATTCCGGAGGTCACTACGCAGTGCACTCAGAATGAAAGACGTAAAGCCGTATTTAGATGCAGCCATAGTGCCAGGAAGCGGCACAGGCAGATGTAAATAGTTATGCAATACCTGATATTGGTTATTTTAGATCAAACTATTGCTATGTCGGGTATAAACAAATGCTCAGGTTTTCTGCCAAAAACGTGGTACATCCTGGTAATAATGTTGATGCTATCAGGTATTGCCAGCGCACAAAATCTTCCAAGCCTGTTGTCAGGGCGTAATATAAACAGCACATTCGCTATTGTGGCTTATGATAAAGAAACACAGAAATGGGGTGTTGCAGTGGCCACTAATAACATATATGTTGGTAATTCAACCATATACATAGAACCCGGAGTAGGAGCAGCAGCGGTTATTGCAGAAACGGAGCCGGAATATGGTATAAATGCACTCAAAAACCTGAAACTCGGATCTTCGCCGGCACAAGCAGTCAATGCTACTATGCAGGCTGACGTTATGCCGGACTACCGTCAATTTGGAATTGTAGACAAGAATGGTAGTACATTCGGATATACAGGCCATGCATTGTCATATTGGAAAGGATGCGCAGGTCATCGGGAGGGAGCGGGATACGTGGTGCTGGGGAATCAATTGGCAGATAGTGTACTGGTGAGAATGGCGGATGGATATGAAAAGACTACCGGCTCCTTTGCACAAAGATTATTATCTGCGCTTAGTGCCGGGCAAGCTGCAGGAGGACAGCTATCGGGGAAACAATCAGCAGCTCTCCGTGTAGACGGAATTAATACCGCCTGGTATAACCGGATTGATTTGCGTGCAGATAATGACGTTAATCCTGTCAATAGCCTGCAGACTTTACTGAACTACCATGAGGGGCGTATTATCTTAAACAGGTCTATTGCTGAAATCCAAAGCGGTAAAATAGCCGGTGGCCGACAATTGTTATCACAGGCAACAGTACTTCTGAAAGGATGGTACGGTATATATGGCAAGCTCGCAACTGCCTTTATTATGACCGGAGAAGAGGAAAAAGCAATACGGATTATCCGGGATGCTTTGCAACACCAGGAAGGCTGGAAGGAAAACCTGTCTGCGTTCTATTATTTAAAGGAACATGCTACCTTCCGTAAATTGGTTAATGAATCATCATTTTCTGAAAAAGACTGGGCGGCCGCCATCCAGCAGGAACTGAATATGGGAAAGAATGTTGCTGCACTTGCATTGTTAAAACAAAAGATTCCCAGGTATCCTGCGTCATCCGGCTTACAGTATCTCCTGGCTAAAGCAATGTTGGCAAGCGGAAACAATGCAGCAGCAAAAGAAGCGCTTCACCAGGCCATCAAACTCGATCCGGAAAATGGTGATGCAAAAAGGATGCTGGCAGAAGGAATTTAACGGTCAATAAAATGTAACCACTATTTAAGAATTTGAACTAATTGCGGTTACATAACCTTTTCCAGGCGCTTGTGATATGCCGGGATATTACGTTGCTCCTTAAAAAATATAAAACCCCCGTTTCTTTTTTTATTTTTGATGGCATTCTAAAATTCCGCGTATGTCAGCAAAAATCCTATTGTTGTTGGCAGGTATGTTTTGCCTGCACACAGTCATGGCCCAGGAAAATCAATATAAATACCTTTCAGGTACTGATAAAGATCACACCGTTAAATGGGACTTCTATTGTTCCGGAGGACAGCGCAGTGGCAAATGGACTACTATTGATGTTCCTTCCAATTGGGAGCAGCAGGGATTTGGCAGCTACAACTATGGTCACGATAAGGTAAAGGCGAATGAGCAGGGGTTATATCGCTACCGGTTCCCAGCCCCGGAGAATTGGCGCGAAAAGCAGGTGGATATTGTTTTCGAGGGAGTGATGACTGATGCAGAAGTGAAGATAAACGGAAAGCTTGCAGGGCCCATACACCAGGGTGGCTTTTACCGCTTCAGGTACAACATCAGTAAATTGTTGCGCAACGGCAGTAACCTGCTGGAAGTGAAAGTAAGCAAGATGTCGGCGAATGTGAGCGTTAACAACGCGGAGCGTAATGGTGATTTCTGGGTGTTAGGCGGCATTTACCGGCCGGTGTACCTGGAGATAAAACCATTGGTACATATTGATCGTGTGGCAATTGATGCGACCGCAAAAGGTGAATACACCGTGCATGCCTATACGAGCGTGCTATCCGGAGATTATACCATCAGTTCGCAGGTCCAGGCAATGGACGGCAAACCACTGAAGGAAGCGGTCGCTATCCAGGGGAATAATACGGACGCCTACACGCTGCACCAATCTATTGATCATCCGGCCACCTGGAGTGCAGAAACGCCGAATCGTTACCAGGCAGTGATAGTAATTAAAAAAGGCCATCAAACAATACACCGTATCACACAGCCTTTTGGCTTCCGTACCATTGAAATCAGGCAACGGGATGGGATATACGTAAATGATGTGAAAGTGATATTAAAGGGCGTTAACAGGCACAGCGCCTGGCCGGAAACAGGGCGAACGCTCAGCAAATCCATCAGCATCCAGGATGTAAATCTCATCAAGGATATGAATATGAATGCAGTGAGAATGTCGCATTACCCGCCTGATGTACACTTCCTGGAGGTGTGCGACTCACTGGGACTATTTGTACTGGATGAGCTGACCGGGTGGCAGGCGGCATATGATACCACCGTGGGCCATAAACTGGTGAAGGAGCTGGTAGAGCGGGATGTAAATCATCCTTGCATTATTGCGTGGGATAATGGTAATGAAGGCGGCTTTAACCGGGCATTGGATAACGACTATGCCAAGTATGATCCACAACAACGGCCGGTATTGCATCCATGGGAGAGATATAATGGAGTGGATACCAAACATTATCCAAACTTCAATTACCTCGTAAATGCAAGTTTATATGACCAGGATATTTATTTGCCAACCGAGTTTATGCATGGCTTGTACGATGGAGGTATGGGAGCGGGACTGGCAGATTTCTGGGAGCGCATGTTGCAGCACCCTCGCGGGGCTGGTGGTTTCCTGTGGGCGTTTGCAGATGAAGGCCTGGTGCGTACTGATAAAAATGGATGGATCGATACAGATGGTAACCACGCCCCTGATGGGATTGTAGGACCACACCGTGAAAAAGAAGGAAGTTTCTATGCTATCCGTGAAATATGGTCGCCGGTACATATCACCTTGCCCGGTATTACCAAAAACTTTAATGGCCTTATTCCGGTAGAAAACCGTTACGACTATACGTCGTTGACCCAATGCAGATTCGGTTGGCGACTGCTGCGGTTTCCTTCTCCCGGAAAACAACAAAAAACAGACACACTTGCCTCCGAGACCATCAACGCACCTGATCTGTCACCACATACCAAAGGCTTTTTATCATTACACCTTCCTGCCGGTTGGCAAGAAGCAGATGCTTTACAGGTAACGGCCTGGGATCCATACGGTCGTGAAATGATTACCCGTAGCTGGCCACTGCAGTCGCCTGCCAGTATAGTGCAGCAATTCCCGGCCCCCGGTGGTAAAGTGAATGTAGTAACGAGCAACGATACCCTTGCAATAGATAATGGCAAGGGGGCTTATTATTTTAGTCGTACCAGCGGGCTATTATTGCAGATACTAACTTCAAAAGGAAGGATATCTTTAAGCGGCGGCCCGGTGCTGGCCGGTATTCCCCAACAATTAAAGGAATTTACATCCCGTGGTGATTCCAGCAGCTTCTTTGTTTCGGCACGTTATGAGGGGAATGGATTTCTGCAGGTAAAATGGACCTTTCAGCCAGGCGTGCCGGTAAAACTGGATTACAGTTACAGTTTTAAAGGAGAGACTGACTTTAGTGGCATTACTTTCCGTTACCCGGAAGAAAAAGTGACCGGGTTGTCGTGGCAGGGAGAGGGGCCATACCGTGTATGGAAAAACCGGTTACAGGGAAATTTATTTGGTAGCTGGTATAAAGCCTACAATAATACGGTAACAGGTGAAAGCTGGGTGTACCCCGAGTTTAAAGGGTATCATGCCAATGTATACCAGGCTACCTTTCATACCACCGAGCAGCCTATTACTTTCTATAACGGGAACGCGGGTACGTTTTTGCAGGTGTTCAGGCCACAGGCCCCGCAGGGTGCTGCCAATAATAACACCAATCCCGCCTTTCCTGAAGGGGATATTGGCTTCATGAGTGCCATTGCCCCCATTGGCACTAAGTTCCAGGATGCGGCGCAAATGGGACCTGAAAGTCAGCGTAATACGATGCTGAACTATACGCCTGTAAAGGGCACGCTTTGGATTGATTTACCATAAAAATAAGCGACCACCTTTCATGTACATATGTCATTTAAATGGATGGAAGGTGGCGCTTTCGGGATGATGCATTCATTTTGTATACGCATACCGAAACCAGGCAATATCTATGTATCCCTTATCTTCCCGGGTATTGTAATTGAAAATTCCAATACGGTCTCCTCTGTAGCTACCCCAGGTTAATTGGTAAGGATCCGCCAATGTTTTATAAGATTTCCCGTCGGTACTAAAAGCATACCGGCTAACTCCGTTAATATCCCATGTAGACCGCAGCCAGATCGATGTTCCATTCATCTCTATTCCCAAAGTATCTTTCCCGTTATTATCATACACTAACCTTCGTATGCCATTTTCCTGTTTAATTCCAAAGAGGCTGTAGCTGGTGGTAGAAAAATGTGTCAGTCCGCCGAATTGGCCATCTGCCATATGACTAATATCGATTTTTACAGTGACCACATTTCCAGGGGAGCGCATGCTGCGTTGTGTGAGTGTATTTCCTGTCCGGAGTATAATAGCTGTTGGCTTCTTTGAAGGAATGGGCGCAAAAGCGTACAACCGAAGAAAACCTTTACGTGCAGTTAATGACCATTTATCCGCCCGCGGCTGATAGTTCCATTCCCATTGAGCAGGTAGTTTCGCGGTGTTAAACTCATCACTGCCTTGTATAGAAATTTTTTCTTTGGAGAATATTGGTTTTTCGCCCGCCCAAACCATTTTTCCAATGGTATCAGTACCCGGCTCGCCAATAATTGGCCACCTATCTATCCAGTGAACTGGTAAAAGGCTGGCAGGGCGGCCTTCCCAGTCTCCGCTGCCATGGTGGGTCAGAAAATACCATTTGTCTGCAGATACCTGCAGCAACCCACCCTGGTTGGGTTCCCTGTCGCGTTTTTGATTAACATGATTTAATTGCCTGGTTTCCCAGGGGCCATATAAGTTTTTAGCACGTGCCATCATGATGACCCGGCCCTCCGGTTTTACTTCACTGAAATAGTGGTAGTAAACACCGTTGATCTTATACAGTTTGTTGGCTTCGCTTCCATTAGCCTGATATAGGATGGAATCTGATTCCATAAGGAGACTTTTTCCATCAGGTGTCATTTTAAATAAATGAATGTTGTACTTTTTTTTGTTTTTGGGATCTAATGCGAAATTGGTAGCAATAAAATAGAGTTGTCCATCATCATCGCAAAATGAGCAACAGTCATCCCAGCCATTTACTTTCCATACCTGGTGAACAGGCTCCCAGGGGCCTGCCGGATTGGTAGCTGTACTCATGAAAAAACCGTCATCAGGTGTGCCGAAATACACCCAGAATTTGTTTTTATAATACCTGATGGAGCCTGCCCAGATACCTTTGCCATAGCAATTCATGCGGTCCCAGTTTAACTGCGGGCTGATTCGCGTCAGATCATCCACCACATGACCAATAATTTCCCAGTTGATGAGATCTCTGGAATGTATTACTGCCATACCTGGCGAAAATTGCATAGTAGAGGAGATGGCATAATAATCATCTCCTACACGGATGGCGTCAAGGTCGCTGTAATCTGCCGGTAGTACCGGGTTAGCGTAGGTGCCGTTTCCCTGGTCTCCCCAGGACCCGTTCATTTGTGCCTTTGAACATATACACAATAGTTGCCAGCAAAAAAGGAGTGACAGGAATTTGATATCAATCATTTCAAAAAATATCTTGTTCGTTTTTAATAGATATGCCATTCCCAGATGCCATTGATACCACTTAAAATTTTTACGCGTAAATAACGCGCTTTCATATTCAACAGATCTGTGTGTGGGGATTTTACCATCACGTCTTCGTGTCCTCCACATGGCTTCCATATTTTGCCATTGACAGAATACTCCAGTATATAGGCGTGCCCGGCGGTAGGGCGAACGAAAGCTATTTCACTGCGTTTGAGCTGCTGCAAATTTCCCAGGTCTGCAATCATCCAGGAGGCTGAATCTCCGGCAGCAGCCATCCACCTGGAGCCGTTGGCATTGTCGAAAGCAAACCGGGAAGAAAATGATTCTGTTCTTTTGAACAATGAATCCTGGTTCGGTTTAATGATCATATCAGGCCTGACACTTGATGCATTTGAGTTGACTACTTTGATTTCTTTTTCAGGGGATAACGAATGAAGTGCACCCACCCCATTGAGCGTCAGGTTAATGGGACGAATGGTTCCATCTTCATTAAATTCTATCCTGTTCACATAAGTCTGCCGGTTAGTGCTGCCCCGGCCATATTCCAGGTAAGCAAAATAATAGTCATCGGTTCCCGGCAGATTGAATACACAACCATGACCAGGCCCAAAGATCTGCTGTTGATAATTGGTAGTGGCGATAATGTCGGTATCAGGAAATTCAAATGGTCCAAGTGGGGATGTACGGCTCATGCCATAGGCATATTGGTATCGTTCATCACCACCAAGGGTATACAGGTAGTAATAGATGCCTTTTCGTTTAAAGAAGATAGGGCCCTCAGAATAACCTTGTCGTTTAGTAGGTATCTGAATAATGGAAGTCGTGTCTACAGTCACCATATCCTGGTTTAACCTGGCAGCAAACCGGCGCTGCCAGAAAACATACGGTTGTCCATCGTCATTGATAAAAACTTCAGCATCTATACCAGCAGGGCCTTTGGGATCCCGCGACTGTAATAAGGTAGCAGGTGTAAAAGTTTTAGAAAAGCTGTCCACTCCTTTGGCCAGCTTAAAAGGGCCATCAGGGGAATTTGCAACGGCCGGATACATAAAACCATTTACAGTTGGATAGATATAGTATGCATTATTGGCCTCGACGGCTTTGCTCGGCGCCCAGTATTTTTGACCGACTGCAGATGGAAAATAAAAGCCAGAAAAACGCCAGTGAACAAAATCGTTCGACTTCCATACCACCGGCGGGCCAGATGTTTTTAAGCCCTGGTCATATCCATCTGTTGTTGCATAACAATAAAATGTTCCATTGATCTCCTGTATACTGGCGTCGGCAATCATATCAGGCACCAGCGCATTGCCAAATGGGTTTTGTCTTTTCGCTTCATGCTGTCCATTCACGTTGAGCAAAGTAAATAGAGGAAAAACTGATACCATCAACGCATTTACAATTTTCATCTTTCTTTTTTTAGTTTTAAAAAAATCTCTCCCAAATTTTTAGGAAAGAATTTTTACCACATTTGCGTAGGTTAACCCATCTGATTTTTTTTCGGGCAGGGAAATAATTAATCCATTATCATTTCTTTCAAAACTTAATGGCTGTTTTGTAGGCACCCATTCTATTTTTTGAATTTCTTTTGCAAAATATTCGCTGTTTTTCTTAAGGCTTTTGATCACTAGTTTGCCATCCTCCGGCCAACCCATGGCGGTTGCATAAAGCGCCTCCTTTTTGGTGGCAAAGCGAATGTCTTCGTAAGTAAATGCTTTCCCTTTTCCTTCATTGAAGCCTTGTGCGTTTAAAACGGCGGCCGCTTGTTGCGCCGGGCCTTCGCCAAATATTTTCCATGGCCTGGTACCATAAATGCTTTCGCTGTTCTGTTGCATCCATTTGGCTATTCCTTCCACTACCTTCCTTTCTTTGTCATCAATAGTACCATCGCCACGAACCGGAATGTTTAACATTAAGTTACCATTCTTGCTGACGATATCCACTAACATTTGTATTACTGTTTGAGAGGTTTTGTAACGGTCACGGTTATACGCATCCTTGTTGTAATGCCAATCCCCGATGCAGGTGTCGGTTTGCCAGGGGAGTGGCTGAATTTCATTGGCTTGTCCTCTTTCAATATCCCAGACCATTGCTTTACGCTGCTGTTCATCCAGTATTTTTCCATTGATGACGGCGCGAAGTTTTCCATGGTCTTTGATGCTTTTGTTGTACAGGTGAGCGGCGATGCGCAAACCGGCGTCGCTAATGGGCCAGAATGGAAGTTGTGAGTCGTCAAAATAAATTACATCAGGATTGTACTTATTGATAAGGTCAATAGTGCGGTTGAAAAATTTCTCAATATAGGCTTTGTCCGGGGGATAAACGCCGTTGTTCCATCCCCACTGTTTGTGGATGGAGCCGTTGTTCCAACTGTCGTTACTCAGGGGATGTGCCTGTGCATATAGTTCCTGCGGATCTAAACCCTGCCACCATTTTCCTTTACCATCGGCTTTTGTCAGGTTACCATCATAAGGAATGCCGACATAGGGGCCATTTTTATCAGAGCGTTGTGCTGATTCATACCAGCGCCAGGCGTGCGAGGCATGAACGCTTACGCCAAATGGAAGCCCGTTGTTTTTTGCTGCTTTGGCCCAACCGCCGATCAGGTCTTTCTTCGGACCTATCCTGGTGGCGTTCCAGTGTTTTTGATATTTGCTGTCAAAGAGATCGAAGTTGTCGTGGTGGTTGGCCATCGCCATGAAGTACTGTGCACCGGCATTCTTGTATAAACTCACCAGTTCTTCGGGATTCCAGTTCTCCGCTTTCCATTCGTTGATGACGTCCTTAAAACCAAATTTGGAGGGGTGGCCATATTTTTCCAGGTGAATTTTATATTTCACGGAACCCTCCATGTACATTTCTCTCGCATACCAATCGCCGGATTCCGGCTGGCATTGCGGTCCCCAATGCGCCCACATTCCAAATTTTGCATCGCGGTACCAATCAGGTGTCTGGTATGCCTGCAGTGATTCCCAGGTTGGCTGGAATGGTCCGCCTGCAATAGGTTCCACGGGATATCCGGGTTGCAGAAATCCATTCGCCAATGCCCTGGAAAACCATAAGGAAGGTAAGGTAGCTGCCATTCCTTTTATCAATGTTCTGCGTTTCATTTTACAAGTTGTACGGTTAATGAAAATTTTTCCTGTATAAGTTCCTTAAATATTACCGGTACGGACGGTAGCAGTAATACTATCGTCCGTACCGGGTGATGGTCTGTATTTTACCAGGGAAACTTTATTTTCAATGGCATTATTGTTTAATTATTTTTTTGATAGTAGCTATTCCCCGGGTGTTTATATGCAAATAGTACAAGCCGGCAGCCAGATCCCGAACCGGGATAGTCCCGGAGGTGCTGGTCATTATCAGCGTTTTTACCAGCATACCGTTTTGATTATACATTTTTACAATAGCACCAACATCTGCTTTACCTACCTGTATATTTAATACGTTTGTAACGGGATTAGGATAGGTAGTAATATTCCCGCTGCTACGCAACGCCGACGTTGTACAACTACCAAGATAATCACCATGTTTCAAATGATCCGAAATACTTTCGGGGGAAATGCAGATCGTATTATTGTTATGGCAGATCATGACCTTATTGTTGTTGCTACCACAGCGAACATCCAATGCTTTCATAAGAATAGCGCCGGTGGATGTACATCCTTTGCTATCGGTAACAACAACCGTATAGGTGCCTGCTGTATTTACACTAATCGAGGGCGTGGTTTGTCCGTTGCTCCAGGTATATTCGTACGGTGATGTGCCTCCGGATACGTTGGGAACAAGGGTAAGAGCGGCCGGCCCGTAACCTATGTAGATGGTGTTTTTGGCATCTGTTGAAGTGTTCATGGCGTATACATCCGGGATTACAGTATTGATTGCCGCGTTTATTGTTACGGTAGTTGTGGCCGTATTCACGTTGCCGTGGGTGTCGGTAACAGTCCAGGTGATCATTGATTGTCCCGTATTGAACAGGCCACTGGCATCTGCTCCGTTCCCGGTGCGTGAGGTAGCTCCGTTGATACTATAACCTATTGAAGCAATACCGCAATTATCAGTTGCCGTAAGCGAAGGAATACTGTAGGTGCCTGATTGGGCGTAACAATAGAACGAATCTGCCGGTGCGGTAAGTACTGGTTTTAGTTGATCCGTTACCGTTACCTGCGCGGTATCGCTACTGGTATGGCCATCCTCATCTTTTGCAGTCAGTATTACTGTTACGGGTGAACCGATGTCTGCGCAGGTGAAATCGCGTTTGTTTAAACTAAGCATCAATGCGCCTGCATAACTTATTGAGCCATTGTCTACCTGCTGTGGCGTAATAGCTATATCTCCATTTTCATTCACTGCCACCTGGATGTTTTTTGTTTGCACCGTAGGAGGCATATATACTGTAAGCTGTTGCGACACGGGGGGAGCTGCCTTGTACAGGCTGTCTCCATTTTGGGTGGCGGTAATGATTGTTACTCCTTTGCCGGTAACATGCACGCTGCCATTTACAATGGTAGCTACATTTTCATTGGAGCTTGTGTAAGTAACGGGCAGGCCGGACGAGGCCATAGCACCGGCATTAAAATCAGCTTCTCCCACTCTTTTTTGCGATAGCGGGCCAAAGCGGAGCATTTGATTTTTTTTCATTCCCTCTGTGATTTCTGCATTGCTTAGCGCCCTGGTGTAAATTTTGAATTCGTCAATAGCCCCGTTGAAAATCGGATCTGAGAATTGAGATTTACCCAGGTAGTTTAAAGCAGTACCCGTGTTAGTACCTGCAGGAGTTAGCTGTGAAGGCCTGATATTTATCGCGGAATTGGTAGATGCCAGGTTTCCGTTGATATACAGGCGGGCGGTATCTCCAGATTTGGTAACAGCCAGGTGTACCCAGGTATTTAATGAAAAGGTATAGGGAGCGCTTACATTTAACTCTGCGCCTCCGTTTTTAATAGCATAGCGAACGATGGAAGCACTTACGTTATTGACCGTGGTAGTTCCTGCCTGCACGGAAAGGAACATATATTGGGTATTGTTATTGCCAAAATCAAATACCCTCATCCAGTTCGCCATCGCATCCATTTTCACCCAGGCTGAAATGGTAAAATCAGATAAGGTGCTAACGAATCCTGCAGGTAAGGTAGCATAAGCATTCGCAGTACCATTCAGCATAAGTGCGTTACCGTCTTTCCCGGTAGTACGGGTAGCAACAGCCGCCAGGGTACCATGTGTGGCTCCCCAGCTATCGATCGCACGTATTCCACTGGTTTCATTAAATTTCAGGTAGGTCATCTGGCCAACATTAGGTATCGCCGCCACTTCCGGGCTTAAAGCAGTACTATCTGTTGAAGCAACTACGTAGTAGTAAGCAGTACCATTATTTACCGTAGTATCAATAAACCTGGTGGTACTCTGGGTGGTAAGTGTGGTATAAGGCCCCCCTGGTGTAGTGGAACGTTTTATGTTATAAGTGGAATTGAAGATGGGATCCCATTCCAGGATATTTTTTGCGTCACCGGCAGCCACTATCAGATTTACAGGAATAGTTCCCACTGGCACAAAACGGAAAGGAAAGCTATAAGGAACCGAATCATTATCACTACCTACTACATATTGTACCTGGTTACCAGCTATAAACCAGTAGCCATTCCCGGCTCTTTGAGCTCTCTGCACTGCGTATGAGGTTCCGTCAAAGTAAATATTCATTGAATTCCAGACATCGGCGTAGGGGGTGACGCTACGGCCAAATTGCGCACTTTCATTGATATAATTACTAAAGGAGGAAGGCGCACTGAGACAAACGATCTTGTACCGGCCATTGCCCTGCTTTGTGACGTTCCATATCTGAAGCAGGGGATCGGAGTTCTCTACATCGAATAGAGGTGTATTGGTGGTATTCCTGGTCCATAGTGAATCGTTGAGGAGGGGCTTGAGGTAGTAGTTGCCATCAGCCAATGAATTTGTACCATAATACATCGCTGCTTTATACCGCTTGATAGCATTTTCCAGCACTGATACATAATTGCAGACCTCTATAACAGTAGATTGGGAATTGTACAATGATTGCACGTAGGTAATGCTGTCATTCAGTTGAGCCTTAGCCGCTACCGGGAATTTGCCCAATTCATTTGTAGTACTTACCTCCGTGGTATCACGTAACCTGATGGCTTCTGCGAGTTTCTGAAGGTAAACAGAATCCATTTCAGCACCCATTACCGGTTCTATCCTAAAGATCTGGTTTGCACCATCCAGCCACCTGTTAATGTTCATTACAATACCATCTGCGGTATTTGATCCCGGAACATCCAGTGATTTCTGACTTGGTTTTCCTACAATACTGAAAGTACCGTTTCCCCTGTCTGTAATAGACCAAACCTGCGATGCATCTGTATCCGAGTAGGTACGTTGCTCGATAGCCGCGGCGTTGGAGGTTGCGTTGCCCACTACATCCATTGCTTTCCCACTCAGGAGGTTAATTACTTTATAATCGGTGCCCGATTTAGGCGTTATTATCCAGTGCTGGTTACTTGTAAAAGCATAGGTTTTTTGTCCCAGTAAAGCACTATCAGCAAGGGAGCTGTTTTTAACCTCCACTGCTTTGCCGCTATGTGTTGCTATAATACGATACAGGCCATTGAGGGTTTGCGGTACATATGGCGCTTTGGGCGTACCTGCATCGGCGGGTGAATCTGCGCTGGTGCCGGCAGCATTTACTGCACAAACCTTATAGTAATAGGTTTGCCCGTTTGTTGCATTATTGTCCATAAAGCTGTTCCCGGGAAGGGAAGATGCAATGGTTGTATAGGTTCCATTTGGAGCCGTTGCCCGTTTAAGTGTATAGCTTTCGGCGCCAAATGAAGAAAGCCACCGAACCCGGACCTGGTTATTGCCGGGGTATGCATATACAGAATGCGGTGCTTCAGGAATGGTAACAATGCCTCCCTGTCCGCCTGTAACACTTACATGGCTAAACGTAGCGGTATCTAAGGTGCCGTTGACATTGGAACAAACTGCTAAACCAATGTATGCTTTACCAGTAAAGCCTGCAAACCTGCCTTCTGCTTCTGCTGCCCAGCTGGTGCCATCTGCCGAGTAATACATCCCAATGACATCTCCAATCCTTTCAATCTTAACCCAATAATCATCCTGTGGAATCGGCCTTTCTGGTTTTTCCCAATTAGAGCCGCCTCTTACCTCTGTCCATCCATGCATAAAAGATTCCGCTCTCTTTCCTGATTTGATAGTGATCCACGCCCTTTGTGCTGACGTAGCTGTTAGATCAGAACGAATCATTATACCTGCTCTTGCATTAAGGGCACTTCCTCCAACTGTTTTTACTTTGGCGATGAAGGAGCAATTACCGGTTACTTCTTTGTAGACGAAGTGTAAACCATCGGCAGCATGCGTATTAATTTCGGTCCCGCTTCCGGTAACTGTCCACACGTTATTGTCATAAGAACTGCTTCCTGAAGGAGAAGCCGATCCTATATCTAAATCTGTCAGGCCGCCTGTTCCTACTTTTCCGGGGGCAGGAACAATTTCGGTTTGTGGAGGAACAACAGCAGTAGAATGATCCTCCGACTTGTAAAACCAGGTGTAAATAGGATCAAATCGCCTGGGTATGTCTGTAAGGCGCTTCGTCACATAATCGGAATGCAGGTTTTTACGCACCATATAGGCTCCATGTATGAGGGTTAGTCCCCATCTTCCTCCATCCCATACACCGCTTACATCTGTGAGATAATGGGCGTCGGTAGTACCATAGGGGATGTATCCAAGGGAATCGCCTGTATTCTTTCTTGCAAAATATTCTCCTGTTGCAAGCAGCCGGTTATCCAGTTCGGAGTAAAGATCCAGGCCTTGCTTCCACATTACTTCTGCGGCAAAAGCCAGGTTACCCCACATGCCATGTGCATGTCCCTGATCTCTTGCGCTTTCGCCATTTTCGCCGCTGGGTAGTGTATTTTTTAATCCTGTTGCACCTATATACCTCATCAGGTGAACTACATGCGCTACTTTTTCAGGATCATCAGAGAACGCGGCGATGGCGGCTCCCGCAGCGATACTTAACGTACCTTTATTTGCCGGTCCTAATGCATAACCGCCACAACCTGATGGCGGCCAGTAAACGTTATTAAAAAGATTTTGTACTGCGGTGGTATTGGCAGGTGTCCAGCCACTCCATGTGCCCCGAAGGATAGAGGCTGCGCCGCCATAAGTATGCGCGAAATCACCTAAATCCAGGTTTCCCAGTTGTCCCGTGAATTGTGTTTGGGTATTGGCCCAGGCAATTAAAATATCTCTTGCTTTTATTGCATAAGCCTCATTGTCCGTAAAATACCACATGAGGGACAAGTAAAATGCAGCGGTCATATCATTCATCCATTGGCCGCGATTGACGTCCGGACTGCGGCTAACTGTGGCAAATGGACCCTGCATCTGGTAGGTCAACTGCGCCTTGCCATCTGCTGCCATGATGTCGTACGCCTGTTTCCAGGGGTAATCACCAGCCTGTACATGCGCTTTCAAAATGCTCAGGTCCGAGCTGGATAGTGGAATACCGGGGTGCACAAAATTCTGCGCCCCGGCATTTAAGGAAAACAAAAAGATAAAAATAGCTGCCAGGCAGCAGTGGAACTTTCTGATTTTTGATAAAATATCAGTGGTAAAGAAGTCCATCATAGGGTTATTTTAATCAGGGTTTAAAAATTTGTTTCATGGTATTTTCTGAAAAAACTATTGCTGCCTGTCATTTGTCCCTTTTGTTGCTGCATTGATTCTTTTATTTCTTTTTAGCGGGTGTGCTGATTGGATATTTCTCTCACCTGGTGCGAGGTTTTCCTGCTATGGTTACACTATCGAATGTGGCGCTGTTTGCATTGGAACTGTTTGAAGAAACCACCAGTCCAACGTAGTAATTGTTTGCCATGGAAACAGTTACAGGGTTACCTACGGCAAACCACGTTTTTCCATCGGTCGACTGATAGGCCGTGATGGTATTGCTGGTTTTTTGTAAACGGAACCAGGTAGGCGTGCGGGTATATGCATTACCGGGTTGAAAACTCATGGAGCCACCTGCTGATATGCGGCTGCCAAATTTTGCTTCACGAACACCTCCATCTCCTGATGTCATACTAAAGGCAATGGCATTAGGTGAAAGCGTTTCCCGGATCATAATGCCTGTTTTTTGAGAACCGCCACCAGCCCAGGTGCCGGCTGTCAGCCGTGCCGTAATGGTAGCATCTCCGGTTACACTTTTATACACGTAACTGAGGCCATCTGCGGCGCCACCGATGCCCGCGCCGGTGCCACTCATGACAAAGGTGCCATTACTTACATTGGCATACCCCGCGGTACCTGCTGTAGTAATTGTTCCGATGTCCTGTTGACTCCAACCGGCAGCCAGTGCACCGGTAGCTTGCGGCGTTGCATTTACCGGGGAGGAATTACTACTGGTTCCAGCCTGGTTAATGGCGGATACTACATAGTAATACCGGGTGCCATTCGTTACGCCCGTATCTTCATATAGTGGATAGGTACCTTTGTAGGTAGCAATGGTAGTATAGGGGCCGCCGTTTGTTGTTGAACGTAATACATTATATCCGTTTGCGGTGGCAACGGGCAGCCATCTTAGCCATACTTTTCCTACACTGGCTGTTGCCTGTATGCCTGTTGGTGCTGATGGAGCAGGAGAGGAGGGATAAGGCGATGCACTTGCATTTAAAGTATAACACAATGTGCCAAATCCCAGGTTATCATCGTGCTCAAATCCTTCGGGGCGGTTTATTTCCGCCATGGCTTTTACATGGGGAGCGCTCAATCCTTTCTTCACTACATAGTGGTTATAAATCATTTCCCAGATAGGACGTTGTAACCTGCCGCGGCCCCAGCTATTTTGTTCTGATGCCCAAAAATTCAGTACGTTGTCGCAGTTGTTGTAGGTGGTGTAAGGAACATCTTTCCAGAGATTGTATTTAGCGATGTATTCAGCGCCGGCCAGCAGGCGGTTGTTATCGTATCCATACATATCCTGTCCCTGGTTCCATGCTATCTGGCAAAAGCTTGCCAGCATACCTACGCCCAGCAGTGCATGTTCCTGGTCACGGCCGGTTTCCTGCCATTGGCCCAATCCGCCAGGGTATATATAGGGAATGGTCCGGGTAATGTTGCCGTTGCCTGCACCGGATTTAAAATAAGTAATGGCTTCGTTGAACTTGGCAGTATCATCGCATAACACGCCAATACCCAAAATGGCAGTAATGTTACAGATATCCCAGTTAGCCCAGTAATGACTGATGCAGGCGTTATTATGACGGGTTAAAAAGTCGTGGCAATTAGGATACAGGTAGGTCGTCATCATGTTTTTAAATTGGTTAAAATCAGATGGCGACCAGTTAGGATAAAGGCGTAGTATCTCTCCGGCAACGGCAAATTCATATACTGCTATTCCCATTAGCCCCGGTACGTCTTGTCCGGCCGGTACCTGGTTTACTGTATGGGCCCAGGCATTCAGAATTTTCCTGGAGCAGGCGGCATAAGATGTATCGCCTGAAATGTACCAGCGCAAGGCATTGAGATAAGCGGCAACGGCGTCGGCAGATGCGCGTTGGCGGCTGACGCCCATGTTAGGCTGTGCCGCCGCGGTATAAGTGTTTTGTGCTTTAGGGTGTGTGATCAATGCGTTCCAGCTATCAATCCAGGGATGCGCGCCGGCGGCTACCTGGCTCTTCATCCTGTCCAGATCTGTTTTCGTATGCAAGCCACCCGGATGCACAAAGGTTTGTGCAGTGGCCGTAAGGCGGTAAAAGCACAACAGGAGAAATAACAGGCGTTTCAATTTATTCATGAGAAAATTCATTTTTATTATTTGTAGTGATGCAGATGGCTCATCATTGCCTTTCTGCTTTATTTCGACGTCAGCGCCGGATTCTTTTTTATGGATGGTGGATTTTTGAAGGTGATGTTTTGGGTGAACTCACCCAGCCTGATGTTTGCCTCTTCCAGGTTAGTGATCAGTTTACCGTTGATACGTAGATTTTCGAACGTTACGTCTTTTACCAGGTGTGCTTTATCTAAGCCATCAATAACAGACGGTGCATTGTTGAAGCCATTATAAGTGATGTTTTTGAAATAAATATTTTCTATTCCCCTGCCGGGAGCTGCATTGTATTTATCATAGAGCGCCACTTTTAATTGCAGGAGCTTTCCTTCCTGGAAATTATCCACGTGTATATCTTCGAAACGAACATTGCGGACCAGGTTCAGATCACCCGCCTGGATAGCCATGCAGCCTTCGGCGGTAGGATCATCTTCGTCATGTTCCAGTATTTCAATGTTTTTAAACAGTAAGTTTTCAATTACCTCGCCTGTTTTTTCCGTGTTCCCGTGAACACCGATATTGATGGGATGTGCTACATCAGCCCAGAGGATAGCATTTGTTACGGCATAGTTTTTTGCGTCTCCATAGAATTCCCAGCGATGCCCATACACGGTGATACAGTCATCAGAATTGCGCATGAACACATCGTCTACCGTTACGTTACTGCAACTCATAAAATCAAGTCCGTCGCTCCAGGAACTGGCGCTAAATGATTTTAAGTTACGGATGGTAAGATGATCTGATCCTCCTGCAAAAACTGTATAGTGTTTGGGGTTCAGGACAATGATTCCATCTATGGTAACATTATTTGAGTGCCTGATTTCCACACCTCGCTGTGGTTGGTCAATAATTCCGCGACCGATGATACGGACATTTTCCACTTTGTCGCAAAGTAGTTTCCCTCTCACTACCGCGCCTCCAGCTATGTAAACTGTTTTGCCCGATGGTATATTAAATGCTTCACCCGGTAAATCTTTCGGCATATGTACTCCCGGCCCGAAGTAAACAACATCAGGGTCATTGGGATCAGGACGGAATGTTTCAATAGGATTGGCAAATAAGTGCAGGTTGTGTAGTTTATCGCCATCAAACTCTATGGAAAGTTTTTTAGGCCCGGTTAAGGTAAACGTAATGCTATTGCCATTTAATATTGGTTTTATTTCATTGTCCGACGGGCGGATCTTTACGGATTGTGCATTACCATTGTTTTTCTGAACAAATACTTCCACAGATCCGGAGAAATCGAAATATACCATGGAGGCATCCTGTGGTTTATCAAGATCAACTTTTACGTTGTATTCATACAGATCCTGCCATTCTCCGCCGGGCTGGCGCACTTTTACGGTGTAGTCGTCATTGTGCATAGCGTACACAACTGCTTTGGGAGGCGGATAAATGATGAGTTGCTGTGCGTTTATTTTTAACGCACAACAACCCAGGAAGAAGATAAAGTATAATGTAAGCTTTCGCATAAGTCGTCAAATCAAATGAATAGGTTTATGGTTTTGTTGCTGTCAATTGCCCCCTGATGATACCGTTGGGATACTTTTTTGTATTGATGGTAAAGTAGTAGGCTCCTGCCAACAGGTTTTTCTTTTCACTTTCTTTAAAGCCATTTAAGCCTGCCAAACCAAGGTTCACACTTGCCTGGCTGTTGTTGCTGACGAACGGTAAAGAACGCACCAGGGCGCCATTTTCTGTAGTACTGGCGGGACCATAGAAATTGACAGCGGTAATGGTGTCTTTGCCTGCCCGCCATAGATCACTCCAGGAGATGGTGAAGGTCAGGATGTTTAGCCTGTCATCATAAAAGCCGGTAAAGGTTCCGGTGGAAGTAGTATCGATGGCCGGTACCAGTTGTTTGCTGCTGGCAGTTGACATAATAGTATATTGGTTGCTCTCCGGCCTTGTCAGTGTTCCGCCTTTTGTACAACCAATCAATGAAAGAGCAGCTGTAAAAATAAGTGCAGTTATAATGTTTTTCATTATTTGAACATTAAAAAAGGTTTAAACTTTTGTATTAATAACCCGGTGTTTGTTTTAAAGCAGGCGACTTTGTTAGTTCGCTCTGTGGTATAGGCCAGAAATACATTGCTTCGGTAAATACATGTTTCCTGATGGGAATTACGCGGTAGGAGAAGCTGCCATTTGCAGCTCTTGTAATCTCCATTCCATGTGTTTCTGTATTTTCAGTTTGTGGAGCAATTTTCCAGCGACGGATATCCCAGAAGCGATGTTCCTCGAAAGCCAGTTCTACCCTGCGTTCATGCCTGATGGCTTCCCGCATTTCGTCTTTGGTCATTCCTGCTTTTAAACCGTATGCGCTGTTTTCACCGGCAAGAATACCTGCGCGGCTGCGTATCATCTTTAACCAGTTATATACATCAGCAGTTGGACCATAGTATTCATTTGTTGCTTCAGCAGCATTTAACAGCACTTCTGCATAGCGCATCACTACCCAGGGGCGATACAGTTCGCCGCCACCGCCATTGCACATCTTATACCTGAAATAGCCGGTTATGGTACCTGTAGAAGTATAGATGCCATCAACACTTGCACTGGTTTCTGCTGCATTCCCTGCCGGAATGACGCCTGTATAGGTATTGACAGGCCGGTCGCCGAAGGAGCTCATATTTCGAAGAGCACCATTATAATGAAGAGTATAGGTAAGGCGGGGATCCCTGTTCTTATACATATCATTGCCGATGCCGGGATAACCGGAAGCAGGATCTGTTATACGCAGTCCGTTGATCATATCAAATTCATCTACTAATTCCTGCGTTGGAAAATATTTGGTTCCTGTCCACCCGTTCATGCCTCCCCTGGAAGTAGGGTTGGCACTGGCTTCAACGTAGAAATTATTGCCGGTAGTCCATGGTTGCCAATAAACGAGTACATGCTCCACCTGTGGTGTGTTTTGCAGGAACAGTGTATAAAGAGGCGTAGCAGAGGCAGTATACAAACTATACACTCCCAGGTCAATTACAGCTTTGGCAGCATCGGCCGCCTGCTTCCAGCGTTCGGGATCTGCACTTGGGAAAGCGAGCAGGTTTTGAGGATCGTTTCCTCTGGGCCCACTATTGACGAGGGGGCTGGCCGCGTATAAAAGCATCCTGGCCTTTACTGCCAATGCAGCGCCTTTCGTCACTTTCAACTGGTTTACATCCCCGGAACGATAAGAGATGGGAAGCGCCGCAGCGGCGGCATCCAGCTCACTGGTCACGTATTTGATGCAGGTCTCATACGAGCTGCGTGCCACATCTATTTTTTCTTTGTCGCTAAATATTTTATCGCCAATCATTGGTATGCCACCGTAATGTTTTATCAGTGTGAAGAGATACCACGCTCTTAAAAACCGTACCTGGCCTACCCAGTAGTCTCTTGTTGCATTTGTTACGGGTATGCTGTCTTTATTTTTCAGAAAGATATTTGCAGCCCTGATCATCTGGAAGGCAGTTCCCCATAGTCCGCCATCGGCGTTGTTGGCATTGATACCGCCGCTTGAAATTCTATACGTGTAAAAAGTAGGATCGGGGAGTGGCTCCGATTCATCGCAAGCAGCGTCCAGCCCTGTATTATTGAATCTCCTTGGGTTAAAAGATATTCCCAGGCTTGAATAAAGGTTATTGATTACGCCCAGTGACCTGGTACTATCCTGGAAGACCGATGCTTCATCGATCGCTGATAATTTTTTCTGATCCAGGAAATCTTTTTTGCAGGCAGTAAAACTAGTAGCAGTAGCCAGTCCTGCCAATAGGATACTTCCATATATTTTTTGTCTGGTCATAAGTGATTTTTTAGCGTTAAAAGCCTAATTGCAATCCGAAGATGAAGTTGGCGGTGTTAGGATAGGCGCCACCGGTGCCGTTTGCAATTTCAGCGTCCTGCTGAAACTTGCCCATTTCCTGTATATTCACCAGGTTATATCCTGAAAGATATACCCTGGCCTGCTGAACAGCCTTCGTACGTTTTAGCCATCCGCGGGGAAGCTGGTAAGACAGTTCCAGGGACCGTAACCGGACATACCAGGTATTGGCCATCCAAAAATCAGAGATGGTTAAATAGGAGATGTTGTTGATGTTAGAGTTGAGTCCGATACGCGGATAAGTAGCAGTAGCAGCAGTTGCCGGTGTCCAGCGCTCCAGGTTCCAGGGACGCAGGTTACCGTTGAAGGCATCACCGGCGCCTTCCGCTGTTACCTGTACCGCGTAACCAAAAGAACCTTGCAGCAGCGCTCTTAATGATAACCCCTTGTAACCAACTGTAAATTCGGTACCTAAAACAGTGCTGGGTAAATTCGGTTTCGACAACCAGGTTTTATCAGCATCTGTAATAACGCCATCCCCGTTCATATCTGCATATTTCAGATCTCCCGGCTGTATCACGCTCCATTGCGGAGCAGGAATACCCTTCTTTACTTTTCCATTTGCATCAAAATCATCCAACTGGTAGAAGCCAATATTATGATAACCCTTAGTTAGGTTCATCCTGTTCCCCGTTTGGGCCTGGTAAGGATAATCCGGCGCTTCACTGATATAAATGATACGGTTAATGGCATAAGATGCATTGGCACTGATGGAATAGTTGATCTTTCCCCGGTCGTTCCTGTAGGTAATAATTCCATCAAATCCACGGTTATCTGATTTACCAATGTTCCTGTTTGGCAGTCCTTGCCCTATTAACAAGGGAACGTCTTTCTGCGGAATTAGCTGGTCATAACGGTAGTTATAAAAGTAGCTGCCACTCAGTGTAAGTTTTCCCTGGAACATATTCAGCTCCAGACCCAGGTCTGTTTTCTTCTCTTTTTCCCAGGTAACATCAGGATTTACCAGTGATCCTTCTACCGTGGTATTACCATAATAATTTGAGCCGGTGGTTCCATATTGAATAACAGAGGTTACAACGCCCGGATAGCTTACGTCTGTTCCCACGAGGCCATAAGATCCCCTGATCTTAAACATGTCGAAAAACGGGAACAGGTTTTTGAAAAATGGCTCTTCTGCCAGGTTATAGCCCCATGATATAGCCGGAAATATTCCATACCGGTTATTTTCCTGGAATAAATCATTGCCGTTGCGGGCAACGGTAATACCCAGGAGATATTTACGCCGGAAGTCATAATCCAATCTCCCGGTTGTACCGCGGTAGTTGACAGGGACGGCAACGCCATTTATAAAATTCCGTTGATTTAATAACAGGAGCCCGGTGAAATGATGACCTCCAAAAGTGCGGTCATAGTTCAGAGAGGCCTGGAGAATAGTGGTAGAATTAAAAGAGCCTGCCGGAGAAGCAACGGCATATGGTAATATGCGATATTGCCCTGCATCTCTTATAGCATAGGAGTTGGTAGCAACATCATATTTATAAACCGGTAATCCATTGCGGTTAAGGTTGCGGCCTTCATTGTTATTGCCCGCATAAGAAATATTTACTTTTGCAGACAGGCCAGGTGTTACAAAATCAAGCAGCTGGTCTGCCCCAACAATGATGTTATAGTTGTTCCGGAAACTCCTGATGTATCCACCATTACCCAGCCTGAAAGCAGGATTAATAGCGCCGTTATTAGTAGCGGCTCCCAGGTGTGAGGCATAGCTATAACTGCCATTGGGATTGATGACCGGCATGGCATATGGCGCCATGTAACGGAATGCACCTAGTTCATAAAAAAGCCCGGCGTTTTCTACTGTTCCGCTTGGGTTGTTAACCGTTTCAAAGCGGCCATTTACGTCGAAACGGATCTTTAAGGTTTTTGTAGGAGTAATGTCCAGGTTTGAGCGGTAATTGAAGCGCCTGTAGAAATAATTGGTATTTACATCATCTCCCACCGGCTTAAAATCTTTCAGAATACCATTCTGGGAAAAGTAGCCCAGCGATGTAAAATATTTCACAAACGAGTTACCTCCGCTTATATCCACATTATAACGGGATTGTGTAGACGCTTTTTTAAACAGGACATCTGACCAGTTAACATTCGGATGGCCATAAGGATCGGAGCCGTCTTTAAACTTTTGCAGGTCGTCGGGTGTAAACGGGAGTACCGGGGTTTGTGACTGACCATAAGCATCATTGATGGTAGCTTCATTCCGTAGCAGGGCAGTAGTATAGGAGTCAAGGAAAGTGGGCATCCTGATCGTTTTATTAATCCCACTTTCTGCGGTGACGTTAATCCGTGGTTTCCCGATACGGCCCCTGGTGGTAGTCACCACCAGTACACCATTGGCCCCCTTTAATCCATAAATGGATGTTGTAGCTGCGTCTTTGAGGATGGAAACGGATTCCACTTCATTCACATTTAATTGTGAAAGCTGTGAATAATCGTACTCAATATCATCTACAATAATCAGTGGTTTGGTATCCTCGGTGAGAGAGTTAACGCCCCTGATATAAAAATCGGCGGCATCTGCTCCTGGTTGCCCGCTGCGTTGCTGGCTGAAGAAGCCAGGTAAGCGGCCGATAAGCGTATTTTGAATGCTTGCAGTAGGAACATTTTTGATCTCTTCTCCTTTTACAGAGCTCACCGCCCCTGTACTCGTAATTCTTTTCTGTCGCCCGAAACCAACTACCACTACGTCTTCCAACCCTTTTACATCAGGTGTCAGGTGAACAACCATCGGTGTCCCCGCTACTGCCGTAATAGTTTGAGGCAGGAAGCCCACGCAGGTGATCATCAGTTTCTTTACCCCGCCAGGCTTCAGTGAAAGGGTGTAATTGCCATGTTCATCAGAAACGACTCCATTCTTCCTGTTGTCCAGTTCTGAAACAGAGGCTCCGCTTATGGCCTGATTTTTATCATTTATCACACGTCCTCTTATAAGTATATCCTGGGCCCATGCAACGGTTGATAGCAGCGAAAACCATATCAGTATGAATATCTTTATTTTCATTTTATGCTGTTTATTGTAACAAAAAGTTTAGTACCCCGGATTTTGTTCTATTCCCCGATTTACCTGTGTTTCTTTTACAGCAATAGGAAATAAATACATGGCATCTGTAAAAAAGGGAGTGGTCACCACTCTCGGTGCATAGTTGAATGTACCATCGGTGTTTTTGGTAATGGTAACGCCATGCAGTGCGGTTCCATAAACAGCTTTCGCAATTTTCCATCTGCGTATATCCCAAAATCTTTGTTCTTCAAATGCCAGTTCTATGCGACGCTCATTACGAACAGCTTCCCGCATCTGGGTTTGCGATAATCCCGGCGCCAGTGTATTAGGTGAAAGCCCGGCCCGCTGGCGGATTTTTTCAACCGCCGCATATACGGATGCATCAGGTCCTGAATATTCATTTTGTGCCTCGGCATACATTAAAATGATGTCTGCATACCTGATAATGCACCAGGGAGGAATGAAGCCGCCATCGCGGTAAAAGGTGGTGGTATAGTTTGCACTGCTGCTATCATTGGCACAAAACTTTTTGGCATAATAGCCTGTTTGTGTTTGTACAGGAGCAAGGGTAGCATTATTCGGTTTGTCTTTTCCTCCTTCAAAGGTTTCTACCGGTCTTTGCAGCCATTTAGCGCCATTATAAAACACGGTTTGTTCCAGGCGGGGATCACGGCCGGCGTAGGGGTTCGACTGGTCATAACCAGAAGAGGGATCAGTGATAGTTTTCCCGTTTTTCATTGGGAAGGCGTCAACAAATTCCTGCGTTGGACTTACACGTCCTTCACTATTGCGGTTGGCCGGCTTGTACCCGGGGGGCGACATGTAATAGGAATAAGCATTGTCAATACGGGGATCACTCATCCGGAAAAAAATGTGTTCCTTGTTGGCCCTCTGCAACATCAGGGTATAGCGATTGGGCTCCAGGTCGTAAATACCCAGATCCATCACCGCTTTCGCTGCATCAGCCGCTGCTTTCCATCTTTCTGCACTGTAAGAAGCGTAGCCGGTATAAGTTCTGCCGGGAGTGGGAGAAGGGTTAAATAAAGGGCTTGCAGCCAGGAGCAATACCTTCGCCTTAATGGCCATTACAATGCTTTTGCGCATCTTTCCGAAATCTGCATCGGTTGTTCTGCCGGCGAGGGAGGCGTCAGGACGCAGGCTATCTTTAGCGATGTCAAGTTCTGATACGATGTAGTTCACGCACTCTTCAAAGCTGTTGCGCTTTAAATTCAATAATTCTTTATCATCGGAATCGAAAACCTTATTGCCTATCAGTGGTACACCACCGTATCTTTTTATCAATTCGTAATAAAAATAAGCCCTGAGCGCACGCGCTTCGTTAGGTAACCATACTTTACGGGATGAATCGGCCCAGGGAACACGCTGATAATTATTCAGGAAAATATTCGCAGCTCTTATAGCGCTGTAACAATTCCCCCAGTTGTCATCAAATGTAGTAACAGGACTGTATCCGCCACGAATGATGTTCCACGCTTCATTCCCATCAGCGCTTGGCACCGCATCATCAGAAAAACATTCGAGGGGCACCAGCGATAGGTTGGTTTTCACTCCACCATTAAGTCCCCAGCTGGAACCGCCCAGCATCCGGTTATACCCGGAAGGGATTTTTCCATATATATTTGTTACCCATTTATATGCCTGATCCCCGGTAGGATCATTTTCATCAAAGATGTA
The DNA here is from genome assembly GCF_017745275.1 of Chitinophaga sp. Classification (GTDB taxonomy): domain Bacteria; phylum Bacteroidota; class Bacteroidia; order Chitinophagales; family Chitinophagaceae; genus Chitinophaga. Next base: position 362,257 of record NZ_JAGHZS010000004.1, on the reverse strand, counting down.
ATCTATAGTAAGCAGCTCAAGCGGCTTGTCTTCAAATGCTTTTTTACAGGAGGATGCTATAAAGATGACTGCAGCGAAAGCAAAATAAATCCAGCCATAATTCTTTTTCATACAACAATACATTATCGGTTAAAATTTAATGTTGATACCGAAGTTGAAAATCTTCATAATGGGATAAGCAGCGCCCCAGGACTCAGGATCCAGGTCTTTCCTCATGTCGTAAATTTCCGACCAGGTGAGGAGGTTCAATCCATTGGCAAATAGTCGCACAGCAGGAAGCCCGATTTTGCGGGATAACTTTTCAGGGAAAGTATATCCTATCTCTACGTTTTTGAGGCGTACAAAATCGTTATCCTTCAGCCAGAAAGAAGAAGTCTGTGTATTATTCGTGTTGTTGCCCAGCCATAACCTTGGTTGTTTAGCCGTTTCAGCAGTTGCTGCAGTAAACCGGCCCAGGTTATATTCATAGGCGTTATTTTGCCCGCTGTTGCCAAAGCCGTTCATAAAATCGCCATTGAAATAACTTTGACGATTTAATGTGCCCTGGATAAGGATGGAGAGGTCAATGCCTTTAAAGCTAAACCCGGTATTGAGGCCGTAGTATATAGTAGGCTTTACAGTGCCAATGGGTCCCTGGTCATCCACTGTAATCTGGCCATCTCCGTTGCGATCCAGGTATCGTATATCGCCGGGCCGCAGGGACGACTTGGGAGAGGAGGGCATTACTGCGGTTGCCGGATCATTGATTTCATCATAAGATTTAAACAGGCCAGTAGCGGTATAACCATAGAGCACTCCTATCGGCTTTCCTGTTGTAACCTGGTAATCGTAATTTTTAGGTAATTCTGCACTATAAACTACTTTTGATTGAACAAGTGAGAAGTTACCAGTAACAAAATAGTTGAATGCTTTTATTTGCTGTTGCCAGTTTATAGCAATATCAGCCCCCCAATAGTTGAACCGCTGGTAGTTCTGATTCGGGTATCCCGCGCCCAATATGGCAGTGGTTAAAGTAGGCGGAGCAACAAGATCATAAAACTTATTGAAGAAATAGTCGGCAGTTATTGTCAACTTATTATTCCAGAGGCCAAGATCAATGCCGGCATTAAGTTTTTTTGCTTTTTCAGGAGCGAGGCCTGTATTGGCAAGGGCATTTTCCCCGGAGCTCTTCTCCAGTGAGGAGCCAGAGCCAAACCAATAGCCATTGGCATTAAAGTAGGTTTGTATGTACGAGAAATAGCCGGCATTTACCTGGCCGGTTAAACCATAGTTGGCTCTTAACTTCAGGTTGCTGATGAAAGGCAGATGGCGGCTGATAAATGGTTCCTTATGCAGGTTCCAGCCAAGTCCGCCAGCCCAGTAGGTGGTCCAGCGTTTTGATGGCTCCAGCCAGTTGTATCCTCCGTAGCTGACAGCGCCTTCCACGATATATTTTTCATCGTAGGCATAGTTCAGTTTCCCTGAATAGGCGGTATAGTTCTCCGGCAGGTTGGTGGTATTGAAGGCCAGCCTGCTTTGCTGGTTCGCCACCGCCAATGCGGATATGGCGTGTTTTTTAAATGTTCTGTCGTAACCCAGCGATCCTTCCAGGTACACAATCCTGTATCGCTCATTTGCGCCTCCCCCGGTTGTTTGCTCCGTGGTTGATCCATACTTGGTATAAGTATCATCCAGGTATTGATACACTTCAAAATTTTTATCCCGTTTCGTGGTAAAGTAAGCGGTGTTGTTATTGGAAGCTTTGGCCTGCATCCAAAACCCTTTTGTAAGTGCATCCAGTTTTTGAGTAACCTCCAGGTCAACCGCAATATCTCTTACATCCTGGAATTGATATCCACGGGCAACGGCCTGGCCCCATATATTAGCGTTACCGGGGTATTTGTCGCTTCCCCCTAACGACCCGTCAGGATTGAAAACAGGGTAGGCAAGTTGCGGGGTATTCAGCAAGGAAGAGAAAATTCCCGAAACTCCTCCACCGGGTTGGTTATAACGTTGAAAGCGACCGAAGAGGTTCAATTGTACAAAAGTGGTAGGTGTTACATCAACACCTACGTTTGAACGCAAAAGATACCTGTTCAGTTGGGCGTTGGTATTGTATTTATTTTCAGCACTGGTTTTAATGATTCCCTTTTCTCTCATATTATCCAGGTCCACAAAATACCGGAAACCTTTGCCGCTACCTTGTATATTAAGATTATAGCGGGATATACCGGCGTTTTTATTCAACACAGTATTGTACCAGTCTACATCAGGATAGGTATAGGGATCTGTATGCTGCTGCCAGGCATCAATTTGCGCCTGTGAGTACTGGGGAGGAACAGGTGTATTCCCTGCATCGTTTTGCCTGGCTTCATTATATAACGTAGCATATTGCCACGCAGGTAAAGGTTTCGGAAGCGCGGTAGGCGTTTCAAAACCTGATTGAGCAGTAAAGGAAATGCGGGGTTTACCAACATCTCCTTTCTTTGTTCTAACGGAGATGATACCATAGGAGGAACGCTGACCAAACATCACGGTTGACAGTGCATCTTTTAATACTGTGATAGATTCAATCTGTTCGGGATCAATAGACTGATATCCTCTTTCAATGCCATCAATGAGGATGATTTGTGCCCTTGCTCCACGGATATTGAAGCCCAGCCCATTACCATCCAGGCCTGGCCCACCGCTGCCGAAAGTGACATTAAGGCCGGGTAGGCGGCCGGGTAAAGCCTGTAGGAACTGAGGACTTGGTGTAGTGATTAACTGGTTGGTGTACACAGTAGCTACCGATTGAAGTAACCTGGTTTTAGCCTGCTCTCCATAAAGGATTGGCACAGTCGTAGCCGGTTTGGATATCCCGGTGGCGGCATCCTGTTTTGGATGGACTTTCGTGGTATCGGCAACCTGTGCCCGGGCAGAAGAATGTATCAACAGCATCGCTGTCAGGAAGATCAAGCTAACCTTATAGTACACTTGCCTCCAAATACCGGAAGGTAGCAGAACGTCTGCGGTTGGATTTTTTTTCATGGTGGAAGTTTATAAAGACAAAAAGATTGCTGCAGGAGTAAAAACCGCTTTTTTACCCCTGATCGTTATTAATGAAATTTTGATTGATTACTTAGTCCGTTAACTTTTTTTCATAGTGGATAATGCTGGTTCAACAATATTCTTTTTCATTTTGGCGGAAGAAGAATTTCTTATAATTAACTTAACCGGCAACGTTACCGTTCTTCGTTTTTTGCTTTCCCTTTCATCTGATAGGGCATTGATCAGTTGCTGCACTACTTCTTCTGCAATTTCTTCTATTGGTTGTGCTACTGCTGTGATAGAAGGAGAAAATAAATTAAAGTGTGTGTTATCATCAAATCCTATTACCGCGATATTATCAGGTATTATTAATCCCAGGTCCTGGATGGCTTTTAGTCCATTTATTGCCAGGTAATTCGTGGCAAACAGTATTGCATCAATGTTATTATGTTGCATAACGAATTCCTTTACCATTTCTGCGCCCAGCGAATGACTTAATTTGCAGGGAAGTTTTTGTACAATGGCTTCGTGTCCACTTTCTTCCATTGCTGTAAGATATCCTTGCAGACGGCTATGCATTTGTGTTTGATCTGATTTTAAGGTGATGAATGCGATATTTGAAAACCCATTTTCCAGCAGATGTTTTACGGCCTGGTATGCCCCGGAGAAGTTATCAATAATTACAGTACTGGTATTCAACGCAGGTAGATAGCGGTCGAAAAGAATCACCGGTACATTATCATCTATCAGCGCCTTTATGTCATCTTCAATGCCGGAAGGCGGCGCCATAATATAACCGTCTACCTGTCTTTCCCTGAATACCTTTATCAATGCTTTGGTTTTCTCCGTATCATTTTCCGTGCTGGCAAAAAATATTTTATACTTATGATGATAGGCGATTGTTTCAATTCCCCTGGAAATGCTGGAAAAGAATGGATCAGAAATATCTTCCACCAGCATGCCTATGATATTGGTTTTGCCGGTTCGCAGGCTTTTGGCGATCATGTTTGGCTGATAGCCTACCTGCTTTATATAATCTGCTACTTTCCGCTGCACCTGTTCGCTGATTTTCTTTTCATCTGCCTTACCATTCAATACAAAAGATATAGTAGTAGCTGAAAGATTAAGTTCTTTGGCTATGTCGTGTATGGAGATCTTCTTTTTCATTTTATCCAGCTGCCAGCATTTTCTGCTACTTATCAGATAATCGATTTAGTGACCAATCGTTTCAAAACGGGAAGAGAACTGATTTTAAATTCTGTCCTGTAAAACTACCTGTTAATAATAAAATTCTCCGCAAATTCAGGAGGGGGACAAACTCCCAAATAGGGGGGTGGAAACTCCAAAAACAATAATTTTTAATCAGGTTAAGCAGGAAGCATGTCATTCTGGCCATTGTAATTCGGTTTAATATTTTTGTGTGGTTTATCCCCGTAAAGACTAAATCCATTTAGTTGCCAGGATAAATAGATTCCTTGTCAACCGTGTATTGTTTTCCATAAACTTTACGGTACTTCCGGACATAGTCAGACGGGTTCATACCAAAAAGTTTATTGAATTGCTCCCGGAAATATTTAATATCCTTCATCCCCACGGTATATGCCGTTTCCTTAATACTAAAGTCGGTATTGATAAACAAATCCGCCGCTTTCCGGAGCCGGATGGACCGGATGAAAGTATTTACCGGCAGGCCGGAGACAGACTTTATTTTGCGAAGCAGGCTGGAGTGACTCATGCCTATTTCGCTAAGCAGCGTTTGAATACCAAATTCTTTATCTCTTAAATGCTTTTCAACGATGGAAATACATTTGTCTAACAATTCCTTATATTCAGGTGAAACCTTGAAATCATTTTTGTTAAGGGTGATCTCGCTGTAGAAATATTTCTGAAGCGTATTACGGTTCTTTAGCAGGTTGGCAATTTGTGCAACCAGCAGTTTGCTGTTGAAAGGTTTTACAACATAATCATCCGCCCCGCCTTCCAGTCCCTGTAGTTTGAGCTCATCAGAGGTAGCGCCGGTCAGTAAGATAACCGGGATGTGGCTTAACTGCCCATCTTCTTTAATTTCCCTGCAAAGCTCAATTCCATTCATTTCCTGCATTTGAATGTCGGAAATAACCAGGTCGGGCAAATACTTCTGCGCTATCAATAAACCAGTTTCTCCATTCTCCGCCTGGTATATTTTATAAGTGTCTTTGAGCAGGAGAGTAAGATATTGCCGGATGGATTCATCGTCATCTATCACCAGGATGGATTGCTTTTCGGAAACCAGTTCTGCTAAAGGCTCCCCATTTACGTCATTTTCCCCGGTTTCAGTGACTACTTTGAGTACTTCGGACAATTGCTGTGTGGCTACCGTTTCAGAAACAATAACATCTGTGCCATAGTGGGATTTCCCTTTTTGAAGCGTTAATGTAAAAGTGGCGCCCTGTGCTTCTTCACTTTCATAGGAAATGCTACCACCATGTTGCTGGGTAAGTTGTTTTACCAGGAAGAGGCCAATGCCAAATCCCGCTATGGAATTCGTTTTGGTACGTTCTGCTTTATAGAATTTATCAAAAATTTTTTCACCTGTATCAGAAGGAATACCTGCGCCATTGTCAGTTACTTTGATGGTCACGTGCTCCGCCAGGTCTTCCAATACCAGTTTTATGCTACCACCCGCTGGTGTGTATTTTAATGCGTTGGAAAGAAGATTATATAATATCGTCTCCAGTTTTTCTTTATCTGCATAAATGTCAAGGTATGTATCAGCGCAATCAAAAACGTAATGAATGTGCCGGGCTTTTGCCTGTTGTAAAAAGCATAGATACACTTCATATGCCAGGTGATGAAGATTGACGCGGCATGGATTTATTTTGTCCAGGCCACTTTCTGCCTTCCTGAATAAAAGCAATTGATCCACAAGGCTGAGCATTCGCCTGGCATTCCGGTAAATGATATTCAGTTCCTCTTTTTCTTTTTGTTCGTGATGCGCTTTGTCTAATAGCTCCTTAATTGGATTAATGATTAATGTCAGCGGTGTTCTGAATTCATGGGCGATATTGGTGAAGAAAGCAATTTTCTTTTCATTGCTTTCCCTTTCGCTCTGATCCAGGATTCTTTCTTTTTCGCGTTCGGCATGTTCTCGTTCTCTTTCTGCTCTTTCCTTTTCCAATTCTGTTTTCTCTATCGCCAATTCTGCGAAGCTCTTCTCTTTTTCCAAACGTTCGTTTGCTGCATTCAGCCTGGCAATTTTTATTTCATATTGCAGGCGGGTTTGCTTTGCACGGTATTGCAGGTAGAAATAGACGATTGCCGCGACGACCATGGCATACATCAAATATGCCCACCAGCTTCTGTACCAGGGAGGCTGGATCGTGATTTCAATTTTTACCTCTTCTTTATTCCACTGTCCTTCAGCATTGGTATTTTTAACCCTGAAGGTATAGGTACCCTCGGAAAGGTGACTGTAAACTACTTTCCGCGTATGGCCGCAGTAGATCCAGTTTTTGTCTGATCCCTGCATGTAATAGGCATATTGAATTTTATCGGCGGCAGAGTATTCCAGCGCTGCGAACTCAAATGAAAGCAGTGCTTTATTGTAAGGGATTTTAATACGCACAATACGATTGGAGTTGCTTTCGGTTTCAAGCGAGGTGTCTTCTTCCAGCGAAGTATTGGCTACTTTTACGCCTGTTAGAAAGAGGTCCGGATGATCATTGATACTAACAATGTTTTCCGGGCGAAATAAGGAAAAGCCCTTTATACCGCCAAACATCATTTCACCAGACCGCAATTTCAATGCGGCATGATAATTAAACTGGTTACTTTGCAGCCCATCTCCCTGGTAGTAGTTTTTGAATGTTTTATCCCGGGGGTTGAATTTGGCAATACCATTGAAGGTACTCATCCACAGGTTACCTGCTGCATCTTCAAGGATCGTTAAAATGGAATTGCTGCAAAGCCCCTCATCTGTGGTGTAACGGGCAAGCATCTTTCCCTGTTTCCTATCAAACAAAATTAATCCTCCTCCTTCTGTACCCATCCAGAAATTACCTGAGCGGTCTTCCATGATAACGTTGACGGGTTTACCAATGAAGTAGGAAATATGATTTTTGCCGGCTCTATCAATTTGAAACAGGTGATTGATACCCCCTCCCCAAAACACATGCTTGCTGTCTTCCTTCAACGAATACAAATCTTTCAACCTGTGATCAAATAATTCAAATGCTTTTTTCTGCCGGTTTAGTTTAAACAACCCATATTGCTGTGTGCTTAACCAGCAGTTTCCTGCTCCATCTTCCAGCAGGTTCGGGCCAACCGGGCATAATGTGAGCGTATCGTTCAGAGGGTCAATACACTTATAGTGTTCAAACTTTCCGTTGTTAAAACGATTCACTCCGCCCCGGTAAGTCGTTATCCAGGTGTTCTTTTCAGCATCGGTGTGAATATCGGTAACAAAATTGTCGCTTAGAGAATAAGGATTTCCATTTTCGTGGCAGTAACTGGTGAACGAGTTTAATTTCCTGTTCCAGATACTCAGGCCACTGCCATCTGTTCCGATCCATATATTATCGTCAGGCGCTTCGTGGAAGGATAAAATATAGTTGCTGATAAGTGTATTGGCGGCAGTAACACTGGAAGTAATATTTTGAAAGCGTTCTTTATTGGGGTCAATCACATTAATGCCTCCTCTTAAAGTGCCAATCCATTTTCGGAATTGTTTGTCGATCCAGATGGAGAAAACAGCATTGCTGGATAAAGCACCAGGCGCCGTTGTACCGGATAAAAATTGTACTCCATCGGTTACTGTATTTAAGATCACTACACCGCCTCCATTTGTTGCAATCCACAATTCGTGGTTATTGTTGGCTGTGATCCCGGCAACAGCGTTGTAGGTTAATTTTTTATTGGCGACATTATAAACTTTGTCGAAGGTATTAGCCGTAATGTTATACCGGAATAAGCCGTCATTTGATCCTATCCATAAATAGTCATTTGTGGCTTCCATGCAATCGGCGGACTTGATAGCTGCATTTACAAGTTTGGCTGTTTGGGTCTTATACTCATAAACGTATAAACCTTTACCGGAGATAAAGAGCCAGACGTTTTTATGCTTGTCTGCTTTGATGGCAGTAACATTGTACTGGAAACCGGGATCATCTTCCAGTGGTATGGTATAAGTTATGTTTTCGTTTTTGGAATAGCGTAACAACCCTTTGCCGGTGGTGGCAACAAACATATTGCCCTGTAGGTCTGGTTCAATTTTCCTGACAACCGCATTCAGTTGTTCCGCTTTTTTCTCCGCATTATAATAATAGAGATAAGAGAAATTATTAGACAGGCTGTTGTAAATACAGGCTCCCTGCCTGGTGCCTATCCATAAGTCTCCTTTCGTATCTTCACTGATCGTATTGATCCAGTTATTAATGAGTGTATGGTTGTTTTTGAAACTATTTCTAAAGATGCGGAATTCATATCCGTCATAACGGTTTAGCCCGTCGTAAGTACCGAACCACATAAACCCTTTTTTGTCCTGGTAGATACATCTCACAAAATTGTTCGACAATCCCTGGTCAATCCCCAGGTAGGTTCTTACCGGGTGGTCTGCAAAGCAGGTATACCAGAACAGCAGCAGGGAAGCTGTTACAAAGCAGGCTGTTTTTTTAAAAAATGACGTCATACAACACAGGAATTGGCTGATAAGCGGTGCAATTTGAGATCAGGGAATCCGGGACTCCGGGACTCACAGTACTTTTTCCAGGCGTTTTATCTTATAGCTTTTACCTTTTAGCGTTTGTAATTCATAGAGATAGCAGCTTCCGGAAGCCGTGGCTTTCGCGTTGCTACCCGGTATTATCACAGGAACGGGCGTACGAATTTTACAGGGTTCTCCATTGGCGGACCTGATGCTAAAATCTGTTAACCTGCCATTGTTCCAGCTGATGTCCACCTCAAAGCCTCCTCTTGCACGTAGTCCTTTTACTGTGCCGTTGGGCCATGCCGCAGGCAGGGCAGGCAGGATGTCCAATACATAGCCGTACGTACCATTGTTGGTGAGGTAGGTTTCATGGCTTTGCAGGAGCATTTCTGTGATGCCGCTGACTGCGCCGAAATTGCCATCGATCTGAAAAGGAGGATGAGCATCAAAAAGGTTGGGATAAGTACCCCCGGCATCGGCCATCACTGTTTGCAATTGGGTGGTAGGCCTGAGCTGGTAAGATAGCAGGTGGTGGGCATGATTCCCATCACGCAGCCTGGCCCAGAAGTTTTCCTTCCATGCAATAGACCATCCGGTACCGTCATCCCCTCTTAATTCCAGGGTTCGTTTAGCCGCGGCAGTAAGTTCAGGTGTTTTGAAGGCCGTTACCTGGTGACCGGGATGGAGCGGAAAAAGATGTGACACGTGACGGTGGTGAGGGTCGTTGGTATTGAGATCCCAATCTTTATTCCATTCCTCCAGTTGGCCTTCTTTTCCTATTTTCAAAGGGCTGATATTATCCCTGGCTGTGATTAGCTTTTGCCTGAAGGCTTCATCAGTATGGAGGATACGGCAAGCCATGGCCACGTTGTCGAACAAATCCCAAATAATGGCTTTTTCCATAGTGGCGCCTTCCGTAACATTTCCTTTTTGTTGGTTGTCTGTAATAAAATTATTTTCCGGAGATGTGGAAGGGGAGGTAACCCAGTGTCCTTCTTCGTCTGTAATCATCGTGGCCAGGTAGAATTCGGCGGCGCCTTTCATTACCGGGTAAACTTTTCTCAGGTAGTTAATATCTCTGCCGAAAGCATAGTGCTCCCATAAGTGCTGACATGCCCAGCCACTGCCGCCGGCGAATACCCCCCATGGCAGCGCCGCTCCCGGGCTTGTCCATCCCCATCCGTTGGTGGTGTAACCATAGTACCAGCCAGGCGTATCGGGTCCGAAGTATGCCCTGGCGGTTTTGGTGCCGGGAGCTACCAGTGCAGTAGTGAGCCGGATCATAGGATCATGCAGTTCTTCGAGGTGAGTAGGTTCTGCAGGCCAATAGTTCATCTGGTAATTGATATTGGACTTGTAATCACATTTCCATGGTAAATTGAACCCGTCGCCCCAGAGGCCTTGTGAATTAGATGGCAGCGGGTTCCCAGGGCGACTGGAAGATATCAGCAGGTATCGCCCATACTGGTAGAACATAGCGGCAAAACCGGGATCTTTTTTCCCATCGCCGTAATTTTTGAGTCGCTCATCAGTGGGGAGGGAGTCTGCAGCAGCGCCCAGGTTGATCTGCACCCTGTTGAAGAAGCGACGGTAATCAGCTACGTGGTCTGCTTTTAACCGGCCATATCCCTTACTGATGGCATGTTGCAGTTGCCGGGTTACTTTCCGGTGCGGATGTTCTCCTTTAAAGCCTTTATTATAATCCAGGATGTAAGACGTTCCACCTGTTACATAAATGGTAAGCTCGCTGGCTTTCGTGACGGTAATACTATCGTTGCTGCCGTTGATAATGCCATCTGTAATAACCGCCAGTTGTACTTCAAAGTCCAGTGTAGCACCGGTATTGCCTGTCATGATCAGTTTGTTGGGCGCTTCAAACCTGGTTTGCGACCTTTCTTTCCGGTTAAGAAGAATGCTGACTTCTACAGGTGTTTTTCCATTGGCGGTTATGTGATGTACTATTACGCTGTCCGGCGCACTGGAAAATGTTTCCCGTGTGTACCTGGTTCCGGGTTGCTGGTAGCTTACCCCGGAAATTGCCTGTCCGATATCAAGCCATCGCTTGTATGAACCGGCGGGTTGTGCCGCATTTTTAAAATGCAGAAAGATATCGCCCAAGGTTTGATAAGAGGAGTAATAAGGAGCAGACGACGTCATGTAACGGGCGGTAAGCTCCTGGGCTTCCTTATATCGTTGCTGCCGTATAGCGGTGCGGATGGTATCCAGGAATTTGTAGGCGTCTTTTCTGTCGGCCGCCGGTTGCGGATCACCGGACCAAACGGTAATATCATTCAGCTGTAAGCGATCATTTTCGATGCCGCCAAATACCATGGCGCCCAATGTTCCGTTGCCCACCGGCAATGCTTCGATCCATTCTTTTGCGGGAGATCTGTACCAAAGGGAAAGAGGTGGCTGTTGCCCACAGACTTCCCGTGAAATTATCAGTAGTGGAAAAATAGCAATAAAGATTTTAAATGTCAATTTGACGCTTAACATGGAAATTTAATTTTCTAACGTGGGAAAGGCATTTTTCTGCGGAACAGGTATCCCGGAAGAAAAGCCTGGTTGATTTATCAGCTGTATTGTAAAGACAGGACCGGACCGGCCACTTTTTTTGTGCCATCAGACCTGCCAGTGTTTCACAACCAAAATACAGCGGAATGAATTAAATAAGTGTCGTTTAGACAAAAATTACTATTATACACCCTGAATTATGAGAATGTCCCCCCTGACGATCATTTTTCATGGCGTAATTTAGCACCAGGAAGAGGGGGTAAACTCGTATTCTACCATCAACCAAAGCCACGTAGTATTTTTAATTTCCACGGGATGACAAAACTTGTAATGTGCTGTCTGCTATTTTTTGTGACCGCGTTCCACGTATCCGGATTCTCTGCGGGTAACAACCGTTATTATGTAATTTCTTACCTGGGCATAGAACAGGGGTTATCGAATAATGCCGTCCGTTGTGTATTCCAGGACCATAAAGGATTTATGTGGTTTGGTACTTACGATGGACTGAACAGGTACGATGGCAATGTATTCAAAGTATTCCGCAACAGTTTTAACGACAGCAGTTCCCTGGTAAATAACTGGATCTTTACCATCAATGAAGATTTGCAGTATAAATTATGGATAGGTACCAGGCAGGGAATTAATATTTATGATCCTGTTTCAGGAAAGTTCAGCAGTGTGAAATACCAGGTAGCCGGTACTGCCAGATGGGAGCGGATCACTGCCGTAGTACGGGATATTAAACGGGATGCGAAAGGTAATATGTGGATCGGAACGGAGCACCAGGGTTTGTTATTTTGCGCGGCGGGAACATATACCGCTGTGCAGTTACCGCTGTATGCAGCTAATCAGCGCCTGACCTCCTATGATGCCGGGAGTATTGAGATAGCCGGAAATGGAGAGACCTGGTGTTTTGTGCAGGGCAGAGGGTTATGCCGGCTGAACAAAAATGCTGCTGCAGTTCAGTTGGTGAACGACAGTTTGCCAACAGCTGATTGTATAAAAGCCGACAGAGACCTGTTATGGATAGGCACACCCAATGGATTGTTCAGGTATTCAATATCCATGAATCAATACCTGGAATCATTTACGGAGGAGAATGGAAAGTTGACGTACAACAAAGTATCCGGCCTGTATCTTGATAAATCCGGAAGGCTTTGGATAGCCACGAACGGAGGGGGTATCAATATCATTCAAACGGAATACGGAACCCCGGTAGAAAACATTCCTGCAGGTAATAATAACAATACCCTGGCCAGCGCCTCTGTGAGCACAATTTATGAAGATGCAGAAGGGCGTAAATGGATTGGCACATTAAGAGGCGGGGTCAATATCATTGATCCAAAGAAAGACAGGTTTCAGTCTGTGTTACATGATCCGCTGAACAGTAACAGCCTTGCCAGCAATTTTATTTTTGCATTTTGTGAAGAGAACGATGGTACCATCTGGGTAGGAACAGATGGGGGCGGGCTAAGCAGGTGGCGAAGGAAAGCCGGGCAGTTTACTGCCTTCAGTCATCAGCCGGGCGTGTCTACCTCTCTCAGCGATAATTTTATAACGAATGTGCATTGCGATAATAAGCAACACATCTGGGTATCCACATTTTGGGGAGGGATTAACAGGTTCGACAAACAAACCAATTCCTTTCGCCATTACCGGCTGATGTATAAAGACAGTGAAAAGGAGAGTAAAACAGTATATGTCTTGTATGAAGATAGCCATAACACTTTATGGGCGGGTACTTTCGGCAGAGGTGAGTTATATAAAGGCGCACTGTATCAATATGACCCGCAACAGGATATGTTTAAACTGGCAGACGACAAGTTAACGGACCTCTTTACAATGAAGGAAGACCACTCCGGGCAGCTATGGGCGGGGAACCTCCGCAGCCTGATAAAAGTTGATCCGCAGCATCACAACGACGTCTTCTATATGCTGGGCAACCCGGTAAGGGCCATTCATGAAGACCGCAAAGGCCACTTTTGGGTAGGGACAGAAGGTGGCGGGTTACTGTTGTTTGACCGTGCGCAAGGCAAAGTGCTAAAGCGATATACCGCCGCAGAAGGATTATGTAACAACGCCGTGCTCAATATCCTGGAAGATGAAGCGGGTGATCTCTGGATAAGTACGTTTTATGGTATCTCCCGGTTTAATACCAGCCGGGAAACATTTACTAACTACTACCAGGGAGATGGGCTTTCCGGCAACCAATTTAATTATAATGCTGCGCTGCGGCTCCAATCCGGGGAACTCATGTTTGGCGGCATCAAAGGGTTGAATATCTTCCGGCCATCTGATATCCGGCCATCTGATGAAAAACTCAACATGCGTTTCACGGACATTCGTGTGAATAATATGCCCATCGGACAAAAGGCAGATTATATTGAAACGCAACAGGGCGATGATCTTCGCAAAATTAAAGTACCCTACCGGGAAGCCGTTTTTACCTTCGATTTCGCAGCACTGGATTATTCTGCGCCCAATAAAATATCTTATGCGTATTATATGGACGGCTGGGATAAAAACTGGAACGAAGCCGGCAATACCAGAACTGCCACTTATACGCATCTCGCTGCAGGGCATTACACATTCCGGGTAAAGAGCACAAATACAGAAGGACAATGGACAGATAATGAGATCAGCCTGGAAATAGTGGTGCTGCCTCCCTGGTATGCTTCCTGGTGGGCATATATCATATACCTTGTTATGGCCATTATCCTGGTGGTAGTTTATATCAGCTATAAAACAAAACAACGCCGGTTGAAGTACCAGGTAGCCCTGGCCAATTTGAATACAGAGAAAGAAAGAGAACTCAATGAAAAAAAGATTGCCTTTTTTACCAATGTATCACATGAATTCCGCACGCCGCTTACATTGATCATCAACCCGGCAAAGGATCTGATGCAGGAGCAGGAAGTTAGCGGAAAGCAGCGGCGGGAGCTTACCACCATATATCGAAATGCCCGGCGCCTGCTACGTTTGCTGGATCAGTTGCTGTTGTTCAGGCGGGCAGATAGTGACATTGAGCAGTTAATCCCCTCCCGTATCAATTTCACTGAACTATGCCAGGACGTGTTTCAGTCGTTTGAACAGCAGGCGCAGTCGGCTGGTCAGACCTATTCTTTTGAGGGAAGCCAGGAGGAACTATGGATCACGGGCGACAGGGAAAAACTGGAGATAGCGCTTTTCAACCTGTTGTCAAATGCTTTTAAATATACACCTGCTGGCGGTAGCATTGCCATGAAGCTGCATTGCGCTGACAACCAGGTGTCAGTAACCATATCAGATACCGGGTGTGGCATTCCTGCCGGTAGCGGCGACAAAATATTTGAGAGATTCTATAGATCCGAAGGAAGTGGTGCGGCAGGGAAACCAGGTTTTGGCATAGGGTTGTACCTGGTGAAAAAGTTCGTATCACTGCACCAGGGGACAGTGAGCTTTGAAAGCAATGATGGCCGGGGCACCAGGTTTACGGTTGTTTTACCTTGCGGTGCTGATGATGTGAGCCAGGAGCCGGCTAATAACAACCAGGGCGATAAAACCCTTTTCCTGCAAACGATGTCAGAACCGCAACTGGAAGATGTTGTAGAGGAAGATCCGGAAGAAGAGGCGATTCCCACTGTGATAACATCCCGGCAAACAATGTTGATTGTAGATGACGATATACAGATACGTCAATATATTTCAGCCATGTTCCGGCCGGCATTTAATATTGAGGAAGCTGCCGATGGAAAGGAGGGACTTGAAAAAGCCATTGCCCTGCTGCCGGACGTTGTGATCAGCGATATCAGGATGGAAACAATGTCGGGCCTCGAACTTTGCAAAGCCATTAAACAGCATGCGCTGCTCAATCATATTCCTGTTATCCTGCTCACGGGCTCTTCACCGGAAGAGGGAAAGTTGGCAAGTGCAGAGGCAGGCAGCGACTACTACATCACCAAGCCTTTTGAAAAGGAGCTGTTGACTGCTACTGTAAATAGTGTTTTGCAAACAAGAGATAATCTGCGTAATTATTTCCTGAATGAAGTTACCCTCCGCAAAAATGACTTAAAAGTTTCCGGTCAGTATAAGCAGTTCGTAGAAGAATGTATTGCTATTGTAGAAGCAAATCTTGATAACGACGAGTTCAATATAAAGGTGCTGGCCCGGGAAATTGGTATGAGCTATTCTTCTGTATATAAAAAGATCCGGCTCGTTTCCGGGGAATCGCTGAGGGGATTTGTCCGCTTTATACGCCTGAGAAAAGCCGCAGAACTCATGATTAGCACAGACTTAAATGTCAATGAAATAGGTTTCCAGGTAGGTATAAATGACGTGAAATATTTCCGGGAGCAATTCAATAAGATATTTGGCATGAATCCTTCCGAGTACATCCGGCGTTACCGGAAAGCATTCGAGGATAAATATAAAGTAGAAAAAATAGAAACAAGAAAGAAAGGTATGGAACGGAAGAAATCCTGAATCCGGCGTATATACCCCCATACCCCCTCTGCAAATTGCAGGGGGAGTCTCCCTGAATTCACACTTCACCCCCCTTTTTATGCGAGTACTCCCCCTTATAGTTGGGAGCTGTTGATGTTTACTTTGCATGCTGGTTAGTCATAGGCCGCCAATGTAATATCAAAGAAGTTAAATGCCACGCATGGCTGATCAGCGCATACATAAACTTTCCACTGATGAATTTAGATTGGACATCCATTAAAGTAGCCGGTATTGCTTTTTGTGTAATGTTTTCGACAATTAGTATTGCGCAACAACCGCAGTTGTCGGTATATCCCTTCCCGGGGCAGGAAACAGGGAGTGCCGCACATAACCCTGATTTTACGGTAAAGGTCCGGCAGCCGGGCGGCCCATGGCAGGATTTATATGAGTATAATGTAAAGGTAGATGAGGTAAGAGGCGTAAATCATCATGTAGAAAATGCTTCTATGGTGGCCTTTGATTTTTTGGAAGAAGTGGAAGTAGCGGTAACCAGCAACAGGGAGAAAATCATTCACGCCGCCGTACGGCCGCTTTCATACGGCATTGACCACCAGGTAGTGAACAATACCGTTTATTTTCGTTTACATCAACCCAGGCATCTCTCCATTGAAATAAATGGTGATAAATTTCACAATCTCCATTTGTTTGCTAATCCCGTACCAGACGTGATCCCGGACCCCAAAGCAGATGACATCATCTATTTTGGGCCGGGGTTCCACGTATTGAAAGATGAGGTGTTGAAGGTCGCTTCCGGCAAAACGGTATACATCGCCGGTGGAGCAGTAGTAAAGGGGAGAATAGTAGTGGATAGTGTACGGGATGTGAAAATAACAGGCAGGGGAATTATTGAATCTCCCGGAAAGGAAGGCGTTACCATATCGCATGCGAAAAATGTGCTGGTGGAAGGTATTACGCTTACCCAATGCCCGATAGGCGGCTCCGATAGTATTATTGTCCGCAATGTAAAAAGCATCAGCGCATACAAATGGGGCGATGGTATGAATGTGTTTGCCAGCAGCCATATTTTGTATGATGGCGTCTTTTGTCGCAATTCGGACGACTGCACTACGGTGTATGCTACACGAAAGGGATTTACCGGTGGTTGCCGGAACATCACCATGCAACGGTCCATACTCTGGGCAGATGTAGCCCATCCCATACACATCGGCATTCATGGCAATACGCCCCATCCCGATACGATCGATAATGTACATTATATCGACATCGATATCCTGGAACACCAGGAGAGGCAGGTGGATTACCAGGGTTGTATGGCCATAAATGCAGGCGATAATAACCTGGTAAGAAATATATCTTTTGAAAATATCCGCGTAGAGAATATCAGGCGCGGACAACTGGTACACCTGCAGATTCCGTTTAATAAAAAGTATTGTACAGCACCTGGCAGAGGCATAGAAAATATACTGTTTAAAAATGTAACTTATAATGGTAATAGCCCGGAACTATCGATTATCACAGGCTACAGCGAAGACAGGAGAATCCATAATGTGGTATTCGAAAACCTGAAAATAAACGGTGTACTGATCGCTGATAACATGGCCGGGAAGCCAGGTTGGTATAAAACGGCAGATATGGCCAGGATGTTTGTAGGCGAGTTTGTAGACAGCCTGGTGTTCAGAAAAACAGAGTAACCCTGTAGACGGGCCACCTGCCCGCAATTGATTAACCGATAAAAATTGGAAATGAATAAAATGTTTTCTTTATTAAAATCATTGGGCATACCGGGGCTTACCTGCCTGTTGCTGCATGGGCCGCTTTCCGCTCAAAAGATATATTCTATAACATCTCCCGGCAACACGACGGTGTTGTCGATCAGCGCGCCGGGTGGAAAGCCCGGTTACCAGTTATCTTTCAAAGGAAAAAAAATTACAGGTTGGTCAGCACTGGATATTGCCATTGACGGCGTTTCTTTGAGCAACGCCAAAATTACCCGGTATGATAAACCCGTACGTCACCAGGAATCCATTGCAACTCCGCTGGGGGAGCAGGATACGCTGTTTTGTATTTATCAGCAGGCGAAGTTGTATCTGAAAACAACTGCAGGCCTTCCTGTGATCATCGATTTTCGTGTAATGGACAGCAGCATCGCCTTCCGGTACACAGTAGCCGTGGCAGACACCATGCAACACAGGCTCCGTGAATTTACTACCTTCTCATTTCCTGCTTCTCCGCTGCTGTATCAATATAATGAAGAATCTATTTTTACGCCAACGCGGGCGGATACTTTCCGTACTACTACAGACCTGCCGGTCACCATGGAATCAGCAGGAAATTATTACCAGGTAGGAGAGGCCGTGAACTTAAACTATACGAAAGCGGAATTGGCCCGGGGCATAGATGGTAATACGCTGATGATAAAATTTCCGAGGGATACTGCCGTGCTGTTTCATGGAAATATAAAAACACCGTGGAGAACCTTGAGTGTGGCCACTTCTGCTATTGCCCTCGCTCACTGCCGCAGCCTGAATACAAAGCTGGCAGATGCCCCCGGACCGGGAGATTTCTCGTGGATCAAACCTGGTAAACTTATCCGCGCTCAACTGAATACACAGAGCGGCCTGGATTGCATCGATTTTGCGGTGAAGCATCATTTTCAGTATATCATGTTTGATGCAGGATGGTATGGGGCTGAGTTCCGCTCGTCGTCTGATCCCACCCAGGTAATTCCGGCCATCGATATGCCGAAAGTGATTGCATACGGCAGAAAGCACCAGGTCGGCGTTATACTGTATGTAAATTATATAGGACTGAAAGCCAAACTGGATACTATTCTTCCGCTTTATAAACAGTGGGGTGTGGCGGGTCTTAAATTCGGTTTTGTAGATGGGCTTACCCAATCCGGCCTCACCTGGTTATCACAGGCAATAAAAAAGGTGCAGCAATATGGCTTTATACTTAACATCCACGATAATTATAAACCCACCGGCCTTAGCAGTACCTACCCGGCATTGTTAACACAGGAAGGTATCAGGGGGAATGAAAACAGTCCGGATGCTTTTCATACTACCACGCTTCCCTTCACCCGTTATTTTGCCGGCGCTGCAGATTATACTTATTGTTTCCCTAACTCAAAATATGATTTTTCAAAGCATATCAAAGTTTCAAAGGGACAGCAGCTGGCGCTGAGCGTAGTTTATTATAGCCCGCTGCAGGCCATATTCTGGTATGGTCAGCCTAATGATTATACCAATGAAGAAGAGATTGAATTCTACGACTACGTGCCCACTACCTGGAATGAATCGCATTACCTGGCGGGGGATATCGGTAAAGGTATAGCTATAGCGAGAAGGAAAGGAGATACCTGGTACCTTGGCTGCGCGGCGGGTCTGAACGACTGGCAGGCAGAGCTGAAGCTGTCTTTCCTCAAGCCCGGTGTTTCCTACATCGTAACTGTTTATGAAGATGACGGAAATCAATCTATTCGTAAGCGAACCATGCGGCTTACCAGCGGAGACAGGGTACCGGTAAAGTTATTGGCTAAAGGTGGACAGGCATTCATTTTCAGACCAGGTAATCATGAGTAGAGCGCTGATATTTTTATTTTTTTTTGCGATAAGAATGTCAACGTCCGCGCAGACGCCGGCATTTGTGCACCCGGGCTTGCTGCACAGCAGGGAGGATTTACGGAGGATGGGAGCTGCAGTTGCGCAGCAACGGTCACCCATATACGAAGGTTTTCTAGTGTTTAAAGAAAGCCCTTTCTCTCACTGTGATTACCAGTTGAAAGGGCCGCTACGGGAAGTAGGACGGAATCCTTCCATAGGCCATTCGGATTACGACAGTGATGCCAATGCAGCCTATCAGAATGCTGTGATGTGGGCTATTACCGGCGATAAACGTTATGCGCAAACGGCTATCCGCATCATTGATGCCTGGAGTGATACACTGCAGTCCGTAATCGGGAGGGATGCGGTGCTGATGGCCGGCCTGGGGCCCTTTAAAATGGTGAATGCCGCAGAGATCATGAGATACAGTGATGCCGGCTGGTCTGCTGCCGCTGTGAAACGTACAGAACAACATTTTCTCCGTGTAATCTATCCTGTTATTGCCGAATATGCACCGTTTGCCAATGGCAACTGGGATGATGCAGCGCTTAAAACGGTGATGGCCATCGGCATTTTTTGTAATGACCATGAAATTTTTGAGAAGGCGGTTCGCTATTATGTAAATGGCTGGGGTAACGGGAGTCTTACCCATTATATTATCAATGATGAAGGACAGGTGCAGGAAACAGGAAGAGATCAGGCACATACGCAGCTCGGAATCGGCATGCTGGCCGAATGCTGTGAAATGGCCTGGCATCAGGGGTTAGATCTATATGCTTATGCTAACAACCGCCTGTTGAAAGGGTTTGAGTACACAGCTAAGTACAACCTGGGTTATAACGATATACCCTACACGCCTATGATCGACCGCACCGGGAAATATCGTCATACGCGTCCTTCGGAAGCAGCGCGTGGAAAGCTGCGTGCAGTATATGAACAGGTGTATAATCATTATGTAAATAGAATGGGTCTACCGGCTCCATTTACAAAAGCGGCAGCGGATAAGCTGCGGCCGGAAGGGCCGGGAACTCCGGGTGCAGATCACCCCGGCTATGGTACTTTATTCTATACTATTAGCCCGGTCATTGATAAAATGGATACCGTTAATTTCTCTGTGGAGAGGCCGGCGGGATTGGTGTTACGGGCCACTACTGATACCGGGCTGTTGACATGGGTGAGCCTCCGCGGTGCTTCGTCTTATGTTATCAGGCGTGCGGAAAATAAAAAGGGTCACTATGTAAAAGCAGGTGTTACTGCAGGAAATTTTTTCCGCGACAGTAGTGTGAAAGAAGGTGTGATATTTTATTACACGGTTACCGGTATTCAGGATGGAAGGGAATCGGCGGCCTCATTGCCGGTATCTCTTGCCGGCGGCGGGCTTCCTCTGGGGTGGCACAATACCGACATTGGGAATACCGAAACATCCGGCTATGCGCAATACGATGGTAACGAGCTACGGATAGAAGCAGGAGGCAGGTTTACGGATAGTTTACCAACTGCTTTAAACTATACCTATAGAAAACTGAAGAAAAATGAAGAAGTGATTATCCGGGTGTGTCCGCAACCCAGTTCTCAATTTACGGCTGTGGGCCTGATGATCAGATCCAATCAGGAACCAGCCAGTACTTTTGCTGCCTGGATGCTTTACCCGGGTAAAGCAAAGGACATTGAGGCGCCGCAGTGGATGGTGCAACTGATGCAACGAAAACAGCCGGGAGCTGCTGTAGCTGTTTTAGCACAGCAACCGTTGAGGGAGCCTGCTGTTACCTATGGCCGTTTGACAGGCGCCTATTGGTTGAAAGTTACACGCTCAGGTAACCTTATAAAAGGGTGCGGGTCCTACAATGGGATTGACTGGGAGGAGTTGGGAACCATTGACTGGCCTGCCCGGAGAGCGGCTCTCATAGGAGTGGGGGCTGCTGCGAATATTTCCGGTAGTACTACTGTACGGGTCAGGATGTAGGCAGCAATGAAAGTCTTTGTTACAGACTTTCATTGCTCCTGGTTAATTTGACTATTTTGATGGCGATGGCTTATGTATAACTGAGCACTATTCCTCAAAGAAAGTTACTGCCCCGGTTTCCAGGTGGTAGATACCGCCTACCAGCATAATAGCGCCACTATCAGCCAGTTTTGTTATAATGGGACTTTCTGATTTTAGCTGTTTTATTACCTGGCGCACGTTATTTTCTGTTACATTCTTTACAAAGGCAGCATTCTTTCCGTTCCTGTTTTCAGCCGGGGTAGATGTCTCACTATCGATAGCCGGCTTTATCTTCTCCAGTAATGGCGTAAGATTCCCGAGCTGTACACCATCGCAGGCGCCTTTGATAGCGCCGCATTGCGTATGCCCGAGGACAACGATTATTTTTGAGCCAGCCAGTTGTGTGCCGAACTCCATGCTACCAAGAATATCCTGGTTGAGAACATTACCAGCAATGCGTATGCTGAATATATCTCCCAACCCCTGATCAAAGACAAGTTCTACAGAGGTACGTGAATCCATGCAGCTAAGTACTGTAGCAAATGGATACTGGCCGTCCCTTGTAGCGTTTACCTGGCTTAACAGATCTCTATTGGCCCTCAGGTTATTGACAAAACGTAAGTTGCCTTCTTTAAGATACTGAAGCGCCATTGCGGGTGTAAGGCTGCTTTGGGATTCCCTGGAATGCTTGTACATGTTTTAAGTTTTGAAGTGGTGCTACTAAGTTCAGCGGCCGGCAGGCAGGTATTGGAATTAACCGGCCTACCTGCCATAGCATTAAAGAAACTGGCGAAACCTTCCTATTAGATCTGATCTAATGTTTCATTTTGCTTGCTAACCTTATCGTAATTTTCTTTTTTTAATGCTGCAAGCATTTTCCTGAGTGCGCTGTTACCTGTTCCTAAAATCTGTACTGCCAATAAACCTGCGTTGCGCGCGCCATTAACGCCTACTGTGGCAACGGGAATGTCACCCGGCATCTGTACGATAGATAGGAGGGAATCCCAGCCGTCGAGAGAGTTTGAAGACTTAATAGGCACACCAATTACAGGAAGCGTAGTAATAGCAGCCACCATGCCTGGAAGATGCGCTGCACCACCAGCACCCGCGATGATGATCTTCAAACCACGTTCTTCAGCAGTAGCGGCGTATTCAAACATTTTTTGAGGGCTGCGATGTGCTGATACAACACTAAACTCGTAGCCTATATCAAACTTTTTTAAAACCTCTATTGCCTGGCGCATGATAGGGGCATCGGAGCTACTGCCCATAATGATGCCTACCTCTACTTGTTGCATATTTTTTAATTTAAAATTTTTCGTATTGTTTCAGCTTTCGCAATAACGTTTTCGATGGTATTGTCTGTGACAGTTAAATGCCCCACTTTCCGGCCGGGTCTTTTCCCTTCTTTTCCATACCAGTGAAGATGTGCTTCGGGTATGTCCAGGAGCCGCTTCACCTTTGCCTGCCTGTCAGCATTTAATGAGGTGCTTTCCAGTATATTCATCATTATAGACGGGAAGCGAAGCTCCGTATCGCCCAGCGGCAGTCCGAGTACGGCACGGAGTAATTGTTCATATTGTGAGGTAGTGCTGGCTTCTATCGTATGGTGGCCGCTATTGTGGGGCCTTGGCGCCAGTTCATTTACCAAAAGTTCATTGTCTTTTGTAACGAAGATTTCTACAGCAAGAATACCTACCAGCTTCAACGCATCTGCTATATCTTTAGCGATCGATATTGCCTTTTCCTGGAGTTCTTTGTCTATCCGGGCAGGTGCTATCTGGTGGTCAAGTATGAACTTTTCTTCAGAAAAGACCATCAACACGGGGTCATAGCATTTTATAACGCCCGCCTCGTTTCTCGCTACGATTACAGAAATTTCCTGTTTTATATCAACTAATTCTTCTACCACACATGGTGCATCAAAAGCAGATAGTATATCTTCCTTTGTTCTCAAAACCATTACTCCATATCCATCGTATCCGTCGCGACGCTTTTTAAGACAAACAGGTAGTTTTTGTTCGTATTGATACAGGTCATTTTTACCCCCGATGGCTTCACCAGGTACCACAGGTATATGATGTGACTGTAAGAACTGCTTTTGTGTAAATTTATCCTGTATTACCTCAATAGTATCGGGTGCCGGAAAAACTTTTACCCCTTGCTTTTCGAGCTGGCGCAAAGCCTTGATATTTACAGCTTCCTTTTCTATTGTAATAACATCGAGGTCCCTGCCAAATTCCAATACATCATCAAAAGAAGCCGGATCACCGGTGAAAAAAGAAGAAGTGTAACGTGAACAAGGCGCTAACGGGTCTTTGTCCATCACCGAAATATGGAGGCCAAGATCTATCGCATGCCGTATAATCATTGCTCCCAGCTGACCGCCTCCCAGGATTCCTAATTTCGAATTTTCAAGCATAATCTTCAATTGCGACGCAAAGATATAAAACTATTTTTAATGATAGTAATACTATTATTGTTTATAGTAAATTATAAAAACGGAGAGGAGTCTACTATTAAATCGTACTTTAGCCAACTAATTATTTAAGTATGGAGCTGCAGTTGCAGATAAAAATGAATGCCAGGCTTTACTTAAGAGATCCGGAGAGTACGGAACTGGGTCGTAATATCATTAAGCATGGTATAAAACTGATACATGATATAGGCTTTGAGGATTTTACTTTTAAAAAGCTGGCGACAGAAATCGGCACTACAGAGGCCAGCATCTACCGGTATTTTGAAAACAAGCACCGGTTACTTACCTATATTACTACCTGGTTCTGGACATGGCTGGAATACCAGTTGATATTTCACACTAACAACCTCAAACATCCAAGAGAAAAGATAGATATTGTTATAAAGTTGCTGACATTTGATGTGCAGGACAAATTTATTGTGGAGCACATTGACAAAAATATTTTGCACGGCATAGTCATCTGTGAAGGCGACAAAGCCTATCTTACAAAGAATGTTACGGAAGATAACAGGTCTATGTTATTCAAACCCTATAAAGATCTTTGCCATCGCATTGCGGAGATTTTCCTGGAGTTAAATCCTGAGTTTGCATTTCCACATTCATTGGCAAGTACCTTAATAGAAACCGCTCACCGGCAGATGTACTTCAAAGAATACCTGCCGCGTTTAACTGATTTTGGCAAATCCAAAGCAGTAAGACCATTAGTTGAATTTCTACAACACCTGGTATTCAAATCGCTGGACAATTGACGAAAGTGAATTAAAGATGCCGGCTCCCGTTTTATGTTGCATTCATATGGTTTGAAGCTATTCCTATGAGGTCAAAAGTTTTTGTTAACCACCCCTGTGCCTCGGCCACATTAAATGCTACCACTATAAGATTTGATTTTAATATGAGATTTATGGGAGAAATTTAAGCGGAAGATCCCGTTTTTCATTTTCGCTTCATCTTTGGCCGATAGTTTTGTCCTATCATCAAATCAGCAATTATGAAAACAATCGTATTAGCAACCGTCGCAGCTTTATGTTCAGGCGTTGCTTTCGCCCAGGACGCGAATGTTAAAACCAGCGCCAATGTAGTAGTAATTGGTCCGGCAAACAGCCAGGTAAGCAGTAATGCCGGGGCAGGAGCTTCCACAGGTACAGCAGCCGGAGCTGCAAAAGCCGGCATTTCCGCCACCACCAACACTACTGTAAGTACGGCCCATGAGGTTAAAGCAGCAGCAGCGCATGCAGCGGACGTTTCAACGCAAACCACTGCGAATGTCATCCAACATGCCGCAGCTGATTCCCGGCAGGCCGCAACCGTAACAGCTGCCACCGCTTCCAGCGTAAACAGCAGTGTTAACAGCAGCGTAAATAACACGGTTAACAATAGTGTAAATGGCAGTGCAAACGGTAGTGTAAACAGTAGCATAAAGGCCGCTGCCGGCAATCATGTAAACGGCAGCGTGCATAATACGGTTAATAGCGCTGTAAAGGTAAAACCGGCTCCCATACAGGTAAATACCCATTTGGGCACAAAAGCGGGGCTGAAGGTCTTGTAAATGTGCTTTAAAATATAGATTTTTGCCGGCAGCCAGTGGCATTAACAGTGGCTTTTCCTCCTTATTATGGTCAGAACTTTTCAATTGGTACTTTTCCTGCTACCTGCTTTGGTTTGCATGCAGCCCGCACGGGGTAATGGAAAAGTATTGTTCGGACCGCAATTGCCAGGAATAATGCTATATACCCACCTGGCTGCCGATAGTGTGCCAGCTACACACGGACCAGCTGAAAAACCAGTGGACAAACCCCTTGCACCGGAAGCATTACCGATAATCAAGGAAGTTCCAAAATCCAGAAGGGTAATAAAACCAATAGCTGTTCCTACTCCATTGCCCGTAAAACCTATCAGGATCATCAAACCAAAAATTATTACCAGAGGATTGATTTAAGGTAATATGTATGTTATGAGAGTTGCACTAATCACTGCATTCCTACTTGGAATGAGCACTACAACTGTGTACGCACAAACAAACGGGACGAAACAGGATACACTGGGCGGAAAAGAAATGAACGCGACAAAACAGGATTCAATCGTTGCGGAAGAATCGAAGAAGCCGGTAACGTTCACCCTGGGAGCACTGTATGCCAGCAATGCCAGCTATTACGGACAAACAGCCGTTAACCGGCTGCCATACGTAGCAGCAGCAGCCAGCCTGCAATTCAGGTCCGGATTTTATTTCACAGGTACCGCTTTCCGGCTGCTGAATGATTCCGTATCCGCTGTATCTGCCGGAAGCGCCGGCGCCGGATTTACTTTCCCTATCGGGAAAAAGTTTACAGCAGACCTGTCGTACAGCCATACCTTTTACCCGGAGAACTCAGCCTTCCTGCAGGCTGCCAACCCGGACAACGCAGCCGCCTCCCTGAAATATAAATACTGGATGACTACCGGGATAAACGCAGATTATGCTTTCGGGAAGCAACAGGACGTTTTTCTTACACTCAGTACAGAAAAACAGGTTTCACTGGGAAGCATCTGTAAAAATAAAGACTTGATCACGCTAACTCCTGCCCTGGAAGTGATTGGCGGTACCCAACACTTTTACCAGACCTACATCAGTGAGAAAGTATCAGAATTGTCGAAATTAGGACTACCCATCCCGAACCTGCCGGGATGGCCGCGAAATACCAGTACCAGCACTTCCACAAAAGAGAATACGAGCTTCGATCTACTCTCTTATAACCTGAAAGTACCACTGGCATATAACAGGGCGCACTATATGCTGCAACTGGAATATCAACTGTCAGTGCTAAGCGATAAAGCCCTTAGTGGTGCAGGTACCAGCCACTCTTTTTTTAACGGCAGTTTTTATTACCAGTTCTGATGAAAGTATTAATTGTAGAAGACGAGCAAATCATGGCCCAGGAAATGACTGCTTTCCTGAAAAGCGCCTATACCTGCGAAGTAGCAGGTAATGCCGCCGCTGCTATTAACAGGCTGGAAGAAGGATGCTGTGATTTCCTCCTGCTGGATTTAGGCCTGCCCGACATGGACGGCCTCCAGTTGCTGAAAGAGGCCCGCAAAATTTGCCCGGATGCGGCTATCATTATTCTTACCGCCCGCGGACAACTGGAAGATCGTATCAAAGGCCTCGATCTCGGAGCAGATGATTACCTGCCCAAACCATTCTCCCTGCTGGAGCTGCAATCCCGCATGCATGCCATTGCCCGGCGGAAATTCGCATTGCAGACAGCTACTATCCAGGTGGGCGACTTCCACCTGGACATCCAGAAACGCTGCATCTGCTTTCAGACTACAGATATCACCCTTTCCCGGAAAGAGTTCGATCTCCTGAGCTATATGGTGCTCCATAAAAACAGGCCACTCTCCAGGTTGCAACTAAGTGAACATATCTGGGGTGATTATGGAGATGCAGACTACGACTCTAATTTTATAGATGTGCACATCAAAAATATCAGGAAAAAACTCTCCGCCTATAGTACCGTGGAATGGTTAACAACCATACGCAATGTAGGCTACAAAGTAAAACTCTGACATCAATTATGCAGCTACAGGTTAAACTCACACTTTTTATAACACTGTCAAAAATGGCAGTGGCTGCCCTGTTTATCCTGCTGCTACCCAGGTTGATTGAAGATATCGCCTTCAAATACAACGATTATTACCTCCATGAACAGGAAAAAAAAGTATTGCTGGCCATCCGCAATAATGGTATTGAAACCTACCTGCAGGGAGAAGATAATTATGGCAGCTACACCATGCTGAAAGAAGAATATATCTCCCTCGAACCAGCAACATCCCACTATGCCGGCGATACCATCGAAACTGTAAAACGTATCGTAGAAAAAGATACCCTCACCTATAGAGTGTTGAGCCATCAGCTCCATGCCAACGGGAAAGACTATATGATGGAAATCGGCCGGAAGTATACTACTATCAGTCAATATAACCGCCCCCTGCAAAGAATGGCATTATATGTACTGGGCGCCCTCATCAGCATTACCATCATCACGGATCTTGTGTTCACCCGTTACCTTTTAA
The DNA here is from genome assembly GCF_017745275.1 of Chitinophaga sp. Taxonomy (GTDB): domain Bacteria; phylum Bacteroidota; class Bacteroidia; order Chitinophagales; family Chitinophagaceae; genus Chitinophaga. The sequence continues at coordinate 334,490 of NZ_JAGHZS010000004.1, read as the reverse complement.
AACCACTGGGAAAAATCATACGCACCCGCCTCTTCCGCAGCAACTTTCCCTTTAAAGAACAGGGACCGCCAGTGAATACTACCACGGCGGATTTCAAGTACCTCGACAACTCCCTGGTGGCACTCATGAACCAAATAAACGTGGCCTTCGAAAAAGAAAGGGAATTTACCTCCAACGCATCCCATGAACTAATGACGCCCGTAAGTATCCTCCAGCATAAACTGGAAAACTTCCTGGCTGATGGTAACCTGGAAGATGAAGCACAATCAAAAATCATTAGCATGATGAGTACCCTGAACCGCCTTAAAAAGATCGTTCACTCATTACTGTTAATTTCCCGCATTGAGAACGAACAGTTCCCACGACAAGACAATGTGCGCCTGAATACCCTGGTACACCAGGTCGTTGAGGAATTGGAACACCGGACGGCAGCTAAAAATCTAGATGTAAAAATAGAACTGACAGCAACTGTTGTTCTCCGCCAGCTCAACCAGGACCTCATCTTTCAAATGATCTACAACCTCCTGAATAATGCTATCAAATTCAATACAACAAATGGCTCCATCCATATCAAAGAATACCTCACCCGCGATACCTATCACCTGATTATCCAGGATACAGGTATTGGTATGCCTGCCGCAGATCTGGAAAATATTTTCCACCGGTTTAGAAAACACAGCCATCGCAATAACGATGGATATGGCCTCGGTCTTTCTATCGTGAAAACAATTGCCGACTTCCATGATATCCTCATTAAAGTATCCTCCACACCAGGAGAGGGGAGCACGTTTACGTTGGTGTTCAACCTTCGCTCACAGAAGGCATCTGCATAAGTATATATCGTTATTGATGGCCCGGGATACAGGCAATTGCCGGATATGATCTTCGGAAAAAAAGAACAATAGCAAAAAACATCTTAAATTACCGGGGTAATGTTTGGAAAGAGCGGACCTGATCCTGGCAGGCAGAAGAAAGACCTGCAGCCACTATTTAAATCTTCTATAATGTAGATATATGAATACAGACTTGTTCTTTCAAAAAATCAAAACATATCACCATATTTCAGAAGAGGCCCAAAAAGCCTGGGCCGGGTTGTTGAAGTACAGAAAATATAAGAAAGGCGAGAACTTTGTAACGATGGGAGAATACCCAAGAAAAGTGGCATTTGTAGTCAATGGACTCTTCTCTCAAAACTTTATTACTGACGAAGGTGATATAATCATTAAATATTTCTTCCCTGAACAACGATTTGCGGCTTCTTTAAGCGCAATGTTAGCTAATAAACCAAGTATATTTTATATTGAAGCAATTGAAGATACATCTGTTTTTGAATACGATTTTTTTGAGTTTAAAAAACTGTTTGATCAACACCCGGACATTGCACAATTTTATATAAAATACAACGAGCTCCATTGGATTATTGACAAAGAACCGCTGGAAGTGGCTTTTCGAACGGATACATCCGCTAAGCGTTACGACGATTTTTTAAAGAAATATCCTAAGCTGTTAAAGCGCCTCAGGAAACATCATATCGCTGCTTACCTGGGTATTACGCCGACACAGTTGAGCAGAATATTTTTTGCCAACAAATAACTATTTTTCATTTTCTCAACATTTGTAAAATTGTTGCCCAAAATGTTGCCGCATCTTTGTTTCATCAGCAAACAATTAAAAAAGAAAAAAATGGCAACAAAAGTATTCATCAACTTACCCGTCAAGAACCTTGACAAATCAGTAGCTTTCTTCACTGCACTTGGTTACAGCTTTAATCCCCAGTTTACCGACGAAAAAGCCACCTGTATGATTATCAGCGAAAATATTTTCGCTATGCTTTTAACAGAAGCTTATTTTAAAACATTTACCAGGAAAGAAGTAGCAGATGCAAAGGTGTCGACAGAAGTATTAATTGCGTTAGATGCTTCATCAAGAGAGGAAGTGCAGCAGATGGTTGCGAAAGCCAAAGATGCAGGCGGAACGATTTACGCGGAGCCCCAGGACTATGGTTGGATGTATCAGCATAGCTTTGCAGACCTTGACGGCCATCAATGGGAATTGGTATATATGGATGCCGCTCAAATGCCTGCTCCGCAGCAATAATGAGCCTTGACGAAGAAAAAGAATGGCCGGCCGCGGGCAGACCATTCTTTTATCTCTTTTATTTATGGGACAATGGCAGGCTATCTGTACGGAAGGGGCCAACAGGCAAACCTCCTGAAGAAAAAATATTACCGATAGCAGCATTGGAAAAGCTGTATCTTACTGATACAGGTTTTTCTACTTTTTCACTCCACACCACCAGTGCATCTTTTTCCACCTTCGCGGATGCTTCGTAGAACACATTATCAGCTCCGGCGATGTACAGCGCAGCGGGTGCTTTGCCATTGATCCGGAGAGAACCAGGAACATTACTGAAATGTAGTATTGCTTTGTTTTTACGGAAACTCATGTCTTTGAATGCCGGACTTTTCCAGGTAAATCCTGTTTTGCCATAGTTCTCTCCCAGCGCCCAGTTGGCAAGCCTGTTTCCCACTGTTCTTTTATCCTGCGGATGAATATCTTTTACGTTCTCTGTAACGTCTGATACTACAACCATCCCGGTTCCGGGGAGTGCGCTGCTGCGTGCCTGTGCTTCACGAAGTAATGCAGCGTCATATTTTAATGCAGTTTCATTTTCCTGGTCATAGGTAAACGGCGCTATCTGAACATAGTAAAAAGGTAAAGGTTTATGCCATGCATCGCGCCATGCCTGTATCATGCCGCTGAATAAGGGGGTATAGGTAGTGGCTGTGTTTACATTCGCTTCTCCCTGGTACCAGATCACTCCCTTTATATTGAAATTGAGAAGTGGTGCTATCATGGCATTATAAGCATAGCCCGGCTTATGTGGCCACCAGGCAGCCGGAGCCTGCTTATCGGCTGCTGCAGCCAATTGTGGCTGATCGGTGACCACGTGCTCCGGTGCCCATACTTCGGCCGGTGTTCCTCCCCAACTGGCGTTGATAAGTCCTACCGGCACACCCAGTGTTTGCTGCAGCTTTAATCCGAAGAAGTAGCCCACCGCGCTGAAAGGCTTCAGGCTGTTGCTATCGCATACTTCCCAGGTACCCGGACAATTGTCCTGTGGGGTTGCTGCCGTAGTTTTTTGGATGTTAAAGAGCCTGATATTATTGTTACTGCAAACCGGCAGTTCTGCTGCTATCTGCCGAACGCCATTGTAATAGCTGAACTCCATGTTTGATTGTCCGGAGCATAACCACACTTCACCGATCAGGATATTTTTCAATACAATCTCATTAGATCCTTTCAGTCTAATTTCATAAGGTCCTCCTGCTGCCGGCGTGTGCACTTTCAAGCTCCACTTTGCATTTCCGGAGGTGGTAGTAGTGGCTGTTTGATTATCCCAACCTGTATATACTGTAATTTTTTCTGATGGGCTGGCCCATCCCCAGAGCGTGATGCTGTCGTTTTGCTGCAGCACCATGTTGCTGCCAACAAGTGCAGGCAACCTGATGGCCGCATGAAGCAGGGTAGGCAGCAATAGTGCGAGGGTGTAAAAGAGAAGTTTTTTCATAATCGCGTTTAATATATGGGGGCTAAATATAAAAACTATACCCAACAAATAAGAGTGATAAATATTTTTTTTATCTCTTAAAAAAAATATAGTATCTATATTCTTTGCCAGATGGTAGATGCATTGGTATATAATAATTGTCAATCATACAAACAATAACGGGAAAGAATTACTGTCGAAAATTGTAGCGCAGGGAAGGTAAGCAGCAAATGAAAATTATCTTTGCCGCTTACCTGCTTTGCGTGATGGTAATTCGCTTTATTATTGAACAATCAGCTTCTTCGTGACGCTGCCTGTTTTAGTATTTATCATAACAATGTAGAACCCTGCTTTAAGCCGTGAGTCAATCGCTACCTGGTTACCGCCACGGGTTTTCTTTTCATACACCATTCTGCCCTGGTTGTCAAAAATTCTTACCACTGTATTTTCTGAAATTTTCGGAAGAAGAATGGTAAACTTTCCTGCTGCGGCGGGGTTAGGGTACAGGCTAACAGCATCCTCATTGGTGATAACGTCCGAAGCTATTTTGGCTACAGCAGCACTGCCTGTTCCGGGAACAAATGTAGAAAGATAATTGCCGGCGATTACCTGTTGTGTAAGGCCAGGTCCCTGCCAGCTTACCGCTACATTGTCTCCACCACTGCCTTCCTTGTGAAGCACTTCAATATAATATTTTTGTCCGGCTGTCAGGTTAATGGCGGCAGACTGCTGCGTGCTGTATTTATTCCATTGCCTGGAATCGGTCCAGTCACTCACATAGGCTATTCTCGTGCTATTGGCCGGGTTGTCGCTGGTGCTCAGGTATAAATCTGTGTTATCATCTCCTGCTACCCAAAAAGTGTAGCTTCCTGTGGCAGGGGGATGTATATATCCACGGATCCTGGTACCATAGTTATCTGCCTGGTTTGTTGGGCCTTCCAGGCTGGTGAGCTGGTCTCTGCTGGTGGGATTATTAGGATAGTTACTATTGGAGGTCAGGCTGCTGATGGTAGTTCCGCTAATGCCTGTCCATACTTCTCTTAATATAGTACCCGTGGTAAGGCTGATGTTAAAGGTTTGTGTGCTTTGGCATCCTCCGCTGTTGGTGTAGGTGGCTACATAGTTCCCTGTTTGATTGGCCTGGATATTTGAGAGATATACTTCACGGGTGGTAGCGCTGAAATTATTGGGACCGGTCCAGCTCCAGGAGCCTCCCGTAGTAGGCTGAGGGCCCAACTGTACGCTATTGCCTGCGGTGACGGCTGCATTGGCGGTTTGTTGCCATGTTCCGCCATTAACCTGTACATAGGGGGTGATAGCGGTAGGTGTACAGGCAGCAGGCTCCCAGTAAATGACACCTCTTCCTCCGCCGGCACTCATATATACTCTTCCCGCAACGTTCATGTCGCCAATCAGCAATGGTGCGCCTGCAAACTGGTGGGCGTCATCGTTCACCCTGGTCCAGGTAGCTCCCTGATCGGTTGATCTGAAAAGCCCGGTGACGCCGGACACTGTTCCCCAGATAAAAACAGTAGGATAGGTGGCTCCTGTCACCGCTTTCCCGATGCCAATGGTTTTACAATAACTTACATTAGCAATAGTCGTATAGGCGGCACCGTAGTTAGTGGAATATTTTAATCCATTGTGGCCAAGAGGTACCCATACATGTCCTTCAAAACCCGGCGCTGTCCGGATCTGGGCTGCTTCCCACGGATAGTTCGCTGTTGATGCGCCCGGCGTACCTGCTACTGAAAAACTGACGCCTTTATTGGAGCTTCTCAACAGTTGTCCACTGGAAGGATTGTATATATAGAAATAGTTGGCATTTACCTGGTCAGCTACCGGTCCCGCATCTCCAAGAGATACACCGGAACAGGCCGCCCAGTTGGCGCCATTGTTTGTGGTATAGTAAGTAGTAGTAGAACCTCCGGGGCAATGTAATATGGTACCTCCATCTGCGCTGACGGCCACCTTTCCCTGTGACCCCATATTGGTAGCAACGCCCGTCCAGGTAGTACCTTTGTCGTTCGAATAATAAACAACGTTTCCTCCGTTGGAAGCTCTTACTACCTTGTTGGTATTGCCTGCTGCATACGCAATGCTTTGATTGTTGCCATCTGTGGGACTTAATTTTTTTGCAGGATAAGAAGTGAGCGGCTCATGTACAAAGCCTGTTACGTCTCCGAAGGAGGAAATAAATGATCCTCCGGGAATGCTGATGCCGTCCAGCAATGCGGTTTCTTCCAGCCCTATTACATCGTATTTCCAGGAAGGATTGGCGGCGGTAATATCGGAACAGGTATATACGCCACCGCCACCGATGACCCGTACTTTTGAAAGATTGGCCTGGTCAAACTCAATGCAGTCCATCCAGTTAACAGCGCCACCATTCGTCCATGCCATGCCGTTACTGTCATAGGTGGCGTTGGTACCGTTTTTAAGTGTCCAGGTTGATCCGCCATCGGTAGAAAGGAAAACAAAGTCGCCCCAGCCGGTACCGAATTGGTTATTCCAATACAAGCCACAGGAGGAAACAATGACCCGGTTAACATTCGTTGGATCTATACTTACTCCTCCATAGGCATAATCTTTCGAAGAAACGGGGGTAACATTGGTCCACGCACCGGTAGCGGTGTTAAGCTTATATACCTTTCCATTTCCTCCACTGGACTGCGGACCTGCATCATCTGAATAGGTAACATACATGGTCGTTCCCTGCAATGCAGCCCGGTGTGGCATGAAGCTAGTAGTGGCGGAGATGTCTGTAAAGGTGGCGCCTCCGTTGGTACTCTTATAGATATTGGCGCCCCCTGTGCGGGAAACACCTATGTAGATGGTTTGACTTGCTCCGCCGGATACGCTGCCGGAAGGATCGAAAAGAACAAAGCATATCCCGTTTTCATTAGGAGTAGTAGTTACACCGCTCCAGGCAAGGTTCCAGGTAACGCCGGCATCTGTACTTTTCCAAAGTCCGTTAGCCCTTGTACCGCAGAATAATATGTTACTGTTTTTGGGATCTACAGCCAGCCGTTCTCCGTTTCCGCGTCCATTCCCATTTCCATGTGCTTTAAATTTAGCAGTAACATCTGTGTAGGTGAAAGTATTTCCTTTGTCTGTGGACTTTAATATCGCTGTTCTGCCGCCGTTGATATAGGAGGTGCCGCAGAGCATATAAACATTATTGGCATTCTGTGGATCCAGTGCGAGGGCTTCCACGCCAATAAATCCATTTTCCGATTCATTCAGCCAGTCGAGCAGTTGAATCCATTTATTGTTGGCAGCATCCCAGCGGTAAGCACCGCCTACGTCCGTACGGCAATACCTGTCGCCGGAGGTTTTGTGGGTAACAATGCCGGTTACAAATCCCCCGCCTCCTACAGGGGCGTTTTTCCAGACGTAGCCGGTTTGGGCTTTCAACTGTTGAGGCTGAAGTACAATACCAGCAGAAAGTAAACAGAAAAGGGACAGCGTCTTTTGCAGGGCTTTAGCCGATAAAAAGCGCCCGGCAATAAAAGACCGCATTACGGGTAACTTTGTTTTCATAAAGAATAGATGGTTTAAGTAAATCAATCGAAAAAGGTAACATCAAAAGACGGGTTGTACTGAAAGCTCTGACGACATGGCATTACACACAGGCCACCCTGGGAAGGGCAGCAGTAATTCATAACAGGAATCTTTCTCTTATCTCAATAGCGTGAAGTTACCATGATCCCCTTTGCAACAGGGTATTCAAATGTTACAGATTATGGGAGGAAATGTTACAAATCACGATGGTGGCAGATAAATCGTATAGCCCCCCAGGTTAGGAAGGGAAATAACAGCATGTCCAGATGGGTTGATGCAGGCGACTAATCATATGGCCGTATATGACGCACTATTGTCCTTTACGGAAAGTGTAACAAGGACTACTTTTGTGGGATGATAAGAAAAATTGTATTTATCCTGCCTCCACTTGTGGAGCTATTGGACCTGGCGGGGCCAGTACAGGTGTTCAGAGAAGCAAGCCTGATGGGAGCTGACCTTGACCTGGCATTTTATGCGATAGATCAGCCACCTTCCTGTGCTGCGGGATTACCTTTAGGAAGCATCAGCCATTACCGGGAAGCGGTGCTGAGCGCAGGTGATTTTCTTTTTATTCCCGGTTTTTATTTTGAAGGCCTGAAAAGACGCCCCGATATTGAAACATCCTTTTTCCAATGGTTGGCTGATTGCGCTGCCCGGGGGATTAATATCTGCTCTGTATGTAATGCCGCCTTTATCCTGGGTAAAGCCGGGCTACTGGATGGCCGGGAATGCACTACCCATTGGAGAAGTACAGATCTTTTGCAAAGCATGTTTCCGGCGGCCCGGGTGGCTGACAACGTGTTGTTCGTAAAAAGTGGGAATATATATACCAGTGCCGGGATCAGCTCCGGAATTGATATGGCCCTGTTTATACTGGAAGAATGGAAGGGGCCATTAGTGGCCAACCAGGTGGCCAGGGGACTGGTGATATATCACCGCAGGGGCGCAAAACATAGCCAGCAACATATCTACCTGGATTACAGGAATCACCTCCATCCAAAGATCCATCAACTGCAGGATTACATGATCAGCCATCTGGATCAGTCCCTGACAGTGGAAAGACTGTCGCACCTTTTTAATAGCAGCCCAAGAAACCTTACCCGGATTTTTAAAGAAGCTACAGGCATCACCATCAACGAATATCTTACCCGTCTCAGAATCGAAAAAGCTGCCACCCTTCGTAATAACCCCGATTATACCACCACTAAGATAGCGTCGGAATGCGGATTCAAATCAGCCCGGCAATTACAAAGAATACAAAAAAAACAGTATGAAGCTGACAAATAGTAAACTAACGTACAGTATGCTCCTGGTGCTGGTGCTGACCATGATCTGGTTTTTTTATGCATGTGCGCCTGTCCGGGAATTTATGAGATGGAAAACATTTGAGGGGCATCCCAGCTTCAGTACGCAACAACCAGCCTTCGATTCCACCAAAAAAACGGTAATACTTATTGCAGATAATGAGGGAACCGAAATTTTCGACCTCATGGCGCCATATCACCTGTTCAGTGCTACCGGAAAGTTAAATGTGTACGTAGTAGCTCCCAAAAAGGAACCGATTATCCTGCGTAAGGGGCTTTTCCTGTTGCCTCATTTTTCGTTCAGTGAATTTGAGGCGACCGGTGTGGTGGCCCAGGTGATCGTTATCCCTAATTTGTCGGCCATGGATGCCCGGCATCAAAACCCGGTTCTTATTAATTGGATTAAAAGTCAATACCGGGATACCACTATCATGCTGTCTGTTTGTGATGGTGCGCTGACAGCAGCAGCCACCGGTATTTATGATGGCAGGCCGCTTACCGCCCATGCATCTGATTTTGCGGCGATCCGCAAACAATATAGTAAGCCACTATGGATGAACAATATCCGTGTCACCAGGAGTGGTGGACTATACAGCACAGCCGGGGTTTCCAATGCCACCGACGGGACATTAGCTGTTATTGATACACTTTTAGGCCGTGAAACAATGTTACAGGTTAGCAGGTCTATACACTATTTCAATACGCCCGAACAAACGGCACACAAAAGTATTCCCATTGGTTGGGGCGATAAGATGGCCATCGGCAAAAAAGTATTGTTTGGAAAAAACAGGAAGATCGGCGTATTGTTACAGGATGGGGTCAATGAACTGGAACTGGCTGCAGTATTGGATACCTATAACCGGACCTTTCCGGAATCACTGGAAAGTGTATCATTGGCAAATGGTAGTATTACTACGGTCTATGGACTCACTTTATTGCCAACTACAAACCTGGATAAATTCCATCCCGATGAATTGCATGTTTTGAACCCGGATCAACTTCCGCTGAAAATTCCATTCTTAGCTGATACTTCCGTAGTGGTGCGTTACCAACGGCAGCACCCTGTGTATATTATTGACGCCTGTTTGAACAGCATCCGTTTGCAATACGGCTCCCGGTACACCGAGGTGGTAAAACGTTTGCTTGACTATAATTAATTTCCTGTGCCTGCTACACTTAAAAACCCATCATATCCATTTGTTTTTTATAGTTACCGGGAGACATGCCCGTGATTTGCTTAAAAATTTTGGAAAAATAAAAGACATTTTCAAAACCTGTTTGCGTAGCAATTTCAGTAAAGGTCATCTGGGTGGTCACCATCAGGTATTGCGCCCGCTCAATTCTTTTCCCCTGTATATATTTTACAGGTCTTTCCCCGGTGTGTTGATGGAAAAGGCGGGAGAAATAATCTGTATGCAGGTTGGCTCTTTTCGCGAGCACCGTTACAGACAGATCACGGTGCAGATTTAATTGAATATAACTGATTGCATTCAGCACCTTTGCCGGTATGGGATGCGTATCGTTATACCTGGTAGTATCCTGCATTAAGAAGCGTGATACCAACTGGAGAAGAATCCCATGCGTTTCTGTAAAGGTGGCCACGCTTTGGCGGTTATTAAGATCCTGGTAGGCTTTATAAAAGGTATTTTTTTCGTAGACCTTCGGATTGTCAGAGCCGTTAATACCACGGCCAGGATTTATTTCCAACAAACGGGAAAAATTAAGGATATCAATTTCAGTGGCTTTCACTTTTAAAATGGACCTGTTGTTCTCAAACAGTGAAATACCATCAGATGACTCTTCGAAAAACTGCACGAAATACTGACTGAGATAAGTGGGACATAGCAGGTTGCATAACGTAAAGCTCGGAATAATATACAGAAAACCGGGTTCCAGGCTAACCTTTGAAACAGCATCCGAGATTTCTCCTGCACCTGCATCAATATAATATATCCTGAAATAGGGGCTGATCACATTTTTGTAATTCCATTTGGAACCGAGCTTTACGTGGTCAACGTTCAATAGCGTGAATGTATGTTTTAGAAGTCTTTTAATCATGCTATAAAATTGTTAAGCTCTTTTAACGAGGATATGCCAACAGGAACGCTACTTTCTGTTTGACAGTCGGCATTACCGCTTCAAAATCCCGGTTTTATCAAAGCAATAATAAGTAAATAGTCGGATTTGTATAAAAAAAAGTCCTATTTGACTAAATGCAGCACAAGTATTTCGGAGTAAGTTTGAGAGATTGATTATCGCTTGTCCATATAAGCGGCCAATAAAACTAAATTCCATGAAAAGAAGAACGCTGATAAAAGGATTAGCTACAGGCTTATCATCTCTATACCTATCTAATCTTTATGCACACAGTTTATTAAAGGCTCCATCCACGCCACGTCTGGCACCCGGGCCATTTCAGCCTACCTGGGACTCGCTGGCGCAGTACCAGGTGCCCGATTGGTTCAGGGACGCAAAGTTTGGCATCTGGGCGCATTGGGGGCCGCAGTGTCAGCCGGAGCATGGCGACTGGTATGCACGCGGCATGTATGAAGAAGGAAGCGATCATTATAAATATCATCTTCAGAAATATGGACATCCTTCCAAATTTGGTTTTAAGGATGTAATCAATGAGTGGAAAGCAGAAAACTGGCATCCGGAGGAATTGCTGGCGCTGTACAAGAAAGCTGGTGCGAAATATTTTATGGCCATGGCCAATCACCACGATAATCTCGACTTGTACGACAGTAAATACCATCGGTGGAATTCCACTAAACTGGGACCTAAAAAGGATCTCGTTGGAGGCTGGGCAAAAGCGGCGAAAGAACAGGGATTACCATTTGGTGTAACCGTGCATGCTTCCCATGCCTGGACCTGGTACGAAGTAGCACAGCGTTCTGATAAAAGCGGACCCTATGCCGGCGTGCCTTATGATGGCAAACTGACGAAAGCGGACGGCCGTAACAAATGGTGGCAGGGATACGATCCACAGGAATTATATGCACAGCGGCATGCTTTGAGCAAGGATAGCCTGAAAGGCGATATGGGCGCTTACTGGGATTGGGGAAATGGCGCCAGTGTACCTGATAAAGCTTACTGCGACAGCTTCTTAAACCGGACTATTGAACTCATAGATAAATATGACCCTGAGCTGGTTTATTTTGATGACAATGCGCTGCCGCTTTGGCCCATCAGTGATGCAGGATTAAAAATAGCCGCGCATCTGTATAACACCAGTATCAAAAAACACGGAAAATTACAGGCAGCCTTATTTGGCAAAAAGTTGAACGAGCAACAACGCAAGTGCATGATATGGGATATTGAGCGGGGACAAAGTAACCAGATCGAGCCCTTGCCATGGCAGACGGATACCTGTATTGGTGGCTGGCACTATGATCGCCGCCTGTTTGACAATAAAGGGTATAAGACAGCTAAAACAGTAGTTCACTCATTGGTAGATATTGTCAGCAAAAATGGTAATCTTTTATTAAATGTTCCCGTTCGCGGAGATGGTACTATCGATAGTGAAGAGCGGGCAGTAGTAGAACAGGTAGCAGATTGGATGCAGGTAAATAGTGAAGCGATTTATAGCACACGCCCATGGAAAGTATTTGGAGAAGGGCCTGCCACAGCATCCGTACAAGCGTTGAATGCCCATGGTTTTAATGAAGGGCAGGGAAAACCATTCGTAGCAGAAGATATCCGTTTTACTACGAAAGGAAAAACTTTGTATGCAGTGATGTTGGGATGGCCGGCGAATAACAGTATATCAGTGAAAGCACTGGCAACAGATAACCAGGTAGGAAAAGTAAGCCAGGTAAGCCTGCTCGGAAGCCGCAGCGTAAGCTTTGAGCAAACATCCGACGGTCTGAAGGTACAGTTGCCGGAGCAAGCTCCCTGTAAAGAGGCGTTTGTATTAAAGATTGAAGGCGCAATTGTCTGAGTGTTGGGATAAGCAGGCATGTCCCTGTTTCAGGGACATGCCCTGGAATCAATCTTCTTTAAGCTTAACATTTATATGGCAAAGAACCATACATTATTCCCGTTTATACTGATCACCAGTTTGTTTTTTTTATGGGGTTTCGCACATAATCTTGATCCTATATTAATACCGCATTTGCAGAAGTCTTTTACACTGACTACTGTTCAGGCTACACTGGTGGATTCTGCTGTGTTTATCGCTTATTTCCTGATGGCGTTACCAGCCGGTTTTATTATGAAACGGTACGGGTATAAAACCGGAATTATTGCAGGGCTGCTGGTTTTTGCATTAGGTTCGTTTTTGTTTATTCCTGCCGCTAATACACAGCAGTATATATTTTTCCTTGTTGCGTTGTTTATTATTGCCTGCGGCCTGACGATATTAGAAACTGCGGCTAACCCTTATGCATCATCGCTGGGGGATCCGGCTTCGTCTACCCAACGGCTGAATCTTGCGCAGTCATTTAATGGCCTGGCAGCTACGCTTGCGCCAATAATCGGTGCGCGGGTTATTCTTACCAAAGGTTATACAGCAGCGGAATTGGGAGCCATGACGGAAAGTGGCCGTCAACTTGCACTGGCGGCAGAAGCGGCCACCGTAAAAATGCCCTATTTTATATTGGGAACTGTGCTGGTATTAATAGCGGTCATTTTTGCCTTTACGCGCCTGCCGGCGATCCAGCATAACGAAGGACATACTGCCAGTAAACACATTTTTCACGCCTTCAGGCATCAACACCTGACGTGGAGTGTAGTGGCGCAATTCTTTTATGTAGGCGCCCAGGTATGTGTGTTTAGTTTGTTTATCCTGTATGCCACAAAAGCTGCAGGCATAACAGAAGTGAAGGCTGCTGATTATCTCGGAGCATGTGGGCTGGCATTTTTAATAGGAAGGTTTGTCGGCACTTATTTAATGCAACATTTTAGTTCTGCGAAATTATTGGGGGTATACGCAGTGATCAATATTTTGCTTTGTGGAGTTGCCATCCTGGGAACAGGTATCATTACCATTTATACCGTCATAGGTATCTGCTTCTTTATGTCGATTATGTTTCCCACCATCTTTGCCCTTGGCATCCGGGAACTGCGTGGTGATACAGAGTTTGGAAGCAGCCTGATTATTATGTCTATTGTAGGCGGCGCGGTTTTGCCACGGGTATTTGGTTATATCAGTGATGTAACGGGGAATATTCAATACGGTTACATTGTACCACTGATATGTTTTATAGCGGTAGCTTTTTTTGGGTTCAAAGGTCATCGTGTAAAGGTGAAGCGGGAAGAATTAATTGTTTCAACTATTCTTTGAAAATAAGCAGGCATTGGTATGGAAAAACTCAATTTGCCGGAAGTCATTTTTGGCACCAGCGGGTTAGGAAATTTATATATAGCAATCCCGGAAGAAAAGAAGCGATCCATTGTTCATGAATGCATAAAATGTTCGCCTGGTCCGGTTATATTTGATTCAGCAGGTAAATACGGCGCGGGATTGGCGCTGGAAGCCCTGGGACGGAGTTTGAAGCAATTGGGGATTGCCCCTTCGGATGTGTTGATCAGCAATAAGCTGGGGTGGCTGCGCACGGAATTAAAAACACCGGAGCCCACCTTTGAGCCAGGCGTATGGCAAAACCTGGAGCATGATGCTATTCAGAAAATAAGCTATCATGGCATACTGGAATGCTATGAACAAGGCAATGCATTATTAGGTGATTATCATGCATCGCTGGTATCCGTGCATGATCCTGATGAATATCTTGCCGCGGCAAAGGATGAACAGGAGTACCAGCAACGTTATCAGGACATACTGGACGCATACCGGGCTTTACATGAATTGAAGCAGGCAGGGAAGGTGAAAGCCATCGGCGTGGGCGCCAAGGATTGGCGGGTAATAAAGAAAATAACGGAAGATGTAGCCCTTGACTGGGTGATGATTGCAAATAGTATGACCGTTCATAGCCATCCTTCTGTGTTAGTGGAATTTATGGTAAAGCTGCAGCAGCAGGACATTGCTATTATTAATTCGGCTGTTTTTAATGGCGGTTTCCTAACAGGATCGGCATATTATAATTATCAGTTAACAGATCCGGTAAAAGATAAAGCGTTATATGATTGGCGGGAGCGTTTTTACCAGTTATGTACCGATTATCAGATCACACCGATAGCGGCTTGTGTGATTTTCGGCAGGAATGCACCGGGAGTCAGGAGCATTGCTTTAAATACAACACAGGCAGAGCGCGTGGCGCAAAATGTGGCATTGCCGCAAACGGTTATTCCGGAAGGGTTCTGGAAAGAAATGGAAGAAGGTGGATTAATAGATCCGCTTTATGCATCCTGTTATTTATAGAGATTAAAAGAGAATATGAAAAGATATTGTTTAGCGCTGGACCTGAAGGATGATCCTCAGCTGATAGCAGAATATGAATATTGGCACAAAGCAGAAAACGGGTGGCCGGAAGTAAGAAAGAGTATCCTGGATGCAGGCATTGTAGAAATGGACATTTACAGAACAGGTAATCGCCTGATGATGATTATGGAGACCACCGATTTGTATGATGCGGAGAAGAAAAATGCTTCGGATGCCGCCAATCCGAAAGTACAGGAGTGGGAACAATTAATGTGGAAGTTCCAGCAGCCATTACCCTGGGCAAAAGAAGGGGAGAAGTGGGTGATCATGGAACAAATCTTTCAACTTTAAATAATCATATGCGAACAATAATTTGTGAGGAACCGGGAAGGTTAGTGCTGGAGGATACGCAAAGACAGGCACCGGACGAAGGATATGTTCAGATCAGGATTCGCCGCATCGGCGTTTGTGGTACTGATTTGCATGCTTTCGAAGGAACGCAGCCATATTTTAATTATCCACGTATTTTAGGACATGAACTTTCAGGTGAGATAGTGGATGCTAATGGAGCAGCAGGATTTTCCAACGGAGACATCGTCACCTTTATCCCTTATTTTAATTGTGGTGTTTGTATCGCCTGCAGATCTGGCAAGCCTAATTGCTGTGTTAAGATCAATGTTTGTGGTGTGCATGTTGACGGCGGCATGAGGGAATACCTCAACGTACCTGCCTATGCACTGGTACACGGCAACGGCCTGGGATATGATGAACTGGCATTGGTGGAACCATTGGCTATTGGTGCACATAGCATCAGGCGGGCAGATGTAAAACCTGGTGAGTTTGTATTGGTAGTTGGCGCCGGTCCTATTGGTTTAGGGATTATGGAGTTCGCACGTATTGCTGGTGCTAACGTCATTGCGGTGGATGTTAATGCAAACAGGCTGGCATTTTGCAGGGAGAAGTTGCAGGTGAATCATGTCATAGATGCCTCCACGGAAAACGTATCGGAGCAGCTGGCCCTGATTACAAATGGCGATATGCCTACCGTTGTTATTGATGCAACGGGCAGTTTAAAAGCTATTAATAACAGCTTTCAATATATAGCGCACGGTGGAACATATGTGCTGGTGGGCTTGCAGAAAGGAGATATCAGCTTTAGTCATCCGGAGTATCACAAGCGGGAAGCTACTTTAATGAGCAGTCGCAATGCTACGCGGGAAGACTTTGAACATGTGATTGCTTCCATCAGGAAAGGGTGGATACAGCCAACCAATTATATAACGCACCGATTGGCATTTGAAGAAGTTGTTAATGAATTTGAAAGTTTGCTTCATCCGTCTAAGGGGGTAATTAAGGCGATGATAGCGCTGGATTAGGTGTATTTGGTTTAACATTTCTTTTCCAGTGTTAAAGTCCAGGGGCCCTCATCACCAACGTGATGAGGGCCCCTGGTTTATGTAGTGTACCCGCTGTGATGATTATTGTTTGATAATCTTAAAGGTTGTTACGCCGCTGGTACCGGTCACCTTCACGATATAGGTATTAGGAGGGAGCGATCCCCCAAATACTAATTTGTTTTGAATAGCAGCCGCTTTAATGGATTCAACTACCTTTCCTGTCATATCAATTATTTCAATCAACGTTATCTTTTCTTTGGTATTAGTTACCAGGTTGAAAGCAGAGGAGGAGGGATTAGGATATGCAGAAACCTGCAATGCCTGTTTATTGGTGGTGGTAAGTGCAGGAGATAATGTTGCTGTTGCCATCCGGGCATTCGTTACGGAAGAAGTGCTCCACTGCTGGTTATAGCTGGAACTTAAGCCCCATTGTCCCAGGTCAGCGCCATTGCTGGTTTGACCTAAACCATCCAGGTATAAACCGGTTGCTGCGTTTTTGAATTTTACATAGCCGCCGTTATTTTCCATGGTCCATTGTTGGTTGCTGCTGCTGCTGGTAGCCCATTGACCAGCAATGGAGCCGTTGGTCGTTCTGCCCATTCCATCTAAATATAATCCTGTAGCACGGTTTTTTAGTTTTACATAACTTCCGGTGGTTTCTACACTCCATTGCTGGTTATAGCTGCCGCTATTACCCCATTGAGAACAATTAGATCCGTTGGCAGTTCTGCCTATTCCATCTATGAATAAACCCGTAGCACGATTAGCCAGTGTGATATAGCCGGAGGTAGATCCGTTGACTCCTTGCATAATGGCGTTCACTACACCCTGGTCAGATACCGTTGCTGTACTACGATCAAATACACCTCCGGCAACGCCAGCATCCCAGTAGATGGGAATGATCCCCTTGCTTTTGGCGGAGCTGGAAACATACCTGTGAAAATACTCTCTCGATGCCAGATGCAATGAAAGATCTGTGGGGTTGCTTCGTTTAACAGCAGCAAATTCACCAATGATAACCGGGATGCCGTTATCGATGTACTTTGTTTTCATCAGCCCCAAAAGCCTTTCTACTTCGCTTTCTTCTCCCCAGGTACTGTTGCGGTCTGGTTGTATGGTAGAGTGGTAGCCATTTCCCCAGTAGAAAAACATTTTACCCCAGCTTTCGTCTGATGTTAAACCACAAAATTGCCAGGGCGCATAATAGTGAACTTCCACCATCAGGCGATTGGAGGCAGGGTCAGTTGGCAGGGTATTCATCAGGTTGTAGGTATAGTCGGGGTTGGTGGCAGGACCTTGTATAACCAAACAGCGGCTGCTGTTATTTCCGCCGGTGGCACGCACCGCATTTACAAATGTCTGGTGATAGGATAGCAGCACCGACATACCTGTTGCATCGCTTACCGCCGGTTCATTGGCGCTGGCGAAAAGTAATCGTTCATTATAGTTTTTAAAATAATTGGCGATTTGCGTCCAGTAATTTTGTTGTTTGGCATTTACAGCGGATTGTGCGCTGGTAGTGCAATTATTCTCTAACCAGCCTCCGTCCCAGTGGATGTTTATGATAACATACAGGTTACTGTTAATGCAGTAGTCTACCACGGTTTTCACACGGGCCATCCAGTTTGCATCAATAACGCCATTGCTGGTATGACAATCCCAGGCCACGGGGATTCGTATGGTATTAAAACCGGCGGCTTTTACAGCATTGATAAGCGCCTGGCTGGTATTGGGATTGCCCCAGGCGTTTTCTCCACAAATGGCTTCCAGCGTATTTCCCAGGTTCCAGCCTACTTTCATTTGGCTGGCTACCTGTTGTGCCGTAGGTAATTGACTCCATGCGGGAATTGAAAATAAAATACCGGCTGTTAGCAATAACCATTTACAACCGGATGATAACAACGTCGATAAAAATAAAAGATGTTTCATACGTGAATCGTTTTAGAGTGGTTGAAAAAAAGGGGTGAATGGTATTTTTGTTCCCGGATGATTGTATTTTTGCTAAAATGTTAGCAAAAACATCCGTATGGGTTACCGGGCTTTAAGGAGCGTGGAATTTGTTGCAGTAAATTTTATGTGTTATATTGACACTTAACAGATGGATTATGAAGATGGGCCTGTTAAACAAGACGTATAGAAAGAAACAGCCTGAACACCAGGCAGCAATAGTGATGTTTTCATAACGGGGCAGGGTTATTTGCGTGGAATAATATAATTATAATAAAGTTATATCGTCTGACCCATACCGGGGGGTATGGATTCTGTCAGATTAGGGTATGGAATGTTACAATACCCTCAGAAAATATCATTTCAGGAGTATGAATAAAAAACGATGCCAGCAGGAAGCGCATGAAGGCCAGGCAGGCGAGAAATTTTTATACCTAAAACCTATAGTAATGCGTTACCTTTTAGGGGTTGTTTTTTTGTTGCAGTCGCTGGTCGTTTTATCGCAGGGAGAACACTATAATTTTTCAAAGCTCAACACCTATAATGGCTTATCCCATAACCAGGTAAACGCCGTGGTTAAAGACCAGGACGGTTTTTTGTGGGTGGGAACTACTTATGGACTGAATCGTTATGATGGTTATTCTTTTAAAATATTTCGCAAGGATCATAACGACAGTACTTCCCTGGTAGCCAATAATATCGTCAGCTTTTATGAGTTACCCGGCCGGAAAATGTGGATATCAACCATGGGCGGCCCCTGTATCTATAACCCGGATACAGAAAAGTTCGACGCCAATTATAGCAGCTATTTATCTGCACTGGGTTTGCCTGCGGGTACTATTTCCAGCATCGTAAAAGGCAAAGAAGGCAGGTACTGGTTTCTTTACAGCGACAAAGGACTGTATTTATATTCTGCCAACGATAAAAGCATAAAGCCATTTAAGGCACAAGCCCCTGTGCCGTCCGGAGAAAAAATCACTTCGATAAAGGAAGCTGCAGATGGAAAGCTATGGCTGATATATGAGTCCGGATTTTTGCAGAAGTATGATATACAGTTGGGGAAAACCATTTTTTCCAGTGATGCCCTGCAAAAGCTGCACAAAGCTGAAAGTACTTTTTCCATTTTTGTAGATAATGACGGCGATATCTGGTGCTGGAGCTACAATAATGGCCTCTTTTTTTTCCATCCGGAAGATGGCAGCGTTGTGAGGATGGGTAAAAATTCTTTCCCGGTAAGGCTAAAGTCGGACCTGGTAAGCCAGGTAGTGCAGGATAATAATGGTTTGATCTGGGTGGGAACAGATCATGGCGGAGTAGCCCTGATAGACAAAAAGAACGGGTTTAATACCACTTTCCTGCTGAATAACCCCAATGATCCCAAAAGTATCAGTCAAAACAGTATCACTGCCATTTACAAAGACAACCAGGGAATAATATGGCTTGGCACCTACAAACAAGGTGTAAATTATTATAATAGTAATGTTATACAGTTTCCCTATTTCCATCACCGGGAGTCAGACCCCCGGAGTTTACAGTTTGATGATGTAAATCGTTTTGCAGAAGACAAGTATGGTAATATCTGGATAGGCACCAATGGCGGGGGGCTGATTTATTTCGACAGGAAGAATAATGCTTTCCGGCAATACCTGCACGATCCCAATAACAGCAATAGTTTGAGCAATAATGTGATTGTGAGTCTCTGGATTGACCAGGAAGATATCCTTTGGGTGGGTACTTATTATGGTGGCCTCAATAGTTTTGATGGCAGGAAGTTTACACATTACCGGCATAATGAACGCGATTCTTTCAGCCTGGCAGATGATGTTGTCTGGGAAATATTTGAAGATAAAAAACAACAGTTATGGATAGGCACCCTGGGCGGTGGACTGGATCGTTTCGACAGGGCTGCTAACCGGTTTTATCATTATAAAAACGGCGGAGGCGCGAATTATGTCTCTGCTGTAATGCAGGATAGGAAAGGCGATTTATGGGTAGGTACCAGCGGAGGCATTATGGTTTTGGCGGACAATAAAGTGGTGACTACTTATCAGCATTCCAACAAGAAAAACAGTTTAAACGACGACGGTATTTTTTGTCTCCTGGAAGACAGCCAGGGGCGTATCTGGGCAGGAACCAGGGAAGGACTTAACCTGTTTGACAGCCAAACCAGGGAATTTCAGACCTTCACCATAGCAGATGGCCTTCCGGATAATATGATATTAAATATCCTGGAAGATGCGCATCAAACACTCTGGATCTCCACGCCTAACGGCTTATCTAATGTTATTCCCAGGCAGAATAATCACCATATTACTTTTTCCGTGGTTAATTACGATGCCACCAATAACCTGCAGAACCGGGAATTTAATGAAAATGCGGCGCTGAGAACGGCAACCGGTGAATTATTTTTCGGAGGACCGTCCGGGTTTAACATCATTAATCCCGCCTCCATTAAGCCATCCGTTGGCCACTCCGCCATTACATTCACCGGTTTTCAACTGCTGGATAAAAATATAGCACCCGGCGAAAGAGTAGATAACCGTGTGCTATTGAGCCGTGCTTTACCGCAGTTGGAAAGCATTGACCTGAAGTATAAAGAAAATGTTTTCTCTATTGACTTTGCCTCGCTTGATTTCTCACATAACCGCAATGATAAATATGCGTACATGCTGGAAGGGTTTAACACCGACTGGCTGTATACAGACGATAGCCAACGGAGAGCCACCTATACGAACCTCAGCCCGGGTCATTACATCTTCAAGGTAAAGGTGCTGGACAGAACAGGATTATGGAGCGAAGTAAAAACCCTGCAAATCAATATTGCGCCACCATTCTGGCGAACCCCCATTGCCTACTTTATATATTTACTGGTGGCTGCCAGCCTGTTTTTCCTGATCCGACGCATTACTTTAGACAGGATACATATGCGTTTTGAGGTGACTCAGCAACGAAGAGAGGCAGAAAGAGCGCATGCCCTGGAACAGTTAAAAACAAAGTTTTTTACTAATGTAAGCCATGAATTCCGGACACCCTTAAGCCTCATTATGGCGCCGTTGGATAAAATCATTAAACAGACTACAGACCAGGAGCAGGTAGAACAATTGAACCTCGTGCAACGGAATGCCAAACGTTTGCTGAACCTGGTGAACCAGCTGCTGGATTTCAGGAAAATGGAAGTGGAAGAAATACGACTGCACCCTGCAGTAGGTGATATTGTTGGCTTTTGCCAGGAAACCAGTTGCTCTTTCACAGATGTGGCAGAAAAGAAGAAAATCCGGTTTTCATTTTCCAGTGATATTGACCACCTGGAGATTTATTTTGATAAAGATAAGATAGAGAAGATTTTATTTAACCTGCTCTCCAATGCTTTTAAATACACTTTCGATAATGGCGAAGTAAGTGTCAAATTGACATATAATCCACCCGTTAGCCCCAAAACAGATGGTACGGTTGCCATCAAAGTAAAAGACTCTGGTATTGGCATCCCGGCTGCTCAACACGAAAAAATCTTCGAACGGTTTTTCCAGACGGAAGTACCGGAGAGTATGGTAAACCAGGGAACAGGTATAGGGCTGGCCATCACAAAAGAGTTTGTAAATCTGCACCACGGTACCATTACAGTGGAAAGTGAACCGGATCAGGGTACCTGCTTTACCGTATTACTCCCTGCCAGGAAGATGTATACAGCGCCCCGGCCCGTAACTTCGGCAACAGCAGCCGAAGAGGAGCCGGCAGATATTGAAGAAACCAAAAAAGGAAACAGGAAAAAAACAATTATGATAGTGGAAGATAATGAAGACCTGCGCTTTTACCTGAAAGATAACCTGAAAGAACATTACCATGTGGAGGAAGCTACTAATGGAAGTGAGGGCTGGGAGAAAATTAAACGGTTAAATCCCGACCTCGTGGTAAGCGACGTGATGATGCCATTGATGGATGGGGTGGAGCTGGTAGGCAAAATTAAGTCCGAAACACTCACCTCACATATTCCGGTTATCCTGCTTACGGCCATGGGTAGCGAGGAAAAACAACTGGCGGGCCTGAGAGCCGGTGCCAATGATTACATCACCAAACCTTTCACCTTTGAGATCCTCGGATCCCGTATTAATAATCTATTGGCACAACAACAATTACTAAAGAAGAAATTCCAGAAGCAAATTGAAGTCAACCCGGAAGAGGTGACCATCACCCCGGTTGATGAGAAATTCCTAAAACAGGCGTTAGACATTATTGAAAAACAAATAGATAATCCTGACTTTTCAGTAGATGAATTGAGCCGGGAGCTGTTCATGAGCAGGGTTACCCTGTACCGGAAGATAAATTCCCTTACCGGGAAATCGCCATTGGACTTTATCCGCTCTATTCGTTTGAAAAGGGCGGCGCAATTATTAGATAAAAGTGGAATGTCTATTTCAGAAGTAGCCTACCAGGTAGGATTTAATAACCCGAAAGTATTCAGTAAACTTTTCAAGGAAGAGTTTAAGGTCACTCCTTCAGAATATGTCGCGAATATTAAAAACAGGCATCTTTAATACAGTCCCTTCTGCGAATATGCAGTGGTATAGGCCGGTTTGTAACATTTGAGTCCCCATGTTGAATCATTTGGGGCCCTTATCAATGCCACCATAGCCATAGTTTTACAGCATCTAATCCACGTATATGAAACTGAGATTGCTGCTGTTTAGTCTGCTGACTTTAGGCTTGATGAATGATTCGTTAGGGACTCCGCCCGCTTATATTACACTACCTGATGGCGTACTGCTTTTCACCGATTCCATGTTTACAGGTTCGTCGCATGCTGTTAAACTGGAAGTTGTAGCCGATAATATTATAAGGGTAGTTGCTGCTCCCGGTAAAGAAATAATACCTGCCAACAGCCTGGTGACTGTTTATCAGAAAAGACCGGGACTTACCTGGGATATCATTCCATCTAAAGAAAACTTGGTACTCAAAACAAAAAAGTTAATTGCCACTGTCAACCGTCAAACTGGTGCCGTTACTTTTACGGACCTGAACGGCAAAGAAATACTGGCAGAAAAACAACCTTTGGGAAGAAACTTTCAACCTGCCGTATTTGACGGTAAAAGATATTATACTTTAAGCCAAACATTTCAGGCTGCCAAAGGCGATGCCTGGTATGGACTCGGTCAGCATCAGGATGGGATTGTAAACTATAGAGGACAACAGGTTACCTTCTTTCAGAATAATACAGAAGTAGCCATTCCTTTTTTAATTTCCAATAAGAACTATGGTATCCTGTGGGACAATTACTCCCTGACCAGGGCAGGGGATATCCGGCCGCTTCAGCCACTTTCTTCCCTACAACTGTTTTCTAAAAAAGGAGAAGCAGGCTGGTTAACTGCTTCCTATGCCAACGATTGGCATAAGCCGCAGGAAATCAGTATCGAAAGACCTGAGGGCACTATTAATATGGAATTCCTGGGAGAATCAAAGATCCAGATGCCAAAGGAGTTTACGGCTGCTACAGGCATGGTTACCTGGGAAGGCATGCTTTCCAGTAACCTGACAGGTCTTCATCAATTCCGCTTCGTGTATGGTGGCTCGCTGAAAGTATGGATGAACGGAAAATTGATATTGGATCGCTGGAGAAAATCATGGAATCCCGCATCTGCAGTGATTTCGTACGACTTTGAAAAAGGACACAAGATACCGGTGAAAATAGAATGGATACCGGAAGGCGAATCCTATCTTTCTTTGAAATGGCAGGAACCACTGAGTGAAGAACAGCAAAATACTTTCGGCTTTTCCTCTGAAGCCGGCAAACAGGTGGATTATTACTTTGTGTATGGCGATAACATGGATGAAGTTATTTCCGGCTACAGAACGCTTACAGGTAAAGCGCCTATTGTGCCTAAATGGGCACTGGGCTTCTGGCAAAGCCGGGAAAGATATAAAACACAAGCGGAAATAATTGCTACTGTAGATGAGTTCCGCAAGAGAAAAATTCCTATCGACAATATTGTACTCGACTGGAGCTACTGGAAAGAAGCCGAATGGGGCAGCCAGGAGTTTGATGAGAAACGTTTCCCTTCTCCCGATGGTATGATTGAGGCGTTGCATAAAAAATACAACACCCAGATCATGATATCTGTTTGGCCAAAGTTTTATGACGGGATAACCGCTTATAAAGAGTTTGATAGAAATGGATGGCTCTATAAAAGAAATGTAGCTGATCAGCAGAGAGACTGGATAGGCAAGGGATATGTTTCCACCTTTTACGACGCGTTTAATACCTCTGCCCGGAAAGGTTTCTGGGACCTGATTAATAAAAAAATTTATAGCAAAGGCATCGACGCATGGTGGATGGACGCCAGTGAGCCGGATATTCTTTCCAATGTAAGCCCCGAAAAAAGAAAGCTGCAGATGACGCCCACAGCTTTAGGCAGTGCGGCCGAATTCCTGAATGCTTATCCATTGCAGAATGCAAAAGGTATTTACGAAGGACAGCGTTCCACAGACCCGGATAAAAGGGTTTTCCTGCTCACACGTTCCGGTTTTGCGGGCTCACAACGCTACGCTGCGGCTATATGGAGTGGTGACATCGGTTCCACCTGGGTGGATATGAAAGCTCAGATAGCAGCAGGAGTGAACTTCTCTATGTCTGGTCTTCCTTACTGGACCATGGATATCGGCGGTTTTGTGGTGCCGGAGAAATTCGAAAAACCAGATAGCGAAAACCTGGAAGAATGGAGGGAGCTGATGACCCGCTGGTCGCAGTTCGGCGCATTTGTTCCGTTGTTCCGCTCGCATGGTCAATTCCCTTATCGCGAAGTATTTAATACGGCGCCGGAAGATCATCCTGCATATAAAAGCTTTCTTTATTATGATAAGCTGCGTTACCAGTTGCTTCCTTATATCTATTCACTGGCAGGAGCGGCTTACCATGACGACTATACGTTGATGCGTGGCCTGGCCATGGACTTTCCAAAAGATACTGCAGTATTAAGTATTTCAGACCAGTATATGTTTGGTCCGGCGCTGCTGGTGAATCCTGTTTGTGAATACAAACAAACCCAGCGCCCGGTGTATTTACCTGAGTGTGCGGGATGGTATGATCTGTACACCGGTAAGTGGTATAAAGGAGGCCAAAAAATGACAGCGCCTGCACCTTATGAACGTATGCCGTTATTTGTGAAAGCGGGATCTATACTGCCTTTCGGCCCCAACTTGCAATACACCTCGGAAAAACAATCTGATACTATCACTTTAAACATCTATACCGGCGCAGACGCCTCTTTTAACCTGTATGAAGATGAAGGAATCAACTACAATTATGAAAAAGGTGCTTTTGCGGTTATCCCGGTGAAGTATGACGAAAGAACCGCCACCGTTACCATCGGAGACCGGAAAGGTTCATTTAACAACATGTTGAAGAAAAGAACATTTCGTATTAATATGATCACACCTGGTAATGCCAGGCGCCTGGATTTGGACAGCACATGCGACAAAGAAGTGGTTTATGAAGGAAAACATCTATCTATAAAAAAATAGCCAATTTAAATTCACACGTATGAACTCAGCCAAAATTATTCGCTTGCGAATATTGCTGCTCTGGGGTATTTTGATCTTTACCCTTGGCAGAAATGCTTCCGCCCAAACAACGAAGGTGAGCGGAACAATCACCAGCCTGATTACCTCCCAGCCGGTTTCGGCGGCTTCGGTATCAGTAAAAGGTACCCAAACCTCTACTATTGCCGATGAAACGGGAAGGTTTACCATCACGGCATCCGTTGGCGATATACTTGTTATTTCTTCAGTAGGTTTTGTGCCTAAGGAAGTGAAAGTAACTTCTCATGAGTTGAAAATTCAATTGCAGGATGCAGAAAGTCAATTAGAAAATGTGGTGGTGATCGGGTATGGGGTACAGAAGAAAAAGCTGGTAACCGGTGCCAATGTGCAAGTGAAAGGCGCCGATATTCAGAAACAAAATACTACCAACGCATTGCAGGCATTACAAGGCCAGGCTCCGGGTGTACAAATTACAACTTACTCCGGACAACCAGGAGCTGGTATGAATGTGGTTATCCGTGGTAAAGGTACCGTAGGTAATTTTGCACCGCTGTATATTGTAGACGGTGTTCAAACCGGTGATATTTCTTACCTGAACCCGGCAGACATTGCATCCATAGATATCCTGAAAGATGCTGCTTCCGCTGCTATTTACGGCTCTCAGGCAGCAAATGGTGTTATACTGGTAACTACCAGGACAGGAAAAGTGAATCAGAAGCCACAGGTAACCCTGGATGCCTTCTATGGTGCGCAAAACGTAGCACGTAAAGCAAAATTGCTGAACGCAAAAGAATATGCTACCATCATCAATGAAGCTGCTGTCAACTCAGGTAAGTCGCCTTACTTCAGTAACGACGTAGTCAACAACCTTCCGGTAAATACCAACTGGATGGATCAGATGTTTAAAAGCAATGTACCTACTCAAAACTATGTACTGGGCGTACAGGGAGGAGGAGCTAATTCCACTTATTCGATGTCGCTTGGATATACCAGCCAGGGTGGTATTGTTGGCGGCTCCGATATCTCTTATTTCGACCGTTACAATTTCAGAATAAATTCCGAACATAATTTATATGAGAATATTGTTAAGATAGGAGAACATCTTACGTTCAATTATCAGAACAGCCATGGTATTTTGGTAGATGGGCAATACAACAATACTTTACGCAGCGCTTTTGGCGTGAGCCCTTTCCTGCCGATGTATGACGCTGCTGGTAATTATTTCAGCAGCGACAAAAAAGGCTGGTACCCGGGAAAACCTGACCAGTCGTGGAATAATGGAGAAGCCAATCCTTATGCCGTTATGGATTATACCACGAGGAACCGGAACAGTAGCCAGGGCTTATTTGGAGATGTGTACATACAGGTAGAACCCATCAAAGGGCTAAAGTTCCGGTCAAGCCTCGGCTTAAATTATGCTGCCAACCAAAGTCATGGCTATACGCCGGTGTATCACCTATCTATCTATTCCTTCAATGATACCGCTAAGGTGACACAATCTATGGGTAACGGACGGACTATCCAGTTTGATAATTTACTCAGTTATGATTTTAATGTGCACACAGATCATCATTTCAGTGTAATGGCCGGTAGCTCTTCGCTGAAACAGCAAACAGTGGCCATGAACGGCAGCAACTGGGATCTGCGTATTGCCGACATGCAACACGCTTACTTATCTATTGCACAGAATGTGAACAGGGGTGCACCTTATATGAGCGTTGGCGGCGGTCCAAGCGTAAATGCGCTGATGTCTTATTTCGGAAGACTTCAATATGATTTCCAGGAGAAGTATTTATTGAATATTACTTTCAGGGGAGACGGATCATCGAAGTTTGCACCGGATAAACGCTGGGGTTATTTCCCTTCTGTGTCTGCAGGATGGGTAGCTTCCAGGGAAAATTTCATGCAGGGTGTTCATTGGCTTGATTTCCTCAAGATCCGCGGTAGCTGGGGACAGGTAGGTAATCAGAATGTAGATGCTTACCAGTTTTTAGCCCCTATCAGTTTTACCAATGCAGGTTATATATTCGGACCTGTTGAAGGTGTAAATACACAGGGTGCTTATCCAAGCCGTATTGCCAATCCCAACGTAAAATGGGAAACTTCTGAACAGACCAACATCGGTTTTGACGCTACCGTGTTAGAGCGCCTGAATGTGACCTTTGACTATTATGTCAAAAAAACAAAAGACTGGTTAATCAGAGTGCCTATCCTCGCTACTGCCGGAGCTGATGCACCGCTTATTAATGGTGGTGATGTGAAAAATACCGGTGTTGAACTGGGACTTAGTTATAGCAACAGCATTGGTAAAGATTTTAGTTACTCCATTGGGGTAAACGGTGCGTATAACAAAAACAGGATAGGAAATATACCTACCAATGACCATGTGATCCATGGCAGCACCAATTCGCTGTATGCCAATGCTGGTGAGTTTTACCGTGCCGCAAACGGAGAACCGGTTGGTTACTTCTGGGGATACAAAACAGATGGCCTTTTCCAGACAGAAGCGGATGTACAGGCTTATAAAGGTAAAACAGGAGCACCTATTCAGCCCAATGCAAAGCCTGGTGATGTTCGTTATGTTGACTTAAACGGTGATGGTGTGATTGATGCAGCTGATAAAACAAAGATCGGAGATCCTAATCCTGATTTTACATTTGGTTTTAACATCACCCTTGGCTGGAAAGGTTTTGATTTCTCCGTACAGGCATCCGGTGTAACAGGTAATCAACTGGTGCAGTCATGGAGAAGCCCGGGTGGCTTTGCCAATTACTCCACTGAAATCCTCGATCGCTGGCATGGTGCAGGAACATCCAACAGGATTCCGAGAGTAACAGAAGATGGTGTTAACTGGGCTCAGTTCTCAGACCTGTATGTTTACGACGGCAAATTTCTTCGCATCAACAATATTACGTTAGGCTATGATTTTGCCCGCCTGGCGAAGAAAAGTTACCTGGGTAAATTGAGAGTATATACCTCCGTGCAAAATGCTTTCATCCTTACCAGGTATAAAGGCATGGACCCTGAAGTAGGATATAATGAAGGCTTTTCATCCGGTGTGGATGTAGGTTATTATCCACGGCCCAGAACTTTCCTGGTAGGCGCAAACATCCGTTTTTAATTTAAAATGAATTAGCGATGAAAAACTTAAAATCTTATATACTGGTTACAGCCCTGTTATCATTGGCAGCCTGTAAAAAGACCTTCCTGGATACAGAGGACGTAACCTCCGCTACTGAACAAAATTTTTATAAAACACCAAATGATGCCTGGAAAGCGCAGGTGGGTGTTTATGATGGATTACAGCGTATATGGTCTGGTGGGTTTGCGCTCCCGGTTGCTGCTACTATTATGTCTGACGAAGCATTTGGTGGTGGCGGTAATGCCGATGGATTTGGCATCCAGATGATGGATGAATTTGACAAGCTCCGTTCTCCTTCAGACCAGGATTTGTTTGGTGATTCGTGGGGCCTTTATTATAAAGCTATTTACCGGGCCAACATGTTGTTGTCGCACCTGGATGGTGTGAATTGGGGCGAAAATGCCACTTTGCGTAATACCTACGAAGCGGAAACAAGATTTATCCGTGCCTATTGCTACTTTGATATGGTGCGCTTGTGGGGGAATGTTCCATTAATCACTAAAGCCACCACTGACAATGTGCCACAGGCAAATCCGGATGATGTTTATAAGCTGATTACGGATGATCTGAAATTTGCCGCTGCTAATCTCGCGGCTACCAGTTATGGCAGCCAGGATCCTTCCACCCGTGGACGGGTAACCAAATGGGCTGCTGAGGCACTCCTGGGCCGCGTATTCCTGTACTACACCGGTTATTATAACAAACCAGACCTGGTAGGACAGGTATCAAAAGCGCAGGCACTGGCTTACCTGGAGGATGTTATTACAAATGGTGGATTTGGCCTGGTCGACAAATTTGCCAACTTATGGCCGGCCGCGTCACTGAATAATTATGTAGGCGAGGATAATAAAGAAACAGTATTTGCCATCAAGTATACCTATACCAGCGACTGGAATGGAAATGTGGATGGAAACACCTGGATGGTAATGTATGGTATCCGGATTCAAAGTATTTATCCTTATGGAATGGGCTGGGGAGCCGCAACAATAAGTCCAAAGCTCTGGAATGCTTTTGCGCCGAATGATAGCCGTAGAAGCGCTTCTATTATTTCTATAAACGATGAGAAACTCGATTTTCAGAATATAAAAGACCAGAGGGAGTATACCGGCTACACGATTAAAAAGTATAGCCCTATGGCAGATGAAGCGGGGAGAAGCCTGGCAGAAAAGATGGGAGGTACCAGCTTTATGATCAGCCAGTTCCAGGACTATGTGTCTATCCGTTATGCCGATGTGCTGTTAATGGCAGCTGAATTGGGCGCCGGGAATGCACAAAAGTATTTTGATGATGTTCGCAAGAGAGCATACGGGGCCGCTTTTGTTCAGCTTCCGGTGAACCAGGCAAATATTATGAATGAAAGAAAACTGGAATTTGCCGCCGAGGGAATCCGTTACTGGGATTTACTTCGCCAGGGAATAAACGTGGCTGCTGCGGCTATTGCAGAATCAACCACCGTTCAAAATGGCGGCGTTAATACCACTAAAACCATCCTGGCATCCAAGGTGGTGGAAACAAAAGGACTGGTACAAATACCTAACACACAAATTACGTTGTCTAACAACGTATTGAAACAAAATGCAGGATGGTAGTCCAGCTGCCTTTTCCCTTAATTTAAATCATCCATTCTAAATATAATCAGGAAAGCCGGGTGGGAAGAATTTGTTGCTGTTGGATGAATGCAAACACGTGGCTCCCGGCTTTCCGGATTTTCAATAACCGTGCATTATTTCTATAATGCGATGACAGGTAAACACGATCTGTCTATAATACTACAACGTTTACAGCTATCCCGAAATTGACTGGCCAATTGTAACATTTGAGGCCCATAGTTGAATCAATCAGGCCCCGGCATTAAGTCACTATCACTATACCTTTATAACATTTAATCCACGTATATGAAACGAGCATTAATTTCACTCCGTATGGCGGTTTACATTCCCTTCAGGGGCATGTTACCAGGCTATTCTACCTACAGGGTAGCACCCGGAGCCCTTTTTACCGTTATGAATGTCTTATTCTTTCACTCACCTCAAACTGTTAAACTGAATGTCGTCAGATCGCATTAAAACTTGCAACCAGTTCCTGGAAGCATCATACTTAACAGGTTGTATCCTGGCATAAGTGTACTAACGTTATGAAATGTCGTCTCCCGCTGTTGGAGATAATCATCCACTTAAGAAAAAACTAAAAAATGAAGTCAACCAAAATGATTCGCTTGCGAATACTACCGCTATTGGGTATCCTTTTGGGATTCCTTTGCAGCCCCCCACTTTTTGCACAAACAACGAAGATAGCCGGTAGAGTTATTAATAAAAATAATGCTTCACCAATCCCCGGGGCCACTGTTGCCGTAAAAAATACCAGCCGCTTCGCCGTTACAGATGAGGCGGGAAAGTTTACGATCGATGCTGCTACCGGAAATACATTGGTGGTTTCCATAATAGGCTACCTGAAAAGAGAAGTGGTGATTACAAAGACCACTTCCATTGATATTGCATTAGCCGAAAATATTTCACAACTGGGAGACGTGGTGGTAATTGGTTATGGTAAAGTAAGACGCCCGGATGTAACCGGCTCTATCTCCTCTGTGTCCGGCGATGAGATCCGGAAAACACAGCCTGTTACCTTTGATCAGGCCTTGCAGGGAAAAGTTCCGGGACTGGTAGCCCAGCAAATATCAGGTCAGCCTGGTGGTGCGGTGTCTGTTCAGATCCGCGGCCTGTCTTCTTTTGGAGGAAGTGCGCCCATGTACGTAATAGATGGAATTATTATTGGTGGTACCGCAGCATTAGGCCCCGGTGTGAACCCACTGGCAGGTATCAATCCATCTGAAATAGAATCTATTGACGTATTGAAAGACGCTTCCGCCACCGCCATTTATGGTTCCCAGGCTACCAACGGCGTAGTGGTAATCACCACGAAGCGCGGGCAGGTGGCTCCGCCAAGCATTACGTACGATATGTACGCAGGCTATCAGCAGATACCAAAAAAATTACCTGTAATGAACCTGCAGGAATATGCCACTTTTATAAATGACAGAAACACCGGTTTAGGCTGGGGATTTGATACCCGCCCGGAATTTGCAAATCCCAAGTACCTGGGTACCGGTACCGATTGGCAGAAAGAACTTTTCAGAAATGCACCCATGTCAAATCATACCCTCACCATTAATGGAGGAGATGTGAGAACACAATACCTCCTGTCCGGTTCCTATTTCAACCAGGAAGGTATTGCTCTCGGGTCTGATTTTCGCAGGATATCGCTAAGATTGAATCTCGATAATAAAACAACAGATTGGTTGAAGATAGGTACCAGCCTGCAGTTGGTGAATATTAAAGAGAATGTGAATTCAAGCAGTTCAAATGTGATCAGTAACGCATTATCTCAAACACCCGATATTGCGGTGAAAAATGATGATGGTAGCTGGGCCGGTGCTTATAACCCCAACGGATGGGTGAATAATAATATCGTGAACCCGTTTGCTATCGCGCTTATTAATAAAGATGTGGCAAAGAGAAACCAGCTTTTCGGTAATTTATATGCCGAAATAGCTTTTACCAGGGATCTGACCTTGCGGAACGAAGTAACCGGAAGCTTTTCGATGGCCACTGAAGACAAGTTTAATCCTACCTATACATTTGGACTCGTAAAAAACAGTCTTAACAGCGGGTCTTATAATTTTGCACAAAACTCATTTACTACCCTCAGGAACTTCCTGACCTATGCACATTTATTTAAAAACAGGTACAATGTAAATGTGTTGTTAGGACATGAAGCACAACTGAGTACCAATGAGAATTCTTCTGCCAGCAGGAGTAACTTTCCTTCCAATAATGTACAGGTCATCAGCAGCGGAGATCCCAGTACAGCTACCAATTCCGGCAGCAAAGGACAAAGTGCACAGGAATCATACTTTGGCCGCATCAACTTTGGCCTCAATGACAAATATCTCTTTACAGCCAATGTCAGGGGAGATGGTTCCTCAAAGTTTGCTGCAGAAAATCGCTGGGTAACTACCTGGTCAGGTGCTTTTGCCTGGAAAATAAATAATGAAGATTTTCTAAAGCAGGTGAAGGAACTGAACGAGTTAAAACTGCGTTTGGGTTACGGCTTAACGAATAACCAAAACATCCGTGACTATGCTTATACTTCTACGCTGGCTACCGTAGCTACCGGGCTTACAGGAATTGCGCAACTGACGCAGAATGTAGGCAATCCCAATGTGCAATGGGAGAAAACAAAATATACCAATATCGGACTGGATGGTACGCTCTTCGGCTGGCGGATAAATTTTGCGGTAGATTTTTATAATCGCAGAACGGATGGGCTGGTACTGCAAATTCCTTTGCCTATGTATTCCGGTACGTTAATCGGCTATGCACCAGGTGCATTGGACGCGCCATACGTGAATGTGGGTACGGTTAATAACAAGGGCTTTGACTTTAGAATTAGCTCTACCAATATTAAGAGAAAAGATTTCACCTGGAAAACGGATGTAACAGTTTCACGTAATATTAATGAAGTAGTGAAGCTCAATACCGATGGTGCTTCGTTAGACAGGCAATATAGTAAAACGGTGGTGGGCAGGTCTATCGGGGAGTTTTACGGTTATGTGATTGATGGTGGCGTATTTGCCACAAAAGAAGATTTCAAAACACATGCTTTGCCTACTAAAAATGGGGTGCCGTTGCCAGTGGGTGCAGCCGGTGGAAGCATCTGGTATGGTGATCTGAAATTCAAGGATTTTAATGGAGATGGTGTCATTAATGAACAGGACCAAACATTCCTCGGTTCTCCTATACCAAAGTTCCAGCTTGGTTTCAATAATACTTTTTCTTATAAAAACTTTGACCTGAATATATTTTTCTCTGCTAACGTTGGTAACAAAGTATATAATCAGCTTCGCGTAAATGGAGAATATCCTGGTACGAGCTATGGATATCTCAGGGGGCTGATGGACTATGCGAAACTTACTTTGATTGACCCGAATGGAAGCGCTACCGATATTAATAATATCAAAGTAACTAATCCTGAAACCAGGATTGTGGGTATCAGGAATGATAACACCAATGATAATAACCGGAACTCTGATAAATTCGTTGAAGATGGATCATTTTTGAGATGTAAGAATATTTCTTTAGGATATACACTCCCTGAAAGCTTGATTTCAAAGGCCAGCATTAAGTACCTGAGAGTGTACTTCAATGTTTCAAATGCTTTCATCATTACCAATTACAAGGGAATGGATCCGGAGATTGGCTCCTGGGACCCGCTGTCTGCCGGCGTGGATAATGGTTATTATCCGCAGGCCCGCGTATTTACCATTGGCGCCAATATTAAACTGACCAAATAAAATATTCATCTGTTAATATCAATCGTTATGAGATCAGTATTGAATAAAATAATTGCGTTCCTGTTAATAATAATAGCAATGACGGGATGCTCCAAAAGTTTTTTGGATCGTCCGCCATTGTCGCAGATAAGTGCAGATAATTTTTATCAAAGTACCAATGATTTAAGATTAGCCACCGCCGCATTATACGCCGGTAGCCCATGGGGCGACTGGAACTACACCTGTTATCTGCCTGTTGGAGATGTGCTGAGTGGAAACATGGCAGTAGGGTACTGGGGAGATGCGGTGCAATTAAATACATTCACCGTTACCGGTATGAACGGCATCATGATTTCCAACTGGAAGTCGATGTATAAAATTATCGCTCACTGCAATGTTACCATCAATGCTATCCAGCAAAGAGCGCCTGATTCCATTTCCGACAGGAACAAAAATGCCGCTATTGCAGAAGCCCGGTTTATACGTGGATATGCCTATTATAACCTGGCAGTACATTGGGGAGCTGTTCCTGTTATTGAAGACAACAGCAAGCTGATAGTTTCTCCCCTGATTAACCGTGTAAAAACGCAGGACGTTTACAAGTTCGTTATCAATGACCTGACTTTTGCAGCCGGGCATCTCCCTGTTGCTGATGTAGCGGGAAGGGTGACTACCTGGTCAGCACAGGGTCTGCTGGCAAAGGCTTATTTAACAGTTGCGGGATTGAATCAAACCGGTACCCGGAATCAGCAATTCCTGGATAGTGCAGCGAAATATGCGGGCAATGTATGTAAGAACAGCGGGCTGGATTTATTAACGAACTATGCGGATCTTTTTAAGACCCAGTTTAATGATAATCCGGAATCCCTGTTTGCATTGCAATGGGCGCCAACCGGGTCCTGGATGGAAGGCAATATGCTGCAGATCTACTCCACGAATGCGGATATCTCTGCCAATGGATCCGCCGGCTGGTTTGGTATAGGGCCAACCGTAGACATGTACAAGTTATACGCTACAAGGGATTCCCTAAGACGTAAAGCTACTTTTATGATCAATGGTGACTATTACCCGGAGCTGAATGCTGCTGGTGGTGGATTTAAATTTACCGGGTCAGCTGCGCTAAAAAAGCATGTTATCGGCACCAATAAAGATAATAATGCGCCTACCATGACGCAAACCACTTCAACGGAGCATAACTCCCTGTTAAGGCTGGCGGATGTGTATCTCCTGTATGCAGAAGCTATCCTGGGTAACAATGCTTCTACGAGCAACGCAGATGCCCTTTTTTATTTTAATAAAGTGCGGAAAAGAGCGGGAATGCTCCCGGCTCCTAAAATTGATGCGGATAGCGTACTGCTTGAAAGAAGAATTGAACTGGCGGCAGAGGGTCAATACTGGACCGATCTTGTAAGGTTATCTTATTATAACCCGAGTAAAGCCATCGGCCTGCTGGCAGGTGAGCAACGCGTAAACTTCACGCTGACAGACGGTGTTGTAACGCCTGGCAGTCCATGGGGAGTGATTACTCCACCCACTATTCAAAGCTTTACATTCCCAATTCCTTCTTCTGAGGTAACAGCCAATCCAAAACTACTGGAGCCTCCGGTATCATATTACTAAACAACCAAAAATTATTATACCGTGAATAAAGTAACATTCCATCAGCTATATAAAAGTCTACCGCTTTTCGCGCTTGCCGTGTTGTTTACCTGTATGCAGTCTGCCTGTAAGAAAGACACAACAGGAGCAGCGCCGGAGATAACAAGTGTTAGAAATTATGCCGCATCTCCGGCTGATACCCTGGTAGAAACTATCACTACGGGCCAGTGGGTGGTATTGATAGGACATCATTTAAAGGATGCCGTTCAGATATCTTTTAATGGGGTACCAGCCACTGTGAGCAGTGTCATGTATTCTGATACCAGTGCTACTGTGCTGGTACCTGCTGTGATACCGTTTCCATCGGTACCAGCTGAAACACTGAATACCATTCGCTATGTTACCCGGCAGGGAGCCACTACATATACATTCAGTATTGCTGCACCACCGCCTTCTATCACTACTATTTCCAACGAAAATGCCAATGAAGGCGACTCCGTGTACATCACCGGGCTTAATTTATTTTTCATAAAGGAATTCACCTTTGCAGGGACTGCGATTACAAATTATTCGCAATCCACTGATGGTACGTCTATCGGTTTTGTACTGCCAAAGCTTACCCAAAGCGGACCAGTGGTGATTGCTACCAAGTCTGGTAAGGCCACCACTCCCTATAACGTAAATGACGAGAAAACAGGGGTGCTCTGCAATTTTGACGATATCAATACACACGATTGGGGCGGGGATATTTCTAACAGCAGTGTTGCTTATCCAGGTAACAGGGGGAATTATGCAGTGTTGAAATATGGTGCATTGGGAGCTGGTGATGGTGTTTGGTGGGGTGGTGGAAGGAGTATCAATATGAAGAAAGTACAATGGATACCTGTAGATAGCCTGAATGTGCCTGTTGATAATTATGCAGTGAAATTTGAAATCAATGTTCCCGTGCCATGGTCCGCTACTTCCATTTATGTGATAAAAGGTTATTCCTTTGACTACCAGGCCCGCTATGAACCCTGGCAAGGTACTAATGGTGCTGTCACCCCTTTTACTACCAAAGGCTGGCATACTGTTACGATGCCTTTATCGCTGTTCAGAACCAATGATGGTAAAGGCACTGCTGCCGCCGACCTGACTACGTTGTTAGGTGCTACTGCCAACGGTGAAATAAATATCCAGACTAAAAACTACTCCGGCTCTCCTACCACCTCGGGATTACAGGCGGCTATTGATAATATCAGGGTAGTGAAGATTAAATAGTGTCAAAATTTTTAACCAGATTATATGAATGTGAAAAACACCAGGAAGTATACGATTGTCGGGTTGCTCTTTTTTGCCGTCACGGCTGCTTATTGTAGTAAAAAGAGCGCTGTTACACCGGAGTTGTCAGTTTCTTCCTCTGAAATTATTTTCGAGCCGGAGGGAGGTGCTGTTGACATATCCGTCACCAGTAACGTAGACTGGAGTATTACTAATCCCGCTGATGGTTGGCTGCAGGTAAGCCAGCCATCAGGTAAAAGCGGAAATGTGACAGTTCATGTAAGCACCACGTCAAATACTACAGGTGCAAGCCGGTCAGCTGTGTTGGTCGTAAATGCCGGCACCAGCCAGGTGCGGAGGGTGAACATAAAGCAGGGCAGCAGCCTGTACCCGGGCTACAATGTATCGCCTGCGCCGGCAGACGCCAGTGGCATGGGAAGCAACGCTGTTCAACTGGCCGCCAAATTCAAACTGGGCTGGAATATTGGGAATACCCTGGAAGCTACCGGCGGAGAAACCTCCTGGGGAAATCCTTTGATCACGGAAAGCTATATCCAGGCGGTAAAGGCGCAAGGATTTAATGCCATCCGCCTGCCTTGCGCCTGGGATCTGCATGCTGATAAAGCAACCGCTAAAATCCAGGAGGAGTGGCTTAACCGTGTAAAACAGGTGGTACAGTATTGCGTGAACAACGATATGTATGTTTTACTCAATATTCATTGGGACGGCGGTTGGCTGGAGAACAATATTACCAAAGTTAAACAGGACTCTGTCAATGCAAAACAGAAAGCATTCTGGGAACAAATTGCTACCAAAATGCGTGACTTTGATGAGCACCTGATGTTTGCCAGTGCCAACGAACCTGCAGTAGAAAGCCAGGAACAGATGGATGTTCTCGCCGGCTATCATCAAACCTTCGTCAGTGCAGTTCGCTCTACCGGCGGCCGTAATAGTTACCGCGTGCTGGTAGTGCAGGGACCATCCACCAATATTGAAAAAAGTAATGACTGGATGAATACACTTCCTACGGATAAAGTAAAAGACCGTATGATGGTAGAGGTGCATTATTACTCTCCTGCCCAGTTTTGTATCCTGATGGATGGCGACGCCTCCTGGGGTAAAATGTTTTACTACTGGGGCGCCGGCCACCATTCTACTATTGAGCCGGAACGAAATGCTACCTGGGGCGAAGAAAGCGACGTGGATAAATCTTTTGCACTGATAAAAACAAAATTTACGGATAAGCAAATCCCGGTATTATTGGGTGAATACGGTACTTATCGCCGTGATAACAGTAGGTATGTTCCTAAAGATCTGGCTAC
This sequence comes from Chitinophaga sp., assembly GCF_017745275.1. Lineage (GTDB taxonomy): Bacteria > Bacteroidota > Bacteroidia > Chitinophagales > Chitinophagaceae > Chitinophaga. The sequence goes on along the minus strand of NZ_JAGHZS010000004.1, from coordinate 296,224 downwards.
ACATAATGATGCCGTGGACTATTGGCTGACCTATGTCACCAAACAGGCCATTGCCAACGGCGTGAAGCCTTTCTACTGGGACACCGGTGGAGCGTTGGACAGACGTAATAACACTGTGCGGGATCAACGCACGATGAATGCACTCAGAGCAGGTGGTAACTAACTATTCAGTATAAACATGGTAAATATGAAATTTTCGATTGGCATTGTTTTCCTTTTTTCGTTTTGCACACTGTCATCATTGGCTCAGAAAGCAACGGTGCAATCCCCGGATCACCGGATGAATGTGGCTTTATTTTCTGCATCCGATAATGGCACAGGAGGATGGTATCTCAAAGCATCTTACAACAACCAGGGAAAGATGGTGGAAGTGATTCCGCGTATTGATATCGGACTGCTGCGCAGCGACCAGGAATTTTCCAAAGAACTGAAATTGCTGAACACAGGTAAGCCCCGGCTGATCCATGAGCAATATATTGTACTGCATGGTAAGAGATCCGCTTGTAGCAACGAAGGAAATGAAGTCATCGTTTCTTTTGAAAATCCTTCTAAAGCAAAAATGAACGTTGTGATCAGGGCTTACAACGATGGCGTTGCTTTCCGTTATGAGTTTCCGGAGAAGCAAGGAACATTTGTGGTAAAGGATGAACTGACTGCTTACGGCATCCCTGCAACAACAAGCCGGTGGATGGAAAGATGGAATACACCCAATGAAGAATTTTATACTTCCATGAGCGATAGCAGCATTCAACAACAGCAATGGTGCTACCCCGCGCTTTTTAAGTTAAAAGATAATGCCTGCTGGTTCCTGTTACATGAAGCCGATGTAACAGGAACCTATTGTGGTACCAAGCTGAGTAACACAAATGATAAATCCACTTACAAGCTGACCTTTCCTGGCCAACGGGACGGAAAAGGACAGGGAGCGTCGCAGCCAACTATCTCGCTGCCCTGGCAATCTCCGTGGCGCGTAATCATAGCGGGTACACTGGCAGATGTGGTGGCATCTACCCTGACAGATGATGTGGCTACCCCGGCGGTGGTAAAGCATACCGATTGGATTAAACCGGGTATCGCTTCCTGGAATTACTGGTCTCACAATCATGGCACCATGGATTATAAAGTTGTTTGTGAGTTTGCAGACCTGGCAGCCGAAATGAACTGGCCATATACGTTGCTCGACTGGGAATGGGATGCCATGGGTAATGGCGGCAACCTGGAAGATGCCCTTCGATACATTCATGCCAAAGGCGTGAAGCCATTGATGTGGTATAACTCCGGTGGGCCTCATACAGATGTTAGCGCCACGCCCCGCGACAGGCTCCTGACGCATGAGAAGAGGGTAGAAGAATTTACGAAATTGAAAAAGCTGGGCATTGCAGGTATAAAAGTGGATTTCTTTGAGAGCGAGAAGCAGGATATGATCAAATATTATCTCGATATTCTGAAAGATGCCGCCGAATTTGAAATAATGGTTTACTTCCATGGTTGCCTGGTACCCAGGGGCTGGACAAGAACCTATCCGAACCTGATGACGCACGAAGCGGTACGCGGCGCGGAGTGGTACAACTATGATCCCAATTCCACACTGGCCATGCCGGTACACAATACCATCCTGCCTTTCACCCGCAATGTGGTGGGCCCTATGGATTATACGCCGGTTACGTTTACGAATTCCCAATTTCCACATACAACGTCCTACGGGCATGAACTGGCGCTGAGTATTGTTTTTGAATCCGGTGTTCAGCATATGGCCGACCGCCCGGAAGGCTACCTTCAACTGCCGGATGCCGTCAAAGCATTTCTTCGTGAAGTGCCGGCCGCATGGGATGATACCCGCTTACTGGCTGGCTATCCTGGTAAAGAAGTAATACTGGCACGCCGTAAAAATAATGCCTGGTTTATTGGGGGGATTAATGCCGAACTACTGGAAAAGAAAGAAAAAATCAGCTTCTCTTTTCTGCCGGAAGGCGTAAAGTATAAGCTGACATTGATCAGTGATGGACAACACGATAAGGCATTTACAACAACGTATTTAGTGGTTGACAGATCCGGTACTGTGGACGTTAAGATGCTTCGTCGCGGTGGATTTGTGGCAGTAGCAACACCAATGCCATAACTAAAGTATGTATTGAAATAGAAAATTGATGGAAATGAAAAGAATAGTAAGGCAATTGGTACTCGGGCTTGCCGGTTTGTTAGCAGGAGGTATCGCCAGCGCCCAGTTGACAACAAATGACAGTAAACAGGAAGACAAGATCCGTTCATTAATCCGCCGGATGACGCTTGCGGAAAAAGTGAGCCTCTTGCATGGGAACTCTAAATTTTATGTGTCAGGAATTAAAAGATTGGGTATTCCTGAATGGGCATTGAGCGATGGCCCCCATGGGGTGCGCGCGGAAATAAACCGGCACGACTGGGCCTATGCCGGGTGGACCAATGATTCAGCTACCTGCTTCCCGCCGGGAACTGCATTAGCTGCCACCTGGAACCCTAAGCTGGCCTATGCACGCGGAATTGTACTCGGTGAAGAAGCCCGCTTCAGGAAGAAAGATATTTTACTTGGACCAGGTATCAACATTATCCGCTCTCCACTTTGCGGAAGAAATTTTGAATACATGAGTGAAGATCCGTTGCTGATTTCTAAAATGGCAGTGGCTTATATTAAAGGATTGCAGTCGAAAGATGTGGCAGTAAGTGTAAAACACTGGCTGGCTAATAACCAGGAAACGAATAGAGATGCTGTTGATGTACATATGAGTGAACGCGCGCTGCGCGAAATTTATTTGCCAGGATTTAAAGCATCGGTCGTAGAAGGCGGAGCCTACACGGTAATGGCTGCCTACAATAAATTCAGGGGCGACTGGTGTTCCGAAAATGAATACCTGGACAGGGAAATTCTTCGCAAAGAGTTTGGTTTTAAGGGTGTGCTGATGACCGACTGGGCAGCGGCACACAGTACTGTAAAAGCAGCATTAGCCGGCCTTGACCTGGAAATGGGAACCGATAAAAAAGACTACAATGAATGGTACTTTGCCGATCCGCTGATCAACGCGGTAAAGGACGGGAAAGTTCCCGTTGCCATCGTTGATGAAAAGGTGGCCAATGTATTGCGGGTAATGATAACAACAAAAATGTTGGATGATGAAAAGCGGGAGAAAGGAAAAATGAATACGCCCGACCATCAGCAGGCTGCTTATAACGATGCTGCAGAAGCAGCCGTACTACTGCAAAATAATGCAAATCTCCTTCCGCTTGATTTCAAAAAAATAAAGTCAGTAGCTATTATCGGCGATAATGCTACCCGCAGGCATTGCAACGGGGGACTTAGCTCCGAAATAAAATCCCTGTACGAAATTACACCACTAGAGGCTATTCAGAAAAAATTCGGAGCAGCCGTGAAAATTAATTTTGCGCAAGGTTATGAAAAGCAGTCCTCATTCAAAGAAGGGAATAATGCCGGTCAAACGAGTGCAGATAAGGTGGATTGGAAATTGATCGACGAAGCTGTTAAGGTAGCGAAAGCATCTGAGGTAGTCATTGTTTTTGGTGGACTGAATCATGATTTTGATACTGAATCTTTCGACAAACAAAATATGGATCTGCCTTATGGCCAGGATGTATTGATCCGGGAAGTAGCGAAAGCCAATCCTAATACGGTGGTTGTAATCATCGCCGGGTCACCGGTGAAATTATCAGGTATTGTTCAACGCGTACCTGCAATACTGTGGTCGTGGTTTGGTGGAATGGAAGCCGGTAATGCAGTGGCTGACCTGCTGAGTGGTAAAGTAAATCCCTCCGGTAAGTTACCATTTACCTTACCAGTATCACTGGACCAATCGCCGGCGCACGCATTAGGCAATTTCCCGGGAAGAGACCTGAGTGTAAATTATGAAGAAGATATCCTGGTGGGATACCGGTGGTTTGATACCAAGAAAATTGTGCCCCAGTTTCCATTCGGATATGGCCTTTCATATACCGGTTTCCGGATAGATAACTTTTCCGCTGATAAAGCCAGTTACGGAAAAGAGGAGACTATCCACGCAAAATGCACGATAACTAATACCGGCGCCCGCGAAGGAGCCGAAGTGGTACAACTGTATGTCAGCGATCCGCAATGTACTGTGGTGCGCCCTGAAAAAGAATTGAAAGCGTTTGATAAAATTTTTCTCCAACCCGGGGAAACGAAAACAGTGGAGCTGACAGTTAACGTGGCTGATCTGGCATTTTATGATGAAGGAAAAAAATCCTGGAATGTAGAACCAGGGGACTTTGTATTACATATCGGAAATTCTTCACGTAGTATTTCATCATCTGTGAAAATTTCGGTGAAGTAAGGATGAATAAAAAAGGCAGTTCAGATGAATAGAAGCATAATCGTTATTCTTATTGCAGTTTTAATATCAGGAGGGCAGGCAAAAGCACAGCAGGCCAATCAGTTTTTCCCGGCAAAAAACCTGATCACTACGGGCATCTACTATTATCCCGAACATTGGAATGAAAATCAGTGGGAGCGGGATATAAAGAAGATTGCAGAAATGGGATACGAGTTTGTACACCTGGCAGAATTTGCCTGGTTTAGGCTGGAGCCTGAAGAAGGGAAATTTGATTTTGCATGGCTGGATAAAGTAGTGGCACTTTGTGAGAAACATCACGTGAAGGTGCTGATGTGCACACCATCCGCCACTATGCCGGCGTGGATGAGAGATAAATACCCAGAAACGCATATAATGTATGGCAATTATATACGAGGCGAACATGGCACCCGCGGCCTGGGGTCGAATGCAAATACAAAATATAAATTTTTTGTAGAAAGAGCGGTGGCGGCGCTGGCGCAACATTACGGGCAAAACAAAAACGTGGTAGGGTGGCAGTTAGACAATGAGCCGGATGCTAAAACCGACTATAGCCCTTCTGCGCAAACTGCATTCCGGCAATGGCTGCAACGCAGGTATAAAACTATTGATGCATTGAACACTGCCTGGGGAACTGCTTTCTGGAGTCAGCGATACAATAGTTTTAACCAGGTGATGATACCTAATGTTACCCTGGTGAACTGGTGGGGAAATAACCCACATGCTTTACTGGATCTGAAAAGATATTCCGCTGATGAACAGGCGGATTTCCTTGATTTGCAGTCCGCCGTTTTGAGAAAATATATCTCCCCGGATCAATACATTACTACTAATTATACCGCGGTTTCTCCTACCGCCAATCCTCGCCTGACCCGGAAAATGGACTTTGCCACGTATACTGCTTATCCTAACGGAGGTGCCGGCAATATGGGGAATGTTGGGTTCCGGCTGGGGGATAGCAAAACCGTGTTGTTTGCAGCGGAGTATTATAAATCAGTGGGAGGCTTTACCGGCGTGATGGAAATGCAGCCTGGCCCCACTAATTGGGCCACACAGGCATCATTGCTTTTACCTGGCACGGTCAGAATGTGGCTGTACCACAGTTTTGCAGCTGGTGGGAAAATTGCGTGCTCCTATCGTTTCCGCCAGATTTTGTATGGAGCAGAACAGTATCATGCCGGGGTGATTAAGACCGACGGGGTAACGCCTTCACAGGGAGGTGTAGAGTATATTCAGTTTAACAAAGAAATCAGGCAATTACGGCAATACTACCAGCCGGATGCACAACTGCCACAAAAGCTGGCAGCACGAAAAACGGCTATTGTGTGGAACCTGGAGAACTATTGGACCATTGACCGTGAGAAACAAAATGTACGCTGGGATGCCTGGAACTATCCTGTAAAGTTCCTGGAAATGGCAAAATCACTTGGAGCTGATGCAGATGTTGTTGATGAAAAAGCTGATTTGTCGCCTTACAAAGTGGTGATTGTTCCCGCTTATGAAATGGCGGATCCGGAGCTGATAAAAAAATGGACCCGGTACGTGGAGCAGGGGGGCCATTTAATCATCACCTGCCGTACTGCCGCGATGGATCGTAACGGGCATTTTTGGGAAGGAGAAACAGCTGCGCCGTTGTCTGATTTAATTGGCGCGCATATTACCAACACCGATATGATTCCGCCATATAGTAAAGGAGATATTCTCGCCGGCCAAAATCATTACTCCTGGAATATCTGGGCGGATTTGTTGAAGCCGGATGATAATACTACGGTACTGGCCAACTACAACGATCAATTTTATAAAGGTACTGCGGCGGTGGTGAAAAGGAATATCGGTAAGGGCGCAGTAACCTATATCGGCGTGGTGACCGATGATATGAAAATGGAGAAAGAAATATTGAAAAATAATTACCTGGAATCGGGTGCTGATGTGGAGAATTATCCACCCGGTATATATGTTTACTGGCGGGATGGATTTTATGTGGCGGTGAATTATTCTTCAGATAATTATGAAATGAACATACCGGGTACAGGTAAAATATTGGTAGGGGATAAGGTGCTGAAGCCCGCGGGTGTATTGGTTTGGACTGAATAAACAATAATATAAAAAAATAACATGAGCAACAGATCCATATTTCTTTCGATTGTATTGATGCTGGCCGGTCATACCTGCCTGGCACAGGCAGATAGTATACCCACATTTCCTGATCCTCCCGCCGGGTATAATGCGCAGCGTAATAATACGCCTCACGGGAAATTAACGGCGGTGCGGTATGAATCAAAAACACTGGGCACGCTCCGGGAAATGAGCGTATATACACCTCCTGGATATTCTTCCGGCAAAAAATACCCGGTGCTGTACCTGTTACATGGTTTGGGCCAGGGTTATGGTCAATGGACAGAATGGTGCCAGGCAGATAATGTGATTGACAACCTGGTTGCAGATGGTAAGATTTCACCAGTGATTATGGTTTTTCCCAACTGCGATACAAAGTTGACTGTAACTGATACTGCGGAAGCTCATCGCTCAGGAAGAGCAGATGGTTTTGCAGGGTACGGAAAACCTTTTGAAGACGATTTATTGAAAGACATCATTCCTTATATCGATGCCCATTATGCTACTATCCCTGATGCGGATCATCGTGCGTTAGCGGGTTTGTCGATGGGCGGGGGACAGTCGTTAAATATCGGTTTGCATCACCTCGAAACTTTCGCTTATATCGGTGGCTTTTCTTCGGCGCCAAATACATACCAGTTTGGTGGTATGTACACAGATGTTCCGTTTATCCCGGACATGAAAGCTGCCAGGGATAAAATGAAACTGCTATGGATAGGATGTGGCAATAAAGACGGCCTTTTCAGCATTAGCGAAAAGGCACATCAGTATCTCGCTGAAACAGGTATTCCTCACACCTGGAACGTGGATACCAACGGACATGACAACCACGAGTGGGATCGTAACCTATACCTGTTTTCTCAACAAATTTTTAAACGGTAGTAAGTAAGATGAAAAAGAATACACTTCTTTTGATGCTCCTGTTTTCTCTCATGGCGGAAACAGGGGTAGCCCAAAAGATGAAAGAGAAAAAGCCGGCTATCCCGGAACGGGTGATCCATGTTGACTTCAATAAAGCAGCCGGAAAACTCAACACCATGTTTAACGAGTGTGTGGGTGCCGGCCGTGCCAATGAAGGGCTCCGGGCAGACTGGCAGCAACAGTTGGCATATGTGAGAAAAGAATGTGGCTTCAGGTATATCCGTATGCACGGGCTTTTAACTGATGATATGGCGGTATATACGGAGGATGGCAAAGGAAACCCGGTGTATAACTATATGTACATTGATGTTTTATTCGACTTTTTGCACAGCATTGGCATGAAACCTTTCGTGGAACTGGGATTCATGCCTTCCGCGCTGGCCAGCGGACCTAAAACGATTTTTTGGTGGCGGGGGAATGTGACTCCACCAAAGGATTATGAAAAATGGGGCGCATTGGTGAAGGATCTCACCCGGCATTTTACGGAGCGGTATGGCGCGGATGAAGTAAAAACCTGGTATTTCGAAGTGTGGAACGAACCTAACCTGAATGGCTTTTGGGCAGGTAGCCAGGACGACTATTTTAAATTATACACCTATAGCGCTAACGCCATTAAAAGCGTGAATGCCGCTTATCGTGTAGGTGGGCCGGGTACAGCAGGAGCTGCGTGGGAACCGGAAATGATTGCCTATTGTGATAAGCATCATGTACCCATAGATTTTGTAAGCACGCATGCCTACGGAGTGAAGCAGGGGTATCTCGATGAATTTGGACAATCAGGTACCGTCCTCGATAAAAATCCAATGAGCGTCAGCGGCGATGTACTTCAGTCGCGTAAAGAGATTGCCGGTTCAGCTATGCCTCACCTGGAACTTCATTATACAGAATGGAGCGCCTCTTATACGCCTGCTGACCCTATCCATGACAGTTATCACGAGGCGGCCTATGTGCTGCAAAAACTGAAACAGGTAGGGAATGCTGCCAACTCTATGTCGTATTGGGTTTTTACTGATATTTTTGAAGAAGCTGGTCCCCGTTTCACGCCCTTTCATGGCGGCTTTGGTATGCTCACTACGCAAGGGATTAACAAGCCGGTATTTTACGCGTACCAGTTTTTGAACAAGCTGGGAAATAATGAATTGCAGAATACGGATGCTTCTTCCTGGATATGCCGCGACGATGCAGGAAATATACAGGCATTGGCCTGGGATTTTACCAACACCCATCCTGGCGATTCCGTACACAACCAGCAGTATTATATACGCGATCTTCCGTCAAAATCGAAAGGGAAATGGAAGCTTAATATTGAAAATGTTCCTGCCGGTACCTATGCACTTGAAATTTATAAAGTAGGGTATCGCGAGAATGATGCTTATTCTACCTATTTATCCATTGGCAAACCATCTTCACTCAACAGGCAGCAGGTGGAACAAATAAAACAACAAAACAACGGTTCGCCTGTTGCCCGGGAAATTGTGACAGTAAAGGGCGATGGCTTGTTTATGAAGGAGCTGGAAATGAGGGAAAACGATGTTTTCTTTTTAAATATTATCAAACTATAAAGCGATCCGTGGTTGCCTGAAGATATGCCAGCATAGTGGTATATGTTAATATAGGGGCAAATTTAAAATAAGGGTTACAGGCAATGGCTGCCTGTAACCCTTATTTGTTAACGACAATGTAATATTGACCGCCTCCATCAATAAAAATATTTGCATCCCGAAAATATAAGCAGGCAACTCGCGTTACTGCTTTACCGTATAGTGTTATTTATTGTCTGTTTAACAATTAAAATTTGAAAAACCTATGAAACCAATGAGGCTATGTGTACTTGGAGGAACATTTTTATTTTCTCTTTTAACCGCATGTAGAAAAGAAATGAGTGATGCACAAAAGCAGGTATTGAATAACCACGATACCATTTTTGTACACCCGGGACTATTGCATAAGCAGTCGGATTTTGACCGCATGAAAACGAAGGTGGAGGCAGGAGCAGAGCCCTGGCTGTCGGGCTGGAACAAGCTCACAACGAACGCACATAGTGGGCTCAGTTGGCAGCCCAACCCGGCGGATACCGTTTATCGGGGAAGTGACGGAACGCACCCTGAAAACTATTGGATACTGTTTAATGATATTGCAGCCGCTTATGCTACGGCCTTAAGATGGAAGGTTACCGGCGATAATGCTTACGCGGAAAAGTCGATACAGATCATGAACGCCTGGTCGGCCAGGCTTAAGAAAATTGGCGGTAATAATGATGCGAACCTGGCGGCCGGGTTGTATGGCTACCAGTTTGCCAATGCAGCAGAGATCATGAGAACATATAAGGGATGGGCACAGGCCGACTTCTCCCGGTTTCAGCGGATGATGCTGAACGTTTTTTACCCTATGAATCATGCCTTCCTGACAAGAAGGGAGCGGTGCATGAGCCATTTCTATGCAAACTGGGACCTGTGTGTCATGAACTCCATCCTGGCAACGGGCGTATTGTGCGACGACAGGGACCTCTATAACGAGGCAATTAATTACTTTAAGCACGGTGCCGGCAATGGAGCTATTGGAAATGCCGTTTATTTTATTCACCCGGATGGGCTGGGGCAATGGCAGGAAAGTGGCCGGGACCAGGGACATGCCACGCTGGGCATTGGATTGATGGGCGCATTTTGCGAAATGGCCTGGAACCAGGGCGATGATATGTATGGCTATGATAACAACCGTTTCTTAAAAGGAGCAGAATATGTAGCAGCATATAACCTGGGGGATTCCGTTCCTTTTAAGCCATATTCCAATTGTGTTGGTGTAGTACAGGATATCATCAGTAGTGGCGGCCGCGGAAATGGCCGTCCTATTTGGGAACTGGTGTACAACCATTATGTAAACCGTAAAGGGTTGCCGGCACCGAATTGTGCACGCTTCGCCCAAAAAGTACGACCCGAGGGTGGCGGCGGAAATTACGGTCCTAACAGTGGAGGCTATGATCAGCTTGGGTACGGCACACTGACCTGTACGTTGAAGTAAAGATCATCACCGATTTTCAGGGGAGTTGAAGGGTAGTGGCATCACCGGTAATTAACGTGTGCCAGGAAAACGATCCCGTAACTGACTATGCAGTAAAAAGTTTTCATATTCACCGATTTAAACAAGGGCTCCGGAGCGGGGCCCTTGTTGGTATCCAGCAGGGCTAGCAGCCAGAAAAAAGTGGCAGAGAGAATGTCCATTATATCAAACCGGCCATTTGCCAGGTGTAGCCACTGGCATATTTCCATGCTAACCGCCACCAGTATTGGTGCTATTACCAGGCGCCATTTACGCCCTCCTATATCCAGGTAGAAGAAGCTGGAAGTGATGGTAATGCAGTATATCCAGAGGCCCTCTGGCAGCGAGTAAATGAAGTAATTATTCAGTGGCAGAAAAGTGGCCACCTTTGCTTTGGCCAGCAGGTAGCCCTCCCTGGTAAATAAGCGGATGATTAGCTGGTTGATCACTGTTTTCTCTGTCCGGTAAAAGCTATAGATAAACAGGCTAATCAATAACACCCCAGCCAATAAGTAACGATGCTTTTTCAAGGTTTGTGGAAGATAAATAGTTTGTAATAAGCGCCTGTTCCGAGCGCTGTTGTGCTGCATAGGGTAAACTGCCGGAACCCTTGTATCTGTTCCACATGAAAAAATGATCTTACATGCAATAGCCGGCATAAGGGTTGAGATAGCCAGTCGATCCACTTTAATGGGTTGTCAGGTGTAAAATGATTCAGGACAAACAGTTTTCCCGCCGGCTTCAATACCCGGTATACTTCATCCAATAGTTGATCCGGATTAGCAGTTACCGCCAGCACATGCGCCACAACAACATAATCAAAACAAGCATCCGGAAAGGATAATTGCTCCCCGTTCATGAGTAGCAGCGTAGCGTTGCTATCCGCAAGTTTCGCGATGTCAAGCATCGCAGTGGAAATGTCGATGCCTGTTACCTGGTGCGCTTTATAAAGGGATAAATGTGACCCGGTCCCTACGCCAATTTCCAGCAGTTTCCCCGCCGGTATTTTATTCACTTCTTCAAAAAGTACCTGTTTTTGCCGTTTTAAAAAGTAGTTGACAACAGGGTATAGGAAGTACAGGCGATTATAAAAATCAGCGATTGTCTGGCTCATTTTGAATTGTTGAAAAGTACTTTGTATTACAAAGTAAAGCTAGGAAATTAATCGCATCTTCAAAAAAATATTTGAACAGTACACAGCACAGAACATTTCTGATCCAGGCAAAGCAGCAAGGTAACCTTCCATGGAACGCCTACGGTGGGCGTGGCAGATGGGTGCCCGATTGGGTAGAATACGTACGATCGTTGCAGCAAATGGAAAAGTAGTGCCATTAAGCAAAATAGTCACCTTTATCAGCAGACCTGATGGTGTCACTTTTTTTTCTACATTTAAATAGTTGAATTTTTAAACAAACACCAGATGAAGAACCGGAACAAAAAATTGGATGAAATCATAACATGGGCCAGGAACAACGGCATTATAAGAGCAGTATTGCAAACCAGCTCCCTGACCAATCCTAATGCGCCACAGGACGATTTCAGCGACCTGGATATAGAATTGGTCATGGATGATTTGCCCGCATTTTTACAAGACGACAGTTGGCTTTCCACCTTTGGAAAAGTGATCGCGAAAGTGGCAGAGGACGTGGATGCTTTTGACGGCAAAAATGCAATGCGGATGGTACTGTATGATGATTATGTAAAAGTGGATTTTAAACTTTGCAGCAAAGCAGTATTTATAGCAGAAGTGAACAACGAACAATTGCCGGAAGATTGGGATGTAGGTTATAAAGTATTGGTAGATAAAGAGGGACTGACGCATCACATGAAAGCGCCTACATATCAGTCGGTGATCATTGAAAAGCCAACGGAACAAAGATTCAACCAGCTATTGAATGATTTTTGGTGGGATATGACCTATGTAGCCAAATGCCTTGCCCGCGACGAAATTTTCTATGCAAAATTCATGAGCGAGGATATGATGAGAACGGACTATTTGGTGCCGATGATTGAATGGTATATTGCAGTAAAACACAACTGGAATATTACTACCAACAAACATGGGCGTCTATTTAAAAAATATCTGCCTCCTGCACTCTGGCAACGAATAGAAGCCACCTTTTCCGGGAGTGATATCGCAGACAATTGGCGGGCATTATTTGCCTATGCCGACTTAGGACACGAGTTAGGGGTGGAGCTGGCCGAAGTATTGGGGTATCAGTATCCTCAACAATTAGAAAATGACATCAGGACTTACCTGGCTTATGTGAGAAAATATTAAGAAGAAGGAATGACCAGGCAGGCTTTCTGAAAGTTTGGCTAAATTAGCGCGCATTAATCATCCTGAATTTTCATGAGTATAACCCATATATACGACCGCAAGTTGTGGAATGCCTTACCCCGGTCTGAAGCGGAGAAGATCTTGCAACAGTTGATCAATACCCGGTTCCCTGAATTTACGATCAGCCATTTTGAAACGTTTGAGAAATTTGGGCAGCGTACTTTTACCGCTGTGCTGTCGCTGAACGGAGCTGAGTTTGTTTTTGTGCCCGGCGATACCGTGGTATTGGGCCTTGACTCCTGGAATATACCCGCCGAAAACCGCGCTAATATGGGCGCTATGTTTAATGATAATTTTGAGGAGATGGACAACTACATCCGCGAGCGGCTGTCGCCGGTGCGTACGGTGACCATCGGCCCTATGATCGTGGAACGAAACTACCAGGCAACAGGATATTTTCCGGTAGCGCTAACAGATGAGCGGCTGACAGCGGATGAATATTTTGAGAAAACTTTCGCTGAGGTAAAAGCTTCCTCACGGGAGCACTGGAATTATACGGTGAATGATGCTTTCCGGCTGGTAAAAGACGGAGACCATATTCAGGCATTCCTGTATCAACCCTCTTCTCACCAGGAACTGGTTCAGGAAATAACCGCCACCGGCTTCCGCCTGCCCACGGAAGATGAATGGGAATACCTCTGTGGCGGCGGCTCCCGCACGTTGTTTCCCTGGGGAGATGGGATTGATTACAATAAAAATTATGCGTATGCCAGAAGAGAAGGCAGTGAGGAGGAAAATTACCTGGATACGCCCAATCAGTTCGGACTGGTGATCGCCCATAATCCATATCACTCCGAGGTAATGATGGATAGTAAATGGTTCCTTAAAGGCGGCGATGGTGGTTGTAACCTCTGTGGCGGTGGAGGATTGGATCTTGGGTATCTCAGTGTGGGCACTTATTTCCGGGATCCAGGTATTTTCGATGATGATATGAACTATAAAGAAGAAATTACGGGAGATTATACTGTAATAAGACGGATAAAGAGGATCGCGTAAAATACGTACCCGGCTATACGAAAAAGAAGAGCGCCTGCAGACGCAGGCGCTATAGTCATCATCACCGTTGAACTATGATCCTGTAGTCTTTCAGGAGGCCATAGTCATATAAATCGTATTCGCTACCGGGTGGTTGTACCTTTATATTATACCACTTTCCGGGATCTACCAGGCCGGGAACCGGCTTATTGTAGAATGGTCCTAAAACATTCTTTAAACTACCAGTTATATTTACTGCTATTTTATTGCTTCCTTTTTTTACCCATTTGCTGATCTCGAGCCGGTTGGGTTCACCGATGATATTGCCCGCCAATACACCATTCACTTCTACAGTGGCTACGGTGCCTTTCCAATTGTCGAGTTCCACGGCATAGGTTTGAGCGGGGTTGGCTACGTTAAATGTTTTTGTGTAAGAAATTTGCTGGCCATATAGTGGTAAACCCTGTTTATTCCAGGCACCCGGTTGTAAAGGCTGCGGCGCCACTATATCCCATCCCTGCTGCGCCGCTTCCAGGTTGAAGTTGCCAAGAATATAAATGGGTTCTATTTCTGCAAATACACTCATGGGAGATACGGTCACCGCAACTTCGTTGTCGCCGGTTTTCAGGTGGTCACCTATTTTAAAGACGCCATAAGAACGGTCCAGCCACCATTCGCCGGGTTCGTTTTTTACGGCAACGCCGTTCACTTTTACATCTTTCCAAAGCCCCGGTTGTTCAATAACCGCTTTAAACTGACGGGTATCTATGCCGGTTTTTATGTTAAAATGATACACCGCCGTATAGCCGGTACCGATAGAGAAGGTGTCCCTGCTTACAATGGCATTCTTGTACTGTGTACGGTTATTCCATGGATTGCCCACACCATCGGTAAATCCGAAATGTTTGAATGCTGTGTTGGAAGCTACGCCTACATGGAGGTGGCTATAATTGGAATCCGGCCGATGAAGATACAGGTCGCAAAAATCGATCGTCAGGGTGTTATAGGCCGGTCTGTTTACCACTGTAGGAGAAGCATCCACCGTTACCCAATCAGCGGGTCTATTCCTTTCTTGATACCCCGTCATCTTTTTATCAGCCACAAACAGCATCAGGCTACCCGCGGGCGGCACGTTGAATGCAAACGTCACCGCGGTATTTTGTGGGGTATACGCATAACGGGAGATATTCCCATCTCCCAAATCCAGGGCCAGTACATCCTTACCGGGCATGGTGATTTTGCCGATTGCTGTATTGGTCATACTGGCATTGGTGAGCAACAGCAGCTCTCCATTGGCCAGTTTACGACGGTGGTGATAGATATTGCCGCCAATGCTATCGCCGGTTGCAGGTACCATGCTGAAGCCAGTATTGTGTAGCTGTTGCTGAAGCGACGCCCGGCTTACCTCGCTGACCTTCGGCAAGGGGAGCGCTGTGAGTTCACTATTGGCTGCACCATCCACCAGTTGCAGTTGTTCAAAACAAACCACCTGCCCTCCTGCAGCGATGAATTTTTTCAGCAGGCGGAAAGTAGGGCCGTCAATGCTTTCCATGCCTGGCGGAATGACCACTACCTGGTAGCCACGTTGACCGATGACAAATTTATTTCCATCCACGCGGCCATGATCTTTGATGATATTTTCTGAGCCCAGGTCATATTCAAGGAAGGACCGCTGCATCAGCGTTACGAAGTCGTTGAAGCGTTTGGTGATATCGAAGAAGCGTTTATTTTCCGCATCACGGGCATAATACATCCAGGCGGAGGTAGTAGGCTCCAGTACAAGTATGTCATTATGTTGCTGCCCCCTGGAAATGATATACTGCATGCGCGAAAAGTAATGATTCATACTCCGGTAGTATGGCCACCATGGCTCATGATAAGAGTAGCTTGGTGGATAATCATATTTTCGTGCACCCCTTAACGTCATGAACGAAAGATGCTGATTCATGAAGTTTACGCCAAGTACGTATTGCCAATCCGCCAGGCGTTTCATATCCTTGAAGGTTAATTCCCAGCCGCCACCACCGTAGGTTTCAGAGAGCGTGCGGGTTTTACCCAGTTGATTCGCCACACTGCTCAGTTCTTTCACAGCGCGTATATTGCCAAACTGCACCGGTTTATCTTCGTTATATTGATTAAACAGCATATCAATGCCGGGCATTTGATGCCAGGCATACATGGCCATATTATCAGGACCATGATAGGGACTGGGCCAGCCATGTTCCCAATAATGTCCTGTCCAGGTCAGGTGTTTGGCTTCCATGTAAGTGGATACCGGTTTGGACCAGCGGTCAATAAACAACTGCAGCAGTACCTGGTAATAATTGTGGCGTACCTGCTTCCAGTTGCCGGTTTCTATGAAGAGTGACGGCAGTTGCAGGCGTAAATCGTAGCCCCAGGTCTTGTAAAAAGTATCGAACAGATCCGGCGTCCAGCGTACACAATTCTTTCCTTCATTGATGATGGTAGGTTCATCAGAAAAAACACCTTTGATGGTTTTGCCGAATTCGTTGCCTGCTACTTTTTCGTAGCCTTTGTAAGTAACATCAATGAATTTTTCGGTAACGTCTTTCGCCATCAGGTCTACATACGATACCCCAATAGGACCCGCTACTGATCCACGGTTGGAGCGTTGGTAGTTTACTTTCTTAAAGAAGCGGTAGTTGCCGGTTTTATCTTTTTCATCTGCCAGGTGAGCGGTGATATCTTTATACCTGCCATTTTCTTCTTTCAAAAAAAGAAAGTAAGGAGAAAGGTTATCCGGCAGTTTATTGGCTTCCTCCATGTAAAGCATCTGTCCCTGGTTGTAAGCCTCCGGCATTTCATCAGCTACCAGCCCTCCGGCAAAACCGGTAGGATAGGAGTTTTCATCATAGATCCAGATGTTAAGACCTGCCTTCTTACCTTGTTCCATGGCATATTTAAACAGGTCGTACCAGTCTTTGGACAAGTATTCCGTGATCAATCCCGGGCGGGCGTGAATGATCACGCCGCCGAAATCATTTTTACGGTAGTCGTTCAGCATGGAGTCGATATCGCGTTTGTTCACTTTTGAATTCCATACCCAGAAGGGCACCGTGCCGAAATCTTTGCCGGGCGCCTTAAAGTGGGAGGCGATGTCTTCGAACCGTTGTGGCTGTTGGGCCTGTACACGGCCTGTAGCCAGTAAAGCAGCGAATAAGATGGTATGATAGAATCTTTTCTGCATGGCGGTTATTGTTTGTTAGGTGGTTGACTATTGTCCAGCAGTGTGCGTGTAACAATGCTTCTGCGGCCTGCAGGGGTAACAACAATTGTTTTCAACGTAATGCTTTTGCCCCTGGGAACGTTGATAGTAATGGGCCCCGTATATTCATGATCGTAGTCGCCGGGCGGCCTGTTATTCAGCGTGTAATATACTTTCGCGCCAGGTACGGGCATTTGTTTTATTTCAAATGGAAACGCATCCGTCACTATCGTTGAATCAAACAGCGGGAACACTGTAGGTACCCGGTAGTTCATCCCGGTGCGGTCAAACACTGCCAAATGAGCAGGTAACGCTGTATTGGCAAAGCGGGAATAATCTTTCTGCCCGGTGCTGGTCCAGCTGCCTTCTGCCAGGGCGAGGAGGCGGGGCAGCATCATATATTGCAGTTTGGAAATATCCGGGATGTTTTCCGTCCAGATACAGCCTTCTATTCCCAGGATATGTTGAAGATCTGCGGGGGATAGGGAAGTGTATGCGGGGTTATAGTCGTATGCTTTCCAGGCCGGGGCATCGCCGCCATGGCTGGAGGGCTCCTGGTCGGAGGTACTTTGCGCGTAATCGAAATACAGGCCGTTGTTACCCGGTGCCAGCACAATGTCAATACCTTTTTTAGTTTGAGTGATCGCACCTTTTTCACCGAAGCGATTCATCACCGCTACATGATCATCCAGGTCGCCTTCCATGATCTCATCCCAGCCAATGAGTTTTTTATTTTTGGAAAGAATGATTTTATTCAACCGGGATATGAAGTAGCGTTGTAATTCATGCGTGTTTTTGATCTGGTGATCCCGCATAAATTGCTGTATGGTGGAATCCTTTTCCCAGAAGCCTTTGAAGCATTCATCGCCACCGATATGGATATAGGGATAGGGAAACAGGGCAGCTACTTCTGTGAAAACCTTGTCCAGGAATTCGTATACTTTTTCATTAGTGGGATTAAGGGAATTATCTACATACATTTCATAGCTACCATCTGCAAACCATTTGGAGAAAGAGCTACCGGGATTTACGCGGATGCTTTTATCGCGCGTAACGCAAAGCTCAGGGTATGCTGCAATGGCGGCCATGGAATGCCCCGGTACATCTATTTCAGGCAAAATTTCAATGTGGCGTTCGGCAGCGTAGCGGATGATGTCGCGCACTTGTTCCTGGGTGTAGAAGCCACCATCAGTAGCCTTTTCGCCGGGTTGCGGCGGCAGGGTGTTCCCGCTGAACTCTATGCGGGGCACGCGCCAGGCGCCTACCTGTGTAAGTTCAGGGTAGCTTTTGATTTCCAGCCGCCAGCCCTGATCATCTGTAAGATGCCAGTGGAAACGGTTAAGTTTATAATATGCCATCAGGTCCAGCAGTTGCTTAATCTGTGGTACAGTAAAGAAGTGGCGGGAAACATCCAGCATTAATCCCCTGTAGCCGAAGCGGGGGGCGTCTTCTATGGTCATGCACGGAATGGCATTGTTGCTATTGGTAGCCACCAGTTGCAGCAATGTTTGCATGCCATAAAAAATGCCTGCCTGCTTGCCGGTGAGTTTAATACGGGTGGAGGTTATCTCCAGGCGATATCCTTCTGCCGGCAACTGTGCTGCGCCCGCAGCTGTGATGAGCAATTCCTGTTTTCCTTTGGTGGCTGAGGCACCTGTGATTATCCGGGTATTGATTTTTTGCGTACGCAGTTGATCGCGGAAATAGGCGATGGCAGGTGATGCTGCGTCCTCTGTGCGTATCACGGTGTTGGCATTAAAAATAAAGTGGCCGGTATTCATTTTCACTGCCTGTGGCATCGGGATCAGTGCAGGCAACGTGTCGGGTGTGGCACAATGGCCGGCACTGATGCCCGCGAATGCCCAACAGAGCACGGTAAATATTTTTTTGCTAAAGTACATTACTGGTAATTGTCGTAAACGATTTTCACTTTATAGAAACAGGCGCCATTCACAAGCCGGGAGCCTTGCAGTTGTCCGCCGGAAGTATAAAAATCCACTGTGCTGGTAGACCAGTTATTCAGGGAGCAATATGCGGCAGGACGTGGGTTTTTATTGGCATCGGGGCGAACGAGTACGATTTGTCCGCTGGGTTGATTGCCGATTCCTTTTACAAAAGTTAAGTTATTTGTAGGGGAAACGGAAAAGCTTTTTGTGGTTTTGTTGAAAACATATTCTCCTCCGTTACTGGTTACCCATAGCAGGTTGGTGTTATTGTAGTAGGCGCTGACTTCGTGTCCCCACGGTGTTGGCAGTACAGCGCGGTATTGTTTCAGCTCTGCCAGTTCCGGCAGGGCATCTGTGCCGGTGATGGCCAGTGCTGTCAGGATGTGCGCGTTGTTGCTCATATCCTGGCCGGTAACCCACAAACAGTTAAGTTGGGGATCCCAGAGTACGGCATGTGCAGCGCCCAAAGTAAACTCCGTATAGTAGTTAGCGTTAGCACCCTGTGAGGTGGCATATACCCTGATCCAGTTGCCATCTGAGGCTGCTACGGCGAGGTTGCCGTTAGGCAGCAATTCGGCGGAGTGCAGGTTGCCGGATATCACTTTCGACCATACCCGTTGCCCGGAAGGCCAGGCGATGATGGCGGCGAAGCTGTTGTCGGTGATGGCGGCGAAAGTATTGTTTTGCCAGATGCTCATCTTCCTGACTTTAAAATCAGTACCACCGCCGAATTTATTGATCTCATCGGTGGTGAAGCCGAGCGTGGTGGTGGGCGACCAGCGCCATTTCTTTGCTTCGGCAGTGTTCCAGTCGGTGGCGGAAGGATCGTATATTTCTATTTGTTTGGAAGCATCGTTGGTGAGTGCCAGCAGGTTTCCCTGGTAAGGTTTGGCAGAATCCACCGGTTGTGGATTTGTACCGGGCCCCGGAGCAGTATTCGCTCCGGGGTTTTTGGTACAAGCCGTAAGTACTACTAACAAACCGATAATGATTTTCTTCATGATATCAATAATAGTTAGGATCGAATGTTTTGCCTTTATAGATAGCTGACCCTTGCACGGTGCGGGAGCCGATAGCAGCGCCGGTGGTGGCATCGTAGAAATTCACGGTGGTGGTGCACCAGCCATTTGTTGTGCAACCACTGTTTGGAATAGTTTCCACCAGTGTATTCTGACCAGGCTGGCTGCTGATTGCCTTTACAAAGGTTTGTTGTGCCGCGCCGGGGATGTCCTGGAAGGTGCCCGTTGAAATTTTGAAGATGTGGGTACCTCCGTTGGTAGACAGCAGCAACTGGTCCGGGTTGTTTACATCTGCAGATAAATCGTGTCCCCAGGCCTTGGGCAGTTTGGGATACACGGCGATAGTATCCAGTTTGGGATTCGCAGCAGTGCCGCCAGACCCTGGCGCGTTATAAGCATATTTTACCAGTTTATTCCCCAATGCCCACAGTACCTGGTGTGTTTGATCCCACAACAGGGCATGTGCGGACGGAAGAGAGTATTGTGTGTAAACACCATGATTGGGAGCAGGTTGGGAAGAAGAATAAATGCGGATAAAACCTACTGCCGGCGGTGAACTACTGCCGGCACTCGCCACCACGCAATTGCCATCAGGTAGGATTTCCATCGCATGAAGGAAAGTAGTATCGTTGAATCCCATTACCCAAAGTTTCTGACCGCGTGTACCTGTGCCCGTATACCTGGCGATGGTAGCGAGCCGGTAGGAGGTTGCCGTGATGACCTGGTTCGTATTGGCAAACACTGTGTTGTTACGCACCTTGATATCGGTAGGGTCACCCCAGAGCGGAATTTCGCTGGTAGCGTTGTACGACAGGGCGGTGGTAGGCTGCCACGTCCACTTCGGAGTGGTCCAGGAGGCATCTGCCGGATCGTAAACTTCAATCCGGTCTGGTACCTGGTTGGTGATGGCTACCCAGCAGCAGGTGCCGGCCAGCGTGGATGATGCTTTTTCTGTGGGGGCGGTTTTCACTTCTTTCATCTCTTTCACTTGTACCTGGGTCGCTTCCCGCGTACATGAAACTGTAATGGTAGTCAGCGCCAGCAGTGCTCCGCAGGCATAGGCCGACCGTGAGGACGCCTGGCGTCCCTTCAACATAAGCTTCTTCATGATAGAAAGTTTTAGTTAGTATCCTGGGTTTTGTGTGAGTTTATCATTCAGCAATATTTCTGCATTGGGAATGGGAAACAACAGCCTGTCCTGTGTTACATTATAGCTACCGGGCAACAGGTAACTATACAGGGCTTTTTGCTTCGCGCCGAATGCAGTCATCAC
Source organism: Chitinophaga sp. (assembly GCF_017745275.1). Lineage (GTDB taxonomy): Bacteria > Bacteroidota > Bacteroidia > Chitinophagales > Chitinophagaceae > Chitinophaga. The sequence continues at coordinate 275,017 of NZ_JAGHZS010000004.1, read as the reverse complement.
GGTAATGGCTTTGCCGGTACGAACCAGGTCCAGCCAGCGTTTGTTTTCGAAGGCCAGTTCCACTCTTCTTTCCTGCAGGATAGCAGTTTGCAGGGTAGCTTTATCGGTGCTGCTGATGTTGTGAGTGGCATCGCCGAAAGCGCGTTCTCTCACTGCATTCAGGTAAGGTAATGCTTCTCCTGATTTGCCTTGTTCATTCAGGCTTTCTGCCAGCAACAGCAGTACTTCTGCATAGCGGTATAGCGGCCAGTCGTCGTTGGTTTGATTGCCGATGGTATGCGTATGCAAAAACTTTTTAGGGAACGGGCGTCCTACTTTACCTGCAGGTGGCGTGTAGTTCAAGGCTGATTTAACAGCGGTAGCGGTGAAATCGTCGCTCGCATTGAAGGTGCCTTCTGCAATGGCGATAGAGGCATCGAGACGGAGGTCACCGCTTTCGTAGGCGCTGATCAGGTCCTGTGTAGGCGTATTGAAGCCACCTACAGTAGTTACGTTGTTATAGTTTACACCGGTTACGATAGTAGTATTGGTCATGCGCGGGATGAAATTGTACACAGAGGCGTCTGTCATTGCCTGTGGCACCGCGAGGCTGGTGTTGGTCTGTATCTCAAAAATAGATTCTTTGCCATTTTTGTTATTCAGTTCAAAAGCATCACTGTATTTCGGGAACAGGGAGTAACCCATGCTGGTCACCTGTTTAAGCGCATTTTCAGCGAGGTCATATTTTTTTAAGGTGAGATATACATCGCCGAGCAGCGTCAGTGCAGCGCCTTTGGTGGCGCGGCCTGTTTGCGGGAAAGATGTTGCCGGAAGTTTGGCGGCGGCATCTGTAGCATCTGCGATGATCAGGTCGTATACCTGCTGTGCCGTAGCGCGGGGAATATACGTTTCTTCACGTGTCAACGGTGCGCGTTTGTAGATAGGTACACCACCATAGAAGCGCACCAGGTCAAAGTAAGCGAGTGCACGGATAAATTTTACCTGTCCAAGTACGCTGTTGCGGTTGGCTTCTGCCAGTTTTATATCATCAATATGATCAATCACAATGTTGGCAGCAGATATCACACTGAAGGCAGCGTTCCATTTGGGAGGCGTTTGGTTATTGTATTTGTCATCCAGGAAATCGGCGATGTTATTACGATTGGTAGTGGCTACCGCCTGGTCGGATGATTTATAATCGTAGTGGGTATTATCTGAACGCATTTCTCCCATAGCCCACGCGCTCTTGTTGTTGTAGAGGCCACGCAGTTGCGCATAGGCGCCATTTACTGCCAGGTCGTAGTCATTCTGGTTTTTGAAATAGTTATTCAGGTTGATATTGTTCGGATCGTTCTCGTCGAGGAATTTTTTGCACGATACCTGGACCAGACTAAATATTACAAGTATTAAAGAGATGATTTTTTTCATGTTGCTGATTTTTAAAGACCGAGGTTCAAGCCAAACGTGTATGTTCTTTGCAGCGGGTAGGAGCCGAGGTCCTGTCCCTGTTGCGTTACCCGTGAAAGACCGCCACCAGCACTCACTTCAGGGTTGCCCGGATAGCTGGTGAAGATGTATACATTTTGTGCGGAGCCGTATAATCTCAGGCTTTTAATAACCGGTGTTCTGAATTTCCGCAGCGTATAGCCGAGGGTGATATTGTTGATGGTCAGATGGGAGGCATCATGCACGAACAGGGAATTATCGGTACGATAAGCGGCAGTAGTACCTGCTAAAGTACGTGCTACCCGGCCGTTGCCGGGATCTGATTCAGAGCGCCAGCGTTGCAGTAATTCCGGCGGACCATTGAACACCCCATCCAGGTTGTAAGTGCTTTCCTGCATACCGTTTTTCAACTTGTTGCCATAGGTGCCTGACATGGTAATACCCAAATCAAAATGCTGGTATTGGAAGCTGTTGGTTAAACCAAAGATGAAGGTAGGATTAGGATCTCCGAGTACTGTCTGGTCTTCAGGGAAAGTAATTTTGCCATCACCGTTGAGATCTTTGAAACGTACGGTACCTGCCTGGGAAGTAGTGGTGGTGCCTGTTCCATAATATTTAGGACCGGCATCTGCTTCTGCCTGATTCTTGAAAATACCATCGAATACATAGCCATAAAACTGGCCGATAGGTTTGCCCACCAACGTACGGAAGTCCGTAAACTCTGACAGGGTAACACTGGGATCGGCAGCAAATGGAATATTGTTCAGGCCAATACGTTTCACCAGGTTCCTGTTGAAGGCAATATTGAAATCTGTGTTCCACTTGAATTTCCCCACGAGGTTTTTACTGCTGATAGTGATCTCATGGCCCCATTGGCGGATATCACCGAGGTTATCCTGTACTTTAACGAAGCCGGCAGACTGTGGTACCGGGAGCTCGAACAGCAGGCCCTGGGTCATTTTATCGTAGTAGTCGTAGCTCAAATTCAGGCGGCCATCCAATAGTCCGATATCAATGCCTGCATCAAACTGGCGGTTGCGTTCCCAGGCCAGGTCAGCATTGCCAAGGGTGCTTTGTACTTTGCCGGGAGCAAGGTTGCCGGAGAAAGTATAGTTGGAATTGTCGATGCGTGCTACGGAAGTATAGTTACCGTTTAATTCATTATTACCGGTCAAACCGTAAGTAGCCCTCACTTTAAGGAAACTCAATGGTTTGATGTCTTTCAGGAATGGTTCATCACTGGCTATCCAGCTGGCGCCTACAGAAGGGAAGGTGCCCCATTTATTATTTGCGCCGAAGCGGGAAGATCCATCCCGCCGGATAGAAGCCTGTAACAGGTAGCGGTCTTTGAAGCTGTAGTTAATTCTTCCGAGCAGCGATACCATGGTCCAGGCATTGAAGCTGGAAGTGTTGGTAGTAAAACGGGTAGCGGCGCTAAGGTATTTCACACTGTTGTCCGGAAAATCGCGGCCCACCATGTCACTGGCAAATCCGGTAGAACGCTGAAGGCTGAAGCCTGCGAGTGCGCCCAATGAATGGTCGCCAAAACGTTGGTTGTAGTTTAACGTATTTTCATTCAGCCATACATAGTCGGTGTTAGTTAACGACTCCCCTAAGGCGGAGTTATTTCCAGGTGGCGGATTTTCCATGGGCAGTGCATTGAATCCTCCCATAGAAGTAGAAGGGATAAAGCGCTGGCGGTTCATGGTACCAATATCTGTACTACCGGAAGTGCGGAAGGTGAGGTAGTCTGTCAATTTTACTTCAGCAAAAACATTGGCCAGTACACGGAAGCGATTGGCATCATCTTGTACTTCCATCAGCTGGCGTAACGGGTTCGCCCATACGAATTGGTTGGTGAAGCCTGAAATACCCAGTGCCAGTGAGCCATCCGGGTTGTAGGGGGAGCCCATGGTGGGGATCATGGAAGCAGCGGCAAAAATAGCACGTTGCCCGTCTACGTTGAAACCGGTGCCTTGCCTGTTGTTATGTTCCAACTGCAGGGAAGGCGCTACACCAAAACCGAATTTCACGCGTTTGCCTGGTGTGAAATCACCGTTGACACGGAGTGAAAAACGTTTGTAGCCGGTGTTCACGAGAATACCCTGTTGATCGAAGTAGCCGGCTACTACACTGTAAGCGGCTTTCTCAGTGCCGGTGTTCACCGCAATGCTGTAATTCTGTACAGGGGCTGTTCTGGTAAGTGCGCTAAACCAATCGGTACCTTCTCCGTATTGATCCGGGTTTTGATATACTGCCGGAATGCCGCCGGTATAGCCTTCATACTTGATTTTATCTTCATAAAATCCCTTCATGTAAGTAGCCAGCTGTTGTGCATTCATCACTGGCGGAATCAGTTCCCGCATAAGAGAAGCACCCCCATAGTAGGAGTTGAAATTGATTTGTGTAAGACCGGCCTTACCGCGTTTGGTGGTGATCAGGATCACACCATTGGCTGCACGGGAGCCGTACAATGCGGTGGAGGCGGCGTCTTTCAGGATAGTGAACGTTTCAATTTCGTCAGGGTTGATATTGTTGATGTTGTCAGGGTTGCCAGGCATGGGTTGTCCGTCTACTACTACCAGCGGGCGTACACTGGAAGTAAAGGAAGCGGCGCCACGGATGCGCAGGTCCATACCCTGACCAGGGCGTCCGGTAGTTTGTGCTACCTGTGCACCAGGGAGCTTACCCTGCAGCCGTTCTGCGAAAGTACCGGTAGGCTGGTCTTTCATCTCATTTGCTTTCAGTGTTCCTACCGCACCAACTACATCGCGGGCGCTTTGTTTGCCGTAAGCAATTACTACTTCACCGAGTTGTGAGGAGGTTTGCTCCAGTTGTACGTTGATGGTGGTTTGCCCGTTGATGGGTACTTCTTTGGTGGTGTAACCAATGTATCTGAATTCAAGTACACCGCCTGCATCGGGCACATTCAGGGTGTAGGTACCATCTGCGAGTGTTGCGGTACCTATCGTTGATTTTTTGAGTTGTACGGCCACACCAGGTAAAGGATTTTTATTCACGTCGGTTACCCGTCCTTTGATAGTTACCGCTACTGCTGTTGGTGCAGGCGTGCGGGTAATGACGATGGTATTCTGACGGATAGTATAGGTAAATGGCTGGTTGGCGAAACTCCTGGTGAGTACTTCGGCGATGGTGGCATCGGTTACCTGTAAGCTAACAGGTTGTGCATCTTTCAGGATGTCAACATTCCAGAGAACGTTGTACCCGGTTTGTTTTCTGATTTGGCGGAATACATCTTTAAGTGTGATCTGTTTTGCGGATAATGTCATCTTCTGGCCATAGCCGGTGGCATGCACCTCCAATAGCGCTGCGATCATTAACACAATGGTTAGTTTCATAACCAACATGATTTTTTTGCGTGTAGCGCCAGCATACCCCTGGCGCGCGACAGGTATGTAAAATTTCATTACATTTGGATGTTTGAGTTTAAGAATCGATAACTGTGACTACAAAGCATTAAAGATTTGTCCTTTACAGGGTAAGCTCAAATGATTGGCCGGGGGTGCTGGAACACTCCCGGTTATTTTTTGGGACCCTGTTTGTGCAGATTTTTTATGGCATAACGGTGATCCTCCTTCCTTCGAGTTTAAAGTGTACAGCGCCGGTTAATTCCAGCATATTTAAAACTTCAGATACATTTTTAGTACGGGATAAACTACCGGCAATGGCTTTCTTTGAAATGTCGCCCTGGTAGCGTATTTCCACATCATACCAGCGACTGATCTGCCGCATGATGCTTTCTACTTTTTCGTTGTCAAATAAGAAGTAACCGTTTTTCCAGGCGATGGCTTCTTCAGTATCGCCGTTGCCGACATTCATTTTGCCGGTTGTTTTTTGCAATATGGCTTCTTTGCCGGGAGTCAGTGTTACGCCTGTTCCGAGGTAATTCACTTTTACGGCGCCTTCCAGGAGGGTCACCACATTGCGTTGTTCATCCGGGTAGGCGTTGATGTTGAAATGCGTGCCCAGTACCCGCACATTCATAGCGGTATCAGTACCGGAATGAATGGCTACGTAGAATGGCCGGTTGGCATCCTGGGCCACTTCGAAATAAGCTTCCCCCGAGAGGGTTACCTTTCTTTCATTGCCGGCGAAGGTGGCAGGGAAACGCAGGGACGATCCTGCATTCAGCCATACGTTGGTGCCATCCTGCAGCGTAAGCCGGTATTGACCGCCATATGGAGTGCTGAGGGTATTATATACAATGGCTGTGTTGCCGCTGGCCGAGTTGTTATTATACTGTACGTGACCACTATCTGTTTTGTTGACGGCGGCATCGCCCTGGTCGGTGATGATGCCATCTTTTGCGTCTTCCAGTATTACTTTATCGCCGTTGCCGAGTGTCAGCACTGCCTTGTTACTACCTGGGCCTACATCCTGCGCAAGCGCCATAGGGCTGTTGTGTTTTGGTTTTTGCAGGAGCGGGTAGGTGAAATATCCTGCCAGTCCCAGTATCAGCAGTATAGACGCTGCCGCGGAAATATGGATCCAACGGCGTTTCACTGCCTGTTTGGTGACAGGGATGCTGATCTGTTGTTGCAAATGCGTGAGCATGCGCAGGCGTACCTGTTCTTCTTCATGGACATTGTCAGACAGCCATTCGATTTCCGTGTTGTTATGATCCTGGTACCAAGCCATCAGCTCGGCTTCTTCAGCCGGGGTGGTGGTCCCTTGCAGGTATTTTTCAATGAGGTGAATAATGTTGTTTTTCAACGGATGTATTTTATCGTTACAGAGATATGTTCCTTAAGTATTTATTTACCCTTAGTGGTAACAAAAATTTTTTTAGCAATGCCACCGTCACAATTTGAGCCGTAGTTCTTTCAGCGCTTTGGTGAGATGCGCTTCTGCTGTTTTCCGGGAAATACCAATCCTGCTGGCTATTTCGGGGATGGTGAGCCCATCGGTTCTGCTTAACTTAAATACCAGCCTGCATTTTTCAGGAAGTGTTTCCACGATGCCATTGATTTGTTGTTGCAGGAACCGGGTATGGATTTTTTCTTCCTCCCAGATAGCTACCGCTGGATCAGCTGCCTGTACGGCAATCTCGGTGCGGCGTTTCTGGCGCACATACTGCTTAAACACCGAGAGACGTACCGCTGTGGCCAGGTAGGCGCTGATGTTGTCTATATGGAGGTCTTTCCGCCGGTTCCACAGGCTGATGAACACTTCCTGCACAATTTCTTCTGCCACGGTCTTATTCCGGCTGTGTGCATAGGCAATCGCCAGCAGTGGCTGCCAGTAACGTTCATAGATATCAGCAAAAGCGTCCCTGCTGTCCTCCCGGAGAGACATGAGTAACACTGCATCAGTTATTTGCCGCTGCGGTTTCATATTACAGGTAAATGTGCCGGGTGTTGTTACGGTGAAATACAATACCCTTCATAACACGGATCTTATGTTTACAGGAATATGTACCATAAGGGGAGGGGATACCCTTAGTAGGAAGTAATATTTTTTGAGAATTTTAAGAGAGCAGGTATTTAATGAGCAGAATTGCCCACAGGTAAGGGCGATTGAGATGTAGCCGGAGTACTTTCAGGGCTTTGGTGAGATGCGCTTCCGTTGTTTTTTCGGCAATGCCCATGCGCCGGGCTACTTCCGGGATGGAGAGGCCTTCCTCCCTGCTCAGTTTGAATACCAGCCGGCATTTTTCAGGTAGTTCTTCCACAATCCCATTAATATGCTGTTGCATAAAGCGGGAGAAGATCTTTTCTTCCTCCCAGGAGGCTGGCAGGGGATCGGCGGTGGCTTCGATGATCTCGGTTCTGCGTTTCTGCCGGGCGTATTGTTTGAAAACGGATAAGCGCACAGCGGTAGCCAGATAAGCACCTACGTTATCTATAAACAATTCCCCGCGGCGGTTCCACAGGCTGATGAAAACTTCCTGTACTATTTCTTCGGCAATGTTTTTATCGCGGCTGTGCAGGTAGGCGATGGCGAGTAATTGCTTCCAGTAGCGTTGGTATATTTCGGTAAATGCCTCCCTGTTGTCCTCGCGTAAGGACACTAACAGTGATGCATCAGAGTATTGCCGGTACTGGTTCATGCGAATGTAATCCGCTACAAGATTAGAGAAATTAATCCAGCAATTACACCCCGGGATAAAAATTAATATTGTGGAAATATTGTAATTTATTTCACTACTTGTGTCATTGAAAATTAATTGTTATTTTGACAATTATTCCACGGATAAATATGAAAAAGTTATTTCTTTCCCTGTTAGTATATATTCCTGCAATGGTAGCAGGGCAATCGCGTCAACTGCAAACATTTGGTCCGGGCGAAGTCCGGCTGTTGCCGGGGCTGTTCCAGGATGCACAGCATACGGATGAAAAGTATATGCTGGCCATGGACCCCGATCGCCTGTTGGCCCCCTTTCAAAAGGATGCAGGCCTTCCGGTGAAAAAAGATAATTACAGGAACTGGGAAAGCGGGGGGCTGGATGGCCATATAGGAGGTCATTATCTTTCTGCGCTTTCATTGATGTATGCCGCCACCGGAAAAGCCGTGTACCGGCAGCGCTTACAATACATGCTGGATCAGCTGGAAAAGTGCCAGCTAAAAAATGGTAATGGTTATCTTGGCGGCGTACCGGATGGGAAAACGCTTTGGAAGCAGGTAATGGAAGGCAGGGGAGATGCTGTTACCAAAAGATGGGTACCCTGGTATAACCTGCATAAAACGTTCAACGGGCTACTGGATGCCTGGACGCTCACGGGCAGCACCCAGGCCCGCGAAATGCTGCTGCGGCTTTGCCGCTGGAGCAGGCAGGTGACCGGAAACCTCTCCGATGAACAGATGCAGGTAATGCTGCAGACAGAGTTTGGAGGGATGAACGAAATTTTTGCAGCAGTGGCAGAAAAAACAGGCGATACCTCCTGGCTCTATATGGCCAGGCGCTTTACCCATCAGCGATTACTGGGCCCGCTCACCGCTCATACAGACGCACTCACCGGGTTACATGCCAATACACAGATTCCCAAAGTAGTAGGCTTTATGCGAACCGCCCTGGTGGCGCAGGATACCACGATGGAAGACGCAGCAGCCTTCTTCTGGAACACAGTAGTAACCCACCGGAGCATTGCCATAGGAGGCAACAGTGTAAGAGAACATTTTCACGCGGCCGATAATTTCCGCGCCATGCTGGAAAGCCCCGAAGGGCCGGAAACCTGCAACAGTTATAATATGCTGAAGCTAACGACGCTGCTTTTCCTGCATCATCCTGATCGCCGGTTCATGGATTATTATGAACGCACACTCTATAATCATATTCTTTCTTCCCAACATCCCAATGGCGGATTTGTATATTTCACGCCCATCCATCCTATGCATTACCGGGTATATTCTACTCCGGAAAATGCTATGTGGTGCTGTGTTGGCACTGGCCTGGAAAATCATGGTAAATACACAGAGTTGATTTATGCGCATACTACGGATTCACTCTATGTGAACCTGTTTATCCCGTCGGTATTACAATGGAAAAACAAATCCCTAAAGCTGTTGCAGCAGACCAGGTTTCCCGAAGAAGATGTATCCAGGCTTACCCTTTCTTTAAAAAAACCGGCGTTATTCACGATGGCCATACGAAGACCAGCCTGGGTAAAAGATAGCATGACCATTACCGTGAATGGCCAGGAGGTTACACCATCTGCCAGTGTGTCCGGTTATGCGCTGGTGCGCCGTACGTGGAGAAATGGCGATGTGGTGAATATCCATCTCCCTATGACAACATATACCGAAGGCTTACCAGACAGTACGCATTGGGCTTCCTTTCTATATGGTCCGGTGGTACTTGCAGCGGCAACTGATACCCTCAACATGCCCGGATTATATGCTGATACCAGCCGTTGGGGTCAGATTGCGGGGGGTAGTCTGCGTCCCCTGTCTGTGGCACCGGTCTTGAAACTGGATCACCCGGGTCCTGTCAGCCTGCAACCTGGCGGCCATCCCCTGGAGTTTACGGCAGGGGACCTGGTCTCTCAGCCAGCCTTCCGCCAATTAAAACTGGTACCGTTTTACCGCGTACATGATACCCGGTACATGCTTTACTGGCCTTATACCGGAAATACAAAACAGGAGCTGTCGCCTGTATTGCAGGATGAAGAAGGGTTACGGCTCGACAGTATCACGGCAGACCGGGTATATGCCGGGGAACAACAGCCGGAGGCTGATCATCAATTTGAAGACGAAGGAAGCAACACCGGTGTTGCAGGTGAGCAGCATTTCAGGTGGACCCGCCGCTCGTTTTCCTATACATTAAAGGCGGGTGCAGCAGGAAAGTATAAATTGTATATTCGTTACCGTTATGCCAATGCAGCCGACTGTGGCAGCGTTATTACTGGAGGGGAAAAGCTGGTGGAGCTATGCGGACAAGCAAACACGGATAAAAATAACCAGGCAGTGGTAGTGGATCTTCCCACTCAAATGAGCACGGGAGGAGCCATAAAAGTAGTTTTTCAGGCTGCCCCGGGCAAGGCTACGCCGTATATCATGGAGGTACGTTTGCTTAAAGCCGGATATTAAGGGGGAATTACGAATTATGGATTTGTGGGGAGATAGGAGCGAAGCTGGTCTTCGCGTTTACCATCTACCCACAAATCCATAATCCGTAATTCTCTCCTTAATACCCGGGGTTCTGCACAATTCTTGGGTTCCGGTCTATCGCATCCTGTGGTATGGGGTTGAGGTGCATTTTCGCTGTAAATACATGTGGATGATTTAGCGGCACAATTTCATATTTCCATACCCCAGAGTTGTTATCAGGGACGGTGTTCGTGATCTTCATCGCGTGCTTGTCTATATTCATTACGGTATTGGCGGTTTTCCAGCGGATGATATCATAGAAACGTTTGTTTTCAAAGCAAAGCTCCACTCTTCTTTCATGATGAATTGCGGTTCGCATCTCTGCCTGGGATAGTCCTGGTGCAAGGTTGGGAAGATTGCTTCTTTTTCGTACCTGGTTAATGGCATTGTATACACTTGCATCTGGTCCTGCTGCTTCGTTTTGAGCCTCTGCATATCCCAGCAATACTTCTGCGTAGCGATAATAGATGAAGTTGGCTCCGCTTACTGCGCCACCACCGGGCCGCACCACTGGGTTGAGCCGCTTTTTAAAATAATAGGCAGTATTGCTGACATCATCTGTTCCAAAATCAATCTGGTTTTTAGAGGGATGTACTTTATCGATGCGGGTATATATTGTATCGCCTTTATCCATCCAATCCATTTTGTATGGGGCGCCGTCATACACGATCCAGTCGTAGAAGCGTTTTTCACGGCCTACGTATGGATGTTGCGGATCATAGCCTGAGCCAGGGTCTGTGATGGCTTTGCCATTGGCCATATAAAACTGGTCTACCAGTTCCTGTGTGGGACAGTAGTTTCCCCAGGTATAATAAGCGCCGTTGATCCACACGGGCCCACCATATTGTTCAAAGGAGGATCCCATGATGTTGGCCACCACCTGGCGGTCCCATATCACTTCTGAATGATATTCATTGGCTTCATACCAGATGGCCGCAGTATTCGGAAACAGGTCATATACTTTCCCGTTGCCATAAAGGTCAATGAACTGTTTGAAGGTGGTGGCCGCCTTTACCCAGCGCTGTGCGTCGTAGTTGTTGTAGCCGGCTACTTTGTTGGGATCGTTGCCGGCAGCGGGTTGTGCATCGTTGAAGGCGGGGCTGGCGGCGTATAACTCTACCCATCCTTTTAATGCCAGTGCAGCGCCCAATGTAGCCCTGCCGGCATTGGCATCGCCTTTATTGTATTTAGGTACCAGGTAGCCGCCTTTCACGATGGAGTCCAGTTGCGTGGTGATAAAGTTTACGGTTGCTGCGAAAGTGCTTCTGGGCGTGTATACGGCCGCACTGTCCATCGTGTGCCTGTCTGCCGGTGCGGTAATAACAGGTAATCCGCCAAGGTGCATCCACAGCTCACTATAAAAGAAAGCACGGATGAACCGGGCTTCGTCCAGCCGTTTATTCAACCACTCCGGTGAGAAGTTGGTGGCGTTTTTACGCACTTCCGTAATGAAGGTATTGCATTTGCGGATGTTGGTGAAGGTAGTGGTCCAATTGGTAAGATCGCCGGAGCCGGTAATACCGCCCCATACAGTATAATCGTTTGAAGAGGCTACTACGATACCTTGTTTCCAGTTATAGGAAGTGTAGTAAAAACCGGCGTCGTTGTCGTCTGTGAAGTTGTCGAGATTTTCCGGTTGGTTCCAATAGTTGGGTAATGCGCTGTAAATATCATTGAGGAAAAGATCAGCATTCCCTTCTGTACTCCACTGGATGGCATCTGTAAGCTTTGATTTATTGGTATTTTCCAGGAAATCTTTTTTACAGGAGAGGATACTGAGTAACAGTATGGCCACTGGTAACAGCTTTATGTATTGTTTCATGATAGCTCGTTTAACAGGATGAATCTAAAAAGTGACATTGAGTCCAAACACAAATACCTTTTGGTTGGGGTAGGCCGTTTCCAGGTCGGTGTAACCTACTTCCGGGTCCATGAATTTCATTTTGCTGAAGGTGAGCAGGTTTTGCCCCGAGAAATAACAACGGAGGCGCTGCATCTTCATGGCTTTGGAAATGCGTGCAGGAAGCGTGTATCCCAATACGGCTGTTTTCAAGCGCAGGTAGCCTGTTTTCATGATCCAGAAATCGGAAGTCTGGGTATTGTTGGCGTAGGGCGATTGATTGGCGCGTGGATATTTTGCATCGGGTGTATTAGGAGTCCAGTGATTGTTAAAATATTCATACGCTGAATTACTGTTATTATTGTTAAACGGAACGGTTTGGAATCCGCGGAAGTTCAGGCCGGACATAGCAGATCCCTGGAAGAACAAGCTAAGGTCAAATCCTTTCCAGGAGGCGCTGGGGGTAAAGCCATAGGTGATGAAAGGATATACCGGGTTACCGATAACGGTTTCATCATTGGCATCTATTTTTCCATCAGGTTTTCCATCCGGCCCGCTGATGTCTGCATAGCGGATATCGCCGGGGTGAAGTACACCGAACTGGGTAACATTGTATCCGTCGTCGCCATTGATAATGCCATCATGATTTTTATCATCTGCCTGGGAAAACAGGCCCAGTGCATGATAGCCGAACTGTGTGCCGAAAGGCCGGCCTGTTCTGCTGCGATTGGGATTATTACGGGTGGCAGCGGTTTCAAATATCTGCACCATTTTATTTTTAGCATAGCTGAAGTTACCGCTCAGGTTGAGTTGCAGCCCATTGGAAAAACGATAGTTGGTACCGGCAGCTACTTCAATACCATGGTTAACCATGATACCCTCATTTTCATCAGAAAGTCCCAAACCATATTCTACAGGTACAGTAACTGCAGGTGGTAGTAACATGCCTGTTCTTCTTTCATGAAAATAGTCTACTTCCAGTGTGAGTAAGCCTTGCCATAGGGAAGCATCAAACCCTACATCTGTTTTCGTGGATATTTCCCAGGTGATATTGGAATTGGCTTCCCGCGTGATGTTAGAGCCTTGTACCATATTACCGTTTCCAAAAGCATAGGCGTTACCGTATAAATTATAGCCGTTCAGGTATTGGAAAGCCGAGCCGGCCAGGTTACCTGATTTTCCCCACGATCCTCTCAGTTTAAGATAGTTGAGTATGGAAGGATGATCTGCCATGAATTTTTCTTCTGAAACAACCCATCCTGCGGAGAAGGCGGGGAAATAGCCCCAGCGTTTGCCGGGAGCAAAGTAGTAGTGACCATCATACCGTCCGGCAGCTTCAAAAAGATATTTATGATCGTAGATGTAACCCAGTCGATATACGAATCCAAGCTGGCTGCCGGTAATGGTGGAACCGTTATTATCGAAATCATTTTTATTGGAGCTGCCCATGCCCAGTTCATCGATGTTCACCGCAAAGTTGTTGCGACGGGCGGAGAAGCCGGTGGAATCATTCTTGCGGGCTTCGGCTACCAGCAGACCAGTGAAGTCATGTTTACCAAATGTATTATGATAATTAATAAATCCCTGGTAGGTGAAGTACTGGTTTTTTGCATACTCCTGGTTGAGCCAGGTGTAAGGCGCTGCGTTACCTTCCGAAGTGGATACCTGTTTCGTATAGGTGTAAGGGGTAGTGGCAGTATTCTGCGAATAAAAGTAGAATGGTGTATGCCATCCTTTCACCATTACATCGTTGGGATCATAGCTGAAAGTACCTTTGATGCTCAGTCCTTTAATAAAGGGCAGTTGCTGTTCCACGGCCAATGTGGTGAGCAGGGAGGTGGCATCACGGTGGGAGTAGCCTGCATTCAGGATACCCACCGGGGAGTTGCCGGCAAATTCACCCCAGAGGCCATTACTGTAATACAGATTCGTAATGGGAATCAGTTTGTATGCGCTGCGGAATAGTTGCCCCGGTGTGGTAGCGGCATCCACGCTGTTCGTTTTTTCGATGGCGCCAATGAGCGATAAAGACACTGTAGTGGAAGCGGTGGCGCTTACTTCCATGTTAACGTTATAATCGTAACGTTTGTAATTCACCGGTGCAAACATACCATCCTGGTTAAGGTAACCGAGACCGGCATAATACCGGACTACTTTGGTACCCCCGCTTAACTGCAGGTTATAATTTTGCATAGGCGCCTGCATGCGTACCAGGTCTTTCGTATTGGCGATAGGATATTTGTCGGGATCCTTTGCATGCATGCCGGCATAATTATTAATATAATCTTCTGCGAAAGGTTGTTGGGTACCTCCGGGATTTTCGTTCATATAGGCCTCATTACGCAGGCGCATATAGTCCTGTGCGTTCAGCATTTTAGGATAATAGGTAGGCGTTTGCCAGCCGTAGTAGGCGTTGAGGGAAAGAGAAGGAATGCCTGTTTGTCCGCGTTTAGTGGTGATGAGAATTACCCCGTTAGCGCCTCCCAGTCCATAAGGAGCAACGGCTGCAGCGTCTTTCAATACGGTAACGGAAGCGATAGAGCTGGGAGAAATTTCGTTGATGTTATTGCGAATGATACCATCTACTACAATGAGTGGAGCGTTGTTACCGGTAGTAGCAATCCCCCTGATATGGATATCCGGGTTATCTCTTCCCGGTTGTCCGCCGTTGGGACGCATGCTGATACCCGCCACATTTCCTGCCAGTGAATTGGAGATATTGGTAACCGGCGATTTGGCCAGTTCTTTTCCCTGTACGGCCGATACAGAGGCGGTGGAAGACGTTTTCTTCTGCGTGCCGTAACCTACTACCACCACTTCATTCAGGCCACTGGCGCTTTCTTTCAGGATAATGTTGATGGGATCAGCGGTACTTACGGCTTCGGTTTGTTCGTAGCCTACGTAACTGAATACCAGCGTAACACCGGTAGCGGCCTGCAGTTCAAAATGACCTTTTTCATTGGTGGTGGTACCAATATTAGTGCCTTTTATTTTTACGGATACGCCAATAAGTGGATCACCACGTTCATTTTTTACTGTGCCGCTTATTTTAATAGCGTTGGCATCTCCGGAGGCAATTACAATAACATTGTTATCCAATGTTGCATAGCGGAGTGTAGTACCGGTAAATGTTTCCGCCAATACCTGTTCTATAGTGGCATTTTCTGCATGAATAGACACCGGTGGTTTTTCCGGTAGAATATCATCATTGTAAATAAGCCGGCAGCGGCTTTTTTGTTGAATGGTTTTCAGCACCGTTTTAATGCTGACCTTTTCCAGGGAGATACTGATTTTTTCCTGCGATGCAGTGGTCGCGTAAGCAGGTATGATGGAGGTAAGCAGCAATGCCAGGAGGAGCAAACTGCCATGCAGACTTATATTAAAAGTCCGTAGGAACATTAGTTTCATAACATGGAATGTGAGAGGGTGAAGGAAGTAAATAAAGTAAGTGGCTGAGTAGTGTTTTTAGGTCATAGTATTTATTTTTGAAGATGAAGAATAAATTAGTTACTGATATGCACTTCTTTCCCGTTGATCCGGAAATGGAAGGGCCTTGACAGTTGTAGCATTTTCAGCGCTTCGTCTATTGATTCTGTATCGATGATGCCGGTAAACCGCAGTTGCTGCAGGCCGGGTGAATCGAAATGAAAGGTGACGCCATACCATTGGCTCATTTTGCCGGCCAGGTGATCGAAGGTGTCATTATCAAATACCAGTTTATTATTTAACCAGGATATTTCCGGAAGCAGGCCGCTGCTGTCTTTTTCCAGGTGCTGTTGCTGAAAAGCGGCTGCCTGTTGGATAACCGGCACTGTTAACTTTTCTTCGGGTTGCAGCACAATGGTTTTTCCCTGGAACGATACGGCAATTTTTCCACGCACCAGCGTTGTATACACGGCACTGTCGTCCGTATAGGCTTTCACGTTAAATGCGGTGCCGAGTACATGGATCTTTATTTTTCCTGCATGAATAATAAAAGGGCTGCCTTCACTTTTTGCGATATCAAAAAAAGCTTCCCCGTTGAGCGTGATTTCACGATATTGTTTGCCAAAGCTGTTTTTGTCGTAGTGAAGTTGTGTATGGGCGTTGAGCCACACCATAGAACCATCGGGGAGCGTTACCCGTGATTTTCCTGCAGCAGCGCTGAGTTGCTGCAATGCCGGCGTGGTGGAACGTACGTGTTGCCATCCTATCCAACCAACGGCTAGTACAGCTGCTGCTGCGGCGGCGGCCACCAGCCTGTGTAATACCGGGCGGGGGCGATGTGGGAGGAGTTGTGGCTTCACGGCGTCCCATATACGGCTTTCGCTATTATGCGCGTCGGCTACTTCCTGTAAAGGTGTTTGCCATACATTGGCGGCCAATTCCCTGGAAGCGGCGGTTCCTGGATCGTCTTCCAGTAATTTTTCCAGTTCGGATAGCTCCGCGGAAGTTATTTCGCCGCTGAACTGTTTCCCGAGTAATATCCATATACGGTCGTTGCTCATAGTGTCATTGAAAATGATGGAGTAAAGGCACCCGAGGATATAAGACAATAGGAAAGTGTAAATACCCCTAAAGCGATCTGATTTTTTTTGAAAGAAGGTTATTGGGCGTCGGGTAACGAGGTAATCAGGAATGCTTTCATTTTGGTTAATTTTTTTAAGGCAATGCCTACCTGGTTTTCTACTGTTTTTATGGAGATGTTCAGTAGCATGGCTACCTCTTTGTATTTGAGGCCATCTTCTTTCACAAGTTTAAAGATGAGACGGCACTGCGGCGGCAGTTCATGAATAGCCCTGTTAATATGCCGCATCATTTCAGTGTTAATGAGTTGTGCTTCCGGGTTTACTTCATATTCCAGTAAATATGCTTCCTCCAGGTGTAGTGTTTTTTTATGCGCATATTTACGGAGATAGTTCAGCGCAATGTTGCGGGTGGCTGCATAGAGATACCATTTTGGGTTACTGGCCTGGTAGAGACCTTCTTTGTTTTTCCATACGGCAATAAACACATCTGCTACTATTTCTTCCGCCATTTCTCTGTTGTGAACAATGGCCAGGGCTAACTGCAGCAATGGCGTGCAAAAGCAATCATACAATTCTTTAAATGCTTGTGTGTCACCACCGTATATTCTTTTTTGTAATTCAGGAATATCGTTGTGCATGAAGTAAAAATACCCAAATTATATAAAGGCACAAATGGTTAAATATTAAGTGTCTTTTGTACAATAATGAGATAGTGTCAGCATAAATGCAGGCAGGTGTTTTTTGCCAGCAGTGGTTCAACCAGTTATCCGGCGCATGTTTAAGAGGACCATTATATAAGTGTCTTTTTAACAAGTATTTAATTTTTTTAAAAAAGTAGTGTCATGGACGTTACTTCATCAAAAACGCTTTTTTTATGATTTTTATTTACGGGTAAAACATTTTTACTCATCATTTCAACATTTGTGGCAGCCCATAGCAGTGGGGGATGACTATCTTGTCTTCACAAAAAAATACCCGCCACATGCTTTTAAGACGCATTGCTTTTGTCTTTATATGTTTAACGCTGACGATAGAAAATGGAATGGCTCAACAGAATGGCCCGGCATGGAAAGGCCAGCCGGGCCCCGCAACACATTTTTATGACGCTGTAAGTACTTATGTAAACCCGGTTTTGCCGGGCGATCATCCTGATCCTACTTTATTGAAAGTGGGCAATGACTTTTATCACTGTGGCTCTTCTTTTCATTTTAATCCCTACCTGCCCATTTATCATTCTACTGACCTGGTACATTGGAAAGTGATCAGCCGGGTATTGCTGCCTGCTCATAGTGGGATGATAGCAGACCGCCCGGGCAGCGGGGTATGGCAGGGGGCCATCACGTATTTTTATGGTGCCTGGTGGATCTATTTTTCTTCCGGTGGACAATGGTTTTCGAAAGCAACTTCACCTGCAGGACCCTGGTCGGCGCCCGTGCGCGTGAAGGAGAATGCACAAACAGGTCCGCTGGGTTATGATAATTCCATTTTTGTTGATGACGATGGTAAGCCTTACATGGTAATTAAAAACGGGCAAAAAGTAAACCGGCTACAGGCACTGGGGCAGGATGGACAACTCGCAGATACAGTGATTAACCTGGACTGGATCAATGCTCACCTTCAGTACAGTTGGGCCGAAGGCCCGGTGATGTGCAAACGGAACGGCTACTATTATTATTTCCCTGCCGGCGATGTATCCGGTGGGCAGTATGTATTGAGGACCACAACACTAACAGCTGATTCCTCTAAATGGGAACGGCTGGGCGATTTTTTTAAACCGATTACAGATCCTGACAACACCTTCCCGCGGCCCAATCATATTTCAGCGCCTGTACAACTGGCTGATGGCAGCTGGTGGACCATTGGTCAGAGTTATGAAAAGCGTGGCAATGACGACTGGTCCGGTATGGGCAGACAAACTTCGCTTTACCGGGTGGTGTGGGAAGGCGACCGTCCATGGGGAGAGGCGCCGGCCAGCGGTCCCGTAGTGAAGCCCGCACTGGAGAATAATAACACCCCTTGGCGCAGTGTACATACAGATCGTTTTGATACCGATAGCCTGGGGCCCTGGTGGCATTTTTTAACACGGCCCGCTGCAGCGGCATGGTCGCTGACGCAACGTAAAGGGTGGATCCGTTTATCGCCTGATAGTGGAAGAACACACCTGCTGCAAAAAGAAACAGACCATTATTATACGGCCGTTACCCGTGTCAATGTAAACGACGGTGTTCAGGAGGTACAAGGTGGTATCTATCTCACCAACGGAAAGCAAAGCGTATACGCCCGTCTTTATTATGACCACGGCAGCAACCCGCGTATTGTATTTCAATTGGATACCGCCCGTAGAGAAATGCCTTATAATAAAGGAAAGAATGTTTGGCTGAAAATGGAAAGAGTCGCGCATCAGTTGACGGGTTACTTTAGTACAGATGGCAAAAACTGGCAGCAGCTAGGTGCGCCATTGAGCGCAGTTGCCATCGATAAGGCACAACCTGATTTTAACAGTTGGGTAGGAACCAGCGTCGGTTTGTTCGCGGAAAAGGGCCCGGCTGACTTTAATTTTTTTGTTTGTAAAGATGGATTCTCTGCCTTGCCTGCCGTGGGAAGCAGCAATTATTACGGCATACGTAAAATAAAGCATGGGGAAGATACCGGCGTAACAAATGTTTCACCACAGGGTGGATGGCTGATGATATCAGGTGTAGATTTTGGTACAGCTGGTGAAGCAAAGGCCGTGGAAATAAAGGGAAGTGCTGCTAAGGGAGGTACATTGGAACTGTTGACAGACGACCTCACAACGGGCGAAAAGATCGCAGTGGTGCAGGTGAAGCCGGGTGATCGCCTGTTAAGTACCGGCAGTTTGCGCAAGGTATCAGGACAGCATGATCTTTTTGTCCGCTTCCCCACCGGGTCAGCGGGAGATATCACCATCCAGGGCATACGGTTACTAAGAACAGGAAAATAACCATTCTTTTTATGATATAGTTTTTATTTATTGTTTAAGTGACATTTATTATTTTGAACAGCAATAAACCACGATATGAAAAAAACGATATGCAGTCTCTCTATTTCCCTGTTATTTGCGGTGCCTGCTTTTACGCAGCACCTTGTTGAACATGCCGCGCCAGGTTTTGACGTGCCGCGGGAAACTATCCAACATGGCAGTATTGATACCATCAGTTATCCCTCAACAACCGTTGGTAATCCACGCAAAGCACTTATTTACACGCCTCCCGGATTTTCCAGGCAGAAGAAATACCCGGTGCTGTACCTGCTGCATGGCATTGGAGGAGATGAAAAAGAATGGTTACGAGGTGGTACGCCGCAGGTGATCCTCGATAACTTATATGCCGACGGGAAAGTGAAGCCCATGATAGTGGTCATGCCTAACGGCCGCGCCATGAAAGACGACCGGGCTGTTGGCAACATAATGGCGCCCGACAAGGTCCAGGCATTTGCTGCGTTTGAAAAAGATCTCCTGAAAGACCTGATCCCATATATACAAAAGCATTATCCGGTGTACACCGACAAAGATCACCGGGCCATTGCGGGATTGTCGATGGGAGGAGGGCAATCATTAAATTTTGGTCTCGGTAACCTGGATAAGTTTGCCTGGATAGGTGGATTTTCATCTGCGCCCAATACGAAATTGCCGGAACAACTGGTGCCAGATCCAGCGGCCGCCAAAGCGCAGTTGAAGCTGCTCTGGATCTCCTGTGGCGCCAGCGATGGACTCATTAGTTTTAGTAAACGTACACACGAATACCTGCAGGAAAATAAGGTGCCGCATATTTATTATATAGAACCCGGCGTGCACGATTTTAAGGTGTGGAAGAACGGGCTGTATATGTTCTCCCAACTGATCTTTAAGCCGGTAGACACCTCTTCATTTATAAAATACCAGGAGATAGGTATTCCTGCTGCAACAAATGTACGCCGTGCAGACTACCCGCAGATATTACCTGATCACCGCGTTGCCTTCCGCGTGAAGGCGCCGGCAGCACAGCAAGTGCAGGTAGACCTGGGCAGGAAGTACGACCTGGTAAAAGATACGGGAGGTGTATGGACCGTGACCACAGATCCCATCAGCGAAGGATTTCATTATTACTCCTTACTGATAGATGGTGTAGCCATTGCCGATCCTGCCAGCGAAACCTTTTATGGTATGGGCAGGATGGCAAGCGGTATTGAAATCCCCGTTACCGGTGATAATTATTATGCATTAAGAGATGTACCGCACGGAGATATCCGGATCAGGAAATATTTCTCGAAGGTAACCGGATCCTGGCGGCAACTGTATATCTATACGCCGCCTGGCTATGATACCAATAACGGAAAATATCCCGTGCTCTATATTTTGCATGGTGGAGGAGAAGACGAAACAGGATGGGCTACACAAGGCAAAACAGACCTGATTCTTGATAACCTGATAGCTTCAAAGAAAGCTACTCCCATGCTGATCGTAATGCCGGATGCCAATGTAGGTGGCGTTGCTTTCGATGAATCCGGGTTGAAAACATTTGAATCGGAGCTGAAGGAGGTGATCATTCCCCTGGTGGAAAATAATTTTCGTGTTGACACCAGCGCCTCAAAAAGAGCGTTAGCTGGTTTGTCCATGGGAGGCATGCATACGCTTTATACCGGTATTAAGAACACGCCGTTGTTTTCCGCCCTTGGCGTATTTAGCTCCGGATGGATACAACCCCGGCAGAGCAATATTGCAGCAGCACAATACGATTTTATGAAAGCGAATGCCGGCATGATTAATAATCAACTGAAAGTGCTGTGGATTGCTATGGGAGGAAAGGAAGATATTGCCTATAAAAATTGTCAGCTGATGCTGGCTAAACTTGATGAGATAAAGATCAGGTATACTTATAGCGAATATCCAGGTGGTCATACCTGGCCGGTATGGAGAAATAACCTGTTCAATTTTGCCCAGCAGATTTTTAAATAAAGACCCGTGCTCAAATGCAGGGAGATAGCGACTTTACACATTATTGCTATCATTTTGGAGAATCGTGCTATCGATATATAAGTTCCTATTGTAGATTCGGCTATTGTTTTTTATTTCCATCTTATGAATAAATGAATACGTTATGAATAATTTTCTACTTAAATGCTAAATGATCACTTATGAAGATTTAATGCATCAGGGTCACCACGTCCCGCTACAACCAATTTCAATTTTATCACACAACCACGTAGTATCCGATAATATACTGTAGGAATACTATCATTTGCCGTATTGTAATGATTGCTGCCGGTAGCCCGGCCTGATAGCTTCATAAGAGCCGTCAGTATCCCTTATTGCCCTAACATTAAATGTTATGAATTCCATGTTTAAAATGATTTTTCCGCAAATGTCATGGAAATGGCTTGCTGTGACAGTGCTAATGCTGTCAGGTACACTCGCCGGTTCTCCCCTGAAAGCCCAGGATACACGGGTGGTTCAGGGTGTGGTGCTGGATGAGAAAAAAATACCTATCCCCGGTACCACCGTGCAGATCAAAGAAACGCGTATCAGTACCAGCACTGATAACGACGGGAAGTTCCAGTTGCATGTTCCGGCCGATAAGCACGTACTTATTTTTACTTATATCGGTAAGGTGTCGCAGGAAGTAAATATCCGGCAACAAGCCAATATATCAGTGACCCTGAAAAGTAGTGTTGTAGGGCTGGAAGATGTGGTAGTGGTAGGATATGGGCGACAAAAAAAGACAAGTGTTGTGGCCGCAGTTTCACAAACAACCGGTAAAGTCCTGGAACGGGCCGGGGGTGTATCTAATATTGGCGCGGCACTCACCGGAAATGTACCCGGTTTGATTACTGCTCAAAGTACAGGCTTGCCCGGCGAAGAAGATCCCCAGTTACTGATCCGTGGTCTTAGCACCTGGAATAACAGCAACCCGCTTATCCTGGTCGACGGGGTAGAACGCCCGATGACCAGCGTGGATATAGGATCCGTAGAAACGGTTACTGTATTAAAAGACGCTTCGGCAACAGCAGTATTCGGCTCACGCGGCGCCAATGGCGTCATCCTTATCACCACCAAAAGAGGTAAAACAGGAAAAGCATCGATCCGCGCAACGGTAAATACCATTATGAAAGCGCCTTCTAAATTACCCGGCAAAGCAGACTCTTATGATGCGTTGCGTACCGTTAATGAAGCCATCGAATATGAACTGGCACTAAAGCCGGAGAGCTGGAATAACTATTATCCACAAGCCATTTTAGATAAATACCGGCATCCAGCCAACCTGGAAGAAGCGGAACGCTATCCTAATGTAGACTGGGAAAAAGCGTTGTTTAAAAATTATGCGATGTCGCAAAACGCCAACGTAAATATCAGTGGAGGAACACATTTTGTTAAATACTTCACCAGCGCCGACTTCCTGCATGAAGGCGACCTTTTCAAAGTGTATGATAATAAACGTGGCTATAAACCCGGATTCGGCTTTAACCGCTTAAATGCCCGGTCTAACCTGGACTTTCAATTAACACCATCCACACTTTTTAAAGTAAACCTTGCCGGATCATATGGCGTAAGAAAAAGTCCCTGGGGATTTTCCGGTAATCAGTACGGTTCCTGGATTGATGCCTATACCACTGCACCAGATGTATTTCTGCCGGTATATGCTGATGGTTCCTGGGGATATTACGCCCCCAATGAAGGAAGGGCGGAGAACTCAGCCAGAAGCCTGGCAGTAGGTGGTATTCAATACCAGACGACCACCCGCATCACCACCGATTTTACCGTTGAACAAAACCTGGACATGCTGCTTAAAGGACTGAAGTTTAATGGTACGTTGTCGATGGACAATACGTTTGTGGAAAGTAACCGCGGCGTCAATGATCTTTACCATGATGTACAACGCAAGTGGGTGGATCCTGCCACAGGCAATGTATTCTACAAGAGTGCATTTGACGGCGTCACCAACTTCGATTTCCAGGAAGGCGTAAAATGGACGCCTGCAGCAGGTGCGGTAACAGATAATCAACGCCGCTTATTTTACCAGTTGCAGTTGAACTACGCAAAAACGATTGCAGACAAACACAGTGTAACAGCGATGGGACTCCTGAACCGCAACGTTACCGCCGCTGGCAGCATGATCCCCTCGTACCGCGAAGACTGGGTGTTTCGTACTACTTATACCTACAACGATAAATATACCTTCGAGTACAATGGCGCCTACAATGGTTCCGAAAAATTTGCGCCCAGCTACCGGTTTGCTTTCTTTTCTTCCGGCGGCGTGAACTGGATTGCTTCCAATGAAAAATTTATGAAAAACATCCGGTTCCTCGATCTGTTGAAATTCCGTGCTTCTTACGGACAAACAGGTTTTGATAACGTGGCGGGACGCTTTTTATATCTCACAGAATGGGCATATGGCGGGCAGGCGCGACTGGGTACCACCGGGGAAGGAGCAGAGCAAAGTCCGTTCACCTGGTACCGCGAAGCAACCGTAGGCAATCCAAACGTGCAATGGGAACAGGCAGAAAAAACGAACGTGGGTACTGACTTTGAATTGTTTAAAGGACTCATAAAAGGGAAGGCGGACTTCTTCCAGGATAAGCGCTCCAAAATATTGCTGGCAAACCGGTCGTCTGTACCTTCTTATTACGGTACCACACCACCGGTGGCTAACCTTGGCCGGGTAACATCTCAGGGCTATGAGCTGGAACTTCATTTTAACTACCCGGTGTCTAAGCAAACCAGGGTGTGGGCCGACCTGAATATGACCCATACGAAAAATAAAGTCATTGAAGCAGATAATCCTGCATTGTTGCCGGCATATCAAAAGTCAGAAGGCATGCAGATCGGACAGGCCTATTCCTACGTCAGCCAGGGATATTATAACACCTGGGATGAGTTGTATGGCAGTACCATGCATAATACCAACGATAACCAAAAATTACCGGGTAATTACTACCTGGTAGACTATAACGGCGATGGGGTGATTGATGCGCGGGATAACATTCCTTATGGACATAGCGGATGGCCTACCAATACTTACAACGCTACTTTAGGATTTGACTGGAAAGGCCTCAGTGCTTTTGTACAATTCTATGGTGCCAATAATGTAACCCGCCAGGTGGTATTTAACAGCTTGTCGTCCCAGGGGCATACCGTTTACAACGAAGGAAGTTACTGGTCGAAGAATAACACCAATGCCGATGTACCCATGCCCCGCTGGTTGTCTACGCCGGCTGATTATTACCGGGGTACACAGTATATGTTTGATGGTTCTTACCTGCGGTTAAAGAACGCCGAAATTGCCTACACCTTCAACACCGGGTTTGTAAAACGTGTTGGGCTTGAATCGCTGAGAGTATATCTCAATGGTAATAACCTGGCTGCGTGGAGCAAGATGCCGGATGATCGTGAATCCAACTTTGCCGGTACTGGCTGGGCATCGCAGGGAGCTTATCCTACTGTAAAGCGTTATAATCTCGGCGCCAATTTTACCTTCTAAACATGCACGTTATGAATAAATATATAAAGCCATTACTGGCAACTGTTGGAATGACCGCCTTGTTAGGGTTGGCATCCTGCAAAAAATTCCTCGACAGGGAACCACAATCTATTGTATCAGCAGACAATGCCTTTAAAACTTTCATCGGCTTTCAGGGATATACTGAAGAGCTATATCACTGTATTCCGGATTTTACCAATGCCTACTGGACAAACTCCTGGAACTGGGGGGAAGATGAGATTCAATCAACTGCACGTGATTTCCATTTTATTGTAAAAATAGACAATGGTGATTTCTGGGGCTGGCAATCACAGTTCGACGGCTGGCAGGCAGGCTGGATGGACAGGAATAACACCAGCACCAACGACGACCGCTTTGCAAAATCATTGTGGAAGCTGGGTTGGTATGGTATCCGTAAAGCCAATATGGGCCTCGAAAATCTTAATAAGCTCACCGACGCCACCCCTGAAGAAAAAGATCTCATCAAAGGACAGTTGTTATTTTTCAGGGGATGGTTTCATTTTATGTTTATCCAGTATTTCGGTGGCCTTCCCTATATTGATAAAGTACTGCCGGGTGATCAGAAGTTAGCACTGCCGCGACTTAAATACAGTGAATGTGCAGACAGGGCAGCGGCTGATTTCAGCGAAGCGGCCAAACTACTGCCGGTGAACTGGGACAATACCACAGCCGGAAAAAGAACCCTGGGAAAAAATCAACTGCGCATTAATAAGATCATGGCGCTGGGGTATCTCGGTAAAAATTACCTGTGGGCAGGAAGTCCGTTGATGAACTATGTATCTACCGGTAGTAAAACCTATAACACCACTTATTGCCAGAAGGCGGCGGAAGCTTTTGGAGAGCTGTTGCAAAAATGCGAATCGGGTGATGCGCCTTATAGCCTCGTAGATTTTTCAAAGTACTACACTAATTTTTATAGCGCCGGTCAAAACTGGTTAATGCCAGGTAGCACGGAAGCTATTTTCCGCGGTCCGTATTACGGTGCACACGGTTCTACCTATGGTACTGCCAAACAGTATGGACCTGCATTGCTGACGGAAGAAGCCATCACTTTTGTGCCAACAGCCAACTATGTTGATTATTACGGCATGGCCAATGGATTGCCTATTAAAGACATCATGCAGGCA
This sequence comes from Chitinophaga sp., assembly GCF_017745275.1. Lineage (GTDB taxonomy): Bacteria > Bacteroidota > Bacteroidia > Chitinophagales > Chitinophagaceae > Chitinophaga. The sequence goes on along the minus strand of NZ_JAGHZS010000004.1, from coordinate 249,015 downwards.
GATCCTGAATCGGGATACGACCCTGCATATCCGTGGAAGGGCAGGGATCCCCGCTTTTACAATGATATTGTTTTTGATGGTGTGAAGTGCGTACAAGGCGCTACTACAGATGAAAAGAACCGTTATGCCAATCTGTATACCGGTGGCAGCTATCGTGATATCAGCAGTGGTAGCCGTTCCGGTTACTTGTTGTACAAGTTCATCCCCATGACAGCAAACCGGTTTGACAATGGCTGGAGCTATGATAAAGCGCTCAATATACATCTCCCTTATATGCGATTGGCAGATGTATACCTGATGTATGCAGAAGCAGCAGCGGCAGGATATGGAACTGCCACCGGTAAATCCGGTAACTATAGCAAAACGGCGCTAGATGCCATTAATGTGATCCGTGACCGCGCCGGCGCCGGACATGTGGCAGCACGTTTTACCGGCACGCTCGATGGCTTTATGAGCGAAGTACGGCGGGAACGGGCAGTAGAACTATCTTTCGAAGGTCATCGCTTTAATGATTTAAGAAGATGGATGTTACTGATACAATCTCCGTACACGCTGAAGAAGTCAGTGGAATTTGACCGGTCGCCTACCTTCAGTACTACCGACCCTAAAAATAATAAGGTACTCAACTTACGGGAGAGCGTTATCCTGGAACGCAAGTATTCCGAGAAACACTATTGGTTCCCGCTGAAAAACGCCGATGCCAATATGTACCTGGAGTTTCCACAAAACCCCGGATGGTAAAACGTACAATATCTACAGGTATCGTTTACGCTAATTTCAAAATTCATGAATCAGATGAAAGCATTAATAGCCGCCATCGCGCTGACAGGGATTATGCCGGTAGTGCAGGCGCAGGATACTTCAGGCACTGCGATATCAAATGTTCCTGACAACAATACGGTGCAGGTGGCATTTCGTAAGCTGAATAAAAAAGATGTATTAGGTGGTATTTCCGCGGTGGATGTTTCGACACAAATGACGCAGAACTATATGAACTATAGTCTTGAAAATATGGAGAGCTGGGCCAATGGTTTTAATGGCAACAGCATGTGGGGAATGGGCAGTTACCTGCTTGTTATTGACGGAGTACCCCGCGATGCTACTAATGTATTGCCCACCGAGATTGAACAGATCTCTTTTCTCAAAGGAGTAAATGCAGTGGCACTATATGGTAGCCGGGCAGCGAAAGGTGTGGTATATATTACCACTAAAAGAGGGAAAGCCGGTAATCAACGTATAGATATAAGAGCAAACGGTGGAATCAACGTTCCCAAATCTTACCCGGCATACCTGGGCTCCGCGGAATATATGACACTGTATAATGAGGCCCGCCGTAATGATGGACTCTCCGAACTATACAGCCCTGAAACCATTTACCAGTATGCTTCCGGGAAAAATAAATACCGCTATCCCGATGTAGATTATTATGGAGATGAATACCTTAAAAAGTATTTCAGCCGCTACGATGTGACGGCAGAGATATCTGGCGGAAATAATAAAGCGCGTTATTATACCAATATCGGTTACCAGACTTCCGGGTCATTGCTCAACTTTGGAGAAGCCCGTCAAAACGGGAAATCTGACCGCCTCAACCTGCGCGGCAATATAGATGTAAACCTGAGCGATTACATTTCCTGTAATGTAGATGCCAGCGCTATTTTTTATACCGGAAGAGGCGTAAATACAGACTACTGGGGAAGTGCGGCTACTTTACGTCCTTATCGCTTTGCCCCGCTCATCCCGATTGATAAAATAGAAAAGGAGGATGAGGCATCTAATGTGTTGGTGAAAAACAGTAATCATATTATTGATGGAAAGTATTTGCTGGGAGGTACTCAACTGGATCAAACCAATCCTTTTGCAGCCATTTATGCCGGTGGCAACAACCGGTATATAAGCCGGCAGTTCCAGTTTAATACCGGCGTAAATGCAGACCTGAGAAATTTGCTGAAAGGGCTTTCTTTCCGGGCTACGTTTGCGGTGGATTATAATACTTCTTATAATCTCGCTTACAATAATAATTATGCAGTGTATGCGCCGGTGTGGAATACGTATTCCGGTACAGACTTAATCAGTAGTCTTACCCAGTATGGGCAGGACGCTACCTCAGGCGTACAGAATGTAAGTAATAGCTGGTATCGTCAAACTATTGCCGCTACTGGTCAGTTTAATTATGTAAATACTATCCGCAATAAGCATCATTTATCTGCGGTGCTGTTGGTAAATGGTTTCCAGCAGTCAGAATCAGCGGTGTATCACCGCACCGGCAACGCTAACCTGGGCCTGCAGTTAGGATATAATTTTAAAAATACGTATTACATAGATTTTAGCAGCGCCATGATTCATAGTGCGAAGCTGCCGGAAGGAAACCGTAATGCATTTTCTCCCACTGTGTCGCTGGGATGGCGTCTTAGTAATGCTCCCTTCCTGCGTGAAATCTCCGCCATCGATGAGCTGCGGCTGACCGCTTCCGCAGGTATATTGCATACCGACCTGGATATTGCCTCGTATTATTTATACCAGGGCGTATATACCACACAGGGAAGCTGGTTTGGCTGGAAAGACGGGACAGGCGTACAGGCTACGGAGTCGCGTCGCGGTGCTAATCCTGATATGCGTTTCCCAAAAAGAAAAGAAATCAGTATCGGCCTGGATGGTGCTTTCTTTCATCAGTTGATAAAACTGGATGGTAATTTCTTCATCAATAAAATCACGGGTAATATTATCCAGCCAGATGTATTGTATCCTTCTTATTTCACTACCGGGTTCCCCTTATCTTCTTTCATCCCTTATATCAATTATAACGACGATAAACGGGTAGGGTTCGACTTTAACCTGAGCTTCCACAATAAGGTGAGAGAAGTGAGCTATACGATCGGGCTGGTGGGCAGCTATTATAAAACAACGGCTACGAAACGTGCCGAGTTGTACGCCGACAACTACCAATATCGCCAGGGCAAACCTTTGGATGCCATCTGGGGATTACAAAGCCAGGGATTTTTCCAAAGTGCAGACGACATTAAAAACGCGCCAGCGCAGGCTTTCGGGCAGGTAAAACCGGGTGATATTAAATATAAAGATCAAAACGGCGACGGCGTTATTGACGCCCGTGATGAAGTGTACCTGGGCCGTGCCGGCTGGTTTGGTTCACCGCTCACGTTAGGAATTAACCTCAGTGCCAAATGGAGAAACTTCTCCTTTTTTGCGCTGGGTGTAGGACGATTTGGTGCATATGGTATGAAAAATAATTCCTGGTTTTGGGTAGATGGGGAAGACAAGTATTCAGCGGTGGTACGAGATCGCTGGACCCCTGAAACAGCGCAAACGGCCAAATATCCCCGCCTGACCACTTTTGCCAGTGATAATAATTTCCGCAGTTCAGATTTCTGGCTGTATAAAACGAATCGTATAGACCTGGCCAAAGTGCAGATCTCATATGACATGAGTGGATTACTGGGAAGAAAAAAAGTGTTGAAAGAAATGGGTGTATATGTCAGTGGCTTTAATTTACTAACGGTGTCGGCAGAACGAAAAACAATGGAAATGAGTGTGGCCAGCGCTCCGCAGACACGCCTATATAATCTTGGTATAAAAGGATTGTTTTAATCTTTTTCCTTCGCATAATTAAGTTCCCGTTTTATGAAAAAACATATTATTCTTTTGCTGGCGTGTGTTTCGCTGTTGACCGGCTGTAAAGATCTGCTGGTGCCGGAAATTGAAAACAACCTCGACCTGAATGCCAATAAATATCCGCCCAATGATGCTGCCATGCCATTTGGGATTTTACTGAATGGCTATAACCGCATACCCACTAATTCCTGGTCATTTAATGATGTAGCTACAGATGATGCCGTGACAAATGATCAGACCAATGGCTTCCTGAAGATTGCCAACGGGCAATGGACGGCAAATAACAACCCGTTAAATCAGTGGACCAATGCTTATGCTGCCATTCAATATCTTAACATCATATTGCGTGATGTGGATACGGTGAAATGGGTGTCGGATCCTGTGGTAAGTAAATTATTTGCGATGCGGATAAAAGGAGAGGCCTCCGGGTTGCGCGCCCTTTTCTATTATCATTTGTTGCAGGCGCATGGTGGTGTTGCTGAAAGTGGCGCAGTGTTGGGAGTGCCAATTATCACAGCAGTACAGGGGCCAACAGCGGACTTTAATAAACCCAGGGCCACTTTTGAGGCGTGCATGAAACAAATTTACAGCGACTTGTCGACCGCTGATGATATGCTGCCGTTAGATTATGAAAATATCGGCAGCGCTGCATTGATTCCTGCCAAGTATGGCACTATTACCAAAGAACAATACGACCGCGCTTTTGGCGCCGCTTTCCGTGGATTCCTGACGGGCCGTATTGCCAAAGCAATACGCTCCAAGGCTGCATTGCTGGCTGCCAGTCCGGCTTTCGGCACAGGCAATACCACTACCTGGGCGGATGCTGCCGACTATGCAGGAGAGGTACTGTCGCTTAAGGGAGGGATCAATGCCCTGGCGGCCAATGGCCTCACCTGGTATGCCAATGCTGCGGAAATTGCCGGGCTGGCCGATGGCGCCAACCCCGCAGAAATATTGTGGAGAAATAACTATGGCGATAACCGCGACCTGGAGCAGGCGAATTATCCTCCTGGTTTGTTCGGCAATGGGCGCATCAACCCCACACAAAACCTGGTAGCTGCTTTCCCGATGGCCAACGGCATGCCTATTGGCAGTACAGGCAGTGGCTATGATGCCGCCAATCCTTACCTGAACAGGGATCCCCGCCTGCGCATGTTTATTTTAGTAAATGGCGCTACTGCAGGACCCAATAATACCGTTATCAACACCGCTGCCGATGGCGGTACCAACGATGGCCTCAATATAGTGGGCACCTCCACCCGTACCGGTTACTATCTGCGTAAACTGTTGCGGCAGGATGTAAACCTGAACCCAAATTCTGCCAACAACCAACGTCACTACAAACCTCATATCCGCTATACGGAAATATTTCTCAACTATGCGGAAGCGGCAAATGAAGCCTGGGGGCCATTAGGCGCAGGTAAGTATGGCTTCTCCGCTTATGACGTCATCAAGGCTATCCGCAAACGCGCCGGCGTAGGCACTACTAACGGTGACGCATGGCTCGAAACAGCGAAAGGCAGTAAAGAACAAATGAGAGAGCTGATCAGGAATGAGCGGAGAATAGAATTATGCTTTGAAGGATTTCGCTTCTGGGACCTGCGCCGCTGGAAAGCTAACCTGGGCGAAACCGCCAAAGGCGTAACGATAAAAAATAATATTCCGGCCGTGATGAATGTAGAAAACCGGCAGTTCCAGCCGTTTATGGCCTATGGACCTATCCCTTATGGGGAAATACTGAAGTTTGGCGCTTTAGAACAAAACAAAGGCTGGCGTTAATATTATTAATTGATTTTTGAAAACAGCAAAGATGAAAAAGTTTATAATGCCCATGTTAGTACTGCTGCTGGCAGCGTGTAACAAAGATGCAACGTTCCCGGACTACATCTATCAAACAGTATATTTCGCCTATCAATACCCGGTACGCACCATCACATTTGGGGAAGATATTTTCAGCACAGAACTGGATAATCAACGCAAATGCAAAATCATGGCTACTACGGGCGGTGTTTACTCCAGTAAAAAGCAACTGAACATTGGTATCTCAGTAGATAATTCCCTGTTGGGAAACGGGTTATTGTTTGGAGTGGGCAAAGACGAAATTTTGCCGATGCCCGCCAACTATTATTCACTGGCAGATAATAAGATCATCATCCCGGAAGGCAGCCTCACCGGCGGCGTAGAAGTACAGTTGACCGACGCCTTCTTTAATGATCCCAAAGCCATTAAGAACACCTATGTGATTCCACTCCGTATCACCGACAAGTCAGGAGCAGATTCTATCCTGAGCGGAAAGAATTTCATCCTTTATGCCATTAAGTACGTGAATGAATGGCATGGCAACTACCTGCGCAGAGGCAAGGATATGATGTCAGGAAGCGTGAGTCAAACCGTGGTGCGGCACATGGAGTACGTGGAAAAAGATGAAGTCAATAAGCTAAACACCAGGTCCTTAAAGGAATTAGAGTTCCCGGTAGTATACAAAGATAAAGACGGCAATAACGTAAACTGTACGTTGCTGCTGACGTTCAATGGAAGTGAGCAATGTACTATTTCTTCTGCCACCGCCAATATCACCGCTACCGGTGAAGGACGATTTGTAAAAAGAGGAGAGAAGAACAGTTGGGGCAGCAAAGACCGTGATGCACTTTATCTCAGCTACCAGGTGACGTTACCTGGTATGCAGGTGTCTACACTAGATACGCTGGTGCTGCGCGACCGCTCTGTTACCATGGAAACATTTACGCCTGTAGGCAAATAAATTTTAAAGTAATTCGTATGAATCAACTTCATAAAATAGCCGCCGGTTTACTGGCATTTGTTGTCATATCTTCCTGTAGTAAATACCAAAGACTGGAATACAATGTTGATAAGCCGGAAAGCGTTGCCATGCAGGAAGACATCGATGCTTACCCTGCGCTGAAAAGCTATATCAACCGCGCTGCACAGCCGGGATTCAGGTTAGGAGTGGCGCTGGGATTGCAGGAATACCTCGATAAAGGCGTGAAATACCGGTTGGCCAACCGCAATTTCGACGAAATTGTTTTAGGCTACGAAATGAAACATGGCGCCGTAGTACAGGCAGATGGAAGTCTCAACCTGGCGAAGGTAACCTCACTCCTGCAAACGGCGAAGGATGCCGGCATGCAGGTATATGGCCATACCCTGGCCTGGCACGCCAATCAGAATGCAGCCTACCTGAAAGGACTGATCTCACCGCTGCTGGTGACTTCTCCCGCTTACGCCAATGATTTAAATACAACCGGGTTAAAGGACAACAGCTTTACGAACTGGATAAAGCTCAACGCTGGTAAAGGTATTTCTATGGCCGCCGGAGCAGGCATGGGAGCAGGTAGTAATGCGGTGACACTAAATGCAGATGGCGCTACCACCGATTTACAACTGGTAACTCCGGGAATAGCTGTTAACAAAGCACATAAATATGAAGTGGTGATGTATATCCGCTCTGATGGAGCAGGAGAGGGGCGCATTTCTTTTGAAGGACTCAACAATAATACACCGCTGGTTGACTGGACAAAATCAGGGACACCAACTGCTACCTTCATCACCGGTATGTCCTGGAAAGAGATCCGCTTCACCATCACCGATTTTGCAGCGGACAATATTAAGCTGCATTTTGATTTGAAGAATAAAGCAGGTGTATCGTATTACATCGATATTAACAATTTGTATGTGTATGATACGCAAGGGGCGCCATTGGTCAACAACCTGGTAGCCAACGGCGACTTTGAATCCGGCGGTGGCTGGGGTGGCTGGGGGGGCGGCTCCTCCCGCGGGGTTACCGCTGATGGTATGGGCGTGGGCAATAAAGGCAAAGCTTTTTATGTTACCAATCCGGCAAAATCTGCCAACTACTGGGATGTACAAACCAGCTATGATTTTGCTGCTCCATTGGAAAACGGGGCTACGTATGAGTTGAGCTTTTGGGTGAAAGGCAGCGCGCCGGGAATTATTCGCCCGGAATTGCAAAGCGCCAACTACTCCTCTAATGGCTTTGGACAGGTATCCGTAACCACCGACTGGACATTGGTCTCCATTTCTACGACGGCGACTGCCAGCGACAGAACACGCCTTATCTTTAGTTACGGTGAGTTCGCCGGTACCGTGTATATCGATAACGTGGTGTTGAAAAATGCCAAAGCTTCCGGTGGAAGCACCACTACAGTGGAAAAATCAGCCCTGGAAAAAAAGACCATCCTTACACAGGCGCTCGACACCTGGATCAACGGCATGATGGGCGCAGGTAAAACCGTGGTGAAAGCCTGGGATGTAGTGAATGAACCAATGGACGATGGTAAACCCTACGAATTAAAAACAGGCGTGGGCAAAACGAATATGGCACCGGATGAGTTTTACTGGCAGGATTACCTGGGTAAAGATTATGCAGTAACTGCGTTTAAAATGGCGCGTCAATATGGTAACGCAACAGACCTGCTTTTTATTAATGATTATAACCTGGAATATAGCCTGGATAAATGCCGTGGCCTGATTGCCTATGTCAATTATATCGAAAGCCAGGGCGCCAAAGTAGACGGCATTGGTACCCAGATGCATATTGATATTACTGCCAGTAAAGATAAGATCGCTGAGATGTTTAAGCTGCTGGCGGCCACCGGAAAAATGATCAAGGTGTCTGAACTGGACCTGGGCGTGGGTGTGAAAACGCCGGCAGCTACGGCCGAACAATATAAAGCCCAGGCAGAGATGTACAAGTATGTTATCGATAAATACTTTGAACTCATCCCTGCGAAACAACGCTATGGTATTACGATATGGAGTCCGCTCGATAGCCCTGCCGGTTCCGGCTGGCGTCCGGGTGAGCCTATTGGATTATGGACGGAAGGTTATGTGCGAAAGCTTGCTTACGCCGCGGTGGCGAAGGCGCTGGAAGCCAATGCGAAATAACAAAAGTGATAGTAGCCCCTTACAATAGTAAGGGGCTTTTTCATTCTTCGAAGGCCTTATCTTTTTGCATGCTGGCAATAAATTCTGAAGGCAGCATATTATATTTTGCCTTGAATGATTTGGCAAAATAGTTGGGGGTGGAAAAGCCCACCTGGTAGGCGATTTCAGCAATGGTGAAATCGCTTTGTTTCATCAGCATAGCCGCCTTCTCCAATCGGTAAGACCGGATATATTCCACCGGTGTTTGACCCGTTAGTTCCAAAAGTTTATTGTAGAGAGAGCTGCGGCTCATGCCTACTTCTTTGCTCAGGCTTTCCACCGAAAGTTGGGAGTCTGTCAGGTTTTCTTCCAGGTGAGTAACGATCCGCGCCAGTAATTTTTCTTCTGCTGATACTTTTTCTATTTCGGGAGAAAGTATTTTTATTTGTTTGGAGTAAGTATTTTTCAGCGTATTGTTAAGGTGCAAAAGGTTCCTGACCTTCGCATGAAGTATTTCAAAATTAAATGGTTTGGTAATATAGTCATTCGCCCCGGTTGCCAACCCGGCAATCTGTTGCGCTTCATTGGTAAGTGCAGTAAGCAGTATTACCGGTATATGGCAGGTTCTTTTATCCGATTTCAATTTCTGTAGTAAGTCAATGCCATCCATTTCCGGCATCGTGATATCGCTGATAATCAAATGAGGATGTATCAGCAACGCTTTTTGCCAGCCTTCTTTTCCATTGGTGGCTGCAATTACTTTGTAGTTCCTTTGCAGGTTATCTTTCAAATAAAATCTGAAGTCGTCATTATCTTCCACCAGCAATATCACAGGCATTTCGGGATTCCCCGATGGGCTGTCAGGATCTTGCGATATAACAGTTTCCCCTGCTTGTGGGAGCGGTTCCGGAACCGGCAACTGTGGCGCATCAGGGGCTACTGCCTGTACCGGACTTTGCACTGCCGTTTTTACCGGAAGCCGTATGAAGAAAGTGGCGCCTTGTCCGGGTTCACTTTCTACTTCAATGGTGCCGCCGTGTATGGTTACAAATTCTTTCGTAATAGATAAGCCAATACCGGTTCCCTGGTTTAATATAGCAGAAGCAGTATCTGTTTGAAAGAAATGTTCGAATATCTTTTCTTTTTTGTCTTTAGGAATGCCAACGCCCGTATCTTTTACGGTTATTTGAATCCATTGCTGGTGGCTGTCTTCATCTGTTTTCTGCACCTGCAATGTTACTGTAACAGCGCCTTTCTCTGATGTAAACTTGAATGCATTGGAAAGCAGGTTGAAAAGAATACGTTCTATTTTATCATGGTCAAATGAAGCAGGTAATGTTGCAGGATCACTGATAAAAATAAATGCGATATTTTTTCGTTCAGCAAAATCACGGAAAGAATCTGTTACTTCTTTGATAAAAGATACCAGGTCACCTGTGGCGGGTTGTAATTTCAGTTCATGTTCTTCCATTTTTCTGAAGTCCAGTAATTGGTTGACCAGGTTCAGGAGCCGGCGGGAGTTTCTTTTGATCATGTTTAGTTTATCCAGCCGGGAGCCGGGTCTCTCATCGGTAATGAGTTGTTCAACCGGACCCATGATCAGGGAAATAGGGGTTCTGAAATCATGACTCAGGTTAGTAAGAAATTTAATTTTGAGCCGGTCTATATCCTGCAACCGTTTTACCTCCAGCCGTTCCTGTTCCAGCAGGAATTTTTTTCTTATCCGCTTAATCCCCAGGTAGCGGCTGTAAAACAGTAATCCACAAATGGTGCAGATGTAAAAGAGATATGCATAGGTGGTGCGCCAGAAAGGAGGGCGGACATAAATCTTAATCGTGGTGTCCTGGTTACTCCAGATGCCGTCGTTGTTGCCGGCTTTTACATGAAAGGTGTATTCTCCCGGATCCAGGTTCGTATAGGCGGCACTGTTTGCCGTACCTGTATAGTTCCAGTCCTTGTCAAATCCATCGAGTTTGTAGGCATAATGATTTTCAGTGGGAAGCGTGTAATTGAGTGCCACAAAGCTGATCACAAAGTTTTGTTTATAAGCGAGGCGGATATTGTCTGCTACAGAAATATGTGCCTGCAAGGGACCATCTTCATCCGGGAGTATCGATTTGTTGGAAACCTTTAAATCGGTTAGCAGCACCACTGGCGCGTGTTTATTGATGGTGAGGTCAGATGGGGTAAAATAGTTAATGCCTTCCAGTCCGCCGAACATCAGGTCGCCATTCGACAGGCGTATTCCGGAGTTATGAACGAAGTTGCTGTTTTGTACGCCATTGTAGCGGGTATAGTTCCTGAATTTCTTTGAGGCTACATCAAAGCTGCTAATGCCCATATTGGTACTTAGCCAGATCATCCCACTTTTGTCTTCGAGCATCTGGTAGATGGTGGCATTCTGTAATCCATCTTTTTCAGAGAAATTGTTGAACCGTTGTTGCCTGTTGTCAAAAAGGCTCAGGCCTCCGAAAGTGCCTATCCATATACGGCCTTTACTGTCGCACAATAATGTTTGTACTTTATCACTTGGTAACAGGCTATTGCTTTGTGTATAGATGTCCCATTGGCCGGTACCGGGATGATAAACGCCCACGCCGCCTCCATGAGTGCCTACCCAGATGTTACCCGCAGTATCTTCTTCAATAGCCCTGATATATCCGTTAAATGGCAGCTTTTTTTCTCCCGGCTGTGCGGGATTAGGATGGGGAGTATACCTCGCAATAACCTGTTCATTTTGGAGAACATCCAGGCCTTCTCCGTTATTACCTATCCATACATTGCCTTTGCTATCTTCCTTAATACAAAAAATATCATTGGCGCCAAGATGATTGGTACCGCTGCCTTTGGTGAGATATTTAAACTGGCCGGTGCTGCTATTCAGGATGAGTAAGCCCCACGCATAAGTACCAATGTATAGTTTTTTGTCGCGGGTATAATGCAGCGCCATGATGGACACCTGGTTACCCTGTACCGGAAGTGGAATATCCATGGGTTGTACCTTACCTGTTTGGCGATTGAATGTAAACAAACCTCCGCCATCCGTGGCAACGAAAACATGACCTTCGCTGCTTTCTGCAAAGGCCGTTACAATAGAGGACTGGCGGCTGTTTTCATGAAAAGCAGTACCCGGCTTGAAATTAAAAAGATGCAGGTTTTTATCATACTTGTTAATTCCACCCCTGAAAGTTCCCAGCCAATAGATATCCTGTTCATCATTGTAAATGCACTTTATCGATTTGTTGGTAAGGCTATACGTGTTTTCGTCGGCAGGAAGATAATGCTCTTTGGTGTTAGTCAGGGTATTCAGCACTATCAGTCCATCTTCTGTACCAATCCACAACTGGTGATTATTACCGGGCTGGATGCAGTTAATGATGTTATTGTCCGGAAGTGAAATAGCAGGATATGGAGAGATGCTGTTGCCATCGGGTTGCAGCAAATACAAGCTGGAAGCGGTGGCCACCCATAGCCGTCCGTCACTGTCGCCGCTGATAGCCCTGATTTCATTATCCCGTGGGCCGTATCCTGGTTTATTGTTGACGACCGGTTTTATGGCTCCGGTAGACGGGGTATAACGATACAGGCCATTACCGGTACCAATCCAGACTTGCTGTTTACGGTCAACAAAAATACAGTGGGGACTGATCCTGCCACCCTGTCCATCTTCCCCGGCTACCAGGTTGATTTTGGAAATATGACGGGTATGTGATGCCAGCTTAAATACATGTTCGAACTGCGCAATCCATATGTTGCCGGAGGTATCGCTGGAAATATCAAGTATCACAGCATTGGGAGGGAGTTGGGGAGCATCTGCATGGAGGGGGAAGTGCACAAAAGCATCTTTTTTACGGTCGTACCAGCTAAGACCACCACCGCTGGTACCTATCCAGAGGTTGCCGGCATTGTCTTCATGCAACGCCAGTACCTCGTTGGCCCTGAGGCTGGAAGAATCGCCCTGGCGGTGCCGGTACACCGTAAAGTGGGTGCCGTCAAATTTGTTGAGGCCATCGTCTGTGGCAAACCACATCAGGCCGTAGTGGTCTTTTATAATGGCATTTACACCATTAGATACCAGCCCGTCTTTAGCGGTAAGTGAGGTGAAGTTGATACGGCCTGTTTGCGTCCAGCCGGTTTTACTCAGGTATAGTAAACAGCACAGCAACGTGAAAGTATATTTAAGCATTTGGGCGATCATTAAAACAAGATGTTGGTTGATTAACTATAACGTGGTTCTTTACACCCCAATTTAAGTATTGTCAGGAGATTTAAAAACAACATGATACTAAATTGCCTAAAGAGTCTGTTTTTGGAGTATAATTATTGTCTAAAAGACATTTTTTTCATTAATTTCAACAAATGAGCTATCCGTAAGTTGGTACGCCCTGTATTTTTGTTTAGGTAAGCAGCCGGTGTTTGATTTTCCGCCGGAGAACAAGCAGTCATATGATTGAATAAGTTTTAAAAGATGTATAAGAAATTCCTCGTTATAGCACTCCTGGCCCTCTTTAGTGCGCGCCTTCATGCGCAGCAGTCGGACAATGAAGATGGTACGTATACCAATCCGGTGATCTGGTCCGATTTCCCGGATAATGATGTCATTCGTGTTGGAGATACCTATTACATGGTAGCTACTTCCATGTATTTTTTCCCCGGTGTACCATTGCTGCAGTCGAAAGACCTGGTGAACTGGTCTTACGCTGCCAACGTAGTACAGCGGTTCAAACAACATCCCTTCTACGACCTGAACGGCGGGAATCGCTATGGCAAAGGCCAGTGGGCCAGTAGTATCCGTTATCACAACGGGAAGTTCTATATACTTTTCCTGACACTCGACGAAGGCGGCTTTTTATGCACCGCTCCGAAAGCAGAGGGCCCCTGGCAAATACAAAAGCTGGTAAGACCCTACTACGACGCCGGGTTGTTCTTTGATGACGATGGGCGTACCTATATCGTTCACGGCTACTCTAAGTTGTCTGTCACAGAAGTGGATGCCAACCTGGCGCCGGTCAGCAAAGACAGTGTGATATTCGATAAAGTTCAAAGGCCGGGGCTGGAAGGTTCCCATATGTATAAAAAAGACGGGTACTATTACATTTATGCTACCTACGGCGGCGGAGATGGTTACCAGGTGTGTCTCCGGTCAAAGAATATCTATGGCCCCTACGACGAAAAAGTGGTACTGAAAGATGATATGAACCTTTATGGCAAAGGAGTACATCAGGGAGCCTTAGTAGAAACTCCCCGGGGAGAATGGTGGAGTATTATTTTCCAGGACAGGGTAGGTGTAGGCAGAGTGCCTACCCTGCAACCGGTGCAGTGGATAGATGGCTGGCCCATAGTGGGGAAAGATGGAAGGGCAGTAGTCACGCATACCAAGCCCCATACCGGGACCATGGCCCCGGTAACAGTACTCCCCACCAGTGACGAGTTCAATGGCAATACATTGGGCATGCAATGGGCCTGGAACCATAATCCTGACGACGATGCCTGGTCTCTGAATAAACGAACAGGATATCTGCGGCTGACGACCGCCGGTATTGCCACCGATCTGTTGCATGCACGGAACTCGCTTACGCAGCGAACATTCGGCCCTTTCTCCAACGCCACCACTTCAGTTGATATTAGCAAAATGAAAGCCGGCGATGTAGCGGGATTGGCCGTTTTACAACTGCCCTATGCCTTTATCGGCGTCCGTACAACGGCGGCAGCAAAGTATATTGTAATGGAAAATGCGGGCAGGCCCGTAGATAGTGTGGCTATCCGGAAAGAAAACAACATATACTTCAGGGCTTCTGTTAATACCATCAGGAACCAGGCGCATTTTTACTATAGCCTGGATAATAAAACATTTATACCACTGGGCGATACGCTGAATATGCAGTTTAGCCTGAAGATGTTTACCGGCAACCGCTTTACGTTGTTTAATTATGCTACTATTCAACCAGGCGGGTATGTAGATATAGATTGGTTCCACATGGATACCCGTAAGGGACCCGCTAATCGCTTTACTGCTTCCTCACGCATTGCCGCCGCCATGTATGATGATATTTACGACGCACAAGTAGCTCCCGGAAAAGATGGTACCGGGCTGGGAGAACAGGATATCATCCCCGCCGCAACCGGGGCGTGGCTTCGGTTTAACCACGTGGATTTTGAAAAGGGATATAAATACCTGCTGTTACGGGTGGCTCCCCGCGGAGGACGCATAAACGTATATCTCGACAGCGATTCGTTACATCCCTATGCTGCGGTAATGGTGCCGGAGCAATCGTCGCAGCCCTATATGACAATAAGTATACCCGTGAAACCTGTTACCGGCAGGCATCAGCTGACATTTACGTTTACAGGAGAAGCTTCCTCCAATAACCGTTTTAACTGGTTTACTTTTGCAGATGATCAACAACAACTGTATACATCATCTCCACTGGTATCACATATTTATACCGCTGATCCGTCGGCGCACCTCTTTAATGGTAAAATATATATCTACCCTTCGCACGACACTGCTACCACAACAAAAGAAAGTGATAACGGGGATCATTTCCAGATGGCCGACTATCACATACTCTCTATGGATTCCATCGGTGGAAAAGTAACTGATCATGGAGTGGCATTGAAAGTACAAGATGTACCCTGGGCTGCTAAACAGCTCTGGGCGCCGGATGCCGCCTTTTCAAAAGGAACTTATTACCTGTATTTCCCCGCAAAAGACAAGCAGGGCGTATTCAGGATAGGAGTAGCTTCTTCCGCACGGCCAACAGGACCTTTTGTGGCAGAAAAGAAACCTGTTACGGGTACTTATAGTATAGATCCCTGCGTATTCAGGGACGACGACGGTGCTTATTACCTGTACTTCGGCGGCATCTGGGGAGGACAGTTGCAAAACTGGGACAATAATCGCTACGATGCTGCTGCAAAGCTGCGGGAAAAAAATGAAGTGGCCATTCTTCCCCGCGTGGCAAAACTTGCCGGAGATATGAAAAGCCTGGAAAGCGCTCCCGTAGCTATAAAGATTACAGACAGCTCCGGTCGCCTGTATCTGGAGCAGGAGAACGATAAACGGTTTTTTGAGGCAGCCTGGATGCACAAATACCACGGTAAATATTATTTCTCCTATTCAACCGGTGATACACATAATATCGTTTATGCCATTGGCGACAGTCCTTATGGTCCCTTTACCTATCAGGGTATCATCCTGAAGCCCGTGGACGGTTGGACCAACCATCATTCCATTATCCAGGTCGGGGACAAATGGTACCTGTTTTATCATGATACACAACTGTCAGGTAAAACACACCTGAGGAATGTGAAGGTGATGGAGCTGAAATATAATGCAGATGGTACCATCCAAACATTAAGCGCTTTTAAATAAATACTTTTTCACAAACAGGGAATGAATTTAAGATCTATATGAAGTATACCAGCCATTTGATGATTGTTTTGTTGGTCGCAGCAATAAGCCTGGCCTGTATGGCGTATCGTGCTCATTCTGTTGACAGGGGAGAAGCCCCCGGACTAAAAGATTACTACAAAAATTATTTTCCTATAGGCGTTGCCGTTTCACCCCGTGCACTGCATACAGATGAAGCTGGTCTCGTGATCCGGCAATTTAATAGTATTACCCCGGAGAATGCCATGAAAATGGGGGTTATCCATCCTGAAGAACAGCGATATAACTGGCGGGATGCCGACAGCATAGCGGCGTTCGCCCATAGCAACGGGATGAAGCTGAGGGGGCATACATTGGTTTGGCATAACCAGGCGCCCTGGTGGATTTTTAAAGATGCGAATGGACAACAGGTATCTAAAGAAGTATTGCTGCAGCGCCTGAAAGAACATATTACCACCGTTGTGAAAAGATACAAAGGGAGCGTATATGCGTGGGATGTAGCCAATGAAGTTATCAGTGATCGTAAAGATGAACTGTACCGTAATTCTTTATGGTACCAGATCTGTGGAGAAGAATATATAGAGAAAGCGTTTCAGTGGGCACATGAAGCAGATCCTGACGCACTGTTGTTTTACAACGATTATAACGAGATCAGTGCCGTGAAGCGGGGAAAAATAATTCGTATGCTCAAAGGCCTGATCAGCAAAGGAGTGCCGGTGCATGGCGTAGGATTGCAGGCGCATTGGGCAGTTAATGAACCCTCGGCGGAGCAACTGGATAACACGTTGGCAGACTTTGCAAAGCTGGGGCTGAAAATACAGGTTACTGAGTTGGATGTTTCTGTTTACCGCAAAGAACATGAGATGAGAGGGTGGCAGGCCGGCGATAGTGCTACGGACTTCACTGCTGCAAAAGAGCAGCAACAAATGGAACAATACCGCCGGTGTTTCGATGCTTTCCGCAAGTATCGCGGTGTTATTACTGGTGTAACATTTTGGAATATCTCCGACCGGTATAGCTGGCTCGACAATTTCCCCGTGCGTGGCAGGAAAGACTATCCACTGTTGTTTGATAAAACTTTACAGCCCAAGAAAGCGTTTTGGGAAGTTGTTAAATTTGAAGGGAGATAAAAAAATTATTACTGGTGGTTTCAATGCGTATTAATAATACACCCGTAAATTTTTATCTTACCTGTCTCTATTTGTAATATCATGATGAAAAGCAAACTTATTTTTACTATGGCTGTCCTCTTATCGCTATCTGCTTCTATCGGGTGGGCGCAAAAAAGAGAAATTGCTAAAGGCACCGTTCAGCGGATAAAAGTTCACAGCCAATTACTGGAAGGTAACCTTAGTGGTGATAGTGCCGACCGTTACATTTCCATTTATTTGCCTGCCAGCTATCAATCGGGCAGCAAACGCTATCCGGTAGTTTTCTTCCTGCACGGCTATACGGATAATGATGCAAAGGTATATGGACTGCAACCACATTGGATGACGCTGCCTCCTATGCTGGATACTGCATTTGCTAAAGATCCTGCGCATGAAATGATCGTTGTTACCCCTGATGCATACACGCTTTTCCAGGGTAGTATGTATTCTAATTCTGCTACAACGGGCAATTGGGAAGACTTTATTGCCAGGGAGCTGGTAAGTTATATGGATCAACACTACCGTACGTTATCACAGAAAGAAAGCAGGGGGATCTGTGGTCACTCCATGGGTGGTTATGGTGCACTCAGGATCGGTGAAAAAAATCCTGACGTGTTTTCATCTGTGTATCTGTTGAGCCCCTGTTGTCTGAATTCTTCCGCTGATCCGGTAACTGAAATGATGCCGCAGTTGCTTCGTGCAGAGGGTATTAAAACAATTGATGCCTTCAATAAAACAGATTTCTTTACCAAGGCGCTTTTTGCATCCGCTGCGGCCTGGTCGCCCAACCCGGAAAATCCTCCGTTCTACCTGGATCTTCCCATAAAGGACGGGAACTTACAACCGGACATATTACATAAGTGGGACGCCAACCGGCCATTGAATAATTTAGATCAGTATATCTATAACATCAGGAAGTTAAAGGCTATCGCTTTTGATGCAGGAAATAAAGATAAAAGCATCGCTGAGAGTATAGAAAAGTTGAATGGCGAGCTGAAAAAATACGGTGTTGCACATACGTTTGAAATTTATGATGGCGATCATATCAATCGGGTAGCAAAACGAATGGAGGAGAAAATGCTCCGGTTCTTTTCGGAAAATTTATCGTTTAAATAAGGGAGGAGATTCGTTCAACGTTTCGCACCCATAAACACAGGAAGAGGCTGTATCATAAATAAATGATACAGCCTCTTCTCTTTTATTTAGCAATTTCTGAAAGTGTATCTGTTCAAAAGATCGTGCGTCTTGAGAGGGGCCGCATTGTGTTGAACGGGCATCAGATTCCCATCGGGAGAAATTTTAAAGAGGACCTGGAGAAAGTACTTCATGCCCGGTAAAGCGTTGTACTTCAAAATAGCATGAAAAGAAGTGTAACTTTTCGTTATATTTAGTTCATAATCCCCGTTGTCTCTATGCACCAGGTAAACATCCTCACACATATTGTTGCAGGTGCTACCGCCCTGTTGTTGGGGTTAACAGCTATTCTTACCAGGAAGGGGGGCAAATGGCATACCTGGAGTGGCCGCTGGTTTCTTGTATTACTGACCATTGTAATTATTACCGGCCTGATTGGGGTGTTGGTATTTGGGAGAAATACTTTCTTACTTGTTATCACAATGTTGAGTGCATATGTTGCCTTTTCCGGTTACCGGGTGTTGAAAGCAAAGTCTAATCAGTTTAAAATGCTGGATGCAGGCGTTGCAGTGGTTACTTTAATGACGGCTTCCTATTTTATTTATTATTTCAGATCTATAGGCATGATCTGGTCGCCGGTGATTATTTATAGTACAGTTGGGTATTTGCTGATGGTTATATCCTACGATTTTATCCGTTATTTCATTCCTGCCCACAGGTATGGGAATTTATGGCTGTATGAGCATATTCTTAAAATGATGAGTGCTTTTAGTGGCATATTGTCTGCTTTTACCGGGACTGTTTTTCCGCAATATCAGCCATACAGCCAGTTCCTTCCTTCTGTGTTAGGTACTTTGGTAGCGATAGGATTTATGGTTTACTGCTATTATAAAAGGACGGCGCAATCAGTTAGGCCGCAGCTCCCGGCATAGAGGATACATTAGGTATGAGAGGCACTGTATTCGTTAAACTGCTTATCCAGGTAGAGGTTGATGCCAGGGCGGTCAGTTAATGAACCAGGACATCCATAAAACTGTTATTGAGAAATTCAGAAATAGAAGTTTTATCATTTTATTGACCTTTAGATCTTTTTCCCATGAGTATTTTAGGCATTGTACACACCATTATCGCCATTATTGCTTTATTATTTGCCATAGCAGCATTGATACAGGAGGGTATTATCAACCCTTTTTCCAACACAGGCAAAATATATAGTATACTGACGGCCATCGCCAGTGTCACTTCCTTTGGGCTTTCCAAGGCAGGTGGCTTTAACCCCGGACATGGCATCGGGATACTGATACTGATTTTGCTCGGAGTTGCCTATTTGCTGGGGCGCCAGGCATCCAGGAAAAGGAGTTTGTTGCTGATACAGGTGTTTTGTATGACGCTTACGCTGTTCCTTTCCCTGATACCAGCTATAAACGAAACGTTATTACGCGTGCCGGTAGGACACCCGCTGTCCGATGGCCCTACCTCTCCAATTGTGCAGAGCTGCATTAAGGTTTTACTTGGGTTACTTGTGGTAGGACTGGTGTTGCAGTTTTTTAAAGTGAGGCAGCCAGCGAAGTAAGCGGAAGAAACTATCAAAAAAAGAGACCATCTCATAACTACCTGATGGGCCTGAGAATCGTGTAAACGAAAAATCTCTCCATCAGGTACCCGGATAAAAACGGGCAAAAGTTATTTATGAGATAGCCTCTTTTTTTTGTTCTTGTATGTTATGGGGCTAAGGCGTATTCATCTTCCCAAACATCAGCCTATGAAAGGCAAAATTTCATTATAAGGTTGGTGAGTGATAATACCATAGAAAGACAACAGGAATAGAATGAATACCACCAATAATACGAGTGGCTTATATCTGAATACCATTCCTTTCTTTACAGTATACCGGTAGTATAGTAGGGTAGCAACCAGGTATACACCCGTAAATAATAGTATGATATAATTAACAGCCATATTACACGGGTTCGTTCGCCGTCTTTTTGATAATCATTTTACCGGAAACATACAGTCCTATAAGTATTACCAGGATACCCGTACCGATCTGCGTTAAATATTGTGCCACCCAGGCCACTAAAATGGCTACAATATGGATTTTGCCATTAGCGTCTGGCCGAAACATGTTACCGTTAAAAATATAAACGGCAAAGCAAACGAAAACGAATAGCCATACAGCGGCATAAACATAATCCAGTGGTTTGCTACTGAAGGTGAATTTTTTGTTCATGATAAATATAGGTTTAAAACGCAGTGGCAATAATAGTGATATTTACTGTATGATTACCCGCGAAATTGATATTCGCGGACAATGAATCTATATTCGCCGGGAAGCCGGCTTTTTTCGACGGTCGTTTATTAATACTGATACCCCAGTAATTTCCGCATCTGGTAAAATACCCGTTCAATTAATCTTAAATCCTGCGTCACTATTTCTGCAGATCCCCGCAGTTCCCGGTCGAATGGTAATTGTTTATGGAAAGAAGTCTGTAATCCCTTTGGCAGCAGGATATACACGTAATAGTTACCATCTTTATCCGGTGCACTCGCCATATTTCTAACGGTGCCTTCTACCATTCCATATTCCTGGAAAGGGTAGTTATCCAGCTTTACCAGCACTTTCTGCCCGGCTTTTACCTTTCCCGAATTCACGGAAGGTACCTGCAAACGTCCCATCAGCAGATCTTTCTCCCTGGGCATAATAGAAAACAACACGTCTCCTGGCTTCACGAATTGGTTTTTTCCGAGGAATTGCTGGAAGCTCACGGTGCCGTCAATGGACGACTGCAACAGGTAGTTTTGTTCCCAGGCATTGAGGGATTTCCGTAATTGCTCATACAGCTGACCTGCCTGCGCATTGAAGTTGATATTGTCCTTTTGTGCGCTGATAGCCGCGCCACTGCGCATTTTGATGATGCCACTAATACTTTCCTGCAATTGTGAAACCGTAATGTTAAGGCTCTCTACATTTTGTTGTGCCTGTAATAACTTCATTCGCGCCTGGTCCATTTCCGCTGCGGAAACTACTTTTTCCTTGAACAACTCCTGGTAGCGGTCGAATTCTTTTTGTGATAATTCCAGCTTGGCCAGCTCCAGCCGCTTTTGCTGCTGTAAGGTTTGTATCCTGCTTTTAGAGGTAGCCAGGCTCTGTTCTGCAGCCACATAGTCGGGGGAGTAGGGCTGGAGGCGTTCGTTGAGTTGCGCATCTGTTAATGCTTTGGCAAAAGCGTTGTAATCAGCCTGGATTTCCCCGAGTTTAAAGCCGGCTGTTTCGTGTATAGGAAAATGTTCGAGGTGATTACTTTCGATGGTATCTATGATGGCCCGCAGCCGGCGCACATCTTTGTAATCGGCGGTAGACTGCAGTACCATTAACACCTGTTGTTTGGTGACGACCTGCTGATCCTGTACAAAAATCTCTTCTACTTTGGAACTCACCCTTACTTCCGGTTTTTCCGGTGGGTTTTGGGAAGATATGATCACCGTAGAGGGAACGAATACCGGGTACTTAATGAGATAGCTCATCACAAGGATCAGCAACAGGAGGATGAATATAACGGTGTTGCCCCAACGTATCATCCAGTGGGGGGGCTGCGACATAATATCCTGCACCCCTTCAGAGCGAAGTGCAATGGTATCCAGGATGTCTTTTTTAGTTTCCAAGCTCCAACTGATTTTTAACTAACCGATAATATTCTTTTTTCAACGACACCAATTCTTCATGCGTCCCTTCTTCAACTACTTTCCCTTTATCCAGTACAATGATTTTATCTGCATGTTTTACGGTCGACAAGCGATGCGCAATTACAATGGCGGTTTTGCCTTTGAAAAACTGTTCCAGGTTTTGCATGATCACTTTCTCGTTATTGGCGTCCAGGGCGCTGGTAGCCTCATCAAACAGGATGTATTCCGGTGATTTATATACCGCGCGGGCAATGAACAGTCGTTGTTTCTGACCACCACTTACACCCAGTCCTTCATTCCCGATCTGCGTGTTATAGCTCAGCGGCAGCCCTTCTATAAACTCTTTGATATTGGCAATTTCCACTGCCCGCCGGAGCTTTTGTTTATCGATGTTATCTTCTCCAACGGCTATATTTCCGGCGATACTGTCATTAAACACATATCCTTCCTGCATCACTACCCCGCAGTGTTCCCGCCAGTAACGGGGAGAAATATTCTTCAGTGGTACATTTCCTATTTTTATATCTCCTTCTCCCGGCTCATAAAATTTCATCAGCAGCTTCAGTAAAGTAGTTTTACCGCTTCCGCTGGCGCCTACAATAGCGGTGGTTTTCTGGTAGGGGATACGCAGGCTCAGGTGCTCAAAAACAGGCGTGGTAGCGCCGGTATACCGAAACGACAGGTTATTGATCTCGATGTCCTGTTGGGGAATTTCTTTCACGGATATTTCCTGCACAGGCTCTTCGTCGTCTTTATCATGTATCTCTCCCAAACGTTCCATGGCTATCCGGGCATCCTGCATATGCCGGATAAAATCTATCAGTTGCAGTAACGGA
Source organism: Chitinophaga sp. (assembly GCF_017745275.1). GTDB lineage: Bacteria > Bacteroidota > Bacteroidia > Chitinophagales > Chitinophagaceae > Chitinophaga. The sequence continues at coordinate 226,282 of NZ_JAGHZS010000004.1, read as the reverse complement.
CCATTCAGTTGACCAATGATGTATTGAACGGAAAGCATCATCCCAAGCGTGAGTTTACCATCCAATACCAGTTTGGCGGCGAGAAAACTTACGAGGATATCTTTCATCTGGTTGATGAAATTACCACCCACTGATTGCCACTGTTCCAATGACAGGGAACGGATCTGGATCTTGAATAATCTTACCTGCATAAACTCCCAGCCCCAGCGCTTTTGCTTCTCCGCATTATGCATCTTGATTTCCTGCATCCCATTGATCAGCTCAATCACTTTACTTTGTTCCTGGGTAGTTTGGGAAAATTTTTTGTAGTCCAGTTCCCGGCGTTTCTTCAGAAAAAAGGAAATCCACGTCACTACCAGGATGGCGCCCACCAGGAAAATGAGGAACAACCGGTAATCATAGAAAAGCAAAACAATGCTGAATATCACCAGGTTGAAAAGCGAGAATAAGGTACTCAGCGAAGAGCTGGTCAGCAGTTGCTCAATCCGGTTATGATCCCCGATGCGCTGCATGATGTCGCCGGTCATCCGGGTATCAAAAAAGCTGATAGGTAGTTTCATCAGCTTGATAAAGAAGTCGGATACAATAGAAATATTAATGCGTGTGGAGAGATGTAATAATATCCAGCCCCTGATCACTTCAATCCCCATTCTGCCGGCAAACAGCATTACCTGCGCCAATAGAATCAGGTAGATAAAGTTGACATCATGATTCTGAATACCTACATCCACTACGCTTTGGGTCAGAAACGGGAGGATCAGCGATAACACACTGCCGGCTGCCAAACCAATGGCCAACTGTATCATCAGCTTTTTGTACCGGTATAAATATTTGGATAAGAATGCAAAGCTTTTCCTGGCCGGCTTCTCACTAAATTCATTTTCATAAAAAGCGGGAGTTGGTTCCAGCGCCAGCACAATCCCTTCTTCTTCCTGTTCCTGTTTGCCTGTTCCCATCCAGCCGGCAACGAATTCTGCTTTACTATACGTTAGTAAGCCAAAGGCCGGATCTGAAACGTAAACAGTATCTCCTTTGATCTGGTATACGACCACAAAATGCTGATGTCCCCAGTAAGCAATACAGGGTAGGGGAACATCTTCCACCAACGTATTAAAATCTATTTTTACGGCGAGAGATTTCAAACCCAGTGCCTCCGCCGCATTGGAGAGTCCCATCAGGGAACTGCCTTCCCGGGTGGTTTCTGCCAGGTCACGGATAGTGGGCAGATCTATCAGTTTGCCATAATGCTTACTGATAATCTTGATGCAGGTGGGCCCGCAATCCTTGCCATCCGGCTGTTTATAAAATGGGAATGATTTTAATTTCATACTACTTTACCAATGATCTCAGGCCATAATGATCTATAGCCGCCTGTTTCAGGGGATTGTTTGTCCACTCGTCCCATTCATTTGTATAAGGGTTGTATCCACATTTGAGCGGCTTGGAGTATATATCTTCCGGTGTTTCGAGGTAGGCCCTGCAGTCGGTGCATACATGCCTGAATTCGCAATCCCGGCAGGTGTTGATGTCGTCTTTCCGGATATTCCAGTATTTGCGAAAGGCAGGGTCCTGCAATACAGCTGATAATACTACTTCGTTCATGTGCCCGAAATGCTGAGGCAGAGAAGGACAGTTACGGATATAACCGTTTTGGTCAATCGATAATTTCCGATTTAAGCAGGTATTATGATGCTGACTTTCGGAGAATAACTCTATGTTCGACTGGAAGTACATAGTGTTGATTTCGCCGCAAGCCAGGCAGGAATCCACCTGTTTTGCCAGGAAAACAACCGTGACAGACTCCTCAAAGATCCGTTCTACTTTTTGCACAGGGGCGCCATGGAACCATATCGCTTTCAGGCGCGGATATTTTCTTACCACCGCATCCAGCGCATTAAGACTGATGCTGCTATCATATGGCAGCATCAGTTTAATGACGCCCAATGTGGTATCATTGAACATTTCCAATAGCGGAAGGAGATGATCTATCGACACAGGCTGATAAGATCTGATTTCAAGTGACTGCACATTCAGGTCAAATAAATCAGCCATGAATTGATTCCTGTAATTTAATTGCTCATTGTATTCCAGGATGACATTTGTAACGGGTGTAGGGCTATCCCAATGAAAGTCAACAGGGATCAGTTGTTGCAGCAAATGATCGTCAATAAAACCCATATCTTTCTTTACCACGAAATGGATGTATCCTTCGATGGCTTCTTTATTGTCTTCGCCGAAATGCATAATGCCATCTTCGATGGAATGTTGTTGCAGGTACTGCAATACCTCCATGGTATCATTGGGAATATGATAAAATTTGAGCAACTGCAGATCGCAGAGTAACGACATATTTGCGCCACGCACCAACTGGCAGTTTGTATACAGGTTTAAAAATGCCATCGTCAGAATTTTGAAATGAATTTGTAAAAACCGGGCAGCTCATAAGCGGGTGCATTAATTTTACCCGCTTTCCCAATCTTCGTCAGGTACCGTGGTGGGCGCTCATCTTCTGCATCCAGGTAGTACAATGGCAGTGGTAATATTTCCTTTTCTTTCAGTTTACTGGTGAACTTCTTCTTCATGTGAATATGCCTTTCTTAGTAATTGTGCCATTTTCTTTTCCAGGTGATAGTTGCAGGGGAAAGACACCATTCCAAACTGACCTGCCGGGTTTACTTCCAGGAAATAGTAGCTGCCGTGCCGGTCAACCATTAAATCGATGGAGCCTGTCCCGAAATGCAGCTCCTGCATTACTTTCCGGAGCTTATCTTCCACATCTGCAGGAAGCTGGTAAGGTACTGTTCTGTTAGGCCTTTGCTCATCGTAGTTCCGGAAATCATCTTTTGTTTTTTTATTATTTTGGGAGAAGATAGCCATGCTATAGAAATTACCATCGAGGTAGAATGCCCGGACTTCATATTTCTTTTCTATCTTTTCCTGTACCATGGAAGGGAAGAACTGATCCGGCATCAGTTTCAGGTTTGATGCGCTGATTACTTTCGTCAGCATCTTGAACTTTGTGCGGGATTCATCTTCCACAAAAATGCATTCACTCAGGGGCTTCACAATCAATGCTGTATATTTTTCCAATAGCGCTACCACAGCAGATTTTGTGGTAACTACCTCTGTAAATGGAATTTGTAGTCCATGCTTCCCGGCGAGCATGGATACATGCAATTTATTCAGGTTGTCCTCTATGACAGGATCATTCAGCCATTTGTGCCGGTCGATCGTGTGAAATAACAGGGAATGCAATCCTTTAAATTCATCGATCAAAAATCTTCTCAGGGTATAGCTGGTAGGGGCATGTTCTTTTTTGAGACTGTATTTTGATGGAAATTCAGCCACCCTTCTCCGGTACCAGACAGCAGCAATGGTTTCATTTTGGGGAAGTGCATTCAGTCCGTTCAGTTGAAATAAATCCTCCCCGTTTAATCGAAGGAAAGGGACCTGGTAATAGTCCAGCCACTTGCATACTTTATCTGTGCTGGTTTCCAGGAGAGCATGACTTAAAATCAGAATTTTCCGGTTCATCAATAATCGTATTTTGCTGCCTCACGGATTGATCAAAAAAGATTGGGACAACAATGGATGATACTAACTAATGGATGATGATATTTACTAAGAGGTTAACGAAAGAGACTGTCCACACTACAGGACAGCCTCTTTTAATTTCTACAGTACCAGCTGAAGGTTAACTGGCTAACGCGTTAAGATCATTTAGGATCCTGGCTGTGGTCGCATAAATAAACATCGCCTTTTTGGGTAGCGGTGTGGGTAGTTACTGTACCTTCTCCGGAATCTTCCAGGGAGAATTCAGGTTGCAGGGCCATCAAACCACCTTTAATAGTTTCCAGGGATTCAATTTTTTTCTCGTTTAATTTCTGTAATTTTTTCATGGTTGTTTACGTTTAAATAAGTTAACAAATCAAGTGACTAATTAATTGTTTGGATCCTGTTTAACATCAGTTACCCAATGTCTTCCGTTCCAGGAAGCTTCATTGTAAGTGGTTTTTGTTTGATCGTCCAGAGAGAATTCAGGTTGCAGGGCCATCAAACCACCTTTAATGTTTTCCAGGTTGGCCACTTTTTTTTCATTCAGTTTTTGCAGCTTTTTCATAAATGTTTTTTTAATGTGTGCTACATATCCGTACTGACCTTTGGGGTGCATGTTTCCGTATGCATTTAGAGGTCATCGTATATGGTTAAATAATTACAAGGCTTATTCCCTGTTTGATGATTCAAAAGTAAGGTGGGAAAGGATCACAGGAATAGTTGATCAATATTTGCGGGGAACTAATCATTATTTGCGGTAACAGGGGAAATATCCGTGGAACTAGATGCGTTCCAGGAAATCTGCCACTGTATCCTTTTTACGGTCCGATACCGGGATCTTCGCGCCGGTGGTCATTTCCAGGTATCCGTCTTTGAAATACTTACTAACAAAATGGGCATTGACGAGGAAAGATTGATGGCAGCGCAGGAACATTTCTGCAGGAAGAACAGCTTCGTATTCTTTCAATACTTTGGATACGAGGATGGAGGTACCATCTTTCAGCCAAAACGTGGTATAGCCTTTATCGCTGCTGCAATACACGATATCTTCTATATTGATGACCTGTGTAAAGGTGGTGCTCTTTAATGCAATTCGTTTCGGGCGGGCACTGCGATTATAATGGGCGGCGGCAATCTCCAGTTGGTACTGGTTGAATTTATGTTGCTCTGTTTTCTTAAAGCAACGGTCTACCGTGTCTTTAAACTGTTCGGTATCCAGTGGTTTCAGCAGGTAGCCGCCGGCGCCGAGGTTGAGGGCGTCAATCGCATACTGGTTATAGGCGGTAATGAAAATCACCTGGGAGGCGGATATATCAATGCGGCTGAAAAGGGTAAAGGAGGTATCATCTTTCAATTGTATATCTGCCAGGATTAATTCCGGCTTTAATAACGGAATTTCTTTTTCCGCTTTGGCGATATCCGCAGCGTATCCTACCAGTTGCAGGTAGGGGATTTCCGCTACCAGTGCGATAATATGTTTCTGAATATTTATTTCGTCTTCGAGTATATAAACAGTCATTGGTTGCTATTAAGCGGTTATAAGCGGAATGGTGACAATTACAACAAATCCTTTACCGGATGGTTTGGTGTTGTACGAAAACCCGGATCGCTGTTGCTCTTTATTAAAAAGTAAATCCAGTCGTTCCTGTATAATAATCTGAGATAATGATTTCTTTTCTTTCTGCTGGCCGGTTTGACCTTTATTTCCCACACCGTTATCATCTATGGTAATAACCAGCTGCTCTTGTTCCTGCCGGAAAGTAATCTGCAGGAATCCTTTGTAGTCAATGGTTTTGAATCCATGTTCAATAGCATTTTCCACGAAGGGTTGTATCAGCATCGGCGGAATTAATATATCGGAAACGTCTATATCATCCGCATCTATGCTATAGTCAAACATGCCGGTAAAGCGCATCTGTTGCAGCCGGATGTAGTTGTCCAGTGCGCCGATTTCTTCTTCCACCGAGATAAAATCCTCCCGGTTCAGCTCCAGGATATTCCGCATCAGTCTTGAAAAAGAAACCAGGTAGGCGTTTGCTTCCTGCTTTCTGTCGCTGCTGATCAATCCCTGCAGGTTGGCCACTGCATTGTAAATAAAATGCGGGTCCAATTGCATTTGCCGGGTTTTTTGCTCCAGCAGCAGGCGTTTGTTATCGATCTGCAGTTTTTCATTTTTCTCCCGGAGCAGGCGTTGCCGGTAGATGTTATAAACGAAAAATGCGGCGAGTACCAGTAAGGTACAAATGACGATGAATATCCAGCGTTGTTGGGAGATGATTTTCCTGTTTAAGATATTTGTTGTTCTCAATCCCGCGATGGCCTGGTCCTTTTTCTCTGTCTGGTAGCGGGTATGCAGCTCTTCTATTTTGGAAGCCTCAATAGAATCATTATTTCTGGCAAAAGTTTCGAAAGATTGATGGAATGCGGCAAGGGCATTCTTATAATCGCCTTTTTTCCGGTAAGCTTCTGTTAACCCCTCATAGGCAGAAAAAAGATTGGCCGGCTGACCCTTTTTAGCCGCCCAGTCAATACAGGCGTTATAGTAATAAATGGCAGAATCCAGCTGGTTATTCCTGACGAAGCTGGTAGCAAGATTATTGAAAACAATGGTATTCAGCCGATCATGCGCCTTCATATAATTGAAATACACCTTCTCACAGTCTATGGATTTGGCCAGTTCCCCGGTGCGGGAGTGTATCTGTGCTTCATAGTCATAAGTCCGAACTAATGCCATGCTGTCTGCAATCTGGATGGCCAGCCGGCGGGCGCTATCCTGGTAACGCTGCATGCCATTGAGGTCGTTTATCCTGGCTGCCAGCAGGAAGCAAATATCAAAATATCGCTGTCGTATGATTGGATGCGCTTTAAAAGGGTTGTTATTGTAATACAACCGGGTATACGTAGCCGATTGGGCAATATTCCCATTGGCGTAATAAGACCGTGCCAGCAGGTCGTACAGGCGATACAGGAATATGCTGTTACTTTTTTCCGCCTTTTTGATAGCCTCCAGTATCTGTTCTGCCCGTTCCGCTTTGGTAATATTGCTGGCGTCTGTAGTAAGATTCAGTATGGAAAAAGCCTGTAATACCAGCAGTTGGGAATCTTTAACGCCTGGCTCCATCCGCCTGTAGTAATGCACGGCGCTGTCAGGTTGTTTGTTCAGTTCCTGCTGATAGCCCCTGAAATAGTAATACCAGGGATCTTCGTCCTTATTTTTTCCCTTCTCCAGGGCGGCCAGTATGGTTTTGACGGTATCTTTCAAAATCTGTTTCCCGAGGGTGTCCTGGGAAAGGATCAAAGGAATGAAAGCAGTGTCGGGTGCATTGGTAACAGGCCTTATGCTTTTCTCCGCTTGTCCGGCGGGCTGTTTACAGCCTGTATACAGGCCACACAGCATAAGGAAGGCAACAATGGCAATACATGGTCGGTACACATTTATCATACTAAAATACAGACATGGTTGGTAATGGAAGTACAGTCACAAAACATCGATCACTATAGCAAGGGACAAATATAGAAATATTTTTCACATTACTTTCAGTATCAGCCCTTTTGCAGGGGGATAGTTACATTTTTTTGCGTATAAATGGGGGGAGATGGAGAACAACGCGTCTTAAAGATATCTACAACTGTTTATCTGATGCCGCAAACCTTTATCTGTACTTGCAAGGGCTGGGTCGTGTTTTGTTGTTTGCTATTATCGGCTAAACAAACCTGGGCGCAACAAGCTGCCACCACCCATGGGAAGGTGGTGAACAAATTCACAGAGGAGCCATTGCCATTTGCCACCGTGTACTGGAAAGCCGCTGGCTATGGTGTAATGACCGATAGCGTGGGATATTTTCAGCTTACCAGGAGTTCCCGGAAAAATGACACCCTGGTAGTGCGTTATGTAGGATATGAAGTGAAAGCGCTGCCGGCAGACGCTACGCAGGCATCGCCGTTGGTGATATCATTGGAAGCGGCAGTGAAAATCGGCGTTGAGGTGAAAGCCAAAATGGACAAAGGCCTGGTATGGTGGCGGCAGATAGTGGCGCATAGAGAAAAAAACTCTCCTGCGCATTACCAAAGTTATTATGCAGAACTCTATAATAAACTGGAGATAGATCTCTCTAACATCAGCCGTCAACGCTGGGAGAAGTCGAGGTTGATGAAGCCATATACCTTTGTTACGCAGCAGATAGATACTATCTCGGAGCAGCGGCCTTTCCTGCCGGTATTCCTCAGCGAATCCGTTTCTGATTATTATACAGCCGGCACGCCTCCCACTACCAGGGAAGAGATCCGGGCACTGAATAACAGCGGTATAAAAAACGAGTCTGTAATGCAGTACCTGGGCGGCATTCACCAGAAAATCAATAGCTACCAGAATACCCTGCCGATCTTCGGTCGTGAGTTTATCAGTCCCCTTGGCAGTACCGGCGACCGTTATTACCACTACAAAGGATTGGATACTGTTTACCAGCATGGCGAACCCTATTATCATCTTGCCTTTACGCCCCGGCGGGAAGGCGAAAACCTGTTTGCCGGCGATTGCTGGATACAGGCCTCCACCTGGGCAATACAGAAAATCAGTTTGTCTGTGGTGGGTGCGGTAGATATCAACTTTGTAAAACGACTGGATATCATCCAGGAATTTTCGCAATATAAGGAGCAGGAATGGGTGGTGGCAAAAGACCGTTTTATTGTGGAGCTGGCGCCATTGGGAAAAGACAGGACCACTTTTATTGGCCGTAAAACCACCTTGTATAACCATATTGCTATCAACCAGGATTTCATCAGGGAAAAGGTGAATGCCAACCGCAGAAAAGAAGAAGTGGTGATCCCCGACAGCGCCGTGGCATCCGGTAAAGGATACCTGGAAAGTCACCGCCCGGAGACATTAACGCGCAACGAAGTACATGCTATAACGTTAGTGGATACACTAAAATCAATGCCCTCCTTTAAGCAGTTGAGCAATACCGTTACCTTTCTTTTCGACGGGCATATCAAACTGGGGAAAGTGGAAATTGGTCCCTGGTATAAATGGGTAAGCCGTAACCGGGTGGAGGGACCAAGGCTGCGTTTTGACCTGGGAACCACGGCAGAGTTCAGCCGCAACTGGCGTTTAAATGGTTACCTCGCGTACGGGATGAAGGATGAATCACTGAAGGGCAGTATGGCAGTAAGCTATATTTCACCTGGCGACAATGGCTGGCAGGTGATGGCTTTTTACAAAGATGACCTGGATAATAATCAGCGCGGATTTAACGGGGAACAGGTATCGCTGGATAATATCTTTGGTCAGCTGGTCCGCCGCCGTGGTATACCGCAGAAGTTTATCCGGGAGGCAGATGCCAGTCTGTCGGTGATTAAGCAGTTCCCGCAGCAGTTGTCGCTACAGGGAACCATTGCCCGCAGTTGCTATACCACCTTTGATCCGCTTCCTTCGCACAAGCTTTTCCTGCCGGAAGAAAGAGGAAAAGTGGTGAATACGGAGCTGCAGTTCAAGCTACGGTTCGCACCGGGAGAAAAGGAGCTACGTACCTTCCGTAAGTTAAGGCGTGTGCGCAGCAACCTGCCTGTCTCAGAATTAGCCTATGCTTTTGCACCCACCGGTATGTTCGGTGGCAAATATCAATATCAGAAAGTAAGCTTCAGCGTGCGACAACAATTTCCCTTGCCTGGCTGGGGACGGGTGAGTTACATGGTATATGGCGGCCGGATTTTTACAGGCCAGTTACCTTTTATGCTGCTGCAAATGCACCCGGGAAATGAAACCTATTACTACAATAAAGAAGCTTTCAGCCTGATGAGGAAATATGAATTTTTCAGTGACCGTTATGCAGGTATCAACATTGAGCACAACTTCAACGGGAAATTGTTGCACCTGTTGCCATTTATGCGCAGCACCGGTGTACGGCAGTTCTGGAATGTGAAGTCGGTTATCGGGGATTTGTCGTACAAAAACCGGGTATATAATCACATGGAATTTGGTAGTTATGGTATGCGCTCTCTTAAAGGGAATGTATACACGGAAATAGGCACCGGCTTCGATAATATTTTCCGCTTTTTCCGGGTGGATGCCGTGTGGCGTATTTATCCGCAGCAAACAGCGTTATCGTATAATAACAGCTTTGGATTGTTTGGGAGTTTCCGGTTGCAGTTTTAATACAGGCAGTAACGATACAACGTTGTTTTTATTATGCGCATGAGGCATTTTTTTTCTGATAAATCATAAAGGAAAATTAATTCCAACCTCCACCATTCTGGCGTAATTATTGTTGAAATCCGTAGCGTGAAAATATCTGGGAGCGCCATTATTATAAAACCATATCGGGAATCATTATAAAACCATATCGAAACAATATTAAACCATATCAAACATCAATTACCAGGCGTACCGGATTTTAAGTGTAACAATAGTTACCTCTATTGATTGTCCTATTTTCTATCGCCTTAACCATTCGCATGAATGATCCATTACACGATGCCTGCCAGGCGGCGGTAGCGGTGTTGTGGTGTTATCTGCAGACGGACCGATCATTCTTTTGTATCGTTATTTTCCCCAATTGGCAACAGATTAAATGAACCTACAACAAGTTTACAGGATGTAATTGCGAAATGAACATCATGAAAAACCTAAATGGCTCTCTAAAAATGAGCTTTCTGTAAAACCAGCATAACATTCTAAAAATGGTAAACAGGCGAAAAACCATTCGAATCAGACAGTGGAACTTTTTATTTTTATTATTTGGGGGACTGAACACTTACGGGCAGTCAACATTACTCAAAGTAAGCGTTACCAACCAGCAGCAGCAGGGGATTAACGCCAGCGTTGCAGCAGGCTCAGTAACAGCAGTTACAGATGCAACAGGCACAGCATTGTTGCGTCTTGCACCGGGCCGGTACCAGGTGGCTGTTAGTGCCATCGGTTATACAGGCAGCAGCCAGGGCATTGTACTGAATAGCGATACAACGATCGCTTTTGTACTATCAAAGAGTACACATCAGCTCAGGTCCGTTACTATTGAGTCGGACCGGATATTGCAACTGGGCCGGATGAGTTCACATCTCCTGAACATGGACCAGATCAAAAAAATGCCCAGGCTGTTTGGAGAAATTGATCCCCTGAAATCCATCACCTTGCTGCCAGGCATCAAGAACGCCGGCGATGCCGGTGGCATCTATGTTCGCGGCGGCGGTCCGGACGAAAACCTGGTATTAATGGACGGTATCACCGTGTATAATCCTACTCACCTGCTGGGGGCATTCAGCATCTTCAATGGCGACGCCGTTAAAAGTATATCCGTTATTAAAGGTGGTATGCCGGCTGAATACGGAGGACGATTGAGTAGTGTCATCTCCGTTGCCTCCAGGGAGGGAAACAAAGATTCGCTTAAATTGAATGGCAGCATAGGGCTGATCTCTTCCCGCCTTACAGTAGAAGGCCCGGTATCAAAAGGAAAATCTTCTTTTATCATCAGCGCCCGTCGTACTTATATTGATCAGATTGCGCGATGGGTAGCGCCGGAATCAATCCATGAAAACGGTTATTATTTCTATGATGTGAATGCGAAGTTGAATTTTGAATTGAATAAAGCCAACAGCATTTCCGTGAATTTTTATACGGGCAAAGACAAATTCAATTACGATAAAGTACAATCGAACGACCGGCACCGTAATTTTAAAGCCGACTGGGGAAATACGCTGGCAGGTATTACCTGGAAATCGCAGGTCAGCAAACGAATTCAGCAGGAATTATCGCTGTCTCACAATTCCTTTGATCTCGGCAGTCGTATTACCTATATTACCGATGGCGTATTGTTTTCCTCCGGCCTGTTGGACTACCAGGTCAGGAACGACTGGATGTATATTCCCGCTGATCGTCTTAAATTAAAGGCCGGCTGGCAGGGCACGTGGCACCAGTTCAAGCCCGGCGCAGGCAATATCAGTGCAGGGGAGCAGGCATTTGTATCGAAAATTAATAAGCAATATGGCAGGGAAGCAGCTGCTTATCTCAGTGCAGATTGGGATGTCAGCCAGAAGTTTAACATCCTGGCAGGAGTACGGGCCAGCTATTTCGACCAGGTAGGGCCGAAGAACGAGGTAGTATATGGGAAAGATGGAGTCCCTACCGGCCAGACCATCAAATACGGCAAAGGTGCTGTGATCGCCAGGTATATGTACCCGGAACCACGTTTAGCAATGCGATACCTGTTCGACCCCGAAACAAGCGTCAAGCTTTCGTATACCCGTACGGTGCAGTACCTGCATCTGGCCACCACCAGCGCTGCTACGTTTCCGAGTGATCTGTGGATTCCTGTTAGCCGCCTGATAAAGCCGGGTATTGCAGACCAGGTAGCAGCGGGCTTTTATAAAAATCTCTCCGGGGGATATGAAGTCAGTGCGGAAGCGTATTACAAGGAAATGAGCAACGAACTTGAATTTATGCCCGGCGCCCAGCTGCTCCTTAATCAGAACCTGGAAGGAGAGATGATCTTCGGTACCGGAAAAGCCTATGGACTGGAATTATTTTTTAAAAAGAAAACAGGGCCATTCACCGGCTGGATAGGCTATACGCTTAGTCGCGCAGAACGCACTTTCCCTGCATTGAATGGCGGCAAACCATTTCCGTATAGGTATGACCGTACCCACGATCTCAACATCACCGCCAATTATGAGCTGTCGAAAAAGTGGCTGTTTACCGGTCTGTTTGTATTCAGCACCGGTAATGCACTCACCATGCCTAATGGTCGCTTTGGTTATAACCTGGGATATAATTTCAGGAATGATGTACCGGTATTCACCAATATCGACCGCTATGGTAAGGTCAACGACTACCGTATGCCAGCGTATCATCGCCTCGACCTCTCTGTTACTTTTACACCTAATCCTGAAAGTACCCGGCGCTTTAAAAGCCACTGGATATTGAGTGTATACAATGTCTACAATCGTAGTAATCCTTACTTTATTTACGTAGATGTTGATGAGAAAAAGCAAACCATACAAGGTAAGCAGGTGATCCTGTTTCCTATTCTGCCAAGTCTTTCCTGGAATTTTAATTTCTGATGTATGAAAAAACCGAGTAACTATATCTTTATCTTACTGGTATTACTTCTTTGTAATGCCTGCGAAAAAAATATCGATCTTCAGCTGGATAAAACGCCTCCCATGCTGGTGGTGGAAGCATATATCAACAATAACCTCCGCTCTTACAATTATGTCATTATCGGCAAAACAGTCAACTTCACCGAGTCGCAGTTTGCCAATACTGCCGTGGAAAAAGCAACGGTCACCATCACAGAAGGAACATACGACAAAGGAAAAGGCTATCAATGGAATACCGCAGGTAAAGTAACCCTGAAGGAAGGTAAGATGCCGGCTATGCATTCCCTGTATGTTCCCGGGTTATATTTTGATCCCAGATTGATTGCAGATTCAGCGAATGCCATCATGGGGAAGCCCGGAAAATCGTATCTGCTGGAAATTGTATCAGAAGGCAAAAAATATACAGCGATTACCACTTTACCCATACCGGTACCCATTGATAGTCTTACCAATACTCCTCCTTTTAAAGATGATTCCGGCAGGGTACGCGCCCGGCTTACCGTACATTACACTGATCCCGATACACTTGGCAATGCACAGATTTACTACTGGTCCAACCGCTATACAAAAAGTACCTTTGGATGGGGCGCCCTTGGGACAGACAGGTATTTACCCAACACAGATGAACTGGTGAACGGGCAATCCATACATATCACGCATTCAGCAGTGATGCCCGTAGGAGATACCGCTACTTATTACCTGGTGAGTATAGAGCGGCCGGTGTATGATTTCTGGGATAGCTTTAATAAGGCCAGGGCTAATAGTGGTCCGTTTTCAACGCCGGTGGTATTAAAGAGTAATATAAAGGGGAGCAATGTGGTGGGATGTTTTAGCGGTTTTAGCGTGAGTAGTATGAAGCATGTGATGAAGTAGGGGAGAAGAGGATTGCTGTATATTAAGCGCCTTGCAGGTAGTTAACTTACAAGCCTTTATTACTATTACGGGAAGTGATAGATAATTATTTCATACAGTATAATGTTTAAAATAGCTTGATAGTATCTCTTACACAATAGTTCGGTAGTTATACAACGAGAACTACCGAACTATTTTTCAGTTGAAATAAACAAAACGGCCACACGAACATTCTCATTTTCGTATGGCCGTTGCATTTATGCCACTGCTTCTGCTCTATATCCTGCCTTTTCAATAGCCTGTTGTATTTCAGCTTTTCCTGCCTTGTCGGTAGCTACTACCAATAACTTATCCGGGCTTTGCAGATCTACTTCCCAGTTATCTGCGCCTGCTATTTTATTTAATACCGGTGTAACTACGGCGATGCAACCTGAACATTTGATGTTTGTTTTAAATTGTAGTGTTTCCATGATTATTTCTTTTTAAATGATTTGCTGTTTGATGATGTAAAATTACTTCTACGTAGGTGCCTGTCTGTTACACTATAAACGGGATGTTTTATATAATTATCCCATTTTGCTTATTTTTGCCCGCCATATCTCGGGAATCGCTGAAAAATCAGGCTCAAAGTGGCCGGGATAGCGTGTATATTATTGTTTGGTAAGAAATAAGGACTTCATGCAAATTTCATTAAAACCTGTATTGCTGTTGCTGTTGCCATTTGCCAGCTTCGCTCAGAAAAGAGTATTACCGGGCCACCCGGACGTTAACACCGCTCGTTTGAAACCTGGAAAATCGTTGTACACGATCTATTATGTAAAGGACAATAACTGGACTAAAAAGGGCACTTTTACCAACGAGCTGACCGTTTCCGGGAATGAACTGACGTTTGTGGCAAACTATGTAGACGAGAAAGATCAATGGTTTAAAAAAAGAACTTCTGTGGCAGATGCCAAAACACTCAGCCCGGTCAGTTATAAGTCGGAAGGAACGAAAGGCTCGCTGTCATTGAACTTTGGGACTACCATTACCGGTAAAGAACGGAAGTCAAAAACGGACAAGGAAAAAACGATATCGCTGAAGCCTGCCGGAAAATTTGTGGACTTTAATGTATCAGAAATTTTCTTCACAGCATTGCCGCTGGATGTAGGGTATAAGGCCATTGTGCCTGAGTTTTATTATATGGATAGCCCGGATAGTGTGTTGTCTGACTATATTATCAAAGATGTGAAAAGTTATGTGCATCGTTCCCCTAAAACCGGCAATCACGACGCCTGGCTGATGAATGTATTGGAACAAAGCTCCGGGGCTGTGTACACTTATATCATCGATAAAAAAGACTACCGGATCTGGCAACGGGAAATGCCTGCCGGTGGCGGTACAATGGAAATTTGTGTAAATGAAGAGTTGGATTACCAGCCTATTGCCAGCAAATTTGATAAAGCAGAGAATTTAAGAAAGACAGAGAACGGGAATAGTGTTATTACAGGCACCGCTTTAGCCAGGGACCATGGAAACAGCCGTTTGCAGGTAGTGAATATGAGTAAAGCGCAATTTCCTCCCCAGGGTACAGCGGTATTCCTTTTGCCTAATTCCGAATATATCGAGGAATGGAAAGCCGTGAATAAAAAAATACGGAAGCGTAACAAGGTGCAGGAAGTGCCTATTGATCCTAACGTGGCCGCCTGTATTAAGAAAACAACCATATATGATAACAAAGGCCACTTCGAATTCACCAACTTAATGCCCGGTGAATATATTTTGTGGACTACTTTCGGGTATACCCATCGCTACTCTTATCAGTATTATGCAGGAACCTCTAACCTGGTGCATCCAAGCGGGGCAGTGCTGTCTTCTACGCCTATATATAACTCCGCCAGTGCTTCATCTGGTGCAACAGCTGAAATAGAGGAAAAGGTAACCATCCGCAAGGATGGTGATAAGGTGAATGTTAGTTTGAAAGATGTACGTTGATTGGTGTTGTCTTTTGCCTGAAATGAAAGCAGGAGGGAAGTGATAGTACATAGTAAATTTGTATACAACGGCCATACGATTGATTTTCGTATGGCCGTTGCATTTACCCTATCTCTACGGTAACATCTGCAGTAAGGGGAAAGCTCTGGCAAAGCAGGATCATGCCTTCGTCGATGTCGGAAGGCCTCAGTGCATAGTTATGGCGCATCTTCACTTTGCCGGCGGTGAGCTTTGCAGTGCAAACGCCGCAGGTGCCGCCTTTACACGAATAAGGGAGTGGTATCAGGTCTTCCAATGCAGCCTCCAGGATAGTTTTGCCGGGGTTTACATCTAACAGGTTGGATTGTTCATAGAAATGAAGGAGTACTTCCTGTGGGGTATCCGGTAATATTTCATCTGGCTTGACAGGTTCAGGAGAAAACCATTCCAGGAAGATATTTTCGGCTGGTACCTGCATAGCTTCCAGCATTTCCTGGTGCATTTTCATCAGCCCGGTGGGGCCGCAAATGAAATAATGTACGTTGGTATGTGGTTCCTCAATGCTTTGTTTAATCAGTTTGCGGGTCACCAGCTTATTCAGTCGCCCTTTCACCAGGTTGGGGAGGGCGGCGTCGCCATGCGCAGAAAGGGCGTGGTGCACCTGGATTCTTTCCGGGTGACTGTTTTGCCAGGAGGCAATATCATGGCTGAAAATAATTTCTTCCGGCGTGCGGTTGGCATAGATCAGCGTCACATGCGTATCGGGAGAGCGTTCTGTCACTGCTCTTGCAATGCTGTACAGTGGTGTGATACCGCTTCCGCCAGCCAGTAATACAATATGTTTGGCGGACCAGGTGGTATCCACCGGTACAAAGGCGCCAAAGGGACCGGTTACCTGCCACTCTTTTATGTCGCTGGCATGGGTCAGGATATAATTGCTCATGATGCCGCCCGGTACAGCTTTTACCGTGATGGCCGGCTGTTGGTCTTTTCCTGGCACAGAACTTAAAGAATAAGACCGGGTAACGGTTTTATCATTGATGATTAAAGTAAGATTGATAAATTGCCCAGGTTGATATATAAAAGGCTGGTCGCCGGTATCAAACCGGATGGTAACCGCGGAGGCAGTTTCCGGGATAATACGCGCCGTGCGCCAGGTTTGTACGTCGTTCATGTGGTAAATTACTTTTAATGGGTATGCTCTTCTGATTGATGAGAAAGGGCTTCCTTCGATTTCCTGATTTCTTTAAAGTAAGAAGTGTTGAGCCCCGTTTGATCTTTAAACTGCCGGGAAAGATGGGCCCCGCTGCTATAACCCAACCGGAAGGCAATATCAGACAGCGTTTCATCGGTATATACGAGGAATTCTTTTACTTTCTCTGTACGGAATGCAATGATATATTTCTCCAGGGTACTGCCTTCCAGTTCAGAAAAAGTATTGCTGATAAAATCATAGTCTTTGTGTAAAGTCCTTGCTGATAGCTGTGAGAACCGGAAGTTTTCCGGGAAATCATAGGAACCGGAATATACTTTCTCCACCAGCGATTTAATATCTCGCACCAATTTGGTTTTCTTATCTTCCAACAACGTGAATCCCAGGGGTTGCAGCTTTTCGCGGACAGCCTCCAGGTCGGGGCCGGACAAGGCAGATACCGTAGTGAATTCTCCAAGTGTAACGCCGGTAACGGGTATTTGCAGTTCCTGCAGTGCATCTTTGACCGTAAGTATGCACCTGTCGCATACCATTCCTTTAATGAATATCTTATAGCTACTGAGCATAATATTGAATTTGGGCCGTGACAAAGCTCCGATATACCGCACAGGGATCGTTATACAATTCAGGAGAAAGTTTATATAATTTGGCCCACGGGCAACTTATAAGTAAGGGAAAGGCTTGATGAGACGGGGCCTGGTTGTATTGTTTATTTATGGTATATATTAGGGCGTTTTGATAAAATCGACGCACCACGTTATTTCCCTAGTGCTTTTAAAACAGATGCCGTATCTCCATACTGGATTAAAATTTCGTATTGATATTTAGTTTCTTCAGCTATGGGCAGGGCTAATACTTCTGCCAGTAAGCCGGTACTGTCTTCTTTTATCATTGCTGCGTTCTTGTACAGGGTGATGTAATGCGCCGTCAGACAATCTGTTACCTCCCTGCCTGTTTCTGATTTACAAATGCACACCAGGTTAGGTAATCCCTCCGGCGAAGGACCACAACAGCCAATCATTCTGTTCTGATCAGGATGATAAGTCAAGTGATGTTTATCCCCAATAAAGATATAATAGTCCCCTTTATCATCAATACCATATTGCCCTTCTGATAGCAATAATTCGCCGTTCATTTTTCCGATGAAATCCAATGCTACCTGCTGATCTAATAAGCCCGAAACGCGGGTGCCACAGTTGTTACAAACAATAAAACGTTTCATTGAACAAAAGTAGCTATTTAGTTTGGATGATGTTAAAACCTGAGTTGTGTGGTAATTGCGGTAAATAAAATATCTTTTCCCGGCCCCACATCTTTTAAATAGTCTCCCGCCTGAAACCAGGTAAACTCTCCGCGGAAATAAAGAAAATTATTGGGCGTATATTCCAGGTTTGCCGAAAGCTGTTTTCCTATAAATTTATGATCACTGGTTTTACCGGAATAGATTAACGCAACATTGGGCCCATATATACCATCATGTGCGCTGTATCTCCAGAAAATATCATAGTCCATGTTGAGCGATAGTTTTGATGATAGGTCCAATGTAAGGGAAGGATGAATATCAGTTAAGTTGGCTGGCCCGATGATAGAAACAAGACCAAAATATCCTCCCCTGGGAAATAGTGGATTGAAAGTCTGAAGTTTGTCGTCGTTATACTTCTTGTCTCCACTGATTAATTCGGTTTTTATACCGATTTCGGGTTTAAGCCTGGTATCTTGAAATTTATACCCGGTATTTACTGAGAATGTCCATGCAGCAATTGTTTTATCTGCAAAGTCTCCGAACTGGTAAAGTCCTTCTATATCGTACCGCCAGCCATTTGAATTGCCCCATATCCTGCTACCTAAAGAATGCCGTAGCTCTTTCCCTGCACCATCATCGAATTTGGTATTGTTCTTCCATAGCCCGAAATAATATACATCTACATTCCTGAAAAACGGAATTTTGTTCCGGACCGCATATATGCCCCAGAATTTCGTGTTCTTATTAAAGCCGTCGTCGAATATTTTTTGCTGAGAGCGGACAAAATGAGAAAAGAAAAGATCGGTTTTCCAGTTGGGGCGTGTGTATAGGAGACGGATGGCGTCAAAAGACTGACGGTTATTCGGTCCATCACGAACAGCCACCAATCGCTGTGAGCCATACAGCAACTCCTGGCGGCCGACTCTTAAAATCAGTCCTTGTTTGTTTGCAAGCGGCATTATAATGTCTGCAAATGCCTGGTGGAGGTCCAGCTGATTTTCATCTACCGGGGAAGGAGCATAAGCTTTGCCGTTAGCAAGACTGCTTTGCATTTGAATAAAGGTCCTGAAATTTTTCCCTGCATGTACATCGGCATGTACCAGGTAGCGGGTAAGGATAAAACCATCGTGATCCGGAGGCGATTCGCCCCAGTTTTCATTTTGGAACCATTGGTATTGATACCTGATATCGCCTCCTATGCTTACATAGGCTTGTTTATGTTTTGAAAGCGGCGTGAATTTAGTTGCTTTATACCAATCCCTGCTGGTATCCTGCCTGAACAGCGAATAATCTTCTTCATACCGGAGTTGTTTGAAAGCAGGGATGCTTTGCGCCTGACTATGCGCCGTTAAAACCAGCAATACAAATATGATGGGGATGTTTTTCATCTCTGGATTTTTCTACAGATTTCAAAATGTTATTTTTATAAACTGGTTTTCTTATTGTTGATGATATCCATCATAATACCTGGCCGGGCTCCATTCCGGTATAGCAAGGGGCATCGATTTATTCAGACCTGCATAGTCTCCTTCGCCATAAACCGGTTTACCATTAACGATGGTCAGCAGGGAGTGGATACTAGTGATGTCATCAATGGGAATCGTGAAATAGTCCTTGCTGATAATGACCATGTCAGCATACTGCCCTTTGATGATCCTGCCTTTCAGTTTTTCGTCCTGGCTTACCCATGCGCTGCCAACAGTATAGAGTTGCAGGGCTTCAAATCTTGTGAGGACATCCTGCCTGGGCCAGAACTGGTAGCCACCTATTGTTTTGCCGGTTGTTGCCCAATGCAGGCATATCCAGGGATTGAAGGTGGAAATGCGGGTGGCATCCGTACCGAGACCAACGGGGATACCCATTTTGAGCATTTGTTTTATAGGCGGGATCTGGTGGTTGGGGTGACCATACATTTTTTGATAGAGTTCGCCCTGGTAATACATCCGGAACTGTACGGCAATGCCACCTCCCAAATGTTTAATGCGATTCAGTTCTGAGTTAGTGACCGTTTCGGCATGATCAAACAGCCAGTGTAGCCCGTTAAACGGAGTGACTTTATTTACTTTTTCAAAAACATTCAACATCCGGTCTATGGATTCACCATAAGTGGCATGTAGCCGGAAGGGCCAGCGGTTTTGTACAAATAGCCGGATAACAGGCTCCAGGTCTGCTTCCATGCTGTCGGAAAGTACAATACGGGGTTCCAGGAAATTTTCGAAATCTGCTGCACTGGCTACCAGGTTTTCTCCGGCGCCTTCCGCTACATATCCGTTCGGAAGGAGCATGTTGTCATTTCGCCTTAATTTTGTTGACCTTACCCAATCCTGGTAATTTTGCAATTCTTTACCATACAACTGTGCGAAGAGGAAATAGGATGTTCTAAGTGATAACTTCCCTTCCCGGGCAAGACTTGCTGCAACAGCGTAATCGTCCGGATAGAATTGTCCTCCGCCACCTGCATCTATTACACTGGTTAAACCGTATTTATTTAATTCATGATAGTACTGAAGCGTTGAGTTCACTCTTTCTTCCTGGTTGAGTTTTGTAGTTAATGCCAGTGTGGTATAAATCGCTTTCGGCGTTTCTTTGGCATACAGCATGCCGGTAGGGGTGCCCGTTGAATCCAGCTCAATAAGGCTGCCTTCATACCGGGTATTTTTATCATACTTTAATAGCTCAATCCCCTTTTTATTAACGAAAGCTTTTCCATACAGATAAGTGATGAATACTGGTTTGTCGGGAACGGCTTCATTGATTTCGGCAATGGTGGGCTGTCTTTTTTCTTCGAACTGGTATTCATTCCATCCTCCAACTACTTTGATCCAGGTGCCGGGAGGTGTTCGGGATGCCTGTTCTTTCAACATTTCCATCGCTTTCTTTAAAGAAGTAACACCATCCCAGCGGAGTTCTGCATTGTAGTTAAGTCCCTCCCGGATGGCATGGATATGACTGTCGTTCAGCCCGGGAATAACGGTTCTTCCTTTGGCATCAATAACATTAGTAGTGCTGCCTTTATACCTGGAAAGTATGACCGAAGTACTGCCTACTTCCAGGATAATTCCATCTTTCACGGCAACGGCTTCTTTGAATTCGCCGCGTTTAGCCATGGTGGCAATTTTTGCGTTAACAATGACCAGGTCTGCTTTTTCCTGCGCAGAACCGCGTAAAACAAATAACAGGCATGAAATAAGAAGTAATCTTACCATGGGGTTTAATTTTTTAATCAGATGTTTAAATACCTTATTTCGCCAGGCTACTGCTGATATCCTTATAAGCATTGGGCAGGTTGAAGTTGAAGTGAAGCCAGTTAAACAGCGTATATCCCTTATCGTATTCTTTCATGGTTACTGCCTGTTTGGTTTGTTCCAGTGATAGTCCTTTGCGTACGGCATCTTCCACATTTTTCTTAAGCGACTGTACATAGTCGATGGTATATTTGATACCGGCTTTGTTGGTAATCCTGCCATGACCGGGAATAACAATGGCGTCATCCGGTAACAGGTCATACATTTTTTTGAGATTGTTGGCCGGCTCGAGGAAGTATCCATCAAATAACCATGGGATGGTTGGACTTTCGCCAATAAAAGGATTACCCGCCCAGAAAACTTTTGAAGAGGGGACCCACACAAAGAGATCGGCAGGTGATTGTGCAGTTCCGGTATTGATCAGCTCAACGATCTTACCTTCTCCTAAGTCAACGGTCAGTGTGTTGTTCCGGGCGATGGTGATATCTGCAGGCCGGTATTTCGCTTCTTCAATGCCACGGTTTGCGCCAAACAACGATATCATGAATTGTTTGATGTTCCCGAAATTTTTACCCAGGTTTTCTTTCGCAAAATCATTCTGGATAATAATAGTTGATGCGGGCAGCAGGTAGTTGGTAAAACAATGATCGCCATGATCACTGGTATTGATGGCATAAATGATCGGTTTGTCGGTAACAGATCTTATCAATTTAATCTCCTGGTCGAAAAGCCGTTTATTCAGGAAGCATTCTATCAGCATTACTCCCTTATCACCTACAATAAATCCACCGGAGGTTGCCTGCGGAATTCCCTTTGTGGTTTCTGTTTCCACGGTGGTGGGTTGAATAGCATAGATGCCATCCGCCACTTTATGGAGTTGTAGTTCTACCGCATTACCATCCCAGATGGGTACTACCGGAGGCAATGGCGACTGGGCGTTTAGGGGCAGGATAGGATGAAGGGCTGCCATACAAGTGATACTGAGCAGCAATAGGTATGTTTTCATAAATTATAATTTTTGAGGAGGGAAAAACTTATTTCGCTGTAAAAAAGTCAACCAGGTCTTTTTGTACCTGTGCGGTATTTTCCTGCACAATCCAATGGCCGGCTCCTTTTATGTTTGAGCCTTTCACATTTTCCGCTACGAGCTTGCAGTGATCTACGAGGAAAGCGGCACCGAAATATTCACCGCCCATTGCCAGCAAAGGCATTTTTAATTTCGTTTTCATGAATTCCTTATTGTCCTTTGCATCCTGCTCAAAGGCACCGAACCAGTGAAAAGCACCGGTAACACCACCCTGAACGGCATATGCCCTTACGAATTCGTTGGTTTCTTCAGGAGTAAAAGCATCTTTTACATGTCCTACTACCGGCCAGAAATTGGTCAGGAATAAACGTTCCTTTCCTGCTACTAATTCACCTGAAGCGGGGAATGAGAAAAAGCCGAACCACCAGGCAGATGCTTTGACCTGGCTCCACACCGGCTCAACACCTGGAAGCAGTGCATCCATCAGGGCGAGCTTGTTAACTTCCTTCGGAAACTGAGCGGCATAGGCATAAGCAACCATGAGTCCTATGTCATGACCTGCCAGGTTGATATGATCGTGTCCCAGTTGTTTAACCAGCCCATGTATATATGAGGCCATTGTTTTTTTATCATACCCGTTGGCTGGTTTTCCGGACTCTCCAATGCCGGGAAGATCGGGTGCTATTATCGTAAAATGCTTGGAGAGTTCAGGCAGGATACGGTTCCACATGTACCAGTTCTGGCCAAATCCATGAAGTAAAACCAATGGTTCACCGGCGCCACCAGTCACATAGTGAATGTCTACACCATTTACTTTGACCGTAACATGTTTGAAATTTGGTGGAGGAGGGGCTGGCTGTTGAACTGCTATGGTTTGGCTGGTAGAGTCGGGAGCATTACCATTAACCGGCTTTTCTTGTTTGGGATTACCCTGGCATGCGGACAGCAGAATGATAGCAGCAATAAATACTGTATAGTGTTTTTTCATAGCTGAAATGTTTGAGTGATTTATAGGTTTTTGTTTTGTAGGTGTGATGATAGGAGGAACCGGTAGTTACCGCAGCTTTTCCAACCAATTCAGGATATAATCCGCATCTTCTTTCCAGGTCGGCTGCCCTAATACAAAATGGTTTCTTCCTTTGAATTCTTTATAATCGGTAATAGAATTACTTTTTTTATATTTTTTATAGTTGTCGTAATTCAATGATGCCGGTATAGTGTGATCATCGCTGCCAGAGGTAAGAAGCAGCGGTGCATGTGGGTTTTCGAAATTTATTTTTGCGGCCTTTGAAATGGTATCCCGGACAATCAGTTTTGATTCCGGTATTGCATATTTGTAGTAACCATCTCTTTGAGATTCGTTATCCATACCATTGGTAAAGGCGTATTGCCAGGTCTTAAATGACATCAGGTAGGATTTTTTTGTGGAGGTGAAAAATCCAAGCGCTTTCCATCCTGCTTTTAAGAATGAAAGTTTAAATGTCATGATTCCTTGAGGGGGCACGGAGTGGATGGCTACGCCGGCACTCCCCAGGCCTCGTTGCAGCAATAGCTGGACCATAAGTCCGCCGATAGAATGGCCGATTAAAACCGGTTTCCCCGGGCATTGTTTTATTATATTAGCGTAGTAGTCGGTCAGGGCAGCCAGCCTGTTGGAGGCTATTGCTTCATCCGGATGATTATTCCGGAGCATTTCAGCTGTAGATCCTTTGTGAGGCCATGCAGGAGCCAGCGTTTGATAACCCTGCTTCTCAAAGTAATTTTGCCATTCCTGCCAGCAACTGTTATGAACAAATGCCCCGGTAATGAACACGATAGTTGTTTTGTTTGACGATATCATTTGCAGTTCTGTTTCCGGACAAACAACCATCGCGGTGCCAAAAATATAAGTAACTTAAAGCCAGGAAGATACAATTGGGCGGGTCACGCGCCACCGCGATATTTCACGGTTTTAAGAAGAATATCATGAAATGAAGTGATTATTATGACAGGTCGAAAGTGGGCTTAAAAAAATGATGCTATTTATGAAGAGATTTGTAGCTTTACTATACACGATATAGTGTGCAGCTGTTGCTTTTTGGCAGTTAATAGGAACAATTCTTCATAGTTGCTGATATCATTATGAAACCTATACTCCTGTTTTTTTTTCTGTTATGTATCCTTAAAGGATTTGGTCAGGTAGCAAGAACCGAGTCCAAGAAACGGGTATGGCAAAAGCTCGGACATGAGATGTCCGATAGTAGCCGGCAGCGGTTATACAACGATCTGGGAGAAATTTATTACAAAGAATTCTGGACCAACCCCCAGGCCAGGGATAGCGCCTTTTATTATCTCCGCAAAGCATTGGCGCTGGCCGATTCTGTCAACTCCAATAATAATGAGATCACCAATGTAACACTTTGTCTCCTTGGGCAATTAAATATCGATACAGGAAATGTTTTGTTGGGAAAAAAATTTTGCATGCAGGTAGTACGGATTTATCAGCAGCACCATGAAAAATCCAACGAGGCAGATGCATGGCGTATGATGGCAGAGGAGTTATGGGTATGCCACGTCAATGACAAAGCTATTGCCGCCTATTTCGACAGTTCAGCCAATCTTTACCACCAGATAAACAAGATTCGCAAAGAAACACAAATACGGCTAACGAAAATGGATTTTCTTTCATCAACCGGAGATGTAAGGGGAGCGGAAGATGCATTTCGGGAAATCATAAGTGAAGCTAATGCTGAAAATTTTGTGAATCTGCCGGAGATATATCTGGTGCTGGCCGGGAGAGAACGATACAAGGGAAATTTGGATAAGGCACTGGCGTATGCACTGGATGCCGTGAAATACAACGACCGGGCCGGGGGACAGAGATTCACCCATGATTATTACGGCGAGCTGGCACAGATTTTTGAAGAATTGGGAGAAACAGAAAAAAGTATCTACTGGTATAAAAAATGTATTGCTGAAAGACAGAAAGCAGGTATTGCACAGTATGTAATATATAGAACCACTTCGCTACTAACCATCCAGATGATCAAGGCAGGACGGGTAAAGGAAGCCTTTAGCCTGCTCCGGCAACTGGCCAAGGACAATCCTCCCAAAGAACTGGTTGAAAAGGCATCGTTATCACAAAGCCTGGGCTACTGTTACGAGGCGGTAGGAGAAAATAAAAAAGCGGAAGCGAAGTTTATCCAAATGATCCATGATTACAAGGAGGCGGAGCTTTCGGATGAACTACTGCATATTGCCTGTTATGATTTGGGTAAATTCTATATTGAAACCCGGCAATTCGGAAAAGCAGGAACCTACCTGGAGCAGGCTTTGGAATACGGTATGTCAACCAGTGGACGTGCCAGGGATTTACAGTTATTGCTTTTTAAAGCAGATTCGGCAAACGGAAATCTGATAGCAGCCATCAGTCGCCTCCAGGAGTATAAACGCCTGGATGATACCATATTCAACCAGGCCAAGAGCAAGCAAATAGAGGAATTGATGATCAGGTATGAAACGGAGAAAAAAGATCAGAATATCCGGTTACTCGAAAAGGAAAGCCGCCTGCAAAAAGGAAAGTTGTTGCAGGCGAATGCCACCCGGAATTGGATAATGGGCGTAGCGATATTACTACTTATCATTGTTGGTTTGCTGGTTAATTCATCAAGAGTGAAGCAGCGCACTAACCGGAAACTTCAGTTACAACAAAGAGAGATCGAGAAGAAGAATACAACGCTTTACCAGTTAGTCCGGGAAAAAGAATGGTTAGTGCGGGAAATCCATCACCGGGTGAAGAATAATTTTCATATCGTCCAGAGTTTGCTGGGAACGCAATCCGGGTATCTGAAGAATGAAGAAGTGGTTAGTGCTTTGGCCGACAGCCGGCATAGAATAGAAGCGATGTCCCTTGTTCATCAGAAATTGTATCAATCTGAGAGCATGTCGAAAATTAATATGGTCGAATATATTCACGAACTTGTTAATTACCTGAAAAGTAGTTTTTCGCTTCGCCAGTCTATCCAGTTCAGACTGGAAATAGATCCTGTTGAATTAGACGTGTCTCATAGCATTCCGCTGGGATTAATATTGAACGAGGCAATTACCAATGCTATTAAGTATGCTTTTCCCGGTAACAGCGCCGGTGTGATCCGCATTTTGTTTAAACAGGACGGATATCATAACGTTTCACTTAATATCATTGACGATGGAATCGGTTTGCCGGAAGACTTTGATATACAAAATCCGCCTTCAATGGGAATAAGACTGATGCGTGGTTTGAGTGATGATATCGACGCTGTATTCTCCATGCAAACGCAGACGGGGACAGCGATCCGGATTCATTTCTCTTACCCCGGTCAAACTCATTTAAATCACACTAACAATGCCGAATCGGCTAACCTTATATGAAACAGAAAATTTTAATTGTAGAAGACCAGTTTGTTGAGGCGGACTACCTGCGGCTGATGTTATCACAGGCAGGCTACAATGTAACAGGAATGGCCCGTTCTATGATCCAGGCGGAGGAAATGATAAAAAAGGAGCGGCCTGACTTTGTGCTACTGGATATTTTTTTGAAAGGGAAACAAACAGGGATTGATCTCGCACCGCGGTTAGCAGATGAAAATATTCCATTTGTATACCTGTCAGCTAATTCCAATGAAGATGTGCTAACCGCAGCCAAGATGACGCAACCCTATGGTTTCCTCGTTAAGCCTTTCCGGGAAAAAGATTTGCTCGTTACATTGGAAATAGCGAAATACCGCCATGAACATAGCCTTGAAACACGTTACCGGAACGAGGCCGGATTTCCTGATAAGATGAAGACTATTTTTGCAGGAACCACAGACCCCGCACAAAAGCTGTTAAGCATCGCTATGCTACTTCAATCTTATATGCCTTTTGACTACATAACGATTGGCTTTAATGAAATCGGCAGGTCTTCTTTTTGCGGAACCAGTTTCTTAAGAACAGGATTCGATGAATACCAGGTAATAGGCCCCGGAGAACTGGTGGTGATTACAGGAAAATCAACCGGAGAACTGGCAGCACTGCAATCCTGTAGCCACGATGGACCAGATGCCGTTTTTTACAACGAAGAGGCCTTTGAAAAGAGCTGCCACAGGTCGTCACTGCATAAACTGTTTGCGGATACCTTCCAATTGAGATCGCAGCTTTTTTTGCCTTTGCCACTTACAGATGAAAGGTCATTTAATTGCTGCTTATTCAGTCGCCGGGCCGATGCTTATCACATGGACCATGTTGCATTGTTCGATAGAGTGCAACGGGTACTAACCAGGGGGATGGAAGAACTGGTATCCAAAATGCGATATGTTCCTGCGGCAGGTGCCGCGCCGGAAGGGAATTACAGGACTCCGGAGAATCACCATAACCCTGTTGATTTTGAAGGGATAGTAGGGAAGAGCCATTTGCTGCTAAACGTATTTGATCATGTTTCCCAGGTAGCCAGGTCTGCAACATCTGTGTTGCTACTGGGTGAGAGCGGAACAGGGAAGGAGAAAATTGCTGATTGTATCCATAATTTATCTGACCGGAAGGGAAAGCCGCTGGTTAAAGTAAATTGTGCAAGTTTACCACCAGGCCTGATTGAATCCGAATTGTTCGGGCATGAAAAAGGAGCATTCACCGGCGCTAATGAAAAAAGAATCGGAAGATTTGAAAAGGCAGATAAAGGAACCATTTTCCTTGATGAGATAGGAGAAATGCCTGTTGAACTACAGGTTAAATTGCTTAGAGCGCTCCAGGAAAAAGAGATCGAACGCATAGGAAGTACAGAAACTATCAAAATTGATGTCCGGATTATTGCTGCCACCAATAAAAACCTGGAGAAAGAGGTGGCAGAGGGCCGTTTTCGCCTGGATTTGTATTATCGCCTGAATGTCTTTCCTATTACGCTTCCTCCACTCAGGGAAAGGAAAGAAGACATTCCCGCCCTTGCCTATTATTTTATGAACCAGTATAAATTGAAAGCAGGGAAAAAGATCAGCGGTATCTCTGAGGATGTTCTTAAAAAAATGATGTCTTATCACTGGCCTGGCAATATCCGGGAACTGGAACATCTTATAGAAAGAAATGTGCTGCTGACAAGAGGACATATCCTTGACGATATTTCTTTGCCCATCCCGTTTAAAAAAGAGCAGGAGCCAGGAAGTGACGACTTCCGTATGAAAACTATCCATGAAAATGAACGCGATTATATTATTTCCGTTCTGAAAAAATGTAATGGCAGGATATGGGGACCCGGAGCTGCCGCCGAAATACTGAGTATTAATCCATCTACTTTAAAATCGAAAATGAAAAAGCTTGGAATTAAGAAAGAGTATATAGGGGAGTGACTTTTACCGTGCTGCCTGCTCCTTTATCAATAAGAAGATGTTACCCCTGTTGGCCATTTCTCTTCTTTTTGGCTGGACTACCTATTTTATAAAAATGGGACCATCTACATCATCCAGGGATCCCGTACATTTGCGGTGTGATAATGCAACCCGCATTATCCGTCATCAAAAAAAGGACAACAGTCACTATGCACATTTACGATCTCATTATTGCGGATAAGGAAGCCACACAACTGGATGATATTTTTCTACCAGCAGAAAAAAGAAAAGCAATTGAGCAACTGATCAAGGAACATTACTACGTGGAAGAACTGCAACAGTATGGGTTGCCGGTCAATAACAAAATAATGTTACACGGTGCCTCCGGCTGCGGCAAAACCACTACCGCCAAAGCCATTGCCAATGCGCTGGGAAAGCCGTTGTTTATATTAAACCTCAGTAATATTATCTGCGCCCGCATAGGAGAAACATCTCAAAATATCAAAGCGGTATTCGACAAAGCATCCCGCGAAAAAGCGGTGCTCTTTTTAGATGAATTTGACCAGATCGGAAAAGCCCGCGGCGACGATCAACAAGACGTTGGAGAGATGCGACGCCTTGTTAATACACTCATTCAGCTGATTGATTATTTCCCCGAAAAGGCCCTGTTGATAGGTGCTACCAACCATGTGCATATCATAGACCATGCCCTGATCCGGCGTTTTCAGGTCAACCTTTCTTTTGAAATGCCTTCTGAAGAAGTATTAAATAACTACTACGATACCTTATTGTCCCGCTTCCCGGAACATATGCGGCAGGTACAACGTAAAATGGATATTTCCTTCGCGGAAGCCAAAGATGATGTGCTCACGCAAGTGAAAACCAACCTGATTGCCCACCTGGAGTCAACGACAAAAAATGTGAACATATGAGTGAAGAAATCGGGCAGCATCTCCGGGAAATAAACAACCGCATCATGCAGGCCTGCAGTAAAAGTGGACGGAGCAGCGACAGCGTAAAGCTGCTGCTGGCTACTAAAACAGTTCCTGCGGACCGTATCAGGGTGGCGCTGGAGGCCGGATATACGCTGATTGCAGAAAATAAAGTGCAGGAACTGAAAGAAAAATACGATGCACTGAAAACAATCCCACATGAAAATCATTTTATCGGACACCTGCAAACCAATAAGATCAAGGATCTGCTGAAATATGAGGTAACCTGTATTCAGTCGATGGACCGGCTGGAACTGGCGGAGAAGCTGCACCAGCGGCTACTGTTGGAAAACCGGCAGATGGACGTACTGATACAGGTAAATACTTCCGGGGAAGAAAGCAAATTTGGCGTATTGCCGGAAGGTGCTATGGAACTGATAGAAAAGGTTTCCCGCCTGGATACGCTACACATAAAAGGGTTAATGACCATCGGGTTGCTGAGCGCTGAAACAGAAAAGGTGCGTGCCTGTTTTCATCTCCTGAAATCCTTACAACAACAGATCAGCGCTGCCGCAATTCCTGGTGTGACAATGCAGGAGCTGTCTATGGGCATGAGCGGTGATCTTGAAACGGCTATTGAAGAAGGGGCTACCATTGTGCGGGTAGGTACGGCCATATTCGGCCAGCGGCCTACTCCCGATAGTTACTACTGGGATGAGTCAACGAAAGTAAAATGATAGAAGTTGCTCATGGTTTGTTAACGGATGTATCTTTAAAAGATCCCAGGCATGAAAAATTATGCCATATCGCGTCAGGCAGTCTTTTTTAAAAGTAACACATGCCGCGCAAAACTCCCTGATGATGCTTCCCGGCCGGCGGCTGTTGCCTGATGCGACAGTGATTAAAATCCCTTATGCTTCATCAACTTTTTGAAGTGGCCGGAATCTCCTGCTGGCTACCTCGTTTTTTGTTTAAATATATATTATCCGGACGGTGGTGGGCGATGTTATTGGCGTAATTGAGATTAATCCCGGTAACCTCGAATTCTGTCAGAGGCTGTTTGTATGATAACAATCAAGCAGGCGAATGATTGTTGTCATGATTTGAAGTAGCCGGCGTTTTTATCTTTAATTATCTTTTACCATTAACAACATTTTTTATGAAAACGATATTAGTTGGAACTGACTTTTCCGCTACCGCATTTAATGCAGCCTGCTATGCGGCCGACATGGCGTTAGCACTGGGTAAAGATTTGTTGTTGTTGAATATTTATACGATACCTGTAGCCTACTATGAAGTGCCGATAGTAATAAATGAACAACAGATGGTACAGGATCTGGAAGATGAGATGAATAAGTTAAAAGAACAATTGTTGCAGCGCATCAGCGGGAAGGTGCTGATAAAAACAGCCCTGAGAGTGGGCACATTTTTTACGGAATTAAGCATGGTATGTGAACAGGTTAAACCTTATGCTGTGGTGCTGGGGAGCCAGGGTTCCACTGTAGCGGAACGGTTGTTTCTTGGCGGCCATGTTGTTTATACTATGAAGCATTTAAACTGGCCGTTGATAGCAGTGCCTCCGGATGCTCATTTTTCAGGTATAAGAAAGATAGGCCTGGCCTGTGATCTTAACGACGTGGCAGCAACCGTTCCTGCAAACAGGATTAAATCGCTCACAGCTGATTTTAATGCAGAGCTGCATATACTAAATAGTGAACAACAGCGGGAGTCATCACCGAAGATGGCCAGGGAGTCCGGGGTGTTGCATGAAATGCTGCAAACTGTTAAACCTCATTATCATTACATCGTACAGGAACAAACGGATCAAAGTATAATGAATGCCACCGTTGAAAATCACATCGACCTGTTAATTGTGCTGCCCAAACATCATAGTCTGCCTCATCTGTTGATGCATAAAAGTCATACCCGGCAGTTGGCCATGCACTGCCATGTTCCTGTGATGACATTACCTTAATGAAGAAAATTTATAGTTTTTGAACCGGCATTGCAGCGTATATAAGCACACCGGTTTCCGATAAAGGCTGGTTACGGAAACCGGTGTTAGCAGCTTGTTTTATTGTTAAATAGCAGATATGAAAAAGAAATCATTACTCTTTTCTTTTTTTTTAGGGTGTGTTTTATCGTGGGGTAACTCTGTTGCGCAGGAAAAGCGCGTTACTAT
The DNA here is from genome assembly GCF_017745275.1 of Chitinophaga sp. GTDB lineage: Bacteria > Bacteroidota > Bacteroidia > Chitinophagales > Chitinophagaceae > Chitinophaga. Next base: position 194,676 of record NZ_JAGHZS010000004.1, on the reverse strand, counting down.
TGTTACCAGGGGAATGTCATTTGTTTCCCTGGAAGAAAGGCAACAGACAAATGGGGAGGCAATATCCCCGGAAAGGACTACAGGTAATATCAGCTTCCGGTATGCCGCTGCTAAAGCGGTACCAGGAGTAGTACATATTATTGCTACTTATCAACCTGGTTTTAAGGAAGAGGAGGTTGATAGCTCGCTGGATTTGTCAGTATCATCTCTCCATCCAACTGTTACTACCGGTAGTGCTTCTGGTGTAATTATTACCCCGGATGGATATATAGTGACCAACTACCATGTGGTACATAAATCAGCCAGTATAAAAGTGATACTGGCCAACCAAAATACCTTCAAAGCGGAAGTAGTAGGAATGGATGCTCTTACAGATATAGCCCTGTTGAAAATTAATGCACAGCAACTGCCTTTTATTCGTTTTGGCAGTTTGGATGATGTAGCAGTGGGAGATTGGGTATTGGCGATAGGAAGTCCACTTGGCATGACTTCCACCGTTACAGCCGGAATAATAAGTATGAAGTCCAGGGTTTTTACAGACCAGGAAGACCAGGGAAGCCTCTCCTCTTTTATACAAACCGATGCCGTAATGAATGGTGGTAATAGTGGCGGTGCATTGGTCGATATCAATGGTAAGCTAATCGGGGTCAATATTGCCATACTTACACCAACCGGTAATTTCGCCGGTTATTCTTTTGCCATACCTGTAGAAGTAGTGAAAAAAGTTTGTAATGATTTATTACGTAATGGTCAGGCTTTGCATGCTTCTCTGGGAGTATATGTTGCCAATGTGCCTGAGAAATACGGCGTATATGTATATAAGTTACTGGAAGGCAGTCCTGCTGTTAAGGCAGGTATTCAGATGATGGATGTGATAACGGAAATTGATAACAGAGAAATACAAAGAGTAGGAGATATGCAACAAGTCATGATATTGCATCATCCCGGCGATAAAATATTGTTGAAGATACTGCGTAAAGGCAAGCTGGTGAATTGTGATGCAATACTGAAATAGGAAGACCAGCTGTTGTAATACTCCCGGGTACTGCCAGGCCATAGACAGGATAGACATAGCACGGTAGCCAGGGCGCCCTTCGCGAAAACTGCCGGCATATACCTATGCCAGATCCGGTTAGTTTATACCTGATGCAGATAGCTTATTCTTTTTAAATTTTTCAATTTCTTTCCAGCTGTGCGCATTAAGGATGTCAGCTTTGCCACAACCTCCTCTCCTGGCTACCCAAATACCCAGCTGCATACAATCAAATTGGTTTAATTGATGGGCGTCGGTATCAATGATCAGCTTCACGCCTTTAGCAATCGCTTTCTTTACCAGGGTGTCGTCCAGGTCCAACCGGTTGGGGCGGGCATTTATTTCCATAGCTGTTCCGGTAGCAGCAGCTTTACTAAACAACTTGTCCCAGTCAACAGGGTAGGGGTCTCTGCTGCCAATGAGCCGGCCACTGGGGTGCCCGATACAATGAACATAGGGATTTTCACAGGCTTTTATTAACCGGGCGGTATTATCATGGGTGAAGTGGCTATGAACGGCAGCAATTACCCAGTCAAACTGTTTTAACAGCTCATTGGGTAGACTCAGTTGACCATCATCAAGAATATCCACTTCAACGCCTCTTTTTACATAGTCATATCCCATTTCATTATTTATTTTTGCTATTTCAGCAGCCTGGCGGGTAATGTCCGCAGGTTGCAGTACATGATCTGTCCCTTCAAGGGATGCATGATCGGTAATAACGATGTATTGATAATGAGGGAATATACTAAACATATACCGGGCAATATGTGCTATACTCTCGTCTCCATCGCTCCAGTTGCTGTGTATCTGCATGTCGCCTTTTAACTGGTCAAATGTTACGAGGGATGGTATGGCGTGTTGCTCCGCTGCTGTAATAACGCCTTGCTCTTCCCGTAGTTCCGGAGGTATATAGTCCAGCAGCATATGTTGAAATATCTCTTCTTCTTTTTCAGTTGCAATATATTGGTGATTTTTGACATCATATAGCCCATTTGCATCCAGCCGGTATCCCATAGTGGTAGCCATATTTTTCATCAATGCATTGTAGTTTTTTGAACCGGTATAATACAACAATGAGGCGCCATAATGTTTGGCATCGGTTAGGTAGAAATATACAGATAGCTGATTATGCAATACAACACCAATTCTTTTTTTTCCGGCAGCAAAGATATTGTCCGTTAAGGGCATGCGGGCAATTTTATACAGGAACTTTCTTCTGTCTGTGCTGTCGAGCTGCACTACGATATCAATATCTCCAATGGTGTCTTTCCCTCTTCTAAGGCTGCCTGCTACCGCGGCTTTCTGTACTTCGGGAAACTGAAGGATACAATGTAATACTTCTTTTCCCTGTAGAATAGCCTCGGCCAACTGGATACGGCTTTCTTCATTTTTATAGAGTTTTAAAGCCCTTTTGATATTCTTTTTATCATCTCCTGTTAATTCCGGGAAGCTGTCCAGTTGTTCCATCTCCACGGCAGTAGTAAATTCAGGGAGGGTATTTATTTGAAACGCTTTACAGATAGCGTTTACTTTGCTGGAAGTAATGCCTTTAATATCGAGTAGTTCCGCTAATGTTGCCGGTAATGTTCTGGCATTTGCATGCGTTTTCATAATAAGTATGTTTTAATAGTTGTACAGTCACTATGCCCATTCCAACGTTGAAATATTTTCACACAGATGTTGCGCTTCTGCAAGAACCAGGTCATATCTGCTATTTAAAATGTGTTCGTTTTTAAGAAGCACCGGTTGCTCAATCAGTGTACGGCATAGTATCACTCGTTTTTCAAGTAACCTGTATTTCTCCTGGCGACTCAGTGTAGAAAGACAGGTAATCGGGTACAGCCTGGTTTTATCAATAATATCTTTTAATCCTTTGCCAGCCGGATAGTCCCACGATAACATATTTAATCCCATACATACACCATATTGTGTGGCATCGGAAGTGATGCGGGTATTAGTGATCAGCCAGCCCTGGTATTCCTGTTGGGAGGAATGTTGGCTATCCTTCATTTTCCATGCTATATCCTCAAACCTGGATTGTACGTACAAGGGGATTTTTACATCGCAATGTGTTCCCTGTAGCTGGTGATATTTGCATTCGATAATATAAACACGATTGTTTTTCACCGCACGTATATCCACTTCATGCATAATACAATGTCCGCCTATTTGATTATTAGTGGTAGTTAAGTAGCCTGCCTGCCGGAATAATTCAGCGATATATTGCTCAAAAGGAAACCCGGAAGGACCCAGTTCAAAAATCGCCTGCTTAAGCCTGTATCTGCCGGCCACCGACCGGGAGGCATGCTTTAACATACTGTACGCCATTTTATAGATGGTGCGTGTAGGCATGTCGGGATATATCTGCTCATAGAGCTCATCTGATATCTTTTCTACTAAATCAGGAGCTGCCCCTGCACGCTTTAGCGACTGTTGCAGCTTTTCCAGCGAAAACGGGACTCTGGTTCCGTTGGATTTTGTTACGAATATAGAAGGTGTTGAACTCATAGTTGGAAGCAATTTCTATTACTAAAGTAGTTTGATAACTACAACTATTATCTGACAGGGATTAGCCTTTATGGTGATTGTTGTCATAAGTTGATCCAGGAAGGGAAATATACCTGATGGCAATCAACCGTTTGAATGAGCGATATCATTTTTTGCAGGACAGAGAGTATTTAATTTGAATGTTGGTTGGATCCTGCTGACAACTATTATTAGCAATGCTTTTAAAGTCCTGCATATGAAAATGATATGGAAATTTGCAAACGGGATACTCATTGTAGGCGCCCTTTTATGGATAGGGGCTTTAGTAGTATATGTTTTTACTACTGATGACCTGTTGTTTTTTCAGCAGTGGGAAGACAGAAAACTGGTGGGGCATTCCCGGAAGGTAATGGTGCCGGGTATTGAACCGCTGCTCACGGCTGCATACAAAAAGAATGAGGAGGCGGATACCGCCCGTTATAATGCAATACAACTACATCTGGTACATAATAAGCCTTCTCGTGACTGGCCGGTGAAAACAGGTTATCCTTTGCCGGGCGCCCTGCTTCCCTATAACCGGATTGTTGCTTTTTACGGAAACCTGTATTCCGACCGGATGGGAATATTGGGCCAATTGCCGGGTGATGATATGATAAAGCAACTGGCTACAGAAGCAGACAAATGGAGGAAGGCAGATACCTGTATTCCCGTGGTGCCGGCACTGCATTACATTGCAGTTACTGCTCAACGTAATCCCGGAAAAGACAGGAAATACAGGCTGCGTATGCCAGACAGTGAAATCACGAAGGTGTTCACCCTGGCCCAAAAAGGACATGCCATTGTTTTCCTGGATATCCAGGTGGGATTGAGCACCCTGCAGGAAGAACTGCCGCTGCTGGAAAAATACCTGGTACGGCCAGATGTACACCTGGGCATTGATCCGGAATACTCCATGAAATACGGGCAGGTACCCTGCACCGCCATAGGGACCTTTGATGCAATAGATATTAATGAAGCCATTTCCTGGTTGGCAGATCTGGTGAGAAAATACCATCTGCCGCCCAAAATATTGATTATACACCGCTTTACACAGGGTATGGTGACAAACTATAAGCAGATTCGTTTACAACCGGAAGTACAGGTGGTGATGAATATGGATGGCTTTGGCGGTGTAGCTAAAAAAACAGATACCTATAAGAGTTGGATATCAGGACAACCCGTACAATTCACAGGGTTTAAATTATTTTATGAAAACGATGTAGTAACAGGAGGCCACCTGATGGAACCGGCTGAAGTACTGGCGCTTTATCCTCAGCCAATATATATTCAATACCAATGACTTTTTAAATGATCAAATTCATTTTATGAAATATGTTATTTTGTTTTTTTTGCTGGTATTGGCATCCGGACATGCAGTTTCACAAAGGAGTATACCCATATTATGCTATCACAATATAGGCAACGGAACTTATAAAAATGACCCGTTGCACATTAGCCGGGAGCAGTTGAATAACCAGTTGAAAGGATTGGCTGATAGCGGATATCATACAATACTGCCGGATCAGCTGGTCAATTGTTTAACCGGGAACAAACCTTTGCCCGTCCGTTCATTTATGATCACCTTTGATGATTCGCATGTGGAGCATTTTTCCATTGCTGATTCGTTACTGCGTTACTATGGGTTCCGCGGCGTTTTTTTTATAATGACCGTTACCATTGGAAAGCCTGGTTATATGAATGCTGCACAATTAAAAGCGCTTGCCGGTAGGGGACATATCATTGCTGCACATACCTGGGATCATCCGCATCTGTATACTACCGGAACAATGGATTGGGAGCAACAATTGGTTCATCCCAAAAAAGTATTGGAAAAAATAACGGGTAATCCGGTATGGTATTTTGCTTATCCTTTTGGGGAATGGAATGATACTATTATAAATCACTTAAAAGAAAGTGGCTACCGGGCTGCGTTTCAGTTGAACGCTCACCAGGGAGATGTACTTTACACCATCAGGCGAATGATAGTAGATGGACGCTTTTCAGCAATAAAGTTGCAGGAAAAAATGAGACGGTTTAATGGCGAAGAATAGTTGATATCAGCTATCTGGCAGATAAAAGCCCTGTTGCTTTTTCAACAGGGCTTTGCCATGATTATTTAACAGCAATTTGCATACTCTTTCCATTCTTTTTGGCGTCTTCATTTTTGGGTAGTTTCAGTTTGAGCATTCCGTCCTCATAATGGGCTTCGATTTTGTCTTTATTGATGGTTTCAGGGATACTGAAGCTACGGGAAAAGCTGCTGTAGTTGAATTCCTGCCTGCTGTACCTGGCATTTTTCTCTTCCTTCTCCTCTTCTTTTTCAGCACTGATGGTCAGAACGTTACCCTCAACATTAATTTTAAAGTCATCTTTTTTCATGCCGGGTACCGCTAAAGACAGCTTGTAGCTATCTTTTTCTTCGGTTACGTTAGCAGCAGGAATGGTAAGCGCAGTAAAAGCCCGACCATCATACAGGTTGTTCATCCATTCCTTCCAGGGTTTAAAGAAATCGTCAAAAACTGAGGGGTGTGAAGCAGTACGTTTGTTTAATGATAATGAGCTCATATAAAACCTCCTTTTTTTGGTTAATTTTTTATGCTAAACTACCCATCCTCCTGCATGAAAAAAATGATAGACCTCAGCGTATTTGCTGATTAAAATCATGAAATCCGGAACTGCCTTAAATCATATCCTGTACTGACCTCTATCATAATTTTGTGGCATACAACCGGATTATCTTTAAACAAAAAAACATGGAAAAGATATTACTGGTAATGTGTGGTGCTGCGCCCACAAAAAACGCATTAAATTTCGCATGCTATCTCTCGGATATTACGCGGTCGAGATTAACGGGTATTTTTTTCGATAATGAGAATTATGTATCCGATCCTTTGCTAACGGAAGAAAATGAAATGCTCTATTCAGAAGGGGTTATTCCTGCACAATCTTTAAAAGCAGAGGGTATAACAACGCATATGCGAACTTTTGAGGAAACATGCGAGCTTAAAGGGATACAGGCATCCGTAAAGTACCTGGAGAGTAATGTGCCTGAAGATATCATTGCGGAAAGCAGTTTCGCAGATCTTATTATTGCCGATGCTGCCATATCCTGTTTACCGGGTACACAGGAAGCACCATCGCCATTATTACAACAATTGATGGCCAATGCCCAGTGTCCTGTTATTATTGCACCAGCAGCTTTTACGCGGATTAATGAAGTGGTTTTTTGTTATGATGGCACACCCTCATCCGTTTTTGCCATGAAGCAATTGTCTTATTTGCTGCCTGAACTGGGAGACGCCAAAGCCACTATAGTACAGGTCAATAATGAAGATATCCCAACAGCTGAAAGGAAGCGTATTATTACCTGGTTGAGCCGTCATTTTGAGAGCTCAGATATTGTTACACTGAAAGGGAAATCAGAACCCGCCCTGTTTGATTATCTGCTTAAAAAGCAGGATACGCTGGTAGTAATGGGTGCATATGGGAGAAGCATAGTATCCCGCCTGTTTAAACGCAGCCACGCAGACTTGCTGATTAAAACACTGGCTTATCCTCTTTTTATCACACATTATTAATTCAAATACTTTTAAACTAATTGTTATGTTACACGCTTTATCACATCCCCCGCGGAAATACATTAGCGACCTGGGAACAGGTTTGATTTCATGGGGCCTGGCCCTGTTCTTCCTGGCCGGTGGATATCCCTTGCTGGTAGCAGTGCTGAGGCAGATACTACTTTTCCTGTACGAGGTATTTATCAGGTACCAGTATTGAAGTTTGGAATTAATTCTTTTACATTCTTAACGCAGTTGTATGTTAGGTAAATTAAGTAATGAAGAAATTGACCAGGTCCTTTCCGGTAATGTTATTGGCCGGATCGGATGTACGAATAATGAAAGCGTATATATTGTTCCTATTAACTATGCTTTCAATGATACTTATATTGTAGCTCATTCCCAGGAAGGTATGAAGATAGAAATGATGAGAAAACATCCGGAGGTTTGTTTCCAGGTAGATGAAATTGTTAGTTTGACCAACTGGCGAAGCGTTATCATTTGGGGAAAATATGAAGAAATTACCGATCCCCGGGAAAGATATTATGCGATGAAATTCCTGGTTAGCCGGTTATCCCGGGTACGGGCCAGCGAAACCGCCGGTGTGGCACAAATGCACGAAGAAATGGAGCAAAACGGTACCCTCTCCAATATTATCAGGCCGGTGGTATACCGCATCCGTATCAATAGAAAAACCGGCAGATTTGAGAGGGATTGATTCTGCCGGTATGAGTTAACCTTGATATATAACCGTTAAATAAGAACAGGTAAAGTTCCGTTACTGGTGATGCCGCTATTTTCCTCTGCTTCCCTTATATGAGTGATTCCTTTTACAATAGCATCCGGATTAAAAGCAATGCTGTTAATACCTTCTTCTACCAGGAATGCCGCAAAGTCCGGATGATCACTCGGCGCCTGTCCGCAGAACCCTATGCGCACGCCTGCCTTGCCCGCTGCCTCAATCATCATGGCGATCATTTTTTTTGCTGCAGGATCCTCTTCGTTGAAATCTGTTGATAATAAAGCAGAGTCTCTGTCTATGCCCAGTGTTAATTGGGTAAGATCATTGGAGCCAATGGAGAAGCCGTCAAAGATAGCTGCAAAGGCTGCTGCTTCTATCACGTTCGACGGGATTTCGGCCATCACATATACTTCCAATCCATTTTCTCCCTGTGTCAAACCAAAGCTTTCCATCACCTCCAGTACCTTTTTGCCTTCTGTTGCCGTACGGCAAAAAGGAATCATGACTTTCACATTGGTTAATCCCATCTCATTTCTCACTATTTTCACCGCCTCACACTCCAGTCCAAATCCTTCTTTGTATAATGGGTGATAGTAGCGGGATGCGCCGCGGAAGCCCAGCATGGGATTTTCTTCCTGGGGCTCAAATTCTTTTCCACCTAATAATTGTGCATATTCATTTGTCTTAAAATCGCTCATACGGACAATCACATCTTTGGGATAAAAAGCTGCAGCAATGGTGGCAATTCCCTGGGATAGCTTGTCTGTAAAATATTTTCGTTTATCAGCATAAAGCTGGGTCATCGCTGTTATAGCGGCTTTGGCCGTTATATCAGTCAGGCTGTCATATCTGACCAATGCCATCGGATGTATGCGGATAGCATGTGTGATAATAAACTCCATTCTAAGTAATCCAACACCATCATTAGGATAAAAGGAGAGCTGGAATGCTTTATCAGGGTCACTGATGATCAGGTTGGCTTCCGTACTTTCGGGCAGGGTGATATCACTGAAGTCTATCTCGGTGGATTCATATGTCAGGGCGCCTTCGTATACGTAGCCTGTTTTCCCTTCACAACAGGAAATAGTTATCATAGCGCCATCTTTAATACTGGTAGTAGCATTGCCGGTGCCTACAATGGCAGGTACGCCAAGTTCCCTTGCTACAATGGAAGCATGACTGGTTCGCCCTCCACTGTTAGTTACTATACCAGCTACTTTCTTTAAAACCGGATCCCAGTCGGGGCTTGTAATATCTGTAACAACAATGTCTCCCGGGTTTAAAAGCGCTGCTTGCGCCGGTGACTGTAATATCCTGGCAACACCCGATACTATTTTTTCCCCGATAGCTTCTCCTTTCGCCAGGCATACACCTTTCCCTGTCAGCCGGTACCGTTTATCCTGCGAATGCCTACTGCCAGTGTGTATAGTCTCCGGCCTTGCCTGCAGGATATATAATGTTCCCGTAAGGCTGTCTTTGGCCCATTCTATGTCCATCGGGCACTGGTAATGTTGTTCTATGATAACGGCAAATTGTGCCAGCTGCATAACATCCTTATCTGATAATACAAACCGTTGCTGGTCTTCCAGTGGTGTATCTTTATTGATAGTAAATGTTGGGGAATCAGGATCATCGGACAGGAAGCAGGTTTTTTCCTTAGTACCCAGCTTTTTTTGAATGATGGCTTGTTTTCCTTCCAGGAGGGTGGGTTTGAATACATAAAATTCGTCTGGCATCACCATCCCTTGCACAATATTTTCTCCCAGCCCCCAAACGCCTGAAATCAAAACAACATCACGGAAGCCGGATTCCGGATCTAATGTAAAGCCAACGCCTGAGCAGGAGCTATTGGTGTTTACCATTAACTGTACACCTACAGACAGGGCTACTTTGTCGTGCTCAAAACCGTTGTCTTCCCGGTACTTAATCGCCCTGTTGGTATAAAGAGAGGCGAAACACTTACAGATAGCCTGTAATAGCGCAGCTTCACCGGTGATATTTAAGAAAGATTCATGTTGCCCTGCAAAGCTGGCATTAGGCATGTCTTCTGCTGTAGCACTGCTTCTTACGGCAACGGCTAACCGTTTCCCTTTTACCAGCGTGTTATAGGCAGCTGTAATCGAGTGCTTGAAATCATCTGGTATGGTACCATTCAATATCATATTACGCGCCTTTTCACCGATCTCCTGCAAGTTGGAAAAGTTTTTCCGGTCAAGTTGCTGTAGTAACTGAGATAGCGGCCCGCGGATATTGTTGGCTTCAAGATAGTCCCGGAAAGCAGCTGCAGTAGTGGCAAAACCATCGGGTACATTTATACCGGCGCCGGATAAAGTATGAATCATTTCTCCAAGAGACGCATTTTTTCCTCCAACGAGGGCAACATCTGCCAGGCGTATATCGGAAAACAGTTTGATACTGTTACTCATAAGGCTTCTTTTTATAGATTCATTCATTATCATTATCTGGCGCTTCCGGCCATTGGAAAGTATGGTTTTTGGCTGGTCTGCCGGCATTATTCAGCTCTTCCAGGGTCCAGTTATCAGTACTGGTGGTTTCCAGCCACAATGTTCCGGCTTTGCGCATTACCTGTGCATGTAATCCGAAGATATGGCTACAGTCATATTCCACTGCTGCCGCGGTTCTATAGTAACTGATATCCAGCCATCCGAAGTTATCGCGCATTCTTATTTTTTCAATCGCCGTTTCCGGTGATATTTTCTCGCCTTCAGGAGAATATTCTCCTTTGGTGTGTGGCTTCCTGAAAAATTCCAGTTTCAGGTAGGGATATAATGTGTGAAACCTGTCCTGTATATCGCCTACTGTTGCTTCTTCACTAATATATATTTGCATAAAAAAGAGTTTTATTTTAATGCAAGTATAGCATCGATTATAGCGCAGGAAAATGAGCTTAGTCAAGCTGTAATATGACATTGGTCATCATCTTTTGCAGCAGATTATATCTGATAGACCAGCAATTATTGTTTGTTACAGTAACAGGGTTTTCACAAGTTTGGCCCCCGATTATGATTAGTACGCCAGGCATGACCTGAATCAAGCACAGATATGACCAGTGTCATTTATTCCGGACGGCTGCACTGTTAATTTTATTACCGGAAAACAAGCAATTCTGCCTGGTAACAACTTAAATCCTAATATCATGCATGCAAATATTTTTTCTCTCACCTCTATAGCGGCAAACGTTATTAGTTTAGCCATATTAATGGCTGCTATTTTTTGGCCCGTTATCGCCCGTTTTTTACTGTCAGTCATTTTTATAGGAGCCGCATTTTTTAACGCTTTTATGGCGATACGGAACCCGGAATTGTTTATGGTATACGGGGCAATGACCGTTTCACCTATTTACGAACAGTTTATTTATGGCGCATTCCGGGACAACATTGCAGCGATTGTCGTGTCCATTTCAATATGCCAGCTGGCAACAGGGATTTTTATCGCTGCCAGCGGAGCAGTACTTAGATTGGGGTTGATAGCTGCCGTGATTTTCCTGGTGGCTATCGCCCCACTGGGTGCCGGATCTGCATTTCCATCCACTCTTTTGCTGGCCATGGCTGCCATCATCTTGCTTTTTAAGGTAAAATACCTGTCCGTGCACCGGTTCCCTTTTGTTATACATCATCTTTCTTAAATCAACAGCTATGAAGAAGATAATTGCCGTTTTAGATGGGTTGAGTTATTCCAGCAGTACCGTTGAATATGCCGTATATATAGCTAAGCAGGAAATGGCCCATTTGGTAGGTGTATTTCCGGAAGACATCAGCTATAGAAGCTATGCACTTTCCGAACTGGTAGACGAATGGGATGTTTCTGACCAGCGGATAAAAGACTTTGCAGAAAAAGACAGGCATACAAGGGCCAAAAGTGTAGAAAGGTTTGAGCTGGCATGTCAGCAGTCGGGCCTGAACTACTCTGTACACCGGGATAACGATACCGCCATAGACACTTTATTACATGAAAGTATTTATGCTGACCTGATGATTATCTCATCAAAAGAAGCCTTTAACCGGCTTAAGGAAGAAAAGCCATCCCTTTTTATGCGGCATTTACTGGGAGAAGGAATGTGCCCCATTTTGATGGTGCCGGAAGAATTTACCGGGATCAACAAGTCGGTATTATTATATGATGGTTCGCCATCTTCTGTATATGCTGTTAAAATGTTTGATTATACACTTAGCAGTATGAAATATATGCCTACAGAAGTGTTGGCGGTGAAAAGTCCTGCCGCTTCTTTACATCTTCCGGATGGGAAGTTAATGAAAGAGTTTATGAAACGGCACTATCCTCATGCTACTTACCAGGTATTACAGGGTATTCCGTGGGAAGTGATCCCGGAATATTTACAAAAAGAAGATAGCAGTACTGTGGTTGTGTTGGGAGCTTACCATAGAAATCGCCTGTCGAGATGGTTTTATCCAAGTATGGCAGATACACTGCTCGCAGCACTGCAATCTCCCTTGTTTATTGCGCATTGCAAATGATAAACATCTAAAACCACCGTTTTATGAAAAAGATACTGCTCGCTATCGATGGCGATAATTTCTCAGAGGGCGCTTTCGAATTTGCCGGAAAAATGAATGAGGTGGAGCCAATTATGCTTACCGGCGCATTTATTCCTGAACCGTACCTGGGCAGAGATATCAATGTTGTACCGGTTTTTATGCCTATCATGGAAAGCTATGCGGCGGAATTACTGGAACGGAATATTGGCGTATTCAAACAGCAGTGTACAGAGCATGGCATCTCATTCAATATACACAGCGATATTTCAGCGCCAGGTATTTATGACCTGAAAAAAGAAACCCGGTTTTCAGACCTGTTGTTGCTGGGCCATGAAAAGTTTTACGGAGATTTAACTATTTATGGCATCAATGAATTTCTCGCCACTGTATTGCACCAGGCTGAATGCCCGGTAATAGTAGTGCCGGAACAATTTACTTTTCCTGAAAGTGTGATCCTTACATACGATGGAGGAGCGTCTTCCACGCATGCTATCAGAAGTTTTTCTTATCTCTTTCCACAACTATGCAACAAGCCTGCTATCCTGGTATACGGTTCCGCAACAGCAGAAGAAATACCCGAATTAGAAAAAATAAAGGAATTGGCCAGTCTTCATTTTAGTAATCTCAAGTTTGAGTTACTCAATGCAGATCCCAGGAAATACTTTGATACCTGGCTGGATGAAATCAAATCTCCAATTGTAGTTAGCGGCGCATATGGCCGGGCGGGTTTGTCCAGGATATTCAAACATAGTTTTATTCATGACGTTATGCAGGAGCATAAGGTGCCTGTTTATATTGATCATCGCTGAAAACGGATCTGAGTCAAGGAAGGAAAAGGCCAGGCTGGAAACAGCTTTCTCCTGTCGTATAAATATCACAGCCATGAAAAACAGTATTAAGTTGTTTACCCTTTATGGTATTAACATTTACGTTCATTGGACGTTTACGTTATTGTTTGGTGGTATACTGATTTTGCAGTATGCCGGTGGAGCCGGATGGGAGCAGTCTCTCTGGACTTTATGGGCAATCGTGGCCATATTGGGTTGCGTGTTGCTGCATGAACTGGGACATGCACTAGCAGCAGCCAAGTTTGGTATCCATTCAAACAATATTATACTGTTGCCAATAGGAGGGATGATAAATATGGAAAAGATACCCGAACATCCGATACAGGAAGTAATTATCAGTCTTTCAGGACCATTGGTAAATTTGCTGATATCAGGGATACTGGCGTTATTTATTCGAGGTAACCTTTTCCCGTGGAATGCGTCACAAAATATGGTGGCCATCCAGGCAGATAATTTCCTGTATTATTTATACTACGCCAATATCGTATTAGCAATTTTTAACCTGATCCCTGCCTTCCCAATGGATGGAGGAAGGGTATTAAGAGGTATTTTAGCTTTGTTTACCACTTCCGATAAAGCAACCACCGTGGCAGCACTTACGGGCAGGATAATTGCTTCAGCATTCATTGTTGCCGGTATTATCTTCTTTAATATTATGCTGATGCTGATAGGGCTGTTTATTTTTGTGAGTGGTACTTCTGAAGAGAAATTATTATTTCTTAAAGAGGCAGGTAAAGGAATATTGCTAAAAGAAATCATTACCCGGCCCTACACAATTCTCAGGCCGGAAACAACCATGATTGAAGCGGCGGAAATGTTGTTGTATCATCAGGACGATGTTTTTATTATTGCTGAAAGTGAGCAAGGCATAGGTGTGGTCAGCCGGGATACCATACTGACGGCCATTATTAACGGTAAGCACCAGGATGTGGTGAGAAGTTACATATCAGAACATTCGCGCACATTGCAGGCAACGGCTACTTTAACCGAGGCCATTGATTTACTGGCGCTCAATAATGGGAAAACAATCGGCGTAGCCGTTAATCACCAGGTGAAAGGGGCGGTGAAGATGCAGGATATCATTGAATACCTGATTATCCGAAATGCTCATACCAGTACGCTTAAGAAATCCAGTGCTATCTATAAATTTGTTCAGGCAGGCTAGTAATGCAGCGCTTTTAAAATGTAAGGACTGCAGCTCCCGTTAATTCACCGCTACGTAACGCATATAGGGCCTCATTAGCCTGTGATAATGGGAAATATTTCACCGAAGTGGTAACGGGTATTTTGGGTGCTATCTCAAAAAATAGTTTTCCATCTTCCCTGGTAAGATTAGCTACTGACCTCACCATCCGTTCCTGCCAAAGCATTTTGTAAGGAAACATGGGTATATCGCTCATATGAATACCTCCACAGATGACTGCACCCCCTTTATCCAGATGAGATAATGCAATTGGAACCAGGCTGCCGTCGGGAGCAAAAATAATAGCCGCATCTAATTTTATAGGCGGAGATTCCAGGGAGCTCCCTGCCCAAATGGCGCCCCTTTCCAGTGCAAATGCTTCACTGCTGCCATCACCGGGTTTTGTAAAGGCATATACCGACTTGCTTTGATACCTGGCTATTTGTGTAATAATATGCGCGGCCGCGCCAAAGCCGTAGATACCTATGTTCTCTGCATATTCCGGTATCATACGCCACGACCGGTATCCTATCAGTCCCGCGCATAAAAGAGGGGCACTTGCCTGGTTAGTAAATATATCTGGTATAACGATGCAATACTTTTCCCAGGCAACAATATATTCCGCATATCCTCCATTTACCGTATATCCTGTGAAAAGAGCGTGCTCACATAGGTTCTCCTGTCCCTGGGCGCAATATTTACAATGTCCGCAGGTATATGCCAGCCAGGGAACACCAATTTTATCGCCATATTTAAGCGTGGTTACTTCGCTGCCGGTAGCTGCTACTTCTCCGATCACTTCATGCCCGGGAATAAGTGGTAACATTACCGGCGGCAGGTCACCATCCAATATATGCAGGTCAGTTCTGCAAACACCGCAGGCAATTACTTTGATTAGCACCTGGCCAGGTCCGGGAGCAGGTACCGGTACATTTTTGAGTTGCAGTGGCTGACCAGGTTTTTCCAGTACCATGGCCCGCATGCTTTCTGGTAAATGGAGCAATGTCATCATTATAATTTTTACAACACCAGTGAATGCAAGTGTTTTGCCGTAATGGCTATTCATTATTAACACGATAACTCCCCGAAAGTTAGAAAGTCAGGAGAAGATACCCGCTTTCACAGGGCGCTTGTTAACGCCTGCCTCCTGCAAATTTCCTCAAAAAGAAACTGTGCATCTTCTTTTTTACACAGTGCGGTACCGGCATTTAAAGTTGCCGCAGTGCCGCAGGCGACACCAAATTGAACAGCTTCTAAAATTTCTTTATCCTTAGCCAGGCTGTAAACAATACCTGCCAACATGCTGTCGCCTGCACCAACAGTGCTCACGCGCGTTACATCCGGGGCAGGGACTTTTACCGCGATATGCTGCGTTATCAGCATGGCGCCTTTGCCTCCCATGGATACCACTACCACTTCGCATTGTTTTTTGAAAATGATCTGACGGGCTACATCTACCATTTCATCAGTATTCAGGGTATCTACGCCGGCAAAACCGGCTAATTCACGCAAATTGGGCTTGATGAGGTAAGCGCCTTCACGTATAGCCTGCTTTAAGGCGTCGCGGGAAGTATCTGCAATGAAGCGCGCACCTTTGATGGCTGCAATAGCACTAAAAGAGGCAAATATATCTGCAGGAATTCCAGGCGCCAGGCTGCCACTGGCAACCAGGTAGTCGATATGATCGATGTTCCTGATCACTTCCAGTAAATGCTGCCATTCAAAGGTATCCACCACCGGACCCGGCATATCGAAGCGATATTGTGCATCATTACCGGTATCTGTA
Source organism: Chitinophaga sp. (assembly GCF_017745275.1). Lineage (GTDB taxonomy): Bacteria > Bacteroidota > Bacteroidia > Chitinophagales > Chitinophagaceae > Chitinophaga. The sequence continues at coordinate 178,481 of NZ_JAGHZS010000004.1, read as the reverse complement.
ATAATGAGATTTTCTCTTGTATTTCCTGCGATGGGAAGCGACAATGCGGGAACGCCTTCTGCGCTTAACAGCGCATCATAAAATTTGCCTGAATGTCCGCCGGCGAGGTAAATGGCCTGCGCGTCGCCGCCTAACTTTATAATGGCTCTTGCAACATTTACACCACCTCCGCCAGGTTCATAAGTAGGATTGCTGCACTGTAATTTCCGCTCAGGCCTTAATGCAGGCACGGAAGTACTTTTGTCTATTGCCGGGTTCAATGTAATAGTGACAATGCTGGACATAGCTTTTCTCATTTTAGTTGGATGATAAATGAAACCAGGTCAAAGATACCAGCCACCCGCTGTGATTATTATGACCATTATTAGCCGGTATACTGATCTTTATCATCTGTGAAAAGCCTTTAGTCGCAGGGCTTCCTGTTATTTCCACCAGTAGCAACAGCTATTTGAACTTTTTGCTACGGAAACGAAAGCACGCCTGCAAACATGTATTTCCACCATGAGGTTACCCTGTATAATTGGACTACCTGTTTTGTTGAAATGGGACCACCTGTATCGTCCGGCAAGGGTATACTTTTGCAGCAGCAGCGATGGATACCTGCTGTAGCTAGCAACATTCACGGATACAGCGTTCAAATAGCGACTGATAATATCGAACTAAAATAAGAGGATCACTCAAACACAAAATCATAAGCGATGGTACAAATTGTCAAAGCAGGAATCGAACATCTCGATGAATTCGCAGAATTATTCAACCATTACCGCATCTTTTACCGGCAGCCTTCGGATCTCGAAAAGGGGAAAAACTTTTTACGGGAGAGAATTAGTAATGGAGAATCAGACACTTTTTTAGCCATGGTAGATGGCAAAGCGGTAGGATTTGCCCAGCTCTATTCCCTGTTTCATTACAAAAAGCTTGAACGCCAGTGGTTATTGAGCGACCTGTTTGTTGACCCGGATTACAGGGGACGTGGTCTTTCCGTAATGATCATCGACCGCTGTAAAGCCTGGTGTGAAGAAACCAATGCCTGTGGCCTGTTACTGGAAACTGAAAAAACAAATGCCATTGGTAATCAGCTGTATCCCAGGACGGGATTTGAAGTGGATCATGAACACAATTATTACAACTGGTGGAAAGCTGAGTAGTCAGAAATTTTCCGGGGTGTACAATATTTCACCCCGGAAAAATAGCTTTTTGTTAGCATGCGCGGGTGCAAAGGAACATGCTGTGTACGGGATCACATGGATTTTCTGTAGTTGGATCAGAAATCAGGTAACCCGCATCATTGTTAGTTGACAGCTTGCTCAGGCGCGCAATAATTTTTTTACTCAAAACAAGTTTTGGCAATTGAATTTTCTTTTTCATAGCTTATAATTTGAGGTGGTCAGGCAAATGCCTGTACTATTAAAGTACGCTATAATTCGCTGCCACCACATCCCGTAAAAATGGGATTTTTCAACTATTACCAGGTGAATTTTGTCAGGCTCACCGTACCGCTCATATTCAGATTGTCCAGTGGACAGAAATCAGCATTCAGCTCTTTCAGTTTCCTTAATCCATATACTTTTAATATCCGCAGCTTACGGTTGGTATACAGGTTCAATACTTCCAGGTCCTTTAATGGGGTGGCATTCAGCTCTTCCAGTTGGTTGTTGCCCAGCATCAGCGTTTTAATTGCATGGGAGCCCTTAAAACTAAAAGAGGTCATCATATTATCGTTCAACTGGCATTCCTCCAGTAACGGGTGACCGCCCACATCTACTGCATTCAGCGTATTGTTGTGCAACTGTAGCTCTTTGAGCCTGGGCAAGCCGGACAGGTCTATGACCGACAGCTTATTGTAAGCCGCATATATTGTTTGCAGGTTGGTGCACCCCTTTACATTCAGCGTTTGTAACTGGTTGTTGTAGCCATAAATGGCCCGGAGTTTAGTCATTCCCTGGAAGTCTGCGTCCCTGATGTTATTGTCGTAAAAACCGAATTCCTCTAAATTGGCGAAGCTGCGGATGCCCGCCAGGCTGGAGATCTGAAACTTGTTGACATATAGTTTCGTTACTTTCAGCGCTTCTGCTACCTGGATTTCGTTATCGTTATTCAGGTCAACACCTTGTTCGATGAGTGCTTTTTTGAAGTTGTTATTGCGTATGTTGACATTTTGCGCGATGACCGCCTGTACTGCCAGAAGAAGAACAGGAAGATGGATAAATATTTTTTTCATGAGAATGTCTTTTTAGTTGGAGATTTCAGCGGACATCCGGCCATCGCCAGTTACTTCTATGATGCCCGATACTTCCTGTTCTACCGCATATTTTTGCGTACACCAAATATAGGTAGGTGTGGAGTACAATACTTCTCCATATCCGTTGTAGGCCGTTTCCCTGCCGGTTTGTACCTTGTACTCATATTGTTTTTCGTAATCGATCCAGGTAACAATATAGTACTTGCCAGGTTTAAGATCCCTGAACTCAAAATGGCCGTTTTCATCCTGCACTCTTCCTTCAATGTGATAGCTGTATGCTTTGTTATCCATGCTGGCAATTTTTTTTCCTTTACGATACTTCTTCTGTAGTTCCAGCATTTCTGTGAGGTAAGGTGTTACGGGAAACAGGAGAATACGATCGCCCTGCCAGGGATAAAAGGTTCTGCCTTTCTTTTTCAGTTTAGCCAGTCCCGCAATGGTGGCATGACCATCTTCCATTTGTTTGGCTGTTTCCTCCTCATTAAACGGGATGGTAGGAAAAATGTATTCAGGTGTTTTTTGGGCAGATACACGGGTAATAGTGGTCAGCAGGAGAGCCGCCATCATGGATATTCGCCACATACAGCAATGCATAGTTTCTTTGTTTGGATGAATCAATGATTTTCAGAAATACCGGCGGACAAAGGTCGGTATAAAGCTGAGTAAAATTTAAGGCAGCGGCAATACCTGTAAATGGGTATTTAATTTACCTCTTTTCGGGTAGATCAGGAAGCAACTTTTTTTGTAGATACTGTCTCATCCTTATGCTTACACCGGTTTGCGGAAATAACGCCCCATTTTTAAGGGAGGGGGATTCCTTAAATCGTTGTGTGCTGGGTTTGGGGCCCGATTCGCCATAGACATGCTATTTGAAAATCGCTTAATGATAGTGACGAGAACCCGGGTGGGGGTTGTAGTAGTTCTGTAGTAGCCGTGTACGCCATAAAAATTGGGAATTATACCTTATGACGTAGTAATGAAGTGGTGGTTTCCGGGCATTTTTTTAGCAGCTATCCTACATTTGTTTTATCCACGATTCACTATTTAGGAACGGACCAAAACTAAATTTTGCGTATGAAAAAAAAGTACACCTGTATTATTATCCCCCTTTTACTTTCCATGATCGTCCATCTTACAGCCAGCGCCCAAAATAAAGTGGTGAAGGGGACGGTAACAGATGACAAGAACTTACCTGTTATCGGCGCGTCAGTTGGCGTAAAAGGTACCGTAACTGGTACGGCTACCAATGAAGTAGGCGCTTTTTCCCTGGCAGTGTCGCCCGGGGCGGATTCCCTTGTCATCTCTGCTATAGGTTTTGCCAGGAAGGTAGTGCCTATCACCGGTAATGTGGTGAATGTGCAACTGGAACCTACCCGCACCGGCCTGGATGAAGTAGTGGTAGTTGGGTATGGTACCCAAAAGAAAGCGGACCTGACCGCGCCCATTACGGCGGTGAATACTGACAACATGATGAAACGTACCACGGCTACGCCCATGGAGGCCCTGCAGGGAAGCGTTCCCGGTGTGCAGGTAGTTACGAGCGGTGCGCCAGGTAGTGTTCCTAACGTCCGCGTCAGGGGAGTGGGCTCCTTTAATAATGAGAACCCCTTGTATGTAGTTGATGGGATGTTTGTGACGGATATTAATTTCCTGAATCCCGGTGATATCGCAGACATGTCCGTATTAAAGGATGCATCCGCCGCTGCTATCTACGGTGTGCGTGCCGCCAATGGCGTAGTGCTGATTACCACTAAAAAAGGAAAGCTCAACATGAAAACCCGGGTAACCTATACGGGTTATGTAGGCATGCAGCGCCCCACCAACGTATTGAAAATGGCTAACGGGAAACAGTATACATCGTTCTCCCTGCAAAGAGGCTCCGTGGCGGATAGCGGCACCGCGTTGCTGTCGTCCCAGAAATACGGCGGCAATGGCCTGAATCCTACTACCAGCACCGACTGGTATGATGTGATCCTCAGAAAAAGCGCCCTGATCACCAATCACGGCATTGATGTATCGGGAGGAAGTGATAAAATCACTTATTCTATGGGCCTCAACTATACCTACCAGGATGGTATCTTAAACGCGCAGAATAACTTTAAGCGATATAACGGCCGCCTGCAACTGGAAGCAAGAGCATTCAGCTGGCTGAAAGTGGGTGTGACTGCTATCTTTAATAACTCCACTACTTTCAGCCCGGATAACTCCGCATTCCTGAATGCCTATACCGCTTCTCCCTTATTCCCGGTATACGACAGTACTAACGTAAATGCCTATCCTGTGAAATTCACGGCGCCGTCTGTGATCGGCAGGTCTGATGATAAAAACCCCATGGCAACGGCGTATTATCATTACGACAAGTCAAAAGGATTCCAGATTTTACCAACGTTATATGCAGAGGCAGGATTTTGGCAGAATAAAATCACTTTCCGGACGCAGCTAAGCCAGCTCTATGGATCACTGCTGGAAACCCGCTACAGTCCTGAGCAGAACCAAGGCCCCGCCCCTGGTAAAACCTTGTCGCACTTAACCTCCATCCAGGAACGGACCACGAACTATATACTCGATAATTTGCTGACCTATAAAGATGGCAACGGGCGGCATCACTGGAGCATACTCCTCGGACAATCCACCAGGGAAGAACGCTGGCGCCAAACCCGCGCAGAAGCCGACGATGTACCTAACCTCGAAGAGGCCTGGTACGCAGGGCAGGGAAGACCCAACGTTGCTTACTATGGCGAAGATGGTACCCGCAATGCCGGTATTTCCTACTTCACCCGCGGTACTTATGACTATGACAACAAATACCTGCTCACCGCTACTTATCGCGCAGATGGCAGCTCGAAATACCAGACCAAATGGGGCTATTTCCCTTCTGTTGGTTTAGGCTGGGTTATCAGCCGCGAAGCATTCATGCAAAATCAACACCTCTTTGACTTTTTAAAAATCAGGGGTAGCTGGGGAAAATTGGGGAACGATGGAGTAAATACGAACGCCGGTTACGCCAAGTTACAAACGGGTAACAGCAACTCCGCTGTTTTCGGAAGCACAGGAGGCACTAATGGTACTTACCTGCCCGGATATACAGTGAACCGTTTCTTCCAGGACGTTTCCTGGGAAGTAGTGACAGAATGGGACGGAGGTATTGATTTTGAAATGCTGAAAGGACGATTGAAAGGCTCCGTAGACTATTATAACAGGAAAACTACCGGGGCAGCTTTCTATAAACCTATTCCTTCTACGTATGCTACCGTGTATGGTAACTGGGCTGATATGGAGAACAGTGGCTGGGACATAGTGCTGAACTGGAATGATAAAATTGGTAGTGTGGGTTATTCCATTGGTGCCAATGTGTCTACCTTAAAAAACAAAGTCACCAGCCTTGGAACCCTCCCAAGTTCTACCGGCGGTTTCCCCGAGTGGACAGCAGAATTTCCCAACCGTATTGTAGTAGGACAGCCCATCAATTATTTCTACGGGTATGAATTTATCGGCGTTTATCAAACCCAGCAGGAGATAGATAATGATCCAATCGCGAAACATTATAATCAATCTGCTACATCACCTATCTTGCCTGGCTTCCCCAGGTATAAAGATCAGAACGGTGATGGCATACTGGATGATAAAGACCGTGTGAATATGGGTAACTACCTGCCTAAAGTTACTTATGGTTTTAATATCGGGTTGACCTATAAAAAGTTCGACTTCAGCATCGCCTTCCAGGGGGTATCCGGCAATAAAATATTCAACCTGAACAGGGGCAGATTGTACAAAGCATCTTCTTCCCTGAACCTGGATGAAAAATTTGCCAGCAATCTCTGGACCGGACCTGGTTCCACCAATGCCTATCCTTCTGCTTATGCACTGGGACAGGGTTGGTTTAAAGTAAGCAACTCCTTCTTTGTAGAGAGTGGCGCTTATCTGCGTATTCAAAACATTCAGCTCGGATATAATTTCGATATAGGTAAACAATCTCCGGTAGCCATGAGAATATTTGCTACCGCCGACAGACCTTTTATGTTTACCCGGTACAATGGCTTTACACCTGAAATCAGCTCTTATAATGGCGTTTCCGGTTATGATTCCAATGTATACCCGGTATCTTCCACTTATAGCCTCGGCGTAAGGGCAACGTTCTGAGGACCTATTGTTTAAGGCTATACGAAAATGTTTTAGATCTATATAGTGATAGAAAAATTAAAAAAGAAATTATGAGAAGTTACATATCCATCTTACTCATCACCATACTTTTTTCTACAGGCTGTTCCAAATTCCTGGACCGTCCGCAGGAAAACAATCCCCCGGTGACCACTGTCAACTACAAGGATTTATCGCTGATGTATCAGCCGGTATCCGGTCTGTATAGAACCGCCGCCAGTGGTACTTTCGCCAAATGGATCAGTGTGGCTATCCGTTCTGTTCGCAGCGACGATATCGAAACCGGTAATGATGACGCCGGACAAGTAGCCATCCATAACTTTCAGTCGGATGTAACCGTAAAAAGTTATTGGGGCATCAATGACATGTGGATCAGTATGTATGCCGTGGTATTAGGCGCCAACAGCGCGCTGTTTGAATTGAACGAATTCGCAAAAAATATTCCTGCCGGCGACGCTGATAATACCAAACTAATGGCAAGGTACCAGGCAGAAGCTCGTTTCTACAGGGCCATGGCGCAGTTCTGGATCGGCAGAACCTATGGACCTACACCCATCCTTGGCCTGGAAAGTAATAACCCGGCCAACCTGGGAGGTGTCAGCAAAAGCAGCCTTGAAGACATCAACAAATATGTAATGGCGGAAATGGATTACTGTATTGCGAACCTGGAAGACGCCAGGCCTAACGCCGCAGTGCATGTTGGCGGCGTAACAAAATACACCGCCCTGATGCTGAAAGCAAAAGCCGCGATGGACCTGGCTGGGAATAACAACGGTAGCCCTTACTGGGACATAGTGCTGGATTGTACCAACCAGATTGTGAATAGTCATCAATTCTCCCTGTTCGATGATTATTACCAGTTGTTTAAAAAGCCCGGCAAGTTATGTAATGAGTCTATTTTTGAACTGCAATATTCCGACTTCGGACAAGGTTCCGGTGATATCGTTACTTCCGGTGGTGCGAACGAAACATGGGGTAACTTCTACCTGTTCCAGGCACCTGAAAATACATACAGTCCGGTGATCTCCGGGCCAGGTTGGATGGTGCCCACGCAAAAGGCATTTGATTTCCTGAAAAACCGTAATGATAGTGTTCGTTTAAAAACAGCGATTGAATATTGCGGTATCAACGGCGCTCCCGGAACATATAAAGTAACACCTGCCGGTGACACCATTTCAGGGAATGCCTCCCGGAAAAAGTATTTCAATGGAAAAGCCTATTTCCCTACTTCACAGATGACACCGGGTAGAATTGATTTTTACGGCGCCAATAATAACGTCCGGATCATGCGTTATGCCGAAGTATTGCTGATGAATGCAGAAGCAAAAATCCGTAAAGGCCAAAGTGGAGATGCGCAGGTCAATGAAGTACGGAAACGCGCAAAGCTAAATCCTATTTCCAACGTAACGCTGCCGCAACTCATGGATGAACGTCATGCCGAACTGATCTGTGAATGGTGGGGTGAGCGGTTTAATGATTTGCTGAGAACAGATCAGGCAGCCGCCGTGCTTCCCGGGTTTGTAAAAGGCAAAAGTGAATACATCCCCATTCCGCAGGCACAAGAGGATATAAATCCGAAGTTGAAAGATTAAATTTATTGCGGGAACTATTGTTACTATTACCGAAATCATGAACATGAAGAAAAAAAACTATGGTCTTTTTTTACTGCTGATCGTATGCGGTTACACCGCTACGGTGCAGGCCCAGTCCATTCAGCGCCATAAAAAGTGGAAGCTGGTCTGGAGTGATGAGTTTAACTACAAAGGCGTACCGGACAGCACCAAATGGGGATATCAGACAGGCCGGTCGGGCTGGGGGAATAATGAGCTGCAGCTATACACTGCCGCAGATACCAACAATGCGAAAGTGCAGAATGGCTCGCTGTTTATTACCGCCAGAAATACCGGTGAAGGAAAGTATAAATACACGTCTGCCAGGATGGTCACTAAAAACAAAGGCGACTGGAAATATGGCAAGCTGGAAGTAAAAGCCAGGCTGCCGAAAGGCAGAGGGCTGTGGCCTGCTATCTGGATGTTGTCTACCGACGACAGCTATGGCGGGTGGCCGGCAAGCGGGGAAATTGATGTGATGGAACATGTGGGATATATGAAAGACAGCATCTTTGGAAGTTTGCATAGCAAAACCTATAATCATGTTATTGGTACTCAAAAAACCAAAGGCGTTTTTATTGCACATCCTTACGATCAGTTTCATCTCTATGCAGTAGAATGGACACCTGATCATATCATCTTCCTGCTGGATAACAAAGTATACTACCAGGTAGCCAATGAACATAAAGGCCATGAAGGCTGGCCGTTCGACAAACGATTTTATTTGTTGCTGAACGTAGCTGTTGGCGGCAACTGGGGCGGAAAAGAAGGCCTCGATGAATCTGTGTTTCCTGCAGCCATGCAGGTGGACTATGTCCGGATGTATGAAAGCTTTTAGCAGTTAGCTTTTAGCTTTTAGCAAAATGCAGCGGAGATCTTGTTATATTTATCTCCGCTGCATTTTGCTAAAAGCTAACTGCTAAAAGCTATTTTTTAACAAATCTTTTTAAGCTAATGACACGGGTTAAAGTAGCCATACTGGGAGCAGGATTTATTGCTGACATTCATTTGGAAAGTTACACACGGTTTGTGCCGGAAGCGGAGATCGTAGCCGTGTATGCGCGACATGCCGATAAGGCGAAAGCCTTTGCCAACAAACATCATATCGCGCAGCACTTTTCTTCTATTGACGATTTATTACAACATACGGACGCAGACGTAGTAGACATTTGTTTGCCGAACTTCCTGCATCACGAAGCCACTTTAAAAGCCGCGGCGGCGGGAAAGCATATCATTATAGAGAAACCACTGGCCGTAACACTGGAACAAGCTGATGAAATGATTGCGGCCTGCGACAAAGCCGGGGTGAAACTCATGTACGCTGAAGAGCTTTGCTTTGCACCCAAATACGAGCGTGCGCGGCAGATGGTGGAAGAAGGCGCAGTGGGCGACATCTACATGCTGAAGCAATCAGAAAAGCATTCTGGCCCGCATTCCGACTGGTTCTATGATGTAAATCAGTCTGGCGGTGGAGTACTGATGGATATGGGATGCCATGGTATCGCCTGGTTTCGCTGGATATTGAAGAACAGCCGTGTGCTGAGCGTTACCGCTTCTATGAATACAGTACTCCATAAAGGAAGAACGCAGGGAGAAGATAATTCTATTATCATCATCGAATTTGAAAACGGGGTCACCGGCGTGGTGGAAAATTCCTGGGCCAAACATGGTGGCATGGATGACCGCAGCGAAATTCACGGCACTAACGGGGTCGCCTATGCGGATTTATTTACCGGGAATTCCATACTGGCCTACAGCAGGAGCGGCTACGGTTATGCCATGGAAAAAACGGATACTACGGTGGGCTGGAGTTTCTGCATGTTTGAAGAAGCCTTTAACCAGGGCTATCCGCAGGAGTTAAAACATTTTATTGACTGTGTGAAAAATGATAAAACACCACTGGTGACGGGCAAAGACGGACGGGCAGTACTAGAGATCATCTATGCCGCCTATGCGGCGGCAGGTGAAGGCAAAAAAATTACCCTGCCTTTTACGCCACACGTAACCAAACCGGTTGACCTGTGGTTAAATGGCAGCGCAAAATAGCATCTGAACAAGGAACAATGACAACGTAAAATTTCACGTATGGCGGCCAATCAGGATCTTTCCAGGCACTTCGATGCCATTGTAATTGGCAGTGGCATCAGTGGTGGCTGGGCTGCAAAAGAGTTATGCGAAAAGGGCCTGAAAACCCTGGTACTGGAGCGGGGCAGAAATGTGGAGCATATAAAAGATTATCCCACCGCTACCACGCCGGTATGGGACTTCAAATACCGGGGTGCATTACCCAGGAAGGTATTGGACGAAAATCCCTATATCAGCAGGGCGGCAGGGTATGATGCCAGCACGGCCCATTTCTTTGTGAAAGATGCGGACCATCCCTACATCCAGGAGAAACCTTTCGAATGGATAAGAGGCTACCAGGTAGGTGGAAAGTCGCTCATATGGGGGCGTGCGTGTGCCCGCTGGAGTGAGATGGATTTTACGGCGCCACACCGTTATGGCTACGGCATTGAGTGGCCCGTCGGCTATCACGACATTGCCCCGTGGTATAGCCATGTCGAAAAGTTCATTGGTGTTTGTGGCGATAAAGAAGGCATCGATACCATGCCGGATGGAGAATTTTTGCCTGCTTTTGAATTGAATTGTGTAGAGCAGCATATCAAAACCGTGGTGGCCGAAAAATTCAACCGGCACTATGTATCCGGCCGATGGGCACAGGTAACGGAGCCACGCGGCATTCCAAAAGAACAACACCGGCAGTGCCTGAGCCGTAATCTTTGTATGCGGGGGTGTCCGTTTGGTGGCTACTTTAGCTCCAATGCTTCCACGCTTCCCTGGGCAGAGAAAACAGGCAATCTTACCATCCGTCCATTCTCCGTGGTACATTCTATTATCTATGATGAATCATCCGGTAAAGCCACCGGCGTAAAAGTGATAGATACCAACACCAAAGAAACGATGATCTTTTATGCAAAAATTATTTTCCTTAATGCCTCTGCCTTAAATACCAATCTTATTTTGTTGAATTCTACTTCCCAACGGTTTCCCAATGGGTTGGGAAATGACAATGGATTGTTAGGGAAATATATCTGTTTCCATAACTACAGAGCCGGCATGAGTGGCGAGTTTGACGGTTTTGAAGATAAGTATTACAAAGTATCCAAACCGGCGGAATGCATTATGCCAAACTTCCGGAATGTGCATAAAAAAGACACTGATTTTGTAGGCGGATATGTTATATTCAGCGGTGCCTATCGGGAACGGCTAAACGATAAAAATGTTCCATCGGCATTGGGCGCCGGATTTAAAGAAGCCATCAGCCGACCGGGAAAATGGGGCGCTTACATGTATATGCAGGGAGAAACCATCCCCAAAGAAAGTAATCACGTAAGGTTAAGCAAAGATAAAACGGACCAGTGGGGTATTCCGTTACTGATCACTTCCGTTGATTACGACGATAATGACGACAGAATGGTAAAAGATTTCCTGGAACAGGGAAAATCCATGCTGGAAGCCGCCGGCGCAAAAAATATCGTGACGAGTGATAACCATCAGCCACCGGGATTAGATATACATGAAATGGGCGGTGTGCGCATGGGAAAGGATCCTGCCACATCCCTGCTCAATGAATGGAATCAGCTACATCATTGTAAGAATGTATTTGTAACCGATGGTGCCTGTATGACCAGTACCGGTAACCAGAGCCCTTCTATTCTTTATATGTCTTTAACAGCCAGGGCGGCTAATTACGCCGTGGAGCAGCTGAGGAAAGGGTTGTTGTAAGAGCAGCGTGGATTTTGTCTGTGAGCAGTATAATCCCGCTCACAGGCAAAATCCGCGCTGGTTATTTTCCATACACCAGTATCTCTTTTATTGCTATTCTGCTGCTTTCCGGCTGGATACCGCTGATCGTGTAGCGTACATACCTTGCAGAAGGCGCCTGCAGGAGCACTACCTTGTAATCCTGACCGGATACACGTTCGGCGCTTTTCACTTCTACCCAGTCGCTGCCATTGGCTGAAACGGAGATGCTGTAGGTATACCAGTCGCTGTCTTTCCCCCATACGATACGGCTACCAGCCAGTGTATATGTTTTCTTCAGATCCAGTGTAATGGATAAGGGGAGCTTTCCTGCATCTGCGGTCCATTTGGTGGTAGTATTTTCATCTGTCATCCGCAGCGGGCTTTCTTTTCCGGGGCCGGGTTGCACGGCAACAGCTGCATCTCTCAGATCAATCAACGGCAGTGTGGAGGTATCTGTATTATGCTCCATTGGCGCTGTTTTATTTTCGTGCAGCCATGAATGATGGGTACCATCGGGTACATACTTTGTGGACGATGCCTTGGTTTTAAACGTCAGGTGACCAGTACCTTTATCCAGGACAGTGGCGCTGATACTGATCTCGCCCGGTGTGGTGGTATGCTGGATAAGACCATAGGCAATGCCTCCTTCTGTATAGAGGATAGAGACATTGGGAGCGGACATTTGTCCACCTATCAGGGTCCCTTCGCCGGAAACACGTACCCGCATGAAAAAGGATTCGCCGGGTTTGCTGTTGGAAATCAGGGTGCCATTTTTGTCACATACTTTCACGTAGAATGGCGTCATGGAAGAACCGTCGGCCAGGAAAGTGGTGTGGTTAGCAGGTATTTCTATTTCGAGGTGATGAGGCCGGCGGTCGGGTGTTCGAACGGTATGTGTGCAAACAGCTTTGCCGTTGAGCAGGCCTACTGCCTTCAGCATGCCGGCTTCATATTTGCCGGTATGGAAGGTAAAGTAGGGACTGCCGCCTTTCGCAGCTACAAATGGAGCGGAGGCAGCGTTTTGTGCCCTGGTTATTTCACCGCATAGCTGATCATTCCGGTAAAGTTGCACGGCATCACAATTGGAAAACACGATGATGTTACTATCCAAAGCCGGTTGATTGTTATAGCTGCCAATGTATACCATAGGGCCATAAACCGGGTTGCGGGCGTCCTGCATGGCCTGTAGCTGGTAGTAGCTGAACTTTTCATACCGGTCAAGATCTACTACACCACTGAACGCCGTCACGGCATCGGAGCCACGGGTATAGTCGTTGTAGCTCCATACAAAGTAGCCGCCTATTCTCGGATTGGCATCTAATCCGCCGTGATCCCAGTAGCCGCCAAGTTCTTCAGACGTTTCTCCATTCAGCGCGTTTTGCCGGAATATGCACTGGTTAATCAATCCCTTTTCTGTATAGATCCTGCTGGCACGGAGGCCACTTTCTTTCTCTGCATCTGCCATCCAGCTATCGCCCCATTCGCGGGTGAGGAATGGGCGGGAAGGCATCGGATCGCTACCGTCTTCATTCACTACTTTATAAGAAACATTGTAATGATTTTTGCTGCGGGCGTTATAATCGTCTGCTACAAATAGTTGCTGACCGGGCATTTCCGCCTGTGCGGTTTGTACTGCCTGTTGCATCCAGCTTTCCGGCGTAGGAGATTCGTTGAGAGATGTTTCCCAGAGAAAAACGGAAGGGTGGTTGCGGTCGCGACGGATCATTTCCCGGATATCACGATAGGTATTGGCCGTAAAAAGAGCATCTTTGGAAAAGAACTGCCATCCGGGCTCACATTCAATAACGAGCAATCCTGTTTTGTCACAGGCGTCCAGGAAGGCAGGGGACTGCGGATAGTGTGCCGCACGAACCGCATTGAATCCGCCTTTTTTGAGCTGGAGCGCGTCCATGTACTGCATATTATCCGGCGCTGCATCGCCAATGTATTCGTAGGCCTGGTGCCGGTTGGCGCCACGCAGGTAAAGCTTTTCACCATTGATATAAAAACCGTCCGGCCGGAAAGCGATATTTCGTATCCCCGTAGCCGTTATAAGACTGTCTGCACAGGTATGATGATGATACACCACCGATACAAGGCGATATAAATAAGGGTGATCCGGATGCCACAATTGCGGATGATGTATGGTCAGGGATTGTTCAATATCCTTATCGGTATGGGCATTCATATGTTGCTGGCTGCCGGCAGTGGCTACCACGATGCCGTTGCTGTCTACCAGTGTTGTTTTCAATAATATATCCGTTGGCTGGTTGCCGGCATTTACAATATTGGTTTTAATATGCGCAGCAGCGGTATTGCTGTCGGCGGCCGGGTAGGTGATGAACACGCCGCCACCTGCTACCTTATTGGCTTCCAGGGGATGCGAGATAAATATTTTTTCCGTTGCCAGCAGGGTAACATTTCTATAGATGCCGCCAAAGTAATTGAAGTCCAGGTTTGCCTGTGGCTTTCCCGGAGGGATCTGTGCATTATCTGTATTGGTGACACGCACTGCGAGGACGTTGTCTTCTCCCAAAATTATATACGGGGTAATATCCACTACAAAGCCAATGTAGCCACCGGTATGAGTGGTGAGCCGCTGACCGTTCAGATATACCTCAGCGGTGGTTTGCACACCGTCAAAACAAAGGGTGATGCGCTTATCATGATAGGCTGCCGGTAGCCGGAAATACCTCCTGTACCAGCCAACGCCCTGGTATACCTGGTTGCCGCCATTGTGTTTTTTTTCGATGCGCATCACATGCGGTATGCTGATGCCGGACCAGTCTTTGTCGTTGAATGTCTTTTTTTCAGCACCGGTTACATCGCCTCTGTGAAAGGCCCAGTTGGTATTAAGGTTTAAAACGTCCCTGCTTTGGGCCGCCAGTTGGGATGGGAGGGATATATGTACGAGCAACAGGATAATAAGCCCGCGGAATTTTAACAACGGCATGTATTTTTCATTTTAAGATAAAAAAATCCCGCTCATTTTTCAATTCGCGGGATTTTTTCAATGAGTACGACAATAATTAGTAACCTGGATTTTGTGTCAGGTTTTTATTGATATCTCTTTCCTTTTGTGGTACCGGCCATAAGTAATCCCGGTTATCCTGGAATGTACGTGTTTCTACTTTTACATGCTCACCGGCCAGCGTCAGTTTGCCGTTGGCAGGATCTACGGTGCCTAAGCGGGTGCCATATACGGTACCTGATCTCACGGCGCCGCCAATTTTCCAGCGTTGCACATCAAACCAGCGCAAACCTTCCAGGGCCAGCTCCACTCTGCGTTCGCGTCTTACCAGTGTACGCATTTTGTCTACGGTGTTGTACACGGTTCTGTCTACCGCCGGCATACCAGCGCGGGTTCTTATTTTATCCAGTGCATCGTATACTGAATTGTCGATGATACCGGATTCAATTTGCGCTTCTGCATAGGTCAACAATACTTCAGCATAACGGATCACAATCATATTCAGCCCGGTATTCCACATGTCTGCAAAGTCGGAGAGATGAGACGTGAATTTTTTCGGGATGTATCCTGTTTTAGAATTGTTATCACCGTTATAATAATCGCCTGACGACTTTTCAATGGAGTTGTAGTACGCGCCTTCATATAACTGGCCGGGACAAACGATGGTAGCGGTTAAGCGGGGATCCCTGTTGTTAAAAGGATCTTTATCATCATAGCCGGAAGTGGGATCATCGATGGTTTTACCGGTTTTGGTTTCATAAGCATCCACCAAAGCCTGGGTAGGATCGAGTGAGCCCCAGCCACCAAAGCCGGATGATGGCATAATGCCAATATCTGAGTTGGCATAATCATTCTCTTTGTATTGCACATCGAGAATCACTTCTTTGTTGTTTTCATTTTGAATGCGGAACAGGTCCTGGTAGTTGCCAAACAGGTCATAACCTAATCCCATTACTTTTTTACAATCGGCGATACAGTCGGCGTAATTCTTATCGAATAATTCTATCCTTGCTCTCAGGGAGAGGGCGGCGCCTTGTGTAATATGTCCTACTTCACTACCTGTGTAACTTACGGGCAGGGAACCAGCAATAGCAGCGAGTTCATCTTTTACGAATTTTCGTATATCCGCTGCCGGTGTTCTTGTGATGCTGTTGGCTACTTCTGTTGTTACCGTATTTTTAACGAAAGGTACGTCTCCGTACAATTGCGTCATGATGAAATACTGGTACGCTCTGAGGAAGCGTGCTTCCGATTTATAGCGTTCTTTTAATGTGGCATCCATGGGTGTTTTATCGATGTTTTCCAGGAACCAGTTACATTTCTGAACGGTGGTATAGCTCCAGCTGGAGGATACCGTGGTGTTGGCAGGTGTAACGGTACCGCTGCCGTAGTCGGTATAACCTTCCCATGGATATTGGCTGTAGAGATTATCGCTTACCGCATCCAGGTAGAGTAAACGATAATCGCCTTCCCACTCTTTGAAGCAGCCGTTGAGGGCCGCTAAGGCATCTGCCTGGGAGGTCCACAAAGACGAGTTGCTATAACTATCCAATGGCTTTCTGTCGAGGAAATCCTTTTGGCAGGCGGATTGTGTCAGGCCTGCTGCGAGTAATATATAGAGAATGTTTCTTTTCATGACGTTGCGTACTTTTCGTTAAAAACTAACATTTACACCAAGTGTGTGCACTTTAACCTGTGGGTAGTAATAAATACTGCTGGAGATAGATGCTTCCGGATCTATCCATTTGTACAGGTGGTCAAACGTGAGGATATTTTGTCCGCTATAGTAGAAGCGTACTTTGCTGAGCCCAATTCTTTTCACCAGGCTGCCAGGCAGCGTATAACCTACCTGCAGGTTTTTGAGGCGCAGGTAAGAGCCGTCTCTCACCCAGAACGACGATGGTGTGCTGCCTGGGTCATTTTGTTTGTAACTAGTCCAGATACGTGGCAGGGAAGCGTTTGGATTATCCTTGGTCCAGGTATCGAGGAGGGCAGAAGTAGGTCTGCCTGCAGACGAGCTCACACTACCCAGTTTACCACCATCAATATAAGTTTTTACACCGGCTGCTCCCTGGAAGAAAACAGTCAGGTCAAAATTTTTCCAGGAGCCTCCGAGGTTAATACCGAATGTTACTTTCGGGAAATAACTACCGAGGTATACCCTGTCGGCCGTGTTAATAGTGTCGTTGCCATCTTTATCCTTGTAACGGATATCGCCGGCAGCAGTTCTGTTGCTTTGGAAAGGACCTTTTTTTACTTCATCATCAGACTGGTAAATGCCATCTGCTTCATATCCGAATAAAGAGTACCTGGGATAGCCAACATTCTGTATGGTATAGCCATCCACTTTAGGACCTGCACCGTTGCGGCTAACGATTTCATTTTTGATAAAGGCAGCATTAACGGATGCATTGTATTTGAAGTCACCTTTCGTATCGTTGTAACCCAGTGAGAATTCCCAACCTTTGTTCAGCATAACGCCCGCATTCTGTACTGGTGGTTTCAGGCCATATACTGCACCTACTTCCACGGGCATCAGGATGCCATTGGTGGTTTTGCGGAAATAATCTGCGGTGAAATTTAATTTTCCATCGAGGAATCCTGCATCTAAACCTGCGCCGGTTTCCGTGGTGGATTCCCATTTCAGGTTTTCGTTGTTACCATTAATCGGGGAGATACCACTGGCGATAGTAGCGCCGGTGCCTCCAAAGGTATAGTTCTGGCTGCCGTTTACCTGCAAAATGTAAGCATAGTAAGGATAGCTTGGGTAATTGGCATCATCTATCCCCACCATGATCTGGTTACCCAGTTGTCCCCAGGAAGCTCTTAATTTCAGGTAAGACACATACTTTTTGAGCGACTGGAAGAACTCTTCGCGGTCAACGTTCCAGCCGGCAGAGAAGGACGGAAATGCGCCCCATCTGTTACCTGGTGCGAAGCGGGAAGATCCGTCGTAGCGAAGGTTAGCTTCAAAGAGGTATTTACCGTCGAAGTCGTAATTGAGCCTGCCAAAATAAGACCGGAGAGCTAATTCATAAGAGTAGCCGGTGGTTTTTTGCCCGTCTGTAGACGCCAGGTTTACATCGGTCAGCAGGTTATTTAAAAAGCCTTTACGATAGCCATCGTCATAGGAATATTTGGTTAGTTCCTGTGAGTAACCACCTAATATTTTGAAGTTGTGTTTATGAATAGTTTTACCGTACTCCAGTAATGCCTGTTGTGTAACTATATTGGCAAAGGAGTTTTCGTCGGTAACGGAGTTAGGCCCCTGGTAGAATGTTGGTTTCCCGGTAGCATCATAGTACTGCTGGTCTGCAATGAATTTCTTATTATGCTTGATGCCCATCACATAAGCGACTGATGGCTTGAAATGGAGGCCGTTGACAATTTCCCAGTCGGCGCCCAGGTTACCAATCAGGTCATATTTTTTATAGTTATTGGCGCTGTTGCCTTCCAGCCAGGCCATCGGACTACCATCCGAAATGTAGCCATAGTAGCCATTGGCATATTTATAAGGAATGGTAGGAGAGATGCGGTTGATTTGCCTTACCAGCTGTGTGAAATCACCGGTATACGGGTTGCTGGGTTCTCCTGTTAAGCTATTGGTGAAAGCAATGTTCGCATTTACTTTTAACCGGTCAGACACTTCAGAGGTGACATTCAACCGGCTGGTATAGCGTTTTGCACTGGTTTCTTTTACGATACCATTTTCATCAAACAAACCAACGGAGAGGGCATATTGTGTTTTATCAGTACCACCAG
Organism: Chitinophaga sp.; assembly: GCF_017745275.1. Taxonomy (GTDB): domain Bacteria; phylum Bacteroidota; class Bacteroidia; order Chitinophagales; family Chitinophagaceae; genus Chitinophaga. The sequence goes on along the minus strand of NZ_JAGHZS010000004.1, from coordinate 159,931 downwards.
ATACGCTCACATAGTGGTTTTGCTGTACACCGCTGCCTTTATAGAAGAGGCCCAGCCAATCGGTGTTAGGATATTTATAAGGATCGGAACCATCTTTGAATTTCTGAATTTCGTCGTCTGTCCAGCGTACCGGCTTGCTTTCATTTAAGAGCGCCTGGTTATAAAGTGTAGCTGCCTGCCAGGACGGTAAGTAGTCCGGTAAACTGGTGGCGTTTTGTTTACCTACATAGGCATTATAGTTAACCTGTGGTTTTCCTTTGCGGCCTTGTTTGGTGGTAACAAGTAATACGCCGTTGGCAGCGCGGGAACCGTAGATAGCAGAGGATGCGGCATCTTTCAATACAGACATCGAAGCAATATCATCGGGGTTGATATTATTCAGGTTGGCGAGGTTGGTGATCACTCCATCTACCACTACAATGGGGTTGGCATCATTAAAGGTACCGATACCACGGATGCGGATCTGGGCGTTGTCGAAGCCAGGTTGTCCGGTAACGTTGGAGGTAACGGTTACACCGGGCATCGTACCCTGTAAGGCGTTGCTGATGTTGGTAACCGGCCTGTTGGTCAGTTGTTCGGACGAGATAGACGTAACGGCACCTGTGAGATTGGCTTTCTTTTGAACGCCATAACCTACTACTACATACTGTTGCAAGGTGCTTACATCCTGGATGAGTTGTATGCTGAATTGTGTTTTTCCGGCTACGGGAATTTCCTGTGCCACATATCCCAGGCTGCTGATTACCAGCACCCCGTTTTCCGGTACATCTTTCAGTTGAAAGCTACCATCAGGGCCGGAAACAGTACCTTTCTTACTGCCTTTTATAACGATGGAAGCACCTGGAATGGGCGCCCCGGTATTGTCCACGATTTTACCCGTAATCACTACCGGCGGAGGAGGGGCAGGCAGTACAACTGCCGGCTTATCGTTTTTGGTAATGAAGATGGTATTCCCCTGAATTTCAAAACTCAGTGGTTGTTGTACCATCACCATTTCCATGGCCGCCTGCGGCGAGGCATTTTTGAGATCTACCGACACCGGTTTGGTGTTCTTTAGGTCTTCTTTATCGTAGAAGAAAACATAGCCTGTTTGCTCTTTTATCACCTTGAGCACCTTCTGAAGACTTTCCGACTTAGCGGAATAAGTAACTGTTTGCGCATGGCTACTGGCACTTACCTGCAGGGTGGCCACGAGTAGCATGATAGAAGTTAGCCTCATCACTAACAAAATTTTGGTTGAGAGCTCCGCAAACTTCCAATATTTGCGGGTACCGGAATTACAAATAGCCTTAAGTTGCATACTTTTGCAATGTTTGGTTGAATGAATAAATAAAGTTTTACCGACTTGTTTGTTGATGAAATCGAACGCCGCCGGGGTAGGACGCCAATCTTAAGCCCCGGCTTTCTTTTTTCGGAGATATTCCGTTCTTATTTCATTGTTCTTTTATGCTTTCATTGTTCCCTGCTATGGTTGAATAACGATCCTGTTACCGTTTTCAATTCTATACCTGATTCTCGTTTTTGCTAATCCTTTTAATACCTGCGACAGGGTAAGGTTCCTACCTATTTCCCCGGTAAATGCCCGTTCAGGGATATTTCCCTCATAGGTTACTTCCACATTGTACCAGCGTGCCAGTTGACGCATCACCGTAGGGATATCTGCATCATTGAAGTAGAAGAACCCGTCTTTCCACGCCACGGTTTGTATCAGGTCAACGTGGTCCACTACCTGTATTCCCTGACCCGCAGCGGCTACCCTGGCCTGTTGTCCTGGTTTAAGCGTTTGCTGCTGTTGTGGAGTGATGATTTTTACCGCTCCTTCCAATAAGGTGGTATTGGTGCTGGCTTCGTCTTTATAGGCATTAATATTAAAATGTGTACCCAGTACAGCTATCGTAGTATTGTTCGCTTTTACGAAGAAGGGCATTTTTTCATTTTTCGCCACTTCAAAATAAGCTTCACCGGTAATGGTTACTTTCCTTTCGGAGCCGGCAAATGCAGTGGGGTAGTTGATAGAAGACCCTGCATTCAGCCATACGGTAGTACCATCCGGTAAAATAAGTTTGTATTGTCCGCCCAGCGGGGTGCTCATGGTGTTGTACAATACTTTATCTGTTGTGCCGGCCGACTGGTAAGCCAGTTGGCCATTACTTAATTTGGTGATGCGGGTATTGCCTTGTTGCGCCAGTACGCCATTGCCGGCGCTGTCCAGGGGGATCTGCGACCCATCGGAAAGAGTAAGCATGGCCCTGTTGCCACCGGGCGCCACATCTTTGACAGGGGGGGCAGCCACTATTGCGGGAGCTGGTTTGGTGCTGGTCTGGTAATACCTGGCGCCTGCCATGATGGCCAATACGGCGGCAGCAGCCCACCAGTAACGCCGGAGAAAAGGAACACGTTTTTTAACAGGTACCAAGGGCAGTGATTTGTCTGCATTCAATATCTGCGCTACTACCGATTGCCAGTAAGCATGATCATATTCCTCTGCCTGGTTGGCAGTGTTGGGTACGATGCCGTGAAATGCGTCCAGTTGCTGCGCAACATCGCCGGTATCATCATCGCTGATGAATTGTAACAGTTCTTTGTATTCAGCTTGTGTGGCCTGGTGGCGCTGAACCTGTTCCAGTAAGTATCTGAGTCGTTCGTTCGTGGACAACAAGTGAAATTTAAAGTCTTATTAGATTTAGTTCACGTGGCAGGGGGAAATTAACGGATGAATACCCCCTGATATATACGTACAGTGAGCAATCAAATAGTACCTATCTCTCTGAAAAAAAATTAATAAAAGAATAAAATGTCCCATCCCAGGAGGACTAGCGGCAGAATAATACCTTTACTAATAAGAAATTCCCGGATGGATTTGAGGGAACGAACAAGTGAATTTTTGACTGTTTGCTCTGATAATTGTAGCTCTGCTGCAATAGCAGCGATTTTTAATCCTTTTTCCCTGCTGAGCAGGTAAATTTTTTGTGCCTGTGGTGGTAATTGTTGAATCGCCTGTTTTACCAATAATGCGGTTTCCGAAAAAGCAATATTTTCTTCTGTCAGATTGGAATGGTCGTCGCTTTCCATAGCAATTCGCTGACTGGCTTTATTCCGGATACCCTGCTTCTGCAGCCAGCTATAACAGCGGTGATACACCATTTTAAAGATCCAGTTATGCGGCGCCATCACATCTGTCAGCTTTTCCCTGCCCAGCCATATGCCCAGGAATATTTCCTGTATAATATCTTTTTCTGGCCCTTCTACCTGTATGACACGGGTAATGACCGGTTTTATTTTAGGGACATAAAGATGGAACAGTGTTTCAAATGCCATCTCATCCCCCTGGGCAATTTGGTGGAAAAGTGCGATTTCATTTATTGCGTCGTTATTCATCCCGTTAAATCCTGGTCGCTTAAATATGATCCTATCCCCGCGAAGCTATAAAAAATGGTTGAATGAGGTGCTGTTATATATAATTGATATACGCGCGCGACTGCAAGGTACAAAAAACAAATGACCGGAGATGTGCTGCTTATTGGGAGTTGGGCCTGGCAAAATAGCCTGCTGGCTTATTCCGCCGCCTGTATAGACAGTGCATGGTGGAAAATATTCAGCAGATCCCATTTGCGTTTTACCTGTTGTAAGCGGGGATAGTTGTCATTATAATAAAGGGTAGACCAGGGCACGCCGGATTTATTCCATGCCGGGTCTGCCAGGTCGGTATCCGGATGATTAATCATACTGCCGGCTGTTTGTTCATTGGGCACCGGAACTCCGCCGGTAGCGGCAAACAGTTCCCGGTAAAAATGGCGTACCCACTCCAGGCTGGGAGCTTCTCCGCTGGGGTCGCCCCATCCGGTGTTGCAGGCAATGTCGAGTATACTATCGCGTTGCGCGGAGGCCGTAGCACCCGGTGCTATTGTATTTACCTTTCCTCCATAGGTAGCCATGCCTAGTCCGCCAAACACGGGTTTATCCATGGAGAGGTATTTATACGCGGTGCTGATTTGACTATCCGAAAATGGTTTGCGAAGGAAAGCATCTTTCACTTTGGCCGTGGCATTGTCAAAGCCAGGCTGAAACAATTCCGGGAAAGGATTGAGGGCAAAACGTAACCACGGCGTTTGTTCTATTTGACGGGTATACGGCAGGCCGAGTGGCTCCGCCACAGCTGCCAGGTGCGCGTCAATTTGCTGTATCGCATTTTCACCGGCGGTGGTAAGCCCTTTCATTTCCAGCTTACCAATATTACGATGATTCAGGAAGAGGAGGCTGAACAGTTGTATAAAGGGACTGTCTGGCCGGCTATGTTCCAGGCTCCAGGCGCCAAAATTTTTCGCCAGCCGATGAAAGGCTGCTTCATTGATATCTTTCCAATCCCACCCAATTCTAAACGTGGTAATACTGGCGGGTGCCTTCGGCATGGTGGTATATGGGTCACTGCCGTCAACGCCCGGCGCCCTGAACCAGTAACGGGTAACAATGCCATAGTTACCGCCACCGCATCCGGTATGCGCCCACCAGAGTTCACGATGCGGATCATTTTCTTCCCGGGTAGCAATTACAGCATGTGCTTTGCCGGAAGCATCTACCGCCACCAGCTCCAGGGCATACAGGTAATCGGCCGCCAATCCATATTCCCTGCAGAGAAAACCAAATGCGCCACCTAACACATGTCCACCTACGCCGATATTGGGATGCTCACCACTGGGTAGCACAGCGCCCCAATTCAAAAATAATTTCCGGTTGATTTCGCCAAGCGTGGCGCCCGCTTCCGCCACAAAAGCAGCTTTGCCGGCATCGTATTCCACGTTTCTCATCAGCGACATATCAATCAGCACTTCTACAGCGGGATCCGCTACAAATCCTTCAAGGCAATATCCACCGCTGCGCACTACCACCCGTTTTTGATGTGTAACGGCTTCCTGTACGGCGGCTGCTACTTCCGCAGTAGTGGTGGGAAGGTAAATATAGTCGGGCTTGCCAATGAAGCGTTTGTTGAATCGTTTTTCAGCAAGATCGGTGTAACGTATATCGGTGGGCGTTATCTTTTCCATGAACTAAATTTAAAAAGAATCGTTGTGTTAAACAAGGCGCTTACGGCAAAAGCTATCGGAATGATCTGTTGCAAATGCCGGGACTATAGCGGTAGTCATCTTAAAAACAAAAATTTCTCCCATACCTCCAACATTTCCTAAGAAAGCGTAATTTATAGAAGGAACACCTTCAAACCGGAATCATTATGCAAAAGCAAACGCAACATACGGATGTTTTATTGATAGGGGCGGGTATTATGAGCGCCACATTAGCTACGATGTTTAAGCACCTGTCGCCCAACAGTTCTATTGCGGTGTATGAGCGCCTGGACCGTGTGGCCGCTGAAAGCTCCGATGCCTGGAATAATGCCGGTACCGGCCACTCCGCGCTATGTGAGCTCAACTACACACCGGAAAAAGAGGATGGCACTATTGATACCAGCAAAGCGATTCATATCATTGAACAGTTTGAAGTATCGAAGCAGTTTTGGTCATACCTCGTAGAACAGGGGCAGTTGCCCGATCCGGCCGGATTTATCCGGAGCACGCCACATATGAGCTTTGTACACGGCGATAATGATGTGACTTATTTACGCAAGCGATTTGATGCATTGCAGCAGTACCAGTTGTACCAGGGCATGCAATATTCGGAGGACCCGGAAGTATTGCAGGGCTGGATTCCATTGGTGATGGAAGGACGGGAAGGCACGGAGAAAACCGCCGCTACCCATATGGAACTCGGCACGGATGTCAACTACGGTGCACTGACCCGGTCACTGATGGCGAAGTTGCAGCAACACCATAATTTTAAATTACACCTGGAATTTGAAGTAGAAGAGCTGGAACGGCAGGCGGATGGTAAATGGGAAGTGAGGGTAAAGAACCTGCTTACCCGCGACACCTCGCATGTAACAGCAGATTTTGTATTCATCGGCGCCGGCGGAGGATCCCTGCAGTTGCTGCAGAAATCCGGTATTCCGGAAGGACGGCTCTACGGCGGCTTCCCCGTAGGAGGAGAGTGGCTGGTATGTAAGAAAGAAGAAATTGTAAAGCGGCATCATGCCAAGGTATATGGACAAGCCTCTGTGGGCACGCCACCGATGAGTGTACCGCATCTGGATACCCGGATTATTGATGGAGAAAAAGCGATTTTATTCGGACCCTTCGCTACTTTCTCTACTAAGTTTTTGAAAGAAGGTTCTTTCCTGGATTTATTTGAATCCATTAAATACTGGAATATTCTTCCGCTCATGCGGGTAGGACTCGAAAATTTTGCTTTGGAAAAATACCTGGTAGAACAATTAAGTTTATCATTTGAAGACAGGATCGCCGCCCTGCAGGTGTTTTACCCCAATGCAGATGGCAACGACTGGGAATTGCAGGAGGCTGGCCAGCGGGTGCAGGTTATCTATAATGATCCTGATAAAGGAGGCACGCTGCGCTTTGGTACTGAAATAGTAGCCGGTGAAGATGGCAGTATTGCTGCCTTGTTAGGTGCTTCTCCGGGCGCCTCTACAGCGGTATCTATAATGCTGGACCTGCTGAAATGCTGCTTTCCTGATAAAGTAAAAGGAGAGTGGAAGGAGCAACTAAAAACCATGATTCCGTCCTATGGTACCCCGTTGGAAGGAAATCCTGCATTGAGTTATCGTATAAGAACCTGGACCAGCAAAACGTTGCAACTGGACTGGCAACAACCGGTGTTGGAAAGGCAATAAGGTTATTTTTTTAACCACTGTTCCAGGCTGTTTAAAAAAGCAGTTTGACGGTCGGCAAAAAGATAATGGGATGCCTGATCGAGGTATTGGAAATGCGCATCGCCTACAATGTGGCGGAGACTATCGATTTGAGAGGTTGGGAAAATAACATCCTGTTTCCCGTATATGGCATAGATCCGCATTTGTTGCTGCTTTAGCTTTGACAGTACAGGTTTTACGTCAATATTGTTGCGCTTCTCATTTTTATAAAACAGTAGCGGCGCTTCATCATTTCTCACATCTTTTAAATGAAGGGCGTCATAGGCCGCGTATATTTTCTCTGCTTCTTCGGTAGGTTGTGCAACTTTAAAGAAGCCATTTTCTGACGCTAACGCATAACATGCTTTCCGGTAGGCAGCGCTGTTTTTAGGCAGTTGGGCCACGGTAGCTACTTCCCGTAAGTGTGTGGTATCGTGTTTGGCAGTATATATTTTCTTTACGGAGTCGAGGATATGATCATAAGTGGCTTGCTGGGCAAAAAGGCCACTGGTCAGCGTTAGCGAGGCTATCTTATTTGGATACTGTTCAGCAAATAAGGTACTGACTAATCCGCCGAAGCTGAAGCCAATGATATGTGCACGTTGCAGACCGAATTTTTTATAGAGATCGTTTAAGTCGTTGAATGCTTCCTGGAATGTCACTTTTGCGTGCTTATACGAGGACCGGCCCTCTCCACGGCGGTCATATACTATCACATAAAATCCACGGTTCGCCAGCTGAGACGCAGTGGTGGCTTCAAATAACAGGGAATTGCCTCTTGGTCCGCCATGGATAAAGATAACAGGAGGATTGTTTTTGTTGCCGAATGTTTTGATGTAAAGAGATTGGCTGTAGCCGGGAGAAAGCATTAAAACCAATACTGCCAATAAAAATAGCTGTTTCATGATATTTTATTCCTGCCGGTGCGGCTGATTTTTCTTTATTAATTCTTGTATTTCTTTGCCTGTAAGACTATAAAAGTGGGTCCACTTTTTCCTGAGCAGGAAAACCAATACAAAGTAAGGAATCTGGATCAATAAGCAAGGTAGGAGCAGGTATAGTATTCCTATATTAGGGTAGATGATAAACATTAACAGGTTAAAGCAGAACCAGGTAATTCCGATGATCAGGTTGAACTTTACTGCCCACGATACTTCCATCCAAAGCAGAAGAGTCATCAGGAAAAGTAGTATACCAGCCAATTGCAGTGTACACAAAGGGAAGATGGTCATCATTGGTTCGGGATCACTATCCATCCGCATGTAGTAATTATATGTGTTAAGTAGTGCGCTGATAAATGTAAGCCCCCCGAACACCATTCCAAACCAGATATAAATTTTTAGCGCCAGGGGCAATAGCTCCCGGCGCCGGATATAAGGTGTGTCGAGGAATCCCCGATCAAAAATGCTTAAAGAATCGTCCATAGGTAACTGCTATAGGGTACAGAAAAATAAAAACCTGTACGAAGATAGCACTTAGCTATAAATCCTGTCAATCGCAGCTTTATATTTTTCCATCACTGTTTTGCGCTTCAAACTCAGCTTAGGTGTCATTTCACCTCCTGCAATACTCCATTCTTCCGGCAGCAATTCAAATTTCTTGATTTGTTCTACGTGATTGAAGAATTGATTGTACTTATTGAGAACGTCCTCAAAGGCAGCCACTACTTTAGGATTTTTGACTGCTTCTTCTGCGGTGGTGAATGGAATGTTTTGTTGGTTCATCCAGTATTTCAGGTAGGTGAAGGCGGGTACAATCAGGGCACCTGTAAATTTTTGCCCGGCGCCTACAACCATGATCTGTTCTATAAAAGGACTTTCCTTGAATTTATTTTCGATGGGTTGTGGCGCTACATACTTACCGCCACTGGTTTTAAACAGTTCCTTTTTGCGGTCTGTTATTTTAACAAACTTATTATCTACCCATTCGCCTACGTCGCCGGTGTGCAGCCAGCCATCAATCACGGTTTCAGCGGTAAGGTCGGGGCGTTTGTAGTAGCCTTTCATCACGGTGTCGCCTTTTACACAAATTTCTCCGTCTTCTTCCAGCTTTACTTCCAGGCCATTGATGGGCGGGCCTACCGTGCCAAATTTTGTTCCACCGGGTGTTCTCCGGTTTACGCAAATTACGGGACTGTTTTCGGTAGGGCCATATCCTTCATACACAGGGATGCGGGCGGCATTAAAGATGCGGAGTAGCTTTTCCTGGCAGGCGGCGCCACCGGTTACAATAAAGCTGATCCGGCCTCCCAGGGCTTCACGCCATTTGCTGAATATCAGTTTATTGGCGATAGACAGTTGCAGGTTATACCAGGCGCCTCCATCGATGTTGTTATCATATTTAGATGCCAGTGCCACGGCCCAGAAAAACAGGCGGCGTTTGATGCCGGTCAGGTTATTGCCGGTGGCCATGATTTTTTCAAATACTTTTTCCAGCAGGCGCGGTACCGTAGTAAAGCCATCAGGGCTTATTTCCTTCAGGTTGGCGCTCAGGGTGTCTATGCTTTCCGCATAGTAAATACTGATACCACTGTAGAGATAAATATAAGTGACCAGTTTTTCGAAGATGTGATTCAGCGGCAAAAAGCTCAACACTTTGCAGGGTTGTGGTGCATCATCGAAAGGAAAACTTTCTTTAGACAACATCACGTTGGTCACAATATTTTTATGCGTGAGCATTACTCCTTTAGGTGTACCTGTGGTACCGGAGGTATAGATGATGGTGGCCAGGTGATCGGGCGCTATCCCCTCTTTGATCGTTTCCACTTTGGCCAGTAAATCAGGGGTAGCCAGGGCCGGGATCTCAGACCAATGCGGGGTACCGGGTATGGTATCAAAGGTGTATACGTGTTGTAAAGTAGGAACACCATCTTTAATACTATTTACTTTATCGAGCAGTTCTTTGCTGCTCACGAACATGTATTTAACCGCAGCATCCTGCAAAATGAACTGTAGCTCGGCCGGGTTGGTAGTAGGGTAGATGGGAACCAGAACTGCGCCGGTTTGTTGTACTGCCAGATCTGTAAATACCCATTCAGGACGGTTATTACTGATGATGGCGATTTTATCGGCGCCTTCCGGCGTAAAGTCATTTCCTCCCACACCCAGTTGCAGCAGGCCGGCGCTGAAACGGTTTACAATGTCACTCACACTTGCCGTATCGTAGGTTTTCCATTGTCCATCTACTTTGGCAGCCAGGGTATCCGGCTTCGGGAACTGTGATAATTGCCAGGCAATTGCGTCAAAAAGTCTTTGCTTCTTCGGAAGATTGTTCATAACGGCATTTTAATAATGGTGCTTTCATTTTCCACTCCTTCTAAATATACTAAATATATGATATAGTAGTATAACGGATGTATGATAGATGGGGTTATTTTGTTTGCCGGCGGGGTGAATATGAAATTTATTGTGTGGCACATCCACATTTCAATCAAACGATTGAGCGATGTTTTGCCGGTTTTGTTTGAATTTATCGCCTACTTTTATCACACGGAAACTATACAAACCTATTTTTCCAGAGAAATGGAACCATGACGAAAAACCTGACAGGAAAGCCTATGCCCGGAAGAATAGCGCGCGGGTGTCTTTTTTCACCACAACATATATTTTATGAAAACACTCAACAAGCAACTGTTATTGGCTACCGTACTGGCGGGTAGTATAACGGGATGTACCTCAAAACAAACATTACGGCCGGCGGGCCAGCCGGATGCCGCGCAGCTGGAAAAAAACAAAGCAGCTGTTACCGCGGTAGACTACCGCCAGGAAATGAGAAATTTCGTGATCGGCATCAGCCAATATGCGAAATCTAAAAATCCGCAGTTTGCCATTATCCCGCAAAATGGACATGACCTGGTCACTACCAATGGCGAAAGCAATGGTCCATTGTCTACCGCCTACGTGCAGGCGATAGACGCGGTGGGCAGGGAAGACCTGCTGTATGGTTATACCGACGATAACGTACCTACGCCTTCAGCAGATAAAAACCAGATGATCGCATTCCTCAACCTGATCAAAACCACTAAAAAGGTACTGGTAACCGATTATTGCAGCAGTAAAACATACATGGACAACTCTTATACCACCAATAACGGGAACGGCTATGTGTCTTTTGCAGCAGATCACCGTGGCCTGGATAATATCCCGGCTTACCCGGCTACGCCTTATGGTGTTAACAACACGGATATCACCAATATCATGCAGGTGAAGAATTTCCTGTACATCATTGATCCGGGCGCATATGCAGACAAAAGTAAATTCCTCGCGGCTATCGGCGCTACCAATTATGACCTGATCATCATGGATCTTTTCTACGATAAAACACCTTTTACCGCAGCGGAAATTGATGGTTTAAAGAAGAAAGCCAATGGTGGAAAGCGTTTGGTGGTAAGCTATTTATCCATCGGTGAGGTAGAAAATTACCGTTACTACTGGAAGTCAGGCTGGAAAATAGGCAACCCTCCATATATCGTTGCCAAAGATCCGGACTGGCCGGGCAACTTCTATTGCGAATACTGGAACAAAGACTGGCAGAACATCGTGTATGGCAACGCCACCTCTTACGTGCAAAAAATCCTGGACAGCCATTTCGATGGCGCCTACCTGGATTTGATAGATGCATTTGAATTTTTCGAAAACAGATAATCACTTCCTACATCACGCCCCGTTGCCGCCTGTTTCAATTGGAACACAATGCAACGGGGCTTTGTTTACCCCATTATCCCATGAAAAGCAATACTGGCTTGATAATTATGCTCATTATAGCTCGCGTAAACATTGGAAAGTTGAAATTCATTACGTATGTTTGATTAATAATATGTAATAATTCCTATACCAAAGTCACCTATGAGCTTAACTTGTCCCAAATGTACCTCCCCGTTTGAGGAGGGCGCTAAATTCTGTGAAAACTGTGGTTGTAATTTAGAACAGGAGTATGCTGAAAACCTGGTTTGTCCCGAGTGCAAAGCCACGTATTCCACGAATATGAAGTACTGTATCAATGATGGCAAAAAATTGATAAGTCCGAAAGACTTAATACCGGAATGTGAAACCTGTCATACGGCTTATTCCGGGGAAGTTAAATTTTGTCCGAGAGATGGAGGCGCTGTAAAGCCCCGGTATATGCGGGCCAATTCGGGAGCTGCATCAGCTTCTTCCTATAGTAATACCAGCGGCAGTAACAGCCAGCAGGACTATCACCTGCATCTCGATGATCTTGCCAATACTGTTTATACGAAAGCTTCTATCGGTAACCGGTTTCTTGCCAGCTTGCTGGATAATTTCTTTACAGGTTTGTTAGCGCTTCCGGCAATTTTTATGGGTTACCTGTCGCTCCGCAGAGCATCAGAGCTGGGATGGGAAAGCGCCATGGGTGGATTGGTAGTAGCGGCTTTCCTGCTCATTATACCACTCATTTACGCATTGATTAAAGATGGTTTGGGAGAAGGGCAAAGCTGGGGTAAACGGACCATGAATTTAATGGTGGTGAATATCGATACCCGCACGCCGTGCTCGAAAGGGGAATCCGCGATACGCAATATTGTTTCCATGCTGTTAGGCGGTATTCCTTATGTAGGTTGGCTGGTAGAGCCAATTGTTCTGCTGGTACACCAGGAAGGCAGAAAAGTAGGGGATATGGCGGCACATACACAGGTAATTGAAACCAGCGAATTTTAATGTATGATGAATTGTCCGAATTGTAATACGCTTCATAAAGACAGCGCGCATTTCTGCAGAAGTTGCGGTGCAAAGTTAGCAGTACCGGAAGCGGTAGCTGTACAAGAAAAGGAAATACCATTTCAGGCGCCACTACCCGAAACACCTCCTGCTGCCCCCATCTCTTACGAGGATTTCCCGGAGGAAACCCCTGAAGAAAACGGCCGTGGATTGTTTGGCTTACTGGTATGGATACACGTAGTAATCCTGTTCAGTTATTTGCTGCAGCACTATATTTTTCCTGCTTACAACAGTGGAAATCCTTCCGGCGGGAAATGGGTGGAGTATGCCGGTTATATAACAGAAGGTATCACCCTGTTGTTTTTGGTAGTACTGATGGTGAAGGTAAAGAACAGTAGCTGGAAACTCGGCTTGTTTATGTTCCTCGTGATCCGCGCAGGGATTGGTTGCTTTGAATATACGTCCACCCACAAGTCTGCGGGCGTACCGGAGGTAGCCTCTGCGCAGGAGCATCCGGTCACCAAATCTTCGGTAAAAGCTGCACATAAAGCGGGGAAGGAACCCGTTTTATCTGCAGCCAATGGTCCTTACAAGATCACCGGTATGCAGGGCTATATGTATTATAACAGCAGCAGGGCCGTGGGAGAAGATGATGTGATCGGTAAACTGTCTGAAAACATCGTTGATAATAGCAAGTTAGACCTGCGTAATACTGTCATTGGCGGAGGAGATGCTGCAGGGATTTCTAACCAGACCATGGTCGTGGTAGATATTACCGGGAAGAAGACCAGTGAGTATATCGCCAGAAAAGTCCGGCTAACGGTTACCTCTGCTGAAGGACAGCTATTTAAACAAACGCAGGATCTGGCCATCATAAGTGAAGATGGGAAATACAAAGCCGCCTTCCTCTTATACGAAACAGGCAACACGGCTATTACCCTGAAAGCACAAATTATCAATGTGGCAAATGGGAAAGAAATAGTGGAGTCTACATTAACAAAAAGTATCGATTTTTACATTGAAGAATAACGCATTCAATAAAGAGGTTATTGCAGCCTTTCATATGCCGTGCGTATGTTTATTGGAAAGCTGGAATTCATGGTGTATGTTTGGTATTCGTACTGTTTAATTTCTATCCCAATATATTTATGAGCGCAATTTGCCCAAAATGTACCGCTCCCGCTGAGGCAGGAGCTAAAATCTGCCAATTCTGCGGTGGCGATTTAGACCCGCAGGTCCCTGCCGGAAGCGCCGCTGGTTATACCAGTGCAGGCGGCGGTAAAAGTCCGCAGGACTATGATCTGCACCTGGATGATATCGCCAACACTACTTATTCAAAAGCCTCTTTAAGCGGCCGGTTTGTTGCTAATCTGCTGGACTCTTTGTTTACGGCGTTATTGGCGATTCCTGCTGTTTTTATAGGGTATGTCGCGTTCTCTAAAATGGAACGTGCAGACGTGGTGACCGGGGTGGGGGCTTTCGTGCTGTTGATTGTCCTGGTACTTATTCCACTGGCATATGCGCTGATTAAAGATGGTTTGGGAGCGGGGCAAAGTTGGGGAAAACGGGTTATGAATTTAATGGTGATCAATACAGATAACCATATGCCTTGCACAAAAGGAGCGTCGGCTATACGCAACATCGTTTCCATGGTATTAGGAAGCATTCCCTATATAGGCTGGCTCATTGAACCTATTGTGTTGTTGTCCACCAAGGATGGCAGGAAGGTAGGGGATATGGCTGCGCGTACCCAGGTAATTGAAACCCGCGAATACCGATAAGCGGTAGGCTGCTGTAGCGAATAATCACCCCGTTATTCGCTACAGTAGCTTTTCTGCTGTTTATTAGCTATCTTCCCTATATGAAAAAGCCTTTACCACCTGCTGAGATCTTTAATAAACACGCGGAGATATACCAGGAACAATACAGGGATATCGGTCGCTATGAAGACACCTTTGATATGTTCTGCAACAGTATCCGGGAGGGGAGTGCCTCGGTGCTGGAAGTAGCCTGCGGACCTGGTAATGTTACGCAGTACCTGCTGGCAAAGCGGCCGGAGCTGCAAATACTGGGTACCGATTTTGCTCCCAACATGATCCGTCTTGCGCAGATCAATAATCCCACCGCTACGTTTCAGGTAATGGATGCCAGGGATATTGGCCAACTCGGAAATACGTACGATGCCATCCTGTGTGGTTTCGGCCTTCCTTATCTCTCCAGAGAAGAAGCCATTACTTTTATTGCAGATGCAGCCCGTGTGTTAAATGCCAATGGTGTGTTGTATATCAGTACAATGGAAGATGATTACAGCAAGTCGGGTATTAAACATTCTGTTACCACCGGCGACAGCACCTACATGTACTACCATGAAGCCGGTTATCTTACTGAAGCATTGGAGGCCCATCATTTTCACATCTTATCAATTACCCGTAAAGCCTCGCAGGGGGCCGACGGTACTCCATACACCGACCTGGTCATCATTGCCAGGAAGTAGCTATTTTATAAGCAAATTATTTGCAGGTATAGTAATGCCGGCTCCTAACGGCAGGCGATAAAAGAGCCGGCTATTGGAAGAACGTAGCTGTTGTTATGTTTGCTGGGAAGCCGTGATCAGGGCGTCAGCAGGGTCAGGTCTTTCAGGATGTTTACATCCAGGGTACGGTTCCCACCAACGTGTGCGGTTCCTGTGAACTGCCACATATTCCAGTCCTGCCATCCTGCGGGGCATATTAAGTTATTGGTATCTCTCACAGAATAAGCCGCGAGCCATAACCTGTATTGGCCCAAAGCATGATCACCGGGGAGTTTCCGGTCGAGGTACTCTTTCCGGCTGTAGATCATGGGGATGATGCCTGTAGATTGTGTAACCAGGTGGATAAACGTGGTTATCCAGGTTTCGTAATCTCTTGGCCGCAGGGGCGTATCCCAGGATACTTCGTCTTCCAGGTCCAGTACCAGTGGCAAAACGGTAGGGGGCAGGTGCTGCATTAAGCCAATGGCTTCATTTGCTTCTGCGGTGGCATCTGAGTGTACCGTACCGCCGTTGCGGGTATCGGGCCGGCAGAAATGATAATAACCCACTTTAAGTCCTGCGTTGGCCGCATTGGCTGCATGAATAGCTGCCTTCCGATCAGGAGAGCCTACGCCTTCTCCAATTTTAATGTAGGCAAAGCTGATACCTGCCTGGGTGATGGCGTTCCAGTCGGGCTGCGAATTGTAGTGCGACAAATCCGTTCCCAACAGATAATGATCCGGTAAGTTAATGGGCAGGTTGGCGATGTGAACTGTAGGAGGTGCCGGCAGCGGCATTAATCCGCCTCCCCAGTAAAAGTAGCCGTCTGTACTCTCGTACCAGTGGCCCAGCGCAGGATCGGTGATGTTGGGTACTTCCGTCCCTTCAAATTTAAATCCCTGTAATACGGTACCTACAATACTGTCTCTGTCGCTAAGTTTGACAGGTACACGATTTCTTCGGTTAAGTTTTTTAACAGTTACAATGAGTTCCATAATGTTTAGCAGACTCCTGCTGTTTTGAGTGTTAACAAATAGAATATGGGGTTATAAAAGCATTCTTATCATCAGTGAGTAGTGTCATAAGTACATGCGAACGAAGCAATAATTTGGGGGCCAGCTGCAATACAGATAGCTATGAAAAATTAGGATAAAATAGGGAGAAAAAGAAATTTGCTATAAAATAGATGTGTTTGACAACAGATCTTGAAATATGCGCTAATTTAACATCATTAGATAGCATTTTGGAGAACGCTGATGTATATTTAACTCCCATTTTTTATATATCGGCCGGAAAAAAAAACGACATGGATTTTAATGAATTTAAGCAGTCTTTACAGCAGGAGCATCCGCCCACTTCATTGTCAGTATTCCTGGAATCGTTGTGGTACGAAGGTAAAGGCAACTGGAAGAAAGCACATGACCTGGTAGATGATTTACCAGGAACAGATGCCGCACGCGTTCATGCTTATTTGCATCGGGTAGAAGGTGATGAATCAAATGCCGGTTACTGGTATCGCCGCGCAGGTACTCAAAGGCCCGCCTATAGCCAGGAACAGGAGTGGGAAGTATTAGTACGCCAATTTTTGCAATAGCTTTTAGCCATTAGCTTTTAGTAAATGCAGCGAAGATTAACAGATGATATTCTTTGCTGCATTTACTAAAAGCTAATGGCTAAAAGCTATCTGTTAATATGTGATGATAAAAGGATAATTTTTGCAAATAAGCACCTTGCATTTAGATTTACATTTAACCCTAAGGAGTTGAACAACCAAAATTATTGATTGCGTATCTAACTGGTTCCACAAGAAAATTACTGAGATTTATTGTCACTTGCGAGGTTATACGATGAGATGTCCCTTTTAAAGAAGGTGGCAGAAGGTGATGAAGCGGCCTTCCGGGTACTCTTTGACCAATACTGGGATACCGTATACGGCGTAGCTGTAGCCCTGACCAAATCAGCTGCCATGGCCGATGAGATGGCACAGGATGTTTTTATAAAACTATGGCTGAAAAGAGAGAAACTGGCCGGCGTAGAAAATTTTGAAGGCTATCTTTTTATGGTAGCACGTAACCATATCTTCAATGCATTCCGGAAAAAAATAAAGACAGTTGCATTTGTGGATCACCTGTTGGCGGATGCCGCAGATACCATGCCTGCCACAGACACACCGGATAAGCATTTGCTGTGTAATGAACTGGAGAAGCAGGTAGCACTGGCCGTGGAACATCTTTCCCAACAACAGCGTGCTATTTATTCCCTCAGCCGCCATCATGGACTGAGCCAGGAAGAAATTGCCAATACCCTCCATATCTCCCGGCATACTGTGAAAAGCCATATGAATAAGGCGCTACACGTTATTCGCGACTATCTCCGTCACTACTGTTTCCTGGAAATATTACTGCTTTGTGTTTTTATTCCCGCTACTTTTGGGGCTTCCTGAAAAAAAATAACTTTTTTTTCATTTCCACTCATACCTCTCCTTTTTTCCGGTGTCTTTATAGTAACGTTCACCTTTTTGTTTTCAAATGGATAGTCAACATTTAAAAGAACTGCTACAGCAATATCTGGATAATCGCCTTTCCGCAGCAGAGCTGCAGGGATTAATAGATCAGTTGCGTAAGCAGGATTCCGATGAAGCGCTGCTATCGGTAATAGAAGAGGCATTGAGGAGCGGGAAATTTACCGGTAGTACTGGTAAGGATCAGCAAGATGATATCTTTCAGCAGATCCTCCGGAAAGCCGGTCAGGAAGCCATTTCCACGGAGGCAGAAGAGCTGTTGCCCGTAAAAAAGCGCGGCAACTGGAAGGTGGCGGTAGCTGCCCTGGTGCTTGTTGTGGCAGGATCTGCGGGTTACCTGCTGATGCAACGTGGTGGTGCCAAACATACCCCTGCTGCACCAGTTGCAAAAATGATGGTATTACCTGGTGGTAACAAAGCCATGCTAACGCTGGGCGATGGCCGTCGTATTGAACTGGACAGCGCCGCCAGCGGTACGCTGAGTCAACAGGGAGCCACGTCGGTAACGAAGCTGCAGAACGGGCAGTTGGCTTACCAATTAAATGGGCAATCAGGAGAAGTAACTTATAACACGGTGTCCACACCACGTGGTGGCCAATACCAGGTGGTATTGCCGGATGGTACCAAAGTATGGTTGAATGCCGCTTCCTCGCTGCATTTCCCGACTGCGTTTACCGGCACGGAGCGGGTAGTGGAGGTAACAGGTGAAGCTTATTTTGAGGTAGCACAACAGGACAACCAACCATTCAAAGTAAAGGTACGGGGACTGGAAGTAAAAGTACTGGGCACCCACTTTAACGTGAACGCCTATACGGACGAAGCATCCATCAATACCACATTACTGGAAGGGAAAGTAATGGTATCACATCTGGGAAAGAATGCAGTGATCAGCCCTGGTCAGCAGGCCCAGGTAAAAGAAGAGATTACCATAGTACCTCATGCCGATATAGAAACACTGATGGCCTGGAAAGAAGGCAGGTTTTCTTATAATAATATGGAGTTGCAGTCTATCATGCGCCAGATCAGCCGCTGGTACGACGTAGATGTCACCTTTGAAGATAAAATTACGGATACCTATAGTATGGAGATGTCCCGGAATGTTCCATTAGCAAAATTGTTGCAATTCATGGAACTAAGCGGGGGCGTTCATTTTGTGATCAATGAAAGAAAAATCATCGTAAAAAAATAAAACCAGGATCTGGTTCCACGAAGAAATTGATGTAACAAAAAACCGGGCAGTGTTTGCGGCACTTCCCGGCGGATTGTTGGATCAATACAGTTATACAATCATCTCGGGACTGCTAATTGTTTACATCCAAACACTGACAAAAGTATGCAAAATGTTCTTTGTAATTCCACTTTTTTGAAAGGCTGTTATGTCACACAGCACCGGACACCAACGGGATTATGGGCCAAAATCAGATTGACAATGAAGCTGACATCGTTTCTGTTACTGGCATTCCTGATGCAGGCGGCTGCCGCCACGAATGCCCAAACGATTACCCTCTCGCTGAGGAATGCCTCTCTCAGCACGGTATTCAAAGAAATTACCCGGCAAAATGGTTATAACTTCGTGTATAACAACACCCTGCTGGAACACACCGCCAGGGTAAACATCGAAGTAAACCATGCCAACGTGGAAGAAGTACTGAAGCTGGCATTCAAAAACCAGCCGGTGACTTATGACATTATCGACAAAACGATTATTGTCCGTAAACCTTCGCTTACACCATCTTCAACCAATGATGCAATGCTGGCCGCTGCTGCCACTGTTATCCATGGCCGCGTGACCGGCGAAGACGGTGCACCGCTGGTAGGCGTTACGGTACAGTTGAAAGGTACCTCTGCCGGCGTGGTGACCAAAGAAAACGGGGAATTCCAGATCAGTGTACCGGACAATACATCCGGTGTACTGGTGTTCTCTTTCATTGGTATGGAGAAACAGGAAGTAGTAATTGGAAAGAGTACACGCGTGACCGTTGTATTGAAAGCTGCTACGACGCAGCAAACGGAAGTGGTAGTAGTCGGCTATGGCACACAAAAGAAAGCCACGCTGACTGGTTCTGTTGCCACTATCAAAGGAGAGGAAATCACGAAGGTGCCTTCCGGTAACGTATCCAACGCCTTCGCAGGCCATGTTCCCGGCGTAATTGCCAACAACCGCTCCGGCCGCCCGGGCGATGATGCTTCTTCCTTATCTGTAAGAGGTACCAACTCATTCAGCGGAGGTACTGCACCATTGATTATAGTGGATGGTATCCCGGATCGTAATATCGATCGTATCAACCCTAATGATATAGAAAGCGTAACCGTGCTGAAAGACGCCTCTGCAGCAATTTATGGTGTGCGCTCCGCAAATGGCGCCATCCTGATCACTACCAAAAGAGGAAAGGCCGGTAAGCCAACTATATCTTACGAAGGTACCTACGATATCCAACAACTGACCAGGATGGAACACCGTGTGAACTCCTGGCAGTATATGACCTATTATAATGAGCTGGCTGCAAACCGGGGTACTTCACTGCCTTATACACAGGAAGACATTGACAAATACAAAGCCGGTAATGATCCTAACTATACCAGCACCGACTGGCAGAAAGCAGTGTTCCGCAAAAATGCACCGCAAACCAGCCATAGTCTGTCTGTCAGAGGTGGTGGCGAAGCCGTGAAATTCTTTGTCTCCGGCCAATACCTGGATCAGCAAAGCAACTGGCGTAACAGTGATGAACGTTTCAGGAATTATAACATCCGTTCCAATATTGATGCATCAGTAACTAAAAATCTGAAACTGACCTTCGATATCGCCGCCAGGAAAGAAGACCGTACTTATCCGGGACAGTCCGTGAGTAACATCCTGCATCAAACAGTGAGCATGTATCCCTTTATTCCTGTGCACTGGACCAACGGCCTGCCTTCCGCCGGTATTGCAAGCGGAGCAAACCCTTACCTGATGACATCTTCCGTAACAGGTTATGATAAAGTAACAGACCTCTATGTACAACCTAAAATCGGGTTCGACTGGCAATTGCCATTTATTCTGAAAGGCTTGTCTGTAAGTGGTTACGCGGCATTCGACTATCGTCAGCGCAGCGAAAAGAATTTTACAAAACCCTGGGATGCGTATACCTATAGCCTGTCTACCAATACCTATAACAACATGAAAAGCAGTACGGCCATTATCAGCTTGTACCAGGACGAAAGATCCTACAATGAGAATACGTACTTCTATAAAATAGCATTCGACAGGACTTTGGGAAAACACAGTATCAATGCTTTTGCAGGGTATGAACAAACTACTTCTACTTACAGAATGACCTCTGCATACCGGAAAAACCTGGTGAGTGATAAGCTGGATCAGTTGTTTGCCGGCAGTGCGGCTGATCAGATTGCCAATGGAAGCGCCAGCCAGGATGGCCGCGAAAGCTACCTGGGAAGGATCGCTTATAGCTATGCAGATAAATACCTCGCGGAAGTGGTGGGCCGTTATAATGGTTCATTTAACTTTCCCAGCAACAGACGCTGGGGGATGTTCCCTTCTTTATCATTAGGTTGGCGGATTTCCGAAGAATCATTCTTTAAAGACCATGTTTCTTTTGTAGACAACCTGAAGTTGCGCGCTTCCTGGGGTATCATGGGTAGTGATGCAGTAGACAAATACATGTACATGGCAAGATACTCCCTGGTAAGTAATATGCCAGGATCTTACTGGAGCCCGGCCCAGGAATATTATACCTACTTTGGTGGCGATTATGCAGAGTCTACCGCCTTATTCCTGGCTTCTATTCCTAATGTCAACATCACCTGGGAAAAGCAGGATACCAAAAACTTTGGCGTAGATGCCACGTTCTTCAATAACAGGCTGAGTGTAACTGCAGATTATTTTCACAACCTGCGTAAAGATATCCTCGCCCCCCGTAGCGCTTCCATTCCACTGTATACGGGGTTGACATTACCGGCTGAAAATATTGGCCGGACACTCAACAGGGGTTTCGACTTTATCGTGAATTACAATGGTAATGTTCAGAACGTGAAATTCAATGTAGGCGCTAATTTTACGTATGCTAAAAATAAAGTACTGTTCAGTGATGAAGCAGCTAACATCCCGGATTATCAACGTGCCACCGGGCTGCCGATTAATTCCTGGAAAGTGTATCAAACAAAAGGTATTTATCGTTCAGACGATGAAATAAAGAGTTCCCCACATATGGCAGGTGCAAAACCGGGAGATCTCTGGTTGATAGATAAAAACGGCGATAACGCTATTACCGCTGATGACCAGGTAAGAGTTCCGGAATCAGCTACACCAAAAGTTGTTTTTGGTATCACCATGGGGGCTGAATACAAAGGACTTGCACTGGACCTGGTGTGGGCTGGTCAAACAGAAGCGAGACAAATGGTTTTGCCGCAAATGCAAGGTTCTGTTGTAGCGCCTCCACAATGGTTATATGATGGCCGCTGGACATCCGATAATACAAATGCGGCTTATCCAAGAGCATTTAACTCAAAGGATCCACGCAACTCCGTTTATGCTGACTTCTGGCTGGTAGATGCTTCTTTTATCCGTCTGAAATCCGCGCAATTGTCTTATATCGTTCCAAAAAATTTATATGGCCGTATCGGTATACAAAATATCCGCGTGTTTGTGAGTGGGTTCAACCTCTTCTCCATCGACAAAATGAAGAAGTTTAACCGTGACCCTGAAACTGACAATATCACCGGTATCAACTATCCGCAAACAAGGATTTATCGGGCAGGTATCAACATAGGGTTGTAATCCATTTTATCAGATTTATGGACATTTAAATTTATCGTTGTGAAAAGAATATACTTGAAAATAGGTACTGCATTAATGGCTACGATGTTATTCCTGGGTTGTCAGAAGAACGTGCTGGATAAAGTACCACTGGATTCATTTTCAGATCAGTTGGTTTGGAAAGACATGAAACTGGCAGAAGCTTTTGCTGATTTCCAATATAGCATATTACCTAATCCCGGTCACTATTGGGATAAACTGAGTAACCGTACCTGGGCGCTCTCCTCTGCCTGTGATGAAGCATTTAACCGGTTTGACGACTATAATGCGTCTATCATGAACTCCGGTTCACTCACCCCTGATAATCTCAACAACTTTGATATCTGGGATGAAACCTACAAAAGAATACAGGATTGTAATCTCTTCCTGTCTAAAATAGATGCAGTACCTGGAGATGATGCTACGCGTAACCGCCTGAAAGCAGAAATTACTTACCTGCGGGCCTATGGTTATTTCAAACTGGTCAGCGATTATGGCGGCGTGCCGTTGGTAAAACAACCGTTTGATCTCAACAGCAAGTTTGAAACACCGCGTAGTACCTTTGAAGATTGTGTCGCTTTTATTGTAGCGGAATGTGATGCTGCTGCCGCTGTATTACCGGTGAACTATGGCTCGGGTTCCGCCAACCTGGGGCGTGCCACCAAAGCCGCTGCCATGGCACTGAAGTCGAGAGTATTGTTATATGCTGCCAGTCCACAATGGAATACCACCGATAACGCAGATAAATGGAAACAGGCTTCTGATGCGGCTAAAGCTATCATCGACCTGCCCCAGTACCAACTGTTTACCGGTGGTTATGAGAATCTTTTTACCGTGTGGAACTCCGAAATACTGATGGCCCGTATGGGAAACAAAAAGTATCAATGGAGTTCTTTCCAGGGCGCGGAAATGTTCCTGGCCCCCTGTGGTTTCCATGGCTGGTCATCTTTTGCGCCCAGCCAGAACCTGGTAGACGCTTTCGGTACCGCCGACGGGAAAGATATCACCGATCCAACTTCCGGCTACAATCCACAGAAACCTTATGAAAACAGGGATCCACGGTTTTACAGCGATATTATTTTTGATGGCAGACCTTACGGCAGACCTGATTTCTTCAAAGACCGCTACACAGCTGGTCATAGCAATGTGGCTGAAATGTATGAAGGTGGGCTGGACTCCCAACAAGGCTGGGATACCTGGAATGCCAGCCTGACACGGTATAGCTTCCGGAAATACCAGGATACTACTTTCAACTTTAACGTGGAAACACAAACGAATAAATTCTGGGTGATCTCCCGTTTGGGCGAAATCTACTTAAACTATGCAGAAGCGCAGTATCACCTCGGCAATAGCGATGTAGCGCGGCATTACCTGGATCTGTTAAGGCAACGCACGGGTATTGCAGGTACTCTCCCCGGCAGTTTAACCGGTGCAGCCCTGCTGGCAAAAATACAGAACGAACGCCAGGTGGAATTGTGCCTGGAGGGTCATCGCTACTACGATGTTCGTCGCTGGAAAATTGCAGACATAACAGAAAATAAACCTTTAGGCGGCGTAAAGATTGTGAAGAATGCTGATGGCTCCAAAACCTATACCTACATGAAAGTGCAGGACAGGGTATTCAAACCACAACATTACCTGTTACCGATTCCAAGAGAGGAAATCAGGAGAACCAATATGCCACAAAATCCAGGATATAATTAATCATGAAAACAGGTTTGCTGACGCTGTTGATGACAGCTGGTGTTTGTACAGCATCTGCACAAACACCGGCTACTTTTACCTCTTCAGATACTGCTATACAACGCGCCTGGGAATGGGCCGGAAACATGGTACAGCATTACCGGGGAAAGCCTGCCGATCCGGTAGGCCCCTGGTATGAAGCTGCTTTACCTTCCCGCGCTGCATTTTGCATGCGCGATGTTTCACACCAAACCATTGGTGCGGAGATATACGGATTGAATCCCGAAAACAGGAACATGATCGGCGCTTTTGCCAGGCATATTTCAAAAAGCAAGGATTGGTGTTCTTACTGGGAAATCAACAAGTATGCAAAGCCCGCTCCGGAAGATTATCGGAATGACACCGCTTTCTGGTATAACCTGAATGCGAACTTTGACATACTAACGGCCTGTTGGCGCCTATACAACTGGACCGGCAATGCTGCATACATCAAAGACCCGGTGTTGACCAATTTCTTCGACAGAACCGTTGATGAATATATCCGTCAATGGACCCTGCAGCCGGATTCGTTGCTGACAAGGGCTATACATCCCAATGCGCCGGTGCCTTTCAATCCCCGTGATAATTTTCATACCTGCAGAGGCCTGCCATCTTATGTAGAAAACGTGGACGACCTGAAAATGGGCATCGATCTCATCGCCACCATCTACAGGGGATTACTATCCTATGCGTCTATCACCGATTTGCGGGGAAATACCGCTAAGGCAGCACAGCTGCGGCATACGGCGGAACAATACCGCTTGCAAATGGAACGCTGGTGGAATGAACCTGCCGCCCGATATTATACCTGGTATAATAGTGCCGGCCAGTTTGGTGTAGGAGAGGGGGAAGTATTCCTGTTATGGTTTGATGCACTGCATGATGCAACGCGTCGTCGTAAAACCATTGAACACCTGACAGCTGCTACCTGGAATGTGGAAACCACTTCTTACCTGCCGGCGATATTGTATAAGGAAGGCTATTGGGAGCAAGCCACTGCGTATATCTTATGGCTCACCAATCCGGCTACTCCAAGACGGGAGTATCCCGAAGTATCTTTCGGAGTGCTGGAAGGTATGACCAGGGGGTTAATGGGTATCACCCCCGATGCAACCACGCAAAGCGTCACCACACTTTACCGGGGCAAAAAAGGCAGCACTGCTGCATTAAACAATCTCCGGGTACTAAACACGTTGATCGCGGTCAATCACCAGGAAAAGCAAACTACATTCCGACATCAGGGCACAAAGATGCTGCGATGGAGAGCTGCTTTTGCAGGAGATTATCACAAAATAATGATTGATCATACTGCCTTTACCGCCCGTCATGAAGCAGATCACAACGGAAATATGATTTCTTACGTGGAGGTAATGGCGAAAGAAAATAAAACCTATCATGCCCGCGTAGCAGAGTAGGAACCGATTTGTCTATCCTATCCCAGTTTTTATGTACACCAGGAGGGTATTTTTATGCTTGTGCCAAAGCATAGGAATGCCCTCTTTACTTATTTTTGTGTACATGACATCCCCCCTGATTCTTACTTTACAGTTGTCGCCCGATGCTACCGGTTACTTCAACCAGCTACGCCGTACCTGGTATCCGGCATATGCAAATGTGGTGGAAGCGCATCTGACATTATTTCATCGCCTGCCGGCAGATGTATACCGCGGTAGGCACGCATTTGATACCATCCCTGCCCCAGGTGTTTTTACCCTGGAGGTGACAGGATTACAACGGTATCCTCACGGTGTCGCCTGTACGTTGTTTGCTGCGCCGTTGCAGGCGTGGCATCAGTCGTTGCAACAGGAGTGGGGCTCACAGTTGATCTGGCGGGATCAGCAGCCGTTGCAGCCGCATATTACCATCATGAATAAAGTAACAGACTGGAAGGCGCAGCGGGTGTATGAAAAGCTGCTGGCAGACTTTCAGCCACCGCAGGTGCAGGCGATTGGGGTACAGTGGTGGCGCTTTGAAAAGGGTCCGTGGACATTGGTGGATACCTGGCCGTTTGATAGGTAGTCCGATATTGAAAGGCATGGCAAATAAACAGCTCATTATAACAGGAAAGCCTTCCCGCTAAATGGGAAGGCTTTCTTATTCCGGGTATTTCAATTATTTCCTCGTTGCATGTTTTACCTGCACCGTCACCTCATACGTACCTTCCTGGTAAATATGAAACTGGAACCGTGGGTTTACATTGTATATCGGATCGGCAGTGGGCGTATAGCCCGGATCTATTTTTACAAACGCACTGGGTATACGATAGTAGATCAGGTAGCCATAACCACTTTGCAGCAAAGGAAACGGTGTGGTTTCAAAATTACACACCATGGAAGTATCCGTGAGCGTTAGCGGATGGAATTGTGCATACGTCTGGAAGTCGCTGCGGTCGCCTCTGCGAATGATTTCACCCTTAGCCGGATTGAACGGTGTGCCCTTCTGATCCACAATTTTCAGGATGATGTTGGTGCCTTCATCTGCTACCTTTTTGATGGTAACAATAGGAGCGCCCAAATCGCCGCTGGTAGTGGTACCATCTTTGAACCAGGCGCACCCGCCATCACCGATGTCATAAGGGGCTTTATCTACCATGGTAAAGGTGGCAATGTTTTTATACACTTTTGAGCCGTGTTCATTGGTTGCTTGTATATCAAATTCGTAAGTGCCCACGGGTATCTTTACGGAAGTACCATAGAAAGTAAAGGCGCCGGTATGCTCGTTGAAATCCCAGGAGGGCTTGTTTACTTTCTGCCGCTTTTTATTCAATAATTCTACCGTGGTATCTTTCTGTGGATCAAACAAGCCGGTCCACTCGTAGCGGTCAAATTTAGCATACACGGTATCTGCATGCTGGTGTTTTTCTACGTCCCGGATATCAAGCAATTTGTATACAACAGGCGCGCTGGATCCGTCGTTACTCACTGGAGAGGTTTGCTGTACCTGTCCGCGGTTAATGCGGATCGGATTATCTACATAGCGTACCTGGTCGCTGAGATAGCCTTTTTCTACTTTTTCGCAACTGGCGGCAAAGGTGGCTGCCAGCAGTATTGCGCCAACGGTTTTTATATTTTTTTTCATGGTGATTGCGTTAGGATAAAAACTCAGTTAAACAGATCCGCGAAATAGGTGAACGTGTGTTGATTGTTCAACACGTGTAATACCCCCGTGGTAGTAAGAATGCCGGTTGTTTGACAACGGGTCTGTAAATACTGGTCGGGTGTCAGGTTGGGCAGGCCGGACTCGTCGGTGGGTACTGGTCTGCCTGGTTTAGGAATCAGTTTGGTGAGATACAGGTATACCGGGTATTGTGTAAACACGCCGCCATTGGTATAGTCGCTGGAAGTGATGCCTTGTACTAATCGCAGTTCTCCATCGTTCGACTTATACAGCTTACCTGTTTTAGTAGCTTTGTCGAGTGTGATTTTATCTTTGAAGAGATAGGCGCGCAGGGAATCTTTCATCGTTTTAAAATCCAGCGAGTCGAAGGTGTATACCAGGTTGGGTTGCTCCAGGGATACCCGCAGCTGTTCCTGTTTTACACGGATGTAATTATCTAATGCATAGTTGGTGAAAGCAAAGAAAGTACCGCTGGCATTGACTTCATCCTTCAATCCTGTTTTATCAATCAGCAGCACCACGGTATCAAATAGCGGATTGTTTTTAAGGTAATCGTAAGTGGTCATGTTTACATGCGGATCATGTACACTGCCGCCAATAGTATACTCTTTTTTACAGGAGAACAGGGCAATGCAAACGAGTGCGATGAAGGCCGGAAATAATTTATGTTTCATACAATGTTTTTTGATGGATTAAAGTTTACCTCTCCAGTAAGGCGTTTGTACCAGGGTGTAGTCGTCTTTGAACATGCCGGGATCAATAGGCCACAACCAGCCACCGGTGGGCGCTCCGCCCTGGAATTGTGCGCTGGGAAAATGTTCATTATAGTCCGGTAGTTTTTTGGTGCGTACAAGGTCGTAGTAGGCATGCCCTTCGAAATACAGTTCCCGCAGGCGTTCTTCCAGGATAGCGGTTTCGAGATCTGCTCCGGTGTCGCTGACATCGGCTAAACCAGCTCTCTTGCGTATTTTATTCAGCAGGGTGAGGGCGTCGCCATCCTGGCCCAGCTTATTCAGCATTTCCGCCCTTAGCAGTATGATGTCTGCCAGCCGGAATATGATGAGGTTATTGCTGAGGCGGGGATCTTTTTTCGTAGAGCCGTCCGCGTAAGTGATGTTGGCAAATTTGATAATCTGTCCCTGGTTGCTTTGGGCATTATAGAAGAAAGTCCGGTAGCGGATGTCGATGGAGCTGTCGGCGTATAAATAATTCACCATGTTGGTATTCACCGGCCATTCAATATAGCTTTTGCCATCAATGAAAGGCATGCTGAGGGTAACGCCCATGCCGCTATTGTTTTGCAGGGAAAGGCCTTCCGATTGTGCATCGTTGATGTTGATTTCAAAGATGCCTTCCTGCGATTTTCCAATAAATACTTTGGCGTAGTTGCTGGCATCTGC
Organism: Chitinophaga sp.; assembly: GCF_017745275.1. Classification (GTDB taxonomy): domain Bacteria; phylum Bacteroidota; class Bacteroidia; order Chitinophagales; family Chitinophagaceae; genus Chitinophaga. Next base: position 131,435 of record NZ_JAGHZS010000004.1, on the reverse strand, counting down.
CAGTAAATAACCTCCGCTGGTAATCACGGTATTGGCAGCGTCAGCAGCGCCTGCATAGTCGCCTTTCCACGCCAGGATATGCGCCTGTAAAGCAAATGCACTGCCTTTGTTGGCTCTTACAGCACGATCTGTTTCATTGCCTTCATAACCAAAATCCAGGTTAGGTTTGGCCGCTTCCAGGTCTGCAAGGCATTGTTTCCATACATCAGCCGCCGGGCTTCTGGCGATATTCTTTGCAGTGGATACGTCCAGATCGGGTTGCAGCTTCAGTGGCACATCTCCCCATATTCTACTCATATAAAAATAGGTGAAGGCACGCAGGAAGTAGGCTTCCCCGATCACATGCCGCTTGGTATCTATAGACGCAAACTTGCTGTCGGGAATACCCGGCACTTTGTTGATGATCAGGTTTACCTGCTGTAGTAACTGGTAGTATTGCTGCCAGTTCCAGTTACTACTGCCCACATTGAGGCCGGTGTATTCTCCGTTGGAGATATTGTAATTGCCGTTGTCTCTTCCGCCGTCGATACTTAATTCGCCGGATACTACATCGCCGTATTTATGCCAGGAGTTGTCACGAATCAGGATGTTCCGCAAAATAGCATAAGCGCCGGAAAGCGAGGTTTTAGCATCGGACTCGCTGCTGAAATAGGCACCGGTAAAAGTAGAGTTATGTGGCTCCAGGTCCAGTATTTTGGAACAGGAAGATACCAGTGTGGTGGCTGAAAGCACCGCAGCGGCGTATGCAATATATAAACGTTGTTTTTTCATGATGTGATTTTTGATGGTTTAAAGGCTCAGATCCAGTCCCAGTGTGAACTTTTTAGGGATGGGATAGCCGCTGCCACTATATACGCCGAACGCATCTACCTGTTCAGGATCAGGAATGTTTTTGGATTGTTTAAAGAGATAAACATTGTCTGCTAAAGCGTATATCCGTAAACGTTTGAAGTGCAGTTTATCCAGCACGCCCTGGTTAAAGGAGTAGGAGAGCGACACATTTTTCACGCGGAAGTAAGCGCCGCTTTCTATCCAGGCAGAACTCACCATGGCATATTTATAGTGGGTACCGGATACAGAGCTCAGCATCGGATACTCGGCATTGTCGCCGGGATTTCTCCAGTAATTGATGTTGCTCAGGTCTGGCAAGGCGTGTGTGGAAATAGAATGGTAAGGATCCGGATCGCCATCGTCGGTCGGGATCAATTGTGATAATTTACCGGCGAGGTAGTCGTTGAATATTTTTCTGCCCGCGGTGAAGGTGCAGAATACATACAGGCTAAAGCCTTTGTAGCTAAAGGTATTACCAAAACCGCCGGTTACTTTGGGGTTTGGATTACCGGCAGGAACATAGTCGGTGGCATCGAGGATACCATCGCCATTGGAATCCTGCCAGATAGGATCGCCTCCTTTGAATGGATAGCCATAGAAACTCAGTGGTTGCCCGGTGACTTTATTTACTGGTACATCTGCATCTGTTTTATAGATGCCTGTTTTGCGGAACACGTTGTAGGAGTTCAGCGGCTGCCCCTGGCGCAGCAGGTATTTGTCGAGGTAAATATCGCGGCCGCCGTTAGGGAGCGAAGTAATCAGGTTATCGTTATGTGCCAGGTTTAATAATGCCTGCCATTGGAATTTGGAAGATGGTTTTAATACGTTGGCAATCAGCTGCAGCTCTATCCCGGTGTTGCGGATACCAATAGCGTTGGCCGTGAGAATAGAATAACCAGTGGTAACAGGTACATTCAGGTTAAAGATACCACCATTGGTTTTCTTTACATATGCATCTGCCACTACATTGAACCGGCCGTTATACAGGCTCAGATCTAGTCCCAGGTTGGTTTGCGCATTCTTTTCCCAGCTCAGGTTATTATTGGTCAACCCTTTATCGAAGTTGAGGGCTACGGATGGAACGCCATTGTAACCAAAGGCGTAGTTGTTGCCTGTAGCAGGGTTTACGCTACCCGGGAACCAGCCGGCGCCAATGTTGTAAGTATTATAAGAAAGGTAGTTATCGCCTCCATCCGGTTGACGGCCGGTAACGCCATAGCTGGCGCGCAGTTTCAGCATGGTAAGCCAGTTGGATGCGGAACGCAGTGCTGGTTCATCGCTGATGATCCATCCGGCAGATACAGATGGGAAATATCCCCAACGGTTATTTTTACCGAAACGGGAAGAGGCATCTGCGGTGATGACACCAGATAACAGGTAGCGTTCTTTATAGCTGTAGTTGGCTCTCAGGAACAGCGACTGGATACCGCTTTGCAGCAAATCTGAACGGGTGTCTGCGAGGTCTTTGTTCAATACCGTCACCGTATGGATCTGGTCATTTGGAATACCAATGGCGGTGGAATAGGTAGCGCGATATTCCCAGAACTCAGTATTCTGTCCTGCGAGGAAGTTGATGGTATTGTTTTTCCCTACATTGGTGGTGTATTGCAGGGTGTTGCTCATTAAGTAGTTATTGGATTTATCGGTGAAGCTGGTAGCTACGCCGGTGCCATCTCTTCTGGCAATACCGGGTGTATAGGCGTCCATCCGGCTATTGGTTTGTGTGAAGGAGATGACGGTATTGAAATTGAATTTCTTTGAAATGCGCCAGTCGATCACAGGGCTGATGGAGAGGTTGTCGTTGGTATTTTGATCGGTGGCACTGCTGCCGCTGCCGAAAATAAAATCACGTGATGCATCGGTCATGTACATCAGTGAAGTAGGCAGTGGGCTGGAAGCGTAGTAGCCGCCGTTGAAAGCGCCGAAGCCGCCGGACAGGTCGCTGATAGAGCGGGGACGGTCCAGTTTGGAGTAGCGGATCTGGGTAGAGATTTTTACATTGGGAGAAAGATTCAGGCCGGTGCTGCTGCTGAAGCTGTAGCGTTTTAAACCTGACTTTCTCACGATGCCCTGCTCATCATAATAGTTGAGTCCGTAGCGATAGTTAACGAGATCGTTACCACCGGAAATAGATACATCGTAGTTGTCAACGCGACCAGTACGATACAATCCACCGAGGTAATTGTTAGCGTTGTTAAAGGCCGGGTTGAGGCTATCTGTCAGGATTTGCGGCAGGTTCTGGAGATTGCCCCAGTTACCGTAATGTTTGATGAGGTCCAGTTTTGCCCGGCGTTCTTCTGCACCGATCACCACTTTATCGAGTTGTGGTTTTTCGGTGAAGCCGTGATAGGTGGCAAAGTCGACCCGGGGTTTACCCGAGATGCCTCTTTTGGTTTTGATGATGATGACACCGCCCGCGCCTCTTGATCCATAGATGGCTGCGGCGGATGCATCTTTCAGGATATCTATACTTTGAATATCGTTGATGGCAATACCGGCCATGACGTCTGTGTTGGTGCCGGTGCCGTAGTTAATGGCGGCAATATCTTCCGTGGTTTGTGGTACCCCGTCGATAACGTAGAGGGGACCGCTCAAAGCACGGGCCAGGCTGGCCTTTCCGGCCGGATCGGCGGGATTGCTGTTGATGTTACGGCTTACGGCGGTGTTACCACGCATTACCACGTTACTTCTTACGCCGGGTTCTCCGGAGTAGTTTTGTACATCCAGTCCGGGAGCGCGGCCTTGCAATAATGCATCAAAGGTGGGCGTGGGAACATCCAGCAGGGTTTTAGGATTGATAGAGGTTACGGCGGCGGTTACCGTTTTACGGGATGTTTCCTGGTAACCGATGATCACCACATCTTTCAATGCTTTCCTGTCTACCGGTAAGGTGATGTTCAGGTGTGCATTATTTTCTTTTACGGTAACGGAATGTGGCAGGTAGCCCACGATGCTGAAGGTGAGCAGGCTGCCTGGATTTACTTTCACGGAGTAGCTGCCATCGGCGTTGCTGATGGTGCCTGATTTGGAATCGGAGACACTGATAGATACGCCCGGGAGTGGATTTCCGTCGGATCCGTCCCGTACAAAGCCGGCTACCGTAATTTTTGTGGTGGCAGGGTTTACCTGCGCAATGCCAGGTAGGGACAGGAGGGCCAGACAGAGCGTTAATAACATAACAGTACAGCGATGGCTGTATCTTGTAAAATTAACAGTCATGTAAATGAATTTGAAGCTTATGAAATGATACTGGAATACTGAAGCCAGTTTGTTAAAATGACATTGGTTGACGTCTTATACGCTGATACTAACTCTTGACACGCTATGCGCTTTGTTGGTCAATTTAAATTTGATTGATACGCTTTTATTGGTTGCTAAATCGATTTTTTAATAAGATCACAGGTTCCGAATAAGGCAATGAAGTTAGGATGAAGCAGGAACACAACTTGTTAATGAAATTTAAAAGATTGTAAACAATATTAAATACAGGGAGGGAAACAAGGGGATAATGTATGATTTAAATATATTATATTTACAGGTCGAAAGAACTTATTAACCTGAAAGAATACCTATGAAAAAATGCTACTCCCTTTTATGGGTGCTGTGTACTATTGTGTGTACCGGCGCCTTTGCCCAACAATCGGTGGTTAATCCCGGATCACGCGCCAAAGCAGCCATTCAATTTACCAAACTATTAACCGAAGCAGCCACGGTATATCCGCCACAGTTATCTTATCTCACGGAATCGGGTGCAAAAATTGAATCGGCCTTTCGTATCAGCGAAGATGGGATTTTATCTGTTACCTTTCGTTACCCGGTTGAAAACAGTTATACCTTGTACCGGCTCACGGCCCCGGTGAGTGCCATTAAAGCTGTATTTTATGATTATTACATCGGTTTGGAATTCGATAGTGAAGTAGTAAAAATTGCAGAGAGTGAGAAGGGGAGCAGGGAGTTAAAGGAGAACAACACCTTATCTATGTTCCATATTGCCAGGCCAGGCGACGGCCCACAGGGGGAGCGCCTGAGAGTACGGATGGAAGAGGCGTTGCAGGCATTTAAGGAAAGCTATAAGTAGAGCAGAAAGCATAAAGCAGAAAGCATAAAGCTATTTTAGCGGATGACCAGAGCGGATTTTTGGTCATCCGCTAAAATAGCTTTATGCTTTCTGCTTTATGCTTTCTGCTCCCACCGGCATCTCCTTACTGATATACCCAATAAACGTCCATATTTCCAATACTTCTTCGATATTGATAATCGCCGTTTCATAGTTGCTATTCAGGGAGTGCAATGCAAGGGTGCCATTCTGTTTAATATGATTGCCTACCACTTTGAAAACAATTTCTTCTTCTCCTCCTTTCAGGATCAGGACGCAGGCGGTATTATTTTTCAGGTGAGACCAATCCTGCAGGTACTGGGCAATGATATGGCTGCCATCAGGGATAGGCGCCATAGAATCGCCGCTGATGGGAAACATGCGGATGGTTTTACCCCGCGGCAGATCCGGGAGGGTAAATTTCGGCAGGCCGGCAATGAACTCAGGATCGCTGAAACCGCTGCGGTAGCCTGCTCTGGCGCGCGCCGGCACATATTCCATGTTCTCTTCATTGCTGTGATCTACCGTGATAGGGAGAATACGTATATGCCTGCCCGATAGATCCACGTGTTTTCCTGCTTCCAGTTCTTCCAGTTGTGTTTCGGGAATTTGTGACAGGTCTGTTTTAACCAGGAGGTCGATATCAATCTTAAAAAAAGAGGAGATCAATACCAGGTCGTCCATACGTGGATTGCGTGTTTTGCCGCTTTCCTGTGCAGTGATCTTGTTCCGGTTCAGTCCCAGTAAATCAGATAAGTGTTGTTGTGAGATCTTCTTTCGTGTCCGTAATAATTTCAGATTAGCGGCCCAGAAAAGGGGCTGTTTGTCCATGTATTATATATTTATAATAAATTATATTTATAATTAACAAGGGCAAATGTATGGCTTTTTACGGATTCTCAGGGAGTAAAAGACTGCTGAGTTGTTGTGAGAGCGCCGGGCCATGCAGGTCTTTATTAATAATCATACCGGTAGAATCTATCAGGTAGTTTTGCGGAATGACTTTCACACCAAAGGCTTTGGCGGCGTCGTTCCGGTCTTTGGTAGGATCGGAGAGGTTCGTCCATACGAGGCTGTCTTCCTGTATAGCCTTTTCCAGGTAGGGGCGATCGGCCGGTGGATCGAGGGCGATACTGATCACCGTGAAATTTTTATCCTTGAATGCCCGGTAGGCTTCCCGGATGTATTCATGTGCCCTGCGGGATGGCGCATACCACGACCCCCAGAAGTCGAGTAATACGGTTTTGCCTTTAAAATCAGAGAGACGTACCGGTTTCCCGTTCATGTCCTGCACTTCAAAATCGGGCGCCTGCTGGCCGATATCCAGGTTGCGGACCTGGGTAATTTCTGCCTGGAAGGCTTTGCCCTCGGCGCTATTTCGTATCTCGCGTGTCAATTGTTGAAAGAGCGGCTCAATCTGATCCGGTTCCAATTGGGCGTTGGTGAGTTCTTTCAGGGCAGTGAGACTGAGGAAAGAGGTGGGATGTTCCGTGATAAATTTATACTGCATCATTTTCCTGGCCTCCATCGCCAGCGCATACCGCTGACCGAGTTTTTGAATAAAGTTCTGATCGGCCTGTTCTTTCGGCGATGCCTTCACAAAAGCTTTATTGATCTGGGTAATCGACTTATCTATTTTTGCCAGCGCATCTTTATACTCTGTTTCCTGTTCATTGGTGGGAGAGGTAATACGGGCCTTGCTGGCATTCTGTTGCGTCACTATTTTAGTATCGCCTTTTTCCAGGAAGAAAAGTTTACTATCGGTACCAGGACGAAGACTCGTCAGGTCCATGTACTGGCCGGTATGACTGAAGATCAGTATGGCCCGGACCGGCCCGTCCACCATGCCGGTTATCCGGAATACGCCGTTGTGGGCATCAGTGGAGTCTACAATCAGTTTGTCATTGATCGCCTGCAAAAGGTACACCCGTAGTGGGCCGCTCTGTTTCCTTATTTTGCCTTTCAGAACATAGCTTGCAGGCTGTGCCTTTATCAGGAAAGGCCAGCATAACAGGGCTAAAAGTGTTATTTTTTTCATAAGAATCCAATGTACAGCCGAATCTATAAACTAAAATTCTTCAATTCGTATACTGAAGTATTTGTTAATCAGTAATAACAAAATAAAATGAACAATAGTAAATCACCTCATATCCTGAACACTTCTACCAACCTGCTGGGGTTTTGCCTGATTGTACTCACTTCCATTAAAGTGGCCCGCTTCAATCACGCCACAATTATTGATGATTGTACAGGGATCGCGGCCATCCTGCTGATGGCAAGCTGCCTCTTATCCTTCCTGTCGCTGAAAAGCAGCCAGACCAAACGAGGCGAACGACTGGAGCTGGTGGCCGACTATACCTTCCTGGTGGCATTGATTTGTGTGAGTATTACGATCGTTTTTGTGTCCTTTAATATATTAAGCTGATTTTAAAAGTGGAAAGCTGAAAGCAGAAAGCAAAAAGCTATTGAAGCGATTGATCTAAGCGGCTATTTAATTAGTAATTCGCACTGATCAATCGCTTCAATAGCTTTTTGCTTTCTGCTTTATGCTTTCCGCTTTCTCCAACCGTTTGTTTTTCTAAATCCTTTTTTCTATTATTGCTTTTGTAAGAACGACAACCCGGTCATACCTTTTTAATAACAACCAGATCAGTCAAGGAAAGTATTTCTTTTTTTTGTCCATTTAGCAAAAACGTTTTAGCATAGACATGAGCATGGATGAGATTCGTGAATGGCAAATGCAGATTGCGCGTTATGATGATGAGCAGGCTTTCTCCCGCCTGTTTCGGCATTTATATGACCGGCTGCTGCACTTTTGTATCCGCTATATACATGTCAGGGAAGCCGCTGAAGAAATTGTATCAGACGTTTTCGTAAAGTTGTGGAACCGCCGTGCAGAGCTGGAACAAGTAGCTAACCTGGAAGTATACCTTTTTGTGGCGGTAAAAAATCACTCCCTTAATTACCTCGAACAATATTCCCATTTGCGGATTGTACCACTTTCCGGCTCCGATACCGCCGACCTGCGCAACAGCGTAGACCTGGAACGTGACCTGGAATGGAAAGAAATGCGCTTTAAAATGGACCAGCTGGTGGCCGCATTACCGGCCCAATGCCGCCGCGTATTTCAGCTGATCAAAGAAGATGGTTTTAAATATAAAGAGGTAGCCGAAATTCTGAGCATCTCTCCCAGAACCGTAGAAACACAACTCTTCCGGGCCATGCGTCGCCTCAACGAAGGATTAGGCGTTATTGGAAAAAGCAAAGAAATATTGCCGCCATTGCTGATCTTGCTGGCGTTATCGTTCCCGGGATTTTTTTGAGCAGAAGGCATAAAGCAGAAAGCAAAAAGCCATTGGAGCGAGTGATAAAAACGGAAGAGTAGTTAATTAATCGCGCTAGTCACTCGCTCCGATGGCTTTTTGCTTTCTGCTTTATGCCTTCTGCTCAAAAAAAAATTTTTCTCCCCTGTAAGTAATTTCCCATCCAAATCCTGTCCTTCCTTATGAACACGATTCCATTTTATGATAAACGAAGCACATTTCGTCTTACTGGTAACGCGTAAACTGGCCGGGGAGGCCACTCCGGCAGAACTGTCGGAATTAAATGCCCTGCTCGAACAGCATCCCCTACTCAAAGAACGGTATACGCATTTGCACCATTATTTCGAAGATACCCAGCAGCAGGCGGCTGAAAATACCGAACAGGCCCTGCAGCGCACGCTGGCAAAAATAAAGTCGCCACCAAAAGAACTACCATCTCCACCTGTAAAAATTAAAAGAATAAATACCTGGCGATGGGCAGCAGCAGCGGCTGTATTGCTGCTGGGTGGCGCCTTCTACTTCTTTAACAAAGGCCAGCGTTCCCCGGAAGCTCCCCGTCAGCAATGGGTGAAACGCAGCAATGGCAAAGCTACCCGCTCTTTTATTGAGCTGGCAGACGGCAGTAAAATCTGGCTGAATGCGGAAAGTGTACTCACCTACCCGGAGAAATTTAAAGGCAACAACCGGGAGATCTTCCTGGAAGGAGAGGCCTTCTTTGATGTAGCCACCAACGCCAAACGCCCTTTTATTGTACACCTGAAAAAAGGTACCATTAAGGTATTGGGCACCTCTTTCAATATCCGCGCTTACGAAAACGAACCCGTGCAAACGGCTGTTGTAACCGGGAAAGTGGCATTTATTCCGCGGTATGAGGAAGCGAAAAAAATCAGCGATACCATCCTGATTACACCGGATGTAAAAGTCAGCTTCACCGCCAGCAGTGGTACCCTCGTGAAAGGAAATACCATTGGCGCGGAAGACAAAGCCTGGACAGAAGGTCGCCTCATTTTCCGGAATGCCACACTGGAGGAAATCGGCGCCAGCCTGGAACGCAACTTTAATAAACGGGTGGAGTTTGAAGCCAACGCGCCTAAACAATATCGCCTTACCGGCTCTTTCCACAATAATTCCCTGGAAGATATCATGTATTACCTGAGTAAATCCAAAGCATTCCACTACCACATCACCGATTCAACACTGGTCATAGCAGAATAATATAAAGCCAACATTACTTTTTAATCAATTTTAATCGCCACTACGTTATGAGAAAGGAACTATACAAGCCTTCTTTTCGTCCACCTTTAGGATCCCTGCTTATCTGCCTGTCGCTGCTGAGCATGCTGGATCTGCATGCGCAGGTAGCCTACGCAGCAGGTATAAGGCGGCAGGTACAACATGAACCGGCAAAAGAGAAGGAAAGATCACCCGCACTCAACTACCTGGTCAGCCTGCAGGTAGAAAATGCCAGCCTGGCACAGGTACTGGAGAAAATTGAAGCACAAACCTCCCTCGTGTTTGTATACGCCAATGACGATATCAAAGCCACACAGAAAATATCGCTGAATGTAAAAGATAATAAACTGGATGATGTACTGCAAATGATCCTCCTGCCCAGGGAAATCAACTACGAATTCATCGCCAATAAAATCATTCTGAAACGTAGAGGCGTTTCCGTTATCAACGATCAGCAACAGGAAATCACCATCACCGGCAGGGTAGTAGATAACAAGGGACAAGCCATTCCCGGCGCCAACATCCGCCTGAAGGGACAAACCATCGGTACCGTTACCGCCGCCGACGGTAACTACACCCTGAAAATCCCTGCCAACGCGGCCAACGGTGTATTGATATTTTCCTCTATCGGGTATATATCTTCCGAAATTAATATCTCCGGCAGAACCAGTATTGTGACCATGCTCAACGTAGATTCCAAAGATCTTGGTGAAGTAGTGATCACCGCTTATGGCCAACAGAAAAAAGGACAGGTAACCGCCGCCATCAGCACCGTTAATTCGAAAGATATTACCAGCCGCCCGGCAGTAAATATGTTCCAGGCCTTACAGGGACAGGCGCCCAACCTGATCATGCAACAGGCTACCGCTGAACCCGGCGCCGGTATGGTGATGAACATCCGTGGCGTAGGTAGTTTAACCGGTAATGCCCCGCTCGTGATCATTGACGGTATACAGGCCGGCAGCGCAGGGTTACAAAACCTCAATCCCTACGATGTGGAAACGATCTCGGTATTAAAAGATGCTGCATCGTCCGCCATCTACGGCTCACAGGCCGCCAACGGCGTGATCTACATCACCACCAAAAGAGGGAAAAAAGATGAACGCCCTTCGGTGCAATACAACGGCATGTATGGCTGGCAAATGCCAACCACACTACCCCGCAACGTGGAAGCCTGGGAATATATGACGCTGAAAAATGAAGCGCTGGTGAACTCCGGTAAAACACCACAGTTCACCCCGGAAAACATCCGGTACTGGCACGACCGCGGCTCAGAACCTGCCATGCTGCATGAAATGATCCGCAAATACACACCGCAGCAAAATCATAGCCTGAGCTTAACCGGCGGCGGTAAAAGCAGCAGTTACCTCTTTTCTGTAGGCTACCTCGACCAGGGCAACATGCTGCAGAATAAATACGTACCACAGGATTTCTATTACAAAAGATACAACGCCCGTTTAAATGTATCCGTTGACGTTAGCAAATACGTGAAAGTAAATGCCAACGCGGCGTATACCCGTTCTTTGTATCGTACACAACAAGCGGATATCGGGTTGCTTATGCGCGATGCCATGCGTGTACCCCGTACCAATGCCGTGAAAGACTCTTTGGGCAACTGGGTAGTACCCAGTCTTACCAGCAACAGCATGATCGCATTACTCGCAGAAGGCGGCTATAACCAGAGAACCATCGATAACCTGATGGGAGGTCTCGACGTAGTCATCACGCCGGTAAACCACTTTAAAATTAACCTGAATGCTTCCGGCGTTTATAATATTAATAACCTCAACGCCCGTACGAATAAGTTCACCTACGCGCCTTACTATACCACGGCCACCCCGCCACAGTATAACCAGCTACAGCAGGATGAATACAAAGATCTGACCACGAACGTATACGCCACAGCGGAGTATGAGAACACCTTCGGTAAACATTATGTAAAAGGACAGGTAGGCGTGCGCAGTGATGCGGTGGATGAAGGATATGGTTTCCGCGCTACCCGTTACGGTACTACCAACCTGGACCCCAACTGGGGCATCGGTGGTGGTTATATTCCCAAAGCAGATGGTACATACGATTATAAAGACATCGGTACATACAATGATTTAGCCAATCCCAACCTGTATGCATTGAACTCCCTGTTTGGCCGTTTTAACTATTCATATGGCGACAAGTACCTGGCGGAAGTTACCTGGCGTTACGATGGCTCTTCCAAGCTGGCGCCGGGCCATCGCTGGCAGTTCTTCCCGGCCTTCTCACTGGGCTGGAGAATCACCGAGGAAGACTTTATGCAGGACATAAAGGAGCGGATCGGTAATTTCAAACTGCGTTATTCCTGGGGCCAGGTGGGTAACTCCAACATCGGTGGATTTAATTACCTGTCGAGAGTATCTATCAATAACGCCAACTATTCTTTCAATAACTCCATTGCTCCCGGTAATACCTTCTCCACCTTCAACAACCTGTTACAGTGGGAAATTTCCACGATGGGTAACTATGGCATCGATGCAGATTTCTTCCGGGGTAAGCTCACCGCATCCTTCGATTATTTTAATAAGATGACCGACGGTATTTACCTGTTCCAAACAGTTCCGGGAACAGCAGGAACGGCTGCTCCACTGGAAAACGTTGGGAAGGTAAATAATAAGGGCTGGGAGTTGGCTTTGGCATATCACGCTACTACCGGCGCTTTCCAGCATACCTTTGGCTTTAACATCGCTGATAACCTGAACAAGGTGATTAAATTCGGGCAGGAGTCTGTTCGTGGCTCGGATGTAACCTTTATCATCAAAGAAGGATACCCGATTGCTTCTTACTACGGCTACAAATCCAATGGCCTCTATCAAAACCTGGACGATATCAAGAACGCGCCTAAAGTACCATTTGCCTATAATCAACAGGTAAACCCGGGAGATATTAAATACATTGACCGTAACAAAGATGGTGTGATTGATGAGAACGATCGCTACATTTTCGGTAATCCTTTCCCACGCTATACTTTCGGGTTCACTTATAATGTAAGCTGGAAAAACTTTGATCTCACCATGTTCTGGCAGGGCGTAGGCAAACGTACGCAGTTCATGCGAGGCGATATTGTGGAAGCCTTCCACAACAACGAAGATCACGCCATGGTGCAACACCTGGACCGCTGGACACCTACCAACCCGGGCGCTACTTATCCGCGCCTGACCATCGGTGCAGCGGATGCCAACAACTTCGCGTATTCCGACTACTGGCTGTTTGACACCAAATACCTGCGACTGAAAAATCTGCAGATCGGCTATAACCTGCCGGCATCTCTGCTGAGAAGAGCCAACATGCAGGGTGTAAGGGTATACTTTACCAGCCAGAACCTGGTTACGATCACACCGAAGCGATTCCGTCAACTAGGTGTAGATCCTGAGTTTACGCAATTCGACGACAAGATGCTCATGAATAATTATAACGCTATTGCCGGCCGTAATTATCCGAATGCAGCCACTTTTGCCTTTGGTTTGGATATTAAGTTTTGATGCCTAAACAATCAATGTTATGAAGAAAATATTTCTATCAATATTAGTAGCCGCGGGATTGTTTGGCTGTCGTAAGCTGGATCAGCCCATCACGCGGGAGTTTACCGAAACGGCTTACTGGCGTAATTCCCAGGACGCGCTGGATGCACTCACCGCTTGTTATGAGCACCTGTCCAAGGATGATTATTTTTTTGGAGATGAAGCCCTCAGCGACAATGCCTATAACAGCGGCGGTGGTTTACTGAATGTAAACGCTATTGCCAATGGAGGCTATGATGGCGCCAATGGCCGCGTAGTAGACACCTGGCCTTATTACTATACCACTATCCGTCGCTGTAATACCGTGACCACCAACATCGACCGGGTACCTAATATGGATGCGGCGTTAAAGCGCCGTATCCTCGCGGAAGCCCGCTTTATCCGCGCCTACGCTTATTTTCAGCTCACAGCCTGGTACGGCGACGTACCTTTTTATACTGACCTGATTACCATTGAGCAATCACGTACCATTGCCCGCACCGATAAAAACACTATCCAGCAATTTGTATTAACAGAGCTGGCCGACATCCAGAAAGACCTGCCTGCCAATACACAACAGGCACAGAGCGATCGTGGACGCATCACCCGTGGTGCAGCTATTGCGTTAAGCGCCCGTGTACACCTGTTCCGCAGCGAATGGCAGGGCGTTGTAACCGACTGCGAGCAGTTGATCAACAAAACAGATAACGGCAGTTATGCCCTGTTTAACAGCTATTCGAATTTGTTTACCGTGGCCAATGAATACAACAGTGAAGTGATCCTGGATATTGAATACGGCGGCGCCAGAACATACGATAAGCAGCGCCAGTTTATGCCGCAAACCATTGCCGCGCTGAGAAGTGTACTGGTTCCCACGCAGGACCTGGTGAATGATTACATCATGACTAACGGTAAAGCCATCGGCGATGCCGGCTCCGGGTATGATGAAAATAATCCGTATGTAAACAGGGACCCGCGCTTTGAAGCCACCATCCTGCACGACGGCTCTAAAGTGACCGACTTTAACGGTAACGTACAAACGATTCTGACGAAGCCAGGCGCTAACCCCTCTACCAACACGGTAGATGACCAGGGGGCATCGCCTACCGGTTATTATTTCTATAAATACTACGACCGTGCTGCCACCAACTACGCTTCCGGGTTAAACCTGGTCCTGATTCGTTATGCAGACATATTACTGATGTATGCGGAGGCAAAGAATGAGCTGGGGCAGATGACAGCCGCCGTGTGGAATCAAACCATTCAGCCGTTGCGCAGTCGCGCTGGCTTTACCGACCCAGGCGCCACCCAGTTTAACGCTGCCCTGAATCAATCGCAGCTACAAGCGGTGATCCGCCGGGAAAGACGCGCTGAATTTGCGTTCGAAGGACTACGGGTACTGGATATCCGCCGCTGGAAAACCGCCGATGTAGTGATGAACCGGCCGGTGAGAGGGATTAAAGTGACTTCCGGTGCTTTCAACAAAGACCCCAACGGTTATATCATCGTAGAAAACAGGTTGTTTACCAACCCGAAACACTACCTGTGGCCTGTACCGACCATTGAACGCGATCAGAACAAAAATCTTTCACAAAACCAAGACTGGTAATCCATCCACCTAAAACTGTAATAACATGCAAAAATATTTCATGATCCTGCTGAGTGTGATATTGTTTAGCTGTAAAAAAGACTATACACTCAATACCAATATACAACCCGTAGCGAAGCTCACAGCGCCGCTCGACAATAAATACGTTAAGCTGCAACCGGCTACCAGCGCCACGTTGAGCTTCGAATGGGATCAGGCCCGTGCAGAAGATGGTTCACTGGTGATCTATGAAGTGGCCTTTGATAAAGAGAACGGGGATTTCTCTAATCCCGTAGCTAAATACGCATCTGATGGCGGCGGTGTACAAAACAAGCTCACCTTATCGCATAAAGACCTGAACAGCATCGCCAATAAAGCAGGCATTCCCTCCCTGGCTACCGGTAAATTGAAATGGACCGTGCTGGCGGCAAAAGGATATAATATCCAGAAAGCTACAGAAGCCAAAACCATTGAAGTGGAACGCCCTAATGGCTTCGCTGAAATTCCTACGGATGTATTTCTCACCGGCGATGCTACAGAAGCAGGTGCTGACCTGTCGAAAGCGCTGAAGCTGAAATCCACTGCACCGGGGGTATATGAAATTTATACCTCTCTCAAAAATGGTAAATATCATTTCACCAACAGGAATACCGGCACACCGGTTACTTATTCCATTGCCGGAACAGCCGTGAAAGAAGGGGGAGAAGATGAGCAAACAGCCAGTACCAAAGTATACCGTCTGCGCCTCGACTTCAACAACGCAGCTGCCTCTGTGACCGAAGTAACTACCATCGGCCTCTGGTTTGCGCCGCTGAATAAGTTCTTATTTGAAATTAGTTATGCCGGAAACGGTACCTGGAGTATCAAGAACCAATTGATCACTTTCAAGCAGGAATCCTGGGGACGTGATGAGCGTTACAAATTTCGTTTAGCCGTGAAGGATAGCGATGGCAATGCCGGTGAAGAATGGTTTGGCAGTTCGAACGCGGATAACAGTCGCCCTACGGCCACTACGCCATTGAGCTTCTGGGAGCTGAAGCCTATTGCCGGCAACGACCAGTGGGGATATTGCTACAAGTTTGCTTCCGAAGCAGATAACAAGAACTGCGATATCAACGTATACTTCACCACAGACAAGAATTACACGCACGAAATCATCGTCAAATAATTAGCTATGAAGATAGTAAGGTATTCTCTATTGATAGGCGCCCTGGCCTTCACTGCCTGTTTGAAAGAACCGGTAGATGACGGCCCGGGCCCCGGCGCCGGCAAAGCGCGCTATGTATATAGCTGGCCACAGATCGCTGACTCTTCCACCCAGGGACTGATCAGCAATTTCTGGAACCAGGAAAAGTATTTTAACCAGAACAGCAACGGCGGTACTACCTTCAACTACTGGCCCAATGCCCATGCCCTGGATGTACTCACGGATGCGTATATACGTAAAGGCGATCCTGCTATCAAGTCGCGCATGGACGACCTGCTGGCGGGCATGAAAGTAAAGAACGGCGGTACTTACATCAACTACTTCTATGACGACATGGAGTGGATGAACCTGGCCTGCCTGCGTGCCTTTGAAGCCACCGGCGATACCCGTTATAAAGAGGTGGCCATATTACTGTGGAACGATATCAAAGGCGGATGGGATGATGTATGGGGTGGTGGTATCCACTGGAATAAAGACAAGGCGAAGAACTACAAGAACACGCCCGCCAATGCGCCTGCCTGTATTATTGCCTGTCGCATGTACGGTCTTACCCAAAATCCTGACGACATTGCCTGGGCAAAGAAAATATACGACTGGCAGAAAGCTACGCTGGTAGACCCGGTGAGCGGCCTCGTATGGGATGGTATCAACCAGGATGGCAGCGGGCAGGTGACCAAAAACTGGAACTTCACTTATAACCAGGGGGTATTTATTGGTGCAGGGGTGGAGTTGTATAAGCTTACGGGGCAGGGGAGTTACCTGAATGATGCGCTAAAAACGGCCAACAATGCCCTGGGCGGCGGTTTTACTAACGCCAATATCCTG
This sequence comes from Chitinophaga sp., assembly GCF_017745275.1. Classification (GTDB taxonomy): domain Bacteria; phylum Bacteroidota; class Bacteroidia; order Chitinophagales; family Chitinophagaceae; genus Chitinophaga. The sequence goes on along the minus strand of NZ_JAGHZS010000004.1, from coordinate 114,802 downwards.
AAGGATGAAGGCGGTGGTGATGGTGGATTGTTCAAAGGGGTACTGGTACGCTACCTGATGTTGCTGATTACTGATGGAAGCATTAGCAGTACTGATGCCACCAAATATGCCAACTTCCTGCAACTGAATGCGGAGACGTTATGGCTGAAAGGCACTACCCGTCCGCAGGTGCTCTTTAACCAGGACTGGACAAAAACCGCCCCCAACAGTGACCTGACCACCCAGTTGAGTGGTGCCATGGTGATAGAAGCCGCTGCAAAGCTGAAGAATATGGGACTGATAAAATAAAGAAGCTTTTCGTAAGAACAGCAGGTAATGAATATTTAACGTTACAACGCTACACAAACAAGCCCGCACGTTTTCGTGGCGGGCTTTGTTTTGTGTATGGATATGTTCATGATGAGTTTTTATTGACGCGGTAAAGCGGAGGTGGATCCTGCTACACATCACCCGAAGGGTTGATTTTCATCTCTTCATGTTATTATTTTGCTATAATATTACATAATTCCTTAATTTTATGAAATTTGTTATTAATTTATCACTGGGAACAACTGTGGTTGTATTCCAATAAAAAGAGACGACGAAACCTATCCCTATTTTATGAGGCTGATGATACTGCTGTTTTTTGCTTTTGTGTCTTTGTCTGTTTGCGGACAGACGGCGGCGCCGGCGGCAGCGGCCAAAAAGGGTAACCGGGAAACGGAGTTCCAGATGAAAGAGGGGAGTTACCTGAGCTTTGCGCAGGTAAATTTAAGTTTAGGGGAGATAGGCTTCCGCGTAGAAGTAGCTTCCGAGCATAAAAAAAGTAATGCGCGGCTGGAGTTCCGGATCGACAAGCCCAAAGGGAAAATTATAGGCACCCTGGAGATACCTTATACCGGTGATAGTACCTATGCATTGAAATTAACCGGTAACCTCCGGCATGCGGAAGGCGTGCATGATTTATACCTCGTAGCAAAAGGTGCTATGCCATTTAGTATCACTTCCTTCGGTTTTATTTACAATTATTAGTATAGTCGTTGGCGTTAGCAAATATTTTTTTGGAGAAATGAAATAGGTGTGTATATTTGCACCCCCTGACACGATATCAGTTGCCCAGATGGCGAAATTGGTAGACGCACTGTGTTCAGGTCGCAGCGCCTGCAAGGGTGTGCTGGTTCGAATCCAGTTCTGGGCACTAAAATGGACAAATCGAGATTTACTTCGGTTTGTCCATTTTTATTTTCGGAAAGATCCACGTCAAGGCTGTATAGCCTAACAGCTTCATTGAGCCGGGCGGTTCGATAATTGATTCCGTTAAAAGTGAATTTTTCAGAGAAAATCGAACCATACATTCTTTTAAAATTGGGTTATTCTCTCACTTCATTAACTTTCAATTAACGCATACTATTCTTTGGGTATTTAACTTTCAGGTCATTCATTTAACCTGAAAAACCTGCATTCCTCTATATTGGATTGCTGATAAAGAATAAGTACAATGGCTAAAAAGAAAAGTGTAACGTTAATCGAACAATCTTTATTCATCGAGCTTTCGGAGCTTATCGAGCAAAGTCAACAGCAAGTATTTTCACATGCTAACAGTACTCTTACACTACTTTTCTGGCGGATTGGCCAACGCATTAACGACGAAATTCTTAAAAGGAAGCGGGGAGAGTATGTTAAACAGATTGTGTCGACACTGTCGACAGAATTAAAGAGCCAATATGGAAGAAACTTTGAGATAACGAATTTAAGACGGATGATTCAATTTGCTGAGCAATTCACATGTCTGGAGATTGAAAGAACATTTGGAAGTACGGAATACCTGGAATTGCTAAATACACCTTGTAGTAATGAAGCAGTAAAAGATGCTTATTTTGTTGTTACACGGGGTGAACAGATGACGCTAAAGTTTTCCAGATCTGGATTTCCATTAGATAAACTGGAATTTTTTTCTTAAGTTACTGGGTATTGAAAAAGGTTCACGATCCAAGCTCGTTGTTAGAATTTTTAGTTGCCCTTTTGTTCTTAGGTTTAAATACTATTTTTATACAATCTAATATTTATGAAATATTCCCTGATTTACTTGCGGGTAACAGTTCTCGGCGTATTTGTAGCATTCCTGTTACCATCCTGTACCACATCTATTGTAAACCCCACAGAGAAACCGGATACTATCAGAATAACCTCGTATTCTCCTGCTTCTGCTGGAGGCGGTGATACGATAGTAGTACATGGCGAAAATTTCCCGCAAGGTAATTTGAAATTGAACATTTCGCTTAATGGAATCAAGATGGACATTATCTCATCTGGTAAGGATAGTTTGTTGGCGCGTGTACCCAGCATGGCCGGATCAGGTCCAATTGTAGTTGCTAATAAAACCCAGAGTTTCACAGGACCTCGGTTCACTTATAAGTATCACGTTAATGTAACCACAGTAGCTGGTTCTGGGGCGGTCGGCGCGGCCGATGGCACAGGTATTAATGCCGAATTCAATTGTCCTTGGGGAATTACTGCCGATACCAACGGGGACCTGTATATTGCAGATTGCTATAATCGCCTTATCCGGAAAGTATCAGGGGATTCACATCGTGTTTCCAGCATCTCAATCCCCACATTGATAAATGGAAAGACTTTTTTTTCGCCCTATAATATTGCACTTGACCGTACCGGGCATAATCTGTATGTGACTGATTTCAATAAGGATCTGTTGAAAATTTATGCGGATCGTAGTATGAATGTGATCTATACAAATGATGACGCAATAACCACTGGAATTGCGATTGGGCCTGATGGTTTCTTATATATGAGCGACAATATAAAAGGGACTATTCAAAAACTGGATACCAGTGGAAGTGTAATATCGATCTTTGCTTCCGGACTTTCTACTCCACGTAATATTATCTTCGACAAAGATGGACACCTATATATACCAGGAGCCCCCGAGAATATCTATAAGTTTACATCTACCGGTGAACGGTCTCTTATTCGGATTGCACATTTCGATGGTTGGGAGATAGCCAGAGATACCAGGGGAAATATATATGAAGCCGACCATTTTAATAATACGGTACGCATGATTGAGGCTTCAACCGGTGACAACTTTATCATCGCAGGTAGTGGTTCAGCTGCAGACGTTGATGGACAGGGGGTACAAGCATCATTTAATGGCCCGCAGGGATTGACAATAGATGATAAAGGCCAACTTTACCTGACAACGTTTAATTATAATACCAATGGGGGAAATAAAATTAGAAAAATCACGATAAAATAGACAGGCTTTCTTCTTCGCTGTCTATCCTTTAACTTTGATCAATGCAATCGAAACTTCAACAGCTTTACGGAAATATAGATATTTACCTCTTCGATCAACTGCTTAAAGGCACATATGATAATTGTAAAAGGGTGCTTGATGCTGGCTGTGGAGGCGGGCGTAACCTGATTTACTTCTTAGGGAACGGCTATGAGGTTTATGGCATTGATCCAAATCCCAATGCAGTATCGGCAGTTAAACAATTATCACAAACGTTATCCCATACTAACTCAGAAGAAAATTTTGTAGTTGCTTCGGCGGAAGACCTGCCGTTCGAAGATAATTATTTTGACCTGGTGATCAGCAGCGCGGTATTGCATTTCGCCAGCAATCCTGATCATTTCGATAATATGATCCACTCAATGTGGCGGGTGCTGAAACCCGGTGGCTATTTATTTGCAAGACTTGCATCTGATATAGGGATTGAAACGCTGGTGCAGACCCTGGGCAATGGTCGTTATGTTTTGCCTGATGGCAGCGAACGTTTTTTGGTTAACCAGCAATTACTGCTTCAATATACCGAAAGGCTCAATGCCCGGCTCCACGAACCCATAAAGACTACCAATGTGCAAAATCTACGAAGTATGACCACCTGGTGCTTGCAGAAAATTTAAAAGTTATTTCAGGCCTGTTAAAAAGGGTAGGCGTTGACGTTACTCAAAACTACTGACGGGTATAAAAAGCGGGATAAGTTTTTCCTTAAAAGAACTTATCCCGTTGCAAGTCTTGCTGATTATAAAATTATTACAGGATCAATATCAGGGGAAGATTTTATTCCATCTATCTGAAAATAAATCCTTCTTTAAACGGATCTTCAGGATCAAAATAAAAAGTATTCCGTCCTGTAATAAAAGCAGTCCCGCTCACTTCGGGTATTACTGCATTATAGTCACCAAAGGTGGTCAGTTCTCTTACCGCTACTCCCATTGTACTACCAGTAATACTTTCTATGATAATCGTTTGATTGAGCTCTAATTCGCCTTTTGCATGATGTAGTGCTGCGCGTGCACTGACGCCAGAACCAGTAGCAGAGCGGTCTACTTCCCCTTCTGCGAAGATGCACACATTGCGGCTATGATGTCCTTTCTCCAGTGCCTTTCCTGTGAAGATGGTGCCATACAAAAAACTCAGGTCATCTTCAAACGGATGCTTTATACTGAAGTTGTCCATCACTGCATATTTGATCCTGCGTCCGTAGTCGATCAATTGATTGTAATGTGTGGCCTCCAGGCTCAGTTGCAGGCTATCAGCATCTACAAATGCATAAAAAGCGCCTCCGTAAGCTACATCAAACTTCACATTTCCAATACCAGGAACTGTTACTTCCTGATCAGCTAAATATAAAAAGGAAGGTACATTACGGAAGGAGACGTCACTTACTTTCCCATTTTCCATTGTGGCCCGGGCATGTACTTTACCTGCCGGCACATTGATGGTGAGTTCTGGATACTTCCCTTCTTTTTTTATGATACCAGTTTCCAATACCAGTTTGGTTAATGCCAGGATAGCGTGGCCGCACATAGTGCTGTAGCCTTCATTGTGCAGGAAGAAAACATCTATATCAGCATCTGCGGAAGATGAGATCACTGCACCGTACATGTCGGCATGCCCGCGCGGTTCCCACATGGTACCAGTGCGGATAAAGTCCAGGTGCTCTTTGAAGTATCTTCTTTTTTCAAGAACAGTTATACCCTTTACAGCAGGCAATCCGGAAATGTATACACGTAGTGGTTCACCACCTGTATGCATATCTATGGTTTCAATCTTTAACCATTGGGTGGGAGCTTCCCAATGAAAGTTGTTAAGCAATGTTTGCATCAAACGGGAGATTAATGATGGATAAGCGTATTGATAAAGTCATCTTAAAAAGGAACGTTAGTGCCGATATTCCCCGCATTGGCAGCTTCGTATAATGCCTTCGCCATAAACAGGTCGAAAATGGCCATTCCTGCTGATTTGTATGCGGTGGTAGCCGTTACATCTATCTTCACTTCACCGGTTAAAATTTTCCCGATGGTAAACACATCTTCCTCCTGTAAAATTCCTTTCTTAAGCGGATTAATGATATCGCCGGTTTCAACCTTCGCAAACACAGAATCTATAGCCAGTTTCCCGGATAAACGAAAAACCTGGTCCGGTAATTCCTGCATGTCGGGCTTATAGGAGCCAATACTGATAAAGTGTTTGTTTTCCAGCAAATTCGCATCATCCGGTAACACCGGGGTAGCAGAGCGGCTGGCGGCAATAATTACTTTGGTATGTTGCAGGATGGTGATTACATCGTTGGAGGGGATTACCTCTACTGATGGAAACTGTTCCTGTAGCGCTTTGGTGAAAGCAGCCATACGTGCTGCAGATCTTTGCAGGCAATATATTTTTTTTACAGGCCTTACAGCACAGGCAAAAATAGCTTGTTGAATCCCCTGCACACCACAACCAATTAACCCAATGGTATCAATATCAGAAGGAGTCATATACTTAACACCTATCCCGCCCAATGCCCCGGTGCGTAAGGCTGTCAGCCTTGCAGCATTCATAATGGCCAGCGGGAAACCGGTTCGTGCATCATTCAGCAGCATCGCGCCATTGGTTACAGCCAATTCCCTGGCACTGTTTCCCGGTACAACAGATACCAGCTTGGTACCAAAATAGGTATCGGAAAAAGAAGGCATGGAAAGAAACGTGTTTTCTCCCCAGTCGATGTGCATACGTTTGGGAATGAGGCAACTGTTCTGCTCATAAGCGATGAGCGCAGCCTCCACAGTGGCTATCACTTCTTCTAATGAAAGAAGGTGTGCAATTTCCTGATCATTTAATACTAGCATTACAAATAGATAAAACGAATTGTATACAACTGGATATTTTAGTGGTATGAATGTATTAACTATTGCTATGGGAGTTCGCACCGATGTTAACCGGTTATTTGCTAAAATTAACCAGCATTTTGACTGGACACCAAATTTTAGGGATGCAGCATGCATCTGACCCTTCCATACGTAAATGATCAAAAGTGTTTATCTTTATTACTTAATCTACCATCTTGCATACATCCCTTCAAATATTTCGTGATGTGGTTAATAAGATCAGTCCCATCAGGGATAAGGATTGGCAATTGTGTGAGCCAGGCCTGGGATTCAGAACGTTAACCAAATCAGCTTTCTTTGTAGAAGAAGGAAAAGTATACCGCGAAATAGGATTTGTAGTAAAAGGATTACTGCGCTCTTATTACCTGGTGGATGGTGAGGAGATCAACACCGCCTTCTATATGGAAGGTCAATGGCCCAAAGCCTACCATAGCTTTCTTACTCAAACAGCCAGCAGGCTATGGATACAGGCACTCGAAGACACAGAACTAATAACCATCAGTTATAAACACCTGCAATACCTTTTTGCAAATAGCCCAGCCTGGGAAAGGTTCGGACGTATTGCAACCGAAAACCTGTATATAGGCTCACAACTACGCAGTGAAATGTTGCTGCTCGAAAAACCAGCAGAACGATATATCAACCTGGCCCAAACACAACCCCAATTACTGGAGCGCGTACCACTCTATCATCTGGCTTCCTACATCGGCATTAAGCAACCTTCTCTCAGCAGGATTCGCAGGAGGCTTGCAAAAGTTAATACCACCGTATAACGATTATAACCTGGGTTATAGAACCCACACTGCCACCTGCCTTACCTTCGGCAATAAAAAGATAGCTATGGAAAAAAAGATCCGGGCCATGCTCCTGCCATTATTACTCTTATTTCAATTCCAACTTCATGCACAAAATGAAAAAACAACCACCATGCAACAAACGATCATCCAATTGCACCGCAACATCATGAAAGCTGTCAAAGACAAGAATGGTGCCCCTTTGCAGGAATCATTGAAGAGTGATTTTATCTTCACCTCCGCTACTGCCGACCTATGGAACAAAGATAAATTCATCAACGGCTTTGCCTTGAATCCTTCTCTGCAGTTTCCTGAATTTGCACCACAAGACCAGCAGGTGATCATGAATGACCATGCAGCCGTACTCACCGCGCTCGTACACATTAAGATCGTTCGCGGCGCAGGTGCTGCACCCGAAGAATTGTGGGAACGTACCACCGAAACCTATGTAAAGGAACAAGGGGGATGGAAACTGCTGGCGCTTCATGCCACGTTTCTGCCACGGAAACAGTGATTCCTGGTTCAGTTAAAGGACCATTGGGTCTACTAAGCGCTTGTAAGCCCCTGCTTACAAGCTTCTTTAGTTTAGCAGGATCAGAGGCCAGACTTACTGTTAAGATAAGCTATAACCTGGGAGAAAATTTAATATACCGGTGCAAAGTTTATAATCTTCACAAGTTTTAAGACATAAGTAGGAATCATAGTATCTTTTCTCATCTTTAGATCTTCGATTTTCATTTGCTCCAGCTTTTCATCAGGAATTGTATCCGGGCAGAGCCTGTAATCAACATATCTATATGCCACCTGTTGTACCACATCATAATTCGCAGATTTCGTAGGTAACAACTTCCGCCAATTTGCTTTTTTATAATAGGGGATAACAACTCCCAAAGATGTTTTTAAATGCTGTGGGGCTCTGGTCATGTTAAACGAATCCAACATTTTATTGTTCCTCACGTGGAAAATTAAAGTTGTATAATCGCTACATAACTCAATTTCAGGAATGCCTTGTTCCTGATATTTCCAAAATACAGGGTTTAAAAATTTTTCTATAGCTGCATTTTCAACTTTTTTAATCTGGCTATATCCAGAATTAGTAACTACCAGGCAAACAAAAAGCAGTTTAATTAATTTATGGACATTTGGTACCATTGATTCCCATTTGATGATAAAGGTTAGTGTTGTCTATACTGTCCCGCGTGCTTTGAGGCATAGCCGCTTCTTCCTATCTTCACAAAATATTGAAAAAAAATGAGACCTTTAAATAAACCCGCGTACAATAACCAGGTGAGGGTACCACTCTATTGAAGAAATTATATAGCAAATTGACTGTAAGTAAAATAAAAAATATCATCACAGGAATCAGGCGTCACTATGATGTTTCGGATGCTTCTATTACCAGGCTGACGGCAAACCTGGAAGAATGCAACTATACCAGGGGCCATCTGCTTACAAGACCTGGCATAAGGGATTATTATATTTATTTCATTGAAGAAGGATGTACCCGTACCTACTTGCCTGTGAATGGAAAGGAAGTGACTAACTGGTTTAGTTGTGAAGGAGATATTACTTTTTCATCCACATCTTTTTATTATAAGCAACCTGCCTACGAATTTGTAGAGGTGCTGGAAAATGCCAGGATATATATTATCAGCATTGAAAAACTTGAAAAGCTGTTTGAAACTGATATTGAATTGGCAAACTGGGGCAGGGTAATTCACCAGGACGTATTATTTAAAATGCAGACATTACGGCTGGATCGACTCAATCTTACCGCGCAGGAACGTTATGATAAATTTTGCTTAGAGAATCCTACTCTTTTAAACCGTGTAAATCTGGGTTATATCGCATCATTCCTTGGCATAACGCAGCAATATTTAAGTAATTTAAGAGGCCAGGCCCGATTTTAAGATAGATTAAAAAATATCTCTCAAAAGGATTTTACTTTTGATTCATAATTACATGAAATGAGATCTGAACTGGAAAAATGCCTTGACGGACAACTGTTTAATACGTCTGATCCTGAAATTTTAGCTATCATACATAAAGCACGGGAATATACAAGAGAATATAATTCCACTCCCAGCGCCGATGCTTCAGGCCGAAAAAAAATATTGTCAGCGCTGTTTAATAAAATCGGGACCAACGTAAATATTGATACGCCGTTCTACTGTGATTATGGCAGGCATATTTCTATTGGCAATAACGTTATTATTAACATCAATTGTACTTTCGTTGATTGCAATAAAATTGATATAGGCAACAATGTTTTGATTGCTTCTAATGTTCAGATATATACTGCTACACACCCGGTGGAAATGCGGGATCGATTGGTAGACGATTGGAAAGATGATGGAAAAACCCCTTATTTCCGCACGTTCGCGTTACCAGTTAAAATAGAAGATAATGTCTGGATCGGAGGGGGAGTAATCATATTACCTGGCGTAACCATTGGCGAAAATTCGGTCATCGGCGCGGGTAGTGTTGTTACCAAATCTATCCCGAAAAACTGCGTAGCCTTTGGTAATCCATGCCGGCCTGTACGTTCTATCAATAAGTCATAATTTAAGGGCACGTGCTATGAGAAAAGCAATAATGCGGCGATTTGATGGTTTGAGTGAAGCCAACAAGGTTATCCTTGGCCGAGGCCACGGGCGCGCATCAGGCAATGCTTTGTAAAAAGGCGGTTACCAGTTTATGCGGATGTTCCGTTGTAGAATTATCTTGAGGCACAAAAAGTGTTGCGATAAAAAAACGGTGCTCACTGAGCTCCAGTATCCTTGCTTCTTTTGACGCATCGGTTCCTACCACCTTAAAGCCGCGGGTATCAAGCAAATCCTGGTATTCAGGATTGAGCCCGAAGTTGCAGTAGTATTTTTCTTTTATCTGGTCTGTGCCAAATACCTGGTAGGTTTGCGACTGCCTGTCAGTAAGATTAATTTCAAGTGTTTGCCCCGCCAGGGAGCAGCTTAGCGGATTCACTACCAGTTTGGAGGCGTAAGGGTCGTATTCTGCATGCTCCGCATCTTTGATATCCAGTACATTCCGGGCGAATTCAATCACCATGTGCTGGAAACCGCCACAGGTGCCAAAAGTAGGCATGTTATGCTCCCGTGCAAATTTGATCAGCTTCAATGCGCCTGTCATACTTTTATACGGGCTGCCCGGCGCGATCCAGAAACCGCTGTATTCCTTCGTTATCGCTTCAAAATTACTTTCGATGATATCTGTAGAAATCCATGCTGCCACCAGGTCAAGGCCGAATTTATTTTTCACCTGCTCGATGGCGGTGTTGGTAGCTGCATGTGGTCTGAAAGTTTCATTGAAATCACCGATGATAGCTAGTTTAGCCATGGGTTGAAATTTTCTTCTATAGATAGATGTGGTTAAATTATGTAGTTGACTACATTTATTTCAAAGGTATATTTTTATTGTTGAAATAAACCTGCATTTAAAAAAAATATTTTTATGTAGGAAGAAGAAGCTCATCGGTGTTTAAAGACAACGTTCTTTAAAACCAAGGCACAAAATCTAATACGTTTTAAGAACAGTAAGGGAATTTTTTTTAAAAAAAAGTTTAACTGCGCAGTTCAGTTGCGCAGTTGATGGTGCATATTTGCATTGTAGCCGTTAAACGCTGTTCGTTTTAATGAGATACATTTACATTTAAAACACAGATTCCCCATGTCACTGGAAGCATTATACGAAACAATCCACCTTCGCAAAAGGCCGGAAGATGTAGCGGTCCTGATACAGGACGTACTGGACGGGCAACTTAACGAAGAGGAAATAAAAGTATTGCAAAGGGCTGTTTCATCGGCTTTGCGCTATACGGTTTGGCAGTATACTTCCATGCTGGAGCAGTTTGCCAAAGTAGTGGGGGCGGAAAAACAGGTAAATAAAGCGATTGAGCTATTTAAGTTAGATAGGAGTGTAGTAGTGGGCGGTTATGACGATCCGAAAGCAGTAGCAGCGTTTATAGATAAGGTGAGTCCCATGATACATAAAAACCCGGGATTCAATAACTATGAAACGGACCGCCTGAACCGCGAACAAAGAGAGGCGGCAGGCTTAGATATTTCCAAACGGAGGTATAATAAACTGTTCCGTTGTTTGCGTCGGCTGGAGAAAAAACTGAACATCCTTATCCGGGAACATCAGAAGAGTTTTTTCCAGCGGACAGGAAAACATGCGTTTGCAGAAGATATCAGCCGGGAAGATTTTATGTCAGATATAAACAGCGCGTGTTTTATCGCCTATTATACGGCCCGGTGTAATCTACGGAGTGAATTTACAGTGAATGGCCAGCAACGGCCTTACGATGAGATTGCCGACATGCTCTTAAAGCGTTGCCAGGAAGCGCCGCAGGCTGCCAACTGGTGGGCTATTTCGCAGGTATATACCCAACCGGTTGTACTGGAAAAATTAACAGGCGATCAGCAGGGCGTTTTACTGGGCAAGTGGACATCACTATTGGAGCAGGTGGCAGGCTTTTTAGGAACACTGTGGGCACAGAATAATTTTAACAGCGCAACGATGGTAGTACGGCCTGGCAATGATTCTACTACATGGAACAATACAGCCGGCGCCTGGAACAAAGCAAGGGACAGTTGGATAAATCTGCTGTATGCACTGGGAATGGAGTTTGTGCTGGATGATGTATGCCCGGGAAAGGTAATGCGCTTAATAGCAGCAGATGTTGCGGCGATGCACTACCTGCAGGGTAGCAGGCAAGATCCGAATATAGCAGTGTGGAACCGGCTTCCCTTCCCCTGGGAGGTGTTTTCCGGGAAAGCCGCCTGTTCCCGTTCAAGGGTAGAAGCTGCGTGTAAGTTTGAAGGACTGCATCCGGAAAAATCCGGATGGATCGCGCCAAGAGAACATGGCGTTGTCACTTTTCGGGCTACTCCTGAACTTGTGCATGGTGTAACCATTTCCAATCCTTATCTTGCGAAAGTATTGAAGCAGCATAAATATTTTTCCGGGAAAGATGTAAAACCATTTTCACCCGAACAAAATTGACGGAGTAGTTCAGTGGTAGAGCTTCCGGCACGATATCCGGATAGACGCAGGTTCGAGCCCTGCCTCCGTTTTTTTAATATTTCATTTTCCAAACAAGAAAAGGATATCTCAAATTTTTGAGATATCCTTTTTCTTGTTTGGAAATCGCTTTTAACTACCGCATACTTAAATTGACCTGTTCATTACTGCATTGTTTAAGCTGGCCACCCCGCGTTACAAATCTGTTAAACCTGTAAATACCATTAATTTTTTCCCTTTATCCGTTGTCTAACAAGCGTACTTAAACCAATAAAGTTATGAAACGGATATTCTTACTGGTATTTCTACTGTCAGCAATAGGTGCCAGTGCTTTTGCAAACGTACCGGGCGGACACTTCAGAGGTGGTTACAGGCACAGTACAATCATTATTAACGGTGGTTACGGCTACGGTTACTATAACCCATTCGGTTTCTATTATGGCTACCCGTGGTATTCAGCACCGGCAATGCCTACAAAGCTAGATATGCAGATAGCGGATATCAGGAATGATTACGCGGATAAAATCAAATCTGTGCGACTGGACAACAGTCTTTCCCGCCAGGAAAAACGGGAACAGATTAAGGAATTTAAACGGGACCGGAAGATGGATGTGATGAATGCGGAACGGAATTATTATAAGTCATAAGACAAAATCCTGGAAGGGCGTTTACCACTTGGCAACAACGGGTAAACGCCCTTTTTTATGCTAGTGTAAGTTGGTGGCTACAAAGGATTGCATGTAGTCTTTAATCACCTGGCGCACGGTTCTGAACTGTTGCATGATCTCTTCCTCCGTTCCGGTAGCTTTGGCAGGATCAGGGAAATTCTCATGGAATTTTTGCGCGGTGGTGGGGAAGAACGGGCATCTTTCTTTTGCATTGTCACATACAGTAATAACGAAGTCGAAAGGGATGTCCTGGTACTCAGTGATATTGTTGGAGGTATGGCCCGAAATATCGATGCCATCTTCTGCCATCGTAGCAATGGCCCTCGGGTTGACGCCATGTGTTTCTACACCTGCGCTATACACTGCCGCCTTATCTCCGGCGAAGTATCTTAAATAGCCTTCTGCGATCTGGCTGCGGCAGCTGTTGCCGGTACAAAGGACAAGGATTTTTTTCATATTATCAGGTGTTGAAGATTTAAGCTTTTATTGCAGCAGGGGAAGCGTTGTACCATTTCTTCCGGAGCCAGAAGGCCACGTTTACCAGGGCGATGAGTGCGGGTACTTCTACCAGCGGTCCTATTACACCTACGAAAGCCTGACCGGAGTTGATGCCAAACACACCAATGGCAACTGCAATGGCCAGTTCAAAATTGTTGCCCGCTGCAGTAAAGGCAATAGCCGCATTCCTGGAATAATCGGCGCCCATTGTTTTCCCCAGCAGGAAACTGACGAAAAACATAATGGCAAAATAGATCAGCAGCGGGATAGCTATCCTGATAACATCAAATGGTATCTGCACAATCAGTTCTCCTTTAAGGCTGAACATTACTATGATGGTAAACAGTAATGCTATTAACGTGATTGGTGAAATGAAAGGGATATACTTTTCCTGATACCATTGTTCTCCTTTCCATGCGATAAGACCGTAACGGCTGATAATGCCGGCTGCAAACGGAATCCCCAGGTAGATACCAACACTTTTAGCGATTTCTCTGATAGATACAGCTACAGTAATACCTTTCATACCGAAAATGGTCGGTAGCCAGGTGATAAAGAGATAGGCGTATACGCTATACAATAACACCTGGAAGATGCTATTTAATGCCACCAGGCCGGCTGCATATTCGCGATTACCGTCTGCCAGTTCATTCCACACGATGACCATTGCGATACAACGTGCCAGTCCAATCAGGATAAGACCGGTCATGTACTCCGGATAGCCATGCAGAAACAGGACTGCTAACACGAACATAAGGATAGGACCAACTACCCAGTTCAGTACCAGGGAAGCGGATAGTACTTTTGTATTCCGGAATACTTCGCCCATATTTTCATATTTCACTTTGGCCAACGGTGGATACATCATCAGGATTAACCCTACTGCCAGCAGTATATTGGTGGTGCCGGAAGAAAAGGAATTAATGAATCCTGAAGAGGATGGAAAGAAATATCCGATACTGACGCCGATGGCCATTGCCAGGAATATCCATAGGGTGAGGTAACGGTCCAGGAAACCAAGTTGTTTACGCTGGGCTGGATTACAGTTTTGCATGATGTAGTAGTCGATATTTTCTAAATGACTGAAATATTATTCGGTTATCTTATCAGCAACAACCCGGAGCACAACAAGCCGCATCAGCCGGTTTTTCTGCATATACCGTAATGCTGTAGATGCCCGTGTCTCCTGAACGGAAGGCCGCAATTTCTTCAGCACTCAGATAATTGGAAAGAATATCATCCGGGATGGTGATGGTTTTTTCTTTTTGGATGGTTATGTTTTTGAAGCCGTTGTTGTTGATCATATCCAGGTATTCCTGCTTCTGTACAGCGCCCGATACACAACCCGCATACATTTCAGCAGCCCGCTGAATACTGGCAGGTAAGGCGCCTTGCAATACGATGTCAGAAATACTGAAGTGGCCACCGGGTTTCAGCACACGGAAAATTTCTTTGATCACGCCATTTTTATTAGGCACCAGGTTCAATACGCAATTGCTGACAACTACATCTGCTACATTGGCTGTTACCGGCATTTTCTCAATATCGCCCTGGCGGAATTCCACATTGTTGAAATTCAGTTTCTCTGCATTGGCGCGTGCTTTTTCAATCATGGCAGGTGTAAAGTCGATACCTATTACCTTTCCCGCTTCTCCTGTTTCCTGCCTGGCAATGAAGCAATCATTACCGGCGCCGGAGCCTAAATCAATGACGGTATCTCCTTTTTTGATATGGGCAAATTGTGTTGGTAAACCACATCCCAGGCCCAGGTCGGCATCCGGATGATATCCTTCCAATGTGGAATAGTCGTCACTCATGATATGGTATACTTCGGTAGAGCAGCAGCCGGAACCGCAACAGGAAGATTCATTGGTAGCCTTGTCCTGTAAAGCGATTTCACTGTATTTCTGTTTTACCAGTTCCTTCATTTGTTCTTCAGTGGTCATGATATAACAATTATTGTATTATTGCAATATTGCGATATATTTGAGTAAAAAAATATTAGCAGCAGGAAGTTTGCAGGTCTACGTCTTTAAAGAAGGCGTTGAATAATTCTTTGTACTGCTTCCAGACCTTTGGATTAATGCAGTAGCATACACTGGCTCCTTCAATAGCACCTTGTATTATCCCCGCTATTTTCAGCTCTTTGAGATGCTGGGAAGTGGTAGCCTGAGCAAGGCCCAGTTCCTCTACCAAATCACCGCAAACGCAGGCATTCTTCTTCACCAGGTATTGCAGGATGGCAATACGGGCCGGGTGGGCCAGCGCCTTCGCCATTGCTGCTATTTCATTCTGCTGTTTCGTGAATAGATCGGTCTTTGTTGCGCCCATATGATGATCTTTATCTTATATCGCAATATTACGATTATATGGCGAGATGTCAAATTTTTTTTACGCCTGGAGAGAAATAACCTGCATCACCTGTTGTCATTATCCTTATATATGAAGCTCCTGCCATCTTTTTCAAAAAAGAATTTCTATATTTACGCCATGCATTCATGGATCAGCAAAATATGGTTAATGGTGGCTGTAATAGTAATTACAGGACATAGCCTTATCGTTCATGATCATGACCATTTGTTAAGGCATGATTCCAGCCGCCTGGAGAAAAGTAATCATCATGGTTTGTTTGATCTGAACCTCATTGATCATTCCTATATGGACGATCACGCAGATCATTCCCTGCTGCATGCAGACCACGTGGTGTTGACCAGCCAGGTAAGCCTGCCGGAAATCATCAGCTACCCGGTCCAGAAAACCAGTTACCAGCTGAAGCAGGAGTTTCCGCCACCACAACAACATTATTCTTTTTCTGCGCTGCGAGCGCCCCCCAGCCCCCTTATCTGATGCTGCCATCGGCATATCAGTGTGTCATTACTTCTCTGAACCGCTACTGTAGCGGGTATTCATATTTTCCGATTTAGTATTTTATACTTGTGTAGCTGCATGCAGCTACAGACGGTATTTTAATGATTCAATATGTTGAATAAAATCATTGAGTTTTCCATCCGCAATAAGCTCGTGGTGGGACTATTGGTGCTGGGTCTTATTGGGTATGGTATCTTCGAGATAACCAGGCTCCCCATTGATGCAGTACCCGATATTACGGATAACCAGGTGCAGGTAATTACCATTACTCCCTCTTTGGGTGCACCTGACGTAGAACGGTTGATTTCCTTTCCTATAGAACAGGCCAATAGCAACATCCCCGGCTTGCATAAGATCAGGAGCTTTTCCCGCTTCGGATTGTCGGTGGTAACAATTGTTTTTGATGATGACGTTGATGTTTACTGGGCCCGGCAACAGGTAACGGAACGGCTGCAGGAAGTACAAAGTCAGATCCCTTCCGGCTTTGGAGCACCTAAGTTAGCGCCCGTAACTACCGGGCTGGGAGAAATCTATCAATATGCCATCAGGCCTGAAAAAGGCTATGAAAACCGGTACTCTGCGATGGACCTGCGTACCATACAGGACTGGATAGTGAGACGGCAGCTATTGGGTGTAAAAGGAGTGGCAGATGTAAGTAGCTTCGGGGGATTCCTGAAACAATATGAAATAGCTGTGGAGCCTGCGAAGCTGAAGTCTTACGGCATCACCATCAGTGATGTTTTCAATGCATTGCAAACCAATAACCAGAACACCGGCGGCGCCTACATTGAAAAAGGACCTACGGTACTTTTTATCCGCAGCGAGGGATTGGTAGGTACTGAGGAAGATATTAAAAAGATAGTTGTAAAGAACACCGCTAATGGCACGCCTTTATTGATAAAAGATATTGGAGAAGTGAGGATCGGACATGCCACCCGTTACGGCGCAATGACATATAACGGTGAACGGGAAGTATCTGGGGCAGTAGTGATGATGCTGAAAGGCGCTAACAGCAACGAGGTAGTTAAGAATATTAAAACAAGGGTAGCACAGATCCAGAAAACACTGCCGGAAGGAGTGGTAATAGATGCGTTCCTCGACAGAACTAAAATGGTGAATAATGCCATCGGCACAGTAGAAAAAAACTTACTGGAAGGCGCATTGATAGTGGTGTTTGTGCTGGTGCTGTTTTTGGGCAACTTCCGGGCGGGCCTGCTGGTGGCCTCTGTAATCCCGCTGGCGATGCTGGTAGCGGTCATCATGATGAACATTTTTGGTGTAAGTGGTAACCTGATGAGCCTGGGCGCGCTGGACTTCGGGCTGATTGTAGACGGTACGCTCATCATCGTAGAGGCGTGTATGTTCCGCCTGCATCATCATCAGCAATCACGGGTCACACAACGGGAAATGGACGACCTGGTACTGGAAACCTCTGGCAGGATGCGCAATGCAGCCGTTTTCGGGGAACTGATCATCCTGATTGTATACCTGCCCATTTTTGCGCTGGCAGGAGTGGAGGGCAAAATGTTTAAGCCAATGGCCCAAACAGTTGCCTTTGCATTGTTCGGCGCTTTCCTGCTTTCCCTCACTTATGTGCCAATGATGAGTGCATGGGTACTCAGCAAAAAGATACCCTCTAAACTATCCTGGTCCGATCGCATGATGGAGAAGCTGCAGCATCGTTATCATCGTATGCTGAACCGCGCACTGGGCTATCCCAAAGTAATGATTGGTACTGCCGGGGTGCTGCTGGTGGCAGCAGTGATAGTGCTCAGCCAGTTGGGAGGAGAGTTTATACCACGACTGGAAGAAGGTGATTTTGCGGTGGAAACGCGTGTGCTGACAGGTAGTAATCTTAGTACCTCTACCACCGCCGTTTCGCAGGGAGCGAAAATCCTGCTGGCCAAATTTCCGGAGGTAGAAGAAGTGGTCGGCAAAACAGGCAGCAGTGAAATACCAACAGATCCTATGCCAATAGATGCCAGTGATATGATGGTCATCTTAAAAGATAAAAAAGAATGGACATCTGCAAAAACATTTGATGAGCTTACGGCGAAAATGTCAAAGGAATTAGAAGCGGTACCGGGTGTAACTTTCGGATTCCAGTACCCTGTGCAGATGCGCTTCAATGAACTAATGACCGGTGCCCGGCAGGATGTTGTTTGTAAAATATATGGAGAAGACCTGGACAGCCTGGCTGTTTTGGCAAACCGGCTCGGCGCCATTGTCACATCAGTGAAAGGAGCTGCTGATCTCTATGTAGAAACGGTAACAGGTATGCCGCAGATCGTGATTCAATATAACCGCGATGCCATTGCACAGTATGGGCTGAACATCGCGGATATTAACCGGATTGTAAATACTGCTTTCGCGGGCCAGAGCAGCGGATTGGTGTATGAAGGAGAAAAGCGCTTCGACCTCGTGGTGCGCCTGAATGGGCAGCAACGAAAACAACTTTCCGATGTGCAAAACCTGCTCATCCCTACCGCTCGCGGCGAACAAATTCCGCTGTACCTCGTAGCCAAAGTAGCCATTGAGGAAGGGCCCAACCAAATTCAGCGCGAAGATGCGCAACGCCGCATTATTGTTGGCTTTAATGTTCGCGGTCGTGATGTACAGACAGTGGTAGCCGAATTACAAAAGAAGGTAACGGCGAAAATAAAACTGCCGCCAGGGTATTATGTCACCTATGGCGGTGCTTTTGAGAACCTGGAAGCGGCTAAAAAACGATTGGGTATTGCTGTTCCGGTAGCATTGCTGTTAATTTTCCTGATGTTGTATTTTGCTTTTAGCAGCATCCGGCAAGGGCTGTTGATTTATTCCGCCATCCCATTGTCCGCCATTGGTGGGATCTTTGCCCTGGCGTTACGCGGGCTCCCATTCAGTATTTCTGCGGGAATTGGTTTTATCGCTTTGTTTGGGGTGGCCGTGCTGAATGGCATTGTGTTGATCGCTGAATTTAACCGCCTACAAAAAGAAGGGCTGACAGATGTACGGGATATTGTGCTTAAAGGTGCAAGTGTACGCCTGCGCCCTGTGCTCATGACAGCTTCCGTGGCATCTCTCGGCTTCCTGCCGATGGCATTGAGTAATGGGGCAGGGGCAGAGGTGCAACGTCCATTAGCGACAGTGGTAATCGGGGGACTGGTAGTGGCCACTTTCCTGACCCTGTTTGTGCTGCCTGCGTTGTATGTTATCTTTGAAAAAAAGCACCTGGCCAAACTGGCGAAAGGGACCGCATTATTGCTGTTACCATTCCTTACACTGCTGGCTCCAAAGGCGCAGGCACAACAGCCCATTGCATTGCAGACGGCTATCGACAGCGCCATGGCGCATAACCTGGGTATCCGTAATCAGCAATTGAATGCTGATTATCTTCAGAAATTAAAACAATCTGGCTGGGATCTGAACCAGACAATGGTTACCGGTGAATACGGAAAAATAAACAGTGCTTACAACGATAATAAATTTGGTATTTCACAATCGATTAAATTTCCTACCATCTATAGCAGGCAGAAAATGCTGTTGCAGGAGGAATGGAAAGAAGGCACCCTGAATGTGGTATTGAAACAGACGGAATTAAAAAGACAAGTTACACAGGTGTACTACCAGATGTTGTACCTGCGTAGCAAAAAAGGGCTGCTGAATTACACGGATAGCGTATATGCCGTATTCCTGGACAAAGCCACCCAGCGCTTTAAACTAGGTGAAAGCAACCTGCTGGAAAAGACTACCGCAGAAACACAACGCGGACAAATAGCGCAGCAATTAAAACAGCTGCAACAGGACTATGGCATTCTGCAGGCGAGGTTAAAAGTACTGTTAAATACCACCACCGATATCGAACCGGCAGATGATCCACTTAAAATAGCTATGCCCTCGCAGGTTGATACCACAGCACTTTCAAAGCATCCGTATGTGCAACTGCTGGCCCAGCAGCTGCAAACCAGCCAGTCGAAATATAAGCTGGAAAAATCCCGCTTGCTGCCGGATCTCCTGGTTGCCTACAATAATATGACGATGCGCGGAATGGGAGCCGATGACCGTGTATACACCGGCAGTACGCGCTTTCAGTCGGCACAGGTAGGCGTTGGCATTCCTCTTTTCTTTGGCGCACAAAAAGCGAAAATCAATGCGCAAAAGGTAAACCAGGAAATAGCCGAAAATAATTTTCAAACAGGGCTTCAAAGTGTACAACTACAATATGAAGAGGCGGGCAAACAGTTTGAAAAAGGACTACAGGCGGTAAACTATTATGAACAGACCGGTTTGCCGAATGCGGAAACAATCATAGCAACTGCCCAGCAGCAGTTCATTGGAGGTGATATCAGTTATCTCGACTGGGTAGTATTGAACAACCAGGCATTCAGCCTGAAGAATGAATACCTGGATGCAGTGAATCAGCTCAACCTGTCCATCATCGATATAAATGCTTTACTAAACAGATAAACTCTTTGAATAAATGAAACGGTACCTTATTGCAATAATTACTTTGAGTACATTGATGGCTTGTCACAGCGGACCGCAGCCGGAAGAAAAAGCTGCCGCAACAGGGAAGGAGGGGCTCATAGAACTATCGGCAGACCAGGTGAAGAATGCGGGCATAGCTACTGCAGGCCTGGAGAAACGACGCATTTCTACTGTTATAAAGGTAAACGGACAGATTGATGTTCCTCCCCAGAATATGGTGAGCATTAGCTTTCCGCTGGGTGGTTTTCTGAAGTCGACCAGTTTGTTGCCTGGTATGTATGTCAATAAAGGCAGCGTAATTGGTGTGATGGAAGATCAGCAATTTATACAACTGCAACAGGACTATCTTACATCTGCCGCCAGGCTGGAATACCTGGAGAAAGAGTTTACCCGCCAACGTGAACTGAACAAAACGAAAGCTACCAGTGATAAGTTATTTGAGCAAACAGCTGCAGAGTTTAAAAGTCAGCGTATCCTCAACAAATCGCTGGCAGAGAAGCTACAGCTGATTGGCATCAATGCTGCCCGTTTGAACGAAGACCATATTTCCAAAAGTGTAAATATCTATGCTCCCATCAACGGCTTTGTGTCCAAGGTAAACGTGAACATCGGAAAATTTGTGAATCCTGCTGATGTGTTGTTTGAGATCGTAAACCCGGAGGATATTCACCTGGCTTTGACCGTGTTTGAGAAAGATGTAAACCGGCTCGCCATCGGGCAAACTGTAATCGCTTATACCAATACAGACCCCGAAAAGAAATATACCTGTAAGATTATCCTGATAGGAAAAGACTTGTCATCTGAGCGGAGTGTGCAGGTGCATTGCCACTTTGAGCGGTATGATAAATCCCTGATACCAGGTACTTTTATGAATGGAGAAGTAGAAACAGTAGCCGACAGTAGCTGGTCGTTACCGGAAGATGCAGTAGTGCGTTTTGAGAATAAGGAGTTTGTTTTCTGTAAGCGGGATGCCCGCATTTTTGAAATGCTTCCCGTGAAAACAGGCAATCATGAAAACGGATTTGTAGAAATTATGGTAGATGGAGCTGATAACCTGTTGAAAAAAGAATTTGTAACGAAGGGCGCCTACTCGCTGTTGATGAAGGTGAAGAATACGGAAGAATAATTAAGTTGATACCGGGGCAGGGTAAACGTTTTTACCCTGCCCCGGTACCAGGGTATTTTGAACTTATTTTTTAATGACCCACAACCCGGTGCTGCCTGGCTTCCGCTCGTCAGTTGCTTTTTTCAATAGCGTATCCCCGGGAGTAACATTGCCGAATATTTCTACGCCGGCATCAACCGTCATTCCCTGGCGGACATCTACCCATTCTGCTTTTCCATCCTTTACACGAATAACAAATTTCTTTTCCTGTGTGGTAGCCACCGAGGAGAACGGCACCACGAAAGAAGGCGTATTCCTTTCCAGCGGGATTTTTACGTAACAGAAAGCACCTGCTTTTAACCGGTGGTCGTTGTTGTCAACCCTGAATTCCCAGAGTTCGGTGCGGGTAGCCGGATCTATGGTTTCGGATTTG
Organism: Chitinophaga sp.; assembly: GCF_017745275.1. Lineage (GTDB taxonomy): Bacteria > Bacteroidota > Bacteroidia > Chitinophagales > Chitinophagaceae > Chitinophaga. Next base: position 92,770 of record NZ_JAGHZS010000004.1, on the reverse strand, counting down.
CGGGTTAGCACCGCTTTAAAGCGCTCAGTGGGATAAGCATCTACCCTGAAGTCAATATTTTTCAGGCTTCCGGCAGTAGCTACATATATTTCGGGAACGGCTACACGTAAACGGAGTACGTTGTTATTTTGTACTGTCAGCAGTGTTGCATTGGTACCAACCAGTGCCCCGGGATCTGCGCTACGGGCGGTAATAACGCCGTCGAATGGCGCGATGATATAAAGATACCCAGACACTGCTTTATAGGATTGCGCCTGTCGCCCTGCAGCTGCAAAGGTGGCGCTATCGGCCAGCATTTGGTTACGGCTGCGTTCCAGGTCTACCGGCGCCACAATGCCAGGGGTATTGGCTTGTGATGCACGATACAATCTTTCAAAATTATCTTTGCTGGAAGTCCATTTCGATTTAGCTGCCTGCAGGGCGGCTTCTGATTCGGCCAACCGGCTATTAACTTCCGGCGCTTCAATCACTGCCAGCACCTGGCCTTTCTTTACACGGTCGCCCATGTCTACCTTCATTTCTTTCACAAAGCCCTGTACTTTGGCAAACAGCACGGCATTTTCATAGGGGACCAGTTCCGCGGTAAATTCCGCTGTTTTTTTCAGCGTGTCCTGTTTCAGGATGAATACCGGCACGGTGTCAGCAGCAGGTGTATTGGCAGCCGCATCCAGCGCCGGAGTATGATTGCCACAGGCCGAAATAAGCAGCAGTAAAGAAATAGAAGCGATGATCCGCATATACATTTTAGGATTGTTTGTCATGGTAAATACTTTTTTCATCATCTGGATCCAGTGATACGTATTGATATGCTTTTCTTCCAGCCACCCACTGATACACATGTGGAAGAAAGAACAGTACACTAATGGAAGAGAAGAGGAGGCCTCCGATTACGGCAATGCCTAATGGCGCAGTTTGATCACCACCTTCCGACAGCCCCAATGCCATGGGAATCATGCCTGCAATCATTGCGGCGCTGGTCATCAGGATAGGACGCAGCCTGTTTGTTGCAGCCTCTAACTGCGGATATGCTACGTTGTTTTTCCGGTAGTGTTCTGCGTTGGTGATGAACAATACCGCGTTGGCAATGGCTACGCCCACCGCCATGATGGCGCCCATATAAGATTGTATATTCAACGAGTTACGCGTCAGGTATAAAAACAACAACGAACCGGCTACCACCGCAGGAATGATAGATAGCACGGTGAAGGCTACACGGAATGATTGAAAGTATACGGCCATCACCAGGAAGATCACTACGATGGCAATCAACAAGCCAAACTGTAAGCTGGTAAGGGTTTCCTGCAACAACGAAGGCTGGCCGCGCAAAAGAATTTTAGCTCCGTTGGGCAGTTGTCCCATATCTGCTATGACTTGCTTCACCTGTTTAAATACAGTACCGAGATCCTGCTGATGAACATTGGCAGTGATGGTGATATACCGTTGCTGGTTCAACCGGTCGTATTCTCCGGGCATCGTTACCCGCTTCCAGCTGGCCACTTCACTCAGGTAGTGGGTACTGCCATTTCCACCGGAAACAGGGATTGCTTCCAGCCGGCTTGTACTGTTCATGGTGAATTCAGGATATTGTACCTGCACCTGGTAAGCGGTACCGGTGGCTTTGTCCAGCCAGTAGTTAGGCGTAGTGAAACGACTGGAGGAGGTAGCGGCCACCGTTGATCTGGCAATTTGTTCGCTGGTTAGCCCTAACTGTCCTGCTTTTACACGATCTACTTCTAAACGGATGGCTGGGTAATCCGTAGGCGTGGCTATCTGTAGATCCCGCAGGGAAGCAATAGCAGACAGCTTTTTAACCAGTTGCTCTGCAGTTTTTTTGCCTTCTCCCAAATTTTTATTGACTACGGCAATTTCTATTGGATTGGTACTACCGAGATTCAATACCTGCTCCACGATATCGCCTGGTTCAAATGATAATTTTGCGCCGGGAATAGCAGCCATCGCTGCAGTTCTCATCTTCTCCCGGAATGTGGCAATAGGCATGGCGCCGCGTTTGAGCTTTATTTTCAGCACGGCTTCCTGTGGCCCGCTTGTCCATAGGTGAATGTAGTTAACGGGATAGCTGGAAGGCTGTGTCCCGATAAAAGCAGAAGTGATGGCTACGTTTTGTTTTCCGGCAATGCTGTCCGTGAGCGATAACAATTTCCGGGTGGCATCTTCTGTTCTCTCAAACCGGGTACCTACCGGCAAACGCAGGCGTACCTGCGTTTGGCCGCTATCTGTCCGGGGAAACAATTCGGTGCCTGTAAAGACGAAAAGCAGTATCGCTAATCCTGTGGATATAAGCAGGAACAACACCGTATCCAGGCGGAAGCTGGATTTCCGGCGGTCACCGGCGGAAACGTAGCGACGTTTTAACCGATCGAAAAATCCATGCGCTGTTCTTTCCTGCCCGGAAAGTGACGTTTTAAATAACCAATTTGCTACTACCGGTACAAATGTTTGTGATAAAAGAAAAGAGGCAATCATCGCAAATCCAACTGCCAGCGACAACGGCATAAACATCGCGCGGGGAACGCCACTCATAAACATGGCAGGAACAAACACCGCCAGGATGCTCAACAGGATCAATAATTTGGGTCCTGCTATTTCCATGCTAGCATCAGCAATAGCACGGGCTTTGGTTTTACCGGCTTCCATATGCCGGTGGATATTTTCTATAGTCACCGTAGCTTCATCTACCAAAATACCAACAGATAATGCCAGCCCTCCCAAAGTCATGATATTGATAGTTTGCCCGGTCAGGTATAGTAAGATGGCGGAGGTAAGCAGCGCCAATGGAATGGTCATGATTACGATGAGCGCACCCCGTTTATCGCCAAGGAAGAGCAGTACCATTAATCCCGTAAGAATAGCTCCCAGTCCTCCTTCAAACAACAGGCTTTTCAATGAATTGATCACGTAGCCGGATTGATCGAAGGCATAAGTTACTTTAATATCGGCAGGTATGGCGGCCTGCATATCCGGCAGCGCTGCTTTCACCCGCTGTACTACGTCCCAGGTGGATGCATCGGCTCTTTTGGTAACAGGGATGTATACAGAGCGTTTGCCATTCACCAATGCGTAGCTGGTGGTTACATCTGCACCAAGACTAACATTGGCAATGTCTCTTACATATACTGTTGGTCCTGCGCCTAACTGCAGCGGTGTGTTCTGTAAGTCCTGCAGGGATTCAATCACACTGTTTTGTGGCGTGATATAGGTAGAATCACCAATACGCAGGTTGCCAGCCGGTGATATCGTATTTGATTTCGCAATGGCTTGTACTACCTGGTCAGGAGCCAGGTTATAGCTTCTTAGTTTATCCGGATCTATGGTGATGAGCACTGTTTTCTGGTTCCCGCCAAAAGGTGGTGGTGCAGATACACCCGGCAGCGTGGCGAACATTGGACGAACGCGAAACAAGGCCAGGTCAGATATTTCACTCAGGGAGCGGCTGTCGGAACTAAATACCAGTTGGCCTACCGGAACACTGCCGGCATCAAAGCGGGTAATAAAAGGAGGTACAGTACCTGGTGGCATAAACGCCCTCGCACGGTTCACATATCCTACTACTTCGGCCATGGCCTGGCTCATGTCGGTGCCTTCGTTAAATTCAATTTTAATCAGGGCAGCACCTTGTATGTTCCGGGAGTCTACAGATTTTACACCTGTGATATAAAGGAAATGATATTCGTAGTAGGAGGTGACAAAACCTTCCATCTGCTCTGGTGATAGCCCTCCGTAAGGCTGTGCCACATACACTACCGGGAGGCCCAGTCGCGGGAATATATCCACCTTCGCCTGGCGGATGGAGAGGTAAGAGAAAAAAACAATAGACAAAACAGCCACGAGGATGGAGACCGGATGCCGTAATGCCGAGCGGATTAGCTTCATGATATTAGCTTATGTCGTTATTTCAGATTGTCTGTAAAGGTGGATAGCTGGCCGTTTGCTACTGCGATATCCAACAGGGAACGCCAGGCCTGCAGGAAAGCGCCGGCCTCTCCGGTTTCTGCTTTCAGTAAGTCATATTGCCCCTGAATTAACCGCGTGAAGTCGATCAACCCACTGGCGTAACTCAGCTTTAAGCCGTCGAAAGCAAAACGGGCAGCCTTCGACTGTATCAGCGCCTGTTGTGTAATCAGGATATTCTGATCATAGTTGTACCGGGCGGCTGCTTTCTGCTTTTCCAGGTTTAAGCGGATTTGATCCAGTTGTGCATCATCAGCTTTGAGCATTGCGCTGTATTGCTTCTTTTTCAGTTGTACGTCTGAAAATTGAAGAATGGGAAAATTGATCTGCACACCAACGCCATAATTTTTATGGGAAAGCGACCAGCCTGCTGCTTTATCAACAGTACCACCGGCGTTCACGCCGGAGCCTCTTGCATACGCATTGGCCCACAAATCGAGCTTTGGCCGCCAGCCGCGCGAAATTTCTTTCAGCGAGCTTTGTGTAAATTCTTTCTTTACCTGGTAGTATTGATATACCGGGTTACCGGATGGACCGGCAATGGTATCGCTCATTTGTGGTAACTGGCTGAGCAGCGACGTATCTGCCAGCAGAATATTTTCAGGAGAGTCGGGCAATCCCGTTACCCGGGTCAGTTCTGTTACCTGTGCGTAGTATTGTCGCTGTACAATCAACAGATCCGTTTTTGCCTGTGCTAACGCCGATTGATATTGTGTAGTGTCAATACCGGGGCGTAATCCTTCTCTCGTAAAAACCAGCGATTGCTGCAATCCTGTGTTGGTACGGTCAATGTTGGCCTGGTATGTTTGCATCAGCTTTTGCAGGTACACGGCATCCAGGTAAACGGATAGCGCGGTATACTGCTGGCGAAACAGTACATCGTTATAAGTGCTGTTGGCCAGTTTATATTGCGCAGCAGCCTTTTCAATGGCGGCGCTTCTTTGTCCAAACGTGATGGGATTCCATTTTACCATAGCGCCGGCAGCGGTACCGGGTACGGGATCATAAATATTACCGGCAGAAGGCGGACCGCTGATAGGCAGTATCAATCCAGGGTAACTCATACCGGTGATATTGTTGTAGGTGGCGTATCCTGCCTGGTACCCAATATTCACATCAGGCAACAGGGTGTTCCTGGCCAGCTTCACGTTATACTGACTGCTCCTGGCCTGCTCTTCATAAGACCTCATCTGCGGCTGGGAGGATTGGACGAGTGTCAGCACATCCCTGATGTGCAGCGACTTCGTTTGTGCATACACGTTGTAGGACAGTAGGAGGGCTGTACCCAGTATCATGTTCTTTTTATAAGAAGCATTCATTCAACAAATATTTATAGCAAGCGGTGTTTATGTTTTCAAAAGTGTTTTCAGTAGCAATCCGATAGCAGCCCCGGCTAAAATAATAATTGGCTCCGGTATTTTTTTGAATCGCCAGAGAACAAACGCTGTTATTAACGCAATAGTAATAGTATATACATCTATGAGTGATCTCTTTGCCAGTACAATCACTGCCCCTGAAATGGCACCAATCGCTGCCGCCGTAACACCATCAACAAAGGCTTTGATACCGGGATGTTTACCATATTTTCTAAAATACGGTGCCGGTAGTACGGTAAACAGGTAGCAAGGAAAAAAAGTTCCAAATGCTGCCACACAGGCGCCCGGGAAGCCGGCTGTTAGATATCCGATAAAGCCCACTGTTATCACTACTGGCCCGGGCGTGATCATTGCCACTGCAACGGCATCCAGGAATTGTTGTTCATTCAGCCAGCCATATTCTTTTACCACGCCGCCGTAGAGGAATGGAACGATCGCGAGACCACTGCCAAATACAAAAGCGCCCGCTTTCGTAAAGTAAAACAATATTTGCCAGAGCGTTTTACCGGAGGTAGCAGCGGGGATATTCAATAATATGGGTGGTAGGAGTAATTTGGGGCTCCTGGCGGCTTTGCGAAGAAAAGATAGTATGCCAGGCGGCGCTTTTAAAAACCAGTAAAGTACTCCCGCGCCAAGAAATAACCAGATGTTTTCGTTTTCCTGCCATACGGTATACACTGCAGCCAGGATATATATCGTCATCAGCACCTTACTGCTGCCAACAGATTTGCGGGTCAGTTTCCAGGCACTGGTGCCGATGATACCAATTACAGCTGCGCCTACACCATAAAAAACGGCCTGCATCCATGGAATGCCCTGCCAATGGACATAGATAAATCCAAGCGCCAACACCATCAGGAAGGAAGGCAGTACAAATGCCAGTCCGGCGAGTGTAGCCCCCAGCAGGCGATAGTGAACATACCCGAGGTATATCCCCAGTTGCGCGGCTAAAGGGCCGGGAGCTAATTGCGCCAGTGTTAAGCCCTCTTTATACTCTTCCTCGCTGATCCATTGTTTATCTTCCACCAGGTCGCGGTGCATATAACCAGCAAGGGCAACGGGGCCACCGAAGCCCCAGGTACCCAGTTTTAAGAAATAGCCGATAAGGTCACGCAGGCTATACGGCGCTGTTGCTTTATTACTGTTCATTTTGAGGGGATGTTTGAGTCCAGTTATGTTTCTCAGTTTGCCGGTACTTCGCCCAACTGTAAAGGGCATCGTACATTTTTTTGCCGATCTCCAATAGTTCGTAGTCATCGGGGTGGTTATACGACAGACCGGCGGAGATTGCCCATAGTCCTGCTGCCTGCGGCGCCAGGTCAAAACGGTCGGTATCAGCAGCGCGAACGATGACCGCTAATTGTTGCAGTACGGGATCATCCGGTTTATATCTTTTAATGAAGTAATCGAACGAACAGTATTCTCCTTCGTGGGAGTGTTCCACGCCGGGGATATCAAAGGGAATGGCATTATATTCCTTTGCTTTTTTGAGTACCTGGTCGGTGGGTACATAGATGATTTCCGCATCGGGATCGATAAAGCGGGATATCAGCCACGGACAGGCGATGCGGTCTATTTTCGGATGCTCACGCGTAATCCATTTCATGGTGTTGGATTTATAGCCGCAAGTTCATATTACCAACCACCAAAAAATAGAATGAAAAATAAGGTTTGGTCTATTTTTTACTTTTCATCAATTCCTTTTTATAAGCCGAAGGGCTCTTGCCGCTAAACTTCTTAAAGATCCTGGTAAAATGGCTCTGGTCCGAAAACCCCGTGAGATAAGCAATTTCCGTTAGTGAATGGTCGGTAGTGCTTAACAGCTGAACCGCCTTATCGATCCGGAGCTTGCGGATATAATCACCGAATGATAAGTCGTCAAAATACTTTGAAAACTCCCGTGATAAATATGCCGGATGTACCTGCAACGTTTCTGATAAGCCTTTCAGGCTAAGGTTGAGGTTTGTGTCGATCTGGTCCTGGATGATTTCTTTCAGTTCTTTCGCCCAGCCAGGTATTTTCCTGCTGTCTTTTTCCTGCTCAAGAAATTTTTTAAAGATGTCCATCAGCTGGTGTTCAAATGGCTGCTGGGTATGTTTTACATGCTGAAGATATTTCGCCCAACTGTAGAGGGCATCATATAGCAACATGCCTTTTTCCAGTAGTGCCTGGTCTTCCGGCTCATTATATGCCAACCCTGCTGAAATGGCCCATAAACCGGATGCCTGTGTGGCCAGATCATGGCGGTCGGTGTCCGCACCACGCACAATGGGAGCCATTATAAGCACTGCAGGATCTTCAATGTTATGCTTTTTGATAATGTAGTCGAAAGTACACTGGTCCTCGTAATGGGTGTATTCAACACCTGCAATATCAAATGGGATCGCGTTCTCGGCCACTGACCGGGAAAGTACCTCGTTGAAAGGCGCGTAGATAAATGTAGCTTCTGTATCAACAAATCTTTTGATCAGCCACGGACAAGCCAATCGGTCTATTTTAGGGCGTTCACGGGTGATCCATTTCATAAAGCAGTTGCTTGGTAAGGGCTGTAATTTAATGTTGTTTGCGCAATTTATCGATGGCATATGGCGCAATGCCGGAAATATTTGCTCCAGGCAGACTTTCATAGAACAGAAAAGCGAATTGCGCTGTTTTCTTATAGCACCAGCGCTTTCCCAAAGCGATCCGATTCATTCATCTTTAAAAATATTAAAATGAGCAGTATCGTACCTATCAGAGATCCTAAAACTGATCATTTGATATCTCCGCGGAATTCAGCCCTTATCCTGATCGACTATCAGCCATTGCAGGTAAATTCCGTCAGATCGATGGATCATGAACAACTCGTAAAGAATATTGTCACGGTGGCCAAACTTGCCAAAGGCTTCAACCTCCCCGTCATTCTTACTACCGTTAATGTAGAAAGCGGTATCAATAAACCCACTATCAAACATCTCAAAGCCGTATTACAGGATGTAAAGGAAATTGATCGTACAACAGTCAATTCATGGGAAGACAAAGGATTTCAGGATGCCGTAAAAGCACTTGGAAAAAAGAAGCTGGTCATTTGTGCGTTGTGGACAGAAGTTTGTTTATGCTTCCCTGCACTGGATCTTCTGAAAGAAGGTTATGAGGTATATACTATTGTAGATGCGGTAGGAGGCACGTCAACCATCGCTCATGAAACAGCATTGAGAAGAATGGAGCAAGCCGGCGTACAATTATCTTCTGTTACACAGTTTGCATGTGAACTCCAGAGAGACTGGAACCGGCTGGATACCAAGCCTGTATTCTTTGACGCGCTGATGGAAAACGGATCTTTTTTTGTGGAATCGCTGCGGTGGTAGCGTTGCTACGCTGACTGCGGAGCGGGTGGATGGTGGGCATTGGCGGTATTTTTATTACCTTTATTGCAGTACATCTACCCGGCTTTCCATCCTATCATCGAAATCACGCGGCCATGTTTAACTACCAGTTTGCCCAACCACGGCACCAGCTATTAGCACCTTACGTTGAATATTTTGTTCAATTAGACGGCGCAGGAACCTTGTTTAAATCTATTTATTCCCGGCTGAGTACTTCTTTTATCATGGATTTTGATTGCAACACTTTTTATGATGGACAACCACTGAAAACAGGTTTGCTGGGAGTGAAGGAAAGAATTGTCAGATTTAGCCCCATGATGAATCACTCCGCGCCGGCAGATAAATTTTTCGTCAGCTTCACTCCTTATGGCCTGAGTGTGTTTACCAAACAGCCCATGTACGAATTGAATGATGGCGCCATCAGCGGAGAAGATCTTTTCGGCAACAAATTGCACCAGCTGTATGGGCAGATGCAGCCCTTGTCTTTTACCGCACGGGCAGCCATGTTTGAAACATTTTTGCTGGAGAGGTTCATCGCCCCGCATTCGTCGCATCAGCTTATTTTCGGGCTGGCCGACAGTATCAAAAATAATGTAGCAGCTACTCCTTTCAAGCAAGTGAAGCAGCTACCGCTCAGTGAACGGCAGATAGAACGGAATTTCAAACGATATATCGGGGTCAGCATTCGTCGCTTTCTGCAAATTTCCCGTTTTGAAAAAGCCAAACAACTCATTGCCGCACATCCTTCCCGGCGCCTGACAGATGTAGCCCTCCTTGCGGGGTATTATGACCAATCGCATTTCATCAGCGACTTTAAGCAATTTACCGGGGTGAATCCTAAAAATTACCAGGACTGCTGTTACCGGCAGCACCCGATAATGTCGGTCTGATACAATTTTGAGAAAGGGCGCGATGGTAATTTTGAATCTATACATTCAAAGTTATCTTATGCAAAACAGCAAACGCATTATTTTAGTGACCGGCGCTACGGGCCAGCAGGGTGGGGCAGTAGCACGCGCCCTGTTATCCGCCGGGTGGTTGGTGCGCGGATTTACCCGCGATACCACCAGCGCCGCCGCCCGGGAACTGATGGCAATGGGGGTGGAGATGAAAGCCGGAGACCTGGGCAACAGGGCTTCCCTTGATGAAGCGATGGAAGGAGTATATGGTGTATTCAGCGTACATCCGGGACCGTTAGCCAACAACCAGGATGAAACACAGGCCGGTAAAAATGTGACCGACGCAGCCCAAGCGCATCAGGTGACGCACCTGGTATATAGTTCCGCCATTGGCGTGGACCAGGCGGAAGAAACCGGGATACAGCTGGAGAAAGCAGCCGTTGAAAAGTATATCCGTCATTCAGGGATTTCCTATACCATATTGCGGCCGTCTGCTTTCATGGAAAATTTCCTGGACCCGCGGTTCGGCGTACAGGGATCCTCATTTATTACTGCTGCTTATCCCACCACACAAATGCAGTTAATTGCACTGGAGGATATCGGGCAACTGGCAGCACTGGCCTTTGCACACCCCGACCGGTTTAATCACCAGGTCCTTGAACTGGCAGGAGATACCCTAACGCCTGTTCAAATGGCGGAAGCTATGAGCCAAACTACCGGTCTGGAGATGAAGTATGAACAGCTCCCCATGGAAAAGCTGCGGCAGCTAAATCCACGGTTTGCCAAAGGCTACGAAGTTCTGAACGCCAACAAAACTACGAGGGCGGACGAAGCAAGCCTGCGGAAAATCCATCCGGGACTACTGACATTCGACGCCTGGCTACGGAAAAAAGGAGCGGCTAAAATAAAGGCCCGGAACAGTGGAGTGGTATAACAGAAACAGCAGCGGGTGTTTTTAAAGCCCGGCCCCCGCTGCTTTGATATAGGCTGCAGTGATCGAACGAAAATCCGGAAATCACTTATATTCGCCTATCAGCAATCTTATATCAGTGAATTTTCTACGACTACCATTCCCAGGTTACCCGGATATTAAACGGAAGCGCGCATCATCTCTGGCTTTTGGCTTGTTTGTTTTTATTTTCCTTTCCCTGTTTCAACCATTTGGTTTGGCTGGTTATTCACCCGGCCCGCTGCTGCTTGTTTGTGCAGGTTATGGAGCAGTTACCCTTGTGGTGATGTTTACCTGTATCTGGAGCATTCCCCGCTTATTCCCACGGGCATTCGATGAATCTGCCTGGACAGTGGGCCGGCAGATGGGCATGATGCTGATAACTGTCTTCTTTGTGGCCATCTGTAATTTTCTGTATTCCCGCTTTCACCTGCATGCCGGATTTTCCCTGCGGGCAATGCTGTTATTCGGCGGAATGACGATTGCCGTCAGCATAATTCCACTTACGGTATTAATATTATATAATCAACTGAAGTGGCAACGTAAGTACGCCGGTGAAGCAGCGCTGATGAATGCACATGTACAGGAAAAGAAGCAGGAGGCGCCGGAGCCTCTTTCCATGGCGTTAAACACGATACGTATACCTGCGGAGCAGTCTAAAGATGATCTTACGCTGGAGGCGGCGCAATTAATCTGTATAGAAGCGGCGGATAACTATATCCGGGTGTTTTACGAAAGTGAAGCCACCCTGAAGCAGGTATTGATACGTGGTACGCTGAAAGGGGCGGCTGAAAGCCTGGAAGGAAAGGCGCATTTTTTTCGCTGTCACCGTACCTGGCTGGTCAACCTGAACCGGGTAGAAGGTATCAGCGGGAATGCTGCGGGTTATAAATTACGGCTGCAACTGATGCCGGTGGAGGTGCCGGTATCGAGAAACCTGCACCGGGAATTGTCGGATCGGTTACAATAGCTTTTCCATTCACCCCTTTACCCCGGAATGCTTTTCCATTCACCCCGGAAGCTTACTGGTAGCCCCTTTTGAAAAATAAACCCGTTGGAACAGTTCATTTTTGCAGAAACGATTTTTTGTATGCAACACCTGTTCCAGACACTTCTTATCCTGCACATCATCGGTGGTACCCTGGCATTGATTACCGGCTCTTTTGCCTCCCTCACCAAAAAGGGCGGACGCGCACATCGCCTGAATGGAAAACTTTTTACTGTAGGTATGACCATTGTTTTTATCACAGCCGTGGGCATGGCGCTGCTCAAATCACTGACCTTTTTGCTGATGGTGGGCTTCTTTAGTTATCATCAATTGTTGCGGGGATACCGGGCATTGTACCTGAAGAAACTATACCAGGGCCTGCGTATGGGCTGGCCGGATTATCTGATTAACGGTATCGGCGGGGCCTTCAATCTCTGGCTCACCGTATGGGGAGTCGTGGTTATTATCAGCCAGCATGCTACGTTGGGCTATGTTGCCATTTTGTTTGGTGGCATCGGCCTGCAAAGCGTAGTAAGAGATGTCCGCAAGTTTTATGTATCTCCCAAAGAAAAACAAGACTGGTTCTTTACACATATTTCCGGGATGTCCGCTGCGTATATTGCTACCGTAACGGCTTTCCTGGTGGTGAATGTTCATTTTTTACCCGGACTGATTGTCTGGACAGCTCCTGCCATCGTGGGATTGGTGGTGATCAATATCACGATCCGGAAATACCGTAAACAATTTGCGCCGAAGAAAGTGACGGAAGCAGTATAGCCACTTGATTTCTTTTGATTGTCGTAAATCGCCCCTTAAATTGTCTCTTTGCCCCCTCGCTTGCTAAATAAGGGTGAGCTACATTTGGATAAATCTTTACGTCATGAGAAAATTAATGATGAAAATGTCAATGACCAGCGACGGGTTTGTTGCCGGTCCCAACGGGGAAATGGATTGGCTCTTCAAAACAGGTGACACCGAATCAGCCGCCTGGGTGTGCGAACTTATCCGGACAGCGGGAGTTCACGCGATGGGCCGCAAAAGCTTTAATGATATGGCGTCTTACTGGCCAACTTCCAACCTGCCTGTTGCAGAGCCCATGAATGCCGCTCCCAAGGCAGTGTTTACCCGCAAAGGAATGGCTGGTTTTGATGCAGCCGACACTACCAACGCCTTAAAAAGTGCCCGGCAATATGATACCGCTACCGGTGTACAGCCAGCGGTAGAACAATCACCTGCTGCTGCTTCCTGGGCTTCGCCACGGATTTTTACCGGTGATTTAGCCAAGGGCATCCGGGAACTTAAAGCAGAACCAGGTAATCCTATTCTTGCACACGGAGGTGCGGGATTTATGCGCAGCCTGATTGCCACCGGCCTGATAGATGAATATCATTTAGTCACCCACCCGGTTGCCATTGGAGCAGGGATGCCAATATTCAGCGAGCTTATTGCGCCGCTTTACCTGAAATTAGTGGATGTGAAGGTGTTTCCGAAAGGCGTGATTGCACGTACTTATCATCCGGCATAAGTTGATAATAAAATCATATGATGGCGTAAGAAGCAGTTAGCAAATAGCTAACTGCTCACTGTTACATCACATTAATGCACAAGGGAAGCTGGCGTACTCGTAATAATCCTGGCTGATAGTACCATCGATCCATTCATAGTGATAGGTGCATTTGTACCGGTTAGGCCGGGTGCTGATTAGAACAGAGGAAGTGTACCAACGGATACTTCTCGTACATACGTTGTTGATACATTTCTGGTATTCCGCGTTACAATTAGTACAGTCTACTTTGGCTTTTTTGGTTACACGTTTGTCTTTGTGGCCGTTGGCGATGCTTTGATTAACGGCAAAGGTTAGCAGGAGCGCGGATGCGCCGATCAGGAGTTTTCTCATAAATGTTGAAATTATTGGTTAACGAATACCGTAATTTAAATAAACAGGGATTATTTCCCGGGTAAAAGACAGGACTACTTATCAAGGATAAAAGTATGTCGTATTTGTACTGTAAGAATACGGGGAGAGTGCCGCCAGATTGCAGCAAGGGCCGGTAAACCGGGCTTTGTTTACCAGCCGTTTGTTTTTAGTTTTTTGTGAAGACGTTAAACGGCTTGCTGCTACCCGTCAGCTTCAGTACAATCACCCCGTGTGGCGGAAGGTGATAAACGGATTTTTTTCCGTTCAGTATTTTTGTATCCTCATGTTTCCACAAATCACGGATGGTAACTCCTTTGTCCGAATGGAGGCCTACTGTATCCACATCCAGTTCAGCTACAGCCGGTGCATCGGTGGTGTTGAGCAGTGCTACGGCTACCTCTCCGCTGGTGACACTGATTAGTGGCTTAGCCCACAGCTGTACGCCCAGCGTATCGCGAAACTTCCTGGCCTGGTAACAAAGCGGGTCCTGGTTCAATGCAATCACTTCTTTATTGGTGATGATAGATAGTGTTTGCGGAGATATCTTCCGGAGATCATTGCCCAGCAGCAGGGGAGAGTTCATGATACACCACATGGAAAAATGACTTTTGTCTTCTTCATAAGTCATACCACGCCCTACCTGCAACATATCCATATCGTTGAAGTGCCCGGGAGAACAATAAGGCCACAGGTCTGTGTTGAGCGCAATAATCCGTAGAATAGACGCGAAATGATTATCGATATCGCCGGAAATCCGCCAGGAGTCAGCTACGAGCGGCGCCCATTTACCGGGAAACTGCCAGCGGCAAATATTGAATACTACTTCCGGCTTGATGCTATTGATCCAGTTGGAAATTTGTGTGTAGCGTAATTGTTCATCCAGCCCCAGGTCTTTTCCACCGCACCAGTCTACTTTCAGGAAATCATATCCCCATGTTTTCAGCAGCAGCGTGAGATCCTGTTCGTCATGTCCATATAGTCCGGAACCATATCCAATGGTATCGTGGTCCCACATAGATGCACACGTATTTATACCGGCTTCGGAATAGATCCCGGCTTTCAAACCCTTGCTATGGATGTAATCCGAAAGTCGTTTCATGCCGCCGGGGAAGCGTTGCGTGTGATGCAGCAATGCTCCTTTTTCATCACGGCCACCAAAGAAACCATCGTCGATATTGATGTAAGTATAGCCGGCTTGTTTCAGCCCATTTTGCACCATCGCGTCGGCTTGTTCCCGGATCAGTTGTTCATTAATATGAACACGGAAGTTGTTCCAGCTGGCCCAACCCATGATAGGTGTTTTAGGTTTGGACGGTACGTTTTGCGCCATGGCCAGGTGTGCGAAACACAACAGGCAGATGGCCATGAATGTCCATTTCGTTTGCTTAGTTATCATGTGTAGCAAATTAGTAAAAAAAATTACGGATTGAAAAGGAATATATCTCCTCATCAATCCGTAACTGATATGCTGAATGATATTATTTCTTCTGCTGCGACAGGAAGGTCACCAGTGATGCAAACTCTTCGTACGACAAGGCATTCGCCAGGCCTGTTGGCATCATAGATGTTTTCAGTTCCTTACGGGTAAGGATATCCGAAGTTTTAATCGTGGACACTTCGCCCGCAATATTTCTCATCACTACTTTAGCAGATGTTTCTTCTGTTACAAATCCCATGTAGGATTTGTTGCCTTTCGCGGTAATCATCACAGTAGCAAATCCCTGGGAGATAGAAGCGTTAGGTTTGAGGATGGATTCGGCGATCTGCTCGCGGTTCATGATAGAGCCGATTTGCCCCATGAACGGACCTTTCATGACATCGCCTTTATTGATAGCATGACAGGCAACGCAGCCCTGTTGGGTAAACAGGATCTTTCCTTTCGCAGGATCTCCTTTTAATTTATTTACCGCTAACAGTACATCTTCGATAGATGATTTACCTACCTGGCCTTTTTTACTTTTGATTTTTTCCAGGTCCACCTTAGGCTCTTTCGCCACCGGGGCAGCTGGTTTTTTCTCTGCCGCAAAAGCAGGAATATTCATCCTGTTGCGGGCATCGAGCTCTCTGTAGAATGCCAGGCCGGTAGGACCTGCTTTCAGAGATGTTGCTTTCAGGAATTTTTCGATCGCCGGAGATCCTTCCCAGGTAACGTCTTTATAGTACGGACCATGTGAATCCGGTCTGGTACCCCACCACCAGGATGCATCATACGTATCTTCTTTTTTATACAGACGCGCCAGTGTAACGAGGATCTGTTTTTTTACTTTCTCATTTTTAGCAGTAGCATAAGCACTGATCAGGCCATTTACAGCTTTGGTATCATGCATATAGCGCAATGCCCATAAAGCGAGGGTGGAATTTTCCGTGTTGATAGCCGCTACTGCAGCATCTACCGCGTGCATATTCACCAATGCCCGAACGGCCAGGTGAGGTAATATAATAGCTGCGTTAGGTGTAGCATGAGGCCCTTCTATATCTTTTACCGGTGCTGTAAAGGAGGCAGGTACTTTGGTTTCCAGTAACGCATTCGCCGTTTCGATACGGTTTAAACGTCCCAGTCCTACGATTGCAGCCGACTGTACGCGTGGGTTAGGATCTTTCAACCCAGCCAGGAAAGGCTCAGATGAAACGTCGTTCAGGAAAGCTTTTCTATCTGCCAAAGCGCGCAATGCATGTTCTCTTACGGCAGGATCTTTTGCCAGGTTTGTTAAGGTAGCGATACCTTCTTTACCGGCTGCCTGTGCGTAGGTATAAAGACCTGCAACGCGTGCATATAATGGTAATTGCTCATCGGAAGCAATGGCTAATGCCACTGATTTATCACCACGGGCAATTAACTCCTGGGAAGCGCTCAAACGTGCTACAGCACTGTTTGATTTCAGCATGTTAGCCAGATCCGCTGCAGCAGCCTTGGCTACATCAGGAAATGCTTTATAAGTCCAGTCGTTAGGCACCACGCGTACTACATAACCTCTGTCGGGGCTACCGGAGTAACCGGCGCCATCCCAGGCAGAGAGGTAAAGTCTGCCGGAGCCATCTACATCCACATCAGTGATCTGTGGCAGTTCAATAAAGTCTTCATCTTTTTGTGTAAACGTAGGGCCATCCGGTGTTACGCGATGAATGTATAACATGCTGCGTCCCCAGTCAGCCATCATGGGAACGTTGGTGTATTTCTCGGGCCAGCCTGGTTCTGCCATGTATAAGGCGCCGGTGCCGGAGCCACCACCGAGATCCGCCAGGGCGGGGATGATTTCATCGGTGAAATGCTGGAACAATACAGGGTAGCCATATTCGCCGGATTGAATGTGGTGGGAAAAACGCACATTCCATCCACCACCATCATTGGTGTTTTCACGGGTGAAAACATTCATGTAAGGGTCAATAGCTACGTCGTATACGTTACGGGTACCGTGTGTGAATACTTCCATTTCGGTACCGTCAGGACGTACCCGCACAATACCGCCGCCCAGCATGGTCAGTTTCTTGCCGGAGCGATCGGTGGCATCATGGAATCCGAAATCACCTACGGCAATATAGATCCAGCCATCGATGCCCATTCTGATACCATTGGTGGCGTGGTCGGTACCACGTTCCTGGATATATTTGGTATTGCTGAGATGTTCAATGAGTGGTTGAGCAGGACCATCGGCCTTGCCATCGCCATCTTTATCTTCAAAAACAACGAGGGCCATACCGGTAGCTTTACCGGTTTCTTTGGAAAAGGTGGTATGTAATACATATACCTTGTTGCCCTGCACAATGATGCCGCGTGGATTATCTACCACAGCAAACTCCACGTGCTGATCCATTTTGCCGTCATTGTCTTTATCAATGAGTTTCAGGATACGGCCCTTTCCCATATCTTTCCCTAATGAACCGATCATGTCCACACCTACGAATACTTCGCCGGTAGGCGCCACTGCAAGGCAGGCGGGGCTGGGCGTTACATCAGGACCAACGAATCGGGTGATGTTTAATTCCGGTGGATTCGGACGTCTGGTTGAGGTGGGGGGATCCCCTAGAAATGATTGCGCGCCAATAAATACTGCAAGCGGATAGATCAGGCCGAGTGAAAATTTCATCATTTTGTTCGCTGTGTTAATAAAATAGTATTAGTCAATGCTTTATCTCAAGCATCGGTCAAGATAGAAAAAATAAATTTTGATACAGCAATTATTTTGGGAATGGTAGAATTGCGCTGTGTTTGTCGGTTTCCATGGGTTGAATGGTGAAAAATACCGCGTTACTATTTGCGGAATCACAATCAAACAGTTTTATCTTTTTTAATACGTGTCTGGTGAAAGTTTCTCCTTAGCAACGTTATGTATAAGCGAAAAAGCTTGTAAGTGCTACTTACAAGCTTTTTAATAATCAGCATGTTGATAGGTGGTGGATAGTAGGTTTTTAGGAGGATATTGGTAAAAAATAAGTTAGATACAGGGAGATAAAAAAGACGCTTTACTTCCATGCATCAGGCAATGCCCAGGTATGTCATCACATGCTTCACCACCCGGTCGCAACGCGAGTAGTGGAAGCTGTATAGATGGTCTTTCATATAACTTTGAAGGTTTTCCCGCAGCATGGTTTTGGCGCGGTTTAAACGAGCTTTTACATTCACCTCTTCGATGCTTAATGCGGCTGCAGTATCGCGGACGGACATCTCTTCAATTTCCCGGAGCATGAATACCAGCCGGTATTTCTCCGGCAATTCCCCGATTGCCCGTTCCAGCATATTACTGAGTTCTTTGTTAGCTAATTCATTTGCCGGCGTTTTCATGTCAATAAAGTTATAGGGTTCATTTTTGGCAGAAAGGCGATACGGGGCCTTTCTTTTCTGTTCCACGCTTTGGTTGAGCATAATATGAATCAGCCAGGTACTGAACATGGAACGGTAGTTGAAATCGGATAAATGTTGATATGCGTTGATATAGGTAGTTTGAATAGCGTTGGCCGTTTCAGCTTCATTGGCCAGTACCGACATGCCTATTCTATACAATCGCTGGGTGTACCTACGGATAAGTACCTCAAATAGTTGCTTTTCACCAGCTAATATTCTTTCAATGATTGCGGTGTCAGCAACTGTTGTTGTCATTGGGGTTGACTTTTCCTTCATATAATAGCCCTCGCTGAAAAATGCTTTATCTGTTAGATGAACAGAATGAAAAAAGGTTACAAACTTTTTTCATTAAAAATTTTCCGGCAAAAACTGTCACCTTTTATAGGCGCATTGAGGTTTGATCAGGCTGGCCATGATACAAAAAGACCCACCAGGATATCTCCCGGCGGGCCTTTTATTCCGCATTCATAAAAGCAGTATGCCTTACGGCCATATGCTGGCCTGTACTTCGGCAATATGTTTCTGTTGTAAGAGCAGCATGCAAAGCCTGGACTGGCCAATACCGCCGCCCATCGACAAAGGGTAAGCATTATTTAATACGTGGCTGTGAAACTCCATTTCAGCGCGGTGTGCACAGCTTTTGGCGTCAAGCTGTCTGCGCAGGGCTGCGGCATCTACGCGGATCCCCATGGAGGAAATTTCCAGTGCAGCATTGAGGGCGGGATTCCAGATGATAAGATCACCGTTGAGCCCCGTATAGCCATTGTCGTTAGGGGTGGTCCAGTCGTCGTAGTCCGGTGCGCGGTCGTCATGCACCTGGTTGTTACTCAGCGGGCCGCCGATACCGATGATGAAGATGGCGCCAAATTCTTTTGCACAGGCGTTTTCCCGCTCTTTGGGCGACAGGTTGGGATATTGTTGCAGCAGGTCTTCACTGTGTACAAAATGCAGGGTGTCCGGCAGTTGAAGGCCAGGCAATCCTTCTTCCTGTATTCTGTGGTTGGTAGCACGCAACGCCTCGTATATGGCTTCTACCGTTTCTTTCAGGTAAGGAATATTTCTATCGGTAACCGTGATATGTTTTTCCCAGTCCCACTGATCCACTAAAAAACTGTGGATAGGCGAGGTAACTTCATCAGGCCTGATGGCGCGCATATCTGCTACGATACCTTGTCCGGCAGGGATTTCCAGCTCATGTAAACGTTTCCGTTTCCATTTGGCGAGTGATTGCACAATTTCAATACCGTTATCTACACCCTTTAATTTAAATGAAACAGGTTTTTCAATGCCATTGAGATCATCATTCAAACCGGTACCTGATTTAACAAATAGGGGAGCGGCAACTTTGGTGAGGGAGAGTTGCTTGCATAACTGCATAGAGAAATAGTCCTTAATAAAGGCGATGGCCTTTTCTTTCCCCAGCAGGGTAGTGTAGCTGGTTGTTTGTGTAGCGGATGACATAGATTTTTTTACTGATTTTTTGTTTTGATGTGGATGATTTAATAAATTTTATTAAAAAGATGCTTTTGTGATATAAAAGTCATTAAAATAATCAAAACGGTAAAATATTTTTAATGAAAGCTAAAAATATTCGGTTTTTGTTCAAAAAATCAGAAAAAAAATTGGTGAAAATTAAAAAAAGAGGCTCTTATTGAAAAACATTCGGGGGAATAGTGTCTCAAAACCATATCTCAGTGGCACTTTTGAACACTGGTAACGCCTTGTAGCCAGTTGTGAATAAAGAGAAAGGCGGGATTTAATCCCGCCTTTCTCTCCTGTTACATCTCCTGCCAGGTAATTGAACTACCCTTTTTTAGCAGGCATTATTTTGTTATAAACTTTAAGATCGCTGATATATCCTTTAAAGCTGTTAACAGTATCACCAATGTGTTGCAACGGAAAAAAGAGTGTTTGCACAATGGCTCTCTTACTTTTTGTTTCCGGAAATTGCTGCATACCACCTTCCAGCTTTTCTATCAACACGCCATTCACATATAATGAAGTCCCTTTATTATTTCCTGTGATCATGATATGTGTCCATTTTTCTTCCGGCACAGTATATTGGAAAGAATAATGATAACCTTCCCGGGAGAATCCAAGCCTGTCGGTTTGTTGTTGCCGTAATTTCACTACGGCATCCGGAGAAGAGAAAAGTACGGCATCGGCTTTATTACCTTTTTCCGGCCATAGATAGAAGGATACCGTATAGTCGTAACCGATACCTACATAACCGGTTTCCGCATGGCTGCCCGCGCCCTTCAGGTGTATGGCATGGCGCCCTTTATAGTGTCCTGTTACGGCCTGATGTAATACTAATTGGCCGGATAGGGGAAGGAGGGAATCTTCTTTCTGCTTTCCCCTGATATTAAGCCCCGGGCCTTCATCAAGCAGGATGGCGTGGCGGGCAAAGGTATCATAGTTCATGTCCTGTTTTTTACCGGACCACATCTTTTCTGCCAGCACCTGCATGGCAGGAAATACCCTGTCGTGTACATCTTTGGCAGTAATGCCGTTGCCTACATGGTCATTCCACACGGCGAAGGAACCACCCTTTACCTGGGGATTGTTTTCATCAAATACCTGGTCGCCAATCATAGATGGTGTCCATTTATCGTAGAGGTTTTTGAGATCCAGGTAGTCGTAGTAATAACCGGCTGCCGGTACAATGTAAAGCCAGCCATCAGGTGTGCTGATGGCATTGTAGCCCAGTTGTAGCATGGCTTTTGGATCTGCATAGCCATTATACCATAGGTTCATGGTGACGCCATCCACACGCACCGGTGTATTACCGGCATTATTGGTGAGAGAGCCCCACATCCTTACCTTTTTGCCGTAACCCTGTACCAGGTCGATGTAGTGATTCATGAAACTGCGAAATTGCTCTGATTCTTTTTTGCTGTATTCGTCTGTTCCTATATGCACTTCTTTGCCCCTGAATACGGGATGGGGCCCTTGTAGGTATTCTTTGAACACATTGTCGATCACTTCATAGGTTTTAGGATTGTAGAGATCCAAATGATCCATCCCATATTTACGGCTGCCAATTTCGGGAAACAATTTTGTAAAAGCGAGAGAATGGGCAGGTACATCTATTTCAGGGATGATATTGACACCAAAGCTATCGGCCATTTCCTGTAATGCAATGAATTCGGCTTTGGTATAATGCCCGTCTTTGGCAGTGAGTGCAGGATAAGTGCTGCTCTCGAGTCGAAACGCGCTGTACGTACTATCCCAGTTGTTATGAAAGAATTGTTTGGGGCCCTGGTCATTCAGGTGCAGGTGGAAGTCACTCATTTTGTAGTACGACATGAACCGGACGTATTCACGTAAAAATTCGATCGGGAAAAATTTCCTGCCAGCATCCAGTACAAAACCCCTGACGGGCCATTGCGGCGCATCAGTAATACTGCCACAGGGAATTGACGTTGATTGTGCCAATAACTGTAACAGCGTCCGCGTGGCCCAGAAACAGCCTTTTGCCGGTCCGTTGATGCGAATGCAGCTGTCAATCACCAGCCGGTATGCTTCCGGGTTTCCGGAACTATCCGGAGCGAGTGTAAATAGCATATCGCCTTTCTGTGGCCTTGGTTTTTCGTCGACAGCAAGTTTAATCACCCGGCCGGGATAAGCGGCGGTAAGATCCGCTTTAAAAATGGTGAGATAAGGTTGTAATGCTGCCAGATCCTTCGGCGCTATCACTATTCTCCCGGATGATGGCAGTATATACTTACCGGTATCTCCTTGCCACGTGTTGACTGCCGGAATGGTGAAGGGCTTGCTGTTGACAGGGCTTTGGGCAAATGTCTTATGCGGCACTAGTAGCAGCACCACCATCATCAACCGGAATAGATAAGGAAAAATACATGTAGGGAATGATTTTTTTTTCATGTGTTCACAGTATTTAAGAGGAATGGGAAATCCGGGCAGGCCATCATTCCCTTGCTAAAATAACTCAAGATCCGGTAGTTCCGGTGATTTAGCCAGCTTGAAATTTGCAATTACCTATGCTTTTTTACCCTTTCATCAAGACCATGGCAGAATCGTACAATTTTAGCGGGATGGTAATTTCTAGTTTTGATCCCATAAAAAAACGTATCACTTATGAATTGTGCAAAGCTAATGCTATGGCCGCTTGCCTGTGTGCTATCTGCCTTGCCTGCCGTAGCCAGGCCTGGTGAAAGCCAGCATACACCGGCAGACAGTAGTCTTACAACATTACAAGGAACCAGGCGTATTACCATGGAGAAATTTGTTATTGCCAAACTGTTTATCCAACCCGCGTTTGCAGATGAATTCCGGCAGGCGTTGGAAAAGCTGGCGGTACAAACCAGGAAAGAGCCCGGCTGCCTGGATTACACCTATTACCCCGAACCGGGACAGACAGGCGTATTTACACTGATTGAACATTACCGCGATGTAGCCGGTCTGAAATTTCACTTCCGGCAGTCATACCTGGCGGAGTTTGTGAAAAAAGTGGAGGGATGGAAATCGAAAGACCTGCAGGTTTACTTTTTATCATCGGAGCCGGATGCGCTAAAAGACGACAAGTAACAATGTTGATCAAGTCTTGCAGGGGATAGAATCACTCCGGGCCTGGCGCCGTAGAATCTCCTGCAGGCTCTGATGAAATGTGATTGATCATAGTACCCAAAATCAAACGCCACCGGCAGGTAGTCTTTGACCTGGTGCGTTAAAAGATATTTCAGCGTATTGTTGAGTCGCGCTGTTTGCTGAAACGACTTCGGCGTCGTTCCTATATTATTAACAAACAACCGTTCAAACTGCCGGTAGCTTTTCCCCAGGCGGTCGCTGAAGGCCACCAGGTCAGGTATTTCCCGGTTATAATATAATTGCTTCACCGCCTCATCTACCAATGTATGGGGGCGGTGATATTTATGTAGCAGCAACAGCAGGAAGTCGCTGATGAGCGCCAGTTGTTGCGATAGCCCCGTGCAGCTATGCAGTTGTGTTGTCAATCTTTTACCTTCATCTCCATACAATTTATAGATATCCGGAAACTGCTCAATACTATCCGCTATGGGTGTTGGGCAAAAATGCCGCAGCGCGCCGGCTTTAAATCGTACTGCAATAAAATAATGAGTGTGATTGATGCGGGCATGGTAATGCCGGTGGCGTATACAATAAATAGCCTGTAACGGTGGAGTATATACGGTGTTTTCCCTGGTAACAAGTGTCATAGGTGCTTTGAGCTGGAATATCATTTCCGCTCCGGTACCTGCAGCCATGGTGGGCTGTGCATAGTCAGCAGCAGCGCCTTCGCCGGTCCAGAAACGATCAACAAACGGGCGCAGTGGGAGAGGAGGCAGGTAAGATGTTTTTTTAAACAGGGCATCCATGGTTTAAAATTCGGAATGATTTAATATGCTGCGAAGGTAAGTCACAATATTCTTACAGTAAACTTACCTGCTACCAGTTACCCTAAGGTATACGATCAGGCTTCTCATCGCTTCTGCCGTTATGCTGTCCTTAAAATGATGTGCCCCGGTGTAATGCCATTCCCGCGCTACAACCAGGGCATATGTGTCGCCTGCACGTTCCAGTGCCTTACTGTCCTGGATATACCGGATAAAGTACTGTGTAGATGGTGCGGGCATTCTGTCAAAAATTCCCACCAATGTTTCGTTGTGATGGCCCTGTTTTACCGGTGGGCGGTGGCAGCTACTGCAGTACTGTTGAAACAATACTTTGCCCTCGTTAAAACCGGTGATCAGTTTGATAGGGATGCTATCCTTTCTTTCCGGTGTTATCGCCGGAGTGGAAGGCGCGGTTTGGCAGGAGTTACAGGTCATCCATCCAAAGAAGGGGAGCAGGATAAAAAGGCAGGGACGCATAAGTAACAGATATATTGGTAAGATACTCCATTTTATTCATCTTGTCTCATGGCCTGAAATTGCAAGCACACTATCTATCCATTGCGTTAATAGTCGTTGCTGATCCGCATTCAAACGTGCATCTGCATGCATCAGGGTATAAGAACGCAATGGCATTTTACCGGTTATGATCTGCTCCTTCATCCGCTTTAGTTTATTTCGTTGCCGTTTGGCGGAATAAGTACCATACTCATCAAAGTTGAATTCCTTTTTCCCTTTGCTGATATGGTGGGCCATCCACCAGCCGATGGGCTGAATATTCGTGTACCAGGGATACCGGGTATTGTTGCTGTGGCAATCGTAGCAAGCGTTTTGCAGCAATGCCTGTACGTCAGCAGGAACGGGATAACGTTCGGTAATAGCAGTTGCCAGATGATCGGCAGATTGATTTTTAGGTGGCCGGATAAATTGCACTACCCCAAAAATAATCAGCAGCAAGACCGGCACAATAATGAGTTTTCGCATATAACCATTTTAAGGGGTTTTCTGTAAACAGACGAGCGTCTGTTTACAGAAAACATATAAGCATGACCGTTATTTTATGATCGCTTTTACAGTGCCGCAGGTAGCCATTTTGCTGCCGAAGTAAGGGTTTTTGATTTCTTTGGTTTCGCTTAACCACGCGGCGCCTTTGTTATTATCGTACATAGGGCAGTAGTCCTGGTACAGCGGTTGTCCGCCGCCAAATGCTTTTACCAGCGAAAGTACATCTTCACTCATCTGGGCAAAATGCTCGCGTTGATGTTCCACATTGCCTTCGTTTTTACCAATATGCTCGGCATGTTCTTTTAGGTCGTCTTCATTTTGACCATACAACTGTTGCTGCTCCGGTGTTAATGCTGCTTTATTCAGTTGCTCCATGGCGGTGGCCATAGCTTTACCGCCATTGGCGGCTTCGGCGGAGTTATCGCCGGCGAGCGCGTTTTTAATATGCAGGTAATGATCTGTCACCTGTTTCAACGAAGCGGCTACAGCGGGATCTATAGTAGTGAACTGTGGCGTTAATGTGGCCAGGGATTCATCGGTGGCTGCTGTTGCAGGAGCGGCGGCGGTCACGGCGGTGCTGTCGTGTTGGTGGCCTTCATGGGACGACTGGTTGTTGTTGCAGGCGGCAAAAGTTACAGCAGCAATAGCCATAGTGGCCATCAGGATTTTTTTCATTTTTTGTTGTTTAGATATTTGAAAGATGGAATTATTGAATGGTTTCTTTTACTGCTCCGCAGGTCAACATATGCTCTCCGAAATAAGGATTTTGAATCGTTTTGTCAGAGCTGATCCATACGGCGCCCTGGTCGTTCAGGGCCATCGGGCAGAAGTCTACATACAATTGCCCGGTTTGTAAACCGGATTGTTTGATCAATGCCAGGAGGTCATTGCTTAATGTGGCAAAAGCTGTTCGCTGTGCTTCCAGATCTGCAGTAGCAGTGATTTTGGCGGCGCTGACACCGAGTTGCGTAGCGCTTTTCATTTCTCTGGCGCCTGCTTCTATTGCATTGCTGGCAAACCGGGCTTCTTTTGCATCACCTTTCACCAGGGCGGCTGTCAGTTGTGCGTACTGTTGGTACAACGCGTTCAGCTGATCATCTTTCAACTGCACGCCGGCTACTGTGGCAGGAGCAGGCACCGTAGGTGTAGCTACAGTTTCAGCAGTAGCCTTTTTTTTATCAGCTACTTCTCCACAGGCGGCCAGCAGCAGGAGCGCGCAGATGGGGAATACAACGGTGGTTACTGATTTCTTCATGGTGGTAGATTTTTATGAAACAGGTAAAATAATTACATGCCAGCCATCGGGTCGGCGCCTTTTTTTAAGATGTATTCAGAATACAGCAGGTAAGCGCCGGTCACCACAACGGTGTCGCCTTCCTGCAGGCCTTCGGTAATTTCCACTGCATCGAAATTTTCCATGCCGGTTTTAATCCTTCGAGGCTCAAATTTTCCATGGGATTTTTCTATCCATACATGCGCGCCTTTACCATCGCGGATCACCGCATCCACAGGTAGGCTCATCACATCGCCTTTGCTTTTCACCGGCAATAAAATATTGGCTTGTTGGCCCGGCTGCCAGCGATTCCCGGGATTGGGAATAGTACCACGTAGCTGCATCAGCAGACTACCAGTTTGCAATGCAGGATTGATAAATTGAATAGTCATCTGTTGTGGTTCATTTTCCCAGCCAGACACCAGTACTTTCACGGATTGTCCTACCTGCAGGGCCGACGCTTCTGCAGGATATACGTCCGCTTCCACCCACAGTTGCTGGTAACCTTCCAGGCGCATCACTGCACCGCCTTCCGCTACGTACTGGCCTTCCGTTATACTTATTTCCGACACTACGCCGCTAACAGTGGCAGGGTATACTACATAAGGGTTTACTTTCCCTGATTGCACCAGTTGATTGATCTGTGCCTCCTGCTGATCATACAACGTCAGCTTCTGACGTGCTGCCTGCTCTATTTGCCGGAACCGCGCATCTTCCGGAAACTGTTTCACCTGGGCTACTGCCAGCAAATACTCCTGTTGCAGGGACGCCAGCTGTTCTGAATATATTTTATATAAAGGCTGTCCTTTATTCACTTTCACGCCAACTTCCTTTACATATAATGCTTCTACACGCCCGGGAACACGGCTGGAGATCACCGCTGTTTTTTCCGGATCGGTGGCGAGGCGGCCATTTAATTGTTTGAAGTTGGACAAGGCGCCGCTGCCTACCACCATGGTGGTAATGTTGGCCAGGGCTACCTGGTTTTCTCCCAAAGTGAGCGAAGCGTCTTTGTTGTTTTTATCAAATGGCACCAGGTCCATGCCACAGATGGGGCAGGTGCCGGGTTTATCCTGTACTATCTGCGGATGCATAGGGCAGGTATAGGTTTGCTGCTTTGCATGGGCTGCTTCTTTTTTCCCCGCTTCTTTACAGGCGGCGAGGAATAGCGCCGGTGCCAGCGACACCAACGCAGCGGTTTTTAAGAAATGTTTTCTTTCCATATCGCTATTGCATTGAGGAGTTAGTTTTAATAAAGCTCTCACTATCTACCAGGTAATACGCATTTGATGCCACCAGCCAGTCGCTGATGTTGGTGGTTACCTGTATCATATCTGTTGTTACTATGCCGGTTTCAATCAGCACCGGTACATACGCGTCTTTCGTTTGTCTGAACACGACGGCCCTGTTACCCAGGCGCCACACGGCTTTTTTAGGTAGCCACCAGCCGAAGGTATATACAATTGGTACATTCGCTGTGAGCAGTTGCCCCACGGGTAAGCCATGATCTTTTAGGTAAACGCGGGCGCGGGTGAAGTTGACGCCATCTTTAAAAACGGGTTCAATTAAACCGATGGTACCGGCTTGCATCGCGTTTTCATCGCTGTTGGGGAAGAACAGTATCTTCTGTCCTGTTTTAATGCTGGCGGCCAGTTGGGAGGGGAAAGCCAGTTCTGCTACCAGTGTTTGCGCCTGGTAAATAGTGAAAAGTGATTGCCCTGCGCTCACGTACTGTCCTTCACGCAGCAGTATGGGTGTACTGGCAACTGCAGCGGGGGTAGGTGTGGACGCGGCTGTACTACCACCACTCATGGCGCCCATGCCGTCTCCTGCAGGAGCGGCAGCAGGCGTGGCAGCAGGCGCCGGACCGGCGGCGGATTTTTCCAGGATATAGCCGTCACTGTTACTATACACAGGTACGCGATATAGGATATTCCCGGTCTTTAATACCTGTTCAATTTGCGCCGGCTGCATTCCCAATAGTTGTAGCCGTTGTTTGGCGGCGGTCAGCATCTCTGTTCCACTGCGGGCTACGTATAGTAGTTCCCGTTGTGCCGCGGCCAGGTCCGGGGAATATACTTCCATAATCAGTTGTCCTTTTCTCACCGGCTGATAATTATATTTAATCAGCAACCGTTCTATCCGGCCGGCTACCCTGCTGGCTACACTGGTTTGATTACGGGTGTCGTAGGTAACGATACCGTTTACGGTGGACGCATAAATACGGGTGCCACTTTCAGGACGGATAGCCGGAATACTGGCCACCACCCGGGTATTGACGGGCAGGGTAAGACTGGCCACGTTGCTGTCCATCGCCGGTTCACGGTGTGCATCGGCATGAGCCGGGTGCTCCGCTTTAGGATGACAGGCCGCAAGCCCCAACAGGAGCAATATTTTAACGATATAATTGTTTCTCATAATCCACTATCATTTCGTAGAGTTTCAATTTTTCATCCAGTACGTTGGACTGCATCATGGTTAGTGCTTCCCACGAATCTATCACATTGGAAAGGGCCAGCTTATTTTCCTGGTAGTTCAGGAAGTTGGCGTCCAGCGTTTGATGCAGGGCAGGGATAATTTTTTCTTCCATGGCCTTAATGCGTTTTTCCATAGATTGTATTTCGTATTGCATGCCGTACAACATACCCTGCGTTTCCTGCAGCATAGCGGATTTCTCTTTCTCCATAGCCTGTATATTGTATTGCATGGCTTTGATTTCCGATTTATACATTTTGGAAGACCAGGGCACAATAGGAATGCTGATCATACCCATGGCGCTGAAAGCCTTTGGCATGGAAGCGTCCAGGGGATACATGTGATCGAACCGAAACCTGAAGTCGGGCTTCTTCTCCCGTTTCATACTTTCTATATTCAATTGCATGGAGTGGATACCCTCATTCATTTTGATCACATCTTTCCTGACAGTGGCCAAAGCCGCGGTATCATAAGAAGCAGCCATTTCAAATGATGGTTGGTAAGTGGTATCGATATCGAATGCCTGGTTGCCGGGCGCATTCATCAGGCTGTTGAGCCAGGACATGGCCTTGGCAATAGTACCTTCCTGCATGCGGATCATGTTGTGGTTATCTTCGATCTTCGCAGTGGCTTTGAATACGCCACTTAACTGCGACTGGTTATAAGGGAAACGCACTTCTTCAATCTTCTTCATGGTCACCATGATCTTTTCATTTTCTCTTAGCACCGCTATACGCTGTTTAGCGACGAGCCAGTTGAAATAGAGCCGCTTAGCCTGTGCTTTCAGGTCATTCAGCGTAACATCGCGGGTGGCTTTTTCTATGTTACCCTGTGAAGCGATGTATTTCTTTTTGGCGGCGAGCTTGGCAGGATTCGGAATGTCCTGTTCCAGTTGCAGCATCAGGTTACCTTTATCTCTACCTTCCATGATCATTTGCCCGGGATAGGGCGTCATGAAAGTGCCCACACCCACCATTGGAGCCATCCAGGCCGTGGCGGCATCTGCGCTGTATTTATAGCCTTCCGCTTTCAGTGCGTAAGATTGCAGTAGTATGTTGTTGCGGTCTACCCGCTGCAGGATGCTGTCCAATGGCAGCACCGGTGCCTGCTGGGCCATGCCTTGAAAGGGCAGGGCCAATAGCAGTACGAATAAGTATTTAATGGTGTACCTCATGAATTTCCAGTTTTCCGTGCTTACGTAATTCATATTCTTTCGTCATTAAAAAAATCAGCGGTGTTACCAACAGGATATGTGTGGAAGACGTCAACACACCGCCAATCATCGGTAATACGATGGGCTTCATGACATCTGTACCTACACCAGTGGCCCATAATACGGGCACCAGGCCAAAGAGGGATACGCAAACTGTCATCAGTTTAGGCCGTAACCGTTTGGCGGCACCGTATATAACCGCTCTGCGTAAGTCTTCCCGGGTCAGTGTTGCCACACTGTTCCCTTTCTCTTTCACTAACTGTTGCATGGCATCATTCAGGTAAATCACCATCACGATACCTGTTTCCACAGCAATGCCAAACAAGGCGATGAAGCCTACGGCCACTGCTACGGAAAGGTTTACGCCCCAGAAATAAATCATATAGGCGCCGCCGATGAGGGCAAAAGGCACCGTGATCAGGCTGAGGAAGGCTTCCCGGATGGAGTGGAACGCAAAGTATAGCGAGAAGAAAATGATCACGAGTACTACCGGTGCAATCCACATCAGCGTTTGCTGGCCACGGATCAGGTTTTCATACTGACCGCTCCATTCCAGGTAGTAACCTTGTGGTAAAATGCCTTTAGCCTGGCTCATTTTGCTGATCGCTTCACTCACAGTACCACCAAGGTCTCTACCCCGAACATTGAAGAGCACGGCGCCGCGCAGCATGGCATTGTCGGAAGTGATCATGGGTGGGCCGTCTTCAAATTGTACATCTGCTACGGACGACAATGGTACTTCTCCCATAGCAGCAGACATGATAGGAATACGCCTGATATGCTCTACGCTGTTGCGATAATCCTGTGCAAGGCGTACACTGATAGAAAAGCGTTGCCTTCCTTCAATGGTGTTGCCTATAGGAGCGCCCCCCAATGCCGTTTCCACGGTTTGGTTCACATCATCTACGTTCAGCCCGTAGCGGGCAAGATCCTGCCGCCGTACATCAATACTCAGGTATTTACCACCGGTAACCGGCTCTACGTAAAGGTCTGCGATACCTGGTGTCCCTTCCAGTTCCTTTCTCACCCGTTCAGATACTGATGCAATGGTGTCCAGGTTTTGCCCGTATACTTTTACGCCTACGTCTGTACGGATGCCCGTAGCCAGCATGTTGATACGGTTGATGATGGGCTGTGTCCAGCCATTCACTACACCGGGAATCTGCAGTTTCGCATCCAGTTCGTTGATGATATCTTTTTTGGTTTTTCCTTCCCGCCATTTTGCTTTGGGTTTCAGCATGATGATGGTTTCAATCATGCTGATAGGAGAGTTGTCGGTGGCCGTGCTGGCGCGACCGGCTTTCCCCAGCACCTTATCCACTTCGGGTACCGATTTAATGATTTTGTCCTGTACCTGTAAGATCCGCTTGGCTTCTGCATTAGACACATCCGGTAAGGTCACCGGCATGAACAGGATGCTTTGCTCATCCAGTGGTGGCATAAATTCACTGCCCAGGCTTTTGAGCAGGGGAATAGTAATGATGAGTGCAATGATATTGATGGCAATTGTTGTTTTACGCCATTTCAATACACCTTTAATGATAGGTTCATATATCCTTTCCAGTACCCGGTTTACGGGGTTGGCATGATCCGGTCTGAATTTTCCTTTCATAAAGAAAGAGATCAGCACAGGGGCCAGCGTGATCACCAGGAAAGCATCCATGATCATGATAAAGGTTTTCGTATAGGCGAGCGGGTGAAACAGCTTGCCTTCCTGCCCGGTGAGCATAAACACCGGCAGAAACGAAGTAATGATAATGATGGTAGCGAAGAACACGCCGCGGGATACCTGTTTGCTGGATTGCTCAATCACTTTTAGCCTTTCTTCTTCCGTGATCCAGTCAGGTGATTTCTTAAAAATATTTTTCAGCCAATTCATATCTCGTTATTTTTTTGCTGTTTCTCCCATATTGCATATCGTTCCGACAGGTGTTTGTAGGCATTTTCACTCATGATGATACCATTGTCTACAATCACCCCGATGGCCAGTGCAATCCCGGTGAGCGACATAATATTGGAGGAGATACCAAATGCATTCAGCAGGATAAAGCTGGCAGCCAGCGTAATAGGAATCTGTATAATGATGCTGAGCGCGCTGCGCCAGTGGAAGAGGAAAATGATGACTACCACGGATACTACGATCATTTCTTCGATCAGGGTATGTTTAATGGAGTCTACGGATTCGCGGATTAACTCGCCCCGGTCATACACGATATCGAATTTCACGCCCTGGGGAAAGCCTTTGGCTACTTCCAGCATCTTCGCTTTTACTTTGTCTATCACCGCAGCGGCATTTTCTCCATATCTCATTACTACGATACCGCCTACACGTTCTCCTTCGCCGTTCTGATCAAATATGCCGAGGCGGGTTTCGCCGGTCATTTGTACGGCGGCTACGTCGGCTACGCGGATAGGAATACTGTTCTGCGTTTTCACGGGGATGTTTTCTATTTCGGCGATCGACTTCAGGTATCCGGAAGTTTTGATGATATAGCCGATATCGCTCAGTTCAAATTTCCGTCCGCCGGATTCATTGTTGTTGGCGCGGATGGCGTTGATCACTTCCGCTACAGAGAGCCGGTAGTAGAGGAGTTTGTTGGGATCTACGGTGATCTGGTATTGTTTCTGGAAGCCGCCGAAGGAAGCGATTTCGCTGACGCCTTCCACATTTTGCAGTGCAAATTTTACGTACCAGTCCTGCAGGGCGCGTTGCTCACCCAGGTCCATGCCGGGGGCATCGAGGGTATACCAGAGTACGTGTCCTACGCCGGTGCCGTCTGGTCCCAACTGCGGGGTAACGCCGGTGGGCAGGGTACGGGAAATGGTGCTGAGTCTTTCCAGTACTCTTTCCCTGGCCCAGTAAATATCCACGTTGTCGTTGAAGATGATGTAAATGAAGCTCATCCCAAACATAGAGCTGCCGCGTACATATTTGATTTTGGGCAATCCCTGTAAATTGGTCACCAGCGGATAGGTGATCTGGTCTTCGATGAGCTGGGGGCCGCGACCCATCCATTCGGTGAATACGATGACCTGGTTTTCGGATAAATCCGGGATGGCGTCTATAGGATTCTTTTTCACCGCAAATACGCCCCAGGCAAATAAAGCGGCGGCCATTACCAGTACAATAAACCGGTTGCGCAATGACCATTCAATAATACGATGTACCATAACTGTTCTTTTCTCAGGTGCCGGAATAGGCAGTAACTTTTGGTAGCGGCATGACAGGGCCCGTGGCGCCATTTGTACAGCATTGACACGGTGTCATGAGGTGTGATTTTCTAAAGAATGTAGGGGTATTACCGGTGTAAGCGTGCTACGGTATGATAGCCAGGGAATATATACACCGGGGGAGGGTACTCAGATACGATAGGTACAATTCATTACGTGCACAGGAACTTTGCTGCTTCGTGGCGGCGCATGGGTAACCGGGTGCAGGGTAGTAAGGGAAAGGATATATGCGGGCGCCGCATCCATAAAGGATACCGGCGTAATGACGGCTATCCCTTGCATGGCATGCACGGTGTTTTCAGCCAGCTTCTGGTCTTTCTCCAGCTTCACCGTTTTGTGTTCATCTTTGCAGCATTTTTTGCTGCATTTGTTCAACGCCGGCCTGGTGCATTGGCTGCATTTTTTTACCTCGCTATCTCTCCATCCTGCATCTATCAGCTTCCCCATGCAGTAGTGCATGTGGAAAGTGGCGCCGGTAGAGGTGCTCACGTATAAGACAGCCAGGATGAGTGCGAGGAGCTTTTTCATATAGACAAAGAAAACACCAATTTCCGGATGAAGTGTTACATAATTTTGGTAAGATGTTATATTATTCCTGCCTGCTAATGTTCGTATACATATTCCAGGGCCTCATCCCGGTTGTTAAAAAAGTTTTTGGCTGAATAGGAGACCGGGTAATCGGGTTGCAGCGCTCCTTTCTTGCCTTTCCACACTTCCCAGTACCGGGTGGAATAGCCAATGATCATTTGGGTATTGGGTAGCCGGAAGCCCCGGTTTTCTCCATAACAATTGATATTGCCACTGGTCATTTGCCCAATTAAAATTGCATGGGTATTCCGTTTCAGGTACACGGCATTCATCACTGCAGAGGAGAAAGTGAGTTTCCCGATCAGCACAAACAGGTGCCCTTTTTTATTCAGATAACTCTGCCCGATACTATCGAGAAAAGGCGACAATACGCCGGAGTTACCGCCGTCATTGAAGCGCAGGTCAACGATGATTTTATCCGGGTGAACGTTGTTAATGGTAGCAAACAGGCCGGTATTGAAGTCGGGAAAGGGTTCCTGCGGATCTTCCGCACAAGTGGCATAGTTGAAGTAAAGCGTTTTAGTCGCCGTATCATAGTCATACCAATATTTTTTATTTCCTTTTTTATAGGGCAACAGGGTCTGGTATTGGTTGACCGTCGCCAATTTTGTGCTACCTTTTGGCGCGGACGGCAATGTTACATCAAACGTTTCCTGGCGGGCATTTTGTAAGGTAAAGGTGGCGCGCTGATCTGATGGCAGAATACCCAGGCCCTTCAGGAAAACGGGATTGTTAAAGAACTTTTGCCGGTAAATTTCGAAGTAGGATTGGTTGTCGGTTTTGATCACTTCTTTGAATTTACGATTTACGGCATCCACTGACCAGCCATTAATGGCCACTAGTTTACAGGAGAGATAAGACGAGTCTTCCGGAAGAATACCGGTAACAAAGATGCCCTCTTTAAATATTTCGAATTTAATAGGTAAAGACAGCGTGAATTTAGGTTCTATCCTGGTGTGCTCATCTCCGATGGCGGCGTTTAGCCTGAATAGTTCAATCATAAATCCTTCTTCCGTCAGCGTATCCAGTTTGGCAGCAATTGTCGCTATTCTATCATCAAATTGCGCCTTGGTGATTTTGTTGTAAAGTTTAACATGTTTCGCTGGCAAGGTATCTTTGTAGTACTTCAGATCCTGGCGTAGTGCGTCTGTTGTCAGGTGCTGGGCTATGGTATCTTTCGTAATAACGAAAAAGAGGAGAGCAATAAAACAAAAAATTCTTTTCATGTGTACTGTTCCTGGAGTTTGCTGGAGCATAAGGTACACACAAATTTTATATTTAAAAATGTAATGTGTTTTGTTTTTATCTTGTAAGAAGATGGTACCTGTAAAGTTGCTATTAAATCTTTAAATTGATAAAGGATGAAAAGAACCGCTTTATTAATGCTGGCATTGGTCCTGTCATTCACTGCCGGCTTTGCCGTCAATTCTTTTTTTAATCACACCACTAAACAAAAGTACATGAAACGGGTAACCGGTATTGGGGGTATTTTCTTCAAATGTAAAGACCCTGAAAAAATGAAGCAATGGTATCATACGCATTTGGGCTTTGGCGCAGATCCATACGGCACAAAATTCGAATGGCGCCAGGAAGCGGATAGTACCAAACATGGATACACGTTATGGAGCGCTTTCCCGGACAAAAGCAATTACTTCGAAAAGGACTTTATGATTAACTACCGGGTAGAGAACCTGGTGACGCTGGTAGAAGAATTAAAGAAAGAAGGGGTGACGATTTTAGATAAGATCGATGATTCGGAATATGGAAAGTTTGTACATATCCTGGATGTAGAAGGAAATAAAATTGAGTTGTGGGAGCCGAAGGATTGAGAAAGCGGTGATCCTACAACTGTACCAACTGGTTTTTAATAGCGTAAATAACTAATCCCACACGGGTGCTGACACCAAATTTTTTAAACAAGGCTTCGCGATAGCCATCTATGGTGCGTTCGCTGAGAAACATTTCTTTGGCAATGTCGTTATAGCTTTTCTCACTGCAAGCCAGTTTCAGGAATGTTTTTTCCCGGTCAGTGATTTTCTGCTGGGAAGCTTTATCGTTTTCCTGCACCAGTTGATTGATGGAACGCATTACTTTGCGTGTAACGAGGTCATTGAAGAAATAGCCTTGGGTCAATACTTCGTTGAATGCGAATTTCAATTCCAGGGGATCGGCATCTTTGAGGATATACCCTTTGACACCCTGCCGGATCATACGAATGATAGCCGTTTCGGAATCCATCGTGCTAAGGGCAAGCACTGCAATGTCAGGATGATGGTTTTGCAACCAGGCGGCGGTTTCATATCCGTCCATTTCGGGCATGGTGATATCGAGTAATACAATATCGGGAGGCGAATCGGGCTTCAGTTGACGGATAAAATCGCGCCCATTGGCGGCGTCAAAGAGTACGGTATAATCTTCAAAGAAGTCGATGAGTGCTTTTAATCCCCTGCGGAACATAGTGTGATCATCGACGATGACGATTGTTTTTTTATCAGGCATATGGTATAATTAAAGTGATGTGGGTACCGTTGTTAATGATGCTGTTTATCTGGATGCTGCCATTTAATAAGGCAACGCGTTTTTTGATATGCTGAAGTCCTAGTCCTTGTTTTCCCTCCTGGATAGTTGGAACATCGAAGCCGATGCCATTATCCTGAATAACGATTTTTAAAGGGTCATTGTAATCAATTTGTACCGTTACTTCTGAGGCATTAGCATGTTTAAGGATATTCTGAATAAGTTCCTGTAATACGCGGAATAGGATGAGTTTTTGTTGGTATCCTGGTTTTTGGTCGCTGTCGATGATGGTTAAAGAGGTATTGATGGTGCCGGTTTTTTTCAGGCGTTCCAATTCTTCCGCTACACAGTCGGATAGCCCTAATAGCTGAATGCGTTCGCCACTCAGGCTTTTGGCGATATCGCGGAGATCCGTCATGGCTCTGCCGATGCTATCTTTCACTTCCTGCAGCATTTTTTTATCAGGTATTTTCTGTTGATCTATAATACTGACCTGTATTTTAGCAAGACTCAATGTTTGTCCTACATTGTCATGTATTTCCTGGCTGATGGTGTTGAAAATTTCGTCCTGTATTTCCAGTCGCGAGCGTAGTAGTTGTTGGTCAAAATCGTTTTTCATCTGCAAGGTAGCCTGTGTCATTTGCATTTTCTTGTTGTTATAATAAAGCAGCATCACCAGGAAGAGGATTCCCAGGAAAAGGAGTACGCCAATGATGGCAATAATGGTGACAATTACTTCTTCTTTGCTTTGCTGCATAATATAAACGAATAAATGTAACCTGAATACAGAAAAGCATTTGCTACCGGCAACAGTGCGCGGTAGAGGCTTCGCTGCCAGAGTGTAATGCCTTCCCGGATAATATAGGGCTGTAACCCCAATGCCACCAGTGCCACGATGCTAAATAACAGGGTAGAGGCGGATATCCAGTAATAGGGCGTGCCATATAAAATAGTTTCCTCGTTTTCTACCATTAACAATCGTAGCAGGATAAGGCTGCAAAACACGATGTTCAGCAATTCAATCAGCATGGCAGAATAAGAATCGAACTGTTGGGGCCCTTGCATGAACAAAAAGTTAAGCAGCAGAAAACACATGCATAAACCCGCAATGATGATAAAAACTTTTTTTTCGTTTTTTCCCATCAATAACATCTTCCTATACACATACAAGTAAAAAGGAGTCACCAGTAAGATATAAATATTGTAGATATTATAACTATTGGCTAAACCTAGTGACCGGATATTGGCACCTAGTGTTTCCGTAATGTTGGTGATGATAAGTATAGGAATAAATGCGAGCAGGGAAAAGCGTGCCAGCCCACGCCAGCAAATGATAGCTGTCAGCAGGCTGGCGATCTGAAAATATTGGAACCATTCCAGTTGCATGGGATCAGGGTTGTAAAGCGCCGAAATCGAAAACCTGAGTTTTGTCGCCAACCATTTTATTATTGTCTTCTGGCTTGAGGAGTGCCTGATCTCCTCTCGGCTCAGTAACCACAAATATACCAACACGTCCTATCCGGCTGTTGTCATTTGCCTGATTGATAACGACTTGATCGACCCTATTTCTCTTCAAAGTCCTGATGACATAATCAAAATATTTTTGGGTGTAAACGCCAAACTGTATTTTAACTGACATTTTTTTAAAGCCGCGGTTCTCATATTTTTTCGCCTCTTTCTTCAGGAATTTTTTTACTTCATTGTAACTGAAAATTTCTGTTTGGGTAATTCTTCGCCCATCTACTGTAACGGCTTTCCGGAGTAGTGGCGTGTCTGTAATATTGTGTAGTTGCATCGCGGTAGTATAGGCGGTAAAGCATTCGCCTGCTTCGATACTGTCTACCGAGTATCCGGTAATCTTGGTGTTATCGTCCAGGAAGCTATTAAGGAACCGTTCTTCCTCCAGCAAAACTTTATCTGCATCTGTTAATTCCTGTGGACAGGGTTTGCATGCAAATAGCTGTAAGAATAGTAAACCAGCAACACATAGTTGTAAGCATTTAGGGGTCATGGTGTGTTTTTTTGAGAGGTTAAAGAATAATATCCAAGTTAAATCAAACGGATAGGATTAGCAATAGCCATTGCTGATAACGGGGAAAATCCGCTCAAATACGGGAAAAATACCCTCCGGATAATCCTTGCTTTTCCCATTGCCCAAGGTGATAGATGGGAATATTTTTACATCATAAAATCCTAACCCCTAAAATCCTTTTTATGAAAAAGTATAGCCTATTACTAATAATACAATTCTTATTTACTACCTGGTGTATGGGACAAGATACACTAAAGGGTATCGTGAAAAACGCAGCAGGAGAGCCATTGG
Source organism: Chitinophaga sp. (assembly GCF_017745275.1). GTDB lineage: Bacteria > Bacteroidota > Bacteroidia > Chitinophagales > Chitinophagaceae > Chitinophaga. The sequence goes on along the minus strand of NZ_JAGHZS010000004.1, from coordinate 54,469 downwards.
AAGGAGTAACTGTAAAGACGGCCAAAAGGAGTATAATGACTCCAAGGGATGGGTCGTTTAAGCTGGAGGTACAGCATGGGGATCGCATTAGTTTTAACTATGTCGGATACAAATCTGTTTCCTATGTAGTTGATAAGGAAAATCTGGCCCCATTGGTTATCAAAATGAAGGATGACCAGGAGTTGCATGAGCGTGTTGTTTCTGCCATATCGCCAAGAAGCACATGGACGGGCGCCAAAATAGGGTATAACCTTGATGGTGATGCAGGGGAGGAATATTTCGGGTCAGCAAAAATCACATTGAATGCGCTGAAGCAACTTCCTGAAAAATGGCATGTAGCAGTTGTTGGTAACTTCGGCAATTTTGTTACCAGGCTTAATGCTGATGAAGGAAAGAAGGGTATTACTGACCTGGCATTGACACTAACAGGGCTATCCATTGGTATGGCCGGCACTTATACCCCATGGCATAAGGAAAAAGATGATGGCGGTGAAAAGTGGGCTATCCGGTTTTATTATTTGCCGGCATACCGGTTGAATACCTATAAGAACGTAGGTGCAGATAGCGCCACCGTTAATATCTCTCAGTTTAGGAATAGCGTAGGTGCTGAATTTGAAGGATTAGAGCTGGTTAAAGGGGGTAAGATAAATATATCTGCAGAAGCTTCTCTTGCATTGATGGATAAGAACCGTTACAATCTTGTATTTAAAGAAAAGAAAGGCAGTCTTGTTTCACTGGACGTTACTGTGATACTACCTATCAGTAGTCAGATAGGATTCTTTGCAGACGCTACTTTTATACAAGGAAATAAGCCTAATTATATTACCGGGATTATTTTGAGACCATAGCATCTGGTATCTTCTTATTTGTAATAATAAATTTTAATGCCATGAAAAATATTGTTTTTCCCCTTATTGTTTTGTTGATGCTTGCTTTCAGTTGTCGCATAATGGCCTTCGGCCATGGACCTCGGAAGCCATTAAAGAAAGCGGTCATTCCAATGAAACAAACATCGGATGATCCCTGTGAAGCCATTCTGCGTAATGGCGTCTTCAGAACCAGTTTTATCAAGTACAATGAAAACTATCGACGGGCATTTTTCGACTTTATTTATCAGAGTAATTTCCAGTCGGCACAAGACGTTACCGATGCCGGGCTAAGTGTACAATTGCTCACAGATATCGGTATTCCCGTTGGCGGGTCAGGTAATTTCGACCAGCAAAAATACCAGGAGTGGAGGAGTTTATATAACCGGCAAATTACAGATATTCAGTCGAAGCAGTTAGCTTTTACTATTATCAGTTCTTATGCAGATACCAGTCTTACCAATAATTGGTATCGTTGTAAGTATTTACAGGCAAGAGTACAGGATAAAGGGCTGCAATTATTGCTGCAGGATGCGGGTCCAAACCTGGCTATTCTGACAGCGTCATTCGATGGTATTGGAGATGATGCCAGTACCAGGTTTTCTAATATGAGCATTGATGGAGGAAAGGTGCTACGCCCATCTGCTAATCCATTTAAAAAAGGTATACGCATTGGAAGTGGTGGCAAAAGTGTGATGCTGAAACGTATCGCCGGAAAAAGCCTGAACATCATTTTTGAGACCACTGCCCAATCAAAGAATGCGCAGTTGAAATCTCCGCCACCATTAGGGCTTGTGTATTTCTACAGTGATCAACAGGAGGTATATGTAGGCGATTCCGTAACTGTAAAATGGGAAATAATTTCTTCAGATATTGTTACCCTGAATGGTGAAATAGTACCGGCTAAGGGTGAGAAAACAATTAAAGTAGTTGATACGTTGTTACTGGAACTTAAAGGGCGTAGTTTGTCCGGTAGACAGTTAACTGCATCTAAGAAAATATTTCCGGCGCCACGCTTGACCACACTCGTCAGCGGCGAAATTGAGCTCACCACAGCAGCCTGGATGGATGGAAAAGATGCTGATACCCATATGCATTTTTTGTTTCGTAACGCCAACGGGAAGGAAGTATTTGCTTATTTCAACGAAAGTAATAACTGGCCACTTGAAGGTAACGCCTCACAGACAGCACCACTAACATTATTACCAGGCGTAGATCCAAAGGAACTCACCAAAAAGGCACTAAGTAATTTGACGGTGACCGGTACAAAATATCCCAACGGACATGATAAAGTCACCATGTATGTAAATCTGACATTAAAATTCAATAATAGTACTGCCATGAAGCTTTCTCAGAATAGTGGGCAATATGTACTGAGACTGGAAGACCAGGGACAGCAGGATTTCGGGATTACTATGCAGGGCGTTGTAACCGATGAATACATCATAACTGCTTCGAAACCGGCTGCCGCCAACTAATCAAATGTAATACAAGGACGCGTTCCAGTCAGTTACATCATTCCCGTTCCTTTAATCCGTAAAGGATATTCAGCAGAAGATCAGCTGCTGATCCATTTCCCCGTTCCCCAAAAACCAAGGGCTGGCCCTCGCCAGCCCTTCCCTTATGTAGATAAAATCCTGTAACTTCCCCGTTCATTTTCAAACGCCTGGTGTTCAAATCCGGACGTCCGGAAGCGATAATAAATGTGTAAACCCGTTGTGCTGTGGGAGTTGTGCCTATGGCAACGTTTTTGTCATCCTTCGGAAAATTGCCTCTTCATGTTAAAAAGTAATGCTAAGGTTGCCTGGAGAAATCTCCTGAAGAACAGGACCTTCTCTATTATCAATATTGTAGGGTTATCTACCGGTATGGCGGTAGCTTTATTGATTGGCTTATGGTTGCGCGATGAACTGACCTATGATAAGCATCATGCCAATTACGATCGTATTGTGCAGGTGATGCAGCATCAGACTTTTAATGGCGTGGTGGGAACTCAAACCGCCAATCCTTATTTATTGGGTGATGAAATACGGGATAAATACGGCAGCGACTTTAAGTATGTGGTGATGGCATCCTGGACAGAAAAACATGTACTGGTCCATAACAGCACGCAGGCGGTGTCTGGCACGGGTAATTTCTTTGAACCGGATTTCCCGGAGATGTTAATGCTTAAAATGCTGAAGGGCACACGTGCGGGTTTAAAAGATCCGGCTTCCATTCTGTTGTCGGCCAGTACAGCAAAAGCATTGTTTGGCACCGCGGACCCGATGGATCAGTTGGTGAAAATAGATAACCGGATGGATGTGAAGGTGACCGGTGTATATGAAGACCTGCCCTACAATTCTTCTTTCCGGGAACTTGGATTCATGGCTCCCTGGGAACTATATGTGAGCAGTGAGCCATGGATCCGGGAGATGGAGAATCCGTGGCGATCCAATTTCACGCAAACCTATGCGCAGCTGGCAGATAATGCCGATCTGGAAAAAGTATCCGCCAAAATAAAAGATGTAAAGCTTCGTAAGGTGCGTGCAGAAGATGCCGCGTTTAAACCGGAAGTATTTCTGCATCCAATGAGCAAATGGCATTTGTATGCCGACTGGAAAAATGGTAAGAATATAGGTGGTGGAATCCAGTTTATATGGCTGTTTGCTATCATCGGCATCTTTGTGTTGCTGTTGGCTTGCATTAATTTCATGAACCTGAGTACCGCCCGCTCTGAAAAGCGCGCCAGGGAAGTAGGAATACGGAAAGCTATAGGTTCTGTTCGTGGGCAATTGATCATGCAGTTTTTCAGTGAGTCGCTGATGGTGACCCTGATTAGTTTTATGTTGGCTTTATTACTGGTGCAGTTTGCATTGCCGGCATTTAATACGGTGGCAGATAAACAAGTGAGTCTGCCGGTAGCCGATCCTTTATTCTGGCTGATAGGCCTGGGCTTCACGCTGATAACAGGGTTAATTGCCGGTAGCTACCCGGCATTATACCTTTCTTCCTTTGAACCTATTAAAGTACTGAAGGGTACTTTCCGTGCCGGACGTTATGCTGCTATTCCCCGCAAAGCATTGGTGGTAATGCAATTTACCGTTTCAGTTATCCTGATTATAGGCACCGTGGTGGTATTCCGCCAGATCCGGTATGCGCAAAACAGGCCTGTTTCCTATAACAGGGAAGGACTCCTTGCTATTCCGGTAACCACCGAAAAATTAGCGAAGGATTTTAACCTGATCCGCGATGAATTGATAAACACCGGTGTAGTAGCGGATATGGCCCGCTCAACCGGTGGTACTATGGACCTGCGCGCCATTAACAATGGTTATACCTGGAAAGGAATGATGCCAGGCACACAGGGTAATTTCGGTGCAGTGCGTGTATCTCCTGAATTCGGAAAAACTATTCAGTGGGAAGTGATTGAAGGGCGGGACTTTTCAAAAGATTTTCCTACAGATTCTTCTGCCATTATTCTCAACGAGGCTGCCGTGAAATTTATGGGACTGAAAAATCCTGTGGGGGAAATTGTCAACGTGGATAAGAAGCCATTCCACGTTATTGGTGTGGTGAAAGATATGGTGATGGGATCTCCTTACAGCCCCGTATTCCGCACCGTGTTTTCTCTTAATTCGGATGACGGTTTCACCATCAATGCCAGGATCAGCCCGGATAAAAGCGTACAGGCCGCCATCACGCAGATGGAGGCTGTCTTTAAAAAATATAATCCCGGTGTTCCCTTCCTCTACAATTTTGTAGATGATGCCTACGCTGCAAAATTTAACTCAGAACGACGTGTCGGTAAGCTATCCAGCTTTTTCGCCATACTGGCCATTTTTATCAGTTGCCTGGGGCTCTTTGGTATGGCTTCTTTTATGGCAGAGCAGCGGGTGAAAGAAATTGGTGTACGCAAAGTATTGGGCGCCTCTATTGTTAACCTGTGGGGACTGATGTCAAAAGAATTCGTGTTGCTGGTATTCATCTCTCTTGTACTGGCGGTACCGGTCGCTTACTATTGCATGCATAAATGGCTGCAGCATTTTGAATACCGCACAGGTATCTCTGCCTGGATTATTATACTTACCTGTATAGGCGCATTGCTCATTACATTGCTGACTGTCAGCTATCAGTCTATCAGGGCTGCTATGCTGAATCCGGTGAAGTCACTGCGGTCGGAGTAATAAAAAAATACGAATTACGAATTACGAATTACGAATTACGTATTTGTGGGTAGATGGTAAACACGAAGACTACCTTCGCTTGTATCTACCCACAAATCCGTAATTCGTAATTCGTAATTTTTCATTACGGTTAATATTGGCAAAAAACGGATTAATTTCAGCATATATCCCTACCTGTTATTCCACTAAATTCGTAATACAAGATCGAGTCGAGACAATTGCAACAGCAAAATGTGTCAGCAGTCCCGTTTATGAGGGCTTTATAAGCCATTCCTGTATTTTCAACCAAGTAACCAAGCAACCAAAACAATATTGAATCAACTGAATTGAATTTCTAAACCCTGCAGGTCAATAAGTATCTCCAATTCTACCAGATGATTTATCACTCAAATAATAATCTTATGAAGTAGACTTTATGCCCTTATAACCCGTATCGCAGGCCTGTTGGTCTGTTTCACGTTTTTGATTTTTTGCAGATAGCAGCGCGCTATCGCCTGTTATTCTAATGTCCATACTTTAAACCTTTTATATGTTACCATTATCACGACAGATAATAGTGGGATTGCTATGCCTGGCCATCAGCGGGAGCGCCATCTCACAACAACGAAATACCCCGGCTCCGTTGCCCGACCACTGCTCATCTTCCAGGGCTATGCAGGAGCTGTATAAGAAACATCCCGCTTCCCTGCAGGCCGCACGGGCCCAGGAAAACAGGATTAAAAGCATAGCAGCGCAGCTCCGCTCTGCAAGACAGGCCGCACTGGTGCCTACACAATACACAATACCTGTAGTGTTCCACGTCAATGACGCCGTGAATCCTTATAAGGTAACGATGGCGCAAATCCGTTCCGCCATTGATATACTGAACCAGGACTATAACCTGCAGAATCCTGACTACAGCCAGATTGATTCCCGTTTCATTGGCCTGGCCGCCAATCTGCACATCACGTTTCGATTGGCAGATATCGATCCGCAGGGCAATCCTACTACAGGTGTCACCTATCACTACAACGACCTCGATGGCCGTTCCCCTGATGGTACCGGAAGTGCGGTGAAAAGCATCTCTTACTGGCCCGGTGAAAAATACCTGAACATCTGGATCGTGAATGAAGTAGAGCAGAAAGGTGTATACAACAATTCCGGCTGGACCTATCTGCCAGATGACTGGGTGGCTGCCAACCACCTGGATGGCGTGGTATACAACTGGCGCTATCTCGGCGCACCGGGAGTAGGCAGCTCGGAAAACGGTTACGCCTATATGAAAAGAGTACTTACACACGAAGTAGGTCACTTCCTCAACTTACAGCATACTTTCGAAAATGGTTGTAATGCCCCCGGCGATGAAGTAGACGATACGCCGCCTACTTTGTCCAACTATGGCGGCTGTAACGTCAATGCCAATTCCTGTGGTCCCGTGGCCAACGTGGAGAATTACATGGACTACTCTTCCTGCACCAAGATGTTTACCGTAGGGCAGAGCGACCGTATGCTGGCCGCACTTACCAATACGGTGGCGCAGCGCAACAATTTATGGTCGGCTGCTAATCTTGCTGCTACCTTGCTGCCTGATTCCATCAGGAGAATAGTACCGGGCTTCACCCTGTTTAATGAGAGCGATGTTAACAATGGATCGGTACCGTTAACGGATACACTAAAAATGATGGGCAGCGGTCAGTTTGCTTTCAGCAGTGGCAGCATGACCCAGGGCACGCATTTTACCGTACAAAATGTACCCGCCGGCTTATCAGTGGCCATACAGGTCATTAACAATACTACGGCGGTATTATCTTTCAGCGGTCAGGCCACGCAACATAATGCCAGCAACAGCACCGACAGTATTAAAATTACTTTCCTGAATGCAGCCATCCAGGGCGGCGCTGCTACCTTATACCGCCCGTATATTAGCCTGGGTATTCATTTCCTGGATCCCTACAAAATCGTTTATAACGATATCCCGGATATCCTGGTCAATAGTACCAGCAACTGGACCTGGTTTAGTTTTAATACGGGAGATGCGAACTTCGGCGGCTGGTTCGATGGCGGCAAGCTTCGCCTCGAGGCCTATCAGAAATCAGTAGTGTGTGAAGGTACGTCGCGGAACATTTCGCCGCTGCCTGTGAATACCATGATTGCAGACACGTCTTCTTTTGTGGCAGGAGGCGCCTATCCAAACGAACATGACATCTACAGTACAGCCTACACCAAATGGGGCGGTAAAACGGCTTATATTGGCGTTAAATTCACCTTGAATGGTAAAGCAAGGTACGGGTGGATCCGGATCAGCGTTGCCGCAGATGGCAGCAGCTACACCATCAAAGACTACGCCTGGAACCAGGCCCCCAATGCAGGTATCCGCGCCGGCGATGCAGGCAGCAGGACATTGTCCTGGTCTAAAACCCAGTTCAGGGAGGCTTTTGCCAACGACGGCAGTATTACCGACACCGCTGAAATAAGTATCCTCGGCAATACCTTTGCTATCAGTTCCGGCAACTTTACCAACAACGTACACTACACTGTAAGCAACCTGCCGGCAGGATTGAGTGTACAATTGAAAGCATTAAACAGTACCACCGCCAGTCTGAAGTTTATTGGCAATGCCAGCAGCAATGCGGCCGCCAATAGCAGCGCAGCAACTATTAATATCCTGCCGGCGGCCTTCAGCACCCAACAGGCAGCCGACAGCAGCCAGAAACAACTACAGATCAACTTCCGCGATCCATATAAAATTAAATACGTGGACGTGAATGATACAGTATATACCATCAATACTACCAACAACTGGTATTATTTCCTGGTGGATAATATCGCCGATGCGGCCTACGGCCTGTGGGCGGACAGCGGCAGGTTACGGTTCGAAACCTACAGCAAGCCAATGGTTTGTGCAGGGGCCACTAAAAACATTGCCCTGATACCCGCCAATACGGTGATCAGCGACACGTCTCATTTTGTGGCCGGTGGCGCTTACCCCGATGAACACAACCTCACTACCGCTACCTATACTGCCTGGAAAGGACAAACAGGTTATGCCGGCTTTACATTTACTACCGGCGGAGAAACATTCTATGGCTGGTTCCGGTTCAAAGTAAATACTAACGGTACCAGCTATACGCTGATGGACTATGCATATAATACGTTGCCAGGCGGTAGCATCAAAGCCGGGCAAATGTCCTCCGCACCACCTGCAACAGATTCCGGTGTGCACGTCAGCGATTACTGTACCGCCAGCACCGCACTGAATTATAACACCATTACGCGGGTACGTTTCGCCAACCTCGATAACAGCTCCGGATGGAACGGATACAAGGACTTTACCGCTCAATCGGCTACTGTAGCCGCCGGAGGCAGCTACCAGTTACAGGTCAACCTGTATATCGAATACTGGCCTGATATTTCAGTGGCGGCATGGATCGACTGGAACGGCGATAAACAACTCAACGATACTACCGAAAAAGTATATGTAAAACGTAGTAGTGGTCCGTACTCTCAAACGATCACTGTGCCGGCCAATGCGAAAACCGGCAATACCCTGATGCGTGTCAGAATGGGGTATGGCAGTGATATGAAACCTTGTGGTGTAGATAATTATCAGGGAGAGGTAGAAGATTACACCATCAAAATAACCGGCGGTACGGCATTGATGGAGAAAAAGCAGGCTACTACTTCGCGGTTCAGTGCTACCAGTCCATTTACGGATCATATCAACGTGAATTACAAATCCGGCGTAACTACGCCGGTGTTGATACGCCTGTATAACTTCAACGGATATATGATAAAAGAAGAGAAAGGAAATGTAGTGAAGGGCGACAACACATTGCAGTTGACTAATTTGTCGACTTTGCCGGCAGGGGTATATATCATTGATATATATCATGGCGGACAGCGGCATACTACTAAGGCTGTGAAGCAGTAGTTATTTAGCATAAAGCATAAAGCCGAAAGCAAAAAGCTATTGTAGCGATTGATATAAGCGAATAAGTAATTAACTCTCCGTTTATATCAATCGCTACAATAGCTTTTTGCTTTCATCTAAATACAAGCCCAATAACTTCATCCAGCTTGCCGCCGGGTAGCGTTCCCCAGCTTAAATGCCGTTGTGGCGAAAGCCTGGCTTCGCAAAACAGCGGCGCCATTACATCCGGGGAGATGGCTACCAGTTCAATGGCCTGAATAGCCAACGCCATTTTTTCCACGAGGATGCGTGCGTTATGTTCATCGGGTTGTGCAAGGGAGGAGCGCAGGTTAGCGAGGTGTTGATCCAAATAAGGATCCAGGCCTTTCGCCTGGTCGAAGTATTCCATCAATGCAGCAATGCTGGCGGGTTCTTTGTGCATGGCGCGTAATACATCTAATGCCTGTATATTACCGGAGCCTTCCCAGATGGCATTGACAGGGATATCCCGGTATAACCTGGGAAGAATGGAAGTTTCCACGTAGCCGTTGCCGCCAATACATTCCAGCACTTCGCCCATGGCGAGCACGGCTCTTTTGGTATTCCAGTATTTGCCGATGGCGGTGGCAATGCGGGTGAAGTGCATGGCGGCTTCATTTGTGCCGGCATCATCAAATCCTTTGGCCAGGCGCATAGCGAGGGTAGTAGCTGCGGCAGATTCCAGGCAGAGATCGGCCAGTACATTTTTCATGAGTGGCTGATCAATGAGTTTTTTGCCGAAGGCACTTCTGTGCCGGCAATGATGAATAGCTTCCGCAAGCGCGCGTTGCAGGCTGGCAGCCGATCCGATGGCGCAGTCGAGCCGCGTATGCCGTACCATTTCCATGATGTTGGGCACTCCCCGTCCTGCTTCCCCGATCAACTGTCCCCAGGCGCCGTGAAATTCCACTTCTGAAGAAGCGTTGGAACGATTGCCCAGCTTGTCTTTCAGCCGCTGAAAATAGAGCGCATTCTTTTTCCCGTTGGGCGTAAACCTTGGTACCAGGAAGCAACTCAATCCTTTGTCTGTTTGCGCCAACACCAGGAAGGCATCACTCATAGGCGCACTACAGAACCATTTTCTACCGGTAATCTGGAAGATGCCATCGCCCTGTGGTACCGCGAAAGTCGTGTTAGCACGAACGTCACTGCCCCCTTGCGGTTCTGTCATGGCCATACCAAAGGTAACGCCGGGTTTATCGAACCACGGCACTGGCCTGGGATCATATTCGGAGGAAAGCACTTTGGGCAGCCAGGCAGCGGCAATGCTGCCGTCTATTTTTAGTGAAGGCACTACGGCGAAGGTCATGGTTAAGGGACAACTGCTGCCTTCATCTATTTGTTGTTTCAAAAACGACAACGTACTATGTGCGAGGTAAGCGCCTTGCTGAGGAGCGGTCCAGGCAATGGCATGTACCCCCTCACGGATGGCGGCATCCATCATCTGGTGATAGGCAGGGTGGTATTCTACCTGGTCTATACGATTGCCAAAGCGATCATGCGTTTTAAGTACCGGCGTATTTTTGTTCGCCAGGTCACCGGCTTCCTGCATGGCACGGCTTCCCATTAATGCGCCAAATGAAGTTGCCCTGTCATGTATCCAACTACCGCCATAATGTTGCAGGACTTGTTGCAACATGGGATGCGATGTATATGAGTTGTAGTTTTCCAGTATGGGCACCTGGTTGAAGGAGGTATCGAAATCAACATCACCGAATGACATATAACGCGATATTTGATGTACCCTAATTTAAACTATTTGCTACAAAGCCGTATCGGCAGCAGGCATAAAAAAAGGCCGCTCCATGGGGGAGCGACCTTACGGGTTGGTTGGCTTATAGGTTATCTTCTTTTACGGTAAATCAGCAGGGTAGTGGCCAGTATTAGCAGGGAAGCCGGCAGTACACCAAAGAAAAGTATCCGCATGGTGAGGATACCTGCATCATCACTGTCAATTACATCCTGTGCTGGTTGGGTACCGGTATCTACCGGGAATTCTCCATTAGTAAACCAGCGGAATAATTCAGTACTAAAGTAAGGGTTCCATACAGTAGGTTTGCGCCGTACAATTTCCACACTGCTCATAAAGTCCACGTCGCCGGTCACTATGATACGCTGTGTTTTACCCGGTTGCTTTCTTTCAAGCGCAAGGGCCAGGGGTTGATTGTTCTTCGATACCAGGAGTGGTGTTGTCCGGAAATCGTTGCCTGGCGTGTATTGTAGGGCTACGGCGCCTGACATCGATACGATGCCGCTATCTGCCTGCCATGCACCGAGCGTAGGCGATACTTTAGCCGCTTCAGGGGAGAAGTGTGTGAGGATAAAATCCGGTGTATAATCGCGGCTCTCTTCGTGTACGGGCGCGTCACCGGCCTGTATGTGCAGGGTTTGTAATAAGCCGGATAATACTGCTGCAGATCCCGGTTCAGCCATCACCATCAGGTTGCCCCCCTGAGCGATATATTGCTGCAGCTGTTTTTCTTCATCCGCAGATAAAGGTGTTTGCGGGCCGGCAATGACGAGTATAGCCGTTCGCGCGGGAATCGGCTGCTGTGAAAGGTTCACCGTATCTACATCAAAGCCCTGGTTGATCAGCGCACTGCGATAGGAACCTTCTTTTACAAACATCTTCAGGGCAGCATCTCCTTCTTTGGAAATACTTCTTTCCCCGTGGCCGCTGAGGAAGGTCACCAGTGGCATACGGGAAGGCGTTACGAGGTGTTTTAATGCCGCAGTGAACTCCTTTTCACCGGGGTAAATCCTCATATCGTTGTAGTACCGCAGGAACGTTTGTCCGTCGCCGTATTGAAGGAGCCGTACCAGTTTGTTTTCTTCCGGACGCAGGTCTACTATTTTGTGGATAGCGGCAGGCGACAGTACTTTTTTGAAATCAAGTTCCTGGATATCGGCTACCTTTTTCGCTATGGCCACATCCGTTTCTCCCGGGTAATTTTTATACAGGGAGGTATTATCACCAAAGTCGTAATAGTACACGTAGTTCATCTCCATATCCGGCAGGAAACGGCGATAAGGCGTCATTAATCTTTCATCGGCACTTTTCTTTTCTGGGGCACCCAGGTAAAAATTACCATCGAAGATGTTGACATAGGTGGTAATTTTTAAAGGCTTATCCATTTTTTTGATGAGTTCCCGGCTTTGCGGGCCCAGCGTATGTTTGCGGGTAACGGTCATATCCACATAACCAGTGGCTGCCGGGCGGGAGCTGATATAGCCCACGAGAAAACAAAACGCTACCAGGCCAACGTACCTGGCTATACGAAAATAGCGGGATCTGGCTTCGCGCTGATCCTGTAAACGCATGCAGGTAATGGTCAGGAAGAAGCCGATGACCAGGAGGAAATACAGTACATCTTCCGTGCTGATTAACCCGGCAATAAACTGTTCTGTTCTGCCGGCGATGGACATGAAATAGGTGATATGCCTCACGGTATCATTACCCTGGAACAAGCTGCCAATGAAGTTCAGCGCTGCCAGTACAGCAAGCGTGCTGATAGCGGCTACCACCTGGTAGGTTGTTAAGGAAGACATAAATAAACCGATGGCAGCGTAGGCGCAAATCAGCAGATATAGCCCCAGGGCGCCAGACGCCAGTAATTGCCAGTCGATATGTTGAATGAAATACGAACCGGAAATGGCATAGCCGCAAATGATTGCCAGCAGTACTGCGCCATAGCCCATCATGGCCAGGTATTTTCCGAGTACAATATCTTTTACTTTGATAGGAGACGACAACAGCAGTTTAATAGATCCACTGTGTGTTTCGCGGCTGATCAATCCCATTGTCAGTAACGGGATATAGAAGTACAGCGTACTTTTTACGCCTGGATAGAAGCCTTCCTTACTGCCAAAAATCATGGCGGTAACATCGGTGAAATGGTTGCCCATGCGCTGTGCGCGGCCAATCATTTGTACATAATAGAGGTAGTCGATGCCGATTTGTATCGGGAACACAATTAAGATGAGCCATGCTACCGGTGAATGAAAAAGGAGGCTCAGTTCCTGCCGGGCGATGCGTATGATGATTCTCATGATGGTAAAGCAGGTTTGGTTTTTTTATTGGATAATTGGGCGAAGATGGCGTCCAGCGAGCTTTTCTCGAGGGTGATTTCTTTGAGTCGCCATCCGTTACGTACACTCATTTCTACGATGCTTTCCGCGATGTCTGCGGTTGGGTCAAAGTGCATGCGGATGGTGTTATCACTGAGAAAGCTGACTTCATTAATGCCTGGCAGCTGTTGCAGCACAGACAGGGCAGGAGGCGTCATCATGGTGGTGATCAGGCTATCCGGTTCAATGTAATTGTTGAATGATTCCATGGTATCCCTGAACACCATTTTACCGCCTTCGATCATAATGATATCCTGGCAGGTAGCCTGTATTTCAGAAAGAATATGTGAAGAAAAGATGACGGCACGATCGATCGCAATTTCTTTGATGAGTTGCCGTACTTCCAGGATCTGGTTGGGATCAAGGCCATTGGTGGGTTCATCCAGTACCACCAGCATAGGCCGGTGTATGAGAGCCTGGGCAATGCCCACGCGTTGGCGGTAGCCGCCGGACAAATTACCGATCAGGCGATTGCTGAAATGTGCCACCCCGCATTTTTCCTTTACTTCCGATACGGCGGTTTTAATCTTACGTTTGTCTACAAATCGCAGATGGGCGCAATAGGTGAGGTATTCATCTACTGTTTGTTCTAAATACAAAGGGGCATTCTGCGGCAGGAAACCAATTCTTTTCTTGGCTTCTTCCGGGTGGGTACGCATGTCAATGCCTTCAATCAGCACGGAGCCTTGCGTTTGACTGAGCACCCCGCAAAGAATGTTCATGGTAGTGGATTTGCCGGCTCCATTGGAGCCAAGTAATCCTACGATTCCCTTTTTATTGATTTCAAAGCTGACATCCTGCACTGCCCAGTCTTTGCTGTAGCGGTGAGAAAGCCCTTCAATTTTAACGATGTTTTCTTGCATGGCGGAAAAGTTAAAGTCAACAGGAAAGTAAGGGTGCCGGCATTTCCGGCACCCTATGGAATAGGGACAAGGACAAAACATTTATGGGTTTAGTGGCCAGTCCGGGTTAAACACCGTGGCGTCTGGCCAGAGCTGACGCAGGTATTGATTGCTGTTAGGTGCTAATTCATATGTTTTACCTTCTGCTACATGCGTGATGGTTTTTGCGAAACGCGGTTCTTTGTTCAGGCGTTTCAGGTCAATGACACGTATGCCGGTAAAGGCCAGTTCCCGTCTTCTTTCTTCCAGTACAAAGCGCAGTACTTTTTCTGCATCATTGCTGAAATCGGCTGGTGTAAAGGCTTTGTAGGCAGCGGGTGTAATACGGTTCAGGCGTAGCTTATTGATGTCGGCCAGTGCATCTGCCAGGTTATTACTACGGGCATTACATTCGGCCCGGTTCAGATATAGCTCAGGCACGTTCAGGAAGTTGCTGTAGTAGTCGCCACGCAGGAATATTTTTACATGGTAACGATTCATGTAATTGAAAGGTGGCGCCGGAGGCCAGCCATCAGCATAGTAGAGCATCCAGCGGCGGTCGTCGCTGCTGAAGAGGGCGGCTAATTCCGGGGAGGCGCAAACATCCATGCCTAATCCAAAAGGACGGAGGAAGTGACGGGCAACAATCGTTTCCTTGTTGAACTGAGCATCAGGGATATCGGTCCATCCGAGTGGCGCGCCTGGTACGTTTGGAAAAGGTCCCGGCTTAATGATTTTGTAATCGTTCATATTTGCCAGGTCAGATTGTAGTGCCAGCGCCTCGTCTGCATTCTTTTTAGCATTGGCATAATCGCCCATGAAAAGGTATACCCGGCTCAAAGCAGCATACCCGCCAGCTTTGCAGGATCTGAACTTAGTGAGTTTATGATTCACCGGGAGATCCGGAATAGCGGCATTCAGATCGCTGATCACCTGGTCATATACTTCTTTAACGGTGTTTCTCTTAAATTTAGCGTTGATATCCGCAATGACCGCGATAGGAATACCTGGTTGCGTGCCTGCAGTGGCAGCATCATAGTGCTGTGCATACATATTTACCAGTAGCAAATGCTCCATGGCGCGTCCCAGCAGGGCTTCTGCGCGTAAGCTTTTTTTATTGGCTTCCGTTCCTTCCGTAGCATCTGCAATATTATTGATCACGGTATTAAAATAGAAAATCCGCTTATATCCTTCACTCCATTCAAAGTCATTGCTACCTATTTCAAAAGGTACTGTGTTGAAGGTATATATTTTCCTGCCCCACAACTGTTGTTTGCTAAACAGGTTACCGGGTTCTCCTTCAGGAAGGAAAGCGTCGTCCGATAAAAGATCCCAGAAGTAATCGTTGTAGTTGATGTTGTAGCCTGAATTCAGGAGGCTTTCATAATCAGCCACTGTAATGGGAATGAATTTATCCTTTGGCTTAATATCCAGGAATTTGTTACACCCGGATAATATCACCACGCATATTAGTATAGAAAGTTGGATGTTCCTCATGATGCATCATTTTAAAAAGTAAGATCAAATCCGGCCATATAAGCAGGCATAACGGGCATACCCCTGTTCGCATAGTAACTAGATGGCCAGTAGCTTTCCGGATCAATCCCCTGGCTGTTATTAAACCAATGGAAAGGGTTTTGTACCTGCAGGGTGAACTTCGCGGACTGTATCTTTTTCGCACTGGACAGGAGGGACGCAAAATCGTATGATAAGGAGATATCTCTTACTTTGATATAGTCTGCCTTTATTACATTTTGATCTGCAGCAAACCATGTTTGCTGGTAATAGATTCCTCCGTTGCCTTTGAGATCCGGCGCTGGCGCCATACCCGGAATTTTTTCATCTCCCGGTTTCCGCCAGAAGTTCCTTACGCGGTTGTCCACATTGGTAGAAAAGATGCCGGAGGTGATCAGCGGAACTGCATCACGGGTCACATGGCCGCCGTTGGCGATAATCATGATATTCAGCGTAAGCTGTTGCCAGGAAAAGGTATTGGTGAATCCGGCAGAATATTTAGGCCTTACGGTACCGCTGTACACCAGTGCATTTATATCCGTCATATTCGTTACAATGGTGCCTCCCTGGTCATAATTTTTTACCACTTTACCAGCTGCATCATATAGCAGGAGGGAGCCATTGGTAGGATCTAACCCTGCAGAACGGAAACTAAACATCGCATCAGAAGGATATCCTATTTTATTGACGCCATAAACGGAGGTCATACCAACGATGGTAGGATCTTTGGTATTGATTTCAGTTAGCCTGTTCTTATTCAGGCTGAGTGTGAAGTAGCTGGTCCAGTTAAAGTTTTTATGCCGGATATTCTGGGTATTTAATGCCAGCTCTATCCCTTTGTTATTAAGGCTGCCATAGTTAATAAGGGCAGTACGAAATGCATTGGTAGGATCGGTTGACTTATCTCCCAACAGGTCGGTACTTTTACGGATATAATAATCAATAGAACCGGAAATTCGCTGGTCGAAGAGGCCGAAGTCAATACCTATATTAGTGATGGCAGTTTTCTCCCATCTCAGTGATTTGTTAGGAGGATAAATAATTTCTGATCCCATGGTTTGTGCTTCAGATACAAACATGGATTTTGCCTGCAGGTAAGGTCCCACGTTACGGGCTACATTACCACTTAATCCATAAGTGGAGCGGATGGTCAGGTTGCTTAACCAGGAAAGGGATTTCATGAATTCTTCTTCAGATATTCTCCAGCTCGCACCAACAGACCAGAGTGGCAGGTAGCGGTAACGGGGATCTGTACCAAAGAGATTCGAATTATCAACACGAACACTTCCGGTAAAATTGTATTTCTCATTATAAGTGTAGCCTACATTGCCATAGGCTGAAATATACCGGTCTTCCGGGTTGGTGAAATAGTTTCTGCCATTATAATCATAATAAAAAACACTTCCTACTGCTTCGGTGCCTTTCAGGCTACCGAGCGCCTTCTCATTGATGGGGAGAAACTGGAGGTTGTTATCATTGTAACCAGCTCTGAATACTCCTGTTCCTTCAGAGGTCACCACTCTTCTTTCGGCGCCGGCTAATGCGGAAATATGATGGCGGGAATTGAAGCTGCGATCAAAGTTAAGCTGGGCACGGGCGGTATAGGACCGGTCGGTACCCCTGAATTCCTGTATTTGTCCGCCGTCAGGGATATTTTTAACAATACTGTCACCAAAGATCTGGGTGGCGTTGTTAATCATATTTTTAGCGCTATAGGAATCCGGGCCGTTATATGTCTTGCTATAAACACTACCTCTTTCGGTCTGGTATTTCAGATCAAGGCTAAGTCCTTTAATGATTTTTACCGTAAATCCTCCCTGTAACCGGAAGTAATTAGATTTGCCACGGGAATCTGATTTGTCCAATTCGTCCAGTGGATTGTAGGTTTCATCCAACAGGCCTTCCTGTTTTAGCCTGTTTATTTCATAAGGCGACTTCAGATAATTCCAGGGAGAAGAGCTACCATCGGGATTCCGCAATAATTCATAGGGCATCCTGTTGTAGAAGGTTTCTGGTGGCTGCTGTTGATATACAGCATTGGAGGTATTCGTAAAAACACCCGCTTCAGCGTCCAGCCAGTTGAATACTTTTACTTTTTCTTTTAAGCCAATATTGACTGCTTCGGTAGTGCTCTTAAGCCCGGTACCTCTGTCGCCGGTATAGTTCATGGTCAGTTGATACTGGTGCAGGTCATTACCACCGCCGGCGGAGAAAGCATACCGATGTTGGAAATAGTTGCGGGTATATAGATCCATCAGCTGGCTTTGGCCATCATTTCCCCTTAATGTGTTGAGGGTGGCATCCAGTTGCGCTTTGGTGATCTCCTGCTGTTCGTATTTGTAGAGGGCTTCTATCGCTTTGGGTTGCGCATTTCTCATCATCTGATCATCCATAGTGGGATGCCAGATGTTGAATAATTCCTGTTGCAGATCTACCATTTGTGGAGAGTTCAGCAGGTGCATAGCGCCATAGCTGGGTTTAGGCTTCAGCAACAGTGTGCTGGAAAAAGTGACAGTCGGCTTTCTTTTTCCGCCATAACGGGTAGTAATGGATATTACACCATTTGCGGCACGGGTACCATAAATAGAAGCGGCTGCGGCATCTTTCATCACCGTTACATTGGTGACGTCGGCAGGATTAATGAGGTTCAGGTCTCCCTCATAGGGGAAGCCATCCACTACATATAAAGGAGCCCGGTTGCCGTAAAGCGTGGATATACCACGAATAGTTATTTCACCATTCTGCATGACCATACCGGGTATCATGCCTTCCAGCCGGTCCATGATGCTGGTTTCCATCCGGGCGCCCAGTGCTTTTTCTGTGACAATGCCAAAGGAGCCGGTTGCCCGCTCTTTCGGGATCAATTGATAACCGGTGTTAGCGGTCACATTTAATTCAGACAGCATAGCGGGCATACCCTGCAGCGCGATATTACCTACGGTGCCGTTCTTCAGCATTGCAGCGGTAATATGCAGCTCTTTGGTCTTAAATCCTATAAAGGTGATACGCAACACCTGGCCCGCGCTGGCAGTAATAGTGAAATTACCTTCGGTATTGGTGACAACAGCCTGTGAAGTCCCTGACACGATTACCGTTGCGCCGGCAAGTGGTACGCCGATACTGTCTGTAACATGCCCGGTTACCGGCGATTCGTACATGGCTGCATCTGGTGCATTGGCTTCCTTTTTGGCGAACAGCATAATAGTGTTGCCGGCAATTTTGTAATTAAATGGTTGGTCTTTGACTACCAGGTCGAGGAAAGTTAATAGGGGCATATCCCGAACATTCACCGTAACCGCATTGGCCTGTTTTAATACATCTGATTTCCCCCAGACTACAAAACCAGTTTGTTTTTTGATGGTCGTAAATAATTTTTCCATTGACACCTCCTTCCCTGAAAAGGTGATGGATTGTGAATAGGTACTGGCTGAAACATGTAGACAGATGGCAAGAAGGAGGACAGTTGTTAGTTTCATAATCCGGAGCATTTTGGTTGGGAGCCGGCATGGCATATCCCCACCGCTCCAGGAAGCAATTTTTTGCATAGATTTGCAGCGTTTGGTTGTTTAAAAATGGTGGTCGCGAAACCCTGTTTTCCAGTCAATTGAACAATCCTTTGAGCGATCAAAGGCAACCGGAAGTGTTAGCCGCACTCCCGGTTTTTTTATTGTGGTTGACTATTTGTGTTCATCTTTTTAATTCACGGTATATGTTAGATTAAGGCATTACTACCAGTCGCCGGCCCTCTTCCAGCCGGAAATGTACTTCGGCGCTTTCCAGTCCGGACAGCACATCAGACAGCTTTAACGACCGGCTCATTTCCCCAAAGAAGCGTACATCCGGCACATTGCCTTCATATACTACCTCCAGGTTGTACCAGCGTTCCAACTGTCGCATCATTTCTCTTAGGCCTACGCCCTCGAAATTAAACAGCCCATTTTTCCAGGCGATGGCTTGTTCTACGTTGGCATCAGCCGCTACGGTGAGCTGTTGGTCCTCCCAGCGGGCCTGCTGCCCCGGTTTTAATATTACCGGGAACGATTGCGTGGCGTGCGGCAGGGATACCCTGACAGATCCTGTGATCAGCGTAGTGGCAATACTTTGCTCATTCGTATAGGCGCTTACGTTAAATCCTGTGCCCAGTACTGCTACTTCGAGTTGTTTGCGCACCAGTACTTTAAAGGGCTGCGTTGCTTTGGCTGCCACCTCGAAAAAGGCTTCCCCGCTGAGGTCTACCTGTCTTTCTTTGCCGGAAAAAGCTACGGGGAACTGCAACACACTCCCCGCATTCAGCCATACCTGCGTACCATCCGGCAACACCACATGAAACTGTTTGCCTTTGGGCGTAGTGATGGTGTTGTAAGCAACGGTGCTGTTGGCGCCTCCTCCCGGTGTATATTGGAGACCGTTATCTTTCAGCATCACACGGGTGTTGCCCTGTGTGGTGATCACTCCTTTGCCGGCGCTGTCGAGTACCACGTGGGAACCATCGGCCAGCGTAAGTATGGCGCCGTTGCTCCCCGGCGCCACATCCGGTTGATGGGGGGCCGTCACCAGTGCTGGTGGCTGCGTGCGCTGATAATGTTGCAGGAGGTAGGCTGCTGTTCCCAGCAGTACTACCACCGCAGCCGCCCAGCCCCATCTGTGCAGGAATGGTAGGCGGTGTACAGGTGCAGTTGCCGGATCCGCCGGCAGCTTATCGGCTGCCAGTATCCGGTCTGCCACTGACATCCAGTGGTCGTGCTGGTAGCTGGCAGTTGTTTCCGAAGCCAGCAGTTGTGCTACTTCCTCCATAGTGGTTCCATTGTCCTGTTCCACCAGCGTAGTGAGCTCGGTAAGCTCCTCTGCTGTGGCGGTATAGGCGACCAGCCGCTCCAGTAAATATTGTAATCGGGTGTGTTGTTCCATTTAATGTGTGGTGAATACAGGTAAACGAAGCCCTAGATCTCCCCCTCTCTATTATCAGACAATTGAGCGGAAAAATGGTACCGAAAAAAAATAAACTTTTTTTGAAGCTAGCCCAGGATATCGATGAAAAGGGCCAGTAGCAGGGGATAGCCGGACTTTTGAAGAAATTGCCGGATACTCTTTAATGCCATCACCAACAGGTTCTTGACGGTGCTCACCGCCAAATCCATATGGATGGCTATTTCCGGGATGGAGAGACCCTGTTCCCGGCTCAGGCGATAAATTTGTTGCTGTTTTTCCGGCAACTGCGCCACGGCTTTGTTGACCAGTTGCAGCAGTTGTTGAAAATCGATGGGGGCTTCCACGCTCTCTTGCTGAGGAGCTACCTCGGCCATCACCTTGTCGCGCACCGTTTGCCGGCGTACATAATTCACCGCCAGGAAAAAACAGATCTTTTTAATCCAGGCGGCCGGATATATCACGTCTGTTAATTGATCACGCGTAATCCATACCTTTAAAAAGGTGTCCTGCACCAGGTCATCTGCCACGGCCACAGATCCCGTGATACGGGTGGCCATCGCCAGCAGCTGTGGTGTATGTATCTCGAGAAGGCGTCTGAAGGCGGCTTCGTCGCCGTTGGCAACACGGTGATACAAGTCGGCAACATCAATAGAAGGACTGTCGCTCAATTAAATGATGTTTTTATAAAACAGCAAGTGTCGGTTAAAAATAGCATTCACAAGTGAGCAGACAAGATATAAAAGAATTAGCAGAAAGCATAAAGCAAAAAGCTATTGTAGCGGATGATATAAGCGGGTTTTGTTTTTTGTAGAGGATTAAACTGATCATATTGATTATTTTTTTTGATTAAAAAAGATTCGCAAAATATGTCGCACAGTATAGTCATATCCTTTTACCAATCTTCCGAAATTATAAAAACAAAAATCAATATGATCAGTTTAATCCTGTACAAAAAACAAAACCCGCTTATATCATCCGCTACAATAGCTTTCTGCTTTCTGCTTTCCGCTTTCTGCTTTCTGCTCATATTTCACCCGGCTAAAGGTTAAAATCCGTATACTTTGAGATAATTTTTATATACTCTGCAGTGTGGAAAAGAAATAAATTGGCGTCCAATAACCTGGTTCCAGTGGCACTAACTAATTCCGATAAAAACATTGCACAGATTCCTGTACAACGTAGCAGCAGTGCTACCGGGGAAGGACTGTCCGTTTTTTGGAATGAATTACAGCAACACAACGAACATGGCTTGTATAAGATCTATCATGAATTATACGATAGCTTATATCATTATGGGATCTCTGTAGTGCCGGATACCCAAATGGTGAAAGAAGGCATCAATGATGTATTTGTGGAGTTATGGAAGAAGCGGGAACAGTTGATTATGCCCGACCATATCCCAAATTATATTTTTATCTGCTTTAAACGCCGTCTCAGTAAATTATTAGGGAAAGAAACCAAACGCTCCGCTAAATATGTGGGAGAGTTATTCCAGGAGCCGGAAGAGCAGCCCTATGAAGCGGTGCTGATCAACCTGGAATCTGACGGGCAGTTGCGTCATAAAATGGAAAATGTGCTGGCACAGTTAACTGCGCGGCAAAAAGAATTTATTCGCTTACGCTTTTATGAAAATATGAGTATGGAAGAAATCTCCCAGCAAACCGCTGCTTCTGTACGTACCATTTATAATACTCTCCACACGGCCATTGTACAACTCCGGAAGATAATGTCCTTCCTCTTTCTCACACTTATGTGGTATTTCGAAAAATAATTTATTTTTCTTTGGTAAAAAATTAAAGGACTACTCCTCTTTACTTTAAACAGGCGACTACATGAACCTCCAATCTTTCATGGCGGAAGACTTTATGCTGAATGACTCTTTTGTGCGTTATTGCCTGCAGAGCAATGAGGAAGATGTGGTATTCTGGACCGACTGGATTGCCCGTAATCCTCATAAAAAAGCCGAAACAGACAAAGCGCGGGAATGGGTGTTACGTTTAGGTGTAAAGCTGAACGCAGCAGAAAAGCTGGAAGAATTTAACAAGCTGCGGGCCATGATTGAAACCGACCAGGTGATCACCACACCGCGGAGGAATTATATGCCGTATGTAGCAGCCGCAGTATTAGCCGGCTGTATCGCTTTTGCCTGGATGTGGAAGAAGCAGCCATCCGGCAACGTACAGGTACCAGCGATCGCTTATAAAACTTACCGCGCAGACAGCGCCCGTAAACAAATTGTACTGGCAGATGGTACAACGGTGATTCTAAACCGGAACAGCGTATTACAGGTGCCGGCAAATTATAACGAACAGGAACGCCATTTAATACTTTCGGGAGAGGCATTATGCGATGTACAAAAAGATGAGGCGCGCCCATTTACCGTGAGTGCAGGGAATACCCGGGTACAGGTATTGGGAACGGTATTCAAAGTACGGGCCTATTTATTTGACAGTGGGGTAAAAGTATCCCTGCTTTCGGGAAAAGTGAAAGTCGCAGCGGCAGATGCTGCCAGGGAACTACAACCCGGCGAAACCCTGGAAGCGCAGGATGGCAGGCTGATTCCAGGCAACTTTGATGTGGCCCGCGAACAGGACTGGCGCAGGGGTAGATTATTTTTCAGGGACGCTTCCCTGAAAGAGCTGGCCGCACAACTGGAATACTGGTACGGTATCAAAGTACATATCAAACCGGGTAATTATCCCGCTATTCATTTTAACGGTGAATTCATGAATAAATCTTTGCCAGAAGTGCTGGCTTCTATCAGTTACATCACGAATCTTAAAACGGTTATTCAAAAGGACGAGTTATTTATCAACCATTGATGATAGCAGCGGTGCTGCAATTCCATTCTAAACAATAAACTTTCTAATGTTATGAGAAAGAAAAGTATCTCTTGTACCTACAAGGGTATGGCCCGACGCATGCTCTGTATGGCGGTGGCAGTATGTTTGCTGTCATGGGTACAGATCACGGAAGGACTAAAGAATAAAGTAGAAGTAGGGTTTTCCCAATCCAGCGTAATCAACGCGTTACGCTACCTGGAGAAAAATACGGCACTGAAATTTTCTTACAACCGGGACGACCTGGAACGTACGGCTAAATTTTCGATCGACAAAAAAGTACGTACGGTAGAAGCTTTACTGAAAGAAATATGTAATGCTACCGGCCTGGAATATAAAATAACAGCCGACATCATCCTCGTAAAGCCAGCCGCTCCACCCGCCATTTCCCAAGTGGATCAGCAAAAAGAAGAAAACCTGAAGGGCACCGTAAAAGCATCCACCGGTGAACTGATGCCAGGTGTGAGCATAAAAGTAAAAGGCAGCGCCAAAGGCGCCCTAACCAATGAAAATGGCGCCTTTAACCTGACAGGCGTACCGGAGAATGCTATCCTGCAGATAAGCTTCATCGGATACGAAGACCAGGAAGTAAAAGTAAGCGGCAACAAAGACCTGAGCATCACCCTGTATCCTTCGTTAAAAGTATTAGACCAGGTGGTAGTAGTCGGTTATGGTACCCAACGTAAAGGGAACGTAACCAGCGCCATCTCTTCTGTAAAAGGTGAGACCATTTCCAGTATGTCCACCAATAATCCTGTAGATGCACTCCAGGGACGTGTAGCCGGTTTAACAGTAGTGAATAGCGGCGGCCAGCCTGGCGCTACTGCTGATGTACGCATTCGCGGATTAAGCACTATGGGCGGACATAAACCTTTGTTTGTTATCGACGGATCACCCGGCGACCCTGCTTACCTGAGCAATAATGATATTGCCTCTATGGAGGTGTTAAAAGATGGTGCAGCTGCCTCTATCTATGGTTCTTCTGCCGCTAACGGTGTGGTACTCATCACCACCAAAAAAGGAAAGAAAGGTGCACCGGTAGTTGATTTTACCGCTTACTATGCCGGCGTAAAACCAACTGGCCAATATAAACTGCTGGATGCAGAAGGATATAAGTCTGTGCTGAAAATGATGTACCAGAATGCAGGCCGTAACTTACCTGCTTATGTGACTAAAAATACCGGTGTAAACACCAACTGGCAGGATGAAGTAACCCGCCCCGGCACCGCAGAAAATTATAACCTCAACCTCCGCGGTGGTGGCGACTATATCACCTATTCCCTCAGTGGAGATATCACCAATGAAAAAGGTACTTTCGTTGGATCTGATTTTAAGAAGAAAACCATTCGCTCCCGTAATGAATATAAAAAAGGTATCGTTACTGCAGAAGTAAACGTGGCTTATGCAGAAACAAAATCCAGCGTACCAAGATTCTCTGTGCGTGAATCTTATTTCCAGTCGCCCTTGCTGCCGGTATTAGACAGTAAAGAGAAATATGGTTATGGCCTGCAGGTAGATAACCTGCCGAAGTTCCAGAACCCAATGGCAGCAGATCACTATTTGCAGAATAGTATCACTACCCAATACCTGAATGCCAATGGACGCTTTACCCTGGCCCTGGCAAAAGGACTGAAGTTTACCACCAACCTGAACCTGATCAACGAAAATGATTTCTCGTTCAGCTTCCGTCCTGCGGTGCGTATCAATCCTAACGATGGGGCGGTACCATATGCCAATCTTTACAATCAGCGCTCTAATTACCGGGATCGCCTGATGGAAAACCTCCTGTATTACGACTGGTCAAAAGGTAAGCACAGCCTGAACCTGCTGGCAGGTTATACCGCACAGGAAATTACCAATGAATGGCTCAATGTAACCGCTGATGGTAAAACCGTTGTACGGACTATACAGGATGGTGTACTGGTAGAAAAAACAGTACCAGGCGGTTTCCTGGATCCTTCCTTTGTAACCATGGATGGCGCTTTGGGCGGCACTTTCGGCGCCGGTGGCAGCAAAACAAAATATGTTCGGGTGTCTCAACTGGCTCGTGTCAACTATTCATATGACGACCGCTACATGTTGCAACTGGCTATCAGAAGAGATGGTTCCTCCAAGTTTGACCTCGACAAACGCTATGGTGTCTTCCCGTCTGTAGCGGTGGGCTGGAATCTGCAGAAAGAAGCTTTTATGAGCAATGTTACCTGGCTGGATATGTTGAAAATACGTGCCAGCTACGGTGAACTGGGTATTGAGCAGGCGTTGCAGCCTTATTCTCACCTGAACCTCATGTATGTTGACAATACCTGGGCAGGTGGTTCCGTACAGGGTAGCGGTGCGACTCCCTGGCCTGGTATTATTGCCCAGGACCTGTTAGGCCGTGAACTGCATTGGGAAACCAACCGCTCTGCCAACATTGGTTTTGACTACGCATTGATTAAAAACCGGCTGAGTGGTTCCTTCAACTACTTTAATAATCACACCATCGGCTTGCTGGTAACGAAGGAAGTACCACCATCTTCCGGCGTAAACAATCCAACCCTGAACGTGGGTAAATTCAACAACCGCGGATGGGAGCTGGAAGCTACTTACAGCAACCAGTTAAATGGCTTGCAATACAACGTTACCGGTACACTCAGCAGCGTTAAAAATGAAGTAGTGCAACTGGGTAACAATGGTCAGTCATTAAATGGTACCGGTCTTAAATTCGGTTCCGATCACATCGCTAACCAAACCCGTGTAGGTAAAGAAGTGGGTGCCTTCTACCTGTATGAAGCAGATGGTATTTTCCAAACGGATGCAGAAGCTGCCAACTATAAAAATAAAGCAGGAGATGCATTACAGCCTTTTGCCAAAGCAGGGGACATTCGTTTTAAAGATAGCAATGGTGACGGGGTAATCGATGATAACGATAAAACCTACCAGGGTTCCGGCTTCCCTAAACTGGAATATGGTTTGAACATCAACCTGAATTATAAACATTTCGACCTTACCCTGTTTGTACAGGGCGTAACAGGTAACAAAATTTATAACGGTAACCGCTTCGAACTGGAAGGAATGGATGCAGGCCGTAATTTCCTGACCACCACCTTAAATGCCTGGACACCGGAAAATACCCATACCGATATGCCACGTGCTATTTTGGGCGATCCTAACAGGAATGCGCGTGAGTCCACCCGCTTCCTGGAAAAAGGGGACTATGTGCGCCTGAAGACTATCCAGGTGGGGTATACTTTACCTGCCAGCTTATTGAGCCGTTACAAAATTCAGAAAATCCGCTTTTATGCCGCTGGTCAAAACCTGTGGACCATCACCAAATACAGCGGCCTGGATCCTGAAATCTCAAGAGCTTCTGTGTTAGATACAGGTCTGGATCGTATGCAATATCCACAGAACAAAAAAGTAATGGTGGGTGCGCAATTGTCTTTCTAAGCATAAAATCATTTAAGATGAAAAAATCATATTTATATATACCCGTTGTACTTGCATTCCTGGCCTTAACACCAGGTTGCAGTAAAGATGTGCTGGATCAGCGTTCTCCGGATAAACTGGAAAGCGAGTTGTACTGGACTACCAAAGAAAGGGCGCTGTCAGGCTTGTCGGCGGCTTATTCACAGGTAGAAGGCTTCGTATATTGGGATAACTACGTGGAAGCACGTTCAGTACGCAGCTTCTACCGTGAAGACTATGTAGAGCCTGGTGATGATGCCTACAACTATGCATGGTGGGTGGAACATTATAATTTCAACTTTACTTCCGGTAACTATGCCATCGACCTGTTATGGCGCGAAAACTACCGTGGTATCTATTATACCAACCAGGTATTGGAAGCCGTAGCTGGTATGAAACCGGAAATGATTGACGATGCCTCTAAGAATCAGATCCTGGCAGAAGCCCATTTCCTGCGTGCTTATTATCACTATAAGCTGATCATTGATTTTGAAAAAATCATTATCCGTGATAAGGTGCCAAAGAAAGAAGGAGAGCTTCCTGCTGCTTTATCAGAACGTAAAGCTGCGTGGGATTTCATCTGCAGTGAACTGAAAGCTGCAGAAGCTGCGCTGCCACTGCGTAGCGAACGCCCGGATAATGAATTGGGACGCGTTACCAAAGGTGCTGCGCAGGCACTGTTAGGGAAAGTGTATTTATATCGTGCGGGAGAAGACAAAGGCAACGCCCCTGCATTGCTCGCAGAATCATCTACCTGGCTGGGTAAAGTAATTGCCTCTAACCAGTACCAATTGAATACCGACTATATGTCTATGTTCAACGGTGCTGCCAGGAATACGCCGGAATCTATTTTTGAATTGCAACAGTCTTCCGATGTAAACAACGGCGCCGCCTACGGTTCTTACCTGGGCGACTGGGTAGCTGCTTCTGACATGGGCGGTTACGGTGAAATTTATGGTACGCCACGTTTCCTGGCGGAGTTCCTCAAAGAAGGTAAAACCGCCACTGATCAGTTGTATGATCACCGCGTATACAGTACCATCCTTTTCAATGATCCTTACTTCAACGATGCTACTAAAAAGGCATATGGATATACGTATAATGCTATCTTCGGCGCAACGGCTCATACCATTGCTTTCCGTAAATGGGTACCTGCTTCGCTCGATCGTTTAGGAAATGACAACGCCATCAACGTGCCACTGATCCGCCTGGCAGATGTAATGCTCATGCAGGCGGAAGTGCTGAATGAACTGGGCCGGCCAGGTGCGATGAATCTCATTAATACGGTACGTGCCCGTGCTAAAATGCCGGCATTGACCCTCACAGATAAAACAGCCATCTTCAACCAGGTTGTACATGAAAGAGTGATGGAGCTGACCCTGGAAAGCTGCCGTTACTACGATTTGCGCAGGTGGGGCCTGTTGGAAAAAGAGATGAAAGAAGCAAACCGCACGTTTTCTATAGACAAAGCATTTTACCCGCTTCCATTGAAAGAAACCGTGAATAACCCGATGGCTAACTAAGGAGATGTATGTATAATAGATTATTGTTGTTATTGGCCATGTTACCTGTGGTGACTACCGGTCAGGCACAAACGAACGACTGGGAAAATCCGCATAAAGTAGCAGAGCATGTATTAGCACCGCATGCCCATTTCATACCCTATATCAACGCAGCAGCAGCTGTACGCCGGGACTCCGCGCGTGCAGCTGTTAAACTGCTGGATGGTACCTGGCAGTTTCATATTGCCCGTAACCCTTCGGAACGACCGCTGGATTTTTATAAGAAAGGAACAGATGTATCTCACTGGAAAAAAATACAGGTGCCGGAAAACTGGCAGACAGCCGGATACGATAGCTACATTTTTACAGATGTGGAATATCCTTTCCCGCCTGATCCCCCACGGGTGCCGGCCAACTTCAACCCGGTAGGCTCTTACCGCCGCGATTTTACCATACCCGCCAACTGGAAAGATAAACAGGTGTGGATACACCTCGGCGGCGTTAACTCGTTTTTCTATCTCTGGATAAACGGACAATATGTGGGGCTGAGTAAAGACAGCAAAACTCCATCAGAATTTGATATCACGCCCTATCTGCAGGCAGGCAGTAACAGTGTAGCCATACAGGTGTTCCGGTTTAATGACGGCTCTTACCTGGAAGGCCAGGACATGTGGAAGCTCAGTGGCATTGAACGCAGCGTATACCTGGTAGCCAGGCCTAAGCTCTGTTTATATGACTTCTTCGCTAAACCACTGCTGGTTAACCAGTACAAAGATGGCCAATTGAATCTCGCGCTCACCCTGAACAGGCAGCCAACTCCTGCAGAAGCCGGGCAACGCATGCAGGTACAGCTGCTGGATAAAGGCAAAGTAATGCTCACCAAAGAGTGGAAGATAGGGAAAGACAGCACCTGGCAGATGGACGCCCTTTTTAAAGATATTCAACCCTGGAATGCAGAGCATCCGGCATTATATACACTGGTTATTACACATGTAGATAAAAGTGGCGCCGTACTGGAAAGCATGGCGCTTCGCATCGGCTTCCGTACCGTGGAAATTAAAAACGGGCAGTTCTTACTCAATGGCGTCGCTATTCACATCAAAGGCGTGAACCGTCATGAACACGACATGTACCGCGCCCGCGTGGTATCTCGTGCCGGCATGGTGCACGACCTGGAAGTGATGAAACAATACAACATTAACGCGGTGCGCAACAGCCACTATCCTGACACGGAAGAATGGTATGACCTCTGCGATGAATACGGCATTTACCTGGTGGACGAAGCCAATATTGAATGCGATGGCATGTCGTTTCATCCCTGGCAAACCCTCTCCGATAAACCAGACTGGGAGCAGGCTTACCTGCATCGTACCCGGCGCATGGTGGAGCGCGATAAAAATTATTGCAGCATTATCACCTGGTCGCTCGGCAACGAAAGCGGCTTCGGACAGAATTTTATTTCGACGTATAAGTACATCAAAGCAAAAGATAATACCCGGCCGGTACAATATGAAGCCGCCGGCCACAACGAATGGACAGACATCATTTGCCCGATGTATAAATCCATTTACACCATAGATAAAAAATTCCTGGATGTAAATGATAACCGCCCCATCATTCAATGCGAATATGCACACATGATGGGTAACAGCGGTGGTAACCTGAAGGAAGACTGGGACCAGGTTTACCAGCATCCCCGCTTACAGGGCGGGTTTATCTGGGATTTCGCTGACCAGACCTTCCTGAAAAAAGATGCCAATGGCCGCCAGATATGGGCCTATGGCGGTGATATGGGCACGGTAGGCGCTACCAGCGATACCAGTTTCTGTGCAGACGGCATGCTGGCAGCAGATCGTACTCCGCACCCGCAGGCGTTTGAAGTAAGAAAGGTGTATCAGAACGTACAGGTAAAACCGGAAGGCGATAAATGGCGTATATTTAACCGTTTTGATTTTACTAACTTAAACGCCTATACGATCAGGTGGCGGATCAGGGGAGACGGAGCTACTATTGAAAGTGGTAACTGTCCTGTACTTTCCATCGCCCCCGGCAGGGATTCCCTGGTAGCCATTGCCTTACCCAACGTTACCCCAACGGCTGGCACCCGCTACTATATTCACTTTGAAGCAGTAGATAAAAAAAATAAAGTAATAGCTACTGAGCAGTTTCCACTACCGGCTTATGTTCCGGTGGTAAAACAGGTACTCAGTGGTCCCGCGCTGGAAGTAAAGAACGATGGCAGCATCGGCAACGCTTTATTCCGCGCCGGATTCAATAAAACTACCGGCTGGCTGGAAACATATACTGCCGGTAACAACGCGCTGATGCAGGGACCTTTGCAACCACATTTCTGGCGTGCTGCTACCGATAACGACATTGGCAACAGCCAGCAGATTCGTTGTGAAGTATGGCAACATGCCCTGGAAGGCGCAGTGCTGCAGAAGTTTGAAGTAACGTCCCTCAGCGTTACGCGTACGCAGGTACAAACCCTGCATTATCTTCCTAAGGTAAAAGTAAACTATGCCACTACCTACACCATTGCTGTAAATGGTGATATCACCGTGGCAGTACAGTTTATGCCAACAGATACTACGTTGCCGGAGATTCCCCGCATGGGCATGCGCATGATCCTGCCGTCCCGCTACGACCAGGTCACCTGGCTGGGCAGAGGACCTTTCGATAACTACGCCGATCGCAAATATGCAGCAGACATCGACGTATATCACCTCGCGGCAGATGAACTGTTCCACCCGTATCCACGGGCACAGGAAAGTGGTTACCGTACGGATATCAGTTGGATGGCCCTGCAGGACAAAGACAAAGCCGGGTTCATGTTTGTATCCGACAGCTTACTCAGTGCAGGCGTACTGCATTTTGATATGGCCCGCCTGGATTTCGATCGCAAACAAAATAAACACGGTCATTCTATGCTCAATGAAGACCTGATCTGGTGGAATATCGACTACCTGCAATCAGGGCTGGGCGGCGATAACAGCTGGGGCGCAAAACCGCATCCACAATACCAGCTGCCCTGCAAAGCATATCAGTATACTTTTACTTTAAGACCTTTAAATGCCGGTGCTGAACCGGTGCAACAAGCAAAACAAAGATTCGAATAATATGAGGAAATGGTGGTGGCTACTGTGTTGTAGCGCGTTGAGCGTGAAAGCACAGCAGGCAGACAGGCAACAGTTTGCAGACGTATTGGATATTAAACACCAGGTAACAGATACTTCCGGCGTAGGCGTCAGTTTTTTTTCAGACCAGGGCGCATGGCATGCATATGCATTGCCTGCACAGGCAGCCGGCTATGGCGGCTTCGTTGGCCCGTTGCTGATGGATATGGATGGCCGCTGGCTGAGTAATGCCATTGCCCGGCTGCACGTGCTGGAAGGAGGAAAAGAGCTGTTGCCCGAAAACGGTACTCAGCATTATTATCCCGGCCTGCTGGAACAAAGTTACCAGTTGCCGGACATGAAAGTCCGCCTGCAACTCATTTTTACAAGTGCCACCACTGCCATGATACAGGCTACTATTGCCAACCAGGGCAATAAGCGCCGCCAGCTGGAGTTACAATGGGAGGGGAGCAGCCTGTTAAGCCAACCGGACTGGAAACAGCATCACCAGCAGTTGCAAATTAACGGTAACGGTCATACGTTTTATATAGATTACCTGTCACCCGCCCAGTGGAAAATTACTACTAACGGTGCCGGATATACGTCTGTCAAAAAAATTCAATTACCTGCAAAAGGTACCTGGCAGGAAACGCAGTTGCAGAGCTATCGGCAACCCGCTACCGGTGGCCACGATTTTACGATGGCCTTGCGGCAAAACAGGCAACGCTGGAATGGTTACCTGGAAGCCGCGTTTACGGCTGATACCACGCAACGCCGCCTCATGGTGAAATGTATTATGACGCTGCTCACCAACTGGCGCAGCGCTGCCGGAGATCTGAAGCATGAAGGTATCTTCCCGTCCGCCAGCTACCAGGGATTTTATGGCTTCTGGGCCTGGGATAGCTGGAAACAGGCCGCTGCCGTAAGTATTTTCCATCCGGAACTGGCTAAAAATAATATCCGCGCCATGTTCGATTATCAATGGCCGGATGGTATGGTGATCGATTGTATTTACACCAACAGTAAAGAGAACAACGCCCGCGATACTAAGCCACCATTGGCCGCATGGGCCGTATGGGAAGTATTCCGGCATACAAAAGACACGGCTTTCGTAAAAGAAATGTATGCACCATTGGTACGCTATCACCGTTGGTGGTATGCCAACCGCGATCATGATGGGGATAGTCTTTGTGAATACGGTTCCACCGATGGTACCCGCATTGCGGCTGCCTGGGAAAGTGGTATGGACAACGCTGTACGCTTCGACCATGCACGCATGCAGAAAAACAACGCACAGGCGTGGTCCCTGGATCAGTCATCCGTAGATCTCAATACCTATCTTTATGCAGAAAAGCAGTATCTTGCGAAAATGGCATCACTGCTGCATTTGGAGGATACCTGGACCGGGCAGACCGCATCGTTGAAAGCGAAAATTAACCAGCAATATTTTGATTCCGCTACCGGCTTTTATTATGATCGCCGGAAAGAGTTGATCAGAATAGAAGGTGCAGAGGGCTGGATTCCGCTGTGGGCAGGCATCTCCAGCAAGCAGCAGGCGGCAGGTGTAGCCGCCATCATGGCACAGCCGGGAAAATTCAATACTAAAGTGCCGATGCCGGTATTAACAGCAGATCATCCTAACTTCGACCCGCTGAAGGGTTACTGGCGGGGACCTGTATGGCTGGATCAGTTTTATTTTGGCATCGCCGGATTGAAAGCATATGGCTATAACGACCTGGCAACGGAGCTGACCAACAAATTGTGGCAAAACGCTACCGGCATGAATGACAACCTGCCGTTGTACGAAAATTATCATCCGCTGACCGGCAAAGGACTGAATGCGCCTAATTTTAGCTGGTCGGCAGCACATACTTTATTGTTATTGCGCGAGTAAATTAAACATCATGGATATAGCAGAAATGAAAGCACTGGTGCAGCAGCACTATGGAATTGACGTAAGTGTACAGGCGCTGGACGGTTATGAAGATCGTAACTTCCTCCTGGCAGACAAAGCCGGGCAGCAATACATCTGCAAAGTGGCGGACATCAGCAGTGATCTGCACCTGTTGGATGCCCAGTTGAAAATGCTGCGCCACCTGGCGGATACACCCGTAGCCAAAGGGTTTCAGCAGGTACTGCTAAATCAACAGGGAGAAGAAATAACCCGGCTGTCCACCGGGTACATGCGCATCCTGACTTTCCTGGAAGGAAGAATATGGGCAGATGAAATAGCACATACCCCACAACTGTTACTAAGCCTGGGGCATTTTTTGGGCAGGATGGATCGTGCACTGCAAGGCTTTGCACACCCGGCTGCTTATCGCATCTATAGCTGGGACCTGCGCAATACCCTCGCTGCCCGTGTTAATTTACCCGCTATCAAAGACCATGAACGCCGCCGCATGGTGGCCTATTTCCTGTTACAGTTTGAAACGGAAATAGTTCCACTGTTGCCACAACTGCGAATGGCTGTCATTCATAATGATGCCAACGACTATAACCTGCTCGTAAAAAATGAAGCCGTAACCGGCCTGATAGATTTTGGCGACATGGTATACACGCAACTGGTCAACAACCTGGCCATTGCCTGTACCTACGCCATGTTACACCAGGAAGATCCTTTAACAGCGGCCGCACAGGTGGTAAAAGGATACCAGGCAGAGTGGCCGTTAACAGACCAGGAAATTGGTTGCCTCTATTACCTGGTAGCAGCGCGTTTATGCATCAGCGTTACTAACTCTGCGCTCCGTACCGCAGAAGGGAGTAATAATCCCTTCCACTTTATTACAGAAGCGGGGGCCTGGAAATTATTATACCAACTGATTCAGATCAACCCCATGGCTGCTACAGACGCTTTCCGCGTAGCTGCGGGAATGGCGCCGCTGATCAAGCCCGCCGATGATTATGCGCCACTACTGGCGGAAAGAAAACAACGCATTGGCCGTAACCTCAGCATCAGCTACAAACAGCCGCTGAAAATATGGAAGGGCGCTTTGCAATACCTGTACGACGATAAAGGCCGCACCTTCGTGGATTGTGTGAATAACGTGAGTCATGTAGGACATTGCCATCCCACCGTAGTACAGGCTATTCAGCACCAGGCAGCCCGTCTTAATACCAATACCCGCTACCTGCACGATGAGCTGGTAGACTTTGCACGGCAACTCACAGCTACCTTGCCGGATTCATTACAGGTATGCTTCTTTACCAATTCCGGTAGTGAAGCCAATGACCTGGCCATCCGCATGAGTCGCCACTATACAAAACAGAAAGATGTCATTGTACTGGACCACGCCTACCATGGTACGTCTACCGTTGCCATGGAACTGAGCCCTTATAAATTCGATGGCAAAGGCGGCTTCGGGAAGCCGGCGCATACGCACAAAGCCATGAACCCGGACTTATACCGCGGTCCTTACAAGTATAATGATCCTAACGCCGGCACTGCTTATGCGCAGGATGTGGCAGATATTATTACCCGGTTATCGGGAGAAGGAAAAGGCATTGCGGCCTTCATTTGTGAAACGCTGCTCGGTGTAGGCGGACAAATACCATTGCCTCCCGGCTACCTGGAGCAGGTATACAAACATGTACGCGCCGCCGGTGGCCTTTGTATCGCCGACGAAGTACAGGTAGGTTTTGGCCGTGTAGGCAACCAATTCTGGGGCTTCCAGTTACAGGAAGTAGTACCGGATATTGTAGTACTGGGTAAACCAATTGGTAACGGTCACCCGCTGGCAGCAGTGGTGACTACGCAAGCCATTGCAGATGCCTTCAATAACGGCATGGAGTACTTCAATACCTTCGGTGGTAACCCCGTGTCCATGGCCTGCGGTAAAGCAGTATTACAAACCATCCAGGACGAGGAAATGCAGCAGCATGCCCTGGAAACCGGTGAGCATTTTATGGCAGGGTTACGGGAGCTTATGGCGAAATACCCGATCATCGGTGATGTACGTGGCCATGGATTATTCATTGGCGCCGAACTGGTACGCAGCCGGGAAACCCTGGAACCGGCAGTACCGGAAATAGATGTAGTGGTAGAAAAGATGAAGGACCGCGGATTTCTGATCAGCACCGACGGGCCACTGCATAATGTTTTGAAAATAAAACCACCATTAGTATTCAATAAAGAAAATGCCGATACGTTTTTACGGCATTTAGATGTAGTGCTGGGGGAGTTATAATGATGTAATCATACACCTTTGCCAAAAACGGGCGTAGCTGCACAGCTATGCCCGTTGTTATAACAGGGGCAATAGTTGTTGAGCTGCCGGAAAACCTATCTTCTAAAAACTTACTGAACAATTGGCGATAATATATATGAAGATATTATATCTTTGGCCAAAATTTTCCTATGAAATTATTTGTCAGCCTATCTGTTGTAGCTATAATGCTTGTTGCCTGCTCCAAGAAAAATACTGAGCCTACCGTTTCAAAGCCAATTCTGGAAAGACATTCGGATGCCATCTGCTGGCGTGCGGATACAATGGGTTTTTTCTACAATACTGATAATACTTTGGAACGTATGTACTTAACGCATTGGGGAATGATAACCTACAATTATATTTTCCGCTATGCCAATGATAAGCCATATCAGTTTTGGCGTGGCTATTACCTGACAGATGGAGCAGACAATATATACGGGACATTTGAATATAAAGATAAGGGAGTCAATTTTAATTGGTCTACCATCAACCGAAAACAATATGATTCACTGATATTTAATGACAAACAACAACTGATAGAATCGCATACCGTAAGGCCCGAATTTCAGCCAATGATCGGATCCATTGATCGTTTTTTTTGGGACGGAGGCAACGTTATAAAAAAGGAGAGATATGATGCCTGGACCCATGATCTTTATACTACTATCTATACCTATGATGATAAGAAGAATATTTACCCCGCTGGCCTGGCTTACGTGCTTATAGCACCAGAGTTTGGCTACTATTTATCAGCTAATAACATTAAGGAGGAAATAACAACCAGACGTAATGGTGGAGGTTATACTTACCCGGTATCTCATATAAAGTACAGATATTTATACAACGACAAAGGGTTGGCTACCAATGTAATGAAATCAATTTATGATGAACTGGGACAAGTTGTTGGAAGTGATTCCGCAACTGTTGTTTACCCTAGATAAATTTTGGTTGTGTTAAACTGATTTGAGAAAGTCATGGTTAGGAGCAAAAGCTCGTGCAGTGGAATAGCCAGCTGTCGGGCTTTTGCTTTTTAGTTTTTATATGAAAGATATCAGTTTATCGTGGCCAATATTTCCCGGATACTCGCCAGGTGATGATCATCATGCTCTGCTACAAAATAGGCCAGGTCAATAGCACGCATGGGCTTTTTCAACCGTGGATGCAGCGCAGTATGTATTAATTGTGCATCGCTCAGTTGTAACAATTTGGCTACAAGGGAACGTCTTCTTTCCCGGAAGCGTTTCAATAACACCCTTATTTCAGTGGCATTATGATTGGCCGTATGAGTGGCCTGGTTGGTTAAATCTGCTACTCTCAGTTCAGACAGCCCCTGGGTAAAATCGTCTAAACGGCCGGACCACAAAGGTTCCAGGTCTCCCAAATGACCTATTTCTTCTTTTACAGACCATCGGTCAGGTAATTTATGGGTGAGCTGGGGTGGCGCCAGTTTCGCCGTAATTTCTTCTGCTCTGGCAGGGGTGCCGCTTAATCTTTCAATAATGGAGGGCATCATACCGTTGTCTTCAATAGGGAGAAACACTCTTTCAAACCATGGAGTTCGTTTCATAATGGGTTTACATTTTAGGTGGGTGTAAGTTATTTGTTTTTAGCCAACCTAAATTCATTTCCCAAAATAACAGTATTTGCTTTTTTAAAGGGAAAACTGCAACTTACAGAAAATGAACCCTGTTTAATTGAAGCCTGCATGAATTCTGCCAATACATTTGAATCAACTATATTATCCTCCCGTAGTGTTGATGATTTATTAGCGCTGCTGCGCAGCAATCTCAAAAAACATATTTCACCTGAAACTGCGCAGGCACAGGGCTTTCTGACTTTTGAGTATACAAAACCCATGATAGAAAGGATGATGGCCGATATGGCGCAGCCGGTGATCATGTCGGGAAACACCCTGGCAGGATATGCGCTGGCTACTTCTATCAGTGCCTGCACCGACATTGAAATTATGCGTCCTACCATGGAGTTGGCAGCCACGCTCACGCTTAATGGCAGCAAAGTATCCGGTTTGCGCCACTACTTTATCGGGCAAATCTGCGTGGCGGACGGCTGGCGTGGACAAGGACTGTTTGATGCCTTGTATAAGGCGCATAAGGAGCGTTTTGCAGGTAGCCACGATTGTTTGATCACCGAAATAAATGCTGCTAATACCCGCTCTCACGCCGCCCATGCCAGGGTTGGGTTTCAGATAATACATAGCTATACGGATGGCGGGGCCCAATGGGACGTGGTAGCGTGGGACTGGCGGGCGCAATAACCTTTAAAGCCGTATCTTTATCATCTACACCGACACCACTTATGGGTATTGTATTGTCACCCGGTCATTATTTCGGCCAGGAGCAGCAGAGCAATGAAAATGCTGCTTTTAAGCTGAACATTACGGCTTACCAGCCGGAGGTGCATCTCCATGAACATTACCATGAAAATGCGTACCTGAGCCTGTTGATCAATGGTGGATATGAAGAAGTAAACCGGCAAACTAGCAGTCATATCAGGCCCGGAGAAGTACTCTTCAGACCAGCCGGGTACCACCATGCCAACCATTTCCGCGATACCGGCGGTCATTGCCTCAATATCGAATTCAAACAGGCCGACCTGCAACAACTGGAACAACGCATTACCCTGCCTACGAAAATGACGGTGTATAAAGCCGGCACTTTTGATTATTTGTATCGCCTGCTATATTTTTTCTCCGCAGATCCTCACGTTACCTTGCACGAAGAATATGTGCTGAACTGGTTATCGGAATATTCTGCGGTGCAGGTGCCGCTGCGCCTGGCCTGGTTGCCAAAGGTAAAAGCGATATTGGAAAATGAGTTCGATACGCATCATACCATTCAATCGGTGGCAGCAAGGGTGTTTGTTCATCCCATCTACCTGGCCCGTGCTTTTAAAGAAAGAGAAGGCGTTACCATCGGCGAATACCAGCTTAAAATGCGGGTAAGAAGGGCGATGGAGCTGTTATTTACTACTGCCTTCCCCGTTGCGGATATCGCCTATGCCGCCGGTTTTTCAGATGCTTCTCACCTGGTACGCTCTTTTCGTTTCTTTTATGGGGCCACCCCACATCGGTTTCGCAGTCTCTTGAAAAAGTTAATCTGATACCATTTTTTTGGACAGCCATACCCTTACTTTGTATAAAAAAAATATGCGTCGGGTACTTGTCTTTATATGTTTGTTGTTACCCTCTTTTTTAGCTGCTCAGCACCAGGTGGATTACCGGATAAAAGCTGCTGTAGATCTGCAGCAACGCAGCTTTATCGTTCAAGGTAGTTTGTCGTTTGAAACAGCGCCTGCCTGTGCGGATTCCCTGGATATTGTGGTTAGTCGTGGTACGGGCAACGTCACCTGGCAGATGAAAGGCGCCGCAGGACGCATGGATACCTCCGTGAACGCCGGCGGAGATATCGTTTACCGCTGGTATTTTCATCCTGCCCTTAAACCCGGTACCCATGTACAGGTAGAATATGCATATGATCGGGGATCTGCACCCACTTTCCAATATTATCTCGACAGCACGTTCTGTATGGCCGGTGGATACGGGTCGGCCTGGTATCCGCAGGTAATTTCCCGGGAAGACGACAGCACCGGTAGTTGCGCCCGTGGTACGGGTAGTATCGCCGTCACTACATCTGCAAAATTGATGGCAGTGATGGCGGCGGCTACGGGTGAAGTAAATACGGCTACGGATAAACGAACTTTTACTTATCACTATACTCAACCCGATATTTTCTCCCTGTACATCGGAAATTATTCCAGGCAGGAATATAAAGGAAACCATGCCTTCTATACTTATAGCCTCAGCAGCGGGATTAATGGCAGCGACTTGTCCGCCAAAGCGTCCAGGGTATTGAGTTTCCTATCGCAGCACTTTGGCCCCCTGACTATTCCTAATTTTTCCATTATCGAATTTCCGGATGCAGTATCGGAGTTGACCGGTATCGGCGGCGCCAGTATTTTAGGCGGCGTAGTAATGCCTACTGCTGCACTGCGACAATTTAACTATGCGCTTTTCGGTCATGAGATCGGCCACCAGTGGTGGGGCAATAAAGTAAGAGCCAGAGGTAGCAAGGGTGAATCCATGATTTCTGAAGCACTGGCGCAATATGGCTCGCTGCAAACAGTTGCTTACTTCGACAGCACCCACGCCATGGATTATCGGCGGACCGGCTATCCCGGCTACTTGCGGGACCAATCTGGGTTGGGCTACCTGAAAAATGCCGCTGCTGGTAATGATGAACCCCTGGTAGCCCTCACCGGCGCCAATGATCATATCCTGGCCGACAGCAAAGGCTTCCTGGCATTAGACCTGCTGGCCGCTACAGTAGGCCGCCGGGTGTTTAATGAAGCACTTCGAAATATCGGTGAAAAGTACCGGCAAACGGGTGTCAGCTGGGAGGATTTTCAGCGGGAGATAGAAAAGGGATATGGTCAATCGCTGCAATGGTTTTTTAATCAATGGTTCGAAAGAACCGGTGCGCCTTCATGGCAAAGCACCTGGCAGCAACATCAACAGGAACTCCAGCTAAACATCACCCAGGCAGATAGCGTATACCGGTTACCGTTAGAAGTACTCGTTACTTATGATAACGGTACTTCCGCTATGCATCAACTCTTGGTGGACCAACGTTTACAAACTTTTAAGCTCCCTGTCAACGGAGCCGTGAAAACCGTACAGGTAGATCCTTATTTCCGGGTATTGCACTGGGACGAAAGCCTTACACCGCTGGCCAAATCCCAGGCGAAAGCAGTGCGGGTGCTCAATCTCCGCCTTGCAGATAAAAATGAGGAGGCGATACAACTGGCGCAGTCCTACCTGAAGGAAGGTATCCCCAACGATACTACCGGTGTGGCATCTACGCTGCTCTATCACCTCGGACGTATTGCGGCCATGCAAAATAAACCGGAGGAGGCGCTGAACTATTATATGCGCAGCATTAAATGTGAGTCGCATGCGCCGGAACTGCTGGCTTACATCTACTATCGCGTGGCGCAACTGGCTGCCGCAAAAAAAGACACCGCGCTATTGCAATGGGCCTGCGATCA
This sequence comes from Chitinophaga sp., assembly GCF_017745275.1. Lineage (GTDB taxonomy): Bacteria > Bacteroidota > Bacteroidia > Chitinophagales > Chitinophagaceae > Chitinophaga. The sequence goes on along the minus strand of NZ_JAGHZS010000004.1, from coordinate 13,879 downwards.
GGCGGTAAAAGCAGACCAGCAGAACCGGCAAGCCGATGGTATGGCGGCTAAGGTCGCGCTGTTGTTGGCTACCGTAGGGCAGAAGCCTGCGTGAGTCAATATTTTAATTTCCCCATCTGCCATGAATAGTATTTTCTTCTAATTGCGTAGTGCCGTTGCCGGTAGATCGCTCCCGCAGCAACTCGCCGGCAATGGCATAGCGATGCGCTTTGGCAGGATTGGCCCTGCACTGCCCAACAATGCAATCTGTTATGTGAGTGGCGAGAGACAGTCGCGGCCAGGCCGTGAAAATAGCATTGGCTTGTTCATCGGTAACAAAGGCCGTGAGCGGGCCGCCGAAGTCCATCACAATGCCCATCCGGGTCAACAGGGGAATGGTGCCCCGTCGTTCGGCAATACCGGAAGAAGTATGTAGCGCAATGGCCTGCCATATAATGTCCGCATCCTGGTGGGAGCAAGGAGTGTCAGCAAGAAATAATAATGCCTGGTCAGCTCCTTCCACTTCAAATCGCTGGGGACCATTGCCAATATCCGTAAGCCCCATATCATGAAACAGGCAAGACAGAAAAAGCAGGTTTTCTTTGTAATCGGGCTCCCGGTGTAAGCCTTTGTGGACGGCATACAGGCGGGCAAAAATAAAACTACGGATGCTATGATGATAGAGGGCCGGCGATTCATGCTTTTTTACAAATTGCAGCGCTTCGCGGGAAATGTGATCTTCCGGTAATGCCAACATTGCCGGGAGATGGGAGGGGAGTTGTGTTTGCATGGATATAATGTATTTAGGGCATACCAATGCCATTATGAAAAGAAAGGATGTCTTATCAGTGATTAGTCAGGGGAGATGGATACCTGGGTGTAGCGCCTAATGATGGGCCTTTGCCAGGGAGCTGCGGAACGTTTTCCGGTAGTCGCTGGGCGATAGTAACAATTGCCGGAGAAAGATCCGTCGCATAGATACGACGCTGCCTAGTCCGCATTTTTCTGCAATCGCTTCTATGCTCAGGGAGCTGTCTTCCAGGTATTTCCTGGCCAGTTCTACCCGCAGTTTTTCTACGAATTTGGCGGGTGATAAACCGGTTTCGCTGGTGAAGATCCGGCTGAAATGGCGGGTGCTCATATTCACCTGCTCCGCCAGTTCCGGTACGCCAATTTGCAGGTGAGCGTGTTTTACAATCCAGTTACGCAGCCTGCCTGCCAGGGTATCCTGGATGGCATATACCGGCACCAATGCGTTGAATGAAGCTTGTGATCCGGGACGTTTTAGATAAAGCACCAGCTTACGTGCTACCTGCATTGCAAGGTCCTTTCCATGGTCTTCCTCAATCAGCGCCAATGCCAGGTCCATGCCGGAAGATACACCGCCGGAAGTGTATATATTCCCGTCTTTGATAAAGAATGGATTGGGGTTTACCTGTACCGCCGGATAGTTGCATTGCAACTGCTCACAGTACTCCCAGTGGGTGGTTACCTGTTTGCCGTTAAGTAAGCCTGCTTTGGCTAACGCAAACGCGCCTACGCAAATGGAACCGATTCTTCGTATATCTTTTGCGGCAACAGCCAACCACGCATAAAATCCGTCATAATCCCGCTGGTTTTCTGCGTGGCTGTCGTAGCCCGCTACCAGTAAAGTATCAATAGGGCCGGCATCCAGTATGGAACTGGAACAGTGCAATTGCATACCACCACTGCAGGGAATCGCCGTGGTGCGACCGGGAGCCGCTACCAATATATCATAATCCTGTGGTGCGCCTTTGGCTGCCAGCATTTTGGCTGCGGTGGCAAATACATCTACCGGTCCTGCTATATCCAGCAATATATTCCCCGACATGACCACAATAACCGTGAGCTTTCGTTCGCGGACAACAGGAACAGATGGATTATGGCGTTTCATGTAGCAAAAATACAACGATGCGGTGTTGTCTCAAACGACATAAATGATACAATTTAGGCCATTTAAAGATACGGTATCAATGAGTGTTAATATTGTTTGGCCTGGCTTCTATTCGCAGCCATGAAGGAATACGCCTGATAATTTTTTCTTTCGGGATTAATGAGAATAAAAATATCAGCATTAATTCAAGCACTATGAGGCTCAGGAAAGTGAAAACAATGATGAGTGTACACCAAAGGCGGGCAGGGGACCCGTGGTAATAATACATATTAAACACTTTTGGTGCGCCCATTAGCTGATAAATGCACCAGGCAGTTATAAATACCAATATGATAGTTAGTGTAGATTTCAAAATCCGCCTAAATAATCCATGTTCAGCAGTAGTACAATACTCCAATATATTTACCATCAATATCGAAGGCGTTAATCCATAGTCAAAGATACCTATCTGAATAGCTAGCTTCGTACTCCGCCAATTGTTCTGCCATTTCTCCCCAAAGATGGCATACAATGTTTCGGTAGGAATCACCATCGTCAGCCAGTAAACAAATGCAAACAGGAATACAATCGCGATATAAGGAAATATGCTACGTAAGCTCATAGAGATACTTTAATTATAAAAACCGCTGCTGGATCAATTCCATAAAACCCGCTCTGAACTTATCACTCAACGGGATACTTTTTTCTCCAATGAATATATGATTATCCTGTATTTTATCAATCCGCCCGGTATTGACAATATACGAATTATGTACCCTGATAAATGGCGGCCCCAGTTGTTCCGCAATATCTTTCAGGCGTTTGTATACCAATGTCTCACCTTTAACCGTCACTACGCGGACATATTCTTTTTCCCCTTCGAAGTAAAGCAGCTCCGGTAAACGGATCTGTTGCAAAGTTTTACCGGATTTTACAAAGAAGTAATCCGGTGCAGACGCCGTGCTGGCATCCGGTAAACGGGCATGGCTAAACGCTGTTACTATTTTTTGCTGCGCGGCCAGGAAACGCTTTAAGGTAATAGGTTTCAGCAGGTAGTCGATAGTCTGGAAATTGTAACTGGCCGCAGCGTACTCTGCATAGGCGGTGGTGAATACAATTTTTACTTCCGGGGGCAACAGGGCGGCCAGCTCCATGCCATCCAGTTTAGGCATATTGATATCCAGGAAAATCAGGTCTGTTTTATTTGTTTTCAGGAAAGCCAGGGCCTCCAATGCATTGTAGCATTTGGCAAGTAGTTGCCAGTCACTGGTTTGCTGTATATGCAGTTCCAGCAGGTTCACTGCATTGGGTTCATCGTCTACAATAATGCATGTCAGGCTCATATGGGAACAGATAAAAAGGCGGTGAAATGAGTGGCGGTTTTTTCCGTTTGTAACGTATAGGCGTCACCGTATAACAGCGTGAGTCGCTTCCGTAGATTGTCGATACCGGAACCTCCTGGCCGTTGGCCGGAGGCATCTTCCGGTAAACTATTCCGGGTGGTAAACAACAACTGTTGGTGATCCTGCAGCAGGGTGATATCAATTACATTATGCATACTGGTTTTGTCAATGCCATGTTTGAAGATATTCTCTACAAACGTCATCAGCAGCATGGGGGGAATACTGCTGCCATCGGCTACTTTACAGTTAAAGGTAAGCGTAATTTCATGGCGGATACGGATCTTTTCCAGCGCAATATAATTTTCCAGGAAACTGATTTCGGTAGATAACTGCACCAGGTCTTTAGGACTTTCATCCACAAAATACCGCATGATTTCCGATAACCGTTCTATCAACACCGCGGTACGGGGGGCTTCACGGTAAGCTTCATAGTAAATATTGTTGAGGGTATTAAACAGGAAATGCGGCTGTACCTGCGACTTCAACAGGTTTAATTCTGTTTTGGCATTTTGTAGTACCAATGCCGCAGCCTGTTGTTTCAGCGAAAAGTAAATGATGGCAATCCGGAAAATAAAGCTGAGTGAAAACAGCAGCGGAATACCCGCCATATACCGCAGTAAAATGGGAATGGTGGTAGGCCGGAAGCCGGGTGCAAACCAGGTAATATACATCCAGTCCAGCAGGTAGGCGCGAATCAGGCCTGTTATGGCGAGGAAAAAGAATGCCGCCAGGATATACGCTACTAAACGGCCTTTCAGGTAAAGGGCCGGATATAGCCAATTGATATTGCCATAGATGATAATCGCATAGAAACATACGTTGAGCGAAGAAAAAAGAGCCGCTTCCTTAAAACCATCTTCAGGTAACATGGAAAAAAACATCATCAAAAATACAATCAGCCATAGGAGCCATTGTAAGCGGGTACTTGTGGTCATTTCCAGGAGAAATTGCATATCCCCAATGTACGAAGGTTTTAAACTTATTCCATGGCACTGCCATCGTTATTCAATAAAACAACCGGCCGGTTCAATCGAAGCCGCATTATTTTCAACCGGGGTGGATCCGGGCATTCATTTAAAATATCATCCCAACGATTGAATAGGTTTGTTATCCTCCTGCAAACGGGAAAACTTTGATGCCGGTAACCTATGCACACTTACCGTATTATTAACCTAAATCTTACATAAACATGTACCATATGTTCAGGCAACGAATCGCTTTACCTGTAGTTATCTTGTTGTTAATCGCAGCACGTGCCGGCGCACAAACAGACACCATAGATCAACGGCATCATCCGCTGAATACCAGCCTGCTGAAACCCGGCGTAAGGCAATACCTGGTTTATTTCCAGCAGCCACAACGCCCCGATATGCTGAACCTCAGCCTGTGGGTGCGCGAAATAGAAAAGACCAGCCAGGATAATAAGCCTGCATTCAGGATCACGCAACACTGGTATAGCGACGATACCGCACGATACCGTGTATTTCATTCCGTGAATAGTGCAGCCGATTTTTCGCCGTTGTATCATGCGGAGATCAAAGGAAAGGCGACAAAAGCCTACAACTGGTCCCATACCGGCATTGAAGGCGATGCCACACCGGACAACAAAGCCGCCGGATTTAAACTGGCATTTGATCAGCCCAATTACAACTGGCACCTCGACATTGAAACATTTGAAATGCTGCCGCTGGCTGCAGGCAAAACATTTGTGATCCGTTTTTATGATGCCGGCCTGGAACCACCGGCTTATGTGACCTACAAAGTAACTGGCAGTGAGGCCCTGCAAACACTGGATAACCGGACGGTAGATTGCTGGAAGCTGTTTATAGAAGGGGATATACCCAACGGGCATTATACCCAGACTTTCTGGATCAGCAAAGTTGGGCATGAGTTCCTCAAAGAAGAAGACAGCTTCGGAGGTATGTACCGCTATAAGGTAAAACTTCCCGGGCTGGCTACTTATCTTGACAGCCGGTTTGCAACAGCGAAGTAATGGTGGCATGGTAAATACGGGGCGACGTCAAACTTTTTTTCTCCCTGACCGTTATAGGGAGTATATTGAGTGAGCTATTTTAGCAGTGGAAGCGCCTCGTATTTTTACCACCATTAATCAGCACCGTATCCATGGATATCCAGCAATTCGAAGACAAAGGACTGGCTCATTACAGTTATGCTATTTACAGCGAAATTTCAAATGAGGTCATCTTAATTGATCCATCACGGGATCTGGCGCCTTACCTCGCTTATGCGGCATCACTGCATGCAAAAATTACCGGCGTGATTGAAACACATCCTCATGCCGATTTTATCAGTGGTCACCTGGAATTACATCAAACTACCGGCGCGGTGATTTATTGTTCCCGCCTGGTAGGGGCCGCTTATCCGCATACCAGTTTTGATGAAGGCAATACCATTGTTTTGGGAGATATCACCCTTCGCGCGCTGAATACGCCCGGACATTCGCCCGATAGCATCTGTGTGGTACTGACCTATAAGAACGAAGACCGGGTTGTATTTACAGGAGATACCTTATTCATTGGCGACTGTGGCCGCCCCGACCTGCGCGAAAATGCCGGTAATATTACGGCTGGCAGAGAAGCCCTGGCGCGGATGATGTATCATTCATTGCGTGAAAAATTAATGGTGCTGGCAGACGATGTATTAGTATACCCGGCACATGGCGCGGGAACGCTTTGTGGTAAGTCGCTTAGCGACGAAGACAGCAGCACCATTGCAGCCGAGAAAGTCAGCAACTGGAGCCTGGATGAATTAACGGAAACGGAATTCGTAAAAGAGCTGCTATCCAGCCAGCCTTTTATTCCTAAATATTTTACATATGATGTAGATGTCAACAGGGCAGGAGCTGCACCCTTGGCCGCTTCCCTGCAAAAGGTGCCGGTGTTGTCCGGTATCCCTGCGTTTGAGGCAGGCACCCTCATTATAGATACCCGCCCCGGCGACGCTTTCAAACAGGCACACCCGCCACGGGCCATCAATGTACAAAACGGCGGGCGCTTTGAAACCTGGCTGGGCAGCATTGTTGCTCCGGGAGAATCTTTTTATTTGCTGGCAACCGATGATGCGGCCTTGCAGGAGGTTATAAAGAAAACCACTAAAATTGGTTATGAACCTTTCATTACAGGCGCCGCCGTGTATACCACTGGCGCAGCTCACATGGATGCCGTACCGCTGGAAGATTTTACCGCTCACCCGGAAAACTACACGATCATTGATGTACGTATGCCCAACGAGGCGGCTGACTACAAAATTTTTGACCAGGCGCTTTCTATTCCCCTGGACCAATTACGGGAACGGGTCAACGAAATTCCGTTGGATAAGCCGGTGGTAGTACATTGTGCCGGCGGTACCCGCAGCGCGGCCGGCAGCAGCATTATTGCGGCGGTATTAGAAGACCAGGTGAAAGCCTATGACCTGGGTAAGGCCGTTAAACAGTTTACACCTTAATGGATAGGGCTATGCCGCGGCTGTTTGGGGCTAAGATGCTCTATTCCCCAGTTATGCAGGTGCATTACCGCTGCCACCAGGGATTCTCCTTTGGGAGTAAGACTGTATTCTACTTTAGGAGGAATCTCCGCAAATATTTCGCGGGTAATTAATTCGTCCCCTTCCAGCTCCCGCAGCTGAGTAGCCAGCATTTTACGGCTGATACCCGGCAATTGTTTCTCCAGCAGGCTAAAGCGATTCATTTGCTGCGTAATCAAGTGCAGGATCAGTAGCTTCCATTTGCCGCTGATGATATTCAGCGTTAACGCCGTTGGGCATAACGCCGGTGGATATATTAAAACAGGTGTGATCTCTTTTTTCATATCTGTTCATTTAAAGGCAGGTAACCAAAAAAGTGGCTAAGTGAGTTTTTGGTTACCTATAGGTACTCCTGCGAACAAGCAACAACTTTGTAGAAAAATTAAACAATGAAAACACTACAAAGAACCACTTTCCTTACCACTGCATTGTTATTGCTTACCGCTATTCATCACGCCTATGGTGCGGTGATTTATCATACTCCGTGGCGTTTACACATCTTGTTTATTGCCATACCGGTACTGTTACTGGTATATGTATTAGACTGGCAGTTGCGGAAGCACCCGGGTAGCAAACCGTTGCTGGTAGGATATCTTATTGCCGTGATATTGTTTCCTTTGCTGGTGATTGGTTTATACGAAGGCGTATACAATCACCTCGCTAAAAATATTATTTTTTTAGTTACCGGTAACAATTCTTTTTTTCGGATGCTATTCCCACCGCCTGTCTATGAAATGCCTAATGATGTTTGGTTTGAAGTCACCGGCATATTGCAGGCATTTGTTTTTTACCCGTTGTTAATTAGTTGTAGCAAGATGATAAAATCCGCAGCCCGCTATAGAAAGCAAATGATGTAACAATTATTGTCGCAATAGCACCCTTATTTTGCCTTGTTCGCACCCCCGACTATTGCAGTAATGATCGTACATTTAGGGTGATATCTTTATTGAGCAGGCCGCTGCGGCCTGTATTCTTCACCAGGAAAAAATCATTACTTATGTTTAAGAACACCAAAGCATATAGCGGATTTTCTGTCAATGATCTGCAGGCAGCAAAGGATTTTTACAGCAAAAAACTGGGCGTAGACATAGAAAGCAAAGGGGAGTATATGTTTACCCTGAAAATAGCAGATGGTCATCCTATTATCGTTTATTTGAAACCGGATCATACACCCGCCACTTTCACCATTTTGAATTTCCCGGTGAGCAATGTGGAAGATACGGTAGATCAGCTCACAGCCATAGGGGTGGAGTTCCTGCAATACGGAGGTGCCATTAAAACCAATGAAAAAGGCATTCACCGTGGCCCGGAAGGCCCTACGGTAGCCTGGTTCACTGATCCCGCCGGAAATATATTGTCTGTTGTGAGTGAGTAGCATAGTTTTTCCTACTTTTGCCGGCTAAACAAGGACATTTATGGCTACTAAGATTACAGTTAATAACAATGGTTCACTCAGGGTAGAAGGTGAATTCGAAATTGTAGATAAAGACGGCAACAAGTACGACCTGGGCGGCCGGGAACTGGTGAGCATCTGCCGCTGCGGATTATCGGCCAACAAACCTTTCTGTGATGGCTCTCACAAAGGACATTTCGAACACGAAGCAGTAGCATTTGCACTGCCTCCAAAGAAATAGTAATATCATATCATAGAAGCCCGGTAGGCGGCCATGGCTGCTTACCGGGCTTTTTTATCCCCTTTTACCGGCTACAATAGCTTTTTGCTTTCTGCTTTCTCTCCCAAATCTGATATGGTCCAAATCAGCACTTTTGCATCTGTTTTTAACTGGAAATTATAGGCAATTTTGTGAGATAATCACAATCAGTAGCCATGAGTATACGTTTTTTCCAGGTAGACGCATTTACGAATCAGCCCTTTAAAGGCAATCCTGCCGGTGTATGCCTCCTTAACAGCATGCCGGATGATAAAACCCTTGCCGCTATAGCCGGCGAAAATAACCTCGCAGAAACCGCTTTTCTGCTGCCGGAACAGGAGGGATACCGCCTGCGCTGGTTTTCTCCCCTGGTAGAAATACCCCTTTGTGGACATGCCACCCTGGCCAGCGCCCATGTATTATGGGAAACCGGGCTGGTTCCCCGTACGGCAACCATTCATTTCTATACCCTGAGTGGACTTCTCACCGCCACCTGCCAGGATGGCTGGATTACACTCGATTTCCCCGCCAGGGAAAATGCGCCGGCCGTATTACCGGAAGCATGGCAACCGATGTTTAACCAGGAAATCATCCATGTAGCGTATAGTGTAGACCGTTATATCGTGGAGCTATCATCCGCGGATGCCGTGGCAGGCTTTCTTCCGGACCGCCAACTGTTGTTGGCACATAAATGTATTATCACCGCCAAAGGTGCCGCCCATACGCCCTATGATTTTGTTTCCCGCTTTTTTGCGGGCCCCATTGGGGTGGACGAGGACCCGGTGACAGGCTCGGCTCATTGCAGCCTTGCGCCTTATTGGGCAGAGCGGCTACATAAAAAAGAGTTCTTCGCTTACCAGGCATCGCCCCGTGGCGGAGAGCTGCGGGTAATCTGGCAGGACGATCGCGTACTGCTGAAAGGGCAAGCCATTACGGTGATTGAAGGTACTTTCCACATTTAGTTTTTACCCTAATAAAAAAATAGGCATGAACAACTACGAATTATTTAAAGAGCTACACCATCAGCCTGCACCATTGTTATTGGGCAACGCCTGGAATGTGGCCAGCGCCCGCATTTTACAGGAAAATGGTATCGCTGCTATCGGTACCTCCAGCTCCGCTATTGCGGATACACTGGGTTATGAAGATGGCGAACAGATTCCTTTTGATGAATTGTTTTTTATCATAGAAAAAATTGCCCGTCATACTACGGTGCCGCTTTCTGCAGATATTGAGCGGGGCTACAGTAGTGATCCGGCAGTGGTGGTGCAGCACATGGAACAATTACACGATATCGGGGTAGTAGGTGTAAACCTGGAAGACTCTGTGATAGACGCCACGCGGGAACTGGTACCGGTAGAAGCCTTCAGTCGTACACTCTACTTCATCAAAAATGAATTGGCGCGTAAAAATATTCAAATGTTCATCAACGCCAGAACGGATACCTTTTTACTGGACGTACCCAACAAAATGAACGAAACGCTGACCCGTATAACGGCTTTTACCGCAGCAGGGGCAGACGGGATCTTTGTGCCGTTCATCCATGATATCGCAGATATCCGCCAGGTAACTGCTGCCAGCAGTTTGCCCGTGAATGTATTATCCATGCCGGGATTGCCCGCTTTTAATGAGCTGACAGCCGCGGGAGTAAAACGCATCAGCATGGGCGGAAGCGTATATCGTGCCGTTAACAAAGCACTCCTCCAACAACTCTCCGGCATTACGTCGGCGCAGTCATTTGCAGGTATATTCCCTTAAATGTTTTGGGTAAGAAGTAATAGTTATTTTGAGTGATTTACTGCACGCTCTCCGGGGCGTGCTTTACTTTAATACCCAGTAGCCCAAAGCCAGCCACAAAAGCCCTTTAATGAGGAAGAAAAGAAAACCCCAGAAGCCGATCTTTTTGAGCCACTTAATGATTTTTGTTTTCCTGTTATTATCTAGTGTCATAACACAACGAAAATACGGCTTTTTATGATTAGATAAATGTATCTTAACAAGCGAATATTTGTTCTGCTTATGAAATTATTGTTATGGCCAGTGATGGGGTTACTCACCCTGAGCCTCTCCCTCAACGCCCAACAGCTGGGCCGTTCCGCCAACAGAGCCAATCAAAGTCCCTCAAAGGATATCTCTGATCATCCAACTGTTAAATGGCAGTTTAAAACCGGTGGTAAAATAGTTGCCTCTCCTGTGATCAACGGTAATTATCTCTTTATTGGCGGTGCCGATTCAACGATGTATGCACTGGATCGTACCAATGGAAAAGTATTGTGGCAATTTAAAACCAAAGGCGCTATAAATGCTACCGTGGCCTGCGATAGTACCGCCGTATTTTTTATGAGTGAAGATGGTAATTTTTACGCGCTGGATATGCATACCGGTCGCCCGCAATGGACGTTCCACACCGGCGGGGAACATGCCGTTGACCCGTGGGACTATTTCCTTTCTTCCGCCACTGTGCATAAAGGTATTGTATACGTAGGCAGCACCGACGGACATATATACGCTTTCAACGCCCGTACCGGCAAACTGAAATGGAAGTATAAAACAAGTGGCGCAGTACATGCTTCGCCTACAGTGGCAGAAGACATCGTACTCGCAGGTAGTTTCGATGGCTTCTTTTACGCTGTTAATACCGACGGTACGCTGCGCTGGAAATTTGATACCATGGGACAAAAATATTTCCCGGAGGGGGAGGTACAATTTCATGCGGTAGTAGCCGACAGCTCCGTGTATTTCTGCTCCCGCGATTTCAATATCTATGCCCTGCATCTGCGCACAGGCAAAGGATTATGGGTATTCCACGAACCCGGTAGCTGGCCCAGTGTGCCCAGCCTGGCAGGTAAACACCTGCTGGTATCTACTTCCGACTCTCACCGCGCGGCCGCCTTTAGCGCTGCCAGTGGCCGTTTTAAGTGGGAGGCGCCTATCGAAATAAATGCTTTCGGCAGCATCACCAGCACTAACGCCTATGGCTATATGGGCAGCCTGGATGGTAAAATATTAAAAATGAAACTGGACAGCGGCCAAAGTACTACCATATTCCAAACCGCCGCCAGCAGGCAGGAAGAACACCGCTTCTTTGATCCTGTTTCCCACAAATTAATCCCGGACCTGATGGCCAGGTATAAAGATGACTACATTAAAATGTACGCTGATTTCCTGGATATGGGCAGCATATTATCCTCGCCCTGGCTGGAAGAAGGAGTGTTGTTCTTCGGTAGCACAGATGGGTATGTATACGCATTACAATAAATTACGAATTACGGATTTGTGGGGAGATAGTATCGAATGGCATTATTCGCGTTTACTATCTCCCCACAAATCCGTAATTCGTAATTCGTAATTCTTTACCTTTGCGCTCTTTTTAGCAATGATTTTTAAAAGATGCGCATAGCAATTTCTAATAATAAAGTAGTCTTTTCCCTCTTGCTGGGCCTTTGTGGTAGTGCGTCTGCGCAAAACCGGAGGGATAGTCTCCCGGCTACCCGTCAGCTCGATGAGGTGATTGTACAGGAAAACAGGCTGGCGGCGCCTGTAAAGGCCATTAACCGTAATATTACCATCATTACCCGTAAACAGATAGAGGCGATGCCGGTATCCTCGATTACAGAAGTATTGGCATTTGTACCCGGTTTGGATGTGCGTCAGCGCGGCCCGGAAGGCATTCAGGCTGATATCGGGATAGATGGCGGCACCTTCGATCAAACCCTGCTGTTGCTGAATGGCGTGAAAATTACCGACCCGCAAACCGGCCATAATATGATGAACCTGCCGGTATCACTGGCGGATATCGACCATATTGAGGTACTGAGGGGGGCCGCTGCCCGCATATACGGCATTAATGCCCTCAATGGTGCTATTAATATCGTGACCCGGAAAGCCACAGAAAGTGGTCTTACCATCAACGGCAGCGTCGGTAGCAGCTTTAAGAAGAACGAAAACAATAAACTGTATGATGCCTATAGCCTGGGCGCCAGCGGTGATTTGGTAAAAGGAGGCAACAGCCATTCGCTGTCGGCGAGCCGCAACCAGGGTAATGGCTATCGCTACAATACGGCGTATGATAACTACCGCGCCCTTTACCAGGCAGGGTTTAACAATGATTCCCTGCATCAGTATAATGTAATGGCAGGCTTCATCAACAACAGCTATGGCGCCAATGGTTTTTATGCACCTCCGGGAGATCTGAATTCAGAGGAAACGGTGAAAACCTTCCTGGCAGCAGTCAGCAATACATCCCGCATTACCCGTAACTGGGTGATGACACCCCGTATCAGCTACCGCTATACCAAAGACGATTATATCTACATCAAACCCAACAAATACCGCAACCTGCACAATACCAATGTGCTGGGCGCAGAATTGAATAACACTTTTACAACTGCTATCGGTACCTTCGGCGCCGGCGTGGAAGGCCGATATGAGCATATTAAAAGTACCAGCCTGGGGAATCATGAAAGAACCAACCTGGGGCTCTCCGGTGAATATAAATCCATCGCTGATCGTCGCTTTAGCTTTACTGTTGGCGGCTACCTGAACTATAACTCGTTCTATGGCTGGGAATTTTTCCCGGGTGCCGATGTGGGCTTTAATATCACGCCTGACCTGAAGCTCTATGCCAATGCCGGTACTGCCCAGCGACTGCCTACATACACCGACCTCTATTACAAAGGACAAGGTATTATTGGCAACGAAAAGCTAGGCCCTGAAAAGGCCGGCTATGGGGAAGTGGGGATTCGTAAATTCAGTGGGAACTTCTCTTACAGCGGATCTGTATTCTATCGCCAGATCAGCAATTTTATCGACTACGTAAAAGATACCGCCGGCGTAGCCAATCCGGCTACTATCAACTGGCAGCCGCAGAATTTTCAACGGGCCGACATGACCGGGTTTACGCTCAATGCAGGCTATACCACTGCGTTACAACCACATTACCTGTTCAATAGCATCGGTGTAAACGCCGGCTACAACTACCTTTCGCCCTCATTCAAAGGCGATGCCATTACCACGAAAATTTCCCGCTATGTAATTGAAAGCCTGCGCCATCAGTTCACGGCAAATGTGCGGACAGAATTGTTGCACCACTTCAGTGTTTCTGCAGCGGCACGTTATTGCATGCGTATTAACTACAAAGACTATACGCTGATTGATGCGCGTATTGCGTATAAGCAATCCCGTTACCAGGTATATGCAGATGCCAGCAACCTGCTGGATGTAACCTATGTGGAAGCAGGCGCAGTTATGATGCCCGGCAGATGGGTAACAGTAGGAGCGAGCATCAGATTATAGGAAAGCAGAAAGCAGAAAGCAAAAAGCTATTGAAGCGATTGATCAAAGCGAATAAATATGAAGTGCACCCTAAAGGTTAGACTTTTTTTAAACGTTTAAAAATTATGCGGCTT
>NZ_JAGHZS010000003.1 GCF_017745275.1 Chitinophaga sp. | reverse complement strand
TGCCATCCTGGTAAAATGCCTGCTGAGCGGCAAATGGATCCGTTTTAAATTTACCATCGCTTACGTTATCACTTTTGGGAACATAAGGAAGATACTTATATATTTCTCTACCAAAAGCATCGTAAGTTATAGGTTCAACAAGATCTTTACCCGATGGGCTTACTCCCTTATTTACCGTTTGCAAAAGCCTGCCAAGGCCGTCAAAATATTTTGTGCTTTGCTTCACAGCGGCTAAATCAGAAGAAGTACTGACTGCAATCGGATCTGCTATTGGAGCACTGGGTTCCCAACTACGTACATAATTGATCGATGACATTGTATAACCTGATGGGATTGCAACCGGGGTAGCATTAGCTCTTGCAATTCCGGCAGGTATATTCTGAGCGTGCAATTCGAATGAACCACACACAAATAATAGGGGGTAAAGTATTTTTCTAAGACAAATCTCGTTCATAGTGCAATTCTAAAATGGAGGAAATTTATTTACTTAAAGGTTGCTGATACTGATAATCCATTAACTTTAAAATCTTACCATTTTGGTCTTTAATCAGCTTCAGTCTTCCAAAACCATCATATTCATAAAAAGTACGCCTTGATGCCTCATCTGTTACACCTGATAGGCCAAGTAATGGGAAATAGGAATAAGTATTAATCAATGTTCCTTTAAGTGTAGCACTGTTGCGTAGCTTATTAAGCTCAGTCTGTAATATCTGATCAGTCGCGGGGTTTTGTATGGTTGCATCATCGACCAATAATTTAACAGTTTGGTAATTACTGTTAAGTACCCTTGCAACTGGATACAAATTATTATATCCCCATAAATATACTTCATGTACGTTATTGCTGTTTGACTGCTCCAGGATATTGCCGTATTTATCGTAATCAAATATTTCAAAGCGATCTTCCGAAGCATTACTGCCTAATTTCAACTTAAATTTCTTCAGCGCCAGCAAGTATTTGGAAGTACCCCAAAGATTGTATTCATAATGCGCTTTTTGCGTTAATACATTAGATTCGTAATCTTCTTTCTCTATTAACTTCTCCACCATATTTCTTTGCACCATGGAGTCTATTACAATAGACTCTTGTGGCGAAATACCTGTTATTCCTCCCTTATCCTGTGGATACCTGAAAATACTTTTTACGGCATTTCCTTTACTGTTGACTGTCTGAACAGTTGTAGGCAATAAATGAGCTACATTCTGATAGCTATAGTTGGTCTCTACCTGTAAACTGTCATTATCCGTAAAGTCTTTTTTAATGGAAGAGATCATCTTCTTAACACCTGAAACTACCGGATATTCAAAATAGGCAAAATCCTTATCAAATCTGGATTCCATTGCCGGTGTACCAAGGCCTATACAATTTCTTGTGTTAGGGTAAATTATTTGCTGTCTGACTTTGAGGCCATAGGTGGTGTCGAAAAGATAAGTCTGATAAGTATTTTTCACCTCTGATATCAACTGATATCCGTTATCTTTTTTCTTGTAAATACTTTCTGATAGCAAATGTCCACTCTTCCAGTTTGCGCTGACCAATAACTGAGGATCAGGATAACGGTAGTCAATTTTCTCATCTAATTCAAATTCATACTTATTGACCACTTTTCCGTTGTCGCCTTCGGGCCCTACTTCATATTTAGCTACTTCTGGATAAAACACAGTACTACCACCAATATCAGAATATGAGAATATTGGTTTACTTAATACCTGAAGCACGTTGTAAGGCTGCGCAATTACCTCAGGCCCTCCTAAACGGGCAGGATAGCAATACATCCCTTTCTGCTCGTAAGTACGACTAGTAAACATCAGCGGGAAAAAGCTAACCATTCCATTTCCTGATTCTTTTTCGCCATATCTGTAATCTTCCTGTTTTACTAAGTTGTTGGTTGAAGTATATGATTTGATACTCTTTATCCTTAAGCCGGGGCCTATTTGTACCGTAGGCTCATAATGCTTGTTTCTTCCTGCCCAATGGAGCGTGGCCACCACCTCATCATCTGTGTCATCATTGGGATCTGCAGGATTAGGGGATATATGAGCCGTTAGGCGGTAACGGTCTCCCTGGTTTATTGCAACATTGAATTTTCTCGATTTTGGCTCCCCGGGGAATGTTGTGTACTTATATGATATTCCTGTTGTTAAATTCTGAAACAAAACATAAGGCTGGGTAATATTACCCGTTAACGGTATAAGTAGCTGCATTTCGGCAGGTAATACATCGAATTCACCAATAGTAGCATCTGCCACAAATTCAACAGTTCTATAAGTCACATCTGGTCCATCGTCTTTCTTTGCCGCAACAAAATAACTTCGCCCCGGGTCCTCCACCAATTTGCTTGTTGCAATCCTATTTGCTTCAAACTCAAAATCTGTATAGCCACCTGTTGGATACTGTATTCTCTTTAACATACCAGCCTTCATGCTACTTTCTTCAGGATCACGCTTGGCAGGATATATTATTGAAGAAGTGGTGGTGAAGCCCAAATCTCTGTCAGTAAAACTATACTCTCTTCCAAAATCATCCAGTGGTATTAATTGCTGATTCTCGGTATGCCCGTTATAGTATCCCCACCAATCAATTCCACAATTCATACGAGGCGGCAGCTTGTACTGTTCCTCATATTGCATTTTATACGTTAGCACGGAGTCCTTGGCATCACCCACCTCATTGATACCTGTTAATTTCAACCGATATTTATCCCGGGGAGAAGCATAGAAATTAAAACCATCATTCGAAAAGAAATAATCATGGGTTAACGCCATTTTCTTAACCACTCTGGTGCTATTCTCCACAATAACAGAATCTAATACGAGTCCTCCAAAATCCATCCTGTCAGACTGTCCGGGTACAAATCGAACCCTCCCTCCAGGAAAAGTAATTTTGCTGACATAATAGTCTGTAAACGAATTGAAAATATTGGTCCTCGTCCAACCTGTTGATGACACGAAACCTATTTGTGTACAGTCTCTGGTGCCATCAGAGCAGCCAGCAGGGGTATGGGCAGGAATTCGCCCAACAGTAAGACCATAATCGAGTGACTGCCTTGGCCCCTGATTAGATCCGGCATAATCAAATGAAAGAGTATCTACTTTATTATCAAGTATAATTTTAGTTAGATACCAACTGGTAACCGGCCAGTATTGTATTCCCCCATTTTCCGAATAGGACGTACTAAAGGCTGTCTTCTCAAATAAATATGTATTCCCATTAGGATCTACTACAGAAAATAAACGATCTGCTGTATAAGTAATTTTCAAATTGTTGTGTGGTACCGCCCTTATTTCCCTATTGGGTCCAAATACAAACTTTCCTGAAAATCCGGCAAAGCTATAATAAAATATATCCGGCTCACTGTCCTGCTTCCTCTCAGTGATATCAAGCAGGGTCATATAATCTCCCAGCCCCACAGCAGCCTCTCTCTTTATTGGATGATAAAATGATCCATAACTATCATCATCGGGAACTCCCATGGTTGTTCTGGTGATGGCACCACCAGCAGTAATATTCCAACCTAATCCTATCCAACTGGCATAATCATCGACCTTTATGCCGGACCCATGATAATCAAAGGAAATTGGAAGTGAGAAGTTCCGCACATTAATAGTATAAACAGGGATACTAATAGATGGCAATCCAGTAAAAAGACTAACAGGGTAAATACCATATTTGGTTATCGATGCGGCCTCCGGTGATGGGCTAATCAATTTAGGTAACGTCGGGCTTCCTGACTGCGCTGCAAGCATAAGAGGAAATATCAAACAACAGTACAAAATAACAAAGGTCTTCTTCATAAACTATCTAAATATGATTTTATTGTTTCAGGATTAATTACAAAAAACTCCACCAATGTCTTCCAGAGCTAAAAACTTTAAAGAAGTAAATTAGGGTTATGTAAAATTGATTCTATTCTAATCATTCTGACAAGCGTCTTGGCATATCAGTACATTCTGTCACCACGTTAACACGGGAATAACGCAGGTCAGCATACAAAATATTTATAGATTGTTCAGACAAGGCGGGTAACGGGCACAAGTACTTCATATAGGTATTAGGTTATCAGAATATCTCGAAGCAATATTACTTGTTTTCTATCAAATTGGCTCACTTCATTTTAAATTAACATCCCGTTTTATTAGCCACACCCAATATCAAAGCATACTTTTTATTCTTTCGTTCGATAAAATGTATTAAAGCATTATCAAGCATACAAATTAAAAGGATTATTTACGGGATATTCCCCTACTTCCCTCCCACATACTTCACTGCTGCCTTTGCAAACTTCACCCATTGATCGCTATAATCGCCCGGCACCTGCACCCATTCCTTCATTGCTCTATTTTTACCTGAAGGGTCAAATAGCATAGCGCCGTCTAAACTTAGCGCCTCTCCATGTACATCACCCGCCAACTTAAAAACCATTTCGTTTTGAAAAAAACAGATAAATGCTTTTCCATTAATTTTAAAGCAGGGCTTCCCGAACATCTGGCTTTGTTCTGCATCTTTGATTTTTTGTCCAATGGAGAGATATAGTGTTTCTTCGGTAGTCATACGTTTGTTGTTTTTGAAGCGTGGCTTCTTTGTTAGTGTTTGGGGGTGTTTTGTTATAAAGCAGGTTATATCATCTGGAACAGCAGACAATTTTAGGGTTATCAAATATATTAAATCCCATGACTTCTACAAATATCTTCTTCATAAAAAATCATTCCATACATTCGCAACCATTTTACAGGAATGAGATGGAGATAATAATGAAAGACATGTCAGCACATACCACGGTACCAACCAAAAATTGCTACCGTGACATCCGTACTGCAACTATCGCTGATCCTGAACAAACCCTGTATAAAATATTTTCGATAGGAGGTACTACAGGCTGGTACTACGCCAATTGGCTCTGGCAACTAAGAGGCTTTATAGACGAGATCTTCGGGGGCCCTGGGCTTCGTCGTGGACGCAGCCATCCAAACAACATTCATACCGGGGAAGCACTGGATGTATGGCGGGTGGCTTATGCCAACCGGGAAGAACGAAGACTGTTATTATATGCAGAAATGAAATTACCCGGGGAAGCCTGGCTGGAATTTTATATTGATGAAAATAACGTATTACATCAAACTGCTACCTACGTAGCGCATGGACTGGCAGGGCATCTCTACTGGTACGCAGTACTGCCTTTTCACGGCTTTATCTTCAAAGAAATGATAAAAGCGCTGGCGAAAGCGCAATAATTTCCTGTTACTATTCCCGCGCGGCTAGGTGCAACGGCAGCATAAAAAGTACCTTCACTTTCTGTCCCCGCTCCCGGCCAGGATGCCATGCCGGCATCATTTTCACCACGCGCATTAACTCTCTATCCAGCGCTCCTTCACTTCTCTTTTTTTCCGCCAATCATACATCACTTATACAACCTGATGTGTCTATAACAAAGCTGACAAAAGAAGAGAAACGCCCCTCTTCCGCTATTTCATTTGTCAGATGGATATTCTTCGCCAGATACGTGGCCAACGCTATTTCACCTCCCGGGAATCCAGGTGGCGTTTCTACAAAAGTATACACACTGTCCTGGTTTACTTTCGTCTTAACAGGATGCTTAGGTAGTTGACCTAAAGTGCATAAAGGCAGCAGCAGAAAAACAAACAATAACGATCTCATAGAACAAATTGATGAAAATTATCTTACCATTCGTATCACCGCCAGGTCATCCGTATGATTAAGTCCATACCGATGTTCCAGCGTTTTTAACTTCATAGGCAACATCTCCTCATTGCCGAGGCCAGTACCATCCTGCAACAAAAATGCAACGGGATCAACGAACTCGTCATCTGCAGGTACGGCTAACCTGGTAAATGATTCAATACCATCTGTGGCAATACTGATATCCTGCAGCGTGTCAATAGTAATTCGCTGCCGTTGGGCATGATACCAATCCTCAAAATCAGACGACAAATGAAATCCAAGATAGTCGGGTTTATTATCCTGGTCGAAAGATATTACCACGCCGTTAATATTTACGACGCCATCACCAACGGCTAATAATACACCTTTATCGGTTCGTGTATCTGCCACTAAAATAATTAAGGTAGTTAACAATTCCTCCCGCTCCAGTTGCAACTGGTTTTTAATTAGATTGATTTCTCTAAACAGCTCCCGTAATATTTCTTTGAGATACTTATCGGGTGTATAGGCGGCCAACTCTTTTGTATAGAATTCCTTATAACCAATCGCCTTGCAAATCTTACGTAATAATTTGCCCACTATCGTAGCCACCAGGTAGCTGTCTTTTCCCATGGTGCAGCCATCCATTACGGCACAAACAATTTTATCACTTCCAATGGTATCTGTAAAAAGGTAATCCTCACAATGATTGATGTGGTAGGCGCCGATGCGCAGGGTCGTGTATAGGTGCATATTCAAACGGAGGGAAAGGTAACAACTTTTTGTGAATGACAAAAAACATTCACCTCTACGCCTATCTGAAATATCATCGCTTAAAAAATAAGGTGGGCATCTCCCTATAAAAAATTAATTTGCATACCTCATTAAAGCCAGACACATGAAAATAGCTATTCTGGATGACTATCAACATATTATCACGCGTCTTGATTGTTTTAAATTACTGGCATCACAAGACGTAACTGTTCTGCATCATACAGAAAAAGACCCTGCATTGCTGGCTGCACAATTGAAAGATGCACAGGTGCTGGTATTAACCAGAGAGAGAACGAAAATAAACGATGCGTTGTTAGCCTTACTTCCCAACCTGCAACTTATCAGTCAAACCGGTAAAATAGCCGCACACCTTGACCTGGCCGCCTGCACCAAACATAAAGTTGCCGTAGCAGAAGGTATTGGTTCTCCTATTGCCCCCGCAGAACTCACGTGGATACTGATCATGAATACGCTCAGACAAATTCCCGCTGCCATAGAAGGCATGAAAAATGGCCAATGGCAAGTGAATATCGGGACTACCGTTCATGGGAAAACAATCGGTATCTGGGGATACGGAAAAATCGGGAAAATGATTGCCGGATATGCAAAAGCTTTCGGCGCCAAAGTACTGGTATGGGGGAGTGAAAGTTCCAGGGAACAGGCGGTACAGGATGGCTTTGAAAAAGCAACAACGAAGGAAGATTTCTTCCAAAACTCAGATGTGGTATCTCTCCATCTCCGGCTAAACAGCAGCACTGCCGGCATTGTAAAAGCGGCCGACCTTAGCCTGATGAAACAGACTGCAGTATTCATTAACACATCCCGCGCGGAACTCATTGAAAAAGGAGCACTGTTGGCGGGTCTTAAAAACGGCAGGCCCGGATTTGCCGGCATAGATGTATACGAAGAAGAACCGATATATGATACCCAATCCGAATGGCTGCAGATGCC
Organism: Chitinophaga sp.; assembly: GCF_017745275.1. Classification (GTDB taxonomy): domain Bacteria; phylum Bacteroidota; class Bacteroidia; order Chitinophagales; family Chitinophagaceae; genus Chitinophaga. The sequence goes on along the minus strand of NZ_JAGHZS010000003.1, from coordinate 810,403 downwards.
CAATGTAGTATGCACCCCACACCTGGGCTATGTGGAAAAAGATAGCTACGAACTATATTTCGGAAAAGCGTTTGAAAATGTCATGAGCTTTGTAAATGGCCATCCGGCTAACATTGCCAATCCGGAGGTGTTATAAACAAAAAGGCCGCCACGCGCAAATGCGTGGCGGCCTTTTTATTTGAATGCTTTAAAACGCCGGATCTGCCGGTGTATTCGGATTATCGTTCCTTTCTACAAAAGGATATGGGAAATAATTTCTTCCACGCTCGGCTTGGGGTCTTCCAAACCTGCGGTTATCTTCCAATTCCTGCCCACTCATAAACAGCTCTATCCGGCGGTGTTTATAAATCAACGTTAACAAGTCAGCTTCTGTTGCAGCCACTGCAGGCGGCAATTGTGCACCTACACCAAAAGCATCTGCCGACGGCGATTTGGTAACCACTTTATTCAACTCGGCCAGGCCAGCAGGCAAGTTATGCTGACGTGCATAGCATTCCGCTTTTATCAGTGTTATTTCTCCAGGGAGGTAAATGGGTACTGCCGTGACATTCGTCTTGAAAAAGCCGTTGATCAGCAAAGCCGGTTTCTTCGGTGGCGCCTGGTACAAAATGTAAAACGGTATCCGTTGATCATTCTTATCAGGCCGCAAACCCACCGGCAGGCCCATCGAAGAATCCGCCACGTTGTAGATATTACTTGTAGCCGTAACCAGCGTAAATACCGGGTTGGTGATCTGCTGATTAAAAGCGAGTACGGATGTCACCTTTAGATCTACTTTATCAGCTGCTGCCAGCGCAGTGGCGTAATCACCGGCACATAGCGCATACCTGGCTTTCAGGGCATACAATGTATTAATGATGTTCACCGTGCTGGGCACATTAGGCGTAAAATTACTACCAATGGGCGTAGTAGCTATGGTATTGAGGGCATTGTCCAATGTGGCCACCGCTAAAGTATACCCCTGGCTGCCCGGAATAAATTTAACATCGTTGGTTACGGTATCCGGCCTGCCCATACTTGCCGGCACCTGCTCCCAAAAATTCGCCTGTACACCTATCGCCATCGCTTTGAATATAGAGGCGTAGGCAATAATACCACTGGCAAATCCTTTGTCAGTTACGATGGCATTGGTTCTACGCATGATGCTGTCGGCCTCATAACGGATTTTATTGCTTACCCCCCACATCTGGGTCACCACAGCATTTGTATTTTGTATCTTGGTACCACCGTCACCCACCTGCGCTTCATCGGTATTCCCCCTGTTAGTAACAAATGTTTCATAGCACAATAAGCTGGCGGACGTCACGGTGTTATATAACAGTCCTACCCTGTCTTTCGCATACCATGCCTGTAGCCCTACTGCGTCGGCAGCCAGCGTAGCCGGTGTACTGTAGGCCTGCTCTGCGGAAGGACCGGAAGGATCAGCATAATCTTTTTTGCAGGCAGTGATCAGCGAAAATAGCAAGACCGTCAATATGCTATATGGAATATATCGTTTCATAATGGATCGTGTTTGTGAGTTTAAAATTTTGCGCGTACAGAGAAATTAAAGCTTCTTGGAATAGGTACTGCGCCAAAGTCGATGCCCCGCAGAACAGTGCTTTGTCCGGCTGCATTTATTTCAGGATCATATCCTTTATAGTGATCCCATGAAATCAGGTTTCGTCCACCCAGGCTCAATGATAAGTCACTCAGTCCTTTCAGTTTACCAAAATCATAGCTGAAGGACACTTCACGCAATTTTATGAAAGAACCATCGTCTATGCGCCATTCCTGTATATTGTAGTTCCCTGAGATAAAACCACGCGGTAATAATCCTTTGTCTTCCTGTTCTGCTATCTTCCCATTATCTACTCCCTGCCTGGTTCTGAAGTCGGCATTAAACACATCTACGCCTTGTACGGCATCTAATTGAATATGTAATCCTAATTTTTTATACTGGAAGTCATTGGTCAGGGTGGCTGTATATTTCGGGTTAGGGTCGCCAATTTTTTTATTCAGCACAGATGCCCCTGTTGTTGGTGGCAGGCCGGTGGCCGGATCACGTGCTACCGTATATGTAAGTGGCGTTAGCTGCTTACCGGCTTCTGTTACGGGAATGCCGGCTGGCGTTTTCAGGATATTGCCGTTGTTATCACGGGCAAAGAAAGTACCGTAGAAGAAGCCAATAGGCTCTCCATTAGCAATACCTATCGGTGCACCGCCCACTGTGTTATAAAGGATCAGCGACTGCCCGATATCTACCGCTTTATTTTTATTGCGGTTGTAAATAGCTGTCAGGTTCCAGCTGAAATCTTTTGTTTTTACCGGCGCAAGGTTCAGCACTACTTCTACACCTGAGTTCTGTAGCGTACCGATATTGTCCAGGTAGAAAGAATAACCATTAGTAGGCGCAATAGCACGGCTAATCAGCAAATCTTCTACACGCTTTTTATAGTAGTTAACGGAGAAGGATATACGATTATTCAGGAAAGCCATATCCGTTCCTATTTCCAGCTCCTTCTGCTTTTCTGGTTTCACATTCGGATTGGTATAAGTGGAAGGCGACTGAAACGAGGATGCTCCAATAAAGGCAGTAGCATTATAAGTATTATAACGGCCATAAGCGGGGATACCGGTCAGGTTGCCTGATTCCCCATAGGCTGCGCGGAACTTCAGCAAATCCCACCATTTGGCAAGGCCGGAGTTTGCCCAATAATCTGTTCCGGACAATACATAGCTACCACTTAATTTAGTGTAAAGCTGATTTCTTTCATCTACACCAAATACCGATGAGCCATCTACGCGCAATGCGCCTGTAAGAAATAACTGGTTGCGGTATTTAAAATTCTGTTGAATATATTCTCCGGAAACAGATAACTCTGTACGCTGATCAGCGCCGGGAATAATGGTGGTGGCCCTGTCAGCGGTTTGTACAAACGGAGGAAGCCCACGACCTTGTTCCAGCGTGTAATGCATACGCTGGTATTGTACAGAATAACCTACCTGTGTAACCGAAGTGAGTTTATCATTGATATCCCAGTTATAAGTAGCATTCAGGTCGTGGTTAATCATAAAGGAATTGTTGTTCCCGGCACTGGCATATCCATTCTGTGCCGGATCCAGGGAAGTACCACCACCGTAGAATCCGGGACTTACAAAATAGGCGAAGGCTGGCATAAACGTAGTTCCTTCCTGGTTGTAATTATCGATACCCATGCGATAATCTACGGTCAGATTTTTAATTGGCCGCAGCTTAATGCCGGCGCCGGCAATTATTCTCCCTATATGTTGTTGCTGTTTAAAATCTTCAATCACAGATACCGGGTTTACCCTTCCGCGCTCTCCCACCTTCATCAACTGGCCAAAAGCATTGCGTTGCTGTATATCGTAGTAGTTACCGATGATTGTAACGGAATTCATGGGAGAATAAAAGGTATTACCATCCGGCTTCTCATTTGATTTGCTGTACACATAGTTCAGGCTGGCATTGAAGCTGATCCAGCTGGCCAGCTCCTGGTCGAGGTTTACACGGAAACTGTACCGGCTGAAATCTGTATTCTTGATGATACCCTGGTTATAAAAGTAACTGGCGGAAGCATAATACTTTGTCTTGTCTTTACCACCGGCTACAGAAATATTGTTGTCGGTACCTATACCGGTCCTGAAAATATAGTCCTGGTAGTCGTACCGTTTTACCGGTGTAGTACTCACCACAGCCGGCGTTAATATGTTCTGTGTAGAGTCATCCGGCGATCCCCCGAATTTAACCGGCGCTTCGTTGACGTCCAGTTTTTTCCGGAGCTGATTCATTGATAGCGTAGTAGAGAAATTTACTACCGGGGCGCCGGTACTGCCTCTTTTAGTGAAGATCTGCACCACGCCGGCATTGGCACGGGAGCCATAAATGGCGGCCGCAGCGGCGCCATTTAATACTTCTATTCTTTCGATGTCAGCAGGATTGATGTCAGACATGCGGCTTTGCCCTACGTTACCTACAAATTTATCGGCGTCGGGTCCGGTACCATAGCTGGGATCGGCATTAGTAACGCGGGTGGTAGAGTTGTCGATAATCACTCCATCCACAATATACAGCGGCTCTGTAGATCCTGATATAGTACTGATACCACGGAGTTTTACAGAGACGCCACCAGCAGGATCGCCTGAGTTTTGTGAGATCTGTGCGCCGGCGGTTTTACCTTGCAGGGCCGCCAACACGTTACCGGTACCACCTTTACTCAGTTCATCGGCTTTCACCGTGCTGATGTAGTTACCTAACTGACGCCGGGTGGTACCTTCAGAAGTACCGGTTACTACTATTTCGTCCAGTTTGGATACGCTGGTGGTTAATTGTATATTTTGTGTGTAGCTGCCATTGGCATCATTCACCACCAATACACTTTCTTTGGGAGCAAACCCAATCCCGGAATATGCCAGGGCATAATTACCCTTTTGAATATTGGCAGTAAAGGAGTAGCGGCCATCACCGTCTGTTTGAGCGCCTTGTTTGGTATTTTTAACAATCACGGTGATACCGGGCAAGGGAGTATTTTGTTCATCCGTTACCCGCCCGGAAATCTTCACCTGCGCCATGGCAGAAAAAACGAGTAGATTTAAAAGTAGCCATAGCAACACGGGTCGTCCCTTTGCTATTGTAGTTGACAAAAATAAGTGCATAAAAAAAGTTTGATGAGATGTTTGTTGGTTGATTACAGGTAATGGGTTTGTAAATAGGACTATCCATGCTATTAAATCTTAGCCGGCCTGGTGTTTCATAAGCTTTTTTTGAATTTTGTATATTTATTGGGTAACAAAGCAGTTAGACAAAAGTTGTGATAAATAGTTGGGCAGTACGTTTTTAGGTGAGTAATGGTGGAAACAGTTATTTCAACACTGCTTCCAATGTTGAAAAATGATATCCTTTCTTTTTCAACGTCGTAATAAGCGACGAAAGTTTGTTGTAAAATTTATCGGTACGTCTTGGATCAGTACCTATATGCATCAATAATAAAAATCCGTTTAAACCGCCGGGATGATTCGCTTCATATTGCAACACCCGGTCATAAATAGTAGCAGAAGACTGGTATTGTTTTCCCATTTCCGGATAGGTATAATCCGCATTGGAGCCTGTTCCCGGTGTAAAGTTGACCAGGTGTACACCCGCGCTGGCAGCCCATTCCGTAATACTGTCATTATACCATTCATAAGCAGGTAAAAACCAGGGAGTAGTTTTTCGGGAGATACCAACCGCCGCCATGCTATTATAATTGGCGGTCAGATCGTCGAGGAATTGTGATTTGGTAACCAGGAGGCTGTCGCGTTGTTGCCAGTCGCAATACAGCAAATGCTGATCACCATGCGGTCCCAGGTAATGACCATCGGCTTTCAACTGCTGTATCAATGCCTGTTTTGACGGGTCCCGGTAAAATTTCCCGGTAAAGAAAAACGATGCTGGTATTTGTTGTTGCCGCAGTGTAGTTCTTATCACGGCACCACCGTCTGCAAATTCATCTCCTGTAAAAACAAGTGCCAGCTGCCTGCGACTACTATCTCCGCGGATAATACCGCCATGATCGTATTGCCGCTTCCCGGCTCCTTCCTGCGCTTTGGCCGCCAGGAGGTATACCAGTGAGGCAGTACCGTCCATGGTGGGTTCATTGGTACTATAATCACCATCATCATCGTGGTATACGGCTAAGTCGCTCTGGAAGGCAGCATATTCATCCGGCTTTGACAAACGTATGCCGATAAGATTTTTGTAAATGTTGGTGTACACCGGGCCATCTACCAGGCCACCATCTACCCGGTAATGTCCAATAACGGAGAAGGCGGAATGTGGATCTTCTGGTGTATCTCCGTTTGCCGGCAAACCGTATACCATGCTGGTTCCCCAGGGATTGCAACCAAATAGCCAGTCGATATTGGCTTGTTCTAATGCTTCAAAATCCCTGCTCCCCGTGAGCTGCCGGTACCAATAACACTGGATGGCAAATGCGGCGGTAAGATTATTACTGCACCAGATAAAGGGCACGCCGCGATAAAACGCATTATGCTGCGCCTTGCTCCATACTTTTTGGATGCCTGATTTATAGTAGCTGATCAGTTGTTGCTTCTCTGCACGGTTGCTTTGTGTAGCCAGTGCATAATGCCCGAGGTTGATGAATGGATACCATTGATAATGATTAGCGGTATCTGCTCCCAGCCAGGGCGTTACTTTTTCCTGTTGTGCATTTTGCCAGGCGGCTTGCTGGTAACGTGGTTCACGGGTAACCTGGTACAAGGTGGCTGCTGCCAGCTCCATGTCATCTGTCCAGTTGTCTTCCGCATAAATATAAGGCGATAGCGTAGAGGCAGTCTGACAAACGCCCGGCTGTGCCAGTCCCATCTGATACGCGGAAAACGCGCGTTGCTTTAACAATTGCGCATAGGCGGTATCCGTTAGTTGAAATAAACGATAACCCAATGCAAATGCGCTGGAAAACTTACCTGCGGTAGAAGCTACGCCGGTACTTTTATTTTTATACTTCCCCAGGCCCTGAGGGAGTCCGGTGCAAAAGTAAACGGGCCGTTCAAAGCCTTTGCCGTAAAAATTATCTTCTCCGGGCAGGCGCATGCCGTGATGATCACGGTCATCTGCTACCTGGTTAAACATGATTTTACTATCCGGGTGCATTTTCAGCAGCCAGTCGAGGCCCCAGCGGGCTTCATCCAGCACGTCTTTTACATGATTAGGGCCAGGTAATCCGTTGGCAGCATATTGATCACCAAATACGCCCGGGAAGTCGCGGTACGCGGCCAGCAAATGAAAGGTGGCGTTGGCGGAGGTAGTAACATATTGCAGGTAGTCGCTGGCATCATGCCAGCCGCCGGCTACATCTGCATGGGTACTGTCCGGCATAGGCCCGTACATGGTGTATCCGTCGTGCGTATGACAGGAATCTTTTAAAAAAGGATTAAAGCCACTTCTTTGTTGCCGCATATAACGCAATAGAAAATCCGGCGTACCTGCGTAAACGTTATCGGCTATACGAAAAACAGGAGAAACGGTTGTTCCGGCTTTCAGGTAATATGTTCCTGTCTCTTTAAAAGCAGTAAAATCCAAACGGCATGTTTGCTGAAAAGGTCCATAGGCGCCAAATGCAGCGCTGGATGTACCCGTGAATACTACTTGTTGTGTGTTGGCTGATATCAACTGAAAGCTGTGAGGCGATACACTTTCCTTTGCGCCCCATACCGCTGCTTTAACACCACCAGGAAGATATCCCAACTGGTTAATGCGTATCCATGAAGATGACGCCTGGGCCGGGGATTCCAGCATCCATAAGCAAAACAGCAGTAATACTAAGCAGGTGTTTCTCATCGTGGCAGATCTGGTTGTAAATCCTTACACGATAAAAATACTTTTTTTACTGCATAGCAAAAAGAAATAAATTACTTAATCGTTTTCGCTGTGGTGATGAATTACTCTGCCCGCAAGCTTTTAACAGGGTTAGCCATAGCAGCTTTCGCTGCCTGATAACTCACCGTTATCAACGCAATCAGCAATGCGCCAACGCCGGTGAATACAAATATTTCCCACACAATACGGGTGTGATAATAATACTGCATTAACCATTTATGTAAGAAATACCAGGCAACAGGAATAGCCAGGCAACAGGAAAGCGTTACGAGTATCACAAAATCTTTCGACAACATCTGCCAAAGCTGAAATACAGAAGCGCCCATCACTTTGCGGATACCAATTTCCTTGGTTCTCTGCTCTGCTAAGAAAGAGGCCAGTCCAAATAAACCAAGACAGCTGATCATAATAGCCAGTATCGCAAAAAAAGTCGATAGCTGCCCGATGCGTTCTTCTTCCCTGAATTTCTTTGCATACTCTTCATCTGCGAATTTATATTCAAAAGGTGCAGCAGGATTATACTTTTGCATCACCTGCGCGATAGTGGCCAACGCCTTGCTGGTGCTTATTTCCGGGTTAACCCGGAGGTTCACAAAATTGCCACCTTCTTTCAGGAAGTAATAAATGGCAGGTTGCACCGGCTCGTAAGGCGATGCCATGATCATATTTTTAACCACCCCCAACACATGAAAATTCTCATGATTTCTCCGGATAGTTTCACCCACAGGATTTGTCAGGCCCATATATTTCACGGCAGCTTCATTCAATATCAGCCCCATGGAGTCTGTGGCAAACTGTTCAGAAAAATCACGGCCAGCCACAAATTGCCAGTCTACTACTTTACCATAGCCGTACTTTGCGCCAATTACAGAAAAGTTATTCTGTTGGTCTGATGTACGCCCTTTCCATTCCCAGTCGCCGGAACTGGTCCAGATGTCCGTTATCGGGCCCTGTGATTCTGACATTTCCGTAACGGCACCACTCGCCTTCAATTCACGCTTGATTACATTAAAGTTCGAATAGATTTCCGGAGTAGTCATTTGTATAGAAAGTAATCCATTGCGGGTATACCCCACCGGTAGATCTTTGGCAAATTGTATCTGCCGGTAAATAACAATGGTACCGATGATTAAAATAATTGACACAGTAAATTGTACTACTATCAATGTTTTGCGGGGCACAGCGGCATAACGGCCAGCCCGGAAAGTGCCTTTTAATACCTTCAGCGGTTGGAAAGAAGAAAGATAAATGGCGGGATAACTACCTGCCAGGATCCCTGTAAATAAGCTAAAACCAAGGCCTGCTATCCAAAATCCGGGGCTACTCCACGGGATATGAATATGTTTATCAGCTACCTGGTTAAACCATGGCAAAGCCGCCAACACAAATAATAAAGACAATACAAAAGAAAACAGGGCAACCAATACAGACTCGCTCAAAAACTGACCAATCAACTGACCACGCATAGATCCGATAGCTTTACGGATACCTACTTCTTTGGCGCGTTTCTCTGAGCGGGCAGTACTCAGGTTCATAAAATTGATACATGCCAGCAGTAATACAAAAACGCCAATGATGCCAAACAACCTGACATAGCGAATTTGGCCACCCGACTGCACGCCATTTTCAAAACCGGAATAAAGATGCCATTTACGCATGGGATGCAGGAAAAGCTCTATTCTATAATTCTCCTCTTTGGGGGTGTGCAGTTGTTTCACATTTTTTATCTTCTCTGACACTTTATCAAAGTCAGCATTATCGGCCAATTGTACAATGATGTGCATGGAGTTGAAATCCCAAAGGTCTTTTGCATTTTTCACCCAGTCCCATTTAGTAACATACAGCTCCCAGGGAACAATATAATTAACGCCATTGATGCTGGTATTTTCCGGCAAATCTTCATACACACCGGTGACCTTTACTGTGAGCCCATTATTGTTATCCAGTTTTATAAGCTGGTCCATAGGCTCCCTGTCACCAAACAGGGACCTGGCAAAGGAGGCCGACAATAGCACACTGGCGGGGTCTTTTAACCCTGCGCGACTGCCCTTCAGCATCTTCAGGCTAAATAGTTCCGGGCCACCAGGCTCCATGAAAGCACCTCTGCTGGTAAATTTTTTATCGCCATAGCCGACAGTATGTGTACCGTCGCTGGCCAGTATTACCTGTTTAAAATCATTGGGATAATTGTTCCTTAACTCCGCGGCTAACGGCATCGGCATTGAGTTAAAGGCCCCTGACTCAGTAGGGCTGATGGCCCGCTGCCATACCATAGCAATACGATCGTAGTTGTTGTGGTATTTATCAAAAGATATTTCATTCCATACCCACAGGCCAATCAGCATGGTAACCGCCATACCGGCAGATAAGCCAAAGATGTTGATAAAGGAAATTTGCCTGTGCTTTAACAAATTTCTGAGCGCAATTTTCAGGTAGTTCTTTACCATAACAATTGGTTTTAGAATCGGGCATGTTAAAGACACAAGAAAACTGCCATAGTTGCAAGTCTTTACTGTAAAGGGGTTACAGCTATTACCTGCGCTGGCTTTGTTCATAAATGAACAAAATATGACCGGAAATGAACAGTTAAAGCGCCAGTCCGGTGAGCTCCTCGCTGATCATATCAAAAGTATGTTCACCTATACTATCACGATTTAGCCGAATCACCTTTGTTTTACCCTGGTAAATATCCAGGTAAGGAATAAATCGCTTGCCTTCTTTTCCGGTTTTGAAACGCAGCTCCCAGAAGGGGATTTGTACTGTTTGGGGTTTAGAGAATAAGTTATTGCTGGTAATAATGACAGTTTCCAGTTCATAATCGAAATGAATAGATACGAGCACTTTTTTGTAGATGGTGTCTACTAAAAAATACAAGGCTATCAATCCAAAAATAATCCAGGTAACAGCACCATCATTAAATTTCCGGGGAACGAGAAACCCGGCTATAACTAACACGAGTATCATGAACGCAAGCGTCCCGGCTAGTCTGGCCAGTCGTTCGCCCGGACTTCGCAATTTTTCATTGTACAGCTTTTGAGATACTTTCATCATATAGGATACATAACTTTAAAACAATCTTACGCTGGTTGTTGTATAATCACACAAACATCTTCCTTGTCTTTTAAAGCAAACTCGAGTGCGCCCCAGGGTTGCAGGCGTATATCAGGCATATTGGGGTGTAATAATTCGGGATGGGTTTCTTTTACCAGTGCAAATGCAGCTTCAATGTCGTCTGTTTCCAGCCGGATCTGGGGCCTGTCTTTGATAGCCCATTCATGACTTTCAATGAGATGAATCACCAGGGTGTCCCGTTTGATGATGCAGAAAGGCTGTTCTCCATTATCATCTCTGTAGGCAATAACAAAACCGAGTGTGTCTACAAACAGCTGCAAACCCACATTCATATCTGAATAAAATATATTTGGGATCAGTTTGGTAAATTGCATACACTCAATTTTTATAGAAAAATAATTAATTCTAGTTTTGAAACCATGAAAGATTATAAAAAACATTTTATACTGGCTGCACCGCCGGAAGAAGTTTATGCGGCACTCACCAATCCCGCTACCATTCAACTGTGGACCGGCGAAGTAGCGGAAATGTCTACAGAGCCTGGTTCTGAGTTCTCTTTATGGGAATCCAGTATTGTGGGGAAAAACCTGGAATTTGAACAGGATAAAAAAATTGTGCAGCAATGGTATTTCGGGGATGATGACGAGGAAGATATGGCCAATGCTTCTATCGTAACTATTAAGTTACATCCTTCTCCCAAAGGTACCGATGTGGAATTGAAGCATACCAATATCCCCGACGAAGCGTATGAAGATATTACAGAAGGCTGGAATGACCAGTATTTTGGGGCGTTGATTGATTTTTATAAAGAATAGGAAAAAGCATAAAGCTAAAAGCAAAAAGCTATTGCAGCGAATGACCAGCGCGTATATTGAATCCGCTATAATGATCCGCTACAATAGCTTTTTGCTTTTAGCTTTATGCTTTCTCCTATCCTTTCACCTGGTATGGAAAACTACTGTCCAGCCATTCGAAATTCATTTCCTTCTCCACAATATCATGCAGGGCCACATTGGTGAGCCGGCCGAAATCATACACGGCTTCAATAATTTTAGCCTGACGGGGTGTCAGATAAGGGCTGTGAGTGCGCAGGAAATTGCTGCAATTCTCTTTCATATTGCCATGTACAATCAGCGATGGAGACTTGGGATCCAGGTCTGTTACGGCTTCCAGCATCTGCAGGAAGATGAAATCCTGCAGGTTTTTAGCCAGTATGCAAGCTTCGTTGGCATCATGAAATACCTGTACAATAGGTACGTCTTCACCATTCTGTAAATTGAAGTAGAAGGCGAACCAGTCGCCCGCGCCGCTCATGGCAAAAGGAACAAACTGGTGAACCGGATCAGCAAACAGTAACCCTTCGTCCATTTCTTCATCTACTGTAGTCAACGCCATCACTTCCAGGTCGTTGGCATAGAGCAATAATGGAGGAGCAGTTTTAATGGCAGGATATACTTTATCCAGCCAGTCTTCGCCAAACTCGCCCCAGTCGAGCATTCCATCTTTATATAATTGTTTATAGAGTGTTGGATAGGTAAATCCGTAGTCTTTTTCAAGTTCCTCCAGCATAGTTTTTCTTTTAGCATCCCGAATGTACGGGCAAAATACCTAAACTTTCGGAAATACGCGCTCGTTCTGGCGGGTCAGCGGGTTCATGATGAAAGAGAGCAGGCTGCCATCTTCTTTCAGCTCTACTACCCGGAAGCCGTGGTAGCCAACGCCCCAGCTACCACCGATATGGCCGTCGAAGAGGAAGGGTATTTTACTGTCGTTCAGCATTTTCACGCTGTCCTGGTCGTGGTCATGTCCGTTGAAGATAGCCCTGATATTAGGGTACTTTTTGATCAGCGCCTGGAATTCTGCACAATCCAGCCCGTTATCAGTCCATTTTACGGGTGTGATATGTAAGAAGATGAATATATTATTGGCGGCTTTGTACTGCTCCAGTTTACGGGCAAACCATTCTACATCGGGACAAAGGTATTTTCCTTTGTCATCTGCGGTGTTGCCAAGTAAAATTACCTGGTTGCCGATCACGATGTCGTGGTTCAGGGGTATTCCCCAGGCCTGTTCCCAGGCTTCGGCAGATACCATGTCGTGGTTACCATGTGTGACCAGCAATTTCGGGTGTAGCTGCTTTAATTTGGCGGCTGCCGGCAATAGCAGGGCGGGATCATTGTGAATGATATCGCCGTTGAGTACAAAAAATTCGCAGGGATACTGTTGTTGGTATTGATGAAAGGCCGTTTGCAGGTCCAGGAAATACTGTTCGGAAGGTGTTTTGGGCTCCCCAAAATGCCAGTCGGACCCCACCGCAAAGCGGAAAACGGTTTTGCTGTCGAAGTGCCGGGGATTTACCGCAGATACAATTTTGCCGCTCGCGGAAATAATGACTGCGGCGGATACTCCTTTTAAAAATGTGCGTCTGTTCATCATATAATAAAAATAATATTTCCGGGTAGTTCATTATTAAATAGCGGGATGTTTAACTAAAATATAAAATCCTGCGTACCGGTTCATCTATTCACAACTTTCAATCCATTCAGAAAGAATTGTAATAATATTGTTAAAGTGTAGTAAACGACCAATTTAATCACCCTGCATAATTGTTTTGATTGTAACTTTGCACCTCGAATAAAAATGGGGTTATGTTTAGAAGCAAGCGTACAGCTGGAACAGGTCCGGATGTGGTTTTAATCGGCGCTGGAATTATGAGTGCCACCTTGGGAATGCTCCTCAAAGAGCTGGAACCGGAATTAACCATTGAAATTTTTGAACGACTGGATGTGGCGGCAGCCGAAAGTTCCGATGCATGGAACAATGCTGGTACCGGTCACTCCGCATTTTGCGAGTTGAACTACACACCGCAGAAACAAGATGGATCAGTAGATATTAAAAAAGCGGTGAACATTGCAGAGCAATTTGAAGTGTCTCGCCAATTCTGGTCTTACCTGGTAGAAAATAACATCATTTCCAATCCGCACGAGTTTATACAAAGCGTTCCCCATATGAGTTTTGTTTGGGGAGAAGAAAATGTGGATTACCTCAAAAAAAGATACAAAGCCCTGCAGCAGTGCCATCTTTTCAAAACCATGGAATATTCTGAAGATCCGAAGCAACTGGAGAACTGGATGCCATTGGTGATGAAAGGACGGGAGGCTGGTCAGAAAGTAGCTGCTACCCACATGGAAATGGGTACAGACGTGAACTTCGGCGCTTTGAGCCGCGCATTGTTTCACCACCTGGAAAAACTGGACGGCGTATCCATCCACTTCAATCATGATGTACGTGATTTCAAGAAAGAAGAAGATGGTAGCTGGACGATCAAGGTAAAAAACCGCGAAACACGCGAAAAACGAAACATCAACACAAAATTCGTCTTTATAGGTGCAGGTGGCGGTTCATTGCCATTACTGGAGAAGTCAGGCATTCCGGAAGGAAAAGGTTTTGGCGGTTTCCCGGTAAGTGGTCAGTGGCTGCGTTGCAATAATCCTGAAATTATAGCACAACACCGTGCAAAAGTATACGGGAAAGCCTCTGTAGGTGCGCCTCCTATGTCGGTACCTCACCTGGATACCCGCATGATTGATGGCCAGAAAGCCCTGCTGTTTGGCCCTTACGCCGGGTTCTCCACCAAGTTCCTGAAAAACGGTTCCTTCATGGATCTGCCGCTGTCTATCAAAGCGAATAATATTCGTCCGATGGTATCTGCCGGGCTGGATAATATTCCGTTGACCAAATACCTGATTGCACAGGTAAGACAGAAGCCGGAAGACAGGCTGGAAGCCTTGCGCGAGTATTTCCCTGAAGCGAAGATGGAAGACTGGGAACTGGAAATTGCCGGACAACGCGTACAGGTTATTAAAAAAGATCCTGAACATGGTGGTATCCTGGAATTCGGTACAGAAGTAGTAAGTGCTGCCGATGGCTCCATTGCAGCCCTGCTGGGTGCTTCTCCGGGCGCATCTACCGCAGTTTCTATCATGTTGAACCTGCTGAAACGCTGCTTCCGCAACGAGGTAGAAACCGAAGCATGGCAACTGAAACTGAAAAAAATGATTCCTTCCTACGGACAATCTCTGCTGAACAATCCTGCCATGGTAGACGAACTGCGTGTTTGGACTACCCAGGTATTGGAGCTGCGCGAAGTAGAGATGGCGTAAACTGTATACTGTTGAAAGGTCAGTCTTTCAATACAAAAGCTTACAAACCCGGCAAAGTACCCGGGTCTGTAAGCTTTTTGGTTTCATAGCATCAGATCAACAATAACCTTCATAATTATATTATATATAGGCACTTCAGACCCCCTATTCCAATGCATATAGCTTACTTTCATCTGATACCATACTGCCAGCAATAAATGTGTTGCCCTCAACCGTACGGGATTCCTGTACAACACTGATTTCAAGCCCTGTAACAGAGGGGGTAAATATCAATTCTGATTGAGGCGGACCAGCTACTATTTCCGGCACCACGGCAAAAGAGACCGTCGATGCCATATCTTCTACTTTATCGGATAAACCGCACCCTTTGCCAGGGAGAATAATATGGTTCCCCTGGTTAACAGGAAGAACTTGATAACTTTCTGCGATCAATAAAGCGCCAACTGCAACAAAAACGATACAGGCGGAGCGCCTTGAGAAAATGGGAGCTTTCATAATTGAATATTTATTAATAATAGATAACAGGAAATAGGTTAGTGGCAGTTATGCACCAATTGGCCGCCGGTAATATAAGTGGCTCCTGTATTGTTTGGAGTATCAGCTATCACAATATCATTGAATGTTATTGGCAAACCTAATGCAATCCAGAACTTGCGGCTATTTTGCAGATGAAAATGAATATGCGGCATGGTGGAGTGGCCACTATTACCACATCTGCCAATTAACTGCCCCTGCTTTATCACATCACCCGTACTTACAACAATACTGCCTTGTTTGAAATGAGCAATAAAACTGTACTCGTTGGCAGCATGCTGAATGATAACGTAGTTCCCCCTGAAATCACGGGACTTCCAGTCAACAGAAAGATCACCCACATGTGTATAATCCGGGATACTATTTTTCACCGCTACCACAGTGCCATCTGCTGGCGCAATAACTTCCTGATCAAAGCAGTAATAGTCATCAAGATGGTTTCCGGTGCCGTTATTGGGTTTATCATCGGTATCAGTCATAAAAAAATCATAGGCATAACGTTGTGTATACAAATTCCAGGAATGAGACGTATCGGCTGTAATACCTCCACGTCCTACTTTCCAGGTTCCCCGGAAAGGCAGGATGTACTGCACCTTATTTTGAAAAGTGGCAGGTGAGGGTAACCGATAGGAATAGAATACCAGAATATATAGCTGGCCCAGCAATTGTTTGGCCAGCAAAACGATATTAAAGGGATTGAGCAGACTTAAATATACACTCGAATAGTAGTGCGTAAGATCCGGTGCAGTGGTTGCTAATCCTGATTCCGGCTTTTTACTTCTGTATTTCTCCACCTTCCCGAGAATAACACCTATCAGATAAAAGGGAAGAAGATATAAAAAATGTTTATCACCAAAGAAACCTATTACGCCCAGCGCCCCGATAATTTTGAATACGATAACAACTTGCTTCATATTTATGTAGACTTATTTAATACCATTGCCCAACTGATTACTTTCTTCTTTCAGGTCATTATTTTGAATCACCTGTTTTTTAGGCCTGGTAGTTTTCTTTATTTTACCAAATTGGTAGCTGAAAGTTAAGTTAACTGATCTGAAATCCAGACCGCTTTTCACATATTGATTAAAATCCGGCCCCTGCAAACGTTGATTAATTTTCACTTCAGCCCAAAAAGGATTGTTGGAAGTAATACCAATCTTTCCTTTTTTATGCAGTACTTCTTTCGTTAGTCCCATTGATACCATTCCCCATCCGGAAGTAGTGCCTTGCAAAGTAACTTTGGATGAATTATAAAGCCCAACAAAACTGGCAGCAAATCCTTTCCCGAATGTCAGATTGGAAACAACAGACCCCGTATATACGATACCGTTATTTTTATATACAGCAGCGCTCTGAATGCCATAATGATAGAGATTAAACGAGCCTGTTATACTCCACCTGGGCATAACGTAGTATACGGCATACAAATTGGCGCCAATGGTACTGCTTTTTGAAATATTCTGATAAGTAGTAAATGCCACCCCTTTATCATTAATAACGGTGACACTCTCTATAATCTTCCCCGTGCTACGGAAATATCCTGTTACACCGAAAACAATTTTTTTGAAGAAAGTATTATATCCCAGTTCAAATGCATCGGTAAGCTCCGGCTGTAATTCGGGATTACCATAACGGATATTTTTGGCGTCTGCCTGGTTCACATATGGATTCAGGTAAGTAAGACCAGGGCGTTGTATTCTTCGGCTATAGCCCACTTTGATAACAGATCCTGGTTTCTTCAATTTCCTTGCAATGCTAATCGTCGGAATCAGATTTAAATAGGTGTTATTAAATGAGGTGTCTTCCGGCATAAAATCCCCTGAGATCACCGTTTCTTCCAGCCGGGCGCCTACTTTAAACAGGTATACTTTTTTGATTGAAAAAGAATAGGTGCTGTAAATGGCATGCACGTCCTGTTTGTAACGGAAGTTGCCCGACCTGGAAGGGTCAAATGTATAATGACCATTATCAACGTCCACAATTTGGGTAGCGAAATCGCTGCTCATACTTCTGAAGATCGACTTCCAGCCAACCTCCATCGATCGCCCTTTACGGAAAGGATGTGTGTAGTCTGTCTGAAAGGTCAATTCCTTATTGTTGCCATCATTATAATTATCTTCCCGGTAAACTGCGTTTTTTTCTACAGCTGCCTGGTTAAGCAAGTACGAGGTATTTCTTTTCCCCGTACTGTATTGCACAGAGGCGGTCAGCTCCTGCTGTGGATTTTTGAAATGTTTGATATAGTCCGTGATCCAGTCTGCACCTTTATTTTTCCAGTCGCCGTTGGTATACCTTCCGCTATCTCCCATAATTCCCATGTTTCTGTCGATTTCCTTTGTAAGAAGACTATTATTATAGTCCAGCAGATAACCATTAAGCCGGACGGAAGTGCTTATTGTGCTGCTGCTATCAAGATCATACTCTGCACCGAATTGTCCGCCGGCGTTTCTCGTATTGCTTTTGCTATCCGTACGTTGGAGCAATGTCATAAGGTTCCCGACATAATTATTCCGTTCACTTGTTGCGTAGAGTATCGTTCTATTGAAGCTGGCATTCAGGGCTCCGTTAAGCCCCAATTTCCCACTCCGGTAGTTGACGCTACCAGATGCGGAGCTACTAAGATTACCCAGCGAAAGATTGGCGGTACCATTAAGACCTTCCAGGTTTTTCTTCTTGGTGATAATGTTAATGACCCCTGCGGTTCCTTCGGCATCATATTTTGCAGAAGGACTGGTGATAATCTCCACAGACCTGATCTCCGAGGCCGGAATTATTTTCATGGCATCTGAGATACTGAATGCCACTGTAGAAGAGGGTTTACCATTGATTAATACCCGAATAGACGAGGAACCAAACATAGACACATTACCATTAGGATCCACCACCAGCATCGGTATTTTGCGGAATACATCAGCGGCGGTTCCACTTTGATTGGTAACATCCTGGTCTGCATGGTAGATGAACCGGTCAATCCTGGTCTCAATAAGATTCTTCTGGCCAGTTACTTCTATCCCCCTGATAACAGTACTTTCCCGTTTAAGGAAGATCGTCCTGTATTGTACCAAGGTGTCAGTCACCTCAACATTAACAGGAAATAGTTTATTGCCATAACCAACAGTACTGACGCCAATTTTATACTTACCTGGTTCGATATGGTTGAAAAAGAAATTGCCTGCTTCGTCCGAAATACTGCTGCCACAAATTTTGTTATCCTCCGCTTTGAGTAAAGCAATCGAAACCGCCTTTATACTGGCACCGGTAACAGTATCTTTTATATTCCCTGTCAAACGGGCTTTTCCTACTTGAGCATAGCCCTGAAGTGTCATTATAAAAAAGCTGATAAATATTTTACAGATTATTTTTCTCATTGGTGTCGAAGAATATATTAAAGAATTCAGGTTATGACAGGAATTGTGCAGCCTCTGCAGCTCCAGGTATTCTACAGGTGCTTTTCATACCAAACAGCCGGTAGCGGTTCCTGGCAATAAAAGAGTAAACCGCATCCGCTAACGGACGTGGTGTTAATAATATAATCACGCCGGCAATCTTCCAGCCTCCTCCAATAAGTAACAGTATTCTGCCCACCGCCCTGGATTTATTATAGAATTGATGATTACTGTAGAAATAGATGGTGTTCAATTTACCGGTAATACCATGCCCATGCAATAAAGCACTGGCGGAAGCTGACTGCAATGAGGCATAAAAAATGATTTTTCTTTTATCCCGTGTTATCACAAAGTCAATAAATGAATTACAGAGATTGCAAATACCATCGAAATAAACTGTATTCTTTACCTGCGCTGTTATCATCTCCATATTTGTTTATTTGATTCATAAGTAAAAAAACGCTCCATTCCGGTAGATCCTGCTTTGGCCAGCCTTAGTAAAGTTTTTTGGGGAACAGCTGTAAAAGTGAGTATGTGATCTGTGGCCGATGTGTTTTTTATCAAACACCAGTGGTGAGTCGCCACATCCCAATAATACAACTGGTATTGATGACCAGGTTGAATCCCGAGCCATTCATCTACACCGGTCCCTTCTACACATATATCTTCCGTTTGTTCTTTAGCTATTTCGCGGAAAAATTCAATCTGTCCATCTTTTTTATGAAGAAACGGAGTGCCCTGTAATGTATAAGTACCTTTGTGATAAGTAGCCAGCGTGTATACAATATTTCTGCCTACATTGGGAAAAGTAAGACGACCGTTTTTACCGGCAACGGCCCAGCTGATTGCTTCCCATTTAGCAGCGTTGTATACACATAAAAAGATAACTTCATTTTCCGGCGCCATTGATTCCGCCAACACAATGTTACCGGCATTGGTTCTGAAAGTAGTGATATCCTGTAACCGATCGTTAAAAAAGAGCTCAGGGATATTCATTTTCTTTACTCCCAGCTTGTTTAACCTGGCAGCCTCACTCTCCTGTGCTGCAAAAGTTTTACGAAATACTTTCGGAGCGCCATAATAAAAACGGAGGCTATCAGGTAACTTAAAGCCCGCTGATTCATCATCCCAATAGGCGCATTCTGAATGCCCGAAATTATTATTGCCCCAGTATGGCACTATCTCAAGAGCTGCCGGAATGCCTATAGCTCGCAATGCTGCGATGTGCAGGTTAGCAATATCCAAACAATTACCGCTTCTCAATTCAAGGGCCTGGGAAAGGCTAAGGGTATTGAGTGCCGGCACATATTCCTTATTATAGGTAAACCATTGATTGATATCTTTGTCAACCGCTTTATAAATCTCTTTTGCGGACATGTTGCTATCTCTAACTAACGTATTGAATTTTCCTGAAAAAAATCGCCGCCAGTCTTCTATTCGCTCATCTCCCAATTTATATGGCAATAGATAATTACAATACACTTCGAAAGGAATCTTCCTGCGGAGGCCGTAATTCCGAAACAGCGTATATGCGCTGTCGATATTTTTTTCAAGATAGTCAGCTTTTATAAACCCAAGGTCTGCGATCTGGTAACGCTGTACGCTGATATCATCAGATGTCAGAAAATCCTGGAAACGTTTTTTGTTCTCATACAAACAAATATCAAAAGGAACTCTATGTGATTGCGCATTTACATAACTGATACTATCCGTACTCATCCCCACCATATTGGCAATCAAAAAATCTGCAGATTTTCTTAGTAATGTATCTGATTGGGTGTTGTACCTGCGCAGCAGTTTCTGAATTTCCACTTCATTATCTCCTGATTTCTTTAGGGCGTATGCAACACTATGCGGTTGTACAGGTTGACAACCCGCCCAGGTGAGTATAGCAAAAGAAAGTATAATGCAATAAATGTTTTTATCCTTTTCCATGCAATTGTATTAATGCAGATGCTTTTAATTTGATACTGTCAATTTGGGCAGAAGGGATCTTTATATCCATGCCAATAATGGTATTAGCCCATTTTACAGCCTTATCCGAAGCGCCATTGGCGGCATAATACTTCATGAGCCGGTACCTTGGATAAAACCTGTTGGGTACCAGGAAAGATGCCTTTAAATAGGACCTCTCTGCTGCTTCTTTCTGCCCCACCCTATCATAACACTCTCCCAGTCTTACATACAGATCATAGTAGTTAAAATCCAATGCGGCTTTTGTTAACACAGGAATAGCTTCCTTGTACTTTTCATGTAAACACAGTTCCGTACCGTAAGTGTATAAAAACTGTGGCTCATTTTCCAATTGGTGATATAGCTGCCTATATGAGGCTTCTACCCGTTCAAATCCCTTTCTTCTGGCAATAGTTGTTAGTGTCTGCCAGCTTCCGAGGTGATTAATGTACTGAAGTGTGCTTGCTGCTAATAGTAAACAGGGAACAAACAACATCCACCGGAGTACTTTGACTACCGGTGGATTTACTTTGAGGGAAAAGACTATTTGCTGGTCCTTCCAGGCCATGATGGCAACAAGCAGCAAAACATTTATCACCAGGGTACTACTCCTGAATGGGTAAGAAAAACAACAAAGAACAAATACGGATAGTCCATATGCATAAACGATTTGACCAAGAATATCAGATGTTCTTATAAGTTGGTTAAAAATATGTAGCCATTTTACCAGGAAGCCCGACAGCAATAAGAGAGCAACCGTTCCCAGTTCACTCCATGTTTGAAGAAATTCATTATACGCTACTGTTACATGCGATGCAAGTCGGGCGGCAGCCTTATCTTCCGGATGCTGCCTGAAATACTGCTCCTGGTAATCATTGAAAACAATTTTAAACCGGTCGAAGCCGATACCGCTGAAAGGATGATCAGCGATTATCCTCAACGTCGTTTTATAAACAAACCATCTGCCGATAGTAGAATCCTGTTTGAACTGAAGTAATTGTTTACCTGCAAATCCCACCACACACAGGAATAAAACAACCGCCACATATCTGACCACCGGCCGCTTCAATATTACCGACAGGCGGGAAATATTTTCCGGAGAGCGTAATACAAACAGGCATCCCATACCAACTATTAAGGCGACCCAGGCAGTTCTGGCCTCCGATAAACCAAGCGCCGTCACTGCTAACAGTATAATCATCCCCGCCGTTACGCGCTGCCACTTTCTTATTGAGGTGAACAATAGAAGGAGTGGACCAGGTAATAATGTAATAATAAAATTGGCATATACAGCAGGATTAGCCATAGTACCAGTGACCAGAAATAATGTATTGGTCCGGGAAATCATACCGGAAAACTGTAGTATCCCCATCACCGCCTCCAGGAAAACTATTGCCGTAAAAACAAACAACAATGCCCGGATAGCCGAATGCCCGTGCAGGAAAAAGCATCGTGCGGCAACATACATCAGCAGATACAATAACAAATCTGCAAGCTGAGCAGATTTGTTGGTACCATCTTCTTTTATAAGAATATTGATAACAATAAGCAGCCAGACAGCAATACCTGCAATATCCAACCAGGATACCGTCAGACTTGCCGGGTAGTTTTTTGCTTCTCCGCACAGATATACCGCTGTTAATAAAACAGTCAGCAAAATATAAGGATACAATATACCGGTAATAAGGCTTAACATAACTCATTTACTGTTGTTCGATCAATGTATTTACCCTTATACTGCTGGCTGCAGAACGCCCTTTCCACCTCGCCAATCTATGTCCTGCAAATACCCCCAGGGCAATCCCAAGGATATTGGTATAAACATTCTGCAAAAAGAAAGGTAGTCCGGCGAATACCTCTACTCTCCGAAGTTTAATACCCTGGGGGACTTTTCCACTCTCTACCAGATAACGCTCAAACATTTTCCCATAGGCTTTGGGAACATCCGGGCTAATCACATATACTAACCTATCTAATAAATACGCGAAAAGTACGGAAAACACTGCGAGGGCTATCCAGTCAACAACACCAGTGCGGGACGGCGATGTTCTTTTACCGGTGAAGGCCGGCATAAAAGTAGCTGTCAGTAAATAAGCTATACCGGGCAACATAGAAAAAATGAGCATGGAAAAAGCAGATCCACTATATAAGGAAATGATGCAGCCCAGATAAATAATCACCGTTGCGATGAACATTTGATTTAATGCCATCTTGATTTGGCGTTTTATTTCCATAGTTTTCATATCAACATAGTTTTAATTGGGCAATACCTGTCCTGAAGGCTCTTTTTTGCTCCTGAATTTTTCGCTAATGGGGTCAATAAAGCGTTGTTTATAGGATAATAGTTCCTCATCTGAAAAGAAAATGATGTAAGAGAAAATAAACACAAACTGAAAATCATAGATCATCATAAATACGTAGATCCCCATATGCAGCGCCAGCCCCATCATTACCAGGTAAGGCTTGAGTTTCTTTACAAATACCAGTACCGGGAAGTACATCTCAAAGAAGACAGTAAAATAGGTACTGAACGTTACAAAAAATTCATTCCTGGCCAATGCATTGTTTAACGGAGTACCCCTAAACCGGTCGAGCATAAAAGTATAATAAACCGCTATTCCGTTAAACCACACATCTGCGTGTAACTTATGCATAGCGGACACGATATAGATCAGGCAAAACTGGAACATGATCGAGTAAGCCGCCAGATTTGACAGCAGGTTCACAAGCCGTCGGGTAGATTCCCTTTTTAGTGATGGTTTGCTGATGGCGAAATGATCGAAGGAGTTAGCAAACGTTAAATAAAGTACCAGGAAAAAAAGAAGATTATCGCCGCCATTCAGGATCAGCCAGTCCAATCGCTGAAACAGGATCAGGAATGCCATCAGTATAACATTGGTGATATTTTTTCCTATCCCAAAGAAAAACAACAGGATCACCAGTATGTAGCAAGTGAGCAACAAATGGAAATGTTCTCTGAACACGGTAGAATCAAGTACATATTGTCCGAAACGCATGGGGAGATGCGATATGATGCTGGTTGGGCCATAGATCAACTCCATATTGCGCCATTCCAGAATAATTTTTTTCAACAGGTGTAAACATATAAATATTCTCAGGATGGCAAGTGCTATTGAGCTTCTGTTGGTTGACTGTAAGTAGGTTACTAACTTCTTCATAATTACCCTTTTGGAATGGCTATAAATGGCGTTTCGAATGTTTTAACTCCGGGGCTGTTTCTTTCCGTTACCTTATTCCTGTCAACGAATTTGGGAATAGGCAACTGTGCAATCATAAATTTCATTTCATAGTCAGTGCTGATATGATGCTGGGCAGCGATCAACGTACCATATTTTGTCAGGGTTGCAATACCACTCAGTTTTGCCCTGACAGCCCAGGCTTGTTGCGTTGCCATCTGCACAAGTTCTGCCTCGGGTTTATCTTTATGTCTGAACTTGAGTTCATTGGTGTATTGAAAAAGGAAATCGTTTACTTCAGAGATAGATCCCGAAATGATATAGTCTTCCTTTTCCTCCAGCATATTAAAAGGTGCTGTTTGTTGTTTTCTGGCGGTAATAGGGCCAAGTACTTCAAATACCACTTGTTGAGTTGTATCGGATTTGCTTCTGAAAAAATAGTATAAGCGCTCGTTGTTTTTAGGTGGCGGGGCAAAGAAAGACCACCGCTGGAACAACACAGATTGAAAAGCTGCCTCTTCTTTGCTGAATTTTATTTTAATTGGGTTGTCTGGCAGATTAAAAAAAATATTGGATGCCCAAAAGATCACAAAAGCAAAAAGTATGACAACACTCAGTATTTTATTCATTGGATAAAAGAGTAGAGATATTAATGTAATTACATAACAGGGCCACACGGCAGCCCTGTTATGTAGAACCTTTGGATTAATCCAGTGATGCCAGTCTTGCTTCCTGTGAAGCATTGTCGGCAGACGTGAGAAAGCCCTCCGCTGTTTTAACAGCAGTGTAAGCTACTGCGGTAGCTGCAACAGCTTCACCAACAGCCACCACAGCCTCCGTTACTGCTACAACAGTAGCCAGCACAGGGGTACATTCACTGTCAAGATTTGCAGATGCATTCTGATAATCAGGGTTACTAACTTGTTTTGCTACATTTTTAGAATTGCCGGTTTGGGCATAGGAAAAGTTGCTTAACAACAGAGCGGCAGCTAATGCGAGTGCCGCATTTCTTTTAGAAAACAGTGTTTTCATGTGCATTTTTATTTGGGTTTTAAGAATGACTTGGCGATTCCCAGGAAATCAGCATCTGGAAAACTTCCTGAGAGACAATTTCCAGGGCACATGAGAAATCTGCTGCAAGCCCCCGGGATAGGGTGCCAGCGCAAAACCGCTACATGGATTTATTGGGTATATACTAGCACTGAAACGCGCCTACTAGGGCATAATGATGTTCAAAATCTGATAATCATAGGAACTATTTCATGTCAGGTGATTGGGTTTATATGCTCGACATTAACACCTCATAATATATTGCTTGCTCAACTATTTTATACAACATGCCGGGAGGATACTATTCTACCTTTTCGCTGCACTATCCTGATAGCCTTGCAGATCATCTTTAAAAGCCGGAAAAATGTTGGCATTTCTATCTGCAATAGGATAATCCATGGGTAACATATTTCCTGGGAAAATTTCCGGATTTTTTTTGCCAAAAAGTGATTGTAGTATATTTTTGTCTACAAAATCAGTCGATTAATCATTGTTAACAATGATGCTGCTGCATATCTAAAAGAACCCGATATTAGCGTGTTAAGTCTATGAGCCATTATTTTCTACTATCTATCCAGCAGCATTGTCATTAATTAATCTGAAACAATATTCCGTCATTCGGATAAAGAAAATCTTAAGAAATCTTAAGAAATAGTTACGATTTGTTTATTATGAAGTTTTTATAAGTACCTGGAGATGCACGACAAACTGATCAAGTATATTAAAAAATATGTCCCTGTTACGCCCGCCGATATTACATTAATAGAGGAGTCTTTTACTTATCGGAAATTGGAAAAAGGAGAACTGCTACTGAGAAATGAAGAGGTGTGCCGACATCAGAACTTTGTTTTAACGGGATTCATTAAAACCTATAACTTAAACGTAATGGGGAAAGAACATTGTATCCTGCTGGTACCAGCGGAAAGATGGGCCTCCGATCTCAATTCCTATTTTAACCAGGTCCCCTCTACCGTTATCATCAAAGCCGTTGTAAATACCGAAGTACTGCAACTGAATAAGGCTACTTTTGATACCCTTTTGGACCAGTCTCCTTCTATCGAAAGGTTTTTCAGGAAGATGTACCAGGATGCACTTTGTGCACATCATAAGAAGATCACCGATACACTCATGCTATCTGCCCGGGACCGCTACATCAACTTTATAAGAAGTCATCCCGACATCACACAGTTTGTATCGCTGAAAGATATTGCATCTTACCTGGGGATGACACCTGAATATCTAAGTAATCTCCGCCGTCAGAAAATATATTGATATCCCACTCCGGCTATAATGATACTCCAATGAAATAACTACATAAAAAAATATCAGGTTCTGGTAAAATCAGTCCAGTTTGTTCTGCTTTTTTTATAGATATTTAGTTTGTTATTGGAAGATAAGAGCGCAAAGCGCTTATTTTTTACCGATATTATGCAAACGATTGCATAATATATAATATCCACATTATGTTTATGAAAAAAGGGCTCCTGTTCCTGGTGGCGCTGTTAATACCGACGTCCATCCTGTTAGCACAAACTACACTCACACATGATCAACGCATGCAATGGTGGCGGGAAGCACGCTTCGGCATGTTTATCCACTGGGGCGACTATGCCCAGCTGGCCGGCAACTACAAAGGTCAGCAGGTTGGCCGCGGCGGCGAATGGATCATGAACCGCGCAAAAATCCCGGTGCTGGAATACCAGCAATACGCCAAACAATTTAACCCCGTGAAATACGATGCAGACGCCTGGGTAAAAACCGCCAGGGACGCCGGCATGAAATATATTGTGATTACCGCCAAACACCACGACGGATTCGCCATGTTTAAATCCAATGCCAGCAAATGGAATATCGTAGATGCTACCCCGTATGGCAAGGATGTACTGGCCCCGCTGGCTGCCGCCTGCAAAAAATATGGTATCAAACTGGGCTTCTACTACTCCCAGGCGCAGGACTGGAACAATCCCGGTGGCGCCGCTGCCCGCAAAATTGCCACCGAAGGATGGCCCAACCCGGATTCCGCTAAAATAGACGCCTATACAATGGCCAACACCGGCCACTGGGACCCGCTGCAAACCAGTGCTACCATGTCCGAATACATCGATAAAGTAGCTGTACCACAGGTAAAGGAACTCCTCACCAACTACGGCGATGTAGCCGTATTATGGTGGGATACCCCTACCAACATGACAGATGAATATGCACAAAAACTACAAACCGTACTGGCACTGCAACCCAATATCATCACCAACGACCGCCTGAAACGCCCCAACTTCCCCGGCGATTATAAAACACCGGAACAGAAAATCCCTACCCAGGCAGAACTGGATGGGCGCGACTGGGAAACCTGCATGACCATGAACGGCACCTGGGGATATAAAAGCTATGATCACAAATGGAAAACTACGGAAACGCTTATACGTAACCTGGTAGATATCGCTTCCAAAAATGGTAACTATCTCCTCAATGTAGGCCCGGATGCGCTGGGACAATTCCCCGAAGGTAGTCTCACTGCATTGAAAGGCATTGGCCAGTGGATGAAGGTAAACGGAGAATCGATCTATGGCACACAAGGCAGCCCGTTGCCGGCACTGGATTGGGGCCGCTGCACCCAAAAGAAAAATGGTGATAAAACTACCTTATACCTGCACGTATTCAACTGGCCTGCTGATGGTCAGTTGCATGTACCCGGTGTAAAAGGAAAAGTGAATAGCGCCAGATTGCTGGCCAATGGTAAAAACGTGCCTACTACTGCAAACGGAGAAGAGCTGGTGATTCAGTTACCTGCCACCACTCCGGACGCCACGGATGCGGTAATTGCGGTAAGCCTGTAGTGTTGGAATACTTCGATGGCCGCTGTGCCTGTTCAGTATACAGGTTTTAGAAATTAGTTTTTGAAGCGCACATCAAATCGTCCGCTGCTGAGATGAACGGAATCTATCCGGTCGTTGTAATTGCCAGACGCAGATATTAAGGAATTATTAACTGGCATCTAAAATTTTCCTGACGAATACAAATGCTTTGTTAGCATAAGCAGGCGTCTCAAAAAAATTGAGACGCCTGCTATTATCTTTTTAAAATCCCAAAATCAGTACAATCCTGGAAAAAACAATCACCCGGCAAGCCCGCCAGACATACTAAACATAATAACACCCAGTACTACCAGCGTCAACACTACATACAGGTAATCTTTCTCCAGTAAAAATGCTATAACAGAAAAGGCTATACGAATAATAGGCGTAGCAATGAGTAACACCACTCCCAACTGGATAATATTCATGCCTTTATTTTCCAGCACCCCCTGCCAGATACCCCGCAGGTTCGTCAACCCCTCGCGAACACCGGTAAAATTGCCATAAGACGGCTGTTCATGACCATGACGGATCAGGTAAATCACCCCGCCAATCAATACAATAATGCTGGAGGTAATCACACCTATACGCAGTTGCTTGCCTATCAATTGCTGGATATCCTTATCCCGGAGATAATTAGAGAAAAACTTTTTCATAGCTTATAATTTTCCGGTGATACCATTATAAATCATTTGCAGCGCCAGGCCTCCAATTACTACGCTGAAGACTATACGCAGCCACTTTACGTTGGCCCGGGTCAGCAACTTAGAGCCCGCAAAAGCCCCTGCCAGCACGCCCAATACCACCGGCATACATAATCCCGGCGCAATGTAGCCACGCTGCAGGTATACCACGGCGCTGGCAGCCGCTGTTACCCCAATCATAAAATTGCTGGTAGTAGTAGATACTTTAAATGGGATACGCATGATGTTATCCATCGCCAGCACCTTCAGCGCCCCGGATCCGATGCCTAATAACCCGGACATAATACCTGCAAAAGTCATCATGAAGTAGCCCCCCGGCACATGATGCACCTCGTAATTAACTACCCCATCGGCCGTGGGATAACTGCTGTTAAGCCGTAACTGAGCCGCCAGCTTGCTCTTCTGTTCTCCGGCGGGCACTTCCATCTTCTTACGAAAAGACATCAACGAAGAAAAGATAAGCACCAGCCCAAAAATAATGGCCACCACATTGGTGGGCATATACACCGCTATCAGCGCCCCTACCACGGCACCGGTAGTAGTGGCAATTTCCAGGAACATCCCCAGCCGGATGTTCGTAATACCTTCCTTTACATAGGCAGAAGCAGAACCGGAAGATGTGGCAATAGACGCCACTAACGCAGTACCAATGGCATAACGGATGTCTACATGAAATACCAGGGTGAGTAAAGGGATGATCACTACGCCGCCGCCCAGCCCGGTCAGCGACCCCAGTAGTCCGGCCGTAAAGGCCCCACACAGGAGGATCAGGGTAAATGATAAAATCGTCATAAGATGGTTTGGTTGGTTTAGATCAGTGCTCCCGGAATTACAGGTAACCAGTGAATCGCTGATGTTTACAAAAGTAAGCAGAATATGATTCTCGCAATCCGGCAATCTATAAGTAACTTGCACCCGGACTATTAATCGAATTTTATGATAAAGGTGGGTGAATACAACCTGTTAAGGGTAAAAAAAGAAGCTGATTTTGGTGTATACCTCGAAGGCATAGACCAGGAAATCCTGCTCCCAACAAGGTTTGTACCCAAGGGTACCCAAATAGGTGATGAACTGGAAGTTTTCCTCTATCACGACTCGGAAAACCGGTTGATTGCTACCACCCAGCGCCCCTTCGGCATTGTAGGCGATATTGTGCTGCTGAAAGCCGTAAGCGTCACCAAACAAGGCGCATTCCTCGACTGGGGTCTCATGAAAGACTTATTTGTAGCCACTTCCCAGCAATTAACCCGCATGGCGCCCGGCCAGGAATACCTGGTGAAAATATACATCGATGAACAAACCGGCCGTCTCGCTGCCACCGAAAAAATTGACCGGTTCCTCAGCAATGAAAACCTTACCGTACAGGAAAAAGAGGCCGTTGACCTGGTCATCTACCGCCGTACTGACATCGGCTACGTGGCCATCATCAACAACCAGCACACCGGCATCCTCCACCACAACGAAATTTTCCGCCCGCTCGAAATCGGCGATAAAATGAAAGGCTTCGTTCGCCAGATCAAAGAAGATAAAATAGACCTGATCATCGGCAAACCCGGCTTCGGAAGAGTAGAAGATGAAGCGGAAAAAATTATGCGCCTGCTCGAAGAAAATAATGGCTACCTGCCCTACCATGATAAATCTACACCGGAAGAAATCCAGGAGTTCTTTGGTATGAGCAAAAAGACCTTTAAAATGACAATAGGTAACTTATATAAACAGCGGAAAATCACTTTTACACAAACAGGGATTAAAGCGGAAGAAAGCCTCTAGCAGTTAGCTGTTAGCAATTAGCTTTTAGCTTTTAGCAAAATGCAGCGGAGAACATATAGTATATGACCTCCGCTGCATTTTGCTAAAAGCTAAAAGCTAACTGCTAACAGCTATCGGAAAACTGATCACAAAACTAGTCCCTTCTCCCAGCTTACTCTCTACTGCAATATTGCCATGGTGCTGCAAAATAATATTCTGTGTGGCCGTAAGCCCCAACCCCGTTCCCTTGGTTTTATTCGTAAAAAACGGTTCGAATAATTTTGCCAGGTTCTGCTCAGAAATACCACTACCGTTATCGGATATACGAACAAATACCCGTTCTGCTTCCTGCCAGGAGGCAATGCTCAACCGGCCTTCACCGGCTTTCATCGCTTCAATACCATTGATAATAATATTCAGCAACGCAATGAGTATTTTATCTTCATCTGCCAAAATCATACAATCTGGCTGGGAGAGCTGTTGTATGACAGCAATATTGTTTAGTTGCAGGCGATCCGCAGCCAGGTGCAATGCCTTTTCCAGCAATACATTCAATCCAACTGGCAGCATATTCAACTCCGTCATGCGCGTAGATTGCAGCAGCTCTGTTACCAGGTGATTAATCCGGTGACAATTACGTTCCATGATATCCAGGTATAACTGGGCATCTTCTGTTTCTGCTACCGGCTCCATTTTAAGCTGGGAAACGGCCAGCAATATATTCGTGAGTGGGTTCCGTACCTCGTGGGCAATTAAGCGGGCAATGCGGCCGGTAATAGCGAATTTTTCCTGTTGTTGCTTCTCCCGCTCTTTGCGTTTACGGGCCGTAATATCCTGGATGATGCATAAATACAGTTGCTTCTTCTCGTCCAGCAGGGAAGCATTGATCATCACATCCAACTGCTGCCCGGTTTTGCTGCGGAACATATACTCTTTTTGCACTACACCTTCTTCTTTGCAAAGTTGATCGAGGAAGTCCCTGATCACTTGCTCCTCTGCAAACAACCCCTGCAAATGGCTGTTGTACAGCTCATCTTCCGGGTATTTCAATACATTCAGGGCGGCTGGATTAGCCGCTACTATTTTATGTTCGCAATCTGCGAGGATAATAAGGTCATTGGATTTTTCGAAGATGCTGAAATACCTTTTTTCACTTTTTTCAATTGCCTGCAGGTGATTGAATTTATCCAGGGTATAGCGGATGGCTCTTTCCAGCAGGGCGGCGGTAATTTCACTTTTTACCAGGTAATCAGCGGCTCCGGCCTGCATCGCTTCTTTATCGATGTGGTAGTCGCCCTTTCCGGTAAACAAAATAACCGGGGCTTTATATCCCAGATTGCGGAAATGATGCAACACATCAATCCCCGTATGTGCCCCCAGGCGGTAGTCTACCAGGTAAAGATCATGTGCACGCGCTTCTATGGCCAGCAACCCCTGCTTATAGGAAGAAACCCACTGAAGTACATATTGATCGGGGGAAATGTCCTGTAATAGCGAGTTTACCAGGAAAAAATCATCTTCATCATCATCAATCATCAAAATATGCTTCTTGCCAGTTGTTGCCATAAATACCAAAAAAGTTCAGGAAGGTCGTCCAATAATCATGCAGGAAAAAAATCATGTATCAATATGGGTGTCCACATCTTTGAGGGCTACATTCCGCCGGGGCAGGAACCATGCGGGAATCAGGGTGACCAGCAATATTATCAGGGAGATATGAAATCCTTCCCGCAACGCCAGGTGATGCGCAGGCATATTCGCCATACCTTCCATTACATGCCGGTTATAAGCTGCCTGCGTAACAATGGCCAGCACCGCAATACCAATAGCGCCTCCTACCTGCTGCATTAAGGTACTGATGGAAGAAGCCATAGTCACCTCGCTTGGCCTGACCGCACTCAAAGTAGCGGCATTCAGCGGTGCCAGTAACAACCCCATTCCTATGCCCCGCACTATCATGGTCACAATAACCGCATTAAGGCTGCTACCCCGGTCCAGCCGGGCAAACAGGTACATAGACAAAGCCAGCAATATAATCGCAACGATAGAAATTTCACGGGAACCATGCTTATCAGACCACTTCCCTGCAAAAGGCATCAACGCTGCCATAAAAACAGAGTTAGGTAATATCAGCAAACCAGAGACCCCTTCTGAAAACCCCATCTGTTCCTGCAAAAGGAAGGGCATGAGGAAAAGTCCGCCAAACAATGCAGCCGCGCGGGAAATAGTGACGAGGATACAACTCACAAAAGAATAATTGGTAAACAATGCGAGGTCCATAATGGGAGCCTTTATGCGCCTGTCTATCCATATAAATACAGCCAATGCTACAAAGGCTATCCCCAGTGTAATTAATATTTCGGGAGAAGTAATACCTACTACTTCTGCCCGCGCAATACCGTACTGTAAACATACCAGGAAGATGGTCAGCACCACAAAACCGGTAAGATCAAAAGGCAGCTTCAGCTTCGCCTGCTTGCGCAAGACGCCCAGGTACTGAAAAGCCAGTGCCACCGTGAGTATACCAATAGGCAGGTTAATATAAAAGATGGAAGGCCAGCCAAATTTTTCGGTGAGGATACCTCCCAGCGTAGGGCCCAGCGCGGGGCCTACCAGGTTACCCAATCCCCACCAGCCTAATACGGTTCCCCGGACCCTGGCGGGAAATACATAGGAGATGATGGCCATGGAAGTGGGTGCCATGGCGCCGCCACCGAGAGCTTGCACTACACGCCCTACCAACAGGGAATTCAAACTGGTAGACAATGCACACATCAGCGACCCCAACGTAAAAAGAGAAATAGCGCCGATATAGAGATTAAAAAAACCGATCCTGTTCTTCAGCCAGTTAGTCAGCGGCATCAGCACAGAAAAACTAAGCATGTATACCGTAATCACCCATTCTATTTCCGACAGCGTACAGTTAAACTGCCTGCTCATAACGGGAAGGGATATATTAACAATACTGGAATCTATGCCGGCCATCGTAGTGCCCATAATGACCACTATCAGGATACCGGTCCGGTTGATATCTCTCATACCCGGTCTTTCATCATAAAAATCAACTGTGCTTTAGCCACAAAAGGATTCAACGGATTACAATTTATCATGAACAGGTAGGTAGCCAGCTCCGATAACTGCCAGTCGGTAGTTAATTCGCCATCCTTAAAACAATACACTTTCTTGAAATTAAAGTCCACCGGGATATTTAATGCCGCACAGGCGTGCATCGCTCTATCCAATGGCTCCTGTTCCATACCGGACTGACCGTAGCCAAGTTCCTTCATGATTTCACTGGCAGTATATAACAGCTTCGGGTTATTCAACTGTGAAATACGCTCAGTAGATATCACTTCTTCCAGGTAATCAAAAAGTTTAAGCATGGCCATTCTCATTTAATTGTGAAAGTTGCTGAAACAGTTCTTTTTCCTTTTCGGAAAGATTTGTTGGTATATGTACAATTGCTTTGATGTATAGATCCCCTGCACTACCACTATTATCGTAAGCAGGCATTCCTTTTCCTTTTAAGCGAAATACTTTCCCGCTGTCTGTACCTGCCGGAATGTTCATGTTCAGGCTGGCACCCGGTGTATTTACGGTTTGCTTACCTCCCAGGATAGCGGTATACAAAGGTAAGGCCAGATCGGTGTAAATATCCTGTCCTTTTAATTCAAATAACGGATGCGGAGCCAGTTGTATGGTGATCAGCAAATCTCCACTGGTACCGCCTTGCCGGCCGGGACTGCCTTTCCCTTTTAAACGGATCACCTGTCCTTCATATAAGCCGGGCTTCAGCTTAATATTCAACCGGCTGCCATTAACCTCTACCTGCCGGGTAGCGCCGTTATACGCATCTTCCAACGATACCTCCATAGTAGCCTGTACATCCCGGCCACGGCCAGGCCCCTGTTGCTGCCGGCGCCCACCGCCTGAAAAACGGCTGCCAAAAAGCTGTTCAAAGAAATCGGAGAAACCCTCACCACCGCCGCCGCCAAACATATCTTCCATATTGCCGCTGCCATAGGAACGTGTGCGGCCCTGCCCGCCTCCATATTGCGACCAGTCATAATCTTCCGGCCTGCCGCCGTGTTGTTCGTAGTACTTGTAGTTTTCCCCAAACTGGTCATATTTCTTCCGCTTCTCCGGATCACTCAGTACCTCATATGCTTCGTTGATTTCTTTAAATTTATCTTCCGCGACTTTATTATCCGGATTCTTGTCCGGATGATATTTAACCGCCAGTTTGCGATAGGCTTTCTTTATTTGTTCAGCTGTTGCCGCTTTCTCTACTCCCAGCACCTTGTAATAATCCTTTACGTCCATAGTTCTAAAACATGTTAAGATGATAACTTGTTTTATGAATTTACGAATTAACCGCGAAAAAAAATTGGTGAACAGCAACCGGAATCCCGGTACCGTTCACCAATTGGCAATACAAATACTATTCTTACCTCCCCAGGTACACGTTGGCCGACAGCTTGTCTGCAATATATTTAATGGCTGTCTGCGCCCGAACGCTGTTGCCCGCTTTATCCAATGGGGGAGAAAAAACAGCAACCCCGAATTCTCCGGGAAATACGGAAATAATGCCGCCGCCCACACCACTTTTACTGGGTAACCCAACCCGGAACATCCAGTCACCGGTAGTTTCATACAACCCGGTAGTTCCCATAATCGCCAATACTTTGGGAACATATTGCGCTCTCAGCAAGCGCTCCCGGGTAATTGGATTCACGCCCCCATTTGCCAGCGTACCCGCCATGATCCCAATATCCCGGGTATTCACCCCGTAAGAACATTGTTTGGTATAAAAATCACAGGCATAAACAGGATCGTCGTACATGTATCCATACGATTTCAGCAACATGGCAATGGCTTTGTTATGCTCATTGGTAGCGGCCTCCGACTGATATAGTTCATCCAGCACCGTTAGGTTACGGCCAGCAAACCGTGCAAAGTATTCATTCACTTTATTCCAGGCATCCGCATGTCCAAAATGACTGGTCAGCAAGCTGGTAGTAGCCATGGCGCCTGCATTCACCAAAGGATTGGAGGGCTTCTGCCCGTTTAATTCAATTGCGGGTACCGAGTTAAACGGCAACCCCGTTTGGTCGGCTCCTATTTTCTGAAGAATAACGCTATCCCCGAAAATATCCATTGCCATACACAGGGTAAATACTTTCTCGATAGATTCAATACCAAATTCAAACTTCGTTTCACCCACCTGGTATACCTTTCCATCAGCTGTTACCAGTACGATACCATACAAATCAGAGTTTACTTTATCCAGGTAAGGAATGTAATCCGCATTATGTCCGCTCTTCTCATTTTTATATAAATTAAATGCTTCGTTGATAACGGTATTATAATCAACCGGCCTTGCGCGTTGCTGAGCATCCGTACCAGTTATCCCTACCGCCAGCAACAGGAATAATGCAATAATTGTTTTCATGGTGTATGATTTTTTTAGGCAGATGATCAGAATTTGAAAAAAGCGCTGAACTGCGCCCGTACATCTTCCCCGGAAGTATTATCACGATTTTCCCGCTTGCCATATAATACCTCGCCTGCAATTTTAAAGAAACCCGTGAAGTAGTAGGTCATATTGTAAGATGCGTAATGCGTGGTCTTTATTGCTGTAGCAGGCATCGCCAGGTCGGGCGTATTTAACTGCAGATAGCCGTACCCGATAGTAGAGCCCAGGCTTTTGGTCCAGAAGTGGTCAAAGTATAACCAGGTAGCCAGCATATTAATATTCTTGAGCCCTTTATCACTAGCGAAAGCATCATATCCTTGCCCGCTGATATCTTCACTATATTTCGCATAGCCGCTGCCGTAGGCAAACTGAAATTTCACATCGTCGTTTTTACCGATGTTAATATTACCCGAGAAGTTGAATGCGCCGCCAATATCTGTCTTATTGTCCTTATCTGCGTTCTGATAATCCATAGGATGCATTAAACCAGACAATCGTACATGGCTGGCGTTCTTCTCACCAAAGTTCTTTTGGAAAGCGAGCGTTACATCCGGAAAATTTGTTCTGCTTTTCCAGGTAGATGGAATAGATAAATCGCCACCCGGTTGTTCTGCAGCTGCGGAGAACTTCATAGAAGCACCTACCTGTTGTGTAAAACGTAACTGGATCTGCCGTGTCCACACATAGGAGTTAGGGCCCCAATAGTCCATGATGTTGGGCCAGTTGTCGTCGTCCATAAAGTTACTCCAGTATTGTCCGAACGTCCATTTACCATGTTGAATATAGGCGTGACGCAACCTGGGCGAACCATTCAGGCTCCCCCATAAATCAAATTCCAGCACCGCTTTTAATGCACGCCCTTTGTAATCCGGCGCACCATAGGCCGTGAAAGCAAACCGCGATTGCCGTACCGAAAATGCGGTATTACCTGCAGTAACACCAGGCACTGTAATAGTGGATGGCTGCATTGCATGGATGTTGCCGATTTCCATGAAGTCGTGGATAAAATCCGCCTGTACGTAGCCACTGAACTGCAGGCGAATGCCTTTTACATCTGTAAACAGAAATCCCTGGTACTTCCCTCCCTCAATCATATTACGGGTTAATCCCTTACCATTCTCAATGGTATCTGACTGCGCCACGGCCTGCGAACAAGCAAAAGCAGGTATAATAACGTAAACGAGTATACGTAAATAACGGGTAGATGTGCTCATCAATATATCACTGATTTATGATGAAATATTTTTTACGTCATCAATATCACAATGACGACGCCCCAGATAATCAACAGCGTATTACCTACAGCATACGTGATGGTATAACCCAGGGAAGGGAGATTACTCTGGACTTCTTCCTGTATAGCGGAAAGCGCAGCAGTAGTGGTTCTGGCGCCGGCCGTACAACCCAGCACCAACGCCGGATGAAATTTAAAAATATACCTCGCCATTAGCACCCCCGCCAACAGCGGAATAGAAGTAGCTGCAATACCTACTAAAAACAATCCCCAGCCCACTTCTTTGAAACCCGCCACAAAACTGGGTCCGGCGGTAATGCCTACTACTGCAATAAAGGTGTTCAATCCCACATTATTCATCACCCACAATGCAGGCTCCGGAATCCGCCCGAACGCAGGATGCCGGGAACGCAGCCACCCAAATACCAGCCCCATAATCAGGGCGCCGCCACTGGTGCTTAAACTGAGCGGCACGCCGCCTACTCGAATACTCATGGCACCTATCAGGCCACCCAATACAATACCTAATCCCACAAAAATCATATCTGTTTTATCTGTAGGAATATCGGCATATCCAATATGTGATACAGCTTTATCCATCTCTCTCTTATATCCTACCAACTGTATATTATCTCCCCTTTCCAGCACGGCTTCCGGATACACCGGCAAGCTGATACCCGCGCGCCGTATGCTTTGTACGGGAATACCATGCATATAATCCATGGTCCGAAGTTCCTTCACGGTTTTACCAATCACTTCTTTATTAATAACGAATACCATTACATTTTCCACCGGGAAATTCAATAGGTCTATGTCTACAATCTCCTTGCCTATGCCTTGCTCTTCGCCAAGAATGAATTCCCTGCGGCCACTCAACACCATCTCATCTCCTGCCTGTATCACATAATCCGCATCTGGCGCCATTATCTTCTTATCCTTTGCCTGGCGAATACGCTCCACAAACAAACGATGATCACGCGCTATTAACTCCGCTTCCAGTTGTTGTACCGTTTTCCCTGCGGCAATAGAAGTACTGTCAATCTGGTAAGCACGAAAAGTGACTGAAATAAAAGCAGAACGCATCCCCGGATCCTGTGTGGGATCTCCGGCTCCCATGGTTTTCTCCAGCTCCTTACAGGCTGCCCGGACTTTCTCTATTCCCCCCATCATCATCGGTGCAATGCTGGACAACAGCCATGCAGAACCAGCAGTGCCAAAAATATAAGTCACCGCATAACATACCGGCATCGCATTTATCATCAGTTGCTTCTGATCCGGCGTTAGATTTACCTGGTTAATGGTATCTGCTGCCACACCCATCACAGCAGATATCGTTTGAGAACCGGCAATCAGGCCGGCTGCCTGTCCTACGTTGTAACCGGCCATCAGCGACAGTAACCACGGGGCTACCAGGCAAACCACGCACATCAGCGCCGCAAATAATACCTGCGGCAATCCATCTTTTTTAAGGCCACGAAAAAACTGCGGCCCCACACTATAGCCTACGGCAAATAAAAACATCAGGAAGAAGACTGACTTTACATTAGCAGATACCTGTATATCCATCTGCCCAACTAATACACCCATTAACAAAACACCGGTTACGGATCCTAACGAAAACTTACCTATCCGTAAACTGCCTATAAAATAGCCGGACGCCAATGTAAGAAATACGGCCAGCTCAGGGTATTCCTGGAATGTGTGATGTAACCAATTCATGTATATCTGGATTATAAACGAACGGAAATGATCCTGATTTCGATCGTAATAGGTAACACCAGTCTTTCCTCATTTGTTCAATCCCCATGAATTTAACGGCAACACAATGATTTTTCTGACGTCGTTGAACAAGTGCGTCATCCGGTTGTTAGACAACAAAAAAGAATTTTCTAACAATTAAGCCATGTTGTTATGCCTTTATTCTTCAGGAAAAAAGAGAATGAAAATTCCCGCTTAGGGCTGTATGCCTCTGCAGACAGTAAAGAGAGCATCCCTAAATACAAAATGCCCGCCGACGCACAAGACATGCGTACCGTGTATCACCTGGTACATGATGAACTAATGCTGGATGGCAACTCCAGGATGAACCTGGCCACCTTCTGTCAAACCTGGCTGGATGAATATGTACATAAACTGATGGATGAATGTTTGGATAAAAACATGATCGATAAAGATGAATATCCGCAAACTGCCGAGATTGAAAACAGGTGTGTGCATATCCTGGCGGATTTATTCAATGCCCCGGAAAGCGCTACTACTATGGGTTGCAGCACCACTGGTTCCAGTGAAGCTGCCATGCTGGGTGGACTTGCCTTAAAATGGCAATGGCGTAAAAGAAGAGAAAAGGAAGGTAAATCAACCGATAAACCCAATCTCATTTGTGGCGCCGTACAGGTGTGCTGGCATAAATTCGCGCGGTACTTCGATGTAGAGCTGCGGGAAGTAGGCATGGAACATGGCCGCTATAATTTAACCCCTGAAAAAGTACTGGAGCTGGCAGATGAAAATACCATTGGCGTAGTACCCACGTTTGGTGTTACCTTCACGCTGATGTATGAACCGGTAGCAGAAATTGCCAAAGCGCTGGATAAACTGCAGCAGGAAAAAGGCTGGGATATTCCAATCCATGTAGACGGCGCCAGCGGCGCATTCATTGCCCCATTTGTAAGCCCTGACCTGGTTTGGGATTTCCGCATTCCAAGGGTAAAGTCTATCAATGCTTCCGGTCATAAATATGGCCTTAGCCCTTTGGGAGTAGGTTGGGTAATATGGCGGGAGAAGGAAGACCTCCCGGAAGACCTCATTTTCCGCGTAGATTATCTCGGTGGCGATATGCCTACATTTGCCCTGAATTTCTCCAGGCCCGGCGGACAAATAGTAGCGCAATACTATAATCTTTTACGCCATGGCCGGGAAGGATACAAGAAGCTACAACAGGCCTGCCTGGACCATGCCGCTTACATTGCGGAAGCCATCGAAAAGCTGGGGCACTTCGACATTCTCTATAATGGTAAGGGTGGCCTGCCCGGTGCCTGCTGGACTTTAAAACCCGGAGATCATGGTTTCAGCCTGTACGACATTTCCGATAAAATCCGCTCCCGTGGCTGGCAAATCGCGTCCTATCCACTCACCGGCGATGCGAAGGATATTATAGTGCAACGGGTATTGATACGTCACGGATTTAGCCGGGATATGGCAGATATGCTTATTGAAGACTACACCCGTTGTGTACATTTCTTCGAAGAAAATCCGGTAAGAAAACCGCTGACACAAAAAGAAGGAGGCGGATTCCATCACTAATCCGCAGCCGCAATTTCCAGGATATTGTAAGTATCCAGCAATGCCTGTACTTCCGCGGTCATATTAGCTAATGCCTGTATTTCAGCAGGTGTTACCAGCATCATCACATGATCGGCCGGCAAAGGCAAACAAATTAACTTTTCGTTTTCTGTTGCATAACAGTGGTCATCCGCCAACCGGGTGACCATTTTTTTGAAACACTCAAACTCTGTGACATCAAGGTTAACAACCGTGGTACCAAATGCAAGCTGAATGCCTTTGCAATGAGGACAGCGGATCACATATCCTGCCGCCCCATGATATAATGTCTGGTAATTACACATGGGCCTGTGGGTTTGTGCCTACAGCGGCCTTTCAGGCCGCCGTCAGGACTTAATTCATCACTCTATTATCTACCTGAATTTTGCGGTACAAACAACAGATGTATTTATGCATAGCTAAATACGCCGGGGTATGATGCAAATGTAAAACAGGAAAAACAGGAGGAATGCTCGAATCAGGAAAATGAGTTACGCAAAAGGGAAAACTATCGGCTCAGGCAAAATAGCCACTACCGGACTATTCAACTTTAAAAGTGAGTTTTTGAGTATTGATACCGCCAACAATGCCATAACCATTAGTGACATTTGTATATACACGCACAGGATTACGAACTGCCATATTACCATTTTCCTTTTGAGCAGTCATAGTGCGGAAATAATCATAAGTAGCACGGGTGAGTACGCTTACTTCCACGGTTACCTGGCTCGGGCCCGGAATAGGATCCACTGTTTGCAATACAAAGTTCACAT
The DNA here is from genome assembly GCF_017745275.1 of Chitinophaga sp. Lineage (GTDB taxonomy): Bacteria > Bacteroidota > Bacteroidia > Chitinophagales > Chitinophagaceae > Chitinophaga. The sequence goes on along the minus strand of NZ_JAGHZS010000003.1, from coordinate 769,564 downwards.
CTTTACCATTAAAGCGCTCATCGTTCATCACCAGGCTGTTGTAACTGCTTTTAGTGAAAAAGTCTACCAGGTTATTATTGAATGCCGGATCCAGCCCGAAAAGCAGGTAAGTTCCCTGCCCACCATTTTCATTGGTTATATAAATACGAATCCGGTAATAGTTACCCGGAGCGGGATCATCTTTTAAAGTAAACAGTACCCGGTTGCTATTGCGCTGTGCACTTGCATTTTTTGCCAGCGGAGCTGCCGGCAGTGTATCCGTTGCCGTTACTGCTGTGAGCCCTGGCGCCTGTACCTGTACAGTGTACTGCTGGCCTCTCACGGCTTTTTCTGTAGAAACAAAATAAGAGAGTCCTTTAATAACCTGTACCTGGGGAGCAGGCAACGTTACGCCATTGGCGGTGATAATAACCGCACTGCCGGGGATATCTTTATAACCACTATCATCCAGCATATTGGAAGGAATACTACGGGTTACCCGCACATAGATTACACTATCCGGTTGTATTAAAGTATTCAGTACTATTTTATCGCCTTCATAAGGCATTTGAATTTCCACCCGTTTAGTACATGCATTTAAAAGCATGACTAACAGTACCGTACCTACGAAAAAATATTGTCTGCGCATCTCTTTAAAATTTAATAGCGTATGTAATACTCGGTAATATGGGTAAAATGGTAACCTGCGTCAGGTATCGCTTCTTTTCGGCCGCATCTTCATCAATGGTATAAAAGAAGGGATTTCTCCGGTTATATACATTGAATATGCTGAAGTTCCAGCTTCTGCTCCAATGCTTTTTCTGTTTAGTATGTGTAAAGCCAATATCCAGCCGGTGTACATCTGCACCGCGGTAATTATTCCAGTTGTTATAACGATCAATGGAAGTATTACCAGATCCGGGATCCCAGGGCGAAGCGCCACCAATACCGCTGTAACTGGATACCGGCAATGTAATGGGGGTACCGGAGTTATAATGCCAGGAAGCAGAGAAATCCCAGTGTTTTCCCAGGCGCTGCATCAATACCAATTCAATATCGTGACGGTGATCGTATTTATAGGGATAAATTTCATCGTTATTCACGCCGGGAAAACGGCGGGTAGACCAGGACAAGGTATAACCCAGCCATCCGGTAGTAGTTCCTTTTCTTTTCTGCAGCATCACTTCCGCTCCATAACTCCAGCCTTTACCTATGGTTACATTTTCATCCCAGCGCGGCTGGAACTGATTAATGGTATTATTCTCCTTACTTTCAATCATGTTGTGCATAGACTTGAAATAGCCTTCCAGCGAACATTCATACTTGCCATTCAGCGATGTTTTAGCCACTCCCAGTGTTACCTGTTTGGAAAACATAGGTGCTACACGTTGGGTGGAAGGTACCCATATATCTGTTGGCAGCGTGGTACCATTGCTGGATAGCAGGTGAATATACTGGTTCATATGCGTATAGGCAGCTTTCAATGCCCAGTTACGTGCCAGCATGTAACGCAGGCCCAGACGGGGTTGTATAGAATGATAAAAGCGATGCTGCACCATAAATGCAGAGGCGTGTACACCTATGTTGACATACAAATCAGGCCGTAGTTGCCAGTCGTCTTCGGCATAAGCCGATAATTCAGCACCTGTCACCCGCATCGCCGTTGCCAGCGTATCCAATGGCTTTACCGGGCTTGCTTTATCCCGGAAAGAGGAACTACCTGGCTTGAAATAATGCAGCGTAGTAATGGCGCCAAATCGTATAGAATGTCTTGGGTCAGGCCTAAAATCAAAATCAATTCTACCGCCACTGTTCTCCATCAGCGACTTATATCGCCCGTATACATCCGAGAGCTCTCCGGAAGCAGCAATCACCGCTTTTTGTTCGTACTGTGTAAAAAAGGCGTATTGTGAAAAGCTGAGGGTAACATTAGAAAACAAACGGGGACCGTAAATATGGTTCCAACGCAATGCGGCTATAGTATTCCCCCAACCCAGCTGAAATTTACTGCTCTCCGTATTAAATTTCGCAGGGTCGTTAGAGTTAGTACTGTCTATAGGTGTTTGCTTTAACAAAAGCTGATCCTCTCCTTTATAAAAACTCAGGAATATTCGGTCTTTAGCAGAAAAAATATGATTCACTTTTGCATTGATATCATAAAAATATGCCCTAAAATTTCCACCACTGCCCATCTCATTTTCAGCTCGCAGGGCTGCATTCAATATCAAATCGGGGTAAGAGCGGCGGGCCGATACTACAAAAGATGTTTTATTTTTCACGATAGGTCCTTCCACATTAAATTTGGCGGCAATTAATCCGAGAGAAACATCGCCATGATAGCTATTCATATCCCCTTCTTTCATTGCAATATCTACCACAGAAGATAAGCGGCCGCCGAAGCGTGCCGGGAATGCGCCTTTATACAGGTCGGTTGTTTTTACCACGTTGGCATTCACCAACGAATACACCCCAAAGAAATGCGAGAAATTAAAGATAGGCGTGCCATCCATCAACACCAGGTTTTGATCCGGGCTGCCACCTCTGACATATAATCCGCCGGCGCCTTCCATTCCTCCGCTAACGCCGGGCATAGACTGCAGGGTGCGCATCACATCTACTTCTCCGAGGAGCTGTGGCATCGCCTGTAAGTCGGTAGCAGATAACTTTACCCGGCTCATCTGCGTTTGCTCCTGCAGCTTAATTTGTTCTTTGGCGCTGATGACCACTTCTTTCAGACTACCAACAGGCTGTAAAGCAACATTGAGCAGTTGATCTCCTTTTTGACGGATGGGCTGTATATGTGGTTCATACCCGATGTAAGTTATTACCAGGCTGTTGGAATCCTTTACAGTAGTTAAACTAAAAAAACCATATTGATTGGTGGTGGTACCCTGTTTGAGGGCAGGGGAGTATATGGTGGCGCCAATCAGGCTTTCTCCGCTTATGGCATCTTTTATATAGCCGCTGATAGTGCGGGTAGTACGCTGATCGGGCAATAGCACAATCTGTTCACCTACACGGGTAAACCGGATGTCATCGGGGGCAAATACTTCTTCCAGTACTTTCTTTAAGCGCTGGCTACGGGCTGTTAACGTAATCTTCCGGGATAAGTTGACAAGTTCTCTACTATATGAAAAATGAATGCCATATTCTTTTTCCAGCAATCCACACACCTTTTCTATGGGCTGATCCTTTACTATTACGGTTACTCTTGTTTGCCAGTCCCACGCAAAAACAGATAGTGGGAAACATAATATAAATATTCCCGTCAGCAGTTTTCCGGCTAACGACATAGTGTCCTGAATTGAAAGGGTGACAGGTAGCTTTTAGCTACTTCAATTTGTATTGTCGATCGTTTATTTTCTCATATCCGGCATTCAGCATGAGCGCCAGTGTTTTGATAACATCATCAGTAGACTCGCCTGTAAAGTCGGCCCGCACCGGCAGTTTCAACAGGTCGGTATTCATGACTTCCACTTTGATATCGTATACTTCGGTAATGGTATGCAATACTTCTTCCAGCGACGTATCATGAAACGACAGCGACCTCGTTACCATGTCAGTAACGTGATTCGCTATACGGAATATAGGTCTGTCATTATCTTTCTGCAACAGCATGCCATCTGTGAGTACCACACTATCTTCCTTATCATGATCTATTACCATTACTTTTCCGCTGCTCACATGCACCTGTAATGCAGTGGTACCGGGTTGGTAATTTATCATGAACCGGGTGCCGAGTACTTTTACTTCTGTGCGTCCTAATGTGATCACAAAAGGATTGGCGGCGCTACCGCTTACATCGAAAGTGGCGGTACCGGTAAGGCTTACTTTCCTGTTACGGTCATTAAAGCCCCTGGCTACTTCCAGCCTGGAAGCAGCCGATAATTGCACACTGCTGCCATCCTGCAGCGTAGCCTTTACAGGGCCTGAATATATTTGTTGCGGCTGTTTTCCTACCAGGAACCACCATCCGGCGCTGAAAGCTACCAACAATATAGCGGCTACTTTCAGCCATAAAAAGCGGCTTTTAGGTTTTATCGCAATCAATGCCGGCTGAATATCCATTTTTCCGCTCAGCTGTTGCCATGCGGAATCAGTATTGGCGGCAACTGCCTTTTCATTGGCAGCAGCTGTATCTAATACCTTGGCCAGTGAGGAAAGCAGGGCACCATTTAGCGGGTCTGCTTCTTTCCACTCCTCCACCCAGGCATGCTCAGCGGCATCTGCTTCATTCAGCAGATACTTACAGAGCAAGGTATACAGTGCCTCATCAGGCATTGCCTCATTGGGTAAAGATGGTGTCATCAGTTGTTGTAAGTTTTACAGTCCAGTGTCCTAAGGACCCTAATATAATAATAAGACGCATGCGGAACACCGATGCCCCCATACGTCTTAAAATATTTTTAAAATAAAAAGCCTGTCAATAGTGGCAGGTATTCTTTCAGTTCCTGGTGAAGGATTTTCAGTGCTTTGCCCATCTGGTTCTCTACCGTTTTCACGGAAATATTCATCGCCTCCGCTATTTCAGCATATTTCATGTTTTGCTGGCGGCTCAGCACAAACACTTCCCGGCAACGTTCTGGCAGGCGATCCAATGCCTGCCGGTACAGTCTTTCCAGCTCTTTTACCTCTTCTCCCGCGCCCGTAGTAGTTTCAGATATTTTACCGTAGCCCGTTTCCTTTTCAGAACGCACCACGTCTTTCCGCCATTGACTAATGGCGGTATTACGAATAGCAGAAAACAGATATGCTTTTACAGGCCCCGTAATGGTAATCGTTTCCCTTTTTTCCCACAAACGCAGGAAGACCTGTTGCACAATCTCCTCCGCTACATGGGCGTCTCCCGTGTAGTGAGTAGCAAAGGCCAGGCAATGAGCATGGTTTTCCCTGAATAATGCTTCAAATGTTTGCAGCTCCAGCATGATGAGCAGCAAATATAGTTATGATTTATATGATTTTTAGCCCGTTTGTCATCTTTGCGTACAAATACGGAATCGGGGCATCTGCAGCCTTTATCTTAAAAACGAGTAGGGGGTAAATACCCAATTTCACGTCAGGAGAATCACTAAAATCACAAATCCTATTTATCTTTGCCCCGCAATGTACAACCTGATCAAAAACTTTCTTTTCCGCTATCCGCCGGAAAATATTCACCACAGCGTAATGCGTGGTATGAAGACAGTCTATTCCCTGCCACTGGGTAAAACAATTCTAAACGCCTTTTGCGGGGTAAAAACGAAAGGCCTGGAACGGGAAGTGTTCGGGCTAAAATTTTCCAACCCGGTAGGCCTGGCCGCCGGCTTCGATAAAGATGCGAAGTACATTGATGAACTGGCCTGTCTGGGTTTTGGTTTTGTGGAGATAGGTACCGTTACCCCACAACCCCAGCCGGGTAATGAGCAACCCCGCTTGTTCCGTTTGCCGGCCGACAAAGCCCTGATTAACCGCATGGGCTTTAACAATGAAGGCGCCGCCGCCGCCGCCAAACGCTTACAACGTAAAAAATCCAATATCATCATAGGTGGAAACATTGGGAAAAATAAAATCACCCCGAATGAAGAAGCCGTAAGTGACTACGAAAAATGTTTTCATGCGCTGTTTGACGTAGTAGACTATTTTGTGGTGAACGTAAGTTCCCCCAATACGCCTAACCTGCGCGCATTACAGGAGAAGGAGCCTTTAAAACAGCTACTGCATCACCTGCAGGTACTGAATGGTCAGAAACCTGCCCCCAAACCTATTCTTCTTAAAATAGCTCCTGACCTGACCACTGAGCAACTGGATGATATCATCGAAATCGTGACAGAAACAAGGTTGGCCGGCATTGTAGCCACCAATACTACCATCAGCCGGGCGGGTTTAAAAACACCTGCGGCGGAAGTAAATGATATTGGCGCAGGTGGTTTAAGTGGACTTCCCGTAAAACGTAAAGCCACAGAAGTTATCCGTTATATCCATACCCACAGCAAGGGCAGCATCCCTATTATCGCCGTAGGCGGTATTTTCACGGCAGAAGATGCCCAGGAAAAACTGGATGCCGGCGCTGCATTGGTACAGGTATATACCGGCTTTGTTTACGAAGGTCCAGCCATCGTGAAAAAGATCTGTGCAGGATTACGCCCCTAACATCGCCAACTATCTATTTATTCAACCTATATGGAACAGTTTCTTACTGCAGAATCACTCATCAGTTTATTCACACTGGTGCTCATGGAAATCGTATTGGGCATCGACAATGTGATCTTTGTTTCAATTGTACTTAACAGGTTAGCCCCTGAAAAAAGACCTGCAGCCCGCCGTGTATGGATGTTTGCCGGTATGGCCATCCGTATTGTCCTGCTGCTTTGCATCGGCTACATCGTAAAAGCCAAAGATCCCCTGTTCAGCATTGCTGGTCATGGCTTCAGCCTGCGCGACCTCATCATGCTTGGTGGTGGTATTTTCCTGCTGGTGAAAACCACCCTGGAAATCCATCACAAACTGGAAGGAGAAGAAGAGCACACTGATAACCCCACCGGGGGCAAACCTGCCGCTTCTTTCCTAAATATCGTAGGCCAGATTATCGTGATCGACACCGTTTTCTCCTTCGATAGCATCATTACCGCCGTAGGCCTGGCGAAACAAGTGCCCGTGATGATTGTAGCCGTTATCATCGCTATGATTGTCATGTTCCTTTTTGCGCCACGTATCAGCGACTTTATTCACAAACACCCCACGCTTAAAATGCTGGCCCTGTCATTCCTCGTGATGGTAGGCGCTATCCTGATTATTGAAGGATGGGATGCAGCAAGAGCACACGATATGAACCTGAAGAATTACGTATACTTTGCGATGGCCTTCTCGTTCGGCGTGGAAATGCTGAATATGCGGACCCGGAAAAAGCAGAAAGCATAAAGCGAAAAGCATAAAGCTATTGAGGCGATTGATCAAAGCAAACAGGTAATTTAAATACTCGCTTTGATCAATCGCCTCAATAGCTTTATGCTTTTCGCTTTATGCTTTCTGCTCCTAAAATAGATTCATCAACGTCACCGCTACCATACCCGCCGTTTCTGTACGCAACCGGGTGTTTCCCAGCGTTACCGGCACAAAGTCCTGCTCCAGTGCCAGTTTGATTTCATCCGGTGTAAAATCGCCTTCCGGCCCTATCAGTATCAACGTATCTTTTCCGGGTTGCATGCTATGCTGCAATTCCTGCTTCTGTTCCGGCAAACAGTGCGCAATAAACCGCTGTGGATCTTTATTGCCCTTCACCAGCTTATCAAAAGCCTGTGGTTCCTGTAATTCGGGTAAATAAAACTGTTGTGATTGCAGCATTGCCGATACAAGTATATTCTGCAGTCGTTCTGCTTTTATCTTTTCTTTTTCCGTGCGTTGTGTAACCAACGGTATAATAGTTTGAATACCTATTTCCGTGGCCTTTTCCAGGAACCATTCTATCCGCGAAGCATTCTTGGTAAAGGAAATACCTATACGAAGCGCTCTTGCCGGCGGCGGTACTGTTTCACAGGCCAATACCTGCACCACACATTTCTTTCGGTTATCATCGGTGATAACAGTGGTAAACTTATGCCCACGGCCATCTGCCAACAACACTTTATCACCTTTTTCATGACGTAATACCTGGATACAATACTTGGATGTATCCTCATTCATCGTATATGTAATGGCGTCCGGCTGTATTTCCGGCGCATAAAAAACTGGCAGGTCCATACGCACGAAGTTAAGCAGAAAGTTTTTTTGTTTTCACGTGGAAGCGGATAAACAGTAACACAGATGCTACCAGTAAACCCAGCAACAGCGCCCACCATACGCCTTCTACACCATATCCCAACTTAACACCCAGCAGGTAACCTAACGGAAGACCTAATACCCAGTATGCCAGCAGGGTAATCACGGTAGGAATACGTACATCGCCTAATCCGCGTAAAATACCAAGCCCTACTACCTGCATACCATCAAACAGTTGGAAGAAAGCAGCAATGATCAATAATTGAGAAGCTATTTGTATTACCTGTGGATCCTGTATATAGAAGGAAGGGAGCAGGTGATTCCCTACCGTAAACACCAATGCAGCACCTCCCATCAACAGCAGCACCATATGATAACTGGCAATAGCCGATAACCGTAATTGACCGAAATCCTTCTTCCCAAAATTATTACCACTTTTAATCCCCGCAGCAGCAGAAATACCACTGGCCATCATATAGGTCATCGCCGCCAGGCTGAGCGCTATCTGATGAGCGGCCAACTCTGCAGCCCCCATCCAGCCTACCATAACGGCAGCGCCACTGAATGCACTCACTTCAAACAAATACTGCATAGCTACCGGTGTGCCAATGCCTAATATTTTCTTAATGGCAGCCGCCTGCAGGTTTTTAAATCCAAATGATTGCAGGTAAGGCTTGAAACGAGGTGCCCGCAATACATACAACATCATGGTAATACCCATGATCAAGCGGTCGGTAAAAGTGGCAATACCTACACCGATAACGCCCAGCCGGGGCATACCAAACAAGCCATACACCAGCGTAATCCCAATCATAATGTTGATGACGTTACCAATGATGCTGATGTTCATAGCTTGCCTTGTAAATCCTAATCCTTCCGCAAATTGCTTAAAGGAAAGAAACAGCATCAACGGAATAAAAGAAAAGCCCAGGAAACGCAGGAAGGGCCTGGCTTGCTCAGCCACATCTCCTTCCTGGTGCAACAAAGACAAATGGCTACTACCAACATAAATTACGGCAGACAACAATATGCCCACCACCATATTGATGATAAGACTATGACTCAATAAAAATCCGATCGCATTTTTATTACCACGTCCATTTTCCTGTGCAATTAATGGTGTAAGGCCGTAAGACATGCCAATACCAGCTACCATGAAAACAGAAAACAGGCCATTGCCCAGTGATACTGCGGCCAGCGGCACTTTACCGGTATGCCCAATAATAATACTATCCGATAATGCCACCAGTGTATGTCCTAATTGAGAGATGACTACGGGGTAGGCTAAACTGAAATTATCTTTATAATGACCCTTATACTTTAAATACAGTTGTTTCATTGATTAATCTTATTAGTCTTTATAGTTAAACAATCTGATGGTTTACAAATGAGCGGGCAATAGTGGCTCCGGCTTATTTGCAGTGTTTACAGACAGTTATGGGAGGGTTAAAGCCAAAAAAGCCGGCGATCGATTTCGATGCCGGCTTTTAGCAATATCTTTTATGCGCTAAAACGGTGCATCTTCGAAACCTTCGTCGAAGTTCATATCATTCATTCGGGATCCCTTCTGTATATACAGTTTCGCTTCATCATTACCACCGCCGCCACCTTGTGGAGAACGGCTGATACCTGCGAAAGGACTGCCTCCGCCGCCAGGGTTTTCCAGGCTGCCATCATCTTCAAAGCGCTGGTATTCCAGTACAGCTCTCAGTTTGATGGTATCCAGCTGACCATTACGGTGCTTGGCTATACGAACGTGGGTTTCACCTTTATTGGATTCGCCCATTTCATTGGTATTGATTTCATAATATTCAGGACGATAGAGGAACATTACCATGTCCGCATCCTGCTCAATCGCTCCGGATTCACGGAGGTCACTCAACTGCGGCATCTTGTTACCATCTTTCCTTTTTTCCACATCACGGCTCAACTGGGAGAGGGCGATGACTGGTACCTGTAACTCCTTCGCCAATCCTTTCAGGTCACGGGAAATTTTACTGATTTCCTGTTCACGGTTAGAGCCTTTACCATCGCCACTACCACTCATCAGCTGCAGGTAGTCGATGATGATAACACCTACACCATGATTATGTACCAGCCTGCGGCATTTGGCACGGAGTTCAAAGATATTCAATGCCGGAGTATCGTCAATGAAGATAGGCGCTTTCGCCAGGCGTTCAATACCATGGGTCATCAGCTTCTTCATTTCATATTCTTCCAGTTTACCACGGGAAATCTTTTCCAGCTTTATTTCTGACTCGGCCGAGAGAATACGTTGTACAATCTGGCCGGAAGACATTTCCAATGAGAATACCGCTGCACCTTTCGGGAAGCGGGGGTGAAGTGCCGCGTTACGCGCCAGGTTCAGCGCGAAGGCAGTTTTACCCACAGAAGGACGGGCAGCGATGATGATCAGATCCGTAGACTGCCAGCCATAGGTCACTTTGTCCAGTGAAGGAAAGCCGGAAGGCACCCCGGTGATATCATCTCCTTTATTACGCAGATCCTCGATACGTTTCATGGTATTTACCAGTACACGGTCGATGGAATCGTAGTTTTTGCGCAAGTGGTTATTGGTTACCTCGAAAAGTTTAGACTCAGCGCTGTCCAACAAATCGAATACATCGGCAGTATCTTCATAAGACTCCGTGAGGATTTCACCGGAAATACGGATCAGTTCACGCTGAATAAACTTCTGGAGGATAATACGGGCATGTGCTTCAATATTAGCAGAGGAAACCACCATGTTGGTGAGTTTCATTACGGTAAACGGACCTCCGATTTGTTCCAGGGAACCCATTGATTTCAGTTCTTCTGTTACCGTGAGAATGTCTACCGGCATTGACTTACCCGCGAGGCGGGTCATGGCGCTAAAAATAATCTGGTGTGCTTCTACATAAAAGCACTCCCCTTTCAATATTTCAATAACGGAGTCAAAGGCTCCTTTTTCCAGCATTACGGCTCCCAAAACAGCTTCTTCCAATTCTTTAGCCTGTGGTGGTATCTTGCCATACACCAAGGATGACACATCAATGGACGGCTTTCTACGCACATTGCGGTCCTTCTTAAGATTGAGATCCATTTATGGTTAGTGTATTAAAAAAAGTTAATAAAAGGTTACTGTCAATGGGCCTTCCAGTTGTTTTTTACAATCGATATCTGCATTTTTCCCGCATTCATCAGGGTTGATAGCTACTTTAAGAAATTGTAAACTTTTGCAAGCCGTACAAACTAAGGTAAAGGCATTTTTTTAATTAACACCCTTCCTTTCGGTACTAAATTTATTAAGCCACATACACAGCTTATCCACAAGCAAAATGTCAGTTATCCACTGACAGCATAGTAGTTATCCACCAAAACACCGAAAATCCCCAAGCAAAGGTCCGATTATTCACACACATTGTGAGAAAAGATTTTCCACACACTGCAAAAATGCTGCAGAACCCAGTGGGGGCGCCGAAAAAAGCTTCTCCGGGAGCATATTTGTTCCTCCTATTTGCGATATTCCTGCTGGTCTGATCTGCCAAAATATTTACCGTAAAGGCTTTTTGCTATATCCTTTCAGCTTTAAGCGCATTATTCCTAACTTTACGCCACTTATATAAATAAACCAAGCAGATAAATGACGATTTCATACAACTGGCTATGTGATTATTTACCGGTCAGGCCTACACCGGAAGAACTATCTACTATTTTAACCAGGATTGGCCTGGAAGTAGAGAACCTGGAAAAATTTGAAGCAGTAAAGGGAAGTCTGGCTGGATTGGTGATCGGAGAAGTACTGACAGCAGAAAAACACCCCAATGCGGATAAACTGAGACTTACCACCGTAAACATCGGCAATGGCGAACCGCTGCACATTGTATGCGGCGCCCCTAACGTAGCAGTAGGACAAAAAGTAGTAGTGGCCCCTATTGGCGTTACTATTTACCCGCTGACTGGCGAACCAATGACCATGAAAAAAGCAAAGATCCGTGGAGAAGAAAGCCAGGGGATGATTTGCGCAGAAGATGAACTGGGACTGGGCAACAGTCACGATGGCATCATGGTACTGGACGCCTCCCTGGAACCGGGTACTCCTGCCGCAGAAGTATTTAAGCCCGCCAATGATTATATCTACGAAATAGGCTTAACACCGAACCGTATGGACGCCATGAGCCACATCGGTGTGGCTAAAGACGTATGTGCATTCCTGAATAACATTGAGCATACCCACAAATACCAGGTACAGCTGCCCGAAATAAAGGCGCTGCCGAAAGCAGCTGCTTCTTTACCAATCAGTGTGACCATTGAAAATACAGACGCATGCCCACGGTATAGCGGTATATCCATTACCGGTGTACAGGTAGCACCATCGCCTGAATGGCTGAAAACCAAGCTGACGGCCATTGGTGTTCGCCCTATTAACAATGTGGTAGATATCACCAACTTTATTCTGCATGAAACAGGTCTGCCACTTCATGCCTTTGATGCCGCTGCTATAAAAGGCAATGCCGTAGTGGTAAAAAATCTACCGGCAGGTACTCCTTTTATAACACTTGATGGGAAAGAAAGAAAACTGGACGCCACGGATCTGATCATCTGCAACGGCGCCGGCGAAGGCATGTGCATTGCGGGTGTATTTGGCGGACTTCACTCAGGGGTGTCTGATACTACCACCAACATTTTCCTGGAATGCGCCGTTTTCAGCCCGGGCGGTATCCGTACCACTTCCTTCCGTCATGGATTGCGCACCGACGCCGCTTCCCGTTTCGAGAAGGGTGTAGATATCTCTAATGTCCTGTTTACGCTGCAACGTGCTGCTGCATTGATTTGCGAACTGGGCGGCGGACAGGTAGCCTCCGATATCATCGATGTATACCCTACCGTAAAAGTTAAAACACAGATAGAAACAACGTATAGCTATATCCGTAAACTCAGCGGCAGTAACTACCCGGAAGATAAAATCAAAAACATCCTCCGCAGCCTGGGCTTTGAAATCCTCTCTGAATCGGCCACCGGATTTCGTGTATCCGTGCCATTCAGTAAACCTGATATCAGCCTCCCCGCCGACCTGGTTGAGGAAGTAATGAGGATAGATGGATTGGATAATATTGAAATCCCGGCTAAAATAGCCATTTCACCGGCTCTGTCTGCTCAACCGGATGCAGAAAGTGTAAAGGAAAAAATTGCCGATTACCTCGCTGGCAATGGGTTCAACGAAATTTTCACGAACTCCATTACCAACAGTAAATATTATACACCGGAAGTACTGGAACATGCAGTAAAAATGATGAACAGTCTCACTGTAGAACTGGACATCATGCGCCCTTCCATGCTGGAAACCGGCCTGGAAAGCATTTCCCATAACCTGAACCGCAAAAACGACGACCTGCTGTTCTTCGAATTCGGTAAAACATACCAGGTACTGGAGAAAGGTTACGGCGAAAACAATCACCTGGCGCTGTACCTCACGGGGAAACAAACCGGGGAAACCTGGATGCATGCCGCTAAACCGGTAGATTTTTATTACCTCAAGGGTTTTGTGATCAATATCCTTAAACAATTGGGCTACAAACAGTTTACCTGGGCAGAAAGTACTGAAAAAGGTTTACAACCAGCCTGGGAAATCAAAGTAAAAAACCAGGTGGTGGTAACCCTCGGAGGCGTTCCCACAGCGAAGCTCAAGCAGTTTGATATCAAACAACCGGTATGGTATGCCATCTTTAATTGGGATAAAATACTCGGACTCTTGCAAAAAAGTGATAACTTTTACAAAGAAATCCCCCGCTTTCCGGCAGTTCGCAGGGACCTGGCGCTGGTACTCGATAAACAGGTGAAGTTTGCCGCAGTAGAAGCAGCCGCCCGTGGCGTGAAATCCGGATTGTTACAACAGGTGAATCTGTTCGATGTATTTGAGAGCGAAAAACTGGGCACTAATAAGAAGTCTTACGCAGTAAGCTTTACTTTCCTGGATGCTCAGAAAACGCTTACTGACAAAGAAATTGACAGTGTGATGGAAAAACTCATCAAAACATTTGAAACACAGTTACTGGCGGAGATCAGAAAATAAGACATTCAATGGTGTTAGAGCAATACATTCAACGCGTAGAAGAAAAACTGCATCTGCTGGTCAAAAAGCTCCAGCAGGTGCAGTCGGAGAATGTATTGCTCAAAGAAGAAGTTAAAACACAACAACAGGAGCTGCAACAGCAGCAACAGTCGTTACAGGTCCTGGAAGACCGGCTGCAACTCATGAAAATTGCATCCACTGCCCAGGGAGGTACTGCCGTAGCAGCAGAAGATGAGGCTTTCAAAAAAGAAATCCGTGGCAAAATCAATGATTATATCAAAGAAATTGACCGTTGTATTGCTTTACTGAACAGTTGATATAAAATCATATACGATGGACACACTCATTCCTATTAATATTGTCGTATCAGACCGCTCTTACCGGATCAAGATAAAACCGGAAGAAGAAGCGGAAGTACGTCGTATTATGAAAGAAGTGAATGAGAAAATTGTAGATTTTAAGACTTCGTATGCAGGAAAAGACCTGCAGGACTATATCGCTATGGCCCTTATCATGTACGCCACGCACCCTGTTACCAGCGGCGGAAAAGCCCAGGCAAGCACTGCTCCCTTTTTGCAGGAAAAGCTGGAAAAGCTGGAAGAAATCATCAACCAGGCATTGGGGTAATTGCACCTTACCCATTGCTAAACAATGAATTAGCTAATTGGCTAATTATCACGTATCAAAGACGCTTTAACTGCTATTTTTTTGTATTTTCGCGGGTCAGTTCTCGCCCCTGTTGTGTTTTAGCAGCAACCTGGGTAGGAGAATACTACATAAATCAAGTATAAATAATTCATATGGATGTTACACTTATCACGACAATAGCTGCAATAGTGGCATTGGTCATTGGGATTGTGCTAGGTAAGGTGATTTTTGCCAAAAATACACAGCATAAAATAGACGAAGCTGAGAACCAGGCTAAAAAAATCATCGCAGATGCACAGGTTAGTGCGGAGAATCTCAAGAAAGACAGGCTGCTGGAAGCAAAAGAAAAATACCTGCAACTAAAGAGCGAGTATGAGAAAGACGTACTGCAGCGCAACCAGAAACTGGGAGAGTCGGAAAATCGTATCAAACAGAAAGAACAGGCTATTAATCAGAAAAACGAACAGCTACAGAAGCAAATAAATGAAAATGACGCCATCAAGGAAACCTTGAACCGTCAAATGGAGCTGGTAACCATCAAACGTACTGAACTGGAAAAACACCAGGAAGAACACATCCGCCGCCTCGAAAAAGTAGCCGGATTAACCGCTGAAGAGGCCAAACACCAACTGGTGGAAAGCCTGAAAGAAGAAGCCCGCTCACAAGCCCTCTCTCATATACAGGAGATCATTGAAGACGCTAAATTAAAAGCGAACAAAGAAGCGAAAAAGATCATCATACAGTCTATTCAGCGTACTGCTGCTGAACAAACCATTGAAAATACCATTACCGTATTTACCCTGGAAAGTGATGAAATCAAAGGCCAGATCATCGGTCGCGAAGGCCGTAATATCCGTGCCATTGAAGCAGCAACTGGTGTAGACCTGATTGTGGACGACACCCCCGAAGCCATCGTATTATCTTCCTTCGACCCGTTACGCCGTGAAATTGCACGTTTATCGCTGCAACGCCTGGTACAGGATGGACGTATCCACCCTGCCCGTATCGAGGAAGTAGTAGAAAAAACCAAGAAACAACTGGAAGAACAGGTAATGGATATCGGTGAAAGAACCGTGATTGAATTGGGTATCCATGGCCTTCATAAAGAACTGGTGCGCCTGGTAGGTAAGATGCGTTTCCGCTCTTCCTACGGACAAAACCTGCTCATGCACTCCAAAGAAACCGCCAACCTTTGTGCGGTGATGGCTGCTGAGCTGGGCTTAAACCCTAAACTGGCCAAGCGTGCCGGCTTACTGCACGATATTGGTAAAGTACCTGATGAAGAAACTGAGCTGAGCCACGCCCTCCTCGGTGCGAAACTCGCTGAAAAATATGGTGAACATGCCGCTGTAGTCAATGCTATTGGCGCTCACCACGATGAAATGGAAATGCAATACGTCATTTCTCCGATTGTTCAGGCCTGCGATGCTATCAGCGGTGCACGTCCTGGTGCACGCCGTGAAATTATGCAGAGCTACCTGCAACGAATCAAAGACCTGGAAAACCTGGCCCTCGCTCATGATGGAGTGGAAAAAGCCTATGCGATCCAGGCGGGTAGAGAACTGCGTATTATCGTAGAAAGTGATAAAGTATCCGATGGAGATGCTGATCGCTTATCTTTCGAAATTGCCAATAAGATACAAACAGAAATGCAGTATCCCGGGCAAATCAAAGTAACCGTGATCCGTGAAAAACGCGCGGTGAATATCGCCAGATAATTTTCTGATTTAGAAATACAGGAAATAGACCTTATATTGAGTCCTCCCACATGTGGGAGGACTTTTTTATTGTATCAACTGGTTTTCAATCAATAAATGCAGTGTTATGAAAAAAACTTGCTTCAAATTCTTCCTGGGCGCCGCCTTATTACTGGGCGCCAGCCAGGGATTTGCACAAAAAGCGCAGTCATTGTTCAATGGAAAAAATCTGGATGGCTGGAAAGTATATGGTACCGAAAAATGGTATGTAGAAAAAGGAGAACTGATCTGTGAAAGCGGCCCGGATAAAGAATACGGCTACCTGGGAACAGACGGTCAATACAAAGATTTTGAACTCACCCTCCAATTCAGGCAGGAAGCCGATGGTAACAGTGGCGTATTTTTCCACTCTTCCCTGGAAGGCACTAAAATTACCGGATGGCAGGCTGAGGTAGCACCTCCGGGCATGCATACCGGTGGTATCTATGAATCTTATGGCCGTGGATGGCTCATACAACCCGACAAGGAAAAAGAAAAGTACCTGAAAATGGGAGAATGGAATACCATGAAAGTACGGGTACAGGGCGATAATGTAACTACCTGGCTCAATGGTCATGAAATGATTACGCTGAAAGACGAAAAAATCGGCGCAGCAAATGGTCAGATTGCCCTGCAAATCCATTCCGGCGGCGGCATCAAGGTAAGATGGAAAAACATTAAACTCACTCCACTGAAGTAGCAGCGTTATTTCGTATGCACTATACGGACAAAGTAATATTGATTACAGGCGCCAGCTCGGGCATAGGCCATGAGCTGGCGCTTTTATTGGCAAAAGAAAAGGCCCGATTGATATTGGCTGCCCGTAATCAGGCGGCCCTGGAAGCGGTACGCAATCAATGTCTTTCTTATACACCCTGGTGCGAAATAGTGCTGATGGATGTTACTGATGAAGCCCAGGTACAGGAAGGCGCCCGGCGTGCTTTACAATTTTTTGGGAAGATAGATGTCCTGGTAAATAATGCCGGCGTTACTCAGCGCTCCAAGCTGATAGATACTTCGGTGGCTGCAGTAAGGCAACTAATGGAAGTAAATTTTTTCGGTGCGGTAATGCTTACCCAGGCACTGCTGCCTCATTTCAGGGCACAGGGAGGCGGACAAATCATTATTATCAGCAGCATGGCCGGACTGATGGGCTACCCCTGGCGCTCCGGCTACAATGCGGCCAAACATGCCCTGCAGGGATACTTTGAAACCCTGCAAACAGAAAATCCCATTCCCAAATTATACACTACTATTATTTGTCCCGGACGGGTACGTACTCCTATTACCTATTCCGCTATTACGGCTAACGGGGAAGCCTATGGTAAAATGGATCCCAAACAGGTAAAGGGCTTATCTGTTGCCCTATGTGCCCAACGCATTCTAAAGGCCATGCATAAACGAAAAAAGATGGTGCTGATTGCCAGGGAAGAAAGGATATTACTATGGTTTAAAAGATATTTTCCACCTCTCTTTTACATGATTGCGCGTAAAGGGAATTAATTTGCAGCAAATTCAATCTTGTATGGATCTGTTACTGCAACAAATAACTGCGGCTACCGCTTATCTGCAAACCTTTTCTTTTGAACAACCCCGGGTGGGCGTAGTACTGGGCACAGGACTGGGCGAGCTGGTTAATCATATCAATATTACACATACGATTCCTTACCACCAGATCCCTCATTTTCCGGAATCGACGGTAGAATCTCATAAAGGCAACCTGATACTGGGACATATAGGCAGTACCCCTATAATAGCCATGCAGGGACGCTTTCATTACTATGAAGGCTATACCATGCAGCAAATTACTTTTCCGGTACGGGTAATGAAGGCATTGGGCATTCAACAACTGCTGCTTAGTAATGCCGCAGGTGGAATGAATCCTGCCTTTAAAAAGGGCGATTTGATCCTGTTGGACGATCATATCAATATGCAGCCGGAAAACCCGCTACGGGGCCTTAATTCTCCTGTATATGGTTCTCGCTTCCCAGACATGAGCTGCCCATATAATCCGGCGTTGGGAGAAAAATTAAAAACCACCGCCATCGCACTTGGCACTTCATTAAAATCCGGTGTATACGTTTCCGTGATGGGTCCTAACCTTGAAACCAGGGCAGAATACCGGTTCCTCCGCATGATAGGCGCGGACCTGGTAGGAATGAGTACGGTACCGGAAGTAATTGTAGCCAATCAACTACAACTTCCCTGTGCAGCCGTATCGGTAGTCACAGATGAATGTGATCCGGATAATTTGCATCCTGTTTCTATTGAAGAAATTATTGCGGTGGCAGGTAAGGCGGATAAATTACTGAGTACACTTTTTGCTACAGTGATCGGGACATTATAGCGAATAAATTTATTGATGATAAAACTGGAGCACCTGTTTTACTGTCTCATATTTTTCTGCTCCATTATTATCTATCCAATCTCTTTTTAAGGATTCATATACTTCAGGATTATGTATTCGTTTACCAATATAAAACGGTACATAATCCTTTGAAAAATTCGATTTAAATTTAAACAAAGTATCTTGTTTGCTATTTGTTAAGCCGCCACCCAGATTAAAATAGCTATAGCCATGGAGGTGTCCCCATTCTGCCATATTGGAGAGTATAAAATTAGTAGCCGGTATCTGTGTTGTATTAAAGTTCCTGGCGGAGAGGAAATAGGTTACAATATTACCGCTGAGGAAAAACAAACTGGTGGCATAGGTAGTATTATTCATTCGCACTCTTGCCATCACCAATTTTTCTCCCAACTTATTTACCAACTTCTCAAAATATGTTTCGCTGAAAAAATAATATTGTGTTGCATGTACGTTCAGCATATTCTGATAATACATTCCCATGAATTCAGTAAGATATGGCGCCGGATCTACTAATTCAAACACATATCCTTCACTTTTCATTTTACGTACCAGATTTCGGTTGGTACTGCTAAACTGCTCATTCCAGATCTTATTCCATTCGATGTTTTCCGAAAGCATTACCACCGTGCGATTCAAAAAATTTGATGTAAAATATTTAAACCGCTCTTGTTCTCTTTTGTTATAAATAGGATGATATCTGATGAATTCAGATACTAAAAATCCTTGTTTACAAGTATATTCAATAAACATCCTTTCTCCTACCTGGAAAAACAATGGATCATTTGAATAGGGACCACAGTAACCATAGGGCGATGTTATGTCATAGTAACCATTAATTAGCGGCTTGCGGATGTAAGGATAAATAAAAACGTAATTATCTTCCTGACAAACAAATATTTCATATTCTCCTTTGTGCAGAAACGCATCTGTTTCCAAAAAACCGGGCTGATAGTAAATGTCCAAATTGAGCTTCATCTCATCTAGCAACTGATTATATTCGACGATATTCTCAGCACTAAAAACTTTACACATCTGCATATAAATGTCATAATAAGTTAAACAAACCACCAGGTAAGCATAGTATCACTGTATTAACGCTGCAAAAGGTCTTCCCCCCTAGCATTCCCCATTAATTAAATTTCATCTTTGCCGTTATTAACTTTTTCTTTGCAAAACAAAAACACCCTTTGGGGCAGGCAAAACGCATACTGCATCTTAACGGTTATTACAACCATTAAGTTACAACACATGAATATTTTATACACTGGTTAGAAAGAAATCGATACTTGTGATTTAATAAGGTTACAGTATAAAAATGTATCACCAAACAGTAGTTAATTGAAGCGGCTCTTTAGCATGACAATACTACTAAACCCTGGCAACAATTGCATTAAAATCTGATTAAATTACCCTTAGAAAAAAATGAGAAATTGTTAATAATGAGCCCGATAGCTGTCCGCTACGAATACTGCAATTACGTCTCAGGTCATATTCTTCCTAAAGCAGGCAACTTGCAGTTCGTTCGACAATTTTATCTTGTATCTTTCTATTTCAGGGCTTTGAAGTGGAAGTATCTCTTTTTTAAACAGCTTTAAACATTATTCCATCACCAACACTTCGTGACAGCTTAAATAAAAAAAACCGGGATATAAACCCGGTTTTTTATTGCTTTTGAAACGATTCGTTTTTACTTTATTTCACATCCGGGTGTGCCCCACTTTCTTCTTCCTCATCATCATCTTCATCATCATCTTCTTCTTCCTCATCATCATCTTCTTCTTCACCTTCCTCATCACCGAAGGATAATAACTTTTCTCCCAAGATCGCGTCTTCCATCATATCATCCGGATCTTTATCTCCATCATCATCTACTACATCATTATCAACATTATCTTCTTCTTTATCTTCTTCCGCGGCTTGTTCTTCTATAAGTTCCTCATCAATATCATTGCCGGAGAGATTATCTTCTACGATGTCGTCAGGATCTTCGTCGTTTTCGTCACTCACCGGATGCTCCGGTTCCCGGTCTCCGGGATCTATCCATTGTGCCTTGGGAGGCTTAGGTGTAGTTGGTTTTTTCGGCTGCTTTTCCTCTTCTTTATCAGGTGCGTCATTTTTTTCCTCATCTTTTTCCTCATCAATGAAATCATCAAAACGGATAATTTCATCATCCGGCTCCACTTCTTCATCTTCAGAAGCGGGGTGCTCTTCTTCGGTGGGCAAAAGAGTGGTAGTGGACAGGTCATCCAGTTTATGATCGGGGTCCAGCAGTTCTCCATCTTCAGATACCATGAGGGAATGGGCGGTATCTGTACTATGCTCTCCGCGGCCCAGGGTAGCTGTTTCATCGCTGATGAGGGTTGGCTGCACCATTTCTTCATCAAACAATTCCTTTAGCTTAGGCAGGTCGGCTACAGAGCTGAGTCCAAAATAATCCATAAAGGAGCGGGATACTGCATACAACAGCGGTTTGCCAGGCTGATCTTCACTACGCCCGGTAATTACAATCAGTTCTTTTTCAAGGAGTTTTTGGATGGAGTAATCGGTACTCACGCCACGGATATATTCTATTTCTCCTTTGGAGATTGGTTGCCGGTAAGCGATAATCGCCAATGTTTCCAGTGCTGCAGTGGATAAGCGTTTGAGGAACTTATCCCCATTCAGCTGGGCTACAGTTTGATAATATTCTTTTTTTGTAAGGAATTGATAGCCCCCGCCACTGCTGCGCACTTCAAATGCATAAAATTCAGAGCTGTATTTTTCCCTGATGGCTTCCATGGCAGCTTCCACCTGGTCTAGGGTGGTACGGTCTTCCAGGAAAGCCAGTGCATTATTAAGCAGATCCACTATTTCCAGCAAAGGTAAAGGCCGGTCGGCCGCAAAAATTAATGCTTCCACGTGCGGGATGATCTGTGATATTTCCATACGTTAACAGGAGGTGCAGATGTTACAAAAAAGGTCAAAGACCGAAAATACAGTCTTTGACCCTAATCTGAAAATATTAATTCAGTTGTTGACTTAGTGCTAAAAAATGCCTTACAGTACTTAACTTCCTAATGCTGCAGCACCACTCACGATTTCGGTCAGCTCTGTAGTAATGGCTGCCTGACGTGCACGGTTGTAAGAGATTTTCAGAGAACGCAGCAATTCGCTGGCATTTTCTGTTGCTTTATCCATCGCAGTCATACGGGCACCATGCTCAGAAGCATGAGAATCCAGGATGGCTTTGAAGAACTGTGTATTCAGAATTTTAGGCATCAGTTCCTGAATCAGGGTGTCTTTCGCTGGTTCGAAAATGAAGTCTGCTTTCAGGGCATTGTCTTCTTCGTTTTCTACCTTGGCGATGGGCAGGAACTGCTCCGTAACAAAAATCTGGGTAGCAGCGTTTTTAAATTCGCTGTACACGATATCCACAGCATCGTAGGTCCCTTCTGTAAAACCGTTCAGGGCTACCGCAGCAGCTTCTTTCACGTGTTCAAAGGTAAGACTGCCAAAGAGCTGCCAGAATTTATCATTTACTTTATAGCCGTTCTGTACAAAATGGTCGTAACCTTTTTTACCGATAGGCAGAATTTCTACATTGCCTTGCTCAAACTGCTCCTGGTACTTCTCGCGGATTACGCGTTTAGCCGTCTTGATCAGGTTAGAGTTGAAAGCACCGCACAAACCTCTGTCTGAAGTAATTACCACAATCAGTACTTTTTCAACGGGGCGCTGTGCCGCCAGTGGCGTGTTGATATTGCCTTCGCTGTTGGAAACAATATTCTGCAACATTTCCTGGAGCTTTACCGCATAAGGACGCATCAGCAGAATAGCATCCTGCGCACGTCTTAACTTGGCAGCACTCACCATTTTCATGGCTTTCGTGATCTGCTGACCAGATTGAATAGATTTGATTCGGTTACGAACTTCTTTAAGCTGTCCGGACATATATAAAAATCAATTACGAATTACGAATTTATCAATCAATGCAGGGATAGCCTCCTGAATTTGGCTGCAAAGGTAAGCAATGCCACTTTAATTTGAAAATCCATAGAAAGATAATTTAAACTTTCTTCTGATAATTGATAATCAATATTTTATACATATGTCAGTATTATAGTGTGATACTGGTTCCCAGCACCTGTAAAAAGGCCGCGATCCACTGCGGATGAGCTGGCCATGCCGGCGCCGTCACCAACTTTCCATCTACTACCGCCTCGTATACATTTACCGATACATAGGTACCTCCCGCCGCTGTCACCTCAGGTGCCACCGCCGGATAAGCCGTTAATTTCTTTCCGCGTACCACATCGGCAGCTGTCAGGATCTGTATACCATGACAAACAGCCGCAACGGGCTTATCTTCCACAAAAAAGTGTTTTACCAGCTCCAGCACATTCTTATTTAACCGCAGGTATTCGGGGGCACGGCCACCTGCTATCACCAGCGCATCATAATCTGCCCCGGCTACATCGTTAAAAGAAGCGTTGAGCACAAAACCGTGTCCAGGCTTTTCGCTGTAGGTCTGGTCACCCTCAAAATCATGAATCGCTGTTTTAATTTTCTCACCGGCTGCTTTATCAGGACAAACCGCATGTACCTCGTGACCAATCATCTGCAACATCTGGAAAGGAACCATTGTTTCATAGTCTTCGGCATAATCTCCGGTCAGTAACAATATCTTTTTTTGGGCCATAACAAGTAAAGTTTTTTGAGTTAGAAAAGGCTTATGAAGATAAGCAATTAGCGGAAAGCAATCAGCCTTTGATATGTATAGTGATTGTTAAATTTCACTATCATATCAAAGGCTGATTGCCGTTGTTAACAGCTGCTACTAGTACCCCGGATTCTGGGGAAATGGCGTTGAAGACCGGTCAATCTGGTCTTGTGGAATAGGACGTAATACGTGTTTGGGAGCAATGCTTTCCTTTGCCTTTTGATTATCACTATATAGTCTTACTCTTTCCAGTAATTTATGGGTACGTACCAGGTCAAACCAGCGTAGTTGTTCTCCTACCAGCTCACGGCCTCTTTCATCCAGCATAAAATCAATATTCATTTGTGCTGCAGTGGCTTTCATAGCATCCCGGTTGGCCTGGGTTTCGGCGGGTGTAGCACCTGGCCGGGCAGCCCTCATGCGCACTACGTTCACCAGGTCTGCGGCGGCCTGGTTATTTCCCAGCATCATTTGGGCTTCTGCATCTATCAGGTAGGTTTCCGCGAGACGGAAGGCTATAAATGGCCTTACCCCGGAGGCCTGGTTATCCGGCCGGAGTGCGTCGGCAAATTTATTCAGCGAAGGATATAATTTTTCGTAGTAGTTCCGCGGTGGTACCAGCAGGTATTTCTTCGACTTGATTTCAGCATCTGATACATCGTATCCCGGCATATAAACAGATGTATCGCCAAGGGCCAATGTAGCAGTGGGTGCATTGGTAAACCAAACAGTGGTAAAGAATTTTTCATAACGCACATCATGTACACGATCCCTGTACAGGGTCTCTATCAGGTATTTGGTTGGCATAAAACGCTTCCAGGGTGTACCATTCGCCAGATCACGCTTCATACCAGGCAACACATCGTACTGCATCAGGAAAAACCGGCAGGCATTGTTATCGGCATAGCCATACAATGCATCTGTGGTGTATTGCGCGGCAAAAATGGTTTCTGCATTATTTTCTTTTCCCTGTGCCCATACCTGTCCGGGATCATCCAACAGCTTAAAGCTATAGTTCTTAATCACCATATCAGCATATTTGGCGGCATCTGCATAATCTGTTGGTTTAGCATCCGGAGAAGAAGCACGGGTAAGATATACCCTGGCCAACAGGTGTTCGGCGGCGGGTTTGGTAGCGCGGCCCCAATCGGTTTGAGTGGCCGGCAGGTCCTTTTCTGCCGCCAACAAATCATTGATGACTGCGTCATATATAGCTTTGGTACTATCGCGATGTGCTTCTGTAACAATTTTCGTGTTTTCGTTTAGCCGTAAGGGTACAGCACCAAACATCTCCATCAGGATAAAATGATAATGCGCCCTGCAAAATTTTGCTTCTGCCACACCTTTTATCTTACTGGCACTATCCAGGTCAGGAATGAGATTGGCCCTGTCTACAACCACGTTACAGGTATTAATAGTTTGATAAAAACTATTCCACAAATCCCTGATATGTGTATACCGGGAATCCAGCTGAGAAGTATACTGGCTAACAAATTTAAAATCACCATCAGAGCCGTTAGTGTAGATGTCTGTCCCTGTTTCGGTCAGTGTCATCCCCCGTTCGGTGCTATAAAATGCTCTCATGGCAACATATGACCCGGTGACCGCCGTCTGAAAACCGGCTTTGGTATTATAAAACGAATCTGTCACATTGGTGATCACCTTTTCATCCAGCATTTTATTACAGGATGTTGTGGCAACAGCCAGCAACAGGATGATAGAAACTATATATTTCATAACGTTTTCTTTTAAAGATTTTGATGATTAGAACCGCGCATTTATACCAAACTGTAACATCCAGGTAGCTGGTGCATCTACCCCAATGACATTCACATCTTCAGGATCTATCCCTTTCCAGGTTTGACGATAAGGCGCCAGAATCAAAGGTTGCTTTACACCTACATTAAACCGGAGATCCTGCATCTGCATGCGTTGCACCATAGCGGTGGGCAAGGTATAGCTAAGCGTGATACTCCTGATTTTGAAGAAGGAGCCATCGAAATAACTCAGCGACTGATAATTGCTTGGACGCTCCTGGTTGGCATTAGGCCGCGGGAAATCATTGGTGGGATTAGCCGGTGTGTTATAATCAATATTGAGATTATTATAACGGCCAAACAGCGTATTATAATTCTGGTAGAAATCACTTTTGATCATACTACCCATACGGGCAAAGGCCACAACAGACAATTCAAAACCTTTGTAAGAAAAGCGTTGGGTAGTACCAGCCGACCATTTAGGTTCCGGCGAACCCAGTATCTGCCTGTCTTTCGCGTCAATAACACTGTCTTTATTCACATCTTCCAGTTTAATTTCTCCCGGAGATACGCCATACTTGTTGGCTATATTTTTTTCACCCACCTGCCAGATGCCTGTTTTCTTATAATCGTAGTACACGTAGGTAGGTTGACCTACAAACCAGCCATTGCCCACATCAGCGGTTCTGCCGTTGCCAATCGACAAAATCCGGGAACGGTTGGTGAAAAAGTTAACATCCATTTTCCAACTGAAACCTTCAGGGTTATCTATAACGGTAGCGCCTACACTTACTTCCCAACCTTTGTTACGGGTTACGCCCAGGTTTTCCAATACCGAGTTAAAACCGTTACTGTAGGGTAACAGGTGAGGCATCAGCAAATCAGTTGTTTTCTGCGTATACCATTCAATCACACCCGTAACGCGACCATTCAGGAAACCGAAATCAAGGCCTATATCAGCAGAAGTGGTGGTTTCCCAGGTGAGGTTAGGATTACGCAGTTCACCTGGTACAAAGCCCAGTGCGCCTTTATTTCCATATGAATATGGAATCCTGGTAAGTAAACCTTGTGTTGCGTAAGGGTTAATCCCTGTATTGCCGATACGGCCATAGCTGGCACGCAACTTCAGGTTATCCAGTACTTTCTGGTTTTTCAGTGGCGCTTCATTGATAATATTCCAGGCAGCTGCTACAGAAGGGAAATAGCCCCATTTCTGTCCCGGAGCAAAGCGGGAGGATCCGTCTGCGCGAAGTGTGAGCGTCAGGAGGTAGCGGTCATCATAACCATAGTTAAGACGTCCCATGTAAGAGAGAATTGTCCAGGTACTTAAACTGCTGGTAACACCGGTTACATTGAGTGCCTGCCCCAGGTTGTAATACTGTTGCGTTTCCACAGGAATACCTCTTACGTTGGTAGTAGATACATCTGCGGTTTGTCTTTGTACACTGTACAAAGCGGTGGCGCCAATGCTATGTTTTTTCACCACCTTATTATAGGTGAGTAAGTTTTCAATAGTATATGCAACGGTAGATGCATTGCCTTTCATCGCCGTAGCATCTCCACCGCCAATCAGCAGGTTGGTATTATTTTTACCCTGAAACAGGCCATAGTTGTAGTTCTGAATATCCGGTCCCACATTCAGACGATATTTCAGGCCATCTATGATTTCAGCTTCCGCGAATAAGCTGGTAAACACGCGGAACCGTTTCATGAGTTCGAGGCGGTTATTATTTACATAGTCCAGCAGGGGATTAGGTTGTTGGCTATCACCGGTAGGCAGTATAATCAGTTTCCCTTTATCATCATAAGGAGCTGCAATAGGCAGCATTTTCAAGGCATTATCAATACCATTGTAGGTTTCTCCGTTACGCAGGCTATACGCACCGAGGACAGTAGCACCTACCCGTACCCGGTTGCCGATCTGTTGTTCTATGCCCAGGCTTACGTTATAACGTTCATAGCTTTGTAGTTTGAGTACACCCTGATCTTTAAAGTAGCCCAGGCCTATATTGTACCTTGTTTTCTCTGTGCCGCCGGCTACAGAAAGTGAATGATTGGTTTGGTAGCCCGGAGAAATCATCAGTTTCTGCCAGTCAACGTCCGTTCCTTTCTTGATATTGGCCAGTTCTGTGGCGTTAAAGATGACTTTATCAGATGAATCAGGGTTGTTGTCGTTATATTTTTTAGCAACGCGGGCGGCTTCTCTGCGCATGTCTACAAACCGGGAGGCGTTCATCATATCTGTTTCACCGAGTTGTTGTACATAGCCATAGGAGCCGGTGTATGAAACCACGGGCTTACCTACTTTTCCTTTCTGGGTAGTGATGAGTACTACGCCGTTTGCGCCCCTGGAGCCATAGATGGCTGTTGCGGAAGCATCTTTCAAAATATCCATCGATTGTATTACACCCGTACCAATATCGCTGAGGCTACCAGCATATGGAATCCCATCTACTACATACAGCGGGTCGTTGCCGGCATTAAGCGAGCGGGTACCGCGAATACGTACCTGTGGCTCATCTCCGGGTTTAGCACTATTATTAATTACCTCTACACCGGGGGCGCGACCCTGCAGTGCCTGTTGGGGGTTAGTTACCGGTACATCCTGTATGGCTTTGGTACCAACGGAAGAGATGGAGCCGGTGACATCTTTTTTCTTTTGCTGACCATATCCCACCACTACAATTTCTTCCAGTTTTTTACGGTCTTCTTCCAGCACTATGGAAATAATCTTATTGCCTTTATAAGGCTCCTCACGTGAAACAAAACCGACGAAAGTAAATACCAGTACAGCTTTGTCCGGATTTGTAATGAGCAGTCGGTAATGCCCGTTTACATCTGTTTGTGTCCCAATATTTCTTCCTTTAACGGCAACGGTTACTCCTACCAGTGGAACTTTCCTGGCATCCAGTACATTTCCCTCTATGGTAGTGGGATGGTGCTCCTGGGCGATGATAAGTTGATGGAATAGCAAACACGCTACCATACAAACAAGACGTGGAAAATACTTCTTCATAACGTTGTTTAAGATAATTTGTGGAATAAAGGAAACTAGTTACAGTTAGTTAGATTTTGGCTTACGCTACGGGTTCTTCTGTTGACAAAATAAGATAATTTTAGATTTCTGCAATCGTTTGCAAAATAAAATTTGCAAACGTTTCCATAAAATGCAGATGGGGTAGGATTTTTGCCATTTTTAAAAATAAAATCTTTTGCAATCGGTTGTAAAAATGAAATTCATTGATTATTTTGGACACCTTATTCCGTTTTAGTTATGAAAAAGACGATCCTTTTATGTGGCTCCCTGCTGTGTATGTATGGTGGCCTGTTTGCTCAAAAAGCCCAGTGGCAGCAACTTTTTAATGGCAAAGACCTGAAGGGCTGGAAACAGCTGGGAGGAGAAGCTAAATATCATGTGGAGGACGGTGAAATTGTAGGTACTACGGTGATGAATACACCCAATTCCTTCCTGGCAACAGATAAAGAATATGGGGATTTCATCCTGGAGCTGGAATTTAAACTGGGTAAGGAATTTAACTCCGGGATCCAATTCCGCAGCCAGAGCAGATCTGATTATCAGAATGGCCGTGTATTTGGCTACCAGATGGAAATAGACCCATCGGACCGTAAATGGAGCGGTGGTATTTATGAAGAAGGCCGCCGGGGCTGGCAATATCCGATGGAACTGAATCCTGCCGGGCAAAATGCCTTCAAAAAAGACGGCTGGAATAAATATCGTATTGAATGCCGGGGCAATGAAATGCGTACCTGGGTAAATGGCGTACCTACCGCTCACCTGGTAGATACTGCATTGCCAAAGGGTTTCATTGCATTGCAGGTACATGGCATCGGCAAAAATGCAGCAGATGACAACAAGAATATCTACTGGAAAAATATCCGGATCATAGAAAACCCGTCTGCCTCCCAGTATTCACCGTACGACAATATCTACGTGGTGAATAATGTGGACAACACCATTTCCGGGCAGGAAAAGAAAAACGGCTACCAGTTATTATGGGATGGCAAGACCTCCAAAGGCTGGAGAGGCGTTTACAAGAAAGATTTCCCTACCAAAGGCTGGCACATGGAAAATGGTGTGCTGACCATTGGCAATTCTACAGGAGATGAGGAAGGCAGCGGTGGTGACATCATCACCGATAAACAGTACGGCGCTTTTGAGCTGGAATTTACCTTCAAACTCACGCCTGGCGCCAATAGTGGCGTAAAATACTTCGTGAGCGAAACCTATGAAACCGGTGGTAAGTCGGCTATTGGCCTGGAATACCAGGTTTTAGACGACGAAAAGCATCCGGATGCAAAATTAGGACGCGACGGAAACCGCACGTTAGCAAGTCTTTACGACCTCATGACAAGAAAACAGGAAAAACGAGCCATTAATCCTATTGGAGAATGGAACAAAGGTCGTATTATTGTGTATCCAAATAACCACGTAGAACATTGGTTAAATGGATTTAAGGTGCTGGAATATGAGCGGGGGTCCCAGGCTTTCAAGGATCTGGTGGCGATCAGCAAGTATAAAAACTGGAAGAATTTTGGTTTGTGGCCGGAAGGGCATATCCTGTTACAGGATCATGGCAATGAGGTTTCTTTCAAGAGTATTCGCATAAAAATTCTTAAATAATATTATTTATCTTTTTTTTCATTGTTCACTGTTCTAAATAAGCATTCCGATTCTTCGGAATGCTTTTTTTCTTTAGAGAAAACGGTAAATTACCCTTTATTCACCACCCACATAAATGAATATGTTACAACAAAAAGGCTACCTGTTACTATTAGGCGCCCTGTTTGCCGGCGCCTGCCAGCCGTCTGCCAATCGTAGCAACCCCGCTGCCATGCAGGACTCCCTGCACCAGTTGGCCGCCCGGTATTACGATCAGAACATGGCCCTCAACCCTTTAACGGCCACGCAAAACGGCGAAAATCAATATAACGACCAACTGCCAATCGATATCAGTGAAGGCTTCCGCGCCAAAGCCGACTCCTTTTATGCCAGCTACCAGCAAGCCATCAAAGCAATAGATACCAGCGCGCTTGCCGGTAACGACCGCATCACCTATGATATGCTGCAAAGGGAATTCGATATCAACCGCGAAGCATTGACGTTCCATGACCACCTCATGCCGGTACAACAGTTTACCTGTTTACCGCTAACACTGGCGCAACTGGGCTCTGGTTCCTCTGCCCAACCATTTAAAACGGCCAAAGACTATCACAACTTCATGAGCCGTATGGAGCGGTTTGCCATATGGACCGACACCGCTATCGCCAATATGCGCCGTGGTATTGCTACCGGGTATGTATTGCCGAAAAGCCTGGTAGTAAAGGTGATTCCACAGGTGACCGACCTCGCAAAGAAAGATACCGCTAACAACGTTTTCTACGCCCCGCTGAAAAGCATCCCGGATTCTCTGGGCGCTGACGTGATTGCCGGACTGCGTATTGATTATGCTGCGGCCGTGGAAAAATATATCCTGCCGTCCTACGCCAAACTGCGGGATTTCATGCAGCAGGAATACCTGCCCAAGGCCCGTACCAGTAGTGGTATTGAAGCTATTCCAGATGGCAAGGCCTATTACGCTTTCCTCATCAAAAGCTGGACTACCACCAGCCTGACCCCGGAAGCCATTTATGCCCTCGGCGAAAAAGAAGTTGCCCGGATCCGCGGCGAAATGGAAGCCGTGAAAAACAGTACCGGGTTTAAAGGCGATCTGCCCGCATTTTTTGCCAGTGTTCGTGCCGATAAAAAACTGCGCATTTTTAAAACGCCCGCCGCTATCCTGGACTCTTTCAAAGCGATCGAAAACAAGATCATGCCTGGTGTTAAAAAAATGTACGGCCGTCTTCCCAAAACCAAATTCGAAATCCGCCAAACGGAAGCCTACCGCGCGGCCTCCGCTTCTGCAGAGTATATACAAGGTAGTGCTGATGGTACCCGCCCCGGCGTATTTTATGTGCCTATCCTGGACGCTGCCACCTTTTCATATACCGGCATGGAATGCCTGTTTTTACATGAAGCCATTCCCGGCCACCATTTCCAGATTTCACTGCAACAGGAAAATGATTCCCTGCCTAAATTCCGCCGCTTCTCCTGGATCGGCGCCTATGGCGAAGGATATGCCCTGTATTGCGAAAGTTTAGGTAAAGAACTGGGCCTGTACACAGATCCTTACATGTACTTCGGCCGGTTAACCGATGAAATACACCGCGCTATTCGTTTAGTCGTGGATGTTGGTTTACACGCCAAAGGCTGGACCCGTGAGCAAGCCATCAAATATATGATGGACAATGAACCGTTATCCACACAGGAGGCTACCGCTGAAATAGAGCGGTATATGGCGATTCCCGGGCAAGCCCTCTCGTACAAAATCGGAGAACTGAAGATCCATGAACTGCGGAATAAATACACGAAAGAACTGGGCGGCAAATTCAGCTTATCAGCTTTTCATGATGAATTGCTGAAAGATGGTTGCGTTCCTCTTTCCGTACTGGAACAGAAAATGGCGCGTTGGGCGGAAAACAGATAATCCAGGCGGATTTTGTCTGTAGAACAGGATTAAACTGATTTTATTTTTTGATTTATGAAGATGAGCGAAGGCCGTAGCATTTACCCGCTACAGTCTTCGCTCATCTTCTTTAAATTATTAAAATATTTAATTAGTATAATTCGTCTAGTCCCTATTTCAGGACAAAATCAACTTAGTCTATTAAATTTTGATTAATAACCCAACACCGCCTTACTTTTTAACATTCGCGATTGCATTTTATTTCTTATTTTTATACAGCAGTTTCATTCACTATTTACAGCTTAACGTTACATTAACCACACATGCTTCATATTTTCATATGTTAGCCTGTGCCTATAAACTATTGGTATAAATAACCGTCTTAAAAAAACGGGTTGTATAATATTATTCTTAAAACCTGCTGCTATGTTTGATCATACCCTCAATGTGTGCCGTTCGCTTCCGGCAGTTTCCGCTGAAAACAAGTGGGAGAATGAATTGCGTTTTTATGTTGGTGAAAAGTTATTCTGCATGATGTCTCTCGAACCGCCTTACTGGTTGTCGTTTAAATGCAGTTCTGCCCAATTTCATCAGTTAATTTCGAGGCCTGGGATAGTGCCAGCTCCACAGTTGGCAAGGTATCACTGGATACAACTAAAACAGGAAGACCTGTTACCAGAACAGGAGCTGGAAAATTATTTGTTGAATGCTTATGAGTTGACGGTAAGTTCACTGCCGCCATTTGAACAGGAAGCTATTCATAAGATGAAAGCCCACGCGTAATTATTTCCAGATTGTAAAGAAGATATCGTATACGCCGAATACGATAAGGGTAAGTGCAAATAATTTTTCCAGGGCAGGTGTTTTCATTTTAACAGCCGTTTTGGCGCCCAGCCAGGAAGCAGGGAATGCTGTAAGCGACAGCAGTAGTGCAATATTCCAATCGATATGCCCCAGCCACCAATGTGTTAATGCCCCTGGAATTGATAACAGTGCCGACAATACTACTGCACAAGCCAAAGCCTGCTTGATTGGCATCCGTAATTTTTTGATAAAGAAGGAGCTGAACAGGATCCCTCCTGCATTGGCCAGCAGTCCTGATAAGAAGCCAATAAACAAAGCGGCTGCTACCAGTTTGCCGGCTGGTACATCCTCGCTTTCCACTGGTGTTTCCCCTGCTGGTTTTCCCCGCATAAAGGAATACAATAACGACATACCCGTTACCATGATAAACAAGGCGGTCATAATCATTAGTGATTTGCCAGGCAGATAGCTACTTAACCAGGATCCAATGACGGTGGCGGGAACGCCAAAAGCTGCACCCAACAGGATCACCCGCTTGTTAAATAACTTTTCTTTGCGGTATACCGCGGTGGCAGACAAGGTGCTGGTAATAGATGCCGGTAAAGGCGATGCCAGCGCAAAAAAAGGATTAACGCCTGCAAATATCTGCAGTGCGGGGGTGCTGATAGCACTGCCTCCTTTACCTAATAAACCGGACAAATAGCCGACTACCAGGCCTATAAGCAATACTGACAGGTATTCAGATTGTTGTAAAAATTCCATTCAATCATTCCTCCGGGAACGCGCAACTTCGTGGTTGGTGTGGTTGGTTATAAAAATTACAGGTAAATCAAAAATAGGGGAACCTCATTCCACAAACAAATAATACCGATAACTAAATGTTATGGGGGATAACAACTTATTATATTTATTGCTAGTCTATAAACGTAATAGGAGAAAGGGTTTTCAACGATGTGAAGGTACAGTTTTGGGGGAAACAAATGACTAAAACTATCATCCTTTTTTAAAAATCCGAAAAGTTCACCATACCCGTTTCTTTAGAAAACAACACTTTTGTATTATTTTAGGAAGAAGAAAAGCATGCGCGAAACCCATCAGCACATATTAAAAAGAAGCAAAGAAATTACCCAAAACTATTTTCAGTTTTTGGATAAGCATATTGCTGACGTTGTTTCCGGGCACGTAGCTGACTTTATGGAAATCAACCAGATTGCCAGTGAATTGTTTTTGTCTCACAAACATTTAACGGATATCATTCAACAGGAAACAGGCCATCATCCTTGTCATTTTTATGACGTCAAAATAATTGAGAAGGCGAAACAAATGCTGCTAACAACTGATAAATCTGTGGCAGACATTGCCACCACATTAACTTACGACCCTTCTAACTTCTCCAAATTCTTCAAAAAAATGGTGGGTCAAACTCCCGGAGAATTCCAGAAAGAAAATAAAAGTTCCGAAAAGTTCACCACGAAGTAACCCTATCGTCTTGCCACCTTTGCTACATCAATTTTAAACATCAAAAAAGCAAATAAAATGGCGAGAAACGATTTAAAAGGGAAAGTAGTCCTGATTGCTGGCGGCGCAAAAAATCTGGGAGGCTTATTGAGCCGCGATTTTGCAGCTAAGGGTGCAAAGGTGGCTATTCACTACAATAGCGCCAGTACCAGGGCAGATGCTGAAAAAACTTTGGCAGATATTACCCATGCAGGTGGAGAAGCATTTTTGTTCCAGGCAGATTTAACAGATGTGAAAAACATCACCCAACTTTTTGATGCCACTATCGGGAAATTTGGAGGCATTGATATTGCGATCAATACCGTAGGCAAAGTATTGAAAAAGCCTTTTGCAGATACAACGGAGGAAGAATACGACAGTATGAGTGCCATCAACGCCAAAGTAGCCTATTTCTTCATCCAGGAAGCCGGAAAGAAAATAAACGATGGTGGAAAAATCAATACCATTGTTACCTCCCTGCTGGCAGCATTTACGGGTTACTATTCTACCTATGCAGGTGCAAAGGCGCCGGTGGAGCATTTTACCAGGGCTGCTGCCAAAGAATTTGGCGCCCGTGGTATTTCGGTAACTGCAGTGGCTCCCGGCCCAATGGATACTCCTTTCTTCTACGGCCAGGAAAGTGCAGATGCTGTGGCTTATCACAAATCGGCTTCCGCTTTGGGAGGTTTGACCAATATCAGGGATATCGCTCCGTTGGTGGAATTTTTAGTCACTGATGGCTGGTGGATCACCGGGCAAACCATTTTTGCAAATGGTGGCTATACTACCAGGTGATTGAAAACATATCTTATCCTTCTGAATGTCAAATATTACGTTCATCCCGTGGATAGGGATGAACGTAATATTTGAATCCCTGTTACCGGTGCTGCATTACACTTTAGGCGCCCAGCCTTTTTCATATTCCCTGTTCCACATTTTCATCGCTTCATTATCATCCAGGATATGCCCATTGGCAGCGTCGGTATGCAGGATATGCCCTGTACGCTGTGCAATATTACCGAGCAAACAAAGCAGGGTACTGCGGTAGCCAATGTTAATTTCAGAATTGAGGGTTGCTTTGCCCCGGATACTTTCGAGGAAATTATTGAGATGTACTGCATCATAAAATTCACCGGCAGGACTAACGGTGTTGGTTACACTCTGATTAGGATTAGCGGCCTGTTTTATGTCCTTGATTACTTTTCCTTTGGGGTCAATGAGTTTGTAGCTATCGCCACCGGAATTATACAGGCTGCCGTTTTCACCAAACAGTGCAAACCCACGGCCGCTGCCTTCCAGGTTAAAGGGACTGCAGCTACGGCCTTCCCAGGAAATGGCTTTACCGCCTTCGAATTCAAAATTCAGCGTTTGTGTATCCGGTGTTTCCCAGTCGTCTTTCGGATAGGCATAGCGCCCACCGGCGGAAGTAACTTTAACAGGGAATTCCACATCCATAAACCAGCGTAAACAATCCAATTCATGGGTGGCGTTGTTACAGGTTTCCGAAGTGCCCCAGTTCCAGCGCCAATGCCAGTTATAGTGAACGATATTATCGAGATAATCGCGACGTGGAGCAGGCCCCTGCCACAGATCCCAATCCAGTGTAGCCGGCACCGGTATCTTTTTACCAATGCCAATAGGTTCACGGTTATTCACATACCATCCCTTGCCATAATATACTTTTCCCAGCACCTGTTGCTCTTTTACTTCCTTTACCGCTTGCTGCAGGTTAGGCCAGGAGCGGCGCTGGTTACCCATTTGTACCAGGCGATTGTATTTCTTTGCTGCTGCCACCAATAGTTCGCCTTCTCCCGGATCATGTGCACAAGGTTTTTCCACATATACATGCTTACCAGCGGCGGTAGCCATGATGGCTGCCGGGGCGTGCCAATGGTCTGGCGCTGCGACAATCAGCGCATCAAAATCTTTACATTCCAGCAGCTTACGAATGTCTTTGATAACAGTAGGTTGCTTCGCCTGTGCGCCGGCAACGGCTTTGAGGCCTTTCGCAATGGCGCCGTCTTCTACATCACAGATGTAACCAATTTCAGCACCGGGAAGCTTCGCTGCACATTGCGCCAGCCAGTTCCCACGGGAGTTTACTCCCATTACACCCAGTACCAGTTTGTTACTGGGGGCATTTTTCCCGAAAACAGGAAAATTAAGAATCGTTAACCCTGCTCCCAAACCGGCCATGCCACCAGTTTTCAGAAAATCTCTTCTTTTCATAACGGACAGATATTTATACTTGGTGATTCGAAATAACAATCGGTTGC
Organism: Chitinophaga sp.; assembly: GCF_017745275.1. GTDB lineage: Bacteria > Bacteroidota > Bacteroidia > Chitinophagales > Chitinophagaceae > Chitinophaga. The sequence goes on along the minus strand of NZ_JAGHZS010000003.1, from coordinate 733,490 downwards.
ATAAATGTAAAAATTTAATCCCCGGGATTATAGAAAATATGATGAGAGGAATGGATATTAAAAACGAAGGCTGGCAGCTACCTGCCCGGGTGCAAACGTTATCTGCATGCCATCAAATTTCCGGTAGAGCGCTTTTCCATGGCGGTGATGGATAGTGAGATTTACCACATCATATAACAGCAGGAAACCACCTTGTAGTATAATGGAAGAGCCATAGCCTTTCCAGCGGTCCTGCTCTTTCCCACTTTGATTTTTCCCGTACTCACGGGCGTATAAACCACCCAGGATATAAGCCACATCGAGGGCGCCATTGACCAGGTAAATCTTCTCAATTTTGTACTGCTCTTTAATGCTTCCCTGCATATTATAGCTGCCGGGATGGAGTTTACGGTTACCGAAATAGCCGGCGGTGGCAATACCCAGGTTCACCACATTCCAGATAGCATTCATCTGGTGGAAGTATTTGGCTTCACCGGAGGTTTGTCCCATGGCTACGAGGCCGGTAGCGATATTGGCCACGGACCATCCTCCCAGCACCACCATCGCAGCTTTCGTGGTTTGTATACGTTCCCGGTTAAATTCCGGCAGCGACAAACTGTCCTGCGCTACAAGCCGTACCGCTAACAGCAGTGTAAGGATGAGGGTGCCCGCATATTTATGCATACGCTATTATTTACCTGTCAACTGATTCCAGATCACCTCATATACGTCAGTGGCTAACAACTCGGTTTTGGAAACAGGATTAGGGCTGATGACCACGGGGTGATATAGTGGATTTTCCTCCAGACGTCCGTGGGAGCCTTTAATCAGCGTGGCATCCAGCGGTATCACATTCATCAGGTAGCGGAAGCCCAGCTTCTTTTTAAGCAGCTTACCGGCAGCCTTTAATTTAATGAATGGATCAGCAGGATTCATGAACATCTCCACCGGGTCATAACCCGGCTTACGGAAAATATCCACGATACGGGCAAAATCAGGCGCTTTGGCGTCATCCAGCCAGTAGTAGTAAGTAAACCAGCTATTGGCGTCTGCAACAACCACCAGGTCGCCCGCACGGCCATGATGCAACTGATGCTGGCGTTTGCCTTCACGGTCCAGCACTTGCTGCACACCTGGCACTTTTTCGAGAAGATTACGTACCTGTTTATAGCAGGAAGGATCGTTGATATAGATATGTGCGATCTGGTGATCGGCTACCGCAAATGCTTTGGAAGCGCCGGCGTCCAGCAGTTCCAGCCCGTTTTCCACCCGCAGGGTCAGCAGGCCTTCCTGTCTTAATATCCGGTTCAGGTGAATGGGATTATTCACATTGGTAATGCCGTATTCAGACAGTACAATTGGATCGCATTGCTGCTGTTGATAATAGGTGATTAATTGTTTACATACCGCATCTATTTCACTCAGCTCCTTTGCGTTACGCACCGGATCCTGCCCAAATTTCTGCAGACAATAATCAAGATGAGGCAGGTAAATGAAAGTCAGGGTAGGATTGTATAATTGATCGGTGATGATAGAAGCATCTGCTATCCACTGGCTCGACTTAATGCTGGCAGTTGGTCCCCAGTAATTAAACAGGGGAAATTTACCCAGCTTTTCAGTCAGGAGATCCCGCAATGAAGCAGGTGTAGTATAGCAATCGGGCACTTTACGGCCGTCTGACAGGTAATTGGGACGGGGAGTCAGTGAGTAGTCCACGTTGGCGTACATGTTGTACCACCAGCACATTTGCGAAACAGTGAAGGACGGATCCAGCTTCCTGGCACGATCCCAGATTTTAGGAGCATCTACCAGCTTATTGGATTGTTTCCAGAATTTCACTTCTGCATCGGTTCTGTCGTACCAACCGTTGCCTACAATGCCATGCTCGCTGGGCCACTGTCCGGTAAGATAGGTACTTTGCACGGATGTGGTGAGCGCCGGTAACATGGGTTTCACCGTAGCCAGGTGACGCTGTTGCGTATAAGCCTTCAGAAATGGCAGGTGCTCCAGCAAATTGGTGGAGAGCCCTACTACATCAATAACAACTGTCTTTCTCATAGATCCCAAGCAGAAAGCAAAAAGCGGAAAGCAAAATTTTCTTTTTGTTCCCGGTTCTTATTTCCCGGTTTTTGTTTATTTATTTTCTATTTGATTCTTTATTTCCAGGCTTCCAGTTATTAACAATAAGCGTGATCAGAAAACAAAAGTAAAAAACCGGGAAACAAAAAACCAATGCTTTTTACTTTCCGCCTTTTTGCCTGCTGTCTTCTAGGCTATCTGGCCCTTGATCCAGTTTAATTCCCGGGAAACGGACAAAGACATTTCCTGCTTTAATTCAGGTGGTAATACATCCCAGGTATATGTTTCCACTTCGAGGTGTTGTGTAAAAGGCCGTTGTTGCTGTAAAGCCAACACCTGCCTGATATCTTCCTGTGTAGATTGCAATACACCAAATTTATCGAGGAATACCGGCACATGGAAGTGCGAGCGCCATTCTGTTACTGCCGGATTAGCTTCATCCGCAAGGGCTTCCGGCAAATCAGGATAGTGAATAAGGGTCCCATCCTGTTTACGGGCAATCACCTGGTGCAGGTATACAGGCTCATTAAACCGGCGGAATGCATCCGTTACTTCTTTTCGTGCAGTCGTATCCGTTGGCATGTCCGCTTTCAGGGCTGCACTGATCTGCAGCTTGCCTACTTTCAGGCCATAGTGCTGCAAACGATCCAACACACGTTGCGGCGGCTCATATACCAAGGCAAAGTGACAAACATCGTAGCACAATTGAATATGCGACTTGATGATCGTTACGGCCTCAGTATCTGTTACGTCAAACTTCTCCATAATAAACGGAACAGCCGCAGGCAATAATTCTTCGAAATACCAGGCAATATATTCGCTGGTATTCTCCATCAGGCCATCGGGTTCCGGTTCCACGTCCAGGTGCATCAAGGGGCCTCCGTTACGATATATGCGTACCAGTTGTTCCAGTACCTGTAACATATTCAGGGTAGCGCTTTCCGTGAAAGAATTCTTTTCTTCTTCGCAGCGGTTGCACCAGAATTTATAAGTAAGCGGGTTGGTAGAAATGCCTCCTTCCATACCTGCGGGCAATAAAGCTGCCAATATACGAAACAGGCGAATAGTGTAGGCCACGCGATCCGCGCTGGTCCAATCGGGAGCATGTACCTGGTCTTTCACCACTACATTATGAAACCCACCATATGGAAAACCATTCATGGTAAACACGTAACAATCTTCTTCCTTCAACCATTGCTGAAATGCTTTCAGGGGTTCTTCTTTACTCAGTTCCAGGCTGGCGGTATTAGCCAGGCGCAGGCCGATACCGAATGGCTGATCGGGAGATACCTGTTGCTTGATGGCCGGTATAAATTGTTTCAACTGCGCAAAGTGATCACCCCAACTTTCGCCGGGATGGATATTGGTACAGTATGTCAGATGTCCTGCGGCTGTTTTCATCCTTGGTTATTTTTACAGATATCCACTGCCTGATACAGTAGCTCCAGGTTCATTTCATGTACTTCTTCTCCTTTTCCTACTGCACGCAGCAGGGAAATGGTCAGGCGGCCACCGAGGTGTTCGCGGAATTCTTCCAAGCCAACTACCACCGGAGAAGGCTTGCCATCCTGCTTTTCCAGCAGGGGATGCCAGATGGGCAGCTGCATATTTTTCAACACGGTCAGAATACGATACATATCTGCTTCCGGCAGCCAACCTAACAGGAACGAGTATACGCTATCTACTGCAATACCAATCGATACTGCTTCTCCATGGCGCAGGTCGAAGTTGGTCAGTTGTTCCAGTTTATGTGCGCTCCAGTGTCCGAAGTCAAGCGGGCGGGAAGAGCCGCTTTCAAACGGGTCGCCGGCGCCGCCAATATGTTGTACATGTAGCTCCGCGCAACGATAAATGAGGTCCTGCATAGCAGGCATATCTCCGGCAGTCATCGCTACAGCGGTGGCTTCTATACGGTTAAAGAAAGCAGCATCTTTAATGAGCGCTACTTTTACGGCTTCCACCATTCCGGAGCGCCAGTCGCGCGAATCCAGGGTTGTTAAAAATACCGGGTCGTTAAACACCGCTGCCGGTGGGGCAAAAGATCCCAGGAAATTTTTCTTTCCCTTATAGTTCACACCATTTTTTACGCCTACGCCGGAGTCGTTCTGTGACAGCACCGTAGTAGGGATCCTGATATGTTTTACGCCGCGATGAGAAATAGCGGCCGCAAATCCAACTAAGTCCAGCAGGGAGCCTCCACCGATGCCTATTACATAAGAGTGGCGATCAATACCATACTTATCAATGGCGTCTACCAGGTTAAAAAGAAGTGGTAAATCATTTTTCACCGCTTCTCCACCTGCGATGGTGACTATTTCCGGCGCCAGCTGAAAGCCGGGTACATGTTGGAAGTAATCCTGAATTTGTTGGGTAAGTTGAGGATGATGTGCCGCTACACCTCCGTCAAGAATTACGAGTATTTTTTTAACATATGCCTCTTCTGCTTTTGATGCCAGAAAAGAAGCCAAACAGGTATTGGCCGGGTCAAATAAATGGCTGCTAAAGAAAACCCCGTAAGAAAAGTTTACATTGAAATTTTGTTGAATATATTCCATGGCTTATTCCGCATCGTCTGTCTTAAAAAAACTATAGCCTTTAAAAGTACATAGAAAAAACGTGATTTTTTATAAAGAATAAGGCTCCGGGAACGGAGCCTATTTTTTGGGGTTAGCCTGTAGAATCATTTATCGGTATGCAAAGAAATCTGTTTTTAGAGGGTTTACAGACAGTAGTAACCGCTAATTTATAAATTGCGTAGTTCTACTGACATAAGCCTTTAGTCGACAAACCCAACACCACACAGCATTTCAACCCATTGCAACCTTGTCATTTGTCGTCCATTGGTCCGTTCCTCCTTTTACCTGTTGCGTATTAAAGCAGAATTATTGACCTTTATCTCACTGTAGAATAATTGTCAATATTACAGCCCGAATTTAAAGTTTCACTGAACCCCAAAAATGGGTTTCCCATTTTGTTAACTCCTGTAACATCGGTTATTATTCACGCTTTTTTGAATGTTTTGAGCATTTGTCGCGCGCTGCGCTGGCTGAGGATGGCTATTCCATTTTCTGCCTGCAGGCATCCTGTATGTTAACTGGACGTAACCGGATTATTAACAAGGCAACCCTGGGTGTTGCACAAGTATTTTTAGCGATGTGGAGAATATTAGTTTTGATTTGTTGTATTGTACTCTGTAGCAGGCAGCCTTTATCAGCGGCTTATACACCGCAACTGGACAGCCTCTCACGGGTAATTCATGAGCAGGCGGCAGACAGCAACCGGGTGCAATCTCTCTATGCGTATGGTTGTATGTTGTTGCCATATAGCATGAAAGAAGCGGAAGCAGCCTTCCGGCAGGGTTTACAACTTAGCAGACAACTTTCTTATCATAAGGGGGTAGCGGATTTCGCCTGCTACTACATGTACATACAAGACATGCGCGGGGAATATGCGATGTCGCTTTATATGGTTAAACAGGCAGTGCTTATCTATGCGGCGTTAAAAGACACGGTAAACCAGGCCATCGCTATCAGCTACTGTGGCCAGGAATATCAGCAGATGGCGAATTTCCAGGCGGCCGCCAGCGCATACCTGGAAGCCATGAAGCTGGCAGAAACCGCCAGGGACAGCGTTACCGCCGGCATGATGCTCAATAACCTGGCTGCCGTTTTTAACACCCTGGGCGATTACCGGAAAGGGTTTATTTATGCCAGCCAAGCTTATCAACAGGGCATCCAACTGAAACGGAAACTACGTATCAGCGCCGCCCTGCTGAATATGGGCCAAAGTAAACTGCTGGAAGGAAACTATGATGCTGCCAGTGATTACTTTAACCAGGCATTGTTAATGGGCAGGAGAAACGGCGACAGCCTGCTGGTATTAAACGCCCTGACCAACCAGGCCCGCGTACTCTCTGAATTATCGCAACATACCCTGGCCCTTCAAACCTATAAAAAGGCCTTACTCATTGCACAGGATGATCCGGGGCCGGAGAACCTGATGCTACTCTACATGGGTTATGCACAGGCCCTGCATAAAACCGGCGACTACACCCTTTCTGATCAATACCTGCAAAAGACCATCCAGCTGGCAAAAACGTATCACTCCGGTGATGAGTTGCGGCGCGCTTATCTTACTGCCTCCGATAATATGGCGGCACAACATCGCTATGAAGCGGCATTCCGGATGCGTAAAGCTTATGAAGCACTTAACGATTCACTTGTAGGCCGTAACACCCGCAGCAATGTACAACAACTCGAAACGCAGTACCTGACAGAGAAAAAGGACCGTGATCTTGCTGAAAAGAAGTTGCTGCTGGCCAAAAAAGACCTGGAGCTACAAAGAAAAAATATCTGGATCGGAGTTTTCCTGTGTGGCGTTCTCCTCCTATTGGCAGGATGTATATTCATCTGGCAGCGATTGCAACACCGGCATCACCTGCAGCAACAACGATTACAGCGCATGGAAATAGAAAAGACCATGCAGGTACTGGAAGCTATGATGCAAGGGGAAGAAAAAGAACGCACCCGTTTATCAAAAGACTTGCACGACGGGGTAGGCGGTATGTTATCTGCCGTAAAAATGCACTTCTGGGCACTCAAGTATGAGCGTAGCTATCTGCAGCAGGACAAAGGATTTAATCATGCACTCAACATGCTCGATGATGCGATTGGAGAAGTCCGCAAAACTGCCCATAACCTGATGCCGGAAATACTGGCGCGGATGGGGCTGGCAGGAGCGCTGGAGTTTTTCTGCAACAACGTTAGTCATTCCCGTGAGTTGCAGATCAGTTGCTATACTTTCGGTACCATGCAGCGTTTCAAGGGAAATTTTGAATTGTCTATTTACCGGTTGGTACAGGAACTGATTAACAATATTATCAAACATGCAAAAGCCACAGAGGCGCTGGTACAGATTACACAGCATGAAGAACTGCTCACCATTACGGTGGAAGACAATGGTATCGGCTTTGAAAATGTAGCCAGGATGAACAACGGCATGGGCTTAAAAAACCTGGAAAGCAGAACAGCGGCATTAAATGGTCATCTTACCCTAACGGCTACACCGGGTTGTGGCACCACCGTATACATGGAATTTAATATTGCAATTATGCAGTTGATGGAACTGCAACCTACTTTTTAATATCACTTATATGCAAATCAAACTCGCTATCACAGACGATCACCTGCTGGTTATCAACGGAATAAAAGCTATGCTGGCACCGTATTCCCACATTTCTGTGGTCTATGAAAGCAATATGCCCGATGCTTTAATGGCAGCGATACCAGCTACACAACCAGATGTATTGTTACTGGACATTCAGATGCCGGAAATAGATGGGATAGTCTTATGTAAACAGGTAAGTAAATCATATCCCAATGTAAAAATAATTGCGCTGAGCAGTTTCATGGAATCACACTATATCAAGCAAATGTTGCGTAATGGCGCCAGCGGTTACCTGTTGAAAAACACGAACCCTGACAAATTGATCCAGGCCATTGAGAAAGTAAATGCCGGAGAGCAGTTCCTGGATGATACCATTCAGCAACAAATGCTGCAGGAAATGATTACCGGGCAAAAGCGCAGCGGTTATGATATACCGCTTACGCGGAGAGAACAGGAAATTCTGAAACTGATTGCCGACGAGTATTCCAACCAGGAGATTGCAGACCAGTTGTATATCAGTTTACGTACCGTAGAAACGCACCGGCTTAACCTGACACAAAAATTAGCTGTGAAAAATACCGCAGGTTTGGTGAAAGAAGCGATGAAGCGCGGAATCGTGGCATAGATAGCTTTTAGCAGTTAGCTTTTAGCTTTTAGAAAATGCAGCAAAGGCTAATATTTGTTAATCATTCGCTGCATTTTCTAAAAGCTAAAAGCTAACTGCTAAAAGCTATCTGCTATCCTCACGTTACTGCGAAAAGTTTTCCTAATATCAACGATATGGGCAATAGCAGCAACACGATCAATGCAAATGGCAAAGTGGCAAAAGCGGCGATCCAGGCGGCATTCATAGCAATCAGCGCGATGATACCTCCTTTTACGGCTTTCCCGATGTTAGGTCCTGAAGGATCCTTCATGGCTTTGAATAAGGGCAGATTGATCATGATGGCAAAGAGCAGGATGAACGGGAGGGCGGTCCAGATGCGATGATGCAGGAAAGCCAGCAGCCCCATTGTGATATATACTACCGCGTAGCAAATAGCGGTGAGTCGTAAACTTTTCACACTGCCGCCATGTACTTCTCCTCTGCTGATATTGGTGACGGCGGCAATATATATAATGGGGATAAAGCCCATCCACCAGTAGGTTTGGAGGGCGTCTGGCACAATACTGATTCCCAGGAGGAGGTTGAGTCCCCGGCAAAGTCCCATATTGAAAGGGCCCAGGAAAGAATGATGTTTTCCCCATTTATCATATACAATAGCACTTACGGCTACGCCTATGGCGAGCCAGCCGGAAAAACCGGTGAGGCGTCCTACTGAAAAAGCCGCGAGGATGCCTACCAGCAGCAGGTAAGCGCCGAGAATAATGGCTTGTGTTTTAGAAATAACGCCGCTTGGAATTGGTCTTTCCGGGCGTTCTGTGCTATCCAGTGTGGCATCAAATACATCATTAAATACAACGCCGCCACCGTACAAACCAATAGTAGCGAGGCATAGGCACACTACAGGTAAAGTAAGGTCCAGTGTAACCGTTTCAAACGACACATTGATGAAGTAGCCCGAAATGGCTACACCAGCCAATATATCTGCGATGGCAGTAATGATATTGGCGGGTCGCATCAGGCGCAGATATCCACTCAATTTGCTAACAATATAACTCACCGTATTATCAGGTTTTCATGGTTCATTGCCAGCAGAAACGAGCCTGTCAGGCCTTTACCGGATGATGGTTGTGTTTTTGTCGATACGAGGTTGCTGCCCTCCGCGTAATATAGAGCTTCCGTTAAATTTCTCACTTTGATCGATGTTTCCTGCAATTTCAAAATCAGCTTCATTCATCTGGCCGCTCTGTGCGAAGGCTTTTACAGCGTTGCTGTAAGTTACCAAATGAATATCATTCAAGTCAATACCACTTTCGTGCATTAAAGCGGCGGTTTTCGGAACGGCCAACGGATCGCTGATACCCCAGTCTGCAGCGGAATTCACCATAATACGTTCGCTTCCATACTGTTTTACCACGGCTACCATGCGTTCATTGCCCATTTTGGTGAACGGATAGATCGTAAACGCGGCCCAGAAGCCACGATCCAGCACTTCTTTCACAGTTTCCTCGTTGTTATGATCTACAATGATCATGTGAGGCTCCAATCCATGTTCCAATGCAATATCCATACTGCGTTGGGTACCTTTTTTCTTATCGCGGTGCGGGGTGTGGATCTGAACGGGGAGTCCTGCTTCTTTGGCAAGTTCCAGTTGGGCGCGATAGTATTTTTCTTCCAGTGGCGTTTGGTCATCAAAGCCGATTTCACCAACGCCGACTACGCCTTCTTTATAAATAAACTGCGGCAGTATTTCCATGACGGCTTCTGCCAGTTTTTCGTTGTTGGCTTCTTTGGAATTGAGGCCAATGGTGCAATAGTGCTTGATACCAAACTGGGAAGCGCGGAAACGCTCCCATCCCAGGAGGCTGCTGAAGTAATCGCGGAAAGTATCCACGCCGGTTCTTGGCTGTCCTAACCAGAATGCGGGTTCAATGATAGCCACTACACCGGCATCAGCCATAGCCTGATAATCGTCGGTGGTACGGGCTGTCATATGTACATGCGGATCAAAGAAACGCATGCCTTTTATTTTATCGAGGAAAGCAGGAGTATAAGTCAGTGGTTGTAAATCTTTCTCTGTTAAATCATGAATTCCGCACATATCAAATTATTTTTATTTTATTACTTTTTATTTTTTTGTGCCAGTGTATCCCAGGAAATGCGACCAGCCTGTATTTCCGTTGCCAGTGCCGGATATTGTGCCAGTAGTGCTTTGGCAGGCGCGTAGTTGGTTTGTGCACATACCAGTGCGCCTGCTTCCTGCTCTATGCTATTCAATGAGTGCAGGACACGGGCAATATCTCCTAAATTATTTTCATTGACAAAATTCACTAAAATACGCCACTGCATTGGGTCCAGCGTTCTGCCAGCTGCCCAGCGTTCGTGTGCAAAATCCACCAGGATATTGACCAGCGCGCTGTTGGCGCGTTCGTCCAGTCCTGTAATTAAGTGAAGTGGTTTATCTGTGAAGATGGCTTTCATTACCAGCTGGTTCCATGCAGGCTCCGGGAGATACTTTGCCGGATAAGGATTATGCAACATGATGGCTTCCTGTACAATACCGATATTAGACCTGATCCCTTCCGAAGTACGGGCGATCCATTCTTCCGGCCATGGAAGCAAGGGCAGGGCGCTGTATAAAGCGGCCAGCTCATTCATTTCTGCGGCATTGAATAATTTTTCCAGCGTATCGAGATACAACGCTTTATCTGTTACCGGCAATTGTAACAGCCACCAGACACGTGCAAGGCGACTTAACGGCCACCCCTGTACGAAAAAAGATGGCAGCAGTTGTTGCAGCTGTTCATTTTCCAACGGTGAAAGTGTAATAATATCATTACCGGTGAAACGTGGAATTGCCGTAAAAGTTTGATTGAAGGGTGGAATTGCACCTGTTTGTTGCTGCACCTGCAAACGTTGCTGTAGCCAGTTATTTGCTTTCTCATTCCCCTTGTTCCTGATGATCGTACTAAGCAGCGTGCTCACTTTATCCTGATCGTATGCGTATTCAGCCACTGATATATTCCGTTTAAAAACAATAATGCTGATTTCCCACTAAAATTAACCCGTAATAATGGGATTTGGAGAATTGTGCGGCTTTTTTATGATAGATGGTAAAATCAGGGGTTGAGTGACAATATCAAAATAAAAGAGAGGCATTACTGCCTCTCCTTCCGCCATTCTAAAACCTGATTATGCATCAGGATATCTTATATCACTGAACCTCTGACGACAGGTACCGTGCAATATTTTATAAGTTGGGAAAACGCTGATCAAGAACGAAGATACATTATTGATCAGAAACATCGAGTGTAATTCTCCCTGGTTTATGATCTGACACAAAAGCAATAATGTATGTAGCAATAAATAACGGCCCTAAGATACATATTTCTACTTTCATTCCAAATAAACAAATCAATTTTACGTTGCAATTATTGCTTCGAATTATTCTGTAATACTATAAACGGCTGATACTCTTTCCAGTCCGGCTTATAATGATCGAGTATCATAAACCCGTCCGCATAGTTTCCTAGTACGATATCAGGATCACCATCGTGATCGTAATCTTTTACGTCCATACAAATCCACCGGCCCTCTTTTTCAATGGGCGGTGCATGTGGTATAAATGTAAGCGGTGATTTACCTCCTTCGAAAAAAATAAACTTCTCTGATGGATTGTGCTCAAAATCCGCAAAAAAGGCAATGGCAGCGATATCTGGTTTACCATCCTGATTAAAATCTGCTACTACAGCTTTAGTACATCCATTGATGGGATAATGCCAGGCCTGCCTGTATTTATTGCTACCCTCATTTATATAGACGTACAAACCGTGGTAAGGTTTAAGCACCATAGAAAAATCCATGTTATCCCCACAACTATATAGTATATCCAGTTGTCCATCTCCATTAAAATCTGCCAGTTGAAAACTGGTAGATCCATACAATGGCGGAAATTTCAGTAGATTTTGAGGGATAAAACCACCCTGTTTATTATTTTCAAATAACCAGATGCCTTCGTCACCTGCTGCAAACAACACCATGATATCCGTATAGCCGTCATGGTTAAAGTCGCCCGTTTCTGCATGAATAGCACCGGGGATTTCCCAGATGGGCAGCTGTTTCCATTGATGATCAGGTAATTGTTTCAACCAGTATAAGCCTCCCTGGTTGTGACCAAAAGCACATACCAGCAAGTCTTTGAGCCCATCGTTATCAAAATCTGCCGATATTGTTTGTACGGGGCGCTTCAAAAAGGGCATAATATCCGCCTGTTTGCTTTGCGGATCCTCCAGGCTGATACGGGTCACAATCCCAGCGGACACATCCAACGCACGGAGATTGCCGATTTCAGTCAGAATGGCCTGTTGCCGGCCCGCAGTGTCGTCAACATACAGCACGTCTGTAGCGGGAGACGGTAATTTCCGGACAGATATAGCCCGCCCGGCAGTATCCCATCGTGTAAGGGTGTTATTGCCGGCATCACTGGTCAACAGCCCGCCAGATGGCAGAAATGACACCATCGTGGTAGCTGCAATGAAATGACTGTCTTTCACCGCAGGTGATTTAAGGGAAAAAACAGCCCAATCATGTTGCAGGGGAACCGGTGGTTTAGCAGCGGGGAGCTTATCCGGCGCCACGCGTTCATAATACTCCACCAATGCCGTCCAGTCTTTAATGGAAATAATGGCCGGCTTGTCGCCCGGCATAGGAGGATAATACTGGTTCACGCTCCACACTTTGATGCCCAGTTTACGTGCCATTTCCGGCAATACATGTTTTGTCCAGGTTTCTTTATCCAACATATCCGGCGACACGGGTAAATGACAGCCGGAACAATATTTATCTGCCAGGGCTTTTCCTTTCTCATCCGGAGTGGTTGTATGACAGGCACTGTTGAACATTCCTCCTGTCACTATCATCAATAAAAAAATGATGACCACCTGCCGTTGGGGGGCTTGATTGAGCATGGGTTGTTTTTTGAAAATTACGAATTACAAATTACGAATTACGGATTTGTGGGAAGATAAAAGCGAAGGTAATCTTCGCGTTTACTATCTTCTCACAAATCCGTAATTCATAATTTGTAATTCGTAATTGCTTTTAGTATCCGGGATTCTGCTTCAGCACTCGTTGCCCGTTTTGCAGGGTCAAATCTATTTGCCGTTGCGGAATCGGGAAGTATTCATTGCGGTTTGGCGTAAATATTGCGCCTATCAGATCCGTGAAACCTGCTCCCCCATCTGCTATTTTACCGTTTTCATATTTATAATAAGCATTCAATACGGTTGCTGCGATGCCCCAGCGGGACAGATCGAAGAAACGATGACCTTCCATACCCAATTCCAGTTTGCGTTCAAAATAGATGGCTTTAAGCGCCAAATCTTTGCTACCGAAAATAGGATAATCACCGATTTTGTAATTAGCCGCCAGTATAGCCGGATCAAATTTCTGAGTGGCATCATCAAATTTATGCAGCCACTGGTCCGGATTATTTTTCATCCGGTCACGTACCTTGTTAACCATATCGGTGGCTACCTGCAGGTTACCGGTTTGTGCAGCCGCTTCAGCATACATCAGCAATACATCCGCAAACCGGATCAGGTTTACATTGATAGCGGAACCAGGTGCCCAACTGTGTGCATCATGGTACTTGTCCTGGTCTTTTTTCCAGTACACCATTTTTTTAGTAGAATATGGACCACCATATCCCTGATCACGCTGCCATAGAGCGCCAGGATGATTGCCCCAATCGTGGTAAGGTAAACCGCGACGGCCTACCGTCCAATCCAGGCGAGGATCCAGCAGGCCCGCATCCGGAACAAAAGGATCACTACTACCCAGCCCTTTATCAGATTTTACCGGGTGTAAATTATAATCATCGAGGTAAGGCAATCCGTTTGCATCTACCCGGAATGAATTCACGAGATCCTGTGAAGGTTGAAAAAATCCACAGCATCCAAATGGGCTGGGATCGTAAGGGAAGTTCAACATTTCGCCGGCGTTGGCGTTGGCAATGGTATTGGTACCATCATTTGCCGTCATTTCTATATAAAATACCGCTTCAGGATTGCCTGTTTTTTTGGCCGCATCGAAATTATCTTCGTAGCGGGGAGCCAGGTCGTACTTCACGCCGGCACTGGTCATACCTGTTGCTACCGCTGTTTGGAACAGGGTAAATGCCTGTGGGAATTTCTTCTCATACAGGTAAGTTTTAGCCAGATAGATTTGCGCAGCAGACTTATTTACTCTGGAAACATCGCCATTATCCTTCCAGGATACCGGCAGGTTATCCGCCGCATATTGAAAATCCGCTTCAATAAAGGGCCAGATATCTTTGTCGTTGGCGATTCTTAGGTCAACAGTAGTATCGCTGATATAAGGCACATTATTGTACATTTTCTTCAATTCAAAATAATAGTGCCCACGCAGGAAACGGGCCTGTGCACCCACCAGCTTACGCTCGGCGTCTGACATATCTGTGGCTTCGCTCATTTTCTTCAGCGTGAGATTGCAACGGCTTACGCCTTCATACACTGCTTTCCACTTGGAGTTAAAGAAGGAGTTAGCAGCGGTGTATGTACTTTTAGCAATTTCATTAATAGGCTCCTGGTCGCCGGCATTACTGCCTTTGTGGGCCTCTCCACCTACTACGCTGCCATAAATCCAGTTGGTAGGTGCAGCTTCCCAGGGGTTTCCACCACCCAGTGCGTTACCACTTCTCTGGCCGTCGAGTGCTGCGTAAGCACCTACCAGCAGGTAGTTTACGCCGGCTTTATTGGCCACAATTTCTTCCGTCATCGTTCCTACAGGTTCACGATCCAGGAAGCTTTTTTTGCAGGCCATGAACAAACCCGCAAATAATAGAATAGCAAGACTTGAATATCTTAAAGTTTTCATTTGATTCAGTTTTAACAGTTCAACAAAAGGATCAGAACGCAACATTTACACCGATCAGATATTGACGCTGATTGGGGTAAGCACCTTCGTCCAATCCGAATGACTGCGTATTTCCTGCTACTTCAGGATCTATACCAGAGTATTTAGTGATGGTAAACAGGTTAGCGGCCTGCACATATACACGGAATTTCTGAATGCCTACACGCTTCAGCATATATGAGGGCAAGGTATATCCGAGTTGCATATTTTTAGCACGCAGATAAGAACCATTCTCTACGAAATAAGAGTTAGGCGCACCGGAAGTACTGGGTGTAGAGCTGATTTCAGGAATAGGTGCTTTTGCATTCTGATGGGTAGGACTCCAGGAATCATACAGTGCTGTTTTGCTCTTGGCACTTACGAAAGAAGGATAGAAGTCTGTCCACCACAACACCTGGTTCCAGATTTTATTTCCCTGTACACCATAGAAGAAGGCAGAGAAGTCGAATTGTTTATATGTTAATCCGATATTCAATCCATAAGAAAATTTAGGATTGGGATTACCCAGGTAGGTACGGTCGTCGGCATCTACTTTACCATCGCCATTCACATCTGCATATCTGAAGCGGCCTACCCCTGCGCCTGCCTGGTATTCCTTGATATCCGGGTACTTGGCTTTAGCGGCGTTGTTAGCGGCAGTTACTTCCTCAGCACTGTTATAGAAGCCGATGATTTTGTAGCCGAAAAATTCGCTGATGGACTGACCAATAGCATTGCGGATGATAGGCGATCCGAAACGGCGGCTTTCGAGGTCAAAGTAAGGAGCCGATTCTGAAATGGCCAATATCTTGTTATTGTACGTTGTCAGGGTACCGGTTACTTCCAGTTTCAGGTCTTTCGCCACATCCTGTTTATAAGTAACAGCGGCGTCCCAGCCTTTATTTCTCATTTTAGCCACGTTGGTATATGGTGCAGTGGCCGACCCGTAAACGCCCGCCAGTTCTGGATTATACAGGAGGTCTTTTACTACTTTATTGTAGTAATCAACGGTAAATTCCAGTTGTCCTTTGAATAATGTTGCATCTATACCAATGTTAGAGTTCACGTTGCTTTCCCATTTTGCGTTGGGGTTGCCGATTTGCGTTCTCATAAAACCCTTGCTGGTAGTAGGGTTCCCATTGATGCTATAGAACGAGGAAGTTCTGTCAAATCCGTAAGCGATAAAGCGGTTACTGGGTGTTACGTTAATTTGGTTCCCCATGATACCCCATCCACCACGTAATTTCAGATCGGAAATCCAGGTCACTGATTTCATAAACTCTTCCTGTGATATACGCCAGGCGGCGCTTACAGCGGGAAAGTTTCCGTAACGGTTAGCGTCACCAAAGCGACTGGAACCATCGCGGCGAATCAGGGCGCCCAGCAGGTAGCGATCTTTATATGAGTAGTCTGCCCTGGCAAACAGGGAAAACAGTCCATCGTCACCAAATCCGCTGCCATTGGTAGGTGTACCTGTACCAGTACTCAGGTTGGTAAAGTTAGGATCAAACGTAAAGTAATCGGTAGTAGTACCGGTTAAAGTGCGGAAGTGATTATCATATGCTTCTGTACCTATCAGTACTTTCAGATCATGTTTTTGTGCAAAGTTTTTATGAAAGGTAAGGGTGTTGGTCCAGGTCCAGTCGTAGCCATTGCCGGTAGTTTCTGTATACTGGTTCACCGTAGTGTTTTCAGCGTTTTCGTATTCGGGCAGGGTGAAACTGTTATTATCGAATGAATAAATTTCACCACCGAAGCTGGTTCTTAGCGTGAAATATTTGAGGATGTCAGCTTCTGCGTAAACGTTACCCAACAGCCTGTTGGCAGCTGCTTTGGTTCTGCCGAAGCGATCCTGTATAGCTACCGGGTTGCGGGCGTTGCCAAGGTCTTTACCGCTGGAGCCGGCATAGTTGCCTTTGATATCATGCACGGGGATGATGGACAATTCTCTGAATGCCATACCAATACCGCTACCTTCCACGAGTGTACCGATTTGCGGATTGTTGATCAGGGAATACTCCATGTTTTCACCTACGCGGATGTGATCCGTAACATTAAAATTAGTATTGGCACGCACCGCGTAACGTTTATTGTAGGTATTGATTAAAGTACCTTGTTGATTGAAGTAATAGAAAGAGAAGAAATAGTTACCGATATCTCCTCCGCCGGCAACGGATACGTTGTGGCTGGTGATGGGAGCGGGTTTAAATATTTCGTGGAACCAATCTGTTCCCTGTTTATTGGCTTTTGTAATGCGATAAAAAGAGGCAAGGTCCGCAGCGGATTTGTAATTTGGATTTACAAAATAACGACTTGGATCTACGCGTGGATCGCCTTCTTTCAATCCATTAGGGGCAATATAATCCGGTAATATTGGCGTAGGTCCGTTACCGTATTGCGCATCTTCCAGTTTCACGCCCGGAGAGTTTTTGATGGCAATCCATTTGAGATCCGCCTGTTCCTGCGGGTTGAGGATATTCCATACATTGCCGCCCTGTGGCTTTTGCCGGCCGTAGTAGCCGTCGTAGGTAACTTTCACTTTGCCGGTACCTCTTTTGGTGGTGATAACGATCACCCCATTGGCGGCACGGGCTCCGTAGATAGAAGCAGCGCCGGCATCTTTCAGTACCTGCATGGTTTGTACATCATTTGGATTCACATCTGTGAGGTTAGATACCGGTACACCGTCAATGATATAAAGTGGCGTGTTGTTACCGAAGGTATTGATCCCGCGTATTTTCACCTGTGGTTCCTGACCCGGCTGGCCGCCACCGAGCACAGTTACACCGGATACCTGGCCCTGCAACTGGCTGGCCACCTGCGAGGTAGGTTGCTTGGTAAGGTTGTCTACTTTTACGATGGATACTGCTCCGGTGAGATCTTTCTTTTTCTGGCTGGCGTAACCGGTTACTACTACTTCTTCCAGTGATCCTACTTTTTCTGAGAGGGAAACATTGACGGGTCCGTTGCCTACTACTACTTCCTGTGGGTCGTAGCCAACAAAGGAGAAGACCAGTGTTTCGCCGGATCTGGCCTGCAGGGTGAAGGTGCCGGAAGGATCTGTAGCGGTACCACGGTTGGTACCTTTTACAGACACGGTAACACCGGGCAGTGCATTTCCTGAGGCCTTGTCAGACACTTTTCCGGTAATTTTTGTTTGTGCGTAAACGTTGCTTCCTGCCAATAACAGCAAGAGGCCGCATAGTGCGGCGATGGCCTGGTAGAGTTTCTTTTTCATAACGTGATTTAAGCGTAACGTTTAAGAAAAAATTGGTTAAAAAAAGGGTACCTGTTGTATAAACTGTTAGCTGTTAGCCTTTAGCTATTAGCTGTTAGCTGTTAGTTATAGGCATGACATTTTCGTGCCCATGGTGAGATATTCACTACAGGTTGACTATATTGGCCGCAATTAGGTAATTGTGGCCATAGACTAATGGCTAAAGGCTAGCCGCTAATAGCTGTTTAGTTACCCATCAACTGTACGGATGTGTTGTACAGTGAGAATAAGAAATAAGTGTCCGCACAACAGTTAAAATATATCTGTTGAAAATAGAAAAGACATTAACCAATTGTGCCGGATCTGATAATCATTATATCATGTCGGGTCATAGTTTAAATGTTTACAGATGTGGATTCAAGTCAATAAATGGTGTGAGAAACTTGCTGCTAGTAACAAACATTTTCATCTCAGATTTTGGTTCTCACGTGGAATTCTGCTAACGATTTCGAATATATAACAATATTTTAGCCCAGACAAATGCTCTTTTAACATTTTTTTCAAAAGTGCCAAATTTACAGGCCTGTCATTCCCTTATTCCAGCCTCCCGGGATAAAATAATATAAGAATATGGGTTTGTTTTGTGTATGTTTAAGCTCTAATTGTTGTTGTCATGAAAGTATTGAATATTGTTTTATGCCTGATGTTTATCCTTTTTGCCGGCTTACAGTATAATGATCCTGATCCTTACGTATGGATGCCTATCTATCTTTATTCCGCGGTACTTTGCTGGCTGGCATTCCGTCAGCAGTTTTATCCGAAATGGTACCTGGCAGGTATAGCCGTATACCTGATCTATGCTGTCTACAAATTTTTTGATCAGAATGGCGTGGAAGATTGGTTTACCAAGCACAACGCGGAGAACCTGGCTGAGACCATGAAAGCAACCAAGCCATGGATTGAAGAAACCAGGGAATTTTTTGGATTGTTTATTTGTATTGCAGCACTGGGGATGAACTATTTTTATAGCAGAAAGCGTAAAGCATAAAGCAAAAAGCTATTGTAGCGGATGAAAAAGACAAAAACTCGCTTTGATCATCCGCTACAATAGCTTTTTGCTTTATGCTTTACGCTTTCTGCTCTTTCTACAAACTGATTTCCTGTGGCCCCCCATTCAGTGTAATCTCCTTACTCCTCCAGCGGAATTTACCTGTTACACCAAAAGGCAGCTTAACGGTGCCGGTTACACGATTATTTTTGAAAGACAGGTCCACTTCCATGAGCCCGCCATCCGGATGGACCATGGTTGCTTTAACCTGTGATGAAACGCCCGGATCCGGCGCTATCAATACAGTTTTAAAATCAGGTGAAGTTGATTGTATGCCTGCGGTAATACCTAACAGGAAAAGGTTAGCCACTGCGGCGGCCGACTGATACATCATCGGACTGTTTTCTTCTTTTCTCTTCCAGAGATATTCGAGTTCGGCCGGAAATGTGGCCGTTACACCGGTTTCCTGCATGGCTTTGAACAGGTAATACTTTTCCCGCAACGATTCATCCGCTGCAGGCTTTTCACTCAACAGGCGTTGCATGGTATTTTTCACCTGCCTGGGCGGAACAGCCTGCGCCAATACAGCCATCGCGTTGGTGTAGCGGGAGAAACTTTTTTTAGCAGGTGTTTCCGCGTACATCCCTTTGTCTCCATCAAAGCATTGCTGATACCATACTTCCCGGAGTTTATCGGCAGTACGATTCCACTGCAGGGAGTCAGGTCCCTTATCACAATAGCCGGCGATGGCAGCGGCTTGTCGCAATGCATACAGGTACTGCCCTGTGAGTGGCCCGGATGCTATGCTATCCCGGTAAGGCATATTGCCCGGTAAGCCGGTGCCCGGATCGGGATAACGTTCTATCCAATCGAGAATATTTCGCACAGTAGGAAACAATTGTTTCGCCAATGCTTTATCTCCTTTATATAAAAGGTAATCCTGCAGCGTACCGATCCAGGTGAGTGCATCTGTAATGTTTAACAGGCGGTCATCCGACGGATAACGGGAACGGATGAGGCCTTCCGGGATGCGCGACTGATCTGCCTGTACCAGTGCATTTCTCAGCAGTTGATCATCTCCGGAAAAAAATGCAATGGCCAGGCCCTGGATATGTGCGTCCTGTATATATTGTAATTGTTCATTGAAAGGATCATTATACAAATTGTCCTGGGCGCCCAGCAAGGCCGCATGTTTGCCGTTGTTCCACAACGAGTCCGCTACTGCATTAGCGGTAAAGGCGGATTTATCTTTCAGTTCGTACTGTGTATATACATTGTGGTAGTCCAGCAGGGTAAGTGGTGCTTTACCCGTTTCAATATCCAGTTGTATATAGCGGAAAGTACGATAACCGGAAGGGGTGAACTTACGGCGGATACCGCCATCCGGGTGGATTACATCGGAGAGTTGGTTCGGATGATGATACGCTGATTGATAGGTCATTTTAATAGATGCATCCAGTCCACCGCTGATGAGCATTTCCGGGAACCCTGTTGTTTGCTGGCCGGCATCGACCTGCAATCGTATTTTTCGTTTAGCCGGTACCGTAATCGCTGCTGTTCCTTTCAAAAATTCAGGGTCTATGGTAATTCCCTGTGTAGCGGTAATGGCAGTAAAATTTTGCCGGTCCTGTTTCAGCGGTCCTATAGGCCGTGGAGAAAGCAGGCGCCAGTCGTTGGCACTGTTGCCCTGCAACGCCACACCAGCTGTAGCGGTGGCTACATTCCAGCTGCTGTCTTTAAAGTTCAATTGTTCCCATCCCCAGGGATGGTATTGTGCAATAATACTATCGCCGGGATAGGCGCCATAGAAAGCGTTGTTATTTGTTTTTACGGGAAGCACATCTATAGATGGGTCTTCCATCACCTGCCAGGAGGTGGTGCCGGTATTGATGATAGCGGCTTCCTGAGCGGTATGGCCTTGTATCAGTAATCCGGCAGATGCGGTGAATTGCCCACGTGGCTTACTATTGCCGTAGTTCACCACTTCCGCGGCCACTACATTTTTGCCGTATTTCAGCAGCGGGCCAATGTCGATGGTTTCATAGTTCCAGTTGGAGAGGTCGCCTCTGGCGGGTCCCAGGCCAACTAGCTGACCGTTCACATACAAACGGTAACGGTTATCCGCAGTGATGTGGATGACAAACGGACCGGAATAATTCAGCAGTTCAAATTGTTTGCGGAAAAGATATACGCCAAAGGCTGCCGGGGCAGCTGCGCCATCACTGATCCAACGCGCATCCCATTGCCGTGGCATATTATGGGGAAGTTCCGGCGCCTGTGCTTTTGCGGCCATCGTTAGCCCGATTAATGCCGGCAGTAATACACATCGATGCAGATATTTCATAGTAGTAGGTTGTAGATAACAGGTAGTCAGGATATGTTATATACAAATATATTAAATATTATAATATTTTTAAATGGTCGTTTGATATGGCCAGAGCGGCGGAGAAAATGTTCGTATATTCATCTTTCCTTAAAATTCACCATATGAAAAAAAGTGATATCCAGATCGATCCCGGATATTATACCCGCTATATCAGCCTGGTACCTGATATTGATCTTCGTGCTGCATTGGAGCAGTCGTTACAAACCTTGCAGGCATTGGATATGAAGCAATTAACGCCGTTAAGTGATTATGCCTATGCACCCGGTAAGTGGACTTTAAAAAATGTATTGCAGCATATTACAGATACAGAAAGAGTTTTCGCTTATCGCTCTATGATGTTTGCGCGGAAAGATCCGCAGGCAGCGCCCAGCATGGACCAGGACATTTACGCCGACAATGCCGATACGGATGGTCGCAGCCTGGCAAATGTGCTGGAGGAGTTGATAACGCTGCGCAAAGCTACTATCGCGCAGTTTGCCGCTTACACTGATGGCGTATTGGCAAGAACCGGCATGTGCTGGAAAACAGAAATGTCTGTATTGGCATTAGGATTTACAATTGTTGGACACCAGGTACATCACCTGGATATTATCAATACCCGTTATTTACAGCATCCTTCGGAAACAGCCACCAGCGCATAACTAACAATGATGTTAGTAGTTAACAATTAACGCACCTCTTCTTTAAGCCGGTAGCCCGTTCTAGTTTTGCAGACATAAAATCACTCAATTATGAAACGTCTGGAAAATAAGATTGCACTCGTTACCGGAGGAAGTCGTGGTATGGGAGCTGCCATTGTTAAACGTTTAGCAGGAGAAGGCGCTACTGTAGTATTCACCTATGTAAAAGGTGTTGAGGCAGCAAATGCCCTGGTAGCCGAATTAACAACGAAAGGGCAGCAGGTTTCTGCTGTTGCGGCGGACAGCGCCGATCCCCAAGCAGTAGTAGCATCCGTAGATCATACTGTTAAAGCACATGGTCGTATAGACATACTCGTTAATAACGCCGGTGTGGCGGTAATGAAACCATTCGGTGATTATACGCTGGAAGATTATGAATACACGATGTCGGTAAATACCCGCGCGGTATTTGTGGGTACACAGGCAGCATTGAAACATATGACCAAAGGAGGCCGCATCATTACTATTGGCAGTTGCATGGCCGACCGCGTAGTAGGGCCTTATGGTACGCTATATTCGATGAGTAAATCAGCACTCACGGCCTTTAATAAAGGTCTGGCTCGTGATCTTGGCGCTCAGGGTATTACTACCAACCTGGTACAACCCGGTCCGGTAGATACGGATATGAATCCTGCTGATGGTCCTCACTCCGATTTTCAGCGTCAGCACATTGCGTTAGGACATTACGGTCAGGATACAGATGTGGCAGACCTGGTGAGTTTTCTGGCAGGACCGGAAAGCGGTTATATCAATGGTTCTGCACTGACTATTGATGGCGGCCTGAATGCGTAGTAGCTTTTAGGCATTAGCTTTTAGCTTTTAGCAAAAATGCAGCGAAGACTATCAAATGATAAATGATAATCTTCGCTGCATTTTTGCTAAAAGCTAAAAGCTAATACCTAACAGCTATAAATTATCTCTCCAATAGGTTCCAGTACATATAATCCGTCATAGGCGCATCTGTAATACCCACATTGCGGGCGATGGTCACCACTTGTCCCCGGTGGTAGGAGCTATGATTGGCCACATGTTGTATCATTTCAAAACGGGGAATATCAAAGTCGCCGGTAAATGGAATGGCTACTCGGCAGGTATCAGCCATTTCTGTTGCAGATAAGAATTCAAAATAATCATGGAGGCGCTGGGAAGAGGCGGTCAGTCCTTCCATGGCATCCTTTACAGTGCCGGTATATTCCTCTCCGTAGGTAAAAGCAGGTTCTTCTCCAAGCAAGCAAGCCATCCACCAGTCCTGTACATTCCATATATGACGAAGGGTTTTGCGGATAGAGGAAAAGCTGGAGGTTACCTCCACATCCAGCAATTCAGGTGATTTGGTTTCCAGCCATGCCAGCAGGGTATTATTGGCCCAAAGGTTCCAGGCAGCATTTGCCCGGGCAATAGCAGTAAAAGATGTTTGAGGTGTAGTGGTAGCGTGTATCATAGTTGCTTGTGTTTTACAATACAAAGGAACTACCGGCAAGTGACAACTGTTTGTCAGTAAGTTTTTAAAAAAGATAAAAAAATTTCCACCGCTCTTTTTTGCCAGAAATTTGGTAAAATGAAAAATACATTTACCTTTGTTGTATAAACAACAGTTGTAACTGTAATTATGAAACTGGAAGAAGAACTGAAGCAAACTCGATTTAAGGATGAATACCAACGAGCCATGTTGAACATCATATTTACCGGTAACTGGCTGGAAGTAGGTGCTAACCAGGCGTTGAAGCAATTCGACTTATCCAGTCAGCAATTCAACGTACTGAGGATACTTCGTGGTAGTGCTCCCAAACCATTAAACCTGCTGGATATCCAGGAGCGGATGATGGACCGGATGAGCAATGCGACCCGATTAGTGGAAAAATTGCGCCAAAAAGGGTTATTAACCCGGGAACAATGCGATTCCAACCGCCGTAAAGTGGAAATTGAAATTACCAATAAAGGACTGGCTTTGCTGAAGGAACTGGATCCGATTATGGAGAAAAGCCACAAGGAATTAACCAAAAAACTGACAAAAGAAGAAGCAAACATATTAAGTGAATTGCTGGATAAACTCCGGGATTGATTTTTTTTGCTTCAACAGTTGTATATACAATAATAGTACAAACACTAACAAACCTACATCAATGTTTAAGAAATTACTTCAAACAGACAACAACCTGACTTCATTTATTGTTCGTATCACCGTAGCGTTGGTGATGTTACCACACGGAGCACAGAAATTACTGGGCATGTTCGGTGGCTATGGATTTAAAGGTACCATGAACTACTTTACTTCCAATGGCACACCTGCTATCCTCGCTTTCCTGGTAATATTCACCGAAAGCATCGGCTCATTACTAATTCTTTTTGGATTTACTACGCGTTTATGGGCAACCATGTTAACAGTTATTATGTTAGTAGCAATAAGCGTACATGCCGCTAACGGTTTCTTCATGAACTGGGGTGGAACACAAGCCGGAGAAGGATTTGAATATCACCTGCTTGTAATTGGTATCAACCTCGCCCTGATCATTAAAGGCGCCGGACGTTGGTCGGTAGATCGTCAACTCACTAAATAAATCTTTAAACTCAATAAACAACAATCATGAAAAAAGGATTCTTTTTCACTGCCCTCCTGGTATTAGCCAGCATCGCAACTTTTGCACAGGTTAAATGGAATGCTGACCCTGCACACAGCAGCATCATCTTCGGTGTAAAACACTTAGGGCTCAGCTACGTACAAGGCCATTTTACCAAATTCAGTGGCACCATTGAAACTGCCGACAGTACTAATTTCCAGAACGCGAAAGTAGATTTCACGGTAGATGCATCCAGCATTTCTACCGGTGTAGATCAACGCGATGGCCACCTGAAAACAGACGACTTCTTTAACGTTGCTGAATATCCGTCTATTACCCTGAAAAGCGTTTCTATGAAGAAACTGACAGGTAATAAATATGTATTGTTAGCAGATGTGACTATCCGCAGCACTACAAAACGTGTAGCCTTTGACGTTACTTATAATGGTGTAATTAAAGATCCATGGGGATTGAGAAGAGCAGGTTTTACTGCAAAAGCCAGCATCAACCGTCTTGACTTCGGTGTGAAGTATGCAGATAAATTACCTTCAGGCGTTTATGCAGTAGCACCAACAGTGGATATTACTGTGAACGTGGAAGCGGTGAAGCAATAATTAGCGCATGAAATGTTTGAGACGGTCCCGGTCTAAGCCGGGACCGTCTTGTATTATAACGCTAAACGGCCATCAGTTTTAATCTGCACGGTAAGTTTATTCTGGACAAATTGTTTTTCATTTTTTCGGATAGATTTATCCGTTTTAATAAAATGCTCCCGCTTCTTTTCTACTAACCGATACCAATAGTCAGCGGGAATAGCACGGTTTGAATGCAATTCCAATCTTACAGAAACATAATCAGGCGGATCACGTTTAAGATTAATCAGTTGACTTAGCAAGGTTTCATCAATACTTATTTCCTCGGCAAAAACTTTTCTTTTCTTCTCTAACAAGGTAACATACTCTCCAAGGAAATACCCAAAAGAGAGTTTTGGATTATAAGTGTTTCCATTTATGTAATCTTCAAGTTGAAACCTGAGACTCAGCAGCCCACTGATCAGTTTTTCTTTCTCTGATGCAACACCCCTTCTCTGGCTACGAACCAACGCCAACCGCTCAGCCGCCTCCTTTTGCTGCTTCTTTGAAAGCTTAACAGGGAAAATCAAAGACTCCGCCAACTCCTCCTGCGTATGTTCACTTTTAAACTTTTTGCTGCTCATATAGTATATTTTGCGACGATGATGTTCAATGGGCCCAATTCCAGGAAAAGCTGCCATCCGGCATCTATCATCCCATATTTCTTTATATAATGATTTTTTAAGGCTGTTTTAGGAATCAGGGAAATACAGGCATATTGGCCATACATTGCTAATGCGGTACGCCCTGCAAAAGCTATCATACAACCTGCAATCCCATCATAAAGGCCATTTTTTCCTATGTTCTGCCTGGAAACCTCCAGTAATTTCATTTCAATGCGCTCTTCTGATGGATAATATTCCAGAGAAATCAACCCAAGAATAGTATTGTCAGTTGATAATATCAATTTATAAACCTCGTTGTGCTTCATTATTTTCTTCCAATCGAAGGAAAATCTATCACTGGTTATTTGCGCAAGGTCTTTTTTTTCCAGTAACTGGATTAAAACATCCTTATACTCACCTGTTGATTTCTCTGTGATCTTCATCTATAAAACTACAAAAAATTGACAAAAAATGCCAAGTTTTTGTAAAAAAAATGGCCATTCCTTCCGGAATAGCCATCACATTATTTGTCACTTGATAGTTATTTCTTCTTCGCCTTCTTCTTCACATTTGCTGCCGCTCTCTTCTTCACTTTCTTCTGCAGCTCCTCCATTTCTTTATTATGCTCATCCAGCAATAGCTGCCAGTTATCATTCGGAACATCCTCAGAGAAGCTAATGGTTTCGCGATAATCATCTTTATTGATTTTCATCTCTGTGATATTCTTACCGAGAAATTTTTGGATTTCTTCCAGGATTGGTTTTTCTTCTGTACTGCAGAAAGAAACGGCTTGTCCTTTTTGTACGCCACGACCCGTACGGCCTACGCGGTGTACGTAATTTTCCGGTACGTCGGGTAAGTCGTAGTTCACTACGTAGTCAACGTTCGGAATATCAATACCACGTGCGTTTACATCGGTGGTGACCAATACTTTTATTTCGCCTTTCTTGAACACATCCATTACATCCAGGCGATCGCCTTGTTCTTTGCCGCCGTGCATGGTGAGGGCTTTGATGCCGATACGGCCCATTGCCGCCATCACGCGTTCTGCGCGAACTTTGGTGCGAACAAATACCAGGATTTTGCTTTCCGGGAATTCCTTGATCAGCCGTTCCAGGAAGAAGCGTTTATCATCCATTTCCACATAGGCTACAGCGTGACTTACATTTTTCGACACCGGGTCTTTGGGAGATATCTGGATGCGGATAGGGTTATTCACTACAGAATACGCCAGGTCCTTGATATCTTTATTCAGTGTAGCGGAGAAGAAGAGCGTCTGGTGTTCGCGGGGAATATGTTTGATCACATCGCGGATATCGCGGATAAAGCCCAGGTCCAGCATATGGTCGGCCTCATCCAGTACGAGGGTTTTCACCTGGCTCAGGTCAATATGTCCCTGGTTAATCTGGTCGAACATTCGGCCGGGAGTGGCAATGAGCACATCTACGCCTTTTTCCAGCACTTTGATCTGTGGTCCCTGATCTACGCCGCCTACCAGCGCCAGGATGGTGAGTTCTGTATATTGGGCAATAGCCTGAAATACTTCTGCGATCTGGATGGCCAGTTCGCGGGTAGGCACCATTACCAGGCACTTTACTTCATATTTACCTTTCCGGTATTTGCGGTCCTGTTGTTGCAGGCGATGCAGGATAGGAATGGCAAAAGCGGCTGTTTTACCGGTACCGGTCTGGGCAATCGCCATTACATCGTCACCGTTCAGGATGGAAGGGATGGCTTTAAATTGTATATCAGTGGGCTTTTTAAAGCCCATTTCTTCCAGACTGTCCTTTATTTCAGCCGAGATATTGTATTGTTCAAATTTCATGTGCGTTCTTGCTGTGCTTGGAGCACAAAGATAGCATAAAGCTGAAAGCATAAAGCAAAAAGCCTTTGGAGCGAAGATATTAGCGGAAATTATATTTATGTTTCGCTAATATCTTCGCTCCAAAGGCTTTTTGCTTTATGCTTTCAGCTTTATGCTTGTTTTACCAACTGTATTTCCATATTGAGCTTTACTTCATCGCTGAGTACAATACCGCCGGCTTCGGTAGTGGCATTCCAACGCAAGCCGTAATCGGTACGATGAAGGCGTCCTTTGAGTGCAAATCCGGCTTTGGTTTGTCCATAAGGATCTACAGTTACGCCACCGTGTACCACATCCAGTTCTATAGGATGTGTTTCTCCTTTAATGGTCAGGTCGCCGAGTAATTTATAAGCTTCGTCTCCTACCTTTCTGACTTTTTTGGAAACAAAGCTGATTTTAGGGTGATTGGATGCATCGAAAAAGTCGCCATTTCTCAGGTGTTCATCCCGTTGCTTGTTTTGCGTGTCAATACTATCTGCCGCTGCTTCGAACGTAATAGTCGCATCATGAAAATCATCACTGTTCGTCTGAATATTTCCTTTGAATCGTGTAAAATATCCGCTCACGTTAGTAATCATGAGATGTTTAACTTTGAATCCGATTTCGCTGTGTGATTCATCAATTTTCCAGTTTGTCATAGCACATTGTTTTTATGTTTTCAAAGACTATATAAAAATACGTGTTATCACATCAGGATGGGTTGGACATTTTACCGGAAATGATGGACGATTATAACATTAACATTTCTTTACCACAACATTATTATTTATTAGAATTAATTTAAATTTATATCCAATTACCATTAGACGATGCCATTCACAATATCACATGCGGCGATAGTTGTTCCCTTTTCTAATACTCCCAGAAAATACCTATCGGCTACGGGCCTGATTATAGGCAGCATGGTGCCTGACTTTTTATATTTTATTTTTTTGAATCCCTATTTCAATCTCGGACATTTATGGTGGGGGATTTTCGTATATGATATCCCGTTAGCCCTGTTATTGGCTTACCTGTACCATGGGCTGGTAAAGCATATACTAATGCCGTATTTACCGGGATGGGTACGCGGGCGGCTACAATTATTCCGCACTTTCAACTGGCATAACTATTTCCGGCAACATTACCTGGTAGTACTTAGCTCTGTTATCATCGGGATATTGACACATTTCTTTCTTGACGCCTTTACCCATGCAGATGGCTACTTTGTTACCTGCTCGGCGTTTTTACAAAAGGATATACTGGTAGGACAACATCCTATGAAAATGTGGTACCTGATGCAATACATCAGTTCTGTGTTGGGCTTGCTGCTTTTATTTTACTTCTTCCTGAAATTATCCATTGTAAAAAACACACCAACAGTATCCCCTGCACGAAAAGCTGCTTTCTGGCTTACGATTATCTTATTGAGTGCATTGGTACTGTTGGTCAATGAACGCTTCCATTATATTTACTGTAAGGGACTAGATTACCTGGCCACCATGCTCGGTGGCTTATTCTATGGATTGTTGATGACGCTGGTGATATTTCGTCCGGGCAACTATTCATCGCGGTCGGTCCGGTAGCACCATTCCATGTGGAGCATGTCCAATATGGAGTGAAAACGGGCTTCCTGGTTAGTGCCCAGGTACAGGCCATTCACAGCACCATCCTGTTCTGTAGTGAGTACAAGAATATCTTCGTAGTCGTTGGTAAAAAAGCGCAGCAACTGGTTAGATACACCGGTTTGCTCTTTCCAGTGACTGGTAATCGTTTTTATATGTGCAGGCGTGAGGTCTTCTTCAAGATCTGTAAACGCGGTATAGGTAAGCCCACCAAGTGCGCCATTCCACCACGCCATAGACAACAGGAAATGTTCTGTGGTATTGGAGTCGGTAAACCATTCCTTCCGGTGGCTATCGTAAGTACCGTATACGGGAGGATTGTCCTGCTGTAATTCGGCTTTGGCAATGCCCCATAATACTACGGCCTGATTTTCTTCATAAAAAATAAGGTGATCATCTTCCGAAAATCCTATTTCCTCCAAAGAAGTTAAACGATTAAAACTATCGTTCACTGTTTTGTTATTACCCAGGGAGAGATAATATTGCCGCAGGGCGGCCGGCAACCGGATCTGTAGCCGATGTTCCAGGGCGGCAATAGCTGTTTCAGGATAACCATTATTGGCATCTTCCTCCAGGTTGTATAATTTGTGTATGATTGCTAAATAGTGCATATAAAACAAACTTACAAAGTAAAGTTGACATCCTTTATGGCTAAATACGTGGCTTTTCTCCGGGCAGTAAATGTAGGCAAGCGTACCGTTAAAATGGAAACCTTGCGGCAGCAATTGGAAGCTGCCGGCTTTAAAAAAGTGAGCACCTATATACAAAGCGGCAATGTGATGTTTGAGTCGGGTAGCAATAATGCAGCGGCTTTGGCTAAAAAAATAGAAAAATTGTTGCTGGAAAATTATGGATTTGAAGTACCCACCATTATCCGGTCGGTAGCACAGCTGGAGGCCGTGGTGGCGAATACGCCGTTCCCGGAAATTGTGCCGGATAAGCAGGTACAGGTATATGTTTCCTTTCTTTCTGTACCGGCGGGCGCTCATGCGGCCGGGGTCATTGCATCCCTGCAATCGGCTGCGGAAACCCTGCATATGACAGACACCGAAGTATATACCATGATCAAAAAAGACCTGGTTCCCAAGGGGCTGGACGTCATTTCTCAATTGGAAAAAAAGCTGGGCGTACCCTGCACTACCCGCAACTGGGCCACGGTCAATAAGGTGATCTGGTAAATATTTTTGAGATCCCTGTAAGTTTTTTAACCCCGGTGGCAACTAACCTATAAAAGCAATATTCATGGATCAACCGGCCTTTCTTTCCGTTATACAGCAGCATCAGGGGATACTACATAAACTTTGCCGCCTGTACAGGGATAGTCCGGAAGACCGGGAAGACCTTTTCCAGGAAATGATTTACCAGTTGTGGAAATCGTTTCCTTCCTATGCGGGCAACGCCAAAATCAGCACCTGGATCTATCGTATTGCCCTCAATACCGCGCTGGCAGGATTTCGCAAACGCCGCATCTCCATTACTTATACTGACGCATTACCGGATATACCTGCACCCGAAAACACTGGTACGCAGCAACAGTATCAACTCTTTGCCGCACTCCGGCAGCTTTCCGATGCAGAGAAAGCCATCATCGCGCTATATCTCGATGATTTTAGCTACCAGGAAATTGCCGGGATCATCGGTATCGCCGAAAATTATGTAGGCGTAAAAATTAACCGGATTAAAACCAAACTCAAAAATATTTTAAACGCTTCATCATGGACCCTTTAAAATCTGCCTGGGATAATACGCCCACGCCTACACGAACAACTGCTGAGATCCAGTCTATTGCCAGTAAACAAGCCTCTCCGGTGATGCGGGGGATCAGGAAGCAACTGATCATAGAAACATTGGGATATACCGCTTTTCTTGTGGTTTACTACGACTTCTTCGATGGCAACAAAAAACCGTTCTATCTTAATGTGTTGTTAGTGGCAGCGATCATATTTATCGTGTTATATAATTTAACCGGCTATTGGCTGGCGAAAAATCCTGCTACCGGCCAGCATTTGCTGGAACAATTGCAACGGCAGGCGCAACAATTAAAACGCTACGCGGTAATAGCTGTGTCGTCGAGACTACTGGCGCTCGGTTGTATATTCGCTTTCTTCCTGGCACCCATTCACTGGGATAATAATAAGTCTATAGCCATGGCTGCCATTGTGGTGCTGATGGGAGTACAATTCTTTTTCCTCCGGAAAATATGGGCGGGTAGAATTCAACGACTCAACGAAACGATTATTTCTTTACAAAACGCTTAACTCAACCTCCAAAATCCATTGTTTGACACCTATTATGAAAGGTTCGGCCTAATCATTTATCTTGTTTGAAATTGCTGCCGAAATTAGCGATATGAAAACACCAGCCGACATGATAACAACAACGGGCGAGTCAGCCGCCGAAAAATGGCTGCTCGCTTTATTTTTATCAGAAAAAAAATGGCCACGCTACCTTTTTTATTCAGTGGCATTCGTCACCGGGGAATTCGCTCTTCCCCTTTATGCCCCTGGCACAAAATGGAGTGGTGCTGTTATGTCATTCCTTGTTTTAATAAACCTGGGCACAGGTATATGCAACAATCTGCTCCGTGGACGCACGATACAGTTTAGCCGTCATCTTTTATTGTCCTTTACATTCATGAACCTGCTTTTGGCAGCCATTGCCTATTACTGGGATGGGGTGCAATTCTATCACTCTTTCTGGATCACTCTTCTTGCCTTTGCTCCGTTTACGTTGTGTTCTATTTGTATTGGTATAGGATTAAAACTGGTACGTTATACCATGCAACAACAATATGCTGTTGCAACACGGCGAAAAGATGACCTGAATATGCTGCTTAATCAACTGAGCCCACATTTCCTGTTTAACACATTAAATAACCTGTATGGCCTTTCTCTTACGCAAAGCAGGCGCATGCCGGGATTAATTCTCCAACTATCAGACCTGTTGCGATATACCGTGTATGATGCGCGGCAAGACTATGTTCTGCTGCAATCTGAAATTGCTTATATCAACAACTACATAGAACTGGCCACTACCAATATTGGCAACAGACTGGTACTCACCACAGATATCGCACCAGTTACCGATCCTGACATTAAGATCGCCCCGATGCTACTGATTGTATTTATTGAAAATGCATTTAAGCATTCGCAAAATGATGATGCAGGGAAAATCTATATAGACATCTCTCTTACTGTTACAGAAAAACGTATAGGCTTTACCGTTAAGAATTCTTACAATACACAGGCAACAGATACGATTACCGAAGCCAACGGCATCGGCCTCAGCAACACCGTGAAACGCCTGAAATTATTATACAGCGATACCTATCAATACCATCACGAGAAATCAGATGGATATTATACTGTTACATTAACTATTCCCGTAAAAAAATGATGAATTGTCTTATCGTGGATGATGCACCTATTGCAAGAGAAATAGTAGCAGGTTACTGCAGTCATCTCCCTTTCATACATATTGTGGGAAGCTGCAGCAATGCACTGGAAGCCAAAGCTATTCTTGATAATACGCCAATAGATCTGCTATTCCTGGATATCAACATGCCTGTTTTAAATGGGATCAGTTTTCTGAAAACATTAAAACAGATACCCGCCGCCATTATATTTACCACTGCATATAGAGAATATGCAGCAGATGCGTTTGATTTATCGGCCTGCGATTACCTGGTAAAACCGTTCTCCCTGGAACGCTTCCTGGTGGCCATTGACAAAGCCAAAGAAAAAATTCAGCCGGCAACTGTTAACACTTCTTATTTTTTCCTGAAAGCAGATGGGAAAATTTATAAGCTATTACACAACGATATTTTATATGCAGAAGCAAAAGGGAATTATACCAAAGTGGTGTGCCAGCAGCAAGTCATTGTGCCCAATATTGCCTTTTCCGCGCTGGAAAGCATGTTACCTGCTGCTGTATTCATCAGGACACATCGGTCGTTCCTCGTGAATAAAACGAATATTACGCATATCCAGGGCAATTGCATCTACCTGCAAAAACATGAAGTACCGATTGGACACCGTTATAAAGAAATGCTTTTCCGGCAGCTGGGAATATAATTAATAACTACCCAAAATTTGCTTCAGGTGATGCTCCATATGATGCAAATAATCTTCTATTAAAAACTGCAACGGCAACACGGTACCATCGCCGTACTTACAGCATTTCAGCAGATCATCTTCCGGTATAATGGTGATAATAGCCGCCAGGTGGCGATTATACATTTCCCATAATTGCAATATCAGTTGCCGGTTCTGTTGCTGATATTGTTGGGCACTTACCCAGGCATCGCCGCCATAAGCAATGGTGGGTACATTTTCCACACGTCCTCTTACAAACCGTTGGTGATTGTTGGCAGCAGAATCTACAAGGTGACCCAGGATTTCCTTTTTAGACCACTTACCAGGAGCAGGTTTAGCTGAGAAATCGGCGTCTGGTATTTGCCGGATATGTTCAGGAATGATGTTACACAGATGTAATAGTTGTTGCGCTACATGCTGCACTGCCATGGAAATCTCTTTTTCCAAAATTAGACCTTTCTGTTTAAAAAATATCCCTCTTTTCAATAGCTTTATGAATAGTTAAAATTGGCTTATGCACCACGTGAGGAAAATTTGTTTTGTTATACTGGGGATGGTGATCTTCCTTAATCATATTTTCGCCACCGGCTATCCAATTAAATACCTGGGCCTGGAAGACGGGCTGTCGAATAATGCGGTTACCTCTGTATACCAGGACCATCAAGGGTTTATGTGGTTTGGCACTTATGATGGACTGAACCGCTATGATGGTTATAAATTCAAGATTTATCGTAATAAAATAGGTGATAGTACTTCTTTATTAGACAACGGTATTTATACGCTGGCGGATGACATTCATCATCAGCTATGGGTGGGCGGCCGCCGGGGTGTTTGTATTTTTAACCCGGTGAACGAAACCTTCTCTTCGCCTGGTTATCTCCCTGCTAATAGTAAAACAGCGCGGAAAATAACCGGCAACATACATATTATCAAATCAGATGATACCGGTATTTTATTAATCGGTACAGAAAAAGATGGACTGCTGTTATTCCGGGATGGTGTAGCCACCGGGCAACAGATTCCATTAAATATCCAACATGCCGGTATTACCAATTATGAAGTCACTGCTATTGCCTTCACCGGCAAATATGCCTGGATATTTGTACAGGGTATTGGTTTATGTCAATATGATATTGCCCGGCAACATCTGAATATCGTTTGCAGAGATATTCCACGAGGTAACTGCCTTACCATCGATCAATCCGGCACCCTCTGGCTAGGTACTGATAACAGCGTAGTTCGCTATATTCCTGCTACCGGTAAATACGACGGAAATATACTACCGGAAAACAGCAAAATTGTACACCTGTATACAGATAAGGAAGGTACGCTCTGGTGCGCATCTGATGGCAACGGCATTTACCTGAAACTCGCCGCCGATGCGGCGGCGCATGCCTTTACGCCACCAGGCAGTCCACAACAACTCAACAGCAACTCTGTATATTCTATTTATGAAGACCGCGAAGGTCGTAAATGGATTGGCACGCTCCGCGGCGGTATCAACATGATCGCTCCCAGGCATAATCCTTTTGAGCTCATGGTGCTGAACAAAAATCCAGATGCCAGGGCTATCGATAATTTTATTTTTTGTTTTTGTGAAGATGTCCACCATAATATCTGGATAGGCACCGATGGTGGTGGCCTCAAATACTGGAACCGGAGTAACAATTCATGGACGGCTTATCAACACGACTTCTCCCGTGCCGCTGGTATCAGCAGCAACTTTGTGACCTCCATTATTGCCGACAGCCAGCAAGACCTGTGGATGTCTACCTGGTTTGGTGGTGTTAACCGGTATACCGCCAACACCGGCGCCTTTGAACACTACATTTGTTTCAATCCTTATACCCGCGCCGCCGAGAATAATGTGTGGATAGTATATGAAGACCATCAGCAGGAGCTTTGGGCAAGTACCACCAACAATGGTACCCTGTATCGGCTCAACCGGCAACAAAACAGGTTTGATCTTTTCGACAGCAGCCTCGTCAACCTCCAATGCCTTGCAGAAGACAAAGCAGGTAATTTCTGGGGCGGCAACTATTCCTCCCTCATTAAAATAGACAGGGCCCGTAAACAACACCAGCGTTTTGATATAGGCTATACCGTGAGATCCATTCATGAAGATCAACATGGCGACTTCTGGGTGGGCACCGACGGTGGCGGCCTCCTGAGGTTTGACCGGAACACGGGCCAGTACAAACGCTTCTCCACCTCTGAAGGATTACCCAGCAACTCCATTCTCCGTATTTTGGAAGATAAATCCGGAAACCTCTGGCTCAGTACATTCAATGGACTATCGCGGTTTGACCCTGCGAAAAACAACTTCCGCAACTTTTCCGCCTCGGATGGGCTGCAGAGTAACCAGTTCAGTTTTAATGCCGCCCTGCAACTCACCTCCGGAGAATTCGTGTTTGGCGGCATCAAAGGATTTAACATCTTTTACCCCGACAGCATATACCCGCAAAACACGATTCCCCCTGTACTGCTGACGGCCATCCGGGTTAATAATGCTTCCATTACCCAGCAGGAAAATTATGTTACCCGGAGAAGCCAGGAAGAAGTACAGGAAATTACCGTCCCATACGACAAAGCCACGATTGCCTTTGACTTCGTAGCGCTGGAATATACGTTGCCGGATAAAATCAGCTACGCCTACCGCCTGCGTGGCTGGGACAACAACTGGAACTACGTAGGGCAAACCCGGACCGCCAACTACACCCACCTGCGGGAAGGCACCTACGTATTTGAAATAAAGGCCAGCAACGCCGATGGACGCTGGAGTCGCGATATCAGCACTGTTACCCTGATTGTGTTACCACCCTGGTACAGAACCTGGTGGGCATATCTTCTTTACATCAGCAGCACCCTGGCGGCCGTTTATGCCTACATCCGGTATAAAGCCCGCGAAGAAAGATTGAAATATGAGATTAAACTGGCGCACCTGGAAAATGAAAAAGAGAAGGAACTGAATGAAAAGAAGCTATCTTTCTTTACCAACATTTCCCATGAATTCAGAACTCCGCTCACGCTTATCATCAACCCACTGAAGGAGCTGGTGCAAGATAAAGATAACCGGGACCTGAGCATCGTATACCGCAATGCCCGGCGCCTACTTAGCCTGGTAGATCAACTCCTGCTATTCCGCAAAGCCGACCAGGAAGGTGATCACCTGAAAATTGCCAGGCTCGATATCGTGAATTTATGCCAGGAAGTGTATCTCTGCTTCTCCCAGCAGGCACGCATCAAAAATATAAATTACCAGTTCAACAGCCCGGATACCACCATTGAAATATATGGCGACAGCGAGAAACTGGAGATCGCCCTGTTTAACCTGTTGTCTAATGCCTTCAAGTTTACGCCGGACAATGGCAGCATTATTTTCGAAGTAAGCGATGCGCCAGATACCGTGACCATCACTGTGAAAGACAGCGGTTGCGGCATTGAAGGCAGTGTAGGCAACCGGATCTTCGAAAAATTCCGGCGGGCACAGGATCATAAAGAGTCGTTGCAAACCGGTTTTGGTATTGGATTATATCTTGTAAAACACTTTATCGAAAATCACCATGGCAGCATCAGCTACCAGAGCAAGGTGAATGAAGGCACTGCTTTCCTCATTACCCTGAAAAAAGGACGAACCCATTTTGCCGGGACGCCTTTACAGGAAAGTACCGGCCAGAAATCCGCCTTCCTGGAAGAGTTGACAGCCGCCAGCGCCATGCCAACGGCCACGGATACTCCCATCGACAGTAAAGAAATAGAGGGGCCAACTACCACCATCACAGAAAAGAAATCCATTTTACTGATTGATGATCATGATGAGATCAGGCAATACCTGCAACAATTATTCAAAGACCAGTTTATTATATATGAAGCCGACAACGGTACCAGTGGCTTTGCCGCCGTGCAGCAATACATGCCCGACCTGGTAATCAGCGATATCCAGATGCAGGGCATGGACGGGGTAGAACTGTGTACCAAAATCAAACAAACCGCTACCCTGAGCCATATCCCGGTGATCCTGCTTACTGGCTCCTCCGCCTCTGATACCCGGCTCAAAGGATTAGAAGGTGGCGCCGATGACTATATTACCAAACCATTTGAAAAGGATTTTCTTATGGCCAAGGTGCATAACATCATTAAAAACAGGAACCTGCTCCAACAGTATTTCTTTGACCGCATCACCCTGAAAAATACCAATATCAAGGTGCCGGCCGAATACCAGGACTTCCTGAAAAGATGTATCGAAATAATTGAAGACAACCTGGAAAATGAAGAATTCTCTATCAAGAAATTCACGCTTGAGATAGGGATGAGTCATTCCAGTCTTTATAAAAAAGTAAAATCCATCTCTGGTCAAACCATCAATTCCTTTATCCGTTCCATCCGGCTCCGGAAAGCCGCCGTTTTATTATTGAAAGAAAATTATACGATCACCCAGGCAGCCATGCAGGTAGGTATAGGGGATATCAAATACTTCCGGGAACAGTTTGTAAAGCTGTTTGGCATGAACCCTTCCGACTATGTTAAGAAATACCGGCATTCCTTTAACCGCGACTTCAATGTCACAGAAAGCTGATGGGGCTTGCTATTCAGGCAGGTCACCCATAAAATACCCCCTGCGGTAATTTACGATTTTACCCCCTTTTTTAAATGATTTACCCCCTCTATGGTTGTAAAAGGGGGTAGTATTTTGCGGGTATCAAAGGGACTGGGTATCAATAGTCCTTGCAACCAAAAGAATATTCCACCATTCCCATTCATCTAAATTTAATGCGTTATGAAAAAAATTCTATCCGGAACGGACCACTTACTTTTTGTCCCATTACGGAGCCAGCCAGTTTTAAGTCGTCTTTGTTTTTTGCTACTCTTATTTTTTACGCCTGGCGCCTATGCGCAGCAACCGGTGATTACAGGTAAGGTAACTGCAGATGCCGAAGCAATTCCAGGTGTAACCGTGCGGGTGTTACACAAAACAGCAGGTACCTTAACAGGACCCGATGGTAAATTTTCCATTGCTGCAGCTGTGGGTGATACCCTCGTATTCAATCACATTTCATATAGTGTATTGCGTTTCCCGGTAAAAAACGGGGGGCCATTAAATATTGTGCTGGAGCCACTCTCTAAAAGTGTAAGCGAAGTAGTGGTAGTGGGTTATGCTACCCAGAAAAAGGCCACCCTTACCGGATCTATCTCTGTGGTGAAGGGAGCCGACATGCTAAAAAGTCCGCAACCTAACGTTTCCAACTCCCTGACCGGCCGGTTCTCCGGCGTTATTGCCAACAACCGTTCCGGTGAGCCCGGGTATGATGGCTCCGCTGTCACCATCCGTGGATTGGCAACAACCGGCAACAATGATGTACTGGTGGTGGTAGATGGAGTACCTGGTCAGATAGGAGGCCTCGAACGCCTGGATCCTAACGATATAGAAAGTATCTCTATCCTGAAAGACGCTTCGGCGGCAGTATATGGTAGCCGTGCGGCCAATGGGGTAATGCTGGTGACTACCAAAAGAGGTAAAAGCGGTAAGCCGGTGATCAACTACAGCTTTAACCAGGGCTTTTCTTCACCTACCCGTTTACCTAAAATGGCAGATGCCGCCACTTATGCACAAATCAGGAACGAAATCCAGTATTACAGCAGCCCAACAGGTGGTATGAACCAGATTTACTCCCCGGAACAAATACAGAAATTCCGGGATGGGTCTGACCCGGTAAATTATCCCAATACCAACTGGCAGGAAGCTACCCTGAAAAAAGTGGCCACTCAAAACCAGCATAGTCTTTCTGTAAATGGGGGAAACGAAACCGTTCACTACTATGTGTCTCTCGGTATGCTGGGACAAAACGGCTTGTATAAAAATGGCGCCACCAAATACAACCAGTATAACTTCCGGTCAAATATAGATGCTGACATCACAAAAAGACTGAAAGTAAGCTTATATGTATCCGGCCGTGAAGAAAACCGCGTATTCCCTACTACTGGTGCAGGCGACATATTCCGCAGCATCTACAGGGCGTATCCTACTGTATTGGACAGGTATCCCAATGGCTTACCTACTACCGGGATAGAGCTCAACAATCCTGTTATGCAGGCAACAGCCGCAGGTGGTATTAACCGCAACCCTCAACAGGTATTCAATGGTATCCTGAAAGGTTCTTATGCTATTCCTGGTGTTGAAGGGCTTTCCCTTGACGGATATTTGTCTGCCGATAAGTCCTGGAACTTTGGTAAATCCTTTAGCACGCCTTACAAGGAATATACCTACAACCCTGCTACCCAAACTTATGATCCCAAAGTAGTAGGCGGTTCCGGAGGCAAGCCTTCCCTGTATGAGTCACAAAGAAATATATCACTGATTACCTCCAACATCAAACTGAATTACGCCCGCCGTTTTGGTCAACATAACGTCAACGCTTTTGTGGGGTATGAACAAAGTAAAAATGTGCTGGATACCTTCAACGCATCCCGGATCAACTTCCCTACACCACAAACACCGGAATTATCGCAGGGAGGTTCTACTGCTACCGACAAAAACAATTCCGGCAGCAGCTACAACTTCACCCGTAAAAGCTACTTTGGCCGTATTGCGTATGATTACCAGGAAAAATACCTGTTGGAAGTACAAGCCCGCGTAGATGGTTCTTCTACCTTCCCTGAAGGTAAGCAATATGGATTTTTCCCTTCCGTATCTGCCGGCTGGCGGGTAACCCAGGAAGAGTTTTTCAAATCCGTGAAATTTATCAATGACCTGAAATTACGCGGTTCCTATGGTACCTTAGGTAATGATAATGTTGGCTTATTCCAGTATTTCGATAACTACTCCCTGTTAAATCAGTATGTAATAGATGGACAAATTTATCCGGGTATCAGTTTAACCAAACTGGCGAATCCAAATATTACCTGGGAAGTTGCCCAAAAAATGGACCTGGGGTTAAATGCTGTTTTCCTGAATCATTTCAACCTGGAGTTTATTTACTTCAAACAGAAACGCTCTAAAATATTGACCCAACGGAATGCGTCCCTGCCGCAAACCTCTGGTATTGTGAATCCATACGATAAAAACAACCCGCTGGTACCTGCTGAAAACATCGGAGAAGTGAACAGCAGTGGTATAGAAGCTACCCTGGGCTATGATAATACCACCAGCGGCGGTTTCCACTACAACGTTTCCGGTAACATGACCTATGCCAAAAATAAAATTGTATTCATTGATGAAGCAGCGGGTATCCCTTCCTGGCAACGCCAGACAGGTGGGCCTATGAACACTTACCTGTTATACAATGTGCTGGGCATCTTCAGAACAGCAGATGAACTGAATAAGTATACCCATTTACCAAATGCACAATTAGGAGATCTGATTTATGAAGATCACAATGGAGATGGTAAAATCAATGCCGATGATGCTGTCAGAACCAAATATGGTAACATTCCCGAAATCACTTATGGTATCAACTTAAGTGGTGATTACAAAGGTTTCGACCTGTCTGTTTTATTTGCGGGTCAAGCACATGTAAGTCAGTATGTACTGCCTGAATCCGGCACTATCGGTAACTTCTACAGCAGCTGGGCCGATAACCGCTGGAGCCCTAACAACGTGAATGGCAGCTATCCAAGGGTAGATGAGCGTGCCTCTTCTTCCGTAAATGGTGGCCGCTGGCAGAATAATTTCTGGTTAAATGATGCTTCCTTCCTGCGACTGAAAAATATCTCGCTGGGATATACCATTCACGCCAACATCTTATCCCGTGCAAAGATCAGTGGGCTCCGGGTATATGCTAATGCATTTAACCTTTTCACCATTACCAAAATTAAGGACTACGATCCGGAAGGTACCAGTACCTCCGGGCAATTCTATCCGCAGCAACGGATCTTCAACCTGGGTGTTAACGTTAAATTCTAACTCGTAAAAAATCACGCAATGAAAACTTCTCATATTATATATAGCCTGGGGTTAGTGGCAGCAGGTTTATTTTCTTCCTGTCAGAAAGACTTCCTGAATATCACGCCTACTGATCGCGTATTGCCGAGTGCAGTGCTGGCCGATTCTACTTTATTTGAAAATTATATCGTTAACCGGTACATGAGCATCACCATGCAGGAAAAAGAAGGCGAAGGCTCTAATCCCGGTTTTGGCCGTGGCTTCGAATATGCACTGTGGAGCTCCATCTCCGACGAATCTATTTACAACAATGATGACAATACCTGGATCATTCAACAGGGACAGATCGCACCGGAAAATACCGGTATAGCGGGTACCATCTGGGGAAGAAGTTATCGCAGTATCCGCGAATGCAACTTCGCTATCAATAATATTGATACCGTGGAAATGAGCGCGCCTCACCGCAAAAAACTGTTGGCGGAATTGCGTTTTATCCGCGCCTACCGCTATCATGACCTGATCCGCAACTATGGCGGCGTAGTGATGATGGGCAATAAGGAATACAATTTGAGTGACAACCTCACCGATCCGGCTTTGTTCAAACGCGCTACCCTGCAGGAATCTATGGACTATGCAGTAGCAGAACTCGATGCCGCCGCCGCCGATTTACCGGTAACCAATGATAGCGACTGGAAACCAGGCCGTGCTACCAAAGGTGCAGCACTGGCCTTGAAAGCGCGCCTGTTGCTGTATGCAGCCAGCCCATTGTATAAAGTAGGCACCTGGCAGGCAGCTGCCACGGCTGCTAAAGCAGTGATGGATATGAGTAAATATTCGCTGGCCGACGATTATACCCAGCTGTTTGTAAAAGGCAGTAATACAGAAGTAATTTTTGCCCGTCAATATGCTGTGGGAGCCCGTCACGTGTGCCTGGAAATATCCAATGGTCCAAACGGCTACGGCGGCTGGGCTGGTAATTCGCCGCTGCAGAACATGGTAGATGCCTATGAAATGAATAATGGTAAACCTATTACAGATGCCACTTCCGGCTATAATCCGCAACAACCATATGCTAACAGGGATGCACGCTTTTATGCTTCCATCCTTTACAATGGTGCCAGCTACCGTGGTTCCATAATACAAACCTATTCGCCTGGTGGTAAGGATGGGAAAGATGGTCCATCTAACTGGAACGCCACCAAAACCGGTTACTATCTCCGTAAATTCATGGATGATAAAAATCCTATCGATAACCCATGGGATGTGGCCGGGTTACAACCATGGATTTATTTACGTTATGCAGAAGTATTGCTGAACTACGCAGAAGCCCAAAACGAAGTAGCCGGACCAGATGCCAGTGTATATGCCGCCGTTAATCAGATCAGGCAACGTAACAGCGTAAAACAACCGGCGCTCGCTCCCGGCTTGTCCCAGGCGGATATGCGGACAGCCATCCAGCGGGAAAGACAGGTGGAGTTAGCTTTTGAAGAACATCGTTTCTACGATGTACGCAGATGGAAAATTGCCAACGTTACGGAAAACGTTCCTGCTTACGGAATGGACGCTGCCGCTACCGCACCTGGTGTGTATACTTACACCCGCAAAGTGGCACTGGCAGGCCGTTTGTTTGCTGATAAAAACTATTGGCTGCCTATTCCGAGAGCCGACATCCTGGCTTCTAATAAAAAACTGGATCAAAACCCTGGTTACTAATAAGTAGAATTGTTCACGCAAAGCTGCAACAGCTGGTGGAGGTAAAATACCGGTCAACAAGTTTTAAAAATAATCCACCTGTATTTTACTATTTTACAGTCTTGCTCACAACATATGGTGATTGTTGGATGCTTACTTTTTGCGGCTTTGCGTGAACCAAACCGCAGCTACTATGAACATGAAAAAAACAATTTGCTCACTATTGCTATGCAGTGCGCTACAAACGGTAGTTGCACAAAGTAGCCCACCCGTACAAGTATATATCGACCTGCAACGTACTGCGCAAACCATTCATAACTTTGCTGCATCCGATGCGTGGGCCTGTCAGTTTACCGGTAACTGGCCCGATAGTAAACGTGTACAGTTAGCAGATTGGTTGTTTAGCATGGACACCACGCGCAATGGCCAGCCTACCGGCATTGGCTTATCTATGTGGCGATTTAATATTGGTGCAGGTAGTACCGAGCAAGGCAGCAACAGCGGTATTGGAGACGAGTGGCGACGCGCCGCCTGCTTTCGCAATACAGATGGTACTTATAACTGGCAAAAACAAGCAGGGCAACTATGGTTCCTTCAAGCTGCCAAAGCAAGAGGGGTTACCCGCTTTTTAGGATTCCTGAATAGCCCGCCGGTGGCGTTTACCCGCAACAGCAAAGCTTTTGCAGATAAAGGCATTTGCAATCTTACACCAGACAAATATGATTCTGTAGGTATTTTTTTGAGAGATGTGATACTGGGTATACAAAAAAATACCGGTGTAACGCTCAGTTATATCAGCCCTGTCAACGAGCCACAATGGGATTGGAGTGATGGCGGGCAGGAAGGATGCCCATACAATAATGAACAGATATACGGTCTCACCAAAGCCATTGACCAACAATTCAGTGCCGCGGGTATTAAAAGCCAGCTACTGATACCGGAAGCCGGGCAGTTCAACTATCTATATGCCAGCGAAAACAAGCCGGATAAAGGCATGCAGGTGAAAGCATTTTTTGATCCCCAAAGTTCCACTTATGTTGGTCATCTCAAAAATATTTATCACGGCATAGCCGCACACAGCTATTTCACTACTTCTCCCGCAGACACGGCCACCGCTATACGAAAAAGAGTGGTGGCAGCATTAAAGGGAATTCCCTTCTGGCAATCGGAATGTTGTATACTGGGTAGTAATGCCGGCGAAATGGATGGCGGCAAA
Organism: Chitinophaga sp.; assembly: GCF_017745275.1. Classification (GTDB taxonomy): domain Bacteria; phylum Bacteroidota; class Bacteroidia; order Chitinophagales; family Chitinophagaceae; genus Chitinophaga. Next base: position 689,272 of record NZ_JAGHZS010000003.1, on the reverse strand, counting down.
GTAGACCTGGGCATGGATGCCGCTTTGTATATAGCAAGGGTGATTCATACCGATCTGACCGTAGCTAATGCGGCCGCCTGGCAATGGTGGCTGGCCATGTCGCCTTACGATTACAAAGACGGACTGATCTACATCGACAAAAATAAAACGGATGGACAAATCCACGACACCAAAATGTTGTGGGTACTGGGTAATTACAGCCGCTTTGTAAGACCCGGTGCCACGCGGGTATCGGCGGCACTGAATGATAGCGCTGCCGCAGCTCATCTCCTGGTATCGGCTTATAAAAATACCGATAACAGCCTGAATGTAGTGGTGATTAACAGTAGTCAAACTGCGGCCAACGTAGCAATTCAATGCAGGCAATTGCGCGCCGGCAGTATACGCAGCTATACTACCAATGCACAGGGTAACCTGCAGCCCGGCTATGTTCCGGGACGTACGCTTACCGTGCCCCCTCGCTCTGTAGTAACATTGACAGGAAAAATAAACAAGTGATGAAAAAAATTAGTGTTGTTATTTTAATGCTGATATGCTGTTTCCAGTTGAAAGCACAGCATACCTTCCAGTTGGGCGACTCCGCCTTCCTGCTGGATGGCAAACCATTCCAGATGATCTCCGGGGAGATCCACTACCTGCGCGTACCGAGGGAATCGTGGCGCGACCGGATCAGGATGGCAAAGGCCATGGGACTGAATACCATTGGGACCTACGTATTCTGGAATATGCATGAACCGGAGCAGGGGCATTATGAATTTACGGGCAACAATGACGTAGCTGCTTTCGTAAAAATAGCACAGGAAGAAGGTATGTGGGTTATATTACGTCCCAGCCCCTATGCCTGCGCAGAATGGGAGTTTGGTGGCTATCCTTACTGGCTGCAAAATAAAAAAGGACTGGTAGTACGAAGCAAAGAACCACAATACCTCAACGCTTATCACAACTATATCAAAGCGGTGGGCAAACAACTCGCGGGACTGCAAATCAACCATGGCGGTAACATCCTGATGGTACAGATCGAAAATGAATATGGTTCCTACTCCAACGATAAAGAGTACCTGGAAATCAACCGCAAAATGTTTGTGGATGCCGGGTTTGATGGTCTTCTATATACCTGCGACCCTGCTAACGACGTAGCCAACGGACATTTGCCCGGTTTGTTACCTGCCGTAAACGGCGTAGACGACCCGGTAAAAGTAAAGCAGCTGGTAAGAGATAATCATAATGGCAAAGGCCCTTTCTACATCGCAGAATGGTATCCTGCCTGGTTTGACTCCTGGGGCGAAAAACACCATACCGTGCCTTACGAAAACTTCCTGGACAGGCTCGATCGCGTATTAGCTGCCGGTATCTCCATCAACATGTATATGTTTCATGGCGGCACTACCAGGGGGTATATGAATGGCGCCAACTATGACGACCAGCATCCGTATTCTCCACAGGTGAGTAGCTACGACTACGATGCCCCACTCGATGAAGCAGGAAATGCTACGCCGAAGTTTATGAAATTCAGAGAAGTGATTGCAAAGCATTTACCTGCCGGCCAATCCTTACCGGAAGTTCCTGCTAAAAAGCCAGTGATCACAACACCGGTTATTACGTTTAGCCGTAGCAGTTCGTTATTCAACACTTTACCTGCCCCAGTGAAAAGCGTAGATCCGCTAACGTTTGAAGATCTCCACCAGGCATACGGCTATGTATTATATCGTACTACCGTTGGCGGCGGACAAACGGCATTGCTGAAAATAAAAGACCTCCGCGACTATGGCCTCGTATTCGTAAATGGCAAACGGGTAGCCATACTGGACAGGCGCCTGAAACAGGATAGCGTTACCGTAACACTACCGGCAGGTAAGGCGACCCTCGAGATCCTGGTGGAGAACCTGGGGCGCATCAATTTCGGTACTTATCTCCTGAAAAATAAAAAAGGAATTACAGAAGCCGTACTGCTCAATGGGCAGGCAATTCATAACTGGCAACAGTTTAAGCTCCCCTATGCTCAACAACCTGCAGTAAAAGCAGGCAAGGTAACGGCAGATGCCCCTGTATTAAAAGAAGGCAACTTTGTACTGAATACATTGGGAGATACCTACCTGGACATGACTAAATGGGGCAAGGGCGTAGTATGGATCAATGGCCATCACCTGGGCAGATACTGGCAGGTAGGCCCTCAACAGACATTATATGTACCATCAGGCTGGCTGAAAAAAGGCAGCAATAAAATCACCGTACTGGAAATGATTAAGCCTGATGTGAGTGCATTGCAGGGAATTGATCATCCCATACTCGACGTACAGCAATAACCCAACTGAGGAGATATAGAAAGGTAGTGAGACGGATATTCCGTTTCATTACCTTTTGTTTTTAATAACGAAAATTATCTAGTAACCGCCTATTCCGCCACCACAAATGCTCCTGGACCGATTTTTGATATTTTAATTCCATTGCCTGACCTTTTATTTGTAGCCATTCATCCCGTAATTGCCTGTTATGAAAAGGATCCTTTTGTTAGCTGTTATCTGCCTTACCGGCCTTCACACTTTCTCTCAAAGCTTTATGCATGCCGTTGGCTTATCGGTATTTGTGGATCATACTTCCGGATTGCGTAAGGTAACCAGTGCCGCTATTACCTACTCTCCCCGTTATAACATGATGGAGAACAACCGAATGTCGGTATCCATAGGGATTCCGCTGAGTATTGGCGGCTCGGGTGGCCGTGGAGGCACTACCGACGATGGCTACTGGATTGATGATGTATATTATTATACGGGTACCACTACCAGCACCCCTGAAGTGAAAGCCCGCTGGATGATAGATATTCCACTGATGATTAACCTGAACTTTGGTGCTCTTTCTACCAAAACCAACAAACAAACATTCGGCTTTTACGTAGGTGGCGGCTTTGGCTACCACTATGGCCCGGTGAACCTGGACAAGATAGACCGCTATGGGGAACATTATAAAGACTCCACGATGCAAAATTCTTACGGCCCCGTAGGAAATGCAGGTCTGAGGATCAATTTTTCGAAGCGTACCCGGGAAGGATTAGATCTCCGGTTTTCCTACATGAAAAGTGTCAGTAAAAAACAACCGGAGATCTATGGTATAACAGCGATGTACGCTTTTTAATGAGGAATATTAATGCCTAATCTTACAAAGTAAAATGCACCCAGTGATCCCATTTGTACAGAGGCGTATTTAAACACGCCGAAATAGCTGTTGCCATATACCTGTTTATCCGGGAAAACATCCAGGATATTATTGGCGCCAATGGTAATTACCACTGGCTTCAGTGCATAGCTAAGCGACAAATCTGTTACCACTTTTCCCTTATGCACCTGTACTTCACCGTAAGGGAAACTATTACGCGACACTTCTCCGAAATACACATTACGTAGTAATACACTGAACTTCTTGTAACCATAGGTGAGCGATAAGTTTGCTTTCACTCTCGGTGTACCTTCTGTGATCAGGATACTATCGTTTGGCGAAAAGAAGATTTGTTCCTGCCCTTTCAAACCAGCTGGTATGTGTAGGTTGCCGGTAATTTTATTTTTGTTGTAGTTGAATCCCAGCGATGCATTAAAGCTATGCGGGCCGCGGCGGAGGTTATAATCTGCTACCACATCTACTCCGGCTGTACGGGTATCTATGCCATTGCTAAAAAAGCGGGCAGAGGAAGCGCCCAGCGGATTGATGATATGCTGTATTGCCGGTACCGCCTCTCCATTGGCATCGAAGCCAAAACTACCGGTGAGTACAATCCTGTTCTTGATATCTGTGAGATATCCATCTACGGAAATGTTGAAATTGTTGCCTGCACGCGCGGTAAAGCCCAGGCTATAATTCACAGATGTTTCCTGTTTCAGCTTCGGAATACCCAATGCTATTGCCACTTTGCTGGGATTGGTAAAAAACCCGGATTGACCGAGGGTGTTATCCGGCAAAATATCTGTGCTCAATGCACTGAAATATTGCTGATGGAGAGATGGAGCGCGGAAACCATTACTAACGGCGCCACGCACATTAAACACGTCTGATAGTTTATAACGTGTAGCCAGCTTGCCGCTTAACGCCGTACCGAAATCGCTGTAGTGCTCCAAACGCGCTGCTGCGCTGACCAACCATTTGCTGGTCACATCCAGTTCTCCATCTACATAAACACCGGTATTATTCCGGCTTTTATGGATAACATTTTCGGGAGAGAAACCGGTAAAAGACTGGGAGCCGCCTGCCAGGCCGGAAGGGTTCGTGACAGTGCCATCCGGGTTGGTGATCAAAGCATAATTCTTCCAGGAGGCTTCCTCCCCTTGCCTTATACGATAATCATCGACGCGGAATTCAGCACCAAAAGCCAGGTTCAGACCAGCAGCCACTTGTGTAAAGCGGCGGCTAAAATCAAGGTTCGTGGTGTTTTGCAGGAACTCATGTCCGCCGGCTTTAAACTCAGTAGGTGAGGCTTCTTTCAGGGAAGCATTCACTGTATGATCTACCCGGTAATCGAAACGGTTGTCGCCGAGGGTATTGCTGAGATCTGCCTGCCAGGCGCCCAGCTTATGTTTCAGCCCAACAGCGATAGAGCGGTCGTGGATACGGGAATCTGTAGTAGGTTGAAACCCGTTGGGGAAGATGCTGTACACATTCACAGAAGGATCGCTGGGAAGGCGTCTGAAGCCGAATCCCTGTCCCTGGCGATAGCTGTAGCCACCGAAGGAATAGAATTCGCTTTTACTATTATTAAAGGGCAGTGATAAGTTATAGAAAACGCCCCCATTCTTTATTTGCGCATCACCGATCTGGAAATTGAAGTCATCTCTTTTCAGTCCTTTTTGCTTCAGCATGTCATCGTCGTACTTGCGGGAAGCAGCGGGATCGTTGGTGAAGTCGTACGCGAAATAATTGTCCAGCGACGACTGATCAAAAATGATCAGGTTATTATTTTGCGCCCTGGTGGTTTTACCCCGCTGGTAAGCTTCCCCGGTGATGTTGAGATAGCCACCCTGTTTACCCAGGCCGGTGCCGTAGTTGAGACTGAGTTGTCCCAGGCCTCCGTCGCCGCGGGAGGTAACACCGCCGGTGATGGCGGCTGATAACTGATGCGTGTTTTGTTTCAGTATAATGTTGATAACGCCGGCAATAGCATCGGATCCGTATTGGGCGGAAGCACCATCACGTAGTATTTCTATACGGTCGATCGCCGCAGCAGGAATTGCATTCAGATCGGTACCTACGGACCCATTGCCTACCGTACCCTGGTTATTGACCAGGGAGGTAGTATGACGACGTTTGCCATTAATCAGTACCAGCAACTGGTCCGGACCGAGGCCCCGGATGCTGGCCGGATCAATATGTTCACTTCCATCAGAAGACGATTGCCTGTTTGAATTAAAGGAAGGAGACACATATTGCAATAGTTGATTCAGATCGTTTTGTGGCGCCAGTATTTGTAACTTAGATAGATGAAATACATCTATCGGTGCTACTGAATTCAGCCGGGTACGCCCGGTGCTACGGGTTCCTACGGTCACCACTTCATTCAGGTTGCGTATGGCCGGGGCTGGAAGTACAGCGGTATCCTGCTGTGCCTGCGCCAGATGACTGATCAGTACAAGAAAAGAGGCAGGGATTAAAATTTTTATCATCAGCAGTATTATTATTTGTGTGAAACGGTTACTTCTACACTCCATTCACTTCCACTTCCAATATGATGGGTAGCTGCAAAATTTCCCTGGTTGAGGGCGAAAGACAGCTGCATTAAACTATTCAGGTAGCTGAGTGGCTGACCTACTTTTACGGCGCCAAAGGTTTGACTGTAGGGGGCGTTGGTTTCGTATACCTTCTTCCCGTTATGGAAGAAATTGACGTGTAATACATCGCCGTATTTCAATGCCAGCTGGTTCACTAAGTCAGCCGTGATATTTGTCCATACATTGCCATATTGTACATCCAGGATAGAGATATTTCCTTTCAGCCTGCCACCTTCCAATACGGCCGCCTGGTAAGGGATATCGACTACCTGCGAAGGTAAAACCTGGCCTACCTGTTCGAAGCCGATGGTACCTGCGGCCAGGCGTGCACCGGTATAGGCGTATACATCGCGGCCATGGAAAGTATACGACTTTTGTGAATCCTTGCGGCGATTCACTGCTTCGTCAATTTCCCTGACTTCTGCAATGCCCAATGACTTTGCTACCAGGGTGAGCGTGCCATTGTCTGGTGTCACGATAAAATGACCACTCTTTGTTTTTAATACCACAGATTTCCGGCTGGTACCTACGCCCGGATCTACTACAGATACGAATACAGTTCCTGCCGGCCAGTAAGGAACGGTTTGTTCCAGGCGATAAGCCGCTTCCCATATGTTATAGGCGGGAATTTCGTGCGTAAGGTCATAGAGTTTCAGATCAGGGGATACACCGGAAGCCACGCCTTTCATAGCGGAAACGGCGCCATCTTTCAAACCGAAATCTGATTGAAAAACGACTATTCTGTTTTGAGCAAATCCATAGCTGGTTACCAACAGGAGCACCAGGCAGCTGATAAAATGGTGTAATACTTTCTTCATGGGCAAAAATTAGTCTACAAAAATAGTAGATTATAAGTAAATCAGTAAAAATTGTTACCTTGAAGGTATGAAGTACCAGGAAATACCGCCGCCAATATATCTTAAAAACCATGTCCGTTATTTCTGGACTTTGGAAGGTAATGGTACCGGAGATGCACCGCATATCTTCGGACCAATGGCGGATGGCTGTCCGGGCTTGATGTTCCAGCAATCGGCAGATACTACTTTTCTCCTGAACGATAAACAATTGCCGGATCAGTTGCTGTACGGTCAAACCACTAAGTATACAGAGATGCAGTTAACCGGTGCATTTTATTCCATTGGTGTTTGTTGTTATCCGAATGCGTTGAAATCTATTTTCAGGTTAAACGCGGATGAGTTGACCAACACCTGTATGGACCTGGATTTGCTGTCGGTCACCAAAGATTTCAGTCTTGCCGAAAAATTATTGGAAACCCCTTCTTTAAGCGGGAAAATTGATGTGATTGCGGCATTCCTGTTTAAGCAAATTAACAAGAATGAATCAGCGGCGGATGATATCACGCAATTTGCATTGGACCAGATTATTCAATCCAACGGCAGCATATCACTGAAAGACCTCCAGGAACAGTTGCAGTTAACGGAAAGAAGTTTTGAGCGCCGGTTCAAACAAGGCGTAGGTATCTCTCCCAAATTATTTTCCCGGATATGCCGTTTTCAAAATTCACTGGCGCAATTGCGGAGCAATAAGTTCAGCAAGTTATCAGATATTGCTTTCGAAAACGACTATGCAGATCAATCCCATTATATCCGCGCCTTCAAAGAGTTTGCGGGTATTTCCCCTAACCAGTTTCAGAAAAAATCAACTGACCTTTCCGCTAATTTCCTCCTGAAACCCAACAAGTAACCGTTTTTTCCAGTGGCCATATGCGCCCATTCCATTAAATTGGGCCTTCAATAAAGGAACGATTGTATGGAAATATTTGCATCTACTGCCCGATTGATTCTGCGGGAGCTGATTCCGGCTGATGCCCCGGGCATGTTTGCACTTGATTCCGATCCGGAGGTACACCGCTACCTGGGAGGACATCCTATTAAAACCATTGAAGAAGCCCGGGAAAGTATCCAATTTATCCGGCAGCAATACAAAGACAATGGCATAGGCAGATGGGCGGTGATTGAAAAAGAAAGCAATGAATTTATAGGCTGGGCGGGGCTAAAGTTCGTTACCACACCTACAAATAACCATGTCAATTATTACGATGTAGGGTATCGTTTTATCAAAGATTACTGGGGTAAGGGATATGCCACTGAATGCACTATTGCCGCACTCCAATATGGTTTTACCCGGTTGAAGCCGGATATGATTTATGCCTGGGCGGATGCAGCCAATATAGCTTCCAACCGGGTATTGCAAAAAACCGGGCTGACCATGGATGGTACTTTTTACCAGGAAGGCGTATTAGTTAACTGGTTTAGGATCAGCCGGGAAGAGTGGGTTAAACGCTATTAACCGGGATCTGCTGACTGAGGTGTAGTTACAGCGGGCTTCATTAATTTGCTTTATACATTAAAGTGCCGGCGTTACAATCCATTACCCTCAATCAGTATCCCATTTTATGAAGATTAACAGCATTCAGTTCTTACGAGCCATAGCAGTACTTTTGGTTGTTCACGTACACGCTATTGATACACAGGAAGCATTTTCCGTATCGCATCAACAAAAATTCTATTTCCTGGAAAACTTTGGCGCCATTGGGGTGGACCTGTTCTTCGCGATATCGGGCTTTATTATCAGTTATGTGGCCAATAGTTACTTTGGTATAAGAGATGGTGTGGATTTTCTGAAGAAGCGCTTCCTGAGGATTAATCCTATTTATTATGTGGCCAGCCTGCTATTCATGGTCATGTTTTGTGTATTCGACAAATTTTTCCCGGTAATTGCTGTATTAAATTCATTGCGGGATACCATTTTTATGTTGCCGGTATTGAATTCGCAGAAATGGCTGGCACCTATGCTGGTAGTGGGTTGGTCACTCAGCTTTGAGTGGTGGTTTTATGTATTATTTTTCGGATTGATTTTACTCCGTGTAAAAAATAAAGCTTTATTGCTGTTACTTGTTATTCCTGCGCTGGTGCTGCTTGGCCAGCTGATACATCCACAAGACTTCCGCGTTATATTTTACACCAATCCTATTATGCTGGAATTTCTTTCCGGTGTTGTTATTTACTGGTTATACCAACGCGCCAAAATACCGACAGGTGTGGCCGCATTGCTGCTGGTGCTGGGCATCGGTGGGTATGTATATAATATTTTACATGGATTCGGGAACATCTCTGAACTGGGCAGTGTTACCAGTGGCAGCGGCAGTTTAAAACGGGTATTGCTCTGGGGCTTACCCAGTGCCTGTATCCTGGCGGGTGGTATTTTCCTCGAGAAAAAAGGGGTGCTGGTGAAGTTGTGGAACAATCGTTTCTGGCTCCTGGTAGGAGATGCGTCTTACTCTATTTATCTTACACACTACACGTTATTTTATATTCTTACGCAGGTATATATCCAGACTGGATTTTTCTGGAATCCGGATCTATCCATCTTCGTACATATGGCGCTGGCGGTAGGCGCAGGAATTTTGTTCTATCAGAAAGTAGAACGTCCGCTGTTGAAGTTACTTCATTCGAAGCCTCCCGTGCCTCCGCCACCTGTTCACGCTGCTATGCCATGACTCAATATCAGGGGGTATTGGGTAACCAGCCCCCTCTTTTCATCCACCAGATCATAGGATCGAGCCATTCGTATACGGGTAACCGTTGGGTAAATCCGTGGTTACCGGCAGGGTATAGATGTAATTCGGCCGGTATACCACCTTTCAGCATAGCCTGGTAGAATACCATGGCGTTGTTGGCGCTGACTACCCCATCATCGTTAGCATGGGTAATATAAGCAGGGGGCGTATTGTTATTCACCCATTCTTCATTGGAAAAAAAGGCAACTTTTTCCGCGGAAGGATTGTCGCCCAACAGGCCCATCATGGAACCTACATGAGTCAATTCCTTGTGCATGCTGATAACGGCATATACGAGGATCATAAAATCCGGTCGCAAATCTGTTTTCTCTTTGTTAGGAATATAGCTCCTGGCACTGTGTGTACCCAGCGTAGATGCCAGGTGTCCTCCGGCTGAATAGCCGGCAATCCCGATTTTATGCGGATCTATTCCCCATTCCGCGGCGTTCATTCTCACCAGTTTGATGGCTTGCTGGGCATCCTGTAGCGGGCCCATACTTTTATCACGCATGGTAGCGTCTGAAGGGAGGCGGTATTTTACCACGAAAGCCGTCACTCCTTTTGCAGCAAACGCTTCTGCTATTTTATAGCCTTCCTCATCGATGGCCAGGAAGGCGTAGGCGCCACCGGGGAAAATGATAATGCCGGTGCCATTGGGCTTTTCAGGTTTGTAAATCCTGATATTGGGCATATTTTCCGGTGCTAACTTGCCGATGCTGTTGGGAATAGAATCTTTATAGAGTGGTCTTGTTTCCTGTGCTTTTACGCGGATACCCAATATTGTTAGGGTGCAGATAATGAGGGCCAAGAGTTTTTTCATGCGCAGATAATTATGTTCGATTATCTGTCAAAAGAAAAAATTTCTGCCCAGGATACTGTTTCGGGGTTCAGAAGGTAACGTGATTAACAAATGATTTACAAAAAATGGCCACTTCTTGTCACGTTTTGCTGCAGTTTCCACTCTTATTAACGTTAATCAAATATTTAAAACCAAAAATGACTATAATGGAACAGCAGATTTCTTCTCCAGGCACCAGCAAACATCATCAGCATAAAATGGCCTTCATCATCTGGCTGGCCATCTTCCCACTCATTACCATTACTTTTTACCTGTTTGGCGACCTGTTGATGTTGTTGCCGCTGGTAGCAAGAACCTTTTTGCTAACAATTATCATTGTTCCCACAGTATTCTATATCATTGTGCCGTTTTACACCAGGTTACTGGCCAATTGGTTCAAATAGATATTGCTTAAATTATTTGTTTTGAAAGATTATCAGACTATCTTATTTCCATACGCCTATAATATTTTAGGTGCAGTAGAAGACGCGAAAGACGCGATACAGGACGTATTGTATAACTACCTGGCCACTGATAAAACGCATATAGAAAATGAGAAAAACTACCTGATTAAAAGTGTCATCAACCAGGCGTTATATATCAAACAAAAGAAAAAACAACTGAAACTGGGAGATGTGTGGCTGCCGGAACCGGTAGCTACGGAAAGCGCCGACACCAATATTAACCTGCACGACATCGCTTCCTACTCTATGCTGGTACTGCTGGAGCAACTCAGCCCCAAAGAGCGGGCTGTATTCATCCTGAAAGAAAGTTTTGGCTATGCACATGAAGAAATTGCCGATGTACTGGGCATTACCATTGAAGGATCCCGCAAATTATTAAGCCGCGCACGCACACGGCTAAACGAATCCAAACCCGTAAGTAACCGGCAAAAAGTACCTTCCGATATACTGAATAATTTTATTCATGCTATCAGAAGTCGCGATACACAGGTATTGGAAAGCTTACTATCCAAAGATGTGACCTTCTTTGCAGATGGTGGCACCAGGATGAACGTGGTGAAAAAGATAGCTATAGGTTTGGAAGAAGTGGCAGCACTGTTGCGCTATATCTACGAGAAATACGATGCCGGTTTCCGCGTTCAGTTTTCTGAAATCAATCACCAGCCGGCATTACTTTACTACAACGATACGCAACTGGTGGCCTGCCAGGTGCTTGGTGTATCCGCAGAAGACGGCAAAATATTCCAGGTGAGTAACATCGTGGATCCGGATAAACTGGCGACCCTTACAGTAGCATAGAAGGAAAGAGAACGGAAATAGTGGAGCAGTGAAAGTGTTCATGAAGAATTAATTCTCACTGCTATGAATAACACCTCTTCTGGTGTATTTTTAAGTATAAACCTTTTCCACTATGAAACAGAAAACCCTCTTTCTGGCTTTAGCCGCGTTCTCCCTTTTTGGCTGTAAAAAAGACCTGGTAAACCCAACTGCCGCCAGCGGCATTGAAACAGGCAAAAACAGCCTTACTGCCAGCACGTTAACGGTATCTCTCACTTCCTGGATGGGGTCTATTGCAGACAACACCAGCCTGAGCGCCTTGTCTATTCCCGGTACGCACGACAGCGGCGCCCGGAATGAACCGGTGAGTGGTACCGCCAAATGCCAGAACCTTAGCATCCGCGAACAATTGGATGCCGGTACCCGTTTTCTCGACATTCGATGCCGCCACATTGGCGATGCCTTTGCCATTCACCATGGCTCCATTTACCAGAACCTGAACTTTACGGATGTAACCACCGCCTGCTACGATTTCCTGGCAGCCAATCCGTCAGAAACCATTGTGATGTGCGTAAAAGAAGAATATGACCCTACCAACAACACCCGGACATTTGAACAAACATTCGACAGCTACACCGCACTGCAGCCCTCCAAATGGTATTTAGGCGATGCCGTACCGAACCTGGGATCCGTAAGAGGTAAGATTGTATTGCTTAGAAGATTCGGCGCCGCCAGCACACCTAAAGGCATTGAAGCCACCAACTGGGCTGACAACACCACCTTCTCCATCAATAACACCAACTCCAGCTTACGGGTGCAGGATCAATATGTAGTGCCTGATAATAACGTCAAATGGACCGGCATCACCAATTTGCTGACTGAAGCCCAAACCGGTAACTCATCTGTTTTATATATCAATTTTACCAGCGGATATAAATCGCTGATCTTTGGTATTCCCAGCATTACTACGGTTTCCAACAATATTAATCCAAGGATCAATACCTGGTTTACCAGCGCCACACACGGCAGGTATGGTATTATTCCGATGGATTTCGCGGCAGCCGACAGGAATACGTTGATCATTAACACCAACTTCTAACATATCTTCATAAAAAAACAGGCAGGAAATGGATATACCACTCCTGCCTGTTTTTTTAAATGAACAATGCTTACCAGCCCGGATTTTGCTTCAGGGAAGGCGCCTTAGACACTTCCCCTTCCGGAATCGGGAAGAGATAGAAATTAGGACTAAAAACGTGTTGACGGATATCGAACAACTCGTAATTGAAACCTCCACCTGCTTTGGCAGTTACTTTTACACCCTGCGCCATCCCTCTCAGTAATTCTTCTCCACGCAGCCAGCGCCGGGCATCCCATAACTTATGCTCTTCAAACATCAGCTCAATCATCCGTTCATGATGAATGGCTTTCCGCATTTCGTCCTTCGTCATACCGGCTTTCAAACCATATCCATTATCAGCGCCCGGATCGATACCCGCCCGTTTGCGGATATCTCTTAAAGCCTTGTATACCGGCTCAACCGGCCCATCGTATTCGTTGGTGGCTTCTGCAAAATTCAATACTATCTCTGCATAGCGGATCAGTGGCCAGCAACGTTCCGTGTTACCGCTACCATCTTCATACAACATCTTCCGGATATAATAACCGGTAGTGGCAGGGCGGCTTACACTCCAGCCATCATTGGAATTCACCGTTACATTGATCGGATCCTTTTTGTTGGTAGAAGCAAAGAACCAGGGCGCGCCATTATACAGGATAGAATTATTGAAGCGCGGATCCCTGTTTTTATACGGCTGCGCCGGGTCATATCCTGAGGCAGGATCGGTAATAGGTTTTCCGTTGATCATATCAAACATATCCACCGTGGCCTGCGTGGGCACACTGGAGTAGTTGCCGGATCTGCTGGGCGGCAACCAGCCTCCTTCCAGATCCCTTCCCGGCGCCCGCATACCTGGCAGGATATATTCATCATTACCGGCGCGTACCTGGAACACTTTGTAAAAACCATAACCAGGGCGGGTGGTATTGTCTTCATTTAAACTATAGAGAGATAAAGACATCACCCGCTCTGCGGCTGCTGCAGCCTTCTGCCAGCGGTCAGCAGAGAAGGCAGGGTATCCCACTATTGGTTTTATATCGCCGCTTACATCCGGACGGCCACCGTTGAACAGTGGGCTGGCGGCGTATAACAACACCCTGGATTTTAAAGCCAGGCAAGCCCCGCTGGTAATGCGACCATAATCTCCCGGTGCATACTCTCCTTTGGCGGGTAACAGTGTAGCAGCTTCATCGCATTCTTTCACAATGTAGTTGACACATTCTTCGTACGTAGCCCTGTTTAATACGATGTTCTCTGCCGGCGTAAATACTTTATCACCGATCAATGGTATGCCACCGTAGCATTTCAATAAAATACTGTAATACCAGGCCCGCAGAAAACGTGCTTCTGCTTTTAAACGTGCGCGCAGCTCCGGCGACAAAGGGGAAGCATCTACTTTGCTGAGAAAGAGGTTCACCCGCCTGATATTGCGATAAGGCGTCAGCCAGTTATTCAATATCTGCACATTCTTCGAGGCATCTGTGGTTTGAGAAGAAATGGCGCCACCAATCATGATCACCACATCATTTTGCGGTCCTACGTAACGTAAAGGTTCGCTTTCATTACTTACCACCGGATGCCCGCCGGCTTCCCAGCGGCCCGGATCAAAAGAAAAACCGATGTCGGCATAAATACCGGTTAGAAAATCCATGGTTTTGGCACTATCTGAAAAAGTACTGGCTTCATTCAGGTTACCAGATGTTTTTTTATCAAGGAAATCCCCGGATTTTTTACAGGCGTTGAGCCAAACAAAGATCAACAGCAGATTTACGGGTATAATCAGTTTTTTCATGTATGACTCATTTACTAAAAGGAAATATTAACACCGAAATTCATGATCTTCTGGTTAGGATAGGTAGATAACACGCCCCCAGAGCTAACTTCAGGATCTGCCTGGTACATTTTAGTGACGTTTGTCCAGGTGAGCACATTGTACGCGTTCGCATATACACGGATACTCCTCAGCTTTGTTGGTTTGATGAATGCAGCCGGCAACTCGTATCCCAGCTCCACATTTTTCAGGCGGATATACTTCGCATTGATAAACCAGAAATCAGAAGGATTGATAAATCCGCGGCTGATTTCTGAAGCGGGGCTTGACAATACCGGGAACTTTGCGTTGTCTTTATTCTCCGGTGTCCAGCGGTCCATGTGTATCGGCTGGAAATTGGTAGACATCACGTCGATACTTTCCGATGTCAGGCGTAAACTATAGTTAAAGGCCGATTGCACCAGCGCACTAAAGCTGAAACCCTTGTAATTGAAGCCCAGCGTAAGTCCTAACACGGTGTTAGGTAAGTTAGGGAATCCCATTACGCGCTGGTCCATTTTGTTAATGACTTTATCGCCATTCAGGTCAGCATATTTCAGGTCGCCTGGTATTACAGGTGTTGGTGGCACAGCGCTGGTGTCAATATCCCGCTGGTCGCGGTAAAAGCCGATGAAGTGATATCCGCGGATCTGCCCGATGGAGCTCCCGGTGAGCGCCAGCCATGGATAACGTTGTGCCGGTTCATCCTGGTAGAGAATTTTATTTTTTGCAAAAGAGAAAGTCCCCCGTACAGAATACTGGAATTTGCCGGCGTTGTTACGATAGGTGATCTCTCCGTCAAATCCTTTGTTTCTTACCCTACCCAGGTTTACCGGAGGTAAACCTACGCCTATTAACTGGGGAATACTGGAGCGTGGCGCCAGAATATCGAAGCGATAATTATTAAAATAATCTACTGTGGCAGAGAGCTTTCCATCAAAGAAGGCCAGATCTACACCGATGTTGGCTTTCTTTTCTTTTTCCCAGGTTACGTCATCATTACCAAGTGTACCTTCGCGGATACCGGTAACGGGTGTATGAATTTCACCGAAAGAATAGCTTCCTTCGCGATTGTATACCTGCTCATAAATGTAGCGATAACCGCCTACGTCATCGGAGCCCACCAATCCGTAAGAGCCGCGTATCTTGAGCAAATCAATACCACTTGCATGATCCCTGATGAATGGTTCCTCTGCCATATTCCAGCCTACGGAGATGGCCGGGAACAGTCCGTATCGTTTGTTGGATACAAACCTGTCTGTTCCATTGTAGCCGGCATTGAATTCCACCAGGTATTTCTGTGCATAATCATACCCTAAACGCATGGAATAGCCCAGGAAATTGGCCGGCGTATAGCGGGGTGTAATTTCCGCATCATCTTTAATAGCGGTGTTACGGTTAAACAATCCCAGGCTGTAGATGTGGTGTTTTTTATTAAAGGTGCGATCATAGTTGATCATTGCCTGGGTGGTGAGTATTTTATCTCCGGGTTCTGTAACATAGTCAAGCTTCCATCCCGGCACGCGATACAGGGTAGCATCACGCGGTGTATAGCTGCCGTCTGCAGGATTGTAATAATAAGCAGGAAAAGCTGCAGTAGTACGTGACAATCCTCTCGTATAGGAGTTACCGTTAGCATATGCAATGGTACCTTTCATCGACAATCCCTCTGTGATCATATCCAGCTTTTGCGTAGCTCCTACCGCCACATTCAGGTCGTTCTGGTGTTTGCGGCTATAGCCCAGCAATGCCAGTCGCCCTACAATATTCATGGTACCGGGCATGGCGATGTTATGTCCATAAGAACCATTTGGATTATAAACCGGATATGCAAAAGGCGGCAGGAAGTTATAACTGTATATTTCTCCGATCAGGCCGTTACCATTGGGACTATTGGTAATAGGAGAATTGGTTTCCCCAAAACGGCCGGTAATATCTGTGCGGATGCTCAGGGTTTTGGTAGCCTGTACATCCAGGTTGGAGCGGAAGTTATAACGTTTATAGTAATAGTTGTTATTTACATCTGCCTTATCAGAAAAGTTTTTGATAAACCCATTCTGCCACAGGTATCCCATAGATACGAAGTACTTTACTTTGTCTGTACCACCAGAAATATCAAGATTGTTACGGGACTGCAGCGAGTAGTTATTAGTGAGTGTTTCGAACCAGTTTACATCCGGATGCCCGTAAGGGTCAGCGCCACTTTTAAACAGGTCCAGGTCTTCCTGCGAAAAGCGGGGTGTTTGTTTTCCGTTTACCATGGCTTCATTGGTCAGCAGGGCTGATTCATAGGCATTCAGGAATTTCGGTTTATATGCCCATGTCTGCCGGCCCAGCTCTGATTTGAAGTTAATAGATGGCGGACCGTTTTTACCACGCCTGGTAGTTACCACCAACACGCCGTTAGCGCCTTTAATACCGTAAATAGCAGTGGTGGAGGCATCTTTCAGGATAGAGATACTTTCAATTTCATTGGGATCCAGTGCAGCCACATCGTCATAGCTTACTTCAATATCATCCATGATCACCAGTGGTTTATTGGAAGAAGCAAAAGAGCTTTGACCACGGATAAAGAAGGTAGCCGCATCAGCACCGGGTTGTCCGCTGCGTTGCTGCGAGAAAAAGCCTGGTAAACGGCCCATGAGGGTATTTTGTACACTCGCCGTAGGGCTTTGACGAATTTCCTTTCCACCTACTACGCTCACAGCGCCGGTATTGGTAATTTTCTTCTGTTTACCAAAACCTACAATCACCACATCTTCCAACCCTTTGGCATCTCTTCGCATGATTACTTTTACTTCATTTTTTCCGGCGATGCTCACTTCCTGGGATAAATATCCCATCATATTGATGACGAGTGTATTGGTGCGCCCTTTTATTTTCACTTCGAAGCCACCGGCTTCATTGGCTACTGCGCCATTGGAAGGAAGTCCTTTTTCAATAACAGTTGCACCTGGCAAGGGATTTTCGCCATCCGTAACTACTCCTTTTATGATGCGGGTTTCAATGACGGTAGTCCCCACTTCCTTCCCGACACGGCTTTGTGCCTGCATCATAAACGGAACCAGGGTAACCATTATGCTTAGTTGTAAAATACGTATGTTCATACCTGTTATACTTATCATTTAGTAATCAGCGGGATTCCCAGCCGTCATTTTGTTGCAGCCTGTTATTTTTGATTATCTCCGCATAAGGAATCGGATAGAGATACAGTTTAGTGGCAAACTTTACATCATTCACAGGTATCAACTGGTAGCTGAAACTGTTGTCAGCGTTCAGCGTGATACGGGTACCATGCAGCGTGCCATTCAGTACCTGGTCAGCTATTTTCCAGCGACGGATATCCCAGAAGCGATGTTCTTCAAACGCCAGTTCCACGCGTCTTTCATGACGAATTACATCGCGAAGCTGTTGTTGGGTAAGTCCGGCTTTCAACGTGAAGGGCTGTAATCCTGCGCGCTTACGGATACTTTCCACCGCCGCATAGATACCTGCATCAGGGCCGCTGGCTTCATTCTGAGCTTCTGCAAAGTCGAGTAATATTTCTGCGTAACGGAAATAGATGAAGTTATGTGTCTGGTTTGCATAGGCGGTGCTTTTAGAGTAATCGGCCATGAACTTACGCATATAGTACCCGGTGCGGGTTTGCAGTACGGTACCTCCGGGTTTGTCTTTACCGCCTTCATAGGTTTCCACTGGCCGGCCCAGCCATTTCATGCCGTTGTACATTACGGTGTAGTCAAGGCGGGGATCACGTCCTTCGTAAGGCCTGGCGGCGTTATACCCGGAAGCCGGATCTGTAATAGGTAGTCCATTTTTCATTTCAAAGGCATCCACTAATTCTTGCGTAGGGCTGGTAACACCAGATCCAAGGCCATTGCCGGTGTATCCAACAGGACCATTTGTTTTCTCTACATCTGTGGTATTGGCGCGTTGTTTAGCAAAAATCACTTCTGTATTTTTCCGGGTGGTAAATACATTGGGGAAAGATGGAACCAGGGAAAAGGTATTAAGGTCCATTACGGCCTTTGCCGCATCTGCAGCGGCCTGCCACCTGCTTTTGTCGTTGGCGGGATTATTCAGCGGACTGGCGTCGTAAAGTAGTACCCGGGCTTTCAGCGACATTGATACCGCTTTTGTAACACGCCCCAGGTCCTGGTCTGATACCGGATCCACCCGCAGGCTATCTTTCACCGCATCACATTCACTGCTGATGTATTGCACACATTCCTTCCAACTGTTCCGTGGTAGTTGCAGATCGTCTTGCAGGGTAAATACTTTATCTCCCAGCAAAGGCACACCACCGTAGCGTTTTATCAGTTCAAAATAGAAGTAGGAGCGCAGCAAACGAACTTCGGCCTTCCAGTATTTCTTCTCGTCGTTAGATATCAGGGGAACGCGATCGAAGCTTTTCATGAAAATATTACACTTACGAATAGCTGCATAAGCATCTCCCCAAAAATCATCCATGAGGTTAAATGCCGTAATACGACCGTTGGTAAAGCTTTCTATTGTAGATGTAACCTGTGACGACACCGCATCATCTGAAGCCGCATCCAGCAAATTCATCGGCGTGGTAGTGCCTATCCTGTTAAACCCATCCGGGAGCCGGGAGTAGATATCGAGTGAATAGTTGCGGGCATATAAACCCAGGGAATCGGTTACATCAAATATCTGGTCTTCCTGCCATTGTTCCAGCGGCACTTCTTCAATACCGTGTTTCTTACAGGAAAAGAGCAGTAAGCTCCCCGCCAGCAACGTAAAATATAGAGATCGTTTCATGTTTATGTAGTTTGTGGACGGCCGGTTATAGTTTGATATTCACGCCCGCGTTGTATACTTTTTGCAGTGGAAATAATCCGCCGAAGGTTTCCGGGTCACCGTGTTTCATCTGGCTGGCGGTCAGCAGGTTCATACCGTTCACGAATACACGAACACCGGCAATATGTGCGCGTTTCAGCATCGCTGTTGGCAATGAGTATCCCAGTTCCACATTCTTCAAACGGATATAATCTCCTTTCTGCATCCAGAAGGAAGAAGTAGTGTGATTGTTGGGATTGGTGCCGATGCTTAAGCGCGGATAAGTAGCAGTACCGGCTGTTTCAGGTGTCCAGCGATCCAGGTGATGTTCAAATACCTGGCCTTTCCCGTTGTTCTGGAATTCCCATTCAATGGCGCCTCCTAAGTAAACGGTCCTGTTTCTTACGCCCAGCAACAGCAGGTTTACATCAAATCCTTTCCAGCTTCCACCCAGCGATAGCCCATAAAACAGGATTGGCTTATTTGGAGTCAGTGCTTTCTGATCGAACTGGTTGATCACACCGTCCTGGTTGAGATCTTTATATTTCAGGTCTCCCGGCACCGGCGTATAGCCGTCGATGGTAGCATGGCCTGCTATTTCTTCTTTGTTTTGGAAGAAGCCCTCTGCCTCGTATCCGAACACCTGGTTAATGTTTTGGCCGGTACGGTTCATCCAGGGATACTTGCGGTATACTTCATCCTGGAATATGATAGTGCCTTTGTTCAGCGAAAGATTGCCGGATACAAACCAGTTAAAGCGCTGCATTTTTCCGGAGTAGTTTAACTGCAGCTCTGTACCGGTGTACCGGTTAATACCGATATTTTCGTTTGGATAGGTATTCCCGATAATCGTGGTATTGCGGCCACGTTGCTGCATCAGGTCAGTATAACGGTTGTTATAGTATTCGATGCTGACACCCAGCTTATCGGAGAAGAGGCTGGCATCCAGGCCTATATTAAACTTATGCGACTTTTCCCAGGTAGCATCCGGATTAGCCAATACTTTTTCAGTAGAGGTATAGAAGAAAGTACCGGAAGATCCAAGGTAATATCCTTTACTATCCCCATAGTACTGGTTGTATACAAAATAGCCCACATTGGCATTTCCACCGGCGCCATAGGAAGCACGCAGTTTCAATAAAGATACAAACGGTATATTTTCATAGATAAACGCTTCTTTAGCCATATTCCAGCCTATACCGATACTGGGAAACAAGCCATAACGTTTACCAGGTTTGTACCTGTCGAGGCCACTATAGGAAGCCGCTGCTTCCAGCATGTATTTCCCCTTGTAATCGTAGGAAAACCGGGCGGCGAGATTGGTATAATTAAGCGGCAGGGCAGATCCGCTCACGATGTTCTGCCTGTTGGCTATTACTTCAGTATTAAAATGATTGCTGCCGATGGCTCGTTCCCAGCCGAGCGACAGGGACGTATAGAAGTTTTTCCCCTGTGGCATCACCTGCATGGTATTCGCCTGATCGCCATCGTTACCAAACTTTTGATAGCTGGTATCGCCGGTGGGGCTGATATTCATCTTATAGGTAGCAAATGTTTTGGAGCGGTCTGTTGTTTCGGCGTAGGAAGTATTAAAGGAAGCCACACCTTTGATGTACAGTCCTTTTAACACATCATCCAGTTCTCTTTTCAATATCACGTCTGCCATCACGTCCCTGGCATAACCCGGACGATAGCCTGATTTTACGGCCTGTCCGTACAGGTTAGCCTGGTAGTCCTGGCTACCACCTAACGATCCGTCCGGGTTCATTTTCGGATAGGCGTTGGCGGGAGTGGTGAGCATACCTCCGTACAGGCTCATTGTATAGGCACCGGGGTCGTTACTGTTTTGAATACGGCCGGAGAGGTTGAGTGATACGTTAAGTCGTGGTGTAACGTCAACGGATATATTAGAACGAATAATATAGCGCTTATAATCTGAGTTGGTATTATAGGTATTAAAAGACGCTGTGTTAAAAGGTCCTTGTTGATTAAGATAATCCAGGGCAACAAAATAGCGGGCAATGTTGCTACCACCGGAGGCATTGAGATTGTAACTGCTGAAAGATGACCTGCTGCGCAGAATTTCATCGTACCAGTTTACATCCGGGTGGCCATAGGGATCTGCACCACTTTTATAGAGGTCCAGGTCTTGTTGGGAATACACGGGTATTTTATTGTCGTTGGCCAGTGCCTCATTGTATAACCGGGCGTAGTCGTAGGCTCCTAAAGGCTTTGGCAGGAATGCCAGTTGTTGTATACCTGTTTGAGCAGTAAAGGAGATGTGGTGACTTTGTGGGCTGCCTTTGCGGGTAGTAATTAACAGGGCGCCGCCGGAGGCTTGTTGTCCGAGCATGGCGGTAGCCAAGGCATCTTTCAGTACGGTGACTGATTCCACTTCTTCCGGAGAAATAGATAATGCTTCCCTGGGGATGCCATCAACAATAATGAGTGGAGTAACGCCGCGTAAGCTCATGGTGGGGGCATCGAGGCCGGGTAAGCCGCTGCTTTGTACGGTAAACAAGCCGGCGAGTCTTCCTGACAGTGCATTTGAAAGGACTCCTACGGGTGATTTCACCAATTCGTTAGTACCAATTTGTGATACTGCGGCCAGGGTAGCGGCGGGCTTTTGCTGGCGGTAAAGCAGGTTATAAGCAGGTGCCGGCGATAATTTGGTGGTGTCTTTAGCGGATAGCTTTGGACGTTCTTTTACCTGGGCCTGCCCTTGCTGAGAGGCAGTCAGGACCAGGGGCACGGCCCATAGCAAGGCCGTGACACGATTAAGGTAACGTATCATAACTAGATTAGGTTGAATAAAATACAATACAAGTCCGGGTAACGCCGTTGTGCAAACGTTTGCATTACCAGGTTAAATAATAAAATGCTGACGGAATACGCGTACTACATGATACAGGTTGTTTTGTGCATAACTATTGACGGAAATTTGGTTTGCATAAGGCAATTCATTGTTCGGGTTTACTAGTGTAAACGTTTGCATAAAAATAGCAATAAAAAAATCATATCCAAACTTCCGGGAAAAAATATATGGATGGCCGATAGTGTTATGCGATTTTTCTATTTACCTGATAACTATAAAAAATATCACTTCTTTGGATATTATCTGGCTAGTCTGCCGATCCATATGATCCGCATTTCCAGGAAGGCACCCTGATGAATATGTCAGAGCAAGCTGTTCACGATGCCTCTTTTCCGGATCACCCGTTAACGCTTGCCAGGCAGCTTATTTCGCAAATAAAATCTGGCTTCCACCAGGCGCCTGAGATAGATAAACTCTCTCCTTTTTATCGCTG
This sequence comes from Chitinophaga sp., assembly GCF_017745275.1. Classification (GTDB taxonomy): domain Bacteria; phylum Bacteroidota; class Bacteroidia; order Chitinophagales; family Chitinophagaceae; genus Chitinophaga. The sequence continues at coordinate 666,828 of NZ_JAGHZS010000003.1, read as the reverse complement.
ATAAAACCATACGATGCTACCGCCATTACTTCGAACTTTTTCATAACAGCATTGTTAAATAAAAAACACCTGGCACAAACATATCCTTTAACTCAAAATAACTGTCATCATCATACATATACACCTTAACTATTATCCTGGAGTCAGCGAAACCCCTTCCTTACTCCCACTATATTCACCATACATCTGTATGCATATATGCAATGAAGATGCATAGTGAATGCTCATCCAATAAATATGAACAGGTAGCGGATGGACCGCACTATATAGTTAATGCAGATCCAATTATCCAGTGGTGTGGCGATTTTCCTGCATTTCTACCCACACAGGTGGCTAACCTGACGAGCACACTGGCAATGATTGTATAGTAACGTAGGTTCGAATCCTGCCCTGTTCACAACAACCATCGCTTTACCATAGCGCTGCATTCCCCCATAATGGGATTTCACCTTATTTTTTCGCAATATCCGGGTGGTACTAAACCCTCCTGTATCGTACTATTGCAACCGATGAGTATCCTTAACACTCACATCATATTTATATTTAATCCAATATTTGAATTTTGTATATAATAATCATAGTCGTAAATTGATACCGTGATTGTCATATCAGCAACGCGAAAAACACCTCATGGAGCAAGTACAAACCGGTAAATGTGTGTACATTCTGAACACAGGAAAAAACCTGTATAAGATTGGCAAAACGCAGGACCTGCATAAGCGGTTAGCTGCGTATCATACACATCTGCCCGTTATGTTCCGCGTTATCAGGCAGTATGCAGCGTTGAATATGACCGACCTGGAAGAAAGTCTGCATATCGTTTTTCAACATAAACGCGTAAAAGGCGAATGGTTTGAATTAAGTAAAGATGACCTGATTATCTGCGATAACGTAGCCCGTAACTACGCGCTGCAAAACCTGCAGCGACAGCCAAAAAAACAAGCGGATATTGTTTTCAGCAATAACCCGATGCTGCAGGTTATGGAAGCCAACGAAAAATACCTGCAGGATTATTCCAGGATCGCAGATGATGTTAAACTGGGCCTCAACAATAACGAGATTTTCGAATTACATGAAGGCACAGTGAGTAAAGTGGTTATTGAAACCGTGAGAAGGCTCCTGAAATACCGGACACCGAATTCGGAATTCCTGGGCAAATGGTTGCGGGTGGCCGGCGAGCTAAGTAATCAAACCAGTGAGCGTAGTATTCTTCAGAAATATAAGGGAGAAGTAAGCCGCGCTACTATACAAATGATCAAACGGATATTGCATAACCAATTATACTAGATGGGGCTCATTTAATGGTTTCCCGGCGAAATTCACCCGGCGCCATCCCGGTAGTTTGGGCAAATAAGCGGGAGAAAGATGCCAGGTCCTCATATCCTACCCGGTAACAGATTTCAGAAATACTCAGCTTCGTGGCTCCCAATAATTTTTTAGCCGTTTCAATTCGTTTTTCCTGGATCCATTTACCTGGTGATGGCGGTATGAGTTCAGCGCAATATTCGCTTCACAATTTCGATGTGCTGTTAAAAGGATTACAGATTCAATCGCACGTATACCGTTATTTCTTCACACCGCCTTCCCCGGAAGATGCGGCGCTGTTGCAGGAAATAGCCACTATATCCATGCAATTTGAAGCCAATGTTTCCGGTGTGCATCCCTTTGAGGATTTTACGATTGCCATTCAAAAAAGCAGGGATTCCTCAGAGGGAGGGAAACAAATTTTCCGTTCTTAAAATTGCTGTTTTGTTCGTTATTGTACAATTTCCGGCTGAGGCGCAGGTGGATCTTTGTAGAAAATAATATCAACTTATGAAATTATCCTTTTCTTTATTGGTACTGCTTATGATGACTGCCTTCTCCATGAAGAGCAGCGCACAATCCACAGATTTACAGGAAGCCAAACAGGCCATTGCGAAAGCGAATGCCGCCCATTTTGGTCTCTTTGCCAAAAATGATGGCTCTATTCTAAGCCTGTATACAGACGATGCCTGCCTTTTAATGCCAGGCTCTCCGGCCGCCTGCGGAAAGGAAGGTCTTACGAAATTCTTCAACAGCGCATATGCTGCCGGCTCCCGGAGTGGGAAAATTGTTACCCTGGATATTTATGGAGATGGAAATGAATTTGTAACGGAAGAAGGATTAACAGAAGTGTATGACGGCAATGGAAAACTGCTCGGAGCAGGCAAATACATAGTGATCTGGAAGAAAACGAAAGACGGCTGGAAGATGTTCAGAGATATGTTTAATGGCAATAAATAATACTACCCGCTGCCGGGCAGGCCACTGTGCGGCAGCGGATCATACCCCGGAAACCATTTGCCCCGCACGGATTTCCGAAGGCGTTACCCCGGTAAACTTTTTGAACTCCCGGATGAAATGCGCCTGGTCAAAATAGCCGCAATCGTAGGCAATGCTGGTCAACGATTGCTCCCCGGCATGAATCAGTTCCAGGCTTTTATTAAATCGTTGTATATGAAAGAAAACCCTTGGTGTAAGGCCTACGTTATCGAGAAATAATTGCTGGATATAGCGTTCAGAAAACCCATACTTATGCGCCAGCAACTTAATATTAAACAGTTCACCTTCTGCACTGATATGGCTACAAATCCGCTCCAGCATAGTGACTTTATTGCTGCGTTTTTTGCTGCCCAACAGTCGCTGAACCAGGAATTGATCCAATTCTTTTACTTTCTGCTCAATAGTGGGCGCCTGCATAAGCCGGTCGTAGAATTCAGCAGATACCTTTCCCAGCAAGCCTTCCAGGTCAACCGAATCATTGGTAAATGCTGAAATAGGATTGGGAAAAAAGAGCGCATTGGCATAGGGAAAAATCCGGGCAATCAACACCATCATTCCCCTGGTAACCGTTAGCCGGGTGGGCACGGTTAGCTGTCCCAGTACTTCTACATTAGGCATATCAATGGGGCGTCCATTGATAATAGTACTGGCAGTACCGCCGGATATATTAACGGCGAAATCGATATACCCACTGGGGAAAAATGTTTGGTTCGTCATGTCCTGTTCACTGGTAAAAACCCAGTATCCCTTTACATATGACTTTAATGGAAGCGATGGCTGATATTGCATAGGTGTTGTCTATATTTCGCTGAGTAAACGAAGCGTTGTATTAGATTTCTGGTAACTGTGTTATTATCACCATAGGGCCGGACAAATCATAGTACTACTCAGAAATCTACCTACCTAATATAACACATATTGACTAATTTATTTAAGCCTCATCGGCATGTGCTGATGAGACTTAAATAACTCATATAGAATGACAATGGTGTTAATTTGCTAAATAGCCCTGATTTTATTGAGTAGCCGGCTAAGTTCTACTACTTCTTTATCATTTAGCGACGCCATATACGTTATCTGCTGAAGGAGTAAGGTGATAGCCCAGTTTCCTACATATCAATAATTCGTTAGCGTTGTTCTTATGGAATGGCCTAACATTTGCATAATACATAATATATATTAAATATTAATAATCAAATTTCTGCTTCAAAATTTGCTACGCTAATGAAGTATTACTAACTTGTACTAACATATGACTTCTTTTTTCGAGAAAATAATCGCGATACTGAATCAACTCAATATCCCATATATGCTCTCTGGTAGTGTGGCGATGAGTTTATACATTGTTCCAAGAGCAACACGGGATTTTGACTTTATTATACATATTGAACTTAAGGATATTGACAGCTTTATTGCAAATTTCGCAGAAGGATACTATTGTGATAAAGATGCAATTCAAGATGCGATAAAACACCGTAGCATGTTTAATATTATTGATCACGCAACTGGTTTTAAAGCAGATTTTGTTGTTTTGAAGCCTGATCCGTTCAGGCAAATGGAATTTAGCAGAAGAGTACAAATGGACTTCTATGGCCAGGTTATATATGTTGTTTCTGCAGAAGATTTACTTATCTCTAAGCTCATATGGATTCAAACTTTACAGTCTGCTATACAGATGGATGACATTAGAAATCTTACCTCTCTTGAAAGCCTGAACTGGGAGTACATAAAGACATGGATTAATAAGCTTAATCTGAATACTTTTAATTTACTAAAAACATGAACGACACACCAGCCCATATAAAACAGCTCCAGCTTAAAATCTGGCTTTCCAAGCCTCCAATGGAAAGGCTCAAGCAGATGATGGAAGACAATACCGCGTTATATGCCTTCTGGACAGCAGCTAAACAAAAAGGAAAAAACAAACCAACGACGACTTCAAAATCTAATTAAATAAAAGCAGTAAAAATCATTTTAAATACAGAATAAAAAAAACGCTCAATGGGCGTTTTTTTTATTCTGTATTTAAAATGACTGTATATTAACCATTATGACAGATTCATCTCACACAGAAAAACACATTCACTATGTCTCGAGTTTTCAAGACCTTGTTGCCACACCATTTAGCGGAGGAATAAACGCAATTTGCTGGACACGTGAACTAACAGGCGATTTCTCTGAGATTGTCAAAAAAGTAAATCAAAATGGAAATATAACAGTAATCGAACCGGAAGAACTTGCTGCACTTCAGTTGAGTGAACAAGGACAACTTGCCCGTGAAATTGTTTTAAATGACCTGAACCTATTAAAAGCTCATGGCGCATCCCCGGTCCTTAATGTGATCAAACACTATGACCGGGATGATACCTACCCATTTTTCCCAACGGATGTTTATTCTTTTCACGTAGATAGCTCACCCATCCCCACTGATACTTTTTTATGTACTTACTTTGGCGAGTCCAGTGAAATATTACCGAACTCACAAGGCATCCAAAAAATACTCATTCCGGAAATACGTGACGAACTCAAAAAACTATATGATGGAGCGGACGAAGGTTTTGAGTCATTCTTAAGTGAAAACTGCTTTGATCTGCATTACCAGGCTATGCCTGATGCCTCTCCAATACGCCTGGGACTTGGTCATATATGGAGATTGGCAGTTGATCATCCTGAAAGCCAGGTGCCTCCTTGTCTTCACCGTGCACCAACGGAAAAGCCCGGAGAAAGCAGGTTATTACTGATCTGCTGAAATCCGTAAAAAATGTTTGTTCATCCGATTTTTGTAATCAAAAAATCAGTCGCAGCGCAATGCATCTAATAAATACCATTGAGATACTTCCATATAATTTTTGTCATAACGCCTATGAATCCCCTAAGGGAAGCTCGATGGAATTTCCAAACGAATGGAATCAGTTTTGGAAACAATGTATATCAGATAAAAAATTAGGCCGTTTAGAAGCAGTCAGAAAAGGTGCTTATTTCGTTGACATTAAAACGATCAATGATGACGAGCTTGCAATAATCCTGGAGGATGAACTTAAGGACGTTGAATTATGGGATTACGAAGAACAAGTTAGCCCAATAAATGGTGGGATAGTTTTAGAAGACGACAATATAACATACATAGAACCCAGCTGCTGCGGAGATATTGGAAACATTAACGACTGGGAAAGTATTTTCGAAAGCGAAGCAAATAAGTGGCATCAACTATGGATAGGACACCCCTGGATCTACTATAAAAAAAATAATGGAATCATTGAATTCTCCAACTATACCGAATTAAAGCCAGCACACGATGAAAATATATGCATACTCGTTCGTGTTTCTGAGCCCCTCCTGCAAATTGAATTTAATAAAATCAAAGAACAGCACAACAAGCTTGAATTCCGCATTCGAAAAGTACTTGATAAAATGGGGATAGCAAATGCAGCACAAATCGCGAAGCTAATGACTGGTAATGTGTAAAAATTAATTCCCCAGAGACATTGACAATAATTTCTACCAACCAAGAAAGCCTACCCATTACTGAGTAGGCTTTTTTTTGAAGTCGCCCTTATTTATATAAGCTTCCAACCAAAGATTGTTAGCGAGGCTACCTCCTTAAATACCAATCCCTTTCCTATTTTTAAGACTTACAACTACAAAATCCTGCGTTCAGGATATTCGGATTGGTATTGCCATTGAGTTTCTCAAGCAAATACTGGTAAACAGGTAATTGATGTGCACATCCGGCGCCGGGGGTGACATTCGTGTCATTGGTTGAATCAACTTTATAGCCCCTGGCTACCTGTGTATAAATGTTATTACCATTATTATCGAGCCATATCGGAAGGTTTGGAACATTATCCGGCACATTATATACCCGATGGCTTCTGCCCATGTTGCTATTGAACGTGTCGGTAAATGTTTTGTCTCCTGTCATGGGCGATGCAAAAGTATAGAGGCTAAGATCTATATCCTTATCCTGTCCAGCGGTGACAGCGGCAGCATAATAGGTTGCGATGGTGGATCCCAGGCTATGTCCTGCCACTACAGTCTGTACACTCATGGCATCTGGCATAAACTTTACCGGATTAGCTGCAACAGCTGATAAAGAAGCAGATAGTTGGGTATCGTGAGGCAATGATGTAATCGATCCTGCTCCATAAAGTGTGTAAAATCCAACCGGAACTTGCGCATTGTTGTTAAACTCATTAAAAGTCGTTGGATAAATTAAATCGTCTGAACCCAGTTCAGATATGGTTTCCGTTCCGCGAAAAACGATTACATAGTCTTTAGAAGACTTATTCTGTGCAATAAAACCAAAGTATACCGGGGAGCCATTCTCTGTCATCTGTATATTGTACAACAATTTGTACTCCAGATCGAAATTCGTGTCTACCAGCAACTGGTAGGTTTTACTTCTTAAGATAGTCCTGTAGGCTAATATAGATGGATTTTGTTGTGATGCAGTATCATTATTCTGTACTGCTACTTTGTAAACAATGTCCGCCAGATCTACCAATTTGGCGTACTTAACAGCCTCTACCAGGGAGATGGATATGGCTTGAGAAGGCGTTTGGGTTTGAGATTGTGTTTCCATAGAAAAATGGTTTTTGAGGGTGAAATAAATATACGTTGAGACACTAAAAAGCTATGGGTTTTCGTCAGGAATCCAAATTAATACATTTTTCTGTTTTGGCAACAAAAAATATTTAATTATGGGAGATTTAACATAGCTCATTTCAAACAAAAAAATTGATAGAATTGTAAATAAGAATAAATAACTCCAGGAATCCCATTTATTTTATCCAACATTTTATGCAATACAAAACTCAATCCCATATACCATGTTTCAAGATGCTTTTTCTTAGCGTTCTATTAATCCTGGGGTTCATTCAAAATATCAAATCGCAAACAATGACAGATAGTATCCTGATAAACACAATGAATACATACGGCCTGGGCGATTGTATGGATCACTATAAAGGATTTGTTCCAATAAAAGATGTAAAAGACAACTTCGCTATGAGCATCAGCTTTCACCCTTTCAGAGTGGACTACCTATTAGTTCAAGCAAAACTACCTGCGGGGATCCAAAACCTGGGGATTTCGGTAGTTGATGGAAATATTGCCGGTGTATATTTACAATTCATCGATACCAGTACCATTTTACCAATCCTGGAGGCGGCATATGGCCGATACGATTTAAAATTCAGTGGCATAGGAGACGGGTATTCATATAATTGGAAAAAACATCCCTGTATTAGCTATACCAACGTCACTCCCCCTGTTAAAAGTCAGGATAAAGAAGCTGTGATCTTATTATATTCTTGCGATAAGCTGAAGCAAATTATCCATAAACCGCTTTTAAAATTTTTAAAAGACTAACGATGCCTTCATCCATTTTCCCTTTGTGAGCATTCTTTTTCCCGACTGGCTATGACTTTGACAGCCATTGTAACCTGGGGCTTGGAGTGGAGAACTTGTTCAACAACGACTATTTCACTATACCATCCCAGTGGCAAGCAGATAACCTGACCTATGTAAAAGGAAACGGTGCCAGGATCAATTTTAATTACACATACAAGTTTTAAACAGCAGGGAAAACACTATAAGATTAGGAGAAATTTATTTAACGTTGCCGGGAAAATACTTCATGCATAGTAACGTTCCATCCTGGTACAAGGTATAACAGATAATTTTACTAAACATACAGAAGCCTATTCAGCGATGACCAGGCTTCTTCTTTACATAAAGATAGCTGGACAGATGTCGAACTTTATTATAGCAGATTTAATAAGAATTGACATTTTCATCAGGAAACAAATTATTATATACAATTAAATCTCAACTCTTACATATAATGGCATTGAATATTCCGCCGCTTATTATGCAGTTTATCGAGAACCCTACAGAAACGGGTGTCCTGTTATTGCCCTTTCATTACCCCAGGAAGGAGGAGTGGAGGGAGTTTCAAAGTGGGTTCAGGTATCACGGTATTACGCTGGAAGATCTGACTTCTACCAAAGAAGGTAAATGGCAACCGGGATGGCACGTTATAGCGCTTAATGGGATGGATGATCCATTTTTTATTGACCTGAATGAAGAGACCTCAGGTTTCCCGGTTTATTACGCACTACATGGAGCCGGGCGATGGGATGCCATTGCCCTTGATTTCAATATTGTTTCTTTTGCCCTCTTTTTAGAACAGATGGAAAAGGCTGGTAAAGATAAAACAGCCTGTCTTCAGCTGGTGGAACTTTCTACAGATACCAGGAATCCTTTCTGGATGGAACTTCACACAACCATACAGGAATGGGACGATGAAGAAGCGGAAAGTACAGAAATAGACCCTGCACTGCTCAGGTACGGAAAACTGGTCATTACAGGCGCAGGTCCCAATAAAGTAAAAGTGGCCAAATATCTCATGAAGATCTGGAATATTGGCCCGCAGGAAGCGTTAGCCAGGCTAACCCAACAGGATGTACCGGTAGCAGATGGGTTTCTGCTTCACTTACAAAAGTACATTGATGGTTTGCAGGAGCTTGGCGCAACAGTGGCATGGTCAGATAAAGAAATATTCTGACAAGTGTATGCGAGGTGGCATTGGTGACTTCTTTGATTTTCCGGTAGCGCAACGCCGTAACTGCGTTAGTGAACCTTTGGGTAAAGGTAGGTGTTGTTTATCAGCATAAGGCTCCCGGGCCCCAAAACCTTTGATATGAAATATATCCTACTCTTCTGCATTTGCATCGTACCTGGTATCGTATCGGGACAGGAATCCACCAAACCCGTTACGCTCGTCAATAACGTCCGGATCTTTACCGGAAAGGATGCGGCGCCCTTTCCTGGAAATGTATTGATAACAGGCAACATTATCACCAAAATATCGACCGGGCCTATTGCGACTGACCGCAGCATGAATACAACAATCATCGATGGCGGCGGGCAATTCCTTATGCCTGGACTTATTGATGCACATTATCATTGCATGTTTGCCAATGTGACTCAGGTCGCTACTTTGTCGAAAGACTACGGATTTGTGGTGCTGATGGCGGCAATGAATGCCCGCGAGGCGCTTCTGCGTGGCTTTACAAGCGTGCGGGATATGGGAGGCCCCATCTTCGGACTAAAAGATGCAATTGACGCGGGCGTAACGCCCGGGCCACGTATCTGGCCTTCCGGCGCGTTTATCAGTCAAACGGGAGGCCATGGAGATTTTCGTTTGCCATATGAAGTACCACGGGCCAATAATGAGCCGCTCAGTTATACGGAACGGATAAAAGCCGCTGCTATTGCAGACGGCGCGGACGCTGTACTACTCCGTGCACGTGAGCAACTGATGGCTGGCGCCAGCCAGTTGAAACTCATGGCTGGCGGCGGTGTTAGTTCCATGTACGATCCGCTGGACGTAACGCAGTACACAGAAGCAGAATTCCATGCGGCAGTAGAAGCGGCAGAAAACTGGGGAACCTATGTTACCGTACACGCCTACACGCCGAAAGCCATACAGGTAGCCATTAAAGCAGGTGTGAAATGCATTGAGCACGGGCAACTGGCTGATGAGGCAACAGCGAAGCTGATCGCAGAGAAGGGAATATGGTGGTCGTTACAACCGTTCATAGACGATGAGGACAGTAACCCTCAAACCGGCGAGAACCGCGAAAAGCAGCTCGAAATGTATGGAGGAACAGACAATGCATACGCGCTGGCAAAGAAATATAAAGTAAAACTCGCCTGGGGCACAGATGCACTTTTTAATGCCAGGAACGCAAAACGCCAGGGGGCACGGCTCGTAGCGATGACACGCTGGTTCAAGCCAGTAGAGATCCTTCAGATGGCAACGCGGAACAACGGCGAACTGCTGGCACTTTCCGGTAAACGAAGCCCGTACAAGGGGAAACTGGGCGTACTGGAAGAAGGCGCACTTGCTGATATGATCCTTGTAAACGGTGATCCCATCCAGGACCTTCAACTGCTGGCCGACCCCGAAAAGAATCTTTCGCTGATCATAAAAGATGGTGTGATATATAAGAACACGCTGTCGCAAAAATGATATGCTGCAAGTCACTCAGATTATTGCATAGTGGGCTTTTTTATTCCTTCATAAAAACTCATATATTTTTCTGCCAAATCAATCTCTTTCTCGTTTACGTCAGCAATACTCCATTCCATAACAACGCTTTGCCCGTTATTATCATAAAGTTCTAGTCTTGTTACAATTCCATTAAACAAATGATCTAATCCGGTGCTTAACAGATGTACCTTCATGCCATCCAGATCTTTATTAAGAAAAGCCCTTGCCTTTCGATAAAAGAAATGATCTATTTGAAAGCTAATAGTATCTTCCAATATTGCATATTTATACTTACCAATCACAGAGTCGCCGACAAAATGAAAGTTCCTGATTTGCTGCCGGAACTGAGGATACATTTCATCCTGGAAACTAAATCCACCCAACTTTCTCTTATCACTGATACTTATTTTTTCCAGTAATACCGGAGGAGATGATAAATCAAATTTAAGACACTCCTTTGCATGGATATCGGTTAATACATAATTCATCAGGCTATCACCGGTATCCTGCTCACTTCCGCGGTGTAACCTGCCGTCTTCTCCACGTTTTACATCTACCCTTGTCTTATGCATATAACCTTCTTCAAAAGCATACGCTTTAATTATTAACATCTCATTCCTTCCTATTGGCACCTTTCTTTCATTATAGTATAAATTGAATACTGCTTTTATAGGTGGATATACCCTGGATTGGCAACTTTGAAACAATAAGGGAAAGGACAGTAATAATAAGAAGAGGTGCCTGCTTTTGTAACAAGAAATCATTTTCTGACGCATTATTTATAAGAAATGTTATAACTATTACAACATGAATAACATCAACTGTCCTTTATATAGCGTTGAATACACCGGACAGTTGATGTATCAATACGGCCGATGTTATAAGCACAGCGTTATAAAACAAGTGTTATCAATATTTACATAAACCATTCCGATTCCAACCTCGCCGAAAACGCGTGTGCTGGCTACACAATCATAGAAAGGGCGGCTACTGGGATTAAGTGAATACCCGGTTTCATAAAAGTCTACCGGAATAGGTATATAAGAATATGCCGTAGATCCGTTATGCTCAAAATCAATCACCTCCGGCATGAATGAACTACCAATGTTCCTCACTGTTATTTTATCTGCTGACTTTACCTTCCAATAACCAGATTTGTTATCGGCTACTGTCCAATCCAGTTGGAAAGGCTGATCATAAGTAGGATCTGAAGAGATCTGCTCCCGTAACGAGATGTATTGGTAATCGCCCCAATATTCTTCCAGGCCAGGATAATCATCACTTAAAGACCCCGGCTGCATCCGTGCATTGTTTTTAACTGTAGCCGGTTTCTTTTGATCGGAGTAGCGGCGAATAGCATCCACCTGGGCAGATGTGGGTAAATCAGTGATGCTATGCATTAGCTTATCAAGCTCAACATCCTTAACGGCTGTCCCTTTTGACAGAACGCCAATCTTAGCCTGGCTAGAGATAACAGGAGAAGGTTTGGCTGCTTCTTTTTGACAGGAAAAAAAAGTTATTGCAATAAAAGCAATGTAAGTGATTCCTTTTTTCATATAGTGAAATTTAGAATTTCAAGTTACAACAAGCCATAGGTAAGTCCTTTAGAAACACAGGGGGTATTTCTATCAAATAACGGGGGTACTTACATCAGTTTGAAAGTTTGTAGCTCGCTGAGGGATATTTGTACCGTTCTAAGGATGATTTCCTTTTATTCTGACTACATTTCGACGGGGATTCGCATGATATATTAGTAAGAAGCGCTGATATCTATCACTTTCAGTGAATTGTCTCTTCCCGGCTTTTCTTGTTAATATTAATTTTGTAAAGTGACGGTCTATTTTCTACATTAGTTCCACTAAATATATAACCTCTATCCATGAAAAAGTTCACCCGTATTTTGCCGCTGCTGTTTGTAATCATCAGCATGTCCTGCAAAAAAGACTCCTCTCCAGTGTACCAGCCATTAAATCAGAGATCGGACCATATAGCTGTCAAGGCTGAGGGACAGGGCCTTGCTGCCGGCTCAATAACAACGGAAGGTCTTCCTTACCCTTTTGAGGAGTCGCCGCTCTATGATTATTATAATAGTGCAAATGGCGATCGTTTCCTTAGCCTGGATGCGAATTTTTCTGATCCGGGTTGGGTGCGCGTTGGTGTCGGCTTCGGTGCATATCCACAACCTATATCGCATATAGGCACCGTGCCGGTATACGAGTATTATAATAACGTTACACGGGACCATGCTTATTCACTTGATCCTAATGATCCTGGGATCCTGGGATACCCAAATTGGTATAGAAATACGCCGGACGCTGTATTTCATGTTTTCCCTAATAACTCAAGACCGGGGACTGTTGCCGTTTATAGTTACTATAATGCAAGTATTACAGCACACCTGTATTCTATTGACCCGGATATTCAAACAAAATACCCGGATTGGGGACAGAAGTTTGTGGCATGGTATGCATGGCCTCCTCAATAGCAGTAGCAGGTCCTTGTTATCGATTTTGTAAAGTAGATATTGAAAAATAGTTAACAAGTAGGGGGTACATTAACAATGTACCCCCTACTTGTTTTTAGGAATCGCTACATCTTTCCCCGGAGTTTTTTCTGATGAATTTTACCCCATTTTTCCAATGGAGCAGCCACTTCTTCTGTAGTTAAACAGTAATCCGTAATGGTATATTCGATCCTAACGGGGTAATCATCTATAACAGTTCTACTGATCAGTAAGTTTTCTTCCAGGTGCTTTAGCTCTTTGGATAATACACGGTTGGTAATGCCGGGAATAGAAGCGGCAATATCATTAAACCGTTTGTTGCCACTATAAATGGAAAGGATGACTGGTAACTTCCATTTACCCCCAAGTACAAACATCGTATCCTGTATGGCTTTTATCTTCTCTTTAAAACGCCGTTCGTTGTGTTTGCTTGTCATAGTAATACCAAAATAAATTAAGTATCCTAAAGGATACAGGTATCAAATGTATACTCTTTACGCAATATTTTTGAATCATAAATCTACCAGAATATATGAAAACAATTTTTATTACGGGTGCTTCATCAGGCATCGGCAAGGCAACAGCAAAATTATTTCAGGCGAGAGGCTGGAAAGTAATAGCCACTATGAGGACGCCAGAAAACGAAACGGAATTAACCGCACTTGAAAATGTATTAATCCTTCCTTTAGATGTTACAAATAATACACAAATTCATTCCACTGTTCAATCGGCAATTTCATCAGGCAACATTGATGTGGTGCTGAATAACGCCGGCCATGGGTTGTTTGGTCCGTTGGAAGCTGTTAACGAAGAGCAAATATTAAAGCAGGTTAACACAAATCTTTTAGGTCCATTGAAAGTCATCCAGGCCTTTATACCTTATTTCAGGGAAAAGAAAAGTGGATTGTTTATCAACACTACTTCCATGGCAGGACTTACAGGCTTTCCGCTAAGCAGTGTCTATAACTCAACCAAGTGGGCATTAGAAGGTTTAAGTGAATGCTTATCCATAGAGTTATCCATGTTTGGCATCGGTGTTAAAACTGTTTCACCGGATGCAACGAAAACCAATTTATTCACCTCCGCCGATGTCGTTTCACACCCTTTATATGATGATGTGATTAAGAAGATGATCGGCCGCATACAGCAGACCGGAGAATCCATAAATATTGCGGAAGTTATTTTTGATGCCGCAACCGACGGAAAAGATCAACTACGCTATCCTGCCGGTGGTGCAGCAAAGCAGATCTATGCAAGGCGCCTGGATATTGGGCCGGAAGCTTCAAGGATCGAAACTACTAAATGGTTCCTGAACTTGTAAGTATGGCAACAAACCTCCAGGTTGCTTAACCGTGTTGAGCATAAAACGCAAGGCTATCGAGGCCTTGCTTCTCAGCGTAATAATATTAGCTACTGATTGCCGGTGCTTGCTGTATGTAAGCGGGATTAGCTACCTGATTTAAAATGAAGTCCGCCATATCTGCACGGGAGGTTGAAAAACCGATAATACCATGCCCTAAATATCCAGACTTCACGTTGTTGGATTTAGCTTTGTTAGTCAACCCTGCAACTCTTACTAATGTCCAGTCCAAATCGGAGGTTCGTACAATCTCTGCTACCTTATAGAAATGCTTAGAGGAATACCTGGTATTTCAAGTAAAGTGTTGTCCAAAGAGTTAAAAGATCTGGAAATAAACAAACTTGTGGAACGTACTGTTCATGATACCAAACCTGTTACTGTAGAATATTCCATTACCAGTTATGGTAAAACGCTCATTCCTGTGGCCGAACAATTATTGCAATGGGGAATGTCTCACCGTAAAGTCATTAAGGAAAAATAATTTTGATTTCTTAGTAGTAGACACGTTGCCGTAGTCCCATGGTTGACAGGATTCAAACCTGCGTCACTTGACGTTTACAGCGGTACGATATATCTGATACGTTAAGCTAAAAACAAAGAATCCTACTCAGCAACAAAAGTGAACAAGGTAATTTTAAATAATTGATAAATTGTACCCCTTCGCATAACCAGACCGCTGAACCTGGTGTATTTCAATGCATTGACAGTGGAGTTTTATTTAATAAATATATTAGCAAAGCTTTAACGGCCTGTTTGTTATTTTCCGCCAGTGGGTGTTATAACTTGGAATCCATACAAACGTTGTTTTCGGAAGGGAAAGAATAAGTATAAATGTTGTTAATCCGGAGGCTCGTTAAGATTGTTTTTTATGTTGTATTAACTATCTTATTTAAAATGGGCAGGTACATCCAGGTTGGGATCCTTACAGTTGTATTATTCTTTTTCGTTTCTGACAGTTGGGGACAGAACCGACAATTTATGATTCGGGGTATTATCCTGGATGCAGCCACGGGAAAACCTGTCAGTCATGCTACTATCCAGTCATCGAGAGGTCTGTATAATACATACAGTGATGATGAAGGGCAATTTTCGCTCGTGGTACCGCTACATGATGGAAATGATAGCATATTGATTACGCATA
Organism: Chitinophaga sp.; assembly: GCF_017745275.1. Taxonomy (GTDB): domain Bacteria; phylum Bacteroidota; class Bacteroidia; order Chitinophagales; family Chitinophagaceae; genus Chitinophaga. The sequence continues at coordinate 651,461 of NZ_JAGHZS010000003.1, read as the reverse complement.
TAAAATATGCATCTGTTTCGTTACCCTCTCGACAAACCGATACGGCACATAAGATAATCAGGATGAATGCGAAGGTTAAACAATTATCTGAAGTGGTAGTATCGGGTATCAATGCCCTTGATCTGATCAGGCGGGCCATAGATAGCATCCCACTGAATTACGCTACCGTTCCGTACCTCGTGCATGGTTTTTACAGGATTATCACTTCCAATGGTAAGACTATCATCAATCTCTCCCAGGCACGTTTTAACATCTATAATGACAACTATGCGCGGCAGAATAAGCAATTGCAGGTTGATCGGGTCCGAGTCGTTAAAGACGAAACCGTTTTCAATGGCAACGACATCGATTTTGACATCACTCCATCAGATCTCTTCGATTATGACCTGGTTGCCAACGTTCATGAATCTGGTTTACTCAGTAAAAAAGGGCAGGAAGAGTACGATTTTTCCTTTAATGGATTGACCCAGCTCAATGGCCGAAAGGTATATGAGATCACTTTTGATCAAAAAGACGGCATAAAGAAACCACTATACAAGGGCCGTATGCTGCTTGATGCACAAAGCCTGGCTTTTCTTCAATTCGATGTTCAATTGAGCCAGAAGGGAATCAAATACTGGGGATTAAGTGCTATAAAAACATTAGTGATGCGTATTCTGCGCATGAATGTAAAGATGCTCAGTGATTCTGTATCGATTGTTTACGAGCAACACGGTGGTAAGTATTACCTGGATCATGTGCAGGACAATAATGCACTTCATATTTATGGTGGTAGAAAAGTTTTTGACCTTAATCCGGCCCGGAGCAATCTGAATTATTTTGTATTGGGAATTGATACCGGCAAAGTAGCGCCTTTCTCAAAGCAGGAGGTAGTGCGCCAGGGAAAATCTATGGCTGCATTAAGTCCGGATGTGAATACGGACAGTGCAGATGTGTTCTGGAAAGATTACGATAGCTTACAAGTGGGATACCGGGTGGATTCTGTAATCAGGATGATACGGGAAAAGAATTCAACACTTAACTACAAAGTCGTCCTGGGAAAACGCTTACCTCAATACAGAAAGGACAAGTCAGCCGGCATAGATTCCATACTTTCATTTTACTATCAGCAGCATCAGTTCAGCGGTGTAGCCCTGGTTAAATACCAGGGTAAAGTAATTTATGAGAAAGGTTTTGGTATGGCCAATGTTGAAAAGCATATACCGAATACCTTAGCCACTCAATTCAGGATTGGATCAATGAGCAAGCAATTCACAGCTATGCTCATTATGCAGTTGGCGGAACAGGGCAGGATCGGTATGCAGGATGCCGTAAGGAAGTACCTTCCGGAATATGTGAATGGCGGCGTAACAATAGCACAATTACTAACACACCAGGGAGGTATACCCAATTACACTGACAACATGGAGTATGTTCAGCAAATATTCTCCAGAACTTATTCCCCTGATAGTCTTGTACAGCGCTTTTGCAGTGACTCCCTGGATTTTGAACCGGGTACAGCCTTCAGCTATTCTAATTCAGGTTATGTTGTTTTGGCCGATGTGATAGAAAAGGTAACCGGTCAAAAATTTGGCGATCTGTTGGCCAGGCGTATTTTCTTGCCGGCCGGGATGAAGCATTCCGTGTTTGGATCTACTGTTCCTAACGATACTATCGCTATTGGCTATATTAATGGAGACCCCGAACTGAGCTACCCGCTGGAGAATGTAGTAGGGGCCGGAGGTATCACTTCTTGTGTAGAAGACCTTCTCGCATGGCATGATGCGCTGTCGACGCATACGTTATTATCGCCCTACTGGATGAATGAGCTGTTTAAACCCAGGGTGGAGTGGAAAGAATGGGACGCATGGTACGGCTATGGATGGATGATAGACAAATTACAGTTTAAAGCATCTAAAAAACACAACATTGAGTATCATCCGGGAACGGAATTAGGACAATATGCAATGCTGGCACGGCAGCCAGATAAAGATATTGTGATTATTTTATTAAACAACACGGGTGAATTTCCGAGATTCGAAATTACCGATCTGTTATTAGATCTCTTAAATTAATACGATAGTCTCCAAATACAAAAAGCGCGCTCGCTGCTGAGTAAGCTTCTTTATGAAAAATAGCCACCTATCACCCGCGCTGCCTGGCTAGCGGATCAATATGCTGATCAAGCTGTTTTTCGTATTTTACAGGAAAATCATTTTGAATGAAAAAATTTATCTTGTTAGGTGTTATGCAATTCTTAGGATGGTATAGCATGTATGCACAATCTGTACAACAGGGGGAATTTGAATTCAAAACAAGTGATAGTGTTAAGCTTTACGTGAAAGTTGCAGGTAAAGGCCCGGTTTGTATATTTATTCATGGAGGGCCGGGGCAAGGGAGCCGCTCGTTCGAAGAAATGAAAGGCAAGGAATTAGAAGCGTGCTTTACAATGGTATACCTTGATCAGCGAGGATCGGGAAAGTCGCAAAATGCAACAAATTATCATCTTTCCAGGGTGATACAGGATATAGAAGAATTGCGCCGATACCTAAAAGCCGACAAACCATTTCTGCTTGCCCATTCTTTTGGAGGTATGCTGGCATTTAATTATGCCTTAGCACATCCTGCCAATGTTCGGGCGTTAATGCTGGTATCCGTTACATTAAACATGTTGAGCAAAACCGCCTTAACGGAAGCTCTACAGTATAAGAAAGAACTCCTGGGTGAAGATACGAGTGTATCCGCTACGCTTAGCAGGGATACACTTTGGCAGTTAAATGTGGAGAAAATGACAGCACTACGTAAACGTGGCTTAGCATACAAGCTACTGTCGGAAGATACGGCGACTATTCAAAAACAAATGGCAATAGATGACTATAAGCGCTCACAGGATTTTGCGATAGCTGTGCTATTCAAACAAGAACAATACCCCGAGTATACAAAAGACTATATACCTTTTACACAGCAACTAAAGATACCGGTGCTGATTATTGCCGGAACAGCGGATCATGCCGTGGGCATAAAGGGCTACAAAACTTTTGCTTTCCCGAAAAAAACAGTGAGTATAATAGAAGGAGGACACCTGCTTTATTACGAAAACAATACTGCTTTCAAAGCTACGGTTTGCGATTTTGCGCAACAGCATTAGCCCTCGTATATCCGTTGCTACACCATTAAACCCTGAAACTATTCTAACATCATCTCCATTAAAAACCCTCCAGATTCAAATGATCTGAAGGGTTTCCTTTTGTTGCCGGGGCGGCTGAGCAATTGTCGAACCTGCTTATAAATCGGACAACAATAGTATTATAATGTTCTGTGGGCTTCCCAGCTGCCAGAACCGGTATCCGAACTCCAGTTTCCTTTAATATTTTTTTCGGTAATAACGCCTGTAATAGTTGCGATCTTATTGGGCTCTTCCCCTATACCAGCGGTAATGTTATTATTAGTTACTGAACCTTTTAAAGGCGGGATAACCTGGAAGTCAGCAGGAATAAACAATCCTTCAACTTTATCTTTTTTGATAACCAAATTTAGGGTACCATTACCACCTTGTTCAGTAAAAGTGCCTTCAAAGCAATATACTTGTGCATTAGACGCTTCTTTTAATACCCGAACTATCGCGTTGCTATGACCGCTGATATGAATATTTGCAATAGTCGGATTGCTTCCGTCTGCATTCACCGTAAAATCAAAATAGTCATTATTATTGCGGAAAGTGATAGTGCTATTTGTACCTTCTGTGGTTGAACTATTGGATGTGTAAGTATACAATTTGCTATCAATTACAAAATTTGCAGATAACGTGGTACCGTCATTTTTAAAATTGATCAAAACATTTCCGGTTGAACCTACAAAAACCCCTTTATAAATACCATAATTTTTGTTGTCGTATGTTACTTTTGCAGTCGGGGCGGTTGATAAATTGCCACCAGTTTCAGGTTCAGTTTTATTTTTATCTTTCGAGCAGGAAATAAGCATTACACATGCTACTAAATAAGTGTACAGTTTCTTCATTTAAGTTGTCTTTTCTAATGTAAAGTGTAATTCGTAAAGATTAGTGCTGTAAGCTACATTGCGTTTGCATCGTGTGCAATACTCACTTTTAGGTATTTTTTTAAAATTGAAAGTCGCCCCCGATATTAGCACGGTTCGGACCACGCCCTGAAAAACGAACCCGGGCTTGGGCGAGTCGGGGCGACAGGACCCAAACTTTTTCCTTTTTCGCGTTGATTATTTACCAGCCAGGGAAGATTTACCAGAAGGTGTGTAAGAATTGGGAGTAACAACGATTGATGGGAACAATAGTTGGATAGGCTGCTATGTGAGAGAATTGTTCAAGTTGTCACAGTATTCACAATTTGCGTCTAAGAGACAAACAAATTAAAAGGGCAATTATGAAAAAATCATCTTTCCATTTGAAAACAGCCATTGTAATCGGCGGAACAAGCGGTATGGGCAAAGCCACAGCAAAATTATTATTAGAGAATGGCGTTAAAGTGATTGTCATTAGTAAAAGCCAGACGAGTATTGATGCGGCATTAACCGAATTAAGTGCATTCGGCGAGGTTTCCGGAGTAAGGCTTAATCTTACCTCAGACATAGACGTGTCTGGTTACATTTCTATACTTGAACAAGATGGTCAATCGATTAATTATCTGGTTAATGCCTCCGGCATTTTCGCACCTAAACCATTTTTGGATAGTACTCGCGAGGATTATGACGCTTTCCTGAATATCAATCGTGGATTTTATTTTATTACCCAGGCGGTCGCAAAGAAAATGAAAGCAAATGGTGGTGGTTCGATTGTAAACATTGGTTCATACTGGGCAGAACATGCGGTCAAAGGAATGCCTACATCAGCTTACTCGATGGCAAAAGCAGCTTTGCAGGCTTTTACACGACATGCGGCTATGGAGTTGGCGGATGATAAGATCCGTGTAAACGCTATTGCTCCGGGAATTGTTGAAACCGGTGTTTTGGACGAACTGATGGGATCAGCGGAAGGTGTGAAAGAAGCCTATAAGGGATTTAACAGCATCCACCCTTTGGGACGAAATGGCCAACCAGCCGATGTCGCTAATGCGATCGTATTTTTATTGTCCGATGAAGCGGCATGGATTACAGGCACTGTACTGGATATTGATGGCGGCCTGGCTGCAGGCCGAAGTTAATCTTATTAAATAACTTATGGTTATTGGGAAATATTTCACCATTAAATATTGATCATGCATCCATTTACCGAAAAATACGATGAAAGCCAGGACATCATCCTAGTGCAGCAGGCTTGTCAAGGCTCAAGACAAGCCATGGAAAAACTGGTTAGCCGTCATCAGCGGTTCATTTATAATGTCGCGCTCAAACTGGTAAAGAATGCTGATGATGCCGCTGATTTGACACAGGAGGTGCTCATCAAAATGATCACCAAGCTTAGCTTATTCAATGGCAAAAGCAGTTTTCGCACCTGGTTATATCGCATGGTCGTGAATCATTTTATCAGCTGTAAGCGCAAAAGGGAAGAGAAGGAAGTGATTTCTTTTAATCAACTTGGTGTCTATATCGATGAAGTACACGCTGATGAGGATATGAGCGTTGAAGAACAGGAACAATATCGTGATTACATTATCGACGTACGAAACAATTGTATATCGGGCATGTTGCTATGCCTCGACAGGCAGCAAAGGATTGTCTTCATACTTGGTGGCATATTTAACCTTAAATCATCCGTTGCATCTTCATTGCTTGATATTACGCCGGAGAATTTCAGAAAGCAATTATCCCGGGCTAAGGCTGATCTTTTCCAATTTATGGATCATAAATGTGGGTTGATAAATCCAGAAAATCCATGCCGTTGTTTTAAGAAAACCAAGGGATTTATGAATGAAGGGAAAATAGATGTCAAAACCCAAACCTTCAAACCGGACTATCATCAATCTATTCTTTCCGTTTCGGGTGCTAAAAATAAAGAATTAGACAGCCTTATGGAGTATAGGTACCTTCATTTCTTTACCAGTCAGGCCTATGCGGATACTAAGGTTGGAGATCAGCTTACAGAAGCCCTGCTACTTGATCCAAAAATTAAGCAACTGTTTCATTTAAACTGAGAGCAATTTTACCAAAAACAAAAAAGCCTACTCATCTCTGAGTAGGCTTTTTTGTTAAGTCGCCCTGTTTAATAGATTTAAGACAGATTGCAAAATACCATCTGACAGTCAATTATTTGTAACCCTTTTCGACTTTAGAACCCACAGAGAATACCAGAATTGGATATAATTTGAAAATTATTTTCTTCTCTGGCAAAAATATTTCCCTTGTCACTGTCCATTTTTCGTTTTCTCAGTAGTTATTGTAGTGAAACAATTACTCAATTATATTTTTACCATGAACAAAAGAAAAACAATTTTGGGACTGATGCTCCTTTGCAGTGCTACACTTCCCAAGGTAAATTATGCTCAAATTGCGCAGACAGTAAACAAATCAAAAAAAGAAACAATAATGACAATCGAAAAAAACAAAGCAAGTGATGAAGCCCAGATTCGAGGGCAAATCGACAATTTTGTTAAGGCATTTCGCACCAGGGATTTGAATTTAATGATGTCTCTTTACGCTCCGGAATTCGTAGCGTTCGATATTGTGCCCCCGCTGCAGCAGGTGGGAACAGATACGTATAGAAATGTTTGGGAACAAGTATTCGCTTTTTTTCAGCACCCTATTGATTTCGAGACACGTGACCTAAGCATTGTCACGGGCGCCGACGTGGCGTTCAGCCACCAGCTCCTCCGGATGCAGACAACAATGCCGAATGGACAGAAGGTCGATCGTTGGGAACGTCTAACCTTTGGCTTCCGCAAAATTGATGGAGTATGGCTGATTGCGCACGAACACGTTTCGGTACCTGCAGACCTTTTCAGTGGTAGAGCAGTACTGGACCTCCAACCTTAAGTAAATTAAAAATTAGCCGAAATAAAAAGGCCGCTGCCAGAGCAGGATGACGATACAAAAATAAATCTGTCGGGGCGGCAGCATTCGAACCTGCGACCTTGCCGCTTACAGCGGTACGCGATACCAAGACGTTTAGCTAAAAACAAAGAAGCCTACTCATCTCTGAGTAAGCTTCTTTGTTAAGTCGGGATGACTGGACCGAGTTCGAACTTTTTGATAAATGAAATAGAAAATTTAAAGCAATTTTGTCAAACTCGCAATTCAGGACAATACACTAAATAAACTATTTCCATTCACAAGTTTGTACACTTTGTGTTTTAGTAGATGTACAGGTTATCCTTATGACACAGACAACTTACCAAATGTAACACCCAAACAATTTGAAAATTTTCCCAAAACTAATGGAGGAAAAAGTATTACAGCGAAAGCCGGAAACAAAGTGGAAGCTCGTTTTGTAGTGACAAAAACAAAAGTGAATATCTTGGAGAAGGAAATGCAGAAGAAGCACTTAAAATTGTAAAAGTAAATTTACCAGACAATATACGGCCAGCTAGATAAGGGACAGCAGATAAAGCAGCTACAGTCAACCCAACCTCTCCAGCGAAGGGCACCGGAATACATTATAATACTCTAGTAAGAAAACTAAAGAACCCAGGACTATTCAAACTTGATGAAATGGAGTTAATGGCTAATTACTTTAGAATAACCCCGAAAAACACAGAATATATTTTTAATATGTGATACTATTTATTGCACTTATTAATAAGTAAGCCAACACTGTAACTGCCTTCTACAAACCTATCAGACGAAAATGGCTCAAAACACCCTATGTATGGCGCGTTTGCACAGCCTTCGATTTATTATACTTGTGCATCTTTACATCCTAAATTTCAAGAAAATGATAAATAAAGAAACCTCTATTGTTTTGGCAAAACTTTCCATAGCAGCAGCAATGACTTATCATCTTTTAATAAGTGTATTAATTTTCATTAGACCGGACTTAGACCCCTATTGGCATCCATTGAGTGAATACGCCATTGGTTCTCATGGATGGATGATGTCTTTAGCATTTATTATTTCATCATTCAGTTATGGAATATTGCTATTTAACATTAAATCGCATGTAAAAGGATTTTTTGGGAAACTTGGATTGGTCATTTTATTTATCTGCTGTGCAGGAACTTTTTGTGTGGGAGTGTTTACCACCGACCCTTTAACGACTGCACCTGATAAAATATCAACAACAGGTTTAATTCACATGTTTTCAGGTATGGCAGGTTTGTTTCTTTTTCCATTTGCTGCGTTATTGATTAACATAAGCATTGCTTTAAAAAATAAATCATGGGCTGCGGCAAAGAAAGTTTTGATATGGACATCAGTTATACCATTACTTGGCTTAGTCGGTTTTATTATTCATCTCTCTATTTATGTAATACCAAAAGGCGACTACGCATATGGACCCGATGTCCCATTAGGCTATCCACCTCGTTTACTTTTTTTAACTTATTTGGTATGGCTAATAATCTTAAACGTACAACTTATTAGAATTCAAAAGTCAAATCACAATTAAAGTTAGCAATCATGGCAACATCAAAATTTAAAACAGTTGCTGAGTATTTTGCACAGCAACCTGAAGATACCCAAAAAACATTACTTGCTTTAAAGAAAATAATTTTAAAAACTGCTCCCAATGCGGAAGAGTTAATTAATTATGATATTCCAGCCTACGCTTTAGTAAAAGGCGGCAAACGAGACAAGCAAATTATGATTGCTGGGTATAAAAAGTTTGCAGGATTTTATGTAGGAACAGGGATTTTGCAAAACTTTGCAAAAGAGTTATCGGAATATGTCGTAGGCAAAGCATCCGTACAGTTTCCCAACAATCAACCATTGCCAGAAAAATTAATCATTGAAATTATTCAATTTAAGAAAAAGCAAATTTCATAACCGCATTACAGGCGAAAATAAAAAAGGACAGGATGGTATAAAAAACATCCCTATCCAGTTAAATCGGGGCGGCAGCATTCGAACCTGCGACCTTGCCGCTTACAGCGGTACGCGATACAAGACGTTTAGCTAAAAACAAAAAAGCCTACTCATCTCTGAGTAAGCTTCTTTATTAAGTCGGGGCGGCAGCATTCAAACCTGCGACCTTGCCGCTTACAGCGGTACGCGATACAAAACGTTTAGCTAAAAACAAAAAAGCCTACTCATCTCTGAGTAAGCTTCTTTATTAAGTCGGGGCGGCAGGATTCGAACCTGCGACCTCCTGCTCCCAAAGCAGGCGCGATACCGGGCTACGCTACGCCCCGTCTCCGACCTTTTGTAGCGGGATGCAAATGTAGGAAATAAAATCTCACAAAAACAAACCTTCTAAAAAATATTTTAGAAAATTGTTGAAAGTAATCTCCAAAACAGGCTACCACACTACTTATTAACCGGGTGTCCGGATAGTATATCCTTCACTGTTAGTCCGGGTAATAAACGGAATACAGGAATATTAATCGCGTATTTGTTGCATAAATCTTTGATGGCATGGTCTATCTGCTCAGCGGAATACCGGGAAGAGAAGTGCCCCAGGATAAGCTGTTCCACGCTGATATGGCTCACCATCTCCATCACTTCTTCCAGTTTGCTGTGCTTATTTTTATGCGCCACTACCTTTACATCGCCTTCGCTGGCTAAGAAAGTTGCTTCATGTATCAGTATACCCGATTGATCCCAACGCTGCAGGTCTTTTACTGGTGTATCGCCGGAATAGCCGACCAGGTTAGTTCTCACTTCCATGGTGGTGCTTTCCTTTCCCTTTTCCATGATGATTTCCTTCAGCGTGGCAGGAGGCAGGGTGGCCAGTTCCGGTTTTACTTTTTGCTTTACCTGCATCACTTTATAGCTCAGGCTTCTGATAATATGATGGTCGGTGGTTACATGTTCGTTTCGGATGGGAACGACAACTACGTCATCTCTCACCCAAATTTCGTCGCCGGGACCTACTGCGCGCCATTGTATGCCGCTGGTGTGCGGGTCAAATCTTTGCAGGAAGTCGGCCATGGCGGGGAATGATTTGCTGTCGCGGGGATAGCAGATCACCGGGAAGCCATCGCGGGCGTTGAGCTGGTTCAATTGTACCAGACCCGTGAGGTGATCCCTGTCGGCGTGTGATATAAACACGTAATTAATTTTCCTGCTCTTTTGCAATAAGGCCGATGTAAGTCCATCTCCCGCATCCATTAAAATCCCCAGCTCTTCCAGCAGATACCAGGTGGAAAATAAAGCGGTGGAGTATCCTGATATAGTGATTCTCATCTCTCTGCTATTGTTACATGATGAAGATACATATATTTTACGGAAGCAATACTATAAAGACTTATACAAAATCTGATCTGGTCTAAATAAACAAAAGTGAATCTGTTTTAAATGGTATTAAAGTTTGAATTTTACAGGCATTAAAATTCATCTCTCATGGAAATTATTAACAGCACTATTGAAGACATCGACATCATCTTCAGTTTGTATGATGCAGGCACTATCCTGCAGAAAAAAGCTAAACAAACGTACTGGCAGGGATTTAAGAGGACACTGATAGAAAATGAAATACAGGAAGGAAGATTGTGGAAGATAGTAGTGGATCAACAAATTGTATGCGTTTTCACCATTACTTTCCAGGATCCTTTTATCTGGAAAGAAAAAGATAAAGATCCCTCTGTTTATATCCACCGGATAGCCACCCATCCTGACTTCCGCGGCAATGGATATGTAAAAAAAATAGTGGCTTGGTCTAAAGATTATGCCGCCGAACATCATAAACAATTTGTCAGAATGGATACCGGCAGCGGCAACGACAAACTAAACAACTACTACATTAGTTGCGGGTTTAACTATCTTGGTGTGGTGCCTACCGGCGACGCCCCGGAGCTGCCTGCACACTACCGTGGCGGTAGTTCCAGCCTGTTTGAAATAGCACTGTAAGCAAAGAATATCACCGGCCCTGATCTGATGTCCTCAGCTACTACCTGCTGCCCCGGCCAACAGGCAGTAGCTACTATTAATATTTCACTCCTCCCTTTTTCCGGTTCACCCGCCATTTTCTCCGGTTCATTTATTTTATCCCCCACTCAGCCTGCACCGGTATTGATATTTGCCTTCTGTTATAAAAATTCAGATGGCAATGAGATATAAAACCGCTTACCATACTATTTTACCCGGATTACTGATGGCAGTTGCCCTATATAGCTGTGGCAATAACGCCGGGGCTGAAGCAGCCAACAGCGCTATGCCTGCACCGGAGCTGCCAGTGATCACACTGGATACCAGCAGCGCCATGACCAGCAGCCAATACTCCGCTGTGCTGGAAGGAAAAGTGAACGTAGACATACGGCCACAGGTAGATGGCTATCTCGATAAAATATTTATAGACGAAGGTAGCTTTGTAAAAGCCGGCCAACCGCTTTTCCAGATCAACGACCGCCCTTACCGCGAGCAACTGAATAAAGACATTGCTAACCTGCATGCCATGGAATCGGCAGTTACTGCCGCGGAACTGGAAGCTGATAAAATAAGACCGCTTGTGGCTAACAAAGTAGTGGCCGAAATGCAGTTGAAAACAGCCAACGCCGCACTTCAAACGGCCAAAGCAAATGTAGAACAGGCCAGAGCCGCGGTGGCTGCCTCCAGGATCAATATAGACTTTACCGTAGTGAAAGCCCCGGTAAGCGGCTACATTGGCCGCATTCCCAAAAGAGTGGGCAACCTAGTGGGCAGAGCAGATGCTACGCCACTGACTACCTTATCTGATATCAGCGAAGTATACGCCTACTTCTCCATGAGCGAAAATGATTTCATGAACTTCAGCAAAGGCGCTTCCGGCACCAGCTTACAGCAACAACTACGGCAACTGCGCCCCGTTTCCCTCCTGCTTTCCAATGGAGATGAGTTCCAGCAGAAAGGTCGCATTGAAATGATAGATGGACAGTTCAATAAAACAACCGCCGCCATCAGCTTACGCGCTACCTTCCCCAATCCCGCTGCTGTACTCCGTTCCGGCAATACCGGTAAAGTGAGGATAGAACAATTGTACACCGGTATACTACAGGTGCCACAGGCGGCTACCCTGGAAATGCAGAACAAAGTATTTGTGTATGAATTGGGCGACAGCAACATTGTAAAACGCCGGATCATACAACTGGCTGGCAGCAATGGTGATCAGTTTATTGTAAAAGAAGGATTAAAACGTGGCGATAAAATCATAACGGCTGGCATAGAAACCCTCGTGGAAGGCAGTGTAATAACACCCGCCGGCATCAAACCCACATCCAAAAAGTAAGTGCGCAGACCCGCTGCACAAAATGATACTGAGTTATGCTGAATAAAATCATACAACGTCCCGTACTGGCTACGGTGATTTCCGTTATCCTGGTGATACTGGGACTGGTGGGCCTTTCCCGCCTGCCTATTACACAGTTCCCTGATATTGCGCCACCCAGCGTGGTAGTCACCGCCTCTTTTCCCGGTAGTAATGCCGCTACCGTATTACGTTCTGTTGTTACACCACTGGAAGAAGCCATCAACGGCGTGGAAAACATGACCTATATTCAATCCAATGCCGGCAACGATGGCGTTGGCTCCGTTACTGTTTTCTTTAAGCTGGGCACCGATCCCGACCAGGCAGCAGTAAACGTGCAAAACCGCGTGGCACAGGTAACCAGCCAGCTTCCCACAGAAGTAGTACAGGCAGGCGTTACCACTACCAAACAACAAAGTGGCATGATCATGATCCTCGATATCTTTAGCGAGGATAAAGAAAAATATGATGAAGCGTTCCTGCAAAATTTCGCCAAGATCAATGTCATCCCGGAAATTAAACGTATCCCCGGCGTAGGACAGGCTCAGATCTTCGGCGCCAAAGATTATGCGATGCGTATCTGGCTGAAGCCGGAACAACTGTCGGCCTACAACGTTACACCAACAGAAGTCATGAACGCCATCCGCGACCAGAGCCTCGAAGCAGCCCCGGGTAGATTTGGCGAAGGCACCAATGAACCACTTTCGTATGTGATCAACTATCAGGGTAAATTTAACAAGCCCGAACAGTTTGAAAAAATCGTGATCCGCGCGGCTGCAGATGGTTCGGTGTTATACCTGAAAGACCTTGCCCGCATTGAGCTGGGATCTGCCAACTATACCACCGACAACAAGGTAAATGGCAAAGATGCCGTTACCATGGCTATCTTCCAGACCAATGGCTCCAATGCCAACCAAATACAAACCAGCATCCGGCAGGTAATGGATAATGCCGCCAAAACATTTCCCAAAGGCATCAAATACCAGGTGACCATGAGCACCAAAGAGCAACTGGACGTGTCTATTGCACAGGTAAAGTCCACGCTGATAGAAGCGTTCATACTGGTATTTGTGATCGTATTCCTGTTCCTGCAGGACTTCAGATCTACACTTATTCCTGCTATAGCCGTTCCCGTGTCATTGGTAGGTACCTTCTTCTTTTTGCAGATGATGGGCTTTTCTATCAACATGCTCACGTTATTTGCCCTGGTACTGGCCATTGGTATCGTGGTAGATGATGCCATTGTGGTAGTGGAAGCGGTGCACAGTAAAATGGAACGGACTCACCTACCTGCCAGGACCGCCACTATGTCGGCGATGAGTGAAATTACCGGCGCTATCTTATCCATTACATTGGTGATGGCAGCAGTATTCCTTCCGGTAGGATTCATGGAAGGCCCTACCGGCGTATTCTACCGGCAGTTTGCTTTTACGCTGGCTATTGCCATCCTCATCTCGGCATTAAATGCACTAACACTGAGTCCTGCGTTATGTGCTTTATTTTTAAAAAATACACATGCCGGGGAAGATGGCGCCAGCCACGGTCCACAAGGATTCTCCCGCAGATTTTTCACGGCATTCAACACCAGCTTCCAGGCAATGACCAACAAATACACCCGTGGTGTAAAATGGCTGGTTGCCCATAAATGGGTGAGTCTCGGCGGTTTATTATTGGTAACACTGGCCACCGGGTGGCTGATGCTCACTACACCGAAAGGCTTTATCCCCAATGAAGACGGCAGCTTCGTGGCTTACTCTTTATCACTGCCTCCGGGAGCAGGATTGGATCGTACGACAAAAGTGCTACATCAGGCAGACAGCATCCTTAAAAAGCTGCCAATGGTGGAATCTGAAACCAGTATCTCCGGTTATAATATCCTGAGCAATGGCGCCAGTCCCGCGTATGCCATGGGGTTTGTGAAACTGAAACCGATTAAAGAACGCGGCGAAGTACAACAGATCGATGATGTTGTGGGCCTGTTAAATACGGAGCTGAGCACACTAAAAGAAGGCACCTTCAGCGTATTTACGTTCCCTACTGTACCTGGGTTTGGTACTTTCAACGGACTGGAAATGGTGTTGCAGGACCGTACCGGCGGATCTGTCGAAAAGTTCAGTGAAGTCACCAATCGCTTTATTGGTGAAATGATGCAGGCAAAAGAGATAGGCGCAGCCTTTACCATGTTCAAAGCCGACTTTCCACAATACGAAATCATGGTAGATGCGGTGAAAGCAAAACAACTGGGCGTGAGTGTGAGCGACCTGATGATGACTGTACAAACGTACTATGGCAGCAACCAGGCGAATGATTTTAACCGCTTCGGTAAATATTACCGGGTAATGGTGCAGGGCACTCCTGAATCGCGTAACAATGCCGGCAGCCTGGAAGGAATTTTTGTTAAAAATGATCAGGGGGAGATGGTGCCCGTCAACAGTATCATTACGCTAAAAAAAGTGTATGGACCGGAGATGATGAACCGTTATAATCTTTTTAATTCCATTGCCATTAATGCAATGCCGAAACCCGGATACAGTACCGGTGAGGCCATCAAGGCGGTGGAAAAACTGGCCGCCACCAAACTTCCCGCAGGCTATAGTTATGAGTGGACGGGGTTGAGCAAAGAAGAAACCACTGCCGGCAACCAGATGATCATGATTTTTGCACTGGCCATCATTTTCGTGTACTTCCTGCTGGCGGCACAATACGAAAGTTATTTGCTGCCACTGGCGGTATTGTTCTCTATTCCTACGGGTATACTCGGTGTTTTTGTGGCCATTTCACTGGCGGGTATCGACAACAATATTTATGTACAGGTAGGACTGGTGATGCTGATAGGCCTGTTGGCTAAAAATGCCATCCTCATTGTGGAGTTTGCAGTACAACGGCGCCGTGCAGGAAAAACCCTGTTGGCAGCAGCACTGGAAGCAGCCAAGCTGAGGTTGCGGCCTATCATCATGACATCGCTGGCTTTTGTGGCCGGGCTGATACCGCTGATGGTAGTGAAAGGCCCGTCTGCATTAGGTAACCACTCTATCAGTATTGGCACCGCTGGCGGTATGTTGTCCGGTGTCATCCTCGGTGTGTTTATCATCCCGGTGCTGTTCGTGGTATTCCAGTTTTTACAGGAGAAAGTCAGCAGCAAAAAAATCACCACGATACCAGAACCGACGATGGTTGCTACCACCGTTTAATCATCATCTTCCAAAACAAAAAAATGAATAAATATATCATGCCTTTACTGCTGATAACAGGATTGAGCAGTATGATGATGGCCTGCCGCGTGGGTAAAGATTTCAGCAGACCCGACACTGCGCTGCCTGTTCAATATCGCAGCGCTGTGTTGCCGGCGGATAGCAACAACATCGGGTTGCTTCCCGCAAAAACATTTTTCACGGATCCGGTATTACAAACGCTGATCGACAGTGCCCTGATCAAAAACTTTGATATACAGGTCGCCATCCGGAATGTAGCCATTGCTGCGCAAACGGTCAAAACAGCCCGTTTAGGCGCCTTGCCTGATCTTAACCTGCAGGTGCAGGCAAATCGCAACTGGCCATCTAAAAACAGCCTGAATGGCTCTTTATCCGAACAGTTCATGGGGACCAAATATATGGACGACTATAACGCCAACCTGGGATTAAGCTGGGAGGTAATTGCCTGGGGAAAAATCAACCGGCTGAAAGAAGCCGCCCTGGCTACTTACCTGCAAAGCGCCGAAGCATCCAAAGCCGTGCAAACGAAAATTGTGAGCGAGGTGGCACAGGGATATTACAACCTGCTAATGCTGGATACCCAACAGGAAATTGCCGCTAAAAACCTGGCGCTGACAGACAGCACATTGCAGATCATGCAGCTACAGTTTACTTCCGGGCAGATTACTACGTTGGCTATTGAGCAAACGCAGGCCCAACGCCAGGTAGCCGCAGCACTGATTCCCAAAATAGCACAGGAAATTACCTTGCAGGAAAATGCGCTGCAACTGCTCACCGGCGCATTGCCGGGCGCCATCATCCGCCAGAGCCGCCTGGAATCCATTCGTTTCAACCTCCCGCTATCAGCGGGTGTACCGGCGGCCCTGCTTACGCAACGGCCGGATGTGCATGCCGCTGAACTGGCCGCAAAAGCTGCCAATGCCCGCACCGGTATAGCCCGGGCCAATATGTATCCCGCGCTGAATATTACCGCCAGCGCAGGTGTCAACTCCTTTAAAGCCAGTAATTGGTTTAATATACCAGGCAGCCTTTTTGAAACAGTAGGCGGCAGTATTACCCAACCCATCTTCCAACGGAAAAAGTTAAAAACAGACTGGGAAATAGCGAAACTGGAAGAAGAAAAGTCAGTCATTGAATTTAAACAATCTGTACTCACGGCTGTTGGGGAAGTATCTGATGCGTTGGTCCGGTTAGACAAGCTGCAAGCGCAGCATGCCATCACACAGGTAAGGGTGGAACAGTTGCAAAGCGCCACCCAACATGCCGGCCTGCTGTTTCAAAGTGGTATGGCCACCTACCTGGAAGTACTCAATGCACAAAGCAATGTGCTGCAAAGTGAACTGGATCTGGCCACCCTGCAACGGGATCAGCTGAGTGCCGCCGTAGATCTCTACCGCTCACTGGGAGGAGGCTGGCAGTAGGAAGTACCACCGAATTATCTATATTTAAGCGTGGTTAATTACGCAGCATGAATCAATATCAACAAAAACAAAACAGGCTATTCAACAGGTATTACAGGATACTGATCATTCCTGTGATATTTCTCCTGTATTACCTGTTGTCTTACCTGGTAAACCCCTTCAGTAAATATTGGACGTTACTGCCTACCAGGAGCTGGGACGACCTGCTCACGGAATGGCTGATACTCATGATTTTCTGCGGGCTGGTAACAGAAATCAGCCTGCTGTCTGCCCGCTTGATGGACAAGCGGATTCCCTGGGAACGATGGCCCCTAAAGCGGTTCATTGCACAACTGTTTTGCCAGATCATTTCTGTATTCCTGCTGCTGACCATCCTCACCATCGTACTCAATTTTATTTTTGGTCCTCCACCGGAGCCAAAAGACAATGGCCCTGAAAAGCTGGACGAATGGCAGGTAGTGTTTGTATGTGTGATGATGTCTATTCTGCTCAGCGCTGTGCAAACAGGTAATTACCTGCTGCAACGCTGGAAAACAGCTATGCTGGAAGCTGCCGCCCTGAAACTCAAAGCAGCAGAGCTGAAACAAATTGCTATGCAGGCAGAGCTACAATCGCTGAAATTACAGCTGGATCCACATTTCATGTTCAATAACTTCAGCACACTTTCTGCCCTGATCGAAGAGGACAAAAGCACTGCGCTGGCTTTCCTCGAAAATCTTTCCAGGGTATACCGGTATATGATTATTAATTTGCACAACGATATCATTACCCTGCGGGAGGAACTGAAATTCATACAGGCGTTCACGTACCTGATTAAAATTCGCCATGGCGACAATGTAGACATACAAATCACTATTCCGGAATCCAGCCAGTCGAAAGGCATTCCACCTATTACGCTGCAGTTGCTCATTGAAAATGCCATCAAGCACAATGTAGCATCAACGGCACAGCCACTGCATATACACATTTACCTGGATGACAGCAACCAGCTTGTTGTCAGCAACAATATACAGCTCATCCCAACCAATATTCCCTCTACCAAACTGGGACTGGAAAATATCCGGAACCGGTATCGGTTGTTATCAGATCAGTCCACCGCCATCAAAGAAGAACATGGGCAATTTATGGTGATACTGCCTTTACTTGATTTTTAAAACTAACTGTCATGCGTGTTGTGATTATTGAAGATGAAAAACCAAATGCGACCCGTTTAAAAAACATCCTGCTGGACATTGCGCCAGACATCACTATAGATGCAGTGCTGGATACCGTATCTGCCAGTGTAGCCTGGTTCAAACAGCATCCACACCCGGATGTGGCCCTGATGGATATCCGCCTGGCCGATGGATTATCGTTTGATATTTTTCCACAGGTAACGCTTACCTGCCCTGTTATTTTTACTACCGCCTACGATGAATACGCCATCCGTGCCTTTAAAGTAAACAGTGTCGACTACCTCCTCAAACCCATCGAAAAAGACGATCTGCAACAGGCATTGGAACGTATACACCAACAGCCCGCCACCACGGAGCCTACTGTAATGGTGCAACAACTGCTGGAGTTTTTCAAACAAAAAGAAGTGACTTACCGCAGCCGGTTTATGCTGCCCTTCCGCGACGGCTACAAAACTGTACTGGTGGCGGATGTGGATTATATCTTTTATGCCTTCAACGTTACCCATCTTGCCCTGAAAGATAAAACACAGGTTGCCCTCACGCACACAATGGACGAACTGGAAGAACAACTGGATCCTTCGCAATTTTTCCGCGCTAACCGCCAGCATATCATTAATATCAGCAGCATCGATAACATTCAACATTATTTCAACGGCAAGCTGAAAATTACCCTGAAGCGGGATCCCGACAGAGAAGTGCTGGTAAGTAAAGAGAAGGTTCCCTTGTTTAAACAATGGTTAGATAAATAGCTGCCATTTACGCAGCAGTGCTATCCCCAGGGGTGAAAGCGTATAGCCGGGATCATAGTTGATTTTGCTAAATATTATCAGGGAATAAACAACTTCCAATGTCCTTCGGAGATAACTTCGACGGTATCATCGATTACTTTAATGGCGGTGTGATCGTCAATTAAATAGGAGGGTACGGGTATTGTGGCGGCCAGCTTTTCCAGGTTAGCCAGAGAATTCTCAGGAAACCACTCGTTGTCCAAATGTGGATGCAATGCAAAATCAAGCAGCCCCAATGATTTATCACTTTCGGCTGGCAGCGTGTGGCTGTTGTAGGTCGTTCCAAAGCGGGTCATTACCATACTTCCTGCGCTCAAGCCTACGTAGACCGTCTTTTGCAGCAGTGAAGGCAAGAGCTCCGCTAGCCCGGACTGTTGCATCCAGTACGTCAAATACTGGCAATCTCCACCTCCGACCAACAAAGCGTCGGTTTCCTGAAGCGCAGGAACCCAAAGCTCCTGCCTGATACTAAGCAATGCAGTCAGCTCCAATATTCCTAACGACTTCCAACCCAATTCGCAGAAGGGATCACCTAATGATCCATTGATCACTCTTCGTGCTATGTTCGCCCCTCCGGGCAGGGCGTATATAGCGGTAGGTATGAAAAGAGCACTTGCCTCGGCAACCGGTTTGCCCATGAGGTCAACCAGCGCGTTGCGAATGAGGGTGTTGCTGATACCGGCTGAAGTAAGAAGCAATTTCATGATTTGTTGACTTTAACATTGCACTGCCGGCCTCCATGACAGGCCTCAGAAGAGCAGTGTTACAAAAATGAACTAATAAATTCTACCTGGCAAGGGCTAAATGAGACAGATTACAGGGGGAATCGCGCAATCGGTGGTCAATGAATGGAGATGGCGTGGCATGCCTTAAATATGTGGTACACGATGTTATTCTGCGCAAAAGTCTTCAAAATAAGAAGCCCGCTCAGTGATGAGCAGGCTTCTTTTATTAAGTCGAAACAACCGGATGAACTTCCAACCTGTTGCTAATAGCTTTAATAGAAATTCCCGGGGCTTACATTACACAAAATGATACAAGAATACAACACTACCAGTGTAAGCAGGCTTCGGCTGATCTTTAATCATCAATGTGGCTTCGATAATAACTTTGGTGACTCCTCTTAAATTAGTTATCGTATTGAGTTTAGCCTTCAGCTGCACTTCACTGTCTACCAAAACCGGCTGGCCAAATTTAAAACTCTCTATACCATAGTTTATTTCCATTTTAATATTGCGTACATCTACAATCTGTTTCCATAGATAGGGGATTAATGCTAATGTTAAGTAGCCGTGAGCGATGGTACCGCCAAATGGACCTTCCCGTTTTGCTTTTTCCTCATCCGTATGAATCCATTGGTGATCCAGTGTTGCGTCTGCAAACTTATTAATCTGTTCCTGGTCTATTTTATGCCAATTAGAAACACCTAATTCTTTTCCAAGGTGCATACTGTATTCCTCGAAAGAATTAATTACTAACAGTTGTCGATTGTCGATTGTGTCCATTATGGGCATTTTTTTGTCAAAAAGTTATAATATAGTGATTTCTGTGCTTTTATTGATTGGGAGTAAATGTATTCAGAAATATTTAAAAAAAATGCTTTTACTCAATTTAAGGCCATAATACACCCTTTCCAACTGTAGATTCCGGGCTGAGTCGTGAATAAAAAAGCCCACAGATGCAATATCTTCGGGCTTTTCGGCATATTGCGCAACAAAATGTTAAATGATTTTAGCCTTTTTGCCCGGACAAATAGGCTGCTGATGGGGGATCTGCCCCTTCTGAAGGTCTTTCTGTATACAAATCGCTATAAAAGAAGCAGGTTGAGCAAACATAAAGTATTCCTGTAAGTAGCCAAAAGGTTGCCACTGCAGCAAGATGATTAGGAGAGATTGCCAAAGGGTAAACTTAATTCAATGCCGTTTGATATTTTGGTCATCAAGAAGGAAAGTTATTTACAAAGAAGCCCAGTGGCTAAGTTTAGCCACCGGGCTTCTTTTATTTAATTAAAGCTCTACATCTTCTGTCATTTCCTGCGCTAATGATGCCAGGATTATTATCGCCACCAATTTTCGCCAGCAGGTACATATAAACAGGAAGCTGGTGTGCACATCCCAGCCCTTCTTTAGTAGTATCTTCATGGTTTACATTTGGATCCTTTGTTGAATCAATCCCGATACCACCAGTAACATGTACATAACTATCGTTTTGAGGTCCGTTCCACACCGGAAGATTAGGAACCTTATCTTCTGCATTATAAATACGGATGCTTTCAGCGAGGCTATCGTTCAGCAGAGATACAAATTTCTTGTCCCCTGCCTTTGGCGATGCAAAAGTATAAAGACAAAGATTCAATGCTTTTTTCAGGCTGAGTGTAGCAACAGCAGCAAAATAGGTAGCCACTGCAGCTCCCAGGCTATGGCCTGTTACCGTTATCCGTTGTTTACCCGTTAGGTTTAGATTTTTTACAAGATCGGCCGCAAATTTATTTAACATAACTTTTTTAGGGTTTGCCGCTCCAGGTAAAGATATAACCTGGGCTGTTTCAAAAATAATACGAAAGCCCTGCGGTACTAATCCCTGGTTATTATACTCATGGAATGGAACTGGAAAAAAATCATCGTCTCTTGAGGCTTCAAAGCCGTTTTGCGTACCTCGAATGGCAATCACATAATCACCAGACGTGTTATGAGATGCTATAAAACCAAAATAGGACCAAACATCAGAACCATTGTCATTCTCCGGCACCTGTATATTGTACTTTACCGTGTATTTATCAAGAAAATCAGGATCTAACAATAATTTATAGTCAGGATCAGAAACTATATCCTGGTAATCCTGCAGGGAAGGATTAAAATCTTTCTTTTTCCCTTTTTTGTTAAGACCAGCCGCTATGGCAACAAATCCGCCTATAGTAGTGGCTTCAGAATAGGAAATTGCTGCTGATGCTACTTGAGGTTCCATAGAGTATTAATTTTGAAAGTGAAGAATGAAATGATTATTGAGGTATGACATGACAGCTATTTTGAGGTATATAAACTGAAGTTAGTATTTTTTCCAATTATTCCAAATAAACATCCTAGGAGCAAAAAGGCTGGTTATGCCAGCATGATTCGAAGTCTTTTAAGGCTGGTTTTATTCATATCTTCATAACAAATACTAATTATGGAACCTCCGGTATATATCGATGGTGCAAAAGTTATAAAATGGGCCTGGTCTGAATTGCAGCCTTTTGGAATTGTGAGTAATGAAGAAGAATCGGAAAACCAGGAAATACATGGACTAGCAATTTGCCAATACGAAAATTCAAAAAAGATCTATCGTTTTAGCTGCAATAAAAACTGGGAAACTATTCAGGATGGAGCATATAGAAATATTGAAGATGCGGTTAGGCTATTACCAGATCAATACAAGAATGTACAAGCCAACTGGCATTCCCGGAAATCAAGTGAATAACCTGACTAGGTTACAGGATTCGAATCAAAGTCCTTGCTGCTTACCCCAGCGGGTGATATCATTACACCACATTGTGATTTGATCCCAATCGGAGATTCCGGCGTTAATCGACGGCAATAGCGCGCTAAACAAAACATATTAAGCAGGAACCTGACTACAGGACCCGGTTTCTATATTCTCTGGAAATACGGGGTGGGACAATTGTCCCGCCACAAGCAGTTTTTTTTCCAAACTTTGTGGAATTGCAATAAAAATAGCGCACATGAAAGTTTTGGTAACTGGCAGCGCCGGGCATCTTGGAGAAGCCCTGGTACGAACATTAAGGCAACGTTCTATTGACGTGATCGGGTTAGATATACAATCTTCTGCATTTACAACGAATGTAGGCTCCATAACGGACCGCTCCTTTGTCAGAGATTGTATGAAAGGAGTAACCAATGTCTTACATGCAGCAACGCTGCATAAGCCCCATGTGGCCACGCATACTATGCAGCAATTCGTAGATACCAATATTACCGGCACGCTTAACCTCTTACAGGAAGCAGTGGCTGCCGGTGTGCAGCGTTTTGTTTTCACCAGCACGACCAGTGTTTTTGGCGATGCATTAGTACCGCCGGCAGGAGCACCTGCAGCCTGGATTACGGAGGAAGTGCAGCCACAGCCCAAGAATATTTACGGGGTAACCAAAAAAGCAGCGGAAGATCTTTGCCAGCTCTTCTACAGAAATCATGGCCTGCCGTGCATTGTACTTCGTACTTCCCGTTTCTTTCCTGAAAAAGACGATGACAAACATATGCGTGAAACCTTTCAGGACGAGAACCTGAAGGCCAATGAGTTTCTGTTTCGCAGGGTAGAGCTGGAAGACGCAGTAAATGCACATTTGCTGGCGGCAGAAAAGGCTTCCTCCATCGGATGGGGCGTTTATATCATCAGCGCTACTACGCCTTTCCGTCCCGAAGATCTGCATGACCTGCGCCACAATGCACCGGAAGTAGTACTGCGCACCGTGCCGGCTTATGCAACAGTGTATAGCCATCGTGGATGGAAGATGCACCAAAGCATTGATCGGGTATATGTAAATGAAAAAGCGAGGAAAGAGCTGGGGTGGGAGCCAACATATGATTTCAATTATATAGTAGCTCGTTTAAACGCAGGAGAAAGTTTATCCAGCCCGCTTGCACAATTAACCGGCTCAAAAGGATATCATGCAGAGCGTTTTACGGATGGTCCCTATCCCATCGCAAATAGACCATAGATCCTGCAACGCCAGGGCTAATACTAAGATAACATAGCAGTTACCTCCCGTCAAAATTATGAAACGCATATTGCGGCTGTATAACGAAAAAAGGGCGCCTCCGCTCTGAAGACACCCTGCTATAAATGAAATCTTTTGCACTAATTATTCTGTGCGCCTTAGATGGAAGAGGATGCAATTAGCTAAATTTGCTTTTCAATCACAATTGAAAAACGATGATCTTACCCAAAGATAGAGACCCAAGATTTATAACCATAAGACGAGGTGGCACTTTAACGGATTCAAATCATCATTTACTTGCCCTATGGGCGGCGGATTGCGCAGAGCACGTACTGCATTTTTTTGAAGCAGTGCAACCATCCGACCCTCGTCCACGTTTGGCAATCGAGCAGATTAGGGCATGGGTGCGTGGCGAAGTTAAAATGATGCAGTGCCGTGCGGCAGGTGGCCATGCCATGGCCGCTGCACGAGATATAAAAGGCGCAGCCAGAAATGCGGCTTATGCGGCAGGACAAGCGGCCGTGACAGCGCACGTAGCAGCCCATGAACTTGGAGCAGCCGCTTATGCAATTAAAGCAGTTAAGGAATCTGTTTCAGAAAAAGAGAAAGACGATCTGGGCAAAAAAGAATGTCAATGGCAGCGTAATCAACTACCGGATAATATTCGCGATCTTGTGCTGGATGATCAGAAACTTAGAAATCATCTCTGTTGGTTTGTGTTCAATTGCTGAGATTACCAATTTCTGGAGTGCCAGCAGCAACAGGACTACAATCTTCGACCTTATTGCCTATAGAGGTACACGATATTAGAGTGGCATAAAACAAAGAAGCCTACTCATCTCTGAGTAGGCTTCTTCCTTTAAGTCGGGGCGGCAGGATTCGAACCTGCGACCTCCTGCTCCCAAAGCAGGCGCGATACCGGGCTACGCTACGCCCCGAAATCCCTTCTTAAATCCACTTTTTCAGCTTTATCGGCAACCCTTGTGGTGTGCCTTGCTTCAATTGCGGAGTGCAAATGTAGGGAATTGTTTCACATAAAAACAAATTTTTTTTCATAAAAATGTAACAACACGCGAAAACAGGCCATGATAAGGAGTTTACAGCTATAATAAATACACAAAAAAGGGAGCAGTCCACTGCTCCCTCTCCAACTTCAGGGTGAATATCCTTATTCTGCGCTCTTTTTAGAATTGTTCTGTGCGTTCATCGCTTTCAACTGGGTCAGCTGATCCGGTGTAAGAATAGTCTGATACTGCTGCTTGCGGTAAGCGGAAATTTCCTTAGCACCAGGTCCTCCTTTCTGTCCGCTGGCTTTCAGGGCATCTTTACGTTTAATGCACTCTGTATTTACTGCTAACACTTTCTGGTACTGATCATCGGTGAGGTGAAGCTTTGTTTTGAGCTCATCTGTGTAAGCGATCGCGCGCTTTTCAGGAGCAGGCAATGCTTTGGGAGTAGCAGGAGCTTGCCTCGCAGCAGGCGCTTGTTGTGGAGTAGCAGTTTTTGCGGTTTGTGCGAAAGCCGGAGATACCGCCAGCATGATAGCAATTGCAGTAATTAACTTTTTCATGTGTGTTTAGTGTTTTGTAAGAAGGATTAACCAATTTTCCTGCCAGCGGCACATAATCACGGTTAAGAGCAGCTTAAAATGTCCTTAAAAGGTAGCAGACACACGTCCATCAACACTTTCAGAGCGATAACAAGATAGCTGATTCCTATTTAAATAAATATCCAGGGAAAAGTCTTCCACAAAATCCAAAATACAGCCCGTTTTTCCACCTAAAAACACCCTTACAACCCGACGATCAGGAAGGTCATTTTCCCTGGCTAAATCCGCCTTATTTAAACTTAAAAAAGGCATCAAAAACCTTGCATAGACAGCATTTTCAAACTATCTTTACACTATCAGCAACATTGGTATTCAGGCAACCGGTTGCTGCGTCTGAAGAAATATTCACCGGCTTTTATCGCCACACATTTTCCTCCCGCTTTGCATAGCTATGATGATTGATTATCCAGCATAATCAGTCCGGCAATGCTATGGCTGCAAAGCAACGGAGCAGACATTATATGGATTATGGAAGGAACTACCACTACACATCCGGACTTTAAAACAGCTTTAAAATTCTGGTTTAAATTAGGTTGGATCAGCTTCGGCGGCACAGCAGGACATATCGCCATTATGCACGACTACCTCGTAGACAAAAAACAATGGATCAGTAACACCAAATTTTTGCACGCCCTCAATCATTGCATGTTACTACCAGGACCGGAAGCGCAACAACTCGCCATCTATATCGGCTGGCTGTTACATGGAAAGCGGGGAGGACTCGCAGCAGGAATATTGTTTGTGCTGCCCTCCATGTTTATTCTGCTGGGACTGAGCATTACTTATGTACTGTTTGGCAATATCCCGTGGGTAACCGCACTGTTTGCGGGACTAAAGCCTGCCGTTATTGCGCTCATCATAGTAGCGATGTTTAAAATAGCAGGAAAAGCATTGCATAGCCCTTTGCATTATTTCCTGGCGGCTATCGCTTTCGTGTGCATCTTCTTCTTCAATATCTCCCTGCTCGCCATCATAGGAGGAGTGATTATATTCGCTACCTGCTGCCGGTTCCTCTGGCCACGGGTCTTACAATCTGCGCCCAAACAAGTGCATCCTGCTATCGCTGAAAGCAACTATGTATTGGACCAGAAAACAACACCCGAAAGCGGTACGTTCAATATAAAAACAATCCTGCGAATACTGGCCGCAGGTATCTTTCTCTGGCTATTTCCGCTCCTGTTATTTTATTTATTGCTACCTGATTTTACTTTCTGGAAACAGCTAAGTTTCTTTTTTACCCAAACGGCCTTTGTGACCGTTGGTGGCTCCTATACGGTACTACCTTATGTGGCACAGTTTACCGTGACCAAATTAAACTGGCTGAGCAAACTACAGATGATGGATGGATTTGCACTCGCAGAAACCACACCAGGCCCATTGATCATCGTATTGTCGTACGTAGGCTTTATGGCTGGATACAATCATTTCAACGGCTCTCTATGGATGGGTACCATTGGACTATTAGCTACTACCTGGTTTACCTTTCTGCCTTGCTTTGGACTGATTTTCATCGGCGCCCCGCTTATTGAAAAAACACATGGGAATGCCCTGGTTGAAAACACCCTCAGCTTTATTACGGCTGCTGTAGTAGGGGTTATCCTGCATCTTGCACTTTACCTTGGGAAAGATGTATTATTTCCACAGGGTATGCATATCCGCGAACTGGATTACATGGCATTGATATGGATTATTGTTTCATTGGTACTGATATTACGATGGCAAGTGAATATTTTATACCTGATTGTATTAAGCATGGTGTATGGATGGGTACATTACCTCTTGCTATAAAGATAGAAAGTAGTGGCATTGCAGGAGTTATAAAAGTAATGAAGAATAAAAAGGGATGGCTTACTCCATCCCTTTTTATTGCTGCAACACCATAAACATTCCTATCCCTTCTCAATAAGTCCTTTTAACACCTCCAGGTTCTTCCCAACGGCCCTTTTTACACTTCCTTTAAATAAAATCCCCAATAAGCTATCTCCTAATCGCCCATGCAATTCAAAGGCATTGATTACAATCGTTCCTTGTCGTGAAGGCTTAAAGGAATAACTGACTAAAAAAGGATATTCAGCTTCAATGCTTCTCAGTGTCAATAAGCTATTGACCTGGTAGGAACTGATGATAAAAGTATCCTCAAGGATGCGACCCAAAAATTTTCTTTGCTGCCTGTAAACAGTGCCGGCACCCACAAATTCAGTTGATATCATTTCGGTTTTTACCACCGCATAATTCCATACCGGAATATTTTTGATATCACTCACATAGCGAAAAACAATCTCCGGAGAACGTGCTATAAAAATTTCGTTAATGAACTTCATCGTGGTAGTCTTTTATTGATTCACAGGTATAGGTTGCGTACTTTTTACGTTGGCATAACGGTATACGAAATACCAGGTAACCAGTATCTGGAATAATATCACCGATGGTAACAGAAATGGATAATGCATGAAAGGAGTCAGCGAATCACCATGTGCCAACATGATCGGCAGATCAATTACGTTGAACACAATGATAACCCAGAGTAAAGCCTTGCTTCCTTTAAAATACCACCAGCAAAATATGCCGTAAGCAAATTCAATGATGAAATTCAATATCGGGTAGTCGATAATGCCAAATCCCAAAACCGGTGTAGCAGAGAAAGGCGACAACCGGATATCCTTTTCATGGAAGACCAGGTCAATGAGAACATGCGATACAACGCCGATAGCGAAAGCAACGGCGAGCTTTCTATTGTGATAGCCCCAGTTAATCACACAAAATGAAAGCACGGCTGCTAACACTCCTGAAAAAATGGAATGTGAATAAGGCAGGTAGTCGAGATGAACGTGGCCGCCGGAAATGGAAAAATGTTCCCATCCCAGGTAGTTGAAAAGCACCCATAATATTTCCACTAATTGCACGGAGACCAACAGCGGAAACAATGGCAGTTTGGATTCTTTCTTTCTCAACAACAAAGCAGTTGCGGCGTGGTTAATTGCGTACATAAAGTTTGGATTTACTTTATGCAAAGATCCCGCTGTTACTTTACATAGGCTTGAATGATTTGGCTATTCTTCAATAAGAAGGAAGGGGCCAACCCGAACATTCTTTTAAAGGTCCGGTTGAAATGCGGAGCATCGGAGAAACCTGCTTCGAGGGCTGCATCTGTGATATCCCTGGCGTTAATGATATACTGCACTGCGGTTAAAATCCTGACCCATAGGATATATTTCCGGATGGGAATACCTACCTGTGTTGTAAATAAATGGATAAGGCGACTGGGAGAGAGGTAGACGATAGCTGATAAATGGCTGATCTTTAATGGCACTTCTCCCGGCTGTTTAAGCACCTCCAGTACCCTGGTGATGCGATCATCCATTTCTTCATTTCCTTCTGTATGTGAAAGTTCCCGGAGGAATTGAAGCGTAATATTAAAAATACGGTCAACAGCAGTATGATCCGGTAATAGCGGTTTTATTTCTTCCAATAATACTTCCACCATTGCAACAGGTAATGCGGCTATTTTTTTGTCAGCCAGGCAAGCCTTTTTAAGTCCCCTGCCTATTTTACATTCCGGGTCAATATTGATCAGTAGAAAGGTATTGTTTTGTGTTCTGCATTCATGTGGTTCATCAGAGCCGATGATAACGGCCTTATGTTTCAGTATTGAACCCGGTGAGATGATCTCTATGGTATCCTCAAAGCTGATGGCTATCTGTAAGGCATGATGCTCGTGAACAACAGTGTCTATAGCGCGGCCTATATACATAAAGTACCCGGTGGAAAAAAATAACAGGGGCTGTTCCATGCTATGCAGGTGTATGTTTTAAAGGATACCCCAATAAAGTTACAGGAATCAGGCAGATCAAACAAACTGCTGTTGAAGATGGGCGCTCCGGAGGTATGGAATAAAAAATGCCCCCGCGTTAGCGAGGGCATTGATGCGTTTAATCTCTGCGGAGAGAGAGGGATTCGAACCCTCGATACAGTTTAACCCGTATGACGGTTTAGCAAACCGTTCCTTTCGGCCACTCAGGCATCTCTCCGTATTCCCCGTTAGGGGTTGCAAAAATAAACAAAGTTTTATATTCACCAAAAGATTTTCATTTTTTTATAAAAAAAGTTGAAAACCCGGTGCTGCCCCGGTATACGCTTGTTCATAGCAGCAGATGGAATTTATCACATCTTCTCATATTCAAAATGCTATTAATCTATTTTTTGGGAAGAAGTAAATAAAAAAAGCTCCACAATGATTGCAGAGCTTTTTTAAATAGGTTATCAGGGTTAGGCTGGTCTTACATCGCTGCCAGTTGTACTTTCTGTTGCAATTCAATCACGCTGTCACGGAAGTTATTATCAGTATCCATCAGGTCTTTCACAGTCTGACAACTATGAATCACCGTAGTATGATCACGACCACCAAAATGTTCACCAATAGTTTTGAGTGAATTTTTAGTAAATGATTTGGCGAGGTACATGGTAATTTGTCTGGCCTGCACGATTTCACGTTTACGTGTTTTCTGCAGCAACTTATCATATGGTACATCAAAATATTCACATACCATTTTCTGTATACTCTCGATGGTAATTTCTTTGGAAGATGTTTTCACAAAAGATTTCAATACACGCTTCGCCAGCTCCAGGTCTATTTCTTTGCGGTTCAGTGACGACTGTGCCAGCAATGAAATCAATGCGCCTTCCAGTTCACGTACATTTGTTTGAATATTGTAGGCTACATACTTCACTACTTCTTTAGGCATTTCCAGTCCATCATTCCGCATTTTCATTTCGAGGATTTCCATCCTGGTTTCAAAATCCGGAATCTGAATGTCTGCGCTAAGCCCCCAACGGAAGCGGCTCAGCAACCTTTCCTGTACACCATCCAGATCTTTAGGCGCCTTATCAGACGTTAAGATCAGCTGTTTACCAGACTGGTGTAAATGGTTGAAGATAGCAAAGAAAGCATCCTGCGTTTTCTCTGCACGTGCAAAAAATTGAATATCATCTACAATCAACACATCTATCAATTGATAGAAGTGAATAAAATCATTGATGATATTATTCTTTGAGTGATCTATAAACTGGTTAATGAATTTCTCTGCACTTACATATAACACCGCTTTATTCGGATGTATACGTTTTACATCATTGCCCACAGCTTGCGCCAGATGGGTTTTTCCCAATCCTACGCCTCCATATATTACCAGTGGATTAAAAGACGTACCACCTGGCTTTTCAGCCACGGTTTTCCCTGCGCGTCTTGCTACCCGATTACTGTCACCTTCTACATACGCATCAAAGGTGTAATTTGGATTGAGCTGCGAGTCAATCTGTACTCTTTTAATACCCGGAATAACAAAGGGGTTCTTAACCGGGTTGTGAATCGTTAAAGGAAAATCTACTTCATTGTCTTTCTGAGGTTTTGTAAACTGCGTGGGCATGTTTACTGTTCTGGGATGCTGATGTGGTGTACCGTTCTCGACTACAATGCGATACTCCAACCTGGCTTCTTTACCTAATTCTCTTTTAATAGTTTTTCCTAGCAATCCCACATAATGCTCCTCAAGGTATTCATAAAAGAATTGGCTGGGGACCTGGATGGTTAAAACATTGTTTTCAAGTTTAATGGGTTTAATAGGTTCAAACCATGTCTTAAACGGCTGCCATTCTACTATATCCCTAATTATATTAAGACACTTTTCCCAAACTTGTTCGCAAGTTTTATTCATTGAGATAAAAAAAATTAGATTGTTTCTTAATTAAGGATGCTTAGTTCTCGAATTCGAAATTCCCCAACGCAGGATGTTGAAAAATTTTCAGACAGGACGACGAATATCTGTAGAAAATGTTGAAAAAAAAAATTTATCTACCCTTGTTTATATTCTCCTGATTACAGAGTACCCAAACTCCTCATTCCAATACTGCCGTGGCTTTACAGCCCAGACGTGACACGGTTTTCAATACTATGAACCCCATTGATTAACAGCACACTTATCTTCTTCATTCTCCTTTTTATCATAAATATGGATATATAATTGATAAAATAATATTGTATCCCTTCTTCCGAAAAAAATCGTTCACTGGTAAAGCGTGAGATATTCACACTTTTTCCGGAGAGGGTGCAAAACTATGTTAGTATCTCCATTAAAAAAAATGAATTCAGCAATAGTTATTATGAAACAATTTTTTTATATCCGCGCGCACCGGATTAATAAAAAATATTTGCCCGCACTAAGTCGAATACCTTATCTTTGACCCTTCTGAATTTAAAATAATTTTTCTATGAGTTTTGAAATTACCGGAAAGCTGATTGTGAAGTACAACACGGTACAACGTAGCGAAACTTTTAAAACAAGAGAGTTCGTTATAGAGAAGTCCGATGACATCAATGGCCGTGTTATCAATAACTACATTAAGTTTCAGTCGGTGCAAGACCGCACTGGTATTGTTGACCGGTTCAATGAAGGTGAAAACGTTAAAGTTTATTTCAATATTAAAGGCACCAGATGGGAAAAAGATGGTAAAGTAAATTACATCACCAACCTGGACGCATGGCGTATGGAATCTGTAATGGCAGCACCCGCTCCAGGCGCAGACCCAATGCCTAACTACAACGCACCACAAATGCCTGCTGGCGACGGTGGAGACGATTTACCGTTCTAGTAAGCTGAAGGCATAAAGCTAAAAGCACAAAGCTATTGAAGCGAATGACTGTTGCGAAAATATTACGCTACGGGCATTCGCTTCAATAGCTTTGTGCTTTCAGCTTTATGCTTTTTCCTATCTTTGCTCCAGTTTTAGGATAACCACCTAACCGTTAGCATGATACAACAACTATCTCTTAAATTACTGCCGGCTGATGCCGCCTCTCATACACATATCATACAGCACGCCGCTGCTGCACTGAGTGTAAAGCCCACTGATATTACCGGATTCAATCTGCTGAAACGCTCTATAGACGCGCGCTCCAGGCAAGTATTCTTTGTACTCACCATACAGGTATTTGTAAAAGAACCTTTCATCGAACGCCAACATACCCATCCGGTATATCCTACGCTCCCGGCCAATGCCCCCAGGGTATTGATCGCAGGCGCAGGCCCCGCAGGACTCTTTGCCGCACTACGGCTCATAGAAGCAGGACTGAAGCCTATCATTATTGAACGAGGCAAAGATGTACGCGCCAGACGCAGAGATCTCGCCGCTCTCAATAAAACCGGTATCGTAAATCCCGACTCCAACTACTGCTTCGGCGAAGGTGGCGCCGGTACTTACTCCGATGGGAAATTATATACCCGCTCCAACAAGCGTGGCGATATTAACCGCATACTCAACATTTTTGTTCACTTCGGCGCAGAAGAAAAAATCATGATTGATGCGCACCCACATATTGGTACCAACAAACTCCCGCATATCATCACCGCTATGCGCGAGCAAATTATCAACAGTGGCGGAGAAGTACACTTTGAACAAAAAGTATCGGCCATACAAATAAAAGACGGTGCCGTTACCGGCGTACAAACCGCCTCCGGACAACACTTCGAAGGCAGGCAACTCATCCTCGCTACCGGCCACTCTGCCCGCGATATTTTTATCATGCTCCACCAACAGGGCATCTTGCTGGAAGCCAAACCCTTTGCGCTTGGCGTACGGGTAGAACATCCACAGGAGCTGATCGACAGTGCACAGTACCACTGCAGCACACGCGGCGAATTCCTTCCTCCCGCCAGCTATAGCCTGGTAGAACAGGTAGATGGCCGTGGTGTATTCTCTTTCTGTATGTGCCCAGGTGGCATTATTGCCCCCGCCGCTACAGATCCCGGCGAACTGGTGGTAAACGGCTGGTCGCCTTCCAAACGCAACAACCCATTCGCCAACTCCGGCATGGTGGTTACCGTTGATAAATCCGATTTTGCACCCTTCGCTAAACACGGGCCACTGGCTGCCATGTATTTCCAGCAGGCAGTAGAAAAACAGGCTTATATCGCCGGTGGTGGCAACTTCGTAGCCCCCGCACAAAGAATGACCGACTTCGTCAACAAAAAAATATCCGCTTCTTTGCCCGACTGCTCCTATGTTCCAGGCCTCCAAAGCGCCGATCTGCGCAATGTATTACCCAAAGTAGTACACCAACGCCTCGCAGGCGCCTTCAAAGCATTTGGCCGCAAAATGAAAGGATACTATACGGAAAATGCCGTACTGGTAGCCACCGAGTCACGCACCTCTTCCCCTGTACGCATCCCCCGCGATAATGATACACTGGAACACCCACAGGTAGCCGGCCTGTATCCCTGCGCAGAAGGCGCCGGTTATGCCGGTGGCATTGTTTCCGCTGCCATGGATGGAGAACGCGTAGCTGCCATGATTGCAGATAAACTGCGATAAGCAGCAGGTAAACGTTGATGATTATTTATTGCAGATTAATCATTAATTTTTCACCATGAACTTACTCGAAGTCAAACACCTGAAAAAACATTATCAAACCCATAAAGCGGTAGATGATGTGAGCTTTGATATTCAACAGGGCAGCATCTTCGGACTACTGGGACCTAACGGCGCCGGTAAAACCACGCTGCTACGCATGATTACCGGCATCTTCTATCCCGATGAAGGAGAAATACTTTTCCATGGTAAAAAGTTTAACCCCGAAAACGATGTA
This sequence comes from Chitinophaga sp., assembly GCF_017745275.1. Lineage (GTDB taxonomy): Bacteria > Bacteroidota > Bacteroidia > Chitinophagales > Chitinophagaceae > Chitinophaga. Next base: position 617,645 of record NZ_JAGHZS010000003.1, on the reverse strand, counting down.
CAGTACATCGGCTACATGCCCGAAGAAAGAGGCCTTTACAAAAAGATGATGGTAGGAGAACAAACTCTCTACCTCGCTCAGTTAAAGGGCCTTTCCAAAAAAGAGGCGACACAAAAAATCAAATACTGGTTCGATAAGTTTGATATCAACTCCTGGTACCATAAAAAAGTAGATGAACTCAGTAAAGGCATGCAGCAAAAAGTACAGTTCATTTCCACCATCCTGCATGAACCTAAACTGCTGATACTCGATGAACCCTTTTCCGGCCTGGATCCTATTAATTCCAACCTGATCAAACAGGAAATCTTTCAACTCAGCAAACAAGGTACTACCATCATCTTTTCTACCCACCGTATGGAACAGGTTGAAGAGATCTGCGATCATATTATGCTGATCAACAAAGGACATAAAATATTGGATGGCGGCGTACAACAAATACAACAGGACTTCAAACAAGGTCTCTTCAAAATAGGCCTGGGTACGATGCCTAACCCGGCACAAATGGCCACCTGGCACTTCAACATTGTGGAAACACATGACAAAGCGTTTACGGTAAAAATGAATGAAGACAGTACCACTAACGATATCCTGCTACATTTCATCCGCCAGGATATCCCCGTAACTTATTTCGAAGAAATTCTGCCCTCCATTAACGAGGTATTTATCACCCAGGTACAGCAAACTGAAACGGCCAACGCCCGCCTGGCGGCTATGCCACTCACCTGATTACGCTACTTACTTATGGAAAAAATCTGGCTCATTATAAAGCGGGAATTTACCACCCGCGTTCGTAAAAAATCTTTCCTCGTTACCACGCTGCTGGTGCCGATTGCCTTTGCGGCCATGATCATTGTGCCTATACTGCTGGCTACTTCGTCATCAGAACACAAGCGCATAGCAGTAGTAGACAACAGTGGCTTATTTGATAACAAATTCCCCGATTCCAAAGGCACCTATTTCAAATACCTGCATGACCAGAACATTGATAGTCTCAAACAACACTATGCGGATCAGGGCTATGAAGGCCTGCTCTACATTCCACAGTTTGATATCAGTCGCCCTTCCGGATTCGAATTCTATAGCAGCGGCCAGGCCAGCATTACGATAGAAAGCAGTATCAATAAAGATATCAACGATATCATTGAAAAGAAGCGGCTGGAAATGCAGGGAATTGACCAGTCCAAAATGGAAGGTATCCGCTCTAACGTGGAAGTAACCTTCAAAAATGGACGCGATGAAAAGAAAGGCAGCTCCTGGGTGGCCTATGGAGTTGGCTATGCCAGCGGCTTTATCATCTACATTGTGCTGCTGTTGTTTGGTACCTCTGTGATGCGTGGAGTGATGGAAGAAAAAGTAAGTCGTATTGCGGAAGTGATGATATCCAGTGTAAAACCTTTTCAGCTGATGATGGGCAAAATCATTGGCATTGCAGCGGTTGGACTGCTGCAGTTTTGCATCTGGGGCATCCTCATCACGGCTATCTATTCTTTGATACCGTTGTTCTTTTCTCCGGAAAGCATGCAGGCCGCCGCACAGGGTGGTGGCGCAATGGCGCAGGCCAGTCATGCTGATCAGGTAGAAATGATTCATAAAATGCGTGAACTGGTAGGCAGTATTCCCTGGGGCCTGATTATCCCTTGCTTCGTCCTGTATTTCCTGGGGGGCTACCTGTTCTACTCTTCGCTGTATGCGGCTATTGGCAGTCTGGCCAATGAAGATGCCAGCGATATCCAGCAATTAACAATTCCGGTTACAGTACCTATTATCATTGGTATAATGATCATGATGAAAGCAGTACAGGATCCGGGCAGTCCACTGGCGGTATGGGGAAGTATTATTCCTTTCACCTCACCTATGGTGATGATGGCCCGCCTGCCATATGGTGTTCCCGGCACGGTGCCTTACTGGCAACTGGTGCTGTCCTTATTATGCCTCATAGGAGGCTTTATTGGTACTACCTGGGTAGCCGGCAGAATATATCGCACCGGTATCCTGATGTATGGCAAAAAAATTACGTTGAAAGAAGCCATGAAGTGGGTAGTGAGAAAGCCGTGATAGCTTCTAGCTTTTAGCTTTTAGCAAAATGCAGCGAATATATACGGGAATATAGCCTATTATCTTCGCTGCATTTGGCTAAATGCTGGCAGCTAAACGCTGTATCGTTTCCCTGAATTCGTTCCAGATTTCTTCCACTACCATTGCAGCCGGTTTTATTTCATGTATCAGTGCACTCACCTGGCCTATTTCCAGTTCTCCTTCTTCAAGATTACCTTCAAACATACCGGCTTTGGCGCGTGCGCGTCCCAGCAGGGTTTTCAGGGCTTCGGCATCGGCGCCGCTATCTTCAGCGGCCTTGATGGCCTGGTAGAAATTATTTTTAATTAAACGCACGGGGGTCAGCTTCTTTAAACTGAGCATGGTATCTCCTTCTTTTGCGTTGATCACCGCTTGTTTAAAATTTATATGGGAAGATGCTTCAGGGGTGGCTACAAAACGGCTGCCTATCTGTACACCGGAAGCTCCCAGCGCAAAGGCCGCTGCCATGGCTTTTCCGGTGGCAATACCACCCGCGGCTATTACCGGGATTTTCACCTGTTCGCATACGGATGGGATCAGTACCATGGTAGTTGTTTCTTCGCGACCATTATGACCACCTGCTTCGAAACCTTCAGCTACTACAGCGTCTACACCGGCAGCCTCACTTTTCAGGGCAAAAGCGGCGCTGGATACCACATGTACTACCTTTACGCCAGCAGCTTTCAGCACCGGCGTCCACGTTTTGGGATTGCCGGCAGAAGTGAACACCACTTGTACCCCTTCTTCCAAAATAATATTTATCAACTGGTCTATATCAGGATACAGCAAAGGCACATTCACACCAAAAGGCTTGCTGGTAGCTTTTTTACATTGCTGTAGATGCTCCCGCAATACATCCGGATACATGCTTCCGGCGCCGATCAGTCCAAGGCCCCCGGCATTACTAACAGCACTGGCTAAACGCCAGCCACTGGCCCAGATCATGCCCGCCTGAACAAGAGGGTACTGAATATTGAATAAGGAAGAGATATTGTTGTGCATAAGGCAAATATATTTTAAAAGCATAAAGCTGAAAGCAAAAAGCTATTGAAGCGGAGATAGAAGCGACCAATAATTTCATTATCCGCTCTTATCTCCGCTTCAATAGCTTTTTGCTTTCTGCTTTCCGCTTTATGCTCAACCAAGATCTATCTCGGTATTATCACCAATATTCAGGCTTTGGCTCAATCCCCGGATATTGGCATCGCTACCAATCAGGGAAGATTTCAGTACTACTTCATACAGGTTACTAAAGGACCCAATGATGGAATCCTTCACGATAGAGTAGTTGATCACGGTGTTATCGCCAATGGCCACATTAGGACCTATAATAGCATTTTTGATATTACAGCCTTCCCCTATACTCACCGGGGGAATAATGATCGTATTTTCGTAAGGTAATACCGGATTATTAGCCAGCTTATACTTCTTCAGCAGAATGGCGTTGGTTTCCAGGAGGGTATCTTTCCGGCCACAGTCGAACCAGTTGGATACTTTAAAGGAATTAAACTGTACGCCATGCTCAATCATGCATTCCAGGGCATCTGTGAGCTGGAACTCATCATGTGATTTGATCTTATTATCGATATTGCTTTGGAGGCAGTCGTACAGTTGTGTGGTTTCTTTGATTTTGTAAAGTCCTACCAGTGCAAGGTTCGACTTAGGAATCTGTGGTTTTTCCACCACGCGGGTAATTTTGCCATGTTCATCCAGTTCTGCCACACCGAAGTTTCGTGGGTCATCTACCTTCTTGAGCCCCAGCATAGAATAAGGAGACGCTATTATTTCCTTGAAATCACATTCACAAATGGTATCGCCTAATACAATGAGTATTTCGTCGTTGCCTACTATATCGCGGGTAAGTGATAATGCGTGTCCGGTGCCTTCACGGCTGTTTTGTTGTACAAAGTGACAGGTCAGTTGTGGGTATTTCTTCTCCACGTAGTGCTGGATCTTTTCGCCCAGGTAACCTACCACAAATACAAACTCGGTGATACCTGCATCCCTCAGCTGATCAATAATGATACTGAGAATGGTTCTGCCGGCTAAAGGTATTAATGCTTTAGGCTGTGTATATGTATGTGGACGAAGCTTGGTGCCTGCCCCTGCCACGGGTATAATTGCCTTCATTATTCGTTGTAGTTAGGATGTTACTATTGCACTCGAATGTGCGAAAATACTATATTTAGCAGAAAGCAGAAAGGATAAAGCAAAAAGCTCCCGTAGCGGATGATACGGGCGATTTAAATGCTTAAAAATCCGCTGCTATCTTCGCTTCGGGAGCTTTTTGCTTTCTGCTTTCTGCTTTCCGCTTGCTATTGATCTGCCTTTCATTTAATTTTGCCAAAAAATTTGGGCAACATGCAAAGAGACCAGCAAATATTTGATTTAATTGGCCAGGAATTGGAGCGTCAGCGCCATGGCATTGAATTAATCGCATCTGAGAACTTTACCAGCTACCAGGTAATGCAGGCAATGGGGCAGGTGATGACAAATAAATATGCCGAGGGCTATCCTGGCAAAAGATATTATGCAGGTTGTGAAATTGTAGACCAAAGCGAGCAACTGGCAATAGACAGAGCTAAACAAATATTTGGCGCTGCTTATGTAAACGTACAACCTCACTCCGGTGCACAAGCCAATGCCGCAGTAATGCTGGCCATCCTCCAACCGGGCGATAAAATCCTTGGACTGGATCTGAGCATGGGCGGTCACTTAACCCATGGTTCTGCAGTAAACTACTCCGGAAAGCTCTACCAACCTCATTTCTACGGTGTTAACAAAGAAACCGGCCTGGTAGAATATGATAAAATGGAAGAAATTGCACAACGCGAAAAACCAAAATTGATCGTGTGTGGTGCATCTGCTTACAGCCGCGACTGGGATTACAAACGTATCCGCGAAATTGCTGACTCAGTAGGCGCCTTTGTAATGGCTGATATCGCGCACCCTGCAGGTTTGATCGCCAAAGGTTTGCTCAACTCTCCATTTGCACATTGCCATTTCGTTACTACTACTACTCACAAAACATTGCGTGGACCTCGCGGTGGTATGATCATGATGGGTGCCGATTTCGAAAATCCATTTGGTCTGAAAACACCAAAAGGCGAAACCCGCATGATGAGCTCCCTCATTGATACCGCTGTATTCCCAGGTATCCAGGGTGGCCCGCTCGAACATATCATTGCCGCTAAAGCAGTGTCTTTCTTCGAAATATTATCAGACGACTATACCGTTTACGCCAACCAGATCCTGAAAAATGCACAGGCAATGGCGAAAAGCCTGGTAGGTAAAGGCTACGAAATCATTTCAGGTGGTACCGATAACCACCTGATGCTGATTGACCTCCGCAACAAAAATATCTCCGGTAAAAAAGCAGAACAAACACTCGTTAAGGCGGATATCACTGTTAACAAAAACATGGTGCCATTCGACGATAAATCTGCCTTCATTACTTCCGGTATCCGTGTTGGTGTACCTGCTATCACTACCCGTGGTCTGAAAGAAGGTCATATGGGCCAGATCGTTGACTGGATCGATCAACTGCTGATGGACGCTGATAACGAAGCACTCATCACCAGCATCAGAGGTGAAGTAAATACCTTCATGAAACAATTTACCCTGTATCCTGAACTGGGATAAAGCGGAAAACATAAACTCTACAATAAAAAGCCATTGTCGCGTACATCACTCGCGGCAATGGCTTTTGCTTCTGCTTTACGCTTTTGGCTACCTAATCTTATCTCTCAAAAAAAATTCTTTGAAATATTAAAATCTCCTTTATCTTTACAGTGTACTAGTTAAGTAGTACACTAAATCACACGATATGATTAACATCCAATCCCTGTCATTCAGCTATCGGAAAAACAAACCACTGTTTGAGAACCTGCAACTAACCCTGGAGGCAGGCCACATCTATGGTTTACTCGGAAAAAACGGAGCAGGTAAATCTACGCTGCTCAAACAAATAGCCGGCCTGCTATTTCCTGATGGCGGCACCTGCGAGGTAATGGGCTATACCTCCGCCAAAAGACAACCGGCCTTTCTCCGTGAATTGTTCCTCGTACCGGAAGAATTTTACCTGCCTAAAGTGAGCGTGAAAAAGTATGTGAACCTCTACGCACCGTTTTATCCCAACTTCGACGAGGCCGCCTTTTCACGCTACCTGAAAGAGTTTGAAATTCCCCGCGAACAACAGCTAACGGAGATGTCGTACGGGCAAAAGAAAAAAGTACTGATCAGTTTTGCACTGGCCACCAACACCAAAGTACTGATCATGGACGAACCCACCAATGGGCTCGACATCCCCTCCAAAAGCCAGTTCCGTAAGGTAATTGCAGCAGCTGTGACAGAAGATAAATGCATTGTCATCTCTACCCACCAGGTACGCGACCTCGACAACCTCATAGATAGTATTGTGATCATAGATGGTCATAAAATTATTTTCCGGGAAGATGTACAAACGGTAACGGATAAACTGAGCTTCAAAACCGTGAGCCGGATGGAAGAAACGGCCGGGGTATTGTTTGCCGACAGTAATCTCCGCGGCCATACCATTATCACTAAAAACACCGGCAATGAACAAAGTAAAATAGATATGGAACTCTTGTTCAATGCGGTATTGACTAATCAGCAACCTATCCAGGAAATATTCAACTAATTATATCCCATGCAAGCAAATAACGTTTTCAACCTACGACGCATGCAGCTTTACCTGCAGAAGCACTTAGCAGATCAACTCCGGTTTTACCTGATGGGAACATTGGCCATACTTGGGTTAGCGGCTGCATTTGGTACACTAATGCCCCTGATGCATACCGAGATCCATCAAACAAGTAATATTGTTCCGCTTTACTATATAGGCCTGTTTGCCGGCGGCCTGCTGTTTACCAGCAGATCTTTTAATGAACTGGCTCATAAAGAAAAAGGAATAGACTTTCTCCTGCTCCCTGCGTCACAATTCGAAAAATTCCTTACCACATTTCTTATCAGCACTGTTGGCTTCTTCGTGTTTTATCATATAAGTTGCTACCTGGCTCTTAATATATTTGAAAAGGTGCAAGTATCTTTGATAGGCCGTCATATACAAAGAGATTATCAATTCCTGAGCGCACCGGACGAAAAAGTGTATTTCTACCACGTGTACTTTATACTGCAATCCATCTTCCTCTTTGGCGCTACCTGTTTTCATAAATATAGTTTCATCAAAACGTTGCTCAGCACACTCCTCTTCCTGCTTGGACTATATGTGATTAACTGTTTGATCATTACTGTTCTCTTTGGCCTGCAAACAGAGTTCTGGAAAAGATCTGTACCATTTTTCATGGTAGCTAAACTGGATGGAGGTCCCATCAGCTGGCATACTACTGTATATGTCATCCCGCGCTGGTTGTCAGATACATACTTGTTTATTGTCCGGTTTATCATAGCACCCGTATTTTGGACATTGGCCTATTTCAGGTTGAAAGACCAGGAAATATAAAATTTTTGTGAGATGGAATTCAAAGAAACACAAGCCATATACGTACAAATCGCGGACTACGTCTGCGAACAGGTACTCCTGCATAAGTGGCAACCGGATGAGCGTATCCCTTCTGTAAGAGAACTGGCGGTATCACTGGAAGTAAATCCCAATACCGTGATGCGTACTTTCGAACTGCTGCAGCAACAGGAAATCATTTATAATAAAAGAGGCATCGGTTACTTCATCAGCCCGGATGCGGTAAAAAAAATCAGGCAGGTTAAAAAAGACGCGTTCATCAGCAATGAACTACCCAGCTTCTTCCGTGGCCTTTACCTGCTGGACCTTAGCCTCGATGAACTGAAACCTCACTACGAGAAATTCAAAAAATCTAATTTCAACTGATATGAAAACGAGTAAGAAATTATTGATCGGTTTTACTGGTATACTCGTGCTTATGATGCTATTTTCAGCCATCACATTGAGGGTGAATTATAGTAAAGGTGTTACCAACCAGGAACAATACAACAAGCATCAGGATGATAAACCCGATCCTAATTATAAAAAAGAAACACTGCAACCATTTCAGACAGTGGTATTTATAAACGGTCAAGCGGATTTAGCTACTGTAAAAACACAAGACTACGGTAACGGCAACACGGAAACACGAAGCATTAATAACGTCAACATTCAACACGGTGACGCATATACGCTGGAGCATCACACCCGTGTAACTACGCGGCAATCAGGCGACACCTTGTTTATTAACCTGAATGAACCAGGAGACATTACCCTTACCTGTCCGTCATTAAGTGCTATTCAGAACAACTACTGCAATGTATCTATATCTGATTTCAAACTACCGCGACTGCAGATTATCGCCGGACCTAAAGCAGGCGTTAATCTCTACAATAGTCAGATAACAACGCTGATTTATACCGGCGAGCTTGAAAATGATTTCTCCCTGAACAGTGGCATTACACTGGACAGCTTAAAAATAACTATGGGGAAAACAGGAGCGCTCCGGATGGAAGATATCACCTACAAAGTGGCTGATATCAAAGTAGATAGCTTAAGGGAACTTGCGGTATATGGCAAAGCTATCAACAACATTAAACAAATACATTAACAAGCGCGACACATGCTCTAAGCAATAATTTCTATCGATATAGTAAAAGGCTTATTTTCTAATCTGCCTTAATTCTTCAAAAAGATACGATACATAAAAAAGCTCCGATTTTCATCGGAGCTTTTTTATAAATACTATTTTAGAACTGCGTTGCCAGGTAAGCCATGGCACCCATTCCTACTTCTATCGCCTGTTCGTCAATATCAAAAGTAGGAGTATGTACACCGGAAGTAATTCCCCTGGCTACATTACCAGTACCCAATCTGAAAAAGCAGGCAGGTATTACCTGTGAATAAAAAGCAAAGTCTTCCGCCCCCATTCTTATCTCTGTATCTCCCACATGTTCCGCATCCAGGTATTCTGTAGCGAAATGGCGCGCCTTGCGGGTCACTTCTTCATTGTTATACAGGGTAGGATACCCCACCAGGATTTCAATGTCTATTTCAGCGCCCATCGCTTCTGCAATACCAATAGCCTGTTTGCGGATCAGCTCATGTGCTTTAAAGCGCCAGGTTTCATCCATTGCCCGGAAAGTACCCATCAGCTTTACTTCGCTCGGAATAACATTGGTAGTAAATCCGCCGTTGAAAGCGCAGATAGATAATACAGAAGGTGAGAAAGGATTATTGTTACGGGAAATAATTTGCTGTAAACTTACTACCAGCTGGGAAGCCACCAGGATAGTATCTACCGTAAGATGTGGCTGCGCCGCATGGCCGCCTTTACCTTTGATGGTGATATAAATTTCGTCTGCACTGGCCATGTATTTGCCTTCCCGGAAACCCAGCTTACCTGCTTCCAGCGTAGGATGCACGTGCATACCCAGGATAGCGTTTGGTCGCGGACTTTCGAGGGCGCCTTCTTCAATCATAATACTGGCGCCACCGGGATGTTTTTCTTCTCCCGGCTGAAACAATACTTTGATAGTTCCTTCAAACTGATCTTTCAGTTCATTTAAAATTTTGGTAGCGCCCAATACACAGGATGTATGTACATCATGGCCACAGGCGTGCATTACGCCGGGGTTAGTGGATTTATAAGTTACTTCATTGGCTTCTGTAATCGGCAGTGCATCGATATCCGCGCGGAGCGCAATTACTTTGGAAGTGGGGTTCTTTCCTTCAATCAGGGCAATAATACCGGTACCGGCAATACCTGCCTGAAAAGGAACACCATAGGCAGTAAGCTGCTGCTGTATATAAGCAGCTGTTTCAAATTCCTGGAAGGATAGCTCCGGATGTGCATGCAAATGCCGTCTGATGGCGGTAAATTCCGGTGCATATGCCTTCGCCAGCTCTTTAATTCGATTCTTCATTCGATAATTCTTTATCCAGTGGCACGTTGATAATGGCAGGTACTACAAATACACCGCCTGAAAACAGGTCAGATAATTTGTCCCGTAATTCAGCTGCTTCTTCACGGGTTTTAAAATCGCCTACGCGCACTTTAAAATAGGGGGCCTGGTAATCGAGATAGGTGCGATAGTCGCCATAAAGCTGCATTACTTTTGCTTTGGCTTCATTGGCATCACCGCGTTTGTTGGTGGAAATCACCTGTACCCGGAAACCGGACTGGTTGCGGATGGCCAGCGTGTTAATGTAGATCTGTTTTTTAATCAGCACATCCACACGACTATCTTTCACCACCCTTACACTTCCGTTGGTTGCTGTGGTATTGTCTTGCGCCATGGCCCAACTACTTCCCAACAGACAGCAAACCAGGATGAATAACTTTTGCATGAATACTGTATAATTAACTATGAATAATTATTTATTGCGCCGATGCATCTTTACTTTCTTTCACAATGTTCACACTGGCACTGGCTCCTATTCTGGTTGCTCCGGCAGCTATCAGCTCCTGGGCGAATACAAAGGTACGAATACCACCCGAAGCTTTTATTTGTATGTTAGCCGGTAAATTAGCACGCATCAGTCTTACTGCTTCTACAGTGGCTCCTCTTTCTGCATAGCCGGTAGAGGTTTTCATAAAATCAACCCCATATTTGGCATATAGCTGGCAGCATTTCACGATCTCTTCTTCCAATAATATGCCACTTTCAATTATGATCTTGATCACTTTTTTCTTCTCCCGGATGATATACATGATATTGGCGATCTCCTTTTCCAGGTATTCCCAGTCGTTGTTTTTAATAGCTGAGATGTTGATCACAAGGTCCAGTTCGTCCGCCCCGTCTACAATAGCCAGTACGGTTTCTGCTACTTTTGCTTCAATAGCGGAATAACCAAAGGGGAATCCTATTACGGTGGCTACTTTAGTATTGGTAGCGCCCAGGAATTGTTTGGCCAGTTTCACGTACAGCGGAGGTACGCAGGCCGCGGCAAAATCGTATTCCACGCATTCCATGCACAATTTCTTTACATCTTCCAGCGTAGTGGTAGGTTTTAATACAGTATGGTCTATATAGCGGTTAATCTCCATCATCATTCATTTATGGATTACAGGGCGAAATTAATGCAAAACGGATTACGTTGCCGTAATCCGTTCTGATATCATTTACCGGTAAAGCTACTTACGCATTCTTACCGTGGCATTGTTTGTATTTCTTTCCGCTACCGCAAGGGCAAAGGTCATTGCGACCAATCTGTGGTCCCTGATGACGAATGGGCTCAGATTTCACTTCTTCCGGCTGAAAATCCGGGGCACCAGCCTGATGACCGTTATGATCTACCAGGTCTTCATGAGAGGCACGCATGCGGCTCATATCGGTTCTTTCTTCTACTGCTTCCCTGATTTCAGGCGCTGTTTCCTCTGCCTGGTTATTTACAGGGATACCGCATTTAGACAGGAAGGAAACGATATCGCGGCTGGTTTCACCATCCATTTCTCTGAACAGGTTGAATGCTTCGAATTTATAGATCAGCAATGGATCTTTTTGTTCGTACACGGCGCTTTGCACAGATTGTTTCAGGTCGTCCATAGCACGCAGGTGCTCTTTCCAGGACTCATCGATCAACGCCAGGGTGATACTGCGTTCCAGGGCGTTCATGGTTTCCATGCCTTTGGTTTCTACTACTTTCTGCAGGTTCGCCATTACGTTGATACCTTTCTTACCATCTGTGAATGGAATAGAGATATTTTCGATGTGTTGACCTTGTTCTTCATAGATCCGCTCAATTACCGGCAGCGTGTTGCTGATCAGTTCATTGACTTTGCGGGTATAGTTACCTTTTCCTTCGTGATATAATTTAGAAGCCAGTGTGTTGGCATCGGTTTTACTCAGCTCTTCCCGGGTGATAGCAGTATCAATAGAGAAGTTCATGATAGCATCCATTTTGAAGGCTTCATAGTCGCCACTTGCCTTGTGGGTATTTACCATGTTTTCTGCAACGTCGTAGAAGGCGTTGTCGATATCGATGGCCAGACGTTCGCCAAACAATGCGTGGTTACGTTTTGCGTAGATCACGGTACGTTGCTTGTTCATTACGTCATCATACTCCAGCAAACGCTTACGGATACCGAAGTTATTTTCTTCCACTTTCTTCTGCGCTCTTTCAATGGAGCGGGTGATCATGCTGTGCTGGATCACTTCTCCTTCTTTATAACCCATACGGTCCATGAGGCCTGCAATACGTTCTGAACCGAACATACGCATCAGGTCATCTTCCAGGGAAACGAAGAACTGGGAAGTTCCCGGATCTCCCTGACGACCGGCACGACCACGTAACTGTCTGTCTACACGGCGGCTTTCATGTCTTTCTGTACCAATGATCGCCAAACCACCCGCTTCTTTAACGCCAGGTCCGAGTTTGATATCCGTACCACGACCGGCCATGTTGGTGGCGATGGTCACGGCGCCGGGCAAACCAGCTTCTGCTACGATCTGCGCTTCACGGGCATGTTGTTTCGCGTTCAATACATTGTGAGGCACTTTATCGAAGGTCAGCATCTTACTCAGCAATTCTGATACTTCCACGGAGGTAGTACCTACCAGTACCGGGCGTCCTTTTGCCTGTAATTGTTTTATTTCTTCGATAACGGCTTTATACTTATCCCTTTTGGTTTTATATACCAGGTCTTCCGCATCAACACGGGAGATAGGGAGGTTAGTAGGAATAGTTACCACATCCAGTTTGTAGATTTCCCAGAACTCGCCGGCTTCTGTAGAAGCGGTACCGGTCATACCGGCCAGCTTGTGATACATACGGAAGAAGTTCTGCAGGGTAATGGTAGCAAAGGTTTGGGTGGCAGCTTCCACTTTCACATTTTCCTTGGCTTCAATGGCCTGGTGTAAACCGTCGGAGTAGCGGCGTCCATCGAGGATACGACCGGTTTGCTCATCTACGATTTTCACTTTACCATCCATTACTACGTATTCTACGTCTTTATCAAATAAAGTGTAGGCTTTTAATAATTGCTGAACGGAGTGGATACGATCTGATTTAGCGGCAAAGTCCTGCAGTAATACATCTTTCTGCTGCAGTTTCTCTTCCGGCGACACTGACAGTTTTTCAATTTCTGCCAATTCAGAACCAACGTCTGGCAGAATAAAGAAGTTAGCATCTTCTCCGCCTTGTGTAATCAGGTGAATACCTTTATCGGTGAGGTCTACGCTGTTTTGTTTTTCTTCGATCACAAAGAACAGGCCTTCATCTACTTTTGGCATTTCACGTTGCTGATCTGCCAGGTAGTAGTTTTCTGCTTTCTGTAAGATAACACGGTTACCGGCTTCACTGAGGAATTTGATCAGCGCGCTGCTCTTAGGTAAACCTCTCCAGGCGCGCATCAGGGCCAGACCACCGGTTTTCGGATCGTCTTTACCTTCCGCGATCAGCTTTTTAGCTTCCTGCAGGTATTGGTTCACCGATTTCTTCTGCATTTCCACCAGGTATTCGATACGTGGCTTCAGTGCGTGGAATTCCTGTTCTTCTCCGCGGGGGATAGGACCAGAGATAATCAATGGTGTACGGGCATCATCTACCAATACGCTATCCACCTCATCCACCATGGCGTAGTGATGTTTACGCTGCACCATTTCATCGGGATTGTGTACCATGTTATCACGGAGGTAGTCAAAGCCGAATTCATTGTTGGTACCGTAGGTAATATCCGCCAGGTACGCGTTGCGGCGATCAGCCGTATTAGGCTGATGTTTATCGATACAGTCTACTGTAATACCGAGGAATTCGAAGAGAGGGCCGTTCCACTCAGAGTCACGACGAGCCAGGTAATCGTTCACGGTAACGATGTGAACACCTTGTCCGGCTAATGCGTTGAGGTAAGCGGGCAGGGTAGATACCAGGGTTTTACCTTCACCTGTGGCCATTTCAGCAATTTTACCCTGGTGCAATACGGTACCACCAATCAGCTGTACATCATAGTGAACCATGTTCCAGGTAACGCGGCTGCCGGCAGCATTCCAGCTGTTTTGCCAGATAGCTTTGTCGCCCTGGATGCTTACGTAGTCTCCTTTCAGGGCCAGTTGGCGATCGAGGTCGGTAGCGGTTACGGTGAGGGTGGTATTGTTGGTGAACCGGCGGGCGGTTTCTTTTACAACGGCAAAAGCCGCAGGCAACAACTCTTTCAGTACTACTTCCAGTTGCTTGTCGCGGTCTTTTTTCAGTGTATCTATTTCCTGGTAAATGGCATCTTTTTCGGTTACGTCTTCCGCTTCATCTGCAGCAGCCTTCTTATCCGCTATTTCTTTATCAATATTGGCGAGATGTTCGGCGATGCGGGCGCGGAATTCCTGCGTTTTATGGCGCAGCTCATCTATTGACAGGGATTGTAGCTTTTCGTACTCCTCATTAATCTGCTGCACCACTGGAGTGATGGATTTGATATCCCTTTCCGATTTATTCCCTCCAAATAGCTTTGATAAAAAACCTAACATGTTAAATGTTTAATTACGAATTACGATTTCTATTTATTGTAACCTAACCCCATCCAGGCTGAGTATATTATCAGTTGATATTTCCTGCTTTCCCGGCCTGTGGCACTTAGGCTGTGGGCTTAGTCAGTGGATAGATGGCACCCTGATTACTCAAATACTGTGCTTGTAAAGGAAAACTGTCAAGGTGTCAGGTTTGCAGCTTTCCGGGCAAGGCCTGTAAAAGTAGGAATAAATTCGGTGATTTGGGAGAGATTTTACAGGGATTTCGCAATTTATCTACATCAATTAACATATCCTTTATACTAGCTATAAAAGCTGGCAGGGTAGCGAGTTCGAAGAGAAAAAAAAGAACACCGGACCTGCATTTTCTTTGTACCATAAACACCTGCTGCTATCACCATGCATTACATTACTCCAGTGTTATGTATGTATTGCACAATAACACCCTCGTCTGCCGTCACAACTATTCATGGTAGCTGCAAAAATGGCTTTATCCTGGTTATGTGCTTAGTTATTATGGATAATATCTATATATTTGAGCAAAGATATCCTTGAAGATAGCTCACCCTATATCTGAGCTGCCGCAAAGGCCAATAAATCCCTATCGCCCGTACAATTTTAACAGTAACATGATTAAAACCCTTATTCTGACCCTTGCCGGATTACTGGCTTCTTTATTCAGTATTGGACAACAAGTTTACCAGATCCGCGCCGACAGTGTTCGCATCTACAACGTTTGTGATACCGCAGAACTTATCCTGGAAAACAGGACACAAGGCGTATCCGGCTTCCTCTATAACAAAGGCCGTGGACGCACCGAATTCCGGAAAATAAGATTGGAAAAAATCGGCAACAGCCAGATTGCCATCTCCGGGCAGGATACCCTGGATTTAGGCACATTACCCGGATTAAGTGGTGTGGATACTATATATCGCTCAGGCGATAATATCGTTTACAGAAAATATGGGCAACTGTATAACATTGCCGTCCCAACAGGTACTTCTTCCAACTATATTCAAAATCAATCAGCAGGCCCACAGGCTAACAGTGCGTTCTGGATTAATAATGCCGGCATTATGCGAAGCCTGAAAACCGCCAGTAATATAGGTGATGGGCACTGGGACCTCTATTCAGGCACCACACCAGCAAATACAAACATCAGATGGACCATGCTGCTGACTAAAGCAGAAGGAGGTAGCAACACTGGCGCCGATTTCTCTATTCAAAGATATGCTGATAACAATGGTGGCGCTATGAGCATTCCGCTGCTGATTAACAGAAACACCGGTATCGTAAATCTGAATAATGGTTTGAGAGCAGCCAACAGCTCTGGTATAACCGGTAGTGGTGCAGCAGGTAGCAATTATTCATGGCTCGGTTTTTACGACAATAACAACACGAACCGGAGTGGCTATGTTGGAAAAGGTAGCGCCACTACTACGGATATTCATTTAACCAGTGATAGTGGTAATGTAATATTGATTCCTAAAGGGATTGGTGTTATAGGTCAACTGATCGTTTCTCCTATTGTAGCGAATTATACCGGCGGACAAATTTCGTTGGGCAACACAACTTCCAACAATATTTTCTTCGGAAAAAATGGTGTCAATCCACCTACATTTACCTCCCGTAGTATAGGTACTAAAATCGTGTTGTTTGATAGTCTGAGTAGCACATCAACAGACTACGCAATTGGCGTGGAAAACAATCATATCTGGCAGGCAATTCCAGCGGCCAACGCTGTTACAGGCTTTAAATGGTATGCAGGCACCACACTGCTTTCCAGGCTTGATGGTACAGGTGTACAGGAATGGACCAATATGGGACGATTTAAAGGCTATAATGCCGGAGGGACCGGCATGGCTGCTGAAGCATACTTCGGCGGCGGAATGGCTTATTTCAATGGATTTGATCGCACCAATAATATTTACACACCAGTTGCATTACAAGGTGGCAACACTGGTACTGGCAGGGTATTTATTATTGATGGCACCGGCTACAAATTTCCCATGCTTGCCGGAGCAGGGATATTGGGAACAGATGCCAGTGGGTATCTGACAGATAAATCTGCCGCCTTTGCACCTGCAACAGGTGCTACCGGCTATATACAAAATCAGGTTACAGCTATGCAGCCTGCGGGTAACTTCTGGATTTCAGGTGCTGGCGTAGCTAATACATTGGCGGGCCTGAATTCCACTGTAGCAGCCACACCTGGCTCTCAAAGCATCAGGCTTTACAATGGCGATTTTACTACCGGCAAATTAAGATGGTCCATAGGACTTATGAATACAGAAACAGGCAGTAATCTAACCGGGTCAGATTTAATTTTATTCCGGTACACGGATGCCGGCGCACTCCAGGGCACTGCCATGATAATGAACAGAAATACCGGTCTTATCACTATGCCTTACGGATTCAGAACAGGCAATGCTTCCGGAGTTACAGGCACCGGGGCAGGCAATAGCAACTCTTCCTGGTTTGGCTTCTTTGAAAATAACGGCAGCACAAGAAGTGGTTATGTAGGTAAAGGCAGTACTTTAAACCCTGATATACACCTGGTAAGCGACAGTGGCAATGTGGTGTTGATACCCAAGGGTGTAGCTTCAACGGGGACGCTGATTTTATCCCCCACTTCATTGAATTATTCAGGTGGCCAGATTCTGCTAAATGAACCAACCGGAAACAATATTGCCTTCAGCAATGGTGGCGTAAATCCACCATCATTTACAACACGCAGCAGTGGCGCTAAAATAGTGCTCTATGGTGGTATGAATTCCGCCTCAACAGACTTTGCTATGGGGATTGAGCTGAATCATATCTGGCAGGCAGTACCAACGTCTATCACGGGATTAGGATTCAAATGGTATGGCGGCACTACCCAAATTGCCAGGTTAGGCGCAACAGGTAACCAGGAATGGGCCGGCGCCGGACGGTTCCAGGGTGCACCTTCACCTACCTCTGATGGTACAGGAAGTGCTATTGAATTAGGGTATGTAAGTGGTACCGGTGTGGTACAATCTATTAATAAAACAGGTAATTTATACATGCCTACACGCATTATTGGTGGTTCCGGCGCCGCATCTCCTGCTTTTAAAACTTTCCTGGTTGACAATGCCGGTTATAGAATAGATCTGCCCAATGCCGGCATACTCGGCACAGACGCCAGCGGATACCTGGTAGACAAAGCAGCTAATTTCGCAGCCGTAACGCATACGCATACACTCACTTTAACCGGTGCTGTTACAGGTACCGGCACTATAACAGGAAGCATTGCCACCACACTCGCTGCCGTTGATGCCGCAAAAATAACTACCGGAACAATAGCACCTGCAAGATTGGGTACGGGTACCGCCAGCAACACTACCTTCCTGAGAGGCGATGGTACATGGCAGACAGTTTCCACTACTACACCTACTCTGCAAAGTGTTACTACGGCAGGAGCAACCACCAATGTAGCTATTAGTTCTACTAACATCATTACTTCCACAGGATTTTATCAGTCTTCTTTGAGATCCTTAAAACAAAATATTAATGACTATACCGGCAATGCGACCGATATCATTAATCACTTTAAAATAAGAGAGTTCGAGTATAAAAATAATCCAGGAAAAAAAGTAGTTGGTATTATCGCGGATGATGAGGCTGAAATTATCTCCGGAAAAAATCACGATCGCTTCGATATGATGAATGCCATGGGCTTACTCCTCAAAAGCGTACAGGAACTCCATCAGCAAAATGAAAAAATAAAGCAAACGAGCGACCAGTTGCAAACAGAGAATGATCAACTGAAAAAACAATTGCAATCGCTGATGGAAAGAATGGAAAAATTAGAAAAACAATCGTCCAAATAGTAGTAGCCATGAAAAATATACTGGTCTTTTTTGGATGCTTTTGTTACAGCTTTTATTCACTGGCACAAAGTTTTGTACCTACGCATAACTATATTAAACAGAAAGTAACAGAAGGATATTTTACAACAAAAGCATCTGTGGTATGGCCCTCCGATGATAAGTGTATCAACAAACAGGAAGCCCTTGGCTATCTGAATCTTGACCCGTCGTATTTACCTACAGATGAACGGTCGCCCTGGTTTTCAGAACTGGTGCCCTGCCAGAATTCAGCAGTGCTAACTGCCATGCCTGCACAAAATGTCTATTCCGCCTGTGGAACATATATTTTGGGAACCGGTTATCCTGTGGATATTGAACATTTTTGTAATCGTTCCCGTATTACCGGTAATCCCTTCTGGGATGCAAATCCAACAGAACAAAGCCTTTGCGGGTTTAATTGCGCATCTGCTATGCCATTAGCAAAAGCCGGTACGGATACAACGCACAGGGATACCACACTAAAAAACCTGCGGACTTCCGGTTTACTGGCAACCACTTATGGCGGTCCCATGAACAGGGCTGGCGTTTGGGCAAATGTGCCCACGATGCAATGGGTAACCTTCTCCGTAAAGAGAACCCTGACCAGGAGCGGGACCTATTATATCGGAGTAGCTGCCGATAACCAGTTTAAGGTAAGTATCGACGGAGTAGAAATAGCCAAATATACTTCCAGTAACCAGGGGGCCTTTGAATTTTGGTTTATACTCCCGGTTACCATGACAGCCGGCACGCATGTCATTACCCTTTCAGCTAAGGATGACAGCAGTCCTGCTGGCGTAGCGGCAGAAATGTATGACAATACCGAAGCGGAAATAAGGGCGGCAACCAGTTATAGTATGTTAAATCTTGTGTTCAGTACCAAAGACATGATAGGTACTACCACCTATATGTGTTATTGATAACTACATTGCTGTCCTGACGATGTGGGTGGCTGGCTTCCCGGCTAAGCCGCCCCATGCTTCAACAAAAAAAATTTCCACGTAAAGAGAGGCCGTGGACAGCACAGCAGAATGCTCCAACCGCTTATCCTGAAATTTAACCGCCCTAATACTGCATTAGCATTTCATTTAAAATGTAAAACAAGACATTGGCATCGTAAATTAAATTTTTCCCAAAAAATGGGCAGAATCCATACAAAAAGATGGAAATATGCAAATACTTTTTATAAATTTAAAGGTTTAATTGCCGTTTTTTAACTTTTATTTAGACAAAACATCCACGTTTATGGCAAATGTAATACAGCCACAAAAACTGTTCGTAGCCAGCTGCATGGCGCTGCTGGTGACATCGTTGTCCTTTGGTATCCGCGCCGGAATTCTGGGCGGACTTGGTGTTGAATTCCATCTGGATAATCAACAACTGAGCATTATTACCAGTACTGCTTTCTGGGGTTTTCCACTGGCTGTGGTAATAGGCGGTTTTATAGTAGATGTAATAGGCATGAAACGATTGCTCCTTGCAGCTTTCGTTCTGCACCTGCTGGGTATTGTACTGACAATATTTGCCAGCGGATTCTGGTCCCTGTTTATATCCACTTTGTTTATAGGAATGGCCAACGGTACCGTAGAAGCGGCCTGCAACCCGCTGGTGGCCACCATTTTCCCGGATAACAAAACCACTAAACTCAATCACTTTCACCTGTGGTTCCCCGGCGGTATCGTTATAGGTACCCTGCTGGTATTCCTGCTTTCCAAATTGGGCCTTAGCTGGCAACTGCAGGTAGCTACCATGATCATCCCTACCCTCATCTATGGTTACCTGTTCCTGAAACTCGACTTCCCTGTTACTGAAAGGGTTGCCTCCGGGGTTTCTTCTGCCCAGATGTACAGATCTATTTTTAGTCCCCTGTTCGGCGTAATGTTTATCCTCATGTTTGGTACTGCCATCACTGAGTTGTTCACCGGCCAATGGATAAATGTACTGTTAAGTAACGTTACACAAAATGCAATCCTCATCCTGGCCTTAACTGCTGGAGTGCAAACATTGGGTAGAGGTGTAGCAGGTGCGGTAGTACATAAAATATCTCCTACCGGTGTATTACTGTTTTCAGCCATCTTCTCTGCACTGGGCTTGTATTTATTATCCCACGTGTCTGGCAATATGGTATTTGTGGCAGCATTCATTTTTGGTCTTGGTGTTACCTATTTCTGGCCCACTATGCTGGGATTTGTATCAGAAAACATTCCTCAATCCGGCGCTTTGGGTATGAACCTGATGGGCGGAGCCGGTATGTTTGCGGTATCCCTGTATATGATCTTTATGGGTGGTTTTTATGATCGTATCATTTTAAAACAACTTCCAGCCGGCGCTTCGCTGGATGCTTACAGCCACGCGGCACCTGGCTCTGCTGAAGCTACTGCTTTCGCCCAGGCCAATGCTGTTGCCGGTCCTGAAATCCTCAATGCTACGCTGATCATCCCGATTATGCTGATTGTTGCTTTCACCGGTCTGTTCTTTTATATGCGTAACCGCAAAAAAACAGATGTACCTGTTAAACATGTTGAAATAGTATAACTAATAAAAGATAATTGTATATATGACACGGAAACTTAGAATGGGAATGATAGGAGGCGGTAAAGATGCCTTCATTGGAGCGATTCATCGTATTGCTGCCAACATGGATGGACTGATTGAACTGGTGGCAGGCGCCCTCAGTATCAATAACGACATCGCCGTAGAATCAGGTAAAATGCTGTTCCTCGATCCGGAGCGTACGTACCTCGATTTCAAAACCATGTTGGAAAAAGAAGCGAAAATGCCGGCAGATAAACGCCTGGACTTTGTAACTATCGTTACACCGAACTTCGCCCACTTTGAACCAGCTATGATGGCGCTCGATCTCGGTTTCAACGTAGTAATAGAAAAGCCTATCACCTTCTCACTCGATGAAGCCAAACAATTAGATGCTAAAGTAAAAGCAACCGGCTTAACCCTGTTGCTCACACATACCTACACCGGCTACCCGATGGTAAAGCAAGCCAAACAAATGGTAAAAGACGGTGCATTGGGTAAAATCCGTAAAGTATGGGTAGAGTATCCACAAGGCTGGCTGAGCAAACTCAGTGAAAGAGAAGGCAACGCCCAGGCAGCGTGGAGAACAGATCCTAAAAAATCAGGTAAAAGCGGTTGTATGGGCGATATTGGTACCCATGCGGCTAACCTGGCAGAATATATTACCGGCGCACAGATTGAAAAATTATGTGCCGACCTGAACATCATGGTACCTGGCCGTGCACTGGACGATGATGGCGCCGTATTACTCCGCTTCGACAATGGCGCTGCCGGTGTGCTGATGGCGTCACAGGTTGCTGCCGGTGAAGAAAATGCGCTGAAAATCCGCGTATATGGAGAAAAAGGTGGCCTCGAATGGGCACAACACGAACCTAATACACTATTGGTAAAATGGCTGGATAAACCAACTGAAATCTACCGCGCAGGTGGTGGCTATTCTTTCCAATCCAGCTACATGACCCACAATACCCGCACTCCGGGCGGCCATCCGGAAGGATACCTGGAAGCATTCGGTAACCTGTATCGCAACTTCGCACAAACTTTAGGAGCGAAAATAGACGGCGTTACCCCATCTCCGGAATCCCTGGACTTCCCGGGTACTGCAGAAGGCATACGTGGTATGGCTTTCATCGACAACGTAGTACGTTCTTCCCAGAGCGATGCGAAATGGACAAACTTCGAGATATAGTATTCATAACCAGAACAAGCGTATGAAAACGATCAAAGGACCCGGCATTTTTCTGGCGCAATTCATGGGAGATGAAGCGCCTTTCAATAACCTGAAAACCATCTGCGAATGGGCTGCTTCCATCGGTTTTAAAGGCGTGCAGATCCCTTCCTGGGACAGCCGCCTGATAGACCTGCAAAAGGCAGCGGAAAGCAAAACCTACGCAGATGAAATCAAAGGCATCGTGAATGCAGCAGGACTGGAAATCACAGAACTGAGCAGCCACCTGCAAGGACAGCTGGTAGCAGTAAATCCTGCCTTCACCGAAATGTTCGACGGATTTGCCCCTGCACAATATCATAACAACCTGGCCGCCCGTACTGAATGGGCAGTGAACCAACTGAAATACGCAGCGAAAGCCAGCCGCAACCTGGGACTCAATGCCCATGCTACTTTCAGTGGTGCTTTGTTATGGGCGCCTGCCATGTATCCATGGCCACAACGTCCGGCAGGACTGGTAGAAACCGGCTTCGCCGAACTGGCGAAACGCTGGCTGCCTATCCTCAATGAATTTGATGCCAACGGAGTAGATGTATGTTATGAAATCCATCCGGGAGAAGACCTGCACGATGGTATTACTTTCGAACGCTTCCTGGAAGCTACCGGTAATCATAGCCGCGCCAACCTCTTATACGATCCAAGCCACCTGTTACTGCAATGCCTCGACTACCTCGAGTACATTGATATCTACCACGAAAGAATCAAAGCATTCCACGTAAAAGACGCGGAATTCAACGCTACCGGACGCTCCGGCGTTTATGGCGGATACCAGTCGTGGATCAATCGCCCGGGCCGTTTCCGCTCTCTTGGCGATGGACAGGTTGACTTTAAATCCATCTTCAGTAAAATGGCTCAATATGACTTTGCCGGTTGGGCAGTAATGGAGTGGGAATGTTGTATCAAACATCCGGAAGACGGCGCCAGAGAAGGAGCTCCGTTTATCAAGGATCATATTATCCGGGTAACGGAAAAAGCATTTGATGACTTTGCCGGTGCTGGCACGGATGATGCTTTTAATAAAAGAATACTCGGTATTTAAATTTGAAATATATCCATCGATCGTTTACGTAAACAATAACCAAATAAAAAAATCAACAATGAGAAAGAGATATCTGGCGCCGCTGGTACTAAGTGTTTTATTCTTTGCAGCATGCGGAGGAGGTGAAAAAAAACAAGAGAACGCTGACAGCGCAAGCACTCACGAAAGCGCAGCAGCAGATAATTCCATGGTATCACCTAATGCCAACAAACCTGTTAGCAAAGGTGAAACCCTGATGGCAGAAAGCGATTGCAAAACCTGTCACAAAGAAGAAATGAAAGTAGTAGGACCTGCACTGAAAGATATTGCAGCCAAATATCCTAACACACCGGAAAATGTGGATAAACTGGCAGACAAAGTAATCAAAGGCGGTTCAGGCAACTGGGGAGAAGTAGCCATGTTACCTCACCCACAGGTATCCAAAGAAGATGCTAAAGAAATGGTAAGCTATATCTTATCATTAGCTCCGGCCAAATAATTGCTATCCTAACAAAAAACACAATCATCCGGCATGAAAAAATTAATCATCGGAGCCTTCGCGGCAGGCGCACTACTGGGCACCTCCGCGGTGAAAGCCCAACAATTAAATACCTTATCGGCTAAAGAAAAGAAGCAGGGATGGGTATTGCTGTTCGATGGTACTTCTACCAAAGGCTGGCATACTTACCTGCAATCTACTGCAAGCCCGGCATGGAGCGTAACAGATGGCGCTATCGGCCTGAATCAGGCAGCTAAACAAAATGGCGCTCCTGGTGGTGACCTCGTTACCGATGCAGAATATGAAAATTATGAGCTGACGTACGAATGGAAAATTTCTCCGGGTGGTAACAGTGGCCTGATCTTCAGCGTACACGAAGATCCTGCTTTAGGCCAGACCTACCTGTCGGGGCCCGAAATGCAGGTACTCGATGATGCCGGACATCCGGATGGCAAAAATCCCAAACACAATGCAGGAGAATTATACGATCTCATAAAAGCCTCCAGCAGACCGGCTAAGCCAGTAGGTGAATGGAATTCCGCCAAATTATACAAGAAAAACGGCCACCTGATCCTCTGGCTCAATGGTGTGAAAACAGCTGAAACTACCATGGGTACCCCTGAATGGGATGCACTGATAGCTAAAAGCAAATTCCACGATTGGAAAGACTTCGGCAAATATGCCAAAGGACATATCGCTTTACAGGATCATGGTAACGATGTATGGTATCGTAACATCAAATTAAAAGTTCTTTAACATAAGCGGAAAGCTAAAAGCATAAAGCAAAAAGCTATTGTAGCGAATGATCTAAGCGAATATTTATCCTGCGCTTTATTCATTCGCTACAATAGCTTTTTGCTTTATGCTTTCAGCTTTCTGCCATTATTCATTTCTATTCCCACGTAAAACAATGAAAGCATTAACCGCGTTTATTGCACTCCTGATCCTCGCCGGCACTTTTTCTGTGCAGGCAAAAGATAAGCACAAACACAAGACTAAAAGAGTACTCGTGTTTTCTAAAACAATGGGCTTCCGCCACGATTGCATCCCCGCTGCCAAACTAGCGATCATGCAACTCGGTAAAGAAAATGGCTTCGACGTAGATACTACCGAAGATGCCAGCGCATTTACCGCCGACAACCTGAAAAAATACGCCGCCGTTATTTTCAGTTGCACCACCGGCGATGTACTCGATGATGCACAACAGGTAGCCTTCCAGAACTACATCCACAAAGGCGGCGCCTGGATGGGTATTCACGCGGCTACTGACACGGAATACGACTGGCCATGGTACAACAAACTGGCCGGCGCCTGGTTCCTCAGTCACCCTCACCAGCAGCAGGCTACGCTGAAAGTAGTAGACCACAATCACCCCGCTACCAAAGACCTGCCGGACGAATGGATCCGCAAAGATGAATGGTACAATTTCAAAGACCTGAATCCCGATGTACACGTGCTCATCAAAATTGATGAAAGCAGCTACACCGGCGGTAAAAACGGCGACAACCACCCTATGTGCTGGTATCATAGCTTCGAGGGAGGACGCGCCTTCTATACTGAAATGGGCCACGTAAAAGAAGCCTACCAGGACCCTGTTTACCTGAAACATTTACTCGGAGGCATTCAATACGCCATCGGCAACTGGTCTCCCAAAAAATAATCTGCTATACCATGAAACATACTATAAAACTTATTTTGCTGCTGGCCCTCGTAGTAGGCATGGCGGCGTGTAAAAAGTCGCGTCCGGGTAAACCGAAAGTACTCGTGTTTACCAAAACCTCCGGCTTTCACCACAGCTCTATTCCTGCCGGCATCGCCGCCGTACAAAAACTTGGCGCCGAAAACGGATTTGAAGTAGATACCACCACCGATGCCGGAAAATTCAATGAAGATACCCTGCAAACTTACTCTGCAGTCATCTTCCTGAATACTACCGGCGATGTACTCAACAACTACCAGGAAGCCGACTTTGAAAGATATATCCAGGCCGGCGGTGGATACGTTGGTGTACACGCAGCCGCAGACACAGAATACGAATGGGGTTGGTACAATCACCTCGCCGGCGCATGGTTCCAAAGCCATCCTCCGGGCGTTCACAAAGCCATCGTAGACGTGATCGTAAAATCATTCCCTGCTACTGAAGGCCTTCCTGAAAAATGGGAACATACTGACGAATGGTACAATTACAAAAACGTAGATACCACTACCACCGTGCTGTTAAAGCTGGATGAAAAATCCTACGAAGGAGGTATCATGGGCGCTAATCACCCCATCAGCTGGTACCACGATTATGACGGTGGCCGTGCATTCTACACCGGCCTCGGTCACACGGAAGAATCTTACACTGATAGCTTATTCCTGAAACATCTCGCAGGCGGTATTAAATATGCCATCGGTAAAAACCAGGTACTGGACTACAGCCTGGCTAAAACCCTGCGCGTACCGGAAGAAGATCGCTTCACCAAAAATGTATTGGTATCCGGCGAATTCTTCGAACCAACGGAAATGGCTATACTCCCTAACCTCGACATCCTCGTGGCTCAACGCCGCGGAGAACTGATGCTCTACAATGCAGCAGAGAAGAAACTGTCGCAGGTAGGTTTCCTCAAAGTATATCACCATACTGATGTACCTAAAGTGAATGCAGAAGAAGGATTCCTTGGCCTGGCCGCTGACCCCGACTTCAAAAACAATCACTTCATCTATGCCATGTATTCACCCGTAGATACGTCTGTGAACCGTTTGTCCCGTTTCAAATTTGAAAACAACAAACTGGACATGGCATCTGAAAAAGTAATTCTCCAGTTCTACTCCCAACGCGATATCTGCTGCCATACCGGTGGTTCAATTGCTTTCGGACCAGGTGGATTACTGTATTTGTCTACCGGTGATAACACTACTCCATTTGATGAACCCGGTCAGAAATATGTAAGTAAAGGTTATGGCCCCAGCGATGATCGCCCGGGTCACCTGCAATACGATGACCTCCGTGGATCTGCCAACACCAACGACCTGCGTGGAAAAATCCTGCGCATCAAAGTGGAAGCAAATGGTTCTTACACCATTCCTGATGGTAACCTGTTCCCGAAAGGCACTAAAGGTACCCGTCCTGAAATTTATGCTATGGGTACCCGTAATCCTTACCGGATGTCGGTAGACCAGAAAACAGGTTGGGTATATTGGGGAGAAGTAGGCCCTGATGCCAACAACGACGACTCGCTCCGCGGACCACGGGGATACGATGAGATCAACCAGGCGAAGAAACCGGGCAACTACGGTTACCCGATGTTCATTGCCAACAACAAACCTTATCGTAAATACAATTACGAAACCGGTGAAAGCGGTCCTTACTACGATCCGAAAAAACCAATGAACGAGTCACGTAACAATACGGGTCTGAAAGAACTGCCCCCGGCAACTTCTGCCTTCATCTGGTATCCTTATGGTAAATCAGATGAGTTCCCGATTGTAGGTAGTGGTGGCCGTAATGCGGAAGCAGGCCCTGTTTACCACAGTGAGTTCTATCCGAAAGAAACCCGTTTCCCGGATTATTTCAATGATAAACTGTTTATCTACGATTGGATCCGTGGCTGGATTATGGCCGTTACACTGGATAAAAACGGCGACTTCTCCAAAATGGAGCGCTTCATGCCGCATACCAAGCTGAATGCTCCTATCGACATGGAAATGGGACCAGACGGCAGATTGTATGTGCTGGAATATGGTAATGGATGGTTCAGCAAAAATGCCGATGCAGGCCTCTCCCGGATCGATTTCAACGGTGGTAACCGTGCACCGGTGGCAGACATCCACGCCGAGCGTTTAACCGGCGGATTGCCCTTTAAAGTGAAATTGAGCGCAACAGGTTCTGTAGATCCGGATGGTGATAAAATCACTTATCTCTGGAACTTCGGTAATGGTAGCAAAAAAGAAACCACTGAACCTACTGTTGAATACACCTACACTACCGCCGGCGAATTCCAGGTATATGTAGAAGTAGCAGACGACAAAGGTGCTAAAACAAAGAGCAGGTCCCTTGATGTTTACGCAGGTAACGAAACACCTGATGTAAAAATCACCCTCACCGGCAACCAGATGTTCTACTTCCCTGGTAAACCCGTACAATACACGGTAAATATCAGCGACAAGGAAGATGGCAACTCTGCTGATGGAAAACTCGACGCCAACAACATCTTTGTAAAAGCAGATTATATCCAGGGACGTGATAAAGCAGCGGCGCCACAAGGCCACCAGATTGTTACCGGCGCTATTGCAGGTAAAAATATCATGGAAGTATCCGACTGTAAAACCTGTCACAAACCGGATGAAAAATCTATCGGTCCTTCCTTCAAACAAATAACTGAAAAGTATAAGGATGATCCTTCCGCCGCAGAAAAGCTGGCTAAAAAGATCATCAGTGGCGGTGGTGGCGTATGGGGAGAAACAGCTATGTCTGCCCACCCTGGTATTTCTTTGGGAGAAGCTAAGCAACTGGTGGAATACATTTACTCCATTGGAGGCAACGCGCCAAAAGTAAGCTCCCTGCCTGTTTCCGGTACTATTAATCCTACAATGGGTGGTGAAGTTAAAGATAACGGCGTACTATACCTGCTCGCCAGCTACACCGATAAAGGTGGTCCCGGCATCAAACCAATCACCGGTACCGCACAAACAGAGCTGATCAGCCCTGTATTACCGGCGGCTGACTACAGCAAAGCCGACGGCGTATCTACCTTTGCAGTGGGTGGTATGAAATTCCTCATTCCCTCCAACACAGAAGGCTGGGTAGTTTACAATAAACTGGACCTTACAGATGTGAAAGGTATTGAACTTGCCTACATGGTACAGGAAACACCGCAACAGGGTTATGTGGTGGAAGCCTTCGTGGATGATGCCAATGGCACCCGTTTGGGAGAAGTCACCATCGGACCTGGCGCACAGCCTAAAACTGCCAACAACGTACATTTCAACTTTGCACCGGTAACAGATGGTAAAAAACACAACCTGTATTTCCGTTTCAAAGCAACAGATGCTACACAGAAAGTACAGTTGGGAATATTATCATTTACGTTGCATCCGTAATGGAAAGCTGAAAGCATAAAGCGTAAAGCAAAAAGCTATTGAGGCGAATGACCAAAGCGAAAAAATAATCATCGCTAAGGTCATTCGCCTCAATAGCTTTTTGCTTTACGCTTTATGCTTTCAGCTTAATTCGCATCCCACCATACGCGGTCATTCAGTGTTACCTTTTGATCAGGTTGTGGATTGGTCAGCGGTTCACTGGCCGGGTAAGGCCATCTGCGGGGAATGCTGTTCACCACTTCATCTTTGTAAGGCTTCAACACCGGGAAGCCGGTACGTCTCCAGTCATTGTATACTTCAGGAGATAGAAAATTCGCAATATACTTCTCTGTAATAATCTGTTCCAGGGCATTGGCAGTAGTTAACGCTGGTCTGGAGGCGATATAGGTTTGCTGTGCTTCCGGAGAAATACCCAGCATAGTCATATGCTGTGCAATGGCACTCCGGTATATTGGTGCGGCAGCAGCAGCGCCCTGTTTAATGAAAGTAGCTTCTGCTTTTATAAATAATGCTTCGCTGTAAGTAGCCAGGTAGAGGCTCGCAGCAGCACCCGCATAAAATTCGTTCACATGGGAAAAAGACTCCAGGTCCGGTGCCGGTGCATCACCTACTCTTCTTCCTGCATAAACGCTATCTTTACTTTTGGCAGCAATAACGGACAGGCGGGGATCTTTTCTCGATACCAGGGAATCAATAAATGACTGTGCCATTACCACGCCACCGGCTGCATCCTGGGTATTTACATACCATGGGCTTTCTGCCTGGCCACCGCCGGTATAAGCTACAGCAGCATTATCTTTATTGTCGCTAAATCCATTTGCGAGGGCCGCCAGCGCTTTATCTGCCTGTTCACCAGGAGTATGGCCCGGCGCCTTGCTCAAACGCATCGCATAGCGCGCTTTAAGCATATACACCAGTTTCTTCCATTGGTCCATTTTACCACCGTAAATGTAGTCTTCCGTACCTGGTACGGCTGGTCCTGCAGGCTGCGCTATATAGTATAACGCACTGTCCAGGGTTTGATCAATGGTAGCGTAAATCTCCTCTTGTTTGTCGTATGGCGTTTGCTTTACGGTTGTCACTTTAAACCCTTTTGAAAAAGGGATATTGCCCCAAAGGTCTGTAGTGATCGCCAGGTTGTACGCTATCAGGACTTTCCCGATAGCTACATACCTGTTGTTATGCCGGCTTCTTGCTACATCAATCATCGTATTCAGGTTGTTGAAAACATGCGGATACAACGCCCAACTCCAGGTATTTTCTACGTCCGGAGGAGTAACGTTGTAAGATTCTACGCTGGGGGTAGACTGGTTCAGCGACAATTGTTGCATCCAATACGATGATATGATCCCACAATATCCACCTACTACCCAGGTACTTGTAGTAACTTCCACCGGACCCAGCATCATCGATTCCTGTACACTGGGTGGATTATTAGGATCATCATTAATATCCAGGAATTTTTTACAGCCAGTACCCAGCAAAACGCTACCGGCTACCAGGTATATCATCAGTTTATTTTTCATGTTGTTTCTTTTGTTGTTGTTTAAAATGTAACCTTTACACCAGCAATAATGCCCCTGTTAGACGGCACAGAGAAGTTGGAAAACCCTTCACCATTGCCGCTTCCATACAAACCAACTTCAGGATCTGACCCGGAGTATTTTTTATGCAGGATAAAATTGGTACCAGTGAGGGTAACAGTAGCTGACTTGAAGAAGGAGTTTTTCAACAGGCTGGTACCGAGGTTGTAACCCAGCGTTACCTGCCGCAATTTCAGATAGGATCCATCTTCCACACTGTTTTCACTTACCGCAGAATAATAAGTCTTGTAATAAGTTTCATCCAACACTATTTCTTTGGTATTAGGCGCCCCTGTTTTCTGGTTTACACCAGGCAATACTACCTTAGTGCCTCTGTTCTCTGTGCCTTTAGCAGTACCGTAATAATAGAGAGAAGAGTTATCCAGGTTAATCACGTCACCACCATGCTTGGCGGCCAGTACAAAGGAGAAACTAAATCCTTTGTAAGTCAGGTTACTGGTAAGTCCTCCCAGCCATTTAGCGGTGGCATTACCAATAGGACCAAAGTCGTGTCCCACAATAGGATAACCATTATCCGTCAGTACCAATTCATGCTTGTCGTTACGTACGAAACTATTTCCATAAATAACATTGTATGGCTGATTAGCATATGCAAAAACACCCAACCCCGTAAACCCGGCCAACTGGATGTAATTCACACCATCAGACAGGTTTAGTACCTTGTTATCTATTTTCGTATAGTTGATACCAATAGTCCAGTTCAGGTCTTTAGTTTTCACCGGTGTGAAGCCCAGGGACACTTCAATTCCCTTGTTCTGCATGGCGCCGGCATTCAGCGATGCTGCATTGTAACCGGTAGCGGCAGATAATGGGGATCCTGGCGTAATCAAATCACTACTGCGCCTGTCGAACCAGGAAACCTCCAGTGAACCCCTGTTTTTAAGGAACCTGGCTTCAAATCCTACTTCAAATTCTTTCAGGGTTTCATTCTTTAACGGGAAATTATAGGTAGTACTCAGCGTATATCCGTTCGCACCATGGAAAGGGAAATATACATTACTGATGCTATTACCACCGGCAGCCTGGTACCAGTTGTTACTCAGTGAATAAGGCTGTACGTTATCGTTACCTACTACAGAATAAGAAAGCCGTACTTTACCGAAATTCAGAATAGGATCATCCTGCATATGTAACGCTTCTGTAAAAACAAAACCTGCACTGACAGAGCCATAGGGATAAAACTGTTTATCCTTCGACAATACAGAGCTTCCATCGTAACGACCCGTAAGTGCCAGGGTCAGCATGTGTTTATACTCCGCATTGGCCTGACCATAAAACCCTACCTTCCGGGTTCTGTAATAACCATAAGTAGAGGTTACTTTATCCGCATTAGTAATGTTATAGAACTTCTCCACTGATAAGCCCACCCCTTGTACAAAGTTGTTATCATTGTAATTACTGAGAATATTATTTCCCAGGAGCACACTGGTATACCAGTCTTTTCCAAATTCCTTCCGCGCTTCTACCATCAAATCATTACTGAACTGCTGGTACCTGATATCCCGTTGATATACCTGGCCGATATCGGGCGTAGAACCATTATTTCCCCAACCTATAGCACCAGGCGCTTCATGGTAGTTAGTACCATTCACATACATATCTGCACCCGCTCTCTCCGTAATAGTAAGCCATGACTTTGGGCTATAGCTGAGTGATATTACCGGAATAATACGATTGTTCTTGTCCGCTAACCCGGTGTTATCTAACACCCAGTAAGGGTTATTACGGGAACCACGATATAAACGCTGGCTGCCGTCCGGGTTAGTAGATGGCAACGGATCCCATGAAATAGGTGCACCGTATATTGTCCAGAGTGGATTCACAAAGTTGTTACCTTCCAGGTAACGGTGGTTATTGGTTTGTATGTAATTGAACTGTGCAGATAACTGCAGGTTATCCATCAATTTCACACCATATCGGGTAAACAGGGAGTGCCTGGAATAATCTGTATTAGGGATAGTACCGATGGTTTTCAGATAAGAGTACGATACGATGTAATTAGACTTGTCTGAATAACCACTTACGTTGATATTATTATCCGATGTATGTCCTGTTTGGAAGAACTCCTTCATGGGGTTGTGCTTCTGTACCGGCTTTCCATTTACTTTCAGCGTATCCATCAAAGGGCCCCAGGAAGAAGATCCATGTTTTCCGTTATTCCCATCTACGTACTCGCCTCCGGTTCCCTGCGCATATTTATCCTGGAATTCAGGTAAGATGGGTGTCTGGAACGAATAGCTACTGCTGAAAGATACCGTGGGTTTACCTTTTGCATTAGATCCCATTCCATTTTTGGTAGTAATAACGATGGCGCCCCTGGCAGCAGCAGAACCATAAATAGCAGTAGCCGCCGCACCTTTCAGTACAGTCATTGTTTCAATGATATTAGGGTCAATATCACTGCCCCTGTTGGAGGTACCACCATTGTATTCTGCCCTGTTAGGATTACCGGCTTCGCTGTTGTCCATGATCATACCGTCTATAACAAACAGGGGTTGGTTATTACCTACCAGCGATGTACTACCACGGATCACGATCCTGGCGGAACCGCCTGGCACGCCACTGGAGTTATTCACCTGTACACCGGCTACTTTTCCGGACAAGGCATTCACTACGTTGTCTTGTTTCGCCTCTGTCAGGGTAGCGCCTTTTACTTCCTGCACGCTATAGGTGAGCATCCTTTTATCGCGCTTAACACCTAAGCCGGTAACCACTACTTCAGTAATGTCTTTGGAATTGTCCACCAGGGAAATGGTAATGGGTGTTTTACTATTTGCTTTTACGGTGGCGGTAGTAAAACCGATCGCTGTTATCAATAGTACTTCGCCATCTTTTGCTTCAATTTTAAAAGAGCCATCCGCTGCGGCCGCCACGCCTGCATTGCGGCCCTGTACGTGAATGGAGGCGCCGGGAACAGGCGTACCTTCTTTAGTCAACACCTTCCCGGTGATCACCGGCGATTGGGCGTAGGCAAAAGCTACCGCGAACAGCAGCCATGCTGCCATTGCAATTGTTTTTTTCATAAGTGTTAAATTGTTGAGATTAAACCGCTACTGATGCTTACAAACGAAGCCCATACAGCATTGTAAGGAATGCAGAAAAACGATTGTTAAAAATGGTAAAGATTTTGTGTCTGATAATTTTTTTTCGCCTGATGGCCCGTTCATAACATGTACTCTGGTTGATACGCGCTACTTATCAATACCGATCACTCTTTTAGCGGAAACAGGATACATAACCTGAGTTTAATGTAAAAGTAAAATTAGATCACATTCCCGGATGTGGTCACACCAGAATTAACCAATTTAATGCAGATATTAACTTGGGGTAAAAATTAAAAACTAGAAAACAAAAAGCAGGACATATGCTATAAAATCAACAACAGCATTACTAGATATCAGATTAAATGTCCAACAGACAATAATATCAGCGTTATAACAGGTAATGGAGCAACACGGAATAATAGCTTTCTTATCTCCATAACATCAATAATACTGCTTTATAGGAAAGGTTAAAATTTGCGCACATTCAATTAAAATTTGCGTGTGCGATCTTTCTCCACCACACACGCAAACATTACCATTACGCGGTGATAAACGCATAATTCTTAATCAGGAACTGGTCTGCGAAACCCATCTTCAGGTAAATCCCAATGCCCATTTTAGAGGCCTGCAATGTGGCATAGGCGGCATTCAGCTCAATAGATTCATTCAACACATGTTCCATGATTTCATTGGCAAACCCTTTCTTCCTCATTTCCGGAATTACGCCTACACCATGAATACCCGCAATGCCATCCACACAATGTAGTATCGCTGTACCAACTAGCTGATCACCTAAATATGCCAGGTAAAAACGAATATCCTGGTATGTTTTTTTGAGGATCTCCCCGCTGATCTGATAACCGAATGATTGTGGATATATAGCAGCCCAGGCGTCTGCCTGCTCATGGCTACGAACCAACTCATAGCGGAGATGTTGAGCGCCTGTAAACGGCCGTCCCAGCTTCAGCGACATCCCCGCCTGCTCAGACGATTTTACACCACCCCGCGCTATTATATATTCGTCTGCGTTAGTGCCGTAAATATCCCAGTAAGGAATCGTCATTTTCCCTGTTGGCAGCGCCGCCAACGCAGCAGTCAGCGTTTCCGGCGTAACATCCTGCTTAAACCACAAACGATTGGGCCAGTCCGAACCCGGTACTTTGCAATAATTATAAATGGGCGTTTCTACAAAACCATTAAAGGGAATACCTACAGTTTTCCACAAAGAAGTGAGGTTGTCGAGATTGGTTTTAATAATATCGATAGGTGCTGTCATATTTTACGCGATTAAATAATACGCCCGCAATATATTACTTATCTCATTTCCAGTTGTTATAGCATGCCATAACAAAAAAATAGGCTGCCTCCGGAACTACCGGAAACAGCCACTGTCTGATCACTGTTTATAACTATTTCTTCGGCTTTGCTCCCATGTAAAATGTGAGGGTGCCTCCATTCATAATATCGGCATGCGTGATATACAGCCGGTTTAATGGTGTTCCATTCAGTAATAACCGTTGTACATATACGTTTTTATCGCTTTGATTTTTCACATCTATCACAAAGGTTTTTCCATTCTCCAACTGCAGCGTGGCCTTATCAATAGCCGGGCTTCCCAGCGCATACTGGTCACTACCCGGACAAACGGGATAGAAGCCAAGCGTGGTGAAAATGTACCATGCACTCATCTGGCCGCAGTCGTCGTTACCACCCAGTCCATCTGGTCCGGGATGATACATCTTCTTCAGAATCATGCGTACCCGCTCCTGTGTTTTCCATGGATAGCCGGTCCAGTTATACAGGTAGGCCACGTGATGCGAGGGCTCGTTCCCATGTACGTAGTTACCGATGATACCGTCGCGGGTAATATCTTCCGTTTCAGCAAAATATTTATCGGGTAATTCCATGGTGAACAGCGAATCCAGGTGAGCGGTGAATTGTTTCTTACCACCCATCATGGCAATCATTTCGTTAGGATCATGTGGCACATATAAACTGTAGTTCCAGGCGTTGCCTTCAATAAAGCCCTGGTCGTGTGTTTGCAACGGATCGAAGTTGGCTTTAAAAGTACCGTCGTTCAACCGTGGGCGCATAAACCCGGTGTTGCTGTCGTATACGTTTTTATAGTTAGCAGATCGTTTGGTGAATTCTTCATAAATAGCTGTTCTGCCCAATTTCTTCGCTACCTGCGCAATACACCAGTCGTCGTACGCATATTCCAGTACTTTGGAAACGGAAGAACCATTTCTGTCTTCCGGGATATAGCCCCGGTCTATATAATACTCCAGGCCATCATAACTGCGATGACGGGCGGTGGTAACGCAGGCATCCAGTGCTTTATTGACATCAAAAGGTGCATTACCTTTCATGATAGCATCCGCAATAACAGATACGCTGTGATAACCAATCATACACCAATTTTCATTGGCGTAATGCGCCCATATGGGCAGCATACGCTGTGCGCTTTGCTCATAGTGATGGAGCATCGACTGAATCATGTCTGCATTGCGCTGCGGCTGAATCACGTTAAACAACGGGTGTAAGGCACGATAGGTATCCCACAGGGAGAAAGTAGTATAATTCGTGTAGCCGTTAGCGGTATGAATGTTCATATCCAGTCCGCGGTATTGTCCATCCACATCCATATAAGTAGTAGGATTGATAAACGCGTGATACATGGCAGTATAGAAGTTTTCCTTCTCTTCGCGGCTAGTGGATTCAATATGAATTTTATTCAGTTCTTTGCTCCACAAGGCCTGTCCATCGCGCTTTACCTGCTCAAAATCCCAGCCTGGAATTTCTGCCCGCAGGTTTTTCAATGCACCTTCTGTGCTCACCGGCGACAGCGCCATTTTAATTTTAATCTTTTCGCCGGGTGTGGTTTTAAAATCGAAGTACGCACGAATCTGCCTGCCTGCCATTTCGGGGAAGTTCTTAGACTGGTCAAACTTGCGCCAAAAGCCTTTGTACACATCCTTTGCATGGTTCTGCTGACCGTATGCTACAAACGGCTTTGAGAACACCATCGCAAAATATTCTATTCTCGTACGTGCCCAACCGTTAGTTTGCCGGAAGCCGGTTACCAGGGTGTCATTCTCCACACGGATAAATGTCCATACGTTTTTGTTCTCGTAATTATAAATACCGGACATCATATCCAGGATGATATGTGCCTGGTCTGTACCGGGAAATGTATACTGATGAAAGCCCACACGGTTGCTGGCAGTCAGTTCCGCGAGGATATCCCCATCTTCCAGTTTCACTTTATAATAAGCGGGTTCCGCTACTTCTGTGCTATGGGAAAAAGGAGAGCGGTAACCACTTTCAGGATGATCTGCCGTACCTGGGTTTAATTGCAAAGCGCCTACGGTAGGCATAATTAAAAAGTCGCCCAGGTCAGAATGCCCGGTTCCGCTGAAATGCGTATGACTAAACCCTACAATGGTTTTATCTTCATACTGATATCCCGCGCAATACTTATACACATCCGGGTTATACTTACCATTCATTTCATAGGGAATGGTATCTGTTTCCGGGCTGAGTTGTACCATACCGAAAGGTACAGTAGCGCCGGGATAGGTATGTCCCATTCTCTGGGTGCCGGTGATCGGCTTTACATACTGTATGACGTTTTCCTGTGCTGCTGCTGATATGGCGGTCAACAGGATAACGGGTAATAAAAGTTTTCTCATCTCGGTTGATTTAGCTGTTAGCAGTTAGCTATTAGCTGTTAGATACTATCCGCTGCATGGCTAACAGCTAAAAGCTAAATAGAGTACATCCTGAAGAGTCAGGATGAAATATTTCAGTGAACAATGAAAATCGTTTACAGATCTATTTGTTCGCGGTAGGCGAATAAGAATATGGGTAATCAGCTGTGTTCGCACCTCTTGATTTTTCAGGAGTAGCGCCCATTTTGAACTCCAGGGTACCGCCTTTCTGCAGGTCCTGGTGGCTGATCCAATTCTTAGAATAAGGTTGTCCGTTTAAAGACGCACTTTGTACGTACAGGTTAGTATCACTGTTGCCTGGTGCATTAATCACCATTTGTTTACCGTCTTCCAGCGTCATCGTGAGTTTGGAAAACAGCGGGGTACCTAACACATACTGTTGTGTACCGGGGCATACAGGATAGAAGCCCATCGCGGAGAAAACGTACCATGCGCTGGTTTGGCCATTGTCTTCATCGCCACAGTATCCATCGGGGGTGGCTTTGTATAAACGGCTCATCACCTGGCGTACCCAGTATTGGGTTTTCCATGGCTGACCTGCATAATTATATAAGTAGATCATGTGTTGAATGGGTTGGTTGCCATGTGCATACTGTCCCATGTTCATGATCTGCATTTCGCGTATTTCGTGGATAACGGTGCCGTAGTAGCTTTCATCAAAGATGGGCGGCATGTTGAAAACAGAGTCCAGCATGTTGGCAAACATTTGCTGGCCACCCATCAGTTTCGCGAGGCCTTGTACATCGTGGAATACAGACCAGGTATAGTGCCAGCTGTTTCCTTCGGTGAATGCATCGCCCCATTTGAATGGGTTAAATGGCGCCTGGAATTTGCCGTCTTTATTTTTACCACGCATCAGTTTTGTTTCCGGATCGAAGAGGTTGCGATAGTTCTGAGAACGTTTTTCAAACAACGCAATTTCACTCTTAGGACGGTTCAGTGCTTTCGCCAACTGAAAAATGGTGAAGTCGTCGTATGCATACTCCAGCGTACGGGCGGCATTTTCATTGATGTTTACATCGTAAGGCACGTAGCCGAGCTTGTTATAATATTTCACCCCCAATCTGCCTACAGAGCTCATGGGTCCTTCGTTTTCCGTATTTTTCAATATGGCTTTGTACAGGTTGTTGATGTCATAGCCACGGATGCCTTTCAGGTAGGCGTCGGCGATGAGGGAAGCAGAGTTGGAGCCAATCATACAATCGCGGTGACCGGGGCTGGCCCATTCAGGCAACCATCCGCTTTCGTTGTATGCGTTGGATAATCCTTCCATGATATGCGCACTTAATGTGGGATACATCAGTGTGAAGAAAGGATGTACGGCGCGGAAAGTATCCCAGAATCCGTTGTCGGTGAACATATAGCCGGGTAATACCTGGCCGTTGAACGGACTATAGTGCACAATTTCATTCTTCGCATTGATTTCATAGAACTTCCGTGGGAACAGCATGGTGCGATACAGCGAAGAATAGAAGGTGCTGACCTGTTCGCTGGAACCGCCTTCTACAGATAATCTGCCCAGTTCTTTATTCCAGATATCTTTTGCTTTTTTACAGGTGGCGTCAAAGTTTTCATTGCCTATTTCGCGTTGCAGGTTGAGTTCTGCCTGTTCAAAGCTGATGAAGGAAGAAGCAGTTTTGATCCCTACTTTCTCACCTTTAGTGGTTTTGAAACCTACTACGGCGCCGGTATGATCAGCCTGTAATTCCAGCTGACCTTTCACCAGTACGCTGTCGTGCCAGATATTAGCTACGGTAAATGGCTTATCGAAGGTGATAACAAAGTAGTTCTTAAAATTGGAAGGTACGCCGCCGCTGTTTTTGGTGGTGTATCCGATTATTTTCTTTTGCTCCGGTAATATTTTAATATAAGAGCCATGATCAAATGCATCTACCACGATGTAGGCGCTGTCGGTCGCCGGGTAGGTGAACCGCAGTTGGGCGGCTCTTTCGGTAGGTGTAATTTCTGTGGTAACGTCGGGATCAGCGAGGTATACACTATAATAATATGGTTTGGCTACTTCTGATTTATGGGAAAACCAACTGGCGCGGGCATTCTGATCAAACTTCACGGTACCTGTTACCGGCATGATGGCAAATTGTCCGTAATCATTGATCCAGGGGGAGGGTTGGTGTGTTTGTTTGAATCCCCTGATTTTATCAGCGGTATATTGATAGGCCCAGCCATTACCCATGGTATTGGTTTGGGGCATCCAGAAGTTCATTCCCCAGGGCAGGGCAATAGCAGGATAGGTGTTACCATTTGACAGGCTTACTTTAGAATCAGTTCCCATCAGGGTGTTAACCCATTCCGCCGGTTCAGCTACTTTAAGCACTGTTTGGGCGAAGGCGCCGTGCAATGACAATAAAGCGGCTGCTAACAGTCCAACTTTTTTCATGAATCAGATATTATAAACAACAAAAATGATCTCTTCGCCAATAACACGCAAAGCTTGTGTAAGTTAACGTGAAATTTTCACAAAATCGATTTAGCACAGGTATAGAAAAAAAAGATTCTGCGAATCCTTTCTTCTGTAATCAAAATCTGGTACTAAAATTATAATTTTTTTTATCATTTGCAAGTATTTCACGCTTTTTTCACGGGTAGGGTCTGGGATCCTGCCAGCAGCGTGCATACCGCGTCCATTAAGCCGATCCCCGTAAGATAAATTTGCCGGGCAGCTCAATTGCATTTTTCTTCAGCGGCCCGCTGTTTTTATCCAACTGGTGCATCAGCAGGTCAATGGCTGTTTTAGCAATACCCTCAATGGGTTGTTCTATCACGGAAATACCGGGAGGGTATAAACGAAAAATATCATGGTCATCGAAGCAAAGCACGGCAATATCATCCGGCATCTTCAACCCCATACGGGCCAGCACTTCCAGCCCAAGGATACCCAGGTAGTTGGTAGAGAAAAAGATGGCTTCCAGCTCAGGATTGGCTTCTATAAAGTCCTGTAGCTGTTTCAGCGACTCTTCGCGTTCCCTGTGATATTGCAATTGCAGGATATATTTTTTCCGGACGGGGATCTTATGATCTTTCAGTGCGGTAACGTAGCCCCGTAGACGTTCTTCTATCTGTATCAGCTTCACATCTACCATTACAAAGGCAATCTTGGTAAACCCTTTACCAATCAGGTGTTTCATGCCCTGTTGTACGCCGTCGAAATTATTGATCAGTACATAAGGCGTTTTAATGGAAGGGAAAAAGCTGTCCATCAGTACTACCGGCTTATGTTGTTGTACCAGGTGCTGTATTTCTTTTTCCATACCTGGTGCGGGGGTAATCAGGTAGCCATCCACCATTTGGCGGCCCAGCATCCTGATCAGCTCTCCACCTTTCTGGGCGTTATTTTCGGTACTGCAGTATACTACATTATAACCCCGGCGCTCTGCTTCGGTTTCAATAGTTTTAGCCAGGCTGGCAAAGAAACTACCGGAAATACTTTCTACAATAAGGCCCAATGTTTTGGACTGCCCCGTACGAAGATTTACCGCCATACGGTGAGGCTCATAACCCGATTTCTCTGCTACCTGCATAATATGCATAGCCACTTCATCCCTGATGCGCATTTGCTTCCCCTTTCCGTTCAATACAAACGAAACCGTAGAAGGGGCCACCCCGGCCATTTTTGCAACATCTTTGAGGGTTAATCTCTTCATGTATAGTGATTGGTTTTGGCAACTATGAAATGGATTTTACAGGAACATTTCATCTAACCGGCCAGTTATATAATTTAAGCGCCCCTATTTTTTTGACAGATTCACTAAAACGGAAATTACAAAAATACCGGTAATTACTACCAGAGAAGAAAAAAAAGGCTATCTTTCAGTTAACGGGTACGGAATAATATATCTCCCTGGGCCACGTTATAGTAATTCATCGGCTCCGTTTTGCCAACTTTCTCACAACTGTAGTAAACACTCAAGTGCGTATGAAGTCTCTTACTCGTCTAACAGATCCGGTTTACGTAAAGCCTGACCATGAAACAAGATTCGACCGGCTTTTCAAAAGCTGGATACGGGATGAGCGGGATCTTCCGTTCGTATACCTGACCGTAAAAATCACGCTGGTCCTAATACCACTGGCCATCATTCTCTATATCCCCGGTATGAATAACTGGATATGGTGGACGGCCGCCATTGCCTACCAGTTTTTCAACAACGTTACTTTCAAAGGTCCATTCGGACTAATGCTGCATTGTACCAGCCACCGGGTGTTCTTTATAAAAAAATACCAGTTCTGGAATAATTACCTGCCATGGGTAATTGGCCCATTGTTCGGCCAAACCCCGGAAGCCTATTATTCCCACCATATAGGCATGCACCACCCGGAAAATAATATGCCCGACGACGATAGCTGTACAATGATGTACCAGCGCGACTCTCTCCGGGGCTTCCTTTTATACCTGTTTAACTTTATTACACAAGGCGTATGGGATACCGCCCGTTACCACCTGCGCAGAAAAAGAACGAAGCTTATGGTAAAGCTGGTCAGAGGAGAATTCTTATTCATTGCCGCCTGCGTGGGCCTGTCGTTCATTAATTTCCCGGCCACCTTTGTGGTATTTATATTACCCTTCGTCATTTCCCGCATCATTATGATGGTGGGCAACTGGGCACAGCATGCCTTTATAGACGCCACAGATCCGGAAAATTCTTACAAAAACAGTATTACCTGCATCAATACCAAGTATAACCATAAATGCTGGAATGATGGCTATCATATCAGCCATCACATCAAGCCCAGCATGCACTGGACAGAACATCCGGTATATTTTACCAAAACACTGGACGAGTATATCAGCAACGATGCCATCGTATTTGAACACATTCACTTTCTCCATGTATGGGCCTACCTGATGGGAAAACGCTACGACCTGCTGGCAAAACATTTTGTCAACATCGGCGAACGCTTCCAGACAGACGCGGAAATTATCTCCTTCTTAAAACAACGTACCCGTAAAATAACCACTTTACCGGAACAGGTAGCCGTGGTTGCTGCCTGATAATATAATATAGCTATAGGTAGATGAATAACGATTTGTTCATCTGCCTATACGCTCATTTCCCTTCCTTTTTTCTTACAATTTCCTTGCATAACTACATTTTAATGAAATAAATACGCAAAAAATCGTAAGGAAACTGTCAGATCCATTCTGTCAATCCTCACAAATCCTCTACCACACTATATTTCAACGCAAATTCATAAAAGTTATATTATATTATCTTAATGAATATGCTTATTCATAACAATAAGTAACTAAATTTGCGCTCTAACTTTTTTTATTAAAGTAAAAAATATGCGTACTGTTACACTGAAAAGGGTTGTGGTTACCGGCTTGGGAGCATTAACACCTATCGGGAATGATGTAAATACTTTTTGGAACAATATGAAGGCTGGCGTTAGTGGCGCTGGTCCCATTACCAAATTCGACACCACAGAGTTTAAAACAAAATTCGCCTGTGAAGTGAAAGGATTTGATGTGGAAAAATATATGGAAAAAAAGGAAGCCCGCAAAATGGATTGTTTCACGCAGTATGCGATGGCTGCTGCTCAGGAAGCTGTACTGGATGCTGGTCTTGACAAAGAAGGAATTGACAAAACCAAAATAGGTGTCATCTGGGCTTCCGGCAATGGCGGAATGCTCACGTTCGAAGAACAGATCGTTGAATTTACGCAGGGTGGCTTTATTCCTAAGTTCAACCCTTTCTTTATACCTAAATTAATATGTGACATTGCAGCAGGTCAGATAGCCATGAAGTACGGCTTTATGGGTATTAACTTCTGTACCGTGTCTGCCTGCGCTTCTTCTACCAGCGCACTGGTGGATGCTTTCAACTACATCCGTTTAGGTAAAGCCAATGTAATTGTAACCGGCGGTTCTGAAGCTCCTGTTACCCGTGCCGGTATTGCTGGCTTCAATGCCCTCAAAGCACTGTCTACCCGCAATGAAGATGCAGAACATGCTTCCCGTCCGTTTGATACCGAGCGTGATGGTTTCGTAATGGGCGAAGGCGCTGGTGCCATCATCCTGGAAGAATATGAACACGCCATCGCCAGAGGTGCTACCATCTACGGTGAAATGATCGGCGGCGCTATGACCTGCGATGCTTACCACCTCACTGCTACCCATCCTGAAGGTTTGGGCGCACGCTTAGGTATGGAACAAGCCCTGGAAGATGCAGGTATCACTACTGCTGATGTAGATTACGTAAACTCCCACACTACTTCCACTCCAGTAGGAGACCTCAGCGAGCTGAAAGCTATCGTGGCTGCTTTTGGTGATCATGCACCAAAACTCAATATCAGTGCTACCAAATCCATGACAGGTCACCTGTTGGGAGCTGCCGGCGCTATTGAAGCCATTGCATGTATCAAGGCTACCCAGGAAGATATCGTTCCGCCTACCATCAACACTACCGTGCTGGGCGAAGGTATCCCTACCAATCTGAACCTGACACTGGGTACTGCACAAAAACGCGAAGTAAACGTTGCTATGAGCAATACCTTCGGTTTTGGTGGTCACAATGCCATCGTAGTATTCAAAAAATATATTGGTTAAGCATAAAGCTTAAAGCAGAAAGCAAAAAGCTATTAGCGCGAATGATAGAAGCGATTGATTATTAAATCTTCGCTAATATCATTCGCGCTAATAGCTTTTTGCTTTCTGCTTTAAGCTTTATGCTTTCACAATAATGGTGTAGCTTAGTAGTTTAATATTATGGCAAAGAAAAAAGAGAATGTACCCGCTACTTCCGTTGCGCAAGCCCCGGCAGATGAACAAATAGCCATCTTTGGCGCCCGGGAGCATAACCTGAAAAACCTGGACCTGGAGTTGCCCAAAAATAAACTGGTTGTCATCACTGGCATCAGTGGCAGCGGTAAATCATCACTCGCATTTGATACCGTTTATGCTGAAGGACAACGCCGCTACATGGAGAGCTTTTCCGCTTATGCCCGCCAGTTTATCGGTGACATGGAAAGACCCGATGTGGATAAAATCACCGGCCTTTCTCCCGTTATTTCTATAGAACAAAAAACCACTAATAAGAACCCTCGTTCTACCGTTGGTACTATTACGGAGATATACGACT
The DNA here is from genome assembly GCF_017745275.1 of Chitinophaga sp. Taxonomy (GTDB): domain Bacteria; phylum Bacteroidota; class Bacteroidia; order Chitinophagales; family Chitinophagaceae; genus Chitinophaga. Next base: position 573,424 of record NZ_JAGHZS010000003.1, on the reverse strand, counting down.
TCCTGCGCTTGCTATATGCACGCGCCGGCACCGCTTACTCCTATAACACCAATAAACCGATGACACGCTTCTCGGAAGAGGAAATCCTGGCGCACCTTTTCAAACATTACAATAATAAAAAGCTGGCCATCCTCGCCCCATTGGTGCGCGGACGCAAAGGCCACTACCGGGAACTGTTTGAACAGGTACGCAAACAAGGCTACCTCAAAGTGCGCGTGGACGGAGAAATACAGGACCTGAAAGAAAGAATGCAGGTGGATCGTTACAAAATCCACGACATCGAACTGGTGATAGACCGCATACAGGTACAGGAAAACGCCCGTACCCGCATCAGCCAGAGTGTGCAAAAAGCGCTCACCATGGGCAAAGGACTGCTGTTTATCATGGACCATGATACCAATAAGGTGAGCCAGTACAGTAAACAACTGATGTGTGAAGATACCGGCCTTTCCTACGAAGAGCCCAGTCCCAACACCTTCTCCTTTAACTCTCCCTATGGTGCCTGTCCCCGCTGTAAAGGTCTTGGTAGCATTTACCAGATCAATATGGACGAAATCATTCCGGATTACAGCATATCCATCACCGATGGCGGTCTCAAACCACTGGGTGAAGCCCGCGATACCTTTACCTTCAAACAGGTACAGCAACTCGCGAAGAAATATAAGTTCTCCTTAACCGGCCCTATTTCCGCCATCCCGCAAAAAGCCCTCAACGTATTGTTGTTCGGCGATGAAAACGGGAAGCTGGAAGTAGACATGAACTACGACGAAGGCAGCGGCAACACTGAATACGCCACCGAATACGAAGGTGTTGTAAACATGGTCCGTCGCTATTTCAATGACACCTCTTCCGATCACGTGCGTAGCTGGGCCGAAGGCTTTATGCAACTCAGCACCTGCCCGGAATGTAATGGCGCCCGTCTCAAAAAAGAAAGCCTGTTCTTTAAGATCGATGAGAAAAATATCTCCGAACTGGGAAACATGGACCTGGATAAGCTCCTGGCCTGGTTTGGTAATATCGAAGACCGTCTTGAGAAAAAACAAAATGCCATCGCTAAAGATATCCTCAAAGAAATCCGCGAGCGACTCGGCTTCCTGCTCAATGTAGGCCTGAACTACCTGACACTGAACCGCCCTACCCGCACCCTGAGTGGTGGCGAATCACAGCGTATCCGACTGGCCACCCAGATCGGATCACAACTGATGGGGATCACCTATATCCTCGATGAACCGAGTATAGGCCTGCACCAGCGCGATAATATGCAACTGATTGATGCCCTCCGTAACCTGAAAGACATGGGGAATACCGTGATTGTGGTAGAACATGATAAAGACATCATGCTCCACGCCGATCACCTGGTAGATATTGGTCCCGGTGCCGGCAAACACGGCGGACAAATCATTGCACAAGGCACACCCGCTGCCATACTCAAACTCAATACGCCTACCGCCGGCTACCTCAATGGTAAAACAGCTGCAGAAATACCTGCCCGCCGCAAAGGCAACGGAAACTTCCTGGAGCTGAAAGGCGCGTCCGGCAACAACCTGAAGAATGTAAACCTGAAACTGCCCCTCGGCACTTTCATCTGCGTGACCGGCGTTTCCGGCAGTGGTAAATCTACCCTGATCAACGAAACCCTGTATCCCATTCTCTCTAAACATGCGTACGACTCCAAAACAGTACCCATGCCCTACAAAAGCATCAAGGGACTGGAGTTTATAGATAAGGTGATTGAAATTGATCAATCGCCTATTGGTCGTACCCCACGTAGCAACCCTGCCACCTATTGTGGCTTCTTCACCGATATCAGGACCTTATTCGCCTCCGTACCGGAAGCCAAGATCAGGGGATACAATGCAGGCCGTTTTTCATTCAACGTGAAAACCGGTCGCTGTGATGTTTGTGAAGGCGGTGGTATGCGCGTCATAGAAATGAACTTCCTCCCCGATGTATATGTACATTGCGAGAAGTGTAATGGTCGCCGTTACAACCGCGAAACACTGGAGATACGCTATAAGGGCAAGTCCATCTCCGATGTACTGGATATGACGGTAGATGAAGCCGTGGAATTTTTCCAGCCGGTACCCTGGATTTACCGCAAAATAAAAACCCTGCAGGATGTAGGACTGGGCTATATTACACTCGGACAATCCGCAGTAACCCTCTCCGGAGGAGAAGCCCAACGAGTGAAACTGGCTACCGAACTTTCCAAGAAAGATACCGGCAAGACCATTTATATCCTCGATGAACCTACTACAGGGCTGCATTTCCAGGATATACAACTGCTCCAGAAAGTATTAAATAAACTGGTAGATCGTGGCAACACCGTACTGGTCATAGAACACAACCTGGACGTCATCAAAATGGCGGATTATATTGTAGACCTGGGGCCGGAAGGCGGCGGTGGCGGCGGTACCATTTTATGTACCGGTACACCGGAACAGGTAAGCACCTGTAAGGACAGCCATACCGCCCGATTCCTCAAAAAGGAGCTGGGAATTTAATATCTTGCCAACTTGTAAGCAATCAATGAAAAGGATTTACCAGATATTACTCACAGGTTTCATTTTCGCCGGCATCATTGCCTGCGAAAATGAAACCAAAGTATGCGATCAAACATTGCGCAATGATCTGCATATCCACTTTAAGCGCGATAGCGCCAATGGCGCATTTATCAGGGATACCGTTATGCCTAAGGTAACGGCATATGCCCTGACAAAGGATTCGCTTTACAGGAAACAACCGGCGTCTGATATATTCTTTCCTCTTTCTCCTGTATCAGATAGCAGCAAGTTTTACCTGAAGGTAGATTCTACTGCAGTAGCGGATACCCTCACTTTCAAGTATTCGCGTGTAAAACATTTCATCTCTCCGGGTTGTGGATTTGGTACCTACTTCAACCTGGATACCGTTCTTACAACCAAACATACCATCGGGTATATTCAGATTAATAATAAGTCCGTAACCAGCAGCAATGACACGCATCTTCTATTATATTTCCTTGTCAGTCAGTAGTATTCTCTTTACTGTTGCTGCTGTTGCTCAAAATAAGCCGGCAGCCGTTAAAACGGATACCCTGCACAAAAGCATAAAAGCAGATACCACCCATAAAATGGTGGTGGACTCTGCACATAAAGTAATTACTCCCATTAAAGACAGCTCCTGGTACATTCCGGGTGGTTTACGTATAGGCGTGGATTTGAGCCGTATCGTTTCTGCCATCTACTATCCATACCGTAAAGAAGTAACCATCGTTGCAGATGCCCGCATCAACAGTAATTTATATGCTGCCGTTGAATTAGGATACACCAACACTCCTTATAAAGACAGCAACTACACTTACAAAGGCAATGGTATGTTTATAACAGCAGGAGTAGACTATAACTTCCTGAAAAGACAATATCCAACAGAGAAAAATATGTTCTATGGCGGGATCCGTTACGGATTCTCTCACTTCTCCTACGAAGTGCCTACCTACAAAATGAAAAGCTCCTATTGGGGCGATCAGCTGACCGGCAGCGTTCCTAAAACAAATGTAAACGCACACTGGGTGGAGCTGGTAGTAGGGATGAAAGCAGAAGTACTGAAGAACTTCTTCATGGGCTGGAATATCCGCGAACGTATTCTCATCAACAATGTAAAAACAACCGACTTCACCCCACTCGTGATTCCTGGCTTTGGAAATGGTTCCAAGCGATCCGTATTTGATGTGCAATACACCGTTTCTTACGTGATTCCTTTCTATCGCCTGAAAGAACATGCTCCCCGGGTGGAGGTTAAACAGAAAAAAATACCGAAAAGATAAGCTGAAAGCATAAAGCGGAAAGCATAAAGCTATTATAGCGAATGATTAAAGCGAATATCCGCTCTCATCATTCGCTATAATAGCTTTATGCTTTCCGCTTTATGCTTTCAGCTCCTCAACATCTCAATATGCGGAATCCCATCTTCCAGGTAAGTATCACTGGTTTGCTCAAAGCCCAGGGATGTATAAAACCGCTGTAAATATTGCTGCGCACCTATTTTTATAGGCACCTTGCCATAATGCTCCTGCAACGCCAGTATAGAACGCTCCATCAGCTCCCGGCCTGCACCTTTGCCACGTGCCAGCGGGGAAGTCACCACACGACCAATAGAAGCCTCTGTGTACTTGATACCCGGCGCAAAAAGACGGGTATAAGCCAGCAACTGTCCCTGCTCATCTGTTCCCATGAAATGCAGCGCTTTCTGATCAGTATTATCCAAATCCTGGTAAGCGCAATTTTGCTCTATAATAAATACTTCGCTTCTCAAACGCAAAATGGCATAGAGCTCTGCTACGGTTAGTTCCTCAAAGGTTTTTATCTTCCAAATCATACCCTCAATTTGCATATAAATTTACTGGATGCTTTCAATAATACTATTATTTTTATGCCGACAGACGAATATTTAGCCCAATCGTGCAAACCATGACAGACAAGCAAACGCCGTTCCTCTCCATGGAACATATCACCGTAAGGTACCTCGACAAAACATTATTCGATACCCTTAGCTGGCAGATCAACAAAGGAGAGCAATGGGCCATTACCGGCCCCAGTGGCGCTGGTAAAACCGCCCTGCTAAATACGATACTTGGTAAATTCAATATCATTAATGGTAGCATTCATTACCATTTTTATGACGATTATTGCAGCCACCACACCATCACGGATCCCTGGTTCAACTACCGCAACCTGATCAGCATGGTAGGGCACCACCATACTTTCCGGAACCTTTCCAATACTACCACCGACTTCTATTATCAGCAACGCTTCAATAGCATGGATGCCGATAATTCACCTACAGTGATGGAATACCTGGAAATCAATACCGTGCCCTCGTTGGTAAAGGCGTTGCGCATTGAGCCCCTGCTCGAAAAGCGGCTCATTAAATTATCCAACGGCGAAACCCGACGCGTAATGATCGCCCGCGCGCTCCTGCAACAACCACAACTGCTGATGCTGGATAATCCTTACATCGGCCTGGATGTGCAAGCCCGCAAAGATTTCAGCCACATGATCAATGAAATTATTGCCGCCGGTACCACCGTTTTGCTGGCAACTACCCCCACTGAAATCCCCGATCATATTACCCATGTACTCACGCTGGATAATGGCACTATTACCGGGAAATATACCCGCGAAGCATTTCTTGAGTTGCCGTTACCGGCGCCGGTAACCGCCTCCTTGCCAGCCATGGCAACAGACAAGATCGCCGCCCTGGTACAAAACAGTACCGGCAATACCTTTGAAACGATTGTCCGCATGGAAGATATCCATATTAAATATGGCGAAAATACTATCCTCCATGGCATCAACTGGACCGTAAAACCCAACGACAAATGGGCGCTACTGGGGCCCAATGGTGCCGGTAAATCTACCTTACTGAGCCTGATCAACGGCGATAACCCACAGGCCTATGCCAATAAGCTATGGCTGTTCGATCGCAAACGGGGCAGCGGGGAAAGCATCTGGGATATTAAAAAGAAGATTGGCTTTGTATCGCCGGAACTGCATCAATACTTTACTTCCCGCGATAACTGCCTCAAAGTAGTATGCTCCGGGTTTTCTGATGTGATAGGTAGCACCAGGCCCGCTACACCGGAACAATTGCAAATTGCCAACGACTGGATGAGTGTACTCGATATATCCGAACATGCCAACGCACCTTTTAAACTGGTGTCTGAAAGCGCCCAGCGTCTTACCTTGCTGGCACGCGCCCTGGTGAAAAATCCTCCACTGTTAATCTTTGATGAACCTTGCCAGGGATTGGATGCACAACAAAAAATACACTTCAAACAAGTTATAGAACAACTGTGCGCTCACATGCCCGTTACGCTGATCTTTGTTACGCACTACGAAGAAGAGCTGCCTGATTGTGTAGATAAGTTTATCCGCCTGCAAAAAGGCGAAATGGTTTAACAGTTACTAGCTTCCAGCCTTTAGCTTTTAGCAAAATGCAGCGAAGATCATCATATGTTGGTCTTCGCTGCATTTTGCTAAAAGCTAACCGCTAATGGCCAAAAGCTGCCCCAACGCCCCATGTCAATAAATTTCCCGACATTCGCACCTAATAGTTAATCACCCTAACATCCTTACTGATGCACCCATTAAAACGGCTAACTGTTGTAGCAGCCTTATTTCTTTTCATGGCCTCCCTGTTGATTGTCAGTGGTTGCCGTACCACCCGAAAAGAAATGAATCCGGAATTTGCCCGGTATATTGAAGCATACACCGCTGGTATCATTTCCAAACAAAGTGCTATCCGGATTCACCTGACCGGACAAACAAATGTTACACACACTCAGAACGAAACCCTGGACAAAGAAGTATTTGAGTTCTCTCCCGCTATCAAGGGTAAATCGTACTGGATTGATGCAACCACTATTGAATTCCGACCAGACGAAAACCTGCAACCTGGCAAAACCTACCAGGCCAACTTTAAGCTGGGGAAAATCATCGATGTTCCTAAGGAACTGAAGTCTTTTGATTTTGAATTCAAGATTATCAAGCCCTCTTTTTCCATTGAGAATTTTGGGCTGAAAGCCAGCAGCAACAATACCCTGGACCGCATGACCTGCACCGGCGCCATATATACTGCCGACGTAGAAGATCCGCAGGCCATTGAAAAAGTACTTACTGCCCAATATGGCGGTAAAAGCCTGCCCGTCACCTGGCAACACAACGCTACCGAACGCACGTCCCGCTTCACGATTGCCAATATAGCCCGCGCTAATATTGGCCGCAACCTGGAACTCAACTGGAATGGCACCCCGCTGAAAGTAGACAATAACGGCAAAACCACCATCGAAGTGCCTGCCGTCGGCGACTTCAAAGTATTAGATGTAAAAGCCATGGCAGATCCGGAACAACACCTGCTGGTACAGTTCTCCGATCCGGTAAGCATGGCTCAAACCCTGGAAGGACTCATTGGCATCAGCGGCCAAAGCGATCTGCGCTACACTATTGATGGTAGCGAAGTAAGTGTGTATACACCCACCAGGATGGAAGGAAACTATAATGTACTGATCAACGAAGCTGTTATAAACATCACAGATAAACGCCTGGGTAAATCTTTCAGCGCCAACGTGAACTTTGAAAATACACTTCCTTCTGTCAGCATTCCCGGCAAAGGCGTGATCCTGCCGGAAAGCAATAAACTGGTGATGCCGTTTGAAGCCGTGAACCTCAACGCGGTAGACGTGACCATCATCAAAATTTATGAAAACAATGTACCACAATACCTGCAACGCAATAACCTCGACGGCAGTGAAGAATTACGTCGTGTAGGCAAGCCCGTAGTCGAGAAAACTATTCGCCTCGATGTAGATAAATCGGTGAACCTTCATAAGAAAAACCGTTTCTTCCTCGACCTCGACAAAATGCTCCGTACGGAACCAGGTGCTATTTACCGCATCACCATTGGCTTCCGGAAAGCGTATGCCCTGGTCGGCTGCGCTGCAGACATCACCGGCGACAAATCTTCATCCGGTTATGAAGATGAAGTGGATGAAAGTGAATATTACGGCAACGATAAAATTGATGAAGATGATTCCTTCTGGCAACGGTACGACAACTACTATGTTTATGGCTATAACTGGGACCGCCGTAACGACGTTTGCTCTAACTCTTACTATAGCAAAGACAAATGGGCTTCCCGTAATATCATTGCTTCCAATATTGGCCTGATTGCCAAAAGAGGAAACGATAACAGCATGATAGTAGCGGTAACAGATATACGCGATACCAAACCCATGATAGGCGTGGAACTGGAACTGCTCGACTATCAGAACCAGGTGATCTATAAAACCAAAAGTGATGGAGAAGGCATGGCTTCCTTTGACCTGAAGCGCAAACCTTACCTGCTCATCGCCAAAAAAGAAAATGAAAGGGGCTACCTCAAACTGGACGACGGAAGCTCCCTGCCATTAAGCCGCTTCGACGTAAAAGGAGAAGAAGTACAAAACGGTATCAAAGGCTTCCTCTATGGAGAACGTGGCGTATGGCGCCCCGGCGACTCTGTTTATCTCACCTTTATACTGGAAGACAAAGGAGCCAAACTCCCTGCCGATCACCCGGTAACCATGGAGTTATACAATCCTAAAGGACAACTATATAAACGCATTAATCAACATGAAGGACTCAATGGCTTCTACAGCTTTGCTACTGCCACGCAACCGGATGATCCTACCGGTAGCTGGGTGGCAAAAGTAAAAGTAGGCGGCGCCACCTTCCAGAAAAATGTGCGCATAGAAACCGTGAAGCCTAACCGTCTTAAAATAAAAATGGATTTTGGCAATAACGTTTCCCTGTCAAAAGGCGGCTCTACCGGTACCCTCTCTGCTATGTGGCTGTTTGGCGCTACCGCCCAACACCTCAAAGCCAAGGTAGATGTATCATTGGTACAAAGCACTACCAGCTTCAAAAACTTTACGGACTTCTCATTTGATGATCCGGTAACACATTTTGATGCAGAAAATAAAACCATTTTCGAAGGACCACTCAATGAAAATGGTACCGCACCGGTGAATGCCGAGCTCCAACTGGGTAAGATAGCACCAGGGCAACTCAAAGCCAATTTCGAAGTAAAAGTATTTGAACCTGGCGGCGATTTCAGTATCGACCACTTCTCCATGCCTTATAATCCATTTACTTCCTATGCCGGCCTACGCATACCGAAAGGTGACCGTACCACCGGTATGCTACTCACCGATCAGGCGCATACCGTTGACCTGGTAGATGTAGACGGCAACGGTAACCTGACCAGGGGCAGCAAAGAAGTTCAGGTAGAACTCTATAAAGTAAAATGGAGATGGTGGTGGGATGAAGGTTCCGACGATGACTACTCCAACTTTACACAAGACAGCTACAACCAGCTGTTGAGCAAAGAAACCGTGACCCTGCAGGACGGTAAAGGCAAATGGAATTTGCGGATAAACTCTCCGGACTGGGGTAGATACCTGGTAAGAGTGAAAGACCTGCAAAGCGGCCATACCGCTGGTAAATCAGTGTATATCGACTGGCCGGGATGGGCAGAAAGAATGCAGAAAGAAAATCCTGCAGAAGCCTCCATGCTGGTATTCACATCAGATAAACAACAATACAAAACCGGCGATGACATTACCCTCACTATCCCGAGCAGTGAAGGCGGACGCGGACTGGTAAGCATCGAATCCGGCAGCAAAGTACTGAAGACTTACTGGATCACCACCAAACAAGGACAGACCACCTTCAAATTCAAGGCGGAGAAAAACATGACGCCTAATATATACGTGAACGTTAGTTTGCTGCAAAAACATGCGCAAACCCTCAACGACTTACCAATCCGTATGTATGGGACCATTCCTGTTTCCGTAGAAGATCCTGGTACTATTCTTAAACCGGTGATCACTATGGCCGATAAGCTGAAGCCGGAAACTGAAGCCAGCATTGCCGTGAGCGAAAGCAACGGTAAACCGATGACGTATACCATCGCCATCGTGGATGAAGGTTTGTTGGATCTTACCCGCTTTAAAACTCCGGATCCGCATAGCTCCTTCTATGCAAGAGAAGCGTTGGGTGTAAAAACATGGGATCTTTATGATTTCGTGATTGGCGCCTGGGGTGCTGATATGGATCGTATCCTCAGCATTGGTGGTGACGAAGGACTGGATAAAAACGCCGGTAGCGCTAAGGCCAATCGCTTTAAGCCCGTGGTAAAATACATGGGACCTTTCTACCTGAAATCAGGACAAAAACAAACCCATAAATTCAAACTGCCTCCTTATATCGGTTCTATAAAAGCCATGGTAGTAGCGGGCCAGGATGGCGCTTACGGCTTTGCGGAAAAAGCAGTAGCCGTGAAGAAACCACTGATGCTGCTAACCACCGCACCGCGTGTACTTGGACCATCAGAAACCATCCAGGTACCGGTAACCGTATTTGGTCTGGAACCCAATATCCGCAGCGCTAACGTAACGATCAGCACCAGCCCGCTGCTGGAAATAGTAGGAGAACGAACTAAAACCGTGACCTTCTCTCAACCGGGAGAACAACTGGTATACTTCGATGTAAAAGTAAGACCACAAACAGGCGTTGCTAAAATAAAGGTAGTGGCCACCAGTGGCGCTGAAAAAGCAGAAGAAGACATAGAACTCAATGTGCGCAACCCGAACCCGGTAATTACCAACATCATTGAAAATACACTGGAGGCTAATAGAAGCTGGGAATCCGCTTACAGCCCCGTGGGCATGGCAGGTACCAACAGCGGTACGCTGGAAGTATCTACCATTCCATCATTGAACCTGGGCAAACGCTTACGCTTCCTCATTGAATATCCGCATGGATGTATAGAGCAAACTACTTCCGGTGTATTCCCGCAATTGGTGCTGAATCAACTGATGGATGTGAAACAGAGCCAACTGGCAGAAATTGACCGCAATGTAAAAGCTGGTATCAATCGCCTCAAGAGCTTCCAGACTTCCGACGGTGGCTTCAGCTACTGGCCGGGCGGCGGTAACTCCGATGAGTGGGGTACCAACTATGGCGGGCATTTCCTCATAGAAGCACAGGCACAGGGTTATACACTGCCACCGGGATTACTGGATCAGTGGAAGAAATTCCAGCGTAATAAAGCAGGAACCTGGGCACCAAACACCCTCAACTTCTATGGCGGCGATCTTACCCAGGCCTATCGCCTGTACCTGCTGGCATTGGCCAAATCGCCGGAATTAGGCGCTATGAACCGGTTGAAAGAATTCAAGTATTTGTCGGTCCCCGCCAAATGGCGACTGGCAGCGGCTTATAAACTTTCCGGTCAACCGGAAGTAGCGAATTCACTGGTGCAAAACCTGGCTACTGAAGTGAAACCATACACGCAGTTAGGCGGTACCTTTGGTTCCGATCTGCGCGATAAGGCCATGATACTGGAAACTATTACCATCCTCGGACAACGCAATCGCGCCAACGAACTGGTGAAACAAATTGCCGCGCAGTTATCACAAAACGACCAGTGGTACAGTACACAAACTACTGCGTATGCTTTGATTGCCATCGCCAAATACTGTGGCAACAATAAAGGTGGCAGCAAAATGAACTTTAGCTATACACTGAATGGCGTTAAAGGCAACGTAAATGGCCAATCGTTTGTTACGCAGATTCCTGTTAGCTTTAACAGTAATGCAGGCAACGTCAGCATCCAGAACAACGGACAAAACGTGTTGTATGTGCGCCTCATCCTGCAAGGACAACCCGATGCAGGCCAGGAACCGGTAGCTACCAATAATCCGGAAATATTAGGTATGCAGGTGAATTACAGCACCCGCGATGGTAAACCGCTCGATCCAGCCACCCTCAAACAGGGCAGCGACTTCATGGCCACCGTTACCATTACTAATCCGGGTAAACGCGGCTACTATGAGCAAATGGCATTGTCGCAGATCTTCCCGTCAGGCTGGGAAATACTCAATACCCGCTTAATGGAAAACGACAGCGCCTTCCATTCTTCGCCATCTACGTATATGGATATCCGTGATGACAGGGTATATACTTACTTCAACATTGAAGAAAACAAAAAACGTACGTACAATGTATTGCTGAATGCGGCCTACCTAGGTAGATACTACCTGCCGGCTACTGCCTGCGAAGCGATGTATGATAATACCATACATGCCTTCCTGCCAGGTAAGTGGGTGGAAGTAGTGAAATAGCTTTTAGCCATTAGCCATTAGCTTTTAGCAAAAATGCAGCGGAGATAAACATTAATCTCCGCTGCATTTTTGCTAAAAGCTAAAAGCTAATGGCTAAAAGCTAAAAAGCCTCTCCAAAATATTTAACAGTTCTTACCAATTGTGACACATAACTCATTTCATTATCATACCAGCTAACTGCTTTCACAATTTGCTGATCGCCGGCCGTTAACACTTTTGTTTGCGTGGCATCAAAGAGCGATCCGTAGTGCATGCCAATTACATCGCTGCTCACTATTTCATCGGTGTTGTAACCAAAGCTTTCGTTAGCAGCTGCTTTCATGGCGGCATTGATTTCGTCTACCGTTACTTTACGTCGTAGCGTTACCGTTAGTTCCGTTAATGATCCGGCGATAACGGGAACACGTTGTGAGGTACCATCCAGTTTACCTTTTAACTTCGGCAGTACCAGTCCTATGGCTTTGGCGGCGCCGGTGCTGGTAGGAATAATATTCTGTGCGGCAGCTCTGGCGCGTCTCAGATCGCCTTTGCCATGAGGGGCATCATGGGTATTCTGATCGTTCGTATAGGCGTGTATGGTAGTCATCAATCCATTCACGATGCCGAATGAATCATCTAATACCTGTGCCATGGGCGCCAGGCAGTTGGTGGTACACGATGCACAGCTGATAATGGTTTCAGAGCCATCCAGTATATCATGATTCACATTGTATACAATGGTTTTGATGTCGCCGGTGGCTGGTGCAGAAATGACTACTTTTTTGGCGCCGGCGGTAATATGTGCAGCCGCCGTGTTTTTATCAGTGAAGAAACCGGTACTTTCCAGCACCACATCTACGGAATGTAATCCCCAGGGGATCTCCGCAGGATTCTTTTTGGCATATACTTTTATCTCTTTACCGTTTACCAGGATAGCGTCTTCAGTGGCAGTAACGGCTGCATCAAAGCGTCCCTGGGCAGTATCGTATTTCAGCAGGTGAGCCAACACGGCCGGGCTGGTTAAATCGTTGATGGCTACTATTGTTGTGCCTTGCTGATTAAATACTTCGCGGAAAAACAATCTTCCAATTCTTCCAAATCCATTGATAGCAATTTTCTTGTCAGACATAGATAAATATTTTAGGTGGTTATAATTTTTTCAAAAAGTCACGTATTAAGGCAGCTACTTCTTCATGATATTCTTCCAGCACAAAATGGCTGCCATCCAGCAAATGCACAGCGGCGTCGGGTACATCACGCTGATAAGCCACGGCACCGGGCCAGGCAAAGATCTGATCATTTTTTCCCCATACCACTAATACAGGTGGCTGCTGTGTACGCAGGTATTGCTGCCATTCGGGATACTTAGGAAAATTGGTGCTGTAATCCAGGAACAGCGCAATTTGCACTTCTGCTACGCCGGGTCTGTTCATGTAGAAATGCGCCAACTGGTAACTATCAGGGCTTACGCGTTCAGGCTGTGCTGCGCCTGAAAGGTGTTCTCCCTTTATGCTTTCCAACGATAATTTCTCAACGATGGCTGCGATTAAAGCATCTCCCTGCAATGAGCCCATCCGCTGTACATCCGGGCCAAGTCCATCTTCATAAACATTGGCATTTTGTACCACCAATGCCTTTACCAGGTCTGGTCTTTTAGTAATAATGCGGAAGCCAACAGGGCCGCCATAATCCTGTAAATACCAGGTAAATTTTTTCAGACCCAGGGTATCAATAAACTGTTCCATGATCCTCGCCAGGTTGTCGAAGGTATAGTCGAAAGTAGTGAGCGGCGGGATGCTACTACCACCAAAGCCCGGGTAATCCGGTGCAATGACGTGGTATTTATCTGCCAGATCATTTATCAAATCCCGGTACATATGTGAACTGGAGGGGAAACCGTGTAACAAGAGTATCGTTGGGGCATCGGGTGATCCCGCTTCGCGGTAAAATATGTTAACTTGATTTACGGTAACGGTCTTATATAATACGTGGGTAGTTTTCATGTGATCTTATTTTGTACCATTCAGTACAATTATGATAAAAAAAAGAGTGATGGCAAGTTTAATAGGAAGTAGGCTATGTCGGATTATTTGGTTTGTGTAGCATGTGGAATAATTTAATGAGATAAAGATATATATATTTTACCAAATGGTACAAATATTTTTAAAAAAATTTAAAAACTATTAACCATATTGATTTTCAATAAATTAGTTCTGATTCTCCAGTAATTTAGCCCGTTTCCTGTATTCCAACGGACTCTCCCCGCTATGCTTCCTGAACTGTCGCCCTAAATGACTTTCATCCGTAAAGCCCAGCTCGCCGGCAATCTGGCTGATGGTTAAATTGCTGAATGCCAGCCGCTGTTGTACCATCTTCACTTTATACTGCGTGATATAATGCTGCAAACTTTCACCGGTAAGCTTGCGGAAATATTCTCCCACATAATTGGCAGAGAGATTAAAATGCGTAGCAAGGTAATCTACTCTCAACTTATCTGCATCGCTGATATGTTGCCGGATATGGATCAGCATACGATTAATCAATGGCTCAGCTTCACATTCAGCCGAACCTGCCATAGGAGCTGTACTGTCTGTTACATTACGTGACAGAATATTCAGCAACAACGTCACCAGGTGCTGCAGGTTCTCTTCATGATAAGCCGCTTTGTTTTCATATTCCTGTACCACCAGGTTCATCAACGTAATAATCTGCTGGCAGTCACCAGGATCTTTTACCAACAGTTGCTGAAAACGATTATGATGAGAGAAGATATGTTCCAGCTGTTTTAACCATTGTACAATCCTTTCCCGATCCTGCGCATTTTTATATTGCCCCAGGAATACCTCGGAAAAACGAATAGAACAAAAGCGGGTAGGAGTAGTGGCATTAAATCCCCGGCAATCCAGTGGCGTAAACAAAAAGATACTTCCTTTTTCATATGGAAAATCGTTCCAGTTGGTTCTGCGCACGCCTGTTCCCTCCATGATCTGAACAATTTCGAAGAAATGATAAATCAATGCCCTCTCCTTCCAGCACTCCAGGTCTGACACGTATAATTCAAATGGCTGATGTAATACTTTATGCTCCATAGCTGACTGTCTTTATAGGATAACCCAGTTTTCTAACCTCTAAAGTTACAAAAGAAACCCTTCTTTATCACTGTTCCGCCGTAACTGCGGCCGGTAATTTTGTATTCATAAAACAATCCATCATGCACACACATCAAAAATTATTATCGCCACTGGTTACACCTTCCATTACATTTAAAAACCGGGTGGTGATGGCCCCAATGAGCAGACGACGTGCTGAACAGGCCATTCCCAGCGCCTCTGCGCCACTTTATTATGGCCAGAGAGCCAGCGCCGGTTTAATCATTGCTGAAAACAGCGCAGTGGCTCCTAACGGTGTCGGCTATCTGAATGCACCCGGCATTTATAATGCCCCTCAAAAAGCAGCCTGGAAAAAAGTAGTAGATGAGGTACATGCAAGAGATGGGAAAATCTTTGTGCAGTTAGTACATACCGGTCGTATTGGCCATGCACTCAACCACGAAGGCCACCTCCCATTAGTAGGCGCTTCTTCGCTGAAAGCGGCCGACATCATACGTACGCCCAACAATGAGCACCATCCTATGCCGGAACCGGAAGTACTGACTACGGAAGGCGCCGCCGCACTGGTAGATGCGCACATACAGGCATCCATCGCCGCCATGGATCTTGGCTTCGACGGGGTGGAAATACATGGCGCCCACGGATTTTTACCTGCGCAGTTCCTACACCCCGCCACCAACCAACGAACCGACCGCTATGGTGGCAGCATCGCTAACCGCAGCCGCTTCCTGCTGGACATCATGGAAGGCGTTACTGCCGCCATTGGTAAGGAACATACCGGCGTTCGCCTGTCGCCCTTCGTTGGCATCAACGATCTACCCACCTACCCGGAAGAAACCGCCACGCACCTGTATCTCACAACAGCATTACAACAACTGGGCATCTTTTATATCCACTTATCCGGTATGCCGGTAAACGGTGTTTCTACCATATCTGCCGACTACCTGCGGGAAGTACGCCAGCGCTTTAAACAACTGCTGATAGTAGCAGGCGGCTACACTGCTGATTCCGGCGAAGCATTGCTGCAAGCCGGCCTGGCAGATATGATTGCTTATGGCAAACCATTCATTGCCAACCCTGACCTGGTAGAAAAATTCCGGCACCACACACCTTTGGCCGTAGCCGATCCTGGCATTTTTTATGAAGGCGGAGATACCGGGTATATTGATTTTCCCATTATACATCCGCAGCCGGAAATAAATACAGTGGCGATCAATAGTTGATACGCGTTAATGTGCAGAAGATTCCTGCAACGCTGCTACAGCCTTCTGCAGCGTTTTCCGGGTAGAAGCAGACCGGGAGAGAGAGATGGCCTTATGGTAGTAGTCAATGGCTTTGTTTACGTCGGTATCCGCCCATAAATAAGCCAACAGGGCATAGTAGTAATCATGTTCCATCAACTGCAACTTCTCTGTTTCCCTGATACCTGCCTGCTGACCATGTACTTTGGCGAAAGCAAAAGCGCGGTTTAGCGCGGTAACAGGGGTGTAGGCTACCTGTATCAGTTGATTATAGAGTTGTAAAATATACTCCCATTTGTGTTGGTCCGCAGGAGTGGTATGCCAATAGGCGATACCCGCTTCCAGGTGATATTGCGAAATAGCCTCTCCTGAGCAGGCATTCACTAGGTAGTAATTGCCTTTTTCAATCAATGGCCTGCTCCATAAGCTGCTATCCTGCTGCTCATACAGGATAGCTTCTCCCATATCATTTTCACGGGCATCCAGCCGGGAGCTTTGATAACACATCAACGCCAGCAGCGCATTGGCGGCAGTAGTTCCTGCCAGGGTACTTTCAGTTAAAATAAGCGTGAGCCGCATCGCTTCTGAACAAAGGTCTTTACGGATGGCGTGATTATGAGAGGTAGAAAAATAACCTTCGTTAAACAAGAGATACAACGTTTTTAAAACGGTATCCAGTCGCGCTGCTATAGTTTCTTTATCCAGAACTTTAATCTCAAAATGATCTTCCCGCAACTGCTTCCTGGCTCTCAATAATCTTTTTTTAATCGTTTCTTTTTTAGTGAGAAAGGCAGCCGCTATTTCTTCCACACTAAATCCACAGAGGATTTGCAGGGCCAAACATATTTGCGCTTCTTTGGAATTGGCAGGATTGCAAACCGCAAAGATCATTGCCAGCTGACTGTCTGTAATGGTTTGCGGAGAAAAATCAAAGTCGGGGTCCATGGCGGCCTCACTTTTATCCATCGCTGGTTTCACCCGTGTTTCAAAAACTGCCAGGTGTTTGAGATAGTCTTTGGTTTTATTTTTCGCCACCGCATACAACCAGGCGGCCGGATTCTCCGGAATACCCTTTACACCCCAGGTTTCTGCTGCCCGTAAAAAAGTTTCGCTGGCAATATCTTCCGCGATGGCGATATGCTGCAAGCCAAAATGACGGCATAATACAGCCGTCATTTTAGTGTATTCCAAACGGAATAAATGAGGTAAAAGATCGGAATGTGTGGCGGCCTGTTCTGCCATGGATCACTATTTTTTTCCAGGTATTGCTAATACCTCCCTGATTTCTATATTTCCGCCCATTTTAATCATGGGGTTCTCCTGCGCAATAGCTACCGCATCTTCAATGCTGGCTGCTTTCAGCAGCATGTAGCCCGTGATAAATTCCTCTATTTCCGTGTAAGGACCATCTGTTACCAGGTTGTTGGGCTTCACCGTTTTGGCGCCGGTAACAGACAGCCGGTTGCCTTTGTCTACCAACAGATTGCGGGCAGCCACGCCAGCCATCCAGTTCATCCTTTCCTGTAATTGTGCAGGCGATGGATGGTCGTGCGCATCCTTACTGTTTCTGAAAATTAATACGAATTCTTTCATGATCATCAGTTTTGTTGATTCATCCTTATAACGACTCAAATAGCCGCATGGGGACAAATAACTTTTCTCAACCGGGCATCACTTATAAAGTTAGCCCTATCTTTGGACACATAAAATTATTACCCGGATTCCCCGATGAAGCTAGATCGTCTTAAACAATGGTGCCTTAAAAGGAAATGGTGGCTTGGTGCTGCAGGTGTATTACTCATCGCCTACTATTTTTGTTTGCCCAAACAACTCTTTACCACGGCCACTTCTTATGTGATAGAAGACAGCAACGGCGATCTGCTGAATGCCAGCATCGCACCAGACGGACAATGGCGCTTTCCTTACAATGCCCATGTACCGGAAAAGTTTGAGAAATGTATTGTAGCCTATGAAGATAAACGCTTTTATTACCATTGGGGGCTGGATCCACTGGCTATTGCACGGGCGGTGAATCAAAACATCCGTGGCAAAAAAGTAGTGAGCGGCGGCAGTACACTCACCATGCAGGTAATACGGCTATCCCGCAATCAGCCCCGTAATATCTGGCAAAAAGTAGTAGAAGCCGTACTGGCTACACGACTGGAATTTGCCGCATCTAAAAAGAAGATCATCGCCTTATACGCTGCCAATGCCCCCTTCGGCGGCAACGTAGTAGGCCTGGAAGCTGCCGCCTGGCGGTATTACGGCCGTAAAGCAGATTTGTTATCCTGGGGAGAAATGGCTGCACTGGCTGTTTTACCGAACAGCCCTGCGCTCGTACACCCCGGGCGCAACAGGGTAACGTTATTGAATAAACGTAATCAATTACTCACCAAACTATACCGGCAACATACCATCGATAGCATTACCTGTCAGCTGGCTAAGCTGGAGCCCTTACCTGATCAGCCTTTGCCGCTTCCACAGGAAGCACCGCATCTGCTCGATCTTTTCCGCAAAGAATACCTGCAGCAAAAGTCAGATGCACCAACCCGCATTAAAACCACTGTACTGGCCGATCTCCAACGCAACACCACTGCTATTGCGGAACGGTATCACAACGCCTACAAAGCAAATGGCATCAACAATGCCGCTGTATTAGTATTGGATGTAGAAACCGGTAACACCCTTTCCTATGTAGGTAACATCTATAATCCTTCCGACCCGGAGCTGGAAAGCCATGTAGATATTATCCAGGCAAGAAGGAGTCCGGGCAGCACGCTTAAACCCGTGTTATACGCCGCCATGCTCAACGATGGCCTTATATTGCCCAATACACTCATTCCGGATATCCCCACACAAATTGCCGGCTATTCGCCGCAAAACTTCGACCTTGGCTATGATGGTGCAGTACCCGCTTCCCGTGCACTTGCACGGTCGCTGAACATACCTGCTGTGCGTATGTTGCAACAATACCGTTATGAACGGTTCCATGCTTTATTACAAAAACTGGGCATCACCACGCTCAACAAACCGGCAGATCACTATGGTTTATCGCTGATACTCGGCGGAGGAGAAACCACCCTCTGGGAAATGTGCGGCATGTATGCCAGCATGGCCCGTACCCTGCTGCACATGGAACAATATAAAGGGAAATACAACATGGATGATATCCATCCACCTAACTACCGGCAGGATATTCAACGCCCCTCTAAATATGGATTAAGCAGAGATGGACTTCTCGACGCCGGCTCCATCTGGTATGCCTTCCAGGCCATGACAGAAGTGATGCGCCCCGGAGAAGAACTCCTCTGGCAGCAATTCTCGTCCTCTCAGCGCGTAGCCTGGAAAACCGGCACCAGCTTCGGCTTCCGCGATGGATGGGCCATTGGCGTAACACCACAATATGTAGTAGGCGTATGGGTGGGCAATGCCGACGGAGAAGGACGTCCCGGGCTGATTGGCGTATCTACCGCTGCGCCCATCCTGTTTGATGTATTCCGCCTGTTACGCACCAGCGGCTGGTTTAACACGCCTTATGCACAATTGCGTAAGATAGAAGTATGCCGCAAAAGCGGCTTCCGCGCCAGCGACCTATGCGATGAAAAGGATTCTATCTATGTACCTGTTGCAGGTATGCGGGCCGGCATCTGCCCATATCACCAGCTCATTCATCTCGACAGAACCGGGCAGTGGCGCGTAACAGAAAGTTGCGAATCGCCGCAATTTATGCAGCATAAATCGTGGTTTGTATTACCACCATCACAGGAATTTTATTATCGCAGTAAAAATTATTACCAGCAGCTACCACCTTACAAACCGGAATGCCTCGCCTCTCTTGGGCAGGATAAAGCGCCAATGGAGCTGATTTACCCACGGCCCGATGCACGCATATTTGTACCCATAGAAATTGACGGGAAACCGGGTCAGACGATCTTTACGGCGACTCATCGCAATACCGCAGCTAAAATATTCTGGCACCTGGATAATAACTTTATTGGTAGTACCACAGAGTTTCACCAGATGGCATTACATCCTGCAGCAGGGAAGCATACGATTACGTTGGTAGATGAGAATGGGGAAAGAGTAGAGCAGCGGTTTGAGATTTTGGCGAAGGAGAGGGAGTAATGATTAGCTTTTAGCCATTAGCTTTCAGCTTTTAGTAAAATGCAGCGAAGACTATATAATGTTCTTCGCTGCATTTTACTAAAAGCTGGAAGCTAATGGCTAAAAGCTAGTAATTATATTTCTCTTTCCACAAATTCTTCAAATACTTCCTCAGTTCCTCTTCCCGTGGGTTATTCCCGGGTTCATAAAATTTCATGCCCTTAATCGCATCCGGCAAAAACTCCTGTACCACAAAATTATTTTCATAACTATGTGCATAAGCATAGCCTTCACCATATCCCATATTCTTCATCATTTTCGTAGGGGCGTTCCTGATATGCATCGGCACTGGCAAATCGCCGGTTTGTGCCACTACCGATTGCGCCGCACTAATAGACGCTACTGCCGCATTACTTTTAGCAGAAGCCGCCAGGTAGGTAACACACTGCGATAAAATAATTCTCGACTCCGGGAAACCGATGAGGTTTACGGCCTGGAAACAGCTGGTAGCCAGCAATAGCGCATTCGGATTGGCATTACCAATATCTTCCGACGCCAGGATCACTAACCGGCGGGCGATGAATTTTACATCTTCTCCGCCATCAATCATCCTGGCGAGATAATATAATGCAGCGTTAGGATCACTGCCACGAATAGATTTAATAAATGCGGAAATGATATCATAGTGTTGTTCTCCGCTTTTATCGTAAATGGCTACACGCTGTTGCGCAATATCCATTACTTTCCGATCGGTTATCACGATGGGATCTTCTTGTAAGGTGGTAACTACCAGTTCAAAGAGGTTCAGCAATTTGCGGGCGTCTCCCCCGGAAATATTAAACAGGGCGCTGGTTTCTTTTAATTCAATGTGCTTGCTGCGCAGCCATTCATCGCGCTCCATGGCTTGCTGCAGCAGAGTCATTAACTGTTCTTGTCCCAACGGCTTCAGCACATATACCTGGCTGCGGGAAAGTACCGCCGCATTCACTTCAAAAGAAGGATTCTCCGTGGTGGCGCCAATAAGGGTGATAATTCCTTTTTCCACGGCGCCTAACAATGCATCCTGCTGGGCTTTATTGAAACGGTGAATTTCATCGATGAACAGTACTGCATGCCGCTGTTTTTTCGCCATTTCAATTACTTCCCTGACTTCTTTCACACCGGCAGAAATGGCGCTCAGGGTGTAAAATGGCACCTGCAGCGTGTGGGCAATAATATTGGCGATGGTAGTTTTACCAACGCCGGGAGGCCCCCACAGGATCATGGAGGGAATCATCCCTTGTGTAATGGCTTTCCTTAAAATACTATCCTTGCCGGTAAGGTGTTCCTGCCCCACCAGTTCATCTAATGTTACTGGCCGTAACCGCTCTGCTAATGGCTGCATACTACACTGTTTGTTTAATGGTTAACTGCCTGGGTTAATAAGCGGAATTTTTTTGTTATCGTCGGGATGATTAATCTGCTTCATTTTATAGGCCATAATATCCTTAATGGACCTGGCGCGGGTGATGGCCAGACCTGCCTTTTCGCCCTTAAACAACTCGTTCACGGTAGCTTCAAACAAGGCCACCCAACGGTCGAAGTGAGCGGATTCCAACGGGATCAGTTTATTGATCCTGAAATGAGGCGCCATGGTATGGCCGCGGTAATTGTTACCATCCAGCAGCAGGCTTTCCCAGAAATCATACATGGTAGGCAGATGCTTACCCCAGTCTACTTTGGCAATGTCGTTAAAAATATATCCAATGCGGTCGTCCGCTTTTACTTTATCATAAAAGGTATCAACCAGCAATATGATGTCTTGTCTGTTGGTTATTTCCTTCTTTTCCATAACCGTTGTTTTTATTATTCTCCCAGGTGATCATCGTGTTGTTGCCGTTCCTGCCATTTACGCAGTATACCGAACGACAACACCGCATTGATGATCAGGATAAGACCTGGTATCAGGCAAAACACACCGGCCACCTGTATGGCCATTGGTGTGATGGCCTTTTGTTCTTCCGGTGTTGGCAACATTGCCCGTACATCGTTGATAATATTACCGGGTAAGCTGATCAATGTTATTCCAACAACGATCATCAGGGAAGAAAAGAGCACTTCAATAACTCCCATAATGCGAATACCTCCAGGGGTATTCTCCTTCAGTGGTACTTCCGGTAGTAACATGCTACGCTGCAGATATAAGGATAAAACGCTATGAATAAAGCAAGCACCCCAAAATAAAAGGCTCATTAAAAACATAGTACTGATACCCTGGAACAAAATAACAGAAAGGCCTGTGAACACAAAAAAACCAGAAATCATCAACGATAGCGACGTAGTGATCCTGTACAATTTAAACCTGAAATCCATCTATCTCCTAATTTTCGTAATACAAACCTACCTAATTATTTAGAGATTATCTGATTTGATCCTGCCAGCCACGACTGTAACGATTGCCGTTTATAAAAAACCTTTATAGCAACTTCCGCCCTTTTCCATAACTTTAAATACTAAACCTGTTTTATATATGAAGAAAACCAATGCGGTAAAACTACCGTTGCTGGCTGCCATGGTTACTTTTGCAGCCTGCAATTCCGGCAGCTCCTCACACCAGGGAGAAACAGCAGACACGGTAAAGGTGCCGGCATTCAACCTTGCCGACCTCGACACCACCCACAAAGCCTGCGATGATTTCGACAATTATGCAAATGGCAACTGGAAGAAAAACAACCCTATTCCATCCACAGAAAGTCGCTGGGGAGCATTCAACATCCTCGATAAAGAAAACAAAGAAGTTCGCCTGAAAGGTATTATTGCGGATATTACCAGCAAAAAAGACCTAAAAAAAGGTACCGAAGAGCAACAAATCGCAGATTACTACACCTCTTTCCTGGATACCGCTACTATCGAACAACGCGGCATCACACCATTACAACCTTATCTCGATAAAATTAATGCCATCAAAACCCTGGCTGACTGGGCCAGTGTAACCGGTGAGCTGCAAAAAATCGGCGTATCCAGCTTCACTGGATTTGGTGCAGATGCAGATGCGAAAAATAGTAAAATGAACATCCTGTACCAGGGACAAGGTGGCTTGAGCCTCGGTGAAAAAAGCTACTACGAAAGACAGGATTCCGCTACCAAAAATGTACGCGATGAATTTGTTGCACACGTAGACAAAATGTTTAAGCTGGCCGGCTTTACGGAAGCTACTCCTGGTAAAACCATCCTGGAATTCGAAACCAAACTGGCTAACATGCAGCTCTCTAATGTAGAACTGCGCGACCCGGTTAAAACCTACAACAGAGCAGCATTCGCTGAACTGAAAAAACTGGCGCCGGATTTCGACTGGGATAATTTTGCCGCTAAACAGGATATCAAAGCAGATACGATTGTACTGCAAAACAAAGAATACCTGACCAAAGCAGGCAACCAACTGAGAATTACACCCATTGAAACACTGAAAACGTATACCAAATGGCAATTGCTGACCCAGTTTGCCGGGTATTTACCTGCTGCTATTGATGCAGAAAATTTCCATTTCTATGGTACGGTAATGACAGGCAAAAAAGCACAGAAAACCCGTGCGGAACGCGCTATCCGCTCTACCGACGGCAAAATGGGCATGCCACTGGGTAAACTGTTTGCCAAGAAATATTTCCCAGAAAGCAGCAAACAGAAAGTATCTGAAATGATTGAAAACGTGCGCAAAGTTTATGGCGAAAGAATCGATAAACTCACCTGGATGGGCGATTCTACCAAAGTGATGGCACGTAAAAAATTAGCTTCCTTTACTTACAAGATCGGGTATCCTGATAAATGGAAAGATTATTCTTCTATCAATATCGACAAAGGCAAACTGCTGGAGAACGTAATAGCAGCCAGCTTATATGAGCACAAAGAAAATATTGATAAAATAGGTAAGCCGGTAGATAAAAGCGAGTGGGGTATGACACCTCAAACTGTGAATGCTTACTACAACCCGTTAAACAACGAAGTAGTATTCCCTGCTGGTATCCTCCAGCCTCCTTTCTACAATCCTAATGCAGACGATGCTATCAACTATGGCGGTATCATCGCGGTAATTGGCCACGAATTTACCCATGGCTTCGATGATCAGGGCTCTCAGTTTGATGCAGAAGGCAACCTGAAAAACTGGTGGACTGCTGCAGACCGCGCTAATTTCGATAAGCTCACTAAAAGTTATATTGACTACTTCAGCTCCCTGGAAGCCTTACCTGGCTTCAAAGTAAATGGTGCACTGACCATTGGCGAAAACGTAGCCGACCTTGGTGGTTTAACCCTGGCTTATCATGCACTGGTGAAATCTTTCGAAGGTAAAGGAGAACCTAAGCCTATTGATGGATTTACCTGGCAGCAACGCTTCTTCCTGGGCTGGGCACAGGTATGGCATGGTAATATTACAGATGCAGCTCTCCGCAACCAGATTCAAACAGATCCACACTCTCCGGCAAGATTCCGCATCAACGGACCATTACCCCACCTGGCTGAATTCCAGGCTGCATGGGGCTGTGGAGCCGATAGCAAAATGGTATTGCCAGCAGATAAACGCGTAGTGATCTGGTAATAACGTTTTCTCACGATATCATTACGGATTTGTAAGAAGAGCTTCTTCCTGCAAATCCGTAATTTTTTTTATCAATACCTTCGTAAAAAAAATAGCATGAAATATATATTCGTAATTGGTAGCGCATTATTCCTGTTTGCCTGTGCACAACAAAATAAACCCGCTGAAAATACTACCATGCCGGCTACGCCCGCCGCTGCTACAGAAAAACTGACCGCAGATGCCAATGGTAAATTACCGGATCCGGTATGCGAAATGCCTTATGATACCAGCTATAAAGAGTGGACAGTATATAAAGGAGATACCCTTCATTTCTGTTCTCCTACCTGCAAAGGGGTATTTGAAAAAGCGCCGGAAAAATATATGGCCAAACTGGGCAAATAAATGCATGCCTAAAAAAACCGTCCGGGTAAAAACCCGGACGGTATTGGGTTCAGTTTATGAATCTATTGATAAAAAATACTGGAATTATTAACAGAGGTGAAAGTTACCGGGTGAAGAAGAGCCATGCGCATGGTATTGTGTTTCCGCTGCAGGTGATAATGGGTTCCGTGTAGTAAAAATAGCCACCATATATTACCTCATGGTTAAGGAAATATTACCGGGATGTTAATTGATAAAACATTGGCGGAGGGGCTAACAATAATAAGGTTTCGGAGAACAGGATATCGGTACAGGGCTGAAAAGCAAGCCGGAAGTATATATCTCCCGAAAAACAGGAAAAAAAATTACCACATATTTTGAGAAGGCGATTGCCGGTTATTATTCATCAGCATATCCAGGGAAATGTCCAGCTGATAATTACGCTCTTCTTTTTTATCAGGAGTAGCGCAGGCCAACTGAAACAAATGCTGACTCTTGTTCATAAAAGGCTTATTATCTTTGTTACATAACTCCAGCGAAAAATTAAACCTTTCTTCTACTTCTTCCTCAAACTCACGCAGGCTCAGTGTTTCATCGATAGGAAATTCTACCAGCACTTCTTCTTCAAAACCCGCTTCTTTCAAGGTATCAAAAGTATTAGCCAGAGAGTTACGCACATATACTGCCACATTGCAAAAGAGCAAACGCTGTATTTGCATTTGCAATAGGGAGATCGTCATTAAAGGATGCAACTTCAATACTTTCATCTAGCTTTTTTTCTGCTTTTTAAATGCTCACTATAGACACACTTAATTATTTCTCTGGCAAACTTAGTAGTCTACTTTTAATTTAATATTAAGCGGTTGTTATGATTTTGTGAAAATAATATTTGAATATAAATATATAATAAATATATAAATATAAAGACAATTACCGGTGTATGGTACCGTTATTACGGAAAAATGCCGCATTGCCACTGCAAAGTAACAGGCGCTGGAAGTAATCCGACAGCATCAGGATCCGGGGAAAGTAATAATGCGGGTAGGATCCCAGTCGTTAGCGGTATCCTCCTCATCTTCTGCCAGTACAATTTTGGATTTGGTAACCGGGTGTTGGTACAGGGTCCATTGTTGGTTGGTATATTCAAGAGAAGTGAGACTTTCTACCCAGTCTCCGGAATTCAGATAGGTCACGGTTTTATCGCCTACCTGCATGTCTTTAATCAGGGGTTGGTGAATATGCCCGCAGCAAACTACATCAAAGCCTTTATCTACGGCTATTTCAGCTACTGTTTGTTCAAAATCGGAAATAAATTTAACGGCAGATTTTACGCCCTGTTTCACTTTTTTGGAAAACGACATCTTTTCCCGGCCCATACTTTCCAGGGCATGATTAACTAACCGATTCAGGATAATCAGCAGGTCGTACCCCTTCCCTCCCAGTTTAGCCAGCCATTTGGAGTTTTTCATGGTCACATCGTACACATCGCCATGAAAGAACCAGTGCTTTTTTCCATTTACTTCCAATACCAGCTTGTTATCAATGGTAAAGTTGCCCAACTCGAAGCCGGCATACTTGCGGAGGGCTTCATCGTGGTTACCGGTCAGATAGTATACGTCGGTACCTTTTCCGATCATCTTCAGGATTTTCCGGATTACTTTGGTATGGGCTTTAGGGAAATAGCGTTTGCTGAACTGCCAGATATCGATAATATCCCCATTCAGTACCAGTATGCGCGGATCAATGCTATCAAGGTACTGGATCAGTTCTTTAGCGTGACAACCGTATATCCCAAGGTGTACATCTGAGATTACGGCTATATCTAATGGGCGTTTGTCTGACATCTATAGGTGGTATGTGCAGGTTGTAGGCAGCCTGTTTATGAGTATAATTTTCAATACAAAGGAAAAATCACTATATTACTTTTATATTAATCCAGTGTTAAGGAATTATTAATTCGCGTTTTTTGCTGGTAGGAACAGGTCGAGAAAGCTATTTTTGCGGCAAATTATAAACTCAAACGTATGGGAGGCTTCAATTCTTTTGTAAAACTATTCATGCCGAAAGACCGGGTATTTTATTCTTTGTTTGAAGATGTGGCTTCCAATCTGGTAGAAATGGCAACCGTGCTCAATGAGCTGGTAGCGACTACTGATCTGGCTGTGAGAAAAGATAAAGTGCATCTGATAGAACGCCTGGAGCACAAAAATGACGATTACACCCACCGCATATTTGTAGAACTCGGACAAAACTTCATCACCCCATTTGACCGGGAAGATATCCACTACCTGGCTGCTACGCTGGACGATGTAGCTGACTACATCCACGGTTCCGCCAAAAGAATGGACCTGTACAAAGTACATTACATCAATGAAAGCGTTCGCAAGCTGGCCGAATTAATCCACCTTGGCGTGCTGGAACTGGCAAAAGCCATCCCCGAATTGCGCAATATGCAGAATATGCGCATCATTACTGATGCCTGCGTAAAAATCAACAGCCTGGAAAACCATGCTGATGATATTTATGATATGGCCATCGCCGATTTGTTCGACACAGAACAAAATGCGGCAGAACTGATTAAAATGCGTGAAATCTACCAGGCCCTGGAAATCGCTACTGACAAGTGCGAGGACTGCGCCAATGTAATAGAAACCATTATTATCAAGTACTCCTGATAAGGGAAATACAGTTCTGAACGCATAATTCTCCCTAAGTCATGACATTATTAGTAATAATTATCATACTGGCATTCATATTTGACTATATCAATGGTTTTCATGATGCCGCCAATTCTATCGCCACAATTGTGTCGACCAAGGTGCTGACACCTTTCCAGGCAGTACTTTGGGCCGCAGTATTCAACTTTGCGGCTTTTTTTATTGCCAAATACATTATTGGTGAGTTCAAGGTAGCCAACTCCGTAGCCAACTCTGTGTTTGAACAATTTATTACACTGAAAGTAATTTTTAGTGGCCTCGTGGCTGCTATTACCTGGAACCTGTTCACCTGGTGGCTGGGTATTCCTTCCAGTTCGTCGCATACACTGATTGGTGGCTTCATTGGCGCCGCAGTTACAGCTTCTGGTGGCAGCATCGACGTGATCAACTTCCACAAAGTATTGCCTACCGTATATTTCATTGTACTGGCACCGCTGATAGGTATGTTTGTGGCGTTTGTCATTACACTCATCATCGTTAATGTTTGCCGCAAAGCCAATCCCTATCGGGCAGAAAGCTGGTTCAAGCGCCTGCAGCTGGCATCTTCCGCT
Organism: Chitinophaga sp.; assembly: GCF_017745275.1. Taxonomy (GTDB): domain Bacteria; phylum Bacteroidota; class Bacteroidia; order Chitinophagales; family Chitinophagaceae; genus Chitinophaga. The sequence continues at coordinate 545,085 of NZ_JAGHZS010000003.1, read as the reverse complement.
GCATTGAGCCTTGGACATGGTAGTAACGATGCCCAGAAAGTAATGGGTATCATCTCTGCTGCCATGGTATCTGCCGGGTATATCCAGAATATTAAGGCCATGCCAGACTGGGTACCATTGGCCTGCTTTACCTGTATCGCCCTAGGTACCATGAGTGGTGGCTGGAAAATTGTTAAAACCATGGGTACCCGTATCACCAAAGTAACCCCACTGGAAGGGGTAGCTGCGGAAACATCCGGTGCCATTACGCTTTTCATCACTGAACATATGGGAATCCCTGCCAGTACCACACACGTGATCACCGGCGCTATTATGGGGGTAGGTGCTACTAAAAGATTATCCGCTGTTCGTTGGGGGGTGACCGTTTCCCTCCTCTGGGCATGGGTATTAACCATCCCGATCAGTGGATTGCTGGCCGCTTTCACTTATTTTATCGTGAATCTGTTTATATAATAAGCATACGGCATAAAGCTAAAAGCAAAAAGCTATTAAAGCGAATGACCAGAGCGGATGAGTAATTTATACCCGCCCTGGTCATTCGCTTTAATAGCTTTTTGCTTTTAGCTTTATGCTTTATGCTTTTACAAAAAAAGCCGCTATTTTTGTGCGGCCATATTGGAGTAACCATCAAAAATTGATCTTGCAAATGAAAGGAATTATCCTGGCCGGTGGATCCGGCACCCGATTACACCCCATTACTTATGCTATCAGCAAACAAATAATGCCGGTGTATGATAAACCAATGATCTATTACCCACTGTCTACATTGATGCTGGCGGGAATAAAGGATATTCTGATCATTTCCACACCACATGACCTTCCCGCTTTTCAACGCCTTTTTGGTAACGGAGCACAATTCGGTCTGAATCTCAGCTACGCAGAACAACCTAATCCTAACGGACTGGCACAGGCATTTGTTATCGGAGAAGAATTTATTGGCAAGGATAGCGTGGCCCTGGTACTGGGCGACAACATCTTCTACGGCGCAGGTCTGGGAACCCAACTCTCCCACAATGCTAACCCGGAAGGCGGTATCGTATATGCTTACCAGGTATCTGATCCCGAAAGATATGGTGTGGTAGAATTCGGAGATGATATGAAAGTACTATCTATCGAAGAAAAACCGCAGCAGCCAAAATCCAACTATGCGGTACCTGGTCTCTATTTCTACGATAACTCGGTAGTGGAAATTGCAAAAAATCTGCAACCCAGTCCCCGCGGCGAATATGAAATTACAGACGTCAATAAAGAATATTTAAAGCGCGGGAAATTAAAAGTTTCTATCTTACCCCGCGGTACAGCGTGGCTCGATACCGGTACCTTTGATTCACTGATGCAGGCATCACACTTTGTACAAGTGATTGAACAACGGCAAGGAATAAAAATCGCCTGCATCGAGGAAATTGCCTACCGTAAAGGATTTATTAATGCCGACCAGCTGAAAGAACTGGCCAAACCGTTGATCAAAAGTGGCTATGGAACTTATCTCCAATCGCTGCTCATTCAAAAAATACTTTAAAATAACTAATAAAGTAAATCTGAAATATCATGAAGGTTCTTGTTACGGGTGGATGTGGCTATATTGGCTCACATACTATAGTAGATCTGATCAATAATGGATTTGATGTAGTGTCTGTTGACAGTAACATCAGGAGCACCACCCAATTATTAGATGGTATAGAAAAAATTACCGGGAAAAAGGTACGCAATTACAAAGTAGATCTTTGTAACCTGGAAGATACCAATGCCGTATTTCATGAAAACAGGGATATCATAGGTGTTATCCACTTTGCGGCACTGAAAGCAGTGGGAGAATCTGTTTCAGAACCCCTGATGTATTTTCAGAATAACCTGACTTCCCTTATCAACGTACTGAAATGTGTAAAGGAGTATAATATCCCCAACCTGGTATTCTCCTCCTCCTGCTCCGTATACGGCAATACCAAAGAATTACCCGTGGTGGAAACAACACCTATCGGAGAAGCACAATCACCTTATGCACGTACCAAACAGATGGGGGAACAAATCATTGAAGATTATAGCCGGGTAAACGATACACAGTCTATCCTTCTGCGCTACTTCAACCCGGTTGGTGCTCACCCTTCTGCTCTCATCGGCGAACTGCCACTGGGCAAACCAGATAACCTGGTGCCCGTGATTACGCAAACGGCTATCGGAAAAATTCCTAAACTGACCGTTTTTGGCACTGATTACGACACCCGTGATGGCTCCTGTGTACGCGACTATATTCACGTTATGGATATCGCCAATGCACATACGAAAGCCTTACAATACCTGTTGGAACACCGTAATGAAAGCAACTGCGAGATCTTCAACCTGGGTACCGGCAACGGCGTTACAGTATTGGAAGCCATTAAAGCATTTGAGAAAATATCCGGCATTAAGCTGAACTATACCACCGGCCCACGCCGCGAAGGTGATGTGATTTCTATTTATGCCAATAATACCAAAGCCAAAGAAAAACTCCAGTGGTTACCTGAAATTGGTATAGAAGATAGTATGCGTACTGCCTGGCAGTGGGAGGTAAGTCTCCGTAATAAAGTGCTGAGTAACTAGGATCCTCTCTTTTTAATGTTTACTTTTATACTTCAATTTTAAAAAGACCATAATGGTAAAAGATATTCAACCGCTAAATGAAAAAGAAACCCGTGGAGGGTTTGGTGAAGGAATATTGGAGGTAGGTCGCAAGAACCCCAATGTAGTGGCACTAACAGCCGACCTGCTCGGCTCCATGAAACTGAACGCATTCATTAAGGAATTCCCGGACCGTTTTGTACAGGTAGGTATTGCTGAAGCAAATATGATCGGCATTGCTGCCGGTTTAACCATTGGTGGTAAAATCCCATATACCACTACATTCGCCAACTTCTCTACCGGTAGGGTATACGACCAGATCCGTCAGTCAGTAGCGTATTCCAATAAAAACGTAAAAATATGTGCTTCCCACGCAGGTCTTACCCTGGGTGAAGATGGTGCTACCCACCAGATCCTGGAAGATATTGGCATGATGAAAATGTTGCCTGGCATGACTGTAATCGTACCTTGCGATTTCAATCAAACCAAAGCAGCTACCATCGCTATTGCAGATTATGAAGGCCCGGTATATCTCCGTTTCGGTCGCCCGAAATGGCCTAATTTCACACCGGAAGATCAAAAGTTTGAAATAGGTAAAGCACAAATCCTGCACGAAGGAACAGATATTACCCTCTTTGCCTGCGGCCACCTCGTATGGATCGCCGTAGAAGCAGGTAAAATACTGGAAGAGAAAGGCTATAGCGTGGAAATTATCAACATCCACACCATTAAGCCACTGGATGAAGCCGCCGTAATTGCCTCCCTCACAAAAACAGGTTGCGCAGTAACTGCCGAAGAACACAACGTACTCGGTGGCCTGGGCGACAGCATTGCCCAGGTAGCTTCCCGTCACATTCCCGTTCCTATTGAATATGTAGGTACTAACGATACTTTCGGCGAAAGCGGTAAACCATTAGACCTGCTGAAAAAATATGGCCTGGATGCAGACCATATCGTAGCGGCAGCCGAAAAGGCAATGGCCAGAAAGCAAAAAGCATAAAGCGGAAAGCATAAAGCTATTAAAGCGAATGACCAGAGCGGGTATTTGAAATTACTCATTCGCTCTGGTCATTCGCTTTAATAGCTTTATGCTTTCCGCTTTATGCTTTCTGCTCCTTCCATTAAACTTTAGAACCATCCCTCCGTCTTATGAACAGGTTTTTATTTAAATTCATCTAATTAAAACCTGTCAAGAACCATTTAACCTATGGCCGTTTCACAGGACGATAAAACATTATTGGCATTATACCGCGCAGCTGATACCAAAGAGAAAGGGTTTACCCTTATTATCGAAAAGTATCAGGAAAGACTCTACTGGCACATCCGCAGAATGGTCATGGATCATGACGATGCCAACGATGTGCTGCAGAATGTATTCATTAAAGTGTGGAAAAACCTGGAAAATTTCCGGGAGGATGCGCAATTGTATACCTGGCTATATAAGATAGCCACCAATGAAAGTCTTACTTTCCTGGAACAACAAAAACGTAAAACATCCATTTCCCTATCTGAAGTGGAAACCGGTTTAAGCAATAAGCTCAGGGCAGATCCCCAGTTTGACGCCAATAAGCTGGAATGGAAACTCCAACGAGCCATCCTTAGTTTACCCGATAAACAAAGGATTGTCTTTAACCTCCGCTACTATGATGAAATGCCCTATGAGGAAATGAGCAAAGTGCTGGAAACCTCTGAAGGTGCCTTAAAAGCCTCTTACCATCATGCGGTAAAAAAGATAGAAGAATTCATCCGTAAAGGATCTGATATTTAACCTACAAATATATATTTTAAGCGATTTTTAAAGAATCTTAGGAAAAGATTAAAATCGCATTAAACTATTAAATCCCTTCACTGTCTAAAAAACAGTATATGAACAAGCAGACCGACATAGCGAGTGAATTAATGCAAATAGCGCCAGATGCCAACTGGCCTGCTGACGTACCTTTTACGGTACCGGCCGGCTACTTTGATCAACTGCCAGCTGCTATCCTGCTGCAAATTCAGCTGGAGACCCTACGTGACACCCCTCTTGTTCAACAAAGCCCAACCATTCCTTCCGGCTATTTTAACGAATTGCCATCAGCCATTATGCAACGAATCAAGGCGGAAGAAGCACCTGGCGTTCAATCAGAACTGGAAGTACTTTCTCCTTTCCTCGCTGCAATGCCCAGACAGTTTCCCTTGACCGTGCCCGAAGGTTATTTTGAATCCCTTCAAGTCAACCACCAACTGCCAGCCGCACCAATGCGGGTAGCACACCGGAACAAGGTAAGTACCTGGATAAAATGGACAGTAGCCGCGTGCCTCACTACCCTAATAGGCAGCAGCGCCATCCTCTTTATTACCAGTAACCATACCGACAGGGGAAGGATAGTAGAGAAAAAACTGGAAGCCTTCGACGACCAGGATATTGTTGAATACCTGCAAACCCACACTGATCCTTTTGATAATGATGCTATTTTTGCATCCTCCGTTTCTGTGGAAGCGGCCCCTGTGCAAAATCAGCTAGATGAAGCTGTCCCAGTGGAAGCCATTGAGAAATACCTGCAACAAACAGATTTATCAAAGGAAGTGTTACCTGAAAAGAAATGATGAAACGTTTTAGCTTTATATGGATTGTAATGTTTGTCCTGCTCTATCCTTACGGTGTGAGTAGTGCACAACAGCTCCCATCCGAGGACCCCGCCGAAAAAATTAAAGCCATACAGATAGAATATCTGTCTAAAAAATTAGACCTCACACCGGAAGAAGCACAAAAATTCTTACCCGTATATCATAATTATACACATGAAGTAGAACAACTCATCGCTGAACGTCATCAGAAAAAAGATCTCGATAAGTTGTCTACCGATAACGCCGACGATGCCGCCCGTAGAAATATGGACAAGGAATTGAGTTACGAAAAAAGAATGCTGGACATTCGATCCCGCTATAGTACAGAGTTTCAGCGGGTATTACCTGGAAGAAAGGCAGGCATGGTGTTTAAAACAGAAAGAGAATTCCGGAATATCATGATCAATCATGTGAATAGACAACGAATGAACAGGATGGGGCAAGGTGGCGCCCCCCGGAGAAGACCATTTTAGCTTTTAGCAGTTAGCTATTAGTACTCGCTAATGACTAACAGCTAACTGCTAAAAGCTAACTGCTACTTATAGTGCGCCCTTACTTCACTTACTAACCCTTTTTCATTTAATACCATCATCTCCGCACTCAGCAAATTATTTACACTCTTATAGTACAGCACTACTGAATTTACCCCTTCCAGTATATGATACAACTCGAAATGTAATTCAGGATATGCTACCAATGCTCTACTGAAATAGGCCCGCAGATTCTCCTTTCCCCGGATACATCCATTAGGATCGTTATTGATCTTCTTAATAAAAGGAGAATAAAAAACGATGTGCTCATCATAATGAGATAATACAGCTTCGAGATCGTGTGCATTCCACGCCCGCACCCAGGCTTCACCAAAGTTGGTCAGATTTTCCATGACTTTTTTTCTGCAATGTAGCGTATTACCACATGCAGCTATTTGCTGAAAAGATCACTTTCCATTTTACGCCATTGCAAGGGCGTTAATTTGAAACACCGCCTGAACTGCCGGTAAAAGTGGGGAATATCTTCAAATCCAACGCTGTAGGCAATCTCAGGGATAGATTGCCCGGTGGTTCTCAAGAGGAAACCTGCCATTTGTAATCGCTTCGTCCATATCCATTCCATCGGACTGCAATGATAAAGATGGCGGAAACGACGCTTCAAGGTAGCCGTACTCATATGTCCCATGACCGCCATTTCCTCCAACAGCCGCACTTCCGGCAAATGAATACTCAGCTTTTCCATCACGTCCGGCAAAGGATACTTCACCGCCCTGGCCAGCATAGCGCTAACACCGGCATCCTTATTAATCAAATGAAGTGTATGGGAAATTATTTCATGATAATCCGGCCCTGTATATCCCTCCGCAAAATGAGGTAACAACCATTGGGCAAAATTCTGCCATTGGCCATCAGCCCGCAAGGTGGTGAGCGCCTTGGAACAGGCCGCCGGCTGCCGCCCCCTGGACTTCAACTCTGACAGGATCATTTCATCCCGTATCACCAGGTTAATGCTCCTATACTGCTGTTGTGGCCGCAGTATCTCCGAACAAAGCAGCGTTCCTGCCGGAATCAGCAAGGCATCTCCTGCACGCAGGAAATGTACCTGTTTGCCATCATACATTCTTTTTTCTCCCTGTAATACCAGGTTTAGTATGGTATGCGGTACATATAACTCATGTGCGGCCTGTTCACGGTAAAGGCTATACGAAGCCCAGTGATGGCCTTCCTGTTGCCATGTTTTAATGGCATACTGCCCCGTAAGCGTCAGATTATCAAACAGGGTATACATGGTGGTTAGTTAGTGAACTTGGTAAAAGGTTCTTTGGTATCGTGGTAGAAAAGGAATGTCCATCCTTCCTGTTTGCCACGCTCCAGGAACTCCTGCCGTAACTCCATACTGCGCTTGCCATCATAGTCATATTTGGCAGCAAAACGACTTTTCATCTGGGATATCTGCGGTGCCACATCTCCTCCAAAAAATACCTTATCTTCTCCATCATCTACCAAAAACACCTGGTGGTAAGGACAGTGGCCTCCTGTTACTTCATAATGAATATAGTCATCAATAGCACCATTGCCGCTGGTAAACACTACGTTATCACGCTGCTGCAATAAAATAATATCTTCGGCGAGATATGATTTACCGGAATGCTCCAGTGCATACAACATCTCCTCATTATTTACATAATACGTAGCTCCGGGAAACGTAAGCGTACGCTCCTTTGTAATAGGATCCTCCGCAGATACACCGCCGGAGTGATCTTTATGTAAATGACTCATCAACACCTTGGTAATCTCCATAGGATTAATTCCATGATCAATCAAATGCTGATGGATCTGCAATACTCCATCCGGATTGCGGAAACCCAAACCAGTGTCAAATAAAATATAATCGCGGTCTGTAATCACCAGGAATGGTTGTATTTCAACCAGCAGGGAACCGTGCGGGCGATCCTGCATGCTATCTGTTTCCCGGTTGAAAGGAAGAAACTTCTTGGTCCCGTCTACGGTAAATGACCCTTCGGATAATGGAATAATTCTCGCCATAATGCAAAGATAGCGGAAAGCAGAAAGCGGAAAGCAAAAAGCTATTGAGGCGATTGATTAAAGCGGATATTATACTCGCTTAGATCAATCGCCTCAATAGCTTTTTGCTTTCCGCTTTCCGCTTTCCGCTATCTCAACACCATCTGCCGGTCGGCATCCAGGCGAAGCAGGATAAATATCATCATTGTGAAGGTCATGAGAGAGGATCCTCCATAACTCACCAGTGGCAATGGAATCCCAATAACAGGCGCCAAACCAATGGTCATCGCAATATTAATGGCAAGGTGGAAAAAGATGATACTGGCCACCCCATAGGCATAGACTCGCGTAAAGGTCGATCGCTGTCGCTCAGCCACAAAAATGATCCGGAAGAGCAGCGCCACATAAATCGCCAGGAAAATCACGCTGCCGAAGAACCCAAAGTCTTCTCCTATGGTACAAAAGATAAAGTCAGTACTTTGTTCAGGTACGAAGTCGTAACGGGTTTGTGTCCCTTTAAGATACCCCTTTCCCCAGAAACCGCCGGATCCAATGGCAATCATACTCTGCCGGGTATTGTAAGTGGCCTTCGGGTCATTTTCCTTGCCCAGCATTACTTCAATACGACGCACCTGGTAATCTTTCAATACTTTGGTAAACACAAACGGCACCACAAACATGACGAAGAGTCCGCAGAAAGCATATACGCCTAAAATCAGCACTAGTCTCGCTCGCTTTCGTTTTATTTCGCGCCGGCTGAAATAGATGACCAGCGCTGTGATGACCGTAAATATGCCAAATAGTATATTTCGTTCTACCAGCAATGCCGATAATACCAACACAATACCGGAAAAAGCAATCACCAGTAATACGCCAGGTAAGCCTTCGCGATACATCACCAGGAAGAAAGAGAAATATACCAGTGCCAACCCTGTTTCATCCTGTAAGATGATAATACCTGCCGGGATGAGAGCGATGGCAGCAGCAATTAACCGCGATCGCAGCTTGTTAAAATCAGTTTCCTGTGATGACAAATATTTGGCTAAAGCAAGATTCGTACATAGCTTGGTGAGTTCCGCCGGCTGAAACTGGAATCCCCCAATCACCAGCCAGGAATGCGACCCCTTTACATCTTTACCGATGCCCAGCACCAACAGCAACAGCAGCAACCCTCCCGCATACGCCAGGTTTGCCGTGGCCGTAAAAAACTTACTGTCGGTAAGCCAGATAATCGCCGCCAGGACCAACGATATTCCCAACCATATTAACTGGCGTGAATAGTTCTTTCCGGGATGCAGAATATCCTGCCATATATTATCGTCCCCCCGGTATTCCGCAGCAAAAATGGACATAATGCCGATGATCACCAATGCGAGGTACAGGCCAACTATTGGCCAGTCTATCCCTTGTGTCAGTTTGGCTTGCGAGCGGTTCATTATAAATTTTTCGGTTTATTCGATGATTGGGTTAAGGTTTTTTCTTTTTGATGACAGCATTACTATTCAATGAGTCCAGGTGTGATTTGGCCAGCATCGCCGCATCTATCGTTACTGTTTCCATTACACTCTTCAGCAACGGCTGACGCTTGGTAGAAATACTATCTTTCAGGTATTTCTCCATCATCAAACTGGCAATAGGCGCCGCATACTTGGCACCGAAACCGGAGTTTTCCACTACCACGGCAATGGCTATACGCGCATGCTCTGCTGGTGCAAAGGCCACGAACATCGCATGGTTCTTCAGTTTGGTTCTCACCCCATTTACAATACCATAGTTTTCTGCAGTACCGGTTTTACCACCAATGGTAATCCCTTCAATCTGCGCAATACGGCCGGTACCGCTTTCCACCACGTCTGTCATACCATGGATTACCGCACTATACGCCGTATCGGAGATCTGGGCTCCCTGGTGCTTTTGTTTGTATTTATCCAGCAAATGAGTATTATCATTATCAATACTGGCCACGAAGTGCGGAATATAGTAGGAGCCCCTGTTAGCCACAATACACATGGCGTTGGCCATCTGGAGCGGTGTTAACAGCAGCTCACCTTGTCCGATACCCAGGAACACGGAAGTACAGGAGTTCCAGCTCCCTTTGTAACGGGCATCGTAATATTTTTTGTCGGGTACCAGTCCACGTCCTTCACTGGGGATATCCACACCTGTTTTATGTCCGAAGCCAAAGTTGTTCATATAATCGGCCCACTTCTGCATACCACCCACTTTGATGCCGCCAAATTTGCCGGCATCCACACTCAGGCGATATACATGCGAGAAGTACGAGTTACAGGAGTGGGAGAGTGCCAGTCGCAGGTTGGCAGCGTGCCCGGCATCATGGTGCTCACACTTGATAGGGCGCGAACAGCCATAATAGGCACCTCCGCAAGGATAACCAAAACTCGGCGTAATTACTCCTTCATCCAGTCCTACCAGTGCGATCATCGGTTTAAACGTAGAGCCTGGCGGGTAAGTTGCCTGGATAGCACGGTTAAAGAGCGGTTTAGTGGTATCAGTATAAAGCTTGCTGAAGTTGGCGCTTCTGTAAGGTCCTGTAAGCAGGTTAGGGTCAAAGCTTGGACCACTCACCATGGCCAGGATACCGCCTGTTTGCGGATCTATGGCCACAATACTACCTGATTTACCCTTCATGAGCTTTTCTCCGAGTACCTGTAATTCAATGTCCAGCGACAGGCGCAGGTTTTTACCTGCAATTGCGGCGCTATCGAATTCCCCGTTTTCATAAGAGCCCTGGGGCCTGTTAAGGTTATCTTTGATCAGGTATTGAATACCGCGTTGCCCCATCAACACGGACTCATAGGTTTTCTCCAGTCCTGTAAAGCCCAGGTAATCGCCGGAGTTATAAGAGCCGTAGTTGGCGGTATCTTTCAACATCGCCGGAGAAATTTCAGCGATATATCCAAGGATGTTGGCAGCTGCTGCGTAAGGATAGGAGCGGATTTGCCGGGGTACCAGTTCAAAGCCGGGTGAAAACAGGTACATACTCTCCTGCAGTTGACCGAATACTTCAGGTGCCAGCAGGGGAGCAAAAACGGATTGTCTTACCCGGCCATTTTTGATGATGGCAGTAAGAATACGTTTTCTGAATTCTTCCTTATCTATATTTAAGATATTACAGAGATAGGCGGTGTCAATATTTTTTACGCTGGCAGGAGTGACCACAAGGTCATATAGCACATCATTACCGAGGATGCTACGGTTCTGCCGGTCATAGATAATCCCTCTGCTGGGATATATTACCTTACGCAGTACAGCGTTGGCATCCGCCAGCTTGGCGTACTTCTTCTCCACAATTTGCAGAAAGAATAACCGGGTGATGATCAGAACTACCATCCCCAGTATAATCATCTGTATTACTCTCTTCCTGGGCTGATTAAATACTGACAAGGACGGACATATTTTAGTTCAAAAATAAATCGGGCTGCTGCTTTGAGCTGAAAGCATAAAGCTAAAAGCACAAAGTTATTGTGTTTTATTGTTAGCAGATAGCTTTAGACTAATACTCAATGATCTTCTTTCTATTCTCCGCTTATATCTACGCGAAAATAGCTTTTTGCTTTCTGCTTTTTGCTTTCTGCTATCCTGGCTAATGTTACTTCCTCGAAAAGAACAGCAGTTCATACAGTACAATCAGGAAAAGACTGGCTAATGTTGAAAAAACAATCTTCATTAAGAGGTACAATATATTGCCTGCTCCGAACACTTCCAGAGAAAAAAACAAGGCGTGATGCAACAACACCAGGATGGCGGCGTAGATAAGAAATTGAGACACGCCCATGCTGGTCATGGACGGTGTTTTCTGGGTGGTTTCAAATCCGCCCTGTGGCGATAGGATATTTATAATAAACGGGCGTAGATAAGCAATGAATACGCAGGCTGCAGCATGCATACCGGGTGTATTCATAAACATATCCAGGGAAAGCCCCATCAACAGTCCCATGAGCATAAGCATGGGGCGTGGCAGGTTAAAGGGCAGTGCCAGAATAAAAAGCATGTAAAGATATGGACTCACCAGCTGGTGCAGCAATATTTCATTGAGCACAAACACCTGTATCAACAGCAGGAGTATGAAGCGGATTATATTTCTTAACAGTATACTCATTTAATCAACTTATACGTTGAGTCTTCCAATCGTTGTTGTTCGTCTTTCAGCAGGTTTTCTATCACGTACACATATTGCAGGTTAAAGAAATTGGTAGCCAATTTCAAACGGATAGTAAACGAGGTGCTGGCTTTATCGCCTATGGCAATGCTTTCTACATAACCGATAGGAATATTTTCGGGAAACAGGGCAGAGAAGCCACTGGTCACTACGGTATCGCCTTTATGGATTTTTGCACTTTTCGGTACATCTTTCAACAGGGCATAGCCGGCATCTTCACCGTCCCAGTGTACAGAACCCATTTCTTTTCCTTGTCCCAGGCGGGCGCTGATGGATACAGAGTTGGATTTAGACAGCATGGATAGTACCACGGCGTAGTTATCGCTTACACTTCTTACCACACCCACCACGCCACTGCTGCTGATGACACCCATATTAGGCCGGATTCCCTGCAGGCTGCCGCGGTGAATAGTAATGTAGTTAACAGGCTTATTAATAGAGTTGTTGATCACTTTGGCGGAGAAGTACTCGTAGCGGCGGATTTGTGTACCGATTACCTTGTGTGCAGTGTCATCGCTATATTGACGCACGGTATCCACTTTTATTCCGTTGGTGGTAATCATGCTGTCGTAACTGGATCTGAGGGCATTATGCAGTCGCATGTTTTCGTTCACCAGGCTATCGTTGGTCGATTTCAGGTGAAAGTAATACTGCACATTATTATACTTGTCATATAATTTGCCACTGATGTCGTTGGCGGAGCTGAGGTAGGCAGTGCGCTGAAAATTGTTATGCTGGAACACCAGTACCAGACAAATCACTTCCAGCAGCACAAATAAGAAGAAGTTAAAGTATCGCCTAAAGAAAATGATTAAATTTCGCACAAGCGCGCACTGGTTTTGAGATTTAGACGTTTACGGATTTTTCAATGGTGTTAACGGCATCTTCCAATCCGTAAACGTCAAAATAGTTTTATTGCATCAGGAACGGATACTTACCAACATGCTTTAACGCAATACCAGTACCTCTTACCACGGCGCGTAACGGATCGTCTGCTACATGCACCGGCAGTTTGATTTTTTGGGTAAGACGTTTATCCAGTCCGCGCAGTAAGGCACCGCCGCCGGTCAGGTATAAACCTCTGCGGTAAATATCTGATGCCAGCTCCGGAGGCGTTGTTTCCAGCGCTTTCAGGATGGCTTCTTCGATCTTAAAGATAGATTTATCAAGGGCTTCCGCAATTTCCTGGTAAGATACCATGATTTGCTTGGGGATACCGGTTACCAGATCTCGTCCGTTAACAGGAATATCATCTGGTGGGTTATCCAGTTCTTTCAGGGCAGATCCGATATGTATTTTAATCTGTTCTGCGGTTCTTTCACCGATCAGCAAGCTATGATAGCGGCGCAGTGCTTCCATGATATCGGCGGTGAATTCATCACCCGCGATACGGATACTCTGGTCACAAACAATACCTGCCAGGGCAATCACTGAAATACCGGTGGTACCACCGCCTATGTCAATGATCATGTTTCCTACCGGTTCTTCCACATCGATACCAATACCCAGGGCAGCTGCCATTGGTTCGTGGATCAGATATACCTCTTTGGCGCCTGCCTGCTCTGCAGAGTCACGTACCGCTCTCTTTTCCACTTCCGTAATACTGGAAGGAATGCAGATTACCATACGCCAGCTGGGTGCAAACAGTGGTTTTTTGGGGTAAATCATTTTTATGAGTTCCCTGATCATTCCCTCAGCGGCATTAAAATCCGCTATCACGCCATCTTTCAGGGGACGTATAGTACGAAGATATTCGTGTGTTTTTTCGTGCATCATCATGGCCTTTTTTCCAACAGCCACAATTTTGCCACTAGCCCGTTCTATCGCTACAATGGAAGGCTCGTCCACTACCACCTGGTCATTATGAATTATCAGCGTGTTCGCTGTACCAAGATCAATCGCGATTTCCTGCGTTAAAAAATTAAAAAATCCCATTGTTGATACGGTCAAAAATTAGAATGCAAAAATGAATAATTCCAACGAATATACGATGCAAAAAATGGATATTCTTGCAATAATACAGCTAAATATTAAAAAAAGTTATTTGTTGTGCAAACGGCATAGTAACAGCTCTCTTTATGCTCCGACCAGATGAACGGGATTAACCCGTTTTAATTGTTCCTACTGCCTAAAATTACGCCTTTACAAGTCCCGCTTTTCAAATGTCCTGTACCAGTCCTCCCTACTGTAGCTTAGCAACAGCTTTTAGCTTTTAGTGGTTAGCTATTAGGACACTGGCGGTTAATTACTCGCCTAAATCCCTAATAGCTAACAGCTAATAGCTAAAAGCTACACAAATTCGTACCCTATATCCCGGCGATATCCTTTCCCATCAAATGCAATCTGCTCCGCTGTTTGTACAGAATGAGCCAGTGCCATGGACAGGTTGGCGGCCAGTGAAGTAATGGCCAGTACCCGGCCTCCGTTGGTCAGCACCTCGTTGCCTTCCTGCCGGGTACCGGCATGAAACACAATCTGGTCGCGGCCCGGAGCCGGAATACCTTTAATTACTTTATTCTTTTCATACGCTTCCGGATAACCAGCCGACACCAGCATAACGGTAGCGGCCGCACGCTCATCGGCGTAAATTGTTTGTTCATTCAGTTTTCCAGCTGATACAGCATTGAACAACTCCAGTAAATCATTCTTTAAACGCGGCATCACTACCTCCGTTTCCGGATCCCCCATGCGACAGTTATACTCAATTACAAACGGCTCCCCTCCTACATTAATCAGGCCAAAAAAGACGAAACCATGGTATACAATTCCTTCTTTGGACAAGCCTTCAATAGTAGGCCGGATCACCTTATCTTCCACCTTCTTCATGAAAGCAGCATCCGCAAATGGTACCGGAGATACGGCTCCCATACCACCTGTATTCAGGCCTTTGTCGCCCTCACCAATACGTTTGTAGTCTTTTGCTTCCGGTAATATTTTATAAGAATGCCCGTCAGTAATGGCAAACACTGATAATTCGATTCCTGTGAGGAATTCCTCGATCACCACTGTTTTGCTCGCCTCTCCGAATTTGGCAGACTTAATCATCTGCTGAAACTCTTCTGCTGCCTCTTCATAAGAAGTGGTGATCACTACGCCTTTACCAGCAGCCAGGCCATCAGCCTTCAGTACAATTGGTAAGGAGTGCTGTTGAATATAAGCCAGCCCTTCTTCATAATTCTGGGCATTAAACTCGCGATAGCCGGCAGTAGGGATCTTATGCCGCTCCATGAAAAGTTTCGCATACGCCTTACTACCCTCCAACTGGGCACCTTCCTGTGAAGGTCCCATTACCGGGATATGCTGCAGGGCAGGGTCTTTCTTGAAAAAATCGTAGATCCCGTTTACCAGGGCTTCTTCAGATCCCGGCATCACCAAATCAATAGCGTTGTCCAGGCAAAAGGACTTTATCTTCTCAAATTCACTCACGCCCATGTTTACGTTCTGACCACATTGAGCAGTTCCGGCGTTACCCGGCGCAATAAACAGTTGACCGCAAAGCGGGCTTTGTGACATTTTAAGGGCCAGTGCGTGTTCCCGACCACCACTTCCAAGTAATAGTATGTTCATATGAGTTGCCTAATAAATGCAGATGCGAAAGAAAATGCAAAGAAAGATCAAAAAAGCGCAAAAAATGAGCATTTATACCATTTTTTTACGCGAATAACTGATTTTATTTAACTTGCCATATTTAAAGGTTCTCGAAATCTAAACAACTATTGCTAAAACTAACCAATTTATGATGCAAACTGCTGTTGCACAAGAGTCCCCTATTGCCTCGGAAAAAGGTCACCCTAAAGGGCTCTCAGTATTATTTGCCACGGAGATGTGGGAACGGTTTAATTTTTATGGTATGCGGGCGTTATTAACGCTCTTCCTGGTAAATGCATTGGCTTTCTCTGAAAAACAATCTTCCATTATGTATGGAGGATTCCTCGGTTTATGTTACCTGACCCCAATGCTCGGCGGGTATATCTCCGATAGGTACCTTGGAAACAGGAACTGTATTATATTAGGAGGTTTTACAATGGGTGTGGGTCAATTGCTGATGGTATTAAGCGGCGTGCTGTATGCTACCAACGTTGACACCGCTAAATTAATCGTGTGGCTGGCCCTTTTTGTGATTATCATCGGTAACGGCTTTTTCAAACCCAACATTTCTTCTATGGTGGGTCAGCTGTATCCTAAAAATGATAGCCGCCTCGATTCTGCCTTTACTATCTTTTATATGGGTATCAACATGGGCGCCTTCCTGGGTATGTCCATTTGCCCTATCCTGGGCGACGTGAAAATTGAAGCTACCGGCGTAAGAATTGTAAGCGCCTTCAAATGGGGCTTCCTCGCCGCCAGTATCGCTATGTTCCTGGGTACCATCCTCTTTTACTTCCTGAAAGACAAATACGTAGTAACGCCCAGCGGCCAGGCAATTGGTGGTAAACCAAACTTCTCCAAAACCGCCGGCACTACCGCTACGGGTGAAGCAGACAAAGCTAAATTCACCAGCGGCGCTATTGCCAGCGTAGTGGTTTTACTGTTCGCCCTTTTCGCAGGTATCCACTACTTGTCGCTCTCCGACGACCACGATGTGATCAAAGAATGGGTTTACCCTTTTATCTACGCATCCGGTATCAGCCTCGCAGTATTAATCCTGACCGATAAATCTATTACCAAAGTAGAAAGACAAAGAATTACGGTGATCTATTTCGTAGCCTTCTTTGTGATCTTCTTCTGGGCTTGTTTTGAACAGGCTGGTTCTTCCCTCACCTTCATCGCAGACTATCAGACAGATCGCCGCCTCTTTGGATGGGATATGCCACCAAGCCTCGTACAAAACGCCAACTCTATCTTTATCATCGTATTTGCACTGCCTTTCAGCTGGTTATGGGTGAAACTGCAAAAGCGCAATATGGAACCTATTTCCCCGGTTAAACAGTCATTAGGACTTGCTTTACTGGCCTTTGGTTTCTTAATTATCGCCTGGCAAATGAAGAGCCTGGGTGCCAACGAAAAACTGGGTGTAAGCTGGTTAATCCTGATGTACCTGTTCCATACCCTGGGTGAATTGTGCTTGTCGCCTATTGGGTTATCACTCGTAGCTAAACTGGCGCCTCATCGTTTCTCTTCGCTGCTGATGGGAGTTTGGTTCCTGGCTAATGCCGCTGGTTACGCGCTGGCCGGTACACTCGGTGCTTTGCTGCCGCCTACTATGGACAAATACGAACTGGCTACCAAAAACGGTATTGACCTGAAAGGCATCCTGGATGGTACTATTACCGCTACCGCTCAACAACTGGATAAATTAAAAGACCTTAAACTGGATCCGCATTACCCTACCTTTGCAGGCTTTACTATTCACAACCTCTATGAGTTCTTCATGGTATTTGTGATCCTGCCAGGAGCGGCTGCCGTATTGCTTTTCCTGTCTTCCGGCTTCCTGAAAAAATGGATGAATGGTGTTCGGTAAGCAGAAGGCATAAAGTATAAAGCAAAAAGCTATTGAGGCGAATGATCTGAGCGAGTATAATATCCGCTTTAATCATTCGCCTCAATAGCTTTTTGCTTTCTGCTTTATGCTTTCTGCTATATTCGTGTATTATCCTTAACAACAACTTCTCAACATGTCTGACATTAACTTTAAGCCGTTCGTACCACCGGGCGCACAAATGAAGGAGTTCACCCTCAAATCCATTTTACTGGGTTGTATCTTCGGTATTATATTCGGCGCCGCCACTGTATACCTGGCGCTGAAAGCAGGTTTGACGGTTTCCGCTTCTATCCCTATTGCCGTTATTGCCATTACTTTAGGAAGAAAATTTTTCAACACCACCATCCTTGAAAACAATATCATCCAGACTACCGGCTCTGCGGGTGAGTCTATCGCAGCAGGTGTGGTGTTTACTTTACCTGGCTTCCTGTTCCTGAGCGACGGGGGCGGTGCACAGTTTTTCAACTACTTCACTATCCTGATTCTCGCCATCTTCGGTGGTATCCTGGGTACATTAATGATGATTCCCCTGAGAAAATCACTGATTGTAAAAGAACATAAAACCCTGCCTTACCCGGAAGGTACCGCCTGTGGCGATGTACTTATTGCCGGAGAGAAAGGAGGGGACTTCGCCAAAACAGCTTTCTACGGACTGGGCTTCGCTTTTGCCTACGCTGCTTTTCAAAAGATCTTTCATGTGATTGCGGAAACGCCGGAATACATGACCAAACAGGCCAGCAAATTTTTCCCTTCTGCCAAAATCAGTGCGGATGTTACACCAGAATATATGGGTGTAGGTTATATCATTGGTCCCCGCATTGCGGGCGTACTGGTGGCTGGTGGCGTACTTTCCTGGCTGGCACTCATTCCTTTGCTGGCATCCCTTTTACCGGCAGATGTAATTGCTACCCAACTGGTTAAAATAGGCTACCTCGCTAACCTGCAAACACCCGGCGGACAAGGGAACTGGGATCCAGTCACCCATACCTTCGCAGATTACTCGGCTGCTATATATTATGCCTATGTACGACAGATCGGCGCCGGCGCCGTAGCAGCAGGCGGTTTCATCACGTTACTGAAAACCATCCCTACTATTATCTCTTCTTTCAAAGGCAGCATCGGTGCAGTAAAAGGTAGTGCAGACAGCACCGGCGCCAAAGGAGAGGTACCAAGAACTGAAAAAGACCTTAGCCTGAAAGTGGTGTTATTTGGTAGTATTGCCCTTATCCTGTTGATGGCATTTCTGCCACAACTACCAGGCGATTCTATCGGTAAAAAATTACTGGTAGGCTTACTGGTGGTAGTATTCGGCGCATTCTTCGTTACCGTATCCAGCCGCATTGTAGGCCTGATCGGCTCTTCCAATAATCCTATTTCCGGTATGACCATCGCTACATTGATGGGTACCTGCCTCGTGTTTATTGCTGTAGGCTGGACCGGCAAAGTATATGAACCCATGGCACTCGTAGTAGGTGGTATGATCTGTATTGCTGCTGCCAATGCGGGAGGTACTTCACAGGATCTTAAATCCGGTTATATTGTAGGTGCTACACCCATGTACCAGCAGTTGGCATTGTTTATTGGCGCCATTGTATCTTCTATTGTGATTGGCTTAACCGTGAAGTTTCTGGACAAGCCTACGGCAGATATGATTGCACATGGGGTAAAAGATCATGCGATCGGCACCTCGTACTATCCGGCACCTCAGGGCACGCTCATGGCTACACTGGCAAAAGGTATTCTGTCGTTTAACCTCGACTGGCAATTTGTATTGGTAGGTGTATTCCTGTCTGTTGTGATGGAGCTGTGTGGCGTAAATTCATTGTCTTTTGCCGTAGGTGCATACCTGCCGCTGTCTACTACCTTACCCATCTTTGTAGGTGGCGCTATTCGTGGCGTGGTGGATCACAAACAAAAGAAAGCGAATAAAACAGTTTCTCCGGAAGAAGAAGAACTGGGCAAAGGCAACCTCTTTGCTACAGGACTGGTGGCCGGTGGCGCCGTGGCAGGCGTTATCATTGCCATTCTCGCCGGATTCGATTCTACTTCGGAAATACTGGCCAAATTGAATATGCAGGGATTCCTGAGCAATATATTGGGACAGGGAGGATATTACATAATAGGTTGCGCCTTTTTTGCGTTTATGGGCTGGTATTTATACCGTACCGCACGTAAAGCATAATTAGCCAACTTTTCAAGATACAGGCGATGCCGGTAAGTGGGTGTAACAATCCGTTACCGGCATTCGTTTTTGTATTTAAATGATTAATTTAGTCGCGGAATAATTAAAACTGTTTATAATATAACCTATGCGTATATTAGTCACGGCTCTGCTCAGCGCCATTGTATTGCTGACCGTTTCCTGCTCAAAAGATAAAAAAGATGATAGCCGCCAACGTAAATATGTGTCAATGAAACTGGATAACCGGATTTACCTGGCTGAAACCCCTAAAGGTATTATCTACGTTCCGGATCTGACAGACAGCGATCCCAATAATGACTTTCCCCGTATGGTAATTACCGCACAAACTTATGGAGGTGATCAGCTCTCTTTTACACTGGCTGCACCTACGCTGCCATTTACCCCCGGTACTTATCCGGCTACCAAAAAAGGGAACGGTCTCCTTATCATGCTGAATAGCAGCTACACTACCCTCACCTCCGAAGGTAGCGCCGACTTCTACATCACCATTACCCGCATTGATAATATGATGGTAGAAGGTACTTTTAGCGGTACACTGAAAGAAACCACCGGCGCAGGCGGGCCACGCGGCCTAAGAGATGGTTCTTTCAGAACAACGATTACACAGGTGAGTCAATAAGCAGAAAGCAGAAGGCATAAAGCATAAAGCTATTGAGGCGAATGATTAAAGCGAATGTATTTCACATATCCGCTTTAATCATTCGCCTCAATAGCTTTATGCTTTATGCCTTCTGCTTTCCGCTACACAAAATCCATATGGGAATACTCCTGCCGGAGAATGGCCCTGTCATCAGCACCCAGCCACTTATTTAACAGGGTCGCATATACGCTCTTAAAATCAACTTTATACTGCAAATCCCCTTCTCTCAAATTCATCAAATCTGGTCCATCGTTAATAATACCAGGCTGCTTTAAACCACCACCTACCAGGAACATGTTGTTAGCAGTGCCATGATCGGTACCACCGCTGGCATTCTGACTCACCCTGCGTCCAAATTCTGAGAAAGTCATTACCACTACATCCTGGAAGCGGTTATTTTTTTTGAGATCACCGGTAAATACCGTCAACGCATCACTCAATTGCCCAAAGAGACGCGCCTGCTGGTCTTGTTGATTCACGTGGGTATCAAAGCTGCCATGCGATACGTAATATACTTTTGTATTGATGTCGGACATAATGAGGTTCGCAATAGTTCGCATGTTCCTTCCCAACTCAGTATTGGGATATGCCTCAGTGGATTTATACGTCTTAAACTGCTGTTGAATATAAGCAGCCGAAGAAATGGTTTCTCCCATTGTTTTATACAGGTAATCAACATTACTGTGATGATCATCTGCCGGCTTGCGCTGTCGCATCAAATCCTTGAAATACATATCGTTGCTGGTACCGAAAAGCCGCGCCGGATCTGTTACTGCAAGACCTTTATCACTATGCCCTTTCAAGGCAAGACTCAACGTATCATCTATTTCCAGCGCCTGTGTAGGTCTGTCGCAGCCTTTACACTGCGCATCCAGGTAACGTCCTATCCAGCCATCAGACCAGTATTCGTTGGACTGGCTGGCAGAATGCCAGATATCCATGGAACGAAAATGCGACCGGTCCGGGTTGGGATATCCTACGTTATTAAGAATGCCCAGGCAACCATCATCGTACAACCCTTTCAATCCTTTTAGGGCAGGATGTATACCCAGGTTATCGTCCAGCCGCAACGCCACGTCTTTCTTGATTCCCAATTGCGGACGCATCATATAGTAAATATCATTCCGGTAAGGAATAATCGTATTTAGTCCATCGTTGCCACCGGATAATTGGATCACTACCAATACCTTATTGCCCGGAGGCACCAGGGCGCCGCGTTCCAGCGCTTTCAGAAATTTAGGCATCATCATGGCTGCAGAAGCCAATGACCCTACCTGTAAAAAACGACGCCTGTTGAGAATCAGCATAGCTATTAGCTTTTAGGGATTAGCTTCCAGCTACCCGCTCCGCTTATTAAAGGCTAAAAGCTGATAGCTAAAAGCTAACGGTTAACACAATTGATATTCCGGTGTGCTCATTACATCAATGGTCACGGTTTTAATATAGTTTTCGCGGCTGCTGCTATCAGCATACTTCTCCAGCATGGGCCGGTTAATCTGGTTGGTTTGTTGTAGCAGTATACCCGCAATTTCGTTGGCCAGGTTTTCACGGGGCACATCGTTGAAGCCCTGTATATAAGGGTTCCAGTCGATGGTAGCTTTCACTTTCTTCGAAAATTGATTCTTGAGAAAATCATTGATTTGCAGTGTCATCTTATAATTATTGCCTTCTCCCATTTCCGGTGTCAGTTCTTTCGGCATCACATTAAATGCCTGGGAATATAAAATAACCTGTGGTACCCGCAGCCGGAACATCAGGCTGGAACTATCTATCCAGCTACGCCCGCCAGGCCAGCCGGCTACATTAGGTGGATAAAAAAGCAGTTGTCCCAACACACGTTGAAACAATAACATGGTTTCTTCTTTTTCGAAAGTCATGGGAATGGTGCGACGAATGCCCACCAGCAGCTCTATCGGCGATTTAATACGGTTCCCTACAATGCTGCTGTCATAAAACCAGTCGGCCATAAATATCTCCTGCATCAATGATTTGATCTTATAGCCGGAGTTGTAAAATTTATCCGCCAATGCCTGTATACGGCCCTGGTCGGGTATTTCACTAACAAAATATTGATAAACTTTTGCTGTAATAAACCTGGCTGTCTGCTTTTGCTCCAATAGTATTTTCAGTACATCATCTCCATTAAAATTTCCCTGTTTACCAAGGAATGTTTTGATGCCGTCATCATGTTGCTTTTCGCGGAATACGAAATTGTTATTCTCGTCAAATCCCCATCCGGTGAAGGCCCTGGCGCCTTCCTTCACATCTTTTTCTGAATAATTACCTCTGCCCAACGTGAATAACTCCATTACTTCGCGGGCGAAGTTTTCGTTAGGATGTTGCTTACGGTTCTGCTGATTATTCAGGAACTGCAGCATAGCAGGACTTTTAGACACAGCACTTAACAGCTCTCCGAAATCGCCGAGGGCATTATCCCTGATAACACTCAGCAGTTGTTGATTGTATAATACATTTTCTGTACGGCAGGCAAAATGTCCATGCCAGAAAAGGCTCATTTTTTCCCGCAGCGGATGTTCAGTCCTGATCATGGAGTTTACCCAGGCCACGTTGAGGTCTTTGATACCCTGGGTATTCATCTGTTGCACTTTCTTGCGTTCTTCCGGCGTCATATCTTTACGCTTCTTAGCATCCGGAAAATCATCTGCATCCATTACGTCCACAGAAGCCATTGGCTTCCTGGTGTGTCCGATGAGCACTTTATTCACGAGTCCTTTTCGGCTACGACTATCCCAATCTGTGATAACGGGCAGGGTTTCTCCAAAGCCAGCGCGCCAGGCAAGGTGTTGCAGCTGAATTTTGTGGGCAACTTCGGCCATAAGCATTAATTTATAATAAGACTATTAAATGGAGTATGGGTTTAACGGGTGAGCGCATGTGCACGGAAACCGGCTACTGCGGAATATTTGCGGTGTTAACGTATATGCCTGACTGTTGGAGATGAAAAACCGCTTAGCGAAATTTCCACACTTGATAACTATTCCCTTTTTCAAAAACATTGTCTTCCAGTGGCAGGGTTAAAAAGGCATCCGCTTTTAACAAACTGGCCAGATCGCCGGAACCCTGGTAAGGCTGCGGAATAGCGATCATCCTGCCATCCGACAATGACTGCAGCTTTACCGGTAAATAATATTCCAATGCCGCATCAAAAACCACTTTTTCTGATAACTGTGCATAGGCGGGTGCCGGCAAAGCGGCGCCCATAGCGGCGTTTATCCAGGATTGTACATACCGGTAAAAACACATAAATCCCGATACGGGATTACCGGGTAAGGCAAACACTACCGGACCATTGCTAAAGCGCCCGAACAGGAAAGGCTTTCCGGGCCGCTGTTGTACTTTATGAAATACCTGTTGCATGCCCAATTGTTGCAATACAGTTGGGAGATAATCATATTTACCGGCACTCACTGCTCCGGAGCTGATCCAGATATCTGTTTCTGCCAGCAGTGCCTGCAGTTGGTCTTTCATAGCGGCTTCTTCATCCGGCAGATGTATATAACGGGCTTTAATGCCCATCTGTTCCAGTGAAGCCAGCATACTGTACACGTTAGACATCCTCACCTGGTGCAATGCGGGCGTAGCGTGTACCGGCACCAACTCATTGCCGGTGGCTATGAGTACCACCCTGGGTAGCTTACTTACCTTCACCCTCGTTTTCCCTACAGTGGCCAGCACTCCCGCTTCAGCAGGGCCAATGAGCGTACCCGTGGGAATGAGTACCGCACCGGTAGCGATGTCTGATCCTATTCTATGAATGTTCTGTCCTTTTTTTACCGCTTTATGTACAGTGAACCGCCGGAATCCTTCATGCTCGGAAGCTGTGAGGTGTTCGTAAGGAATGACGGTATCCGTCATATCCGGCAAAATGGCGCCGGTCATCACTTCTATGCAGTTAGCGGTATTGGAAAGCTGCAACTGCGGTGTACCCGCTGCCTGTACATCTTCCACGCCAAAAATATGTTGCCCCCGTGCAAAACTTTCGTAATTCACAGCAATGCCATCCATCGTAATCCGGTCGAATGGCGGGAAAGGCCTGTCGGCCAGTATTGGCTCCCGCAAAATACGGCCGGTAGCGGATTCGAAAGGTACGGTTTCCGTACCCAGGTCCCGCACAGTTTGCATCACGGCGTTAAATGCAGCAGCAACAGTCAACATCATTTTGAATTACTTTTGTAAAAGGTGAATTGCTTTAAATTTATGCTTTTATGTCCAATGAATCAAGTGGTGGTTTTTCCCACCTGAACGAAACCGGTCAACCCGCAATGGTAGATATCAGTGGCAAACTGGATACTTATCGTATAGCCATTGCCGAGAGTCGCGTTTTTTTACCGCAGGTAGTGCGTGATCAATTCCAGGGACACGATATACAAACCCGCAAGGGTGGCGTATTTCAAACCGCCATCATTGCAGGCATCATGGCGGCTAAAAAAACTCCGGAGCTCATCCCGCTTTGTCATACCTTACTGCTGGATGGCTGCGATGTAAACATACAACTGGAAGATAGCGAAGCTGTGATCCGTTGTACCGTAAAAACCACCGGCAAAACAGGTGTGGAAATGGAAGCCCTCACCGGCGCTAGTATAGCCGCACTCACGATTTATGATATGTGCAAGGCTTTGACACAGGAGATGGTAATACGGGAAACCAAACTGATCAGCAAAACAGGCGGCAAACATGACTATACAAGATAATGCTCCCTTAAAAGGACTGGTACTCTGCGGTGGGTTTAGCACCCGCATGCAGGAAGATAAAAGCAGCATTGCCTATCACGGCATGCCGCAATGGCAATATTTGGTCCACCTGCTACAATCATTACTACCTGAAGTATATATTTCCTGCAGAGAAGAACAACGAACGAATTTTAACGCTTATGCTCATCTCATACCCGATAGTGTATCCTATGGCGGTCCTTCTGCCGGGTTACTCAGCGCACATGCGTTACAGCCCAACACTGCCTGGCTGGTAATTGCCTGCGACCTGCCACTGATCAGCCGGCAAAGCCTGGAATTATTGCTACAGTCGAGGGATACCGGTAAGGCGGCCACTACTTTTGTAAGCCCGTTTAACCAGCTACCGGAGCCATTAATAGCCATATGGGAACCTGCCGGGTTAGCACTCCTGGAGCAGAATGTAGCCGCCGGCAAAAACTGTCCGCGCAAAACCATGCTGAACACGGATATTGCCCTGCTGGAAAATCCTTATGCCACCGAGCAATTCAATGCCAATACCCCGGAGGAAAAAGCCACTGTATTTTTAAATTTGGGATTGTAGGGAGACAGGATCCTTTTTATGCAGGAACGTATTTAGTCGA
Source organism: Chitinophaga sp. (assembly GCF_017745275.1). Taxonomy (GTDB): domain Bacteria; phylum Bacteroidota; class Bacteroidia; order Chitinophagales; family Chitinophagaceae; genus Chitinophaga. The sequence continues at coordinate 519,527 of NZ_JAGHZS010000003.1, read as the reverse complement.
AACATCGCGTCCGGCGCGTATTTCCGCTTATACGCCGATTTCTCCGTCTGCAAAAAACTCTTTTTTCCAGATAGGTACTGTTTCTTTCAAGGTATCTATTACATATTCACAGGCATCAAAGGCAATACCACGATGCGCAGACGCTACGGCTATCACCACTGCAATGTCCCCAGGGTATTTGTCTCCCACCGCATGCAGCATAGCCAGTTTCTGTATAGGCCACTTTTCTTTGACCTGCGCGGCAATTTTTTCCATTTCGGAAATGGCCATTGCTTCATAACATTCATAAAACAGTTTCAGCACCGCTCTTTGCTGTGTGTGATTCCGTACTGTACCGCTAAAGATAACCTGGCCGCCACATTCCGGCGACTGTATAAAATCCAGTGCTTCCTGCACGGTAATCACTTCTTTGATATTAACTAATACTTCCATTTTTTCGCTGCTAAAACTACAAACTATTTTTACCCGTCATCATCGCCTCAACCGCCGCTTACCGGCGGAATCACGGCTATTTCATCCTGGTCGCTGAGGGCCTGCATATCAACGGCATAACTGCGATTGACTGCTATCATCATAGATTTCAACTGTTGCAGGGAAGGGTATACTTCATAGAGCCAGGCCTTCAACGCCCCTACGTTATTGACATGTGCGGGTTTTTCCAATACCGGTACCCCGGCAATATCCTTTGCTGCTCCAAACAATAATATCCCCATAGTCGTTAAATTGTTGGTTAAAACTACAATATAGCCCCGATAAAGTAGTAATTTTAATACCGGGGCTTAAATCATTTTTTATGAAAATACGGTTAAGAGGCAATAGCATCAGGTATCGCCTGGATAAGACAGATGTAGAACTACTGGAAACAACCGGTAAAGTGGAATCTATCACCCACATAGGTGCTGGTACCCTGCATTTTTGTGTTCGCGGAAAAGATATCACGGATCCGGTGATTAAGCTGGAACATGATGGCGTGCACCTGTTATTGCCCAACACCCGTCTTACTGAATGGTATGCCCCGGAGCAGGTAGGATTTGAGCTGATACTGCCCAACACCGACGGATCAGAACTGAAAATACTGGTAGAAAAAGATTTCAAATGCCTCACTGAAAGAGACGAAGACGAAAGTCAGTCGTTCGATAACCCAATGGCTGGCCAAAATTGCTGATAGAAATGCTCACAGATGCCCATCATCGCACTATTGATTACGTCAGGCTATCGGTAACAGACCGGTGCAACCTCCGCTGCACTTACTGTATGCCGGAGAACATGCGTTTTGTGCAGCGGGCATCCCTGTTAACAGACCAGGAGATCATTTCCCTGTTGCAAATACTTGCCGCAGCGGGCATTTCCAAAGTAAGAATTACCGGCGGCGAACCTTTCCTTCGACCAGGTTTGATGACGCTGCTGGAAAAAATAAAGTCCATACCAGGCATCCGGGAAATTGCCATTACTACCAATGGCGTGCTCACGCAACCCTTTATTCCGGCATTGCAGCAACTGGGCATTACCAATATCAACCTGAGCCTGGATACCTTGCAGGCAGCGCGTTTCACACAAATTACCCGGCGCAACCGCTTTACTACGGTCATGGATACACTCCATAGTTTACTGCTGCACCATATGCATGTAAAAATAAATGCCGTGGTAATGGAGAACGTAAATACCGATGAACTAACCGCGTTCACGGCGCTCACCCGCGACAATGCACTGTCTGTCAGGTTTATAGAAGAAATGCCCTTCAATGGCCAGGGACATAGCTTTTCCGGCATCACGTGGAACTATCATAAAATATTGGATACTATCAGTGACGTATATACGCTACAGAAAATTAATGACGCCCCACACGCCACTTCACTCAACTACAGCATCCCCGGGCACAAAGGCACCATTGGCGTGATTCCCGCTTATAGTCGTACGTTTTGCGGCACCTGCAACCGACTTCGTATATCCGCTACCGGTAGTGTAAAAACCTGCCTCTATGGCAACGACGTATTGCATGTAAAGGAGCTGCTGCAGCACGATATCTCACAAGTACTACCCGCGATACAAAATGCCATCCATGGCCGGTTTGCAGATGGATTCGAAGCAGCACGGCATCATACCGAAAAAAATATGGAGAGTATGTCTGTAATAGGAGGTTAACTTATTTAATCAACATTCTCACGCCTGCATATAAAATTAAAATCGCCGTAGCACCCGCCACCCATCTTGGTTTCAATATTTTCGCACTAAGCAGCGCGCCTATTTGTCCGCCGGCAATTACCGCCAGCAGCAAAGGTCCTGTGAATTTCCAGTCAAACACAATCGCATGTTTGGCGGCTTGTCCGGCTAAACCGGCAACAGAGTTCACCAGGATAAAAAAGCTGCTTAACCCGGCAATATTTTTAGCGGTATCATACTTGCCCAAACGCAGTACAGGCGATAAGTAAATACCGCCGCCAATACCTGTCATACCGGATAACAAACCAATGACACCACCAATAATCCCATAGGCCATGCCTTTGTCTTTATCAGCAGGAATAATCGGTTCCTCTTTTTCAAAAAACAACCGGTAACACATCACCAGTGCAGCCAGCGTGAGTGCAATGCCCAGCACCAGGAAGAAAGTGGCCTGCTTCATAGGCAAATAACTACCCAGGAAAGCCAGCGGGACACTCACCAACGACAACTGCCACGCTTTCTTCAGCGGCAGATGTCCGCTTCTGTAAAAATGATACACCCCGCCAATCACTACTGCCACATTACATAGCAGTGCTGTGGATTTCATCAGTTGAAAATCCACGCTCCACAACGCCAGGATAGCCAGGTAGCTGGAACCACCACCAAAGCCGGCTGCCGAATAGGCCAGCGCCACCAGGAAAAAAAGTAAACAGAGTTCTGTGATCACAGTTAATAGGTTTGCATCTGGTCATCAATGGCACAAGCCCAGGCATGGATACCGCCTTCTACATTGTATACCTGGTTGAAGCCCAGGTCTGTTAAACGTTGCGCTACGGCGCGGCTACGCATGCCGTGGTGACAAAGCACCGCAATCGGCGCATCGGCCGGCAAAGCGGCCGTTTGCTGTAATACACGCCCCATCGGGATATGCACGGATTGTGAAATATGACAGATTTCCCATTCATCATCTTCCCGCACATCCAGCAACATAAAGCGGGTATCTTTCTGCAGCCATTCCGCTAATTGCTCTACTGATAAGGACTGTACACTATTCATTTCGCAAACCGTTTGTTGATAATTGTGTTGCAGCGTAGTCAGTTGACGATTGGCCGCTATCGGTGTAATATTAAACACCATTTGGGTATTATGCAAGGTATCTATTGTCAGCAGTTGATTACGCAGCGGCGTACCGATGCCGGTAATCACTTTCACAGTTTCGTTGGCCTGGTAACAGCCAATGAGCCCGGGTAGCACACCCAGCACACCGATGTCATTACAATTCAGCATTTCCCCGCTTTCCGGCGCTTCCGGGAAAATGCAGCGATAGGTAGCGCCCTCCTGGTAGTTAAACACGCTCACCTGTCCTTCGTACTTGTAGATAGCACCATACACCAGCGGTTTGCCGGTAATTACGCAGGCATCATTCACAAGATAGCGGGTACCAAAGTTATCGGAGCAATCCACTATTACATCATAGGCGCGGAACAAGTCCAACGCATTATCCGTTGTGAGCCAGGTATCATGTACAATATGTTTTACTTCGGGATTCAGTTGCTGCAGGCGGGTAGCGGCTGTCTGTACTTTAGATGCACCCTGGTCGGCGGTAGTATACAGTACCTGCCGCTGCAGGTTGGTTACATTCACCGTATCGTGCTCCACTATTCCGATAGTTCCCACACCCATGGCGGTGAGGTATTGCAATACCGGTACGCCGAGGCCACCGGCGCCGATTACGAGTACTTTCGCCTGTTGCAGTAATGCCTGTTTCTGTGGTCCAAATCCTTCCAAACGGGTCTGACGGTCATATCGGTCCATGCTGAATCATTTAGACGTTAAAATTAATCGTATTCGGGGGAAATTACGGTAATGGTTTTATTTGGAGGAACATCGTCACCAGGTCGGCATAGGCCCCATTCTTCAGCAAAATTGCCGCTGGCTGACGTCCGCACTCCTGGAAACCAAAGTTGCGGTACAATTGCATGGCTTTTTCATTCGGTGAAAAAACATGGAGATAAATCATGGCCAGTCCGGGGCGTCCTTCGGCCCAACGTAACATAGCCGTGATCAACCGGCGACCGATGCCCATATTTTGCCAGGGGCGCTCCACAGCAATGCCCATTTCGGCCGTATGAGCTTTCTTATGCAAACCACTGTGATTCACATTAATAGAGCCTATAATGCGACCTTTAACGGTAGCTACCAGCAGTAACTGGTGCGGATTATCAAGATAGGAATGAATGTAATCTTCTTCAGAGCGGATATCCAGCTCCAACGATTCGGAGTGGGTAAAAAGCAGGTTATCCGTTTCCGCCGTCAGGCGCTGAAAGCTGGCTAGCAAAGCGGCGGCATCATTGATTTCGGGAGGACGAATGATGAGTTCATCGCCGTTGGGCAGGAAATGTTTCATAAAACGGGTGCTTTGAGCAAGCATTACTAATAATGAATTACGGATTTGCAAGGAGATAGTAAACGCGTGATCCGCTATTATCTTCACACAAATCCGTAATTCGTAATTTGTAATTCGTAATTCCTTATATCATATGGCTACCATAATAGCTCTGCAGCGCAGTGGGTACCTGTATGCCTTCTGCAGTCTGGTTATTTTCCAGCAGGCAGGCCAGGATGCGCGGCAATGCCAGGGAGCTGCCGTTCAGGGAATGTACCAACTGTGGTTTGCCATTATTTTCTTTGAAACGTATTTTCATGCGGTTCGTCTGGTAGGCTTCGAAGTTGCTCACAGAGCTTACTTCCAGCCATTTCTGCTGCGCCGCGCTGTATACTTCAAAATCGTAGGTGATGGCAGACGTAAAGCTCATATCACCTGCGCATAAACGCAGTATACGATAAGGCAGTTCCAGCTGATTCAGCAGGTTTTCAACATGTGCAATCATTTCATCCAACGCCTCGAAAGACTTATCCGGATGCACCAACTGTACAATTTCTACTTTATCAAACTGGTGTACCCGGTTTAATCCACGTACATCTTTACCATAAGATCCTGCCTCACGGCGGAAACAAGGCGTATAGGCCGTCATCTTGATAGGCAGATCCGTATCCTTTACAATTTCATCACGGTAGATATTTGTTACCGGTACTTCTGCTGTAGGAATGAGGTAGTAGTTATCTTCTGTGGCATGATACATCTGGCCTTCTTTATCCGGCAACTGACCGGTACCATAGGCAGATGCTTCATTTACCAGGTAAGGCGGTGCATACTCGGTATACCCATTAGTAGTGTTGTAATCCAGGAAATATTGGATCAGTGCACGCTGCAAACGGGCACCCTTGTTTTTGAACACCGGGAAACCACTGCCGGTAATTTTATTACCCAGCTCAAAGTCAATCAGGTCGTACTGTTTAGCCAGGTCCCAGTGAGGAACAGCACCATCGTACAAGTCGGGGATTTTACCACCACTGCGCACTTCCTCGTTTTCCTCCGGAGTTTTGCCGGCAGGTACCATCGCAGCCGGCAGGTTCGGGAGTTTTACCAGTGCATCATGCAATGCTTTCTCAGTAGCATTCAGTTCATCATTCACCGGTCCGAGACGTTCTTTCAAAGCGGCTACTGCTGCGCGTTGTGCTTCTCCTTCTTCCTTTTTCCCCTGGCTCATCAGCTTACCTATTTCTTTGGATAAGCTATTTACCTGCGCCTGTGTATCATCGTATTCAAGGGTTAATTTCTTGCGTTTGTCGTCCAGTGCCAGCACTTCTTCTACTACATCGAGGTCTTTAAAGTTTTTAAAGGCCAGACGCTCTAAGACAAACTCTTTATTTTGACGTATAAACGGTACTTGTAACATGTGGTTTTGTTCAAATTTTAGCAAAGATAGAAAAATAGCTTTTAGCTTTTAGCCATTAGCTTTTAGCAAATGCAGCAAATAAATAATGTAATCTCCGCTGTATTTGCTAAAAGCTAAAAGCTAATGCCTGGCAGCTTGTTCAGCTCAGATATTTACCCACTATCGGCATTCTTCTTCCTACACCAAAGGCTTTGGAAGATACCCGGATAATGGGGCAGAATTGATTCCGCTTGTATTCATTGGTATTTACCATTTTTAAGGCCCGCGAAACCAATGCCGAGTCAAAGCCCTTTGCTACTATTTCTTTAGGTCCCTGACGGCGCTCTATGTACTGATAGAGGATTTTATCGAGTATGGCGTAATCCGGTAAGCTGTCGCTGTCTTTCTGATCAGGACGCAACTCTGCGGATGGTGCTTTGTCAATAATATTCACCGGTATAATTTCCTTATGCCGGTTAATATACCGGGCCAGTGAATACACCTGCATCTTGTACACATCTCCTAAAACAGATAACCCTCCGGCCATATCTCCATATAAGGTACCATAACCGGTAGACAGCTCACTTTTATTAGAAGTATTCAGCAGGATATACCCAAATTTATTCGATAATCCCATCAGCAGGTTACCACGGATACGGGATTGCGTATTTTCTTCTGCCACGTTAAATGGTAAACCCTTGAAATACGGTTCCAGTGTGGTCAGGAAGCTTTCGTAAATATTATTGATACGAATGATATCATAAGGGTTGCCCAGGTTCTTTGACAAGGCTACGGCATCATCTACAGAATGTTCCGTAGAGTAGGGCGATGGCATCAGCACAGCCCTAACGTTATCTTTACCCAGTGCATCGCAGGCAATAGCCAGGGTAACTGCGCTGTCGATCCCGCCTGAAGATCCGAGGATCGCCCTGGTAAAACCCATCTTCCCAAAATAATCCCGGATACCCATCACAAGGGCATCATAAATGCGATCAATATTATGGTCAAACAACAATTCAGTTAAAGGAGCCTCTTCTCCGGGCTTCACAGGCGGCAACGGGCTGTTTGTCAGCTCTTCCAGCGTAATAGCACCCATAGCTTCCTCAAAGTAAGGCAACTGCTTTACAATATTGCCTTTCCCATCATAGATAAGGGACCCACCGTCAAATACTATTTCCGTCTGAGAACCAACGGTATTACAGTATAGCATTGGTAACTTATACTTTAATACATTGGCAAGAATGATGGCCTTCCTATCTTCGTCGTGCTCATAATCAAAGGGAGAAGCAGAGAGGTTAATCATCACATCCGGTTCCTGTGCAATCAGCTGATCCATCGGACAGATGCGGTATAGCGGGTTATCACCCAGGTTCCAGATATCTTCACAAATTGTTACTGCCAGCTTTTTGCCTTTGAAAGGAATGATGTTCCATTCGTAGGCGGGCTCAAAGTAGCGATATTCGTCAAATACATCGTAAGTAGGCAACAGTGTTTTGTGAACTACCTGCTTAATCTCTCCTTCATATAAAAACCAGGCAGCATTAAACAGGTCCTTGCCTTCCCGCTGCGGGTTGTGGGCAGGTGCACCTACTAATACGGCGATATCTTTTGTATGTGTTTTAATTACATCAATAGCATGGTGACATTGTGCAATAAAATCTTCAAATTCCAGGAAATCACGTGGAGGGTATCCACAAACACATAATTCGGAAAACACTACCAGATCAGCACCTTGCCCTTTGGCAGCATTAATACCTTCGATGATTTTGGCTGTATTTTTCTCAAAATTGCCGATATGATAATTCTGTTGTGCCAGTATAATTTTCATAAATATTTTTTTAAACAGAAAGCTGAAAGCATTAAGCTAAAAGCTTTTGAAGCGAATACCATAGCTAAAAGCTCATGGCTGGCCGCTAAAAGAACACCCCTAACCTGAGTGCAAAGCTATTCATATTTACCCTTCCGTCGTTCCATTTTGCATTACGGGTCACATCTACAAACCCGTTCTGGTAAGTAATACCAGCCATGCCTTTCAGGTTGTTACCCAGCGGATATTCTATCCCCGCACCCAATAACATTCCTACATTGATCCGGTTCATTTCCGGTAATATATTTACGCGGTCGTAGGTATTGCCCATAGAAACCACGTTAGCCCGGCCACTTACCGGAAAATCAAAGTAGGTACCAAATTCACCCCAGAAGTCAACCCCTTCCTGTTCTGTATTGGATTTCAACTTCAGGGCTACCGGAACCTCAATGTAGGTGAGCTTCATATTATATTCCGCCGGGTTGGCTTTATAATCGTTAAGTCCTTTTCCTGCATCATATTTGAGTTTGCTGCCGGCCAGCAATACCTGGAAGCCCGACGACAGTGCATAGGTGCCTTTTTCATTCAGGTTGAAATCTGCCATCAGCCCGAAATTCAGTCCTGCCTTGGCCGCAGTGCGATTTACACCGGATTCCTGCGGTTTCAGGATCGATACCAGCGGACTTACTGTAAAGCCCAGCTTTACTTTACTCCTGAAAGTACCATAGCCATCCTGTGCCATACCTGCCTTTGCTATACCCATAATAGTCAGCAAAATGATGATCTTCTTCATAGTCTGATGCTAGTTCGTAATTTTTTATAATACAAGGTAAATAATAATTTTACCTTAGATGAGTTTTAAAAGCGATGCAAAGTTACATTAATAAATATACCCTGCTGATAAGTTGCTTCGTGGCCCTGTTAGGCACTGCAGCCTGTAATTCCGGCAAAAAAGCGCCAGACGTAAGTCATATACCCATGACCGTTAGTTGGTCGCGCTTCGATTCCGCGTTATTTACCATTGATACCAACCAGATGCAGCCCGGACTGGCAAAGCTACATGCCGCTTACCCGGTGTTCCTGCCGCTGTATGTAACGGATATCATGAATCTGGGCGCTTATTCCGACAGCAGCGCGGCGGTGCAACAGCAATTACATCTTTTCCTGACCACACCGGATTTCCGTCAGCTGGAAAAAGCGGTAGCTGCTAAATATGGTAACGGCGACAAGCTGAAAGCCGAGCTGGAACAATGTTTCCGGTATACCAAATACTATATTCCATCGTTTCGTACCCCTAAAGTAGTCACCTTCATTTCCGGGATAGCCAATTATGGTGCCATTACAGTAGATTCTATACTAGGTATCGGACTGGATATGTATATGGGAGAAGACTTCCCACCTTACGCAATGATCCCCGACTACCCGGATTATATGATTCATCGCTTTACGCCACAATATGTGGCGGTGAACTGTATGCAGGTGATCCAGCAACAAATGTATCCGCCTGCCCGGAAAAACGGTAACCTCATCGAACAGATCGTGGAAGCTGGTAAACAACAGTATTTCCTGGATAAAGTATTACCGGAAACACCGGATACTATCAAGCTTGGATATACGAAAAGTCAGCTGGACTGGTGCCGCGACAACGAGCAGATGATCTGGCAGTTTTTTGTACAAAATAACCTGGTATACTCCACTGATTGGCAACAGATCACTCATTTTACGGGTGACGGCCCTTCTACGCAGGGGATGCCCGAAGGATCACCTGGTAAAATTGCCAATTTTGTGGGATGGCAGATTGTCAAAAAATACATGGAAGATCACAAGGAAGTTACCTTGCAGCAATTGATGGAAACCAAAGATGTAATGGAATTATTCAAAGCCTCAAAATACAGGCCCAGATAGATTTACAGGCTAAACGAAGACAGGAACTAGTTTAATTTGAATGGAACTACCATCTGGAACTCCGGAATTTTAACTTCCAGTATCTTCTTATCCAGTTGGTTTTCCATTTGATAAGTACCGTACATCTTACCGATCTCCGTGCGAAGATTGGATCCCGAGACGTATTGGTATGTTTCACCGGGGGCCAGCAATGGTTGTACACCCACCACACCTTCGCCCTCCACCTCACGGTGTGTTCCGTTGGAATCGATGATATACCAATGCCGGCGGAGCAGTTTAATAGGGAAAGTGTTATTGTTTTCGATGGTAATACGGTAAGCAAACATGAATTCGCTTCCAATAGGATTAGAATAATCCGGCTGGTAGAATGTTTCCACGCTGATGGTGATGCCCTCTGTTACCTTCTTAACCATAAAATCAACCTTTAACGTAAAAATAAGAAAAATAAAACCAGTGGCTGGAAAAAATATACCAGAACCCCTACTTTAACGATTCTTTAAACTATTTCAATATCGTTGAGTATGTCGGGATCTCCTTCCGAAGCCCTTGCCGCCACTTCCAACTCGTTGTTATAATAGCCGTTACGCAGGTATTGTGCCAGATATTTCCACAAAAAACCATAAAAGCCTAATTGCTGGTACTGCTTCACATGACAAGCTTCGTGTCTCATCCACGAAACATCTGACAAAAAGCGTTCCCGGGACGCTCCATATAGATGGATGGTGCGTCCCAGGACCATGGCTACAGACTGCACCCGCATAGAGCGGGCTGCAATTTTGGCTAACCAGGAATTTTCATGTATACGACATCTTATTTTTTCCAATCTTTCTTCCCGAATAACGTAAATCTACGGGAAATATTGAATCCCCAGCGGAATTGTCCCTGTAGCCAGGAAGTGGTAGTAGCGGGAATAAACTGGTTTTCCAGGATAGCAGTGGAGTTGGTAAAGGTAACACTGAATACGTGGCCACCGGTTTCAATTTCCAGGCCCAGCCCCAGCGGGTTGTAAAAGGTGGTGCCTTTGGATTTAAAGTAGTCTTTGCTTTCAGCGGTCCGGAACGGATAATAATACTCTGCCAGCAAACCCAGTCGCTTGCTGAGCTTCAGGCGGCCTGCAGCTCCCAGCGCAAACATATTATTCATATCCAGGTAGCTCACATGGTTGCGATGTACGTAAGTAGGCATCAGCGTAAGCGATAACCGGTCGGCAAACTTCCGGGATACCAGCGCCTGCGCTACATACATCAAACGGTCTGACCCATCTGAGAAGTGTGCAGCAGACGTAATGTCTGTATTAGATGGCATTCCACTGATGACCATATTACCAAATACCGCCAGTGACACCGGTATATGATTATCTGTTGTTTGTTGCAAAAACCGGTACTTCACCAGCCCTTCATATAATTGCTGTAAGTCCCCGCTGCCTTTGCTTCTGCTGATACCTACCATGAGGTTATCGCTGATGCCATATTCAAAAGCGATGCGGATATCCGTAGAATTATCGGTACCGAAAAACGTTTTGGTGCCACCGAATTCACCACCAGCATCGCCGAAACGGTGTGCCACGCGGAAGTCCAGCTCATGCTTGCGGAGCATTTCGGTAGATTGTCCCTGTACAATGCGGGTAGATTTGTACGTGTCCCGTACTTTGGTATGGGTAACGCCGGTAGAGTCGAAGAGCTTGTCGAGGCTACCCTGAGCGGATGCCTGCCAACTGATGATGCAGCCTAAAAATATGATGGAGATTATTTTCATAGAAAAAACTTATTTACTGTAAGGAGTGTAAATGGCATTCACCGTTACGGCTACTACTTCTGCCACATTTTGTACAACTAAAGATGGAATCTTAATACCGTGATCAGCTACACGTACATTGAAGTTAGAGGTAACGGTAATGGTGCTACCTTTAGTAACCATTGTACCTTTTGCCGTATATGTTTTCTCCACTCCATGAATATTTAGTGTGCCCGTTACCGTAACCGGATAAGTACCGTCTTTATTGAATTCCGGCGATTCATTGATTTTGCCTTTGAATTCCGCAAAGGGATATTTATCACTTTCCATATAGTTTTCATTGAAGTGATCCTGCATCAGCTTTTTTTTGAACTGAAAGCTGCTGATAGGCACTTTAAAGAAAATATCTTTTGTTTTCAGGTTGATGGCAGCCGCCCCTTTATCTGTTTTTGCTTCAATGTCTTCCAGGGGGGAGGAGGAAAAAAAAGATAGCCGTGCATTTTTACAGGTATACACATCCTGGGCAACGGCGCCAGATGCCCACAGCCACGCGCATATAAAAAGCAACCAATGTTTCATGCGATTCTTTTTAAAGTTATTGATCCGGAAGTCCGTGTGCAATCCAGCAGGCTATGGAGTCTTTCATCCCCTGCGATAGTGCCGGGAATCCCATCGACTGTGGCATATCGGCCTGAGGGCCGGTCACACGCAGGTCGAACGTTGAGCGGTGCGTGTTGATATATCCTTTTAGTTTGTCGGCGGTGGAGAAATCGGCCACCACCGGGGAGCTGCCACCCGGATGACAATTCCGGCTGGTGCAATTAGCCTGTACCACGCCTAATACGTAGGAGGTGGTGATTTTAGCGGCATCACAATTAATACCACCGCTTACGGGTGGAGGTGCCTGCTCATTTTTACAAGCAGCAAACACCAGGCAAATCAATAAGAAAGGTGCTATACGTGTCATAGGTTTTTCTATCATTTAACTCGGTATACGGGATAGTATTTAAATTGGTTGCTTTATGCGGCAGATAAAATTCTGCTATATTACATGATTAACCACTTATTTTTGCACTAAATAAGACTTGACCGTGAATATTGAACAACTATACAGCATCTATGAGCAGCACCGCTCGGTACAAACGGATACCCGTAAACTGAAAGCCAACGATATTTTCTTTGCGCTGAAAGGAGGTAACTTCAATGGTAACGAATTTGCAGCCCAAGCCCTTGAAATGGGAGCTGCCTTTGCCGTGGTAGATGAAGCTGCTTATTTCACGGTTCCCGAAAAAATGATGCTGGTAGAAGATGCCCTCACTGCCCTGCAGCAGCTGGCCTTACGGCATCGCCAACAGTTGAATATTCCGTTCCTCGCCATTACCGGTACTAACGGTAAAACCACTACGAAAGAACTGGTTAATGCCGCTTTATCTGCCGGAAAGAAAACTTATGCCACCGTTGGCAATCTCAATAATCATATTGGCGTACCCCTTACTATTTTAAGTATACAGCCGGATGTGGAAATCGCCGTAATTGAAATGGGAGCTAACCACCAGCTGGAAATTGCCGGTTACTGTAAAATAGCATTGCCTACACACGGTATCATTACCAACATTGGGAAAGCCCACCTGGAAGGCTTTGGCAGCGAAGAAGGGGTAAAGAAAGCCAAGGGAGAACTCTACGACTTTTTACGTGCCAATAACGGCACCGTGTTCGTATGTAACGACTACGGCTACCTGGTGGAAATGGCTACGGGTATTCCTCATATCATTACCTATGGCAGCAAAGAAGCCGATTTTGTAGGTGAAGCCATCGCGGACAGTGCTTTCCTGGCCGTGGAAGTAAGAGGCGATAGCCAGGTAGGATTTATACAAACCCAGCTGGTAGGCGCTTATAACTTCCCGAATGTGATGGCAGCAGTAGCCGTAGCCACTCATTTCGGCGTACCGGAAAAAGATATTGCCCCCGCCATTGCCCACTATACCCCGTCCAATAACCGTTCCCAGGTGATACAGCAAGGTACCAATACCATCATCATGGATGCTTACAATGCTAACCCATCGAGCATGAAAGCCGCCATCGAAAACTTTGCCGGCATACAAGCCGATAAAAAAGTGTTGTTGCTGGGCGCTATGATGGAATTAGGAACAGACAGTGTAAAAGAACATACCGATCTCGTTCAGTTACTGGAACGCACACACTGGGACGCCGTGGTATTGGTAGGCGGAGATTTTAAGAAAGTAAATCACCCTTATATCTTCCTGGAAAATTCCACAGAAGCCGGGAAGTGGCTGCAGCAGCAACAATTTCAACATACGCATATATTGATCAAAGGTTCCAGGAGTACGGGTATGGAAAAGGTGCTGGCATAGCCCGGCCTTCCTGTCATGCGACACTAGACACGAATAGTTCAAAAAATTTGTTAACGATTTTATAATTGTATTAATTTTAATACTTAAATCTGTCATTTGAACTTTGCCCAAAATCTGAATCGCATGCACAAAAAAATCTGGTGTTACCTCATTTGTATGCTCTGTTGCGTACTGGTATTGCCTAACGCCCTGTTTGCCCAGGAAACTACCGCCGATATTGCGGGAACAATTGGTAGTAAAGAGGGCCCCGTACCTGGAGCCAGCATTGTGGCCACCCATCTTCCTACCGGCACGAAATACAACACAGTGTCTCGTAAAGATGGTCGTTTTAATTTACCCAACCTCCGTGTGGGTGGTCCCTACACCCTGACCGTTTCTTACATCGGTTTTAAAGATGAAAAACGGGAAAACATCACCTTGTCGCTGGGTCAGGAATACAAAGCAGATGTAACGCTGCAACCCAGTACCAGCACCTTAACAGAAATAGTGGTGACTTCTGTTGCACAAAACAAAGTAATCAACAAAGCCCGTACTGGTAGCCAGGAAGTAATTACCCGTGCACAAATGGACAGGCTGCCTACTGTGAGCCGGTCTATGCAGGACTTCACCAGGCTGACACCTTCTGCCAATGGTTTGAATATTGGAGGTAGAAGTAACCAGTTAAACAACATCACGGTGGATGGTGCCAATTTCAACAACTCTTTCGGCTTACAGGCTACACTGGGCTCCCAGACTTCGTCTCAGCCTATCAGCCTCGAAGCGCTGGAGCAAATCCAGGTGAACGTATCCCCTTATGACGTAAGACAAGGCGGCTTTTCCGGCGCCGGTATCAACAGCGTTACCAAGAGTGGAACCAATACCTTTAAAGGATCTGCCTATACCTACATCCAGACACCTGGTTTGCAGGGCCGGAAAGTAGGTACCGTTACCGTTCCTAAACCGAACTTCAACTACAACATGCGCGGCTTTTCTGTTGGTGGCGCTTTCATTCCCAACAAACTGTTCTTCTTCGTAAGTGCTGAACAGGAAAGAATTAAAGCCCCGGCTACCAGCCTTGTTGCCAACAAACCTGGTGGTGTATCCGGTGGTAACGTGTCTGCCGCAGTTGCAGATACCCTGGATGCCCTGAAACAATTCCTGATCAGTAAATTCGGCTACAACCCGGGCGACTACCAGGACTATACCTATCGTACACAAAGCGACAAGGTTACCTTTAAAGTAGACTGGAACGTAAATGATCGTAACACGTTTACCTTCAAATACAGCTACCTGAAATCACTCAGGGATATTGCCGCCAGCAACAGTGGTGCTCCCGGCCCTTCCAGTGTTGGCCGTCAGCCCAGTGCTACTGGTCTGCCTTTCAGCGGTAGCGGTTACACCATTCATAACGATTTCAACATCTTTATTGCGGAATTAAATACCCGTATCGGTAACCGTGCCTCCAATAAATTCCAGGTAGGATTCTCTGCAATGCGTGATTACAGAGCTGCGCTTTCCCAGGGTAATTTCCCGCTGGTGGATATCATGAACGGACAAGGCGGCAGTTATACTGCCTTCGGTTATGAACCATTTACCTACAATAATAAGCTCAATACCAATGTATACCAGTTGTCCGATATCTATACCATGTATAAGGGCAAACATGAAATTACCATTGGTACTCAAAACTATTATAAAACATTCCTGAACGGTTTTGCGCCTAACTACAATGGTAACTACCGTTTCAATACCCTGCAGGATTTCTATGCGAGCGTTAATAATAACAGCTCTACTGCGATCCGTTATGCTTTATCCTATGCTACCACCAAAGACAAATCCTTCCCATATGCAAAAATCAATATGCTGGAGTTGGGTGCATTTATACAGGATAAATGGAGTGCAAGCAACTACTTCACCCTTACTTACGGTGTTCGTATAGACTTACCAGTTATAGGCAGCACATTTGACAAAAATGACTCCCTGACTACTTTAACCAATTTCAGAGATGGAGTAAGACTGGATGTGGGTCAGGCGCCTAAAACTACGCCGCTGATTTCACCTAGAATTGGATTCAACTGGGATATCACGCATGATGGTAAAACACAGTTACGTGGTGGTGCCGGCTTATTTGCAGGTCCTCCTCCGGCGGTGTGGATCAGCAACCAGGCGGCTAACAATGGAGTACAGTTTGGATCATTTGTGGTAGCCAACAGTGATAACTCTCCTATCAGTAATTTTCCGTTCAATCCTAATCCAGATACTTACAGGGATAATTCCGGGAACCTGTCTAAACAATATAATATAGCCGTTACCGATAGGAACTTTAAATATCCACAGGTAATGAAAGTAACCCTGGCCATTGACCGTCAGTTGCCATGGGGCATCATTGGTACCTTGGAAGCCAACTACTCCAAAGATATCAACGCGGTATACTTCCAGAACGTAAACCTGCCAACAACAGGATTCCAGCTGGATAGCACCCCTGACAACCGTACCCGCTACAGCAGCAGTAAAATATATGGCGCTGGTACCAGCCTCGGCAACCCAAATATCAGCGACGCTATCCTGATGCGTAACACCAACAAAGGCTACTCTTATTTTGCCACTATACAGTTCCAGAGAAACGTGAATAACCTTTACCTGAGCGCTGCCTATACTTATAGCAAATCACGCAGCGTAAATGATGGTGGTACTATTGCACAGAGTAACTGGCGCGATCGTCCGGTACAAGGAGACCCTAACGCCAATGTATTGGGTTATTCCAACTACTATATGCCGCACCGTGTAATAGCAGCAGCTTCTTACCGCTTTACCTGGGCTAAACATTTTGCTACCTCCGTTGGTATGATTTACGAAGCAGCACCTAGCGTAAACGGTTTGTACAGCAATACTTCCTATACTTATAGCGGAGATGTAAACAATGATGGTTCCGGTGGTAACAACGACCTGATCTACATTCCAAGAAACGCCAGTGAAATCAAGCTGGTGCCTGTAGGCTATGGCGATAAAACCTATAATCCTGCCACCAATGCAGATAAACGCACTGCGGCTATTATCTGGAACCAGGTAGACAACTACATCAAACAAGATGCTTACCTGAGCAGCCATCGTGGCGAATATGCAGAGCGTAATGCCGTAGTATTACCTTTCGCTAAAAGAATGGACGTGAATATTACACAGGATATTTTTGTGTATAGCGGTAAAGAAAGAAACAAACACACTATCCGTATCAGCTTTGATATTATCAACTTTGGTAACTTCCTGAACAAGAACTGGGGTATTTCCAAAATGCCTAATTCACCTTCTTTCCTGAAGTACGAAGGGTTGTACAGAGATCCAAGCGGCGCTGCAACACATGCTGCTGCATACTCTTTCCCTTACCTGGATGCTAATAACCAGATTCCGGTTACTAATTCCTGGAAAGATAATACCAACACCATTTCCCGTTGGCAAGGTCAGATCGGTATTAAATACCTGTTCAACTAATAAAAGAGCATACATAAAAAAGAAAAGTCCGGATCATGATCCGGACTTTTCTTTTTTATGCAAATAAACATGACATTTTCCTTTACAACAAGCGAGACATCGGATCAACAAGCAAGAACATTCACGTGACATATCTTCTACCTGACTCCCGAAATAAAAATATACTTCTTACAATTTGTTCGATACCCTGAGCGTTTATAGCATTGACCAATAAGCATAGCATCTGTACTATCCCTCTCTCTTATGAAGCAATAATTGGAATCAAATCACAATTCTGTGTAGAGCTCGCTTTAAAAAAAAGACCTGCAAGCTAAAAAACCCGCAGGTGTTCATAACCTATGCCAACTTTAGAGTAATCGTTAAAACTTAAACTGTTAAAATCTATAAAGCTTAAGTCTTGTAATATTTTGAGTATTGTTCTTTTTTGTATTTGAGTGTTTGTAGATATAACGCTAT
Organism: Chitinophaga sp.; assembly: GCF_017745275.1. Taxonomy (GTDB): domain Bacteria; phylum Bacteroidota; class Bacteroidia; order Chitinophagales; family Chitinophagaceae; genus Chitinophaga. The sequence goes on along the minus strand of NZ_JAGHZS010000003.1, from coordinate 501,849 downwards.
GGAAAATCTATTTGTTCAGTTTTTTATAAAATTATTTTGGTTTTAACTTTTTTGTGCCCTTTTGGGGGGTGTTTCATAATTACTTACGAATACATAATTCCCTTGGATTGCTAAAATGGAAAAAAAATTAAAAAATTTATTATTATTTAATTTTGATATATATAAGTAAATGCTTACTTGATCTCCTGACAAATTTCTATTAAAACTCCGTTACTATGCTTAGGATGAAGGAAACAGATCAGTTTATTATCTGCCCCCCTTTTTGGTGTTTCCTGTAATAAAACAAATCCTTCTTCCTGTAATCTTTTCATTTCTGCATAGATATCTGCAACCTCGAAAGCGATGTGATGCATTCCTTCTCCCTTTTTATCCAGGAATTTGGCGATGGCACTACCCGGACCAGTAGCTTCCAGCAATTCTATTTTACTTTCTCCCTGCTGAAAAAAAGCCGTAATCACCTGCTCACTGGTCACTTCCTCCTGTTTGTAACAGTTGGTATTTAAAAGTTTTTCAAATAATGGAATGGAATCTGCCAGTGAATTTACCGCAATGCCAATATGTTCTACCCTAAGCATGTTGATGAGTTTAATAATGTACCCGAAATGCCGCATCCGTGAGGCATTTTCGGGACATGCCTCACCCGGTAAAAATAGAACTTATGTTGTAAATTTGTTAGGTCAGCTATTAGATATCGGAAACAAAGACACATATGCTACAATTACCTGTTTACCTTGACAATAATGCTACTACTCCTTGCGACCCAAGAGTGGTGGCCGCCATGTTACCTTATTTCACTGAGGTATATGGAAATGCGGCCAGTCGCAGCCATCCGTTCGGATGGGCAGCCCAGGAAGCAGTAGATTATGCCCGGGAACAGGTAGCCAGGCTGATTGGCGCCGATACCAAAGAAATTATATTTACCTCCGGCGCAACGGAAGCTGTTAACCTTGCCATCAAAGGCGTATCCGAGATGTATGCCACCAAAGGCCGTCATATTATTACTGCCGCTACTGAACATAAAGCGGTACTGGATACCTGCAAACACCTCGAAAAACAGGGCGCACAAATCACCGTGCTACCCGTTGACAAAGAAGGACTGGTTGACCTGGCAGCGCTGGAAGCAGCCATTACGCCGCAAACCATCCTGATCAGCATTATGTATGCGAACAATGAAACCGGCACCATACAGCCTGTACAAGCTATCAGCGCCATCGCCAGGAAACACGGTGTACTGTTCATGTCTGACGCTACACAGGCGGTAGGGAAAATTCCGGTGAACGTAAACACTGATGGCATAGATCTGCTGACACTTAGCGCCCACAAATTATACGGTCCCAAGGGAGTAGGCGCCCTATATGTGCGCAGACGCTCGCCCCGCGTAATGCTTACGGCCCAGATAGATGGAGGCGGACATGAACGTGCCATGCGCTCCGGTACCCTGAACGTACCCGGCATAGTGGGCCTGGGCAAAGCCTGTGAACTCTGTGAAACAGAAATGACCTCTGACAGTGCCCGGATCAGCGTGCTGAGAGATCGACTGGAAAACGCATTACTACAACTGGAGCAGTCATACGTAAATGGCTCCCGCACCCATCGCCTGCCCCATACTACCAACCTTTCTTTTAAATATATAGAAAGTGAAACCCTGATGATGGGGTTCAATAAAAACATCGCCCTCTCTACCGGTTCCGCCTGTACGTCGGCCTCCCTGGAACCCAGCTATGTGCTGAAGGCACTGGGGCTGAGCGACGACCTGGCCCGCGCGTCCCTTCGTTTTGGGCTGGGACGTTTCACCACAGAAGAACAAATCGATTATACCATCCGTACCATTACAGATGCAGTAAATAAGACGAGAAGTGAAAGCCCGGTATGGGAAATGTATAAAGATGGGGTAGACCTTGATACAATAGCCTAAAAGGTAATGGCGTTTAGCTATATTTGTATCTTTACTAATATCCTAATCCTTAGAAACTGTTCATGCTAGCCATCTTTAAGAAAGAGATAAACCAGTTTTTCAGCAGTGTTACAGGCTATGTGGCCATTATCCTGTTTTTGCTGGCAAACGGATTATTACTCTTCGTTTTTCCGGAAACCAGTTTGCTTGATACAGGTTATGCTAACCTGGATCCACTGTTCAACCTGGCCCCCTTCATTTACCTGCTGCTGATACCAGCTATTACCATGCGCTGCTTTGCCGATGAGTTCAAAAGCGGTACCATGGAGCTTCTCAGCACCAAACCTGTTACCGGCTGGCAAATAGTAATGGGGAAGTTCTGGGGGAGTATGGTGATTGTGCTCATTTCACTATTACCTACCATCGTATATTATTTTGCCATTCAACAATTAAGTGTAGATACCCAGCAGCCAGACACCGGTGGCATCATCGGGTCCTATATAGGGCTGTTGCTGTTGGGAGCCTCTTTTACGGCTACCGGCATCTGGTCATCTTCCCTAACCAACAATGCCATGATTGCTTTTCTCATTGCCATTTTTACCTCTTTCATACTGTATAACGGTTTTGACGCCATCAGCAAAGTACCTGCCTTCACCGGCGGCGCCGATTATTACCTGCAGATGGCGGGCATCAAATTTCACTACGCATCTGTGAGCCGTGGTGTGATCGATAGCCGGGACATCATTTATTTCATCAGTATCATCGGCCTGATGCTCTATCTTACTAAATTATCCCTCCAAAGAAAACTCTGGCAAAACGGGTAAAGATCTCCCTTACTAAATGTTATGGCTACACGAAAAAAATACATACAACGTGCAATAGCGGTCGTACTGCTACTCACGGGCATAAATATAGCTGCTGCTTATTTCCATGGCAGGTGGGATCTGACAAAAGAAAAAAGATATACACTCACCAGCCACACGCGGCAAATGCTGCGCCAACTGGATAGCCCGGTAGATATTGAAGTATTCCTGAAAGGCGATTATCCTGCCAGCTTCCGCCAACTGGCACAAGCTACCTCGGAACTACTGGAAGAATTCCGGGAATACGGCAAACAAAATGTCCGGTTTACGTTTGTCAACCCCGGGCAGGGTATGACCGACACCGCCCGCATGAAATTCCTCGGCGAGCTGACAGCCCAGGGTATCATGCCTTTTAACATGCAGGTGCAGCAGGAATCCAACGATGGCTTTGCGCAAAAGCTTATTTTTCCCGGAGCACTGGTGCATTACAAAGGGAAAACCATGGGCGTAAACCTCCTGAAAAACCAGGGCGGGCAAGATCCCATGCAAACCATGAATAACTCCGAAGCCCTGCTGGAATACCAGTTTGCCAATGCCATCAGCAAATTGCAACAAAAAGAAAAACCGCTCATCGGCTATATGATGGGCCATGGGGAATCGTTAGGCGCAGAAGTATACGACGCGCTGAGTACCCTCCAAAGCAATTATGCATTGGATACTCTCACTTTACAGTCGGCCTCCTTTATTTCCCCGGAATTTAACGTGATCCTCTTTGCCAAGCCTGCCGGCGCTTTCAGCGAGGCTGACAAACTAAAAATAGATCAATACGTGATGAACGGTGGTAAAGTGCTGTGGTTTATTGATGAATCCAGCGCTTCCATGGACAGTCTTCATCAACAAAATGCCTTTGTGGCGGTAGACCGTGGACTCAACCTGGAAGACCTCCTGTTCCGCTATGGTGTGCGCATTAACCAGGACCTGGTAATGGATCTGCAAAGTGATGTAGTGCCGCTGGTAGTAGGCAACGTGGGCAACCGGCCACAGATACAGCCCGTACCTTTTCCCTACTTTCCTATGCTCATGCCTACCAAAGCACATCCTATTGTAAAAAACCTGGATATGGTATTGAGCAGGTTCGTTAGTTCTATGGATACTATAAAAAATGACGCCGTCCGTAAAACCGTGCTGCTGACTACTTCCCGTACCAGTCGCGCTACGCGCCTGCCCACAGAGGTTAGCTGGGATGTTGTAAAAACACAACCCAATCCACGCGAATACCGCCAACAATATATCCCAACAGCTATTTTACTGGAAGGACACTTTACCTCTTTGTTTCATAACCGCCAGGATCCGGCAGTAGTAGAAGCGCTGCAACGCGCTTCCGGCAAGCCTTTCCGGGATGCTACAGATACTATCAATAAAATGATTGTGGTGAGTGATGGCGACCTGATTGCCAACGCGGTTTCCCGTAAAGAAGGCCCGCTGCAAATGGGCATCAACGAATTTAATCCGGGCTTTGCCTTTGCCAATAAGGAATTTTTCCTCAACTGCCTGGAATACCTTAGCGGTAACAGTGGTATTATGGAAGCACGTAACAAAGAACTGACGTTGCGCCTGCTTGATAACGGAAAAATCCGCCAGGAAAAAACCAAGTGGCAGGTAATCTGTTTTCTTGTGCCTATTGGGCTGATCCTGTTATTCGCTATGATTTTCCAATTTGTACGCCAACGGAAAGCAACCAGCTACTAGCTTTTAGCTGTTAGCAAAATGCAGCGAAGAACATATTATATTAATCTTCGCTACATTTTGCTAACAGCTAAAAGCTAACTGCTAACTGCTGTTTCACTATCTTTGCTCCTTCATAAAAAAAATCAACTACATGACCTCCATACAATGGACCTATCTCATATTCTTTATTGTGGTAGTCATTGCATTAATTTTTGACCTGGGTTTATTCAGTAAAAAAAACGAAAAAACAACGATCAAAACTGCTTTATGGCAAAGCATTTTCTGGGTAGGATTGTCCATATTATTTTTCGGATTCATGTGGTTTGAAGATGGCCCGGAAACTGCGGTTAGCTTTATGAGTGCCTATCTGATGGAGAAGTCATTATCCATGGATAATATTTTTGTGTTCATCCTCATATTTAGTTTTTTTAAAATAAAAGAAGAAAATTATGCCAGGGTATTGCTGATTGGTATTGTGCTGGCTATTATTTTCAGGGCTATCTTTATTAGTGTGGGCGTTGTATTGATCCGTCAATTTGAATGGATCTTATATATCTTTGGCGCCTTTTTGCTGTACACCGGCTTCAAAATGTTTACGGCTAACAGCGATGATGAATTTAAACCGGAAGAAAATTTTGCTTACCGGTTTATGAATAAATATATGCGGGTAACAACAGAAGAGCCGAAGGGCCGTTTTGTTATTCACAAACATAATAAGACGTATCTCACCACGTTATCCCTGGTAGTGGTAATGCTGGCAGTAACAGATATCATATTTGCACTGGATTCTATTCCGGCGGTATTTGCGATATCCCAACAACCGGTAGTGGTGTATACTTCCAATATATTTGCGGTACTTGGACTCAGGTCCTTGTTCTTTTTACTGAGAGGAGCGGTGGATAAGTTTGATTATTTACCTCAGGGTATTGCTATTGTGCTTATTTTCATAGGACTGAAAATGCTGGCAGAGTATTTTATTCATATACCGGTATATGTATCGTTGATAGTGATCGTACTATGCCTTGGAGGTTCCATCCTCTATTCCCTCTATCATCAGAAGAAAGAATTACCGGAAGCAGAAGAGAAGTAAAAAGCAGCTGTAGACAAAGTTTTTGCGGCCGCTAAGTGATTATTCAAACCTGATAAACGTGTATAACGCAGCAAGCATCAACAAGACTTTGAAAGGGGAATTGTTGCAAGAGACTGGATTTTCTGAAATTGACCATCTTTTATTGGATAGCCGGAAGCTAAGCTTCCCGGAATCATCGCTGTTCATTTCTTTGGTTAGCCCACGGCGCAACGCGCACCAATACATTGAAGAATTGTACCGCAAGGGAGTCAGCAATTTTGTGATCAGTGAACCTGTGCCCTTAGAAAAATATCCTAAGGCCAATTTCATTTTAGTAAAAGATACCCTGCAGGCCTTGCATACATTGGTGGCTTTTCACCGCCACCATTTTAATATTCCTGTAATTGGCATTACCGGCAGCAATGGAAAAACCATTGTGAAAGAATGGCTGTACCAATTACTGGAAAAGGATTACAACATTGTACGCAGTCCTAAAAGTTATAATTCACAAATAGGCGTACCCTTGTCGGTATGGCAAATGAAGCCGGAACACCAGCTCGCCATTTTTGAAGCGGGTATTTCACAACCCGGGGAAATGGTGAACCTGGAAAAGATTATCCGTCCTACCATTGGCATTTTTACCAACATTGGAGAAGCCCACAGTGAAGGCTTTTTAAATATCCGGCAGAAGATCAATGAGAAGCTGGTATTATTTGCTAAAAGTGATATCCTCATTTACTGCAAAGACTACCTTGCGCTCAATGAATGCGTGCTGGCCTTTCACAACCAGGTAGGTAAAAAAGAAAACCAGGAAGGCGGTGGACCGGAATTATTTTCCTGGTCCCGGAAAACAGATGCTGATCTGCGGATTATCAGTGTAGACAAAAATGATAATCATACCCGCATAGACGCCCTGTACAAACAGGAGCCGCTGCATTTCACCATTCCTTTTGTAGATGAAGGTTCCATTGAAAATGCTATCCACTGCGCTGCCCTCATGCTATACCTGGGCAAGGATGAAGCCGTGATACAGCAACGGATGGACCAGTTGAGCAATATTGCCATGCGCCTGGAACTGAAGCAGGGCATCAATAACAGCTCTGTGATCAATGACGCATATAACCTGGACCTGGGCTCTTTAACCATTGCCCTTGACTTCCTGCAACAGCAGCAACAGCATGCCACCCGCACCGTGATCCTCAGTGATATCCTGCAAAGCGGTAAAAGCGACGCTACCCTTTACGAAGAAGTTGCTGACCTGTTACAGAAAAAAGGCATTAATAAATTAATTGCCATCGGGAAAAATATTGGCCGCGAAAAGAAAAGTTTTCAACAGGTAGAAGGACTGAAAACACAGTTCTTTACCACTACCGACGAATACATACAACAATTCAACGCAGACGATTTCCAGAATGAAACCATACTGGTAAAGGGCTCCCGCGTATTCCAGTTTGAGCGTATCGGCAAATTGCTGGAACAGAAAGCCCACCAAACCATCCTGGAAATTAACCTGAGCGCTATTTCACATAATGTAAAGCTGTATCAGTCACTCCTGAAGCCGGATACCAAATTAATGGCCATGGTGAAAGCATTCTCCTATGGTAGCGGTAGTTTCGAAATAGCCAACCTGTTACAGTTCCACGGGGTCGACTACCTTGCGGTGGCCTATGCCGATGAGGGCGTGGAGTTGAGAAGGGCCGGTATCACCATGCCAATTATGGTGATGAACCCGGAACCTGCCAGCTTTGATGCTATTTTGCACTGGAACCTGGAGCCGGAAATTTATTCCATGCAGATATTACTGCAGTTTATGGAAGAAATCACCGCGGCGGGTAAAACTGAATTCCCTGTTCACATCAAGCTGGATACGGGTATGCACCGCCTGGGCTTTGTGAAAAGCGACATTGCGGAACTGGCACAACTGCTGACTGCCAGCCCGTTGATGAAAGTACAATCCATCTTCAGCCACCTGGCTGCCAGCGAGGATCCTGAAAAAGACGCCTTTACACAGCAACAGGGACGCTTATTTTACGATATGAGTCATGAGCTGCAGAAAGCACTGGGCTACACGGTGATCCGTCATATTGCCAATAGCGCGGCCATTACACGCCATCCGGATTTACAACTGGATATGGTGCGGTTGGGTATTGGCATGTATGGCATCGACAGCAGCAATGGTATTCAGGACCAGCTCCGCAATGTGAGCACCCTTAAAACCACGGTAGCACAATTGAAGCACCTCGAGGCCGGCGATTCAGTGGGCTACGGTGCCAAATGGGTAGCGAATGGCCCGGCAGTTACGGCCACCGTGCGTATCGGCTATGCAGATGGCTACCCGAGAAGATTGGGTATGGGTGTAGGTAAAATGCTGGTTCGTGGCAAATTGGCCCCGGTAGCGGGCGTAGTGGCCATGGATATGTTGATGCTGGATGTAAGCCATATCCCGGATGTACAGGAAGGAGATGAAGTCATTGTTTTTGGCCAGGACTTGTCTGTACAGGACTTGTCGGCCTGGGCAGGCACTATTCCATATGAAATATTAACAGGAATTTCACAGCGGGTAAAAAGGGTATATTTCCAGGAATAATGATATTGCAGGCTTCGACTTTGAAATAAACTATTATTTTTGATAAAATTCTAATATCAGTTGAAATATCGTCACGTAGTATTTATCGTTATCCTGATCCTGATCATTGATCAGACCCTGAAGTTTTGGATCAAAACGCATATGTTTATGCAACAGGAGTTTGTGATCTTCCCTAACTGGTTCCGTATCCACTTTATTGAGAATGAAGGAATGGCCTATGGGCTTAAGTTTGGAGGCGACTTCGGTAAAATTTTGCTTACCATGTTCCGCCTGGTAGCGGTAGTAGTAGGATTTGTGTACATGAAGAAGCTGATCAGGGAAAAATACAGTACTGGTTTGCTCATCTGTGGTTCACTGATCCTGGCGGGTGCTGCCGGTAACCTGATAGACAGTATGTTTTATGGCCTGATCTTCAATGATAGCGTAGGTTACGACGTAGCGAAATTCCTTCCTGCAGGCGGCGGCTACGGCAGCTTCTTACACGGTAGGGTAGTAGATATGCTGTATTTCCCGATCTATGAAGGCTACCTGCCTAGCTGGGTACCATTCAAAGGAGGTGATTACTTCGTGTTTTTCCGCCCGGTATTCAACGTAGCGGATGCAGCTATTTCAACAGGTGTGGTAGCTATCCTGCTGTTCCAGAAACGATTTTTCGGCAAGCATATGCAGCCTAAAGAAGTAGAACAGCCTATAGCGAAAGATCATGTAGCCTGATTACATTTTAAAATATTTATAGGGAGAAGCGTTCGCCAGTGGCGGACGCTTTCTTTTTTCGGTCAGGCGATCGGGCTTGTCAGCGCCCCGATATCTGCCCGAAGCCCCAGGGGTAAACGCAGCGGAACCTATCTCCGGAAAAAACAAAAAAAACTACACTCCGCCTATTCCTTCATTACCAACGACTTAAAGCGCCGCCTGCGGCTTGTTTGCCAGGGGTGCTACTGCAATTTTCGAACAAATACGGCCATTTGCTTTGAAATAAAAAATATCCGGACTACATTTGTCTACTAATTCTATAGACTATATGATAATGACTTTTACAAAACAGCCTGGTAATAACCGATGTTGAGGCACGACAACGGTTTTCACGTCCCCTTACAATTTTATCATTCCAGAATCAATAATGTTAACAACACTATGCAAAAGTTCTTACCTATACTGGCCAAATACCTCTTTGCAATATTGGTATTCAGTCCGGTACTAGTCCAGGCTCAACTCAATGGCTCCTATGTAATCCAGGGAACCATTACAGATGACCACGGCAATGCCCTTCCCGGCGCCTCTGTACAAATTAAAGGCACTTCCTTTGGCTCACAAACAGATGCACAAGGCCATTTCGAAGTGACTACCAACGCCAAATTCCCCCTGAAACTGGTATTCCGGCTAATCGGTTATCAACCACAGGAATTTGAAGTAAAAAGCAGTACCAGCAAACTGGCCATACAGTTATTCACCCAATCACTGCTCGTAAATGAAGTAGTGGTATCCGCTTCCCGGCAACAGGAAAAAATACTCCGCTCACCGGTAGCCATTGAAAAACTGGATATCCGCGCCCTGAAAGAAACCCCGTCCTCTACTTTCTATGATGCATTGGGTAATCTTAAAGGCGTGCAAATGACCACTGCCGGTCTTACTTTCAAAGTATTCAATACCCGCGGTTTCAACGTTCCCAACAACTTCCGCTTTATGCAGCTGGTAGATGGTGTGGACAACCAGGCCGCTACCTTAGGTGTACCACTGGGTAACGCTATCGGCCCTACGGAGTTGGATATCTCTACCGTAGAAGTAACGCCCGGCGCCTCTTCCGCACTGTATGGTATGAATGCCATCAACGGGATGTCGAACCTCATCACTAAAAACCCTTTCCAGTACCAGGGTGTAAGTGTATACCAGAAAGTAGCCGTGAACCACGTAGGTGACGACGGCGGTGCCAAATTACTCACTGAAACGGCTGTACGTTATGCACAGGCCTACTCGCCCTGGTTTGCATGGAAAATTAATCTCAGCTATATGCAAGGCACCGACTGGTATGCCGACAGCCACAACGATTTTTCTCCTCAAACCAAAGCGAACCCCGACTTTCCACAGTTAAGCGGCCCTAACAACATTGCCAACGACGCCTGGAATAAATATGGGGATAACTCCAACCTGCAGGTAATTGATAAAGACGGCCGCGCCTACAACGTGCACCGTACCGGCTACTGGGAAAAAGATATTGTGGGTGACTTCACCGTAAAAAATAAAAAAGCCGATATCTCCCTCAACTTCCGCCTGCCGCGTAAACTGGAATTATCGGCCTCCTACCGCTATGGCGAAATGGATGGTTTCTTCCAACGTGGCAACCGTATTGGCTTACGCGGTGTTACCGTACAAAATGCCAAACTGGAACTGACACACCCTGATTTCACCGTAAGATCTTATATCTCCATCGAAAACACGGGTAACTCTTATAACATGAACCCGCTGGCGGATAACCTGGAAAAGTCGTTTAAACCAGATAAAAAATGGCTGTCTGATTATACCACCGGTCTGAATAACGCACTCACCGCAGGTTCTGACCTGGTAGCCGCCCATCAGGCTGCCCGCTCATTTGCCGATGCCGGCAGATGGACACCTGGCACACCTGCATTTGATGCACAGGTAGCTAAAATTAAAAGTATCAACGACTGGGATATTTACCCTACTTCCAAAAACCCGGAAAACACCAGCGGTGGTGCTGCACTCCTGCAAAAAAGCCGTTTCTATCATACAGAAGGTACCTGGAACCTGCGTAAATACATCCATTTCGCAGATGTATTGGTAGGTGCCGATTACCGCACCTACGAAATTATTCCTGATGGCAACAACTTCGTAGATTTCTCCCGCCCTGCAGATAAACGTAATAGTCCGGGTGGAAAACACATCTGGTACGGCAAATACGGCGGCTTTGCACAAATCAGCAAAACATTCTTCAACGATGCGCTGAAACTTACCGGCTCCCTGCGTTACGACAAAAACGAGCAATTCGATGGTAAAGTAAACCCACGTATTGCTGCCGTGTACAGCATCAAAGACAAGCATAACTTCCGCATTTCCTGGCAGAATGGATTCCGTTTCCCTTCCCTGTTTGAAGCTTACTCCTTCGTAAATAACGGCCAGGTAAGACGTGTAGGCGGTCTCGCCTTCATTGAACAAGGACTGGGGTACTTTAAAAACTCCTTCCTCACCAGTTCAGTAGATGCTTTTGGCGTAGCAGTAAATAAAACCATCAACGCAGAACATATCTCTAAAGATGCCGCTGCTGCTAAAAACGCAGGCATATTGAAAGTAGCTAACCTGGATCCTATTGTTCCGGAACAGATCACTTCCTTTGAAGCCGGCTATAAGGCAGTATTACTCGATAACAAATTGTTCATCGACCTGGATGCCTACTATAGCTCCTACAAACATTTCATCGGACAAATAGAAGCGGTAGTTCCTAAAACCGGTAACGTAAACAACCCAGATCAAACTGTGTTAAACCAGATGCTGGATAAGTCGCAGCAAGACCGCTACCGCGTGTGGACCAACAGTAAATCCACGGTTAACAACTACGGCCTGGCACTGGCGGTTACCTATGATATCTACAAAGGATATACCGTGAGCGGTAACGCCAACTACAACAAACTGGCGCAGGACAAAACAAAAGACGACGCCCTGATTCCCGGCTTCAATACACCGGACTGGTTCACCAACGTGAGCGTGGGTAACCGCAACGTGTTCAAGAATGTAGGTTTTAACGTGGTATGGCACTGGCAGAATACTTTCTACTGGCAGAACCTTTTTGGCAACGGCGACGTGCCTTCTTACAATACCGTAGATGCACAAATCACCTATCGTGTACCGAAAATCAATACCTCCTTTAAACTGGGCGCTTCCAATATCCTGAACAGTAAATACTTCCAGTATGTTGGTGGTCCCACTATCGGTGGATTGTACTACTTAACGGTAACGTATGACAATGTGTTTAAGAAAATTAAATAACCATAAAACAGGCGATGCAGACATAATCCGCATCGCCTGTTTTTTTTATGCTAATAGCATATCATTTCACTTCATTTAACAGCACTTCCCCCTTTTCGAAACTTTCTATATTACGTAGTGTTACCTCCGCTATTTGTGTAAGCGCTTCTTTTGTAAAAAAGCCCTGGTGTGCAGTTACCAGTACATTGGGAAAGGTTGTCAGCCTCGACAACACATCATCCTGAATAATACTACCTGAAAAATTCTGGAAAAACAGGTGCTCTTCCTGTTCGTACACATCTATTCCTAATGCGCCGATATGTCCGTTCTTAAGGGCTTCCACCACAGCTTTGGTATCCACTAGTCCTCCACGGCTTGTATTGATTAACACAACACCCCGTTTCATGGAAGCGATAGTGTGTGCATTTACAATATGGCGGGTACTTTCCATCAAAGGACAATGCAGTGATATTACATCTGCCTTTTCAAAAACAGTAGTAAGAGAAGTGTACTCCACACCAGCTTTCACCAGTTCGGGCTGATCATAAATATCATGGGCATATACTTTACACCCGAAGCCCAACATAATACGGCAAAATACAGCACCGATATTCCCCGTTCCTACCACACCAATAGTTTTACCGAATAAATCAAACCCTTCGAGTCCGTTAAGCGTAAAGTTGCCGTCACGTACACGGTTATATGATTTATATATTTTACGGTTCAACCCCAGTAATAATGCTACGGCATGTTCTGCTACCGCATGGGGAGAATAGGCAGGCACCCTTACCACTTTAATACCGGCGGCGGCTGCAGCTTTGAGATCTACATTATTAAATCCGGCGCAACGCAGCGCTATTAACCGGATGCCCTTTTCTTTCAGTAAACGGATAACACCGGCATCAGCCTTATCATTTACAAATATGCAGATAGCTGTTTCTTCTTTTATGAGTGCCGTACTATCTTCATTCAAGGGTGTATCCAGGAAACGGCAACGATGTCTCCGATCTCCGGTAGCCTGGTTAAAATAGCTGACGTCATATGTTTGTGCACTATAAAAAAGGATATCCATGGGATTAGCGGTTAATTGTTAGCTTCCAGTTTTTAGCGCTCAGAAAAAATGCAGCGGAGATAAACATATAACATATTCTCCGCTGCATTTTTCTAAACGCTAAAAGCTAATGGCTATAAGCTATTTTATTTCACCTACCATGTTGGCAGGTACTACCCATTCATCAAATTCAGCGGGAGTTACATAACCCAGTTTCACGGCCATTTCTTTGAGAGTGGTACCTTCTTTATGGGCCTTCTGTGCAATTTCAGCCGCTTTGTAATAACCAATTTTGGTATTCAGTGCAGTGACCAGCATCAGGGAATTTTCCACGTGTTTCTGTATATTGGCTTCGATAGGCTCAATACCTTCCGCACATTTATCGTTGAAACTTACGCAGCCATCACCGATCAGGCGGGCAGAGTGCAGGAAGTTGAAGATCATCACCGGTTTGAACACGTTCAGTTCAAAGTGGCCGTTAGCACCGCCAACGCTGATCGCCACATCGTTACCCATTACCTGCGCAGCAATCATGGTGAGTGCTTCACATTGTGTAGGGTTTACTTTACCTGGCATGATTGAAGATCCCGGCTCATTGTCAGGGATATGAATTTCGCCGATACCTGCGCGTGGACCGGAGCTCAGCATGCGGATATCGTTGGCTATCTTCATTAAACTTACGGCTACTGTTTTCAGTGCACCATGAGCTTCAACGATGGCATCATGTGCTGCCAGTGCTTCAAATTTATTTTCTGCAGTAACAAAAGGAATACCGGTTAACTGTGCGATATTTTTTGCCACATTTTCAGAGTATCCTTTAGGTGTGTTGATACCAGTACCTACAGCAGTACCGCCCAGTGCCAGTTCGCTCAGGTGTGGCAGGGAGTTGTTGATGGCTTTCAGACCATGGTTCAGTTGCGCTACATAGCCACTGATTTCCTGACCGAGGGTGAGCGGGGTAGCATCCATAAAGTGGGTACGACCAATTTTCACCACGTGTTTAAAAGCTTCTGCTTTTTTAGCGAGCGTATCGCGCAGCTTCTGGATACCGGGAATCGTTACTTCCAGCAGCATTTTATAAGCAGCGATGTGCATCGCAGTAGGAAAGGTATCGTTAGAAGATTGGGATTTGTTCACATCGTCGTTAGGGTGAACAAATTTATCCTTGTCGGTGAGTTGACCGCCGTGGAGCACGTGTGCGCGGTAAGCAACCACTTCGTTTACGTTCATGTTGGACTGGGTACCGGAACCGGTTTGCCAAACTACCAGTGGAAACTGGTCATCCAGTTTACCTTCCAGGATTTCATCGCATACCTGACCAATCAGATCACTTTTTTCTTTCGGCAGCACACCAGCTTCCACGTTGGTGATAGCGGCAGCTTTCTTCAGGTAAGCAAAAGCCTTAATGATTTCTTTCGGCATTTTGTTGATATCCTGCGCAATCTTGAAATTTTCAATGGAGCGCTGTGTTTGAGCGCCATAGTAGGCATTTACAGGCACTTTCACCTCGCCCATTGTGTCTTTCTCTATTCTGAATTCCATGACTTAAACTTTTAAGGGTACAAAAGTACGGCTTTACGGATAGGGCAGCAAGCTATTCCCCCTTAAAATTCGGTTGTCTTTTCTGTATGAAGGCAGCCGCGCCTTCTTCCAGGTCTTTGGTAGCGAAGCAGGCGCCGAATTCTTTCAGTTCCAGCTCAAAGCCATCCTGGTCTTTATCCAGTGCAGCATTGGCGCATTTAATCACACGTGCAATGGCCAGTGGGGCTTTTGTTTGTATTTTTCGTAAGATGGATACCGCTTTGGGGAGCAATTCTTCAAATTTCACCACATGGTTTACGAGGCCCCAGGCCTGTGCTTCCACAGCAGTAATCATGTCGCCGGTCATCATCAGCTCCATGGCTTTGCCTTTGCCTATCAACTGGGTAAGGCGCTGTGTGCCACCATATCCCGGAATAAGACCCAGGTTCACTTCCGGCTGACCGAATTTGGCGTTTTCGCTGGCAATACGGAAATGACAGGCCATGGCCAGTTCACAACCGCCGCCAAGAGCAAATCCGTTAACCGCCGCAATAATGGGCTTAGGACAGCTTTCGATGCGTTGAAATATAACATGTCCTCTTTTGGCCAGTTCTTCGCCCTGCTTATCTGATAAAGTTAGAAACTCACTGATATCTGCACCCGCCACAAAAGCTTTTTCTCCGGAGCCGGTAATTACAGCGCCTTTAATTTCCCGGTTGCCATAAATCTCATCTACCACCAGTGCCAGTTCCGCCAGCACCTGCTGGTTGAGCGCATTCATTTTTTCCGGGCGGTTGATCGTAATCGTCAGAATATTATTATCCAGTTGTGTGCTTAACGTCTGATACATGAGCTGTATTTTTAGTTTACCAATATTAAGCAATATTCAATAACCTAACGAATCAGGCCGGCAATACCAGCTTCTAACCACGCTGGTGGAGCATTACACACAAAAAAGCCGGTACTTCCTAAAGTGAGTACCGGCCGGATTATACTAAAGTCGCGCTATCTCAATAATTCACTTCAAACTCTGTCTTCCCGCTTTTCATCTTCATATAATGTCTTTTCTTTTTCACTTTAAAATAGTTGATACCGTTGAAATTATAGCTCAACGTCACAAACATCAGGTTGGCTTCCAGGTTTTTGTAGGGATGTACCACGTTTCCTTTAATGGTGGTTTTGAAGTCCTGGTTAAAGAAATTTTGTGGATAATATTGCACCTTTAGCCCAAATCCGGGATGGACACGGAATCCGGCAAACAGCGAAGGCATTAGCAATGGGGTCCGATCGCTGAACCATTCATTGAATTTGTGCTCTTTTTTTCCGTTTATGAACTGTTTTTCCTTATAATTAATGGCCAGGTCTATTTCACCGCCGGCAAAGAAGAAGAAGCTGCCACCGGAAAGATCCCCGATTTTGAAGCCCAGTGGAATACCGATCGTATATACCCGTTGCTTCAGTTTAAGTGAATCGTATGGTTTGGAAATCAGCCCTATATTCTTGAGATTCAAGCCTGTAAAGAATCCCAGGTGCCGGGTAACATCTTTGTTGAAGTTGGTACCGATATTGAAAAACAGGGTAAAGCGTGGAATATTCCGCAGATGTTCGCCGTTATCCTTCATGTTGGCAAAAGACAACAAGGCGCCTTCACCGCCGCGGGTTACGTATATCCCTTCCCGGTGTTTGGGGTATTTGCCAAAAATAATGGAGAACGAAGTGGTTTTCTCCGTGGAATGGTTTACAGTAGTATCAATGGCAGCAACGCTGGCCGAATCTTTCTTATCCTGTGCAAAAACACTACAACTTATCAGCGACAGTACCAGGAATAGCGGACGTAACGTACATTTCATAATAACGGGTGTTGTGGTTTTTTAGACTTGGTGGACTATTTCACCTAAAGACGACCCAGTTAAAGAAATGTTACGACGATTTGAGAAAAATTTTAAAAATTTCTGTGAGCCGCCACCCAGTGCGTGATATACTCGGAAATATCTTTAGTATTGGTGCCTGGAGGAAACAGTTTACCTACCCCCATTTCCTGGAGGGCCTCCATGTCGGCATCAGGGATAATACCACCGCCGGTTAGCAGTACATCATTCATCCCTTTTTCCTTCATCTGGGCAATTATTTTAGGGAATACAGTCATATGAGCTCCGGAGAGGATACTTACGCCAATAGCGTCCACATCTTCCTGCAGTGCGGCATTTACCACCATTTCGGGCGTTTGACGGAGACCGGTATATATTACTTCCATACCGGCATCCCGCAGCGCGGCCGCAATTACTTTAGCCCCACGATCATGGCCATCAAGGCCCACTTTAGCTACCAACACACGAACAGGACGATTTAACGGGTTGACCATACCAATTATCATATTAAGGAAGTAAATGTACGAAAAAGCCGAAAGCATAAAGCATAAAGCAAAAAGCCATCGAAGCGGTTGACCAGAGCGGATTTTGTCTTAGGACAGGATTAGACCGATTAGATTGATCACACTGACTGTTTTATAAGATTTTGGAAAGATATCGGAAGATATAAGCGAATTTATCTACTTATATCTATCCCAATCCCTAGATCAAAAATAAAAATCAGTGTAATCAGTATAATCCTGTCCTAAGACAAAATCCGCTCTGGTCAACCGCTTCGATGGCTTTTTGCTTTATGCTTTATGCTTTATGCTTTTTCGTACATTTGTCCTCCTAGATAAAAAGCATTATGAGCGAAGAAAGATCCCTCAACTTTATAGAACAAATTGTTGAAGAAGACATAGCGAACGGCGTTAATGATGGTCGTGTACTGACGCGTTTCCCGCCGGAACCGAATGGCTACCTGCATATCGGGCATGCCAAATCCATCGTCCTGAACTTTGGCCTGGCCCAGAAATATAATGGAAAAACCAACCTTCGCTTCGATGATACCAACCCGGTAACAGAAGACACAGAATATGTGGAATCTATTAAAGAAGACATCCGTTGGCTGGGATTTGAATGGGAAAAAGAACTGTATGCCTCCGACTATTTTGAGCAGCTCTACGCTTTTGCCGTAAAACTGATTGAAAAAGGACTGGCTTATGTAGAAGATGCCACTGCAGAGCAAATTGCTGCTGCAAAAGGTACGCCTACCGTGCCTGGCACTCCTACACCCGCCAGAAGCCGCTCTGTAGCGGAAAACCTGGACCTGTTTGCCCGTATGCGTGCGGGTGAGTTCAAAGACGGAGAAAAAACACTCCGTGCCAAAGGCGACCTGGCCGCTCCCAACATGCATATGCGCGACCCGCTGATGTACCGCATTAAACATGCCCATCACCACCGCACCGGCGATAAATGGTGTATTTACCCCATGTATGACTTTGCCCACGGACAAAGTGATAGCATTGAAAATATTACCCATTCCATTTGTACACTGGAATTTATTCCTCACCGTCCGCTGTACGACTGGTTTATCAAAGAACTGGATATATTCCCCAGCCGCCAATACGAATTCGCCCGTTTAAACCTCACTTACACGGTGATGAGTAAACGTAAACTGAAGCAACTGGTGGAAGAAGGACATGTACGCGGCTGGGATGATCCCCGCATGCCTACTATCAGCGGCTTGCGCCGCCGTGGCTATACTGCTGCCAGCATCCGTATGCTCTGCGAACGTGTAGGTGTTCAGAAACGCGATAACATGATCGAACTGGGCCTGCTGGAATTCTGCATCCGTGAAGAGCTGAACAAAACCGCTAACCGCGTAATGGCCGTGCTGGACCCGGTGAAACTGGTGATCACCAACTACCCGGAAGGACAAGTTGAAGAACTGACCGCTGAAAATAACCCGGAAGACGAAAACGGTGGCACCCGTACCCTGCACTTCAGCAATACCCTGTATATTGAGCGGGAAGACTTCATGGAAAATCCTCCTAAGAAATTTTTCCGTTTAGGCCCCGGTAATATGGTGCGCCTGAAAAACGCTTATATCATCAAAGGAGAAAGCTTCGATAAAGATGCTGATGGTAACATCACTACCATCTATGCTAGCTACCTGCCAGAAAGCAAGAGTGGTGGCGATCAAAGCGGCTTAACCGTTAAAGGTACCATTCACTGGGTAAGCGCAGCACATGCCGCTACCGCCGAAGTACGTATCTACGACCGCTTATTCACTGCAGAAAATCCTGCTGCGGAAGAAGGAGATTTCAAATCACTGATTAATCCGGACTCCTTACAAGTAATTGAAAAAGCATTCGTAGAACCTGGTCTGCTACAAGCTAAGCCAGGTGAACGTTTCCAATTCCTGCGTAAAGGATACTTCTCTGTTGATCCGGATAGCACACCGGAGAAAGTAGTATTCAACAGAACCGTGACGTTGAAAGATGCGTGGGCGAAAGAAAGCGCAAAAGGGAAATAAGTCTTTATTGAGATAAGTGAAAGCCGGGCAGTTACTGTCCGGCTTTTTTTATGTGTATAAGAATAGTGTTTAAAAATATTTTTCATGGCGAAAACAACTATTGATTTAGACGACAAACTTATAAAAGAGGCAATGCGCCTTTGCAAAGGGATGACCAAGAAAGAAGTGGTAAATACGGCATTACAAAAACTTATTATGGGCATTAGCCAACAAAAGTTCCTACAGCTACGAGGAAAAATAACATTCTGGGATGACCATTTAGATGAATCAAGCAACAGCTTATGATTCAGCACATTTAATTTTGTAAAAACGAAAGTGATTTTGCTCAAAATTAGATCATGAGTGGGCAGTATTGTTAAGCGTTTGGTGTGTATAATATTTGTAATTTTATTAGTAATAAAAAAACATTCTTTATGGCAAAAGTAAGACCTAATATCCCTCAGGCAACTATTGCGAATTTAGATCCTGAGTTGATCAAAGAAGCAATGAAACTTAATAAGGGGAAAACTTATGAGGAAGTACTCAACAAAGCTTTAAGAGAATATATTGTCGGAGTTAAAAACAGACAACTATTGAACCTCAAAGGAAAAATTCATTGGGATGGTGACTTAAATGAAATGAGAGGAGCATGAACCCACCACTTATCTTTGACACGTCAATTTGGGTTGATTTTATCCACAAAAAGAGTACCCCACAAACAACCCTCTTAAAGTATTATCTTGAACATAAGTGTGAGATTCCGCTTATTCCTGTTATTCTCCAGGAATTTCTACAAGGTATAAGAGAAGATAACCAACATAAAAAGATAGTAGAGGTTCTGCGGTGGCATACCAGATTAGAACTACCACACATGACAGGGGCAATTGGAGCAAGCTCATTATTTCGAAGACTCCGCCAAAAAGGCGTCACCATTCGTAAAAGTAATGATTGTCTAATTGCTTATTATGCTATACGTTTTGACCTGGAACTGGTACACAATGACCGCGATTTTGATTTAATCAGCGCCAATACCAACCTAAAAACCTGGAAACACAACAAAGGCTAAACGATTCTCACCGCCTAGCCTTTATCTATATTAACAACTAACAATTCTACTTAAAAGCGTCCACCCCTTTTGCTATTCTATTGCGAGTTTCCGCCACACCTAATGTAGCCACAATATCAAATACAGGAGGCCCGAATTTACCACCGGTCAGCATGATACGGAAAGGTAATTGTACATCACCCATTTTCAGGTTCTTTTCCGTAGCCAGCGCTTTGAAAGCCACTTCCAGATCCGCAGCAGTAGCGGATGTTAAGGATTCCAGCAGTGAAGACCAGGCAGTGAAGAACGCTTCTTTATCTGCATTCCACTTTGGTTTTACCGCTGCTTCATCATAGCTTTCAGGGCTTTGGAAGAAGAAGAAACCGTGATCCCATATTTCGTTTACAAAGTAGCAACGTTCTTTTACCAAGCCTGCTACGGTAGCTACGTAAGCAGGATCGGCGCTGAGTCCTTTTTCTGCCAGCACAGGCAGGAAGAGGGCAGCAAGGGTTTCATTGTCTTTGTGATGAATATACTGGTGGTTAAACCACTTGGCTTTTTCGTAATCGAATTTGGCGCCTGCTTTATGTACACGCTCCATAGAGAACTTCTGAATCAGCTCTTCCAGGGAGAATATTTCCTGTTCGGTACCGTCGTTCCAGCCCAGCATGGCCAGCATGTTGATGAAAGCTTCCGGCAGAAATCCTCTTTCACGGAAACCTTTGGTGAGTTCGCCGCTTTTAGGATCTGTCCAGTTCATGGCATATACGGGGAAGCCTAAACGATCTCCATCGCGTTTGCTCAGTTTACCATTACCGTCTGGTTTCAGGATCAGTGGCAAGTGCGCCCATTGCGGCATATCTGCTTCCCAGCCCAGGTATTTCCAGAGCAGGAGGTGAACGGGTGCTGATGGCAACCACTCTTCTCCACGGAAGGCGTGCGTGATCTTCATCAGGTAATCGTCTACTACCACGGCGAGGTGGTAGGTAGGCATACCGTCTGCTTTCAGTAATACTTTATCGTCTACCTGTGAGGTGTTGAAGGTTACTTCACCACGTACCATATCGGTAAAGGTGAGCTCTTCATTCGCAGGCATATTAATACGGATCACATGCGGGGTGTTCCTGGTGAGCAGCTCCTGTACTTCTGCATCGGGCAGGGTGAGGGAGTTACGCATTTTTTCCCTTACCACATGATTGTATTGTGGAGAAGGATTTTCCGGAGTTTTCAGCGTCTGGCGCATATTTTCCAGTTCCTCGGGAGTATCAAATGCATAATACGCATGACCGGAAGCTACCAGTTGCTCAGCATACTGGCGGTATAACGGTTTACGCTCGCTCTGGCGATAAGGACCATACGGACCACCCATCGCAGGACTTTCATCCGGCTTCAGGCCACACCAGCTTAAACATTCGCTGATATATTCTTCCGCGCCGGGTACATAGCGGGTTTGATCGGTATCTTCAATACGCAGCACAAAATCGCCTTTGTGCTGTTTGGCAAATAAATAGTTGAACAATACAGTACGTACACCTCCAAGATGTAGGCCACCAGTAGGACTGGGCGCAAAACGCACTCTTACTTTTTTGTGTTCCATAGGCGGCAAAGATAAGGATTTAGTGTTTAGCTATCAGCAGGGAATACCGGGGGAGATGTAGTAAATTAAAATTTTTTAATACTTCTGATGGCTTTCGCACATTGATTATATTGCATTATCAAGCATCATATACGCTATGTTCTATCTTACTAAAACTCCCGGCATCCTGAAAGCCCTGTATAGCAGTTGCGTCTGGAATATGTCGCCTGCAGGCAACAAGGTATATCTTACTTTTGATGATGGTCCTCATCCCAAGGCCACGCCTTTTGTGTTGGAACAACTAGCTAAATATGATGCGAAGGCTACTTTTTTCTGTATTGGTAAAAACGTACTGGAGTATCCGGCTATTTATCAACAGATACTGGAAGCGGGCCATACTACCGGAAATCACACCCACAATCATCTTAATGGATGGAAAACCGGTACCGAAAAATATATAGAAAATGTACTCGAAGCCTCCCAATATATTGCGTCTCCCTTGTTCAGGCCTCCATATGGCAGGATTACTCCTTTCCAGATCCGGCAGATAAAGAATAAAATACCAGGGGCTAAAATCATTATGTGGGATCTGCTGAGCGGTGATTTTGATACTGATCTGAATGGAGAAGCCTGTGTACAGAATGTGGTATTCAAATTACAGCCAGGATCCATTGTGGTATTTCACGACAGCACCAAAGCCTGGGACCGGCTGGAATATGCACTGCCGCGTGTGTTAGAGTATTGCAAAAAGCAAAAATACGAGCTGGCAGCCATCGTATAAAAGAGAAGGGCCGATACGGTTGGTATCGGCCCTTCTCTTTTTATATAAAATGATTAGAGTTTAATTTCTTTGGCTTTATCACCTACCGTAATGGTAGCTACATTATCACATATTCCATCTCCATAATTAATTACACCGGTAACATTATTAAATTCCACTTTCAGTTTACCCTTTGAAATATACTGGCAGTTCCATGCTTTAATCAATGACTCCACCGTAGTAAAAGTAGCAGTAGCGCCGGTAACAGGTCCTTTTTCGTAGCTGAGACTAGCATTTCCATCCACGCTGTACACATCATCAGATGGGTTCAGGAAGGGTTGTGTGAGGTCAAAACCTGCAATTTGCTTAACCGTCTTTTTGTAAGCATAGTTTACTATTACGCTGTCGTTCAGTGTTACTTTACCATTGGTTAATTCGGTAGTATACTGGATACCGGTAGTAGCGCTATAGCTGGCGTTGCTGATCACAAAACGGCCGGCTACGGATTTACCATTGATTTTATAGTTAGATGGTTCAATAACGATAGTAGAGCCCTGCTTGAAGAGCGGACCACTGAAAATCACGTTCAGGATACCACTACGGTAAGTACCGTATCTGCTAAGGCAGGATTCTCCAAAGTTGATCACTACCCGTTTAGGCCAGGTGTTGCCGGTAGCATCCTGCAGCTCTGCAGATGGGCAGGAGGGAGCGGGAACATCGGCGGTAGTAGTACCCGGGGTAGCCTGACGGGCTGTGTACATACCCTGGGAGATGCCCACACTGGCGGCTGTTTCAAACCAATCATTGTACATGGCGTTAGCCGCTGCCTCATGTTGTACGGCACCCATTGTCTTGTTGTCGGATTCGTTGTTGGGGGCAGTGTCAGTGGTTACCTCTTTCTTGCATGCAAAGAAAATAGTGGCGACGGCCACACCGGTGATGGTCCACGCCAGCACACGATTTGTACTGAAATAGCTTTTCATAGTTTAGGTTTTATTAGCAATTAGATTTTTCGGTCTTTACCTTTGCGGTATAAAGATATCTTTTAAATATTAAAGAAATTACAAATTTAACAAATAAATTATTATGCACTGGATAGACACCCATACCCACCTGTATTCAGAAGAATTTGAGGCCGACCGGGAAGAAATGGTAGCGCGTGCTATCGCCGCAGGGGTAACCCAGTTGTTTTTGCCCAATATTGATGAAGACTCCATAGAAGGCATGCTGGCGCTGGAAGCCCGGCATCCGGGACATATTTATGCCATGATGGGGATACATCCCTGTTATGTAAAAGAGGACGTAGACACCCAGTTGAACCTGGTGAAAGCCTGGCTGCAGCAACGCCCCTTCAAAGCGATCGGGGAAATAGGACTGGATTTTTACTGGGACAAATCACTGTTAACCCAGCAATATCAGGCCTTCCAGGAGCAATTACTGTTGGCACGGGAGTACCAGCTACCGGTATCCATCCATAGCCGGGAAGCCACACGGGAATGTATCAACGAAGTAAAAGCACTACAGGATGGCCGCTTGAGTGGCGTATTTCACTGTTTTTCCGGCACACTGGAAGAGGCAAAAGAAATCATTGACCTCGGCTTTTACCTGGGCATCGGGGGGGTAGTCACCTTTAAGAAGTCAGGTTTGGACAAGCTTTTGGAAGAAATAGACCTGGCGCACATCGTGCTGGAAACGGATGCGCCTTACCTGGCGCCGGTACCTTACCGGGGTAAACGCAATGAAAGCGCCTATCTTCCACTAGCCGGAGAAAAGGTGGCAGATATAAAAAATCTAAAAATAGCAGACGTAGCAGCTATAACAAGCAGCAATGCCCGGAAATTATTCAAAACGCTCTAACTGTTTAGGTAATACCTTTGCAGGCAATGGCTAATAGCACAATGAGCAAAATATTGATTATTTACACGGGCGGTACTGTGGGTATGATCTATGATGATAAGACCAAAGCACTACGCCCAATCGGATTTAACGAGATACGGAATAATTTACCGGAACTGTACCGGATGGGGATCGATTTCTATGTGTACGCATTTAATCCACCCATAGATTCATCGGATATGCAGCCGGAGATATGGGTAGAACTGGCCAGTATCATTGAAGACCGTTACGACCGGTACGATGGATTTGTGATTTTACATGGTTCCGACACTATGGCTTTTACTGCGTCCGCACTCAGTTTCATGCTGGAAAATTTGTCGAAACCAGTGATCTTAACCGGTTCCCAGTTGCCCATCGGCAAGATACGTACAGATGCCAAGGAGAACATTATTACAGCCATGGAAATAGCCTGCAGCAGGCATAATGGCACCACGGTATCAATGGTACCAGAGGTATGTATTTATTTCGACTTCTCCCTGTTCAGAGGTAATCGTTCTAAAAAGTACAATGCAGAAAAATTCGAGGCTTTCTATACCATGAATTATCCGCAACTGGCGGAAGCCGGCATTGACATTAAGTTTAAGAACCAGTTCATTTTGCAGCCACCCGTAAAGCCACTGAAGGTGCATAAAGAACTGGAAACAAATATTACGGTGCTGAAGTTATTCCCAGGCATCACCAGAAGGGCCGTGGAAGCAACATTGAGCGTATCTGGTCTGAAAGGAGTGATCATGGAGACCTTCGGTAGTGGCAATACCAGCACACAACCCTGGTTTATTGAAAGCATTAAAAAAGTAATTGACAGTGGCGCCGTAGTAGTGGATATAACACAATGTGACGGTGGTTCTGTAGAGCTGGGAAAATATGAAACCAGTCAGCAACTCATGGAAATGGGCGTTGTAAGCGGCCATGACATGACCTTTGAGGCAGCAGTAACCAAACTGATGTTTGTATTGGGACAGGGGTTATCGCTGGCAGAAACGAAGAAGATGATTGAGACATCGTTGCGTGGCGAGTTAACACCGATTGAAGTTTACTAACCTTTTGATAGCGTTATACAAGCGGGAAGCACTTTAGTTGTGCTTCCCGCTTTTTTTTATCTTGAATATTTAAGGTAAATTTAGTTATCACCAATTTCACATTCCCCGATTTCTATTCACCACAAAATTTGTCTCTCTATGGCGGTTTCATTATCACAAAAATGTATTGCAGAATTTTTTGGCACTTTTGTTTTAGTATTTATGGGTTGTGGCAGTGCGGTGTTAGCCGGCACACATGTGGGATTCCTGGGTATTGCTTTTGCATTTGGGTTATCGGTAGTAGTGATGGCTTATGCTGTAGGTCATATCTCCGGCTGCCATCTTAATCCGGCCATTACCATTTCTCTGGCGGCTACCGGCAAGATATCCGGTAAAGATGCAGGGGCATACATTGTAGCCCAGATCCTGGGTGCTATTGTGGCTTCGGCGCTGCTTTACTTTGTAGCCCAGGGCAAGGCCGATTATTCCCTTGCTGCCAATGGGTTGGGCGCAAATGGGGTAGAACAGGGATCGCCGGATCATTACTCGCTCATAAGCGGCCTGGTAGCTGAAATTATCTTAACCACCATCTTCCTGGTAGTAGTACATGGCAGTACCAGCAAAAACAATGGTAATACGGCTTTTGCCGGGTTAGCCATTGGTTTGTGCCTGACAATGATCCACATTGTAGGTATTCCGGTAACCGGCGTATCCGTAAACCCGGCCCGTAGCATTGGACCCGCTATCTTTGTAGGTGGTGAGGCGCTCAGCAACCTCTGGGTATTTATTGTAGGACCTATTGTGGGTGGGCTTCTTGGGGCAGGAATCTGGAAGCTCTACGATAAACATTAAAAAAGTTTTGAAATATAAACTAAAGGATTATCTTTGCAACCCTGAATTGGAAAAACAACCGTTCCATTAATTCAGAAAAGATAATCACGGAGAAGTGCAGGAGTGGTTGAACTGGCACGCCTGGAAAGTGTGTATAGGTGAAAGCCTATCAAGGGTTCGAATCCCTTCTTCTCCGCAAGCTTTAAAGCTCTGGTAACGCAAGTTATCAGGGCTTTTTTGTTTGGAGGTATGCACCCCGCTCCTTCTTTTGAAAAAAATGATCTTATTTACATTACCCATAACCAACCATATTCTGTTTTTATTCTTAAAAAATTAAAAATAATGAACAAACTATATGGAGAAATTAATATTTCAAACAAGTCTTAGTGCGGCTCTATCCACAATGATAAGCACTCTTATATAAAACTGATCCCTACACTTTCTCTCTTTAGTTATAGAAAAAACGCTTATTCCATTTATGAAAAAAGAAGCCCTTATTAAGGAACCACTATCAAGTGACATATTTGAACGCTACTATAGGCTGATTGAAAATATTAGATTGAAGATCTGGGAAACCCCGTCTCAACATGGCCCAGGTGCTTCAAAGGACCTGTTACTGTTGGAAACGATTGTTCATTCCCTCGATCGGGTAACGCAGGATATAGAGACCAATAGCGAAAATGAAACAAATAGTTCGCATCTGATTGTTAGTGCGACTATCTCCATGTTAAAAAGCACCATACTTGTACTTGCATCCTGGGAAATAGATGACAAAATCATACCTTCTCTAGTATTAAATTTTTTTGTGGCTTTATCGTCATTGATACGCTCCAATGAATTTAGTTATGAGGACTATATCAGACATATAAATAAATTGAGCATTAGAATTATTCGGGTTGACTCAAGGCAATCAGGGCTTGATGCTATTACTTCTGTCCGGCATTTACTGATGGCTGATGTGTCAGACAATGAAAAATTTTATGCAATCAGAGAGCTTATATATAGTTATAATAAGAATAAAGAATCAACAGAAATAGAACAAGCCTTTTCCTCGGAAGGTTATAATGATACAGATTTACCTCATGCACTTCTCTGGGCTTATGCGCAGAAAGCGGAAGAAATGATCAACCGCTTACAAGATGATTATTTTAAGGTGAGCAGTATACTCTTCAATTGCGGCGTAGATGACCCTTCTGACATGATAGAATTAGCGAAAGAGCAAGATTTCTTTGCACTGCTTGAAGCGTTATATGACTTCGATGAAGAACAAGAAACAGCTATTTGGGAAATGGACATAAAAATCAGTAATGAGCAGGACGTTTATGACGCAGCAGAAGTAAGCTATTTGATATGGACAATAGCCAAGGCTCTGTCGACCATCGAAGGCATAGATGTAGAGCTAACTTCCTGGGGGGATGGAAGCAAATGGGCAAAATTGAAAATCAGGATCCGTCAGCTAGCTTCCAAAGTTGATCTACTGCAGATATTGAAGAAAGTAGGACAGATAACAGAAGCAGCCTATCTAAAGAAGCCGGTAGAGGATCTTCAGAATACGGAAGCATCTACCAGAAAAATAGATCAGGAGAGCAAAAAAATTGAAAGGGAAACCCGGAGACTTGAAAGAGAAACAGAAAATATGATGGATTCAGATAAAGCATCCTTCATGCATGATTTAGAAATTCATCAGAAAGTGCTTGATCTAAGAGACAGAGAGTTAAACCTTGAGGAAAAGGCACTCGGCATTGAGGAAAAAGCACTAGATCTCGAAGAAAAAGCACTGAACGTTAAAATGAAACAACTGGATTATATAATGAAGGTATCTGAGTTATTCAAAAGCGGTCTGCAAAATGATTCTGATATCCAGATTAAAATCAACGAACAATTGTTTCTGAAAAGAGAAAATGGCAAATTAAGTATTGGTAATACTGCCTTGCTGGATATCAATCAGCAGATAGAGCCTAAAGTAGACTAACATGCTCGCAAAGCGCCATGCTGAACTTTTTCTATCAACATTAAATGAGAAACTAATGCAAATCCGGACTCACCGGGGCCCCTGGGTAACGCAGATTACCGGGCCTTCTCCTGATAATCACCTTATACAATCAATGATAAATATTGCAGAAAATAATGAACCTCCATATATCCAATTAAATATTTCTACCTTCACAAAAACAATATCATCATCCTTATACCAAAAACATTTTAATGAAACGCGTTTACCTATTTCTATGCCTAGCCGTTGTTGGTATTGCCGCCACAGCTCAAAACCCTTCAATCCAATGGGGCGACGATTTTAGACTGCGCAAAGGCAGTACCGATCTGAAAGTAATATTTGCAGACAACACCGGCGCCTATCTTCAGGAAAGCCACCTGGTCATGAAAAGCTACTATGTAGTGGGTGCCAGCCTTAAGGAATCCGGCACACTCGTAAAAGTAGATAATAATCTAGCAGAGATTTACCGCAATGATTTTAATAAAGAATTGAAGGGTAAAGAATTTGAACAACTCTTTGCGTTCCGGGATAAACTATTTCTATTTGCCTCTGATTACAGAAAAAAAGATAAAGCACTTACCATTTTCGCATCTACAGTGGATAAAAATTCCGGAGAATTAAACGGAGAATGGAAGGAAGTAACCACCTTTCAACTCAATGAAAGAAATGATGATGTTGACTTCAAACTTGATTACAATGTGGATAGTACAAAAATGCTGATTGTAAGCAGTATAGAAGGAAAGGAAAAAAATGAATACCAGATACTGGAGCTGGATGAGCAACTTAAATCTACAACTAAGCCTCTCAGCATCCAGAACGAGTTTGAACGCAAAAAATATCAACTGGAAGATGTACTATATACGAGCAACCGCAATGTAATACTGGTAGGTCGCATCTATGAATATGAAGAAGGTAAAAAGAAAAAAGATAAGTTCCTTGACTTCACCAACTATAATATTCGCATCTACGACGAGAAAGGTAAACAGAAAGCGGAGATCAATACAGGCATCAATGGGAAATGGCTCACCAACACCAAAATAGTACAGGAAAAAAATAAAGACCTGATCCTGGCGGCTTTTTACAGCAATGCAAAAAAGGGTAAAACAATTGATGGATTGTTAGTGCAAAGAATTAATTCATCCGATGGTAAAGTAGTATCAACCAGCGACAAGAAAATTAATAATTCGTTGTTGTCAGGAGATCAGGATAACGACGATAATGATGACGATAAAGATGAAAGTAAAGAAGATAGAAAAAAGAGAGAGGAACTGAAGAAACTGCAAGAAGAAGGAGAAGGTTTTTCAAAGTACATGCAATTCCGGAAAATCTTTTACACTGCCGACAACGGACTTGTTATTATTGCTGAACGATACGACCATTATATAACCAGTACTCAAAGCTATACTGAGGGCCATAATAATATGCCTGGTCAATGGAGAACAACTACCTATTCCGTTTTTCTTTCGGGCGACCTCATGATGTGTAAGATAGATGCCTCGGGCAACATTGGATGGCTACAGATTGTACCAAAAAAGCAACGTGAGGAAATGCCCGGCGCAACCGCATCAAGTATTGTAAGCCCGAGTCTTTCAACAGGTGCGTACTATTTCCAGAATCTGGGCAGGCCCTACTATTCGGGATTTGCGGCGCTTCAGACGAAGGGAAATATTCAAATGCTGTTTAATGATAACCCAAAAAACATTGCAGTCACCCAGGCTGGCCAGAAGGCAAAGTCAATTCATACCTTCACTAAAAGTGATTGCTTCCTGGTAAACATCGACGAACTTTCCGGGAAAGTTACCCGAAAGGTATTTTTTTCCAATACAGAGATTCCCACAGCTATGCCACGATTAGGGGCTATTGTTGGAAATGATATGTATTTGGTAGGAAAAGCAATCAAAGCATTTAGTAAATCAAGAGTTGCAGTAGGAAAAATTACCATAAAGTAGGATATCTGAATAAAAAGCGCGCGCAGGTAATCTCCAGTACCTGCGCGCGTTTTATTTAAGTAAAGTATACAATCTAACTATCCCTTGCCTACGTACATATCAACATAGGAAACATGTACCCAAAAACCATATCTCCCATGAAAAAAATTTTCGGATTCCTGATGCTGATTACTACCTGCTCCGCCTGCATGAAGGAGGACCAACAAATCAGTTCCAATAAAATCATCATCATATACGAAGTGGAATCCAATACAGACATTCCTTTCACCGAAATAAAATATGGTAGCGGGACTGCCGGTGCCAACCAAAGCTGGAGCGTTTCCGGGATAGGCACTTTTCAAAAAACCGATACACTCAAAAAGGGGATAGGTGTGTTTATGGAAGCCCGTCATCCCAGTAGCAACAAATGGAAAATCCGGATAAAAACAACAGATGAATCCCTACTGATCGAAGGTCCTGTGAAGTTCTCCGGTGGTACACCCGGCTATTACTATTCTACCATAGGCGCCACCGTTAATTAGCGTCATACATCAACTGCTGCGCCGCTTTCGTCAAATAAGGATAAAACATGCTGGCAAAAATCCCGCTGTAATAGGCTATTGCCTTACTTCCCTTTAGCTTACCAGTTAATTCATTATTGGAAAGCCAGAAGTCTCCCATAATAAATATCTGCGTGACCAGCGCTTCTAGCACGGAGGCAGGAATATCTTGTTTAAAGATCCCATCTGCCTTAAACTTATCAAAAATGGCCAGGAACTCCTTTTCCCTCCGTTGGGTTAAAGCATGATAATCCTTTCTGATAGCGGGAATCCGCAGGCCTATTTCCACAAAATGTAAAAAGATAAAGCGATACTTATACGTTAATTCCAGCGACCTGCTCACAAATTCTTTCATGATATCCAGGTTAATATCCGAGGCAGCGCCCACCGCTGCCATGATAGCATCAAAACCCACCGCAAGGCGGTTATATAGCGTTTGAATGATTTCGTCCGTATGCTTAAAATGATAATGCAAATTGCCGGCACTGATACCCATTTCAGCGGCAATATGCCTGCTGGTAATAGTGTGTACTCCTTGCTCGTTATATAAGTCCAGCGCCGTTTTCAGGATGCGTTCTTTCGTTTCCATACTCAAAATTAGAA
Organism: Chitinophaga sp.; assembly: GCF_017745275.1. GTDB lineage: Bacteria > Bacteroidota > Bacteroidia > Chitinophagales > Chitinophagaceae > Chitinophaga. Next base: position 470,642 of record NZ_JAGHZS010000003.1, on the reverse strand, counting down.
CAAATGTTCTAATTTTGAAAATAATTAGTACATTTGTTCTAAATCCAAAGAAATGAACAACGAAACAACTGATCCGACAGGTGATCAAATGTCTCTGTTTCAGCGGCTGAGAAATACCATGTTTCCCATCAAACCAACAGATGGCATGCCGGTAAAAATATTAAAGGAAAGCGGGTTTTATTTATTCGCAGTGATGATTGCGCTGGTTACGCTCACACTAGGCGGAGCCATTATGTTTGTTTTATAACATGAAAAAGCTATTTGATCCGCTGTTTATTACTTACTGCCTGCTATGGATAGTGATTCACCTCTTCCGGCACCTACAGCAACCTATTCCGGTATTGAACAGCTACCTGACAGACTTTATCGCTGTACCGGCTATGGCCCACGTAACGCTAACAATTACGCGCCAATATATTATTCGAAATAACGTATATACCTACCCGTTATCATACCTCCTTTTTATCGCAGGCTATACTGCATTCATTTTTGAATGGCTATTACCACATTATTCTCCGAAGTATACCAGCGATGTGTGGGACGTGGTAGCCTATTTCGGGGGTAGTTTATTCTATTATTATGTTCATGGCAACCGCCTGGCTAAAAGCACGGGAGACATTCTTTGAAAATCACTGTGTTATTGGCATCATTTACTTTTCTTCCAGGGTCATGAAAAGAATAGGAAACGGTTTGCCCATCCCATCTGTAGCGGAACGACCGGCAATGCGAAATCCCATGTGCCGATAAAAACCTACTGCCTGTGGGTTCTGTTCATTTACATCCACCGCATTAATGTTTTCATGTTCAATCACATACTTAATTAAATCATGCCCAATGCCTTTTCCCCTGGCCGCAGGGTTAATGAATAACATTTCTACCTTGCGTTCTGCCACCCCTATAAAGCCCTGTATTTTAGCCGTTTCATCTTTCACACAAAACAGGTTTACTGCCTGCAGGTATTCATGCAGGATGAGGGGTTTATAAAACTGAATATCTGCTTCGGTTAAAAAATCGTGGGTAGCCCTTACGGACGCTTCCCATACAGCCACTACTTCAGGGTAATCCGTAGTTTCGACGGCTGAAACAAGGTATCTCATAAGCTCAAAAAGTTCAATAATCAAATGTAGTGTTTTATCAGTATTACTACTTAGATCTATAATTCAGCACTACTCCTCATATTTCAGTATTGCCGGCAAAATACCTTTGTAAGGTTAAAACTGCCTGTATGAAAAAGATAAAATCCAACATATGCGATGATGTATGCTGTTTGTACTATTATTTATAGTAATAGGCACGCCTGCAGCTAAAAAATTTTTACCGGAATCATTTATCTTAGCCATCATGTATTTTATTAAAATCGCTTGTATCCTTGTACTGGTATTACTGCTGTCACCTCGTTCGCAGGCGCAAAGCAATGCTCCCGATACCTTACTCATACACAAATGGCTCCTCAGCATCCGGGAAAAGTTAGATAATAATGAACCTGATTCGGCCGACTGGTATCTTAAAAAAACCAGTGAAAAATTAAACACGGCGCTCCCCGGGCAAAAACTAAAATACCTGGAATATAAAGGAACCTGGCTCTATTCCCGCTCACAATACCGGGAAGCACTGGAAACTTATCAACAGGCACTCCCGTTAAGCCTGCAATTAAAAAACAATACCACCTCGGCTAATATATACAACAACATGTCTATCCAGTACCGCTGCCTGGGCCAGTTGGAACTTGCGACTGAATACATGATCAAAGCCCTGAAGATATTGGAAACACAGAAAGACTCTGCTGGCCTACGTAGATCCTACAATAACCTTTCTTCCGTTTTCCTGGATTTGCTCGATAAAAAAAACAGCCTCTTTTACGCAGAAAAAAGTTATGCCATTGCCGTTATACTAAAAGACTCCCTACAATTGGCTAAAAGCCTTGTTAACCTCGCTAACGCAGAAGTACTTTATGAACGATACGATACCGCTGCTAAACACCTGCTACAGGTAGCCGCCATCGCCAGCCAACTGAAAAACAATTCTCTGCTACTGCACGCGTACGTCAACCTGGGTGACATCTACAACCGGTCCAGGCAGGACCAAATGGGTTTGAGCTATTATAAAAAAGCCGCGGCCATCCTGCAAGCCAACCCGGATCCTGATTTCGATATATATACCAACTATGGTCTTGCCAATTCCTATAGCAACCTGGGCGATCCCCGTACCGCCAAAAAATATTATGATCTGGCCATAGCCAGCGCCAAAGACCTGATGCCTAAAAATGACCTGAAAGAAGTATATATGCTGGGCGCCTCCATTGAGGAAAAGCTCCACCACCCGGAAGCAGCACTGGCACTATGGAAAAAATACAGCCAACTGAACGACTCCATCGTGAACGGCAGTACGCAAAAAATTATCCACGAAGCAGAAATCAAATACCAAACTTCCCTGAAAGAAAAAGCACTGGTAGAACAACAACTCCAGATCAGCAATAACAAAGTACAACTGCAAAAAAAAGATAGATTTATTTTGCTCGCATCCGTTATCATCATAGCGTTGATCAGCGTATGTCTCATCATCTACCTCATCTACCGGAATAAAAACAAACTCATTGCACTCAACCTGCTGAAAGCACAAATCCATCCGCATTTCCTCTTTAATACGCTCAATAACCTGTATGCGCTCAGTCTTCGGAAATCAGATAAATCTTCTGAAGTAGTACTGGAGCTGTCGCATATCCTGCGATATATTCTTTATGAATGTAATACGCCCACGGTGAACCTGGAAAAGGAAATACAAATGATCCAACGCTACATTTCACTGGAGAAAATACGATACCAGAATCAACTGGAAATCAATATGGACATCGATGGCGACCTTTCTGCGTTCAATGTGGCACCGCTACTTATACTCCCGCTGGTGGAAAACTCCTTCAAGCATGGTATTAGCAAACTTATGGAAGATGGCTGGATCAATATTTCCGCCAAAGCGAAGAACAATGAATTCACGTTTAAAATATCCAATAATAAACTGCCGGACAATGATAGTAAAGCCATTTCTTCGGCATTCGGAAATATTGGGCTGTTGAATATCCGGAAGCGGCTACATTTCCTGTATCCCAACCGGCACCAGTTGAAAATCATCAGCGAAGACGAAGTTTTCATGGTAATTATGAAAATTAAGCTGCAGTAAGCAGCTAAACCTGCTGTTAATCGATAAAACCATACGGTATATCTTCAGTAACTTATACGAGCCTCCGAAGGACTTATCTTTGTAACAGTAGTCTGTCGCACACATGAATAAAAGAGTTTTAATACATATAGCCTTCTGGCTGCTTGTAGTTACTGTTCTTACCATCTTCTATGGTACGGGCTTACCTGACTATGGCATCGGCTTTAACATTATCATGATGCTAATACCGGTACATATCGGGTATTTCTACACCGTAGCCTATGGGATACTCCCCCGGTTTCTTTACCGGGGAAAATACATAAAATTGCTGCTGTCGGTACTCGGCTGTACCCTATTCTTTGCCGCGGCATACCGAATCATTGAAATATGCTTTGCCGACCCTTATCTCTATCACATCCTTATAAAGGAAAACCCGGCCTTTAAATGGAAGAAATTAAACGGTACTTTCTGGCAACAATTCACCAATCCTATCTATATCGTTAACGCCCTGGAGCAAAGTAACTTTGTATTCCTTGTGGCAATATCCCTCAAGTTTATAAAGATGTGGATTGAAAAGCGGCAACTAACGGTACAGGCAGAGCTCAGTGCGCTGAAAAGCCAGATACATCCGCATTTCCTGTTCAATACCCTCAACAACCTATATGCGCTTACGTTACAGCAATCGCCCCAATCGCCTGCTATTGTATTAGGGCTGTCAGACATACTCCGATATATGCTCTATGAATGTAGTACCGATAACGTTTTACTGAGGCGCGATATTGAAATCATGCAACACTATGTGGCACTGGAAAGACTGCGTTATGAAGACCGGCTGGACCTCAATTTCAGCATTGCCGGCGATGTTAACATGCAAAGAATTCCACCTTTGCTAATGCTGCCCCTGATAGAAAACGCGTTTAAACACGGCACCAGTGAAGCTATTGATGAAGTGTGGATTAACATAGACCTTTTCCTTAAAAAGAATAAACTGAAGTTTAAAATATCCAATAGTAAGCCTCCCGAAGAAACAGGCAAACTTAAAAAGTCAGCCGGGCAAATCGGATTGAATAATGTAAAAAAGCGACTGGAACTGCTTTTCCCATCTGCACATCAGTTGCAGGTATTTAATACGGAAGATATGTTTGTCGTAATTCTTGATATAGACCTAAAACAAAACCTGGTACCCCATGAAAATAAAAACCTTGATCGTGGATGACGAACCACATGCGATTGAGATCATTGAAAAGTATGTAGAAAACTTCCCGGAAATAGACCTGGTATCCAAATGCAATAACGCTATCCAGGCTTTCCAGGTACTGCAGCAGCATAAAATTGACCTTATTTTCCTGGACATCAAAATGCCTGGATTGCTGGGCACCGACTTTATCCGGAGCCTGAAAAATCCGCCTAAAATTATTTTCACTACCGCTTACCAGGACTATGCACTGGAAGGGTTTGACCTCAACGCCGTAGATTACCTGTTGAAGCCAATTCCTTTCGATCGCTTCCTCAAGGCCATCGATAAGGTGTTTGCGTTATATAAAGTCAGTAGTCAGAAAATCAGTATTGCAGAGCGCCCCGCCGAACAGGCCAGTGATGTATTTCTATACCTGAGAGTAGAAAGAAAGATGGTGAAAGTAAATGTAAACGACATCTACTGGATAGAAAGTCTGAAGGATTACATCAAAGTAGTGCTTAAAGACAAGGTATTAATCTCTAAACAAAAAATCAGTTTACTGGAAGAATTATTACCGGAAGAGAAATTCATGCGCATACACCGGTCCTTTATAGTAGCTACACACAAAATAGAAAGCTACCATGCCTATTCTGTGGAAGTGTTAGGCATTGAGCTTCCTATTGGCAGAAATTACAAAACAGAATGTCACAAGCGGTTAAAGAGTAACTGATCAAACACAATATTTTCCGAGCAGTGCTTTGTCCACACCTTTTCTGCAGCCAATACCGGAGAGAATATTAAACAATGGCGTCAGCAATTTAAAGATGCCGGGAAGGTACATTCCACTCATGTCAGCAATAACAGCCATACTGATCAGATTATTGGGTATACCTTTTTCATTGGTAAGTCCATCACCCGCAAGGCCATAGAGAATGCGCAGCGAATTCTCAAAACCAACAGATCCTGGTTCAATAATGGCTTTAAAGGTTACATTTTGATCGCTGGCATTAAAAAAACGATGTACTTCTTTTTTCTGTACGGTGTAGCTCATTCCACCTGTCAGATGTTTCATTTGTTTTCGTCCCAGTTGAATACTCAGTACACCATCCAGCACCACAAACTTTTCCGTGAAATCTTTATGAAAGTGCAGCGGGGTACCACCGCCGGGGCTAAGTACCACTTCTATTTCCGTAATACGGCCATTTGATTGACGGCTGGTTTGGATAAATGTTACCTGGTCTTTGATGAGCGGGTTGGTAATAGTTTCTTTCATAACATTGGTATCAAACAATTAAAAAATTCCGGCGCCCAAAAGAGCGCCGGTGTATCATCTGTCAAAAGGTATACTTCACGCCAACTCCACCGTATTCTGCGGTGAAGCCATTATCATAATAACCGCTGGTAAACTGGAATGCTGGTTGCCAGTCGGCGCTAACCGCCAGGGGTATTCCTTTAAATTTGTACTCCGCACCTGCCACAGCAGACACACCGAAATAAGTAGTGGAAGCCTTTCCATAATAGCCGTCCCATTCATCAACGTAGCGATTTTTTATTTTAAAACGTCCCACCATAGGTCCTCCACCTGCGTACCAACGCAGGCCTTCTACCGGGATATCCCCGTGGTACTCGTACAGGAGTGTAAGGTTGATATCATTACCGATGGCATGATAACCTCTGAATTTTAAAATAGCTTCTCCAGCATGATGATCTTTGAAAAAATGTTTTCCGGTTACTGCGAACCCCCACATGGCTTTGAGGCCCACGGCCGTGGAATACAATGCTTTGGTGTTCACTGGCTTTACAGCCTTTACGGGTGCAGGCGACGGTTTACTTTCCGCTGCGGAGGTAGTAGTCGTGGTGGTGGTAGTAGCCGGTGCGGCACTGGCTGTTTCCTTTTTTTCCACTACCGGTGTAGCGGTGGTGGTAGTAGTAGCTGTTTTCTTCTTTGGCGCAGCAGCAGGTTTTGCCGTCGCTTTCATTGCCTTCTTTGGCACTGGTTTACCAGTTGACGTTCTAAGTTGTGCAACAGTTGCCAACGAACAGAAAAGGGATAATCCGCAAATCGTTAAAATTGTTTTCATGTTTACTTGTGCTTACTTTTTAAAATGTGGGGTTATTAAATTTTCGATGATAGTCAAATAGAAAAAAATGTGGCAGGAAGAGGACATACAGCAAACGGATCAGCAAAAATGGGGGGCGTTCCAACCTGAATACATCCTGGTATTTCATCAATAAAAAAATAGCATTAGGCAGTTTCGGCACCCCGCTTTTATTGGTGGCGCCAACATTAGCCAGCCAGGTGATGGTACGCAGAAAATTCTCCGTATTCATGGAGGGTGTTACCTTCCAGCTCACTATTGTTTCCTTAAATCCGGAATTCCATATGCTATGTTTCTCTCCCCTCTTAATATGTATTGTAGCACCTTCCCGGTAGATTTTTACTTCTCCGTTCAGTCGAATCGTCAATTCTCCAGCCAGCACCTGGAAGTGTTCGTCCTGGTATGGATGATAGTGAACAGGGGGTTCTTCAGAAAACGGCATATACCGTGTTTCCATCTCCAGCAAGCCTTTTGTATCTGAGCCTGCCGGTAAAAATTTCACCATCTGCCCTGTTGCTTTATTAGTAATCTGATAATTATCAGAGATAAAAACTTCATTCATTTTCCAGAGGGAATTTTAATACGATTTTTTTAGTGCCCGATGTAATGGACAGCAATATTGCACTATAAAAAAATGTGGTACAAGCAACAGGGATACAAGGAGTACTAATGATTCCGGGTGGACCAAAATCGTGGGCTAACAGCATTGATAATACAATACCTGCAGAATAGGCTAATAAATGTGTAGTTCGTCTACTAAACGGGGACGTATATCCGCACAGGACTGTGTCCTATAGCAAGTTTGGGTGTTATTTCGGAACATTGTATCATCAATTTGTTCATCCCCAAAAAACAGGACAAACTCTCTTTGTGCTGATACTAAAACAACCTGAAAATGAAAACAGCTTTTTTATGTTTAGCGATATTAACGCTGACATCCTGTTCTAAACCGGCGAGAGATCCCGGTGACCCGGGTGGTGATGGCCCTATCACCTGGGGGCCGCAGCCTGCACTACCGGTTGTAAATGGAACAGCTACCTTTAATCTTTCTGCTACCGATGACCACGTAAATGTGATGGGCAACACTATACCCGGAATGCCGGTTTTTCCCACTATAAAAGTTCAACCAAAGAAGTTGCGGGGCTTTGTAGCAGACCTGAGTGGAAAGCCGCTTAAAGGGGCTTATATTGGCATTAGGGCTACCATTGACGGAGGATTCTACTCAGGTGCTTCCGCAGAAACTGATGAAAAAGGTTACTATGAAATTGCATTGCCATCCGGCGCTATTCATTTCTATGCCGCAGGATTTACTATTAACTACAGTAATACCATGACGGCAGTAGGGCTATACGCCGCTGACGGTAAAGCAGATGATTTTGCCTATCAGAATGGTGCGGTGGAAAACTTTGTGTTGTTATCCTATGGTGTTGCCAGCGCTCAACAAGCCCAGCAGATGCCGAGAGATGAAGCCAACTATTTCGGTGGTTCTCTATCACTCAGCTATGCCATATTTGATCCTACTGATATTCTTCATAGCCCCGGAGAATTGCCACAAAACGCAGAAATTGCCGTTACTCTTGTTCCTGATGGAATGATGTTGTACGGAGAAGCCAAAACATTTTCCATCAACAAAAAAGTAGGTAATACCAGTTTTTCAGTGAACAATATTCCTGTTGGCCGTTATAAGATGACTGCCAGGCTGAAAGATGGACGGCAGTTGCGATTGAAGGCCATTGGACCACAGGCTAACCTGTTTCCATTCCTGGGGCTTCAGCCCAGGGAAGTCGCCGGCAATGCAACAGTTTTGTTTACACCACTGTTTCATTCACAACAATCCACTGTACTGGCGCATACCGGTAACTGGCGAAATGTGGAAATTAAATTTGAACTACCGTAATAATGGGAAAGCTATTGCCGGCTTATTACAAACGGGAAAGCCGGTATTGCTTAGCTAATAACCGACATACAACCTACAACTAAACACAGCTAAAAACGGCAGCTTGCATCACCGCAACTGCCGTTATTTATTAGGAACGGGTTAGTAAATAACACGAAAATCCCGTCATTGGCTCACCTGCTGCTTCCAGCCGCTGACGCAGTGCTTCATCCACCATAAAATGGTGACGCTCCAATAATTTAACGGAGCGTTCATTACTTTCAAGAGGCAATGCAATGATACGACTCAATTGTATCACTTCAAATCCAAAACGGATCACTGCGGGCAAGACTTCCTGCATGATGCCTTTTCCAAAAAATTCCGATTGCAGTTCATACCCTATCTCTGCTTCCTCCAGCTCAGGTAGCAGGTTCCATAAACAAATAGTGCCGAATATTTTATCACTGTTGCTTTCCGTGATCACCCAATACAAGGACTTACCGGAACGTAGATTATCCAGAATTTTTTGCAGGAATGCCTGGGCCGCTTCAACAGTAGTAGTGGCGGGGCGATCCAGGTATTGATTAACACGCGGATCAGAGCGTAAACGTGCTATTTCCGGGGCATCAGATAATAGTGGCGGTCTTAACAAAAACCGGGAGGTAGTTAATTCAGTGTACGGGTTAAAATCAAATGTCAGCATATACTAAAAATACAGATTTTAGGAAGATAAAAAAAGACCGGCGACAACTATATTTGCACCACAAAATTTAAATTGTTTGCTTATGGAAAAATTATTAAAAGAAGTAAGAATCCTGAAAATCTATGCCCTTACGTTAACCGTTATTTTCGCCTTATTTCTGTTCATGTCTTTCAGGTCGGATATCACCCGTCAAAAGTTCCAGGAAATTGATGTAGAGCGTATTAATGTAGTAGAAAAAGATGGTACACTGAAAATGGTCATTTCTAATAAAGAACGGCAACACCCTGGTATGTCAGAGGGAAAGGAGCTTGGCAAACGTGAAAGATCCCAGGGCATTATCTTTTTCAATGGTGCCGGAGATGAATGTGGCGGCCTCGTATATGAAGCGGACAAATCTTCTGCGGGCATGGTATACTCTGTAGATCAATACAGAAATGACCAGATCATGCAACTGCAATATTCTCAGGATATCGGCGGTGATAACAAGAGACGTTCTTACGGGTTGAAATTATGGGATCGACCAGACAACTTCACGTTGGCAGATCAGACAAAATTCTTTGATTCCCTTGCGGCGCTTAAAAATGATGCCATCTATGAAAAAGAGGGGCAACGGTTGGCAGACGCCGGTATGTTGGGTACAGAACGCTTATTTGTAGGTAAAACAAGTAAAGGGGATGTTGGTTTATTTATCCGTGACGGGAAAGGAAAAGTAAGAATAAAACTCTACATAGATAAGGATAACAAAACGGTAGTAGAAACGCTCGACGAAAACGGGCAGCCGGTATCCCGTTAAGCGATATCTGCACTAAGACAGCATAACCTGCATAGTGCGCCCTTACGGCGATCTATGCAGGTTATTTTTTTATATCTTATGAAGACTAAACCGGCCAGGGGTTTTGATAAGTAGAGTTGTTCAGCTTCACTTCCCTGGATGACAGTGTTAACTGAATTTGCAGGGGTTGCTCATTGTTGGCATTAAACAGTTCTGAATACGCCACACAATAGGCATCTGTAAATTTCAGCTCTTTCAGCCGGGACATAGAATCGCGCCGGAAAAAAGTAATGCTGCCATTTTTTGTTTGGGTATTGGAGATCATCCAGTCAAATAAACTGGTTTCTCCGGCAGACTCTATCAGCAAATCAATGGAGCCTCCTTTAGGGCGGGCGGCAGGTTTTCCATTATGGTCTGTGTTCTGGGAAAATGAAAACCTGCATTCCAGGACGTTCATTTCTTCCCCATCAATGTTGAGAACGGCTTTAAAAGACATAATTAATTTGGTTAACAAGCCCGTTGCAAGGCGCAACAGGCAGGCAAAAAAATATGGTATACAGAATGAAAATACACATTTCTGTTTACATCCGGAAAAATGAAGGGTTATTTTTTCGCATACTTACGCAACGCCTGACCAGTGTGGTTTTCAGCACCGCTGTGATATAACATTAAACGACTATATAAGGTCAAATGCCTGGGCAAAGCTGGTCAGATCATAGCTGGACTGCGCCCCGATTTTTGCTTTAATATTGCGTCGGTGCGTAACCGCCGTTTTTTCAGAGATGCCGGTACTATCTGCAATTTCCGCAGCGCTGAAACCCAATGCCAGCAAACGCAGGATCTCCTTTTCCCGCCGCGTAAGCGATGCAAAAACATGCTGGTTACGACGCAGAAAATTATTCTCTTCCAACAGGCGGTTTACCTTACTGGTTACGTGATGCAATGGATCAACGGGGGTAGCGCAGGTAATGACATGTGTAGGCATCCCCTGGGCATCCCGCCAGAATACCCGGGTAGAACCCAGGTGCCAGGCCCAATCGCGCGAATTAGCCCTTCTTACCTGCTGAAAAAAGGTAACCGTCATATTAGCCGCTGCCGGTGCGTCCAACATCGCCACAATCTTTGGCACATAGTCGGCCACATCATGCGGATTAAAGAAGTTATCAAAGTATTGAGGGCCCATTTCCCGCAGTTCCTCCAGCGTAACACCTAATTCCCTGCAGCCCCTGGGGGACATATACTCCACATAATTCTTCAACACATTCATCACTATTACTACTACCGGAAGCTCTGTATCGATAGCTTTCAAAGCCGTCAGCTTATCGTCCAGCCCGGATTCAACATTTTTAATTGCAGCATGCTCCATCATGTACCTGATATAAATCGTGTATAGGAATTTCTCTAAGATGTTGGTTGATTACTGTGCTCCTGCAACAAATGTAGTAAAAATAAGAAAGGGTCCCTCATGAAAAAGAGACCCTTTTTTGGGGATAGAAAAAAAGCTTGCCCGATTTACTCAGGTGGATGATTTTATAATAAGGTTAAGTGAGATCAATTCGTTAGGACAAAGGTATATTAAAGTTCAAGGCCAGCAAATACCTAATTGTGAGTATTTTTACAAAAACAAACACTGCTTCGCTGCATGAAATCCATCCCCGCACATTTACCCGAAACCCTTTACCATATTGCATCTATGAGCAATGAAGCGATGTCTTTGTTTTTAAATAGCGCCCAACACCAAATAGTAAAAAAAGGTGACTATCTGCTATCTGAAGGACAACGCTGCCACGCTATCTGGTTTATTGAAACTGGTGCCTGCCGTGCTTTCTACAATAATCCGCCTAAAGAAACCAATACCAGTTTTTACTTCGAAAATACTTTCTTCACCAACCTAAACAGCCTACGGAACAACGTTTCCTCCGATTATAACATCCAGGCAATGGAAGCAGCTGTTTTATGGAGATGGCATAAAGAGGAACTGTCACGCCTCTACGAACTATCGCCCGAAATTGTGGCTTTTGGCCGCCAGTGGCTGGAACACCTGGTAATTGCACAGGAAAAACATACCAGTTGGCTGAAAAAAAATACCCCGGAAGAAAGATACCAGTCTATTCTCACCCATCATCCTGAACTGGTACAACGTGTATCTATTACACACCTTAGCTCCTACCTGGGTATCTCCAGGGAAACCCTCAGCCGCATCCGCCGCCGGATACAATAGGAGGTATTACGGGGTAATGAGAAGGATTGTGACGTTTGACACAAAGGGGCCATTTCCTGCTATCTACCTTTGTATAGTAAAACTAACGGTTATGACTATACAGCAACAAAAAAGCCTTATCAACAACTACATCCGCATCATCTGGAACGAGGGCGACACCTCCCGGCTGCATGAATTCCTGCACCCTGATTTTATCGATCATGGTTTGCCGCCTTCTCTTCCGGCAAATGCCCATGGCCTGCAACAGTGGGTTGCATTAACGCATAGCTCCTTTATACCTGAAACCGTAATAGAAAGCCAGGTAGCGGAAGATCAGCAATGCATCATTAAAATCTCCATGCGCATGAAACATATTGGTATGTGGCGGGGTATACTTCCCACCGGGAAAACTGTTACCGTTAATGGCTACCGCACCTTCCGGTTCCAGGACGACCGGATCATTGAACACTGGGCATTGATAGATGGCGCCGCACTGGAACAAGCCCTGCAAGGCAAAACGCATGTATGTGCGAGATAACTGCTTCGAATACCACGCCCCTCTATACAAAGCGGGGCGTGTTCTTACAAATTATTGTCAGTAACGCGGCTTATTTAACAAAAATGTAATTTTTATTGAACGACGTTGTAGTAGGGTTGATTATATTTTGATAATCACACAAATCACGTAGTATCGTTCCCGTTAGTATACAAAACGCGTTGCTATGAAAAGTAAGTTTCTCTCCCGGGAAGAAAATATAGACGTTTTCTTACAACAGTTGCCGCATAAAAAATCATGACTTACCTGGATGCGGATGTTGATAAAAATATTTCACTGGCTGAAGCGAAGGAGTTCCGGTTAGCTTATACGTCTTCCGGTATGCGAAAGCTCATACAATAAATATACATTATTTTTAATATGTAATATCGCCGCTGTATGCCTTGTTTATGATACAATTATTAAATAGACAAAAAAAACAATACATCCACCGTATCATTTTTGATGAATAAAACAAGCCGGTTTGCTACTGGCTAACTGCTAAAAAAATCGTACCTTTGCGCCTTCATGCAAACTTCGACATTACTTAAGCCCGGGAACTACGTAAACGATGCCGCTTTTGACTGGTTGTATCCTGAGAAGATACAGCAACTATCAAGACGCCACTGGACGCCGATTAGCATAGCTAAAACAGCAGCCCGTTTTCTGGCTAATGAGCCCGGTAAAAAAATACTGGATATTGGAAGTGGAGTAGGGAAATTTTGCCTCGTAGGCGCCAGGTTTTACCCGGAATCTACTTTTTTTGGGGTAGAACAAAGAGAATCATTGTATCAGCAGGCGATGGAAGCCAGGGAGGTAATGCAGTTACGCAATACTCACTTTATCCATGGCAACTTTACGGAGTTAGACTTATCCGCTTACGATGGTTTTTACTTCTACAATTCTTTCTTTGAAAACCTGGTAGACCAGGACCAGATAGATAATACCGTAGAACAATCAACAAGTTTATATAATTATTACAGCCGCTACTTATTCAAGCAATTGGAGAAGTGTGCCAGCGGCACAAGACTGGTAACCTTTCACAGTCTTGAAGATGAGGTACCGCCCTGTTATCAGCTGGTGGATACTTCTATGGATTTAATGCTCAAAATGTGGATCAGAAGATAGGCTTCTTGCTATCGAAAAATTAATACCATGACAACAGACGAACAGGCATTACTGATAATCGCACAACTCAGCGCGGCGAAGGATTACATGCAGGCAGACGAAATACTTGCAGCTGTTGAAAAAGAACACGCATCTCTACCTAAAGATCTCCTCACTTCCCTTCAGGAAAAAATAGAAAATTTATCACCACTGGAGTGCAACAGTTTACAATGGAGCAATTACCGCTATACGCTAATGTGCATCCGTAAACGCACCATGATGGAACCAGCCTGATTTTCAGGCACTGATGGCCAGCTTTTTATCAATGGCAGCTATCAGCGTTTCCGGTGAAAATGATTCCTGTAAATACAGATCCACAAATGCATAACTGATTTCCAGTGAAGGCGTCACCAAATATACGCCAGGCACAGGTACATCTGCATTTACACCAGATACACGGCCCCAGATAGGGTCTGATTCTCTGTATATACCAGCTTTCCTGGCAATACGGTGTTGTGCGTCATGCACTACATCAAACGGAATATTACCGGGATTCACGGTGGTAAAAAGCTTTTTGTCTTCACTGGACACTACCAGCAAACGTGCGCCAGCCGCTTCAATGGCAGCATAACTTTCCTGCAGTTGCGCTATTAAGCGGTCGCCATAACCATTCCAATGCCAGGAATAAAATACCACTACCAAGGGCTGCGCTGTCAACTGATGCAATGATATCAACTGGTCAGCATCCGCCAGTAAAGGACCTTTGTTGATAATGCGGGATTCTTCCAACAAAAACTCAGGGAAATACTGGCCCTTATTTAAAGGATTAATTTTCTCCCGTACTTTGATTGGGCTGGGGAAATTTTCCGGAACCGGGGCTGGCAGGTAATCTGCATATCTGTATAGTGTAGACATAATAAAGCTTTTTTAATGGCTGATAAAATGGCCGGTTATAGGTTTGGTGTTGGTGTTTTTACTATTGTGAAACAAATATAGGGAGAATATTTCAATTACCCTACTATTCCTATAGACTATTAGGTAATTAAAATATAAATAATTGATTTTTAGGGAGATAATATTCCCACTTTTTTTATTTAATTTCAAAAACAGGACCATTACCCGAAAAAAAGTACGCCCTAAAATATCCGGATATATGCTGCTGAAACATCGTCTTTCGTTTAGCCAGATCTTCTCCTACACGTGGAAAGTAGATCTTATGCTGCTGGCATGTTGTACCATTGTATATTTTTTAGATAAATACTGGCTGGCATCACATGTATCTATACCTGTTGCCGTATCTGCAGTATTGGGTACTGCCATCGCCTTCTTCGTGGGTTTTAATAACAACCAGGCCTACGACCGTTGGTGGGAGGCCCGCAAAATATGGGGGGCACTGGTAAACGATTCCCGCTCCTGGGGCAGAGGTCTGCTCTACTATGCCGCCGCTCCCGGCGATCCTGTTACGCAGGCCATTGTACGTCATCTTATTTACCGGCACCTGGCATTCATTTGTGCCCTGAAAGCTAACCTCCGCAAGCGTCCGGATGATTACTACACCCGCTACCTTACCCAGGAAGAAATTACGGAGGTACAAAAACAAAGCAATATTCCCAACGCGCTCCTCAACATGCAAACCCGCGACCTCCAACACCTGCGGGACACCGGCGTAATAGACGGATTCAAATTCATTGAGCTCAACCAGCTCCTCATCCGGCATTGCGATTCCATGGGGCAATCAGAAAGAATAAAAAATACCGTATTCCCTCCCAGCTACTTATACTTCACACAGGTGTTCATCTGGTTTTATGTGATCATGAATACCCTGATGATGACCGAATCCATTGGCGTATGGGCCATTCCCTTCGGATGGATGTTTGGATTTGTATTCCATATCACCCACCTGAATGGAACCACCCTCATGAATCCTTTTGAACTACAGCCCCTGGCCATTCCCCTCGATAATATTTCCCGCACTATAGAAATCAATCTTATAGAGCTCTTAGGCGATGAACCTGTACCTACACCGGTACTACCACGGCTGGACGGGCTTTATATCATGTAAAGCCTGCAACTTTTTGCCTGGGTACAGGATAAGACTGATTATATTTTTGATGATAAATGATGAATCAACCTTGTCTCTTTTAAATTCTAAAAAAAAATCAATAAAATCAGTTTAATCAGTCTACTCCTGTACCCAGACAAAATCCGCTGTAATTCCTTATTTTTACGTTTATGACGTATGACCAATTATGTAATCTATATGCCCAGTCAGTAACACTCAAGATACTTCGGGCACGTAGCGCGCCAATGATGCTGTCATTTTTTCATTACACATTCAAGGAAAAAAACCATACCACCATTTCCAATGTGGAACTGGTAACGCGTTTGTCCGATTATCTCGGCGTAACCGGCTACCGGGCCACTGATGATGAAATAGACGCTGGCAGCCTGCTGGAAAATGACGATGAAAAAGCCAGGAAGTATATTGAACAATGGAGCAATAAAGGCTTCCTCCGCAAATACCCCGATGACGACGGCCAGGATATCCATGAACTGAGCAGCGACATGGAAAAAGTAATGCATTGGGTATCCACCCTGCAAAAGCGGGAATTTGTAGGCACGGAAAGCCGCTTCAAGGATATTTTCTCCAAGCTGAAAGAATTGATTGATCAGAGTAACAAAGATCCTGAGCAACGTATACAGGAACTGGAGAAAAAGAAATACGAAATAGAACAGGAAATAAAAGCCATTACCATCACCGGCAAAGTACAGGTGTTTGATGACACGCAGATAAAAGAAAGATTTTACGACGTAAACCGCATGTCTCGCGAACTCCTCAGCGATTTCAAAGAAGTAGAACAAAACTTCGAACAAATCACACAGGAAATATACCGCAAGCAAAGCGAAAGAGACGTTGCCAAAGGCTCACTGCTGGCTTATACCCTCGATTCCTTCGAAGCCCTGCGCCAAAAAGATCAGGGTAAAAGCTTCTATTCCTTCTGGCAATTCCTCATGGATGAAAACAAGCAGGAAGAAATGCGCGAGCTGATAGAAAAGCTCTACACCCTGCTGGAAGACCGGAACATCGAATATAAAAATGATCGCTTCCTTAAAAAGCTGAAACAATTCCTCCATGCTTCCGGGAAAAAAGTAATCGATGCCAATAAAAAACTGAGCGATAAACTCAGCCGCGTACTCAGTGAAAACAATCTCACCGACCGTAGAAAAGCCCTGGAA
Organism: Chitinophaga sp.; assembly: GCF_017745275.1. GTDB lineage: Bacteria > Bacteroidota > Bacteroidia > Chitinophagales > Chitinophagaceae > Chitinophaga. Next base: position 453,783 of record NZ_JAGHZS010000003.1, on the reverse strand, counting down.
CTCATCAACGATATCCGTCAACTGGCTTTCCAGGCACTCGATAATCCCCCCGGAGAAGAATTTTTTATTGATATTGAGAGCGATCCCGAAATAGATCTACTCGACCGCTGGGAAATGGCGGAAGAAAAGAAACCTAACCTGGAAGTAGAATTCCCGGATGGCGTAGGCGGCACAGATTTTGACCCCGACGACCTCAATGCATTATTTAACCATTTTAATATAGACCGCGCCCTGCTGGAAGACCGCATCTCTACACAGTTGCAGCAAAAAAAGCAGGTTAGCCTGAAAGAACTGATAGACATCTATGGCGCCGAAAAAGGACTCACAGAACTGATTACCTATTTTTCCATCGCCAGCCAGTCGGCACACCACATTATCCTGGAAACACCAGACCCGGTAATGTTAGGTAGCCGCACCATCAATATGCCCATGGTGCTGTTCACAAATTCACAAAACTAAAAACATGGCCGAGAAAAATATATCTCCCTTTGCACACGTGTTTCTAAAACTCATGCAGGGACCTGTATACGAAGAAGATAAATCATACTGGAAAGACCTGCTGGGATGGCAAACAGAATTAAGTAAATACCTCCAGCAAACAGGCCTCCAACTCGTGATCAATGAAGGCGACGGCTTTGCACGTATCGTACAGCCAGAGGCAGAAGAAACGAATGAGAAACCGCTGCCCCGCCTCATGCGCAAAACCCGGCTTACCTACGAAGCTACCCTGCTTTGTATTGTGCTCCGGGAAGCCCTCGATGAATTCGATTTGCAGGGTAACGGTACCCGTCTTTTTATGACCCAGAAAGAAATCAAAGAAAGACTCGCACTCTTCTTCAAAGAGCGGCACAACAAATCCAAATTGCTGAAAGATCTCAATAAACCTATCAACAGCCTGCTAAATGTAGGCGTGCTGAAAGTAACCCGCGAAGATGCCGCTAATAAAGAACTGCATCAATACGAGGTGAAAAGAATTATCAAAGCACTGGTGAATAATGAGAAACTGGAAGAAATAAAATCAAAACTAAAACTGCATGTCCACCCTGTTCAATAGCGATTCGAAAGAAAGTGGATTCCGGCTGCAATATCTCGAAATATACAACTGGGGTACCTTTCACAATAAAATATACCGGCTCAATACCAATGGTAATACCTCCCTGCTCACAGGTGCCAATGGTAGCGGCAAAACCACCCTCATCGATGCCTTGCTGACACTACTCGTGCCAGCCGGCAAGCGCTTCTATAACCAATCGTCCGGTACAGAACAACGCAAAGACCGTGGCGAAGAATCTTACTTCTGGGGGTACTACGGAAAAACGTTCTCAGAAGATTCTCTTCAGTCGAAAACAGAACAACTCCGGCACAAAGAAAACAATCCTTACTCCGTACTGCTGGCCTACTTCTATAATGCCGCCACCATGCACCAGATTACCCTTGCACAGGTAAGATGGCATTCCGGCGAACTGAAAAGACAATTCATCGTTTCTCCCCATAAACTCAATATCAACGACCACTTCGGCGCAGGTAAATTTGATGTGAAAGGAGACTGGAAAAAAAGATTGCGCCTCGAATTTCCGAAAACAGAAATCACCGACAGCTTTAAAGAATACGCAGCCCTGTTTAGCAACATCTTCGGACTGAGAAGCGAAAAAGCCCTGTCTCTCTTTAACCAAACCGTTGGTATCAAAGTACTCGGCGATCTCAATACCTTCATCCGTAGCCAGATGCTGGAAGAAACAGACGCCGAAGCAGAGTTTATCAAACTCCGCGAAAACTACGACAGCCTGCTAACCAGTCACCGCGCTATTCAGAAAGATGAAACCCAGCTTAAAATGCTGGGCCCTATCATCGAAAATAAAACCGCCTGGCAGGAACTACAGGACCGCAACCGCGAACTGCAGATGCTACAGGATATCCTCCCTGCCTGGTTCAACAAACAGGAAAAAGATATCCTCGAAAGAGACCTGGAAGTATTGCAGAAAGAACAACAGGTGACCGCCAGCACACTCGCCAGCATCAACGAACACCTGCAATCACTGAACCTGCGAAAAGATGAACTGATTGCTCAGAAAGCCAATAACAGCGTAGACGAGCAACTCCGCTCTATAGAAAAATCCATCCACTACGAACAAAAGGCCCTCGAAGCCAAACGTAATAAGATGGAAGAATACAACATGCTCGCCGACCGGCTGGAACTGGCTCCCAACCCCGACGAACAACAATTCCATGAAAATATTACCGGCGCAGAACAACTGAAAGCTGGCCACGATAAACAACTAGAAACCTTACAGGAAGAAATTTTTCACCACAAAGGCAGCCTCAGTGCCGAAAGAGCACAGGCCTCCCGCCTGGAAGAAGAAATTGACTCCTTCCTGAACCGGAAAAATAATATCCCGTATGAACTGATCCGCATCCGCCAACAGTTGGCAGATATGCTGGAGGTACAGGAAGATGACCTGCCTTTTGCCGGTGAACTGATCAAAGTAAAAGAATCAGAACTGCATTGGGAAAATGCCATCGAAAAAGTACTGCACAACTTCGGCCTGCGCCTCCTGGTACCGGAAGAATATATCATGGATATCAACCGGTATATCAACTCCAACAACCTGCAAACCCGCCTCGTATACCACAAAGTAGAAGACGAGAGCTATACCATGCTGCGCATGCCTTCTGAAAAGGAAAGCCTGCTGCAGAAAATAGATATCAAGCCAGGTACCGTATTCAAAGAATGGCTGCAAAACCAGCTACTCGACCAGTTCGACTATACCTGTACCGATGACATGGCGGTATTCAACCGCTCCCGTAAAGCCGTTACTTCCAACGGACTAACGCGGCAGGCTACACGCCACGAAAAAGATGACCGCCCGAATCGCTCCCAGCAAAACAATTATGTACTGGGATGGAATAATAAAAACAAACTTCGCCTCTTAAAAGAAGAACAGGACGAATGCAATAACAATATCGCCACGCTGCAACACAGCATTGAGCAACTGGAAAACAGCCGCAAAGCTGTTGCCTCTATCAATACGCTGCTAAATGCATTCCTGTCGCTCCGTAACTATAGTGAAATCAGCTGGCAATCCCATGCCGGCGTGATCGAATCCTTTGCGCGCGAAAAATCACAACTGCTGCAAACCAGCGATAAATACCAGGTAATCTGTGATCAGCTCGACGACATCACCGCACAACTGCACGCCAAAGAAAAAGAGAAGGAGAGAACCCTGCAGGAGAAAGGACGCCTCGATGATAAAGCTGCTGAAAAACTACGGCACTTCAACCAGTTGAAGGTGAATAAACTCGATGATATCTCCCTCCAATACGTGATGGAATACCTGACAGACCTCTCGCTTACTGAACCAGCAGAAACAGCCGCCGAACTGGCTTCTTACCGCAAACGCGCCGACGATAATATGAAGGCCACCATGCAGGATGCCATGCGTCAATCGGCCGAAAAAGAAGCGGAAATTACCCGTCAGCTATCTGCTTTCGTAATGCCGCCCAAAGCCATTCACGATGCTTATCCCGACTGGCTCGGCGATGTAACCGACCTGCAGCCACACGTAAAATACCTGGATGAATTTACCTCCCTGTATGAACGCATTAAATTCCAACGCCTCATTGAGCACAAAGAACGGTTCCGCAAATACATGGACACCAGCATGCTCAATGCCATCACTAACTACCGGGCATGGATATACGGACAGGAAGATCTTATCCGTGAAGTAATGGATGATCTCAATGAACCACTGCGTAATATTACCTTCAATAAAAATCCGGATACTTACCTGCAGCTGGAATGCCGCCATGTAAAGGATGTAGAGATACGTAACTTCAAAGAAAAGCTCAGCAGTGCCGTGCCTGACTCCTACAAATACCACATGGAAAAAGATGAAGCCTACGGAGATCAGCTGTTCGAAAATATTAAAGTACTCATCGATGAATTACAGCAAAACGAAGCATGGCGCCGCAAGGTAACTGATGTACGTAACTGGCTCGATTTCGGTGCAAAAGAATTTTATATCTCAGATAACAAAGCCTTCAAATATTACGAAGATACAGCCAGTCTTTCCGGTGGTGAAAAAGCGCAATTCACTTACACCATTCTCGGTGCGGCCATTGCTTACCAGTTTGGTATCAATGAAGCCAACAGGCAACACCGCAGCCTGCGCTTTATCACCGTGGATGAGGCCTTCAGCAAACTGGACCCTGAAAAGAGCCACTACCTGATGGAGTATTGCGGACAGCTGAATTTACAGTTGCTGGTAGTAACGCCGCTCGATAAATTGAACATCGCAGAACCGTATATTCATGCATGTCACTTTGTGGCAAATAAAAACAAACGTGATTCCGTAGTGTATAATTTCACAATGGAAGAATACAGAGATAGAAAGAAAGAATTTGAAGCAATGGCAACGATGTAATATACATTTCAGGAAGTATCAGAAGCAACTAGATAGGTTAACTAACATGGTAAACAAACCTCATCAAAAAAACAATTGCTTCTGATACTTCATCTCATAAAAATCTCCCCTTTTTTTTAAAAAAATATTACCGGTAAATAAAAAGAAATATTACCTTGTTTGTGCACAATTTATTTGATGCCCTGTGTTGTAGTAATCCTATTTATTGTTAATCATTTAAAACTTTTTGTTAGCCATTAATTAAAATACCGGATATCCTTAATCTATTTATTTAAAATCCATTTTTAACCTTAACCAAATATTCTATTTTACTATGAAGACAAAACTCCTATTGATGGGAATCATGGGCGGTGCATCCCTTTTTATGTATTCCTGTAAGAAGAACGATGCCCCTAAACAAAATCAAACCAAAGAAATACCCCAGGAAGTACTTACTGCGATTAAGAACCAAGGGTTTAGCACTAATGGCGTGGTGCGATTCAAGGACGGATATGTAGTGGAAGGAGATATTTTTTTAACAGATTCAAGTCTGGCAAAAAAAGCAACCTTCACCACTTTGAAACGTGGAGAAACAGAGCAATACAGAACTACGCAATTGGTAACAAACCTGCCGCGGACTATTAAAGTTTACGTAAGCGGACTTGGTACTGATTATGTAAATGCCACTAATGATGCTATCCAGCGTTACAATGATTTACGCCTGGGCGGGCTGACATTTACACGTGTGACCAACAGTACCGATGCAGATATCACAATATCTGGTTTTTATGACCCGTACACCCCGGTAAACGCCTCATCTGGATTTCCAACTGCTAACGGAAATCCTTATTCAAGTATTTCTGTGAATACCGCACGTTTCTTTCAGTCAAACACTCCGGGATACTGGGCCGCATCAGTTATCCAGCATGAGTTGGGACATTGCATTGGTATGCGACACACTGACTACATGAACAGAGCTTTCAGCTGTGGCTTTGGTGGTGCAGAAAGTGATCCTAACAATGTAGGTGCTATCTACATCCCCAATACATTAACCGGCGTTGAATCAGAATCATGGATGCTGGCTTGTATGCCCGATGGAATTAGCAGATCATTTACAGTTTATGACATTTTTGCCTTAAGCTATTTGTACACGCCGGGACAAGTGCCCACTCCTCAATTATTCCATGAGTGGTACAATGGTGGAAAAAAAGATCATACGCTTTCTGCCAACACCAATATTCAGAACCTGTTTCCTGGATTTAACTATATCGGTGCCTCGCATAGAGTTTATTTAACCAATGTATCCGGTACTGTGCCTTTATACCAGTTCTATAACGGTTCCAGTGGTGATCACCTGCTTTCTACTGACATTAATGCCACTGCAGGTTATAGTGGCTGGCAGTTTGATGGAACAGTGGCCTATGTATACAATACGCAGGTAGCTGGTACTATTCCGATTTATTGCTATTATGATCTGGCGGCAACGGACCGAGTATTTACAACCGATCCTAACTTCCGTAATCAATGGCCGTCTTACGCCTACTATGGTATTGCCTATTATGCATTCCCTAAATAAACGGGTATAATGCAATAGAGGCGGAGCTATTAAATAGCTTCGCCTCTATCACTTTATGCAGGATATACCTAACAGTTAATTTTCTATATGCTCCGTCACCTCCAATTCATAAAATGGCTTCATTCCCATCTGCCTGCGGCCCCAGTTACTCAGCAATTTAATGAACGGCAATAACTCTTTGCCGGTATCTGTTAATTGATATTCTACCCTTGGCGGCACCTCCAGGTATACGTGACGGCTCACCAGGTCATCTTCTTCCAATTCCCTTAATACCTGCGTCAGCATCTTTGCGGTAACACCGGTGATCAACCTACGTAATTCTCCATATCGCTTTAAGCCAGTTCCCAGGTGATAAATAACACGCCCTTTGTGCTTACCACCAATTCGTTGAAAGGCATAATCTACTGCACAAATGGTTTCCGGATCATTATTTTTTTCCGATTTCTTCATTTTTTTAGCATTGATTATCAGCTATAGTACCCAAATGGTAACTACATTACCATTTGGTGCATACTTGTCTGATATGAAGTTAGCGCGCAATTTTGTGTCAGAAAAATTATTCTTATGAAAGCAGTACAGCAAATAGCCTTCGGACTGGAAAGTTTACAAATCACAGAACTCCCTACACCTACTCCCGCACCGCATGAAGTGTTGGTTAAAATAGAGGCCGCTGGCCTCAACTATCTCGATGTAGCATTAGCTACCGGCGTTTATAGCAAAACGCTGCCTTTACCACGTATCCCTACTTCTGATGGCGCCGGCGTAGTAGCGGCTATCGGCGATAAAGTAAGCAAATGGAAAGTAGGCGACCGGGTAACGGTGCAGTATAACCAACTTTGGCAAAATGGGAAAGCCACTCCTGAAACGAATCATATAAGAACAGGCGTGAGTACGCCCGGTATGCTGGCTGAATATGCAGTTGTTCCGGAATATGCATTAGTACGTACCCCTGCTAATCTCAGCAGCGTAGAGGCGGCCACGTTACCCGTTGCCGGCGTTACTGCATGGACCGGCCTCATGGGCTATGCGGGCATTCAACCCGGGCAAACTGTGCTCACGCAAGGTACTGGCGGCGTATCTCTGTTTGCCCTGCAATTGGCGCTGGCAGCTGGCGCAAAGGTAATTGCCACCAGCAGCAGCCCTGAAAAATTAAAAAAACTACAGGCCCTGGGTGCGCATGAAGTCATCGATTATAAGCAATACCCCGACTGGCACGAAGAAGTAAAACGCCTCACCAATGGCGCAGGCGTAAACGCTACATTGGATATTGCCGGTTCCGCCACTATTGTTAATTCTGTAAAGTCTGTTGGTATGAACGGCTTTGTGGGATTGGTAGGATTCATTGCGGGCGCACAGTTACCGCTGGACCTGTTTACAATTGTAGGCAATTATATCCGCTTACAGGGATATTCCGTGGGTAGCCTGGAGAGCTTTCAGCAATTGGTGACCGCCATAGAAGTAAACAATATTCATCCGGTTATCGACAGCGTATTCCCTGTAGATAAGGTACAGGAGGCGTTTCGCCATATGGGTAGCAGTGGTTACTTTGGAAAGATTGTGGTAGAAATGAACTAAACAACTATACATATAAACGTCCTGCGCTACGGCAGGACGTTATATCAAGTAAACCATTACACTAAAATTATTGTTTCAAGATAGTGAAAACAAAGGGATAAAACAGGTTAATTTCCTTGTTTGGGTGATGATAACATTATATTTTTATTAATACATGACAAACATCAGGTTCGCGGATATCTTCACCAGCTACCTTTGTATCAATAATTTTAGATTATGCCATCCGTAGAAATTCTATCCAGGATACAGTTCGCCTTCACCATTGCCTTTCACTATATCTATCCTCCGCTGAGTATAGGGCTTGGACTCTGTCTCGTTATTATGGAAGGGCTGTACCTCAGAACAGGTCTCGCGCTATATAAGGATATCACGAGGTATTGGATCAAAATATTTGCATTAATCTTCGGGATTGGTGTAGCCACGGGTATTGTTATGGAGTTTGAGTTTGGCACCAACTGGGCTACCTATTCTCATTATGTAGGAGATATTTTCGGCAGCGCCCTGGCGGCGGAAGGGATCTTCGCTTTTGCCATGGAGTCTGCATTTCTTGGGGTATTACTATTTGGCTGGAACCGTGTGAACAAAGGCGTTCACTTTTTTTCTACCTGTATGGTGGCATTGGGCTCCATTTTTTCTGCCCTATGGATTGTTATTGCCAACTCCTGGCAGCAAACACCGGCAGGGTTCCGCATTGAGGGCCATGATTTACATGCCCGTGCGGTAGTAACTGATTTCTGGGAAATGGTGTTAAACCCCTCTTCTGTTGATCGCTTCTCTCATGTTATTATAGGTTCCTTTCTCGCCGGCTCCTTCCTGGTGATGAGTGTAGGTGCCTGGTACATATTAAAACAACGCTTTGTAAAGCATGCGCAGGCCATGTTTAAAGTAGGCCTGAGTGTGGCTGTAATCGCCGCTTTAATGCAACTCTTTACCGGACACCGCTCTGCACATTATGTCAGCAAATACCAGCCGGCTAAATTAGCGGCTATGGAAGGCCACTACGACAGCTCCGCAGTGGCACCCATGTACCTGGTTGGATGGGTTGATAATAAAAATGAAAAGACAACAGGGATAAAAATTCCCGGTGGACTTTCTTTCCTGGCACATGGTAGCTTTTCAGCCCCTGTAGAAGGCTTACGGGCTACACCTAAAGAAGACAGGCCCGGCGCCGTCAACTTTGTTTTCCAGATGTATCATATCATGATCTCCATTGGCATGATATTGATTGGGTTGACCTTATTAGCCGTATTTCTTTTATGGAGAAAGAAATTGTTTCACCAACGCTGGCTGATGATCATCTTCGCCTGGGCGGTGGTGTTGCCTCAAATCGCTAACCAGGTGGGCTGGTACGCCGCAGAGGTAGGGCGGCAACCCTGGGTAGTGTATAAGCTGCTGCGTACTTCAGATGCATTATCGCGAAAAGTGACGGGCGACCAGGTGATGTTCTCCCTGATATTATTTACGCTGGTATATCTCTTATTATTCACGCTGTTCATGTACCTGCTGACCCGGAAAATACAGCATGGGCCTGACATTTCAGAGCACGCGGAAACGGAATATGACGGATACTATCACGACAACCTTACTTACCATCCTAAATCATAGCGATATATGGAAACAATACTTGGACTGGATTTGCCTACCTGGTGGTTTTTAGTGATTGGAGGATTGATCACAGGATATGGCGTACTTGATGGTTTTGACCTGGGAGCAGGTGCCCTGCATTTATTTTTTAAGAAAGAAGAAAGCCGGCGCCTGGTGCTGAATGCTATTGGACCTGTATGGGATGGAAATGAAGTATGGCTGGTAATTGCAGGAGGGGCGCTGTTTGCAGGCTTCCCGCTGGTATATGGTGTGGTATTATCTACCTTTTATATCCCTTTCATGTTATTCCTGGTAGCACTGATTTTCCGGGCTATTTCCATAGAATTCAGGAGTAAGGAACCCTGGCTTTGGTGGAGAAAAATGTGGGATATCAGTTACACCGTATCCAGCACTGGTATTACGCTGTTGCTGGGATTGGTATTAGGTAACCTGATACATGGACTTCCTATTAATAAAGAGCACGAGTTTACCGGCAACCTGCTTACCTTCTTTAACCCTTACGCCATCCTGATTGCATTTACCACTTTATCACTGTTCATGTTGCATGGGGCTATTTACCTGGTGATGAAAACGGAAAACCGGCTGTATACAAGGCTGACAGTCATTGTAAACAACTGCAGTAAATTCTTCATCCTGTGCTTTATACTAACGTCAATGGCTACGCTGATTTATGTACCACATATGACGCACCAGTTTAAAACACATCCGGAGTTATTTGTACTGCCTATGCTGGCGGTACTCATTCTCCTGAACATCAAAAGGAATATAGATGCCCGTAAATACTACACCGCTTTTCTTTATTCCAGCATTATTACAGCCTGTTTACTGATCCTGTTTGCAGTTGGATTATATCCCAACATTGTCATCTCTACTACAGACCCAACCTATAGCATCAGCATTTATGCAGCGGCTTCGTCTGTGAAGTCATTAAAAATTATGCTGTTGATTGCGGCTATTGGCACCCCTATGGTCATTGGATATACGGTATTCCTGTTCTGGACATTCAGGGGTAAAGTGAAATTAAACGAAATGAGTTATTAGGGGGAGCGGAAAGCAGAAAGCAAAAAGCTATTGAAGCGGATAAAAAAAGCGGAAAGACCCGCTCTGGTCATCCGCTTCAATAGCTTTTTGCTTTTTGCTTTCTGCTTTATGCTTTCTGCTATAAAAAACAGGTCCCCGCAAGAAATTGCAGGGACTTACCATTTAACCTATATTCTGTACTGTAGCATTGTGTTGATGATCTTCTGATAGTCGTCGTTGTCTTTTTCACTATCCTTTTCTGTTATCAGAAGATTGTTATGTATTTAAGACGCTGTACGTTCAAGAAAGTTTAATCGATTAAAAAAAATTTCTAAAAATAATTTTGGGACCCCGAAATTCGTACCCTGAATTACTGCCTTCATGAATCGCATAGACCGCCTAACAGCCATTCTCATTCAATTACAGGGTAAAAAAATTGTAAAGGCGGCGGAAATCGCCGACCGTTTTAATATTAGCCTGAGAACCGTATACCGGGATGTAAAAGCCTTACAGGAGGCCGGTGTACCTATTGGAGCAGAAGCTGGAACCGGCTATTATATCGTGGAAGGCTACCACCTGCCACCGGTCATGTTCTCTAAAGAAGAGGCTGCCGCCCTGCTAACCGGGGAGAAACTGATGGAGCATTTCAGCGACCACAGCAACAAGAAGCAATTTAGCCTGGCCATGGAAAAGATCCGGTCGGTACTCCGGGGAGCAGAAAAAGACTACCTGGAGTCCCTGGAAGAAAACATCGCTGTATTCCGGTTTCAGCCCCAAAATACCGAGGTAAGCCAGTTCCCTAACCGCTTTCTTTCTGATATTCAACAGGCACTCGGCATGAGCCAGGTGGTCAGCATGGAATATTTGGCCCTGCAGGACAGCAACGGTACCAAAAGGGAAGTGGAACCAATCGGCGTCTTCCACCTTAGCAATAACTGGCACCTGATCGCCTTTTGTCGCCTCAGGCAGGGGTATCGCGACTTCCGCCTGGACCGGATCCGTAAATTAAGTGTACTATCTGCCCATTTTCAGAAAAGTAAACACCCCTCTTTACAGGACTACCTGGAACAACAGCGGCAACAGAATAAAGAAGATACCTTCCTGATCAAAATCAAAGTAGATAACGATGTGATGCGATATATCCGCGATCAGAAATATTACTACGGCCTCATGGAAGAAAAGGTAAACGGCGACAAAACAGAGCTGACCTTCCTGCAGTCTTACCTGGGATACTTTGCCCGTTGGCTCATCATGTTTGGTAAGAGTGTGGAAATCCTTGAACCCCTGGAACTTAAACTACGGATGCAGGAACTGGTAACGGACCTCAAAGAACATTATTTATAATTTTCTGATTACTGCTGACATAAGGTTGTCACTGCCCCCTCGTTGCTTTGTATTGTGATTAAAAACAACACAATATGAAGACGCTGAACAATTGTTATGTATTCCTTTTCGATGGCTATTCAGACTGGGAACCAGCCCTTGCTATGTACGGCCTTGGTAGCTTTACTGCCGTTAATATCGTTACTTTCTCCCTGGATGGTCAGCCCGTTAGATCCGGAGGCAAACTATTGGTACAGCCACAGGCCAGCCTGGCACAGGTAATGACCGCCGATATTGACTTGCTCATCCTGCCGGGAGGCGCTCCTATGGAAGCAGGTGCTAATACGGAAGTATTACCCCTTGTTCGCCTGTTGCTCGAAAAAGAGAAAACTGTTGCTGCTATCTGTGGCGCCACTGCATTATTAGCGCAACATGGCTTCCTGGATAACATACCCCATACCAGCAACCATCCAGCAGTATTGAAACAACTGGCCCCTGCTTACAAAGGCGGCGATTTCTATGAAAACAGCCCCGCCGTAGCAGCTCCTCATATTATTACCGCCAGTGGCACAGCAATGGTACCCTTCACCAAAGCCATTCTGAACCATTTCAACCTGCTGCAAAATGAGCAACTTAAATTCTGGTTTGGCTTCTTTGATGCTGGCAATGATGGAACAGACTTGGGTGAATCGGCCTCTTTTCACTTCTTCTATCGCCGTTATCAAACCAACTATGCAGGTATGCTGGAACTAGTGCGTACAGCTATTAAAGAAGTGTACGAGCAAGCCATAGCAGCCGGACTGGAAATATGCGGCGGCGCGCAATGGCACTACTACGGCTTCGATGGACAACCAGATACCGTATTCACCCTCGATATTGGCTTGCCGGTAACTGCTGTAAAAGCGGTAACAGCGCCATGGCAATGTGAAACCCTGCCTCCATTCAAATGTGTAAGCATGCAGCACCGTGGCTCCTGGGAACTGTTGGCCAATACTTACGGTAAACTGTTTACAGGTATGGAAATGCTGGGTTTACAAATGAATGGCTACACCCGCGAACAGTATCTCCAATACAATTTTGAACATCCGGAACATAATATTACCAACGTGCAGATTGGAATTATATAGTCTGATAATGGGTGCGGGAACGGGCGCCTGCACCCATTATTTGTTAATTCACAATATGCCCAAACCTATTATATGAAAACGTATATCTACCTGGGATGGTTGCTCCTGATCTCATTTGCTTTTGATATACAGCTAACACTCAAACACATGGATAAACTGGATTTAACGAAAGTGTACAAATCATACTATACTGCCGGCAAAGCACCGGAGTTAGTGACCATTTCAAAAGGGTTGTTTTTGACAATTACCGGTAAAGGTGATCCCGATGGTGCTGCTTATGCTGAAGCTGTTGCTGCTTTATACGGCGTGGCTTACGGGATTAAATTTGCCAGCAAACAAAAAGGGCTTGATTTCACTGTCAGCAAGCTGGAAGGCTTCTGGTGGGTAGATGGCCACTATGTAGATCCACTGAAAGTTCCACGGGATGAATGGAACTACGAATTAGCTATCCGCCTGCCGGATGAAATCACCCGGCAACAATTTTCCGAGTCGGTATTGGCTACAGAAAAAAAGAAGCATTCGCCTTACATCAGAATGGTAGATTTTAAGCACATAGAAGAAGGCTTATGTGTACAAATGTTGCATACCGGTCCTTTCAGTGAAGAACCAGCATCACTGAAAAAAATGGACGACTTCATGGAACAACAGGGTTGGAAGATGAATGGGCGGCATCATGAAATCTACTTATCTGATTATCGTAAAACTGCGCCGGAGAAATTAAAAACGATATTAAGGCATCCGGTAAGGAAATAATACGGGGAGATGTAAAAGCAGGTGAGGGGCTGCGCGCCATTGCCAATGAAAGCCGGAAGCTTATTGCTGACGGCTTTTTTTAGTCGCCTAACCCGAGTTGTATAATGGCTTGCTGAGCAGCGATCTGGCTGGCATCTTTTTTATTGAATGCTTTACCGCTACAAATCAGTTCTCCATCTACTACGGCACCCACTGTAAAGATGCGCCGGCCGTTATCCATTTGTTCTTCGAGTAATTCGAATTCCAATGTTTTGCCATTTTTATTGGCCCAGCCGTATAATTTGTTTTTGTGGTTCATTTCCACGGTTTCCAGCAGTTCCATATCAATATATGGCATAATGATACGTTTATGAACGAACTGTTGGGTTTTATTATAACCGCGGTCCAGGTAAACGGCGCCAACAAGAGCTTCGAGGGTATTACCGAATATCTGGCTGATTTTGAGAAAGCTGTTGTACTTATCGTAGATGGTGAGCTTACGCAGTCCCATCTTGATAGCGATATCATTTAACTGCTGCCGGTTTACAATTTTGGAGCGCATCTCTGTTAAGTATCCTTCTGTTTTATAGGGATATTTTTTAAAGAGATAGTCCCCCACGATGGCGCCGAGAATGGCGTCTCCGAGGTATTCCAGCCTTTCGTTGCTTTCCAGGAATTTTTCTTTACTGGAACGATGGCTCAGGGCCACTTCATAAAGAGCAAAGTTACCTGGAGGAAATCCCAGCAGGTTGTGCAACTCCTTATATAAGTGCCGTTTTTTGGAAACTAGTCGATATAAAAAACCTGGCAGTAAATTCACACAATCAAGATCAAGGAACGAATTTTTTGAAAATCACGGAGGCGTTATGTCCTCCAAAACCAAAGGTATTGGATAAGCCTGCACGTACTTCTCTCTTTTGTGCGATATTAAAAGTAAAATTCAGCTTCGGGTCTAACTGCGGGTCGTCAGTAAAGTGGTTGATCGTAGGAGGAACTATGCCATCAAGGATCGACATAATTACGGCTATAGATTCAACGGCGCCGGCAGCCCCGAGTAAGTGCCCGGTCATGGATTTTGTAGAGCTGATGTTCATATTATAAGCATGCTCTCCAAAAACTCCCTGAATGGCTTTTACTTCGGCAATATCTCCCAATGGAGTGGAAGTACCGTGAACGTTGATATAATCGATTTCGTTTGCCTGCATTCCGGCGTCTGCCAAGGCATTCCGCATTACGTTTAGTGCGCCCAGTCCTTCCGGATGGGGAGCGGTAATGTGATATGCGTCTGCGGTAGCGCCACCACCGGCTAACTCTGCATATATCCTGGCTCCTCTTGCCTGTGCATGTTCTAATGACTCCAGTATAAGAGCGCCAGCTCCTTCTCCCATCACAAAACCATCGCGGTCAAGGTCAAAGGGTCTGGAAGCAGTTTTGGGATCATCATTCCTTTCTGACAGGGCCTTCATAGCGTTAAATCCGCCAACACAAGGCTCGTTAATTACATTTTCTGATCCGCCGGTAACTACCATATCGGTTTTACCATAACGGATACTGTACATCGCTTCAATGATAGCATTGGTAGCAGAAGCACAGGCTGATACAACAGAAAAATTCGGCCCCCTGAAACCATGGCGGATAGAAATATACCCTGCCGCGATGTCAAGAATAAGCCTTGGAATTAAGAAAGGACTGAATCGGGGCGTACCATCCCCAGTGTGGAATTCTTTCAGCTCGTTACTGAAATTGATCATACCACCAACACCGGTACCCCATATCACACCAACCCGATCAGCATTGATCTTGTCTTTATTGATATTGGCGTCCAGTATCGCCTGATCTGCGGCAATTACAGCCGTTTGTGTAAAGGGGTCCATTTTACGGGCCTCCTTCTTGTCCAGGTAGTTAGCAGGATCAAAATTTTTCAGTTCACAAGCAAAACGAGTTTTAAACTTGGAAGCATCAAATTGCTTGATAAAATCCGCGCCGGATACACCGTTCGTCAATCCGTGCCAAAAGTCAGCTACGGAATTGCCGAGCGGTGTAAGAGCGCCTAAACCTGTAACGACAACTCGTCTTGGTTGCATTAAAACAATTCTGATTAGTAGGATTATTTTACATGTTCTTCCAGGTAAGCAACTGCCTGGCCAACAGTAGTAATAGTTTCAGCTTGTTCGTCAGGAATGGAGATGTTGAATTCTTTTTCGAATTCCATAATCAGTTCTACCGTATCCAAAGAGTCAGCGCCTAAGTCGTTGGTGAAGCTGGCTTCAGGAGTTACCTCGGCTTCGTCAACGCCCAATTTGTCAATGATGATCTTTTTAACTCTTGATGCAATGTCTGACATAATTTTAAGTGTTTTTGGTTTAAAACTTGACTGCAAAAATATAATTTTTATTGAATTGCCAACAGATAGCCCGAATTTTAAAGGCGCTCCAATAGGACCAATCTCGCCAAACCCACTACAGTAAACATATTCATTGCTTTGTTAATAAAAGAATTTATATAATTTTGATACTGGCAGGTTTATAGATTTGCATATTTTAGCACAAAAGTCGCCTTTTTCGGGACAAATAAGCCAATCTCCCAAATCCAAAATCTATAAATCTTAAAATATCTCCATTCAACCTCCTATATCACCACTTATCTAAAGCCTTAACGCTAATTAACAGTTACCGATAACTTTCGCCCTCCTCAATGCGTAAATTTGTCCGGCTTGTGAGATTATGGCACTACGTCGCCATCTTCCAATTGTTGTATTCGCATATTTTCCTGCTGAAAACCAGCAGTCAAAGACCAGAAAAGCTATAAAAACACTTAGAAAAAGATATGGCCATCACCAAAAAGACCGTTCGCTCAATCGTATTATTGGCCGCTGCCGGTATTGTAATCTTTCTTATTTATAAGAAGACAACCAGCAACAAGTCTGCCGGAGAACCAGCAGCCGCTGCCAAAGGAGCCGGCCCCAAAGCACTCCTTACCGACGCCTGGATCGTAAAATCATCCCGGCTCGACCAATCTATTGAAGCAAGCGGTACCCTCCAAAGCAACGAAGAAGTAGAAGTAAAGCCGGAAATCAATGGCCGTATCATACACCTCTATTTTAAAGAAGGCACTTCCGTTAAAAAAGGTGACCTCCTCGTAAAGCTCTATGATGAAGACCTTAAAGCGCAACTGCAAAAACTTAAGTTACAACAGCAACTGGCCAAAACCACACTGGAACGCCAGGAAAACCTGCTTAAAATAAATGGTATCAGCCAACAAGACGTAGATGTTACCCGCAACCAGGTAAGCGCTTACGCCGCAGATATGGAATATACCCAAACCCAGTTGCAAAAAACAGAACTTCGCGCCCCCTTTAGCGGAAAGCTCGGCTTACGGAACGTTAGCGAAGGCGCTATTGTGTCTTCCGCCACTGTTATCACCACCCTCCAACAAATAGATCCATTGAAAATGGACTTCTCCGTGGCTGAGAAATACCGTAACGCCATCAAAAACGGGGACCAGGTGAATTTTTATGTGTCTGGAGATAATAAGGAATATAAAGGTAGCATCTATGCCATCGATCCGAAAATAGATCTCACCACCCGCACCGTAAAACTCCGGGCCATTGTACCTAATAATAATGGTATACTGTTCCCCGGATCTTTTGCCAAAGTGAAAATCATCTTAAAAGATCTCCCGGACGCCCTGATGATTCCTTCTCAGGCCGTGATTCCCGGTACCCGCGATAAAAAAGTAATTGTAGCAGACAGCGGCAAAGTAAAATTTGTAGTAGTGGAAACAGGTCTGCGTACAGAAAGCAGCGTGCAAATCACCTCGGGATTACAGGCCGGCGATACCGTGATTACCACCGGTATCCTCCAGCTGAAACAAGGCATGCCGCTCAAGTATAATAAGATACAGTAACAGTTTTCTTCTTTAACGACGGAACCCGGAGGTAGCCATCTCCCGGAAAAACCAATACGCTAAAAGAGAAAATCAGAAAATATTTACTATGAGTTTACCTTCATTATCACTCAAACGCCCCGTATTTGCTATCGTGATGAATATCATTATCGTGATATTCGGTCTGGTGGGCTTTACATTTCTGGGGGTAAGAGATTTCCCGGCCATCGATCCGCCTATCGTAAATGTGCGCACCTCCTATGCCGGCGCCAACTCCGATATCATTGAAACACAGATCACCGAACCACTCGAAAAACAAATCAACGGTATCGCCGGGATCAAAAATATTTCTTCCAGCAGTAGCCAGGGAAGCAGCAATATCACCGTGGAATTTGAACTGGGGCAAGACCTGGAAGGCGCTACCAACGACGTACGCGACAAAGTTTCCCAGGCCCTGCGCAGCTTACCACCCGATATCGACGCACCACCCGTAGTTTCCAAGCAGGACGCCAACTCAGACGCCATCATTTCTATGACCGTTCAGAGTAATACCCGCAACCAGCTGGAAGTAACAGAATATGGTACCAACGTACTCCTGGAAAAACTGCAAACCATTCCCGGCGTCAGCGCTATCCAGATATGGGGAGAAAAAAGATATGCCATGCGTATCTGGATGGATCCCGCCAAACTATCTTCCTATAGTCTTACCCCCGGCGACGTACAAGCCGCGCTGGCAAGGGAAAACGTGGAATTACCCTCCGGGAAAATTGCCGGTAATGCTACGGACTTCACCGTACGTACCTTCGGCCGCCTCGTTTCTGAAGATGATTTCAACAACCTCATTATCAAAAATATCAACGGCAGCGAAATCCGTATCCGCGACATCGGCCAGGCCGTACTCGGACCGGAAAATGAAGAAACCGTACTCAAAGAATCCGGTAGCCCCATGATTGCACTGGCCCTGATTCCTCAACCCGGTTCCAACTATGTGGCCATTGCCGACGAATTCTATAAAAGATACAACCAGCTTAAAAAAGATATCCCGGACGATTACTCCGTGAATATCGCCATGGATAATACCAAGTTCATCAAACAATCTATTGATGAAGTGGAAGAAACCCTCATTGTGGCATTAGTACTGGTAATTATTATTGTATACCTGTTCTTCCGCGACTGGCTGATGGCCCTGCGCCCGCTGATAGATATCCCGGTATCCTTAATAGGCGCCTTCTTTATTATGTATGCCTGCGGATTTACCATTAATATCCTCACCCTCCTGGCCATCGTACTCGCTACAGGACTGGTAGTGGATGATGGTATTGTGGTAACAGAAAATATTTATAAGAAGATAGAAGCAGGTATCCCCAGGATGCGGGCTGCCCGGGAAGGATCAGAAGAAATATTTTTCGCGGTTATCGCGACGTCTATCACCCTCGCCTTTGTATTTTTACCTATCATCTTCCTGCAGGGTTTCGTAGGACAACTGTTCCGGGAATTCGGGATCGTGGTAGCCGGTGCGGTAATTATTTCCGCGTTCGTATCCCTCACGTTAACGCCGGTACTGAACGTGAAGCTGGGTCGTAAAACACATACCCACTCCTGGTTCTATACCAAAACAGAACCTTTCTTCCGCTGGATGGAAGATGGCTATAAAAATTCGCTGGAAGCGTTTATGCGTTTCCGTTGGGTAGCGGGATTAATCATCGCCGGATGCCTGGTGTTGATTTATTTCCTCTTCAAAACATTGCAATCGGAGCTGGCGCCGCTAGAAGATCGCAGCACTTTCCGTTTGTCTATCACCACGCCGGAAGGTACTGCCTACGATTACATGGACGCCTATGTAGACAAGCTCACCAAATTCATGGTAGATTCCATACCGGAAAAAAAGATTGTACTCAGCGTTACTTCTCCCGGATTCAGTGGCTCTGGTGCAGTAAACACCGCTTTCGCCAACGTGATGCTCACCGAACCACATGATCGTAAACGTTCGCAGAAAGATATCGTGAATATGGTGAACCGGAATATGAACCGGTTCCCCGAGGGTAAAGTATTTGCCATTGAAGCACAAACTATCCAGGTAGGGCGTCGTAGTGGATTGCCGGTATCATTTGTACTGGAACATATTAACTTCGATACCTTAACCTCTGTGTTACCTAAGTTCATGGAAGAAGTGAGCAGCAGCCCAGTTTTCCAGGGGACTGACGTGGACCTGAAATTTAATAAACCCGAACTGCGTATACATATTAATCGCGATAAAGCCACACAACTGGGCGTATCTGTACAGGATATCTCTCAAACATTACAATTGGCGTTAAGTAACCTGCGCTATGGTTACTTTATCAGAAATGGTAAACAATACCAGGTAATGGGGCAGGTATTCCGCGCTGATCGTGATGACCCGATGGACCTGCAAAACCTGTATGTACGCAACTCCCGTGGCGAAGCCATACAACTGGACAACGTGGTAAGCATTGAAGAAGAAACCAGCCCGCCGATCATTTATCACTTTAACCGTTATAAATCTGCCACCATTTCCGCTGGTCTTGCCCCGGGTAAAACCATTGGTGATGGTTTGAAAGAGATGTACCGGATTTATGATAAGCTACAAAAGGAACAAGTCCTCAACGACTCGTTTAACACCGCGCTCTCCGGCTCTTCACGTGACTATGCCGAAAGTGGCTCCAATACTATGTTTGCGTTGGCATTGGCCCTGGTACTCATTTACCTGGTGCTCGCAGCGCAGTTTGAAAGCTGGGTGGATCCGTTGATCATTATGCTCACCGTACCACTGGCCTTTGCGGGCGCGCTGCTGTCACTCTGGTTATTTAATCAAACCTGGAATATCTTCTCCCAGATTGGGGTAATTATGCTGATAGGGCTGGTAACTAAAAATGGCATCCTGATCGTGGAATTCGCCAACCATCAGCGCGATAGCGGGATGCAAAAGGCAGATGCAGTTATCAACGCATCTTCTATGCGGCTTCGTCCTATCCTGATGACCAGTTTGGCGATGGCATTGGGTGCATTGCCAATTGCGATGTCTCTCGGTGCTGCTGCTACCAGCCGTATTCCGTTGGGGATTGTGATTGTAGGAGGTATTGTGTTCTCCCTGGTATTAACCCTCTACGTAATTCCGGCTATGTATACCTTCCTTTCCCGCAGAGGTAATTTATCTCACGATGACGAGGAAACAGAAGACGATGCTGCAAAAGAAATTACGTCTGCACATGCATGAAGAGAATTGAATGATTAAGTTTAAGTTTTTTATGAAGACATATATCCATAAGCGTTACTTATTATTGACCCTGTTACTGGCCGGGACCAGCGCATTACACGCGCAGCAAAAGGTACTCACCCTGGAACAGGCCATAGACGTGGCGCTTAAAAATAACTATGATATTCGTTTGGCGAGGAATACCGCAGAATTGTCTGCTAACGATTACGCCTATGCGAACTTTGCTTTTATTCCAAGGCTAAATGCTACTGCAGGTACTACCTGGAATAATACAGCCACCAAACAGGAATTTGTAAACGGCACCAAGCGCGATACCAGCGGTATTAAAGGGAATAATGTCAATGGTAGTGTAAACCTTAGCTGGACATTATTTGATGGCCTTAAAATGTTTGCGACACGCAATAAACTGGAATCTATCCGTAATCTCGGAGAGCTGGCCATCAAAGATCAGGTACAAAATTCCATTGCTACCATCATCAGCGGATATTATAATGTAGTGCAGCAGAAACAACAACTGAAGGCCTTATCAGAACAGATGTCTATTTCTGAGGAGCGGGTAAAATTATCTGATGCTAAGTTCACTACCGGCCTGGCACCTAAAACAGATCTGCTGCAATCCAAAGTAGATCTGAACGCGCAAAAAGCACTGTATATCCGTCAGCAAACATTGATAGAGCAAAGTAAAGGCTTGTTGAATCAATTGATGGCTGTACCTGCAGGTGCTATCGGCTATGATGTAATAGATTCTATTCCGCTGGAAAACAGTCTTTCTTTTACAGCCTTGCAGGAAAATATTGCCAATAATAATACAGCGATCAAAGTACAACAACAAAACGTAAACATCTCTGCACTTACTATTAAAGAACGCCGCGCGGATTATTTCCCGGTGATCTCTTTTAATTCCGGGTACAACTATAACCGGAATACCTCCAATGCTGCCTCCAACGCCTTCAGTCCGAAATTTAGCAGAAACGGTGTAATTAACTATGGTTTGACTGCGTCCATTCCTATCTTTAATGGCTTCAATGTAAAAAGACAGGTACAGGATGCACGGATAAATTTTGACTTTCAAAACATCACCCTGGATAATTTAAAATCACAGGTAGATTTGTCGCTCAATAATGCATTCAAAGATTACGAATATTATAAGAAGCAGGTATCATTAGAAGAAGAAACCAATGATCTTGCAAGGGAAAATGCGATGGTTGCATTAGAGCGATTTAAACAAGGGGTATCTACTATTCTTGAAGTAAAAATCGCGCAACAAAGCCTGG
Source organism: Chitinophaga sp. (assembly GCF_017745275.1). GTDB lineage: Bacteria > Bacteroidota > Bacteroidia > Chitinophagales > Chitinophagaceae > Chitinophaga. The sequence continues at coordinate 432,031 of NZ_JAGHZS010000003.1, read as the reverse complement.
AAGATTCTTTCTACCGGCTGATACAGGCACGGTATAATGCCAAACTGGCGGAAACAGAATTAGGAAGGTTAAATGGTGCGCTGGTGAAATAAATAGTCTACCTGATTGACAATAGCCAAAAGCAAAAAGCTATTAAAGGCGAATGACCTGAGCGGTATTTTAAATTACTCATCCGCCCAGGTCATTCGCCTTTAATAGCTTTTCGTTTTTCAGTTTTGTCCTTTCGGCTATAATTATGTACGCCCATGGACGAACATTTGTATTATTATCGAACACATATAAAATAAAAAAATTTAATAGCCGTTATTTATCAGTACAAAATCCTCCGGCATGGTTTTATAAATACCGTTGTTCATAAACATTATCACTATGTTACGCCACATTTTAACTATGTTCGTTTGCCTGTTATTATTGGTGGGAGCGGCGGCCGGCCAGCAATTACGGGTTGTAAACCGCGGAATAGTTGCAGACGCTACTACGATACACCTGGATGAGGCTCCTGGCGCGGGAATAGCCTGGATCACGCAACAGCAATTTGACAATGGTACTATAGAATTTGACGCGAAAGGAAAAAATGTGTTACAGCAAAGCTTTATTGGCATTGCTTTTCATGGCGTAAATGACTCTACTTATGATGCGGTTTACTTTCGTCCTTTTAACTTCCAGGTGCCGGAAGGCAATAGGAGGAAGCATTCCGTCCAATATATTTCATTACCGGCATATGATTGGTCACTCCTGCGTCAGAATTATCCCGGCAAGTACGAAAATGAAATAGATACCAGGGTAGATCCAAATAAATGGTTTCATGTAAAAATTATCGTATCTTATCCGGAGGTATCCGTGTATGTAAATGAACAAATGTGCCTGGCCGTATCACAATTGAGTAAGCAAAAAAGCGGAATGATAGGATATTGGGTAGGTAACGGCTCTTCCGGCGACTGGAAGAATTTAAAGATTAAATAAAGTTTGTTGATTGATACAGTTAGAAGTCGGGCTTTAGGAACGCGGGTTCTTAAAGCCTTTTTTTATGCCCATTTTTTCGTCGTTATTTAAAGCTGAATACTTTCTTCTGGAACTAAGTTTTAGCCAACTCACAGGCTTGATGACAGTTACCCCGCCGGACCAATATAATTTCATCTGGTACACGGCGAGGGCAACTTGTCATCGTTGGGCTAACAAATTGAGAGTGATGTTGGGCTACTTTATCTCCTAAATACTAATATCATTTCAACATAATTAAGTGATGACTATTGCCTTGCCGCGCCAACACAATGTCTATACAGTGCACAACGAAGGCAACTCATCATCGTTGGGTTAACAAACAGAGAATAATATCAGGTTGCTTTATTTCCTAAAGCACTAATAATGCTAACCTATCATTTCTGCACAGTTAAGTGATGATTATTGCCTTGCCGTGCCAACACAATGTCCATACAGTGCACAGCGAAGACAACTCATCATCGTTGGGTTAACAAACAGAGAATGACATCTGGTTGCTTTATTTTCTAAAGCACTAATAATGCTAACCTATCATTTCTGCACAGTTAAGTGATGATTATTGCCTTGCCGTGCCAACACAATGTCCATACAGTACACAGCGAAGGCAACTCATCATCGTTGGGTTAACAAACAGAGAATGATATCGGGCTGCTTTATTCTCTAAAAACACTAATAATGCTAATCTTTCATTTCAACATAATTAAGTGATGACTATTGCCCTGCCGCGCCAACACAATATCCATACAGTGCACAGCACAGGCAACTCATCATCGTTGGGTTAACAAACAGAGAATGATAACGGGGCTGCTTTATTCTCTAAATGCTAATAACGTCAACTTCTCATTTCAACATAATTAAGTGATGACTATTGCCTTGCCGTGCCAACACAATGTCCACACAGTGCACAGCGAAGGCAACTCATCATCGTTGGGTTAACAAACAGAGAATGATAACGGGCTGCTTTATTCTCTAAATGCTAATAACGTCAACTTCTCATTTCAACGTAATTAAGTGATGACTGTTGCCCTGCCGCACCGACACAATTCCATATAATGCACGGCGGAGGCAACGCGTCATCGTTGGGTTAACAAATCTTTTATAAAAACAATCCCAGTGCACTCACGCGACAAACTAAATACATTTCACTCCGATAAGAAAACATTTGATGACAGCCACCTCGCCGGACCGATGTCCACTTCATGCGGTACACGGCAGAGGTAACACGTCATCGTTGGGTTAACACTAGCTACAGGATTATCTGGTACTTGAATATCTAAGCGGTATAAGATCATAATCATAAGTAAATAATTTTATCAGCAATCTTTATAAGAGTATTTTTAGCTTCCCTATCCCTAAATTACCTGAGACAAATATTTGCATACGTGTATTTGCATACATGCCGTCATTCCTGGTTTGATGACAACCGCCTTACTGGCACCCTCACAATAATCTACTATCCACAGTAAGGCGATATATCACCAACGGGCTAACGAAAGAGTATAACAATAAAGACTACACGTAGTAGGTATATACAGATATAGTACTCCCTTGTTCCTGATTTACTCAGCGAACAAACTACCACAATCATGAATGATTTACTCAACTGAACAACAGGTACTATAACAAGTCTATATACAAAGTAATCTGGTAACCAACTATGAAATGTTAACCTGATGACAGCAGCCCTGGCTACTTCTATACACCCATCCTATCACACGCAGCACAGGGCTACATATCATCGTTGGGTTAACGAGGCTAAATAGTTTAGGTTTGATAATTTAAATACCGTGACAGTATTAATAAAGCGTGCTTCTTTATAACTATTTTCATAACAATATATACATAGCATTCACTCAGCCAAACCTACTGGCTTCGCTAAATGCCGGTTTTTCAAATATTCGGCTATCCCTGTTAATTTATTCTGTGCAGGCTCAATCCGGCACTAAAAGATGCTTAATAACTGGTAGTTCAGTATGCCTACATTCCACTTCATAACTTGATTTTGGTCGCATTAACTGCATTTTCAACGACTTGCTCATTTAAAATTGATTGGTTTTTGGGTTACCAAAGCGCCAGAGTATTTATTCCTCCGAAGCTATGTATTATATCAAATCATGTCAGATCATTTACCTGACAATAATTCCAGGGATAATCTATTTTCATCAGGGTTAACAAATGCCCTACAACAACTGCCCTGCCTTTCATGTCGGTAATATCAGCTAAAGACATTACGCTATTTACATCATCAAATAACTTCTGCAGCACGCCCGACTATTTTATGCGGTTCCTGATGCAGCCTTAGCACCAACACTACTTATATTATTTCTTTGATGCCACACTTTCTATCAGCTAAAAACATATGCACTCTTCATCAGTTTCGTTATTCCATAGCTCATTTCCTATGAGCGGTAAAACTATACAAGCTACGTCCAGGTTGCCCTATAGCTTGCCTGATGCACATACATTTACTAGCGGATGGAATACTCGTTGCGATAAAAGACTCGTCTTAAAAGCTTGCAGAATATAGGAGAATAAAAGATTTACTCTCGAATTTTAAGACGAGCGAAATTATATTTTTTTTCAACAAAAAAACAACTTACAAAAAAATATTTTTCATTCTATACTAACTAAAACCTATAAACGCAATACAGCAAAGGATTAAAAAGAATAAAAAAATATTTAAATTTTCAATGAAAGAATATCATTTAAAAAATTTAGGTAGGATTCTTAATTATTTTTTTGGAATTAAAATTATTTACCTAATTTCGATCACATGTTTGTTCCCAACAATCATATCCTCTCCCAAAGAAATCCTTAAGCCTTTAATCACCAAAACATGACCATATTCACTAAAACAACCGTATCTGTAGGAAAACAACAATTTGAACAATTTCAATTCCTGCACTTAAAACAATCCATGACAGCGCATCATGAATTTGAACTGGGCATCGGATATGACTGGATATCCCGGCAAGGCGCAAATCCAATAATGGCGGGAAAAAACCTGCTTGGTAAAGAAATCAATATCTGTATTCAACCGATTGAATCCACCTTACATTACAAGCCGCTTTCATTCAATGGCATCATTACTAATGTAAGTGCCGGAAAAGAGAGAGATGGCATTACTGGCAGCTGTATCCTTCGGGGTAACAGTCCAACTATCCTGCTGGCGGGGAATCCACATACACAATCCTTTGAAGAGCAAACGCTATCAACGATTGTTCACACCGTTTTTAAAAACAGCTATCCCATGCCGGTTACTCCATATATCAATCCTGTTATCATTCATCCACTAAAATATATTGTCCAGTACAAAGAAACCGGGTTCGACTTCCTGCATCGGCTCTCAGAACGCTATGGAGAGCCCTTCTTCTACAACGGGCAGCAAATCATCTTCGGGCAATACACCCCACAACGAACGCCTCTTATACACCAGGAAGACCTCACTGATTTCCGGTTGGAATGCAAAATATTACCCGGTAAGCAACTATTAAATGCTTATGAGTACAGGCTACAACAGTTCCTGGAAGAAGAATCAGGTAAACATAGCTTCGACACTTGCAATACACACTCACAACAGGCCTATGATCTAAGCAACAAATTCTTTTCGCAACCTGGCTATTATAAAATTCCATTTGCCATTTCAGGTAATGCCAGCGCAGAACTGGCAGTACTTGCCAGACAATATCAACAATCACGCTTGTCGCAGATGATTTTCATGAAAGGCCGTAGTTGCAATACCAGTTTACAACCAGGGAACATTATCAACATACGCGAAAAGTGGACCTCCCATGAAGATCATGGAGAGTTTGTGCTGACTACCCTGGAACATCATTGCAATGGAAATGGAAATTACTACAACACCTTCGAAGGCGTCCCTGCAGATGTAGTCACGCCTTCCATGCACCTGCATAATACACCCTATTGCGAAGCGCAGAGCGCGATAGTAACAGATAATTGTGACCCCAAAGGCCTGGGGCGAATCCGGGTAAGATTCCAATGGCAAACCGGCAGCACTCCATGGATCAGGCTACACCAACCGCACGGAGGACCGGACAAAGGCTTTTATTTTATTCCTGAAATAAATGAAGAAGTATGGGTACACTTCGAAGGAGGAAACCCTGAAGCGCCTTATGCCACTGGTTGCGCCAGCAATGGAAACGAACGGACCAATTATGGAGACGATATGAATAATGTAAAGGTAATTAAAACCCGCAGTGGCCATACCATTCGCCTTGACGATACCAGTCAGGAGGAACATATCATTATTTCTGATAAAGGAGGTAATACTATCCTGATGGATACCCATGGTCAAAATATTTCCCTCTCAGCGCCGGAAAATATTAAAATAACTGCACGCAATATCAGCATTTACGCCCTTGAAAACATAGATGTACAAGCGGGTTTTCATATGACACATACCGCCGGGCAGAATATGACGCAAACCGCAGGCGATTGTTTGAGCCAATATACTGTAAATGATTATCGGCTAACCGCCACTAATATCACCAAAACAGCACTGGAAAACATTAATATACAGGCCAGGGAGATAGAGAAAAATGCGGCAGCCATAACGGTAACAAGTACCAAAGAAGATATGTTGCTCCAGGCTGAAAAAACTATCAATATTCAAAGTAGTGAGAAATCTAAAATATTCTAATCCTCAACATCATGCATCACAACCCTACTGGCAACATGCTCATTATCTGTAAAAACTATACTGAAACCAGCAGAAACATCCGCTGGCATAGCAGCGGAGAACTTTGTATTCATTCCGGAAAATCAGTCATAGTGATTGGCAGAAAGAATGGAATACGATTCCGGAGAAAACACCAATAACCTCTTCTGTAAACTAACCATATCCTAATACAAACAACCATTAAAATGGCTGATAAACATTTTGTAGTACAGGGAGCCATCTGTAAATGTAGTTTTGGTAACACCAGCAGCCAGCTACAGGTAGCCGCTGCCACAGAATACATCAACGATTATAGCAGTACCTGCAAAGCCGTTGCCAGCACCAAAGAAACCGGGCTCCCGTTTTTGCCTCCTACATTTGGCATGTGTAAGCTTTCGCACAACACCTGCGTCCCTGCTATTACAAAATGGCTCGGCTACTCCTCCAATATTACACTTTCCAATAACGGGCAAATTCTTACGGAAGACAGCAAAGCAATTTGTGCCATCTCTGGAAGCCCCTGCATCAGTATCAGCCATCATGGTCAAACAACTACTGTATCATCTGCCTCCTTGCAGGAAGCAGTTGATGAAAACACATCCGCCCTTAATCCATTAGTGCCAGTAAAAGTGCCGCTACAGGAACTACCTGAAGTACGTAGTATTACGCTGAAACTGAAAGATCGCACCTTGGCAAATACATATAACAGTTACCCTATAAAAGACAACACTCCTCCGGAAGTCATCGTACGAATGAACGAGTCATTGTCCTTTTATATAAGCCAATATAATAATCCAGGCAAAGCGGATGAATCGCTGGTAAGCTGGAAAGTGTATGATGATCATAGTAATCATACCGCCATTCTTTCCTTTGAAAAGCATGGTCCCTCATTAGATCTTAAACTCGACAAAGCGGGTAAGTATCGCGTTGTGGCTTATGGAGCTGAGCAAACAGGCAATACCGCTTACCTGGATATCACGGCCACCTGCAATCGTCTGAAAGAAGCATTTATTATAACTGGCGGCGTAACAGATAAAACTGAAGGTAAAATACATCCGGTGAAAATAGCGGCAGCTTATATAATAACTCCTCCTACGCAACCGGAGCGACAAAGTGTTTCGTTCCAAATCGCAGATACCTGCAACAATATCATCGCTATTTCTGCTACTGATAGCATCCACTTTACACCTCCCAATACCACGGCAACCTATTTGGTGAGTGCTATGATGTGTAGTGATCACTACACCCAAACAGTAACTCGTCCTTTAGCTCCCGAAAAACAAACTACCATATCAAAAACCAACCATTTGATCAGACCCAGGACATCCCTTCAGTTGCATGTCGATGCAGTTATACCTGGTCCCCTTGAATGTTTGGGTAACACGGCATCCACTCAATGGACGCTGAACGGAAAAAAACTAGGTACCGGTTCATCTATCACAATGGATGGCGATACTTATTTCACTCTCCCAGGCAAATATCTTGTCGAAGCCCGTTTAAGTTACCCAACATCAGGGGCTTGCTCTACCGAAATGGTAAGGCAAGGTTCCTGGAAGCTGGAAGTCAAAAACAATGAAATTCTACACATCAAAGTCGTCAATGGCACTACCAATTGGATCATTGGCAAATTTTATCAAGTCTCTGTCAAAACCCTCATGCCTTATGACGCTTCATTGGATGGTCATATTATGTGGGCCCCATACGGCGCAGGTGGCCCCACACTTCGAAATGCAGTAGCCACGCAGCCCGGACATTTCACGATAACTGCCAGCCTCGGCACATCAAAACAAACACTGGAGATCAATGCATGCTATGCCTCCATCACCCGATGGTGCTTTGCCGATCAGGAAGGGATCTACAAAGCAATCGCCGGATGGCAGGAAAATATTAATATTATTATTAGCGCCCCCATGGCCGCTAATGAAACGGTACGTATACACCTGTTGCAAGCTAATCTTGCCAACAGGATATACCACATCAAAGACCTAGGATTGGTTTCCTTTGATGGAACTGGCGAATTGAAACTGAATATCAGCACCTACAGCCTGAAACCATTACTAACTGCACTGAGTTTTGAATGGGACACTTTCAACTTACTGTTTGCTATCGAACAGGTAGCAAACAGTATCCAGTTTTCTGAGATGAAAACCATCCAATGTGGAAACAAAAAGTACTGGTTTCCCCGAATACAAAACAGTAAACGAAATGAGGAGACAGGAAAATTACTTCGCATAAAAGCAATGAAGGAGGTCACAGGTGTAACATTGTATGATAGTCATAACCACCCCGCCTATAAAGTATACAAATATGGGGAAAAGATAAAAATACATATACAAACAAGTAACCTGGCAAAGGAAAAACTATTACTGCAAATCTGGGAAAATAAGTTCCTGGATGAGGACCAGTGCCGCTATAGTAATAGTCTCACGATAAACGAAGACGAGTTATGCAATATCGTATTAGACACACGTATCCTGAAAACCGGCAACCAGTTGGAAGATAGTTTCTATCGCTGTTTCTATGTAGTGATAAAAACAGCAGGAAACAAATTCCTTTATCCTGCGGAAATAGCGGATGCCAATATGTTAAACCCCAATAGCATTAGCTTTTATCAGCATATTAAGCTATCCGACAGGCTGGATCGTCTGTTGAATCAGTTGAGTCATAAGAATGCCCCGGCTGTACTTGGAGAACCTCTGGCCCAAGATACCTTCGTCAAAGAATGTCCGAGATGTAATGAAGATATCAGGCTGGCACAGCTGAAAAGCATGTTTCCACAAGCCAGCAATACAGACCTGCAGATAGTGGCAGATACTTATAATCGCTATATGGCAGCTATTGGGATGAACACCTGCTGGAATAAAGCGCACTTCTTTGCCCAGGTAGGCGTAGAAAGTGGCCGGTCCCTTCATATCAGGCATGGAGAAAGTTTCAACTGGTACTGGGAGGACCTGTGTAAACACTTTTCTGCATTCAACACCGTTGAAGGAAAAAAGAAAGCCAAAGAGTGGGGCAGAAGTGTAAGAAAGCCAGCCAGCCCCGGTGTAAGTGATGAAAACCAGGAAAACATCGCCAACTATGCATATGGTCCGGATACGGCTACCGGTAAAATGCTGGGCAATACTGGCAAAGGAGATGGATGGCATTTCAGAGGCCGCGGACTCATACAGATTACAGGACGTGATGCTTATGCTTTTGCAAATACCTACACAAGTAAAGAAAAAGCAGATATCATTAATCACCCGGATCTCGTATCTACCGACATGAAAATAGCAGTCCTTTCCGCAATGACATTCTGGAAATGGAAAGGCATACAGCATATGGCAAACCGCCAAAGAGAAATAACAACGAGAATCAGCCAGGCAGTTGGAAAGAGAATTATATCGGGAGGGAAAAGTAACTATGAAGAAAAAAACCGGTTCTTCAAGAACAATACTGCTATTGTATTCCAGGTAAGCTCATGCGAGTTTTCAGAAGCTGCTGCCGGGAATATTAACCGGTATGTTATTCATGCTGACACATTCTTTTATAAATGTGTTGAAGCCAATCCTGACAACAACAAATATCAATACGACGTATATCTATCCAATCGCCTGGTAAAATCATTTCATCTGGAAAAGAATAAGCATGGCCTTCTCCCGTTTCCGGAAACCGGCCCTAACTGGGGGCGATACGGCGACAGAGATCGTGGTGGTGATAATTATATTGCTCCCCACATAGCAGCACCACTATTCGGCTTTTTTTATTCCTTACCCCTAAACGGATTTAAGGAAATGCTATATTACAATGATATTTCCGCAAGTGATAAACGGAATATTGGGCACCGGGGACATATTGATGGTAATGACATTGACATCAGGTACCCCGGTAGTACAAACAGGGGAGGAGAAGTATTGTGGAGCGAAGCTAAGAAAGCGTATAAATCAGAGAAAGAGTTTATAGGTGTTTTGGAAAATATACTTTCCGTTGCCCAAAAATGGAATTTTAAGATTAATTATGCCTTCAAGAAAAAAATAAGACATACAATCGGTAAGTCAATGAATGCTCATCAAAACCATTTTCATATAGGATTAAGAGAAAACAAAACAGCATGAAAGCACCCAATACATCAATTCTTCTCATCATGACATTTGTTTTAACAAGTTGCTATCCAAAAAACAAAAAATATTCAACTGTTATTGAGAAAAAAAATGCTCCAGCACCTGAAATAGTTTATAGCATGAACATAGATACTATTAAGGCACATATAGAATTGCAGTTGCACATTGAAGCAACAGAAGATGGACATCCTCCAACCTACATTTATACAGACAGAGATGTCGACATTGCATTTCCCATCATTTCTCAAGGCCTGAAAGACAATGGATTTATGGAACTAGATGATTCTAGCTTTAGAAATAAAGTAGTTAGCATCTTTGGCGACATCTTCCAATATAAAAACCCGGCAATTAAACTACATACCAATTTTATTACTGTACTTGATACTACTGAAAAAAGTATTGAAGACGAATTTGACTACACAGTCGAAAACATCTTTATTTCTCCGAAACATAAATGCTTAACTTGGGTTCCGCTTTTGGGCGACTTTGTAGAATTCACGGACAGTAATCACTATAAAATTGATCTTCATCCTAATATTATAGCCCGCAACAAATACCTCTTCAACAACAATCAACCTGCTCTTGCCCAGCTCTTACATGAAGATACTTTCTTCCTCAAAATGCTCGTCAAATCATTCGGTTACACTAAAGAACCTAAAATCAACGATCTAGTAATGAAAGATTACCTTGACCTCGACGACGATCGCAGGGGCTCTGTAGGAGAAATCATCTTTGTAAAAAATGCGGCTGGCGTACTCGAAATAAAGGAAGAGCTCCTCCAATGGATTACAGATCATACCAGCATTAATGACAATAAGATGGCAGACGCATTGAGTTCATATGCACTTGCGCTATACGATAAGTCCTATAATACTTTCCTTAAAGTCAACGCCTACTATTTTTCCCGGGACGAAAAAAGAAAAATTGCTGCTTACATTGCTAATACATATGATCCGCTCTATCGTCGCTTTGTGGTCCAAAATCCAAGGATATGGCCCGCAGATGGTGTATTAAATGGGTTCCTGATCGACGATACCGGAATGGCCGAATACTTCAAACAGCACGATTACTTCTCATTACCCGCACTGAAAATGGAGATGGAGCTATTGAATAATACTACGGCTGATGTTTCGCAATGATATACCAGTTCCCCGCAACTGCCTGAACTGTAACGCCCAGGTAGACAACGGTTGCGCCAATCGAAGTATTCCTATCTAACTTCTGTCCCTCGATAGCGGATTTAATCGTGATACTTCCTGCTATCCCTGTCCTCAACAACTTGATATCACGGGTACTATAAATGCGAACACTGTCGGCACGGATCTGGTAGATACTTTGCGTATGGGACATCCCGCCTAATAAGTAAAAAGCAGAATGCTGGATAAAAGTTTCTTAGGATAGTTTAACTAGTTTACTTGGAAGAATGTTCATTATTAATTTTCTTTTCCAGTTTATCTAATCTGGCATTTGTCTCTTCAATGCTTCTATCTACTTTGGCATTCAGTTCCTGTATACTTTTCAGTAATAAGCCTATCGCATTCATCATGTCCAGGTGATCATGTTTCTCTCCCGAGATAATGGAAGGTTCATCATCTGCAATGATGCCAATTACTTTTCTACCTGGCGCCTTCTTATATTCAAACTCTCTTACTTTAATGCTATCAATGATCCGTAGTGCATTTAGTTCAAAATCTTTGATGTTCATTTTTAATGCCCGTAGAGAAGGTGGGTTAAACCCGGTAGCTGTCACCGTTCCTGTTACCACCACATTACCACCTATTGTTAAATTACCGCCCAATGCGCCGGTACCATTCAGGTTAAAACTTCCTGCCTGTGCACTGGCTGATTGGTTTTGAATATAACTTGTTGAACCTGTGGCTGGAGCCGCAGCGATATCGGCAGCCTTCAACGCCCTTGTTTTTACCTGTGTTACGTGACCCGCAGAATTGGTGAAGAAAGAGTCCAGTACGGTGGCTCCCGGAAAGCCAACAGTTACTGCGCCTCCCGCAGGGTGGTTGGACTGATACCAAAGCGACTCCCTATTCTGACCCACTGTTACTTTAGGACCAGTGGAAAAGATCACATCCCCATTTACTCTGGCAATTTGAAATGGATTATCCTGGAACACACCGTTATCATTATATCTGGATATCACAAAGTTGCTACCCGCATTTCCACCAGTTTCTGCACCGGATTTATAAAACACCCATCTTTTGTTGGTAGCGAGAGAATCCGGATGTGAAGATTTGTAAATTACAAAATCTTCGTTTCCTATATTAGCTCCGGTGGCAATGCTTTTCGCAACACCAGAACCTGATATATTAAAGCTGATGGCTTGTGGAACTGCTCCCAGCGCTTGTACAAAATTGGCAGAACTATTAATCAAATATCCACTGGCATCAGTCCCTAAAATTCCTACATTAAAGAATTTCGGAGTACCACCTTCCAATTTAATATTTCTGGCTTTTATCCTGAGTGTGCCGAGAAAATTACTTCCATTGCGTGGGCCCAATACAATATCTCCATTATCCGGAGAATCAAACCAAATACGGGCACCATTCACGCCATCCACCGATGTAAGATTATCACTATACACACCAAAACCCTGCTGCCAGTCCATCAATTGATTTGCGGCTGATAAGGTTCTATTAAAAACAATAGGATTGTTTCCTGTTTGATTACCGGCGGCCAGAATATTTGACAACGAAGCTACTTTACTTATCAAATATCCATTCGCATCTGTTCCCAACATCCCCGCATTAGTCAGCATATTAAATCTATATCCTGTTCCATCTATTGCAAACGATTTAGGATCATTAGCAGTACTCCCTCCGGTAACACTAATAGTAGTGTACATATTGGTCGTTCTGTTATATCCCCTTAACTGCGCCTGACCTGAAGAAAACCCTACTTCTGTTGCAGGTCCGGCACCACTCGAATAATCGCCTTTAAACCTGCTCATCCCTTCCCAGTCAGCACCTCCTTTTCCATCAATTCTACCAATTTGTGAAGTCCCTCCGTAAAACTTCCACCCTACATTCGGTAAATTCTGTGATACACTGTTCCAGACATTAGACCCCTCCATACCAATACCAAAATCAGTGGTTCCCGCTGATCCGGCAGCTAAAATTATTTTGGTCCCTGTAGTCCTCGTACCTACTGTTGGTGCACCCAAACCAGCCCCTGTAAAATAGAGCATATTGGAAGTCGCATTATTCAATATTACAGTCCCTCCACTATACAATAAGTTGGTAGGCTCTATGCTCATATAGCCTGTCAAAGCACTGTTATTAGGATATAGATTCACTTTTCCCTTCTCACTTATCAAGTAAGCATCTTTACTGGTTTTACTGGCCATTCCTACAAGCCCTGTTCTGGTAGTTCCATCAGACTCCACAAACTGCAGGAAAGCCTGACTGGTATCAACAATACCAGTTCCTCTGATTTTGGAACCATTACCCCCAATAAATCCATACGGCATATCCACCACACCTGTCCCGGAATTAATTTCCATTCTTTTCACCCATGCGCTACCATTGTGTATCCACGTAGACATACCCGGGTTCACATCTCCATTTAACTGCATTATAACACCTCTCGTCTGAATAGCATTGAACAATGCCAACCCTCCGGAAACCGTATCAGCTCCGTTTCTTTTTACCTGGAACTGCCCTGTACTAAACCCACTTCCTCCAATTGAAAATCCTCCCGGTTGTACTACGGCAGTCTGCAGTTTCACAAATCCATTGCCCAACAAAACAGTATCCTGTCCAGGAATAACGAGTGAATTATCAGCCAGCATTTTCATGCGCAGCTTTCTAAACTCTGTCCTACCTTTTCCTTTGTTAAAAAGAAAACCCAATGTATCCTGCGTATGGTTTTCAATAATCAATTCCGCGGTATCGCAACCACTATAAATGCGAACACTATCGGCGCGGATCTGGTAAACATTTTGCGCATAGGAAACGCTGCTTATTAAGCAAAGCAGCAACAAGCGAAATAAGAATTTCATAGGGTAAATGGATTCAAATATTTATTTTGATGATTGTTCCTGGTTAACTTTTTGTTCCAGTTTATCTAGTCTGGCATTTAATTCCTGTACACTCTTTAATAATAAACCTACGGCATTCATCATATCCAGGTGATCATGTTTTTCTCCTGAAATAATAGCGGGTTCGTCATCTGCAATAATGCCGATAACCTTTCTGCCAGGTTCCTTTTTATACTCAAACTCTCTTACTTTAATGCTATCAATAATCCGTAAAGCATTTAGCTCACAATCTCTGATATTCATTTTTAATGCACGTAAAGAAGATTGATTAAACCCGGTAGCAGTCACTGTTCCTGTCACTATTTCATTGCCTCCTACAGTTAGATTACCACCTAATACCCCAGAACCGGATACATTAAAATTAGCAGTCTGGGTAGTAGTCCCGTTTTTGACAAAGTTCGCCGAGCCGTCAACGATATATCCATTGGCGTCTGTTCCTAATGCACCATAACTAACATACTTGCCGTTACTACCTTCCAATTTTATCTCTCTCATTCTTATTCGCAACACGCCACCCAAGTAAGCAAATGCACGGGGGCCCAGTACTATATCACCGCTATCAGGTGTGTTAATCCATAACCTTTTTCCCGGACGACTATCCATACTAGCCAGGTTATCACTATATAAAGCATATCCCTGCTGTAAATCAAACAACATGTTATCTGCCGCGAGCGTTTTGTTAAAAACAATTGTGTTATTGCCGGTCAGACTCCCTGAACTTAAAACATCGGATAACACAGGCATCTTACTTACTAAATACCCATTTGCATCAGTCCCCAAAACTTTGACATTAGGAAACTCTATAAATCTGTACCCTACGCTATCTATACCGAAGCCTTTTGAATTAACATCTGTAGTACCGCCTCTTAATACCACCGGGATATATTTAGCAGGAGAAGCACTCCGATCAACTCCGGTGAACGCAGCGGTACCATTCACTACGCCTATTTCTGCGGCTATTCCTATTGCACTTGCATCTGCCCAACCTTTAAATCTACCAACTCCTGCCCATTCCGTAACGCCTGTTCCGCTAATCTTTCCTATTGCAGTAGTACCTCCGTAAAATTTCCATCCCGTACTGGTTGTGCTCTGTGGCACAGAAAACCACGTATACCCTGACTCCAACCCTATACCATGATCAACATTCGTTGAATTAATATTAGGAGACAATACCAACTTGGTACCCTTACTCCGTATATTAAAAGAAGGAATACCGGTACCATAACCGGCATAAACGATGGTATTTGCAGTCGTATCAGAAAGACTTAATGTACCTGTTTTCAGGATCAAATTTCTTGTTCCCATGTTAAACTGAGGATCCTGGGCGCTATAGGCGGAAAGTGCAACATTCCCTCTGGCACTTTGAAAAGTAAGATCATCATTATTGAACGACCTTTTACCAATATATCCCACCTCATTGACCGCACCCGACTCCATAAACATCAGATAAGATTGATTGGTAGGCCCCGTGCCCGTTCCCCGTATTCTCGAATATGGCCCCGCTATCAATCCGGATGGCATATCCACCATACCCGTCTGCCTTTTTATAGTCAGGGCGGGAGCTATCAGAGTTCCCGCATCGTTGTACCTCCATAAGGCAAAGTCAGAACCATCAATGGCCGAACCTGGTTCCGGATTAATTAAACCAATGCTCCACCTGCTATTGTTATTTACTTTTAAGCTATAATGTGGTATCTGCTGGCCGGCATTCGACACAAATCCTTTCCCAGACTTTCCTAGACCATCAATACTAAAATTGGCAACCTGAACAGAATCGTTTTGGTTTTGTATGTAAGCCGATCCTCCTGCTCCAGTGCCTAACTGAATAGTGTCCTGCCCAACTATCGCCAGCGAATTTCCCAACATCTTCATTCGTATCCTCCTAAACTCAGTCCTCCCTTTTCCTTTGTTAAACAGAAATCCCAACGTATCCTTTGTGTGATTTTCAATAATCAACTCCGCAGTGTCACAACCACTATAGATCCGAACACTGTCGGCGCGGATTTGATAAACGGTTTGTGCATAAGAAACGGTGCTTATGAGGCAAAGCAATGCTAGGCGGAATAACAATTTCATAGAATAAACTAATTGGTATAGGATTTCACATAATAAACTTGCTGTTGGGCTACAGTTCAAACAGCCTGATTATACACAAATATATAACTAATTAAATGTATTGGGTAAGATATAAACGGCCTTATAACAGTTACGCCACGTTGGAGCGGCGTGGCGTAACTAATATCTTTAAGGTTCCTTCCTGGCAACTTTTTCTTTCTGATACGCTTCAAATGATTGTTTGATGTACAACATCAGATCATATTCCGAAGCGCTGTTAAGAAATTGATAGCCCGGCCGGTATTTATACATAAAAGAATCCAACTCCGGACTTTGCAATTTGGTCATTTTTTCTACTAATTCAGGAGAATAGCGATAATCAATATATTTTTCCTTCTCCCAATAAAGTAATTGCTCATGAAATTGCTCCTTCCGCTTGCGGACCTTACTGGGCACAAGGTAAGTTAAGGCGGTGATAGGATTAGCCGGTAGGGTTTTCAAGACATCCACTGCCCCAGGCTTTTTATAGTTGAAATAACGTCCGTACTCATCCCGTAACGCCATAGAGTCATTGCGATAGTTCCTCCCCCTTACATTTACTCCCTGCAATTCAAATAACCGCTTCTCCATGTATACATTCAGGGAAGAAGACAAACCCGGTGTGATGAGTACTTTTGTAGCATAACTTAACATGGAAAACTCCAATGTGTCCCCGGGGTAGGCTTCTATGTAATAACGACCACTTTCATTACTAAGTGTTCCCGTCATAGTCCTTTTGTTTACTACGGAAACAAAAGGCAATCCCGTTTTAGTCTCCTGATCCGCCACCATACCAGACAACCGCACCTGTGCGACAGTAACCTGCATGCCAATGAAAAAGAAAAAAAACAGTGCTCCGATATATACTGTAAAACGAATCATGAATATAGTAATCCTTCAAATTTAATGTTCCACCCGCTAATGAAAAGTTAAAAACGAGGGAAATGACAGTGCTCGCGGGCAAAAATATTAATTATCAACGTTATAAATATCCCCTCAATCACTTATTTTTACCATTATCAGAGATATATCTGTAAAAGTCATGCCACAGAAGATCATTTTTGCTACACAGCATTACCAGTATCTGAAAAACAGGATCCTGGCCATTACAGGAAATACCTGGGAAAACGGAGAATTAGAGATACGTGATTTCCCTGATGGGGAACATTATCATCGTATACTGAGTAACGTCAGCAACAAAGAAGTGATCTTAATTGGTGGCACTATAGACGATCAGGCCACCCTCGAATTATATGATCTCGCCAGCGGATGTGTACAACTGGGCGCCTATTCTCTCACAATCATTATTCCTTTCTTCGGATATTCTACCATGGAAAGGGCCGTGAAATACGGAGAAATTGTAAAGGCAAAAACACGCGCAGTACTCTTTTCTTCTCTTCCTAATACTTCGCGCGGTAACAGGATTGTGATGATCGATCTTCATGTAGATGGCATCACCTGGTATTTCGAAAACGATATACGCCCGGTTCATTTATACGCAAAAGAATTTGTGATGGATGCAGCCCTGGAACTGGCTGGAGGAAAGCCTTTCGTTCTCGCCAGCACAGATGCTGGCAGGGCAAAATGGGTAGAATCACTCGCTAATGATATGCATGTTCCAGCCGCTTTTGCATTTAAGCGCCGCCTCTCTGGTGATGAAACCGCCATTACCGCTATCAGCGCCGATGTGAAAGATAAAACTGTCATCATTTACGACGACATGATCCGCACCGGCGGCTCGCTCATCCATGCCGCACAATCTTATCATGATGCAGGAGCAGCCGATATCTGTGTAATTACCACCCATGGCATATTTGCCGGCAACGGGTTTGAAAAAATAAAGCAAAGTGGCCTCATTAAAAAGGTCGTTTGCACCGACACACATCCCAATGCAATCCGGATAAACGATGATATGCTACAGGTGAAATCAGTAGATCAACTCATTGTCAGCTACTTTAATTCCCAACATCCCTGATTCCCTGTTGGCAAGCTATTTGTCTTTCCGACAGTTGTAAGTGAAGTATTGTAGCCAATCAACTGCTCACCTTGCAATTGATTAAATTGCAATACATAAACATAACAAACAAATATGCTTGATTTTCGTATACTCGAGTACGGTAGTTGTGACTATCATACCATGTTGGAACTTCGCAGTGAAGTACTCCGAAGGCCCCTTGGACTTAGCTTTACAGCAGAACAACTGCAACAGGAAATAAATGATGTTTTCATCGCCGGATTCACTACCATCAATAATAAAGAAATACTGGCAGGTTGTTGTATACTTACGCCGGTGAATGAAAACACCGTACAATTGAGGCAGATGGCCGTTTCACCAAGCCTTCAGGGAAAAGGAACCGGCAGAGAAATTATCTTGTTCGCAGAAGCATATGCACGTGAAAACAACTTCGACATACTCACCATGCATGCCCGCAAAGAAGCCACAGGATTCTATCAGAAACTGGGCTACGCTTTTTGTGGAGAAGAATTTACAGAGGTGGGCATTCCGCACTACGAAATGAGGAAAAACCTGAAATAATTTTTTTTTGCTTTTGCAACCCATTGTAGAAGCCAGTTTGATTGTATTGTTATATTGATGACGAAGCTATATAACAATAGACAGCATAGGATTCCTGTCAAAAAATTTTGTAACCAAATCTTTAATTATACAATGAGAAGCCATGTACTAGCCTGGTCGGGGCTGTGCTATGCCTTTTTCTGCTATACCTCCAGCAGTGCATACACAAAACCCGAAGGGTATCTATCCGCCAAACAGCCAGCTGATACCACCGTTCCGGTAGTGATTAAGCCTGCTGCAGACACCAGTGCAAAACCCAGGCAAGATACCGCTGCTAAAGCGGTTCCTGCGCAGGACACCACTAAACCTAAACAGGACACTTCCAGCAAATCTGTTCCTGATACAACTAAAACTACTACTGCTAAACCTAAAGAGGATACCGCTCTCATCCTTCCTCCAGACCCGGCTACTGCGAAAAGTGAAGTGGGAAAATTCACACTCAGTGGCACAGTGAAGGATGATAAAGGCACACCGATTCCAGGCGCTGTTATCCGCAATAAAACAACTAAGCTCAACGCACAATCGGATCCTACAGGCAACTACACCATCAAGGCCGGTATCAAAGATACTATCCTGGTTACAGCTCCTACTTTCGGCGAACAAACAATTCCTATTGAAAAAAGAGGTGAACTGAATATTACCATGGTACCGTCCAATGCTACTAAAAAAGTATTGGGAGAAGTAGTAGTCACCGCCCTCGGCATCAAAAAGAATCCCCGCTCAGTAGGCTATGCTATTCAGGAAGTAAGCGGCAACGCAGTGCAGGAAGCAAAAGAAGTCAATTTCGTAAACGCCCTTACCGGTAAGGTTCCCGGCGTACAAATCAGTAGCAACACCGGATCTATGGGCGGTGCCAGCAAAATCACTATCCGTGGTGTAAAATCCATCCTGGGCGACAACAACGCCTTCTTCGTTCTCGACGGCGTTCCCATGATGAATAACGTTACCAATGATCCCGGTCAGCAAAACGGTGGCGGTGGCTACGACTACGGTAGCCCAATGCAAGACATCAATCCGGAAGACATTGAAAATATTTCCGTTCTCAAAGGAGCCGCTGCAACAGCGCTCTACGGAAGCCGCGGCGCCAACGGTGTTTTACAAATCACCACTAAAAAACGCCCGGATACTGAAAAAGGAATTGGTGTTACCTATAGCATCAATGCACAGGTTGACCAGGTAGCTGTGCTGCCAAAGTACCAGAATATGTACGGCGGCGGTAATGCCGGAAAATTCGATACTCTGTATTATAACCAACACCCGGAAGGATTCCTCAATGAACAAAGCGCTACATACGACGATAACAATGGCAAAGGACGTTATGACCTGATGCCACAATATGCAGTAGATGAATCATGGGGACCAAAACTAAATGGACAAATCATCCGTCCTTATTGGTCCTGGGATAAAAATAAAAACAATCCCAACTTCGGTAAAACCGATACGTGGTCAGCACATCCAAATAATGTAAAAGACTTTTACAAAACAGGTTTTACTCTTACCAATAATATCTCTATGGCAGGTAGCAACGATAAAGGAAGCTTCCGCCTGTCGTACGGTAATATGGATCAAACCTTTGTTTTGCCGAACGCTACCAACAAAAGAAATAATCTTTCCTTCAATGGTAGCTACGAATTAACAAAAGGAGTGAAGGCTGTCGCCTCTATGAATTATACCTCCTTAAAAGTGAAGGGCCGCCCCGGTACCGGCTTTACCGGACCCAACCCAACTTTACAATTTACGATGTATGGCCAACGCCAATTGGATATAGCAAAAGAAAAGGACTTCCAATACAGTGATGGTTCCCAGATTACCTGGAACCGCCGCGCATGGGATGATCCAAGTATCTCTTCCAGCAACGGCCCATACTGGAATCGTTATATGGATTATGAAACAGATAGCCGCAACAGGCTGTTTGGATATGCCGGCCTGGATGTAGATGCTACCAAATGGCTCTCCTTCTCCGGCCGCGTATTTATGGACGACTATAATACCCTCGAAGAAGAAAGAACCGCAAAAGATTATGCCATTGGTGGATATATCAAACGCGTAAGAAGTAACCGCGAAATGAACTACCAGTTAACAGCAGATATCAAAAAAGATTTTGGCAAAGATTTCCAACTGAACGCTACCGTCGGTGGAAATATTATGCATCGTCAGTGGACAGTTACCGGAGGAAGCACTGTACAGGGCCTGATCACCAAAGGAGTATATAACCTGCTCAACTCTGTACAACCAGCTCAGGCTATCGATCAATACTACGAGAAACAAATCAATTCCGTTTTCGCTACTGCCAACCTGGGATATAAAAATCTCCTGTTCCTTGACCTGACAGGACGTAGCGACTGGTCATCAACACTGGTGAAAGGTAATAACCAATATTTCTATCCTTCTGCTTCCCTCTCTTTCGTTTTCTCTGACCTGTTGAAAGAGTGGAAGTGGCTGTCATACGGTAAATTAAGAGGTAGCGTGGCCGCAGTTGGTAATGATGCAGACCCTTATCGTATCTATAACACCTACGATTTCATTCCTCCTTTCGGTAGTAATCCTATTTCTCAGTTCTCTTACACTTTATACAATCAGGATCTGAAACCAGAGCGTACTACGGAAGTGGAAACCGGTGTAGAACTGAAATTCCTCGACAACCGCATCGGGCTTGATTTAACCTACTACAGGCGTGTCACTAAAGACCAGATTATTACATTGGCATTACCCACCGCTACCGGATTTACGGGTGCTTATGTAAATGGTGGCAGTGTGGAAAACAAAGGAATTGAAATAGGTTTAAACCTGAATCCCATCCGCCTGAAAAATGGCTTCCGCTGGGATATCAATGCCAATATTGCCCGCAACAGGAATAAGGTACTGGACCTGAATATCGCACAATACAATACGTCTCTCGCCTTCCTGACCATTGGTACCGACCGTCGTACACAAAAGGTATCAGTAGTAGGGCAGGTTGGGGAGCCGCTGGGAACTATTCGCGGTACGGATTATACCTATCTCAATGGGCAAAAAGTAGTGGACGCGCGCGGTCGTTATGTGCCCAGTGAAATCAAACCTATCGGTAACGCCTATCCGGACTATGTAGGGGGTGTTACAAATACCTTCTCTTATAAAGGTATTTATCTGTCTGCCCTGGTTGACTTCCAACATGGTGGCGACTTTTTCTCCTACACTAACCTGTACGGAAACAAGTCTGGTCTGCTGGAATCTACTGTTGAAAACGGAATTCGTGAAAATGGCATTATCGTTCCGGGTGTAACCGCCGATGGTCACGCTAATACCACAAAGATTACGGCACAGGAGCATTTCAATTATAACGGAGGAAATGTGATTAGCAGAGCTAATTTATATGATGCCAGCTATATCTACCTGAGAGAAGCAAAAATTGGTTATAACCTGCCGGAATCCTGGTATAAGAAAGTGGGTGCTCAGGCTGCACGCATTTCTGTATATGGCCGTAACCTCTGGTTAATTAAATCCAATGCGCCTAATGTGGACCCCTCCAACATCCTCAACTCTGCATCCAATGTGCAGGGTATTGAAGGAGGAGCGTTGCCTTCACTCCGGTCTTATGGATTAAACCTGAACGTATCATTCTAAATTTTGTGACGATGACTAAAACGATTTTAAAATATAGCAGCTTAGGAATCCTGATGGTTTCACTGTTAGTCACCGGTTGTAAAAAACTGGATGATATGAACCATGATCCTACCAAACCAACTACTGCTGAACCACAATATTTGCTCACAGGTGCACAGAAAAGCACCATGGATATGCTTTACAGCGGATTGCAAAATGGCTTCATCGCAATGAACTACGCCCAATACTGGACGGGCAACTCCAGGACCAATGACAGCCAGTTTAATCTCGATGAAGGTAACAACGCCGCTTTCTGGAATACCTTGTACCGCGTATCATTACATAATCTGGATGACCTGGTAAAACAAAATAATGCGAAAGCAGACCAAACTGGTGTGCCTAATCAGAACGCGATCGCCAAAATTACCAGTGCCTGGATTTACCAGATCCTGGCAGACACCTATGGTAATATTCCATATTCGCAGAGCTTCCAGAGTACTACGAACATTACTCCTAAATATGACGACGCCCAAACCGTTTATAATGCCCTGATCGACACGTTACAGGCACAGATAAATGTATTGGATACAGCGCAGATCAGCTTCAATTCCGGAGATGTTATCTACAATGGAGACGTGGAAAAATGGAAAAAACTGGCTCATTCACTGTTGCTCAGAATGGCTATTCGCATGGTAGATGCCAGCCCTGATAAAGCCAAACAGATCATTGAAGCACATTATAAGGATGCTATCAGCAGCAATGATGACAATGCACAATTCCAATACCTGGATGCCATGCCCAATCAATTTCCTTATAATGAATTGGCACGTCCCATTATTGATTTCTCTGTAAGTGCTACCCTGGTGGATTATATGAAAAGTGTGAATGACCCGCGTCTCAGCATTTACGCGCGTCCCTCTAAAGACGACAAAGTTTATAATGGAATGCCATACGGCTGGGCCGCATCAGATACCAACCGGCTTTCACAAGACCGTTATTCTTTTCCGGGTACCCAGATCTATAGCGCTACCATGCCAGGCATCCTGATGGCTTATTCAGAAGTAGAATTTATTCTGGCGGAGGCCGCAGCCAGAGGCATGAAAGTAGGAGATGATGCCGCTACCCATTACGCAAATGGTATCCGGTCTTCCATCAATTACTGGCGCCAGCTCACCCGCAACAAAGACATTACCGACGCGGCGGTTGATGCATATATTGCCAAAGTGCCTTATGTAGCAGCCGACTGGAGAAATGTAATCGGTACACAGAAATGGCTGGCACTTTACCCGCAGGGCTTTCAGGCATGGTTTGAAAGAACCAGGCTCCATTTCAGCAAACCCGGCGGTCAACCTTTATTCATTGCACCAGTGTCTGGTTCGCTGGACCCAAGTGTCACCATGGTGCCTTATCGCTTAACCTACCTGCAGTCGGAGCAAACACAAAATAAAACCAGTTACGACCAGGCTGCTGCTGCTATCGGAGGCGACAAAAAAGGAACAAAACTGTGGTACAATAAATTCTGATACAACAATCAACTATAGCTAAACAACAATCTATCGGCGCCTGCATCTGCAGGTGCCTTCTTTTTTTAGCCCCGGTTTACTTATCTTTAATGCCAACCTATATTCAGCGATTATGAGGAAAGTACTGCTCACAATGGCTCTGATAGCCATTGCCCGCTTTGTATCCGCACAGGATATCACACACGCCTACCAAAATTGGTACACTTATTTTGGTACTGCAAAAATTAATAGTAAATGGGCTGTTCCGTTTGATATACAACTTCGTATCAGGGACGGTATCAGCAACAAAGGTCAATTACTGATGCGGGGTGGATTACAATATTCCCTCACCAAACAGGATCATATTTTATTAGGCTACGCTTACGTTCCCACTTATAATGGGGTCAGCAATACCTGGCTTCCGGAACAACGGATCTTCGAACAGTATATTCATAAGGCCAGGCATCTCGATATGACCCACCGGGTACGATTGGAGCAACGCTGGGTATCTCAACCATCCGGGCCAGGTGCCCACAGCGCTATCGGCGATTGGAAATATGGTAACCGCGCCCGCTATTTTAACCGGACACAGTTCGCTGTTAAACATAAAAAGGAGACAACGCCTTTTTATGTAGCCCTGCAAGATGAAATTTTTCTAAACCTGTGGGGAAATGATATCAGCAACCTGTTATTCGACCAAAACCGCTTCCTGGCGGCATTTGGATACCAGTTTAACACCAGGCTAAAAGCAGATATTGGGTATATGAATCAATTGATACAAGTTACTTCAGGCGCCAAAACAATGAATCATATCCTGCATTTCAGCGTATTTCAAACTATTGATCTATAACTTTATTTTAAAAATTTAGAGAGATGGATAACTGCTTGTAGCGATTCTTTCGCTTCAATCCATTATCCATCTCTCTAAATCAAAAATATAAAATCAGTATAATCAGCCTTATCCTGTTCGCAACAAGCCCGCACTGATTATCTACTCATTTATAATTGCTGAATTTTTCCTTTAGCATACCAGTGAAGTGCCGATAAGCCTCTTCTGTTGGAAAGGCACTGATGGGAATTAAAAAGAAAGTTTTTTTATCCCGGTATAAGAAGAAGAATTTCCGGGTTTCCACTACCTGGGAAAAATTGCTCCAGCTAATGGCCCGCTGGTGTTCGCTCGCTCGCGTAGATATTAATAATCCTTCCTCAGAGTAATTAAGTTGTATGCTGTCTTTGAAAGTAGCGGCCTTATTATAGATAGAAACAGGCAGGAGATACCAGAATACCCATCCCAGTATCAAAATCATGAGTACAATACCTGTAAGGGCGCTGGGAGTTACTACTCGATAGAAATAACCGGTTAATGTAGCTAGCAGAAGTATAATGAGCGTATTGCGGAAGACTTTTATCTCTCCTCTCCGCATAAAATGATAGCGCAATGCATGCAATACCTCCCCCTTATCGTAATTAAACTCTAAATGCATTATCGCCTGGCAAAACGATTTTATCTGTTAACTGAAATCGACATAGGATTATCCATTTCATCACGCACAGTAACAGGTGCTTCTTTCTTCCGGCCGCGTTTTACATTAGACAAGTCGTCTTCGCCGAAACCCGGGAAGTTTTTCTTGATGAACAGGAAATATTGTTGCAAGGTTTTGGGATCTACCTTAAAAGGGAACGCCAATTCCTTACCACTTCCTTTCAGGAAGTCGTTAGTATTTAATTTGGTTTCGTTTTGTAAATACCATTTGTATAAATCCACAATAGCTTTTTCCAACTCGCCCTCATCAACTTTCTCCGCTGTTTCAACCCGTGGAAACATTAACACAAATTCTTCTACCCGTACAGGTTTTGAATTACCAGTGTTCTTAGAGTTATTCCGGTTATCGTTGTTATCCCCGTTTTTATCTCCGTTCTTATCCCCGTTATTGAAACCAGTGTTGGCATTTGCTGATGTGGCTGCGGCCAAAACTACCAACAGCATTAACAACAGCTTTTTCATAAGGTGTCAAATTTTCGAGTCTAAAAATACAATTATATTTTGAGATTTTCAGGCAGATAAAAAAATATGCGTAAAAACACGTTAAACCCCTGAAAAAAACAAAAGCAATGGGCGAACCATTGCTTTCGAGAGTCATTTACAGTGCATGAGGAGTCATGCGGTGTAGGAATATTTGGTTTTTCATAGGACAGTAACCATAATAAAAATTAATACAATAACAAATATAATAAAATTATATCGCGACTCGGCGAAAAGTATAAATATTAGAAAAAATCAAATATTTCACAGCGTAATTATAAAAGCTGCAATAAAATCGATTTTAACAGAAAAATATCAAATGTGAAATATGGGCTCAAAAAATAAGAAGAGATTCTTATGCCTGGAAAGAGAAGTAAAAACAGGTGTTTTCTAAAAAAAGTAAGGGCGCCTAGAAAAGCGCCCTCAATTTGTTACTATCCTATGAAAACCCTATTTGAATACAAAGGTAAGGGCATGTTATTTTTCTTTGAAATTTTAAAGGCACAATAACATATCATTAACAAGAAGTTGCAACATCAATCAGCTACAACCCATGCTGGTACCGCAATTCAAACATTTATAACAAGTTCCGGATCGTACCGTAATATGCCCGCAAGTATGGCATGCAGGTGCATCACTTTGCATACTTTTCATATAATCCTGCGTAGTATTCTCCTGCTGAAATCCACTAACAGCCTGAGCTTTAACTACCCGCGGCCCCACTTTGCCGGTACTGTTCGCCGGCGGCGGTGCAGGCTCCTCTTCCTCGTCATTTTCCCCCGTATTACCTGGCGCATCTAACACATGCACCAGATCCGTACGTCCCAGGTATTCATAACCCAGTACACGGAAAATATAATCGATCAAAGAAGTAGCCGATTTAATATTGGGATGATCTACCATACCGGCAGGCTCAAACCGGGTAAATATAAACTTATCAACAAACTCTTCCAGGGGAACCCCATACTGTAGTCCTATGGAAACTGCTATGGCAAAGCAATTCATTAAGCTGCGCAGGGTAGACCCCTCCTTCGCAAGGTCAATGAAAATCTCTCCCAACGTACCATCGTTATATTCTCCGGTACGCACAAAAATGACCTGTCCACCTACATTCGCCTTCTGCGTAAAGCCCCCGCGCTTGGATGGTAAAGCCTGCCGCTCTACAATCCTCGACAACTGGCGCTTCAGGGTAGTATCTCTGCTGGCCAGCATCCGCTTATTAACTTCTTCCAGTAATTCATCTATGCTCAAATCGTTCAAATCAGGCACGGCAGCCGATGCCACTGCCTCTGTTTTCTTCTTCTTATCACTTTTATTGCTAAGCGGCTGACTTAATTTGCTACCATCCCGATATAGGGCACAGGCCTTTAACCCCAGCTCCCAGCTCAACCGGTATGCATCTGCGATTTCTTCCACCAATGCTTCATTAGGCAAATTGATGGTTTTGGAAATAGCACCGGAAATAAAAGGCTGTACTGCCGCCATCATCCGGATATGCCCGTGTGGGTGGATATAACGCACTCCATGCTTACCGCATTTGTTGGCACAATCAAATACCGGCAAATGCGCTTCTTTTAAATAAGGTGCACCCTCTACGGTCATAGTGCCGCATACAAAGTCATTGGCGGCATCAATCTGGGCATCCGTAAAACCAAGCTCATGCAACAAACTGAATTCAAGGTTATAATACTCTTCCGCCTTGAAACCCAACCGCTGCAGGCATTCCTCTCCCAAAGTATATACATTGAACACAAAGGCGATATCAAAAGAAGAAGTAACGGCCGCGTCCAGCTTCTTCAGCTCTTCTCCCATAAATCCTTTCTCACTCAGCGACTGATGATTAATATAGGGCGCCCCGGCAAAACTACCCGTGCCCTTGGCGTAATCCACAATCGCCTTAATTTCATGCCCGGTATAGCCCAGGTTTTGTAATGCAGTAGGAATGGATTGATTAATAATTTTAAAATATCCGCCACCGGAAAGCTTTTTGAACTTTACCAGGGCAAAGTCCGGCTCTACACCAGTGGTGTCGCAGTCCATCACCAGCCCGATAGTACCAGTAGGGGCTATAACGGTTGTCTGCGCATTACGGTAACCGTACTGTTCTCCCAGTTTTACCGCTTCATCCCAGGCTTTAGTGGCCGCTTTTAACAGGTAATCTGCACAATAGCGCGCATCAATTCCCCTGGGCTTTATTTCCAGTCCGTCGTAAGCCTCTATGGCATCATAGGCCGCCGCTCGATGATTACGCATTACCCGCAACATATCTGTCCGATTTGCGGCATATTCCGAAAATGCTCCCAGGTGAGCAGCCATCTCCGCAGAAGTAGTATAAGCCACACCGGTCATAATAGCCGAAATAGCGCCGGCAACGCCCCGTGCCTCCTCGCTGTCGTAAGCAATACCGCTCACCATCAGCATGGAACCCAGGTTAGCATAGCCTAAACCCAACGTACGGTAATCATAACTGAGCTGCGCTACCTCTTTAGAGGGGAATTGCGCCATCAATACGGAAATTTCCAGTACTACTGTCCATAACCTCACCGTGTACTCAAATCCCGGAACATCAAACAGGTTGCGCTTGTCGTCAAAGAATCGCCGCAGGTTCACAGATGCCAGATTACAGGCAGTATTATCCAGGAACATGTACTCTGAGCAGGGATTAGAGGCATTAATACGCCCTCCCTGCGGACAGGTATGCCATTCATTGATAGTAGTATCATATTGTATACCCGGGTCTGCACAACGCCAGGCCGCATAGGTAATCTGATCCCATAAATCCTTTGCCTTCACTGTTTTCACTGTTTTCCCGTTGGTACGGGCCTTCAGATCCCAGTCGCTGTCCGTTTCCAGTGCCCGGAAAAAGGAATTAGGAACACGAACAGAATTATTGGAATTCTGCCCCGAAACTGTTTTATAAGCTTCTCCCTCATAATCTGAGGAATAACCGGCCGCAATCAATGCGGCTACTTTCTTCTCTTCTTCAACTTTCCAGTTCACAAAATCCATGATCTCCGGGTGATCCAGGTCCAGGCACACCATTTTAGCAGCACGCCGGGTGGTACCACCTGATTTAATAGCACCAGCTGCCCGGTCACCTATCTTCAGAAAACTCATTAACCCGCTGGAAGTACCACCTCCACTCAATTTCTCTCCATCAGCACGGATTTGTGAGTAATTAGTACCTACCCCAGAACCATATTTAAAAATGCGTGCTTCCCGCATCCACAGATCCATAATACCACCATCATTGACCAGGTCATCATTCACACTAAGAATAAAACAGGCATGTGGCTGAGGACGCTCATAAGCAGAAGTAGACTTTTCCAGCTTCCCGGTTCGTTGTTCTACATAATAATGCCCCTGGGGCTTGCCTTTAATACCATAGCTCTCAAATAATCCCGTATTGAACCATTGTGGGGAATTCGGCACACAAGATTGGTTCAGCATACTATAACTTAACTCTTCATAAAATATCAGGGCATCTTTTTCTGTGGCAAAATAGCCGTATTTCTCGCCCCAGGCACGCCAGCAATTGGCCATCCGGTGTACCACCTGCTTTACCGAAGTTTCCCTGCCAGGTGTACCATCGGCCTGCGGTACGCCCGCCTTCCGGAAATACTTTTGCGCCAGGATATCTGTGGCTATCTGCGACCATCCTGCGGGTACTTCCACG
Organism: Chitinophaga sp.; assembly: GCF_017745275.1. Taxonomy (GTDB): domain Bacteria; phylum Bacteroidota; class Bacteroidia; order Chitinophagales; family Chitinophagaceae; genus Chitinophaga. Next base: position 402,751 of record NZ_JAGHZS010000003.1, on the reverse strand, counting down.
TTGTTCATCTCAAATACAATGTCACCACCCGGGTTGCGTATAACAGAAGAGCGAAGCTCATACTCAAATTGATCGTAAGGACTCACACCTTCTTTAGTAAAATGACGGGAGAACGCGAGACCACTAGTACTATTGACTGGATTTTTCATGCCCATGACTTTTTCTTAAGTGATACAAATGAGTTAGTAATGCGGAGTACTCTAAAATTAATTTTTAAATGCGGGGCTCATTCCATTTATTTTGCACAGATTGTGGATAATTGCTCAAACAGTTTGCCAACACGTTTGTTATACCCTCTGAAAAGAAATCCGGCTTAAAATTTGCCCTAAACAAAAAATTTGCAGTTGTATAACATATATGAAGTTCATGAATAGATAATGAATTGAATGCTTATTTACATAGCACTGTGTGTTATTAATAAAAATATTATACATTTGCGACAACCGGAACAATGCGCTATTGATGTACAATAACATATACACTTCGTTCATCGAAAGAAAGGCTAAAAAGGAAAAGGCATTCGCGGTTTTAATTGATCCGGATAAGGTTACACCTGCCGATATCATAGAAATTGCTGCCAAATGCACTGCCGCCAAAGTCGATTATATCTTCCTTGGAGGCAGTTTGGTGATTTCCGATCATCTGGATGAATGCGTACAGCAGCTGAAAGCCAGCTGCGATATACCCGTTGTATTATTTCCCGGTAGCCCCTCCCAGGTATCAAAATATGCTGATGCCCTGCTTTACCTGTCTGTTATTTCCGGCAGGAACCCCGAATTATTGATTGGTCAGCATGTGGTATCCGCAGCTGCAGTTAAGAAAAGTGGACTGGAAGTAATTTCCACCGGGTATATGGTGATCGACGGAGGCGCACCTACTACGGTGTCTTATATCAGCAATACAACTCCCATTCCGGCAGACAAGGCCGATATTGCCATGTGTACTGCCATCGCCGGCGAAATGCTGGGAATGAAGGTAATTTATATGGATGCCGGCAGCGGTGCCCGCATCCCCATCACCGAAAGCATGATTAGCCGGGTGGCTAGCCAGGTACAAGCCCCCATCATTGTTGGTGGTGGTATCAGAGACGCTGAAAAAGCCTACCTGAACTGCAAAGCCGGCGCCGATGTCATTGTTGTGGGTAACGCCATCGAAAAAGATCTCTCTCTGATAAAGGAACTTGCTGACGCGGTACATACTGTGAGCAGAAAGCAGAAGGCATAAAGCAAAAAGCTATTAAAGCGAATGACCAGAGCGGAAAGTATTTTAAATACCTGCTCTGGTCATTCGCTTTAATAGCTTTTTGCTTTATGCCTTCTGCTTTCTGCTCTTTTAGAGACTCATCATCTCTTTGAACTTCACCGCCTGTCTGCGGCTCACTTCAATTTTTTCGCCTCCACGCATTTCCAACAGCAAGCCCCCATTGAAATAAGTATCAATTTTTTCGATCATCCGCAGATTCACGATATGCTTACGATTGGCCCGGAAAAATGTACGCTCATCCAGCCTTTCTTCCAGCGCATTCAGTGACTTCAGGATCAAAGGCTTGTTAGTTTCGAAATATACCCGGGCATAGTTACCCACGCTCTCAAACAAACGTATCTCCTGTAATTTCACAAACCAGCAGCGGTCCCCGTCTTTCACAAAAACCTGGTCATTTTCAGACAGTAAATTGCGAATCCCACCGGTAGCGGCCAGGCGGTCTTTTTCATCCTGCTGATGCAGCTTGTGAATAGCATCCGCCAAACGCTTGGGCTCTACCGGCTTTAACAGGTAGTCCAGCGCATTGTACTCAAATGCTTTCAATGCATACTCATCATATGCAGTAGTGAAAATCACCTGCGGTGTTTTCTCTAATTCTGCTAACAGGTCAAAACCAGTTTTGTCAGGCATCTGGATATCCAGAAACAGTAAGTCAGGATGAAGCGTTTCTATCTTTTCTATACCATCCTTCGCATTCACAGCTTCTCCCACCACCACTATTTCCGGGTGATCTGCCAGCAATTTCTTAAGTTCACTCCTGGCCAGGCGTTCATCGTCTATTATCAATGCTTTTTTCATTGGCAATATGAAGTTTGGTTGATGATTTAATTAGTTAAACAATAATAGCCATATCCGCTATGCAGCAGCTATGGCAGTTTATAACAAGTGACTTAGAGCAAAGGCATTACTACTGTAGCTTCTACCGTCCGCTCGTCTTTATTCCTGATTTCAAAAGAGGCCCTGTTGCCAAACAAAATACTTAACCTTTGTCTGGTGCTCTGTAACCCAAAGCCATGGCCATTAATACTATCTTCTACTATTTGTCCGGTGTTTTCTATGGTAATGATATGATGCATGCCCTTCAGAGAAGAGTTAATGTACACCGATCCTCCCATAATAACACGGGAAATCCCATGTTTAATGGCATTTTCCACCAACGTTTGTAACATCATCGGTGGTACCTGCAATTCCAGCGTATCCGGGTCAATCTCATACTTTACATTCAGGCGCTCTTCAAAACGGATATGCTCCAATGCAAGGTAATCCTTTACAATGTTTAATTCGTTTTCCAGGCTCACCGTCTCCGCTTTCTCCGTTTGCATAGAACTCCGCAATATGTTGGAAAGCTCTGTAATAGCTGTTCTTGCGCGTTGTGGATTCTCATCTACCAATGCCCGGATACTATTTAACGCATTGAAAATGAAATGCGGATTCATCTGCGCCTTGATCGTTTTGAGCTCCAGCTCCTTCACCGTTGTTTCCAGCTTCAACTGGTCTACCTGCGCACTACGGTTCCGTTCTATATAATGCCATATGTAGTAAATCAACCACCAGATGAAGGCTATAGCAAAAACAGATACTCCCTTGATAATACCGGTAAACAGATCTTCCTGCTGATACCTGAACACGAAGTACATCAATGCGTTATTAGAAATATATAACGTCACCGTAGTGCCCGCCACCACCATAAAAAATAAAAAAATCTGTTGCTCAGAACTATAGGTCACCCAATTACGCCTGTTAATCAATGTGCGAAAAAGATGTGTGATTAAAACACCTAACGTAGTGAAAATTAACAAGTTAACAAAGTCGATCGGCTTAACTATCGACTTATCCTGGGTGTAGTAGATGAAACAGTTTAATACGAAATAGGTCGCCCACCCCAAAATCTGACACCACCAGTATTTGTTTATTTGCTTAAACATTAAATCAAATTAGTAAACTTCACCTATATTCCAAAAATACCCTACGGCGCCCCCCGTAGAAACCTAAATGTTATAAATGGTGAATCAAAACCGGTAAATGGCAGATGCCTGCATCTGAATGGTGAGATATCACTTATCTGTACCACTTTCCTGTGGCCAGATCACTATTTACCACATATTTTTATGTATTTTTGTTACTTCATATAAACCCTGAGCCCAATTATGAATATAAAGGCAGGTCAACTGTTGAGCCAGATAGAATATCCCGCTGATTTGCGAAAGCTGAATAAAGAACAGCTTCACCAGGTATGTGAGGAGCTGCGTCAATATATTATTGACGTGGTAAGTGTGCATGGTGGCCACTTTGCGGCCAGTCTTGGTGTAGTTGAGCTTACAGTGGCTTTGCATTATGTTTTTAACACCCCATACGACCAACTGGTATGGGATGTAGGCCATCAGGCATATGGCCACAAAATCCTGACCGGCCGCCGGGAAGCATTTCCTACCAACCGGAAATACAAAGGACTTAGCGGATTCCCGAAAAGAGATGAGAGCCGGTACGACACCTTCGGTGTAGGACACTCCTCTACCTCCATTTCCGCTGCACTCGGTATGGCCATGGCCTCCCATTACAAAGGCGAATTTGACCGTCAGCATATTGCTGTCATCGGCGATGGTGCTATGACCGCCGGTATGGCCTTTGAAGCACTGAACCACGCCGGCGTGGCCAATGCCAACGTACTGATTATCCTGAACGATAACTGCATGTCCATAGATCCCAATGTGGGCGCGCTGAAAGAATACCTGACAGATATCACCACTTCTCCCACCTACAACAAAGTAAGGGACGATGTGTGGAACCTGCTTGGCAAACTGCCGGTAGGTAAGAAATTCACCCGCGACATGGCCTCCAAGCTGGAAGCCAGCCTCAAAGGAGTAGTATCCAAATCCAGTAACCTCTTCGAAGCATTGAAGATGCGCTATTTTGGCCCCATCGATGGCCACAATATCACCAAACTGGCCGATACCCTCCAGGATCTGAAAGATATCCCCGGTCCAAAATTGCTGCATATCGTTACCACCAAAGGTAAAGGCTATGCCCTCGCAGAAAAAGACCAAACCACCTGGCACGCACCAGGCCTGTTTGATAAAATCACCGGCGAAATATTCAAAAAACCAGTTACCAGCCCTCAACCTCCTAAATACCAGGATGTTTTTGGACATACCATCATTGAACTGGCTGAACAAAACGATAAAATTATTGGTATCACACCCGCCATGCCTTCTGGCTCCTCCCTCAAATTCATGATGGAGAAAATGCCACACAGAGCCTTCGATGTAGGTATCTGTGAACAACACGCTGTTACCTTATCTGCAGGGATGGCTACTCAGGGCATGCGCGTATTCTGTACCATCTATTCCTCTTTCTTCCAGCGTGCCTTTGATCAGGCCGTACACGACGTACTGATTCAGAAACTCCCCGTAATATTCTGCCTCGACAGAGCCGGACTGGTGGGAGAAGACGGACCAACGCACCATGGCGCCTACGATATCGCCTATATGCGCGGTATTCCAAACGTGATCATCAGCGCACCTATGAACGAGGAAGAACTGCGGAACCTGATGTACAGCGCGCAGTTAGCGGAAAATGATATGCCTTACGTAATCCGCTACCCACGCGGACAAGGCGTAATGCCCGAATGGCGTACGCCATTTAAAGCAATCAAACCAGGTACCGGCCGCAAAATCCGCGATGGTAAGGATGTAGCCATCCTCTCGCTCGGACATACCGGCAACTTCGTAACCGAAGCCTGCAAAGAATTAATAGGAGATGGGCTCCAACCCGCTCACTATGATATGCGCTTTGTAAAACCACTGGACGAAGCCCTGCTCCACGAAATATTCCAATCTTTCGATAAAATAATTACAGTGGAAGATGGTACCATCGTAGGTGGCTTCGGTAGCGCCGTGATAGAATTCATGGCCACCAACAACTATAGCGCACAAATAAAAAGATTAGGCATTCCCGATAAATTAATTGAACATGGTAAACCGGAAGAACTCTACCGTGAATGTGGCTACGATGCTGCCGGTATTGCCCGCACTACCCGGGAAATGCTGAAAGAAAAAATTACGGTAACCATTTAAAATAGAATTACGAATTACAAATTACGAATTACGGATTTGTGCGGAGATAACAGCAAATGATCAATATTTACCTATCTCTACACAAATCCGTAATTCGTAATTTGTAATTCGTAATTTTTTTATACAATGTACTTTCAGCTCAGGATTACGGATATCATACGCGAAACACCAGGCACCTTCACCTATAAACTGGAAAACACTACGCCAGCACCGGTAGAATATCTCGCAGGCCAGTTCCTCACCTTTCTCATCACCCTCCACAACAAAGAATACAGACGATCTTATTCCTTTAGCTCTACTCCGGGCATAGATCCATTTATGTCCGTTACTATCCGTGAAAAAGAAAATGGCGAAATATCCCGCCACCTGATCCACACCTGGAAAAAAGGAGACATCGTAACAGCACTGGAACCCTCCGGGCGCTTTACTTACGGGGACCCGGTCGCAGCAAAGCGGGATATCTTTCTGCTGGCTGCCGGCAGCGGCATTACCCCTGTATTTTCCTTACTCAAACATATCCTGACAAACGAACCAGGTGCACATGTTAAACTGATTTACAGCAACCAAACACCGGAAACTACCATCTTCTATCAACAGTTACAACAATGGCAGACACAATTCCCGGAACAACTACAAATCCTCTTTCTTTTCAGCAATGATCCGGATAGTGATCATACCTACAGGAGACTGAATAACATGTTGCTGGAACAACTGGTAACAACTCACCTGCATTACGCACGTACCGATGCTGCATTCTTCCTTTGCGGCCCTCCGGACTATATGCGCATGATTCTGCTTACCCTTACATTTATGGGTTTCCAGGAAACACAACTGCACAAAGAAAACTTCGTGGTCAATACAGACGCGCGCATCGCGAAAACGCCACCACCACCTGATCGCCAGCCTAAAAAGGTATTGATACGTTACCGCAATGAAGAGCACCATCTCGAAATTCCCGGGAATCAAACCATCCTGAGCTATGCCCTGGAAAATGAAATATTACTGCCTTATAGTTGTAAGGGAGGCGTGTGTGGTTCCTGTACGGCGCAGTGTGTTAGCGGTAAAATATCTATGCCCGTTAATGAAGTACTCACAGATAAAGAACTGGCAGAAGGCCTGGTGCTAACCTGTGTAGGATATCCCGCCAGCGATGACATTATTCTCGAATTATGATCACTTATAATACAAAAAATACTACCAATCATATACCCCTGAGATAATTTTTTCTGTTGCTCAAAATTTAGGTAAATTATCTGAAAATCAGGTCATGCGGAATGCCCCTTTAAAGATGGCTTGTTTAGTTTTATTATTTATTGTCATTGCGATTAACAGCTATCTCCTCATAAAAACCGATCCAGCACAGCATACATTATTGCTTGCCGCAAGTATCCTATTATCTGTTGGTATCTTTATATTATTCTTCTTCACAACCAGCTGGCGCAATCATCGTTCCCTTCAATTCGAGCATCTGTTCAATGAATATCCGATCCCCATGTGGATTTACGAGAAAGCCTCTATGCGCTTTCTGTCTGTAAACGATGCGGCGTTGAAAAAATATGGTTATTCCAGGAAGGAATTCATGCAACTAACCCTGTTGGATATACGCAATAAGGAAGATATACCACTGCTCTTGGAAAATGCCAATGAACGTTGCAGTAGCGGTGAATACAGAGGTATATGGCTACACCGCAAAAAAGACGGCAGCAACTTTTACGTGGAAATATATTCGTTGCCGGCAGTTTACTACGGGAAAAACGCCCGCTTCATTATGTCGAAAGATGTAGATGCGGATGTGAGAGCCAGCAAAAACGCCGAGGAGATGGGCATGCGCTATGAACTACTGGCACAGGCCACCAACGATGCAGTGTATGATAAAAACATGATAACCAATAAAGTTACCTGGAATCACGGACTTGCCAATCTCTTCCAGTATAACAATATCCACGAAACTGATCTTGTACACTGGTGGCAAACAAATATACATGCCAATGATCATGCACGCGTAACAACATCCCTTGCGGCCTGCATAACCGCCGGCTTTAATTACTGGTCCGAAGAATATCGCTTTCAATGCGCCAATGGCGATTACAAATATGTGGTTGACCGCGCTTATATCATCTACGAAAATGGTCAACCCATCCGTATGATAGGCACCATACAGGATATAGACAAACACGTGAAGCAAGCCATGCTGCTGGAAGCACAAAACAGAACGCTGAGAGAAATAGCCTGGATCAATTCACATGAAATACGTCGTCCGGTAGTATCTATACTAAGCATTGCCGGATTATTCGATAAGAGTAACCAGGACAAACGTCTCAACACGCAGCTCATGGAATGGCTGCATGAATCCACACAACAGCTTGACAGCATTATTCATAAAATAGAGCACAAAGTCAAGACCTACGAGTAATCATTTACGGCTCTCAAGGCATAAAATGATTGAAATCTTCTTTTAATGCTACATATAATTTCTGAAATATTTCCATACGCGTTTGTATGGTGTCGAAGTCATCAACCGGACGGTCGTCATGCACTACAGTGACAGGAGTGTCTGCTAGTTTTTTGGCACATTGCTTAATGTCGTGATGCATTTCATCTGCTACTTCCCGTTGGCGTAGTAAACGGTTTTCAAAATGCTCTACTTGAGTCATTACTTCCCTGGAGGCTTTACTAAGATTAATTTGTTCTAATCTTTCCCGCATCATCTTCACTTCATTTCTTACCTCATTTACTTCTTCTTTCCAGGAATTAAGCTGCTGGTGCAGCTCTTCAGTGGGAGTTGTCATTTCCATGGTGTATTGATTTATCAATTTAAATGATGATTAAAAAGCTATTCATCATACCAAACGCTGTTGTCAATATCCATATCAAATTACTTGCAAAGACCTATTCTAAGGTACAATCTTTTTCTCTTCTCCCCATCATTTTTCATCCCTCTTTTTGCAGATAAATACCGAATTCCGGGAAATATTCCATGGCCTCCAGGATGCCGCCTGCTCCCGCACGCTGTGCCTGTAATACATGCGCCATAGCAGCAGTTTGCTTCACTAATTCGGGTTCCGAATCACCTACTACCACCCCTTTAAATCCGGTAGCATACATAGAATAATCATTCATGGAGTCGCCAGCTACCAGTACCTGTTGATGAGGCAACGCCAAAACTTCCAGCAACTGCTGTAATGTATAGCCTTTGTTTACTCCGGCGGGCAATATATCAAGGTATTTGCCGGCAGACAATACCAGGTCACATCGCAGGGAAGTAGCCAGCAACCGGGCACCGTCAATATCTGTTCCCTCATCATAATAGTAAGAACAACGATACTGCTGATGTGCTTCCTGATGCAATAAGCCCTTCACTGTTTTCAGGGTTTCTCTTACCTGGTCACCAGGCCATTTTGCGGCAATATTGCCCTGTACAGGTTCTACAGCAGAAAGAGTAGGAAGGTGGGTAACCGTGGCGCCTACATCGCAAATGATATATTCGGGACGCGGCAGTGTTGTATCTTCCAATAACTGTAATACACTTCGTATACCCCTCCCAGTTACAAATACCAGCTGTATCTGCTTATTATGATGTAATAGCGTATATAATCGGTTCTTATCTTCCGGCGTACCTCCTAAAAAAGTACCATCCAGATCGGTGGCTAAAAGCATGATGATTCCTCTATAGTGACTGTTTAATAATGATGGTAATAAAAATATAAAAAAAGACCAGCCTTACCAGCTGATCTTTTAAATAACGGGTTAGTATATAATGATGTGTATGATTAGCCCAACATCGCTACATCTATCAGCAAAAACTCTGCCGGTTTAATCACTTCAATGGTGGCTTTATCATAGTCCGACAAGCCAATGGCATCACGGGTTTGCAATACCTCATCAGCGATCTTTATTTCGCCGCTCAATAAGAACAAATAACTGCCGATGCCTACCGCTTTGGGAATAATGTCCAGCGTTTTACCGGCATCAAATTTACCCAATGAAAACCAGGCATCCTGGTGCAACCACAGCGCATCACTGGACTTATCCGGCGATATTATTACCTGCAGCGCATTTTCACGGGAAGCAGGATCAAATGTTTTCTGGTCATACCTCGGTGTTACATTGCGTTCTGCCGGTATTACCCATATCTGCAGGAAGCTGACATCTTCCGTTTTTGACGCGTTAAATTCCGAGTGTATCACACCTGTTCCGGCGCTCATAATCTGTACGTCGTGCTTACGGATAACTTCCTGTTTGCCGGTGTTATCACGATGCTCCAGGGCTCCATCCAATACAATAGACACAATCTCCATATTATCATGCGGATGCGCTCCGAAGCCCATTCCACCCTTTACCACATCATCATTCAATACACGCAGCGCCCCGAAGTGAATCCGGTTAGGATCATAATAATTAGCAAAACTAAATGTATGATGACTATTCAACCAACCATGGTTAGCGTACCCCCGGGTATCAGCACGATGAATCACTTTTTTCATAACTACTTCTCCTTTTTTAATACATCACAAATATCGCTATAAACCCGCCGCCAGAGAATGGATCAACTGTTGAAAAGGATGGACAAAAAGCAGAGCGCCTGTTGTAGTGATACAACAGGCGCTCCGTAATATGCTATAAACTTCAATTACACCAACTTCGCGTCAGTAGTAATAGTAGCATTCAATACTTTGCTCACAGGGCAGTTAGCTTCTGCATCTGCTACAAATTCAGCAAATTTTGCGGCATCCAGTCCTGCTACGCTGGCAGTTACTTCCAGGTGGCTGGTAGTGATAGCGCCATTCTCCAGGGTGATGGTGCATTTGGTATCAATGTTACCTGGCGTAAAACCGGCACCAGTGATCACAAAGCTCAGTTTCATAGTAAAGCAACCAGCATGTGCAGCGGCAATCAGTTCCTCAGGGTTAGTACCAATACCGTCTTCAAAACGGCTGCTGTAGGAGTACTGAGTTTTGTTCAATACAGTTGACTGAGAAGTTAAAGTACCTTTACCTTCTTTGCCGGTACCTTGCCAATTGGCAGATGCAAATCTTTTCATGTTAAATTTTTATTTTTTCTTGTTAGAAAAATCAGTGTGGAGGCCCAAATTACAAATTAATCGGCAATAAAAAACGCCGGAGCCCCCCGGCAGCCAAAACCAACCCACAGCACAAAAAAAACCGCGCAATTTGCTGCGCGGCTCTATACCTGTTTTCCTGTCAATTGATCCTTATATCGTTTCTACTAATTCTTTTATTGGCTTACGTACTTTCTTCGCATGCTGCATCACATCATCCGCCGCTCTGAATCCCACCGCAGCAAGAACTACGGTAGCAAGTCCTTTATCTTTCAATCCTAAAATTTCATCATATTTAGCTGCATCAAAGCCTTCCATCGGACAAGCATCCACATTTTCAACGGCTGCGGCAATGAGCAGGGTGCCTAATGCCAGGTACGCCTGTTTAGCGCTCCATATGGCAGTTCCTGTTGCTCCCAGGCGATTCACAGTACCTTTCATCACACCGGAAAAACCTGCCAGTTGTTCCGGGTCTATTTGGCGCGTAGTGGCTATATTGCTCGTATAATCATCTACGTGAGAGTCATTCAGGTCGGTATATCTCGCAAAAATAATCAGGTGCGATGCATCTGTTATCTGCGACTGATTATTCGATGCTGATTTCAATTGCTCACGTACAGCGGGATTTTCCACAATCAGGATCTTATAAGGCTGTAAACCATAAGAAGATGCCGACAATCTCGTGGCGGCAATCAGTTTCTCCAGTTGGGCTTCACTCAATTGTTTAGCCGGATCAAATTTTTTAACGGCATAACGCCATTCCAGTTTGCTCAGAATATCCATTCTCCTCAAATTATAATTCAGATATGCTGTTCAGGATACAGGGCTGTAATTAAACAGCATATCTGAATATTGATATAAAATACTTATTGTTGTTTAACCATTTGCACACTTGCCAGTAACTTCACTTCATCACTCAACAATATACCGCCGGTTTCAGTAGTGGCGTTGAAAGTAAGACCGAAATCTTTACGGTTAATTTTACCGGATAATTCAAATCCTGCTTTAGTTTGACCCCATGGATCTACTACTTCACCACCAAATTCTACATTCAGTTCTACCGGACGGGTGTTGTCGCGGATAGTTAAATCGCCTATCAGTTTATAGTTCTCTGCGTCTATTTTCTTTACTTCTTTTGACACGAATGTGAGCTTAGGATATTTCTCTGATTCAAAGAAATCTGCTGCCTGCAGGTGTGCATCACGCTGCGCATTCTGTGTGGAAATACTGTTGATGTCTGCTTCGAAAGAGATGTTTGCAGTACTGAAATCATTGTCAGTGGTTTGCATAGTACCATCAAATTTTGCAAACTGACCGGTAACAGTCGTAATCATCAGGTGTTTCACTTTAAATTGTACATCACTGTGTGAAGGATCAATTTTCCAGGTTGTCATATAAATTTTAGTTTTAGTATAATTAATAAAAATGTTAGTGTGATTAGTTTAATTCGCCCCATTTACCGGCGTTGTAGTCGTTGATAGCCTGTCTGATATCGTCTTCTGTGTTCATCACAAAAGGACCATAAGCGAAAATCGGTTCATCTATCGGCTCTCCGCTCAATACTACCATACTGGTATCTTTCAGCGCAGTAATGGTAATTTCAGTGCCTTTGCGTTCGAATAAGGCCGTTTCTACAGCTTTCACCGGCTGACCATTAATATCCACTTCGCCTTGAAATACCACGGCTGCGGTGTTGAAATTCTCCGGTACAGCGAACGTGATGCTGTCATCTTTCTTCAGGCGTATATCCAGTACATTTACCGGCGAAAATGTGGTAGCAGCGCCTTTGGTATCATTATACGTTCCGGCAATTACTCTCACATAGCCTTCTTCACTCACCTTTACTACCGGGATATCTGCTTTTGCCAGATTCTGATAAGACGGTGGATTATTTTTAAAGGCTTTAGGAAGATTTACCCACAACTGGGCAAATTCTGCCTTACCACCTGTTTTGGTAAATGCTTCACTGTATTTCTCTTCGTGTAAAATTCCGCCTGCCGCAGTCATCCATTGTACATCTCCAGGATACAGGAATCCATGGCTACCGGTAGAATCCCGGTGTTCCAGTTCGCCCTGGTATACAATGGTTACTGTTTCAAAGCCTTTGTGCGGGTGTTCACCTACACCACGTGGCCTTGGGCTGGGTGGAATGTAGTTGGGTGCCGCGTAGTCCATCATAATGAATGGGCTGATCACGTTATTTTCAGAACGGGTACCACCAGGTAAGGTGCTTTGTACCCTGAAGCCATCGCCTACCATATGAGGAGCAGCGGCTATAACTATCTGATTTACATGTTTTTTTGTGTTCATATTGTTTGCCTCCTTAAGACAACACAAAATTACATGTTACAACACCCGTCAGGAATGGATAAAACGCTGCTAGTGATGGACTTTTTTAAAATTCCGGGAAAACTAGGCAGAAGGGCTCATAGAAGAGCGGGAAGCATCCTTAAATTCAGATGGGCTCTGGTTGGTATACTTCTTAAAAAAGCGGCTAAAATAATGGGGATCATCAAATCCCAGTTTATAGGCTATTTCTTTCGCCGTGAGATCGGTATTATACAAATAACGCTGGGCTTCCAGGATCACCCGGTTACGGATATGTTCTCCGGCAGTAATACCGGACAATTGCTTGCTGATTTCATTCAGCAACACGGGTTTAATATGCAGTAGTCCGGCATAATCGGATACTGTTTTAAGTGACTGGTATTTCTCCTCTATCAGATTTTTAAATTTCAGGAAGATGGAACTATTATGCATCGCATGCTGTTCGGGGGAAATGGCTACATTTTCTCCTTTAATGCGGGATGCCAACACCAGGAAATAGCGTAGTAGTCCATGGATGGCCATCTCGTATTCTGGTTCCTGTGTTGTAAGCTCTTTCATCATCAGGCGCACCACGGCGTCAATATCTTTCTCCTGCTCATCATTGAGATGTATTACGCTGCTGAACTGGCTGTTAAAGAACAAGCCGGAGTTAATGCCTGATACCTGGGTTTGATCTTTCAAACACATAAAGGCATCCCTGAAGGCAATCATATAGCCTTCAATTTTCTCCGTAGCCTGTATATTATGCACCTGGCCAGGCGCAACAAAGAAGAGGGTATTCTTGGTTACTTCATAAGTAGTGGCATCAATGGTATGCAACAGCTTACCCGCTTTGATCCAGTAAATGGTGTAGAAATCATGTCGGTGCGGCACACCAATCTGATCGAAAAAGGAGTTTCCTAATTCACAAAGACCAGATACTACAAAACCTGCATCTACCTGTGCGTATTCCGGTAAGGATACAATGCCTATATTTTCACGTTTCTCAGCCATCTATTAAAGTTCCTGCGGGTTCTTCCTCCCTGTCGGAAGGATCAATATATTCAATAATAAAGTTGTTTCTGCCTTCTCCCACCATAATACCCATATGCTTCATTTGTACCAGTTCCAGCATGCTCAGGAACAGGAAAATAGCATGTACTCTGTCTTTACAGTGGTCAAATATTTTTTCGAAAGATAGGGTTCGCTCGGCTCTTGCTAATTCTTCCATATACATCCTGGAGCCTTCCATAGTGTAATCATATTTATACACCACGTGCTGGGGTTTATTATCGCGCTCTTTCATGCGCTGCATCACCTTTTCAAAGGTTTTGGTCAGCTTAAAAAGAGTAAGGGTTTGTACCTCTGTCCCTTCACTCGTTACTTCACCGATTTCTGCCAGTTCTTTCGCGATATTTCCCCGTTTAATCTGCAACATCCTGTCTGCCTCCATTTCGGCAAGTTCTGCTGCAGCCAGTTTGTAACGCTTATATTCCAGGATTTTATCGATCAGCTCCATACGCGGATCGATCTCATTGCCCTGTTCATCCAGCTCCTTACGTGGCAACAGCATCTTAGCTTTGATACGCATAAGGGTAGATACAAAGAGAATGAATTCACTGGCTAATTCTATATTCAGTGATTCAATATGATGAATATAATCCAGGAAATCCTGTGTTAGCTTATTAATAGGGATATTATAGATATCCAGCTCATCACGCTCAATGAAGAACAGCAGCAGGTCGAAAGGACCTTCAAACTGCGGTAACTTGATCTTATAGACAGGTGCTTGCTCGCTCACGTATTGCGTTTATAGTTGTTAAAAAAAGAATTCGCACAGCGGCACTTCGGAAAATGAATCACCAGTACTTAATGGCTGGCTTCTTTTACACAAGGTGCCGCTGTGCGATATCAAAAATAACAAAAATCCGGCGAATCAGAACTTCGCTGCAAAACCCACCCCGATGATCTGCTTAATCTGCAAACGGGGCCCCATTACGCCAGTCTTCTTATTCTCAAATACTTTTACATCATCATCATAAATCATATCTACAGTCAACATGGCTGAAATCCACTTATTTACCTTCAGCTCCAGCGCGTTATTAAACATCACATCAATATTTTGTGGATTATGCCTGTAATCAGAGAACAGATCTAACCGGCCTTTATAGGTCATATTTTTTGCGAAAGTTTTCACATAATTCGCAGATAAATATGCACCTATTTCATACTTAAAGTGGCTGCCGGTATCTACGCCATAAGCGCCCTGTTTGGAGAGAAAATCATCCATCACAAACACGAACCGGGAAGTGATAGGAGAGAGGAATAAAGAAAATGAGGCATTGGGTTTATAGTCAAAACCCGGTGATACCAGCACGTATGCAGGGGAGAAAAATTTGGACGACAGTTGCTTGGTTGTATCGGAAGGATACAGGAAACCATTTGCAAACTGTGTACGCAGGTTTAATAATCCGCTTAAATACCAATGTTTGCCAATGTCATAGCCATATTTGGTAGTGAGGTCAATCCGGTCGTCACTTTTGCGGCCACCTAAACTGGTAGTATTGAGGTAACCATAGGCCAGGTCAGCTACGTTGTCCCAGGAATTTCTTCCTTTTTTATAAAAAGCCCAGGCATAAAGATTAGAACCAATAGAGAAAGAAAAATTATCTCCACCGGCAGCCCAATTGCTCAATGATCCCTGGTTAATATTCACATTGATGTTCATCCCTTTCCGCCATAGTTTCGGGATAGTGTCGCTATCGTCTTTTTTAATTTTACCAGCAACTTCATCTCTCGACTTCTTCATCCAGTCATTTTGCGCGTGTACAGCTGTAAACAGTAGCATACAGCAGGCAATGGATAAAGTAAATTTTTTCATCAATTTATTATTTAAGGTGAGTATACATATATGCCATTCACCTATTACTTCCGGGTAGGAAGAAATAGGTGAATGGGGACTTTAGAAAGATTTGTTATCTGGATTTTTTCAACTCGTCACGGATTTCCGTGAGTAATTTTTCCTGTGTAGTTAACTCAGCTGGGGCAGGGGCTTCTTCTTTCTTCTTGGTCAGTTTGTTCATGAATTTCACCAGCACAAAAATACAGAGCGCAATAATCAGGAAGTCGATGATGCTTTGAATAAAGGCACCATAAGCAAATACCGCGATCCCCTTTGCTTTCGCATCAGCCAGTGTAGTCACCACTCCCTTACTATCGTCCAGTTGATAAAAGATGTCGTTAAAGTTTTTTCCCCTGGTAAATATGCCAACAATCGGCATCAGAATATTATCAACCAAAGATGTAACAATCTTTCCAAATGCACCTCCAATAATCACACCCACAGCAAGATCCATTACATTGCCTTTCATGGCAAACTCTTTAAACTCTTTGATGAACGACATAATGCAAGGTTTTAGTAGTTAGAATTAAGTGAACAAAATTAAAACATAATCCCCGAAGGCGTTAATTATTAATTGATTATTTCTTCAAACGGGGATATTTCATATCCAGCGATTTCAGTGTATCCCTTAACGTTAACGCTATCAGGTATTCTTTGTACCAGTTTTGATCAGCCGGTACAATGAGCCATGGTACATAGTTACAATTGTTGATTGCATCTTCGTAGGCTTCCATGTATTTATCCCATAGTTTCGCTTCTTTCAGATCATTCTCATTATACTTCCACATCTTGCGTGGATCTTCTGTTCGTTCTACCAGGCGCTGTTGTTGTGCTTCTCTCGACACATGCAGATAACATTTAATGATGTGGGTATTATTATGCACGGTCAACAATTTTTCAAAATCATTGATGGCATCCATTCTTTTACGCACCATCTTGTCATCAATCCATTTATGTACGCGCTGTATCAGGATATCCTCATAGTGAGAACGGTTAAACACCTGGATCATTCCTTTACCGGGTGCATTCTGATGTACCCTCCATAAAAAATCATGCTCAGACTCTTCGGTACTGGGGGCTTTAAAAGAATGTACCGTACACCCTTGTGGGTTCAGTGTACCGGTTACGTTTTTGATCACCCCATCTTTACCGCTGGCATCCATTCCTTGCACTACCAATAGTATGCTGTGTTTGTGCTGTGCGTATAGCAGGTTTTGCAGTTCGTCCAGTTCCTGCAATATTTCCTGGGTTTGGGCTTTGGTCTTTTCTTTATCCAGCTTCTTAGGCGCTGTGGTGCTGATCGCGGACAACTTGATTTTACTCATGAAAATTGCATTCTTATAAATAAATTTAACAAAAACAGATCAGAAGTGTTGCAATAACACGATTTATATTTTGCTGAATGCCCCTGATATCTGCACCTTTGTAGTCGAAATTTGAAACTATGCATCAACGTTTTGCCCATTGGGGAGTTTTTATTTTACTCTCACTTACCTGGGGCAGTTCTTTTATATTAATGAAGATCGGACTGGAAGCATTCACCTCCTACCAGGTAGCCAGCCTGAGATTGGTGGCTGCGGGCATTGCCTTATTGCCTTTTTTGCCTAAAGCATTACAACAAACACCGCGTAACAAAATACCCATCATATTGCTCTCCGGTATCCTGGGTAATGGGATTCCTGCATTTCTTTTTTGCCTCGCGGAAACGGAAATAGACAGTTCCCTGGCGGGTATTTTAAATGCGCTTACCCCGCTGATGGCACTATTATCTGGCATTATTATCTTTAAAAGTCCGTTTAAAAAGGCGCAGCTCACGGGTATCTTCGTAGGGTTGTTAGGGGTAGTATTACTATTTACAGCTAAAGGTATTAATACCAATGGTCATTGGTATTATGCGCTGCTGGTTATCCTGGCAACCATTAGTTATGGAGTTAATATCAGCCTGGTACATCACCAACTGAAAGGATTTTCCTCTTTGCAACTGGGATCTATTGCCATGTTCTTTTGTGGCATTTGCACTTTCCCGATTCTGTGGTGCAGCAATTTCTTCCCACAATTTACCCAACCAAATGCACCATGGCGGTCTCTTTCAGCAGGCTTAATATTAGGTGTAATGGGTACTGGTATAGCAGCAGTATTATTTTTCCTGTTAATAAAACGTGCGGGATCTATGCTGGCTTCCATGGTAGCATATGCGTTGCCGTTAGTAGCAGTAGGCTGGGGTTTACTCGCTCATGAGTCTATTACCTGGGTACAGGTATTATGTATGGGAATTATTTTACTGGGGGTATACCTGGTAAATCGCGCCAGCCGGCCACCGGTAGAGAAAACGGAACAAACTCGCTAAAAACATACAAAAAAAGCGGAGATATCAACAGGAAAAGCATCCGGTGATATCTCCGCTTTAATTTTTTAATGGCAATAGTCTCAGGCAGCGCCCGATACTGGTTAAATAGCCATAATTTCCTTCTCTTTCACTTCACAGTGCTTATCGATCAGGGCAATATGTTTGTCGGTCATAGCTTGCACATCTGCTTCGGCATCCTTGGCAGTATCTTCACTTAAACCTTCTTTTTGTAATTTTTTTACAGATTCAATAGCATCGCGGCGAATACTTCTCACGGCTACTTTCGCCTGTTCACCTTCATTATTTACTTTCTTCACAAATTCCTTTCTGCGTTCTTCAGTTAACGGAGGGAGGAATAAACGGATAATAACACCGTCGTTTTGTGGGTTAAGTCCAATATTAGATGCAATAATAGCCCTTTCAATAGGCTGCAGCATGTTCTTTTCCCATGGCTGAATAGTGAGAGTACGTGCATCTGCAATGCTCACGTTAGCTACCTGGTTAAGTGCAGTTGGCGCACCATAATAGTCAACGAAAATACCATCCAGTATTTGCGGATTAGCTTTCCCCGCTCTGATTTTTGTAAGCTCCAATTCCAGGTGCCCGATAGCTTTTTTCATTGAGTCCGCTGCGTCATCAATGATAAGCGTTAGATCATCTTGCATAACATAAATAGTTAAGTGCGTGCAAACCTACAGGTTTTCTTTTAATCGTCAAAGTAACGTCCTGATAATAGCAGGAGAAAAGCCTGTAATACGCCTTAGCAGGAAATTATCGGGTGATAATTACTTGTCCTGTAACACACCATCTGTTGTAACACGCAATATTTTGGTGGATTCTTTTCCAGGAACAGTTGCTGCAGCTGGCTGAACCACCGGCTCAGGATTAACCTGGATAGCCAGTTTCCTTCTGCGGGCCAGGTATAACATCCCGGTAAAGAAGGTAGCAGAGCCAATCACCACCATCAACAATAAGGTAGCGCCCATTCCCTGTAAAACAAATGCTCCCAGGATGTAAGAGGCGTTAATACCTACAGATACAAGCGTAGTTTGTCTGTGGTTCAGCTTCAGGTCAAGCAGGTAGTGATGGATATGATTTCTGTCAGCAGAGAAAGGAGATCTTCCTTGTAACATGCGTACAGCAAATACGCGCAGGGTATCGAACAATGGAACTATCAGGATGGCAAATGCTACTGCGGGGGTAGCTGCCACAGGCATCTTACCCACAGGGTTTCCTGCTACATCAATAAACTTGAGTATTAATACCGCATTTACAAGTCCTATCAGTAAGGATCCCGTATCGCCCATAAAAATACGGGCAGGAGAAATATTATAAATCAGGAAGCTGGCCAAACCGCCTGCCAGTGCAAAACCTATAACAGCATAAGTAATTTCACCTACATGCAGGAAATAAGCACCTAATACCGCACTCACCAGCAAACCAATGCTGCCGGCATGTCCATCTACCCCATCAATCAGGTTAAAGGCGTTAATAACAACAATAAAGGTGAAGTAAGTCAGCATCAGGCTGATATTGGGAGGCAATGTATAAATTCCCATGAATCCATACATACTGGTAATCTGCAAATTGCCAAGATAGATAATAGCAAAAGAAGCAGCCAGTTGTCCGATTAATTTTTTGAGTGGAGACAAACCAACAATATCATCTTTCATACCCACCATGAAAATGATGAAGAATGCCGCCATCATATACTGAAATGGCGAATTGGCCATTGCGGGTACACAAATAGCTGATGCGATGATAAATCCAGAGAAAAATCCAATTCCTCCGAGCGTTGGTATACGCGTCTTATGTGCTTTTCGCTCGTCCGGTTCGTCGTAAAGATGCTTTAATTCCGCCACTCTGATCAGTATTGGAATTGAAAAATAGGTAACCACAAAACTTAGGACGGTAGCAATTAATACATTCTCCATTAGTGGGGCTTAATTGTGCAAAGATATTAATTTCAACGAAATGTGAAAAGAAACGTTAAAAAAATGAACTTTTTTAATACATTGGAAGCGCAAAAAAAACATTCAACGACCACAAATTCTACGAAATTCGATTAGTTTTGCGGTACAAAAATTAACAACTATCATGCCACAGCTCAAAGATATTGCTACTCAGGTCAGAAGAGATATTGTACGGATGGTACATGGTGTTCAAAGTGGACACCCCGGCGGCTCGTTAGGTTGCGCAGACTTTCTGACTGCGCTGTATTTCAAAGTAATGGATCACAAGCCGGTACCTTTTGATATGGATGGTAAAAACCAGGACCTGTTTTTCCTTTCCAATGGCCACATATCTCCTGTTTTCTATAGTGCACTGGCCCGTTCCGGCTACTTCCCGGTACAGGAACTGAGTACTTTCCGTAAACTGAACTCCCGTCTGCAGGGTCACCCCACTACACACGAACACTTACCAGGTGTACGTATTGCATCCGGATCTCTCGGCCAGGGAATGAGCGTGGCTATCGGTGCAGCACTCGCAAAAAAATTAAACAACGATAAAAACCTGGTATTCTCTCTCCATGGAGACGGTGAACTGGAAGAAGGCCAAATCTGGGAATCTGTGATGTTTGCTCCACACCACAAAGTGGATAACCTGATCATCACTGTGGACCTCAATGGTCAACAAATTGACGGGACTACTGATGATGTGGCCGGACTGGGTGATGTAGGTGCAAAATTCGAAGTATTCGGATGGCACGTACTCCACATGAATGGTAACGATATGGACGATGTAGTGGCTACACTTGAAAAAGCCAAAGGCCTCACCGGTCAGGGTAAACCAATCGCCATCATCATGAAAACCGTAATGGGACAGGGTGTTGACTTCATGGAAGGTCATCACGAATGGCATGGTATCGCTCCCAGCGATGAACAATTAGCCAAAGCATTGGCGCAATTACCAGAAACTTTAGGTGACTACTAATATTGTCAGTCTTTAAAAAAACTTAAAAAGGGAATGCTTAATAATTAAGCATTCCCTTTTTAAGTTTTTTTAAAGACTGACACCTCATATCAATATCCTAGGTGGCCTTCAATGTAATTGCTTCTGTAGCCGCTCTCCTGGCAGGATACCAGCTGGCTGCCACACCAATAATCATAATCGTAATAAACACCAGCAAAAAATCTTCCACATGCATACTCACTGGATAAGTATCTACCAGGAAAGAAGTTCCTTCCAGTTTAATAATTCCAAAATGCTGCTGTAATAAGCAAAAAGAAATACCTAATCCCAATCCGATCAATGTACCAATACCTGCTATAATTAATCCCTCTGCCAGGAAAATCCGCATGATCAACGATCGCCGCGCGCCCATGGCTTTGAGAATGGTAATGTCTTTCTGCTTCTCCATCACCAACATATACAAAGACCCAATCATATTGAAGGCGGCAATGATCATAATGAAACTTAGAATAATATATACCGCCCATTTCTCCGTTTGCATAATGGCATACAACGACTGGTTCTGCTCATAACGGGTCTGCACTTTATAATCCTTTCCCAACAGTTGTGTCAGTTTTTCTTTTAGCAGCTTTTCGTTTACGCCTGCCCGTGCGCCTACCTCCAATGCCGACATTTCATGATCCCCCAGCTCCAGCAGCTTACGCATGAATTCAATATTGGTAATTACATACTTGCTGTTAAACTCCTGCTGGATCGCAAAAGTACCTGCCGGATACAATACGCCGTTATTCAGGGCATCTTCCGGTGTTACAAAGGCATTGGCATTTCTACGTGGCAGATATACTGTTACCGGCGCCAGGCTGTGTACAACATCCACCCCTAGTGCGCCTTCCAGCTCCAAACCGAGTACTGCCCGGTAAGCCACGCTGTCGCCGGTATCAAAACGTCCTCTTACAATGTTACTTTTAACATCCGTTACTTCGTTATAGTGATTATCTACACCTTTCAATATGGCAATCGTAGGTTCGTCACCGTAGCGCAACACCGCTTTTTCTTCTATAACTTCCGAAAAATGGGCTACTCCCGGCATTTTTGATATCTGTTCTAACTGGGCTGGAGTGAGGAGAATGGTTTTCCCACTGGCCGGTGCAATTTTTATAGCAGGATAAAAAGAAGAGTAGAGGGATTTTACCAGGTCTTCAAAACCATTGAATACACTTAATATCACAATCAGGGCACCTGCCCCAACCGCAATAGCCACCACACTTACCCAGGCAATGATATTAATAGCATTGGTAGATTTTTTAGCCCGGAAGTAACGGGAAGCAAATTGCCAAACCATGTTTCTTTAATTACGGATTTTCAGATTTTTTGATGTTGGAATATAGTTTTCGGGAGATATTAAACTACCGGGAACTACTGCCAACATCAAAAAATTCGCGGGTCCGGCATAATTTATTTATTGCCATCCTTAATGTTTGCATCATCTTCCTTGATCTTTTTAAACAACTCCTCCATCTTGAAAACATAGTCCAGTGTGTCGTCTAAAAAGAAACTCAACTCGGGGATTCTGCGCAATTGCTTGCCCAGTCCTATACCCAGGGCTTTCTTGATTTCGCCCATTCTTTCCTTGATACGCTCCAGCATCTCCGCAGGCGCTTTTATCTGAAACATGCTCAGGTATACCTTCGCTTCCAACAGATCCGGCGTCATTTTTACGGCAGCAACAGATATCATTCCTCCCTCTACCACATTAAACCCCATCCGCTGAAGAATACCACTTAGTTCCTGTTGCACTAATTGTCCTATTTGCTTCTGCCTTTTAGTTTCCTGCATCTCATTCAATTTTAATCGTTAGTAAAACGGGGCATATGTACGATAATAACATTTTTACTGCACAGCGCCAAACCGTAACAGGCTGCCCGGCAGCCTGCCAAATGCGAAATTAACCTTTTCCTGCAAAGAATCGTGGCAATTAGCCCCCGACATATGGTATTTATACTATTTTTGCAGGCAGTTTAAAAGCAAGAAGAATGAAGACATTCAAGCGATTATTGAAATTTGCCACCCCATTACATCATTATTTACCTGAATATGTTATATATACGTTGATCGGTATTATCTTCGGTATGGTCAATTTTGCCATGCTGATTCCACTGCTAACGGTTATTTTTAACCAGGTAGACGAAGTACCCAAGGTAGTAGCACAGCCGCACTTCACCTTTTCCATTAATTACTTTATAGACCTGTTTTATTACTATTTCTACGACTTTATCAAGGCCAGCGGTTCTAAACTGAGTGCTTTGTACTTCGTTTGCGCGGTGATTGGCGTATGTGTGGTCATTGCCAACTTCGGCCGGTATATGAGCGCCCGGATAATGGTACGCCTGAAAATGGTGGTACTCTCCCGGCTACGTGTGCGCTTATACGAAAGATTTACAGAGCAATCTCTTTCCTTTTACAGCGAACAACAAAAAGGAGACCTGCTATCTTCCATGACCAACGATGTACAGGAAATTGAAAACAGCGTGATCAACGCCATTCAAACACTCCTGCGCGATCCATTCATTATCATTGGATACTTTGCTGCATTATTTTATATCTCTGTAAAACTCACATTGTTTACCATCGTTTTCTTTCCTATTTCGGGTTTACTGATTTCTTATGTTTCAAAGAAGTTGAAATTAAAAGGTAAGTTCAGCCAGGACCTGTTGGGAAAAATTCTTTCCGTAACAGAAGAAACCCTCAGCGGAATAAGGATTGTACAGTCTTTCACGGCAGAACGATTTATGAAAAATAAATTCGGCGATGTAAATAACCGGTTCGTAAAAGTCAGCAAATCCATGTACAATCAACGGGAACTGGCTTCTCCTATCTCCGAAATACTCGGGGTAGTGGTGATTATCATCCTGGTGATCTATGGCGGATCACTGGTGCTTTCCGGCAGCGAATTGCTTACTGGCGCTACTTTCATGACTTACCTGGTTTTCTATTCCCAGATTATGACACCCGCCAAAAACGTATCTACGTCTATTACCACCATACAAAGAGGTATGGTATCCAGTGAGCGGATCTTCAAAATACTGGATGCCCCAATAAATATTGAAGAAAGGCCACAGGCACAGCCCATTAAAGAATTTGACAACAGTGTAGAGTTCGACAATGTATCCTTTAAATACGAACAGCAATATGTGCTGAAAGACATTCAGCTCCGGATTAATAAAGGACAAATGATTGCACTGGTAGGACGTAGCGGCGCCGGAAAGTCCACAATGGCCGACCTTTTACCGCGCTTTTATGATGTAAATAAAGGTGCTATCCGGATAGATGGTAAGGACGTACGTGATCTGAAGATACAGGATCTCCGTAGCCTTATTGGCGTAGTATCCCAGGAAGCAATCCTGTTTAATGATACGGTGATCAATAATATCGCATTTGGCCAGCCAAATGCCGACAGGAACGCTATTATAGCCGCTGCTAAAATTGCCAATGCCCACGAATTTATTGAACAACTCGAGCAAGGTTACGATACTTCTATTGGTGATCGCGGGCTGAAACTCAGTGGTGGTCAACGTCAGCGCCTCACCATTGCAAGAGCGATCTTCAAAAATCCGCCTATCCTGATCTTGGATGAAGCTACTTCAGCACTGGATACTGAATCAGAAAAACTGGTGCAGGCAGCATTGGATAAATTAATGCAAAACCGTACCACTATTGTGATTGCGCACCGTTTAAGTACCATACAACATGCCAGCGAAATCATTGTGATGGATCATGGGGAAATCAAAGAACGTGGTACACATGAACAATTACTGCAACAACAGGGTATCTATCATAAACTGGTGGAAATGCAGGAATTCAAATAGAGGAATCCTAACCTTAACGTATATACGTAAACGAAGAAGGTCCCGCACAAGTGCGGGACCTTCTTCGTTTCAGGCAGTCTCCGCGGGCATTTCCAAACTATTATCTTTCCAAACGCGCCGGTATCGGGTATGGTTTTTGTTATTATTGCGCCCTTACATGCCAATACCAGCTCTTTGCAGCACTATTTCTTAACCTTTTAACATAGCGAACTCCTATGATATCTATCGTAATTCCTGTATTAAACGAAGGTGCTACCATACGCCAGGTTATTAAAACCGTTAAAAAAACATCCCGCAAAATTGAGATCATTGTAGTGGACGATAATTCTATTGACAATACGGTAGAAGAAGCCATGAAAGAGCAGGTAAGAGTGATTACCAGCAGCCAGCGCGGCAAAGGGATTTCTATGCGCGAAGGAATGATGGCGGCTAAACATGATATTATCGCTTACGTTGATGGCGACATCCTTACATACCCCGACAACATTGTAGACCTCTTAACCGGTCCTATTGAAAAAGATGAAGCTGACTTCGTCAAATCCTACTTTGAACGGCAGGCAGGCAGGGTCACCCAATTGGTGGCCAAGCCGCTGCTAAGTATTTTATATCCTGAGCTGTCGCATTTTCAGCAGCCTCTCAGCGGTATGATTGCAGCGCGGAAATCATTTCTGTCGCGTGTACAATTTGAAAATGATTATGGCGTAGACATCGGCCTGTTGATAGATATGCATCACTTAGGTGCACGCATTACAGAAGCGAATATTGGCAAAGTAGAAAATGCGATGCAAACCTGGGAACAACTGAGCAAGATGTCGAGGGAGGTATCCCGCACTATTCTTCGCAAAGCAGAAAATTTTCCGCAGGAAAACCTGGAAACACTGGGTAATATTAACCTGATACGGGAACAGATGGAATACTCCATCCTGGAATCTATTGATAAGTTACAAAAAATGGTCATCTTTAATCTGGACCACGCAGTATTTACGCAGAGCTATCTGCAATGGGCTGCTGTTGCATTTGACCAGGAAGAAGCCCTGCAGCAGATATTAGCTGGCCGGCATGATGATGTTACCCGTATGCAATTAACCGCTACCTTATTTGAAGGCCGCAATATTGCTGAAATGTTGGAGGTAGCAGATGCTATTCCACTGGTGCCAGGCATCCGTGAAATTGTGCAGGAGCTAAAGAAGCGGGGATATGCCTGTGGCCTTATTACTGAAGGTTATGGAACAGTAGCACGTCACATAAAAAATAAGCTGGGAATGGACTTCGTATTCGCGAATAAATTACACCTGGTTAACAGCGTAGCTACCGGTGAATTTTCGATTGCTGATTATTTTCTGAAAGAAGGAGCATACAACAAAAGCCATATGTTTCCGCATATTGCGCAGCAATACCAGATTAACCGGCAAAACATCATTTATGTGGGTGATGGAAAACACGACAGCGATCTGTTAACTGAAGCAGGCATAGGCGTTGCGTTTTGTCCACAGTACCGTGGTGAAATTGTAGAAAAGGTTGCCGATAAGATTATTAGCGGCTTATCCCTGGCGCCATTGCTGGATATTGCACAGGCGGGGCCCGGGAAATTTAAATTACCGGCTATCAGTAAAAAACAAGCCCGGAAAATTGGTGTGGGTAGTTTAGTTGGCCTGGCAGGAGCGGGGTTGATTTACCTGGCAGTTCGCCGGCTACGAAGCCAAAAGGAGGCAGCCTGCTGAGATTGGATTGCAGTGAAATAACTAAAAAAGGCGCCTCGCGATTCGCGGGGGCGCCTTTTTTCTTAGGTCTTAATCAGACTATTTACTTTTAGCCAGTTTGGCTTCGATGCTCAAAGTAGCGTGAGGAACAGCTCTAAGACGCGCTTTGTCTATTAGTTTACCGGTTACACGGCAAATACCATAGGTTTTGTTTTCAATGCGCATCATCGCTTTTTCCAGGTGATCGATGAACTGAATCTGACGGCTGGCCATTTGGTTCAGCTGCTCTCTTTCCTGGGAGCCGCTACCATCTTCCATACTCATGTATTTGTTTTCAGTATCATCGGTACCAGCTTCATCTTTACGGGTGATTAAGCCTTGCAGGTAGATGAGCTCCTTTTTAGCTGATTCCAGCTTTTTTTGGATCAGTTCTCTAAACTCCTGAAGATCAGCATCACTGTATCTGTATACCGGACCGGCGGGGGTAGCTGGTTGATCCAGTACCGACTTGGTAAACTCAGGTTGATAAGTTACCAAAGTAGCTTTTCCGCCTTTTCTCTCAGTTTTTTCCGTTTTTTCGGGCTTTTCTGCTTTTTCGGGCTTCTCGGATTTTTCCGCTTTGGCTGATTTCTCAGCCTTAACAACTGGCTTTTCGGCTGCCTTTTTTGAGGATTCCTTTTCCTTAGCAACTTCTACCTTAGTATCTGCTTTCTTTACTGCCATCGTTTTAAGTTCTTTTTCTTCTGACTTAGAAATAAATGGTTTCTTTTTTTCAGCGGAAACACTTTTCGTAACCACTTGCTGCTTTACAGCAGGCTCTTTTTTAACGGTCGATTTTGCAGGTACAGCAACGCTCTTGACGGATGTTAATTTACTGTTTTGTAAGGCAGAAGCCTTTTTTACAGCTGCTTTAGGCGCCACCGGGGCGACTTTTTTAGCGGTACTTTTGGCTACCACGGCTTTTCCGGCTGCTGGTTTTGCTGCTGTTTTAGGAGCCGCCTTTACAGGGGCTGCCTTTTTCGCAGCGGCTTTCTTAGGCGCTGGCGCGGCTTTTTTTGCGGGAGCAGGTTTAGCAGCTTTTTTCGCTGCCGGAGCCTTTGCCGCCGTTTTTTTCACCGGAGCTGCCTTTTGGGTCGTTTTACTAGCAACCTTCTTTTTTGTTGCCATGGGGGATTAGCTTTTTTTGTTAACTAATACATTAAATTTAAGGTCATTCACCTCTATTTCTGTACCATCGTGCAATCTCTCCACTAATTCCAGGCTATCTGCCAAAATTTCCGTGCAAATATAGTCATTATAGTTCACAATGGCCGATTTGAGCGCATTCACGCTTTCAACCGTTACATTGATCCTATCTGTTAAAGCAAAGTCACTATCCTTACGGATTTTCTGTATCCGGTTTACCAGTTCACGGGCATTTCCTTCATCCTGTAACTGGGGAGTAATAGTAATATCGAGCGCTACCGTTAAAGCGCCTTTATTTGCTACTGTCCATCCCGGAATATCTTCGGAAATGATCTCAACGTCAGAGAGTTGAATTTGCACTTGCTCGCCTTCCACAACCAGGTTAAAATGGCCGTCGCGTTCTATGGTGGCAATATCTGCTTCTGTGAACCCACCGATAACAGCAGCTACAGATTTCATCTTTGCACCCATTTTACCACCCAGCGACTTGAAGTTCGGCTTAATCTTTTTCTTGATAAAACCTTCCGTTTCCGTAAGATAATCAATCCCTTTGACATTCACCTCACTTTTTATCAAGTCTGCTACCTTTTCTATTTGCGCCTGTATCCTAACATTGGTTATCGGAATCAAAATTTTCTGTAATGGCTGACGAACCTTGATATTCACCTTCTTACGCAAGGATAATACCAGTGATGAAATATCCTGTGCTAACTGCATCCTTTCTTCCAGATCCGCATCAATGGCTTTCTCATCTGCAACAGGGAAATCAGTATGGTGGATAGAAGCCGCCTTATTACGTCCACTTACACTGTTCAGGTTATTAAATAGCCAATCGGTGAAAAATGGGGAAACCGGGGCCATCAATTGTGTAATTTTTTCCAAACATTCGTATAAAGTCTGGTAGGCACTGATTTTATCGTGCTCGTATTCTCCTTTCCAGAACCGGCGACGGCAAAGACGTACATACCAGTTGCTCAACTGCTCATCCACAAAACGCTCGATAGCTCTTCCCGCCTGGGTTGGCTCATAATCATCAAAGCTGGCAGTCACATCTTTCACCAGGGTATTTAAAACAGAAATGATCCAACGGTCAATCTCCGGACGTTCTTCTAACGGAATGTATGCCTCCTTGAAAGTAAAGTTATCAAGATTGGAATACATAGCGAAGAAGTTATATGTATTGTACAGGGTACCAAACAACTTACGTTGCGCTTCACCAATACCTTTTACATCAAACTTCAGGCTGTCCCATGGAGAAGCATTGGTGATCAGGTACCAACGCGTGGCATCTGCACCATACTGCTCAATAGTTTCAAATGGATTCACCACGTTACCGAGGCGCTTACTCATTTTATTACCATTGCTATCCAATACTAAACCATTGGATACCACAGTTTTATAAGCCACCTTATCAAAAAGCATTACACCCAGCACATGGAGCGTATAGAACCATCCACGGGTCTGATCTACTCCTTCTGCAATGAAATCCGCAGGGAAAGATTCTCCTGTTTCTATTAAGGCTTTATTCTCAAACGGATAATGCCACTGCGCGTAAGGCATCGCACCACTGTCAAACCAAACATCCACCAGATCCGGCTCGCGATGCATTGGCTTTCCTGAGTCGCTCACTAATATGATCTCATCCACATAAGGTTTATGCAGATCAAGGATACCTTCATGTAAATACGACTTATTCACATCTCCTCCTAACACTTCACTGGCCTTCCGGATTTCGGCGTTCAGCTCATCAATTCCTCCTATACATTTTTCTT
This sequence comes from Chitinophaga sp., assembly GCF_017745275.1. Taxonomy (GTDB): domain Bacteria; phylum Bacteroidota; class Bacteroidia; order Chitinophagales; family Chitinophagaceae; genus Chitinophaga. The sequence goes on along the minus strand of NZ_JAGHZS010000003.1, from coordinate 373,364 downwards.
CACTGCCATCTTCCGTACGCCAGATGGGCAAAGGTGTTCCCCAGTACCGGCTGCGGCTCAGGTTCCAGTCTACCATGTTCTCCAGCCAGTTCCCAAAACGACCGGTTCCGGTAAACGCCGGTTTCCAGTTAATGGTCTTGTTTAATTCAACCATCCTGTCTTTCATGGCAGTGGTCTTAATAAACCAGGCATCCAGCGGATAATATAAAACCGGTTTATCTGTACGCCAGCAGTGTGGATAAGTGTGTTCGTATTTTTCTACTTTGAAGGCACGGTTCTCTTTCTTCAGTTTCACCGCGATATCTACGTCCACATCTTTATACTCAGGATCGTCCTTGTAGTTCTTCACGAATCTACCGGAAAACTCGCCCACGTTATCTGTGAACTTACCTTCCCGGTCTACCAGCGTTAAAATACCGATGTTATTCTTTTTACCTACACGGTTATCGTCTGCACCAAATGCAGGCGCGGTGTGTACGATACCGGTACCATCTTCAGTAGTGACGAAATCGCCCAGGATAACGCGGAAAGGATCTCCTTCTTCAGGCTGAGCAAATGGCAACAGTTGTTCGTAGCGGATATTCTCCAGCTGGCTGCCTTTAAAGCTGCTCAGTACTTTCCACGGAATTACCTTGTCTCCTTCTTTATAAGCATCAAAGTCAGCATTTTCGCCTTCCGGTTTGAAATACTTACCCAGTAACACTTTGGCCATTACCACATTCACCGGGAGGTGAGTGTATTGGTTGAAAGTACTTACCAGTACATATTCTATGTTAGCACCAACCGTTAAACCCAGGTTGGAAGGTAAAGTCCATGGAGTAGTGGTCCAGGCAAGGAAAAAGACTTCGCTGTTACCTGCCGCATCAAAAAGGAATTGGGAATTATCCGCGGGTAACGCTTTAAACATGGCCACTATAGTAGTGTCTTTCACGTTCTTATACGTACCTGGCTGATTTAACTCCGCGGAGCTTAAACCTGTACCTGCAGCAGGAGAATAAGGTTGAATGCTCACACTTTTATACAGCAAGCCCTTTTTATAAAGGGTTTGCAACGCCCACCATAAGGTTTCTATATATTTATTCTCAAAGGTGATATAGGGATCTTTCAAATCAACCCAGTAGCCCATCTTACGGGTCAGGTCATCCCATTTATCTTTATATTTCAGTACTTCTTTACGGCAGGTATCATTATATTCTGCAATAGAGATCTTGGTACCAATATCTTTTTTGGTAATTCCCAGCATCTTTTCCACGCCCAGTTCTACCGGCAACCCGTGGGTATCCCAGCCACCTTTACGTTTTACCTGGAAACCACGCATGGTTTTATAACGACAAACGAGGTCTTTTAAAGTACGTGAAATAACATGGTGGATACCCGGCAAACCGTTGGCGCTTGGGGGACCTTCATAAAACACAAACGGAGTGGCGCCTTCGCGCACTTCCACACTTTTCTCAAAAGTCTGGTACTGCTCCCAGTGCTGGAGTATATCTTTCTCGATCTGAGGTAAATTCAACTGGCTATATTCCTGATATTTGCTGGACATAAAACAATTCCCCGTCCTTTGATGTTATTTAGACAATAATTGATTAAAATTGTGCAAAGTTAAGAAAATACACTGGCTCCTAAAGGGGGTAGTTTACTAAAAACAGGCCTTTTTGAATATTTTTTATCGTTTTTTTTGTAATTTGCAATAAAGAGCATATAAATTACGTTTTTGGCATTGTTTTAGCTTATTTGCCAGGAAGATTAGAAAAACCTAGTAGTTAAATTTAACCCAACGGAAAAAACCATATCGAATATGAAAAAGTTGACGTTAATTTTTTGCGCGGTTCTATTCACTTCCGGCATAACTTTTGCACAGCAAAAAAAATCAGTTAAAAAAACAAAAGTAGTTGCTAAAACGGTGCAGGCACCTGAAGCAGTTAAAAGTTCTTTTGATCAGAATTTTGCGGGAACAACAGCGGCCAAGTGGACAAAGACAAGTGCAGGACATTGGACAGCAAGTTTCCAAAAAGACAATATAAACACCATTGCAGAGTATGATGCGGATGGCAAATGGATTGCCACAAGAAGCGCTTATGATGCTCAAACTCTTCCGGAATCAGTGTCTGGTACATTGAAAACAAAATATCCGGCAGCAACCATAAAAGATGGCTGGAAAATTGAGAGATCAGATGTAGCTTCATACTACAAAATAAATATTCAGGATAACGGTACAGAGAAAGCAGTGTTATTGAACGAAGCAGGTACCATCACTGAATAACACAAACACGTATTTCATAGGTATAGGGATAAATAGGACAGACCCTGCTCTTTTGGGCGGGGTTTTTTATTTTAGCTTTTAGCAGTCAGCTATTAGTTTTCAGTTTAAAAGTATTCCCCAACGTTTTTAGTTTTAAAAAAACATTATCACACCTAAAAGCTGATAGCTAACTGCTAAAAGCTAAAAAGTCGTCCGCAAAAGCGAACGACTTTATAAAAATCTGGTAGAAACTTTTCTGGCAAAATGCACTTAACTTCAATGGTGTTTGATATTTCATGCAAGTACATTTATGGCTTTACTTACTTTGCCAGCCAAGCTTCTCCCATGGTCAAATCTGATAAGGAAGCTTATAGGAAGTGCAAATGAATATTTGCTTATCGTGCTACAAAGAAACACCTATATTTTATCTTCCACTTTTCAAATCGGGAAAACAAATGATCGAAAAAGGAAAATACACAAAGCGTCTTTATAGCAGCGGATTTACCGATACTATCTCTCTATAAATCATTAAAAAATAAACGAACAGAGGCGTATTAACGCAGCAGCAGTTCACAGGGTTTCAACCCGGTGTGCTTTTTAAAAGCGGTGGAGAAGTGAGAAATGCAGGAATAACCCATCAACATGGCTACCTCTGAAACTGACATGCCTTTTTCATATAGTAACCCTTTAGCTTTTTCCATTCTTTCCTTCTGGAAATAGTCATATATGGTAGTACCATACATGGCCTTAAAGCCTTTTTTCAGGTAACATTCATTCATGGCCACCCGGCGCGCCAGATCCCGGATGGTGATAGGCGAATCCAGCTGTTCCAGCAGGATGCTGCGGGCATTTTCTATTTTTTCCCGGTCTTCCAGGTGAGTCAGGAAGCGGCAACCGTAGCGTTCATCGGTATCATTTTGCATAAACTGGTCGGAACTGTATAACAACAGGTCCAGGGCCCGGCTTTGCAGGAATATATTTTTCAGAATGCCTTCATAGTCGTGGTGCACCATGGTTTCCAGTACAGACTTGGATTTTGTACATGGCTGAATGGTTTTCACAAAAGGCTTTTGCGACTGGTTTTCGAACAGAGAGAAGGTAGTAGTGCCTTTCTGTAATGACTGTATAAAAGCTGGCTGGAAACGTACACTGATCACATCCACAGATGGTACCCGGTCTACACAGGCCTCCTTATTGCCATCTACACAAAGCTGATCCGTACAGGACGGATTTTTACAATATTTGCTGCCGGCCACACAGTAGCGCAGTTCGATAGCAGCAGACTGGCCTCTTTTAGCGGGTTGATACACCACCATCGCCACATCCTCTACCGGCAACGGTTTATCGTAGGTAAAACGCTGTAAAGTAAAGTCCAGGCAATCAGGGACCAACACACTATCCTGCTCCGCCAGTTGTAGCTGGTCGCTCATCGCTGGCTGCGGAATGGCTAATGACAATATTTCCTGTATTCCTTTCACTTTAGCTGTTTTTTAATGCCGTGCTGTTATCGAAGTCACAAATTTAGGGATTCATTTTTTAAGCAAACACGTTTTGACAATACAGTTACAAAGCCGTTGAACCATTTCATGCCTGCCAAAGGCCGCAGTGCGCCATAGCAGAACTTATTGGTATAAATTTCGTTTATGCTTTACAGATATGGCCCTAAAAGGATTTAACATACGCAGACTCCTAAAGATCGTGTTGATCACGTTCGGTATACTTACTTTATTGGTGATGGCCACCGGCTGGTACCTTAACCAGCATTGGAACAAGCTGTTGAAACAGGAACTACAGGGCTATGTTACCGATTTATCCGATAGCCTTTATACCATCAAATTCCAGGACCTGCACCTGGATGTACTTTCGGGCAGCCTTGTATTGGAAAAGGCTGTCATGACACCCGATACCATTATTTACCAACGGCTATTAAACCAGCAACGGGCCCCTTCAGCGCTGTATACCATCAGTGTGGATAAATTAGCCCTAAAGTACTTCAAACCGTGGCGCTATTTCATCGGGAAAGAGTTGAATGCCGCCTCCCTTACCGTGACTGGCCCCAATATTATTATGGAGCAAAATGCTACTGTCAGAGACACCAGCATGCCTAAAACGGCCTATCAGCATATATCGGCAAAGATGAAATCTATCTTCATCGGTAAGCTAACGCTGGATAGTACCAATTTTAAATACATTTTTACGCGGAAAGACTCCTCCAGGGTGATTCACCAGTTTCACAATCTCCGGGTGCGCGTAAATGATTTTCTGATAGATTCCCTGGCCCTGGATGATCCCACCCGCTTTCTATATGCCCATAATTACGAAATCGGGATGAAAGATTATATGAATCGTACCCGGGATAGCCTTTACTGGCTAAATGTACGTGGGATCCGCTATGATGCGGCGTCACGCACACTGCATATTGGCAGGTTTGAAATTCAGCCCCGATATGAAAAAGCCCGCTTTCAACAAAAAAATGGCGTGCAACAGGACCGCTTTGAGGTGGTATTAAATGATATCAGTCTTCACAACCTCAATCCGCGGCTGTTATTACAGGAACAGCAAATATGGGCACAGCGGGCCAATATAAAAGGAGGTAGTGTGGAAGTATACCGGGATCGTACCTTGCCAATGCCGCCTGGCAATAAATTAGGGCGATTTCCGAATCAGCTGCTGCACAAGTTGAACGTTCCGGTAAGTATCGATACCCTGTTGGCCGACAACATTAATTTGCAATACCTGGAAATGAGTCCTGTTACCGGTCAATCCGGCCGCATTAATTTCAGCCATATACATGGACTGTTCAGCAACATTACCAATATCGACAGCCTGGTGGCCAAGAACAGGCATATGGTGGCCAACTTTGACGCCGTTTTTATGCAAAGTGGTAAGCTGACTGCCAGGTTTGATTTTGCGTTGAATGACAATGCCGGGCACTTTGCTGTATCCGGAGCACTGAAAAACATGGATGGGAAAGACCTGAATGTGGCGACCCAGCCATTGGGGAAAATTGAAATCCGCTCCTGCGATATACAGGAATTGCTGTTTCATATTCAGGGAGATGAACGGAAAGCAACCGGGCAGGTAAAACTTCGTTACCAGCACCTGAAAATAGCGGTGCTTAAACAGGACAAAGGGGAGCAGCAGTTTAAACGCAAGGGCCTGGCCAGCTTCCTGGCTAATACCCTGATAATCAAAGACGCCAACCCGTTGGAAGGCGAAAAAGAACGTACAGCGGCCGTGGTCTTCCAACGTGACATCCAGCGGTCCTACTTTCACCTGGTGTGGAAAACTTTATTTACCGGCGTAAAAGACATAGCCGGCGCAGGAAATCTATGAGGATAAAATCGGCCTATCCATACAGCTTAAAAACAGGCATTCTTTTGTGGAAATAAGGCTTATTTTTCGTATTTTTGCATGATTGTCTACCGATTTTATTTCTAATAGATTTTACACCAACATATGAGCGAAGAATTAGTGCAAGCACCCAGCCCCAGCAGCAATGGATATGATGCAGGGAGTATTCAGGTATTGGAAGGCCTGGAAGCCGTACGTAAGCGTCCAGCCATGTATATCGGCGATATCGGCATTAAGGGACTTCACCACCTGGTTTACGAGGTGGTAGATAACTCTATTGACGAAGCCCTTGCCGGATACTGCAAAAATATTGACGTTACCATCCTGGAAGACAATTCCATCCGGGTAAAGGATGATGGTCGTGGTATCCCTACCGGTATCATTCCCAAAGAAGGTCGTTCTGCACTGGAAGTTGTTATGACTGTACTCCACGCCGGTGGTAAATTTGACAAGAATACTTATAAGGTATCCGGAGGTTTGCACGGTGTGGGTGTAAGCTGCGTGAACGCCCTGAGTGACAGATTATATGTAACAGTAGAACGTGAAGGCAAGTTATTTGAACAGGAATACCACCGTGGTATACCACAATATGCTGTCCGGGAAGTAGGCACCAGTGAAATCACCGGTACCACTGTACTTTTCAAGCCCGATGGCGAAATATTCAAAGAAACCACCTACAACCGGGAAATCCTGGCAGGTCGTTTACGTGAATTATCCTACCTGAACCGCAAAATCAAGATCACGTTAACAGATGAACGTGAAAAAGATGAAGAAGGTAACTTCTTCTCTGAAACCTTCTACAGCGAAGGTGGTATCAGGGAGTTTATTCAGATGCTCGACAAAAATGGCCGTCGTAATCCACTGTTACCTACACCTATTTACGTAGAAACACATGATGCGGCTTCCAACGTAGCAGTAGAAGTGGCGCTGGTGTACAATGATGCGTTCAGCGAAAACATCTTCTCTTATGTAAATAATATCAACACCATTGAAGGAGGTACGCACGTAGCCGGTTTCCGCCGTGCTATTACCCGCGTATTCAAATCTTATGGTGATAAAAATAAGATGTTTGAAAAATCGAAGGTAGAAGTTACCGGAGATGACTTCCGCGAAGGATTGAGTGCGATTATCAGCGTAAAAGTACCTGAGCCTCAGTTTGAAGGACAAACCAAAACCAAACTCGGTAACTCCGATGTAATGGGGGTAGTAGATAGTTCTGTAGCGGCTGTATTGGATGCGTTCCTGGAAGAAAATCCGCGTGAAGCTAAAACAGTTATCAATAAGGTAGTACTGGCAGCGCAGGCACGTGAAGCAGCCCGTAAAGCACGGCAGCTGGTACAACGTAAAAGCGTGATGACCGGTAGCGGTTTACCTGGTAAACTGGCCGACTGCTCCGATAACGATCCTACCAAATGTGAACTGTACCTTGTCGAAGGAGACTCCGCGGGTGGTACTGCCAAACAAGGCCGTAACCGTAACTACCAGGCTATTTTGCCATTACGTGGTAAGATCCTGAACGTAGAAAAAGCTATGGAGCACAAAATCTACGAAGACAATGAAATCAAAAATATCTTTACTGCACTGGGTGTAACGATAGGTACAGAAGAAGATGATAAAGCATTGAACCTTTCCAAACTGCGCTATCACAAGCTTATCATCATGACGGATGCCGACGTGGATGGTAGTCACATTGCTACATTGATCCTGACCTTCGTTTTCCGTTATATGAAAGCAATGGTAGAACAGGGTTATGTATACATTGCACAACCACCGCTGTATCTCGTGAAAAAAGGGAAGGAGCAAATCTACGCCTGGACAGAAGAGCAGCGTAAGGAAGCTACTGCTAAACTGGCTGCCGGTGGTAAAGAAGACAGCGTGAACGTACAGCGCTATAAAGGTTTGGGTGAGATGAACGCAGAACAACTGTGGGATACTACCATGAACCCTGAACACCGTACCCTGAAACAGGTAACAATTGAAAGCGCTGCAGAAGCAGACCGCGTATTCAGTATGCTGATGGGTGACGAAGTTCCGCCACGCAGAGCATTCATCGAATCTCACGCGAAATATGCAAAGATTGATGCTTAATTACGTATATACGTTTATGTTATAAACAGAAAAGGCTTCCATAACCGGAAGCCTTTTCTGTTTATAACAGCTTTTTATTTTTCTTTCGTCAGTATAAAATTCGCTAAAATCTGGTATCCGAAAACACCTATCAGCATAACAGTAACGAATATATTAAACGGTTCTTTGGTGATGAAAGCAAAACTGGTTCCCAGTATACCCAATGCTGCGAGTCCGAGAACATACCACTTTGTGAAATTGCGATACTTTTTTCCTTCGGCTACATATAGCCCGGCAGCAGGCAATAACATAACGCCACTGCAAATGCACAATGCCAGCAACCCACTTATACCAGTGAGCAGGTATGCTGCACCTGTGAGCAACGTAGCTCCCAGCAGGATACCTACAATGTTGGATACCTTGGTTTGTTCCGGGCTCAAAGCATATCTGCCGTAAGGATTGAGGCGGAGAAACAGGTTACTCACCGGCGTAATCAGCCACGTAGAAATAGCGATCAGCGCCAGTATCACGTATAGTGGGAAATAGTACTGATTAGCCACCTGTGTAAGCACAAAAATCGCAATAATGATACCCCATTGCGTACGTGCTTTCTGGCGACTCATAAAAAAAGAGTAATTCAGGAACTGCCGGTATAACCAGTATTTTGCTTTCATGGCCTGTACCATGCCGTTGCGAGCTAGTTCATTATTGGGATCTATTTTCAAAGACTCCCTGAAATGCTCTAACGCCTTACGATGATCACGTACTTCCAGCCATTTCCAGCCGAGATTGGCGTGGGTATAGGCATTTTCCGGATTATGCTCCAGGGCTTCATGCAAATTGGAAAAAGCTTCTTCTTTTCTGCCCAAACTAAATAGTGCATGGGAACGCAGATTCAAACAAACCTCGTCTTCCGGGTTCAGTGCCAGCCCTTCTTCTGCTTTTTGGAGTGCGGCTTCATACTCCTTCTTATTCAACAGTATCTGGCTCCACATGGCAAAGTAATGCGCATAGCCAGGGTTGATAGCTACCGCACTGCTAATAGCCCTGATAGCCTCTTTATATTGATTTTTAATGAAGGCAATTCTTGATTGCAGGTACAGGAAACGGTCGTCGTAAGGAGCGAAGCTAAGCGTGTTGGCCGCTACCTGTTCCGCTTCCGCAATGTTGCCTGTTTCCAGGTAGCAGATGGTAAGCAGGTAAAGACCTTCGGTATCATGTGCATTGGTGCTCAGGTGCTGACGCAGGGCAGTAAACGCATCATCGAAGCGACCTTGTTGCAATAAAATATGAGCGCGCTGAATTAATACAGCCATAAACGTTATTTCTTAATATCCAGGTATTTCAGAACATCATCATAAAGACCGGTTTCATTGGAATACAACGCATAGTTACGGGCGGTATTAAACCATTCCCTGGTGGTAGGCTTATGTATTTTAGCGGCTTTTAATAATTCTTTCTGGGTGATCGGTTGTGGTGCTCCTTTTTGTAATGCTTCGAGTAGTTTTTCCTCTATGGCAATGTCTACAATGGCTTTGAGATCAGCACCGGAATAGCCGGCGGTGGCTTTAGCCAGCGCGTTGTAGTTGATATCACTAACGGGTTTATCGCGCAGTTGTAGTTTCAGTATTTCTTCGCGGCCATCTGCTTCCGGAGGTGCCACAAAAATGATTCTGTCGAAACGGCCGGGGCGGCGGAACGCCGGATCCAGGCTCCAGGGAGCATTGGTAGCGCCAATGATCAGGATGTTTTCATTATTGGCAGCGATGCCATCCATTTCAGCGAGGAACTGGTTTATAATATGCGTTGCGCCAGACTGCCGGAGAGCTGAACGATTAGCTCCCAGAGCGTCTACCTCATCAAAAAACAGCACACAAGGCTTACTTTGCCGGGCCAGTTCAAACAGGCTGTGAAGATTTTTTTCACTGGTGCCTACCCACATATCCAGTACATCATGGATGCCAACGTTAATAAACTCCGCCTGTATTTGCCCGGCGGTAGCTTTGGCCAGATAGGTTTTACCACAGCCGGGAGGGCCATATAATAAGATACCACCACCTGCTTTTTTACCGTAGGCTTTATAAAGATCCGGAAACTGCAGTGGCTTAATAATCTTCAGATCAATTTCCTGCTTTTCCCTTTCCATACCGCCTACATCGGAAAAGTTGATTTCCGGTTTTTCCAGCATAAAGAGATTTTCGCTTTCTTCATCTTCCTCGTCATCATCATTAAAGGAAGCGGGTGCGGACAGGGCAACGCGGAAAAGGTTGTCCAGTGCTTCGTCACGGAAACCGGGATTTATTTGTAGTAAATGCTGATAAATTTCCTTTGCCTGTGGCATGGACTGTTCTTTCACCAGGATGCGGCAGTGCAATAGTAATGCATCAAAATGGTCCGGTTCCCGGTGTTCTAATTGTTCCAGTACAACGATGGCGGCAGAATATTTCTGCTGATGGTAAAAGGTGCGCGCCAGGCCAAGCTGGGCGGCTGTATTGGTGGAAGAAAGTTCCAGTACTTTCCTGTATTGCTCTTCCGCTGCTATATATTCATAGTCTTGCAGTAATACCTGCGCCAGATGCATACGTAAGGGCACATTCTCCGGTGAAAACTGCACCGCCTCCTGTAATTGCTTGATTACTTCCGATGACATAATGTGCTTTTAATTATTCAGTAACGCCGTAATAATACGTAATTCGGACTCAAAAAAATTGTTAATTATAGTCTGCAGTTGGTGTATATATCTCCCAGAGATCATAATATATTAAAGGTATTGGTTCATGATGTGTTGATAAAAAACTATTTCCCGGTTTGTCTCTCTGGGAAATGGACTGCATGGTTGTAAAGACGATTTGAGGGACATCTCACCATATATATATTTTTTTAATTCGTATTTTTTTATATATATTGCACCCACATTATCCCTATGCCAACAGTCTTGACCAGTATCCTATGTTAATTTAAATTATCGCTGGCCGCCACCATAGCGGCCGGCACTGGTTTTCCTGATAAAAAACGGCATACCAAACAAAAACAATTACGTGATGCGTATTACATTATTATTGGTAGCCATGATTACCGTGCTGGGTTTTAGTGCCTGCAATTCCAAAAAAGAGGAAGTAAAACCTGAAAGCAGTTTCTACTTTAAACTGGACAAGGATACTTATCAGTCTAACGCCACAGAAGCCTATGTTACTGACACCGTGTATACAGGAAAGAAGACCCTGGTAGTAGACGGCGTTACCAACAACTTCGGCTATCATATGGAGCTGATGATCACCTTTACGAAGGATAGTCTTGCCACCGGCACATTTAACGGCGCGGAAATGTCGCTCATGCAGATCCAGCAAAAAGAACTGGGATACACCAGTCAAAATATCAAAGTAAATATAACGAGCATTAATAGTAAACATGCAGAGGGTACATTCTCTGGTGTATTATCAAATGGTGATATTGAAAAACCTTTAACGGACGGGACTTTCAAAGTCGAAATTAATTAACATCATTTTCTGATGACTTTTTACAGCAGCCCTGCCTTTACAGGCGGGGCATTTCGTATATACGTTAAGGTTATATTATGTTGTTTATTGTTTACCGTCAGTTAACAATTAATTTGTACCCCCTTTTTTCGGCTCTGTTAACATTAAGGTTAAATTGGCCCGCCAAAATGATGTTATTTTAACCCAAAAAACAATAAAATTCATTTTTTTAGTCCACTTTATGCACTCCTTAACAATTCCGTAATAATCTGTTAACATTCTGGTTGTTTTAGACTGTTTCCTTTGCACCTGTAAATACTTACAAAACAGTTTATGAAATCATTCTTTACGCTATTAGCTAGCTTTCTTGTAATTCTTTTTTACAACAACGTGCAGGCACAGGTAACTACTTCCGTTATATCGGGTAAAGTATCCGATCCGGGTGGTCAGGCTATCCCTGGCGTTACAGTAGTAATAGTAAACAACAGTACCGGCGCAAAATCCGGTGTTCAGACTAACACAGACGGCCGTTATATCCTGCCGAATCTGAACCCTGGTGGTCCGTATACCATCACTGTTTCATTCATTGGATATAAAAAAGAAATTAAATCAGACGTTAACCTCGGATTGGGTACCACCAATTTCAACTTTAAATTAGCCGAAGAATCTACTGCACTGAGTGAAGTAGTAGTAACCGGAACTCCTGGCCCTGGTAAAGCTGGTGGTACAAGAGTAGGGCAAGAGCAGATCAAAACGCTCCCTACTATGAGCCGTAGCCTGCAGGACCTGACTAAAGTAACTCCACAGAGCAACAACAACTCTTTCCTGGGTACTAACTACCGTTATAACAACGTAACCCTGGATGGTGCTATCAACAACGATGCGATTGGTTTCAGCCCTTCCTTAGGTGGACAAAGCAGCACCAGCGGTCAGCCAGGTAGCTCTACCCGCACTAACCCTGTATCTCTGGATGCCATCCAGGATGTACAGGTATTACTGGCTCCATTCGATGTGAAAGTAGGTAACTTCCTCGGTGGTAGCGTAAACGCTGTAACCCGCAGCGGTACCAACGAAGTACACGGTTCCGTTTATGGTTTTGGTCGTAACGCTTCTATGATCGGTAAAAACAACGCCGGTGATGGTTCTAAATTACCGAGCGACTTCCATGAATACCAAACAGGTGTACGTGTTGGTTTCCCTATCGTTAAAAACAAATTATTCTTCTTCACCAACGAAGAAATCACCCGTCGTGTAGATCCGGTGATCCTCGGTGCAGGTTCTGCCGATAACGGTGGTATCTTAACTGAAAAAGATGCAGCTGATATCACTGCTTTAATGAAAAGCTACGGTGTAGACGCAGGTACTGCCGGCAACACCAGCATCTATTCTAATTCCAACAAATTCTTCAACAGATTAGACTGGCACATCAACGCGAAACACCAGTTATCTGTTCGTAACAATACTATTACTTCTGAAGCTACCAACCTGGAACGCGATCAACAAAACTTCCGTTTCAAAGGTATCGACTTCAAACAGACCAATAACCAGACTTCTACTGTTGCAGAACTGAAAAGCAACTTTTCCAACACCCTGTCTAACAGCCTGATCCTGGGTTATTCTTCTGTACACGACTTTAGAGATCCATTGTCTGACCCAGCAACACCACAAATTCAGATTAAAGGAAGAACTCCTGGTTCTACCATCTTCCTCGGTACTGACCGTGAAGCAAGTATCTTTAATATGAAACAAAAGACGTTTGAAATCACCGATAACGTCACCATATTTAAAGGTAACCACACTATCACTGTAGGTACACACAACGAGTTCTACAACATCACTTACGGTTTCGTTAACTCCTGGAACGGTCGTCTGGATTATGACAGCATCGGCGCTTTCCTGGCCAACAATCCTGCACGTGTACGTGGTAACTTCAACTACGCGAACAACTCACGCGACAACATCATGGCGAATCCGCCAGCACAGTTTAAAGTAAACCTGCTGAGCTTATATGGCCAGGATGAAATTCAACTGACTGATCGTTTCCGTATCACTCCAGGTTTGCGTTTAGACTACACCGGTATTCCTAACAAACAACCGCTGAGCGATAAAACTACCAAAGCTCCGGAAGATCCTAACTATGGAACTACCTACACCTACACTAAACCAAAGGATATCAAAAACGATTTCCTGAATAACGTACAGTTCTCTCCACGCTTAGGTTTCAACTACGATATCAAAGGTGATAACAGCCTGGTATTACGTGGTGGTAGCGGCTTGTTCACCGGTCGTATTCCTTTCGCATGGATTGGTTATGCTTACTATAACAATGGTGTTACTTACGGTGCATATGATAACAAAGCATCCAGCAAACCATTCGTTAATGGTCCGTTACCGGCAGCTAAACCGTCTCCAAATGGTATCGCTGATTTCGCCAAACAAAATGGTGTAGATGTTAATAACGCATCCAGCCCTACCCAGGTAGACATGATCGACAACAACTTCAAAATGCCGCAAGTATGGAGAAGCAGCCTCGCCCTGGATTACACTACACATGATCAGTGGAAATTCAGCATCGAAGGTATCTATACCAAAGTAGTAAAGGATCTGCAATTCCAACAGGTAAACCTGGTAGATAACCCTACTTACTATGCTTACGACGTAAACAAACAACAGCCGATCTACTCTGGTAAAAAAATCAACCCTTCTTATACTAACGCTTACCTGCTGTCTAACACCGATAAAGGTTACCGTTACAGCATCACCGGCCAGATCTCCAAAGTGTTCCCCTTCGGTCTGAACTTCATGACTGCTTACACTTATGGTCAAGCTAAAGATATCACCAACGGTATCCGTAACTCTATGGAGTCTAACTGGCAGCTGAACCAGGCCCTGAATCCTAACAACCCAGGTCTGGCTTACTCTAACTTTGATGTTCGCCACCGTATCGTAGCTACTGTTAGCTACAAACAGGATTGGGGTACTAAAGGTAAATGGGTATCTACTTTCTCTGCTTTCTTTAACACTTCTTCCGGTCTGCCATTCACTTACGGTTTCGTAAATGCTACAGTACAAGGTACTCCTCAACAGGTGAGCCTGGCTTACATTCCGAAAGATGTAGCTGAAGCCACTAACTTCTTCACTGATAAAGTAGGTGGTGCTACTGCTGCTCAACAAGCTGCTGCTTTCATGGATCATGTGAACAGCGATAAATACCTGAGCAGCCGTAAAGGTGATTTCACTGAACGTAACGGTGGCCGTACTCCATGGAATACACAGGCTGACTTCCGTTTCGCACAGGAATTCAACGTAAAAACTGCTAAGAGAGTACACACTATCACGCTGACTTATGACATCGTGAATGTTACTAACCTGTTGAACAAAAACTGGGGTATTCAATACTTCTCACCAAACACTTTCAACTCTTCTGCGAGTGTTGGTCTGACACCTACCGGTAAAGTGGTTAACAACTATCCAACTTACAATTATACCAACCCAGGTACTCCTTACTCAAAAGACTTCTTTGCATCCCGTCATCAGATGCAGCTGGGTCTGAGATACAGCTTCTAATTTAACTGGATCTTTATAAACGAAAAGAGCCCCCCGCTATAAAGCGGGGGGCTCTTTTTTGTTATTACATCTCCAGTGTAATTATTTAATAGCAAATACTGCTCTTACTTCTGCGCGGATCTTAATTGTTTTAAACTCGATATCTGAAGTGGCGTCTTCAGCTACACCAGCAGATTTGAAGTTAGCCATCATCATCGGACGAACATCGGAATAGTTATCTGTATTCATTTCCTGGATTTCGATCACACCATCTATTTTGTTACCAATAGCAGTCAGCATATATTCTGCTTTTTCTTTTGCTGCGAGCAATGCTTTAATCTTTGCTTCTTTGCGGTATGCTTCCATTTTGCTGGAAGAGTAAGAAGAGATCCGGGTGTTTTCAATACCTTCTGCATCTACTGCACCCAGGATTTGATTGATTTTATCCAGCTTGGTTAATTTCAGGCGATATTGTTTGCGCGCCATAAACTCCTGCGGATCTTTCTTTTTACGCAATATTTCAAAGTTGTTACCATACACGTTTTCAACGGTTAAATCATTTTTGGAGATGCCTGCTTCCGCTACTGCTTTTTCCAATTGTTTTTCCAGTGTGCTGATGTCTACTTTGGTTTTACCTTTCAGGTATTCACGTAAAGAGATGTCGAAATAAATTTCATCCGGTGTTATTTCTATTTCTGCAGAACCATTTACTTCAATCTTTTTTACAGGTTGTTTATCGGCCTGTTGTGCAAAAGTGCTCAGGGCAAAAAATAAACTTGCTGCTAATAACATTACCTTTTTCATGTGTCGATGTTTTTCTATTGTTTAAAAAATTTTGTTTTCGTTGTTGTTTACGCCCTCATGATGCGTGGTTAGAAAGTGATTCCACAAATGGGATTTTATAAAATTTTGTTAACGCTCAGTTACAGAAATAGCATTATGCATTTCATGTTATAAATGAAACGATTACAAAGGAATTATGTTACAGGGAAACTATTTCCGGCTATCGGTCATAGCCTTCAGGAAGTCGTAGAGATCATTCATATGGCGGATGCGGGAGGCCACCAGCATGAAGTTTTTGCCCACCTGTTTCAGTTTGGCGTTATTAGTACGGGTTTGTATATACGTTAATATATGATTGAACGTAGGGGATTCAAAATAAGGGGAGTCGGGGTTATTGATAAAGTAGCAACGCAGGTTTTCTTCTTTCAGCATCATTTTCTCGAAGCCCAGTTGTATAGCCATCCAGCGGCAACGGATCATCGTAAGCAGGTCTTTTACCGGCTCTGGCAGTGGGCCAAAACGATCGGCCATATCCACCTCAAAAGCCTTTAGCTTGCCTTCTTCCATGATATTATCCAACTCCTGGTACAGGTTTAAACGTTCCTGGATGCTTTCTATATAAGTATCCGGGATGAGTATTTCCAGGTCAGTATCAATGGTACAGTCGCTGACGAAATCCTTCTTCTCTTCCAGTTGATCTTTAAACAGGTCACGGAATTCATTTTGTTTCAGTTCACGGATCGCTTCGTCCAGGATTTTCTGGTACATATCGAATCCTATTTCCGCCATGAAACCGCTTTGTTCACCACCCAACAGGTTACCGGCACCACGAATATCCAGGTCACGCATGGCAATCTGGAAGCCGCTTCCCAGCTCACTGTGCTGTTCGAGTGTTTGCAGGCGTTTACGGCTATCAGCAGGCAGTGTGCTCATAGGTGGCGCCAGCAGGTAACAGAAAGCCTTTTTATTACTGCGTCCTACACGGCCACGCAGCTGGTGCAGGTCGCTCAGTCCGAAGTGATGTGCGTTATTGATGATGATGGTATTGGCATTGGGAATATCCACGCCGCTTTCCACGATGTTGGTACATACCAGTACATCGTATTTGCGGTCAATGAAGTCGAGAATCACTTCTTCCAGCTGATGTCCTTCCAGCTGCCCATGTGCGGTGGCAATAGACAAGTCGGGGCATAATCCCTGAATCAGTCCGGCCATTTCTTTCAGTCCTTTTACCCTGTTGTGGATAAAGTATACCTGTCCGCCCCGTTCTGCCTCAAAGTAAATAGCATCGCGGATCTGGTCCTGGTTAAATACCTGTACTTCAGTTTCAATGGCCTGCCTGTTAGGAGGAGGCGTGTTGATCACAGAAAGGTCACGTGCACCCATCAACGAAAACTGCAGCGTACGCGGTATAGGCGTTGCCGTTAGTGTGAGGGTATCTACGTTATGTTTTATTTGTTTCAGTTTTTCTTTGGCAGAAACACCGAATTTTTGTTCTTCATCTACCACCAGTACACCCAGGTCTTTGAACTTCACTTCCTTACCCAGCAAGGCATGGGTGCCGATAATGATGTCAATTTTTCCTTCTTCGAGACGTTTGAGTGTTTCTTTTTTCTCTTTGGAAGATTTGAACCTGTTCAGGTAATCCACCGTGCAGGGGAAATCTTTCAGCCGTTCTGCAAAAGTTTTATAGTGCTGGAAGGCCAGGATGGTAGTAGGTACCAGTACAGCAGCCTGTTTACCATCTACTATAGATTTAAAAGCCGCGCGGATGGCTACTTCTGTTTTACCGAAGCCTACATCGCCACATACCAGCCGATCCATAGGAGCGGGTGATTCCATATCGCGTTTTACGTCGGCAGTAGCTTTACTTTGATCCGGGGTATCTTCATAAATGAAGGAAGCTTCCAGTTCTGTTTGCAGGTAGGTATCCGGTGTATGAGCAAAGCCTTGCTGGGCTTTACGTACCGCATACAGCTGTATCAGGTCTTTCGCAATATCCTTTACCTGTGTTTTGGCTTTCTCCTTCAGCTTATCCCAGGCATCGCTGCCCAGTTTATTTACTTTGGGTTCTACGCCTTCTTTGCCGGTGTATTTACTGATTTTGTGCAGGGAGTTGATATTTACATACAACAGGTCGTTGTTTTTGTAAATAATGCGGATGGCTTCCTGCATTTTTCCTCCCACCTCAATTTTCTGCAAACCGCTGTACATACCCACACCATGATCAATATGCGTTACAAAATCACCGGATTGCAGCTCCCGCAACGTTTTCATGGTAATTGCCTTATTCTTGTTGTAGGCTTGTTTTACCTTATACTTGTGGAAGCGCTGGAAGATCTGGTGATCGGTATAACATACCAGTTTCAGCGAGTGATCAATGAACCCATTGCTGATGGCTACGGGAATCGGGAAGAATACAAAATCTGCTTTGAGGTCTTCGAAAATACTCCGCAAGCGTTCCAACTGACGGGGATTATCGGAGAATATAAAGAGGGAATATTTACTGCTGTTATGTTTGCCCAGGTCTTTGATCAGTAAATCGAACTGCCTGTTAAACACGGGCTGTTCCTGGGTATCGAATACAATATCGGTGGGGGAGTAGCCTTTATCACTTAACCAGTCTTTGTTACCAAAAACGATGGTAGGCTTTTCCAGCAACTGTTGCAGCAATGGAGCGGCTTTCACGAAGTCGTCTTCTTTCAGCACCATCTCCTCATCTTCATCTACTTTTACTTTCTGGCCTGTGAGCAGGAAATCGTCCAGGCGCTGTTCCAGCTGTTCTATTACGCCTTGTACGTAGCCGGGATCTTTCATCCACACTACGGTGTTGGCGGGGAGGAAGCTGGTGAGCGGTGTTTTACCGTGATCTGTGGCGGCGCCATGGGTATCCATGTTAGCGATGAGCGTCACCTGGGTGAGCTTGCGTTCACTGAGCTGCGACTCCGGATCAAACAGGCGGATAGAATCTATATCTTCCCCAAATAATTCAATACGGTAAGGCTTTTCATTACCAAAGGAGTAGATATCCAGGATACCGCCTCTTACGGCGTACTGGCCGGGCTCATACACAAAATCAGTAGCATGAAAGCCCCAGGATACCAATTGTTCCAGCAGGGGATCTACTTTCAGTACATCGCCCACCTTCAACTGCACCATATTGGCGCTGAAAGCCTGGTTGCCGGCCACTTTTTCCCAGAGTGCTTCCGGATAGGTGACCAGTATTTTTTTATGGACTTTATCGCCGGAAAACTTCATGAGGGCTTCTGTCCGCAGCATATTATGACTGCTGTTGATTTCATGAAACTGCCCTGCTTTTTTGAAGGAATCCGGGAAATAGAAAATGTCCAATGCCTGGCTGAGTTGTTCCAGGTCGTTATGGAAATAGGCTGCCTCCTCTTTATCGTTTAAGATGAAGAGATGGTTCGCATCTGCATGTGCCCAGGTGCTAACTGCCACAAAGTTTATTGCACTCCCACTAATGGAGGAAAGCTGAAAGTATTGTGGGGTGGGTGATTGTATCCCCTTCACCAGCGACTGCAGGCGAGCATCACGTTGAAATAATTGTAATACAGCCTGTAAATTCATGAAGAATGCAAAGGTAAAGAAGATTTACCGATTTTAATATTGCATGATCAAGATATTTAGAGAAGGAGGGGCTGGCATGACCAAATAATGAAATATCCAAATCATAAAAATGCCAGATTTTCACTATATTCAGTAAGACCAAAATTCAACTTCCATGCTGGACCTATGGCATACAGGCATCGTTACAAAATTGGTGGACGAAACCCACAATACCCGCCGCTTTTGGATCCAGGTACCAGACATGGATCGATTCGACTTCAAACCCGGACAGTTCGTTACGCTGGACCTGCCCATTCACGAGAAAAAAAACAAGCGCTGGCGTAGTTATTCTATTGCTTCTCATCCCAATGGCAGCAATGAATTTGAGTTGGTGATTGTATTACTGGAAGGCGGCCTTGGCAGCACTTACCTGTTCAATGAAATAAAAGTAGGCAGCGAGTTATTGTTACGCGGACCACAGGGTATTTTCGTACTCCCGGAACCGTTAGACAAAGAATTATTTTTGATCTGTACCGGCACGGGCATTGCGCCTTTCCGTTCTATGGCCCATTACATACATGAACACCAGATTCCGCATGCGCCCATACACCTGATTTTCGGCGTACGGTATCAGCATGATTTGCTGTATGCACAGGAGCTGCAGCAACTGGCGGCAACGCTCCCCAACTTCAATTACATCCCTACCTTATCGCGCGAAGAAAACTGGAGCGGCAGAAAAGGATACGTACACAGTGTGTACGAAGAAATATTGCAAAATGAAAAGCGACCCGCCAACTTCTTTCTGTGTGGCTGGAAAGCCATGATAGATGAAGCCAAGCAGCGTATACAGGCGATGGGCTACGACCGGCACGCTATTCACCAGGAGTTGTATGGATAACTAGAATCGATATCCGAGGCTCCATTCTGGCGTGGGGAAGTCTGCCACTTGACTTTTAGAAGCGACTGCAGATAATCCTACCCGCATCAATAAATGTTTTCCAACGGCGCGACGATAATTCATGGAGATCCAGCCCAGCCAGGCGTAACTGGTAGTAATATCATCATACCACAAAGAATCACCACAAACGTAAGTTACACCCACACCAAACTCGATCATATGTTTGACCGATGGCGCCAGTACATAGTTTAGTCCAACGGGAATAGTGGCTTTGGGCTTATAGATATTTTCATAGGAAGGGCGGCCTTTCCATTCTTCATGTCCCTCAATATATTTTGGCACATATCCAATACCTGCCCTGGCACCCAATCCGGTACTGGTACCATTGAAGCGGATATCGTATTGCAGAGACATGCCACAGGCAGGGCCGGCGAAAACGACAGAGATGACCTGCTTATAAGTGTCGGATGTTTTCTTTGAAAAGTTAGCAGTAGAATCTGTGGACGACGGGGTTTGCGCGGTGGCATACAAACCGGACATAGTAAGGGCTAGGACAGTTATAAAAGTACGTATAGGCATAACAGTGGTTGCTTTTTGTACTTATTTAACGGCCATAGCCCTTAAAAGTTACTAGAGTATTTTACTTAATACCAGCGCTTTCACTTCAGACAGCGGGATACGCTCCTGTTCCATGCTGTCGCGGTGACGGATGGTAACGGTGCCATCTTCTTTGGTCTGGTGATCAATGGTTACGCAGAAAGGCGTACCAATGGCATCCTGGCGACGGTAGCGTCTTCCAATCGCATCTTTTTCTTCATAGAAGCAATGGAATGCTGGTTTACAGTCATTCATCAGTTCTTTCGCCAGTTCCGGCAAACCATCTTTTTTGGTAAGTGGGAAGATCGCCAGTTTAATTGGTGCCAGTTTAGCAGGTAAACGTAATACCACGCGGCTATCCTGTTTATCAGCAGTGCTCAGATCTTCTTCTGCATAAGCATTACAGATAGTCAGCAGGAACATACGATCCAGACCGATAGAGGTTTCTATCACGTAAGGCACGTAGTTCTGATTGATTTCTGTATCGAAGTACTGAATTTTCTTCTTGCTATATTCCTGGTGTTGTTTCAGGTCAAAATCACCACGGGAGTGAATACCTTCTACTTCTTTGAAACCGAATGGGAATTCGTATTCAATATCCACTGCGGCATCTGCGTAGTGCGCTAATTTTATGTGGTCTTTGAAATGGTACTTAGCAGGATCTGTGCCCAGGCTCAGGTGCCATTGCATACGCTCTTCTTTCCATTTCTCGTACCATTCCTGTTGGGTGCCAGGGCGTACAAAGAATTGCATTTCCATCTGCTCAAATTCACGCATACGGAAAATAAACTGGCGGGCAACAATTTCATTTCTGAAAGCCTTACCAATTTGCGCAATACCGAACGGTACTTTCATCCTGCCGGTTTTCTGTACGTTCAGGAAGTTTACGAAGATACCCTGTGCTGTTTCAGGACGGAGGTATATTTCGCTGGCTTCATCAGTAACGCTACCCAGCTGGGTGGAGAACATCAGGTTAAACTGACGTACTTCAGTCCAGTTAACAGTTCCGCTGATGGAACATTTTATTTTGTTGGATTCTATTAATGTTTTGAGTCCTGCGAAGTCGTTTTCCTTCAGCAGTTCGTCCATCTGTGCCAGGAGGGCATCACCGGCTTCTTTGGATAAGGTTTCTGCGTGGCCTTCTATGAGGTGATCTACCCGGTAGCGTTTTTTGCTATCCTTGTTATCAATCATGGGGTCACTGAAATTATCCACGTGTCCGGATGCCTTCCAGGTAGTAGGATGCATAAAGATGGCGGCGTCAATCCCCACGATATCCTCGTGTAATTGCGTCATGCTCTTCCACCAATAATCCTTGATGTTTTTCTTCAGTTCTGCCCCGTACTGACCGTAGTCATATACAGCACTGAGTCCATCGTAAATTTCGCTGGACTGAAAAACAAAACCATATTCTTTACAATGCGATATGATCGCCTGGAATTTATTCTGATCTGTAGACATAGTGGCGCAAAGATAAAGGCCAATTTTGAAAATACGTATGCGATTATTAAATTATATTTAAGAAGATGGATAACAAATTATTTATCCTTCTTCTACGGTTTTGGGCTCATGTGGCACCTCTATTTGCTTGATCCAAACAGCATATTCGTTGGGATAAATCTGTGCCCCGCAATGTTGTACATATACCCGTGTAAACACTGCCCCAAAATAGAGGATGGCCGCGGAATAGTATACCCACAGTAATATGATCACGATAGATCCGGCAGCACCATAGGTAGAACTTACTTTGCTGGCTCCCAGGTAATACCCGATAGCAAATTTACCCAGCATAAAAAGAATGGCCGTGGCAATAGCGCCTACCCGTACATCTTTCCACCGGATACGTGCATCTGGCAACACTTTGAAAATGATGGCAAACAAACAGGCGATCACCAGGAAAGGAACCACAAAATCGGCCAGCGAAAATAAGATACCGGACGTAATCTTCCCCGGCAGCAGCCGTACCACCAATGATGAAAATAATTCCACCAGGCCGTTTACAGCCAGCGATACCAGCAGGATGAAGCCCAGGCTCACTACCAGCGAGAAGGAGAGGAGCCGGTTCAGGATCATGCGTAAAAGACCATTCTTTTTAGGTTTGGATTTCAATCGCCAGATATGATTAATTGAATCCTGTATTTCGGCGAAAACCCCGGTGGCACCAATGATTAAAGTGCCAAAGCCAACGATGGTAGCCCAACTCATATCGCCGGAAAGAGAGGCATTTTTAATCATATCCTGTATCTGCAAGGCGGCACT
Organism: Chitinophaga sp.; assembly: GCF_017745275.1. Classification (GTDB taxonomy): domain Bacteria; phylum Bacteroidota; class Bacteroidia; order Chitinophagales; family Chitinophagaceae; genus Chitinophaga. The sequence goes on along the minus strand of NZ_JAGHZS010000003.1, from coordinate 350,575 downwards.
GCTACCCACCAGGCCACTGATCTGACCATAAATATTTCCTTCTATTGCATCTTTCCCTAAAAACAGGTCGCAGAAGAAAATTATAATGATGAGCATAGGAGCCACGGAGAAGATGGTGTAATAAGCCAGTGCGGCACTCAGCTTCAATACCTTGTCATCTATAAATTCGCTACCGGACTGCTTCAGTATCTGCCATAAGGTTTTTATTTTTCCCGGTTTTCGCATAACTGTATTTTAAGAGCTGTACACAAAAAGCGTGCGTACTGCCTCAGGGTTTTAGTTTGGGATTATTATGATGCCGCTGGGCATCACGGATATTTTTCTTTTCGAAGTTTTTCTCCAGGGCTACTGTCATATCAATACCAGTTTGGTTGGCAATACAGAGCAGCACCCACATTACATCTGCCAGCTCGTCTGCCAGCAGCTTTTTGTTATCACTTTCTTTTGATGACTGATCGCCATACTTACGGGCCATTATACGGGCTACTTCGCCTACTTCTTCTGTAAGAATGGCCATATTGGTCAACTCACTGAAATAACGCACGCCGGTGGTGTTAATCCAGTTGTCTATTTTTTCCTGGGCTTCCTGAATAGTCATGGGTGCTTGTTTATTTTATTAAAGATAATAGATTGACGGCATTGCCACGGGGATTATTCCCGCTGCTGAGAATCAATGATAATAGTAACAGGGCCATCATTTACCAGCGCCACTTTCATATCTGCCCCAAAAATACCTCTTTGAATAGTAGTGCCTAAATCTTCTTCCAGTTGCCCGATCATTTTTTCATACATCGGGATCGCAATATCCGGCTTACTGGCACGGATATACGAAGGACGATTTCCTTTTTTTGTGGATGCGTGTAAAGTAAACTGGCTCACCAGCAAGATATCGCCATGGATATCTTTTACAGAAACATTCATGATGCCCGCATCATCATTGAAAATGCGGAGGTTCACTATCTTACTGCTTAACCACTGTATGTCTTCCATGGTATCTGCGTCTTCTATACCCAGCAGCACCAGCAGGCCCTGCTGAATTTGCCCGGTTACTGCGCCGTCTACTGTTACAGATGCTGAACTGACACGTTGTATAACTACTCTCATGGCTCCTTTTTTAGTGCCGGGAAATTAACGCAAATCAGTTGAATCTGTAACATTTCCCCGTTACAGCCCGTTTAACAGTCACCAAAATCATTATTTATGCCCCAAAACATTTACCTGTTTTTAACAGGCCTGACGCTATTTGCCTCCTGTTGTCCAGTACCGAAAAAAGAAGACTGTAAGGACGCAGTTTGTCCAATGGTTTACAGTCCGCCTACTTATGCATTTAAACTGATAGATCCCGCTACCGGCCATGATCTTGTATATGGGCCCTATGCACAGATCCCGCTGGATAGTATCAAGATCCAGATGACCAACGCCATCAAGCAGGTAGGCCAAATCATTGATACGCCTCACCAAACGGCGGTGCTGACCTTCTACGTAGAAGGGCCGGAGATCTTACGGGTGGGCAGACCAGGCCTGGTCAAATTGGATAAATTGAATTTCACTACCAGGCCTAAAAACTGTTGTTTTAAAGAAGTAGCCAGCTTGTCAATGAACGACAGCCCGGTTCCTGTAAAACAAGATGGTGCTGGTGTATTCCTGATTCCTTATCATTTGTAAGCGCTGCTTTAACGCATATGACTATCCGGCGCCTCACGGTGGCCGGATAGCTTTTGTTGCCCTCCCTATATTGTTAAAAAGTATCGCCTGCTCCGCATATTCGCTACAGTTTTAATAAATTGCCCTTCCTAAGTACTTTTTTATATTAAAAATTAAATTAAAATGAATATTAATGTGACCGCCGAAATCACGTTCCGTACGGCGCGCAGCGGCGGCAGTGGCGGACAAAACGTGAATAAGGTGGAAACCATGGTAGAAGGTTACTTTGCCGTAATGACTTCCGCCCTGTTAACCCCTGAACAAAAAGCAGTGCTGATGGAGAAGTTAGCCAATCGTATTAATGCCGACGGCCTGCTCCAGGTGAAATCCCAAACAGCGCGTACCCAATTGGGGAACAAGCAGGAGGTGATTGTGAAAATGAACGATTTGATCAACAAAGCGTTGATACCGCGCAAAAAGCGGGTACCTACCCGGCCATCCAAGGCTGCCAGGGAGAAAAGGATGGAATCCAAAAAAAGGCTGTCTGACAAGAAACAACAACGCAGAGGAGGATTTGAGTAGCATTACAAATCCGTAATTCGTAATTTCACCAAAAATATCTGGGAATTGAGTATCAAGAAACTGGCAGGACAAACGATGTATTATGGGTTAAGTAATATTGTGAGCAAGTTGCTCAACTATTTCCTGACCCCTTTTTATCTGACCATTTTAACCCGTGCCTCTTTCGGGGAAATGTCTAACGTTTATGCCTATATACCTTTTGCCAATATTGTATTGACTTATGGCATGGAAACGGCGTTTTTCCGTTTTGCCAAAAAGGAAAACAAAACGCATGTACTGGGAACTACCACTATATCCCTGCTGTTATCTACCATCAGTATCACTGTTTTATTACTACTGTTAAGGTCTCCGGTCATTAATTCCTATGCGGGAGAACTGGCTGGGCTGAGCGGGCATCCTACCTTTTATACCTACGTAGTGTTGCTCATGGCCTTTGATGCGCTCACAGCCATTCCTTTTGCGCAACTGCGATTGGAAGACAGACCCATAAAATATGCCGCCATTCGTATAGCCGGAATCGTTACCACTATCTTTTTTAATATTTTTTTCCTGGTGATTTGTCCGAAACTATATGCGTCGGGCCATCACTGGTTGCCGGATATTCAAAACAGCGGCGATCAAACGGGATATATTTACCTGAGTAATATGCTGGGCAGCGGTATTACGCTGTTATTGTTTCTCCCTCAAATCCGCAAAATTGAATGGAAATTTGATATGGGGCTATGGAAGCAAATGTTGCACTACGCCCTGCCGCTGATTATAGTGGGCATGGCCGGCATGGTAAATGAAACCTTCGACAGGGCCTGGTTTTTACCCCAGTTTTTGCCTGGGAATGATATGGAATCCAAAAAAGAGATCATTGCCTTATATAGTGCCAATTACAAACTGGCCATCCTGATCACCATGTTCATACAGGCATTCCGGTTAGGCGCCGAGCCTTTCTTCTTTAAACAGGCGGAAAGCGGGGATCCCCGGAAAATGTATGCCCGTATCATGAAGCTGTTTGTGATCATGCTCTGCTTTATGTTCTTGTTTGTGAGCCTGTACCTGAATATCTGGAAAGCTTTCCTCCGCGTACCTTTTTATTACCAGGGGATGCGTATTGTGCCTGTATTGCTGTTGGCCAATATGTTCCTGGGGATTTATTATAACCTCACGATCTGGTTCAAACTAACGGACCGCACCAAAACAGGCGCGGTAATTACTATTATAACTGCTGTTTTGGCATTCCTGCTTAATTACTGGTGGATTCCGGTGATGGGGTACTATGGGGCGGCATTGGCTACTATGGTGTGTTACTTTATCCAGATGGTAGTGTGTTATGTTTTGGGGCAGAAGTATTACCCAATTCCTTACCATCTCCCCAAACTTATTACCTATGTAGGACTGGCCATAGGTATCTACTATGTGTTCAACTGGCTGAATGCGCTGGTATTATCTCCTAAAGACATATACGCCCTCAAACCCCTTCCCCTCGCAGTAGCAACCGCGTTCTTTGCAGCTTATGCCTGGTTTATTTTCCGGATGGAGAAGAAGGAGTTTGCCCGGTTGCCGGTGATCGGGAAGTATATCGCGAAATAGCTGCCAGCCTTTAGCTATTAGCCGTTAGATTAAGAAAGGATTGTGTTTCTTTTCGAAGCCAATAGTAGTAGCCGGACCATGGCCGGGGAATACCCTTACCTCGTCTGGCAGCACAAACAGCTTTTCCCGGATGCTTTTCAGCAAGGTGCTGTGATTCCCCCCGGGAAGGTCGGTACGGCCAATGCTCTGGTAAAATAGTACATCTCCACCTATCACAAATTGCTGGTCGGCGCAATAGAAAGATACGCTGCCGGGGGAATGACCTGGTGTAAGCAATACCGTTAGTTCATTGGTGCCGAAGGGAATGACTTCGCCTTCCTGCAGGTAGCGGCCAGGCATGGGAGAGGGTTCAAAAGGAATGTTGTAGAGGGCTGCCGCATTCTGGGAATTGTCCAGCACAGGCTGTTCCAGCTCATGGAACTCCGGGCGCACTTTGTACGTATCTGCTACTAGCTTATTGCCAAATATATGATCAAAGTGACAGTGCGTATTCAATAATCTTATAACATTTAACCCATGCGTTTGTATATATTGTAATAATTCTTTTCTTTCGTCCTGAAAATAACATCCTGGGTCTATAATTATACAATCCTTTTTACCGTTAATAAGCAGAAAGGTGTTTTCTTGTAATGGACCAAAAGTGAATTGTTGTATTTCAATCATTGTTACCCGGTTTTTTTAGGCTAATTTTAAAACAGATCACAATATTATCAATACTTTCTGTATGAACAGATTTATTACCAGGTTATTATTCCACGGTACCCTATTACTTGGAACGATAGTATCGCAAGCCCAGACTAATACAGTAGAATTCGGCCAAAATCGTGTGCAGTTCAAGAACTTTAAGTGGAGATACTATCAAAGCCGGCATTTCAATACCTATTTTAGTCAGAATGGACTTGAACTTGGTAAGTATGCGGCCCAGGTAGCAGAAAAGGAGTTACCACAGCTGGAACAGTTCATGGAAAGTAATCCCAGACAACGCATCAATATTGTGGTTTACAATTCGTTTGGGGAAATGAAGCAGTCCAATATCGGGATTGGCGTAGAATGGCAGAACACAGGAGGAGTAACGAAGTTGGTAGGCAACAAAATGATCGTTTATTTCGATGGCAACCATGAGCACCTGCGCCGGCAAATAAGACAGGGTATTGCCCGTATTATGCTGGAAACATTGCTTTTTGGGGAAGATATCGGCGAATTTGCCGGTAATGCCGCCCTCATAGATTTTCCAAAATGGTTTACAGACGGCTTTATAGGCTATGCTGCCGAAAACTGGACCGCTGAACAGGATGAAGAGCTGAAACTGATCATCATGTCGGGCAAATACAGCAACTTCAATGCCCTGGCCTATGACCATCCTTTCCTGGCGGGTCAGGCCTTCTGGTATTATGTGGAGAGCAAATATGGAAAAGATGCCGTGCCTTACCTGATGTATATCACCCGTATTAACCGGGGACTGAAAAAAGGATTTGAGCAGGTGCTGAACAAAACTCCTAAAAAAGCGACACAGGACTTCTTTGTTTTTTACCAGAAACGCTTCCAGGAAGATAACCGCAGAAGAAAAACATCTGCCAAAGGTCGCACCATTGTAGCACAGGAAATAACACCTAAGTCAGAATACTATCGTTTCAACCCTAACCCTAAAAACAACTCCTACGCGGTAGTAGAGTTTAAAAAGGGCGTTTACCGGGTACAGATACAACTTGGCTGGAACAAGCCGAAAGTATTGCTGCGCAGCGGTGTGATGCAACTGGCCAACCAGGTAGATCCCAACTATCCACAGATGGCATGGAACACCAAAGGCAACCGCCTGGCCGTGATCTATGAACATGAAGGTAAAACCAAACTAATGATCTATGACCTGGTAACGCGTATCACCATACGGCAGGACCTGCCTCAGTTTGACCGGGTTATTGACTTCAAATACATGCCAGTACAGGAAAATACCCTGTTACTGTCTGCCGTAAAAAATGGCCACACCGATATTTTCACTTATAATATCAGCAATTCCAAAACAGACCAGATCACTAACGATGTATACGATGACCTGGACCCGTCTTTTGCTGCTTTCCCCGGCAAAAGCGGTATCCTCTACTCTTCCAACAGACCATCACCTAAAGGAAGAGGTACAGATACTTCGCTGATGAATCGTCCATTCAATATTTTCATGGTAGATAACTGGAACAAAAGCTCGGAAAAGCAAATCACCCAGTTAACGGACCTTCCATATGGTAATGCCAAACTGCCAATGCAGTACAATACTACCCACTTCACCTTTGTGTCTGATGCAAACGGTATCCGTAATCGTTATGCCGGCTTCTTTAAATCACAGGCAGATGGTGTAGATTCCCTGTTCTATGTAGGATCAGAAATTCTGCATAACCCCGAACCGGAAGAACTGGATTCCGCCCTTGCAGCTTACGGTGCCACGGCGCCGGATTCTGTAGAAGCAGTAATGCTGACAAAAGATTCTACTTATACTTTCCCTATTTCCAACTACCCTTATGGTATACAGGAATCCCGTATTACCGGTGAAAAAGGAGAAGTATCTGAAGTAGTACAATATGCCGATATCAAACGCCTGATGAAACTGAAGGTAGATACCATGGTACTGAAGAAAAGAAACATCAATGCCCGTGTTACCAACTTCAGACGCGCCCAGATGCACGCCGACAGCCTGCGTTTAGGTTTACCTACCTACATGGCACCTGCAAAAGATACTACCACACATAGCAATTTCTTCCAGAACGAATTTGGAAATGAGCCTGTCGATACCAGCAGTGCGATGGCTATAAAGGAACCCTCCTTGTTTGAAAAACGGAAAGAAGATGAACCCATACTGAAGAAAATGAAGCTCTTCCCGTATAAATTCAAATTTGCCTCTGACTACCTGATCGTGCAATTGGACAACTCCATATTGATCAACAAGTATCAGACATTTACAGGACCGCCAACAGCACCTATCCGCCTTACTAATCCAGTGAACGGATTAATCAAGATTGGGGTGAGCGATTTATTCGAAGACCTGAAATTCAATGGAGGCTTCCGTATTCCATCTTCCCTGCAGGGATCTGAATACTTCTTTACGGCCAACTACCTGAAGAAACGGTTTGACTATAAATTCACGTACTACCGTAAAGTAGATAAGAACGCTGAGATGTACTTCCCGGATTCAACCGGAGGAACAACAGCACCCACTAAACTGATCACCAACATTTACCAGGGTGAAATGCGCTATCCATTTGACCAGGTAAGAAGTATCCGCTTATCTGCCGGTATACGTACAGACAAACTGGTAGTGCAGGCCAACACCAAACCCTCTTTACAATACCAGGACAAGCAGGATGCCTATGTGTTAATGCGCCTGGAATATGTATATGATAATACCATCAACCCGGCTATTAATATCTGGAATGGCACACGGTATAAAGTATATGGAGAAACAAATGCCCAAATCACCAATGGTGGTTTGAATGAGGCCATGTATCCACCCAATACGACGTTTGCACAGGGACGGTTTACTTATAACATGGGCGTAGATATTCGTCACTATGAAAAAATTTACCGCAACTTCATCTGGGCTACACGCTTTGCGATGGATATGTCGTGGGGAACACGTAAACTGTTGTATTACCTGGGTGGTGTTGATAACTGGTTAAATCCGCAAATCAATACCAGGACACCGGTAAACATGAGTGAGAATTATGCGTTCCAGACATTGGCAGAAAACCTGCGTGGATATAAGCAAAATGCGAGAAATGGTAACAATGTGATGGTGTTGAATACGGAGCTTCGTTTGCCGGTATTTGCCACCTTTATTGACAAGCCTATCAACTCCGCATTCCTGCGTAATTTCCAGGTAACTTCCTTCATTGATATTGGTACCGCCTGGAATAAAAAGCTGACCTTCAAGGATGCCAACTATGGCTACTACGACGATGGAACGGGCGTTGTTACCCGTATCAAGGAAGGTATCCTGGGACCGTTTGTGGGAGGTTATGGCTTTGGTGCCCGCACCACTATTGCAGGTTATTTCCTCCGTGCAGATGCAGGATGGCCGGCGATTGCATTTTTCAGGGGCAGCCCTATCTGGTACTTCGGTATGGGAGTAGACTTCTAACAGTAGCATAAAGCGAAAAGCATAAAGCAAAAAGCTATTGAGGCGAATGATAAGAGCGAGTATTTTAATTACTCATCCGCTCTTATCATTCGCCTCAATAGCTTTATGCTTTTCGCTTTATGCTTTTCGCTTTATGCTGATCTAACTATGTTGTTTCTTCACCAAAGGATACATCAAACTGAGGAAAACTCCCATACAGATGGTAAATGCCCAGGCGTGGCGATTATCCCAGGGATGCAGGAAGATATCTCGCATATCGCCCAACAGCATCAGCGGATCCTTCACCACATCCCAGCTGTTATATCTCAGGAAACGGCCAATGTATACGCCTAATCCGCAGAGGAACATTACCGGGAAAGTAAACAGCCAGGCAGGCCAGCTGGAATAGCGTTGACTCCACATATTTTCCATACTGCGAATAGAAATATATCCCAGTATCATACCATTCCAGGCAAAGGAAAAAATCAGGAACAGATCGAACCACAAGGGCACGCCTCCATCAAAAAGATGGAAGAGATCTGTGAGTATGTAAGGTGCATTAGGAATGAACAGCAACCAGCAAACAAAGCAGCCGTACCAGCTATAGCGGTTCTTTATTTGTTCCGGGTGCTTTTGCATCCAACGGGTAATGGCAAATGGAACATACGCCAGGAAGAGGTTCCATATCAGGGTAACCCGGAGATAGGTGCCACTATGTATAACGCGACATAAAAGCAACGCCAGGCTAAACAGCACAGAGGCATACAGCGTGTATTGCGGCCGGGAACGGCTGATACGATGTTGTGCTAAACGCAGGATTCTTTTCAATTGCATATGATATGGTTAAATGGTTTTTAAAATATAAGGGATAAATACAACAGCCCCTATGATGGCGGCAGCAATAGCTGCTATGAGTACTGCACCGGAAGCTACATCTTTAATGAATTTTACAGCAGGATGTACTTGCGGGGAAAGATGATCCATTATTTTTTCAATGGCCGTGTTTAGCATTTCTGTGGCCCAAACCAATGCGATAGACAGAATAATTACTATCCATTCTGGCGTTGCTATTTTATACCAGCAACCGGCTGCTACTACCACAACCGTAGCAATAGCGTGAATACGTGCATGCGGTTCACTGCGCAGGAAAGCGCCAATACCGTTAAATGCATATCCAAAGCTAGCCAACCGTTTGCTGATATAAGAATTTCCCATGTTCGTTTTTATTGTGTAATCGTGTTGTTGTTTTTATGTCCTAATTTATCCCATTTAATGGTGGTACTAAAGTACATGATCAGGGCCAGGATAATAAAGAGTCCTAAGCTTCCCATCAACAGCGCCTGGTCTTCCGCACTGATGATCACATAAATAAATCCGTATACGATGGCGAGCGTAGCGCCAATGCCTGCAGCAATACGGATGCTTTTAAAGGCAGCAGCCGTATATGCAATAATAAGGCCTATCGTTAAGATACTGGCAATAAGGTAAGCCATAATAAAGTTAATTTGTTCTGAAATAGAAATGAGCAGGGTATAAAAAATACAAAGGGCTAAGCCGATAAGGGCATACTGTATTGGATGAAGGGCGCGGCGCTGTGACAATTCAATGAAATAAAATATAAAGAAAGTAAGTCCTATGATGAGAATAGCATATTTCACGGCTCTCATCGACATCTGGTAACTTTCTGTGGGCATAAATAATTTAATACCGAAATCGGCAGAATGGATATTATACTTTTTGCCTTCCCAGCTTTGGGGGAAACTACGATTCAGGTGTTGCACCTGCCAGGTAGCGGCAAATCCTTTATCATCTACCCGTCTTGTTTTAGGAGGGAAGGCTTCATCAAAGCTGGGGTTCGGCCAGCTGGAATTAATAGCCACGGTTGTGGATTTACCAATAGGGGAGAAGGAGATCCTGCCGGAGCCTTTTATGCTCAGTTCCAGTGAGAAGTTGCCTGACAGGGCGCCGGTGTCGCCTGGCGTAATGGCGATGGGCGCCTGAATGCCATTATCAAACAAGTCGTTGCTGACTACTCCGGCATTGAATACGTAGCTTTTGCTGTTCCACGCCATCTGCACCTGGTTGTCGATACCGTGTAAGTCGCTGACACCAATGAGTAAAGCGGCGTGTTCCCAATCTAAGGCGGAAGAAGAGGTGTTGAGCGCAGCGATGTCAGCGCCGTTAAAGGCGCCACTCAATTGCAGTTTGGCGTTGTATACGGCTACGTTGAAAATACCGCGTTGTAATTTTTCCGGAAGCAATTCTCCATTTATTCTGAGGTTTTCCGGCAGTACATATAGGTAACTGGCTTCACTTGCGGTCTTGCTTTTATAAGGAATAGCCAGCACGGGACCTGTAATATTTTGCTCGCTTCCCCAGCGGCTGGTCACTTCTTTAACAGCTTCCTCCTGTCGTTCGCGACGCTCCCGGATAAGGTTCTGTATCATGTTGGTGGGAATCAGCAATATCATGATAGTGACTACAATAATGCCTGCTTTAAAGGCGTAGGCGTACCGGTCAAAAAAAGACAGTGGTTCTTGTGTTGAAGGTTCCATATTTTTTATTTTTAAAAAGCACTTTGTATTTCAAAGTAAAAAGGCAAAAAAAATTTATTTAGTGAATTTTATCATGTGCTCCAGGGCCGCCAGATGCCCTTTAAAGGCCTTTTCTCCGGCTGCGGTAATGGCATAAGTAGTATTGGTTTTTCGCCCAATAAAACCCTTATGGACTTTCAAATAACCGTTTTCTTCGAGTGTATTGAGATGCGAGGCCAGGTTACCATCTGTTACCTCCAGCATTTGCTTAAGGTCGTTGAAATTAACTTCTTCATTCACCATCAATACACTCATAACGCCCAGGCGTATACGGCTCTCGAATACTTTATTTAAATTACCAATTGGATTCATGCTATTGATTAAATAGTCTTTTTCCGTTCATATTTCCACCACATCAATGCTCCATAAATAATGTGAAGCAAGCCAAAGCCAATAGCCCAAAAATAAAGGCCTTTACGCAAATAGAAAAGATTAACTATACCGAGGATGGTTTCACAAATACCCAGGTACCTCACATCCGGCAATGTATACTTACTGGCGTTAATAATGGCCAACCCGTAAAACACCAAACAGGTAGGTGCTACCAGTGTTTCCAGGTGATTAAATAACAACCCGGCAATAAAGGCGCCACCTGCCGCCAGTGGAATAGCCGTATTAATCAGCACTTTCCTCGCAGTTAAATCCCAGATAGGCAAATTATTCTGCCTTGCCTTACGCCAGGTAAAAAAGGTACCCGCCGCCAGGGCTGCTGCCAACACCGCCAGGGCCAATGCTATTAAACGATATTTTAAGGTCCGGAAATCGGTATCACTGTATGCGCCGGAAGTTTCCCACCGGGTATAATATTCCACCAGCCACATACGCGCTATATAAGCGCCAATCAGCCCGCTGATACCGGCAGATATTCCACTCAATCCACTTAGCGAGATGAAACGGCTGCTCCGCTCCATCAGGCGCTTTATATCTGTTATTGCTTGCAGATGTTGTTGGTCTGTCATACAGAAAAGTACTTTGCAATACAAAGCTAAGAGAAATATTTGAATCTTAAAATATAATTTTTTGTTATAACTGCGTTACCTACAAGAAAGCAGGCGTGTAGAATAGCGATAAATGATATAATATTGTTGTCAGATATGGTTGGCTGGAAAAGAATATTAGCAATAATCATCGGCGTAAGCGTTTGGTGTTCAGGTTTGATGGCGCAGCAGTACAAGGTTAGTGGAGTGGTCAGGGACGCGCACTCACAGGAAATCATCCCCTTCGCTACTCTTCAATTTGCTCATACCCAAACCGGTATGGTAAGCAACGCGGAAGGTAAATACCTCTTCGAACTAAATGTTATCCCATCAGATTCATTACTGGTAAGGGTAATGGGGTATACTATTCTCCAACTCCCCGTAAACAGAACCCTGAAAGAACAAACCATCAACTTCGAGGTAACCCGCTCCGATGTTTCACTGAAAACATATGAAATAAAAGCCAACGTAAACTGGGCCCTCATCCTGCTCAAACAAATTATTAAACACAAACCGGAAAATAACTACAATCGCCTCGATAACTACAAATACGAGGTATATAATAAGCTGGAACTGGATATGAAGAACCTCAACAAAGAGAAACTTGGCCGGAACCGCTTCACCAAACCGTTTGCGTTTATCCTGGATAACATCGACAGCACCTCGGAAGACAAACCCTTTCTGCCTATCTTCCTCACGGAAACGCTCTCTGATTATTATTTCCAGTCGAGCCCACGCAGAACAAAAGAAATTATCAAAGCCGCCCGTACCTCCGGAATCGACAACGAAAGCGTGACCAAATTCCTGGGAAGCATGTATCAAAACATCAACATATACAATAACTTCATCCCGGTATTTGATAAACAATTTGTAAGCCCGATACATCACAACGGCGCCTTCTATTACGACTACTCGATTGCCGATACCCAATATATCAGCGGACAACGATTCATCAAGCTAAACTTCACGCCTAAACGAAAGGGAGAAAACACCTTTATTGGCGATCTCTGGGTACACGATACTACGTACGCCGTACAGAAAACCACCTTGTCCGTTCCAAAAGATGCTAATATCAATTTCGTACATAAAGTGAGCATGGTACAGGAATTCCGGCAACTACAAGATAGCTCCTGGTTCCTGTATAAAGATAAATTCATCGCCGACTTCTGGGCGCCCAGCCCCAGACCGGGAAAAACGTTTGACTTCATTGGCCGGAAAACAACGACCTACGATAACGTATTAACAAATGATACTGCTGCCACCAACATCTTCAGCGACAAAAGATATCCTGAACCTGTAGTAGTACTGGATAGCGCACGTATACGGAAAGACTCTTTCTGGATGGACAATCGCCCGGAAAATCTCAGCAAAAATGAAGAAGGCATTTACAAAATGGTAGATACGCTTCAGAAAATGCCATTATTCCGTACCTATTCCAATACCATCCGCTTCCTCGCCACCGGTTATAAACCGGTAGGCCCCATTGAATTTGGCCCCTATTACTACCTGTTTTCCCAAAACAGGCTGGAAGGATTCCGCCTGAGACTGGACCTCGGTACCACCCCCAAGTTCAATAAAGATCTTTACCTGTACGGCTACCTGGCCTATGGCTTCAAAGACCAGGTATATAAAGGAAAAATATCTGCACTCTGGCTGCTGAAAAGGCATCCACGCACTTATATTTATGCCGCCTACACCAAAGACCTGGACAATGGTACCCACTACTATGACGAAGTTGGTACAGATAATATCTTTACACTGGCCATCCGCAAGGGCGGTGTGCCACAGAAATTTTTAATGGTAGATGAAAAACGCGTGGAATTCTTTAAAGAATATTACAGTGGATTTTCACACCAGCTGAACCTGATCTACAAACAGGTAAGACCTTACGAACCCTTGCCCACAGCGGCGTTTTACCCAAAGCTGGGTAACAACAGGGATCCACTCACCAGCATGGAAGTGGAAGTGAAATTACGCTATGCTTTCCACGAGCAATTCCTGGAAGGTAACTACTATCGCATCAGTTTAGGAAGTAAATATCCTATTGCAGAATTGAAGCTGGCAGCAGGTATCCCTGGCATTGGCAACAGTGGCCAGCAATACCAGCGCGCCACGCTGAGTGTTTCTGACTATGTGAAACTGCCTCCTTTTGGCTCCTTCTATTACAATGTATTTGGCGGTAAAATTTTTGGTACCGTACCTTATACCTCCCTCGAAGTACATCCGGGTAATGAAATTTATTACTACAACAAATACGCCTTTAACATGATGAATCGCTTTGAATTCCTCAGCGATCAATATGTAGGATTCAATGTGGAACACACGATTGGTAATGGCGTATTTGGCTACATTCCCCTGATTAAAAAATTAAAATGGCGCCAGTTCTGGACCGCCAAAGGCGTTATTGGTTCGCTTTCTACCTCTAATCAACAACTGAACCTGAACAACGGGTATGCTTTCAAAACGCTGGAAGGTAATCCCTACCTGGAATTAGGCACCGGTATAGAAAACATTTTCAAATTCCTGCGGGTAGACTTTATCTGGAGGGTAACTCCGGATGTAACACCAGGAGAACCGGCCAATAAACGTTTTGGCGTATTTGGTAGCTTCAAACTACAGTTTTAATTGCCGGCTCATGAAAGATGTAACGCATACACCACTGCAGGAAAGCATCACCAGGGGTGAGATAGATGGCCATCCTTACGATTTGCAGCACGACTACCAATGCATCAAAATACAGTTAGATGCTGCCGAAAAAAAATTGCAATTAAGATTTACCAACGACGACTTTAAAGTGATTGTTGACTTTCACCAGGTGACGATGACCAACTTTTCCATTCATCCGGAAAAAACCGGCAACAGTGGCATCCTGGAGCATTTTTACCGCGGAAAGTTCAAGTACAATAATAACTTTCATGAAATGACTTCCCAGGGTAAATATTATTACTACCTGGCAATAGGAGAGCAGGATACGATAGAATTATTTGCGAAGAGCGTCACATTGTCTTTAAGCCGGTTGAATTCCTAGAAGCATAAAGCGATTGGAGCGATTGACCATTGCGGATATTATACGCTTTGATCAATCGCTCCAATCGCTTTTTGCTTTATGCTTTTTGCTTTTTGCTCTAAATAGCTTCTGCTGCTTCACAAATCAGCTTACAGGCCCATACAATTTCTTCCGGTGTAATAATGAGTGGCGGCACAATGCGCATACATTCAGCGGCAAAGAGGAACCAGTCCGTTACCATACCTTTGGCAATGCAATAATCAATTACTTTTTTATTGACAGGGAAATTTTCAAACTCTACAGCAATCATCAATCCAAGTGCGCGCACTGATTTAATAGCAGGATGTTGCAGATGCTGTAGAAACAGTTGCTCCTTTGCTTTCACATCTTTCAATAAATCCTGATCCAGCAAAGCTTTAAAGCCGGCAAGACCTGCTGCGCAATTCACCGGATGGCCACCAAATGTGGTGATATGCCCCAGCACCGGGTTATTAGTGAGCGACCACATGATATCGCGGGAAGCAATAAAGGCACCTAACGGCATACCACCGCCTAATGCTTTCCCCAGCAACAGTACATCGGGCACAATACCGAATTGTTCAAATGCCCAGAGCGTACCATTTCTCCCAAAACCACATTGAATTTCATCCAGTATCAATAACGCACCGGTAGCTGTACACTTATTGCGAAGTGCGTGTAGCCATTCCCGTTGTGGAACGTTCACACCACCTTCGGCCTGGACCGTTTCTGCTATCACAGCGGCTGTACGCTCCGTAATTAACTCCAGTGATTCAAAATTATTATACTCCAGGTGTTGTATGCCCGGTAATAAGGGCCGGTAAGCATTGCGCCAGTACTCATCGCCCAGGATGCTGAGTGCACCCTGTGTAGAGCCATGATAGCTGCGGTTAAACGCAGCTATTTCTGTTCTGCCGGTATATCGTTTTGCCAGCTTCATGGCCCCTTCTACCGCTTCTGCACCAGAGTTAGTGAAATATACACAGTTCAGTTGCTCCGGAAGATGTTCTGTGAGCAGCGTAGCAAAAGCAACCTGCGGCGACTGCACAAATTCTCCATACACCAACAGGTGCATATATTGCTGCGCCTGTTCCTGTATCGCTTTTACCACAGCGGGATGGCAATGCCCCACATTACATACACTGATGCCGGCAATAAGATCCAGGTATCGCTTGCCATTTACATCCCACATATACATGCCTTCTGCTTTCACTATCTCCAACGCCAGCGGTGCATCGGAAGTTTGCGCTACGTGCTGCAAAAAAAGTTGCCTGTTGTTCATATCACTAACTGCTCTGTTCTTTGCGAAGTTAGAAAACAACTGCTAATTAGTAATTGTTATATTTGTAACATAAGCATTAAAACACATTATTATGGCGTACATTATACCACTCAGAGGCATCACTCCTCAGTTTCCTGAAGACAGTTTCATTGCTCCCAATGCTACCATTGTAGGGGACGTAGTGATGGGTAAAGGTTGCACAGTATGGTTCAATGCAGTTATTCGCGGCGATGTAAACAGCATCCGTCTCGGTGAAAACGTGAATGTGCAGGACGGTGCAGTAATTCACTGTACTTATCAGAAATCCAAAACTATTGTTGGTAATAATGTGTCTATTGGCCATAATGCTATCCTTCACGGTTGTACAATAGATAATGATGTATTAATTGGTATGGGCGCTATTGTAATGGATAATGCACATATCAGCAGTAATAGCATTATTGCGGCCGGCGCTGTGGTGTTGAGTGGCACTAACGTAGAACCGGGTACTATATATGCCGGCGTACCTGCCGTAAAAGTAAAGGATATCGATATGGCGCTGATAAACGGAGAAATTAACCGCATCTCCAAAAACTATAGCATGTATGCCTCCTGGTACGAAGACGCCCTCGGCGTAAAACAACCATAACCTTCATATGTTATAGAAAATTATTATATTGCAGGCAAATACCCTCCCTATGAAACCTATTTTGTGCCTGCTTTTATTAGGCAGCATCCTGTTTACCAGCTGTTCATCGCAGAAAACAGGATGCCCCGCTTCCAACTACTACACGAAAGATATCAAGCAAAGCAACCGCAAGGCCGGTAAACAAATGAGTCGTTTATTCTAAAAAATTCCTCATGCGTAAAGCCGTTCCTATTGCCTTATTGCTGGCTACAATCCTGTTAGGAGCCTGTCGTACCCAAAAGAAAGGTTGTCCGCAGCCCAGGCGTAACTGGGGTGCAGAAAAAGTACTGGACGAATTAGGTAAGCCGGGGAGAGGATAATCAGTATTGCGTTTCTTCGATGGTTTCCAGGATGGTAGCATAGCTAACGTACCTGTCTGCATCAATATCGCCTTCTTCTACAGCCGCTTTCACCGCACAGCCGGGCTCATTGATATGCAAACAGTTGTTGAACTGACACTGGCTAAGATAAGGTTGCATTTCCAGGAAATAGTGAGATAACTCCGCCCTGGTGATATCTACAATACCAAATTCCCGCACACCGGGTGTATCTATTAAACAGCCGCCAAAAGGCAGGTCGTACATTTCAGCAGATGTAGTGGTATGTAATCCTTTACCACTCCAGCCACTCACCGCCTTGGTACGGAGATCCAGACCCGGCATCAGCACATTGATCAGGGAAGATTTTCCCACCCCGGAATGCCCTGACATCAGCGTGGTTTTATCTTTCAGCAATTCCCTTACCTCATCTACTCCTTCCTCTTTAGCCGCAGATATTAACAGCACCCGGTAACCAATACTTTCGTATAGGGCTGCCAGTTCCTCATATTTCTCTATTTCTTTGGCTTTGTAAATATCTTTCTTGTTGAATACCAGTATTACCGGGATGTGATAAGCCGCTGCAGTAACCAGGAAACGATCTATAAAGCCCTGTGAAGTACGAGGCTCCTTTACAGTACAGATCAGCATAGCCTGGTCCATATTAGCCGCTACAATATGCTTTTTGTTTTTCCCATGAGGAGAGCTGCGCACAATATAGTTCTTACGGTCGCCAATAGCTGTAATCATGGCGTTTTTAGCATTGGCATCACTATCATCCGGCTCTATGGTAACCCTATCGCCTACGGCAATAGGATTGGTAGAAGTGATATCTTCATCTTTTTTGAAGATCCCCTTCATCCTTGCCTGAAATGTTTCGCCTGTGGCAGTTTTTACCACATACCAGCTTCCCGTTGATTTATATACTGTAGCTTCTTGCATAAGAAGCCCAAAGGTAAGCATAAAGGATAAAGTAAAAAGCCATTGAGGTGAATGAGAAGGCCGATTGCCTTTATCATTCACCTCAATGGCTTTTTACTTTTTATTTTCTATTTATGGTAAGCTCTTGAATACACTGTACCGTAATACTACTTCCAGCAAAATACATCCCAGGGCAATCATCGCCAGGAGGAAGAAATGTTCTGCAAAGCGTTTATAGGAAGTAATTTCAACTTTGGTTTTCTCCAACTGATCAATTTCATTGTAAACACTTTTCAGATCAGAGGTATTGGTGGCACGGAAATATTTCCCGCCGGTTTCTTTAGATATTTTCTTCATCAGCGGCTCGTCGATCTGCACATCCTGCATCACCATTTGCACGCTGCCATCCGCCATAGGCATGGGGAAAGGCGCTTTACCGATGGTACCTACACCGATAGTGTATACCCTGATTTTAAAGGCTTTGGCAATATCCAGTGCGGTCAATGGGTCTATGAGACCGGTATTGTTAACTCCATCTGTGAGCAGAATGATGACTTTACTTTTGGCATGGCTGTTACGTAAGCGATCTACAGAAGTGGCCAGTCCCATACCGATAGCGGTACCATCCTGCAGCATACCGCTTTTCACCTGCATGATCTGGTTTTTCAATACCGCATGATCTGTGGTGATCGGGCATTGCGTAAAACTTTCCCCGGAGAAAACTACCAGGCCTATGCGGTCGCTGATACGTTTATCCACGAAGTCCATAGCCACTTTTTTTGCGGCCTCCATACGATTGGGTTGCAGGTCTTCTGCCAGCATACTGCCGGAGATATCTATCGCCATTACGATATCAATTCCTTCGCTATCGATGCTTTCAGAAGTATTGGATGTTTGCGGCCGGGCCAGCGCTACAATCAGCGCAATGATGGCCAGCAGTCGTAACACCAGCAACAACGGTCTGAAACGCACCTTCCATGATACCGGTAATCCCTTCAACCCTTCCAGGGAAGAAATCATCATCACACTTTGCCGGCCTTTGCTCCGGGCAAAGTACCAGTATATCAGTACCGGTACCAGCAGCAACAGCCACAGGAAAACCGGGTAGGCAAATTCAATATTTTTCCACGTTGAAAAATCCATCAATTTTCTAATTAAGATCCCTTCTGGCTTTATGCTTGTTGTTTTTCTCCTGCTACGTTTTCCGCGGGACCATCTTTCGGTTTGGTCCACTCCAGGATTTCTTCTGCCTTACGCATACAATCTTCATGCTCATCGGCAGTAGGCTGCAGCTTGGCAAATTTTGCCAGGTCAGCAATAGTCAGCAGGCTACGTAGTTTGTCCCGTTGCTGGTTCAGTTTTGTTACCGGCTTAATATTCTGTAATAACTCTTCACTGGTTTGCTCCAGCGCAGCGATATTGAACTGATGCTCAAAGTAAGTACGCAGGATATCTGTTAACCGCGTATAGTATTGTTTGATATCTCCCTGCTGCCACAATTTCTCTTCTTTCAGTACTTTCAGCTCCTGTGTCGCAATTTCATATGGAGAAACCGTTGGTACATGCACTACTTTTTCTGTCTTAGGTCTTGTCCGGAGATACCACCAGATACCAATACCCACCAATGCGATCGTAATCCCAATGGCAATGTACAGCCAGTAATCCCAGATACTCCAGGGTACCGATTGTACAGCTTTAATAGGTTTAAATGCTTTGGTAGTATCTACTGCTACGGTATTTACATCTATTCCAATAGGCAGGGTCACTGCTGAGTCGGAAGTAGCATTTGCACCGGTAATGACTTCAAACCGCATAGGAGGAATCTCCCAGTGGCCGGAATCAAAGCTGGTGAGCGTAAATGTTTGGTGAAGAATATGTTGATCCTGGTTTACCGAGGTATCTATAGCAGTACGGGTAACCACATCGAAGTGATCCAGGGAATCCGGCAATACAGGGAACAGTATTTTAAAATTAGCGTCCTTAAACTGTGCCGGCGTAAGCGTGGCGGTAAGCTGTAGCTTTATCTGCTCACCAATTCTGATACTGTTGGTATCTGCTTTAGCCGTTACATCTACCGCCTGCTGCGCCAGCAGGCTGAAAGGATACAACAACCCCAGTAAGCAACATAAAAATATACGTCTTATAACTTGTGGTTTATACATGTTTAATTTGCGCTCCATTTATAACTTAGGCCCTCCTGAGGAAAAATGTTTGTAATGCTTTCACATAATCTTCATCCGTGCGTACGCTTACCAGTTCAGCGCCACTTTTCAGGAACGCATTTTTGCAATACTGTGAATGCTGCAGGAACTGCTGTTCATAATACTGTCGTACCCTGCGGTCGGTGGTATCTATCCATTGGGTAGCGCCTGTTTCCGCATCGGCCACCTGTATTAATCCAACGGGTGGTAAATCTTTATCACGCTGATCATATACCTGTATGCCTACCACATCGTGCCGTTTGGCTGCGATATTTAATGCATCCTGGTAGTTGCCGGAAAGAAAGTCACTCAGCATAAAAACGATGCTGCGTTTTTTTGTGGCATTATTAAAGAAACGCAGTGTTTCGTTAATATTGGTTCCTTTACGTTTAGGCGTAAACGATAGTAGTTCACGAATAATAAAGAGAATATGTGATTTCCCTTTTTTAGGTGGAATATATTTCTCCATTCCATCGCTGAAAAAGATAACGCCTACCTTATCATTATTTTTGATAGCAGAGAAAGCCAATACCGCGCAGAGTTCTGTGATCAGGTCACGCTTATCCTGCTTCTTGGTACCGAAGGAAGAGCTTTCGCTCATATCCACCAGTAACATCACGGTCAGCTCTCTTTCTTCTTCAAAAACTTTAACAAAAGGGTGATTGAATCGTGCTGTTACATTCCAGTCGATAGACCTGACATCATCCCCAAAATGATAATCTCTCACTTCGCTGAATGACATACCACGTCCTTTGAAGGCGCTGTGATATTCACCTGCAAAAATGTGGTTGGTAAGCCCTTTTGTTTTTATTTCTATCTGTCTTACCTTTTTTAATATTTCAGCCGTATCCAACATGAGAAATTACGAATTACAAATTAGGAATAGCTTTTAGCTGTTAGCTATCAGCTTTTAGATTAACTGCAATCGGCTAACAACTAAAAGCTAATGGCTAATAGCTGCTATGGTACTTCCACAGCGTTCAGGATTTCGCTCAGGATATTTTCGCTGGTCACATTTTCGGCTTCTGCTTCATATGTTAAACCAACACGGTGACGCATTACATCGAAGCATACATTACGTACGTCTTCAGGAATCACATAACCGCGGCGTTTCATGAACGCATATGCTTTCGCCGCCCAGGCCAGGTTAATACTGGCTCTCGGAGAGCCACCATAAGCGATTAACGGTTTCAGTTTATTCAGTTTGTAATCTTCCGGATTACGTGTGGCAAACACGATATCGAGAATATACTTCTCAATTTTTTCATCCATATACACTTCTCTCACCAGCTTACGCGCTTCAATGATATCTGAAGGCTGTATAATAGGACGGATAGGCGTTGCGGCTTCCGGGTTGAGATTTTGACGGATAATCAATTTTTCCTCTTCTTTGGTAGGATAACCGATCACTACTTTAAGCATGAAACGGTCTACCTGGGCCTCGGGGAGGGTATAGGTACCTTCCTGTTCAATGGGGTTCTGTGTAGCCAGTACCAGGAAAGGTTCGTCCAGCTTGAAAGTGGTGTCACCAATGGTGATTTGTCTTTCCTGCATGGCTTCCAGCAGGGCACTTTGCACTTTTGCCGGGGCACGGTTGATTTCATCCGCCAGGATAAAGTTGGCGAAGATGGGACCTCTGCGTACTACAAACTCGTTCTTCTGTTGGTTATAGATCATAGTACCTACCACATCCGCTGGTAAGAGGTCAGGCGTAAACTGGATACGGCTGAATTTAGCGTTGATAGCGGATGACAGGGACTTGATAGACAAGGTTTTTGCCAGACCGGGTACGCCTTCCAGCAGCACGTGGCCCTGGGCCAGCAAACCGATGAGCAGTCTTTCCACCATATAACGCTGGCCAACAATTACTTTACCTAACTCCATTGTGAGCAGGTCCACGAAAGCACTTGCCTGGTGGATCTTCTCATTCAGTTGCCGGATGTCGGACGATGTATTTTCCATGCTAATAATTTTTCAGGTGTGCTAAAATAAACATTCTCTGGTCAAATAAAACTTATCACTATGTGAACAGGCCGTTAAAATGCTGTTAAACTTGCCACTGTGGCCATTTTAGATCATTTATCCCTTTTTTTTGGTTGAGTAGAAAGCTTAAAGCAGAAAGCAAAAAGCTATCTTAGCGGATGATTTTGGCGAAAAAAGATGAAAAATGGTCATTCGCTAAGATAGCTTTTTGCTTTCTGCTTTAAGCTTTCTGCTCAACCTATAAAATGAACAAAATATGGAAGATTTCGAACAGCGCTGGCAGCCGATAGAAAATATGCTTACGGAAAGATTTGGTAAAAAACCCAATATGGAGGCCATTCTTTTCATGATCGGCGTCAATGAATTAAACAACTTCACAAAGAAAAAATATACGAAAGAACAGAAGCAGGACCTGATGCACGTAGCAGTATGTACGCTGCTGAGCCAAAGTGGCTATTTTGAACTGGAAGGCCTGGATAAAGATGGATGGCCACATTTCAAAGAATTACAACCAGTCCCTAAAATGGAAATGGAAGAACAGGAAGTGTTCCTGAAAGAGCATATTATTGCTTACTTTACTGATCACGAAGAAGCGTAAAAATATTTTATGAAGAAACTATTACCCCTGAGCATACTTTTGTTGTTCTTTGTTTACGCAGGTACTGCCAAAGACAGAAAAGTGAAAATGATCACCCCCTATGGTACCATGATCATCAAGCTGTATGACCAAACCCCGAAACACCGCAATAACTTCATAAAGCTGGCTAAAAAGCATTTTTATGATAGCACCCTGTTTCACCGCGTGATCAACAATTTTATGATACAGGGGGGAGACCCGGATTCAAAACATGCTCATCCCGGCGACACACTAGGTAACGGAGATGTTGGCTATACCATTCCTCCGGAGTTTCAACTGGACTTATTTCATCGCAAAGGAGCATTAGCTGCAGCCCGGGAAGACCGGCCCGACAAGGCTTCTTCCGGTTGCCAGTTTTACATTGTGCAAGGCAAAGTATTTACAGATGATCAATTGGATAAACTGGAGAAAACAAGGCTGGGGGGCCGCAAAATACCGGTAGATCAGCGCAGGATATACAAAACAGAAGGAGGTACTCCTCACCTGGATCAAAACTATACGGTGTTTGGACAAGTGATTAAAGGCATGGACGTAATCGATAAAATTGCAGCTCTGAAAACAGATAGCCACGACAGACCCCTTGAGGATGTGAGGATAAAAGTGAAGGTGCTGAAAAAATGGTGGCTATTTTAAAATAGCTTCAAATTGTCAAATTCATAATAGTTTCTGTATTTTTACGACTCAAAATCAAACTTGATATGAATTTTCCGTCAAACCTGCGCTACACAAAGGACCACGAATGGGTTTTATTAGAAGGTAACATTGCTACCATCGGTATAACTGAATTTGCACAGCGTGAATTAGGCGATATCGTTTTTGTTGATATCCCTACTGCCGGCAAAGTTATTAATGCCGAAGAAGTGTTTGGTACAGTAGAAGCAGTAAAAACAGTATCTGATCTGTTTATGCCTGTTACCGGTACCGTTAATGAAGTGAATGCAGAACTGGAAAGTTCTCCTGAGCTGGTAAACTCAGATCCATATGGCGAAGGCTGGATGGTGAAAGTAACCGTTAAAAATCCTGCTGATGTAGCTGGCCTGTTAGACGCAGCAGCATACAAAGCGCTGGTTGGCGAATAATTGCACGCATAACTTATTTACATAGCAAAGGACAACAGGCCACGTTAATTTGCGATAGGCCTGTTGTCCTTTTTCATTAATGGCCAACGAGCGCGTATAAGATGATATAAGATGAAACACCTTAGATATTATATTCCTGCCATACTTTGGATATTACTGATCCTTTATTTGTGTACCCTACCGGGAAAAGATATTCCTACCAGCTCATTTTTAGATAAAATTCATTTCGATAAGTTTGTTCACTTCGGCCTGTTTGGGGGCATCGTATTATTGCTGAGCCTCGCCATCTATTGGCCAAAGAAATTCATTTCCGCTACCATCCTGGTTCTACTGGTAATAATAGCAGCAGCTTACGGCCTGGCTATTGAGTATATCCAGAAATATTGGGTGACAGGACGCAGCTTTGATATGTATGATGTAGTAGCAGATACGCTCGGAGCTATTGCGGGTGTTTGGGCATTCCATATAGTACGGCGCAGGTTCCTGGCCGATAAAAAATAAAAAAATCCCCTCCCGCTGAAGTGGGAGGGGAATGTATATTTGCTTATGAGAAATAAGTGTTCTTAATATTATTGCTGACCAGCTTCTTTCTTCGCGTCTGCCTTCATCTTATCATTTGCAAAGATGGAGAACTCGCAACGGCGGTTAATAGCACGGTTAGCATCTGAATCGTTTGGTACTTTAGGCTGAGATTTACCATACCAGAAGCCTTGAATACGGCTGGCAGCAATACCCTGCGCCTGCAAGAACGCCATCACCGTTTTAGTTCTTCTTTCAGATAATCCCATATTGTATTCATCTGTACCCTTATCGTCTGTATGGCCTTCCACACGTACATATGTATCAGGGTATTTGTTCAGAATAACAGCCAGTTGTTTGATGTTGTCCTGTGCAACCGGAGACAGATTTGATTTATCAAAACCAAATAATACGCCTGCATCAAAGGTTACGTTGATACCTTCCCCTACACGTTCTACGGTAGCATTAGGCACTTCTGTTTTAATTTCCTGCGCCTGCTTATCCATTTTCTTTCCAATCAAAGCTCCACCAGCACCACCAACTACGGCACCGATGATAGCACCCAATGCAGTATTACCTGCTGCTTTACCGATGATAGCACCAGCGGCAGCGCCACCACCTACACCAATAACAGCACCTTTTTTAGTATTGTCCGCGCTCTGCCAGGTTTTACAACTGAACAACATGGTTACAGATAAGACTAAAGCTACCAGAACATTGAAATTTTTCATCATAATAATTTTAAACATGAAGGTTTTTAAGCATTAGTTCCGTTGACAAAACTAATTGAAAAACTTGTAATCAAATATGCTGCCAACTTGATTTAACATTCGCAACTTGTTGACTAATATCACTAAACAAGCAATGAAATTTTTGCAAGTTTTTAACACATGACGAATGGATTATATATAATCAACATGACTGTTAACTAATAAACAACGCAAGCAGCGAAAAAGATTAACCTAACAGATTTTTTAATAATCCGCCTATGCCACCGCCCGTATTAGCCTGTTGCTGTTGTTGGGCGCCGTTGGATAACAAACTTTTTAAATCTTCCAGGTCTACATGTCCATCACCGTTTTTATCTAATCCGCCGGATAACTGTCCCAGTATACCCTGCAAATTGATACCCTGTGCAGAGCCGCCAGTCAGTGAATTCAGAATGCCATCCAGGCTGAAGCTACCATTGGAAGGATCCTGTGTTTTGCTGGCCAGAGAGCCTAACACCGCCGGGATTAATGAAGAAGCCAGTTGTGTAGCCGCGCCTTTATCCAGGTGGAATTTTTCCAATAAGGTACCTATCAGGTTATTGGAAATGTTTCCTACCACCGGATTGCTGGCATCAGCAGTACTGTTGCCACCCAGTAAAGACAGTACGCCTTCGGTATTACCGTTAGCCAGTTCCTGCTGTAAACCGGATGCAATAGATTCAGTAGCGGCGCCAATTACGGCTTCATTGTTTTCATTAGGAACGGCAGGGTTGTTCACCACAGCGCCTTGTGCATGTTCCCGAACGAGATCCATTAATTGCTCTAACATTTGAAGATGATTTAGGGGAAGAAAAGGTTTTCTATTTCTTAGTGCAGCCCCGTAAATATGAGACCGCTAACTAAATGTAGGATATTTTGAGAAATTAGTGGGCTATTGCAGAAAGATAACACAGCATTCATCTTGCCGGCATCTTTCTGCAATAACATCACTGGTATCGTATTAATTTCCCTGCTTTAACTTCTCTGCGTTTTCAGCGAAGGAAAGGGCATCAATCATATCTTTGATTTCACCGTTCATAAAGGCATCCATATTATATACCGTCATACCTATGCGGTGATCGGTAACCCGTCCCTGGGGATAGTTATAGGTACGGATTTTAGCAGAACGGTCGCCGGTAGACACCAAACTTTTACGTTGGGAGGCAATGGCATCTTCATGTTTACGCACCGCTGCCTCGTAGATACGGGTACGCAACATTTTCATGGCGATTTCCCGGTTGGAGTGCTGGCTACGTCCTTCCTGGCATTCTACTACCACACCGGTAGGAATGTGCGTTAACCTTACCGCCGATTCGGTTTTATTTACGTGCTGACCACCCGCACCAGAAGAGCGGAAGGTATCCATCTTAATATCTGCTTCGCGTACGTCTACGTCTACTTCTTCTGCTTCCGGCAATACCGCTACCGTAGCCGCAGAGGTATGTACACGGCCGGAGGCCTCCGTAGCGGGTACACGTTGTACGCGGTGAACACCTGATTCAAACTTCAGGGTACCGTATACGTCGTCGCCACTTACTTCCATCACAATTTCCTTGTAACCACCTGCAGAACCTGGGTTTTCACTCAGCAAACTGGTGGTCCAGCCTCTCAGCTCACAAAAACGCAGGTACATCCGGAACAGGTCACCCGCAAAGAGGCTGGCCTCATCACCGCCGGTACCGGCGCGGATTTCAAGAATCGCGTTCTTTTCGTCCTGGGGATCTTTCGGAATCAGGAGGTTGCGGATATCTGCTTCCAGTTGCGTTTTCTGTTCCTGCAGCTCTTCTGTTTCTGCTTTCGCCAGTTCGCGCATTTCTTCATCGCCACTGTCCAGCACTTCCTTGTTGAATGCAATATTGTCCAGTAGTTTCAGGTAGGCGTCGTATGCCTTCACGATCTTTTCCAGCTGGCGGTATTCTTTGCTCAGCTGACCAAATTTCTTGTTATCACTAACAACTTCAGGGTTGGTGAGCGCCATTGATACCTGCTCGAAACGACCTTTTATAGCTTCCAGTTTGTCTATCATAATTATATTTGACTTTTGAGTATCCCTTCCCAACCGGAAAAAGATACTGCCAATCGGGTTGCAAAATTAACACCATTAACTTAATTAAACAGCAGGTAATTGAAACAGATCAAATTAAAGGGAAAAGATATATTTAACGGCGCTCAATTATTAGGGCCGGACAAAGTACTCATCCTGCAGGAAAATGGCGTAGTAGCAGGCATTGTAGCCGATTCCGAAGCAGGAGAAGACGTACAGGAACTGGATGGGATTTTATGTCCCGGCTTCATAAATACCCATTGTCACCTGGAATTATCGCATATGAAAGGGGCTATCCCGGAAAAAACCGGCCTGCCCACCTTCCTCACCCAGGTGATGCAATCCCGGAATAATTACGCCGGTGATCTCAATGCAGCCATCGACGCCGCCGAACAAGCCATGTGGGAAAGCGGCATCTCCGCGGTAGGTGATATCTGTAATGGCACTGCCACACTGGTTAAAAAGCAGCAGGGCAGAATGTATTACCACTCCTTTATAGAATGTATGGGCGTTGCGGCTGCCGGCGCCAATGGCCGCTACCAATACAGCATGGACGTACTGGCCGCTTTCCGCGAAATCAATAGTTCCCGGCACCAATGCTCCATTGTTCCGCACGCGCCTTACTCCGTGAGTACCTCACTCTTTGAGCTGCTGGCCAATACCCCCGCCAATACCCCTGTATCTATCCATAACCAGGAAACAGCCGCAGAAAATGAATTGTTCCAACAAAAAACCGGCGACTTCCTCGCCTTTTATCAACAATTCGGGATGGACGTCAGCGGCTTCCAACCCAGCGGAACTAACAGCCTGGAGGCCTATCTGCCTTACTTCTCCCAAAACAAAATCCTACTCGTACACAATACCTTTACTACGGAACAGGATATACGCTTTGCACAGCAACAACCCGTGGAAACCTGGTGGTGCCTTTGTCCGCAGGCCAACCTTTATATAGAAAACCGCCTGCCCGATATTCCATTGCTACGGCGCCTGCAATGCCCCATTACCCTGGGTACCGATAGCCTGGCATCCAACCACTCTTTATCTATTTGGGAAGAAATAAAAACCATCCGACGCCATTTTCCGGAAATTCCGTTGGCAGAAATCCTCCAATGGGCTACTTTTAATGGCGCAAAGGCCCTGGGTATATCCGATACCTATGGTAATTTTAACATCGGTAGTCAGCCTGGCGTTATATTGATTAACCAGGAAAGTAGCAGAATTATTTAGCCATCATTTTATGAATGAATTTTTGAATCAGGTTTTTTTAGACAACTCCGTGCGGGATTACATGGTCCTGGTGGGGGTATTATTGTTTGTGTGGATTGTAAAGCGGTATATTTCCAAAGGAGTAGCAGCCATCCTGTTCCGGCTGGTGAAGCACTGGTCGCCCCAGATTGACGAAAAAGATTTTGTGAACCTGCTGCTGCGGCCACTGGAGTACTTCCTGTTGCTCATCACCTTCATGCTTACCATTGACCGGTTTACTTTTCCGCGACTGCTCAATGTGCATGTATATGGTAAAGCGACCCTGCAAAATGTAACAGACACCTTGCTGGAGCTGTCGTTGAGCATGAGTATTATCTGGATTGTATTGCGGCTGATTGATTTTATAGCGCTGGTACTGGAAAAGAAAGCGGATCTGACAGAGGATAAAACTGATAATCAGTTCATCATTTTCTTCCGCGACTTCTTCAAGGCCATTGTATTCATCATGGGTGCCATTGCGTTTATCCGCATCTTGTTTGGGGTGGGCCTGGTGAATAAAATCATTGCGGGTCTTGGTATCGGTGCTGCCGCCCTTGCACTCGCTGCCAAAGAAAGTATTGAAAACCTGATCGGCTCCTTCATTATCTTTTTTGATAAACCATTCCGTGTAGGCGATAACGTTAAGGTAGATGCCTACCAGGGATCTGTAGAAAAAATTGGTTTGCGCAGCACCCGCATACGTACGCTGGAAAAGACCTTCGTAACGGTACCTAACAAAAAAATGGTGGATAGTATCCTGGACAACCTTTCTCTGCGCACGCAACAACGGGTAGCTTTGAAGCTGGAACTGGGCACAGATACTCCGGCAGAGGCCCTGCTGGCATTTTTACAGGACGTAAGACAGTCACTGAAAAGCAATAACAATGTACTGGATGGCTTCACGGTGAACCTGAACGATTTTACGAAAGACACCTACGTTATTCAAATCGTTTTCAATACTTATATCATTGATGGTACGCAGTATGCGGCATTAAGGGAAAGTGTGAACCTCACGGTGATCAAGCTGATGGAGGCGAGAGGTATTAAATGCCCTACTACAACTACTAATGTAACGATTACGGACCAACGGCATTAGCAGTTGATGTTATTATAAAGAGATGAGCGAAGAAAGAAGCACTTACGGCTTCGATCTTCGCTCATCTTTTATAAATATCTTTTTCCGTCCTGAGAAAAACTATATCCGGGTTACTCTTTATCTTTCTTTTCTTTTTGGCTGCTTGCCAGCAGGATGCGTGACAGATCAGCTTCTACAGACTCTTTAGGAGTGCCTACAATACGGCCTTCTTCTTTACCATCTTTAAATACAATGATAGTAGGCAGCTTCTTTACTTTATAGTCCACCGGAGCGTCTGTCTGTAATTTCTCATCGGCTGCAAACATCACAATTTGCTCTTCCGGGCTACCACCAGTGATCATCACTTTGTAGAGGGCAGGTACTACTTCACGGCTGGTTTCGTCCCAGGTACCCATTACCACAACCATGTTGAAGTTGGAGCGATTTGTTTTAATATAGTTCAACATGTTGTCATTTGGCTGGTAGCTGTTTACACCTTTGTAAAACCACGTGGTAGCGGTATCATTCATCAGTGTTTTCATATCTATCTTGCCCTTCAATACCTTTCCACTCTGAGCCCAGGCCAGGGAGGAGAATAATAAGCCGCCGCCCAATAGTAATGTTTTCAATCGCATAATGATGTTTTTATAATTGATCTTTCAGTTCCGTTAAGAAACCCCGTACCTTCAGCAAAGCCTGTACCATTTCGAAATTGCGGGCAGCCAGTTTATGATCTTCTTTCAATTTTTGCTTGGCTCCTTCAATGGTATATTTTCTTTCGCGCAGCAGATGGTAAATTAATTTGAGGTGTTGAATATCTTCCTGCCGGAAAAGCCGGTCGCCTTTTCGGTTCTTTTTGGGTTGCAGTATATCAAATTCATTCTCCCAATAGCGTATCAGCGAGGTGTTTACCTTAAACATGGCTGCTACCTCACTAATTGAATAATACTGCTTATCTAGTACCAATTTATCCAACTCCATAATCAGGTCCGGGTCCTCCGATAACTCTTTCAATGATTTACGTCCCCGTTTTTTCCCAGGTGTGATGGGTGCTACGGCAGCTTTTGGGCTGCTGGCCTTTACTTTTACTTTAGCTGGTTTCGTTACCGCAACTTCAGCAGGATGCGGTATTCCAGGTGTCGAAAAAAGGTCTAGCTGGTGCATCGTAGTAAAAAACGAGGTGACAAATATCTTTTACGAAGATGAAGTTAAGCTTTTAGCCTTTAGATTTCCGCTTTTTAGTACTGGATTTTTTAGTTTGATATGATTAGTAAGGACATATAACTTACTAAAAACTAATGATTAATAGTGAATGGTTAGTCGAACGACTGATTTCCGGATCTCGCCATTTTCAACATCCGGTCAAATTGTTCGGGCGTAAGGTCATTAAAGAAGAAGTAAACCGGATCAACCTTTTCTCCGTTTTTCATCACTTCATAGTGGCAGTGAGGCCCGGTTGATTTACCGGTGCTGCCTACCCATCCCAATACATCGCCACGTTTCACTACCTGGCCGGCTTTCACTTTCATGCGCAACATGTGGCCATACAAAGTTTTATAGCCGTATCCATGGCGGATTACCACGTGGTTACCGTAGCCTACATCGCTCAAACTGGCTTCTTCCACGGTACCATCGCCGGTGGAATAGATGGGCGTACCGCTGGGAGCTGCAAAGTCGAGGCCCGCGTGGTACTTCATGGTTTTATAGATGGGGTCAATACGATATCCGAAACCGGAGGCTATATGCTTAAGATCTTTATTGGATACGGGTTGTATAGCGGGAATAGACGCCAGCATCTGCTGTTTATTCTTCACCATCTTATCAATTTCATCATAAGAGGTTTCCTGTGCTTTTACCCGGTTAGTAAGTTCTTTTAACAAAACGGCAGTGGAAGCAATGATTTCGCTGCTGGCAAAAGATTGCAGCTGGGCGGCTTCCTCATCCCGTTTTATTTTACCCATACGGGTACTGTCCGGAATGGGGGAGGCTTCAAAGATAACGCGGTAAATTTCGTTGTCGCGGTCTTCCAACTCGGCCAGCTTGCCTTTCACTTCCTTCATACGGCCCTGTAAGGCGTCATATTTTTCCTTCATGCCTTCCAGGTCGCGACGGAGCGATTTTTCCTTGGGAGAGTCTACCAGGCGGTAAGCCACAGACAGGAAAATGGCACCAGTAACGATAGCCGCAGACACAAACCCCAGTATTCGCAGGACTTTCACCCGCAGTGATACTACGAGCTTTTCGTATTTTAATGTTTGGGTGTTGTAAAAATATTTAACCTTCTTCATGCACCAGGGTGTACTTTATGCGCCATAGTGCAGTGAACGCTATGACAGCAGATTTATTTCACATGGGTACAAACTTCTGGATGGTTTCGTTGGCATTTCTTTTCCCATAAAACTATTTTTGCCGGGTTATACAACCTGTTTTGCATAATCATACCAGTTTCGATATTTTTGCACTCCCCTTAACACGGCGGGAAAATAAGGCGCACAAACCTAATGTAATTAGATTAAAACATCAACCTTTTGAATGTCAATTTTCTAACTACTTTGTAAGGGCTTGAAACACAAGTATAAGCCCAAAGCTGGTTGAAACGCCTTTATAAGATATAAAATACATATTAATTCGTATCAATATTTATGACAGCATCTGAAATAAGACAGCAATTCCTGGACTTTTTTGCGTCAAAAGGGCACCAGATAGTTCCATCTGCCCCCATCGTTATTAAAAACGACCCCACCCTGATGTTCACTAACGCGGGTATGAACCAGTTTAAGGATTATTTCCTTGGAAACCGGGTTCCACCTCACAAAAGAGTGGTAGATACGCAAAAGTGCCTGCGGGTAAGTGGCAAGCACAACGACCTGGAAGAAGTAGGTATTGATACTTACCACCATACCATGTTTGAAATGCTTGGTAACTGGAGCTTTGGCGACTATTTTAAGAAAGAAGCCATTGCCTGGAGCTGGGAATTACTGACAGAAGTGTATAAAATTCCGAAAGACAAACTCTATGTAACTGTTTTTCAGGGAGATGCAAGCGAAAACCTGCCAAAAGACGAGGAAGCATATAATTTCTGGAAAGAACATATTGCAGAAGATCGTATCCTGCTGGGTAACAAAAAGGATAACTTTTGGGAGATGGGAGATACCGGCCCCTGCGGCCCTTGCTCCGAAATTCATGTCGACTGCCGCCCGGAGGAAGAAAGGAAGCAGGTAGACGGTAAAACATTGGTGAATGCAGACCATCCCCAGGTAATTGAAATATGGAACAACGTATTCATGCAGTTCAATCGCCTGAAGGATAAATCCCTGGAGCCGCTGCCGGCGCAACACGTAGATACCGGTATGGGACTGGAGCGTTTGGTGAGAGTATTACAGGGTAAAACCTCCAATTACGATACAGACCTGTTTATGGGTACCATCCATACTACGGAAGGACTCAGCGGGAAAAAATATGCAGGTACTGATGAGAAAAAAGATGTGGCTTTCCGCGTAATAGCTGATCATATCCGCGCGATCTCCTTTACTATAGCAGATGGACAATTACCATCCAACACCGGCGCCGGTTACGTTATTCGCCGTATTCTGCGCAGGGCCGTTCGTTACTACTATTCCTTCCTGGATGTGAAAAAGCCGCTGTTACACGACCTGGTACCAGTACTCGCTGCCCAGTTTTCACACGTGTTCCCTGAACTCCAACAACAGGTGGACTTTGTAAGGAAGGTAGTTTTCGAAGAAGAAAACAACTTCCTGCGTACCCTGGAAAGCGGCATCCGCCGGATTGAAGATTTTATCCAACATGCCGCTGTTAAAGCTGTTGATGGTAAAACCGCTTTTGAATTATATGATACCTACGGATTCCCATATGACCTTACCAGTCTGATTGCTGCAGAAAATGGATTTACTGTAGATGAAAAAGGATTTGAGGCGGCCATGAAAGAACAGAAAGACCGTTCCCGCGCCGCTACAGAGCTGGATATGGGCGATTGGGTAGTACTGGACGAAACGCCTAATTCTGTTTTCATCGGCTACGAACAACTAGAAAGCACTACCAAACTGCTGAAATACCGTACCGTAAAAGCTAAAGGAAAGGAACAATTCCAGCTGGTACTGGGCCAAACACCGTTCTACGCTGAAAGCGGCGGACAGGTAGGCGATACAGGTACCCTCCATTTTGGAGACGAAGTAATTCACGTTACCGATACCAAGAAAGAAAATAATCTTACTATCCATTTTGCGGATAAGTTGCCAACACAACCTACTGCGGTTGTAAAAGCAGCCGTGGCAAAGGATAAGCGTCATAATACGGAGCGTCACCACTCCGCTACTCACTTGTTGCACGCCGCCCTGCGCCAGGTATTAGGTACCCACGTAGCGCAGAAAGGATCACTGGTGAATGCAGAGGCGCTTCGCTTCGACTTCTCGCATTTTGCGAAAGTAACCGATGAAGAAATGGCACAGATAGAAGCCATCGTAAATGAAAAAATCCGGGAAAACATCCCCGTAGTGATCCGTGAATTGCCGAAGGAAGAAGCCCTGAAACTGGGTGCCATGGCATTATTCGGTGAAAAATACGGTGATGTGGTACGCGTGGTAATTATCGACCCTGCTTACAGTGTTGAATTGTGCGGTGGTACCCACATCAGTTCTACCGGCGAACTGGGTCAGTTTAAATTCGTTTCTGAAAGTGCCGTAGCTGCCGGCGTACGTCGTGTGGAGGCTGTTACCGGCGCCAAAGCGGAAGCTTTTGTGAATGAGCAATTGGCGCAGCTGAAAGAAATCAAGGCCGCATTAAAAAATCCAAAAGAAATCGTTAAAACGGTAGAAACGTTACTGCAGGATAAAGCCGCCCTGGAAAAACAACTGGAAGCGCTGGAACTTGAAAAAGTACGCGCATTGGCTACCAGCCTGCGTCAACAGGCCGAACCAATCAACGGGGTTAACTTCCTCGGACAAATCGTATCTGTCAGCAATGCAGAAGGATTGAAACAGTTGTCGTTCCAACTGAAAAACGATATCCCGGATCATGTGCTGTTATTTGTAGCCAATATTGGCGGCAAAGCCAGCGTAGCATTGACGATCGACGAATCTATAGTCAATGCCAAAGGATTGGAAGCTACCAAATTAATCAAAGAACATATTGCACCTTTGATCAAAGGTGGCGGCGGTGGCCAGAAAACCTTTGCCACAGCCGGCGGACAAGATACCGATAAATTAGATCAGGCTATTGCTGCAGTGAAAAAAGTATTACAGCAGGCATAAAAGCGGAAGCTGAAAGCTGAAAGCATAAAGCAAAAAGCTATTAAAGCGAATAACCAGAGCGGGTAATAATATTTCACCCATACGCTCTGGTTATTCGCTTTAATAGCTTTTTGCTTTATGCTTTATGCTTTCAGCTTTATGCGCTCTTTTTTTAACTTTTTCTTTCCTTCCTCACCCTTTAATTTTGCCTCATTAGCTTACATTTAGTAAACAAAAACTATGAAGTGATATGACCAGGTTACTGCAAATCCTCACACTGGCAGGCTTTTCCTGCTTTATTACGGGCGCGGTATCTGCGCAAACAGCTAAGACGCCCAAAGATCAAATGGGAGAGTTTGATGAAATTGTGATCAAGCACAAAAATGACAAAGACAGTAAGGTGACCGTGGAAATTAAAAATGGCGACATCTTGCTGGATGGCAAAAAACTGGATGAATACAACGATCCCAACCTTTCTGTTTTCCGCAGGAAAATTATCCCGCGTGATGGTAACTCCTTCAGCTTCGACAGCGATAATCTGCCCGACAACTTTGATTTGTTTAATGGTGACGATGATGACGCGATGGCTGCCCCCACCAACAAGGCTATGCTGGGTGTTATCACGGAAAAGAAAGGGGCTACCGGTGTTACTGTAAAAACAGTAGCCAAAGGCACAGCTGCAGATAAAGCAGGCATCAAAGTGGGTGATATAATTACCGCTATTGACCAGGAAAAAGTGAATGAACCGGCAGAACTATTTGAAATTATCGGTAAACATCAGCCGGCGGATAAAATAACGGTATCGTATATACGTAATTCAAAAACAAATAAAGTAATCGTTACGCTGGACGAAAGAAAGGATTCCGGTATCAATAGCTGGAATGACCGGTCACCTTTCGGTCAGCCCAAGAACGGCCCCCGCATGTTTACCTTCCCTGCTCCGCCACGTGGTGGCCAGGGCTTCGGAAATGGCTGGTACAACCGGCCGGAAGAAGGTGTAAAACTTGGACTGCAGGTACAGGATACTGAGAATGATGAAGGTGCCCAGGTAATTGATATTGCTACAGCCTCCCCTGCGGAAAAAGCCGGTTTCCAAAAAGATGATATTGTAACGGAACTGGCTGGCACACCTGTTAAATCCGCCTCGGATTTATCTAAAGCATACCGGGAAAACCGTAGTAAAGGAACCATAACAGCTACGGTTAAACGAAACGGACAAACACAATCCATATCCATAAAAATACCGAAGCTATTAAATAAGGCTGATTTGTAGGAAGAGCAGAAAGCCAAAAGCTATTGAAGCGAATGATAAACGCGAATGGGATGCTATAACACCCGCGCCTGTTATTCGCTTCAATAGCTTTTGGCTTTATACTTTCCGCTTATTTCATGATCATCCTCATCAGTTTCAGCTTATTCTTAAACGGAGGATATTTCGTAGGTACATCCAGCCAGGTGCCTGTTTTGAGCATTCCTTTCTGGTGTGTAAACGTATCGAAACTGTATTTACCGTGATACTTGCCCATACCGCTGTAACCCGCACCACCAAAGGGCAATTCAGGATTGGTAAGATGCACTAATGCATTGTTCACGCAGCCTCCGCCAAAACGCACTTGCTCTATCAGCATTTTTTCTGTTTTCTTACTGTTCGTAAATACATACAACGCCAGCGGATAAGGGAGTTGTTTAATGGCCTGTATAGCCTGGGATAAATCCGTGTAAGTAAGAATAGGTAATACTGGGCCGAATATTTCATCCTGCATCACCGGATCGGTCCATTCCACATCATCCAGCAGGGTAGGGGCAATATATAGTTGATCGCGGTTGGTTTGGCCACCGTGCAGGATATGTCCTTCTTTTAAGTAGGTAGCTACCGTATCAAAACGTTTGCTATTAATCATGCGGGCATAATCGCCACTGGCCGCGGGATCATCTCCAAAAAATTCTGTAATAGCGGCTTTTAATGCTGTCACCAGTGCTTCCTTAACATTTTGATGCACCAGCAAATAATCGGGCGCCACACAGGTTTGGCCGGCATTCCAGAATTTGCCCCAAACAATACGTTTAGCTGCTACATTTACATTCACTTTTTCATCAACCACACAGGGCGATTTACCTCCCAACTCCAGCGTTACCGGCGTCAGATGTGGAACGGCCATCTCCATAATTTTTTTACCCACCGGAATACTGCCGGTAAAAAACACATGATCGAAGCGGAAGCTCATCAACATGGGAATCACTTCCATGCCATCACCAGGAACAACCGTAACATAAGCCGGATCAAAAGTATCGGCAATTAAATCGGCCACTACGGCGGCTGTATGTGGAGCCATCTCCGAAGGCTTAATAATAGCACAATTACCTCCCGCAATAGCACCCAGTAATGGGCTGATCAGCAACATAAACGGATAATTCCAGGGCCCAATGATCAGGGTGAGGCCGAGGGGCTGTTTATATACCCGGCTGCTACTGGGATAGGTGACAAAGGGAGAGGTAACCACTTCCGGTTCCATCCACTGTTTGAGCCCATCTAATATATAGCTGATTTCCTCATATAAAAATCCTACCTCGCTGCCATAGGCCTCCATCGGATGCTTGTGCAGATCGGCATGCAAGGCCGCAATGATTTTTTCTTCGTATTTCTGAATGGCTTTTTTCAACTTTTTCAACTGGGTTTTCCGGAAAGAATACGGAAGTGTGGCGCCAGAGTCGAAATACACCTGCTGCGCCTGATAAAGCTGACTTACCTGGGCCTTACTGATCATAGGGAAGCTGTTTTAGTTGTTCCTGACTCAATTTAGGATTTTATTGGCACCAAATAGCCTGAAATCACGGCATTATTTGAATATATTTGTGGGAATCAGCATGGAATATGAGCGACATATACAGCAAATATGAAACAGTAATTGGGTTGGAAGTACATGCCCAGTTGCTTACTGAAAGTAAACTATTTTGCAGCGATAGCGCAGCCTTTGGCGGCGCGCCTAATACGCATATCAGTCCTATTACGATGGCACATCCGGGCACTTTACCCCGCATGAACCGTAAAGCGGCAGAATATGCCATCAAACTTGGCCTGGCCTGTCATTGCGAAATTGAGAAGGATAACTATTTCGCCAGAAAAAACTATTTCTACCCGG
The DNA here is from genome assembly GCF_017745275.1 of Chitinophaga sp. Classification (GTDB taxonomy): domain Bacteria; phylum Bacteroidota; class Bacteroidia; order Chitinophagales; family Chitinophagaceae; genus Chitinophaga. The sequence continues at coordinate 312,965 of NZ_JAGHZS010000003.1, read as the reverse complement.
ATTTGCCCAAAGGCTACCAGGTATCCCAACATACGGCGCCCATTTGTAAAGGCGGCTATATTGCCATTGTTACAGATGCGGGTGCCCGCCACGTGCAGTTAAACCGCATTCACCTTGAGGAAGATGCCGGTAAATTGCTGCATGACCAGGATCCTTACAACAGCTATGTAGACTATAACCGTGCGGGCGTGCCACTGGTGGAAATAGTGACCGAACCGGACATGCATAGCAGCGATGAAGCCTATGCCTATCTGACTGAAATGCGCCGGCTGGTACGTTACCTGGGCGTATGTGACGGGAATATGGAAGAAGGGAGTATGCGCTGTGACGCCAATATCTCCGTTCGGCTGAAAGGCAGTACCACACTGGGTACTAAGGTGGAAGTGAAAAATATGAACTCTATCCGCAACGTAAAGCGGGCCATAGATAATGAAGTAAAGCGGCAGATTGACCTGATTGAAGGCGGCGGCACACTGATACAGGAAACCCGCAGCTTTGACGCCTCCAACGGCAGCTCCTTTTCCCTGCGCTCTAAAGAAGAAGCTAATGATTACCGCTACTTCCCTGAGCCTGATCTGGCACCATTCCGCCTCACCGATGCTTTCATTGACGGTATCCGGGCTACGCTGCCAGCGCTGCCGGAAGAGTTGATCCGCAAGTATACTACGGAATTTGGCTTGCCGGAATACGATGCCCGCGTGATCTGCGATGATAAATCTACGGCAGATTATTATGAAAGCCTGATTGCAGTAACTGCACAATATAAGGCAGCCGCCAACTGGATGCTGGGTCCGGTGAAATCCTGGCTGAATGAAAATTCGGCGGATATCAGCACATTCCCGGTAACACCAGCAGCACTGGCCGCCCTGATCAGCCTGACAGATGCCGGCAAAGTAAGCTTCTCTATCGCCTCTTCCCGCATATTGCCGGAAATGATACAGTCGCCCGCCGACCCGATGGAAATAGCTACCAGGCTCAATTTATTACAAGACAATAACGCAGATAATATTGCTCCCATCATAGATGAAGTGCTGGCTAAATATCCAGACAAAGTAGCCGCTTTCAAAGGGGGTAAAAAAGGCCTGATGTCCTTGTTTGTAGGAGAAGTAATGAAGCTCTCCAAAGGCAAGGCTGATCCGCGTCTTACTAACGAATTACTGGCCGAAAAGCTGAAGGGCTGAAAAACCATTATTTATAATTAACCTATATTGAGTAGCATTGGTCAGATGAATGTTCAAAAAAACAACAGCATGAAAAAACACTTATTATGGATTTCCGCCGGGGCTTTCCTGGCAGGATGTGCCGGGCAAACGGAAAAAGGAGCTTTTAAGATAGACGGGCATTTTAGCAATCTTCCATTAGGTCCGGTGGTACTGGAAGAGCTCACCCTGGATAACGTGAAAGTGGTAGATTCTGCCAATGTGAAAGATGCCAGTGGAAAATTTTCACTGAAAGGGATGGTCGCAGAACAAGGCCTGTACCGCATCCGCTTCGACAATGGCAAGTTTGTATTGCTGGCGCTCGATGCTGGTGATATGAAACTGGATGGTGATATAGATAAACTGGAAGAGGTAAAAGTAACTGGTTCCGAGCCTACCGCCGAACTGCAACAGTTTTTAGGCGATATCAGCAAACAATCTATTTCACTCACGGAAGAAATGCGTCAGCTGGACAGCCTGCACGGGGCCTTGCCAGATAGCGTATTCCAACCTAAGCTGGCGGCTTTCCAGAAAAAAGAAAAAGATTTCGAGAACAGTTTCTTCCTGATGGCCGATAAAACAAAAAATCCCGCCAATGCGGTATTTGCGATTAGCCAGGTAAGAAACCCGGAAGAAATCATAGCACACAAACAAGTGTTCACCAACCTCACCACCCGCTTTCCTAAGAATACGCTGGTGAAAAGCATGACCGATAAAATTGCAGAACTGGAAAAATCACACCAGGATGGCGGCAGCGATGCAGCCGGTGGCGAAGAGCCAACCGCTGTTAAAGTAGGCCAGGTAGCACCTGACTTTACCTTGCCTGATCCTACCGGTAAAATGATTAGTCTCAGTTCCTTCCGTGGTAAATATGTACTGGTAGATTTCTGGGCCAGCTGGTGCGGTCCATGCCGCCAGGAAAACCCGAACGTAGTGAAAGCTTATCAGCAATATAAAGGCAAAAATTTCACCATACTGGGCGTATCACTGGATAAAACAAAAGATAAATGGCAACAGGCAATTAAAGAAGACGGCCTGGCCTGGAACCATGTAAGTGATCTTAAATTCTGGGATTCTGCTGTAGTGCCACTATATGGCATCAATGCAATTCCTACTAATTTCCTGCTGGATCCCCAGGGCAAAGTAATTGCTGCTAACCTGAGAGGCCCTGCGCTGGAAGCGAAGTTACAAGAGGTACTGAAATAAGGTATTCATCTTCATAAACAAAAAACCTCACTGGAAATATCCAGTGAGGTTTTTTTATACAGGTGTTAATCACAATTATTATGGGTTCTGTACAATCTTAGGATTCGCATTTAACTCATCCTGAGGGAACAGCCATTGCCATCTTGCATCGCCTGCTGGCAGCTTCAATACCAATGCCAGGGCAGCGTCATGGTTAGAACCACTCCTGTCAACTGATTCGTTTTTACGTTTCAGGTCAAAGAAGCGGAAGCCTTCACCCCACAGTTCAAGGCGACGTTGGATAGATATTTCATCTTTCAGTGCCTGACCTGTATTGGTTGATTTTACATAGCTATTATCACGCGCACTTACCAGTGTGAATAACGCATCCGCCGCTTCAGCATCTTTTGATTGCTGTGCTTTTGCTTCTGCATCAATCAGGTACATTTCAGCCAAACGCATGTAAGTAACATCACCCACACTGCTGCTAGGTCCTTTAGCCAGGAACTTCTGGTTCATGTAAGGATATTTCTTGAATGCCTCAGTAGGCACAGTAAATTTCTTACCTGTAGAATCCCACAGTTGAGCACGAACATCTGTTGCCTTTAAATTAGCATACAGCGTTTTGCTGATTGCTTTTGGATTACTACGGATATTGGAAGAACTGAAGTTCAAAGACATGTAAGCGAAGAATCCATTGAACGCAGTAGTCTGATCATCAGTTGGACGGCTGGCCCAGATCCATTCTGCGTTGTCAGCATTGTTAAATCCTCTTACATATTCTGTGGTACCCATCAGCTTATAACCACCTTTGTTAATCACTACTTCTGCATTGGTAGCAGCACCAGCCCAATCCTGCATCGCTAAAGCAACGCGTGCTTTAATACCATATACAACAATTGTATCAAAGTGAGATTTAGAAACACGGGAATAACCGGTCATATTGGTTAACGCATCGTTCAGGTCTTTATTTACCTGGGTGTATACGTCTGCTACAGTAGCTCTTGGTTGTGGCTCGATGGTGAACTTAGTCATCAGCGGTACACCTGCCTGTGTGTTAGATTTAGTGGCGTCATAACGCTCTCCAAATAACTGTACCAGTTGAAAATGTGCCCATGCTCTATAAGCCAGCGCTTCACCTTTGATAGCTTTCTTATCGGTGTCACTGCCTGGTATGCCGTCAATTCTGTCGAGGATATTATTGGCATTTGCAATGATCCTGTAATAGAAGTAGTAAACAAATTTCAGGTGTGTTGCACTGGTGTTACGATGCATGGTCCATTGGTAGGAAGCATTCCACCAACCGTTACCCGCACTGGTCATCACCAGGTCTTCTCCCATCATATCTGCGTCGATCATAATGGTAGTCTGACCAGTTTGATCCTGGCTATCATAATCTTTGTACATCGCTCTGTGAATACCATTCAAGGCAGCCCATGCGCCCTTCATGTCAACAAACACATCGCCTACTTCCACCGCCTCGGTAGGGCTGGTGTTAAGATAATCTTTTTTGCAGGACGTCAGCGACACGCCGGATACTGCAAAAGCAATGAATATATAAAGTATCCTTTTCATTCTTTCAAATTTTAGAGTGTAATGTTCAAACCTGCACTGATGATACGAGCTGGCATGTATACGTTCGAAGTAACACCGGTAAAGGCTTGTGCTACGTTCATTCCTTTACGTGCACTGAAGAGTGCCAGGTTTTCACCACTCAGGAACACGTTGGCTGCGCTCACGTGTGCTTTGTTAGCAAAAGCTGTGGGAACGGTATAACCCAGTTTTACTGACCTGATGTTCAGGAAAGAGGCATCAGTCAACCAACGATCTGAAGTGGCAGCATTGAAGTTGGTAGTCTGGCTCTGGTCCATACGTGGTACGTCTGTAACATCACCAGGTTTCTGCCAGCGTTTCAGAATGTCTGTATGTAAAGCCTGTCCATAGCTACCCGCATTCATCAGAGATGCATAGGTTGCGTCATATATTTTACCACCCACCTGGAAGGATACCAGGAATGACAACTGGAATTGTTTGTAGTTGAATGTATTGGTGATGCTACCATAGAATTTAGGGATAGCGCTACCAGCATAGTGATACTTAGCGTTATTAATGTTGGTAGTTACAGTATCCCCATTTTTCATTACACGAACACCAGCACCGGTACCGCTAGCGGCAACATATAATGCAGCACCATCAGTAGGATCCACTCCATACCAGTCACGTAACCAGTAATCATAGATAGAGTGACCAACAGACAGTTTCTTGGTGCTATTGATGATTTCTTTCTGTGGCAATTTGGTGATTTCGTTTTTAACGGTGCTCAGGTTCAGATCTACTGTCCAGCCAAAGTTTTTCTTACGGAAAACTTCACCTGTTAACTGCAGTTCCACGCCTCTGTTCACCATGGTACCAACGTTCACAGTTTTAACATTAATACCGCTGGAAAGTGGTAATGGTAAATCGAATAACAGGTTATCTGACTGACGGCTGAAATATTCGATGCTACCGGATAATCTGTTATCCAGGATAGCAAAGTCAACACCTACGTCGAAGCTTTTATTAGATTCCCACTGAATATCTTTGTTACCTAATTTGGTAAAGAATACTCCTGGTTCCAGTGCGTTGTTATAACCCAGTTTATAGAGTGTTTGCCATCCAAAATATATTGGCGTTACTACACCGTTGGCATCTACTTCCTGTACGGCATCATTACCTGCAGTACCGTAAGAAGATCTCAGTTTCAACATATTAACCCAACCGGCATTATGCATGAACTCTTCTTTATCCAGACGCCAGCCAGCACCAACGGAGTAGAAGTTACCCCAGCGGTTGTCTGTATAAAACCGGGAAGTACCGTCACGACGAATAGAGGCAGATACGAAATACTTCTCATTGTAATCGTAATTCACACGGGAGAAATATCCTTCTGTTCTATACAGTCTTTTGTAAGAATACAGGTTATTAGTAGTCGTAAAATTATAGAGTTCGGAATTACCCAGAATGATCTGTGACTGACGTTCACCATAGAGTTGATAAACAGTTTGGTCATAGTTCTCGTGACCTACTAACACACCCAGTGTATGAGCACCAAAGCTTTTGTTATAGTTTAATAACTGGTTCAGTGTGTAGCTGCTGGTTTGAGTATTAGTACGGGCACCCAAACCACCTGGAGCACCATCACCTATCAATGTGTTCCAATAAGTATTACCCCTGTAGTTAGCGATATCCACGCTCAGGTTGGTAGTAAACTTGAAGTCCTTGAGGAAGGTGATTTCGCCAAATGTTCTACCACTGAGAACATTGCGGGTGAAAGAATTATCATTCAGCAGGTTTTCAGCAACTGTATTACGGCCCTGGGACGCACCAGCGCCACGTGACCCACCCGCATCAAAAATTCTGTTACCATCTTTGTCCAATATGTAAGCACCGGTTGCATCATGTTGATATACCGGATAAATTGGTCCGATGTTACGGGCAAAGAAAATGGGATTTACATAAGCAGTACTGCTGGTAACATCTGTCTGGTTTGATTTTACAAAGGTACCTGCGATGTTAACACCGGTTTTGAACCAGCTGGTAGCCTGTGTATTTACGTTCAAACGGGCGCTGATACGTTGGAAATCAGAATTGATCACATAACCCTTATCGCTCAGGTAGTTCAATGAAGCAAAGTAATCTGTTTTCTCTGTTCCACCGCTGTAGTTGATACCATATTCGCCACGGGCACCAGTACGGGTAACCGCTTTTTCCCAGTCCAGATCATCCGGATAGAGCAATTTCGCATTAGGATTTAATACACCATTAGTATCAACAATTGCATTGTCAGCTACATTGAATGGATTGTATCCCAACATATCTTTGATGCTTTTTGCACCAGCTACGAGGCCGGAAGCACGTTTGTTAGCTACATCACGTGCGACGCCACTAGTTACTAAAGCATTGCGCTGTGCTTCCCACATAATGGGATAGTATTGTTGTGCATTCAGCCTGCTGTATTCAGGAATACCACGGCTGTTGAAGCCTTGTACAGCGGTTACCTGCAGTTGATTACGTCCGCTTTTTCCTTTCTTGGTAGTTACAATCACCACACCGTTAGCTGCACGGGAACCGTAGAGGGAAGAAGAAGATGCATCTTTCAGCACAGAAATGCTTTCGATGTCAGCTACGTTCAAGCTGCTCAGGCTACCAGAGTAAGGTACTCCATCCACTACATACAAAGGATCGCTGGAAGCATTTACAGATCCAAAACCACGGATACGGATAGCTGGGCCATCACCTGGCTGACCACTTCCCGCGTTGGTTTGGATACCAGGAGCAGCTCCATCCAATGCAGAAGCAACGTTTGAAATTGACCTGGTAGCAAATTTCTTGCTATCGATTTGAGTAGAAGCACTGGTATTGGAGCCTTTCTTAGTAGTACCATAAGCTACTACCACCACTTCACTCAGTGCTTTCTCATCAGCACCCATCTTTACGTCAATGCTGTTTTTCCCGGAAGTAGCTACTTCTTTAGAGGCAAAGCCTACAAACGTAAATTCCAATACAGGATTACCAGATACATTCAGGGTGAATTTACCATCCCCGTTAGTAGTGGTACCAGTATTGGTATTTTTGATTTTAACGGTTACACCCGGCAAAGGTGCACCATCTTTGGCATCAGTCACCCTACCGGTGATTGGCCGCGTTTGGGCCAGCGCCTGAACAACGCTGATGGCCGCAATAAGCAAGAACAATACTGCTTTCTTCATAAGCGATTTAGATTTGAAATAATTGTTACTACAGCTAAAGATCCATTACAGGCATAGCAATTCCATTAGGCATCCTACCTTTATTTTACGCCGATATATTTATGTGAAATAACAAACGCCACGTGTATAACCAACGTAGCGACCTACTTTACAGTACAGCAAATGTTATCTCATAAGCAATTCAAAAAATAAACAAGTTAGCCAGAGTATTATGGCGACAGGTACGCCTTAATAGCCCGTTAATTTTAATTAATCATGGTAATACAGAGAGATCGCAATACCTCCGGAGAAATAAATTTCCCGCCGGAATGCTATCCCAGGCTTACAAGTGATCACCTCAATAAATTCTAAAATGGAAAAAGTTTGTTGTAACTAGTTCCCCTAAGCAAAAATGTCCTACAAAAAAAACGCGTACGTTAACACCAATTAGTTCATTCAGTTGTAACACAGAAGAAAACATCGTGGTTGTCGATGGCGAAATTTCCATGTTTAACGCAAATTTAACGAAACCATAACGCCACAAAATAACATGTTCGTGTTACTATGCAAAATAAAAAATAAAAAAGCCGCCTCAATATGAGGCAGCTTTACAACATTAATAACCAGTTTCAATTATCTGTCAATCTTATATGTCACCTTTAAACTGGAGCCGGTATAGCTACTCGCATCCGGACCATAGGAGGAACCATATGGATTAAATATCGGTACCATCAGCCCATTACTCATGAACACATTAGCGCCTATTTCAAACGTGGTACCATTGGGCAGCGTATCTGCCTTAGCGCCAAACAAGTCGGCCAGTTGCTGTGCAGTTACGGTAAAAGAAGTAGGGTAGGTAGTTACATCTGCCTTCAACACTTTTACATTTGTATATACTTTATTCAATGCTACTACCACATCCATTTTCTTCGGCTGCTCCTTATCAGCGAAATAAAGTCCTACACTGAATTTGCCCTGAAAAGTAGCAATATCACTAATCGTAGTACTGGATCCTTTATCTGCTTTAACCAAAGGAAGGGCCGCGCTTTTTGTATCATCAGGCAGCCGCGGATTCTGATCTTTCTTGCATCCGGTCATTATTATTCCGGTAAGCAACGTTGTTATAATAAAAGCTGTTACTTTATTCATAGCATAATTTTTTTCGACAACAATCAATTCTTATCCCAGAACACCGGGTAATTAGATGGTATTTTCTGTTTCGGTGCATTTTTATTTACGTTCAGATCCAAACTACTCCATGGCAACGACAGCGGGTAATTAACACTCAACGTTACCGGTACTGCCGGCTGATTTCCGGAAATAGTAGGATCACCTTTTAAAGGCGGCTGGAAGAATCCTCCAGGCGCCATTTGCGGATTTCTGGGATCGAAAAGAACAGGATAACCGGTTCTTCTATAATCCGTATACTGATCAACACTGCTGCCAAAACTTTGAATCCATTTCTGAGTCATAATGATTTCCAGTTTTTTTGCCGCCGTACCTGCATCATATTCAGCCAGCACCTTTGCTGTATAAGCCGCTTCATCAGCGCTTCCTGCAATCACCGGTACTCCCTGTTGTTTGGATGCCAGCGTTACTACATAATCCACTTGCTTAAATGACTCTGCCATCGCTTCTACCAGTCTCGCTCTTGCATCGCCGGCCAACACACCTGCCGACATCAACTCCGCTTCAATGTAAAGCCGGTCTGCATAAGTCAGCATTCTGAATGGAGCCGCACCGGTTGCCATAGAGGCATCAATACTGGCGGTATCGTCTACTGCCTGATATCTTCCCCCTACCGGATAAATCCCAAATATAGTCAGGGATCCATCCTGTCCGAAATTTCGATTTACACCCACAGATCCAAAAGCAATGGCTACAAATCCACTATCCCGATAATCTGTAGCATTTTCTGCTGCATCGTTATAATGTAACTGCTCATAGAAATAATATGGAATTCTCGGGTCCCTGTTGTTGGTAAAAATATTCTTATTATACCCTCTTAATATTTCATAAAACCAGGGACTCATGTAGTGAGAACGCTGGGTGGCAAAGTAATCGTTATAGCCGGGATTACGGTCATCCGGAGTAGTACTTCTGCCGTAGTAAAACATAAAACCTTCTGCTGTTTTACTGATCATTTTATTTTCTGCTTCCAATGCAGCCACCTGCGTAGAAACATTCTGTACTAACCTTACCTGGTTATACAATTTGAGCTTGATAGTACGGGCCAGATTAGCCCACTTATCTACATCTCCACCATAGAAAAGATCATCACCGGCAGGCGTAAGCAGGTTGGGAGCACTCACCTTTAAATTAGCGATACCCTCATCCAGTAATGCAAATAATTTAGGATAGATATCTGCTCCTTTATCATATTTAGGATACCGGATACCATTAGGCACACCATTTACCAAAAATTGATTCGCTTCTGAAAAAGGTACATCTGCAAAAGCATCTACAAACTGACTGATCGCATATGCCTTCATAATTTTTGCGATCCCTACGTACACCATATTTCCATTGGCTGTTCCCTGGGAAATAATGGTTTCCACATTCTGCAAAGTACCCAATACATCAGACCCAACCTGTGCCTGTGAGCTGCTGTACATATCGGTCCAGGAGCCCGTAAGGTTAATATCATTTCCATCAGAACCATATTGATCAGGATCTTCTCTTACTACCACCTGGTGCATGTATACCGACAGTACCTCTGTTAATCCTCTTGCGCCTCTGTTGTCATTGGTAAATCCCAATGCGTAGGAGAGTCCCTGCTCTGCTGCTGTTAGCAAACGATTTTCCGATGTTTTGGCAGCGTAGTTGGGATCTTTGTTTATATCCAGGAAGTTTTTAGTGCACGCCGTCAATAATATCAACGTCCCTAAAAACACATATATCGATCTTTTCATAAATTCCGGTTTTGACTTGTTGATAATTAGAAATTCACTTTCAGGTTAATACCATACCTACGGGTGGTAGGTGCACTGGATAATTCAATTCCCTGGGTGGTGGTATTACCAAAGCTGTTGGTTTCCGGATTGAAGTTGGTGTACTTTGGAAAATTAGGCGCTACGTACCATAAATTCCTTCCTGTTAAAGTAACCGTTATACCACCAATCGGTGTTTTGTTAAACCAGTTTTTCGGAAGATCATAACCTACTGTCAATTCACGGAAAGTATATACGGTAGCATCAAATACATTCCACTCGGTAGCTGCGTTAATCGCAAATGATTCTCCAAAATACATTTCACGCAAACTGATGCTGGTGGTATTGGGTATTTTCTCTCCTTTACTATCCAGGATAGGCTTACCCGTATTCGCATCTCCATAGAAACCTGGTATTACATAACCTGCTTCGCGGTCTTTCGTATCCTTGGTTACACCGCGGCCCATCAAGCTAGTGGTGGTTACAGAATACATATCACCTCCTTTGGTCAGATCAAACAAGGCGTTCAGGAAAATACCTTTATAGTTGAAACCCATATTAACCCCTGTTTTGAAGTCCGGGTTAGGATCTCCAATCATAGCTTGTTCAGGATTCCTGATCAATAAACCTGTTTTTGGGTTGATCAGCAGGTTTCCCTGATCATCGCGGTAATCCACCGTTCCTCTCAGGTAGCCGAAAGGCTTTCCTGGCTCCAGGTAGGGAGATATGGTATTGAGTACATTAAACAACGGGATTCTTTCTACACCTGGTAAAAGCGATACCACTTCACTTTTGTTTTTAGTGAATACCCAGTGTATGGTCCAGGTGAAATCTTTCGTTCTTACAGGTACTACATTCAAATCCACTTCTATACCCTTATTGGATATTTCCCCGAAGTTTTCATAGAACTGTGTAAATCCGGAAGAACCTGGCAGGGTGATAGGAGCAATCTGGTTAGAAGATTTCCTGCTATACCAGGCGAAATCCAACGCGATTCTTCTTTCAAAAAATTCGAGTGTTGTTCCTACTTCCACGTCTCTTGTGAACTCAGGTTTGAGGTTAGGGTTATTGGCAGTAGGTGATTGAATTACCCCCGAAACGCCCGTGATAGGGCTGTTCAACCGGAAAATATTCTGTAGTGAATACGGATCAGCGTCTCTACCTACTTTTGCCCAACTGGCGCGGATTTTACCAAAGGTGAGCACATTGCTTTTTAAGTCAAACGCCTGTGTAAATACAAACGATCCTGATACACTTGGGTAGAAATAACTTCTGTTATTAGATGGGAGTGTGGAAGACCAGTCATTTCTCCCTGTAACAGAAAGGAACGCCCAGTTTTTGTACGCAAATTCAAGGTCTGCAAAGATACCCCATAGTCTTCTTTGAGAATACAGCCCTCCGTTAGGTAACACCGTTTTGGTATTATCCAGTGTATAAACACCTGGTGATACAATTTCATTTCCCAGGAATAATCTATCACGAGAAGTACGTTGGTTTACGTTATGGCCAACAATGGCTTTGAAATCGAAGTCCTGGTTTCTGAACTTAGGTGTGATGGTACCAATGAGGTTGGATTCTATTTCCTGGTACTGGTAATTATCTTCTATTATTCTACCCAACCCTTCCGCAGCACGTGATCCGATGTCGGTTATTTCGCGTCTGAAAAGGTTGTTGGTATTGGTTCCTATCTGGTAGGAAAGTGCTAACCAATCGGCTACCGTATAACCAAACTTAATACCTGCTACATACCGGTCGGTATTAGTAGTGATGGTATTGTGCCGGAATGACCATAGCGGGTTATCGAATTGGGTGCCGATAGGAGTGATAGAACGGTCATTGGCATCATGGTCGGGTAGTCCGGCAATATTCCAGTTCCTGGCCAGGAAGAGGTTTCTGGCAAAAGAGGAGGCAGCGCCATCCACCTGGTTTTCACCAAACGGGCTACCTACCTGGTTACTGCGGGAATAAGAAAATTGTGCACTGATTGTTAAACCCATATCAAGTTTGGTTTGTCCACCCAAACTCAAACTACCCCTGTTGAAGCTGGAGCGGGGAACATATCCATCCTGGCTCAGGTAAGAAGCAGTTATACTCAGGGAACTTTTTTCTGTGCCTCCATTAGCAGAAACAGAATTTTCAAACATCGTTCCTGTTCTGAACAAATCTTTTACGTTATTAGGATAGGCTCTATAAGGTGTTTGTCCGGTAGAAGAAAATAATTCCGGATAGGCGCCCAGGTAGTCAGGCCACGCAGGGATAGAATCCCGTGTACCAAACTTTGGTCCCCAGGAGCCATTGGCATTGGAATATTTAAAAGAAGATCCGGCGCCATAATCATTTTGATAATCGGGTAAGCCCGCCACTTTTTCAAATGCCAGCGAAGAGCTGTAAGAAACTTCCAATCCTTTTTTGGTTCTGCCGGCACTACCGGATTTAGTAGTAATTACAATAGCGCCATTGGAGGCTCTTGATCCGTACAAAGCAGCCGCAGCAGCTCCTTTCAGCACGTTCATAGAGGCAATGTCGTTAGGATCAAGAGAAGACAATCCACTGGAATAAGCACCACCGCCGGAAGTTTGTGCGGAGGTTGTTACCTGGTCGTTGTTATATGGAATACCATCCACCACTATCAGCGGCTCATTTTTTCCAAAGAAAGAAGTATTACCGCGGATGTTGATGCGGGTGGCAGCGCCTGGTGTACCCTGAGAGCTCCGGATATCCACCCCAGCCACTTTACCCTGCAAGCCCTTTAACATATCTGGCTCCGACTTTTGTAGAATCTGATCTGGCTTTACCTGCGTGAGAGAATACCCTAATGCCTTTTCATCTCTCTTAATACCTACGGCAGTGACTACAATTTCACCCAGTTGCTTTTTGTCGGCTTCCAATGTGATATCAATCACATTGTTCGATCCAACCAGCGATTCTTTAGTTAGGTATCCTACGAATGAAAAAACCAATGCAGCCCCATTATCAGCAGCAATTTTATAAGTACCGTCACCGGCGGTAAAAACACCTTTGGTGGTGCCTTTTACCACAACTGTTACCCCAGGCAGCGCGGAGCCGTCTTTTGCGTCAGTAACCCTTCCAGTGATCGATCGCGTTTGTGCAAATACGTTGAGAACGCCAGTACACAAAAGCAGCCATAGAAGTAGCTCTTTTTTCATAAGCGGTTTATTTTGATTGACAAGAAAGCAGTTAACGATTTTTAGTTATAAAGAATATAGTAGTACATGAAGTCAACACATAAAATACAATCAGCTATTAAAACAATAGCTGCATATAACAGTATATAGATACTTACTAAGTAAAGGTGATAACACGTGATTATTTGGAAAAGTTGAATGAGATGATAAGAATGATTACATATATTTCACACACATATTTTATTTACAATATGTAAATTTAACCTATAAAAAAAGGAGGATACCTAACGGCATCCTCCTTTCATTTGCAAAAACATCAATTATTTATTGGCCATAACCAGGATTCTGTTCAATTGGATTAGTATTCAATTCCACCTGGGGAATAGGACAGATAGCAATCGGAGAAGTAGCTCCAATAGTACAAGGCGCTGCTATTTCCAATGTGCTGTGACAGAAATTACGCACCACATCTTTACCATTTCTCAGGAGATCGAAATAACGATGACCTTCAAACATGAATTCTTTTCTGCTTTCAGTCAGCACGTTATCCAACACATCACCATCTGCAACACCGGCTAATGGAGTCAGACCTCTTTGTGCTCTCAGGGTGTTCAGATCGCTGATGGCATTAGCGGATTGATGCAGGTGTGCATATGCTTCTGCACGAATCAGGTACATTTCAGCCAGGCGCAACAGCTTAGGGCTGTGCATACCGGCAATACTTTCCTGCCCCGCAAATTTCAGGTTAGTTCTTTCGCCAGTGCTACCGTCTGAAAAAATACCGATCAGCTTTTCCCGTACATCGGTAGCGGTAAAGGTATTGTACAGGTCTGGAGATACACGTACATCGCCATAACCAGGTTTCAGATACATCATACCAATGTTATCGGATCCCAGGTCTTCCGCTGTTCCCACAAATCTGAGTGTAAAAATTTCTTCGGAACTGCCAGGTGCATTATAAAATGTAGGGATGGCATTTGCCGGTACTAATGAGAAGCCTCCGTTGATTACTTTTGTAGCTTCATCAATAGCCGCCTGATCATCTCCTTTAGCTAAATATACTCTTGCCAACAATGCAGATGCTGCATACTGGCTGGCGTGGTACTTAGTGTCTGCACCTACATTTACCAGCAATTTTTTAGCTTCTGTCAGGTCAGTAATAATCCTGGTGTATACATCAGCTACAGAACTACGTGGTGTTTTTACGAGCTCAAATTTCAAGTTAACCGGTACACCAGGCTGGCTGCCATTAGTGTTGCGATAAGGTTTCGCAAACATATTTACCAGGTCTGAATAAGCCAGTGCACGGATGAATAATGCTTCCCCTTTTGCCACGTTTTTCTTTTCCTGGTCACCCTCAACAGCATCTACACTATTGATGATGTTATTAGCCCCCAGGATAGATTTATAGGCCGTTTTCCAGAAGTCTGCTACATCTGCATCCTGTACGTTGTATTCGCGCTTAAAACTGGATATAAAACGGTTACTGTTTTTAGCTGCCAGGTATACGTTATCACCGCTCAATTCGGTCATCAACCAATAGTTACGACCGTAGTATTCTTTCTGCTGCAATGCATCGTAAGTACCAGCCAAAGCAGATTGTATTGCCGGCAAATCTCCCAATGCGTCTTCTATTGGCAGCGAGTTACTTGGCTTCAGATCCAATTTACCGGAACATGCCTGTAACAGGGTAGCTGCCGCAAATATGCCTATGATATATTTTTTCATGCTGATTATCCTTTTAAAATTACAATGTGATATCTACTCCAAAGCTCACGCTCTTGTTAACCGGGTATTTGAAGAACTCAAATCCATCATAACCGATTTCCGGATCTACACCAGAGTAGTTAGTAATTGTCCACAGGTTAGCGCCCTGAACATACACGCGCACACCCTGTATTTTAGCTGCTTTTAACATATTGGCAGGCAGGTTGTAGCCTAATGTTACGTTACGGAGCCTGATGTAAGAACCATCTTCTAGGTAGCGGGTAGAAGAGCCATTGGAAGATTTATTACCACCAATCACCGGTTTAGGACGGTCTGCTTTCTGACCGGCTGTAGTCCAGTAGTTCTGGCCGGCTTCTACGTTGTAGTTCCAGCCAAAGCGGCTACCATCTGCGTCTCCATATCTTTTGGTACCATTGAAGATTTCGTTACCCTGGTTTACATAGAAGAATGCAGACAGGGAGAATCCTTTATAGTTAACGGTATTGTTGAAGCCCATGGTAAACTTAGGCATAGTGTTACCAAAAGTTCTGTAGTTAGCCTTGTTGATATTGTTGGTGGTTTTACCATCAGCAGTATACCACAGCGGATCACCGGTTGCAGGATCTACACCCGCCCATTCTCTCAGGTACCAGGTATATGCTGGCAACCCTTCTTTCAAAATAGTATTGGTATATACGGTACCTTCAAAATCTTCAAAGTTGTTGATAGGCTCGTGGTTGTTCAGTTGCAGCACCTTGTTACGGTTCAGTGCAAAGGTAACATCGGTAGTCCAGGTTACTTCTTTAGATTGAATGTTCACAGAAGATACAGTGGCTTCAATACCACGGTTCCGGATAGTACCTACGTTAGCTGGTCTGGAATCCTTACCAATGGAAGGAGGAACGGGAACATTCATCAACAGGCCGGTGCTTTTCTTATTGTAAAGATCAACAGAAACGGTGAGCCTGTCTTTCAGGAAGCCCATATCAACACCAACGTTGGTATTGGTACTCTTTTCCCAGGTCAGGTCCGGATTACCGAGGTTATCCAGGTAGCCACCCGGCGCGCCGTTGTAGCCTACATTGTATTTGTACAATTGCATCCAGGTGTAGTTACCGAAGTTGGCGTTACCGGAAGTACCATAGCTGGCTCTCATTTTCAGGTTGGAGAAAATATGCTGCGACTTCATGAACTCCTCATCAATTACGCGCCAGGAAGCTCCCAGTGCATAGAAGGTACCATACCTGTTGTTTGGACCAAAGCGGCTGCTGCCATCTCTTCTGATGGAACCTGTCAGGTAATACTTATTGTTGTAAGTATAGTTCAACTGACCGAGGTAAGACACAAAACGGTAATCATAAGAATTTCCGGCTACAGACTGTGGAGTGGAAGTAGCATCCAGCACACGCAGTTTACCATTTGCCAAACCAATACCAGATGCGTTGAAGCCATCAAAGTGAGTAGGCACATATTCCATTAATGCCAGGTAATCAAACTGGTTTTTTTCACCAATATTGAAGTTACCGGATAAGGAAGTTTGTGAAGTAATGGTTCTGTTGGTTTGACTGCCTTCGAGTATACTTCCGCTCTTGGAATTATCCACTGCGTTGAACGCGTCGGCGGTAGTTGGATCCTGGAAGGATTTCTGACGGGCCATGATCATATCAGCAGAAATATTCTGCGTGAATTTCAGCCAGTCGAATATGCGATAGTTCAGGAACATTTTGCCTAAACCACGGAAGTTATAGTTATTGTTGGTGTTCAGTGGAACGGAGTACAGGAAGTTATCTCCGGTAGGGGAGTTAGCCCATGCATCTTCCAGGCCGGTGTATAGCTTACCGTTAGGCTGATAAGGATTCAGCATCGGAGAGTTGGCAAAGCTTGCCAGCAACGGGCTGCTGTAACGGTTACCTGCGCCTGCGTTGTTAGCATCGCTGTAAGACAGGTTCAGGTTCATACCGATATCCAGGCGATCGTTTACTTTGTGTTGAATGTTAGACACTACAGAGTAACGTTTCAGGCCTGAGTAAATCAATGCACCATCCTGGCTGAAGTAAGCACCGGAAATGTAGTACTTGGTTTTATCGTTTCCTCCGCTGGAAGAAATCTGGTAATTCTGAGTGCGGCCGTTCTGGAAGGCAGCATCTCTCCAGTCGAACATATGATTCAGTAAAGAATCCGGATACTGTGCTTTGATATCTGCTTCTGACACGCCATTTAAGCGTAGTATGTCTTTCTCGTAGTTGAAAGCCTGCTGACCGTTCATCTGTTTCCATTTGCCGAAGCTGGGAGAGTTGAAGCCATATTGTGCTTTGAAGTTGACATTGGAGGTACCCGCTTTACCTTTTTTAGTGGTGATAACGATTACACCGTTACTACCTCTGGAACCATACAACCCTGTAGCAGATGCATCTTTCAACACATTCACGCTTTCGATGTCGTTAGGGTTCAGGTTAGCCATGATGTCGCTGCTCTGTGTTTGGTTATCGTAGTTGAACTGGCCATTGTTAACAATGATTCCATCAATTACGTACAGCGGACCAGCGCCGGCGCTCAATGAACCTACTCCACGAATGGTTACTTTCTGTACGGAACCTGGTTGTCCGGAGGAGGAAGCAGATACTACGCCTGGTGCGCGTCCCTGCAGGATCTGGTTAACATCCGGCATAGGTACGTTCTCAATTTGTTTGGAACTTACTTCTGCGATGGAGCTCACCATCTTTTTACGGTCAACCTGGGTGTAACCGGTTACTACTACTTCGCTGAGTTGCTTGTTGTCGGCTTCCAGGCTGGCGTTTACTACTTCTTTGTTGGCAGGCAGTTCTTTCACCATGTATCCTACAAAGGAGAAGGTGAGTACGGCGTTGCTGTTGTCTACGGTAATTTTGTAAGAACCATCCGGAGTGGACACAGTGCCCTTGTTGGTTCCTTTGATCTGAATGGTTACTCCTGGTATAGGCGAACCGTCTTTACCATCGGTAACTCTCCCCGTTACAGTGCGGCTTTGCGCAAAGACCTGTCCGCCCAGCAATAGCACGGACAAGAGGAGAAATAACACTTTCCTCATAAGCATGATTTTGTTGTTTCCTTAACCTTAAAAAATAAAAATCCATATCAAGGCTATAAAGCCCTAATTCAATAAGTTTCCGTCAAATAAGAGAGTTGAACTAAAATGTAAGCTGGAATAACTTTTAATAGCGGAGAGCTGGCAAAGTACTGTATAATACTTTTAAAATAATTAACCATTGAGCTACTCTATTGCGATTTCATCAATAAAATTGCATTAGAAGTAATCAACTTCTTCCTCATAAGCAGTTTCCTTAGCAAATTTTCAACCGGCATCAAATATAACTAATCTTAACAAAAAATTAAGCTTGGAAAGTTGGTGATAACATACGGATAACAACTTTTTAACACTTTGTTAACTTATAAAAACAAAATGTAATACGTATAGAAATGAGAATAAACAAGCGGCAAGATTACCGCCTGTACTCATCAACCAAAATCTAAATCGAGATTAATGTTGCCCCACATAAAGTGGGGCACAATACCTTATCAGGAAAGGGTAAGTGGATATGTTTTTAACAACTCCAGCAATACCATAAACAGATCTTCATTACGGTGATTAAACCGGTATTCACACTCTTTCAGGTGCAAATACGCTGTATTACGGTTTAACCCCTTAAACTTAGCCAACCGGTGTTTGGTTAAGCCCCAGAAAGCATCTACATCATCCATCTGATGGGTATCAGAGGTTTGCCCCAATCTATACAGGCGGTACTGACCTAAATCCACCAAACCATTAAACCGGCGCAAACGTTCTGATGCACCCTGGGTTTCCAATACGGAACGACCGCGGGTAGCAGCATGAATCATGGAACGGCTTACATCTGGGAGAATTTCGGTGTGCAACCTGTCTGAGGATCTACAGATGCCAAAAATTACTGGCTTAACAATCCGGTCAACTTCCGGTTTTACGGCCACCAGCGTGTCGCTGTCGTGGTCCGGGGTTAGGTCACTGGGCCTGCTGTCATAGGTTAAAACAGGAACAGGCGCAGGATGCTGCGTTTCACAGTAGCGGGCTATCTGGTGTCGAAGCTTTTTCAGATAACTGTTTATCGTTACCCTGCTTACACCGCTGATATTGGCTATCTGGGTCGCAGTCAGATCATCGGCAAACAGCCGCAAGATCTCCTTAAATTTGCGCTCAGATAAATGAGCGCCCTTTAAGTACTTATTTTTCATGAACTATGTGGTTAGAATGGCATTATAAACCTCATACTTTTTCATTATAATCCACCCCCCTTTTTTACAAGCGGTGAAAAGGGCTTTTGAATGCTGTCTACTAGATTATTTCAGGGCCATTTTTTGTCCATTTTAGCTAAATATTTAGCAGCCCACTGCGGATTACAGCCAATAACAAAGCCATCGGGGTAAACAACTGCAGTAAAACTGCGGCGGCTTACCCCGATGGCTATAATTTTTATGTAGGAAACCTATTCTTTATCGCTGATACCCAACTGCCCAATGTCAATATCCTCTTCTTCATCCAGCGTTTTCCATAACTCCTTCTTTTTCGCTTTCTTCAACAACGCTTTCTCCATCCACAACAACAACGCCGGTAATATCGTCAGATTCGTAATCATGGCCACCACCAACGTCAAAGATGTTAACCATCCCAACGCCTTGGTACCACCAAATTCTGAAAAACTGAAAATCATAAACCCTGCAAACAAAATAGCAGAGGTATAAATAATACTCAAACCCGTTTCATGAATGGTTTGTTTTACCGTAGCACTGATATCAAAATCATGACGCGGCAACTCCTGCTTGAAGTTCACCAGGAAACGAATAGTAACGTCAATGGCTATCCCTAATGCCACACTGAACACCAGTACAGTAGATGGCTTCAGTGGCACACCTACCCAACCCATTACACCGGCTGTTACTATCAATGGAATAATATTGGGAATAAGGGAGATAATCAACATCCTCCAGGAACGGAACAAATACAACATACACAGCATAATCAGCACAAATGCCAATACAATACTTTCCATTAACCCATTAATAATAAACCGGGTTCCCTCCTGGAAAATAACACTGGTACCGGTAAATGTAACCTTGTAATGTGCCGTATCAAATATCGCGGCCACCTTAGGTTGCAATGAATCCAGCAATAACGGCAACTTCTGGGATCCCACATCTTTCATATTTACACTCAGTCGCGCTACCTGCTTGGTGCTGTCCATAAAAGACGACACCAGCTTCGAAAACGTAGACGCCGGCCCCGCCGCTGTACTTGCCCCTTTCATCCGCAGATAAGGCGCCAGGAAGCCCAGGTCAAATGTGTTAGGCACCGCATAGTTGGAACTATCCCCATTATAATACGCCTGTTTAGCAAACTTGATACCTTCCACTACCGACAATGGACGACCGAAATCAGGCTGGGAAGCAATCAATTGTGTTAACTCATCCAGCTTATTCAGGGTCTGTAAATTCACCACCCCATTTTTCTTTTTGGTATCCACCGATATTTCCAAAGGCATAACACCCTTGAAGTTGGTTTCCAGGAACTTCAGATCTGTATACAGCTTATCAGTATGCGGAATATCATCCAGCATATAACCTACCGACTGCAGGCGTCCCATACCCAATATAGACAGGATTACCAACACCGTACTAACTCCGTATACCCATGGCCGGTACTTAAACACCAGCGTATTTAGAAAATCCAGGATAGCACCAAAGAAACGATTATCCAAGTAGGTGGTATGTTTGCTCTTAGGCGCTGGTAAATAACTTAGCACAGAAGGGAGGAAAATAAAAGAGATCAGGAAGATGAACATAATATTCAATCCCGCTACTACCCCAAACTCTTTCAGGATGGCACTGTTGGTAAAACAAAATACACCAAAACCAATAGCAGCCGTGAGGTTGGTGAACAACGTTACAATACCCATCCGTTGTATCATGTGCACCAGCGCCCTTGTTTTATTGGCATCCCTGGCATACGCTGTATGATACTTACTCAGAAAATACACGCAATTCGGAATTCCGATCACTACTATCAATGAAGGAATCAACCCTGTCAGCAAAGTAATTTTATAGCCCATCAGTACAATAGTACCTACCGACCAGATCACCCCAATAGCCACCACAATCATCGACATCAGTACAGCCCCAAACGAACGGAAAAACAGGAATAAGATCAAGCCTGTTAACAGAAACGATATTTTAAGAAACAACTTTAACTCATCTGCCACCTTAACAGCCATGGCTGTACGAATAAGCGGCAATCCGCTCAAACGTACTTCTGTATGCTGCTTCTCCTGGAAGGCATTGGCCAGCTTTGTAATTTCTTTCACCACTGCTGTACGCTTCGGTGAATTAAATACATCCTTGTTTACATAAATAGCCATGAGATAAGCATGGGTATCCGGATTGTACAACAGGCCTTTATAAAACAGCAGGGTATTAAATGTTTTTGCTAAACTATCAATCACTACCTGGTTAGTCAGATCTCCCTTGAACAGCAAGTTCGCTTCCAGCTTTTGTGTGCTGTCGTTCTTCACGAGGTTGATCGCCATAGGCACACTCATGATGTTTTCTACTGCAAAAACATTTTTCATGTCCTTGTTCAACTGAACATAGTCCTTGAAAAAATCTGCCTGGAAAAACTTATCGGTTTGCACAGCGAGCATAAGCACATTCCCATCTCCCCCAAACTTTTTCTTAAACTCCTGGTATTCAAGAAATTTCGGATTATCATGCGGGATGGTAGCCACATAATCATAAGACATTTGAACCTTACTGGCATGATACCCCATAAAGCCGGTACCGGCAAGCAGTAAAAGAAGAAGCAGTAATCTATATTTTAGCACAAAGCCTGCTAAACGTTGCCACATAAGGATTTCCTTTTTTAATGGGCGTAAAGGTAATTAAAATAGCTATTAGCTGTTAACCAACAGCGATGAGCCGGCTGGTTTTAGCTACCAGTTGCAGGCTTTTCACTTTCAGCCGGAATACGGCCTATCTTGCTTTGGCCAGATATGTCCCACTTCACTAACGCAGTTTGTATTAACTTGCACTCCTGTTTCCATCATCATATAAAGCGCCCATCGTTCAATGCTTCATAAAACACGCGGCATCGTATTACGCACGGTCAGGTATGGAGATACCAGCCTGATTGTGACTATGTTTACCGAACTTTTTGGAGTTCAGTCATACATGGTAAATGGCGCGCGCTCGTCCAAACCCAAAGCAGCCAAAGGAAACCTGCTGCAGCCAGGTAACATCCTGGAACTGGTGGTATATCACAATGAAATCAGGAATCTGCAACGGATATCAGAATTTAAGCTGGCATATATCTATCAGTCTATACACCTGAACGTGGTGAAAAATACGGTAGCCTTATATATGATAGAGCTGCTACAGAAGTGTTTGAAACAACCCGAACAACAACTGGATCTTTACTACTTCACAGAGCATACCCTGCAACTGCTGGACGTATCAGCATTACCGGTAGTAGCTAATCTTCCTTTATATTACACGCTAAAAGTAGGGGAGCAGCTGGGTTTCCGGCTCAATGGACGCTTTTCTGAATACACGCCATATCTCGACTTACAGGAAGGCACTTTCACCGACTTACCTCCGCATCACAGCGATCACCTGGACGCACAGAACAGCGAATTAACCGACCAACTGTTCCAATGCACGGAAGTACAGCACCTGGCGGCAATTACGATGAATAAAGACAAAAGAAGAAAATTGCTGTATGCTTACCTGGATTTTTTCAGGTTGCACTTACCTGATTTTACAGAAATGCACTCACCGCCTATCCTGCACGAGATCCTGGACGCCTGATCCGGCAGCTCTGGCAGCTTGTTCGCCCGCATCCGTAAAGAACTTCAGAGCCACGTCGTTCCCGTCGTAAACAGCATAGGAGAAGTAATTCAGCCAATCGCCCAGGTTGATATAGCGACTGTTATCAGACAGGGTAATATCAAGGGGTAAATGTCTGTGTCCGTATATGAAATAATCGAAATGCTCTTTTTGTAATACTTCTTTACTGTAAATAGCCAGCCATTCATTTTCTGCGCCGAGGAAGTGTTCCAGTTCCTGCCCCGTAGCTGCGCGGCTTTTACGGCTGAAGTAATTAGCCAGGGAAATGCCCCATGCCGGATGCAGGGAAGAAAACAGCCAGCGGCAAAATGGATTCCTGAATACTTTTTTAAGCATTTTATAGCCATGATCGCCGGGACCTAATCCGTCGCCATGACCAATATAAAACCGTTTCCCACCAATGGTATAAGTTTGCGGCTCATAGTACACCGGGATATTCAGCTCATCTTCAAAATATCCATTCATCCACATATCATGGTTCCCGATAAATACCGAAATACCAATTCCTTTATCACTTAAAGCGGCCAGGCGGCCCAGGATGCGGGTATAGCCTTTGGGGATGACATGTTTGTATTCAAACCAGAAATCGAAGATATCACCTACCAGGAAAATATGTTGCGCATCCGGTTCTATCTCGTCGAGCCATTGCAGGAGCACTTTTTCACGCTCTCTGCTGGCCACAGCATTGGGTGCACCGAGATGAAAATCAGAGGCAAAATATACTTTCTTATTGGCTGGTAAGAGGATGTCCATTGCTTTAAAAACTTTTAGCCTTTAGCGGGTAGCTTTTAGTAGCAAAGCGATGGTTCGTTTTTCTGCTAAAGGCTAAAAGCTAAAGGCTAAATACTATTTTTTATCTATTCGTCTACTAAAAATACGTATACTTCTTTTGGGCCGTGAATGCCCACTACCAGTGTCTTTTCGATATCTGCCGTTCTGCTGGGTCCTGTTGCAAAGGAAATTGCAGACGGGAGGTCATTACCATACTTATCTTTTAGCTTATTCAGCGCATCTTTCAGGTCAAATACCAATTGATGCGTGTAGGCCACCATGATATGTACGGGGGCATATACCGGCAATGCTCTGCCACTGGGTTGTGCTGCACTAAGCACCACTGTTCCTGTACGCGCCACCAGGTATTCACAATCGGTGATGGCGGCATCTGCTTCATGCATGGAACCCTGGTTAAGGGCGGGTAATTCTTCCGTGTGCATCATTTTCAGCAGGGCAGGCGTTTGACAGAATACGTTGTGCCATTCTTTATTTTCACAAAGGGCACGCAGACTTTCTATCAGTTCACCTTTTCCCGTACAGAAAACAAATTTCCCCTGTAATCTGGTAAATTCTTCTGCAAACTTTAATTCCAGGCTCTCATTCTCAGTTCTGAAAACAGACGAGTTGCCCTCCGAATTTGGGAAGGGCAACTGTACTGACTGACTTAACGCATTCCGTACTCTCTTCAGAATATTTTCCTTAGCAGGAGAAATCTTCATATCACTATTTACGCATTAGCTGGTGATGGAGAAGGGTTGATGATATCTGACGGATGAACACCATCAGTAGTCATACCTTCTTTATTCAGTAAATGTTCTCTGTGAACGTCAAAAGGACGTTTACCGATCAGTCTTTCCAGGTCGGCCTGGTATAAAACTTCTTTCTTCAGCAGTTCTTCTGCCAATACTTTCACCTGGTCCATTTTTTCTGTCAGCAGATCTTTGGTTCTGGTGTAAGCGGCGGCAATCAATTTCCTCACCTCGTCGTCAATCAACCTGGAAGTTTCTTCAGAGTAAGGTTTGGTAAAGGATTGTTCGCTGTTAGGATCGTAGAACGAAACATTACCTACTTTATCATTCATACCGTATACCGTTACCATTGCATACGCCATGCGGGTGATTACCTGCAGGTCGTTTTGTGCGCCGGTAGATATTTTACCGAATACGAGCTCCTCTACCGCACGGCCACCGAGGGTCATACAGATATCGTCCAGCAATTGCTCGGTATTGTATAAATATTGTTCTTTCGGGAGATATTGTGCGTAACCAAGTGCCGCAACACCACGGGGAACGATCGTTACTTTCACCAACGGATTGGCGTGTTCGAGGTGCCAGCCGCAGATAGCGTGGCCCGCTTCGTGGTAAGCAATCACTTCTTTCTCTTCCGGAGAGATGATTTTATTCTTCTTTTCCAGACCACCAATCACACGATCAATGGCATCGTTGAAGTCATCCATTTCAACCTGGTTTTTGCCTTTACGCGCTGCAATCAGGGCCGCTTCGTTACATACGTTGGCGATATCAGCGCCAGCAAAACCTGGTGTCATAGACGCCAGTTTCTTCACATCGAGGTTGGGAGAAGTTTTGATAGGCTTTAAATGCACTTCAAAAATAGTTTCTCTACCGGCCAGATCTGGCTTATCGATGGAAATCTGACGGTCAAAACGACCTGGACGTAACAATGCGCTATCCAGTACATCCGGGCGGTTGGTAGCAGCCAGGATAATAATACCACTGTCTGTTCCGAAACCATCCATTTCTACCAGCAACTGGTTGAGCGTGTTTTCACGTTCGTCGTTGCTCATCATTACGTTCTTACCTCTGGCACGACCGATAGCGTCAATTTCATCGATGAAAATGATACATGGCGCTTTTTCACGGGCCTGTTTAAACAGGTCACGTACACGGCTGGCACCTACCCCTACAAACAGCTCCACAAAGTCGGAACCGGACATAGAGAAGAATGGCACCTGTGCTTCCCCTGCCATTGCTTTCGCTAACAAGGTTTTACCAGTTCCCGGAGGACCTACCAGCAACGCGCCTTTAGGAATTTTACCTCCCAGGGAAGTATATTTTTTAGGATTCTTCAGGAAATCCACGATCTCCATTACTTCTACCTTGGCTTCGTCCAAACCGGCAACATCATTGAAGGTGATGTTTACACGGGTTCCTTTATCGAACAGGGTAGCCTTGGATTTACCGATATTGAAAATGCCACCCGGGCCACCGCTACCACCGGCAGGGCCACCCATTTTGCGCATCAGCAAGATCCATAAACCAATGATGAGAATGATCGGTAACAACAACTGGAAGATAGGTTCAAACCAGCTTTGACGCTCATCGTAAGAGATCTTTACCTGGTTTTCCACCGGAATACCTTCCTGTGCCTTATCAATATCTTTCTTAAAACTTTCTTCGCTACCTATGGTAAAGCGGTAATGAGGGCCGGGATTATCGCCGCCTAACCTGCTTTTGTTAACACCATTAAACTTAGCCTCTTTTAAAGAGTCAGGTTTTATGTAGACTTCTACATATTTTTTGTTTACTACCACCAGTTTATCAACGTCACCTGGTTTCAGATAGTTGATCTGAAATTCCTGGAAACTGATTTCTTTGGTAGGGGCTCTAAAATTATCACCCCAAATGTTCATTGCCAAAAGGGCTACACCAATAAAGGCATATACCCAGTATATATTGAACTTCGGTCCTTTCTTAGGTGATTTCTCTGAACCCTTGTTGAAGTTATTGCCTCCTTTTTCCATAATCTTACGCTCCTTTACGGATGTTTATTGCAATCAGAATAATATGAATAATTAAATTCTAAAACAACTGTTTTGTTTAGTCTTCGGTGTGGTCCATCCTATCAGCATCGCTCCACATTTCTTCAAGATTATAGAACTTCCGGTTCTCAGGTTGGAAGATATGCACAACAACATTCACATAATCCACCAGAACCCAGTTTTGTGAACTAAATCCTTCATGCTTATACGGTTCCTCTGATGTATGCTTCTCTACCTCGTCTGACACATAATCAGCAATGGCTTTCACCTGGGTACCTGAATTGGCTTCACATATAATAAAGAAATCGGCCACGGCTTCAGGAATCTGGCGTAGATCCAGGGATACGATATTTTCCCCCTTCTTATCCTGTATGGCCTTTATGATGGTGGTAAAAATTTCACTTTCTCTGGTCAGGCGTAACTGCGCCTTCTTTCTCGTGCTCAGAACGGTTAAGGGTGCCAATAAATCTCGTTTTTGTTAAAAATAATCTTTAATTGTCAAAGTTACTAAACAAGCAGTAATATAAGATGTTTAATCTCACCTGCGGGCTTCCTGAAATGTTAATTAAATAATAAAATGATTTACTTTTCGGGCCAGATATACAGACTAAAAAAGTTTCATGTGATAGGATACCCGTTTCATGTATTAGACGAAATAGACAGCACCAATAACTATGCCATGGCGCAGGTAAATTCGGGGCAGGTGACATCCGGAACGGCCTGGTTTACCAGCAACCAAACCGCCGGGAAAGGTACCCGTGGTAAGCAATGGTTAGCCCAACCGGGTGATATCAGCGCCCTCAGCATTGCCTTCCAACCGGCTATGCTGCCACTTTCCCGCCAATTTATGCTTAGCATTTCCGTGGCATTGGCCACCGCTGATTTTTATACTTCTTATGCCGGCGATGAAACCGTTATCAAGTGGCCAAACGACATTTATTGGCGTGACAGAAAGGCAGGAGGTATCCTTATTGAGAACGTATTACGCGGAAATATGTGGCAATATGCCATTATAGGTATCGGGCTCAACATTAACCAGGCAGCCTTCCCCCCGGAGCTTCCCAACGCTGTTTCCCTCAGGCAAATTACCGGCAAAGTCCGGGAAGCAGCCGACCTGGCCAAAGAACTGTGCACCTTCCTGGATAAAAAGCTCCGGCAACTGCAACCCACTAATTACGATTCCCTGCTACAGGAATATACCCGCCGGCTTTTCCGCTGGCAACAACCTGGCTTATACCGGAAAGACGGGGAGGTTTTTGAAGGCATTATCCGGAATGTCCTTCCTGATGGACACCTTCAACTGGAAAAAAATGGCGAAATGCTGGTATTGGGGTTTGGAGAAGTAGAATTTATACTGAACCGGTAAGCCAGCTATCTGCTGCCACGCTTTTAACGTGGCAGCAATGCTATTTAGCCCTCCCTTCATATTCACCCTGTTTCTCCAGCAACACCTCCTTCAGTCTCGCTGGCAACGCCGGAGACAAATCAGATAACAGGTAAACATCCGCCCCATACCCATATTCCCGGGAAAGCGTATCCTGCAATACACCCGTTTGCACAATTTTTCCGGCCAGCTTCAGTGTTTCTCCCTGCGGGCGCTTCCCAACCTTCAGCAGGTAGCGGATACTATCCATTTTAGGAAACCAGTAAACATAATCGGCATCAAACGACACCGCCAAAGGCATCTTTCCTTTGTTATAATAATTTAAAGCGCCGGCTTCTCCATAATTACTGGTGATGACCAGGGTATAGGGCTTATCTGTTGCCGGTACCTGCTCCCAGGCCTGCAATGCCATGCCGGCCAATTGATGCCAGCCCAGCATATCTGCAAAATCCTGCGGTAAAGCATGATCCTCACCATCTTCCCAACGCAGAAGTCCCAATGCCCTAAACTTAGCCGCCTTTTCGCTGATCTCCGTTGGGCCTAATACAGGAAAAACTACATTCACCAGCAATGCAAACGGTACCACAATAATGGCTACCCATAACCATCGCAGATGCCGGGTCCAATCGTGCGTAAAAATCCGCTCCCAGTATACACTTCCAAACGCCAGCAATACCGGATACAGTCCCAGAGAATAATAGCTCTTTGCCCGCAGGTAGGTAAATAATAACATCGTCAGCACATATATCAACAACACAATACGGTAAGGACGGAACGGACGATAAAACAATAAGCCAATAAATGCAGCTACTACAATAAAAGCCCCACCAATAAAGAAAATAAACTGATCAGTGATAAATGTCATGCGGTTTACATGCACCAACTGCGTTTCCGTCAACTCTTGCATGTGATGCAATACCGGCCATCCGTGCTGCAACTGCCATATCATATTGGGTGATATCATCAATAAGGCAATAGCGGCTCCCACATACAAATATTTATTCTTAAATACCTGCCGGTGAGATGATAACAACAGGCTACCCAGCAAGCCCACTATCAGAAATAAAATATTGTATTTATTAAGAATCCCTATGCCTGTTATTACGCCCATCCATAACAACCATTTGTTGCTTCCGCTATGCAACCATTTCAAAAAACACCAGAATAATAAAGTCCAGGCAAGTATATCAAAAGAATTAGGCTGATATAATATGTTCACGCGACTCATCCCGGAGCAAATAAATACCAGTGCTGCCAGCACCTGGGCAAACCATCGCCCTCCCAGCATTTCCACCATCTTCCATACCAATACCATCGTCAATGCTCCATACAAAGCCGGGAAAAATCTTATCCAGAAAAAACCGTTGCCTAACCATTGTATCACCAGGGAAGTAATTGCCGTAAAAGGAGGTACAGACAAAAACCCCGCTGCCAGGTGATTTGCCAGATCGAGATGCAGGTATTCATCTCTTTGCAGATCGTAATCGGGCGATAAAATTCCAAATTGAAAAGCCATTTTCACCAACACAATCAACAATAATAACCAAATGGGTGATCGATGTAACGGTGAAGTAAGAGGAGGTGTACTCATAAAAGCAGGGACAAATTTTTTATATTATCTCATAAAAAAACGGAAATACCTGCTGTCAAAGCAATGTATTTCCGTTGATAATTTATAGAATTCTTGTTCAGTGGCATATGTGGCAGGCCGCTCTACATAGCAATCATCAGGGCTCGATGATAACAAGATTTTGGTTGATAAAGGCGTTAACAAATTGTGAAATTTTTTCTGTTCCAACAAAAATGAAATTGCAACATCGTTTCATTTTTAAAATTCAACCAGATACAGCAAGGATTTGCCAGTCATCTTCTCCAACAAAACTTAACATTGACGGATATGCATGATCTCTATTTATTCCGGAAATGATTAAATTTGGAGTATGTCTAAAACTAAAAATGCATCCATTGGGCTACAAACGATTTCAGATTTTAGTGATGACCTGCTCTTATATTCGCCCAAAGCACTAGTGCCCAAAGCCCCGCTGCGCGGGAGCTTTACCGTACAGCCAAGAAACGCATTTCCCTGCGTGGATGAAGTCACCGCCAGCAGAAGAGACTATTACAAAATAAGTTTCTTCAGTAAAGGCAGTGGTATTTTCACCATGGGTGGGGAGCGCTATGAGATAGATGGCCCTACTTTACTTTTTCTCAATCCATACGAAATAAAGACCTGGCGGCCTTCTTCAGAAGAACATGAAGGATATTTCTGCCTGTTTACCGATCTGTTGTTTGAGTCGCAAACATCGCCGCAGGAAAACCTGTTGCAACACCCGCTTTTACAACTGGGAGCCCAGGCGGTATTCAAGTTGAACAACGAACAATGCGAATACATCCAATCTATTTTTCGGCAACTGGTAAGAGAATATAACGAAAATGCAGCTTTCAAACAGGAAGCCATTCTCATTTACCTGAAGTTACTGTTACTGGAAGGCAAACGCTTATCTTCTCAAACGGAACAAGTTCACCGACAACTTTCTGCTGCCCAGATGCTGGCACATCGTTTTACAGACAAACTGGAAAAGCAGTTTCCCATTGAATTCAACCATAACCAGGTGAAACTGAAAACAGCCAAAGAATTTGCACAGATATTAAATACACATCCTAATCACCTGAATGCCTCTGTAAAGCAGGCTACTGGCCGTACAGTGAGTGAACATATACGTCAGCGTATTTTGCTGGAAGCCCGTTTACTACTTATTCATACCGATTGGCAAATTGCTGAAATTGCCTGGTGTCTTGGCTTTGAAGACCCTGGTAACTTTACCCACTTCTTTAAAAATCATAGCGGCGTATCTCCACACGTTTACAGGGCGCAATAACGCTTTGGACTTATGAAGCTGGTAAGCAGACTGTATAAAAAAACAGGATTTGTGAGATGATAGTAAACACGAAATTTATTCGCTACAATCATCTCACAAATCCATCATTGTAATCTTTAATACTACTTCGTTCTTTTGTAGCCCCAATCCAGGAGCCACTTAATTACTTTCTCTTTATAATCGCCCTGTATCAGTATTTCACCATCTTTCACGCTACCGCCGGTACCGCATTTGGTTTTAAGTTCCTTTCCCAATTTTTCCAAATCATCCTCTTTTCCAACGAACCCGGTAATTAACGTCACCACTTTTCCGGCGCGCTGTTTTTTATCGAGTACTACTCTCAGGATCTGTTCTGCCGGTGCCAGCGTTTCGGTTACTTCTTCCGGTGCTGATTCGAAGGAGAAGTTAGGATCAGTAGAATATACAATTCCACTGCCTGGTGTATTTTTCTTTTTCGACATCTCTCTAAAATATTTAAAGGTTATTCGTTTACCACTACATTAAGTGCCTGTGATTGTATACGTATACGTACCACACCTTTTTCGGTGAGCGGCACCGCATCTCCATCTACCTGCAGATACTGCAGGGCATTACTGCGAATGGTGATATCCTTTCCTGTATAATGTTTGATATAACGTGTTTGGTCAATGTTGCCCATCAGTGAAAAAACGCTCACAGGCAGCAAGCTAAGAATGCCTACCGGCGGCATAATACAAAGATCAAGCTGACCATCAAACACACTCGCTTTAGGCGCAAGCTTAAATTCATAACCAAACTGGTTGCCATTAGCCACGGTAAGCAGAAATGCTTTGGTACTAAAGGTTTGCCCGTCGATATCAATGCTGTATTCTGCAGGGTTGTAGCTATTAAAACTTTTCAATACCAGTTTGGCATAACCTGATAATCCACGTTTGGTATTATGCCTGAACTGTTCAGAAATCAGTGCATCGAAGCCTACGCCGGTATTACTCAGGAAAAGATGTTCATTTGCATAGCCTACGTCAATAGGGCGTTGTTTATTGTTAACAATCAGCTGCAATGCTTTATCGATGTTCAAGGGAATTTTCAGGGCACGGGCCAGTCCATTTCCGCTACCCAACGGCAATATAGCCATCGCGGTATTGCTGCCAATCAGTCCTTGTGAAATTTCATTGATAGAGCCATCGCCGCCAACGGCTACCACGGTATGTACACCATTTTTTACGGCCTCTCTTGCGAGGTCTGCTCCATGGCCGAGGTAAGCCAGGTATGCAGTGCTCACTTCATACTGGCCGGTCGGAAAGTGCTTGCTGATGGCATGTTCCAATCGTTTCTCCCGATCAGTTCCCGCCTTGCGGTTGATGATAAATAATATCTTCTTCAAAAAAACTGTTTTAAAGGATAATGGCCTTCAGGCTCAAATCCAGGCTCACGGCATGGTGTATAATGGCGCCAACAGAAATATAATCTATACCTGTTTTCGCATATGCTTCCAGGGTTTCCAGGGTAATACCTCCCGATGCTTCTGTTTCAAAGCGCCCATTGATCAACTCCAGTGCCTTAACAATATCAGCAGGAGCAAAGTTGTCGAGCATAATGCGATCTACCTGTCCTACTGCCAACACTTCTTTCACATCTTCCAGGTTGCGCGTTTCCACTTCAATTTTCAGGGACAGGTTACGTTCTTTCAGATAAGTCACGGTATTAGTGATAGCAGCGGTAATACCACCGGAAAAATCAATGTGATTATCTTTCAGCATGACCATATCATACAGTCCCATCCGGTGATTAACGCCACCGCCTATACGAACAGCTTCTTTCTCCAGCATGCGGAAGTTAGGCGTTGTTTTACGGGTATCGAGTATCCTGGTATGGTATCCTTTCAGTTTTTCAACATACTGGTGTGTTAAGGTAGCAATACCGCTCATCCGTTGCATACAATTCAATACCAGTCTTTCGCCCATGAGCAGCGTATGTACGGCGGCTTCTACTTCAAATGCTATCTCACCGGCTTTCATGGCATCGCCATCTTTCTTATGTGGTGTGAATACGGTGTACATATCGAGCCATTTAAAAATGGCTTCGGCTACTTCCATACCTGCCAGGATACCATCTTCTTTAATCTTGAGTACGGCCTTTCCTTTGGCGGTAGGTGGAATGCACGCCATGGTGGAGTGGTCTCCGTTTCCTATATCTTCTGCCAATGCACTTCTGATAAATGCATTCAGTGCTGCTTCGTCTAACATAATTCGTAATTATCACATGAAAGATAGGTCAAAAATAAAAAGTGCCCCGCAATAAATTGCGGGGCACCGGGGTTTTTCAACTAATTTATACTGGTATTTTTATTTGCTTTCAAACCTTAATTCGTTTAACACCATACTACCACCTTTCTTCTGCAGGAAGAAAGACACCCTGTAAGTACCGTTTCCTGTAACCATATTACCAATACCAAAGCGGGAATTGTCGCCCCCCTGGTGTACCAGTTCAAAAGACTTCACCTGATTTTTTGATAAGAAGTCCTTCAAAATTATTTCTGCCTGTGCTTTGCTATAGGAATTTGATTTTCCCGAAATATTGATCTCTACAGTATTGTCGAGGTAACGGGATAAGCCATTCACATCGCCTTGCTTTAATGCTGCCACTACATCGTCAAATGGGCCGGCAACGGTTATATTAATTGACCTGGCCGACAGTGTAAGCGTAGTAAAAACACCTCCCAACAACATAATCCCCAGCACAATCAATAGCTTCTTCATTGTCAGTTATTTTATTAAAAATGTGATTTTTCTAACTCAAATTAAAAGCGAAAACTATGCCAAACAGGCTGCAAATCAACAAAATCACATTATAGTGGTAGCTATGAAGCGCTAAGTAATAACAGTAAGATAATATGTATTTAATTTCAAATAAATAAAGACTGAAATTTGATAAACCGGTGTCTTCCCCATTAATTTTTTGATAAGCGTTATTTTTGCAAAATATTTAAACCCTTTATAAGTACTTTCACCGCCTGAGTGAATTTACATTAAACTATAACCAGATAGGATATGGAAAAGAAAAGAGCCATTCTCGTAATTATGGACGGATGGGGCGAAGGTAAAGTTCCTGACGCCGATGCCATTGCACACGCAAAAACGCCTTTTGTAAGCAGTTTATATAAGCAATACCCGCACAGTCACCTCGTTACCTGCGGAGAAGCCGTAGGCTTACCTGATGGACAAATGGGTAACTCTGAAGTAGGTCACCTGAACATTGGCGCCGGCAGAATCGTTTACCAGGAACTGCAACGCATCAACGTAGCCATCAGAGACGGCGAACTGGCCGCCAATCCTATTTTACTGGATACCCTGGCACACGCTAAAAACAATGGTAAAGCCCTGCACCTGATTGGACTGGTGAGCGATGGTGGTGTACACTCCCACATCCAACACCTGAAAGCACTGACAGATATCGCCAAAGCACAAGGCCTGGAAAAAGTATATATCCACGCATTTACTGATGGACGCGATACAGATCCCAAAAGCGGATTAGGCTTCCTGGAAAGCCTCTCAGCCCATCTCGCCACCTCTACCGGCAAAATAGCTTCTGTAACCGGTCGCTACTACGCCATGGACCGCGATAAACGCTGGGAACGTGTGAAGCTGGCTTACGACGCCATGGTACATGGCACCGGCACTCCTACGCAGGATGTACTGACCGCCGTAAAAGCATCTTATGCAGAAGGCGTAACGGACGAATTCATTAAACCAATAGTAGTAACCGATGCACAGCAACAGCCCATCGCTACTATCCAGGACGGAGATGCCGTACTTTGTTTCAACTTCCGTACTGACCGTTGCCGCGAAATATCACAGGTACTCACACAGGAGGCATTCCCGGATTTCGGCATGCAACCACTGAATATCTACTATACTACCATGACAGAGTACGACCGTACCTACAAAAACGTACATGTCATTTTTGAAAACGATAATCTCAACATGACCCTGGGCGAAGTGTTGGCAAAAGATGGCTGCACCCAGATCCGTATCGCGGAAACAGAAAAATACCCACACGTATCTTTCTTCTTTTCCGGTGGCCGTGAAACAGAATTCGAAGGCGAACGCAGGCTGATGGCTGCATCTCCCAAAGTAGCTACCTACGACCTGAAACCGGAAATGAGTGCCAATGAACTGGCCGACCTGATTGTACCTGAGCTGCAACAAAAATCAGCCGACTTCGTAGTACTCAACTTCGCCAATGCTGACATGGTAGGCCATACCGGCGTATTTGAAGCCGTAGTGAAAGCAGTGGAAACCGTAGACCATTGCGTAGAACGCGTAGTTACTGCCGCACTGGCCAGCGATTATACCGTTTTCCTCACTGCAGATCACGGCAATGCCGACTTCATGATCAATGCAGATGGCTCTCCCAATACCGCGCACTCCCTGAACCTGGTGCCTTTCTTTATTATCAATAAAGATTTCAAAGGCCCCGTTAAAGATGGTAAACTGGGCGATATTGCCCCTACCATCCTGCATTTCATGGGACTGCCCATTCCAAAAGAAATGACTGGAAATCTGCTGGTGTAACCGGAGCCGAAAGCGAAAAGCCGAAAGCAAAAAGCTATTAACGAGATTAAAAAGAGCGGATATTAATCCTACGCTTTAATCAATCTCGTTAATAGCTTTTTGCTTTCGGCTTTTTCAAATTTATTTGGAAGTCCCTGTAACATTTCGCAACTGGCCCTCGTTTAATAGACGTTACCCACGAAAAACATCAGCCCAATCGGCTGATTTACATATTTTTAGTGCTCTCGACAGATTTGCTCATGCATCGATGCGCCGTTTTTACGGCGCATTTTTTATGGCCCACATTTAAGTATTAATTTTGCAGCATGAGAATATACCCGCAAGCAATGGCGTTGTTTACCATCATTGGCTCCATCGCCTGTAACCAGGCAAATCAAACATCTAAGAGACCAGATCAGGATAAGTTCGCTCCACTGCCAGTCTACTTCAGCCAGGAAAATGCACATATCCGAAACAGTGACTTCACATTATTTAAAACTGTGATACTCAACGGTAAAAAAGATACTGCCAGCATATCCGGCAGCGATAGCGCGGCCATACAAAACCTGCTGAAGCCATTTGCAGACATCGACCTGAATAAACCCTCCCTCAGGGATGAATACGATACCTCCAGCTTATACGATCCGTTTTCCGGCCGGAAATCTGTGATCTATAAATCAAAAGGGAGGCAAACCAACCCTTCCGAGGTAACCATGGAACTGGATAAACAAGGCAACATACAACAGGTAAGCATTCACTCCTACACCAGTAACCTGGTATACGATTTCCGGCAGGATCTGGTATATCTGCAAAACAGGCAAGTTCGGATGACTACCTATCAAAAAATAGCCTTCCTGACACCCAAGGAACTGGAGATAAACGTAATGATAGCACCTAAAAAAGGGATGTAAACATGACCGCAGCGGAGTTTCAGAAAATATCACATACCATACCTGTAGACGCAGGTATCTATAAATACTACGACGAATCAGGCACCCTGCTATACGTAGGTAAAGCCAAAAGCTTGCGTAAGCGGGTCAGCTCTTATTTTGTAAAAAATCATGACAGCTACAAAACCCGTAAGCTGGTAGAACACATCCACCATATTGAGTTTACCATTGTTAACTCAGAACAGGATGCTTTTCTGCTGGAAAATTCCCTTATCAAGCAATTCAGGCCCAAATACAATATTAACCTGAAAGACGATAAGACCTATCCATATATCGTTATTAAACACGAATCTTTTCCCCGCGTATTTTTTACCAGGAATGTAATTAAAGATGGCTCAGATTACCTTGGCCCTTTCACTTCTGTTGGCCGTGTAAGAGAAATCCTGGATGTAATCAAATACAATATCCCCTTACGGACCTGTAATCTTAATTTAACGGAAGAGAATATACGAAAAGGGAAATTCAAGGTTTGTCTCGAATATCACCTGGGCAATTGCAAAGGTCCTTGTGAAGGACTGCAAACACAGGAAGACTACCGGGAAGGACTACAACAGGTAAAAAACGTACTGAAAGGAAACCTTACGCCGGTGGTAAACCTGTTTAAAGAACAGATGCTGGAGCATGTATCCAAAATGGAATTCGAGAAAGCAGAAATTATGCGTAAAAAAATTGCCAGCCTTGAAGATTATTCTGCCAAATCAACCATCGTCAATAACCGCATGGGTAATGTGGATGTGTTTTCCATCATCAGTGAGGGCAACCATGCATATGTCAATTACCTGCGGATCCAGAATGGCACCATCGCAGATACCAAAACGGTGACGCTGGAAAAACAACTGGAAGAAAGCGATGAAGAAGTGCTGGCCTATGCCATTGCTTATCTGCGCGAAGTATTCAAAAGTATTACCAACGAAATAGTAGTTCCATTCCCGATAGAATATCCTGAAAGCAGCGTTACTGTAACAGTTCCGAAAGGCGGCGATAAAAAGAAGCTGCTGGAGCTTTCCGAGAAAAATGTGAACTACTTTAAAGACGATTTATACCGCAAAAAGATATTGCACCTGGAAGGCAAAAGCGACATGGAGCGGAAACAGGTACTGTACCAGTTGCAGGCAGATCTTGAATTACCGGTACTCCCTGAGCACATTGAGTGTTTTGATAACTCCAACTTCCAGGGAAGCTATCCCGTAGCTGCCTGTGTGGTATTCAAGAATGGCGTAGCGTCCAACAAAGATTACCGGCATTTCAACATTAAAACCGTGGAAGGGATCAACGACTTCGCCTCCATGAAAGAGGTGGTTTTCAGACGATATAACCGCCTGTTGGCAGAGCAGCAACCATTACCTCAGCTGGTAATCATTGATGGCGGTAAAGGTCAGCTCGGTTCTGCTATGGAAAGCATTCGCGAGCTGAACTTAATTGGTAGTATGACCGTTGTGGGGCTAGCTAAGAATGAAGAAGAAATATTTTTTCCGGGAGATTCTCAAAGTATCAAATTACCCTACAATAGTGAAAGCCTGAAACTCATCCGCCGCGTGCGGGATGAAGTACACCGCTTTGGCATTACTTTTCACCGGCAAAAAAGGAGCAAGGGTACTTTCAAAAACGAATTGGAAAGTATTAAAGGTATTGGTGAAAATACGGCAACTCAATTATTGAAAACCTTTCGCTCCGTGGCCAAAATAAAGTTATTGCCACTGGAAGACCTGGAAAAAGAAATAGGTACAGCCAAAGCCAAACTGATCTGGAATCACTTTCATAACAGCTAACACTATACGAGTTTTTTAACCAGCGGCGCACTTACCGCTATGGCCCGTTCTGCCTGCAGTACATGACGATTGATATGTGCAGTAAGAAAGCCAAATGTATCACCTACAGACATCTTAATAAAACGGGACAACGAAGTTGCTACCTTCGCCTGCTGAATATTTATTTCAGTTGCGCGGAGGAGTAGTGCTTCCATTTTTAGCTGTTGCGCCTCAAATTCTTCCAATACTTTTGTCACATTGAGCTGTACTGACGGTAAATGATCTTTGGGGGTTTTCATCCGGGAACGCAATTGTCCGTCGGCTGTGGGCTGCATCAGGCGAGTGAACCAGGCTCCGAGCCAACTGCTTTTGAATAATGTTGCCGGCCGGCTGTTTTTTTGTGCGGCTGTTGTAATTGCATTTTCAAGTGCCGGAAGATAGAATCTGCCATAGCTGTTCAGGTGCTCCAGGCATTGCACAGCGCTCCATTTGCCGGGCGCGGGTGCCTGTTGCAGTATATTATCAGTTTGCTCTCCAAAGCGATGTACCGCTTTATCATAAACAGCTACTATTTGTTCACGTAAATGGTGTAGCAGTTCATTACTTTTTACCGGCTCCATGTCATTCCTGTTTCGTACAAAGCTAGGCCAATGGCTATTGGAAAATCTTTGTGCAGATCAACATTTTATAATTTCACAGTACTCAGTAATTTACTGAAGGTGGCTGGGTCCAGTCCCAGGTAGGAGGCGAGGTATTTATGGGGAATCAATTGTAGTACCTGGGGGCTGCGGGTAAGCAGTTTCCTGAATTTTTGTTCTGCAGTGAAAGACAGCAACTCCCGGTGGCGTTCAAGTACTCCGGATAAGGCGCCTACCGTTCCTATTCTCACTAATCTTTCTATCAGGGGAAATTCGAGTGTCAGGCGGTTAAAGTCGGCGTAATTCATCCGGAGCAATTCACTTTGAGTGAGCGTTTCCAGGTACCAGGGGGACGGACGTTGTAACTGAAAGGAGTCCATTACGCCGGAAAAGGAGCCGGTATAGGAGAAGAGGAGAGTGGCTTCTTTATCGTCGTCCAGGCTAAAAATTCTTTGTACGCCTGTGATAACGAAGTAGAGATATTTTTCCACTTCGCCGGCAACAGTTAATACTTCCTTGCGTTTATACTGCACCGGTGTCCATACTTCAGCAAATGCTTCCCATTCCCGCTCGGGGAGGGGCATCATCTGAAAAACGGTTTTACGAAGTGACTCGAGGTACTGCATACGGAAAGAAAGATAAGAAAAAGAGCAGAAAGCAGAAAGCTTAAAGCATAAAGCAATTATAGCGAATGATTAAAGCGAGTATTAAATTACTCATACGCTTTGATCATTCGCTATAATTGCTTTATGCTTTAAGCTTTACGCTTTCTGCTAATTAGTATTGCCAGAGGTCCTGCTCTTTATTAAAGATACGATCGTGAATAGCTTGTCCTTCGAGGAGGCGCATTACACCATCTTTAATATAATCCTTGATCTCGCGGTTGTAGGTATTATTTTCCTTCACTATGTAGCTACCGAAGAAGCGCATTTCGAAAAGGTCTTCCCAGCTGATAGTAGATGCGTCGTTGTTCTGGTTATACACATCGTGTTTGGCCAGGATACCGCGGCAATCAGGATAATACACCCAGAATAAAGGAATAGAGGCGCGGATAGAGCCATCTTCGTTTATACGGGAAACCATAGGAGCTATACCCAGTATGCGAACTTTCAGGGCAGAAGCTTCTTTGTCGAATACCCATACTTCTTTGATTTTGTACTGTTTGATGGTACGTGGATCGAAGTCATCGCGGGTAGTCACCATTTTTTCTTCGCCGGTTACCGGATCTATACTGCGTACGGTTCTTTCTTCACCGCTGAGTTTATTCTGGATTTCGGAGTAGGGCATGATGGTGGTGAAACGGTCGTCGATAGGGCTGAAAGCTTCTATCTCTTTATTCTTGATAGCGTCCAGCAGAATATTTATGAACAACTGGTTGGTACCGGTTTCATCTTCCACGTTGTATTGAAAAGGAAGATTGATTTTCTCCCTGATATCAATTACCTGCCAGATACGCTTTTCCCAGAATCTGTCATCCTCGCGGATGTAGTCGTAGGCGATGGGCGTACGTTCTCTTGCCAGGTTTCTTTCCACCACACCATCAATACGCAATGATTTGCGGGGGGTATCCACCACCGGAGCGGTGATACCGTCCGGGCGTTGAGAAGCAGGGGGAGCAGATGGAGGTGTAACAGCATTCCCTGTTGCCGGGTTTACTACTGAAGCATCCTGTGTAGAAGTAGCTGTGTTAGCGGTTCTACGACGGGTTGTACCTCCGCGTCTTTGCGCATCGGCAGCTGATGCCAGCATTACCAGCAAAAGAGTGCACCAACCTATTCTGTTAAATATTACTGCTCGCATAATTCAGTAATTAATTGACCGTTAGTTTAATTTAAATATAGTGCTCGGCATAGAACGAACGATGTTGTCCGGGCCTTTCACTTTCACGTTTTCAAAAAACACTTCATCACCTGGGCGCAGAGAACGGATAGATCCTGCTACGCTACCTGGGAAATAAGCGGAAGTAGCATCACCTTCCTGGTATTCTTTGCCTTTGGCAGAGATACCAACGCGGTAACCAACCACTTCATATTTTACGCCTTCAAATTCGAAGTCTTCCAGGTCAGCGCGTAAACCGCCCTGTACTTTAAAGTCAGCTGCTTTCATGCTACCGCCTTTGTTAACACCTACTTTCAATACCGGATCAGGAACACGTTTTACACGGAATTCTTTCTGACCGAGTGATTTGGTTTTACCATCGATGTTAGCAACTACGTTGATGACTGCCTTACCAGGCTGGCTTACTGTAACGATATATTCACCTGAACCGCGTTTAGTCATGTTACCACCGCTAATGGAGGCAGATACTTGTTCAGCAGGTACACCAGCAGCAGAAATTGAAATTGGGTTCTGCAGGCCGATATACAGTACGTTCATTTTGTCGGCAGAGATGGAGGTGGTTGAAGCACCTACATTATAAGTTTCTGTAAAGGGATAGGATTCAGGAGCGCCACCAGAAGGGCTAGGTAAGGTAATTGTACCGGAAATGGTTTTTTCACCAATGCCGGAAGCAGGAATATTCAATGTTCCTAAACCTTCGTGTGCTTCAATGGTTTGACCATTTACAACGATGGTTGGATTCACCGTAGTGCTGTAGGCACCCACTGCGATATTAGCAGTTAAGGTTTGTCCTTCCATAAGGTTTTTGGAATTCAGTGAAATGAAAGGTCTTACTTTATCAAATTTGAAAGTATTGGCTTCAATACGACTGAACAGGTAATCAATCACTGCAGATTCTGAGTTTTTGATATCATTCTGGAATTTACCCAGGATGGTTACAGCAGCAATGGTAGGTACCATGTTGAAGTGGTAGGTTGTCCATGATTTAGGACCACCAGCGTGATCATCCACGGATTTGCCCACTTCTATTTTCAGTGGTAAAGTTTTTTCAATTTGTGCTTTAGATTTAGGATCGTCAACATAAGAGAGGAATTTTTCGCGCAGCTCTTTCAGCTTACTTTCTAATTCTGGTCCTTTTTTGTTGTTTTCCATTACCCGGGTAGGGGCATCCAGACCAGCTTTATCTTTGATTTCACCGTGTTCATCTTTACCACCGCTTTCAGTGATAATGGTTTCTTTCAGAGATTGTACATAATCGTACATGCTGGCAGACAATTTCTTTACTTCCTCAGCTTTGGCTTTGTAAGGAGCTGTTTTTCCAGCGTTGTCCTTCATTTGTGCCTCAAACTGTTTGTAAATGAAATCGTTTTTATCTGTTACCGTTTTATTGGAGGTATTGATTGAATTATTTACGATACTAAATGCGTTCAATATTTCAGCAGAGACGTTCAACGCGAGCATGGCCGTCAAGACCAGGTACATGATGTTGATCATCTTCTGCCTAGGATCTTTAGGTAGTGCCATAGTTTGTTTTCAGATTTAATAATAAGTGTTAATTCAAAAACTATTAGCTATACCTTATCTTCC
This sequence comes from Chitinophaga sp., assembly GCF_017745275.1. GTDB lineage: Bacteria > Bacteroidota > Bacteroidia > Chitinophagales > Chitinophagaceae > Chitinophaga. The sequence goes on along the minus strand of NZ_JAGHZS010000003.1, from coordinate 271,056 downwards.
ACCGTGCATAGCGCTCAGCATGTTACCGTAAATAGAATTCAGGTTGCTGAGGTTTTTAGCGAGCAGGGAAATTTGTTCCTGTGTTTTCTTAGCATCTTCAATGCTGCCACTCATTGCAGAAGAAGCATTCTGCAGGTTGCTGTAGAATGAGTTCATTGCTTTCAGGTGGTTGTTAGTGTCCTGGAGTTCCAGTTCGTAGATAGCATTGAGAGAAGCCAGGTTTTTGGTCATACCCTGCATCTGTACATGGAATTCTTTGGTAGATTCTGATGCACTGTTGAAAGAAGATACAGCAGCAGCAGCAGTGGTATAAGCGTTAGCTACATTACCAATAGCGCTGGCAGCTTCTCTTGTTTTCTGGGTGTAATCTCCGGTGGCTGCAACTACATCGCTGATGTCTCTCATTTTGTCAACAGTAGTACCCAGTTTCTGGAAGTTTTCGCTCAAACGTTGCAGGTTAGCAGGAGTGATGTCTGCTTCCTGGAGCATTTTGTCCAGGCCAGCTACTGCAGGACTGCCGGCAACTGCCACCACTTGTCCTTCAGCATGAGAAGCACCGGAATCAGGCACGAAAGCGTATACGAAGAAGATCAGCGCTTCTGTGCTCAAACCTAAGATCAAAGCAATATCAGCTCCCCGCCAGTGTTGCAGTTTAAATAACGCCCCGATAATTACTACGGAAGCCGCAATACATACGAAAAAGTTCAGCCATTTAGCTTTGTTAGGATTCATAGCCATAGGTTAAAATTTACTGGTTAAAGTGTTAATAGTTAAAGTCTGTATGGAATAGTTAATTCTCACTGATTTGCTAATAATAGTGTACATAATACAAAGGTTATCTTTGGTAGTTATTAATACAGGCTATTACGAATTTGGTTCTGCTATCTGTGCTTGGCTCTTCTGCTCAGGGCAATGGTACATCTGAAACCTACGTACGATTTGGCACTGTCCTGATATTCATATGTTCGGGTACCGGTTTGCAGGAAATAACCTACATCTTTCCAGGATCCGCCTCTGATAGCTTTACGCTTCATTTTCAGTGGTGCATCATCTGGTACATCCATTCTCAGATACGGGTTCATATCGGAAGTGAATGAGTAGGCATTTTCGTAGAAGATATCGGCAGTCCACTCAGCTACGTTACCAGACATATTATATAATCCGTAATCGTTAGGCCAGTAAGCATCTGCACGAACGGTGTAGAATCCACCATCTTCCGGATAGTTACCACGCCCGGGTTTAAAGTTGGCGAGTAAGCATCCTTTTCTGTTACGGATATAGTAACCACCCCATGGATAAGGTGTTTGCTCTCTTCCGCCACGGGCTGCATATTCCCACTGTGCTTCTGAAGGCAGCTGGAATTTATCTTCCGTAAACAGCTTTTTGCTGAGGCGATAATCTTCCCAGAATTTACTTCTCCATTCGCAGAAAGCGGTGGCCTGGTGCCAGTTCACACCAACTACCGGATAGTTATCAAATGCCGGGTGCCAGAAGTACATACGCGTCATTGGCTCATTGTAGGCATAAGAGAAATCCCTGATCCAGCAAAGTGTATCCGGATAAATGGGTACATCTTTCTTTACGATGAAGGTAGAACGGGGTTTACCGATATTTTCTCTCAGCTTGGCTTTATCCCAGTTGAAAGTTTCCTGGTGGTAAATCAGTTTACCCACGTCAATATCTTTACGGCCATATAACCTGTCTGCTTCGGAATACACCATCGCATCCAGTTTCTCCCAGGTGGCCTTATCTTTCCAGACAATCTTCTGTTTCCAGTCAATGATATCATGACCATCATCAGATTTTACATGGCCCAGCAGAATATGCGCGATGGAGTCTTGCACCCACTGCACAAACTGGCGATACTCGTTATTGGTAATTTCCGTGGCATCCATATAGAAGCCTGAAATGGAAATAGCCTTGTTACGCGCCGTAAATGCATAGTTTACGTCTTCATCACTGGGACCCATGTGAAAAGTTCCGGCTGGGATATATACCATGCCGTAAGGTACAGGGGGAGTGTACTTTGGTCTCGGACTTACGCCGATCAATTGCCCTTGTGCATTTTTAGGGGTTTTACTACCGCCACAGCTGGCCAGCAGGGAAACCAGCAAAACTGCCAACAGACCTTTTACATAGTTAAGCTTCATAAGGGTAGCTTTCATCAGAATATGTTTTTTCTATTAACCAGCCTGGTGCGATTTGCCTGTATACAAGGGAACACATTTCTCATATTTCACCCGCTTTGTTTATATGAAAGATAGCAAATGTAATAATTAATTTTAATCCGTAGTGACTTTTTATACAACTTTTTCAATCCCGCTCAAGACCGTTCTGTAACTAGTTTAAACGTTACTTTTAACATTTTATTATATAGTCGTAATAACATTTATTGAATCCGCAGCCACCCTTATAGGAGGCAAGTTACATAATTATTATATTAAATTAATAATTTCTTCCATATAATATACCGGCTTAATGCAATGATAATCTTTACATAAGTAGATTAAAGTCTCATTTTCCCGCGCCCGATCCGCCAGGAGCGGAATATCAGAAATATTTTTTTCTGCGCCCAATAATATTTTATACGGAATAAACCATTTTTGGGTTTCCTGCATCTTCTCCTTAAAATTTTTTCCTACCACTGCCAGCTCCGGGGTACCTTTCACAAATTGTAATAACTGGCTCGCCCAAACGCCAAAGGAAGTTGGATAACGTACTACCGTTTGCGCGAGACCGGAAACGGCACCTGTACACCTGTTAGCCCATGGCTTATGATCAAAAACAACCGAAAGGTACCAAAGGTTTTGCATCATCACCGCATTACCACTGGGCACTGCCCCGTCATAGATCTCCTTCTTACGTACAATCACATCTTCCTGGCCCTCAATGGTATAGTAAAAGAAAAGTTGGTTTTCATCGCTAAAGTGCGTGGTCACGAACGTAGCAATGTCGCGGGCCTGGTATAAATAGGTGGTATCACCGGTAACTTCCTGCAGGGCAATCAGCGCCTGAATCAAACAGGCATAGTCGTCGAGGAAAGCCGGATATTTAGCCTCCTGCTGTTTCCAGGTATGATAAAAAGCCCAACTACCGGCATCCTGGCGGAAGTTTGTCAGGCAAAAATCCATATTGCGGATGGCCATCTCCCTATATGCTTCTATTCCCAATGCGCCATAAGCTTTACAGCAGGCGTGTACCATCATGGCATTCCACCCCAGCAAAATTTTATCATCCAATCCCGGGCGGATCCTGTTTGCACGCACGGCCAGCAATTTTTCACGGCAGCCCTGCAACATGGCTCCCAATACGGCCGCATCATATCCTTTCTCAGCGGCAAACTGCAACAGTGGCTGTTTTACCCAGAGTATATTTGTTTCTTCCCAGTTGCCGTGATCACTTACATCATAATATTCACAGAAAGGTTTGGCCTGTTCTCCCAATATATGATGTATTTCGGCCTTACTCCAGGTATAGAACTTACCTTCCACGCCTTCCGAATCGGCATCCAGTGCAGCATAGAAGCCCCCCTCCGGTGAAGTCATCTCCCGGTTGATATAAGTCAGTGCATCCTTTATCGTTTGCGCATATACTTCGTTACGCGTTAACTGATACGCATCACAAAGCACATCTATTAACAGGGCATTGTCGTATAACATCTTCTCAAAATGCGGCGCTAACCATTTTTCATCGGTGGAGTAGCGGGCAAATCCACCGCCAAGCTGGTCATAAAGACCTCCCTGGAGCATTTTATCCAGTGATAATAACGCTTGTTTCAATGCTGCGGGATGCTCCCAGGCATGATGATAACGCAGCAAATAAGCGATGGTAAACGTTTGGGGGAATTTAGGTGCGCGACCAAAACCGCCCCAGGTAGTATCTGCCTGTTTGAGTATATTTTCACAGATGCTGTCGCATTGTGCTTTGGTAAATAATTCTTCGTGGGGAATGTTCAGCGCAAAACCAGGCTGCAGGCCAATTTGGCCCGACTGGCTAATATGCTGCACCAGGTTGTCTGCCTGCGATTCAATTTCCTCGCGCTTCTGCTGAAATGCATCAGAAATGGAAAGCAGTACATCTGTCCAGGAAGGCCGGTTATAGGCCTGTGTTGGCGGGAAATAAGTACCACCGTAAAACGGCTTCTTTTCCGGTGTGAGAAAAACATTCAATGGCCAGCCGCCTGCACCTGTCATGGCTTGTACCGCATCCATATAAATATGATCCAGGTCCGGCCTTTCTTCCCGGTCTATTTTGATGTTAATGAAGTGTTCATTCATGATGGCGGCGGTGGCTTCATTCTCAAAGCTCTCCCGCTCCATTACATGGCACCAGTGACAAGCTGCATAACCAATACTTACCAGGATGGGTTTATCTTCCTGCAAAGCACGTTGCAAGGCTTCTTCTCCCCATGGATACCAATTAACAGGATTATGTGCATGCTGCAACAAATACGGACTGGTTTCACTGATAAGCTTGTTCATGGATTCCGATACGCGATAACTGATTGATAAAATATTCTCTTACAAAGAAATTTATTTTTTCAGGATTACAAAGAAATATTTTTTCAGCTGTTAGCTGTTAGCCATTAGCTGTTAGTAAAATGCTGCGAAGACCAGCATAATATAATCTTTGCTGCTGTTTGCTAACAGCTAAAAGCTAATGGCTAACCGCTAAAATAAAGCAGGGACGACCACATGGCCATCCCTGTTCAATTTTATTGCAGAAAAAACTGCTACTTCTTAGTTAATGTAGTAAGGTACTGTTCCAATGCAGCAGCCATGGAAGGCGCTTGTGGCAGTGGTGCTTTCACATCCAGTCTCAATCCGGCTTCTTCAACAGCAGCGGAGGTAGTTGGTCCGAAGGCACCAATATGGGTACCATTCTGCTCAAACTCCGGCATGTTTTCAAACAAAGATTTCACACCTGAAGGACTGAAAAATACGATCATGTCGTAAGCTGTGGCCGCCAATACTTCCTTTACATCCGTAGATACCGTTTTATAAAGGGTAGCAGTAGCATATTCACACTTGTTGGCTTTTAACCATTCTTCAATGTCTTTCTTCTGGCTATCAGAACTTGGGAACAGGAACTTTTCATTATCCCTGTGTTTGTTCATTACTTCCAACACACCTTTGGTAGAACCGTCTGCTCCATAGAATACCTTCCGCTTACGATACAGAATGAATTTTTGCAGATACAATGCTACTGCTTCTGTAATGCAAAAATACTTACAGTCCTGCGACACTTTGATCTTCATTTCTTCGCAAATACGGAAAAAGTGATCTACCGAATTACGACTGGTGAAAATCACTGCTGTAAAGCTAAGAATGTCGATTTTCTGTTTTCTGAACTCCTTCGCTGGCAAACCTTCTACCCTAATGAACGGGAAAAAATCCAACTTAATATTGAACTTCTTGGCCAGATCGAAATAGGGTGACTTTTCAGTTTCAGGCTTAGGTTGAGAAATTAGGATTGACTGAATTTGTTTACCTTGCAAATCTTTTTTTGGCCCGCCTTTTATCATACGTTTTTTGCTCTTGTGTTAACAATAGGCGATAATCAGGGATTACCAGTTAACCAGATATTCTGCAGCACCTTGGTTAATATTAAAACAGGCGCTACTTCGAATGCGCAAAGGTAAAGAAAAAAATGCAATTTACTGAAGGATAGGTACTGCTTAACTAGTGAATAAGATCTAATATACCGGTATATAATGAGTAATACAATAAAAAATAACGATATATAGAGGAAAGTACGGGCAATTTCAGGGCTACAGAAAGCAATTATTACCAAAAACGGCACTAACAATACCCCCAAAATTTTGTTGATCAGGTACAAGATGAAAATGTAAGCATCAGCCAGCTCGCTATTACCAAATAACCAGCCACAGAAACGCAACATGATATACTTAAATCCATAAACCACTGCTACCAGCATAATTAAGCCTGGAATCAGCAACCATGGCTCAGCTTGCGGAAACACCTGCTGCCGGTATAATACCAGGTAAAAATACAGACCCAACGCAATCGCGAAAAAAGCATTCAGCAGCATATTGGGGAATGGCGACTGCGATAACTGATCCTTTAACTGTCGCTGACTCAATGTAGGATTCAGGAAAGCCCGGAACAGATCTGAAAAATACTTTTGGTAAACCAGGCGAATTACGCTCAAAACCAGCAATACACCCGCCATTAAATAAATCAGCCAGTCCATGCTGCGGTAAGGACGCACGGGGTTAGTATCTACAAATGTTGGCCTGCCGGGCTTCAGGAAGATGTTTTCCGCCGCCAGCTTCTTCATAAACAGATCATATGCCGATGGCACTTTTACCTTGGGAACAGCTGCCACGGCGGTGCTGTCCGTTTTATGCAGTGTGGTATCTGCCGCCAGTGTAGTAGAATCTTTTTTAACGGATGCGGCTAATGGCGCCACAGGTTTATGGTTTACCCGGGTAGAGTCTTTTTTTACCAGCGTGGTGGTATGTACTTTCGGGCGTGTGGAATCACCAGCCGTATGGGCGGTAACCGGCTTTTTCTTTATTACCGGCGCCTTTACAGCAGCGGAATCTGTTGTTTGCGCCAGTATCGGCAAATAACTGAAAATGAATAACAGCAATAACCAGTTTCGCACCAGGAAAATATTTTGCAATGACTTTAAAATCGGTTTTTCAACACTAACGCCCCTTTCTTGCTCTCAGGAAACAGTAGCAATTAACGTAGTCCTGTTCACATAACAAAACTGAAACGTAATTTTGACGTTGCAAAGATATTAAAATAGTCCATAGTTGTCCCGTAAAACGGCAATGGGAGACCACTATAAAACGCGCATGTCCGGAATTTATATACATATCCCTTTTTGTAAACAGGCTTGTTACTACTGCAATTTTCACTTTTCCACTTCTGTTGCAAAGCAGGGGGCCATGGTAGAAAGTTTGTTGCAGGAAATCACCCTGCAAAAAGATTACCTGGCCAGGGCGCCGGTACACACCATCTATTTTGGTGGTGGCACTCCCAGTCTCCTCCAGGCAGAGGAGTTACAGGCTTTATTATCACAATTGCGCGCCACCTTCCCGGTAGACGTGGACGCCGAAATAACACTGGAAGCCAATCCGGATGATCTGAACATAGAAAAACTCAGTATGCTCAAAGCTGCCGGCATCAACCGGCTGAGTATCGGGATACAATCCTTTCATGAGGAAGACCTTACCTGGATGAACCGCGCCCACAACAGCAGACAGGCACTGGAATGTATCCAACAGGCACAGGAACTGGGCTTCCATAACATCACCATAGATCTCATTTATGGCGGTCCTACGCTCACTGATGAAGGCTGGCAACAAAATGTACAACAGGCAATCGCACTGGGAATTCCGCACTTGTCCTGTTATGCCCTTACTGTAGAACCGGGTACTGCCCTGGATCATTTTATTAAGAAAAAGAAGATGGCCGCTACGGATCCCGATAAAGCAGCCCATCATTTTGAAATGCTCATGGAGATGCTGGGTGCTGCCGGGTATGAACATTATGAAATATCCAATTTTGCTTTACCGGGATGGCATTCAAGGCATAACAGCAGCTACTGGCAGGGGAAAACTTACCTGGGTTTAGGCCCGTCGGCACACTCTTTCAACGGGCATTCGAGGCAATGGAATATTGCCAACAACGCCCAATACATGCAAAGTATTAAAGCTGGTAAAGTTCCTTTTGAGATAGAGTCGCTGACAACGGCCATGCAATTCAACGAGTATATTATGACGGCGCTGCGAACCTCCGCTGGTGCCAACCTGGAATGGGTGGCAGAAAAATTTGGAGCCCCCCTGGCTACACAACTGGTAGCACATAGCCAGCCGTTTATTACAGCACAACATATGGAGCGGGTAGGCGATACCCTTCGGCTTACCAGGGCCGGGCGCCTGTTTGCCGATGGGATAGCGGCAGAACTGTTTATTTAACAACCAGCTGCTGACTAAAAAAAATGCAGCGGAGAACATGTTCTCCGCTGCATTTTTTTTTAAAAGCTAATAGCTGAAAGCTAAGGGCTTACTACCATCCAAGGATATACGCAAACATCAGTGGTGCTACGATAGTAGCATCTGATTCTACGATAAACTTAGGCGTATGAATATCGAGTTTACCCCAGGTGATTTTTTCGTTAGGAACCGCTCCGGAGTAAGAACCATAAGAGGTAGTAGAATCTGATATCTGGCAGAAGTAACCCCAGAAAGGAACATCAGTCCATTCCAGATCCTGGTACATCATAGGCACAACGCAGATCGGGAAGTCACCGGCAATACCGCCACCAATCTGGAAGAAGCCAACGCCTTTACCAGCGGAGTTTGCACGATACCATTCTGACAGGTAGATCATGTACTCAATACCGCTCTTCATGGTAGATGTTTTCAGATCACCTTTGATGCAGTACGAAGCGAAGATGTTACCCATGGTGCTATCTTCCCATCCCGGAACAATGATAGGAATATTTCTTTCTGCAGCAGCAATCATCCAGCTATTTTTTGGATCGATTTCGTAATGTTCTTTCATTACGCCGCTGAGCAGCAGTTTATACATGAATTCGTGTGGGAAATAACGCTCACCTTTTTCTTCTGCATCTTTCCAGATTTTGTAGATATGTTTCTGGATACGGCGAAACGCTTCTTCTTCCGGTATACAGGTATCAGTAACACGGTTAAAGCCCTGCTCCAGCAGATCCCATTCTTCCTGTGGGCTCAGATCGCGATAGTTAGGCACTCTCTTGTAGTGTGTATGTGCAACCAGGTTCATGATATCTTCTTCCAGGTTTGCACCGGTGCAGGAAATGATATCTACTTTACCCTGACGGATCATTTCTGCGAAAGAAATGCCCAGTTCAGCCGTACTCATCGCACCGGCCAATGTCACCATCATTTTACCGCCTTCCAGCAAATGTGTTTCATATCCTTTGGCAGCATCCACCAATGCAGCTGCATTAAAGTGGCGGTAATGGTGCTGGATAAATTGAGAAACGGGTCCCTTGTTCATGTCATTTAATCGTTTATACATTAACAGTCTGGCTAATAAAGCCTTAACAGGTGGCAAAGTTAAGATAATTTTTGGGAGGGGCGTGAGGCTGTAACATAAAACAAAAAGGCCCATCGCAAAAGCGACGGGCCTATGAATTTTTAACACTACTAAAACTAAGCTTTTTTAAGACGGCTCTGTACTTTCATATACCCGTCTGCATCGGTTTTGATAACCGTCCAGGTATCTGTGCTTTCCAGTGTTACAAAATATACCACGTTTTCACCAACAGTATATTCCACTACACAGTAAATGCTGCTGTCAGCGTATTTCTTGTTCAGCTTACCGGCTACTTTCAGCGGCAGTTGATCTGCCTGCAGATAGCGGGAAGTGGCCATCAGGGTACCATCTTCTTTGAAGAAGGCAGTTACCTTGGTATTGCTCATGGTGAATTTCGCGGTAAACGTTTTGTTGTCGTCGGTATACCATTTTACCTCGGTAGCTCCTGCAAAAGATTCATTGAAGGTGCTGCTAATTTTAGTGTTGGCAGTCGTTTCATATGGACTTGCAAACAATACATTGGCACTCAGTAAAAGTGCGGTACTAACTAATAAGATAATTTTTTTCATGGCGGAAAAAATTTATGTTTTTAAATTTTTTTTGGTTTTGTTTGTTTCGATAAGTCAAAGCTACGGCGGGAAAGGGCCAGTGGTCAAGGCATACTTTACTGATGGGAGCACATGATAATTTCAGGTATCCATTAATGAACGTCCGCCTGACCGGTGGCGGACATACGGGCATATAGAGCCGCCATGGCCTGTTTGTTGGTGCCAGCTTGCCAATGTTGCATGGACCAACGTTAAGAAATTGTTAAAATGGATGAGGATTTAAAAGAAACAGGATAACTGGCATGCCAAACCGGAGTGACCGCAGATAATATATAACTGCTTCATCCCCAAGACTTCCATTCCTGCAGCCATCAGCACCCAAGAGCCATTGTGTATAAATGCGTACCTTGCCGCCATGAACCACCTGGCCCATGCTTATTTATCTTTCCGGCAACCTGAACTGATCACCGGTAACCTGATTGCCGATTTCGTAAAAGGTAAAAAAGATCTGGCCGCCTATAGCGAAGGGATACAGCAGGGAATTCGTATTCACCGCGCTATTGATACTTTCACTGACCAGCACCCGGTAACCGCCAAGGCGAAACTTTTCTTCCGGCCTTCCTGCGGACATTATAGCGGCGTATTCACAGACCTGGTATATGATCACTTCTTAGCCAATGACACCGAACGCTTTACAAACGATTCATTGTATTCGTTTGCCCGTTACGTTTATAGTGAGATCGGGATACGGTCGGCGCAGTTACCAGCAACATTTCTGCAGATGTTTGAATACATGCAAACCTATAATTGGCTGTACAACTACCACACTACAGAAGGTATTGCCCGCTCTATCCGCGGTGTAGCCCGGCGTGCCCGGTACCTCGAAACCGATGGGAATGTGGTATTTGCCGTTTTTATGGAACACTACGCTGCACTAAAAGACTGTTATCAGGATTTTTTTCCTGAGCTTCAGGCACATGTGGAAAATCTGCTCCGGATGGAAAACCGCTAACAGCTTGTTAAAAGCAGTGGTCCTGCTTTTCTGATTCCCTAAAAAAAAGTAGGTTTGCCGCCAAATACCTTTAAAAGAAATAAAGCTTCCCAGGATGATGAAAAAAGTTCTCCTTTTTGCCTTTATAGCAGGCATGCTCGGTTTAAACGCCGGTGCACAGGATAAAAAACTGCCGCCTTTAGATGCCAGTCCTATGGACATGGCCTATTACCCTGTAATGTACCCTTACGTAGTAAAAGTAAAAGGGGAACCCGGTGCCCTGGTGGCCCGCGTGATTTACAGTCGCCCGCAAACCAAAGGCAGAGATATTTTTGGCAACCTGGAAGAATATGGTAAAATATGGCGTTTAGGCGCCAACGAAGCCACTGAAATTGAGTTTTTCCGCCCGGTGATCATTGCCGGCAAAAACATTCCCAAAGGCCGCTATACCTTGTATGCTATTCCAACAGAAAAAACCTGGACCATCATCCTGAATAAAGAAACAGATGTATGGGGCGCTTTCAAATACGATCAGAAAAAAGATGTGGTAAGAACAGCCCTGCCAGTAGTAACACTGGATACTGCAGTAGAAGCATTCACCATGGTATTTGAAAAAGGTGATCCTGGTGCTAACCTGATCATCGCCTGGGATAAAGTAAGCGTAAGCCTGCCCATCAAATGGTCTGAAGCAGTTACGTCTTCTAAAAGAAAATAATCACCCTCATTTTTATAAAGCCAGAGAGGCAAAGTAGCCAGCAGTATAACTGTTGACGACTTTGCCTCTCTGGCTTTTATGTAGATGCTGTTTACAGCATTGCTTTAGAAAAGAAAAGCGGTAAGAATACCGCCTTAAGAATTTTAACCATATCCTATGAAAAACCTAAAGCAAATCTAGTCCGATTATGCATAACCGTTAGGAGTGAATTGGTGAACGATATAAAAATGTTCGTAACCGCTGTGTTTTTTACGATCATATTTTCCTACCAGCTAAAATGGACAATAACTACTCATCATTTGGTCATGTTCAATCGCAAAAACTGGAGTATATTTGGAAACCGCCAGAAATTACTCATTTTTAAATCTTTAAGACATGAAGCTGGGAACAAAACTCATACACGCAGGTGTAGCCCCCGATCCATCTACCGGTGCTATTATGACACCTATTTTTCAAACATCTACCTATGTGCAAAGCGCGCCGGGGGTACATAAAGGCTATGAATATGCCAGGACACAAAACCCTACCCGCGATGCGCTGCAAAATGCACTGGCAGCCATTGAAAACGGTACACATGGCATTTCCTTCGGGAGCGGGCTGGCAGCTACCGATGGCGTAATGAAGCTACTGAATCCCGGCGATGAAGTCATTGCCACCAACGACCTCTATGGGGGTACCTATCGCATATTTACCAAGGTATTTGAGCGCTACGGTATCCGGTTTAAGTTCATAGATATGTCTGATGCCAAAAACATAGAGGCGCACATTACGCCTCAAACAAAGATGATCTGGCTGGAAACACCGACCAATCCTCTCCTGAGAATCATCGACATAGCTGCCTGTGCACAAATAGCCCGTAAGAGTGAAATCATGCTTTGTGTAGATAACACCTTTGCTTCACCTTACCTGCAAAATCCGCTCGACCTCGGCGCCGATATTGTGCTGCATTCCGCCACCAAATACCTGGGCGGCCACAGCGACGTTGTACATGGCGCGGTGATTGTAAAAAATGAAGACCTGGCCCAACGCCTGTATTTTATACAAAATAGTTGCGGTGCCGTACCAGGCCCACAGGATTGCTTCCTGGTGCTCCGCGGAATCAAAACTTTACATGTGCGCATGCAGCGCCATTGTGAAAACGGTGTTGTAGTGGCTAATTTCCTCCGCAACCACCCCAAAGTAGACAAAGTATACTGGCCAGGATTTGCCGACCACCCTAATCATGATATTGCCAAACAACAGATGCGTGGCTTCGGAGGCATGATGTCTTTTACCCTGAAAGACGACAGTATTGAAGCCGCTAATCGCATCCTTAGTACTACTCATCTCTTTTCACTTGCCGAGTCGCTGGGTGGGGTAGAATCACTGATAGGACATCCTGCCAGCATGACCCACGCTTCCATTCCCCGGGAGGAAAGAATGAAAAATGGCCTGGTGGATTCCCTGATCCGGTTAAGTGTAGGGATTGAAGATGCAGATGATCTTACCGCTGATCTGGCCAACGCCATCGGTTAAGTAATAGATTTTAATTCTTATCCGGTAAAAATTATCTTTACCAGAACGTAAATATTTACCCTAACCATATCCAGCGCCTTTTTATGTCAAAAAAGCGATTGTTGATATAAAACGGTTGACGGTGATACACGTGATTTAACTTATGAAAATCGAGAAACTAAGGGAGTTTTTGGATGCAAAGGCCGCGTATTACAACCACACGGACTTTATAGCAAATGACCCCGTTTGCATACCGCACCGTTTCAGTGTATTGCAGGATATTGAAATATCCGGTCTTTTTGCGGCCATACTGGCCTGGGGAAACCGGACCAGTATTATCAACAAATGCACGGAACTGATGAACATGATGGATAATTCACCGTATGATTATATCCGTCATCATCAGCCAAAAGACCGGATGAAATTATTTTCATTTTGTCACCGTACGTTCAACGGCCTGGATTTGCTATACTTTGTAGAGTTTCTCCAGCATTATTATACCAATGTAACATCGCTGGAATTTGCTTTCAGTGCACATCTCAGCCCACAGGATGATAATGTGGAAAAAGCACTGACGGGATTCCGGAAAGTATTTTTTTCGCTGGAACATCCGCAGAGAACAGAAAAACATATTGCCACACCGGCTAAGAACTCTGCCTGCAAACGATTGAACATGTATTTGCGCTGGATGGTAAGGCAAGATGAAAATGGCGTGGATTTTGGGCTTTGGCAACACATATCACCGGCACAACTGGTTTGCCCGATGGATGTACACGTAAGTAGGGTAGCAGCCAGACTGGGCCTGATAACAGAAGCAAAAGCTGATTGGAAAACAGCCGCCGCCCTCACTCACCAACTAAGAAAACTCGACCCTGACGATCCTGCCAGGTACGATTTTGCCTTATTTGGATTGGGCGTAATTGAAAAATATGTTTGATCAAATAAAAAATGGTAATGAAAAGAATTTCGGGACTGATTGTAATGGTAGTAACACTGGCCTTTTCCGCCAATGCACAGGAGTATGTAGCCCTCAACTATACCTTCCATAAAGGAGAACTGTTTGAGCTGGAACAGAAAAGCAGGAGTGAAACCTATATGACAGTCAACGACATTGTACAACGCACTACCCGCGACTACAACAATATCATTACCATAGATGTAACGGATGTACAACCCGGCAAAACCACCCTCACCTTCCGATACAAAGATTTGAAATTCAATTTCAACGCTAAAAATCAAAACATCTTCGTAGATGCCAAAGTAGCCAAAGCCGACGAACCTTTCCAGGCCGGGCTTGCGAAAGTATTGAATCAACCCTTTACTGTTGAAATACAAACTACCGGCATCATTAATAAAGTAGAAGGACTGGATAATATCCTCGATAACGCCAGCAACGTTTTCAATGATCTGAAAAAAGATGAACAGGAAGCTTATAAAAAACTGATGAAAGACCAGTTTGGTACTTCCGCGTTCCAAAGCTGGCTGGAACAACTACTCATCATGTATCCTGCTCACGGCATTAAAACAGGAACGCAATGGGAAGAAAATGTGCCTTTACGGGGAGGCCTGGTAGGCAGTGTTGATCTTTACTGGAACCTGCAAACCTGGGACGCTCAAACCGCTAAAGTGGGTGGTACCAATAAAATCAAAACAGACAAAGTACAACTGCTCACCCTCGATGATGGTATTAAAGCTACTGCAGAAATTTCAGGTACCACATCTTCTAACTACCTGATTATGCGTAGCAGCGGGCTTCCCAGCATCTGCGTCCAAAACACGGATATGTCCGGCGACTACACCTACAAAGCCAACAAAGCCAAACGTATTAAGCACGACCTGAAAGTGCCGGTGAAAGTAGTGACCAACGCTTCTTACAAAATCAAACAAATGAAATAATGACAGCATTGCCAGTATTATACCTGCAGGAAGCGGCTACATGGGCGCAGGATAACTTCGAAATAAGTGTGCCCGTTAATGTTAGTTACGAATTACTGGAAGAGATACTCGCTAAAAGGCTGGAAATACTGATCAGTGAAAACTTTCAACAGTTTATCTTTTTGCTGTACCGCACAGATGTATCTGAAAAACGTGTAAAACAAATACTGGAAAACGCGGCGGCTAATGCTACAGATCCGTATAAGTCAATTGCAGCACTGATTATTGAACGACAACTACAAAAAATTGCCTCGAGGGCTACGTATAAACAGGATAATTTACCTGATGACGAAGAAAGATGGTAAATCCGCGTTTAGCAGTTAGCTATTAGCTTTTAGCAAAAATGCAGCGAAGATTAATCTCCGCTGCATTTTTGCTAAAAGCTAATAACTAATGGCTAAAAGCTAAAAAGTTAACTCCTTTACTTTTTCTTTGTCTTCCTTCTCTTTGTCCAAATCGAAGAAAGTACCAAATACCCGATCCCATATGGAAGAACTCACCCCAAAACCTTTGTCTTCACTTTTATAGTGATGCAGGTGATGGTTGCGCCACAGCGGTTTCATAAACCGGAATGGTGGATTCCACGCATGAATAGCGTAGTGCATGCTACCATAAATCAGGTATCCCAGGATAAACCCGGGGAAAAACATAAAAGTGATTTGCCGCAGGAAGATATATTGCGCGCCAAAAATGACGGAAGCGAGTATCAGGCTGGGTACGGGAGGCATAAACAACCGTTGCTTGTCTCTCGGATACTCATGGTGATTACCATGCATCACGTAAATAAAACGTTGCACTTTAGGATTATCGCTGGCAAAGTGAAACATAAACCGATGCATGATATACTCAAAAAATGACCAAAAAGCCATGGCCCCAATGAATATTCCGAATACGGTGCCCGGTGTAAAACCTAACGTATTGTGGCTATAGTAAAGCATATAACCAATAATGGGCAAATACAGCCCCCAGATCACCAATGGATGCGTTTTGGTCAGCATCTCCAGATACTGGCTTTCAAATAATCTTGCCTGTCCTTTGTTCTTAATCTTTTCAAACTTCATAACCGAATTTTAGAGAGTAGTTACGGGATATGAATAAAAACCTTCCTGATAAACCCCGGCAGTAGTCTCAAAAATGGTACACATTTCAGATATGGCTGTCGGTAAAAAGCAAAAGTACAACGTTCATGTATTATTTCCCGCATTATACAATACCAAAAGATTATAAATATTATCTATCCCCTTACTCCTCTTCCTTATAATTGATCTTAAATCGCTGCAGATTAGGTAAATACTTTTTTTTACGCTGCAATTCGTATTTGTAAATAATTTCGCCTATCTCTCTGAAAAATGGATAGCCATCTCCATCATATTCATATTTATTATCATTCAAAATACCATCCCGGTTCACATAAATATTGCCTGTCAGCATAAACTCTACTTTGTGCCTGAAGTCCACCACATAGGCCGCATCCGTCAAGAACCCGTAAGACCAGCCAGCCTTATTAAATACACGTATATAAGATGGAATGTTTTGTTTCCCGTCTTTAAAGAAAAAAAACTTGGTAAAGCTGTTGTAATACTCGGTGGTATCATACTTAGGCCATAACGTTTCCGATGGATATTGCGACATATAACGGTATAAAAACCGCTGGTCTTCTTTTGTGAGATGGAACCGCGCAGAGGCAGCCACAGATGTGGGAAACAACACAGACTGCAGCATGCGCTGTAAATCCCCTAACGCAAAATTGTTGTGCTTCGTAAAATCCATCGGTGCAAATACAAGCCGGTCGTTTTTGTCCAGGTAGCCCTGACCGATGGTTACCTGGTGGCTGTAATCGAACGTCAGCGTGTCATAAGCGGCCGGCTGCGCATAAATGAGCCGCCCGTTTTCCACAAAACGCAGGGGATTGGTATGCCTGTTTTCTTCTTCTGTAAGCGGCATAAAACGACGCACGATACGCACATTTTTGTACCCCATGGCCCATAATCTTTCATGAATCCGTTGTTGCCCCACAAACTCATACAAGCGGTTATAGGCATCGTTATCGCTGATCAGGAACACCTTTTTGATGTAGTGGTAGATAGATGGCAACAAATTCTTCGCCGAGCTGTCTGTATACACTTTTTCCTGCCCCTGCCAGGCGCTGTCTGTCAGCATAGGCGTATTCCCGGTCAGTCCCGGAATATTCAGCTCATGGAGCTTTTCCAACGCCAGCAAAGCAATTGGCAACTTCACTGTACTGGCCGGATTGTAATACTTACCGGCGTCTACGTCCAGGTAGTAATTTTTAAAATGAGGGGTATTATCCGCATCCCGGTCAATCTGCGTATAAATAAGCTGGTAGCGGAATGAATCAGGATATTGCAAGATATGCTTCAGGACCGGGGAGCCTTCCCGCTGCAACAAATTTTGCAGCATCGTATCTGTACGGGATTGCCCCTGTACAATAAAGAGATGGCTATAGCATAACAAGATCAGCAAACAGGAACGCATATACGTGGTGTTCTGTTTATAAATATAAAGCAATTAGCTGGCTGTAACACCCTTTTTATGATCTTTTGGGAAAGACAGGGCCGAACGAAAAAAAATAGCTAAACCATTTAAAGCCCATTCTTATATTTGGCCCATCATACAACCAGAACAATTACCAACACATGAAACTAGTAAGCTATTTAAGAGAGGAAACAGACCAGTTAGCCATCCTGGTAAATGGCCTGTTATACAATACCCAGGAACTTTTCCCGGATCTTCCAAATAACATGGGCATGTTCCTGATGATGTGGGAAGACGTAATTGACATTGCCAAACAAGCAGATGCCCTGCTGAAAGCAGGTAAGAACCCCAGTGGTGCTACCGGTATTCCGGTGGAAAGTGTGCAGTTGCTGTCTCCTGTACCATTTCCTACTTCCTGCCGCGATGGATACGCTTTTCGTCAGCATGTGGCGGCCGCACGCCGTAACCGCAAGGTGCCTATGATCCCGGAATTTGATCAGTACCCGATTTTCTATTTCACCAATCATAACGCCATACAGGGCCCCGGCGATATCCACTGTATGCCGGATCACTTCCAGAAACTGGATTTTGAACTGGAAGTAGCAGTGGTTATCTGCAAAGCTGGCCGCAATGTTACTGCTGCAGAAGCAGACGATTATATTGGTGGCTACATGATCATGAACGATATGAGCGCACGTACCCTCCAAATGGAAGAAATGCTACTCAACCTCGGACCTGCCAAGGGTAAAGACTTCAGCACCGTAGTAGGCCCAATGCTGGTTACTCCTGATGAACTGGAATCGCTGAAAATACCCGCCAAACCTAATCATACCGGCAATAACTACGACCTGAAAATGACCTGTAAGGTAAACGGTGTCACCGTTAGTGAAGGTAACATGGGCGATATGGACTGGACCTTTGCTGAAATCATTGAACGTTGCGCTTATGGCGTAAATATCCTCCCCGGCGATATCATTGGTAGCGGTACCGTAGGCACCGGCTGTTTCCTGGAGCTGAACGGCACCGGCAAACTGAATGACCCGGATTACACTGAACAATGGCTGCAACCCGGCGACGTGGTAGAAATGGAAATCACCGGTTTAGGCGTACTTACCAATACCATTGTAAAAGAAGACACCGACTTTTCCCTGCTGGCACTCAAGAAAAAAGCATAAACATGCAAATAGATCCGTCTCAGTTAAAAACCGTTGAGTTGCAGGCCTATTTGCAGGGCGCCATTGCTCCGCGTCCAATCTGCTTTGCCAGTACCATCGATGCAGATGGACGACCTAATTTGTCGCCCTTCAGCTTCTTTAATGTATTTGGCTCCAATCCGCCTACCCTGATATTTTCACCGTCACGCCGGGTGCGCGATAATACGGTAAAGCATACACTGGAAAATGTATATGCTACCAAAGAAGTGGTGATCAATGTAGTAAACTATGCGATGGTACAGCAAACCTCGCTCAGCAGTTGCGAGTACCCGACGGGCACCAACGAATTTGAGAAAGCAGGCTTCACGCCACTGCCATCTGAAAAAGTAAAACCATTCCGCGTAAAGGAAAGCCCTGTGCAATTTGAGTGTATCGTAAAACAAATCATTGAAACAGGACAGGAGGGGGGAGCCGGCAACCTGGTTATCTGTGAGCCGGTAATGATACACCTCAACGAAAACATACTTGATGCCGCAGGTAAAATAGATCCACATAAAATAGACCTGGTAGCACGCATGGGCGGCGATTATTACTGCCGTGCCTCCGGCAATGCTGTATTTGAAGTAGCAAAGCCGAATACCCAGCTAGGTATCGGCGTAGATGCGCTGCCTGCTACCATCCGCAACAGTACCATTCTTACCGGCAACCACCTCGGACAATTGGGCAATGTACATGAAATGCCAACCATAGATGCCGCCTTTTATGACGACCATCTCAAAAATATTATCCAGTACTACAGTGTTACACCGGAAGAAATGGATAAAGAGTTACATCGCTATGCCCGGAAATTACTCGATGAAGGGAAAGTAAGCGCCGCCTGGCAGGTGCTTTTGACGGCGGCGGGGCAATAGTAAGAAATTGAGCAGAAAGCATAAAGCGAAAAGCATAAAGCTATTATAGCGAATGAACAGAGCGGGTAAGTACTTTCAATACTCGCGCTAATCATTCGCTATAATAGCTTTATGCTTTTCGCTTTATGCTTTCTGCTTTATACTACTTCGCTCCAAACACCTTCTTCAACAAATCAGTAGTTCTGGCGGCAGGATTAGCACGAATCGCTAATTCTTCTTTCGCAATCTGGTCAAACAGGGCATTTACGGCCATGGTAGTTACGTAGTCCTGCAGATCCGGATTTACTTTGTTGAAAGTAGTAGGCAGCTTGTTGTAGTTATTAACGATATCTGAATAATAACGGGTAGCAGCAGTGCTATCCAGCGTTTTCTTAATAACAGGCATGAAAGCTGTTTTCAGCGAGTCTGTTGTTTTGCTTTTGAAGAAGTCAGTAGCAGAAGTTTGACCACCTTTTACCAGGTTCAATGCATCTGTCAATGTCATTTGCTTAATGGCAGATACAAAGATGGGCGCTGCGTATCCTACTGCTTTTTCTGCAGAACGGTTGATTTGCAGAATTGCTTTATCTACTTGTGGCCCCAGCCCGATTTGACGCAGGGTGTTCCCAATTTTCACCGCGTCTGGTGGCAGCAATAATTTATATACATCACTACCAAAAAATCCGTCTTTTTTATTGAGTTTGGCAATACCTGCTGCCACTCCTTTAGCCAGGGCTTCTTTGATAGCACCACCAGCATCAGACTCTGTTAAGCCGGCAAGAGAGGGGCCGGAAGAATTAGTGTTGGTGCTGTTATTTTGATTGGCAGCAGTTTCCAACTGTTTGCCCAATTTTTTCAGGAACTGTGCCTGGCTGGCCTGCAGGCAAAAAAAGCCCAGCAGGACTAATAATGAACGTTTAAGCATAGTGTTATTATAAATATTAAT
Organism: Chitinophaga sp.; assembly: GCF_017745275.1. Lineage (GTDB taxonomy): Bacteria > Bacteroidota > Bacteroidia > Chitinophagales > Chitinophagaceae > Chitinophaga. Next base: position 250,831 of record NZ_JAGHZS010000003.1, on the reverse strand, counting down.
ATCTTTCAAAAGTATATATTATTCGTGTAATGTCAACAGTGGTATATGTGTTTTGTAGGCCAGTTTCAGTGTACGGCTGCGCCTGAAAATGCTTTCAAATAATCCATGCTTTTTAGGGATGGTGAGCACGATGTCTGCGTTATTTTCTTCCGCAAATTCTACAATTCCTTCTACCACATCCGGGTTATCGATAAAATGATATACCGGGTGGAAATCTTCCAGCAGCGTGTCCAGCATTAATGTTTCAAAAGGCGTATCTGTGCTGAAATGCCGGCTTTCATGATCGATATTGATCACGTGCAATTCTGCGTTAAAGATATGCAGTAACTTTTTCAGCGGCTCTACTGGCGTAGTTTCGGCTACTTTACGAAGATCTGCTGCAAACACTATTTTTTCAATTGGCTTATACTTCGCATTACCAGGGATAATCAGCACCGGGTAACTGGTATGTTTTACCACGTCTATGGTATTAGAGCCAATCAGCACTTCTTCCATCTTACTACCACCGGTAATTCCCATCACAATCAGGTCTACTTCTTCGTTCTTACACACCTCTTCAATAGTAGCAGCCAGCAGGGTATTGTCTGCCCGTGTTACCAATGAAGCATCTGCAGGTACCAGGTCTTGTAATTCTTTCTTCATCTTCTCCAGTCCTTCCTGGCTGGCGGCCTGCAGGTCATCCGGGTTTACCATGGGTATCATGGTGGGTATATCCGGAACAGGAACAATCAGCTCATATGCGTGATACAATACAATACGGGTGCTGCCAAGGTTTTTGGCGAGTGACAGCGCATAAATAGCTGCATTGTAGGCGGTATCCGAAAAATCAGTGGGTACTAAGATTGTTTTCATATGGCTAATTTTAAGATACAGTGAAGTGCTACTTAAAGTTAACGATGTGCATTGGTATATGAACGCCTACTGAAAATTTGATGCCACTTTTTTAATGAGCTAAAAGCAGAAAGCATAAAGCATAAAGCTATTGTAGCGAATGATGAGAGCAATTGGGTAATTTATTACTCGCTCTCATCATTCGCTACAATAGCTTTATGCTTTCTGCTTTCTGCTTTATGCTTTCTGCTGCTCCGGTTTCATCTGTGGGAAGAAGAGCACATCCTGGATAGATGGCTGGTTCGTCATCAGCATCGTTAAGCGGTCAATACCGATACCGATACCAGAGGTAGGCGGCATACCGTATTCCAGGGCGCGTAAGAAGTCGTAGTCAATGTACATGGCTTCATCATCGCCACGTTCCATGAGTTGCACCTGTTCTTCGAAACGTTCACGCTGGTCAATCGGGTCATTCAGCTCACTATAGGCGTTGGCTATTTCTTTACCATTCACCATTAATTCAAAACGCTCTACCAGTCCGGCTTTGCTGCGATGTTTCTTTGTCAGCGGGCTCATTTCCACAGGGTAGTCGGTAATGAAAGTAGGCTGAATATAGTTGCCTTCGCATTTCTCACCGAAAATTTCATCTATCAGTTTCGCCTTTCCTAATTTAGGATCTACGTGTATGCCTAATTGTTTGCATACATCGCGGAGTTGGGCTTCGTCCATATTGGCGATATCGATGCCGGTATGTTCCAGGATAGCTTCATACATGGATACACGACGGAACGGCGCTTTGAAGTCGATGGTTTTATCGCCTACCTGAACAGCAGTAGTGCCGTGTAAGGTAATGGCTATTTTTTCCAATAACGACTCGGTAGTACGCATCATCCATTCATAATCTTTGTAGGCGGCATACATTTCCATTACGGTAAATTCCGGGTTATGGGTACGGTCCATTCCTTCATTACGGAAGTCTTTTGCGAACTCATATACTCCTTCAAAGCCGCCTACGATCAGGCGTTTCAGGTATAATTCGTTGGCTATACGCAGGTAGAGTGGCATGTCCAGTGCATTGTGATGCGTTACAAACGGACGTGCGGTAGCACCACCAGGAATTGGCTGAAGAATTGGCGTTTCTACTTCCAGGTAGCCCAGGTTATTGTAGAAATCGCGGATGGTTTGCATGATTTTGGTGCGTTTGATAAACACCTCTTTCACTTCCGGGTTGATCACCAGGTCTACGTAACGCTGACGGTATTTGAATTCCGGATCGGTTACTTCATCAAATACTTCTCCTTCCTTCTCTTTTACCATTGGTAATGGACGCAGCGATTTGGCCAGGATGGTAATTTCCTTGGCATGGATAGAGGTTTCGCCGGTTTTAGTAATAAAACCGTAACCTTTTACACCTATAAAGTCGCCGTGATCGAGTAGTTTCTTAAATACAACATCATACAAAGATTTGTCTTCGCCGGGGCAGATATCATCCCTGCGGATGTATACCTGTATACGTCCTACGCTATCCTGGATCTTGACAAATGCTGCCTTACCCATATCACGTACGGCCATAACGCGACCTGCCAGACATACCTGCTGGAATTGCTCTTTCGTTTCTTCCGAATACTTGGAAACTATATTAACGGAAGTATCATTAACCGGGTACTCCGCTGCAGGGTAGGGATCTATACCTAAATTATGCAGCTCCTGTAATTTTTCCCGGCGTATAATCTCTTGCTCAGATAATTGTGTCATGTAGTAAGTTGTAATTCCTATTGGAGTGCAAAAATAGTAAAAAGGGCTGTAAGACTACAGCCCTCTTATTTTTTGACCATATCCTATGAAAACCGTTTTAAAGGTAACCGCTTCCACTGCTATTTATAGCCACATTTGCCAGGCGACAGGAAATCTTTCATAATTGGTGGCATTTGGCTAATAGCCGGTTTTTCAGGGCACCCCGTTTGTGTAAATTGTCAAGAGTATTTTATAGTTATGCTTATTTTCGCCCGCTAACGACAAGATAAAACCACCTGATTTTACAAATTATGAGAAGCGAACAATGGTTTAAGCCAACCACCATCAGCAGTATTGCCTTATTGCTGCTGTCAGCCCCCTGTTTGCATGCGCAACAAAAGCAGGATATTACTTTCGAACAGGCCTTTAAAGGCAAAAACACCGGTATTACCAAACCATTGCCCGCCATCCGGGAATGGACCGATGCGGAACATTACCTGGAAATGCGTCCTGATGCGGCTAACGGCCGTATGCAGGCCTGGGCAATAGACGCCCGTACCGGCAAAGCCACCATATATACTGCACCGGTAGACGGCCCCAGTGTAGAAGTACGTGAAAAAGATGTGTTTTACAAAGCCGCCGATGGCAACTCCGTACGTTTAACCAATGATGCCGCAGAAGAAAAAAATCCTACCCTTTCTCCGGATGGAAAATATGTAGCATTCACCCGTAACAATGACCTCTATAGCGTAGAAGTAGCCACCAAAAAGGAAACCCGTTATACCAATGATGGTTCCGATGTTATCTACAATGGTTGGGCATCCTGGGTATATTATGAAGAAATCCTGGGAAGACCTACCCGTTACCGCGCTTTCTGGTGGAGCCCCGACAGTCGCAAGATTGCTTATATGCACTTCAACGACAGCAAAGTGCCGGTATTCCCTATCTACAGTGAAAAAGGCCAGCACGGCTACCTGGAAAACACCCGTTATCCTAAAGCCGGTGATCCTAACCCCACTGTGAAAGTAGGCGTAGTACCCGTTTCTGGTGGCGCTACCACCTGGGCCGATTTTAACGAAAATGACGACCAGTACTTCGGTATGCCTTTCTGGACAGACGACAGCCAGCAATTGTGGATGCAGTGGATGAACCGCGGACAGGATAATCTGAAAATATACAGCATCAACCCACAAACCGGCGCTAAGAAAGAAATCTACGATGAAAAGCAAAAAACCTGGATCGATTGGTTCGATGCGGTGCCTTTTGTACAAAATAACCAGGGCTTCCTGCTACAGAGCGATAAAACAGGCTGGTCGCACCTGTACCTCTATAACATGAACGGCTCTCTGAAAAAGCAGCTGACTTCCGGCAACTGGACCGTGAAAGAGGTATTACAGATAGATGATAAAAACCAATTGGTGTACTTCACCGCGCGGAAAGAGGCTTCTACCCGTTTTGACCTGTATAAAGTAAGCATGAAAACGGGAGTGATTACCCGTTTAACCAAAGGCGATTATACCAACGCTATCAAAATAGCGCCTGGTGGCAAGTACTTCATTACCACTTATTCCAATTTACAAACGCCGGCTAAAATGGCCCTGATGGACAATAACGGCAAAGTGATCCGGGAACTGGGCGACAGCAAAGGGGAGCATTTTGATGATTACAACCTGGCCAAAACGGAACTCAAAACATACAAAACCCGCGACGGTCTTACGTTACCATATACCATCACGATGCCCCTGCATATGGAGCCAGGTAAAAAATACCCTATCCTGATCAGCATTTACGGTGGCCCTAATGCAGGTACGGTATATGACACCTGGAAATACAACAACACCCAACAATGGTGGGCACAGGAAGGCGTAATCCAGGTGGCGATAGACAACCGTAGCAGCGGTCAATTAGGTAAAATGGGAATGAATTATATCCATCGCCAGTTGGGCAAGCATGAAATTGAGGATTATATGGATGCTGCTATGATGCTACGGGCAGAACCCTGGGCGGATAGCAACAAAATATGTATGACTGGCGGCAGCTTTGGCGGCTACATGACTTGTATGGCCCTCACTTATGGCGCGGATGTGTTTACCCATGGTATGGCCAATTTCGCCGTAACTGACTGGCAGTTATATGATAGCCACTATACCGAACGATATATGGATACGCCGGCTGAAAATCCGGATGGCTATAAAGCTACTTCTGTGATGACCTACGCTGATAAATACAAAGGTTTGATCCGTATTGTACATGGCACTATGGATGATAACGTACACATGCAGAACTGTATTCAGCTAATTGACAAGCTGGAGAACCTGAATAAACATTTTGAATTTATGCTATATCCCGGAGAGCGTCATGGCTGGGGAGGTTTAAAAAATGTGCATTCATCTGCCGAATCCTACCGGTTTATTTATAATAACCTGCTGAGTAAGCCCTTTCCTGCTCAACTCCAGCAATAGCGTTCACAACGTTTAAATGATTATTACGGCCCGCCTGCAGCACATGCTGTATGTTGGGCCGTAAGTCGTTTAATACCAACAACAAAAATAAGTTTGCGGAGATAATTACTGATGTGTGTACAAAGGGAGAAGATATGATTCGGGAGGTGTAGAAAAAGAAACAGGGCTGCAAGACTACAGCCCCGAAAAATTTTAACCATATCTTTATTGAAAAACCTATACCAAAGGTGACCGTTTTTTACGATACTGCAGTGAGCATTCTAGTGAATGATATATTTTATCCGGTAAACGTAGGGAAAAAGAAGGTGAACGTATGAAGGCAAAAAACGCTTCAAGATAACTTCAAATACGACTATTCTGACACAATTTATTGATTATCAATTGTAATAGATGTTCAAACACCTATTTAGCTATTTTTGGACGGTGAAGCTGGAAGAGTAATAAAAAAGGGTGGTAAGAATACCGCCCTTGTAATAATTTTAACCATATCCTATGAAAAACCTAGAACAAAGATATATCGCCGGATTTAGTCTTATGTTTCATTTCCGTGAACGATGTATTATTGTTCGTGAACTGGTGATAATGGTTAATGTGTTATTATATTATTTTAATAATAATATTATTAAAAAATAGAATTAGATAAAATAACAACTTTTATTTAATTGATAATCAATATTAAAATAATATCCCTTTATTTTTACTACGCTATACGCTGCCCATTTACCACTGGCTTATCGGGCTGAAGCAATACCACCGCCTTATTATCGCCTACTACACCCAGCACAAGGCACTCAGACATAAAATTTGCAATTTGTTTTGGCGGGAAGTTCACAACTGCCACAATTTGCTTTCCGATGAGCTCTTCTTTCTGATATAAGCTGGTAATTTGAGCAGAAGATTTTTTAATTCCCAGCTCCGTCCCGAAATCTATTACGAGTTGATAAGAAGGATTACGGGCTTTGGGAAAGTCATTAGCTTCCAGTATAGTACCCACTCTGATTTCTACTTTTTCAAAATCCAGCCAATTGATAGTTTCCATTTGCGCTAATTTATTTGACGAAATATAGCAAATAATGAGAAAACAGGCTGGCTAACATTCACGGCTGTACGTTATAGTTTTTCGGGAGCCTGCCAATAATAAAGGAAGCCACCTGGATTGTTATCAAGAGTGGTTTTCTTGCCAAGACACCTCAAACTGGCATAATTATTGGCAATGTTCACCCAAATTTTAGGTTAAAAAATAGGTTAAAGCGAAAGAACCCCACCTGCAGAGGTGGGGTTCTTTCGTATATATCTTTCCGTTAGCTAGTTTAAATTGGTAGTACTATCCTGCACCGTAATAGGGCCACTCACTTTCAGAATTTTTTTGACGCTGAAATCTTCGTTTGCCTCAAGTCCCCATCCATGGAGGGAATCGGTAGGTGTTTTTATAAAAACTTCCTGTGTGGAGTAGAAGATCTTCCGTTTGGGATCCCAGTTTAATTCTTTGGTATCCAGTCGTTCCCCTTTCTTATTGATCACCACCACGCTATCTGATAAATAAACATTGCCTTCTTCTTCGAGGTACTTGCCTTTCTTGGCGGAAAGGGTACTTTCCAGTCCGAGGGTATCGTTGTACATGAAAACGCGTAGCCCTTTATTGAAAGCAACATAGGAAGGACGATCCAGGCTGCGCTCCATAGCCGGGGCCAGCAGCTTTGCATTTACCTTGCCATTCTGACTGAAAATAGTGACAATATCCACCCCATTTTCTGTGGCGGCTTTTTTAGAATCAAATTCCATCACCGTTTGTATATCATTCTCACAACTACTAACGGCAATGGCTATTATAAAAAACAAGATGGTTCTCTTAATCATTTTGAGCAATAATAGGCCAAAGATAGCTATTAGCAATTAGCTTTCAGCTTTTAGCAAAAATGCAGCGGAGAACATTGTATAAATGTTTATCTCCGCTGCATTTTTGCTAAAAGCTAATAGCCAGAAGCTAACTGCTTACTCGTATTTACGTTTTATAAACCACTTATCGCTTAGGGTGAAACCTAATGATACGCGGTAGATATTTTCTTTCAGCACTGTTTGGTTATTACCACGACGGGCTATTTCAAACGCCAGGTTTACCATGCTATACTGATTGGAGTAAGCCATACGACGTACAGGTAAGCCCGCGCCTACAGTAAAGCCTGTCATAGGCATTGTTACCCCATTTAATTTCAGATAATCATTCCCGTAGTAAGCTCCCAAACGGTAAGCAACCCTGTTCCAGTAACCGCTGAGGGCCATTGCGTTTGGTACAAACTGACCACCCACGGATAATTTCCAGGCGCTCTGCAGGGAGGAGTCTTTTGCGCCAAAGCTTTGAAAGTTCTGCCACTGGCTGCTATTGAAATCCACTCCAATGCTCCACTTATCGAACTTACGAAGCATGATACCCACTGCAAATTCTTCCGGATAAACCACTGTTCCTCTTTCTCCTTTTACATATTTTACGGTATCCTGGTTGGAATAGTTTCCTGCGTTATCCAATTGCAATGTTTCACTCAGCATTTCCTGGCGGGCGTGCATATTTTGCTTGAGGCTACCGGATGCACCAAAGGTGAGGTCCATTTCTTTAGCCACTTTAGCTCTGTATTGTACACCCAGCTTGTAGAAGAAGCTGCTGTAGCTGGTACGAAACATTTTATGGGAAGGATAAATGCTGGCATCCGGGAAAATTAACCGGGTATTGTTTTCAATATTCCCGAACAGGTAGCCCAGGTTTGCTCCAATACTAAAGTGGCCAATGCGTACACCGGTACCGGCATACAACTGATAAAGACCGCCACTGCCCTCATATTTGTTGGTCAGCGGATACTTCAGGGTATCAAAATAGGCACCGTTAAATCCTTGTTGGATATTATAGGAAGACCTTGTTACCGGACGAAGTCCCAGGTTCAGGCCCCATTTATTAATGATTAATGGTATTCCCAATTGCAGATAGGAGAGTGTACCGAAACCGGAGCTGAATTTATTTCCCTGGTCGGTAATAGATCTGCCTCCTCCTTCCACTCCTACGTCGAAGGTTGTTAACACCAAACTGGAATAACTGGCCGGATTAACAAAGTTAACCGACTGTGGATCGCTATAACCCTGAGAAACTCCACCCATACCACGGTTTACCGTGTTTTGGTTGTTATTCAGATCTCCTAATCCGTAGCGGGAATATGGTGAGTTGTCCTGTGCGATAGCCTTATTTGCGATCAGGAAGAAGCTTCCCAGCAAGCAAAGAATACTGACTTTTGTCCAATACATTGAGTTACAGAATTGAGTTTAAGCCCTTATTCCTGTTAAAATATGGGTCTGCAAATATCTACTTTTTAAGGCGTGAAGCAAAAAAAACAAAAAAGCTACCTGTTAAATACACGTTAAAGTTCCCTTTCAGGGCTCATGAAACGCATACCAGGCGGGCATCTTACTAAAAATTATAAATTATCGGCAGATAAGTTCCGGAAGTGGCCGTTCAGCATAACTCTCTCTTTCAGCCTTTCCATTTCCGCCATCATGGGAATTACCTTGTGCAGATGACGTTTCAGGTATTCCAGTCGCTGTGTTTCATAAAAGAGATGTAGCAGTTCATACTCCTCATCCAGCGACAACCCGGCATGATGCGCCAGGTCGTAGGAGCAGAGCTGGTCATCTTCTTTCCGGAATGTTTTATGAATTTGCAGGATGGCGTGTAGTTCCCGCACCCCGTGTAATACCTCCTGTAAAAGCCGGGAATTGCCTTCCTCACTATTTTCCGGATAATTTACAATGGCCCCGGTATATAGTTTATCGGGAATTTCCCCTACCTGCTCCAACATCCGGAAAACGCTGTCACCAGTGGTTACAATGTCCATTTCCCCGGTTTCATATATTTTTTCTACCTTTTTTATTTGCACCAGTGTTCCATATTCCATAATTTTTTTATTTATTACAGTTGGAATTCCAAAAGGCTTATGTTCAGTGATGCAGGCAGCCACTAATTGCTTGTACCGGGGCTCAAAAACGTGAAGGTTTAATTGCTCTCCCGGATACACTACAATTCCAAGCGGAAATATGGAAATAAAATTTGTCATTAGTATAATAGTACGCAATTGGACTGACAACCAATATACGTTAGTAAGATAATTTATCCGGCAAAGGGTAAAAGATAATTATCTTTTTTTCGTAAAAAGTTGTAATATCTTCGCTTAAGCATTTAGTTATATATAAATATATACCAGACAATTATTCAAACTGATTAATATATGCCAAGATTTGTGATAGACTGTGAAAGGTTGAAATATCCGAACAACGGTCTATATACTTATTGCAGCGAACTTGGCCAATCTTTGCTCAAGCTGGTGGCGCCTCCGGAAGAACTTTACTTCTATTTGCCATCCTATCGGCAAACCATTTTTTCGGAACAAGCTCACTATAATCAAAAGGCCTGGCACAAGCTATGGATGCCCTATTCCAAGGACATCCAGGTGTGGCATACCACCTATCAACTTTCCGACTATTCTCCTGAATCTTCCAACATTAAGCGGGTTTTAACTATTCACGACCTGAATTTTTTATATAAACCCAATTATAAACACAGAATATCCGGTCAATTAGCCAAGGTACAACGGATGATCAATAGGGCAGATCATCTTATTGCCATCTCTAATTATGTTAAACAAGATGTGCTTCAGCACCTTAACATAGGAGATACCCCTTTAAGTGTTATTTATAATGGGTGCAACATCAAATCGTTCCCCGATTTTGATAACCCGGTGTATCGCCCCAACAGGCCATTTTTATTCACCATCGGTACCATATTGCCTAAAAAGAACTTCCACGTGATTCCCTGTCTGCTTAAAGATACAGATTACGAGCTGATCATTGCGGGCAATGCCAATACTTCCTATCAAAAACAGATATTACAGGAAGCAGCGTATTATGGCGTACAGGACCGCGTGAAAATTCTGGGACCTATTGACGAAGAAAGCAAATACTGGTACTTCAGTCATTGTGCTGCATTTGTATTTCCTTCCATCGCAGAAGGCTTTGGCATCCCTGTAATAGAAGCCATGCATCATGGCAAACCGGTTTTCCTGTCTAATAAAACCAGCCTTCCGGAAATAGGCGGCGACCTGGCTTACTACTTCGACAACTTTGATCCGCTATATATGCGGGAAGTATTTGCCAAAGGCATGGCACATTATGCAGCCACCCAGCCGATGGCCGCCATTAAAAAACATGCGGATAGCTTTAGCTGGGATGAAATAGGAGAACAATACCTGAATGTTTATCGCTCTTTACTGGTGTAACCGGCAGACCCCTTATTTTTGTTCCTGAATATTTACAAAATGTACCAACAGTATATACCCGGATTATTAAGCGGTGATATAAAATCATTGGCCCGTTGCATTTCCCTCGTAGAAAATGAAGCAGCAGGGTACGAGCAACTGTTGGAACAACTCCCCGTGAGCCATCATACCATTGTAGCCGGCATAACCGGACCTCCCGGCGCCGGAAAAAGCACACTGGTCAATGGCTTGATTACATCGCTGCTGGAACAAAATAAAAGCGTTGCTATCATTGCTGTAGATCCATCTTCTCCTTTCAACTTCGGTGCACTCCTGGGCGACCGGATCCGGATGAGTCAACATTTTAATCATCCGAACGTATTTATCCGCTCCATGGCCAGCAGAGGCGCTCTTGGCGGCTTAAGCCCCAAGATTATAGAAGTAAGCGACCTGATTAAAGCTGCGAAGTTTGACTACCTTTTTATTGAAACAGTAGGCGTAGGACAAAGCGAAGTTGAAATAGCCGGTGTGGCAGATACCACCGTAGTAGTAGTAGTGCCGGAAGCCGGCGATGAAATACAAACCATGAAAGCCGGGCTGATGGAAATTGCCGACATCTTTGTGGTTAACAAAGCAGATCGCGATAACGCGGATATTTTTGTAAAAAATCTCCGCCTGCTGGCTCATAGCAAACAAACAGGCGGATGGGAAATTCCCGTGATCAAATCCATCGCCACCCAACATGCAGGCATACACGAAATTATTAACGCTATCAGCCGGCATCATGAAGCCGTTTCTCATCAGCAACCCAAACAGGTGCTGTTGCTGGCTGAAAAAGCTTACCAGCTTATACAGCACCGCCGCATGAAAGACGTGGCTAAACAAACGTTGCAACAAGAAATACAAGCCCTGCTGACGCAAAAAACGTTTAACCTTTATCGTTATATCCATACTAAAACACAGGGGTAATACATGCGTTATCATACCTTGCTTACTACTGCATTTACACCTGCCGCCAATCCAGTGAATGCTGCAGCCATGAAGCAATACCTGCGGGATCAATTCGAATTCCTGGGCATTAAAACACCAGAACGCCGCAACATTATTAAGGCATTGAAAGCGGCACATGGCTTGCCCGATTTTGCTGAAATGCCCGCACTGATAAGAGTATTGTGGGAAAAACCAGAACGGGAATATCAATACGCTGCTATTGACCTGATGCAATACTTTCACAAACAATGGACGCCCGCAGATATTCATGTGCTTGAGTACATGATCACGCATAAATCCTGGTGGGATAGTGTAGATGGTGTCATCGCTTTTGTAGCAGGTCCATGGCTGAAGAAATTCCAGGGCACCGATGCTGCGATCACCAACCGTTGGTGCAACAGTGATAACATGTGGCTACAACGCGCAGCCCTCACTTTTCAAAATGGCTATAAGCAACATACCAATGAGGCGCTTTTATATCAATACATTTTGCAACATGCACACGTCAAAGAATTTTTTATTCAGAAGGCCATTGGCTGGGCATTACGGGAGTATTCCAAAACTAATCCTGAAGGGGTGAAAGCTTTTGTGAACCGTCATCCTCTTGCACCACTCAGTAAACGGGAAGCCCTCAAAAGGATAGATTAAAAAAATTGTGCTACCTTCGCCGCATGCGTTTTACTTCATTCGGCATATCTATCGCTTACGCAGTTTTTAACTACGGTCTCTGATCCACAGAGAACGGGCATTTCGTGCCTTTTACTATTCAATATATTTTTTCTTACTTTCTAAATTCAGTATTATGCCTTGGTTATTCCTTGTCATTGGTGGACTGTTTGAAATAGGCTTTACTATTTCATTAAAGTATTCTGAGAACTTCTCAAAGCTGTGGCCTTCGATTAGTTTCATTGTATGTATCAGCTTAAGCTTTTTCTTTCTAAACAAAGCAATCAACGGTGGATTACCAATAGGTACTTCTTATGCAGTATGGACAGGTATTGGTGCTGCAGGTACTGTAATAGCTGGTATGTTATTTTTTAAAGAGCCGGCTGCATTATGGCGGATATTCTTCCTGGTATTGTTAATAGGTTCTATTATAGGATTGAAATTTGTGTCGCCGCACGATTAAGTGTAAAAAGCATTTTTGCGAAGATAAAAGCGGAAAACATTTATATGGTTTCCGCTTTTGTCTTAAATACAGTGACCAGTGATATACAAAAGGAAACACAACAGGCTGCTACAACCGGTAATATCGTATTCACATCATGTGTTAACTCTACCGCAAGTACCATGGCAGTAAACAGGGCCCTTGAAGTTCCTGCCAGCATAGCTGCCATACCCGCCAGCACAAGGGTACCGGAATGTATTACTACTGCGGGAAATAATAATTGTATGACTACACCTACCAACAATGCTGCAGCGCCACCTGTTACCAATACCGGTATAATGCCACTACCCGTTTTATAAGCGCTGGAAAAGAACAACCATGCGACCAATTTTACAACAGCCAATGCAACCAGGATAGACAAGGTAACATGCGCCTGTAACAGATCATTCATATAATTGTTACCTGTTCCTAATGCCCTTGGAGAAATATAGCCTGCTACACCTGTTACCAATGCTGCCAGCAATAAAATCCAACGGCTATATGTAGTTAGCTTTCCAAACAATTTATCTATCAAACCGGATAAATTCATACTCATCTTAGCCCATAACCCTACCAGCACCCCTACGCCAAGATAAGCCAGCAAGGCCTGCATGGTTACATTTGGTGCCGCAGGAATGTTGAACACCGGCGTGGCTCCCCTAAGCAGATAACTGCCGATACCGGCAGTTATAGCCGCCAGGATTACAGGAATCATGGTGTTAATAGTAACCACCACAAAAAAACATTCTGTTACCAGCAATATAGCTGCTATAGGCGCACCAAAGAGACCAGCTAACGTGCTACATGTGCCAGCAACAAAAAGTACATAGCATTCGCCGGGGCTGCAGCGAAGTAATTTACCGATCCAGTTTCCAATTGCTCCGTTAAATATCATGACAGGACTTTCTATCCCCATTGGAGCACCGTTGCCTATGGCAACCGTGAGGCCGATAGCATTGAGAAAACCTTTGTTGTATTTACTTAGCCAGGTTAACAGTAGGGCACCTGCAACGGGAATAACAATGATCCATATACCTAGGTCTTCATTTTCAGGTGTGCCGACCTCCTTGCTAATGTCCCCAAAAAAAGATAACGCCATGAGCCATTGAACAAGCAGGGTTAGCAGCTTCCCAACTGCTACTCCCATAGCCGCCACTAACATAGCTGCTATCGAGAGGTACAACACCCGCGATGTTTTCTTTATTCGTGTGTATTCCTGCCCATCTGGTATGGGTACTATACGAAAAGCCCTGCTGGTGATATAATGTACCATAATGCAATTGGTTATAAACAATCACATCAAAGCTATAGTGTTCGTTTTACAATCACAAATAAAATTATATTAATATATCAATTACCTAACGTGAAATACCCTACGATTACGATATAATTTTTTTAGTTAGGCAACCTTATTATATTTGTAATAACCAATCCGTGAAGGACATATAAATCTACATGTATGAATAACGCTATGCAGTATGGCACAGCGGGCTCAGGTAACCCTAAATCCCCACTGGATGCGCAAGTATTAGTCAAGCTAAAACGAATGCTGTTGTTCACGCATGATGATGAACAATATCTGCTGATGGCAGGAGATATTTTGCTGGCGCATACAGAAGATATCCTGGACAACTGGTATGATTACATTTTAAAGAATAACTACCTCGCTTATTATTTTACGCGGGGAGGTGCGCCTGATTTAGATTATCTGCAAACCCTGCGGCCTCAGTTCCGGCAATGGCTGATTGATCTATGTACGAGGCAGGAGGGGAACACCTGGTGGCAATTTGAAGAACGTATTGCGGCGCAGCTGCAATTAAAGCCGGTGGCGGATATGGATCTCGCCGCGTTGCCACTTGAATATCTGCGGTATATGTCCACTTTTATTTATCCCGTGGCGGAAGCTGGCAGACCTTATCTCAGCCAGCATGGGCATCCGGTGGCCGAGGTAGAGCGCATGCAACAGGCGTGGTTTAAAGCAATTAGTTTTAGTGTGCTGTTATGGGTTTATCCGGATGGGTCATCTCCCTCTTTTTAATATAACCGTTTACGTTAGTAATAAAAGTTCCGGGACATGGAAGTAGCTGTTTATGATACCTACGTTAAGAGAAAAGATGGGAGTCATCTGCATTTCAATATTATAGTCAACAAGGATACCCGGTTTGAGGAAGTATTGGTATTTGGTAAGAAATACCTGCAGGGCAGAAGGGGGGAGGAGCTGTTCATTTTGCGTAAAGACTGCAGATTTTCACATATTACTGAGGTAATACCGCGGTGGGAAGTGCAAATTTTGCGGAAAGGCTACTATATTTATGAACTGGAGGGTTGTCGAGGCAAAAAGCGGGATTTGAACAAGGAATGTCACTAATATGCTATTTCCCGCGATATATTTATATTGTACCTTGCCCCACTAAACTATTAAGGACAGCAAGACAATATGGGGAAAGTTTCCACATTCAGCCCTGCACAGCAGGCAGAAAACACATCTAGTAAAGTAGTGGCCTCCCTGGAGCGATTATCAGAAGCCTTCCGCGTACTATTATGGCAAGAGGCCACCCAGTATGGACTTAGTCCGATACAAATTCAGGTACTTACCTTTTTACTGCATTACCCGGAGGAAAAACGTACTGTAACCACTTTGGCATCGTATTTTAACATGACCAAAGCGACCATCAGTGATGCCGTAAAATCGCTGGAACAAAAGCAATACCTGACCCGTAAAGCAAGTGCTACAGACACACGTAGCCACACTTTACATCTCGTAAAAGAAGGACGGGCTATTGCCAAAAAAGTAGAACAGTTTGCCAATCCTTTGCAGGAAACAGTAGATCACTTATCTGCCAAAGAGCAGAACGGGTTGCTGGAGCAATTGATGCAGCTTATTTACCAGCTTAACCAGCAGGAAGTTATTTCCACACAACCTATGTGCTTTAATTGCCAGGCACTCTCCGAAAAGAAAGGATACTACTGTAACAAGTTGAAGATGTCCTTAAACAACGGTGGATTGCGGGTAGATTGTCAGGTATTTGAACTTCGGGAAGAAGTGTAGCCAACTATTGTACACGGGGTAGCTGGCAGGTCATCTCATTATCGCCGGCTACAAAACCAAACTGCTCGTATAATAAACGTCCATCATCGCTGGTATGTAGGCTTACCTTACCGGTATTACGTGTTTTTGCTTCATCAATCAACTTTTGCAGCAAAATCTTTGCAATGCCTTTACGCCGGAAAGCGGGAAGGGTATACACGTTCAGGATATAGGCTACTTTGCCTTCCAGGTTGTGGTACAGCGGTGGCTGGTTATAAAAAACTATGCCGGCGCTGGCTACTACCTTGCCTTCACTATCGGCAAACCAGTTTACGAAGCTATTTTTGGAAAGGTGTTCTGTTAAATACTCCCGGAGATGCGTTTTCAATATTTCATCCTGGGAAACATCCGCTTTAGGGTAAATTTCTTTCAGAAATTGCAGCCGCAAATGCACTAACTGCGGGATATCTGTTATATCCGCCTTTCTGTAGGTAATCATAGTTTTGGGTTATTCGTCGTTATTTTGATCAGGCTTCCTTGTTGCTCCTCCACCACCTGAAGGCGAGGAAACCTATGATAGCCAATGGCGTTAAAGCCAGCATCAGGATGCCGTTATTCAGCCCCTTTGCAGGTCCTTCTCCCAATTGTTGCGCTGTTTTAGTACACAGGGAACACTGTGCCATTACTGACCCACTCATCACCATTAAAACACCTGTTAGCAAAAACAAAGCTGCTTTCTTCATAGTATTATTCGTTTGATCCCACAAAATTAGGCCATCTCACCCAAAAAAATGGATTAAATGTATCAGTGGTAGTAAGGGGAAATCATGATGTATACAATCACACCTGTTACTGCTACATAAAACCAGATGGGCCAGGTAATACGGGCAATTTTGCGGTGACGGGAAATATCATTCTGGAAGCCACGCAACAAGGTAAACAATACCAGGGGAACAATAATACCTGCCAGCACAATATGCGTCAGCAGCAGGAAATAATACACATAGCGTATACCTCCCAGCACTGCTTTCTCTGCAGCATCTACCACACCATTATGATCCAGGTCGCCAAAACGTGTTTCCGGCGCCAGTGCATGGTAGGTAACATAAGACAACAGGAAAATGGCAGATAGCCCCACGGCTACCAGGTTGGTAGTTTTGTGGGCTTTTACATGGCCATTTTTAATAAAGTAGAGGCTGGCTAATAACAGCACTGCTGTAGCAGTATTTAAAATAGCATGGAACAAGGGCAATATCCTGATATCAAAGCCAGGGTGCATTTCCGGCTTTGGAAGAAAGAACAATAATGCCACTAACGCCGGGATTGCAATAGATACAATGGTAATAGGCGTGTTGAGATTTTTATTTTTAAGTTCCATGTCTGCTAAAATATAAAGGTGAATAAGGTAAGGTGAACACCCTTTCCTTATTCACCCTTTAAATAAATGATGTATTATTTTTCTCCGGAGAACAGTTTCTTGAGGAAGGCTCCAAAGCCCGGCCGATGTCTTTCCTTTGCCAGATGCAGTATGGAGATATCCCCTGCGCATTTTTTTACAGCATTGGAATCAAGACCGTTATAATATCCCCTGATGTTTCCGTTTTTATCAATCAGCACTAGTTTCTCTGTATGTATAAAGTCATCCGGGCCACCATCTCCTTTTGTAACAGAAACGAAAAAGTCGTTTCGGGCGAGGTCATAGATTTCCTTTTTACTACCGGTGAGTAACCACCAGTTATCTGGATTGATTTGGTAGTCGTATGCGTATTTGCGCAATTTTTCTACGGTATCTCTTTCCGGATCTACAGAAAAGGAGAGCATCTGCAATAAAGAATCATTCTTTACGTAGGCACTCTGTATCTTTTTCAGATTCTTTGTGAGTGTAGGACAGATACTTGGGCAGGAGGTAAAAAAGAAATCGACGAGTATTACTTTTCCTTCCATGTCTTTCAAACTTACCTGTTGACCAAGTTGATTGGTAAGCTTAAAGTCCCTGATTTTATGAAAAACGGTATCGTAGGAAACTTTACCATTCTCCGTCACCGTATCTACTCTTTCGGGAATGAAGTAACCGGGTACTGGTATCACATTTTTCCCATAGTGATCTACAATGAGATAACCCAAAAGTGGCACCAATATAGCCAATGAAACCCCTAATAAAGCCCTGCGAGTAATGATCCTGACAATTTATTAATGAAATTAATGATGCTTTTCAGCTGGCGCTACCTTTTGTACTTCTACAGGAGTACCTGGTCTGAGGTCTTTCCGCATGTTTTTCCAGGAATCACCTTCATAAAGGAAAGCGATAATAAACCAAACGAATAACAGTAAAGGTACCAAGACAGTCATGATCAGGTTTTTGATTTCATGACCTAAGTGCATGAATTCAGCTACGATATAGAATGCTTTCACCAGTGTAAGACCAATAAATATTGCGTTCAGTAACACTCTTGGCAGGAAACCGTATTCCAGGTGTAAGAATGCCAGACCTACTTCTACCAATGTGATACACAACAGGATCCAGAACGTTCTCCAGATTGATTTGGTAGATGAATCAGTATGTGCACTTTCATGCCCTGCCGCAGTATGTGTATGCTCCATTATTCTTTAAATTAAAAATTCGTAAAATTCAGATTCAATAATTGTGACAAACCTTGTATAAAGCTACCTGTCTAAGATCAGAGCAGGTAGAAGCAGGTGAATACGAATACCCAAACCAGGTCTACAAAGTGCCAGTATAATCCTACTTTTTCCACCATTTCGTAGTGACCTCTCTGATCATAAGTACCTTTCAGCACGTTAGCGAGGATAACGATATTCAACACAACGCCGGAAGTTACGTGCAAGCCGTGGAAACCGGTGATGGTAAAGAAGAAGTTGGTGAAGTTGGTAGATGCTGCTGTACCATCCACATTATGGAACGGATTGCGGCCCCACCATGCGCCTTCGTGGAACAGGTGTGTCCACTCCCATGCCTGACAGCTCAGGAAGGCGATACCGCCTACGATGGTCCACATCAGCCATTTGGCCACTGCTTTTCTATCTCTCATGTGACCGGCATGTACAGCCAGTACCATGGTTACAGAGCTCATGATGAGAATGAAGGTCATTAAGCTCACGAACATTAACGGCAATTCGGCGTGGCCCATGCCAGGAAATGATTTGAACACTTCATTCGGATCAGGCCAGGATGTGCTGGAAAACCGGATGGTACCATATGCTATCAGTAATGCGCCGAAAGTGAACGCATCTGACATCAGGAAATACCACATCATCAACTTGCCATAGCTCACATTAAAGGGAGAATATCCTCCTGCCCACCATTTTTTCTTCGCTGTAACTGCTGTATCCATTGTTAGTTTTATAAAATTTTACAAAGTTTATCTGGCGATACTTAAAAAAATTAACAGGTAAATCCACAATACGTCTACGAAATGCCAGTAAGTAGCGGCCACTTCGATGGGTACCGGGCTATAGGTGCGTACACGGGTTCTGTAGGCCCTGCCGAACATAATGAGCAGTGCAGTTACACCACCCAGCACGTGCAGCATGTGCACTCCTACGATTACATAAATAAAAGAAGCGGAAACCGGCCCATTAAGCGGCAGGCCCATATTTTTCATCTGAGAAAAACCAATCCATTGGCAAACGGCAAACACTACACCCAGTATTGCAGTCAGGGTAATGAGTTGTTTGTAACGTTGCATATTCCTTTCTTTAAATTGCTTCAAAGCCAGGTGAATCGTTAAGCTACTTGTTAAAATTACGGCAGTGGATAACCAGAAAATGTGCGGCAATTCAAATGCCAGCCAATTTGCCTGTGATCTTTTAACAATGTAAGCACTGGTAAACCCGATAAACATCATGGTAATGCTACCCATAGCAATCCATAGGGAATATTTATGCGGATGTATTTTCTTACGTTGTTCTAATGTCATAATATCCATCACTCCTCTTTTCATTTTTATGCTTTGTCCAGTAGCTGAGCCAACTGAACGATAGTCAGATAAATATAAGATCCGAACATCAACTTGCGTGCTGCGGGTACATCATTCTTTCTGTACAGGTTAATAGCCCTGTAGAGGAAGAAAACACCTGCCAGGATAGCCACTATAGCAGAGATACTGCCAGTGATTTTCAGGAGGTATGGTGCAACACCAGCAGGAATCAGCAACAGGGTGTACATAGCAGCCTGAAGGGCGGTGTACTTGTTGGGTTCTCCACTGCCAGGCAGCAGTTTGAAGCCTGCATTCGCATAATCTTTATACGCAATCCAGGCAATAGCCCAGAAGTGCGGAAATTGCCACAGAAACTGGATTGCAAATAAAGACCAGCCACCTTCTGCCAGGTTATTGGCGCCGGCTGCCCAACCGATCAACGGAGGCATTGCGCCAGGAATCGCACCTACCAATACGGCCAGTGAATTCCATTTTTTCCAGGGTGTATATACGAAACCGTACAATACCAAAGAAAGCAGGCTTAAGGAAGCAGCTAACCAGTTAAAGCAAAATCCCATAATCAGGGTACCTGCCACACCGGTAATTACTGCCAGCGCTATTGCTTCACCATTTTGCATCCGCCCGGAGGGCAGAGGACGAACGGCGGTACGCGCCATTAGCTTATCTGTATTTTTCTCCCATATCTGGTTGATGGTATTCGCTGCTCCGGAGACCAGCAAACCACCGGCAAATAATAAAAGAACTTTTATTAAGTTAAACTCCACACCAGGTACCAGCAGATAACCCACTACAGACGAAAATACCACCATAAAGGTGAGATTAAACTTCATCAGTTGAGAGTAATCTTTCGCTTTACTGGCTACTGCATACGATGACGACAATTTTATGGAGTTTTCTTGCAACATTTTATTTCTAGCCACATTCCGGGTTTAAGTCCGGAACAAATTTACAAACATCACAGTGAACAAAATTCCGGGAGGAAGATTTTCCTTGGGGGAGTTTCTTCCTGCCGGAATTCCGAACTATATTTTAGTGCGCTGATTCATTAGGACCAATAGGCTCTGTTTGTGGAATGAAATCTCTTCCATCCTTGCTATAGTCATAAGCCCAACGATATACCTCAGGAATTTCACCAGGCCAGTTACCGTGACCAGCATGGATTGGAGTGGTCCATTCCAGGGTGGTAGCATTCCATGGGTTCTGTGTAGTCATCTTTCTACCTTTGAAAATGCTGTAGAAGAAGTTGAATACGAACAACAGTTGAACTGCAAACACCAGGATTACTACAATAGTGATGAACTCGTTCAGACCACCGAATTGTTTGAAAGAAGCCCAACCAGATACATCATAATATCTTCTTGGCATACCCGCCATACCTTCGTAGTGCATAGGCCAGAAGATCAGGTAAGCACCAATCATAGTTACCCAGAAGTGGATATAACCGATAGTAGAGTTCATGAAGCGGCCATACATCTTAGGGAACCAGTGGTAGATACCGGCAAACATACCGAAGAACGCAGATACACCCATTACAATGTGGAAGTGAGCGATCACGAACATGGTATCATGCAGGTGAATATCAATAGAAGAGTTACCTAACCAGATACCTGTTAAACCACCGGAGATGAAAGTGCTCACGAAACCGATAGAGAACAGGGAAGCAGGTGTAAAGTTGATATTACCCTTCCAGATAGTAGTGATCCAGTTAAATACCTTGATCGCAGATGGTACCGCAATCAGTAAGGTTAAGAGTACGAAGAACGCACCGAGGAATGGATTCAGACCTGTTACGAACATGTGGTGTGCCCAAACCAGGAAGGCCAGGATACAGATAGCGAACAGGGAACCGATCATTGCCAGGTAACCGAAGATAGGTTTGCGGGAACTTACCGCTAATACTTCAGATACCATACCCATTGCAGGGAGGATGATGATATATACCTCAGGGTGACCCAGGAACCAGAATAAGTGTTGGTAGAGAATAGCGCTACCGCCTTCATTTGCCAAAGCTTTACCAGCGATAAAGATATCAGACAGGTAGAAGCTGGTACCAGCGTGACGATCCATCAGCAGCAGGATGAAACCTGACAGCAATACAGGGAAAGACAATACGCCCAATACAGCAGTAAAGAAGAAAGACCAGATAGTCAAAGGCATTTTAGTCATTGCCATGCCTTTGGTACGCATATTCAACAGTGTAGAGATGTAGTTCAAACCACCCAGCAGCTGAGAAACAACAAACAGCGCCATACTGGTTAACCATAAATCCACACCTATTTTTGAACCGATAGAAGCATCACCTAAAGCACTCAGTGGCGGATACATTGTCCATCCTCCGGAGGCAGGACCTGTTTGAACAAACAGGGAAGCCATCATTACCAGGCTGGCCAGGAAGAAGAACCAATAGCTCAGACAGTTCATGAAAGGAGAGGCCATGTCACGCGCACCTACCTGTAGAGGAATTAACAGGTTAGAGAAGGTACCGCTCAAACCGGCAGTTAATACAAAGAATACCAGGATGGTACCGTGCATAGTTACCAATGCATAGTAAGCTTCCGCAGAAATACGGCCACCTTTAGCCCAATGACCCAGGATGCTTTCCAGCCATGGGAAAGTAGCATCGGGAAAACCAAGTTGCAAACGGAACAGAACAGAGAAGAAGGCACCAATGATAGCCCAAACGATACCAGTAATCAGGAATTGTTTGGCGATCATTTTATGATCCATGCTGAACACATATTTCGAAATGAAACTGTCTTCATGATGGTGCTCATGATCATGATGATCATGCGCTCCGTGCATTACCTCCTGTTGACTGTGCAATGTTGCTTCGTTACTCATAATCGGTTCGGTTTATTATAAACTAACGCCCGGGAAGTATCGTCGTTTGTCAGTTTGTCTTTATTGTTTTTAATTGTACTCCGTCAAAAATTCTTCTACACAAATTCACAGCTTACTTAGCAGCTATTACTTTTTGTGTGCTGTCTGCCGCAGGGGCTGCTGGTGCAGCTGCTGCGTGTGTTAAGTCGTAGGTAGATTTTTGTTTGGCTACCCAGGCATCATATTCTGCCTGTGTTTCCACTACAATCACACCTCTCATGGAGTAGTGACCGCTACCACACATCTGATCGCAGGAAATTTCGTAAGTGAAATCGGGGTTACCTGTTTTCTCCTGCATTTGTTTGGTAGTAAATTTAGGTGTAAACCAGAGAGTAGTAGGAATACCAGGTACCGCATCCATTTTCATACGGAAGTGAGGTAAACCTACGTCATGGATTACGTCGCGGGAACCGATGATAAATTTAACTGGCTTACCAACTACCAGGTGCAGTTCAGTAGGCATGAAATCATCTTTGTTCAGTGGATCGTTCCAGTCCAGACCTAATTCGTTACCGTTAGCGGGATCGATAGCTTTGAAGTCACGACGACCGAGTTGACCATCTTTACCTGGGTAACGGAAGATCCAGTTAAACTGTTTTCCGGTTACTTCTACAACTGCTGCATCTTTTGGTGCATCAGAAGTCAGTTGGAACCAATGTTTCAAACCGAAAGCTACCAATATGGTTAAAGCGATAGCTGGAATAACGGTCCAGATCACTTCCAGTTTATTGTTATGCGGGAAGTAAAATGCTTTACGACCTTCTTTTTCCTGGTATTTAAATGCGAACCAGAATAATGCGATTTGAGTAAGAACGAATACAACACCAGTAATGGCCAGTGTTACATAAATGAGGGCATCCACCCCTTCGCCCTGTGTTGAAGCTGATTCACCCAGGATTTTGCCTTTCAGCAAATCGTTACACCAGTACACGCCTATAAGCCCCAGCACCAGGAATGCAATCAGCAGGAAACCATTTATACGGTTGCTTTGCTCGCGCGCTTTCTTTTCTCCCTTCAATATGGACACATATTCGCTCGCCTTCGCAATTTGGAAGATGACTATGAATATGAGAACAACAACTAAGACTGCTAAAAATCCTGACATTGCTATATGAAATAATTAAGTTATCTAATGCTTTTCTATTGCCTATTCTCCTTGATCACCGATTAGGTGTGGTGAATGATACTTTCTTTCAGGTAAGGATGATTTTTAGGAACTAATGCTGCTTTAGTCAGCTGATTAGATACCAGGAAAATAATCAGTCCCACGAAACCAAGTCCGAGTCCGAATTCATACCAGGGGAATACCAGGTTTTTAACAGTGCCTGGGTAAACCATTTGCCAGAAGTCCAGCCAGTGACCGAAGATGATCACGATAGCGATGAATACTACGGCAGTATAATTGCGTTTGGTGTCCCGTTTCATCAGGAACAACAATGGTGTTACGAAGTTGATCAGGAGGTTCAGGAAGAAAATTGGTCTCCACTGGCCCCAAACACGTGGCTGGAAGTATTCAGTTTCTTCCGGCATGTTGGCGTACCAGATCAGCATATACTGGGAGAACCAGAGGTAAGTCCAGAAGATACTGAATGCAAACATGAATTTACCTAAGTCATGCAGGTGTTCTTCTGTTACATAAGAAAGATAACCGTGTTTCTTGAGATATACTACGAAGAGTGCGATCAGAGACAGACCAGAAACCCAGGTGCTGGCGAAAGTATACCAGCTGTACATGGTAGAGAACCAGTGTGCATCGATGCTCATTAACCAGATCCATGGGGTGGTAGAACCAACGCTGAGGGTGAAAACTACCAGGAAGCCACCACAAACAACGGTATTTCTCCAAAGTAATTTACGACCAGTTTCAGGGCGCAGATCCCATCCATCTTCTTCGATAGACATTTTACGGAGTTTCAGGGTAAAGAATACCCAGAGACCGAGTGTCAGGATGGTAGCTACTGTGAAGAATCCTTTATTCAGGAAAGCAGATTTCCAGGTAAGGATTTTGTCTTCTGCCACGTGGTGACCATTCACCCAGTGGTAGATATCGTCTCTGCCTCCGAAAACGAGGATCATTACGACTACAAATAAGATGGCAGCCAAAACAGGTACTGCCATTGAAATAGCTTCAGGTACACGGCGGAAAGCGATCTGCCAGCCACCATGTGCCAGGGTAGTAGCAGCTATAAAGAAGGTGCTCGCCAATGTAATCAGCAAAAAGAAGCTGCTGTTTTGCAACAGACCGGCCCAAAACCGTGTCTCACCATGAAACGCAATTAATCCGATCAATAACGTCAGCAAGCCTACGCCCATTAACACGAAGCTGGTCTTTCTTAATCTTGCCGGTACTACAAATTGGTCTTTCATTACTGTATATTAAAATACTTGATTGAAATTCAGTTTACTTATTTATTTAGCTGCAGCAGTGCTATCTGTAGCAGGAGCGGCGGCCGGGGCGGCAGCACCTGGCTGTTTGCTCTTGATATAAGCTGCGATCTTCCAGCGTTGTTCTCTGTCGAGCTGGCTGGCGTAGCTACCCATCATGTTATAACCATAAGTCATTACATGGAACAGGCGCCCTTCGGAGTAACCAGATTTTGCACCCGCTACCAGGTTGGCAGGAGCTGCAGAATAAGGACCTTCACCACCTTTGTACAGTGGGCCATTACCATCTAAAGCCGTACCATGGCAGATACCGCAGTAGATATTAAATAAACGTTCGCCTTCTTTCAGATCAGTAGGCGTAATAGTTAATGGATTTTTTACCAGATTAGCCAGTGCCGTATCTGATTCTTTCAGATGGTATGGCAAAAGTTCACCTCTTTTTACTGTTCCTTCCACTGGCTTCAGGCCTGACAAACGAGCACTATAAAATTCATACGCACGGGATTCGTACATGTCTGGCATATAAATCCTGCCGGGCTTTCTGTTATGCTCCCCTCTGTTACAGGCTGCCAGGAAAGCTCCAGTTGCCAATGCGGCTACAATCAATATGTTGGAAGTCCTTTTCATCAGAAATTATTTATCTAGCTTTCATTAGTTCTTGCTTGCTCAAATCCTAATGTCGCAACGGTATATTTTAGCTGTTATTATAATTAAGCGTTTGCGGTCTGAATCTTACGCAGATAAGGTTCGTCGTCCTTATCATACCTTCCGAACCACCATCCTGCTTCAGCTTTTTGCTCATTGATATCGTGTGCACCAGCGGCGGTAAGGAAGCTTTTCACTTCTTCTGCATTGGTTTTCTCTGTCAGCTCTATTACCATTACAAACTTATCGTCTGTCTGACGGGGATGGAAGATATGCTTCTTCACACCAGGCATTAACTGGCAGAGATAGCAGAAAGTCATCACCATACCTACTGCCGCAAATAATACGGTCAGCTCAAAAGTAATAGGAATGAACGCAGGTAATGGAAAATGCGGCTTACCACCAATGTTCAGCGGCCAGTCTACATTAAATACCCAGCTCATGAAGGATAATGCTGTAGTTGTACCGGTGATACCATATATGAAACCGGCTGTGTGCAAACTGGTTTCCCTTAAACCCATTGCATGATCGAGGCCGTGAACAGGAAAAGGTGTGTATACATCGTGCAATTTGTAACCTGCGGTACGTACTTTCTTTACTGCCGGAAACAATACTGCCTCATCGTCAAACAAGCCTACAACAAATTTTTTAACAGCCATATATTTAAAAATTCAAATTCCAGGTAATAAATTCTCTTGATTCGTCTATTAGTGAGCATGAGCTACATCGTGTGCAAATTTCTCAGCGCTTTCTTCTTCGTATACTTCCATTTTTTCCTTGAAGTTTTCACCGGAAGTTTTCAGGATAGACTTGATCTCAGCCACCGCAATTACCGGGAAGTATTTAGCAAACAGGAAGTAGCAGGTGAAGAACAGACCAAATGTACCCATGTAGAAACCTACTTCAGGCCAGGATGGACGATAGTAAGACCAGCTGGATGGCAGGTAATCACGATACAGAGAAGTACAGATGATTACGAAACGCTCAAACCACATACCGATGTTTACTACGATAGACATAGCGAAAGTTACGGCGATGTTTCTTCTCATTTTACGGAACCAGAACACCTGTGGAGTGATTACGTTACAGGTCATCATGATCCAGTAAGACCAACCCAGCGGACCAGCAGCACGGTATTTGAAGAAAGTAGCAAACTCGTAAGGGTTAGCACCGTACCATGCCATGAATAACTCAGTCAGGTAAGCACAACCTACTACAGAACCGGTTAATACAATTACCTTGTTCATAGCCTCCATGTGGCCCAGGGTAATGTATTCTTCCAGGTGTAATATTTTACGTGTAATGATCAGCAGTGTTTGTACCATCGCAAATCCGGAGAAGATCGCACCCGCTACGAAGTAAGGAGGGAAGATGGTAGTATGCCAACCAGGAATTACAGAGGTAGCAAAGTCAAATGATACGATAGTGTGTACAGACAGTACCAGTGGAGTAGACAAACCTGCCAGTACCAATGACAGCGCTTCATGACGTTGCCAGTGTTTGGTAGAACCTGTCCAACCGAATGCAGCTACACCATATAACAGCTTACGCAGTTTGGTTTTAGCTCTGTCACGAACGGTAGCAAAATCCGGTAATAAACCAGAGTACCAGAACAACAGTGATACGGTAAAGTAAGTAGAGATCGCAAATACGTCCCAAAGGAGCGGAGAGTTAAAGTTAACCCATACCGGACCACGGGTATTTGGATAAGGCAGGATGAAGAACGCCATCCATACACGACCCATGTGAATAATCGGGAACTGACCGGCGCACATTACCGCGAAGATGGTCATCGCTTCTGCCGCACGGTTTACCCCTGTACGCCAACCCTGGCGGAACAGGAGGAGGATGGCGGAAATCAGGGTACCGGCGTGACCAATACCTACCCACCATACGAAGTTGGTGATATCCCAACCCCAACCGATGGTTTTATTCAGATTCCATACTCCGACACCGAAATAGATCTGCCAAAACACTGAAAATGCGCCGAAGCCCAACAGTGTCAGGGATATAAAAAAGCCTACATACCACAGTTTTCCAGGCTTCCCTTCAATGGGACTAATGATATCTTCCGTTACCTGGTGATAATCCTTAACCCCGTCTACCAAAGGTTCTCTCAGTGTGGATTCGTATTTTAAATGCATATTCTATAAGCTTTTAGCTGCTAGCTTCTAGCTACTAGCCCTTGTCTTTTGTTATGATCTCAGATTCTGTAACTTCTTGTCTTTATTTCCTAACGATTTCCGTTAAGATCTTACGCATGATGCGCTTCTTCCTTATGAGCAGCTTCTTTACCTTCTGCTTTCTTAGGTTCGGCATCTTTGTTTCTGATCTTAGCCAGGTAGCTGATAGAAGGCAGTACGTGTGTTTCTTCCAACACATAGTATAACCTGTCTGTCTGCATCTCGTTGCGGATCTTATAGATTTCGCTGTTTTTATCGTTGATGTTACCGAATACGATCGCATCAGCACCACATGCTTGCTGGCAGGCAGTTTTAGCAGCACCATCTTTCAATGGATGACCAGCTTTCTTCGCATCCAGTTTCGCTTCCTGCAGACGTTGTACGCAGAAGGAACATTTTTCCATCACACCACGGCTACGAACCACTACATCAGGGTTCAACACCATGCGGGTGAGGTTGTCGTTCATATCAGCCACATCGTAGAGGTTATTTTCGAAGCTGTCCGCACCGTTCCAGTCTCTCCAGTTGAGGCGACGTACTTTGTAAGGACAGTTGTTAGCGCAGTAACGGGTACCGATACAACGGTTGTAAGCCATCTGGTTGATACCTTCAGAGCTGTGGTTAGTAGCACCTACCGGGCAAACGTTTTCGCAAGGCGCGTTATCGCAGTGCTGGCAGAGCATTGGCTGGAACACTACTTCCGGATTTTCCTCATCGCCGCTGAAGTAACGGTCGATACGGATCCAGTGCATTTCGTGTGCTTTCGCCACTTCTTCACGACCTACAACAGATACGTTGTTTTCCGCCTGGCAGGCAATGGTACAAGCACCACAACCAAAGCAGGTGTTCAGGTCGATAGACATACCCCATTTAATACCAGGGTAGCTATAGTTAGGATACAGGGTAGCATCTTTACGGAAGTCAGGACCAAATTTCTTCAGTTCCTGCCTGTCTTCGTTTACCTCTTTAGGATTGTGGATAAACTCTTCCAGGGTAGTTTCCTTCACGATAGGACGACCTTCGTAGCTATTATGTGTTTGTGTTAAAGCAACAATTTCTTTCTTACCGGTAGCTTCTACAGTTGCTTCAGTAGTGAAGTAGTCGAAAGTTTGACCGTTGAAGCTTACAAAAGGATAAGCATTCACACCAATACCACCTGCTGCTTTACCTACTTTTTCACCGCGGCCATAACCTACTGCGATCGCGATTACTTCTGGGTGTATACCCGGAACAATCAGCAATGGCAATTCGATTTCTTTATTGTTGGCTTTAATTTTCAGTACTTTCTTTTCCGCGTTGATTTCGTAATCGTCACCTAACTGAGTAGAGAAAGTTTTAGCGAGCTTGTTGGAGATACAAGCGTAGTTACCCCAGGTTGCGCGGGTGATTGGATCCGGCATTTCCTGTAACCATGGGTTGTTAGCGAGTTTACCGCTACCGATAGCTACTTTTTCGTAGAGTACTAATTCATATTGACCGCCTTTCTTCGCGCTGCTGATTTTAGCTGCAGCACCAGCGATATCGCCGGAGAAAGTGGCACCACCTAAAGCCGGAGCAGTAGCTGGTTCAACAACACCGTCCTGCAGTGCTTTGTCCCAACCTTCCTGGCCACCCAGTTTAGCGATCCATTCATTTTTCAGGTAATCTGCCCATGGGGTAGTGTTACCAGTCCAGGTCAGCAGGCTATCCTGTACCGCGCGTGTTTTAAACAGCGGCAGAATAGTAGGCTGTCCGAAGCTGTAGTGACCTGCTCTTCCTTCTGCATCATTCCATGCTTCCAGGAAGTGATGATCAGGAGCCTGGTATTTACACAGTTCAGTAGTTTCGTCGTTTCTTTCGTTGAAGGAAACAGTCAGATTCACTTTAGCCAAACCGTCTGTAAATTTCTTCGCATCGAAGTAGTCGTAAGCAGGGTTAGCGCCATAAACCAGTACAGCACCGATGCTGCCTGCGTTCATATCGCTTACCAGTTTCGCCATCTCCGCATCGTTACCCTGACGGTAGTTAGATGGAGAAGCGAAATCGATAGTGTTACCATTAGCGCCGATGATGTTGTTGATAGCGTTTACGATGATCTGTACATTCACATCGTTGGAACCGCTTACCACCAGGGCTTTACCGTTACTTTCTTTCAGTGCTTTCGCTGCTTTCTGAATACCTGCTTTTACGCGGTCGTTAGCAATAGCAGGAGTGGTAACGCTACCACCAACTGCTGCTAACAGTGCCAGTGCAATAGCACCGGTTTCAGAAGGCTTGTGAGTATATCTTTCATCCGCGTTTGCACCGGTGAGGCTCATGGTGCTTTCGAACTGGAAGTGTTTGGACATTTCCGGTTTCTGAGCATTGATCTTACGTGTTTGTGCAAACTGGCGGGCGTATTCAACCGGGTTTAACCAGGTTCCGAGGAAGTCAGCACCCAGACCTACTACTACTTTTGCATTTTCGAAGTGGTAAGAAGGGATGATTCTTTTTCCGTAGGAAGCTTCGTTTGCCTGCAGCATACCAGCGTAAGAAACCGCATCGTATACTACATGGCGGGAATTTGGATATTTAGCCAGGAACTCGCCGATTACTTTTTTAGTAGTAGGGCTGAGTACAGTGGCACTTAATAAAACAACAGGAGCACCGCCTAATCCGGCCAGTGCTGCACCTACTTGTTTATCCAGTTCTGCCCACGTAGTTTCCGTACCTTTAATAGAAGGGAAACGGAGACGGGCGGTATCATACAGGCTGAGTACAGCACCCTGTACTTTAGCGGAAGTAGCACCCTGGGTTACAGATGATAAAGTATTTCCTTCCAGTTTGATAGGACGACCTTCGCGGGTTTTCACCACTACTGGTACATATTCACCATCAATAGAATAAGAAGAAGCATAATAGTTGGCTACGCCGGGGGTGATTTCTTCCGGTTTATTTACATACGGAATAGCTTTCTTAACCGGTGTTTCACAGCTGGCAGCAATAGCGGCAGCAGCAGTGGTAAAACCGAGATATTTAAGAAAATCCCTGCGGGGGGTAGTAGCATTCAACAGGCCTTCACTCTCGAACGGCAGTTCTTCACTGAATTCGTTCTTCACAATTTCCTGATGCGCATCGGTATTGTGCAACTCCTCCAAGCCTTTCCAATACTTTTTTTGCTCCATGTTATATTAACGAGTTACGTTTATAAATTTGATATCTTCTGATTTGAGAGCAATCTCTCTAAATCCATCCTAGTAGTGACATTTTTGACATTCAGTACCACCTACCATTTCAACTGTTACGCTATCGATCTTCTTATCTTTAATATCCTGATGAAGCTTTTCGAAGATGCTGTAATAGTTGTTGTCAGCGAACTGCACTTTCGTAGTACGGTGACAGTTAATGCACCATCCCATAGAGAGATCAGCAAACTGGTGTACTTCGTCCATTTCAGTGATGGCACCGTGGCAGGTTTGACATTGTTGCTGACCAGCTACCACGTGTTGAGAGTGGTTAAAGTAAACGTGGTCAGGCAGGTTGTGGATCTTGGTCCATTCGATAGGACGGCCTGGTTTGGTATATTTACCAGCTTCAGGATCCCAGCCTACGTAATCGTATAATTTTGCGATTTCGGCAGTACCGTTGATTTTCTTTCCTTCTGCGTTAGTCAGTTCAGGGCCGGAGTATTCCTTAATGGCCTTGTGACAGTTCATACAGATATTTTCGGAAGGAATCATTGCATGCTTACTCTTCTCAGCACCAGCGTGGCAGTATAAGCAGTTGATCTGGTTAATACCTGCGTGTACCTTGTGGCTGTAGAAGATCGGTTGTTCAGGCATGTAGTCTTTCTGACGGCCTAAACCAATAGCTCCCTGGATGGTCAGGTAACCACCTACCATGAACAGCACGAGGATAATCAGTGCCAGGTAAGCTTTGTTTTTGTAGAAAGGAACAGGTTCCGGAGTAGGTACGCCTTCTTTATCACCAGCCAGCTTATTCAGGTTGCTGTTGATTTGCATCAGGATCAGCGCTACTACGGCGAGAATCAGGGTAATGATACCGAACAGTAAACTGTTGTCATTGCCTTTTTCTGAAGCAGCTTCCGGACCAGGAGTAGTATCTCCTCCGGTGGTTTTTGGACCTGCAGTCTCTGCAACCTTTATGTAAGCCAGGATGTCGTCAATGTCCTCGTTTGATAACTGAGGAAATGGCGTCATCGCTGTCTTGTTGAACTCAAGGAAGAGATCATTTGCGTATTTGTCCCCGGTAGCCAGTACTGAAGCAGAGTTATGGATCCACTGGTGCAATAATTTCTTATCAGCCCAGCGACCCTCTACACCCGCTAATGCAGGACCTGTCAGCTTTTTGTGGACATTGTGGCAGGACGCGCAATTGGTTTGGAATATTGCTTTACCCTTCGCTGGATCCGCAGCAGCCTTAACGGAAGAAAACGGAATTACTATACTAGCGCATAGAATAAGCACACTCACAAAATGCTTGCGCAAAAGAATGGAAACACGACGATACACAGCCTATATAGTTTAGATTTGACCTAAAGTTTCTTAAAAGTGCCAGCAAAAATAAGACAGAATGTTGACAATTTACCAACAATTAAAAAAATTTATTGTCTTATAGAATGGCTATTTCAACCCGTTTTTCGCACGACAATTGAGCTGTAAGTCTTGCTGCTGGCCTATTCGAACAAATCACCCTTTATATCTTTCAAAACTTATTATTTTGATTGAAAGTTCATTTCCTCTGTGGAGGCTCGTCTACATCATAACGTGGGGCAAGGTTTGCGGGGATATAATTATAATAGATGTAGATGAAAAACAAAATAACAGTCCCCTATATCCTTCCTTACACAATATAATATATTATCTGTCAGCACAGTTATTTTCTAAGAGAGTTGTTATTTTTACCTTAATAACCTGCCAGCGATCCAGAATGTTCAATCTGTACCAAAAAAACGTTCCCATGAAAAAAAGCGTTATCCTCGCTGCTTTACTCACTACCATGGCGGCCTGTAATAATAATCATCCCGCTCATCAGACAGACAGTACTATACAAAATGCCACCACGCTACCCGCAGTTGCGACACCTATCACCGGCACCTACCAGGGTACCCTTCCTTGTGCCGACTGCCCCGGAACGGACTATCAAATCAGCCTGTTCAATGACCATACTTATAGCGAACTAATCGCTTACCAGGGGAGGGGACAGGGAATAGCCACCGTGGAAACCGGCACCTGGCGTCAAACGTCCGACTCTACTGTTATCATCCGGAGAAAAACAGATAGTAGCTCCTTCCTCGCCGCCGAAGGCAACCTCCTCCAGCTCGACACGAAAGGAAAACGTATTGAAGGCGTACTGGCCAGCAATTATATATTAAAGCCCGTAGAGGGAGGCGACCGCAGAGACATCCTGGCCACCAAACATAAAGCCGGCATCCGGTTCACCGCCAATGGCAACGAACCCGGATGGACCCTGGACCTTGATAACAAAAAAATCAGTTTCCATACCATGAACGGCGACAGTGTAGTCACCACACTACCTCCCGCGCGTCCCAATACCGATACCCTGAAAGTATATACTACGCCGGGCATCACCGTCAGCATACGCAATACCATGTGTACAGATGATATGAGCGGGTTAATGCGCCCTAACACAGTACAGGTACAAATAAAAGATAAAACCTACCAGGGCTGTGGCGAGTATCTGAAATAACCAGAGGAGCAACACCATATATATTATGAAGAAGAAAAGCGACAGGGTGTATCTATTTACCCACAAATCCGGAATCGTAATTCCGAATTCGTAATTTTACACCTTTAAAACAGATTTAGTTGAAAAATATCGCCATATTCGCTTCGGGTGCAGGTAGCAACGCGCAGAAAATTATAGATCATTTCAGAGGTTCAGACAAAGGCAGGGTTTCCCTCATTGTATGCAACAAAGCAGGAGCAGGCGTTTTACAGATTGCCGAACATGAAGGCATTCCCAGTATCCTGATTGAAAAAGAACCTTTCTTCCATTCAGATAAATATGTATTACTATTAAAGGACCAACAGATCGACCTCGTGGTATTGGCCGGCTTCTTATGGAAAATTCCCGCCAACCTGGTCCAGGCTTTTCCTGACAGAATCATTAATATACACCCGGCACTGTTGCCAAAGTTTGGTGGTAAAGGCATGTACGGACACTTTGTACATGAAGCCGTTATTGCCGCAGGTGAAAAAGAAAGTGGCATTACTATCCACTTCGTGAACGAAAAGTATGATGATGGTGAAACGATCCTGCAGGAACGCTGCATTATCACGCCGGAAGATACACCGATCACCGTAGCGCAAAAGGTGCAAGCCTTGGAGCATCAATGGTTTCCGGTAATTGTGGAACGATTATTGTCCGCTCTTTAAGCCTGACTTACCAGATCTAAAAGCCAGTCTAACCCTTACAACTGTATGAAAAAGACACTGCTATTACTATGGTTATCCTGTTCGCTCGCCCTCGCATCTTTTGCACAGGAGGCACCGAAAAAAGTGAGCAGAAATACTTACCTGAAGGTAAACCCAGCCACATTGATTAATGAGCTGGACATTTACCTCGAACAGGAATTGTCTGATAAGTTTAGCCTGGAACTCGGTATCAGTGGCATTTATACAGACTACCCCGACTACGTACTGGCTAAAAAAATTGACTTCGGACAGAAAAAACCTGACATCAGTACAGAACAATTTGTTGAAGGTCGTGGACTAGGCTT
Source organism: Chitinophaga sp. (assembly GCF_017745275.1). Lineage (GTDB taxonomy): Bacteria > Bacteroidota > Bacteroidia > Chitinophagales > Chitinophagaceae > Chitinophaga. The sequence goes on along the minus strand of NZ_JAGHZS010000003.1, from coordinate 216,575 downwards.
CCGCGTTGGTGCACGCCTCTATCTTATTTCCAGGGAAATGTCTGGCAACAGCGCAGCCGGTACTTATTTTGAACCGGTGGTCTTCTTTAAAAAAGTATTCTATCCCAACATCGATAATACCTTCCAAAACGTTACCTATACTGACTCCGGCGATAAAAGCGTAGTTGGATTACAATTACTGATAGGCCGGCAGTTCACAAAAGACCGCTTCATCCTGGATCCTTTTATTGGCGTAGGTATTCGTAGTAAAATCTATCATTATAAAACCTATCATTTCGATGACAACACCTTAAGCCTCAACGATGGCAGAATGGTCAGCGTATTGCCCAGCCTGCAAATCGGTATAAAAATGGGGCTCAAGCTCTGGTAATAAAAGCTGAAAGCATAAAGCGAAAAGCATAAAGCTATTGATGCGAATAAGGTAGGCCCTGGTCAATCGCATCAATAGCTTTATGCTTTTCGCTTTATGCTTTCAGCTTTAAAATGGTACGATCACTTTTGCGCTGAAGTTTCTTCCCATATTATAAATCCCCAGGTGCCCGTTAGGAGAGGAGTTGTAGTACTCAAAGTATTTCAACCGGTTCATATTAGCCTGATAAGCTACATTCCATATATTATCCAGTTGCAGAAATACTTCACAGATAGTATTCCCCTTCTTATTTAAAATACCTGTACCGGCGCCCACATTCAACAGCGTATATCCGGGGGTAAATGTTTCCGTATTATCCACACCGTAAAAATGAGGCTGGTCGGCTATCACATCTGCTTCCAGGCGTACGTAAGATTTGGAAAAACAAGCATGGGTCTTTTGCGCGGTAGCCTTCAGCTCGCTACGTATATGCGTAGGCGGTATAAACGGGAGATAACGTGCATCATCCCCATGTTTCTCCACCAGTTCTTTATTCTGATTACGTCCCTGCGTATAGGCGATACTGTTATTCATTGTCAACCATTTCAGCACACGTGGATGAAGATTCACACTTACCTCCGCACCGTATAACCGCGCAGCAGATTGTTGATAACGATAGGTAGCGTTGCCTGGTACTATCACTACGGGGTTGCCGTTATTGTCGTATAGCTTTGCCTGATAGATATAGTTATCAATATTATTGTTAAACAATTCTGCACTGATATCCATATCCGGTAACCAGGCCTGTATCCCGATATCTTCCTGTAAACTAAACTCCGGCTTAAAACTACGGTTACCGAGATATACAATATGTGCTCCCGGATCAAGCCCGTTGGAACCAATTTCTGTAATATTCGGCGCCCGGTATCCGCGGGCAATATTGGCTTTCACCAATATACGTTCGCTGATATTCCAGGTAGCGCCCACGCTACCGGATATACCTGTATAGCTATGCTTAAACCGGGGAAACTGCAAACGGGCCCCTGCAGTATCCGGGGGTAATACATGTTGCTCAAAATTGTTTTGTTTATCAGGCCCCACATAAAAATCATTCCAGCGAATACTACGGTTATCATAGCGTATACCACCCGATACATCTACCTTCCCGAATGATTTTTTTGCAAAGAAAAATCCACCTATATCAAATAACTGGTAATCAGGAATAGGAAAATCAGTTCCATTCCTGCTTTTATTGGACTGGTACATGCCGTTAACGCCCACCGTTGTTTCCACACCACTCATCTCCGGTAAATTATAGCGGACATCATAATTCAAAGTATTGAGTACTACGTACAATCCAGGCTGTGCCGGCATTTCCGGGTGATTAAACTCGCGGCGTATACTCTGCTGTACACCCAACATAGTATTGATATCACCGTTACCAATATTCCATTTGGTACGGTTATACATCCGGTAATGCTGTATATGCTGATGCAATGGATTAATGGAGTAAGAACGTAATGCACGATCTGGTACCATCGGACGATCCTTGATATCATCATCTTCCCTTACCTGTTTCGTAAATCGGCGTGTAAGCGAATCCCTGCTACCATCCGGTATTTCCTGCGTATTATCATATAGGGTGGCGCCAAACTGCGAGTATCCCCAGGATTTATCCACGCGTGCCAGTGCGGTTAAATTATATTCTTTAAAAGCCGTGCCATACACGTATCCATCTATTTTATTCTGATAATTATGTGCTGTTTTTGCAGTAGCCCGAAACACATATTTCCAGTCGTTGCTGCCGTAGGCTAATCCAATGGAAGTGCCTATCATGCCGTTGTTACTGTGATAATCCGTGAGGAAGCTGCCGTGTAATTTCCGGGGGGCTATTTCAGGGATATCCGGCATCATGTTAATTACACCTGCCAGCGCATCAGAGCCATAGGTAAGGCTGGCAGGGCCTTTCACCACTTCTGCCCGGGATACACCGTACTGATCAATCTCAATACCATGTTCATCCCCCCACTGCTGGCCTTCCTGTCGTACGCCATCAAATAAGGTGAGTACGCGATTGTAGCCCAGGCCGCGAATAAATGGTTTGGAGATATTAGGGCCGGTAGTCACAGCGCTCACACCAGGTATACCTTTTACGATAGCGTCGATGAGGTTATTATTCACATTCATATTCATCTCTCTCTTCCCTATAACGGCAACGGGTATAGGATTTTTCCGGGCGGCAGTGGCGCGGGAAACGCCCGTTACTACTACTTCATTGAGTTTTGATAGATCTTCTTCCAGGGAGATGCGAATGTTGGTGGTTTGCCCCGCTACAATTGTTTCCCGTTGTACTACTGATTGATAACCTATCATAGAAATGATAACATCGTAGCTGCCGGGAGGAATATTCCGGATACTGAAAGCACCCTGTTGATCCGTTGTGGCACCGGAGTGCAGTGTTTTTATAGCAATGGTGGCAAATTGCACCGGCTTGCGATTCTTATTCGTAACAACTCCTTTCAGGGCGCCTTGTTGGGCGTAAGTAAGTATGGTGATAAATAGTAAAAATAGTAATGTAGATAAATATTTCATGTGTGTAATAAATGTAGGTTAGTACAGTACGGGCTTCCTGGATAGTAACAATAAGCACACTTCCGAGCTGTTAATTCTCAACAAAACTATATTTTATTTTAACACTTGTCTAAATTATTTTTTAGTCTAGCCTAAATATCAGGAAAAGGATCTTTAAAAACATGGCCATTATTCATACCGGTAATTTCCGCGGCGGTGCATAAGCAGCTATCGAGGTGGCGGATAATATCTCTTTCGGAAAGGTCCTGGCCAATGATGACTAATTCATTGTAACGATCAGCAAATTGCGGATCCCACCTGCTGGCGATGAGTGCAGATGTTTCGGGGTCCAGCCTCCACTGCTCCCTGGGAATAGCACACCACCAATAGCCTGCTTTCTCCGCGCGGAGTGATCCACCAGCCTGGCTCCAGTTGACAGCAATATCCGGGCGGGAGGCCAACCAGAATAATCCTTTGCTTCGGATGATATTTCCAGGCCAGTGCTCATTGATATACATCCAGAATCGTTCAGGATGAAAGGGTTTACGGCTGCGATATACAAAAGAAGAGATGCCATATTCCAGTGTTTCAGGTGTATGCTCCTGTTCCAGTTCCGCTTGCCAGCCGGCACTTTGCGAAGTGGTATCAAAGTCAAACAAACCGGTGTGGAGGATTTCTTTCAAAGGTACCTGTCCTTCTATAGCCTCAATAATCTTTGCCTGCGCATTGAGTTTCCGTAGCACGGCTTTCAGGCTCCCCAGTTGTTGTTGACTTACCAGGTCACATTTATTCAGCACTATCACGTTGGCAAATTCCACCTGGTCTGTAAGCAGGTTCACAATAGTGCGCTGATCTGCGGCGTCATCAGTAAGTGCTCTTTCCTGCAGGCGCTCAACACTGCTATAATCATTAATAAAATTAAAGGCGTCCACTACCGTCACCATTGTATCCAACCGGCTAACGGTGGTAAGGTCAATATTATTAGCGGCATCCTGGTAGCAAAAGGTTTGTGCCACTGGTATTGGTTCAGATATCCCGGTAGATTCTATTAACAAATAATCGAAGCGTTTTTCAGCTGCCAGCAGGGCTACTTCTTTCAACAGGTCTTCCCGTAAGGTGCAACAAATACAGCCATTGCTCATCTCCACCAGTCGCTCTTCCGTTTTGTGCAGGGTGTTTTCATTTCTGACCAGTTGTGCATCTATGTTCACTTCACTCATGTCGTTCACGATAACGGCTACCCGCAAATTTTCGCGGTTATGCAGCACGTGATTGAGCAAAGTAGTCTTGCCCGCGCCGAGGAAGCCACTCAGCACCGTAACAGGTAATTTTTCCATATGTGAGATATTCTTGTGTTGGGAGATGTTGACGAAGAAAACTGTTTTAATGTAAAAACGTATATCCGTTATTGTTACCAGGTGAATACTTAATGAAGATGATTATTAGCGGCCCCTTTCGGTATGTATGTGTTTAGGAACGGTGCATTCCCTACAGCGACGCAGGTTTAACAAATGTGCACCGGTAACACCGGCCGCTCCCAGGAAAATAATGGTTGGCTCCCAATAACCACCTGCTATACCGAAATGTCCGGCCAGCAGCAACGCAAAACCGCCGGTGAAGATGAGCAGGGGAGCCATACGGCGATGATGCCTGATATAACCACGTCCCAATGCCAGGCAACCTATTCCAAAGGAAAATGCCAGCAACCCGTATTCTAAATTTTCGTTCTCTAAAATATGCGTCCCTAACAAAGGAAGCACGGTGATCAGCAAGGGTAATAATGCACAATGTATTGCACAAGCCAGAGAGGCACCAATACCTACCGTGTCCAGGCTCATCCGTTTCAAAATGTTACTTTCCATGTCCCCGTTTTTCTATGCCAACAAAACTACATAAATTTGCAACAATGTTGCAAATTAAATTTGCCGATTTAAACAGATAATTAATTTTAATAATTATAAAATGTTGCATTCGTGTTAAAAAAGGCAGACAAGAAGTCCATCGCTGGGCATCTGTCAACTATGTACTACCTTTGTATATCGAATAAAACTGGGATTATACCTATGTCGAAGAAAGCAATTATACTTACCGCATTTTTTATAGTACTGAGCGTGGGATTCCTCGCCTACTCGGCTTATGTGATCAAGGACCAGACAGGTTCCTTTATCGGAAAAGAGAAACTGCCGATCCTGGGAGCACCAGGCCACACCGTACCTGGGTTTTCTTTTACAGATCAGAATGGCAACACCAAAGCAAAAGCGGATGTAGCTGGTAAGATTTATGTATCTGAATTCTTTTTCACTACCTGCACCGGTATTTGTCCGAAGATGAATGCCAATATGGATAAGGTGTACGCGAAATATAAAGATAAACCTAACTTCCTGATCCTGTCGCACACCGTAGATCCGGACCACGACAGCGTACCCGTTTTAAAAGCGTATGCTGCCAAACATGGTGCAGATGAAAAAAACTGGTGGTTTCTTACCGGCGATAAAAAGCAACTATACCGGTTAGCCAGACAAGGCTACCTCGTAGATGACGGCGTATACACAGGAGAAGAAGACTTTGTGCATACACAATGGTTTGCACTGGTAGATAAAACCGGCCAGGTACGCGGCCTCTATGAAGGCACCAAACAAAAAGATGTAGAAAAACTGATTGCAGACATAGACCGTTTAATGGAAGAATAAACTTTTTTTTCATCATGGGGACTAAACAACAAATTACAGAACGAATCGGCAGTCTTCTACGTGATAGTAAGCTGAGCGTAACAGAAACCAGGACTAAAATCCTGGAGCTGTTCATGAAAAGTAATGGTGCGCTGGAACACAGCGATTTCGAAAAACTCGCGGGCAAATCATTTGACCGCGTAACCGTATATCGTACCCTGCAAACATTCCTCGATAAAGGCATCATTCATAAAATACCGACTACAGATACTTCCGTACGCTACGCCGTGTGCAAGTCGGAATGCTCTGAGCACCACCACCACGATCATCATATACATTTCAAATGTGAAGAGTGCGGGAACACCATCTGTTTAGATGATACTGACATTCCGCAAATACATCTCCCTAAAGGCTATGCGGCACACAATGTAGAAGTAGTAGTAAGTGGGGTATGTAAAACATGTAAGTAGAGCAGAAAGCGAAAAGCATAAAGCAAAAAGCTACTAAAGCGAATGATCAGAGCGGATAAGTAATTTTCAATACTCGCTTTGATCATTCGCTTTAGTAGCTTTTTGCTTTATGCTTTTCGCTTTCTGCTTCTCCAGTTATATTTTCTCTATTTCTGCTTTAACAAAATCAGCCAGTTCTTTTACGTATGCAGGGGAGAAGTCAAACTTAATACCTGCTGCTTTGTACAATTCAGGAAGCGTTTTAGTATTACCTAAACTCAACGCCTGTACGTAGTTATTCAGGGCTTGTGTTTTATTCTCTTTATATTGTTTCCACATTGCAATAGCCCCTAGCTGTGCAATACCGTATTCAATGTAATAAAACGGTACTTCAAACAGGTGCAGTTGTTTCTGCCATGTGATAGCACGATAATCCTCGTTACCGCTCCAATCAACCACTGCAGGCGAGAATTCGTTCAAAATTTCAAGCCATTTAGCAGTACGTTCTTCTGTAGTATGTTGCGGATGTTCGTATACCCAGTGCTGGAATTTGTCGATGGTAGCAATCCACGGGAAGATAGTGATAGCGCGTTCCAATTGTTGCAAACGTGCACGACGCAGTTGGGTGGCATCATCGAAGAAAATGTTCCAATGATCCATGGTAAACAGTTCCATGCTCATGCTGGCCACTTCTGCGATTTCCATCGGGTACTCTTTGAAAGCGCTGAGCGACAAATGATGGCTCAGGAAAGAGTGTACGGCATGGCCACCTTCATGTACCATGGTAGTAAGGTCTTTCATTTGACCAGCAGCATTCATGAAGATGAAGGGCACACCGGTTTCCGCCAGCGGGCAGTTGTAACCACCGGGTGCTTTACCCTTACGGCTTTCAAGGTCCAGGCGGCCCATTTGTTTCATCACGCGGAGGCAGTTACCAAAGAAAGGACCCAGCTCATCAAAGGTAGTAATGGCTTTATTTACCAGCTCATCACCCGTTTGGAAAGGTTCCAGTGGTTTCACGCCTACCGGCTCTGCTTCTGTATCCCAGGGCTTCAGGGTATCAAGTTGTAATTTCTCTTTTTGTTTTTCCAGGATTTGCTGCACCAGTGGTACAATATGCGCTTTGATAGCAGCGTGGAACTGAAATGCATCTTCTTTGGTATAGTCGAAGCGACCCAGTTCTTCAAATTTATAATCGCGGTAATTGGCGAAGCCTGCATTTTTGGCTACCTGGTCGCGTTTCACCACCAGTCCGGTATACAGGTCGTCTAATGCTTTTCTGTCTTCCAAACGACGTGCAGCCGTTTTCGTGAATACCTCTTCCCTCAGCGCGCGGTCGCTATTTTCCAGGAACTTGGCTGCCTGCTGCAGGGTATATTCCTGGTCTTTTACAATAATGCTCATTTTACCGGATATAACACCGTACTGCTGCGCCATTACACTCAGTTCTGCCTGCAGGGGAATATTCTCTTCCCGGAAAAGTTTCACCTGTTTTTCCACATTGCGGAGGTAGGTTTTATAAAGATCCTGGTCCAGTTCTTTGCGGAAGGGGCTGTCGAGCAATTTTTTATTGAGTGCATCTGTATAGGGCTGCAACTTCGGCTGAATTTCCATGCAGAAGTAAGTAAATGCTTCTTCCAGTTCTTTGTTGTTGGTATCGCAGGTCATGCGAATTTGGCGCCAGCAGGCATCTTCGCTGATTACTGCTTCCAGTTCACTCATATCTTTCAACCACTTCTCCAGGTCAGCAACGTTGTTGATGGGTCTTTGCTGCAGGGTTTCAAAATAGGGCTGTAGCGCATCCCAGGTAGTTACCGTGAAAGTTTCGGGGAGAAATTGACGGGGGAGCTTTTTTATATCTGCACTTAAATTATCCATGCTATCAATATTTTAAAATTTTTCGAATGTAGAAATTTAGGAATTTTTGTGCGAATGCCGGGCGAATCTGCTTAAAAGAATCGTTAAAAAACCGGAATGCTAAAACGATTCAGGCTTCTATTCACAGAATTATAATTCTGTAAATAGAAGCCTGAACTATAATGTTATTCATGAATATTAAACTGTTGGAAACAATCCGTTATTCATCAATAACTGGTTCTTACTATTCTTCTGTTTTCTTCTTGCGTGGCTTTGCAACTTTTTTAGGTTCTTCACCTTCTGCTGCCGGCGCGTCATCTTTCTTTGCTTTGGCTTTCTTAGGCGCTTTTTCTTCAGCACCTTCTTCACCTTCTACCGCCTTTTTAGCACGTGTCTTTTTAGGCTTTTCTTCTGTGGCTACTTCTGCAGCTTCAGCAGCAGGAGCGGCTTTTTTCTTTTTCTCAGGAGCAGCGGTTTCTTCTACAGCCACTTCTTCTACTTCACCTTCACCATTGGCCAGAATTTCTTCAAATTTCAACAGGTCGTTTGATTTGAGGATACCGAACCATTTCACCATCTTCTTCATATCACTCACATACACTCTGTCTTCATCAAATTCAGGGAATACGTTTTTGAAATAAGCTTTGATAGCATTGTTATCTGCTTTACCTGCTACAGGCGGGAATGCCGCTGCTTTTTCATCCATGGCTTTAAATACTTCAGCCAGGTTTACGTTTTCGCCGGTAGTGAATACTTCAATACTTTCCAGTGGAGTAAAATTATGCACGCGGGAAGATACAAACCTTGTACTTTTATCTTCCAGTGACCTTACGATGGCGCCATCTTGTTTGCTGGCTACTAACTGAAACAAACCGCCCAACCCGGTTACTGCAACAATTTCTCTGTACTGCATGTTCAAATTTTTAGGAAGCGCAAATATAAATAATTATAATAGATTGACCGCTGCTATTTTTAACAGCTAAAAAGCCTGCAACGGGGAAGCCGGTCAGGTCAACTTTCGTGCCATGACCACTGTGCGTTTCCAGTGTTTGACGACTCCTTTGATATTAAATATTTCTATAAAAAATATATAAATCCCTGATGGTAAAACTACTGCATTTTCTCCAATTCCATTCCACTGCAAATATCCGTTGTTTCCCAATAATAAATTACGCGCCAGCAAACGTACGGGCCGGCCTCGTATATCAAAGATGGTAATATTTCCAAGGTAGCCGGGGCCGGGCAGTTGCCAGGAAATTTTCATCACATCATCTATTCCGTCATTGTCAGGAGTAAACGCAGCCGGATCGATTACAATATTGAGGGAATCCGCTGCTTCCACCCGGCGCTGGGAATTAAGGGTGCCGGGTGTTGCATATCCCACGGTGGCAGCGGCGGAATGCCAGTTATCGCCCTGACTGGCGGGAACATCATATTGCAAACGCTCCAGGGAAATCCCTTGTAAAGTACTGGCGAGGGGAAAGTGTTGGCCGTCCTGGTATGGTAATTCATCTATAATGGTACTATCTGCCCTCAACAGCAAAATATCTCCGGCAGCCATCGGCATCCCGGGCAAACTACTTACTTCCTGTATATTTTCAGGGGCTTTGCAAAGGTAATGGCGGCATAGTAAAGCCGCATCTGTAGTGATAGCCAGGAATTGCCCTGGCATCAATAACCTGCCGGCAGTGCCTAATGGCTTTAGGGACGCGGGCTTCCCGTCTTTTCTCACCCCAAAATATAATTGCTTCAGCGCAACCGCTTTCTGGCTACGATTATAGATCTCTATAAATTCCGGTACCCCGGGAGGTGGATAAAAGAGAATTTCATTGATCACGATATCCTGCGCCAGGGGCAGTTGGGGCACCCCTATGGTAACACTGGTATGGATATTACTTTCTTCCTGGTAACAGCCGGTAACGCCGGCCGTGTTCAACAAATAACTTTGTTCCGGTTGAATCGGCGCAGAGAGTCGCAGTACAACGCTGGTAAACAAAGGAGGCAATACCTCGCAGCCGGTTATTTTTATATCGCCGCTCAGTTGGTAATGCGTGGGATCTGCCGCTATGGCGCTGTCCACCGTTTTACTATACTGCAGTAGTAAGTGCAGGCTATCTGTTATAGCGGCAAAGAGCAAATCGGGGCGGGTATCATCTATTGTATTGGCCGCTACTGCATTGACCTTTCCGGGAGTGCCTCCCGCAGGGGCGATGCTGGGCTGCCAGTTCATCTTTCCGCTGCAGGGCAGGGCGGTGTTAATCATTTCCAGGCTGATACCTCCTTTCGGCCTGGCAGGTCCATACCAGCCCTGGTGATAGTTCACCGCATGTATAACGCTCCTGGAGGGATTGTACAGCACTATCAGGGCCGTATCATCCGCAATAGAAGGAAAGCGCTCCAATCCTTTCACATTGGCCGTGTGATAGCTATCTACGGCAGCAGATGGACATAGCAGCAACAAGCTATCTGCAGGCAACAGATATTCCGGCAATAATACTTCGCGCTTATTCACCGCCAGGCGCCAGTTTTTCAGTTGTACCGGCTGCTGGCTTACATTTCGGAGTTCTATATATTCATAAGGCGGCAAACCATTAACAGGAGTGGGTTTGGGCATTATTTCGTGTATGACTACGTCATAACGGTGAGCCGATTGGGTAAAACCGGCGAGGGCCTGCAACAATATGCAGCCACAAACAATGGGCATTCTCATATTCGGGGTTTTATGGGTTCCAAACTTACTATTCAAAATAGTACACCTTGTTAATGCCGTGTAAACAGTAAAAAAAAATCTTAGTGCTATGAAAAGCGCTTGCTATACATTAATTTTGGGCTTCCAAAATTTAAAATGTAAAAACAAATGAAAGTTGCCGTAGTAGGAGCGACCGGATTGGTAGGCTCAAAAATGTTACAGGTGTTAACGGAAAGAAATTTTCCCGTTACTGAATTGATTCCAGTGGCTTCTGAGAAGTCCGTAGGTAAGGAAGTAACATTTAAGGGCAAGACCTGGAAGGTGGTAAATGCTGAAACGGCTATTTCCATGCAGCCAAATGTGGCTATTTTTTCTGCAGGCGGTAGTACTTCCCTGGAATGGGCACCTAAATTTGCGGCAGCAGGTATTACGGTGATCGACAACTCCAGCGCATGGAGAATGGACCCTACCAAAAAGCTGGTAGTACCGGAAGTTAATGGCGATGCTATTACCCAGGAAGATAAAATCATTGCCAATCCTAACTGTTCAACTATTCAGATGGTGCTGGTACTGAAACCATTGCACGAAAAATATAAAATTAAGAGAGTGGTGGTATCTACTTATCAGTCAGTAACTGGTACCGGTGTAAAAGCGGTGACCCAGTTAATGAATGAAAGACAAGGTATTACCGGTGAAATGGCATATGCTTATCCAATAGATCTGAATGTTATTCCGCAGATAGACGTGTTTCTCGACAACGGCTATACGAAAGAAGAGATGAAGATGGTAAATGAAACAAAGAAGATTATGAGAGATGACAGCATCCTGGTAACGGCTACGACTGTACGTATTCCGGTAATGGGTGGTCATAGTGAATCTGTGAACATTGAATTTGAAAATGAATACGAAGTAGCGGATATACGTGCTTTACTGGCACAAACACCAGGCGTGATTGTAGTGGACGATCCGTCTAAAGCACAGTATCCAATGCCTAAAGATGCACACGATAAAGATGAAGTGTTTGTAGGCCGTATCCGCAGGGATGAAACACAGCCTAAAACAGTGAATATGTGGATTGTAGCGGATAATCTCCGTAAAGGTGCGGCTACTAACGCGGTACAGATTGCAGAATACCTCAGTGGTAAGCACTGGCTGTAATCATACTGTTGTGCTATGTAATTAAGGGGTTAAATTGCCCTTAAATGCATCTCCCGCAGATGACTATACGAAAATAGATCTATAACTCATTAAGAGCAAGCGCTTTACCGCTTGCTCTTTTTTATGAGATTCATAAAACGATAACACAAAAAGCTTAAAAATTACACGGAAGTAGTATTGATTTGTGCAGGATAAAATCCAATTTTGGAATTAATAATCCTATGCCAACTAAAACTCTTTGAAAAAGAAGAGTAGTCCAATTTTAGAGATGCCGGTATTTTTCGTTATTTTCTAATCAGAAAACACCCTTAAGTCCTATGAAAACCAACACCAATCGCGAGCTTCTGTTAATGCACAAGTTCACCGAAGAGTGGAGCACCAATTTCTCCTCACAGGTATCACGGATCATGAATATTGTTGATCAGCAGGATACTTTGGATGGGATTATACCTATTATCGAGGTGGCGAATGTTTATAATCAACGTTTTGCCCACGCGCGTACGGACAAGGAAAATCTTTTAAAGAATCGTAAGGCTCGTCCGTTCGAATTCCTGATTCACAAGAATTAATGCTGGAAAATCCAGGAGGTAATTATTAGTTTATCAGATAACCTGTTAAGATGAAGTTGCCGGGAAAAGACAAAGAGCCACTTGCTTATTTATTAATTTGGATATCAGGCATCGTTGGCGGTTTGCTCTTTTTGCTACTGTTTGGCGTTGCCATTTCAAAACTAATAAGCGGCGACTATTAAATCCTGTTACTTATCTGATAAACTAATAACCTACTTTTAAGCTAATCCATTGCCCGGTTGAGAAACCGGATCAAGGGCTGCATGATCGCAAATGTTTTCAGTATGTCTCTTACAAGAGAAGGCTGTGTGCAGGCTTCATCAGTAACAGGGCGCGACACCAGCACGCTTTTAAGCTTCAGGTATGCAATAGCAGGATTATCCGGCTGATATCCCTGCGGAGCCGTTTTCAATGCATCTCCATCCACCTTTCCAAAGTGTTTGATAAATTCCTTGTTGGAAATGATTTGCTCAAACTCATGGAAGTTATAATCTATCTCCTGTCTGATTTTTTTCAGATCCGGCGCAGCCGGCATCCAGATACCACCTCCGGCAAAACTGTTGCCACCCGGCTCCAGTTGAAAATAATATCCCGCCAGCGTTGATTTTTTACCACCTGGTTGAAAGGCAGCACCCAGGTTAGTTTTATAAGGGGTTTTATCTTTTGAAAACCGAACATCCTTATAAATACGATATACACAATCTTTTACCTGTAATCCCTGCACCGAGGCATCTTGTTTGGCCAACCCATCTATGAGTTGCTGTACCATGCTTTCAAAATCATCTTTTGCCGCTAAATATTCGGTTCTGTGTTCGTCAAACCAAACTTTATTATTATTCAGTTTAAGCGATTTTAAAAATTTTAACGTGGAAGGCTGCAGCATTATTATTCTATTTTACCCTCAAGATAATACAAAAGAGCAAAAGCTAAAAGCAGAAGTGCCAAAGCACCTGTAAACAAAGCCAAAAGCTTGCAGCGACTGACGGAAGCGAGTATTAATGTTACTCATCCGATTCCATTATTCGCTGCAAGCTTTTGGCTTTGTTTACAGGTGCTTTAGCACTTCTGTTTTAAACTTTTTGCTAAAAATGATAAGTAGCGGCTAACAATACATTAGATGTCATATCATAGGGCTTCCCATCAGACTTACTGAATATATCAGCAGATGCTTTATCCAGTCTGAATTCCGGCATAATAGTCAGGTTTCCTACCTTATAATTTAAGGTGAGTGTACCGGCTACTACATTTCCGCCGTCCGGCACAGCTCCAAATACTTTCAGTCCATCTTTATCACTAAAGTATTCACCACGTAAAGTGAGTCCTACTTTATCTGTAAAGTCAAGATTTACATAAAGCGCATTTCCCCACCACTTTGCATTATCACGGGTACTTTTCGGTACACGCGTATCTGAATAAGTACTATAAGTAGCATTATAACCAAGGCCAAACACTTTATTAATCTGATAAGTAGCTACCAGGTCTACCTGATGATTCTGGATACCGCTTGTATCCTTTCCTTCGAGGTAATTCAGGTATAATTTGATGGGCGTTTCAGCAGGAGCGAAGCCCAATTGCGCCCCAATATACTTATGATTGTTTTGGGATACTGATTTCAGATCGGTAGGGTTGAATACTCCTACCATAGCGCTTAAGGAAGATGTGATAGCAATGTCCGCTTTAACACCTGTATTGAAAAAAGGACCATAACTAAACATATAGCTCATGCTATAATTCCTGTTGGCATAAGCATCTACCAATTCATATCCAATGTGCGTGGCAAAACTACCCAGGCTTACTTTTATTTTATCTGTTAACTGATAAGCCACATATAATTGTTTGATAGCCATAGATAGACCATTTGAAGATCCGGGAGCGTCATTATACGAAAATTCTCCCGCTCTTTTACCGAATCCCAGGTCGGCCACAATACTTCCTTTTTTAAATCCATGTTCTACCTTCAGCGACACCATCCCTAACTCAAAAGAATTGTGTGAATTGGTAAAACTGGTTTTATTATCTGTATTGTTTCCATTTAGATTGTACTTATAGTATACATCAGCGGATCCGGATAATTTGAAAGCAGGTGCTACAGTAGTATCCGTTGTGGATTGAGACATAGCAGCGAGACTGCTGCCCATAACAAATAAGGTCGTTAACATTCTTTTCATACTTATAAATTTGGTTGATAAAATGTATGTACTAATACGGCCTTGCCTTGCTCGTGGATTGTTTCGGGGAGGGTGTACGCGTGCTTTCTGATGATGCTACAATCAGAATAGACAGGAATGGATAATTGGTTGCCATGATTGGTGCGAGTTTCACTTATTTACAGCGAGGTAGCTACCAATTATCCATTCCAGGTTCTTACAACATAAAGTATATGTTTAATAAAGTTGATACAAATCAAATTCAGGGAACGTGAACTCCTGTCTGATCCTGATTCCTTTTCAGGAATGTATCAGTTCATCTTCTTCTTTCAGCGAGCCATTATCAGACACACTGATCAGAGAAGGATGGTAGTTCTCGTTGTGTTGAGTAACATCCAGTCCCAGTTCTTCTTCTTCTTCTGTTACACGGAGTGGGTGGATAAAGTTGATGAGTTTGAAGATACCATAAGAGACAGTAAAGCTGTAGCCTACTACCAGCAGCAGACCGAGCACCTGGTTTTTGAACAACTCAAAGTTTCCGTAAAACCAGCCGTTGTTGCCTGCATCATTAACTGCTTTAGTAGCAAAAATACCGGTGAGCAACATACCTACCATACCACCTAAACCGTGGCAAGGGAATACATCAAGGGTATCATCAATACTTGTTTTTGATTTCCAGTGTACAGCTACGTTAGAGATAATGGCAGCGATGAATCCGATAAATATACTTTGCGGGATAGCAACAAAACCAGCAGCCGGCGTAATGGCCACCAGACCAACTACAGCACCGATGCAGAAGCCAAGTGCAGATGGTTTTCTACCACGGATTACATCAAAAAATACCCAGGATAAACCAGCAGCAGCAGTAGCGGTATTAGTAGTAGCAAAAGCAGTTGCAGCCAGCGCGTTAGCTGATAATGCAGATCCTGCATTAAATCCAAACCAGCCAAACCAGAGCAAACCGGTACCCAGTAAAACAAACGGGATGTTTGCTGGTTGCAATTCTTTTTTCTCAATATGATCTTTTCTTCTTTTCAGTACCAGTGCACCAGCCAGTGCCGCACAACCAGCTGAAATGTGTACCACTGTACCACCAGCAAAATCCAACACTCCTAATTTAAACAGGATACCGTCCGGATGCCAGGTCCAGTGTGCAATAGGAGCATATACTAATAAACTGAACAACACCATGAATAATACATAGGAAGTAAAGCGAATTCTTTCTGCTACTGCACCTACTACCAGCGCTGGCGTGATGATGGCAAACTTCATCTGGAAGAGAGCAAACAACAACAGTGGAATAGTAGGGGCCAGGCTCCATGGTCCACTTGAACCAACGTTCTGGAACATGAAAAATGTGCGGGGATCTCCAATAATACCTCCATGAGATTTACCAAACGCCAAACTGAAACCAACTACCAGCCATACTAGGCTTATCAGGCCTGTTGCAATGAAGCTTTGCATCATGGTAGAAATCACATTCTTTTTGTTTACCATGCCTCCGTAGAAGAAGGACAAACCAGGGGTCATTAAAAATACCAGGGAAGACGCTACCAGAATCCAGGCAATATCAGCGGAATTATACTTACTGGCATCTGCAAAATTCGGTAGGGAAGGGATAAAAATTCCAACAATTGCAACAATCGCAAGGAAAATGAAGGGCAGGTAGTCCTGTAGTGATATTCTCTTCATAGCGTTTGATTTTTAAATTTCTTAAATAAAAGTAGATCCGAAATTTAAAACATCAAATAGAAGGCGCTAAAAATAGAAATATTTGAATGAACGGTGCAATATTTAGGATTAAGTCAATTATATAATAATAAATAATAATATTAATTATACTTTTTCAGAATTTCAGCTTAAAGAAGAGTCGGAATATTGGATATAATTAGTTGAATACCAACTCATTAAACAAGTATTATGAGAAGGTTAACAATTTTAAAATTTGCCAGGTGTATGTGTGACAGTATTACCGAAAACAATCACATAAACACCTGACAAACAATATAATATAAATTACAATAAAATCATTTCAATATAAAAAAACAGCCAATTATATTATAATTAATTCTATATAATATTATTTCCAGACAAACTCATTTATTGTTTCATTTCTAATAATTCTCGCTCCATCGCAAACATCTGATCCCTTAAACGAGCTGCTTCCATAAAATCAAGATCGCGGGCTGCCTTTTCCATATCCTTCTTCACCTTCGCAATAGATTTCTCCATCTGCGGAATCGTTTTCACCGCTGCAGCAGAAGATTTCGCATATTCCATAGCATCCTCCGCCACTAACTGCACCTCATCATGTATCGCCATCGGAGAATTTTCATCGAAATGCTTAATTTCCAATACAGACGTTTGTCCAAGGATCTGTTCCTTGCTTTTGCGAACCGTTTTCGGGGTAATATTATGCGCCAGGTTAAAAGCTACCTGCTTTTCCCGGCGACGATCTGTTTCATCTATGGTGCGCTGCATACTCTCTGTGATAGTATCTGCATAAAAAATTACCAACCCATCCACATTACGTGCCGCACGACCAGCTGTTTGCGTCAGCGAACGCTCATCACGCAGGAAACCCTCCTTATCGGCATCCAGGATAGCTACCAGTGATACTTCCGGTAAATCCAATCCCTCTCTCAGCAGGTTTACCCCTACTAATACATCTATATTACCCAACCGCAGGTCACGTAATATTTCTATACGCTCCAGGGTGTCTACTTCCGAGTGAATGTAGCGCGACTTAATATTAATACGTCCCAGGTATTTGTCCATTTCCTCCGCCATACGCTTGGTGAGCGTAGTCACCAGCACACGGTCCCCTTTCTGTACCCGTTTATCTATTTCTTCCAGCAGATCGTCCACCTGGTTTACACTAGGTCTTACTTCAATAGGAGGCTCCAGCAGGCCGGTAGGACGTACCACCTGCTCTACTACCACCCCTTCCGTTTTCTTCAGTTCATAATCACCTGGTGTAGCGCTCACAAAAATGGCCTGGTTCACCAGGTTTTCGAACTCATAGAAATTGAGCGGGCGGTTATCCATTGCCGATGGTAAACGGAAACCAAATTCCACCAGGTTTAGTTTACGGGAACGGTCGCCACCATACATGGCGCCAATTTGCGGAATCGTTACGTGGCTCTCATCTACCACCAGCAGGAAGTCGTCCGGAAAATAATCCAACAGGCAGAATGGCCTGGCGCCAGGTTTACGACGGTCCAGGAACCGGGAATAGTTCTCAATACCGCTGCAGTAGCCCAGCTCACGGATCATTTCCACATCATAATTTACCCTCTCAGATAAACGCTGGGCTTCTATTAGTTTACCATTGGCTTTAAAATAGTCTACCTGTGCTTTCAGCTCATCCTGTATTTCAAAGATGATTTGCTGCATCATCTCTTTAGGTGCCAGGTACATATTAGCCGGGAAAATGGCGGCATTTTCCACTACAGTAATACGTTTGCTGTTCTGCACATCAATGGTTTCTATCTCTTCAATCTCATCTCCAAAAAAAGTAATCCGGTAGCCATAATCCACGTAAGGCAGGTTAATATCTACTGTATCTCCTTTAACCCGGAAGTTGCCCCTGTTAAAGTCAGCGGTGGTACGGCTATACAAGGAATTTACCAATCCGTGTAACAACGTATTACGGCTCAGGGTTTGTCCTTTCCGGATGCGGATAATCCCATTTTCGTAATCGGTAGGGTTACCGATACCATAAATACAGGACACACTGGCTACCACGATAATATCGCGACGACCGGAAAGCAGGTTAGCAGTGGTTTTCAACCGGAGTTTATCCAACTCCTCGTTGATAGCCAGATCTTTCTCTATATAGGTATCACTTACCGGCATATAAGCTTCCGGCTGGTAATAGTCGTAGTAGGATACATAATATTCTACCGCATTATCCGGGAAAAACTGCCGGAATTCGCCGTACAACTGGGCTACCAGGGTTTTATTATGTGTTAAAACAAGGGTAGGACGTTGTACCTGCTGTATTACATTGGCTACAGTGTAGGTTTTTCCGGAACCGGTTACCCCCAGCAGGGTCTGAAATGGTTCTCCTGCGTTGAGGCCCTGGGTTAACTGTTTAATAGCTTCCGGCTGATCACCAGCAGGAGCATATGGTGCATGGATACTAAAAGGCATATTGAAATAATATTTGAGCAGTACCTGTAAAAATACTAAAGAATAAGGAAGTTAAAGTGTTAAAAAAGAAGCTTTAATTTTACGGTTTATACCAAGGACAGACTTATGAGAAAAAAAATTGTAATGGGCCTGATAGTGGCCTTCCTGCTTCCGCTTGCCACCTTTGCCTGGGGTCCTAATGGACACCGCATTACTGCTGAAATTGCCTGGCTTCACCTGACACCTAAAGCGCGCAAAGCGATTACGCGGATCCTGGGATCACAAAGCATGGCCATGATTGCCAACTGGCCTGACTTTATTAAGTCGGACACCACTCACCAATATGATCATACCAACACCTGGCATTATCTCGATTTTCCGGCCGGTATTGAACGTGAGCAATTCAACCAGTTACTGGCTGCAGCTACCGGCGAAAACCTGTATACCGAAACCCAGGCGATGATTAAAGACCTGAAAAACCGTACGCTGACTAAGGAAAAGCATTTATTTGCCCTTACTTTCCTGGTACATATGATGGGGGATATGCATCAACCCCTGCATGTGGGCCGTGATGAAGACATGGGCGGCAACAAAATCAATGTAATGTGGTTCGACAAAGCCTCTAACCTTCACCGGGTTTGGGATGAACAACTGATCGATTTCCAGCAGCTGAGCTACACCGAATATACCAAAGCGCTAAATATAGCTCCTACTGCTGAAATTAAGCGTTTACAGCAAGGTTCTATCGCCGACTGGATGTTTGAGTCGCATTTGCTGGCCGACAAGGTTTATGGTTATACCAAACCCGACTCCAAACTCAGCTATCGCTATAACTATGTTTTTGTAGCTGATTTGAACCAACAGTTATTGAAAGGAGGGTTAAGACTGGCCGCTGTATTAAATAGTATTTATAAATAGCTGAAAGCATAAAGCTAAAAGTAAAAAGCTATTGAGGCGAAGACAGGAGCGAAAGAGTAATTTAAATACCCGCTCTTATCATTCACCTCAATAGCTTTTTACTTTTAGCTTTATGCTTTCGGCTATACCAGATCTATATCAAAATTAACCAACTGCACGAACTGTTCCAGGCGGGCAGAGATGTCTTCTTGTGTAATTTCGCGGATACGCTCTGTACCGAATTTCTCCACACAGAAAGATGCCATGGCAGAACCTACGATGATAGCGGTCTTCATATTTTCGAACGAAATATCTTTTGTCTTAGCCAGGTGACCTATAAAACCACCGGCAAAAGTATCACCGGCGCCGGTTGGATCGTATACATCATCCAATGGCATAGCAGGTGCAAAGAATACATGATTTTCGTAGAATAACAGTGCGCCGTGTTCCCCCTTCTTAATGATCAGGTAACGGGGCCCCATAGACATAATCTTACGGGCAGCTTTTACCAATGAATATTCACCACTCAGCTGGCGGGCTTCTCCGTCGTTCACCATCAGCACGTCTACTCTTTTTAATACTTTCAGCAGATCATCCAATGCTACTTCCATCCAGAAGTTCATGGTATCCATTACGATCAGCTTAGGACGTACTTTCAACTGATCCAGTACGCTCATTTGTACCTGTGGAGTGAGGTTACCCAAAATCAGGAATTCGCTTCCCTGGTAGCTTTCAGGAATAACCGGTTTAAAGTCAGCCAGTACATTCAGTTCTGTAGCCAGGGAGTCACGGGTATTCATATCCATATGGTACTTGCCAGACCAATAGAAAGTTTTTTCTCCCGGTTTGTGTTGCACGCCATCCAGCGCTACACCTTTTGCAGCCAGGGCATCCAGTTCTGATTGAGGGAAATCTTCCCCGATTACAGATACCTGGTTAATTGGCTGAACAAAGTTAGACGCAGCCCATGCGATGTAAGTGGCGGAACCACCAATGATTTTACCTGATTTGCCAAAGGGGGTTTCGATTTCATCGAACGCCATAGTGCCTACAACCGTAAGTGACATGCTATTTAGTTAATTTTTATTATTTTAAAATTTAATACAAAACCTGGCAAAGGTAACTACTTCTATAGAAAGCGGAAAGCTAAATCTTTACCGCCTTCCAGGCCCCACGGCGAAACAACAGGATGGCCGCTATAGCGGCCGCAGATTCTGCCAGCACGATAGACCAGAACACACCTTCAGGCCCCATCTTTAGCCATACGGAAAGGGTATAGGCCAACGGCATCTGAAACATCCACATCGCGAAAAGATTGATCATCATGGGCGTACGGGTATCACCGGCACCATTAAAGGATTGGGTTAACACCATACCGAAAGCATAAAAGATGTAGCCGGCGCTTACCAGCCGGAGACATTGTACCGCGATAGCTTTTACCTCCGCATCGTTTGTAAAAAAACTAATTATACCAGGTGATCCTACCATAAATACGATGGCTACCAGTCCCAGGAAAATCATATTAAAGAATGCGGCACGCCATGCTGAGGTAGCAGCACGTTCTGGTTGCTGCGCTCCCAGGTTTTGCCCCACCAGCGCAGCAGCAGCATTGGCCATTCCCCATGCCGGTAAAATGGTGAAAATCATTACCCGTATCGCGATGGTGTAACCCGCCACGGCATCCTTCCCAAAGTAAGAAATGATGCGTACCAGGAAGATCCAGCTAGCAGAGGCAATCAGCATTTGAGCAGTTGCTCCCATGGCTATTTTCAATACCGAAATAATCAGTGACCACACGGGCGCCAGATGCTTTTTTGTTATTCTTATTAATCCCTTTCCTCTTACCAGGTGATATAACTGGTAAGTTACACCGGCACCCCTGCCTATCAATGTAGCAATAGCCGCACCTTCCAGTCCCAAAGCCGGAACGGGGCCCCAGCCGGAAATCAATAACGGACAAAGTAAAATATTCAAGCCGTTGGCCAGCCACAATGTTCTCATCGCTAATGCGGCATCGCCTGCCCCGCGAAAAATACCATTGATCAAAAACAATAAGATAACAACTACATTGCCACCGAGTACTATCTTCGTATAGGCAACACCGTAATCTGCCACTTCTTTGGCAGCACCCATTAACAGTAATATATCTTTCGAGAAAAATATCCCAACAACGCCTACCAGTAAAGAAACCATCAGGCCGGGGTATAGCGCCTGTACTGCCGCATGTGCGGCTCCATCAGGGTCTTTCTCACCAGTTCGTCTTGCGATCATAGCGGTAGCAGCCATACTTAGCCCCATAGCACCGGTATATACCAATGACAGTACTGATTCTGTTAATCCAACTGTTGTAATCGCATTCACACCCAGGTGGCCAACAAAATAAATATCTACCACTGCAAAAAGCGACTCCATTGCCATCTCCAGGATCATTGGAATGGAGAGTAAG
Source organism: Chitinophaga sp. (assembly GCF_017745275.1). Taxonomy (GTDB): domain Bacteria; phylum Bacteroidota; class Bacteroidia; order Chitinophagales; family Chitinophagaceae; genus Chitinophaga. The sequence goes on along the minus strand of NZ_JAGHZS010000003.1, from coordinate 194,640 downwards.
AAAATAGCACGGTTAATACTACCGGTTGTAAATTCTTTTTCACTACCAGTAACGGCTATCTTAAATAATTGAAAGAAACGAGCTATGCCAGATAGCATCTTCTTAAAAATATGCATACAATAAATTTGAAAATAAGGGGGAACACTACGCCGTGACGGCGTAGCAAACAAGAAAAAAGAAGTGGGAGGGCGACAAACGGAAGTACCGTGTCTAATTAATTTTTCATATTTCGATCAGTTGGCGCATTGTGATGCTTTACAAATGTAATTTAATTTTTGAATCACCAAAATGATCTTGTAAGAAAATTTATCTTACAAAAAGATAAATGGTTAAACATGCAGTTATACTTACCATGCTTTAAAAAAATAATTTTCCACTGTTCTGTAATTCTTTACCAGCAAGGATTACATAAGATTAAAATAAACATTCAAAAAAATTTCTACTTATAGCTGTAACTTTTTATTTCATACCTCGTTTAACATTCACTAGTAAGCGCTGAAAACCTATATAGAAAGAATTATCACAAACAAAAAACCAAAAAGATCAATATCAGTTGTAAGACCACAACTGTTAAAATCGCAATCTTAAAACTCTTATAAAACGGAAATCATGCTTATGTTCAACAAAAACACGCTCCTGACAGGAGTAGTGCTCGCTACTGCATTGGGTATTACTTTCACATCCTGCAAAAAAGATGATGATGAACCAACTCCTCCAACCCCACGCTCAAAAACCTTTGATCTGAAAGGCACTGGCGCTGATAAGGATAACAAAGTAGGTAGCCTGGTATTGACTGAAAATACTGACAGCTCTGTTAACGTAGTATTGAAACTCACTAAAAATACTAAAGACGCAGTATACAATACTTACGTGATTGCAGGTACACCTGTTGCACCTGTTACTGACACCCTGTTCAAAGGTGGATTCACTGGAACCGGCGCTGCACAGGATGTAAAGATTTTCGATAAAGTAAAATCTATCAAGGTGAACAAAGCTGGTGGTATATTGAAAGACACTGCTTTCAAATATGATAACGCACTGGCTATCGCTTCTCACATTAAAGTGCTGAAAGGTGCAGACACGCTGGCTATCGGCCTGTTTGGAAAATCCAACTAATACTCTTTAGCGTTTACATTAAAACTATCAAAAGCATATCCTTGAAAAGGGATATGCTTTTCCTATTGATATATTTAAGCAGGAAACCTTACTAATAAAATAGCCGCGCAACATATGCGCGGCTATGGTAAAGATAGGATATGGAAGCAGTCGGGATACGACTGCACGTAAAAAATTCTACTGACTACTACTATTATCGTATTCTTCTTTTACCTGTACTTGTCTTTTCAACACCTTGAATTCTGTTCTACGATTCATCTGACGTCCTTCCGGATTATCTTTATGATTAGGCAGTGAATTTGGTGCAATTGGTCTTGATTTACCATAACCTTTTGCAATGAGCCTATCAGGTGAAATACCTTTACTAATCAGGTAATCAACGCAAGACTGTGCACGTGCCTGGGACAATTTCTCGTTGTACTTCACAGAACCTACACTATCTGTGTGCGCACTCATTTCAATTGTCAGTTTCGGATTATCTTTCAACATGTCGACCACTGTATCCAACACCACTTTAGATTCTTCTCTAAGCGTGGCTTTGTTGAAGTCGTAGTAAATATTATTGAGTACAATTGGCTTCTCAACTTCATAATGTTTGAGGCACAGTGTTGGGTTATCCATTGAATCCACCCGCTGTAATTCGTCTGTATTGAAATAGAGCGCTTTGGTAAAATAGTTCTCTTTTTCAGCAACTATCTTGTAGTAGCGTTGTGGATCTACTTCAAAGGTATATCTGCCATCGGTACCCAGGGTCATCTTTTTAATCGTTTTCCTTCTCACGGTATCCAGCAGGGTAACAGTGGCGCCTTGTAATGGCTGATGGGTATCACAATCTACGATAAGTCCACTGGCTATTTTGCGGATACGTTGAATACCGAATACTTCCAGGCAACAGATAGACTCCCTGTCGGAGCTAATGAAACCTGCTGCAAAAGGATGGCTATTATCGAGGGCAGTATAGTAGATATCATCTTTCGGAGAGTTCAATGGTTTTCCCATATTCACAGGAGTAGACCAGGTACCGAAATCGCCTTCACTCTGGAAGAAATCAAGGCCTCCCAAGCCTACACGGCCATCAGAGCTGAATACCAGCAGGTTCTTTTCTGCATCATAGAACGGTGCCTGTTCTTCATCTTTGGTATTGATAGCTGTACCCATGTTACGCGCTCCACCTGGCACCCCGTTGGTCATGATACAGTACCAAAGATCATTTTTACCCATACCACCAGGTCTGTTAGAAGCAAACAACAGATATTTTCCATCGGCCGTGATAGATGGTTGCATGGAATTGTATCCTGGTACATTTACATTATCTCCCAGTATTTTAGGTTCAGACCATACTCCATTTTGGCGGGTGCTGAGGTAAATAGCAGATTGTTTTACCCCATCCTTCATTTGCCAGCGGGTAAGATAGAGGGAGTTGCCATCTGGTGTAACAGCAGATACGCCCTGATCATAACCTTTTGCTACAGGTATTTTTACTTTCTGACTGTTGTCATAGTTATTATTACTGCCGGTGGCAGTATATAAAGCGTTTACATAGGGGGTACCCTTAGGCTGTTTTTTATTGGCTGTCGTGGATTTAGTAGCAGGAGTAGGTAAAGGCGGATTGTCGGAACGGGAAGACGTATACATTAAGGTACCAGCATCCAGTACAACCGGGGCGTAGTTGGCGCCTCCTTCGTTCACGTTACCGGATGTTTTTACGATCGTAAATCTTGGTTCTTTATTCGCTTCTGACAAAGCGAACTGGCAGCAGGCAATTTCCAGAGGCGTTCTTACAGACAACTCGTCTGCAGCAGTATAGCTTTGTTTGAACTTGGTAAATTCATCCAATGCCTGCTGATATTTCCCATTAAAACGCAAACATACTGCATACCAGTAGCGTGCCTGGGGATATGCGGGATTGTTGAACCCTACGAGCTGGGCGTACCAGGTTTCTGCGTTACCATAGTCATAGAACAGGCGATAAGATTCAGCCAATCTGGCTACTACCTGTTGATAATCTTTCAATTTCCCACTGGGAGGAGCGGAACCGGCAAGGGTATAGGGTAATACCTGTTCTGGTTTGATCTTGAAAGTACCAAGCGCCTTATTGTAGTATTGCGCTGCGGAATAATAATCTCTCGAATTGTAAAAAACATCTGCAGTATGTTTATAATCGTAAACATATTGCGCCTGCGTCGCATTCATTATTCCTAAAAAAACTACCAGCCAACAGAGTGTAATTTTTTTCATGAGGGTTCCATTTCTTTTTTCAGTATAAGTTTTTTCCTCCATTCTGATCCGGTTGCTTGCTGATTATAACCTGGGACAAATAAAGTATTCTTCGTTCAACACTCGTCTTTTGCGGCTGATAAAGGAAAGAGATACTTCAAAGCTTTGGCTGCCATTTACCAGGCGGCGCATGTTAGAAGTATTGGCATCATAGCTCAACCCCAGTGTAAAGCTTTTAAAATGGAATCCTGCAAAAGGTATTACCGCATCATTAAAGCGATAGTTGCCTCCTACCAGGAAATCGAATTCGGGGTTTACCATTAATTGAGCATACATGCCGGCCACAATTTCCTCTGCATTACCTTGTCTCATATAAAGACCTGTGGGAGTAAGATGTATCCTTTCATTCAGTTTAATCTTTGTACCGCCATGTACCAGGTAGCGTACCGGCAATCTTCTATCTGTAGCATCGGAGTTAAAAGGATCTTTAGGTCGGGTAAGGTGAGCTGCTGCAAATCCGGCAAATGGATTGAACATGTGATTCGGATTACCGTCAAAGAAAACCGCACCGGCGCCGGCGTCAAATTGGGTAGAAGACGTTTTGCTTACGTTCTCACCATTAAAAATGCTGGGATCAAAACCTGTTACCGGTTGATACTGGCTACCGGTTTGAAACTTAGCAGGATCCAGGCGCCTGTTGATCAACCCGGCATTGATACCAAACACGATCTGGCTGGTTTGGGTAGGACCAAACTTCACACCACTGTAGGAAACACTGGCCATAGCATTAAAGTAATTATAGCCGGCATCACCCGCCGACATATTCATTACATTCAACCCTACCCCTACATTTTTATCAGTGGCTGCATCAATGGACACTCCGGCAGTAGAAAATGGCTTACCATAGTTCGCCCACTGATTACGATAATCACCGCTAATGCGATAATCACCATCTATTACCCCCGTTAATGCTGGATTCAGCCACAACGGGTAAGCATAGTATTGCGAGAAGTGAGGATCTACCTGGGCAGCACATATTCTGGGCAACAAACTGCTCCATAAAATTATTGCGACTATAAAAATCCTTTTCATAGGAACATTTTTTAGCATTTTCTGGATAAACCGGGATGCAGATTGCATCCCGGTTTTATGATTGACTTTGTATTACGCTGATGAAGCATCATTATCTCATGAGTGTTACGTTACCTTTCTTGGTGATTACGGTGCCATCCTGCATAGTAGCTCTCAGGATGTATACGTATACGCCTACAGGTTGTTTCTGACCACTCATGGTACCATCCCATCCCTGACGCTGGTCTTTGGATGTGAATACCAACTGACCCCACTGGTTGTAGATTCTGAATTCCATTTGTGCAATAGCTGTTGAGTACACATACTCGATATCATTTATACCGTCACCATTCGGGCTGAAGAGGTTCGGTACAAAGATGTTATTGCCTTGCGGATTAGTGGTTTTACCTGTTACGGCTGTAGACAATGCACTGGTTTCACAGTCGGAAGCACCGATCGCTCTTACCCGTATGGTTGCGCTCTGGTTAGGTTGTAAGCCTGTCACCGTATGCGTTGTACCGTTTGGTCCTGAGCTTGGCGGGATGAAGGTCACACCGTTATCGAGTGTTACTTCATAGCGTTGTGCTCCGGTAACCGGTGCCCAGCGGAAGGTAATGGTAGTAGCAGTGGTGTTATCCACGGTAACTACCGGTGCCGGCAGCGGTTGTGCAATGTTTACTTCTACCACTGTTCTCTGGCCTGCACTGATACAACCACCTGTGGTAAATGCTTCCACATAGTAAGTAGTGTTGTTATTCAGCGCTGGTGTTACAAATGTGGCGCCGGTATATATTGGCGTTCCACCTGTAGCAAGGGTGTACCAGCGGAAGTCTACACCTGCAGTTGTTGAAGTAGCGATGAGTGTAGCTGTTTTACCTGGGCATACACCATTATCGTTACCCGTTACAGTTGGTTTACCTGGTGCCGGAGTAGCGATTACGCTTACTGCGGTGCGTGTTGGGCTTGAACAGCCGTTGCTGTTGGTTGCCTGCAGGTAGTACATCTGGTTTGCATTTACCGGAGGTGTAACATATGTTGCTCCGTTAGCTACCGCTGTACCACCTGTTGCGCTGGTGAACCATTGGTAAGTGAGCGCAGGATCAGGATTCAGTGCATTGAGTGTCACCGTTTGACCAGGGCAAGCCTGCAGGGTTGCATTCGCAACTGCTGGTGCTGTTGGTGACGGATTCACGGATACATTCACCTGTGTTCTGCTGGCACTTACACAACCACCGCTTGTTGAAGATTCCAGGTAGTATATGGTATTTGATGTAGGCTTGATGGTAAAGTCGCCACCGGTGAATACTGCTGTACCTCCTGTGAGTGAAGTGTACCATTTATAGATGACACCAGCTTGTTTGTTCTTCACTGTCAGCACACCGGTTTGACCGCTACATACGGTGATCGGATCTGCCAACGGTGCATCTATGGTGCTTACTACTGTTGCGGTTAATCCTTTACGTGCACTGCTGCATCCTGCGCCATTCAATGCTTCCAGGTAGAAGACAGTTGTTTGTGCGAGTGGTGCGGTAGTATATGCGTTACCGGTAGCCAGCAGCGTTCCGTTAGACGGTGCATCGAACCAGCGGTAAGTCATAGCAGGATCAGGATTAGTGATAGTAAATGTAGCTGTACCGCCTATGCAGGTAACTACATTATCCAGGTCTACTGTTGGAATTGGCGGAGCCGGATCAACAGATACGCTCACCGCTGTTCTGGTAGAGCTGGAGCAACCGCTGCCCAGGTTAGCCTGTACATAATAAGTAGTATTCTGTGTTACTACAGGTACACTGTATACAGGACCGGTAAAGAGCAATGAGCCATTTGTAGCCGCATCATACCATTGGTAGGTAATATTAGGCTGTACTGTTTTCACTGCTACAGTAACACCTGTACCTGCACATGTTTTGAGAGAAGATGCAACCACATCCGGTGCATTTGGTGCCACTACCACTGTTACGGTAGCTTTCACTCTTGCAGATGGATTACCACATTGACCAGTGGTACCGGTAGCTTCTACCCAGAAGTCCATGCTGGTGTTCAGCGGATTTGTTGTAAATACTGGTCCTGTGAATATAGCTGCACCACCGGCTGCCTGAGTATACCATTTATAGGTGATACCGTTGGTAGCTGAAGTTACACGCAGTGTAGCTGAAGTACCCTGACAAGTGGTTACTGCATTAGATTCCAGGATTGGTGTTGGTGCCTGACCTACGCCAATGGATATCTTAGTTCTCTGAGTGCTGCTACAGTTACCATTGCTGGCTTCTGCGTAGAAATCAGTGTTCGCATTCAATGCTCCGGTAGTGAAGCTGGTGCCTGTGAACAACAGGTTACCCGCAGCCGCTGCATCAAACCAACGGTAAGTAGTTCCTGCAACAGGATTTTGGATGGTCAGTGTTACATTTCCGCCCTGACAAACGAAGAGGGAAGAAGATGTTACCACCGGTGCAGTTGGTATACTGTTCACCTTAATAGTAGCGCTGGTTCTGGTGGCGCTTGGGCAGCCTCCATTCACCAATGCCTGTACATAGTAGGTGATGGTGCTATCCAGTGCAGTGATATTAAATACTGGTCCCTGGAATACCATGGTGCCTCCGGTAGCTGCATCGAACCATTGGTAGGTAGTACCTGCAGCTGGATTCTGGATAGCCAGTGAAGCCGGCTGACCAATACAACCCTGTACATTATTACTTACCAGGGTTGGAGCTGCCGGCACTGGTACCACAGATACCTTCGCGGCGGCGCGTGCAGATGGTTTACCACATTTCGAAGTATCACCGATCGCTTCTACATAGAAGGTAGTATTAGCGTTGATAGTTCCGGTGGTATAAATCGGGCCGGTGAATATTGCGGTACCGCCTGTAGCTGTAGTGTACCATTTGTAAGTGATGTTATTTACGGAAGAAGTCACCTTCAGTACCGCAGTACCACCCTGACAAACTGTTACATTATTGGATTCCAGGATTGGAGTTGGTGCCACACCTACGCCTATGGATACCTTGGTTCTGGTAGCACTGGTACATGTACCGGCGGATGCTTCTGCATAGAAGTCCGCTGATGCAGTAAGGCCTGTTACCTTATACACCGGTCCGGTGAATAATAATGTGCCACCTGTTGCCGCGTTGTACCAGCGATAAGTGAGGGTATTATCTGCATTTTGAACAGTTAAAGTAGCAGTGTCGCCTACGCAGATACTGATAGCTGAAGCGGATATGATTGGTACCGGTACATCGCGTACAGTAACAGTTACCACTTTCGCATTTGCTGCTGTGTTAGCGCACTTGTTAGCACCTTCTACTGTCACATAGTAAGAAGTAGTAGCGGTGATCTGTCCGGTGGTATATGATGGACCAGTAAACAGCAATGTAGTGAGTGCTGCGTCTTTATACCACTTGAATACAGGGTTGGTTACAGTAGTGCTGGTAGCGGTCAGTTTCACGGTACTGTTTGCGCAGATAGTTGAATCTGCCAGTACGATGTCTGCTGCTGTTGCGTTTGCATTTACTGTTACTTTCACTGCTTTCAATGCACCGGCAGCATTTTCACACTTGCCTGCATTGCTTACACTTACATAGTAGGTGTATGTTCCGGTAGTTAAACCTGAGATGGTCAATACACCGGCAGCGTTTACGCCCTGCGTGATTGGACCTGTTTTATCAGGGTTTGCATACCATTTGAATACTGGGTTCTGAACAGTTGTGCTGGTTGGCGTTAATACCGCCACGCCACCTGCGCAGACTACCTGGTCAGCCGCCTGGATGTCAGCCGCTGTGGATGCGCTATCTACTCTCAGAGTAATCTTCACGCGTCCGCTGTCATTGGTACAGTTACCCGCATTCACAGCATCCACGTAGAAGTTATAAGTACCTGCCGGCAGATTGGCTGGTGTAGTGTAAGTGTTACTATTTGCTGACAGTATTGCACCACCGGTTGCTGCATCATACCAGTTGAACTGAACACCAGCCACAGCTTTCACGCTGAGGGTTACAGGTGTATTCAGACAAGTAGATACATTGTTATTCACCGGCACTGGCACTGATGGTATTCCTTTCACCGTTACAATTACTGGTGCAGAAGCTGCGCCTGTACAACCATTCCTGGTAGCTCTTACATAGTAAGTATAAGTACCGGAATCGAGGGTAGTTGGTGTTACGAATGCGATGCTGTCGAGCAAGCGGTTACCTGCACTGTTGTACCAGCTGTATACTACACCCTGAGCAGGGTTCACAACGTTGAGTGTAGCTTGTTTTCCTTTACAGATAGTAGCGTTGGTAGCCTGTACAGTTGGTTGTACGATGGCACGTTGTGCGTAGTGGAAGTCTACCGCAGTCAGCGCACCTACGATGCCTGATTTCAGTTTCACTTCTACCGCATCAAATGCTTTCGTTGGAACAAATGACAGTACCACACCTCTGCTACCACTGAGCAGATCGAGATGGATCAGCGGATTAGATGCCACTACGGAGTCGCCCGCAGCATTACCGTTGTATGTTGTCAGTTGTACGCTGGCAAGTACCGCAGCAGAGAGTATCTGACCCGGATTAGACAGCATCACTCTTACTGTATCACCTGGTGTAGACAAGCCATTGAATGTCGCTTTTTCAAACACGCTGGCGTTGACTGCTCCGAGGTTAATAACCAGAGAAGATGCAGTATTCTTATTATTATCTACTGCGAGCGCAGGGTTGTAAACATTACCCAGTATGAGCAGACCAGATCCACCGATCGTTTGGCCTGTTGCGCCTTCGCAAGGCACCTGATCAACGCTGCCGCTTACGGTGAGTGCGTTCACAGCCACTCTCGCTGACTTACAGGTAGCTGCTCCTGGCAGGGCGGCTTCTACCCAGTAAGTAATCGTTCCTAATACATTAGAGGCAGGCGGTGCAAATGTAGATCCCTTGAACAAGGTATCGGTACTTGTTTGCGTAGCGAACCAGTAGAATTGGGCATTTGCAGTAGCTGCACTTGCTCTGAATACTGGTTGCTGACCTACTACCACTGTATCCGTTGTTGGTGTTACTGTTGGTGGCATCAATGCAGCAGCAGTGTTTACAGTTACGGCTGTTCTTGTAGCAGATACTGTATTACAGCTATCATTGATTGCTTCCACATAGTAAATGGTTTTGGTAGTAACGTTCACTACTTTGTAAGTGAAGCCACTGTCTGTATTCAGTTTAGCACCACCTTGTGCCACATTGTACCATCCATAAGTGTATCCTTTAACCGGGTTCACTACTGCGAGTACCGCATCGGAGCCAGCACATACATCTACGTTAGCAGCTTGTACCTGTGGCGCTGCCGGTGCCGCGGTTACTTTCACATCCACTCTTGCACGTCCTTTGCTTGCGCAACCATTTCTGAATGCTTCCACAAAGAAGGTAGTGTCTTTAGTGAGTGCACCGGTAGTGAAGGATACGCCATCTTTACCGGTGAGGTAAATACCGTTGCTGTTGTACCAGCGATAGGTAACTCCTGTTACCGGATTCTGTACATTCAGTGTAGCGGTATTTCCTGCACAAACGGTCACCTGTGCGGCCTGTACTGTTGGCGCTACCAGGGCACGCTGTGCATAGTTGAAGTCTATTGTAGTTAATGCTCCCGCAATACCTGATTTCAGTTTCACTTCTACGGCATCAAATGCTTTCGTTGGTACGAATTCAACGATCGCTTGTTTACCACCGCTCAGGAGTGTCAGTTTAATCAGCGGGTTATTGATGGCGACAGAATCACCTGGTGTGTTGCCATTATAAGTGGTCAGCTGCACACCACCCAGCAATGCTGCAGACAATATCTGACTTGGGTTAGACAGCAGCACTCTCACGGTGTCACCTGTTCCGGAGATACCATTGAATTTAGCCCTCTGCCATACCTGTGCATTCAGTGCACCCAGGTTGATCACCAGAGAGGATGCCGTGTTTGCATCATTGTCTACCGCCAGCGCAGGATTGTATACATTACCCAGGATCAGCAATCCGCTACCACCAATGGTCTGCGTAGAGGCTCCTTCGCAAGGTACCGGTTGATTTGGACCTGTTGGCCCGTATACTACCACTGCAGGCACCCTGATAGATTTACAAGTAGTACCACCGGTGAGGGAGGCTTCTACCCAGTAAGTAACAGTGCCTAATGTATTCTGCGTTGGAGGTGCGAACATCTGGCCGGTAAACAGGCTATCATTTCCTGTTTGACTACCATACCATTTGAATACCACGTTAGCAGCATTGGAAGTAGCTGTAAGTACTGCCTGTGTTCCAATAACCACTGTATCTGGATTTGGTGATACAACTGGTGCACTCAGTGCAGAAGAGAGTACAATACTGATGGATTGTCTTGGAGACGCTGCACCACAACTGCTTACTGCTTCTACATAGAATGTTGTATCTCTCATCACTGCAGGCACCTTGAATACAAAGCCACTGTCTGTATTCAGTTTAGTACCACCTGTGGCTACATTGTACCAGTTGTAAGTAAGCTGATGATCCGGATTAGTTACCTGCAACAGCGCGTCAGCACCTGGACAGATATTAACTGTAGCCGGAGCACCTGGTACAGCAGGAGCAGGAGATACAGTAACGCTTACCGGTATACGTTCAGGGTTTGGACAGTTGTTTGGTCCACCCAGTACGGCTACATAGTAAGTTATTTTTCCTGCTGTTTTCAGCGTATCCGTAGTATAAGTAGCCTGTGTACTTAATACGGTGGTGCTGGTAGAATCAGCATACCAGCGTACAGAAGTACCTGCTGCCGGAGTCACGGAAAGAGTTGCTTTATTATTTATGCAAACACTTGCATTAGTTGTATTTACTGTTGGTTTAGGATAGAAGATCCTTGCACCATAGATATCTATTGAGCTCAACAGGTTTGCCACACCGGTTAATCTTACTTCTACGCGATCGTAAGCAGCAGGTGCTACGATAGTTGCAGCAAACTGTTGCCCGTTGAGTAAGCGTAAAGTAAGCAGGCGTGATAAAGTATCTGCTTTCACCAGGGTATTGTTGTTGTACAGTGAAATCAATGTACCACCCAACAGGCTTACATCAGCCAGTCCGACAGATGTGGCCAGACGGATCCGGATACTATCTGTTGCTTTACCAGGATTCGGGAATATCAGCTGTTGATAAACTGATCCACCCAGTAAACCTACAGGGATAGACAACCTGGTGAAGTTAGTTTGAACACTATCGATATCGTTAGTAGGTCCATTTACACTACACAGTATACAGCCGAGGGTAGTACCGGAGTTCTGGCTGGTTGGCACATTACAATCCGGAGATGGAATTACTGGTCCTGTTACCACCACATGTACTGGTACGCGGGCAGAAGAGCAAGCGCCTGTAATTTGTACCGCTGCGAAGTAGGTATATGTACCTGGATTATTGAAAGGTCCTACCTGGATAGAAGCTCCTGTGCCTACTGGTGTAGTAGAAGTAGAATCACTATACCACACGATAGTAGCATTGGCACCCGCTACCGGTGTAGCATTCAGGGTAGCTTTCACACCAGTTTGTACTACTACGTCTCCGGTCACTACTGGAGCCGCTGGTGCGGTTACCACCTGTACAGTTGCTGCTTTCAGTGCGCCCGCAGGGTTTTCGCACTGGCCGGTACCTGCTACGCTTACATAGTAAGTATAGTTGCCGGCAGCGAGACCTGTAATGGTGAGTTTACCGGTAGCACTGTCTATTGCATATTTCACGGCGCCATTTACCAGGCCGTCGGTAATTGGTGCAGTTTTGTTTGCATCCTTGTACCATTTGAACACCGGTGCAGTAACGCCCGCTGCAGTTGGTGTAATCACTGCAGGGTTGCTGGTGCAGGCAGTAGTAGTATCTGCCACTGTAATATCACCAGCTTTGCTTACCGGGTTCACAGTAACGGTAACCGGTATGCGGTTAGGATTAGCACAACCATTTGCACCTACCGCCTGAACGTAGTATACAAAGGTACCTGCTGTTTTAAGGGTATCTGTTGTAAAGCTGTTTTGTGTGCTGAGTATAGCCAGGGTAGTAGAATCTGCATACCAGCGTACAGTAGTACCGGCTGCAGGAGTAGCAGCTAATACAGCAGGCTGACCAGCGCAAACAGTCACATTGTTAGTGGTGATTGTTGGTTCAGCTACTACAGCGCGTACACCATAGATATCCAGAGAATTCAACAGATTAGCCACACCGGTGAGTTTCACCTCTACTTTATTATAGGCGCCACCTGCTGCTATGGTTGCTGTATAGCGTGTACCGTTCAGTAATCTTAAGGTAAGCAACTGAGATAAAGTATGTGTGCTAACTACAGTATTGTTGTTATAAACGGTTACCACTGAACCTCCCAGCAATGATACATCCGCCAGGCCGCCTGGAGAAGACAGATCCAGTCTGATACTGTCAGATGATGCACCGGTAGCAGGGAAGATTAATTGCTGGAATACGGAACCACCCAATAAACCTACTGGTATATTGAGGCGGGTGAAGTTAGTGTTAACAGAGTCGATGTCATTAGTTGGATTAACTACGCTACACAGCACGCAACCCAAAGTAGTTCCGGTTACCTGGCTGGTAGGCACATTACAACTGGTTGGAATTACCGGACCAGTTACGGTAATGGTAATTGGCAGACGGCTGGATAAACAGCCACCTGCCAAGCTATCGCCTGCATAATAAGTATATACACCTGGATTTGTAAATGGAGGCAGGGTAATAGAATTACCGGTACCAATAGCTGCCTTGGTAGTGTCGCTATACCATACTACAGTAGCACCAGGAGCAGGAGATGCCACAATCGTAAGCGGCAATCCTGTAGTAACAGTGTAGTTCTGTACAACAGTAGGCGGAGCAGGTGCACCAGTTACATTAATAGTAGCTGATTTCAGATTACCCGCTGCATTTTCACAACGATTGCTACCAGATACACTTACATAATAAGTATGTGCACCTTGTGTTAAGCCAGTAACCGTGAGTTTACCAGCAGCGTCGATGGTGAAGGTTGCGCCACCTATTACAGTACCATTTATAATCGGACTTGTTCTGTTTGCATTTGCATACCATTTGAATACTGGTGCAGTTACACCCGGAGCAGTTGGAACCAGTGTAGCTGCACTTCCACCACAGGTAGCAGTAGTATCTGTTACTGTAATATCAGCTGGTGAACCAAGTGCATTCACTGTAACGGTTACCGGTATACGTTCCGGATTCGGACAGGTGCCATCTACTACTTGTACGTAGTAAGTAAAGGTACCTGCTGTTTTCAGACTGTCGGTAGTATAAGTAGGCTGGTTGCTCAGTGAAACGCCACCTGTAGAATCTTTATACCATTGTACAGTAGTGCCGGCTGCAGGAGTAGCAGTTAGTGTGGCTGGTTCGCCTGCACAAACAGTTACGTTGTTAGCTGCAATTGTTGGATTAGGTCCTACTGCACGTACATTATAAATATCCAGTGAGTTCAGCAGATTGGCTACACCGGTGAGTTTTACTTCTACTTTATTGTAGGCACCACCTGCTGCTACGGTAGCAACGTAGGTGTTTCCGCTGAGTAATCTTAAAGTAAGTAANTGAGATAAGGTATGTGTGCTGACAACCGTGTTATTATTATATACGGTAACTACTGCACCGCCCAGCAGGGATACATCGGCCAAACCGCCTGGTGATGCCAGTTGGAAGCGGATGCTATCAGTACCTGCCCCTGTGGTTGGGAATACCAATTGTTGATATACAGAACCTCCTAATAAACCTACCGGTATATTCAGACGGGTGAAGTTGGCCGGATCTGTATCGATATCGTTAGTTGGATTAGTTACGCTACACAGTACGCAACCCAAAGTAGTTCCGGTTACCTGGCTGGTAGGTACATTACAACTGGTTGGAACTACCGGACCTGTTACAGTGACAGTTACCAGTAAACGGTTAGAAAGACATCCACCACTTACACTGTCGCCAGCAAAATAGTTGTATACGCCTGGTGTAGTGAACGGAGGCAGTGTGATAGAGCTACCCCGACCAATAGGTGCTTGAGTTGTATCGCTGTACCAAACTACGGTGGCACCGGCAGCAGGAGAAGCCACTAATGTAAGTGGCAAGCCGGTAGTAACGCTATAAGATTGTACTAATGTTGGAGGTGCTGGTGAGCTTACTACTTTAATGGTAGCTGCTTTCAGGCTACCTGCTGCGTTTTCGCAACGGTTGGTTCCGGAAACGCTGGCATAATAAGTATAGTTACCTGGTGCTAATCCAACAACACTAAGTTTACCAGTGCTGTCTATTGTAAAGGTAGCTGCGCCAATTACTGTTCCGTTAACGATCGGAGAAGTTTTGTTGGCGTTAGCATACCATTTAAATACAGGAGAAGTTACACCTGCAGCAGTTGGTGTAAGCACTGCAGCGGCGCTACCACAGGTAGTGGTAGTATCTGGCAGTGTAATATCTGCAGCAGTACCCAGTGCATTCACGGTAACAACTACCGGAATTCTTTCAGGATTGTTACAAGTACCATCTACCACTTGTACATAGTAAGTTACCTTACCAGGTGTATTCAATGTAGTAGTGGTATAAGTAGCCTGATTGCTGAGGGAGGTAGCGGTGGTAGAATCTGCAAACCACAATACGCTTGTTCCCGGAGCAGGAGTAACAGATAATGTTGCAGTGGATCCTACGCAGGTAGAGAATCCAGCCGGATTAATAGTTGGATTGGCTCCCACGGCGCGTGCGCCATATATCTGCAAGGCATTCAGCAAATTCACGGTACCTGTCATCAGGATCTGTACGCGATCATAAGGACCTGTTGCCGGAATGCTTACTGTATAGCGGTTGCTGCTCAGCAGGCGCAGGGTAAGAATCTGCGAAAGGGTATCCCTTCTTACAACAGTAGTACCATTTGCGATGGTAATAATGGTACCACCCAGCAGGCTTACGTTTGCGAGCGGAGCGGATG
Source organism: Chitinophaga sp. (assembly GCF_017745275.1). Taxonomy (GTDB): domain Bacteria; phylum Bacteroidota; class Bacteroidia; order Chitinophagales; family Chitinophagaceae; genus Chitinophaga. The sequence continues at coordinate 179,316 of NZ_JAGHZS010000003.1, read as the reverse complement.
TACCCAGTTCTAACCGGATACTGTCTGTTGCAGCACCAACGGCGGGGAATATCAATTGCTGATAAACCGATCCACCCAACAGTCCTACCGGAAGATTTAGCTGAGTATAGTTGGCTGGATTTGCATCAATATCATTGGTAGGATTATCTACACTACATAAAACGCAACCCAGTGTTGTACCGGTTACCTGGCTGGTGGGCACATTACAGTCAGTGGTTGTTACCGGACCTGTAACAGTTACTACTACGGGTACACGATATGATTCACATCCGCTGGCAGTTCTTACACCTGCATAGAAGGTATAAGTGCCTGGTGTGCTGAATGGACCTACCTGGAAGGATGTACCTGTTCCGATTGAAGCCAGCGTGGTATCACTATACCAAACTATAGTGGAGCCGGCAACGGGAGCCGCAGTAAGCGTTACCGTTTGGCCGGTTGGTACAGAGAATGCCGGGGCCACTGAAGCCGGAGCAGGGCCGGCACCTACTGTTACCGTTGCCTGTGCAAGGGTATTGGCCGCATTTTCACAATGATTACTGTCGGAAACACTTACAAAATAATTATAGGTACCTACAGCCAGACCGGTAATAGATAATTTACCGGTAGTATCAATACTATATTTCACGGAGCCTTCTACCAGGCCATTGGTAATGGCAGTAGTTTTAGCAGCATCTTTATACCATTTGAATACTGGTTTTACATTCGCGGTAGTAGAAGTAGGGGTCAATTTGACTGTATCACTGGTACAGGAGGTGGTATTAGCTGGTATAGTGATATCAGTTGCTATAGCAAAATTATTCACTTTTACCGTTACCAGCGTCTTAGCCGATTCTGTAGAACAGTTCAATCTTTTAGCAGATACATAATAACGGAAAGTTCCTGCAACATTCACTGCAGGATTAAAGCTGGTACCACTGCCAACTACGGTAGTTTGCGTAGAGTCGTACCAGGTATAAGTAAGTCCCGCATCGGGGCTACTTATATTTAATGTAATGGGATTATTTAAACAGGTAGTTCGCAACGCGCCTCCACCTGTTACGGGTCCGGCCGGGAATCGTTGTATTTCATGGACTCGTATCGACGAGAGGGCGCCGGCGACGACTGCTCCCAGCATTACTTCCACACGATCGAAAGGTGCAGAAGGCTGGAAGGTGAGTGCTTGTAATCCACTACCGTCATCTAATAAAGTGAGGTGTAAAAGTCCGTTGGAGCCAGTAATATTATCTACGACGTTCGGGCCGTTATAAGTAATCACTTTAACCGAGCCGAGTACCTGTAATGAGATCAAAGAACCGGAAATAGAGCTAATAACGCGTACAGAGTCGCCCAGTTTGGAGAGGCCGGGGAATACGGCAGTTACTTGTGCACTGCTATTCAGCAGGCCAACGGCGCTGCTCAATGTAGCATAGTTAGTAGGAGAAACGATACCGTCGCCTGCCTGCGCCGGATTAGTAACACTTCCTAATGCACCAATAGAGCCGGTTATACCATATAATACGTCGATAGGTTTATCACATGCAATAGTGCTGGATGCCGGCACATTATAATAGGCAGCATATACATCAATACTGCCTGCAACGCCGGCCAATCCGCCATCTACGGTAACCCTTACACGATCATATGTTACGCCGGGAGGAGCCAGGAATATTTCTGCCTGGTTGCCACTGGCGAGTAGGCTTAGTGTAGCCTGGCTGGCAAATGCGGTATCACCTACCGGGGTAGATCCGTTGAAGGCTTGTACATATACACCTCCCAACAGTTGCAACGACACTATGTTACCAAGGGTACCGGAAGCGCCTATCTTTACTATTGCGGGTGTATTATTGGTAATCGGTGCCGGAAAAATCAGATCCTGAGATTCCGTAGCACCGAGTAAGGTGACCAGTGTATTAATTGTTGATGCGGTATTCAGGGAGCCATCCACTGCCTGTGCGGCGCTGGCAACATTACAACCTACGCAAAGCCCGGTGGCTCTGTTGACCTGTGTGGTCGCATAAGTCCGTGTAGTATATGTCTGCGCCCAGCCCTCTTTAGCGCTTATACCAAATAGTAGGAGCAATACCAGCAGACTTTTCCAGGCCAGTGAACCGGCGCTGAAACAGATATAGGCAAAGCTGGTTTTAGCAGTAGCCGTTCCCTTTGGGTGAGGGAGAGAACAGAGAGCAGTAAAAGGGCTATTAGGAGTAGCTTTTGAATGCATAGCATCAAATATTTGAATAAAAATTGTTCAGTTTCATTGCATTACAACAAAACTCTATTGGAGGCAGGCAGGTTAGGAATTTCTTGGGGAAGGGATACTGGTTGATAAAAAAAGTATACTTCCTTGCGTATTTTGTTAAAAGAATGTTACAAAACGGTACGAATGTATACTGAAGGGGTGGTTTATTGAAGGCTCTTTTTGTTCATTCCATTTTCACAGTTCACTTTGTTCAATCTTAATATTTCCTGTTCATTTCGTTCATTCCACATTTCCGATTGGCCGACTTTGGGGAACTGAGCAGTTTAGGGCGCCTGATCCCGCTACGATTGATTATTTTTTTTTGACCAACCGAGAAATATTTAAGAACCTTTGCCGGACGGTCAAAAAACAAAAAAATAATATATAATAATATTTCATACAATAATAGTATATTGTAATACTCATATTTATATATGGTATTCAGATTATAATTAAAGTGCGCGCAAATCTTATTTATTATTTTTATATATATAATTCAATCTAATATTTTCTGTTCATTTTGTTCATTCGTCGATTGTTAAATCTAAACGCAGATACCATACGTAATTAAAAAAGTACCGACAATTCGAAAATCCATTTTATTGTCCCCTATGATTGATCTATCCTATGACTTTATCGTCACCCTGCAGAACGAAGTTTTGCGTAGGTTCGGTGTTGAAGTCATACTACCAGGAGATTGCAAACATCTCTCTCAGTCCATATTGGATGACACCACGAAACTGGTGAGCGAAACTACGCTCAAACGGGTGTTTGGTTTTGCTGTGGCGCAACACAGCTTCTCCAGATATACGTTGAACACACTTTCGCAATACTGTCAGTATAAAGACTGGGACGATTTTCAGCAACATCATTACAGGATACTCAACAGTGAACCCATGTTCACCGGCGAAAACCCGAATGTTCCTGTATTTGATCCAACCAAGTGGCTGGACCTCAAAAGTAAAGCGGATGCGGTTTCCCACTACACCATCCTTACCCTCAAAAACCGCTCAGGTATTGCCTTCCCGTACACCGTACACCGGCCGTATTGTAATGCACATATTGAGAAGTTCCTGGAAAGCGATTATGCAGCCACTGCGTTAATTGCTCCCTCCGGATGGGGTAAATCACTCGCCCTCGTTCACATGGCAGAACACTGCTGGTTTGGAAGAGAAGCCCGGTATAAAAGAGATATCTGCTGGTTTATTCACGCACATGCGGCCGGTAGCCTGCTGCTGAAAGGCTTTTCCCTTTCTACCTGGCTGGATAATCAAATGAACCTGGGCAACGGCGAGAACTTCCGCGAATACTTCGCCAGTCATTTCGATAAGAAAGGAGGACGCCTTATATTAATAATAGACGGGTTCGATGAAATTGCAGTAGCCGGCGAAAAACTCCGGGTACTTTATTCCAAACTGGAAGACTTTGTATATTCCAACGACCTGTATCCATGGGTGAAAGTGATTCTTTCTATCCGGAGCAGCACCTGGGCAGAAATATTTCAGCACTCCCAACAATATCCTGCCTTCCGGCGCTATTGGTACCTGGGCGCCGAAATGGATGAAGAAACCAATATTAATATGCCTCAGCTGACAGAGCAGGAGGTGAAGTCCATATTATATAATCATCAATTTGATCCTGCCACTGTACGCCTGTTTTCTGAAACCTTTCTTCAGAAATTAAGGTATCCATATTATCTGCAGTTGTTCTGCCAGTTAAATACAGGCCCGGATCAAACATTTGTAGATGAACACCTCAGTTTATTTGAGATTGTTTCGCGATTTATTCAAAACAGGGTATTCAACTCGCAAAGCAATTCTTTCAAAATAAAAATTATTGAAAAACTACTGACCCTGCTGGATCTCGGCAGAACCGGTATTTATACAGATAAAAACCTGTTACTCACCCAGAATGCCGAATTATTCCCCGCTTACAAGGAATTACTGGCAGATAATATCCTGGTAGAAGAAAACCTGAGCCAGGAAATTATGTTCAACGTAAAGGTGCGTTTCGCCCATACCATGCTGCTGGAATATTTTGTGGCGATGCATTACCTGAAACAAAACGGCCAGGAAATTAATGAATCCCTGCTGATGGCCATACTGGCGCATCTGCCGCAATCTCCTTACCGGATCGGTGTTTTCAGATGGCTGTTACGCTATGCTATCAATCATGCCCAGATAGATGGCATCATCAAAATGTTGCATTTACCATTATCCAATATAGAAAAATCCCATCTGCTGGAATACCTCGTACTACATTACCAACATGATGGCAACAACCAGGGAGAACTTAAATCTATCTTCCCGGCAGGGTTCTTTAAAAAGAACATGATAGGCCCCTTTATCAGCGATGAATTTATTCATTTCAGAAAAAGGAAAGTTCTAACAGCGCTGCTGGGATTGGCGGAAGCCCGGGAAGATAAGCTTAAAATCAGGAGCAAACTCTTCACCATGGCCCTGCTTCAACTGGATGCAGAACAATGTGAAGTAGAGCTTAACAATATTAAAAAGATATACAATGCAGATGAATTCGAAGATGAACTGTGGGTAACTCCTTATGAAATACAGTTGTTCATTTATGAATTCCTCAAATTTGGTATCGTTAATGAAGATATCCGGGAGAAGATCTACAACTATTTCCGGTACTGGACAGGCGCTAAAGGCGGAAAAAAACCAATCACCGAACCACAGGAAATTGTATTCCGGAATATGGGCATTGTATTTACCCTGCTGGAAGATCATGAACACCTGCTTAATTTCACCACCAGTATTTTTGAAACATACCCTTCCTTACAACACCGCAAAACAGATTCTCTCCGTTTGACACTCCTCTGCTGGCAGGCACAAGCCTACCTTGGCTTAGGGCAAACGGCGTCGGCTGCACGCATTTGCAGACATACTGACCAGGTAATTAAGAAATATTCCTCCGACTATTTCGGCGGCAAATACCTTGAATCTGTACAGAAGTTGTTATACGCCGGTGTTTATTTTAATGAACACGAATTCAACAAGGCTATCCGCACTGCTGAAACAGCTGTAGAGAATGCACAAAAGCTGGATTTCAAAGTACTGGCGCTGATGAACTTCGGTTTGCTGAATAAAATCTATCAGCAATTGCACATGGATAAACAAAAAAATGATACCGTGCAGCAAATAGAACTCATCAGAAAAAGTACTTCCTTTAAACAGGCCGTTTCAAATTTTGCACGATAATTATGGCATAATTTTGCTTTATTGCGTAGCATAATGGCCATTGACGAAAGTAAATACACGAGGGTACAGTTACTACTGCTCAATTTATTGAGCCTGTTAACGTTAGCATTACTAGCACCTTACATCAACCGTTTTATTCCGCCACTGGTTGCCAATGGATGGCATGTAGACCTGTTGGTAGCTGTGGCTGTGAGTTTCTGCGTGGTTTACCTGCTCCGCTGGATATTCCGGCCACTTATTATCCCGATATTTTTACTGGCTTGCAGCGTAATGGTATTTAATAAATATACCGGACGCTATACCTTCAGCAATGTACTCAACGATTATAAAGGCATGGTGCAGGGTAACCTCGGCGCCAAAGACAGCAAACAGCTGGATATCCTTAGCTTTTATCCCAGAAGGGTAGAGAGCTACCGCGATAAAACGGTTAGGGGTATACGGGAAAAAGTTAATTTCCAGGATTCCGTTGTCCGTAACTTCTCTGTACAACATTCCCTCGATTATTACGACCAATATTTCTATAAATACGGAAAAATCACCCGTTTTCTCTCGCTATTCCGCTACATCAATAATCATTTTAAGTATGTACTGGATTCCCGGCGCGATGAATATTTTGCCACACCACAGGAAACTATTAAAAATGGACTAGGCGGCGACTGTGACGATCACTCCATTTTAATGACTTCCTGCCTGCAATCTATTGGCGCCCGCTGCCGTATTGTACTGATCAAAGGGCATGCATATCCGGAATTGTATTGCGGCGACCGTGAAGATTTTGAAATTATGAAGCAGGCTATTGTTACCCTTTTCCCGAAGCCTGTGGTAACGGAAATATATTACCACGAATTAAAAGGTGAATACTGGATTAACCTGGATTACACCGCCCGGCATCCTGGCGGCCCTTACATGAATGATAAAGTTTATGCACTGATTGAGCTCTGATCCTTAAATTTGCTGCATGAGTAAATTTAGCCGCCTTAGGAAGTACCATCACTTTTTTCGATTTAAAAAGGATTTCGAACAGAATAGTTTAAGGCGCGCTAAAAGCTATGAATTGGTGCTACACTGGCTTCACGGGAAAATGAACCGGCAGCAGTTCCTGTTGCTGTCTGGTATATTAGTAGGCTGTAGCGCAGGATTAGCCGGCGTTGTCTTAAAAAGCCTTGTTCATTATATTCATTATGTTATCACCTACAAAGTACATTTCCAGACACAGGTAATTTTTTACCTCGTGTTTCCATTCCTGGGAATTGTGCTCACCACTTTAGTAGTGATCTGGTTTTTTAAAGGTCAGTCGAGAAAAGGTATTCCCGCCATATTACATGAAATAGCACTAAACTCCAGCCTGATCCCACCAGTGAAAATGTATTCCCAGATTCTGCAAAGTGCCATCACTGTAGGATTGGGAGGTTCCGCCGGCCTGGAAAGTCCGATTGCCGTGACCGGTGCCGCGCTGGGTTCCAATTTCGCACGCACCTACCATCTTGGCTATAAAGAACGAACGCTGCTATTGGCCGCGGGCGCTACCGCAGGTATTGCTGCGGCTTTTAATGCCCCAATAGCCGGGATGATGTTTGCTTTCGAGATATTATTGACCGGCGTAGTGTTTTCCGATTTCATGCCTTTGATTGTGGCTGCAGTATGTGGTAGTTTGTTATCGAAAATAATTTTACAGGAAGAAGCCCTCTTTCATTTCGAATCACGTGTAGCCTTCAATTATCACAATGTTCCCTACTATATAGCCCTGGGAATTATCAGTGGATTTTATGCGAGGTACTATGTAGTCATCTCCAAAAAAATAGAACAATTTTTCCATCACCTTAAATGGACAGCCTTACAGCGGGCTATACTCGGAGGAATCCTGGTATCGGCACTTTGCGTGGCCTTACCACCTTTATTCGGGGAAGGATATACCAGTGTAAAATCGCTGGCCTCCGGCAATGGAGAAGCTATTTTACAGAACAGTTTTTTCAGGTATCTCCCGATGCAAAGCTGGATGCTGTTAGCATTTACCGGTTGTGTATGCTTACTGAAAGCACTGGCTGCGTCCGTAACTATCCAAAGTGGCGGCAATGGCGGTAACTTCGCCCCATCGCTGTTTGCCGGCGGGTTCCTGGGCTTCTTTTATGCCATGGTATGTCAGCAAATGGGGCTGACCAATATTCCGGTGACGAACTTCGTTATTGTAGGAATGGCAGGAGTAATGGCCGGTGTGATGTATGCGCCACTTACCGCCATCTTCCTGATTGCTGAATCCAGCTCTGGATATGACCTTTTTATTCCGTTGATGATTGTTTCCACCATTTCTTTTTTAATGGCAAAATGGTTTTCCCCCATTTCACCGGAACTCCAGGAACTGGCCAAAGAAGGGAAAGTATTTACCCGGGCGCACGACAAAAACATCCTTCTCCTCCTGAAAATGGAAGATGTAATCGAAAAAGATGTGCAAATAATTACTATTGATGCTACGCTACGGCAGCTTATTGAGCTGGTAAAAGAGGGACATAGAAATATTATTGCCGTGATTAACCACCAGCAACTATTTGCCGGCATTATCACATTAGATGATATCCGCCCGATTATGTTCAACCCGGAACTTTATGACATTGTAACGGTTAAAAAGCTGATGCAGGCGCCACCAGCCGTTGTATCTTTGAAAGATAATATTGACACGGTCATCAAAAAATTTGATGACGTACAAGCCTGGAACCTGCCCGTAGTACAGGATAAACGGCTGATAGGTTTTATCTCCAAGTCTAGTATTCTCAATAAATACCGGTTATTATTACAGGAATATTCTGAAGGATAACATTGCTTTTTCATCAAACATCTGCTTTACAAATGGCCAAGGTTCTGATCAATTTTGCACACCCTGCACTGGAGAAGTCCAGGGTACACCTGCAGTTAGTACATGCCATCAAAAATATACCAGGCATTACTTTCAATGACCTTTATGAACAATACCCTGACCTGGATATCAATGTAGCGCGTGAACAAAAGCTGATGGAGCAACATGATATTATATTCCTGCAGCATCCTTTTTACTGGTATAGCGCACCCGCTATTATCAAACAATGGCTGGACCTGGTGCTGGAGCATGGCTGGGCCTATGGTCATACAGGGAAAGCATTGCAGGGAAAATACTTCGGGAATGTTATCAGTGCTGGTGGTCCTGAACAATCTTATCACCCCGAAGGCCACCATGGGCATACCATACATGAGTTCCTGTTACCTTTTTCGCAAACGGCAAAATTATGTAACATGCATTACGTGGCCCCCTATGTAATTTATGGGGTGCACCGGCAGGATATTTCTGATATCAGGGAAGATGCTGCGGCATTAGCACAAGTATTGGAAATATTAAGCGACAAAAATTTTGATCCGGCACCATTACCTCGCCTGAATTATCTGAATCAAATTCTTCAACTACCCGCACAAACCCGTTAACATGGATCAACATTCACTCTTATTTCAGGCAATGGTATACCTGGCTGCGGCCATTGTATTTGTACCGCTGGCCAAGAAAATGGGACTGGGAGCTGTTTTAGGCTACCTGATAGCGGGTATCATTATAGGTCCGTCGTTGCTGGGTTTTATAGGAACGGAGGGAGAAGACATCATGCATTTCGCGGAATTTGGCGTGGTAATGATGTTATTTTTAATTGGGATAGAGCTGGAACCTGCGCTATTATGGCGATTGCGGGCATCTATTCTTGGCTTGGGAGGATTGCAGGTAATACTGAGTGCTGCCGCCATAGCCGGTATTGCTTTCCTGGTGGGGCAGCCAATGAATACTTCGCTGGCGTTGGGAATGATTTTGTCGCTTTCCTCTACGGCTATCGTATTACAAACGCTGAATGAAAAAGGGTGGATGGGCACCGCAGCAGGACAAAGTGCCTTTTCTGTATTACTGTTCCAGGATATTGCCGTGATTCCAATGCTGGCTATTTTTCCTTTACTGGCGGGCAATGCAGCAGCAGAGGCATCTCATACTCATTCCCTGCGTGATAACCTGCCAGGCTGGGGACAAACACTGGTAGTATTAGGTGCAGTAGCCGTTATTATTATTGCAGGCAGATACCTGGTAAGGCCTATCATGCGGATTATAGCCCGCACGCGGGTACGTGAATTATTTACAGCTACTGCTTTGCTGATGGTAGTCGCTATTGCAGTGCTGATGAATCTTGTAGGGCTCAGTTCTGCACTGGGGGCATTTTTAGGAGGCGTAGTGCTGGCCAACAGTGAATATCGTCATGAGCTGGAAAGTGATATTGAACCTTTTAAAGGGTTGTTGCTCGGCTTATTTTTCATTGCAGTAGGGGCGTCCATCGACTTTAAACTGATCATGGCGCAGCCCTGGCTGATCATGGGTTTGGTAATTGGCATTATGGTATTAAAAGGTATTGTGCTGCTGATACTGGGCAAAATATTTAAGCTGAATTTAGATCAGAACCTATTGTTTGCCTTTGCGTTGGCGGATATCGGCGAATTTGCCTTTGTGTTGTTATCGTTTACCAGTCAAACGCATTTGATGAGTGCAGAGATGAGTGCTATGATGACCGCTGTGGTGGCCATTAGTATGGCGCTTACGCCGCTGATCATGTTACTATATGAAAAAGTAATACAACCGTATTCTACCCGTTCCGAAGTAACCGCAGAGCGGGAAGCAGATACTATTCATGAAAAGAACCCGGTGATTATAGCCGGCTTCGGCCGTTTTGGGAGTATGACCGGGCGTTTCCTTCGTGCCAATGGCATTAATGCTACCATCCTTGACCTGGATTCCGACCGGGTAGATGCGTTGCATAACCTGGGGATTAAGGTATATTACGGAGATGCCTCCCGCTATGACCTCCTCGTTGCTGCGGGCGCCGCCGATGCTAAAATGCTGATCATTGCTACCGACCATCCGGAGCAAACCCGGGACATTGTGAAGATGGCGCAACGCTATTTCCCTCACCTGCAATTGCTGGTAAGAGCTGAAAACAATGAAGACACCTTTGAACTGATGGACCTCGGGGTACTGCACATTTATCGTGAAACAGTAGATACCTCACTGCGTGTAGGCGTTGACGCTTTGCGCATGCTGGGACAACGGGCTTATCATAGTGAACGCGCTGCCCGCACTTTCTTCCGGCAGGATGAACGCACCCTGAAAGGCCTGTCGGCTTTACGCGATGATAAGAAACAATATATCAACTCCATGAAAGAGCGCATTGAAGAAATGGAAAAACTCATTTCCTCTGATCGCATAAAAACCTGGCTGGATGAAGGGCAGGGCTGGGATCCGGAAACATTACGGGATGAAATCAGGGGAGAAAGCGAGGAAGCAGCCCCCTGATCACTATCGGATATGTTCAACTATCAGCTCCGCTACCCGGTGTAACAACCCGATGTCTACAGTATTTAAATGATCATGTAATGGTTTGCTGGAAACAGCACGCACAAAGCCTTCTTCATCTGGCTCAAAAACTATTTCATGTTCGGCAATCGTTACCTTATACACCGTTTTAAATTGCTGATGCGCTGTTTGTACTTCCACGATATGCGGATGACCTTTGTATTCAAACTTGAGCGTGAAAATATCTGACATAAACTGTTACTATTGCGCAGTATTGGCTTCTTCACCGCTATGACGGTGCTGATAGCGCTTCATCCTGTTCCTTTCATCGCGTGAAAACTGATGAATTAACCACAGGGAAAAATAAGCAAGACCGCTGATGATAAATATGTAACCTATAAATCCTAACGTGTGGAATACTTTAAACCATATCCAGTCGTTGATATAGGCATACTGCGCTAAGATAGCTAAAATCACTCCTGCGATGACCAAGATCACGGCAATTTTTTTCATGGGGGAACTTCTTTATGGGATAAAACAATTTTGTACCCGTAATGATGGAGACAAACCAAATGCCATCTCATTATCACACTGGTACTCAGTGTACTTTTGTGTTTTCACGTAGATATATTTCTACATTACGCGTATTATAACGGAAGCTGATACCCGAATGTTACAGTTGCAAACGGATTCCCAGCTTATTTAAACCTCTAACGACAAATAACATGGCCACAGCAAAAAAGGCACACCAAAGTACACCTGGAATACCCTGACCCAAGACAGCAGGCAAGCCTACTCCGGCCAGCAGCATGACATAGAAAACAATGTCGGGCAGGATATACGTGAGCAACGGGTTACTGCCTGCAGGACGGAAAAATGTGGTCCACTTGCTGATATGTTTTACATCTATCAAAAAATATAAAAGAGAAAATACAGCGATACAAATAGCTGCGCTATACAGGCACCAACTAGGCGTTGCACGAATTTTTGATATCTGGTATCCCGGCCGCAGCAATAAGGCTGCCACTACTATAATGATTAAAAATCCACTCACCCTGGCCACTAACTTGCTGCCTTTTAATCCCAGGTCTTCATCAAAATAAAACAGTGATACCACCATTCCACACAACACAATAGACGTATGCGCCATGTTCCTGCTTTGTGAAGTAAATATGCTCAAATCATTGTGATGATGCTGCAGAAATATATAACCTCCAATACAAACAGCAATCATCAACATGATACCACCTGCATTTCCTTTGAATAACTGGTAAATAATACAGGCATACAGATAAGCCCAGCCAATTAACCCCAGAATGCCCCACCACTGTGGGCTTAGGCGAACCGTTCCATCACCACCGCGATAAATAATTCCCAGCACCAGTAATCCCAACAGCCCGGTACCTTTCAATATCCAGCCAATCCAGCGTTGCTGGAACGTGTATACATTCCATACCAATATAGCACATGCATAAAACAACAATGCCCATAATGGGGTACTCATTCCCGTTGCTGCAGCATTTAATTCTTCAGCATTGACCATAAAAATACCTAACACCCATAAACCTAATGTGCGCCATGCAATATGCTGCTGTAGTTTCCAGAAGCTATCTCCCTTTGCTAAACGACTGTTGATCGCAAATGGAATAGACATTCCCACAATGAAGAGAAAGGAAGGGAACACCACATCTACAAACGTCATCCGGTCTTCCTGTGCCAGTGCATGTTGCATCCAGGAAGGGATACCGCTTACACCAGATACGCTGTTCACGAAAATCATGACAAGAATAGTGATACCGCGAAATGCATCGATGGATAAAATACGGCCGGATGTGAGTCTGTTGATCATAGCGTAGTGGGTTAGGAGTTGACTTCCTAACAAAATACAACATAAAATGAATATTCACTTTAAATTATCCTGCTACCATTAAGCCCTTTTTAATTAATGGAGTCACAAAAAAATAATTACCTTTCTCCCGACAACAAAATTCTCTACAGCTTATGATGAAATACATCCTTACCGGAGCAGGTATAGCCAGTATGGCTTGCTTTGTAGCCTGCAACCAGGGACAAAAAAGCACAGACACCCAACAAGCTACACCAGATGCCGTAGCTGCCAATGTAGACAGTACGGTTAACCCCGCACAAGATTTTTTTGATTACGCCAACGGTGGCTGGATAAAACGCAATCCTATTCCCGCGGAATATAGCTCCTGGGGAATTGGTAACCTGGTACAGGAAGAGTTATATAAACGTCTTCGTACCATCAATGAGAAAGCGGTGGAAAACCCCACTGATGCTACTTCCAAAAAAATTGCTGCTTTCTGGAAAAGTGGTATGGACTCGGTGAAAATCAATGCCGATGGCATCAAGCCCATTGAAGAAGAGCTGAAAGCAATTGATGCCGCTGCCAATATATCCCAATTGGTACAACTAACCGCCAAATCGCACAACGTTTCCCTGTGTAGTTTCTACATAGGTCAGGATGCCAAAAACAGCGAATTAATGCTGGTACAATTTGGACAAGGCGGTATAGGCTTACCTAACCGGGATTATTACTTCAATACGGATGATCGCACTGCTAAAATAAGAAATGCTTATCCGGCGCATGTGGCGAAAATGCTGCAATTCACCGGCATGGATAGCACCACTGCTAAAAAAGCAGCAGCGGAAGTGGTAGCGCTGGAAACCATCCTGGCTAAGTCCAGCCGCAAACTGGAGGCCCTCCGTGACCCGGAAGCCAACTATCACAAGATGGCTGTAACACAATTAAATAAAATTGCCGGTAACGTTGACTGGGTGGATTTCATCAAACAACAGGGTATTACGAAATTCGCTGACACCGTGATTGTGGGTCAGCCGGAATTCTTTACCACCTTAAGTAATACGCTGAAATCGCAATCACTGGCTACCTGGAAAAATTACGCCAAATGGCACCTCATCAATAGCGCTGCCAGCACGCTGAGCGATACCATTGCCAACACCGACTTTGCTTTTTATGGTACCCTGATGAGAGGACAGGATAAACAGAAGCCTCGTTGGAAACGCGTACTGGATGCTGAAGAAGGCGCTATCGGTGAAGCACTGGGACAACTCTTTGCGAAAGAATTCTTTAATGCTGCTGCTAAAAAAAGATATGAAAACCTGGTAGAAGAAATACGCGGCGAACTGAAAACCCGTATCGAACACCTGGATTGGATGAGCGATAGTACCAAGCAAAAAGCATTGTATAAACTATCGAAAATCACCAAGAAAGTAGGATACCCTGATAAGTGGAAAGACTTTTCTGCCATGGATATCAAGGATCAATCCTACTATGAAAATGTACGTGCTGCTGAACGTTGGTGGCTAAACTACCAGATTGCCAAACTAGGCAAACCGGTAGATCGTACCGAATGGGATATGACCCCACAAACGTACAATGCTTATTATAACCCCAGCAACAACGAAATTGTATTGCCTGCCGGTATCTTCACCGTTCCCGGTAAACGCGACGAAGAACTGGATGATGCCGTTGTATATGGCTATGCCGGCGCTTCCACCATTGGTCACGAAATCACTCACGGCTTTGATGATGAAGGCAGACAATTTGATGCCGCCGGTAACCTGAAAAGCTGGTGGACCAAAGAAGATGAAAAGAAATTCAACGATCGTGCTGCTGTAATGGTGAAACAGTTCGACGGCTATGTTGTGGTAGATAGCTTACACATCAATGGTAAAGCCACGCTCGGCGAAAACATCGCTGACCTCGGTGGTATATTATTAGGATGGGAAGCATTTAAGAAAACCGAACAGTATAAGAAAAACGAAAAAATTGCCGGCTACACGCCCGCACAGCGCTACTTTATGGGCTATGCACTGGGATGGTTAAGTCATACTAAAAAAGAAGCACTGGCCAAACAACTGTTGACCGATGTGCATTCACCTGCTAAATACCGTGTTAATGGACCATTTAGCGATGTAGATGCTTTCTATGAAGTGTATGGTCTTAAACCTGGAGATGGCATGTACAGAGCGGATAGTACGAGAGTGCGGATCTGGTAATGAGCTGTACTTATTAATTTTTTGAAGATATCTTTTAAGAGCCGGATATAATCCGGCTCTTTTTTTATGTAGTCATATTATATTTTTTGTTTTACCTCCACTTCTCGCAGAAAGCCTTTAATAAACAGGATTACTTATTAACTTTGGCGCGCCATTCAATAGGAAACCATTCAGACACATCTCAATGAGAACAACACCTTCTTTTATGAAAAAGATGATCGGCATCTTTATTATAATCAGTACAATCCTGGGAAAGACAACCTTCGCCCAAACTTTCTCTAATGCCTTTAAACCTTTTACCAGCACGCCTAAGCACTATATATGCTATCGGGCCAAAGGCGGCTTACTGATTGATGGTAAAATCAATGAAGATTCCTGGAAACAAGTAGCATGGAGTGAAGATTTTGAAGACATTGAAGGCAAAGCCAAACCAGTGCCCCGCCTGCGCACCCGGGTAAAAATGATGTGGGATGACCAATACCTTTATATCGCTGCTGAACTGCAGGAACCGCATGTATGGGCCACGCTGCGCAATCATGATGCCATCATTTTTCATGACAACGATTTTGAAGTATTCATTGATCCTGATGGCGATACCCATCAATACTATGAAATAGAGATTAATGCGCTCAATACCGTGATGGACCTGTTTATGGGCAAGCCTTATCGGAATGGTAGCGAAGCCCTCCTAAACTGGGACACTAAGGGCATTCGCACTGCGGTGCACGTAAACGGTACACTTAATAATTCGAAAGACACAGATAAAGAATGGACCGTGGAAATGGCCATTCCTTTTACTGCGCTCAGCTTTTTCAATAACAGCGCGCGTCCTTCTGATAATACATTATGGCGGATTAATTTTTCCAGGGTTGAATGGGACACCGATATTAAAAACGGTGAATATGTGAAGCAACAAAAGCCGGAAAACAACTGGGTATGGTCGCCGCAGGATATTATCAACATGCATGCACCGGAAAGATGGGGCTACCTGTTGTTTACCACTCAGCCTAAAGCAGTATTTCAGCTACCGGCAGCAGAGGATGCCAAAGCTTACTTATGGAAAATCTATTATGCCCAAATGGCTTACAAATACAGTAATGGCAAGTATGCAGCTACCCTGGAAGCGCTGAAAATACCCGCTAAGGAAACCGGTGCTAACGGACAGGTATATTATTTGTCGATGGAAGGCATCTCAGCGCAATTTACTGCCAGCATTACCGGCAGCAACTTCCATGGAACAGTGAGTATTAACCAGGAAGGGAAAGTGACCAGCAACAGCAAGTAAATTGTAACCTGGTCAATTGCCCGAACGTTTAAAAAAACAGAAAATAACGGATATGGACAAACGTCTTTTTATTAAATCATTAGGTATCGGAGGGTTGGCATTAGTGAAGCCTTCCTTGCCGATAAGTGCTGCCACCACTGATAATAAGGCGCCGCGTCTGGAGAAAACGGCGGTACAACACCGTGTGTGGATTAATCCTGATCATAAAGATACCGCCGCTGTATTACAGTCGCGGTATGCTACTTACAGAAAAGCAGGCATCACAGATATCATGTTTGAAGCCGACAGCGAACTGCATTTCAAAACCGCTAAAGCCAATGGCATCAAAGCGCATCGCTGGATGTGGACCATGAACCGTGGCGAAAAAGATTTGCTGGCCAGTCACCCGGAATGGTATGCGAAAAACCGTAAAGGCGAATCCTGTGCGGATCATCCACCTTATGTGGACTACTACAGATGGCTTTGCCCCAGCAAACCCGAAGTGGTAAACTACCTGAAAAGCCAGGTGAAGAAAATTCTTTCACTTGATTATGTAGATGGTATTCACCTGGATTATGTACGCTTCTGCGATGTAATATTACCTGTAAACCTGTGGAGCCATTATGGTATTGATCAGTCGAAAGAATTACCGGAATATGATTTCTGCTACTGCGAACAATGCCGCAATGCGTATAAAGAAAAGAACGGCATTGATCCGTTGCAAATTGAGCATCCCGATCAAAGCCCATCCTGGCGCAAGTTCCGCTATGACCGTATTACCAACGTAGTGAACAACCTGGCCCAGGTAGCACGCCAACATAAGAAACCTATTTCAGCAGCTGTATTCCCCACACCGGAAATTGCCAAACGTATTGTGCGGCAAGACTGGACTAACTGGCCATTGAATGCGGTATGTCCTATGATTTATCATGGCTTTTACCGTGAAAATGTAAGTTGGATAGGAGATGCGGTAGCAGAAGGTGTGAAAGGATTACATGGCGCATTTCCGCTGTATGCAGGCCTTTATTTGCCTGACTTTCACGGCAATTATTCAGAGTTGGCTGAAGCAGTGAGATTGGCTATTCAAAATGGAGCCGCAGGGGTTTCTATTTTTGGTGATGTAACGCCGGAAGTACTACGGGTATTGGGAGAGTCTAGCCTTTAGCTGTTAGCTTTTAGCTTTTAGCTTTTAGCAAAATGCAGCGAAGATATAAGCATAAGTATATTTATTACTTGCTTATATCTTCGCTGCATTTTGCTAAAAGCTAACAGCTAATGGCTAAAAGCTATTACAGCCTATTTGCAGGTCTGTCTGCTGCTGCTTTACCGAAATCGTAGTTAGGTTTGTTGCCCATTTTCACTACCATAGTACCGCCTTTTATCACATCCTGGTGGGTGATAAAGCTTTTGCTATAAGGCTTTCCGTTCAGGGTAACGCTTTGAATATAGATATTCTCTGCGCTATTACCGATGGCCTGTACCGTGAATGTTTTGCCGCCGCCTACATTGATAGTGGCTTTATCAAACAGTGGACTGCCTAATACATACACACCGCTGGCGGGATTTTCAGGATAGAAGCCCAGGGAAGAAAACACATACCAGGATGACATGGCGCCGCAATCTTCGTTACCGGCCAGCCCTTCTGGTTTATCGAAATAGAATTCTTTCATTACCTGTCTTACCTTCTCTGCAGTTTTCCATTGATAACCGGCAAATGGGTACATATAGGTAACGTGATGACTAGGCTCATTACCGTGTGCATACATTCCAATCAGGCCGGAGATATCGCTGGAAGCTTCTGCTCCCATATCGCCTTTAGCTGTAAAGAGGCTGTCGAGCTTACGTGTGAAGGCATCGTCGCCGCCCATGAGGTGGATCAACCCTTCTACGTCCTGTGGCACCAGCCAGGTATATTGCCAGCCGTTACCTTCTGTGAAGTCGCCTTTCTCATGGATAGAGTTAAACGGATCGTAAGGTGTTTTGAAGCTGCCATCGCTCATACGTGGACGTACAAAGCGGATGCTGCTATCAAAGTAGTTTTTATAATAGGCTGCACGTTTTTTATAGTATTCGTAGTCAGCTGTTTTACCCATTTTCTTAGCCATGGCCGCGATGCACCAGTCGTCGATCGCATATTCCAATGCTTTTGACACAGATTCATATTCCTTATCAGCAGGGATATAGCCTAATTCTTTCACGTATTTCACGCCGAGGTCGTCGCGGGTGGAAGAGGCTTTCATAGCAGCAAACGCATCTTCAGCGTTGAAGCCTTTAAAGCCTTTCAGGTAAGCGTCTACAATGGGTGGCACTGCGTGATAGCCTACCATGCAATTGGTTTCGTTACCATTCAGGTGCCATATCGGTAATTTACCCTGCTGTTTGTAGATGGCTAGCATAGAGTTTACAAAGCTGTTCACCTTATCAGGGTGCAGAATGGTACTCAATGGTGCACAGGAGCGATAGATATCCCACAGGGAGAAAACAGAATAGTTATCGAAGCCTGGATTAGCATATACTTTTTTGTCGGTACCGCGATAGCTACCATCATGATCATTGAACAAAGCAGGATCAATCATGGTATGATACAGTGCAGTATAGAATACGCGGCGAGCTGCTTCATCTTTTGTTTCAATTTTTACCTTAGACAGCTCTTTATCCCATTTGGCATTGGCGGTATTCACCACTTTGGCAAAGTCCCATCCTGGAATTTCTGCTTTGATATTAGCCAATGCGTTTTCGCTGCTTACCGGGGAGATGCCTACTTTTAGCAGTACCTGTCCGGGTGATTTATCGAATACGATCACCCCTTTGGCAGTTTTTGACTTTACGGAGTTACCGGTTTGTTGGGTATCTCCATCAAATACCAGGAATTGTTTTACCGGCACGGAGGATTTGATGGCAAACCACAGGCGCTGGTCTTCCGCCCATCCTTTGGAGTAGCGGTACCCTTCGAGTGTGTATTCATCTACCTGACGAATAAATGTTTCTACTGGCGCATCCCAGCCGATACCTTCTTTCAGGTCAATGATAATATTAGCTTGTTGATTTTTCGGGAAAGTATAACGATGTAAGGCGACCCTTTCTGAAGCGGTGAGTTCTGCTTTAATCTTATAGTCGTCCAACTGCACAGCGTAGTAGCCAGGGCGAACGGTTTCGCCTTTGTGCGAGTAATGGGAACCGTATCCGGAGGTAGGATCTTCCTGTGTGCCCCTGTTGGTTCTTACTTTACCGGTGTAGGGCATTACCAGTACATCGCCGAGGTCACCGATACCGGTACCGCTCAGGTGCATCTGGGAGAAGCCTATCAGCACACTGTCTGAGTAGTGGTAGCCAGAGCACCAATCCCAGCCCTTTACAATATTGGTAGGTCCGGTTTGTACCGCACCGTAAGGAACGCTGGCACCCACGAATACGTGTCCATGACCACCAGAGCCAATGTATGGATCTACTGAAGCAACTGATTTACTTTCAACAAATGTTTCCTTCTTCTGAGCATCTGCCTGAATGCTGTGAGTCAGCAATGCAGATAACGCCAATGCGCCACCTATCTTGAATCCCGTGTTCATAATGAAAAACCTTTAATAATCCGGCAATTTACGGCCTGATGATTAACTTTTTTAGTTAATTTTTTCAGAAATGGGCAATGGGCTCCAGTTGCCGTACCGGCGGAGTAACGTCTTCTTTTTTTACTAAAAACTTGTCAGTAAAGATTTCATAAGCAACCATCAGCCACAACACCAGGCAGGGTAAGGCTTTCAGCGCATAAGGCACTGCCAGGTTTTTCCTCACCCACGGCGTTACCACATCTGAATGTGAGAAACTCACCAACAAAATGGCAAAAAAGATAAATATGTTATTCCACTTTGTGGCCGGCTGCATCACATACCAGATACAGATAGCGGGGATCGCAATAATGTAGGTAGGCGACTCTGAGCTGCTGCTAAACAGTACAGGGAACATGATGGTGGAGCATAAAATGTATAAGCGATAGCGGGAATTGTAACGATACTTCAGCCGGGTATACTGCAACAGGAATATTACTACTGCCGGAATCAATACCACAAGGCTGTTCAGCTCCGGCATATGAAATACCCGTTTGATAAAACCACCTGCAGAAATGTCCTGGAAGCTGCGTATATCACCCAGGTTCAGCTGATTTTTATGAACCAGTGCCGCATACCATTCGTAATAGCAATTAACGATGTAATGGGGAGAAGAAATAATCATGGGCAGGGCAAACAATACGCCGCCCCACAGGAACAGCCCACTAATAAAGCGTCTCGGATTGGGGCTGAAAAAGAAAAATGCCAGTCCTACGATACCATAAAACTTGGTAAGCGTACCTAATACAATGAAAAAGGTGGCCCAGAGCTCTTTTCCTTTGATGGTATATGTAAAAGTTAATATGATAAAAGCGCCTATAAACTGGTTGAGCTGAAACCATCCGCTGGCGCCCATGAGTTCCTGGGTACATAGCAGCAGGATAATATTTTGCTGCATGCGGTTGAGCGGCAACTGACGAATGGCGTAAAAAAGCACAGCAGCACCAGACATTGCCCACACCAGGGCGCCTATATGTGTGTCCAGTGCAGCAAATGGTGCAATCACCATACTAAACACGGGGCCGTATAGGTTTACATCGTAATATTCTGTGGGATAGGGGATATAGAGCGGTTGCTGATGAAGAACGTGGAAGAATACATTCTTAAATATCAGAAAATTATTAATATTTCCCCTGGATATTTCCATAACGGCGCCCAGGAAAGCCAGTCCAAACCACAAAGTGAGGATTAGCCATTCCCGCTCAGCCAGGTAAGTCAGCACATTCCTTTTTTCGCGCATAGCAACAGTTACTAGATAAAATAAAAAGCTACAGTACGCAGGTATGACGCACCTGCTGTGCGCATCCCCCTACTGAAACTTAATTATCCGGCAAATATCCAGGTATTGAAGCGATCCACAAAGGATATATGATCCTACTTTTCGGACTCCGCCCACTGTTTGGACTGCGTATTAATAGCGTATACTACTGCTGCCATTACAACTGCGCAGCCAATTACAAAGGAACTTATCAATAAAATCATAGCAAACCCGATTTTTTCACATGAACCCAAATGTAATAAAAAAGTAGCAGGTGTATTCCGCCCGGTTGGAAGCGGCAATTTTTGTAAATTACCTTCATGAGTGCAAAAGGAAGACGTTCAGGCAAGGACGAAAAATTAACCTTTAAAGAGCGACTGGCGGCATTACGGAACTTACCGGCATTTTTCCGCATGGTATGGCAAACCAGCCCGGGTTTGACAATCGCCAATAGTATATTACGGGTGGCCCAATCGGCCATGCCTTTATCTTTACTTTATGTAGGTAAACTGATCATAGACCAGGTAGTACAGCTGAATAAAGACCCACATCATTCCACCACCTGGTTGTGGCAATTGGTAGCCATAGAATTTGGACTGGCGATCATATCTGATGGGCTGGGCCGCGTTATTTCCCTGCTGGATGGGCTATTGGGGGATCTCTTCGCCAACCACACCTCCGTAAAAATCATGGAACATGCTGCCACTCTGGATTTAGATCAATTTGAAGACGCCGATTTTTATGATAAACTGGAACGTGCGCGGCAACAAACTACGGGGCGGACTATACTGTTGGCGCAGGTTTTAAGCCAGGTACAGGATATTATCACCATCATATTCCTGGCGGCGGGCCTTGTGCTATTCAATCCCTGGCTGATTTTATTACTATTGCTGGCTGTTATTCCTGCATTCTTAAATGAATCGCATTTCAACGACCTATCCTATAAGCTGGCCTGGGGGCAAACTTCCGATCGGCGGGAGCTGGACTATATCCGCTACCTCGGCGCCAGCGATGAAACGGCGAAAGAGGTGAAAGTATTTGATCTTTCTAATTTCCTGATTAGCCGCTTCCGGACTATCTCCGATAAATTTTATGCTGATAAAAAAGACTTGCAGGTACGGGATGCCACGTGGGGTACGGTGTTCGCTATATTGGGCGCTGCCGGCTATTATGCCGCTTATGTGATCATCATATTGCGAACTATCAGCGGGCATCTCAGCATTGGTGACCTGGCTTTCCTGGCAGGATCATTCCGGCAACTGCGCACTACCTTCCAGGGTATCCTCATTCGTTTTTCCAGTGTTACACAGGGTGCTTTATACCTGCGTGATTTGTTTGAATATTTTGAGATGCAGCCTAAAATGGTGCCGCCAGTGCGTCCACGGCCATTTCCCAATCCTATTCAACAGGGATTTACATTTGAAGATGTAGGGTTTAAATATATTAATTCCGACAAATGGGCCATCCGGCATTTAAATTTCACCCTGCACGCCGGAGAAAAACTGGCGTTGGTAGGAGAGAATGGCGCCGGGAAAACTACGCTGGTAAAGTTATTATCCCGGCTTTACGATCCTGTGGAAGGGCGGATTTTACTGGATGGTATTGACCTGAGGGAATATGACCTGAAAGAATTACGTGTACATGTTGGCGTTATATTCCAGGATTTCCAGCGCTACCAGATGACGGTATCGCAAAATATTGCCGTGGGCAATATTGCGCAAAGCGATAACCAGCATATGATTGAGGATGCCGCGCAACAAAGCCTTGCCTACCCGCTCATTGAAAAGATGCCGCAGGGATATAATCAGATGCTGGGACGTCGCTTTCACCAGGGAATAGAATTGTCTGGTGGTGAATGGCAGAAGATTGCACTGGCGCGGGCTTACATGAAAGATGCACAACTGCTGATACTGGATGAACCTACTTCTGCGCTGGATGCCAGGGCGGAATACAATGTATTTCTCCGGTTTGCAGACCTCACCCGTCATAAAACAGCGGTATTAATTTCTCACCGGTTTTCTACTGTTCGTATGGCCAACCGCATACTGGTACTGGAAAGAGGTGCTTTAGTTGAGATTGGAAGTCATGAAGAACTGCTGGCTAAAAAGGGGAGATATGCGGAGCTGTTTGAATTACAGGCCGCGGGATATAAATAAAAAAGGGGAACGCCTTTGGCATCCCCCTTTTTAAAGAAAAACTATGGCGGAAGAAGAGCTAATACCTCTTGTAAAGAGGACGCACCTGCGCGGGGAGTACCCCTATTGGTTCCTATAAAAGTTTATTGATAGCTTCCCTGATAATGCTTTCTGCGCTTGGCCGCGGAGCATCTGCACTTACTACCTTTCCGTCTTTATCGAACAGCAGGAAGGTAGGATAGCCAGGCACCTGGTAATACTGCATGAAAGCTGTTTTTTCTCCGGAATACAACTGTAATGTTTGCTTGTGGCCAGCCATTTCTATCCAGGTAGCCTTGTCTTTAGGTCTATCTGCCGAAATACCTAAAAACACGACATCCTTACCAGCATAATCAGCGGCCATTTTTTCGAATAGCGGCGCTTCAGCGCGGCAGGGGCCACACCAGGTGGTCCATACATCTATATACACTACTTTTCCTTTGAGGTCGCTGAAGTGCCAGATTTTGCCTTTGTGATCTTCCAGGGCGAAATTGAGTCCCGGTGAGCCTGGCAGTACATTTCCCATGGTGGCAATCAGTTGTTGCAAACGGTTTTGAAAGGCGGTATCCTTTATAGGCGCAGCCGCCGCCATGGCTAGCTTACGGGCAACAGGCAACTGGTTTGTTGTGTAGTGTTTATTGAGATAAGAAAAATAAGTATTCTTCACATATACAAACCTGGCCACTTCCTTAAAAGGCGCATACTTGTTTATCTGCAATATCTTCTGTCCCAGGAAAGCCATTTTTGTACTGTCGTTCATGCCGGTCATAGCGCTTTTATAGCGCTGATTCAGCATCCAGTCGTAAGTAAAAAAGAAGCCTCTTCTAGCCTCTTCCGGAAGAATATACTTTACAAAAACCGGGTTGTTCATCAGCGCAAAGGCTTTGTCGTCATAGGCTGGCGCGAGTAAAGCAGTGGGCAGGCCTGGTGTTATTTTATTATCGTCATAATACCAACCATAGGCGTAACGGATGGTGAGGAGGTTGAATCCATACATCGTTTCCAGGTAAGTGTTCTTACCGGCCAATTGCTTTGCGGTAGCGTATACTTTGTTCATGCGTTGCAACAGGCCTTCCATTGAGGTAACTGTGGCTTTGTTTTCGTCTAAACCCGTCCACAGATCATTCATCACTTCAGAAGTGTGATAGTCGTACCACGCCAGTACATTATTCAATGTGCCTGCGTTGGAATGAAGCGTATCCATCAGGAGGCCTTGACTTTTCCCGTTGAACGTAAGACTCAGCGAGTCGCCAGGCTTCAGGTATATCTTCTGTGATGAGCTGACTTCTTTGCCATGTACGGCCAGTGTTACGATTACCGGTTCAGTGATATCAGTACTCCAGGTGATATTTTTCGCACTATCTGCCGGGAAACGTTCCCCTGCCGGTTTCATTTTGCGTACTAATACTTCGTTTATGGGTGGCAGTTGCTCCACGTAAAAGTATCCGTCTATACCCTTAGCAGTGAGGGTAATCGCACTGCGCTGTGGCTTGCTTTCCCTGATTTGCGCCTTTACTACCGATACAGCAGTGAGGGCAAAAAGTAAAAAGATGGTAGCTCTCATAGTTATCTTGGATTTTGTTCCAGGTGGCTGGAGGTAATTTCCTTATCGGGAATAGGAAACACGTAGCGGTTGCTGCCTGGGGTTAGCGTCAGGGTTTGGCCGCCGAGTGTACGCGTTAACGTTACCTGTTGCTCCGGATCCATATTTAATCTTTTGAGATCCATGAGGCGGAGGTTTCTAAACACTAGCTCCTTGCGACGCTCCAGCAGTACTGTTTCCAGTGCCTCTTTAGCCGATGCGGCAGTTAAAGGCTGGAAAGTATTTTCTTCGAAACGGTTTACCAGCAAGGTATTCAGATCGCCCATTGCTTTGGATGGCTCATTTTTACGTGCATAACATTCTGCCCGGACCAGGTAAAGTTCTGCTACTGTAAAACCTGAAAATGGAGAAGGCACATTTGTACGGCCACCATCGTTATAAGTACCGATGTATTGATAGTTCCCGTCATCCGGCATCTCTCTAAATAATAATGATGCGCGCAGATCATGTTCCTTATACAACTGGTACACCTCCGGAGAAATAAAATGATTTTTAGCATATATCCCTGTGGTAGAGGAGATAAAAATCACTTCCGGATTATTCACAATATTTACCGGGAATACGGCGTCAAACGTGGAGTTGGCCGGATCTACCGTTTTATAGTCTACCAGGGTATTTTGGAGAGACAACGCACTATTTGCCTGTTCCATGGCCTGATCATATTTACCCATCTGCAGGTTAATACGTGCCGACAAAGCATAAGCAGCAGCCCGGCACGGCCTGGTTTTAAAAGATGATTTTGCCGGCAACAAGCGGATAGCATTATTGACATCACTGAGTACCTGGTCATATACTTCTTTCACACTATTTCGTGTAATCGACGCCGTTATATCAGATGATAATCTCAGCGGCACACCCGGATCTTTATCGGCAGTAGCAACATTGTATTGTTTCGCGAAGGTGTTCACCAGGTTAAAATAGGCATAAGCGCGGTAGAACATCGCTTCTCCCTCAACCTGGTTGCGTGTTTCCGGGAGCCCGGCGGGATTAGCCGCCAGTCCTTCCAGGATGGTGTTAACATAAAAAATTATTTTATAAGGGGCGCCCCAGTCGCGGATATCTTCATCTGCTGCGAACACATCTTTGCTCCAGGTATAGAGACGCTGCTGATATTCCTGCGACAGATCGCCATATTGGCTTTCTGATAGCGACAGGTCGTCGGTCATGATATCTCCCAGGCCTGGTGTCAGCGTCATTGTCCACTGGTCATCGAGCAGTAAGCGAAAGTCTTCTACGGTGCCGGGAATGAGTTTGTCTTTCGGCTGTATGTCCAGGTAGTCTTTACAACCTGCCAAAGCCGCCGCTATAAAAGCAAATATGATATATATACTCCTTTTCATTGCTTAGTCGTTTGATATGATTAGAAACCTACTTTAGCGCCAATAGCCAGTGTACGCACCGGTGGCATCACCGATGAAAACGTTTGTGGCGCATAATCAGGATCTATTCCATTTTTATTAGCTCTCCAGATAATGCCCAGGTTGCTGGCCTGCGCATACAGCGTGATACGGTTCACTGGCAGGCGAGCCACCGTTTGCCGGGTGATGTCGTAGCTTAACAGCACATCCTGCAAGCGGATATGATCTGCTTTATCCACGTTTACATCTGAATATTGATAGAAATCATTGTTCACCCTGTCCTGTGTTCTTACTGCTGTGAAAGCAGGAATATTGGTTTTCTTCTCATCACCGGGTTGTTTCCAACGGTCTTTGAAGCTATCAGGGCCACGTTGGTACATCACCGCCATGGTGTAGTAGCCCAGGTCGCTGCGGCGATAGTAGTGCCCCAGTTTATACAGGAGATTCACCGTCAGGCTTAATTGCTTGTAGGAGAATGTATTTGCCAGGCTACCGAATACGGGTGGGTTCACTGCGCCAATATATTTCATCTTGTAGATGTTATCGTAGAGGCGTCCGGCTTCAAAACGGTCGGTAACGGTTTTGCCGTCAGGGCCCAGAATGGTGGCATTTCCTTTTGCATCCAGTCCACCCCAGGGGTAGGCCCAGATACCGAATAACGGATATCCTTCTACCGGCAGGTAAGTAGACTTATCGTCATCATCGCGGCCACCATAGAGCAGGAACAGCGAAGGGTTCATGTCGCCGCCGGTATTGTAAAATTTAGTCACCTTATCTTTTGCAATGCTCAACATAAACGTCGTATTCCAGCGGAAGTTGTTGGTGCTGATGTTACGTGAGTCCAGCTTCAGTTCCCAGCCATTGGTGCGCATAGCTGCAATATTGCTGCTAACACTGTTAAACCCGGTAGACGGCGCCAGGAAGTCGCTTCCAAACAGATCCTGTGCACGCTTGTTGAAATACTCCAATGATCCGCTCAATGTTTCATGGAACAGCGCGAAGTCCACGCCGAGGTTCACTTGTCCTACTTTTTCCCAGCGGAGGTTAGGGTTGGCCGGGTTGATAATGTTGGCATAAGGAATGAACGAAGTAGAGTTTTCCCCCGAAGGCATGAGGCTGGCAGTGGTATAGGCCGTAGCCGTTTTGTTGATATTACCGTTAAAGCCATAGGTAGCACGCAGCTTCAGCATATCTACCCAGTTCACATGGAAGAAGCGCTCACGTTGTATCTGCCAGGCTGCACCTACTGACCACAGTGGATTCAGGCGACGGTTACGTTGTACGCCGAAGAGATTGGATCCGTCTACACGTCCGCTGGCGGATAACGTATAGCGGTTCAGGTAAGTATAAGAGGCATTGGTAAAATAAGAAACGAAACGATCTTTGATGTAGGTAATCGGGGTACCTACGCCCAACACGCTACCAATAGAATTGGTGAATCCATATAAATCGGGGAATTGCGTTACCATATCCACATCTGCATATTGCAGCGTACGATCGTTGTAACCGAAGAGGCGTTGCTTATTTCCTTCTCTCAAAATCTCCCGGGCTTCTGCGCCAGCAATAGCTGCTATGGTGTGTTTCTTGCCCCAGATGTGGTTGAAATTCAGTTGGCTGCGGAAGGTTTGCGCAGTCAACTCAGTTTTACCCAGGGTTAAGATATCTCCCAAAGGCAAATGTCTTACCTGTTCACCATCGATAGTTTCAGAGAAGAGATTGACATTGTCTCTTACCCAGAACCGGCGCTGATCCGCCAGGTCCCTGTCTGATCCGGTATTTTTCTCCAGGTTATATTTCAGGTCGAGGTTTAGGCCCTTAGCGATTTCATAGTTGGCACCCAGTCTAACGTTAACGGCCATACTTTTTATGTGGCGGTTCATCATTTGATATTCCGTGAGCGGGTAGTAGTCCATGTTGAGAAGCCCCTGGTTGTAGCCATTTTGCTTGAAGGCATCATTGTACATCCAGGGAATTTTCAGGGCATTGCCTTTGTCGTCTACGAGGCGGGTGTAAGGGGAGGGGATCTGCGCTGATACATTGGTAGCGCTGCGCGAGCCACTGATCATATCGAAAGGCGAGCCACTGTTGACATCAAAAGGGTTGGTAGTATTGCCCTGAGAGAGTTGCCCGGCGATACTCAGTTCTAATTTCTTTGTTACACGTACGGTGTTGTTGGTATTCAGGGTGAACCGCTCATAGTCGTTGCCCACCATGTAGTTAGCATTCTTATCATATCCTGCGGAGAGATAATATTGCATGTTTTCACTACCGCCACTTACATTTACCTGGTACTGCTGGGTAAGTGTATTGCGGGTGAATAAACGGCTATAGTCGTCCAGGATTTCGATATTACGCAGTGCGTCTACTTTTTGCGTGGCCACCTCATTGGTGATTTTTCCATCTTTGGCATCTTTCCAGATCTGTACCGCTTCCGGAATAGGTTGGCGGCTGCCGGGAGAAAACAGCGAATTAAATCTACCTGCTTTAAACAATATCTGTTGGGCATCTATATAATCACTGCTACTCATTAAGTGTAGCTGGCTATAATCTGGTTTCTTTCCGAAAATGATGTTGGATCTTGCTTCTACCGTAGGGCGCTGGTTTAGTTTACCCTGGCGGGTAGTGATCACAATAACGCCGTTGGCTGCACGAACACCCCAGATAGAGGCCGCGGCAGCATCTTTCAGGATGGTAATGCTTTCTACATCATCGGGGTCGATGCTATTCAGATCACCTTCTATCGGGAAACCATTTACCACAATCAGGGGCTGATCTTCTGAGAACAGTGTACTGCGGCCACGGAGGCTCAGCTTGGGCTTATCGGAAGTCACGCTCCTGGAGAAAGACAACCCCGTGCTTAATCCTTCCAGTTTATCGAGGATATTGGTAGACACGCGCTTATCCAATTGCGATTTGTCTACCTGCGAAAATGAGCCGGTAGCACGCTCCTTCGGCAGGGTGATATATCCTGTAGTCACCACTACTTCATTGAGCTTCTTTTTATCTTCCTCCAAATAAATCACCCCGTTATCCTCCGCTCTCAGTTCTTTGGTGATATATCCCAGGAAAGATACCTGCAACACGGGATGCTGTATACCGGTGGTAATTGTAAACGCACCACTGCTGTTGGTAGTTGCACCTTTATCTGTGCCCCGTACGCGGACAGTAGCGCCTATCAGCGGCTGCTTACCTTCATACGACAATACCCGGCCACTAATCGTATATTCTGCCGCAGCGGTCGTCCCCTTCGGCGTTACTACAATCGTTTTATCTACTACCTTCCAGGTAAAGGGAATCTGGCTAAAGCATTGCTGCAACGCAGCTTCCAGCGATGCCTGCTTCACCGACAAGCTCACTGTTCCCGCCTTTTTTATAGACTCGTTGTTATATAAAAACTCATACCCTGTTTGTTGCTGAATAACAGCAAATGCTTTTTCAACGGGCACCTGCTGCAGGCTGGTCGTGACTGACTGCGCGCATAGCGACCCTATATACTGCATACAAAGCAGTAATATCGACAATCGTTTCATTGACTACAAGAGATTTTGGCTCAGCGCGCATGACAAGTGTGCCCGTAACGTTCCGGGCACGCATCTGACATTACACTGGTTGGTTGTTGATTAAAATGCTACGTTTATTTGTTTACCACTTAATTTAAAATTGGCTCCCCCTGTTTGATTTAGCATCTCCAGTACCTGTTCTATGTTATCATACTTTTTAATAGCGCCAGTAAAATGCTGGCTACCAACTTTCTCTTTTGGATATACCGCTGTTACATCGTACCAGCGCTCCAGCTGGTGCAGTACTGTAGTAATATCAGCGTTCCTGAATACAAACAACCCACGCTTCCAACCTGTGAGAGCGGCAATGTCCATTTGCTTCGCCGTTGTATTTCCATTCTCCGTAACACCTACCCAACCCGGCTGCAGCAGTGTTTCGCCATGTGCTGTCTTAACTTTTACACTGCCACTGACCAAGGCGGTTTGCATTGCCGGCTCATTCTCATAAGCCATAATATTGAACTCCGTTCCCAATACAGCTACTTCTGCTTGCCCCGCTACTACGCTAAAGGGTTTGCGGGCATCGGCGGCCACCATGAAGTAAGCTTCTCCCGTAAGATATACCTTGCGGTCCGCCTCCGTAAAGTGTACCGGGAAACGTAACGAAGATTCCGCGTTTAGCCATACCTGTGTGCCATCACTCAGTGTAAGGCTGTAATCCATGCCCCTCGGTATTTTCAGCGTATTATATACCTGTGGTCCGCTTGTATTGCTATACGCCAGCTTATTGCCCTGCTGCCGGATGCTGGTCCCATCCCGGTTGGTGAGCAGCGTATCTTTCGCGGCTCCCAACACCATTTCCTCTCCATTGCTCATCACCAACACTGGCTTGCCTTTTATTGGCGTGGCTTTAGCTATCACCGGTTGCTGTTTCTCTACTTCTGTACCTGTATACCACCACCTGGCGCCAATGGCCAGCAGCAGCAGCGCCATCGCGGCCGCTATCCGCCCCCAGGGAATCATGCGCTTTACCATCACCTCCCCCTGGATACGATCCCAGGCCTGCTCCGGATGATATTTTCCCATCTGCAGCATCTCTTCTTTCAGCACTTCTTCTTTACTCAACTCCTCAAATAACGCCCTGTTGGCATCACTTTCGGCTATCCACGCCTCCAACGCTACGCGCTCTTCTTCAGATAACGTATTATCCCAATACTTCACAATTAACCGGGACGTGTGATACAGGTGGTAATATGATTCCATGTGCTACTATATCTATAAACAACTTACTAACCTCAAATGGGTGAAAGACTTAAAAATATTTTTCTGAAACGAGGATACACAGTGCCATAAAGGATTCTGGCGTTAATCGTAATTTCAACAACGCCAATGCGCGGGCTTTTTGCGTTTTTACCGTATTAACGGAAATTTTCAATTCATCCGCTACCTCCTGGTTTTTTAATCCCTCCAGGTAGCTAAGCTTGAAAACATTACGGCAGCCTTCCGGCAAAGAAGCAATGGCCCGATGTACTTCTCCCCATACCTCTGCTTTCAATACCGCTGCTTCCTCTGTTTCTGCAACTTGTGTTTCCGCAAATTTTTTGGCCACCTTCTGGTGCTTAAGGTGGTTAAGGCAAGCATTTCTTACCATTACATACAAAAATGTTTTAATGGCTGGAAGGTCCGGGATTTCGGTGTTGCGTTGCCAGTATTTTATGAATGCTTCCTGAACGATATCTTCTGCAGTAGCGGAATCAGAGATAATTTGGTCAGCAAATCGGCATAGGCGCAGGTATAGCAGGTCAAATAATGACTTTAGTTGGTGATGGGAGAGGTGTGACTGGCCGGTATGCATGTGGGGTAAATTTAGGGAGAATAGGGGGGATTTGCAATTGTGGGGGGATGGAGCCCCCGAAATGAAGCGATAAAAAAATTATGCTTGAGGTATTGGGGTACTAATTCCTTATCCTACACAACCTAGAACATCTATATATTTTCGTTATATTGCTATTACACCCTTAAACTGTATGCACAATTCCATCTAATGTCAATACCTAAAAACCTTACAAAAGAGCATTTACTGCTAGCCATTAAAAAAATAGACGATGAAGGAATACCCAATGGGGCTCAATCTAAATTTTATGATGTTGAGTATAACAATAAAAAATATCCTCCAAAACTGATCGTTTCTTACGCAAATATTTTTGCTAATGGCAGTGCGCTAGAAAGAGATAATTTCCCTGGAGGTAAAGATACTGCGTGTTTTCGATTACTTGAAGAAAATGGGTTTACAATAGTACCTAAAGAAGATATTTATCAAATATTGTTTAATTTCTTATTCCGTGTTCATAACGATCCTGACAACTTAAAAAGTAGTGACTTTTCAGGTGAGTTTCGCAATCTAAAGGTACAGGCAGGATTTGGGAAAGGAAACAAAGCTAACATCCCCTGGATTGCATTGCTAGCAGAAGATCAAAAAGTATCAAGAGGGATATACCCTGTATATCTCTATTACAAAGAAGAACATGTACTAATTCTTGCGTTTGGTATAAGTGAAACAAATCCTCCAGATTTAAATTGGCGAGAACGAGACACATCGATAGAGAATTTCTTTAAAAGAGGATTTAATACCAAGCCGATGCGATATGGCGGTTCTTACTACTTTACATCCTATAAAATAGATCCTAATAAAAACAACTATGGCCTTGACAGAAAAAAAATAAATATGGACATAGATGAAATGCTTACTGAATATGAGGATGTATTGAAATATCAATCAATTAAGAGTATGAAAGAGGGAGGATTAATTTTTGATTATAAAACCTTTGGTGCTCACTTAACCGAGACCGGTCTATATTTTGAAGATCACATCGTTTTGAGATTTGTAACTGCATTGGTCACAAAACCCTTTGTAATACTGACGGGATTATCAGGTTCCGGTAAAACTAAATTAGCGCTGGCATTTGCTAAGTGGATAGCTGTTAATAGCCAACAAATCTGTATTGTTCCGGTAGGGGCGGACTGGACTAATCGAGAGCCTCTCCTTGGATACCCAAATATGATACAGAAAGATACTTATGTTCTTCCTGAGAATGGAACACTTAATTTACTATTGTCTGCTATTCGCGATCCTGAAAATCCGTATTTTCTTATTCTTGATGAGATGAACCTTAGCCATGTCGAGAGATATTTCGCTGATTTTCTAAGTTGTTTAGAATCGGGAGAAAAAATAAGCCTACACCCAGGACCAGAAAATTGGAATCAGAAGAGTATACCAACATCTTTTAATTTGCCACCTAACGTATTTATTATTGGCACAGTTAATATAGACGAAACAACTTATATGTTCAGTCCTAAAGTACTAGATAGAGCATCTGTGATCGAGTTTCGAATTTCAGAGAAAGGAATGGAAGAATTTTTACTTAAGAACAAAGTCTCAAAGCTAAATCTATTAGAAGCCAAAGGGGCGGACATGGCTAAGAGTTTTGTACAGTTAGCAACTGAGAAGTTGAGTGATCCTATAATTAATGATAGCCTTTCTAGAGAGTTAATGAACTTCTTCATCGCACTAAAAAGAGCAGGCGCCGAATTTGGGTTCCGAACAGCATCCGAAATAAAACGTTTTTTCAACATTGCATTGAAAATTGGAAATTGGAGCAACGATCAATTAATGGATGCCATAATAATGCAAAAGCTTCTTCCTCGACTACATGGCTCTAGACGAAAGCTGGAACCAATTTTAATGATACTAGCTAGATATTGCTTAAAAAATGTAGAAAAATTGGACCTCTATTTAAAAATAGAAACAGACATTCACAACGATGTTGCGATGGACGACATTAAGTATTTTCTTTCTTTTGAAAAAATCAGGCGTATGCAGCAAGGATTAATTGATCATAGTTATACCAGTTATGCAGAAGCTTAAAATGGTAGAAATAAATGTTCAATTATCTAATCAAGATAATTTGTCCGTAGAAATTACTGCTATTTCCGAAGCAGATTGCCTTTGGGAAATAAACCCAGCGGAGGCCATAGAATGGGGTGAAGCCATTATACAAATAAAGGAAGGGTTTTCCTATGACTACAAACTTCCCGAAGGTTTTGAGTTGATGGGAAGTAAAAAAATAATTCGACGCCATCAGTACAAACAATCTACAACAGGAACGCTTAGCCCTGGAAATTTTGTTGGAACACTAACAATTGAAGTTGTTAGTACACGGGATGAAAGTATAGTTGGAGCTTTCGATCTTGAAGTTCGTTCTGTAAAAGCAGACTATCGAACTGACTACAGATTAATGCTGGAGGAAATTACGGAGAAGTGCACGGAACTTATAATGCGGCATACTTCTCCCGCTTCTCAATATTTTACAGCAGTCCCACATACATCAAGCAAAATAATCTACCAACGTTTCAGCTTTATTAAGTCCATATTAGATTCAGAAGAGTTTGATCGTGCATTAAACAAGATATTACAATCTCCAGTAACGGTATGGAAGGAAAAAGAAATTGAGAAAGAGGCGCACAAAATAAAACGGTTAAATAGCAAACAACTTCGGAAATTAAGTATAAGCTCTACTAATCCGTTTATTAAATTAGCTGCATTTCATAAAATCGAAACTGTTGATGCACCAGAAAATCGATTTGTTAAATATGCACTTACTGAGTTTCTAGATATTTGTACCCTCTTTTATTCCAAACTTGATGATGCTCGCAACCATCAAAAGGAAGTATTACGGTTAATGGAAAAGTTACAACATTACTTAAGCCATCATATTCTAAAAAGTATTGGGCCATTACACACCTTAATACTAAATAGTCCCGTTTTGCAACGAAAGGAAGGTTATAGAGAATTATTAAGGAGCTGGTTGATGTGTGACTTAGCAGCGCAATTGACGTGGCGGGGAGGAGAAGATGTATATGATGCAGGAAAGAAGGATGTCGCTACTTTATATGAATATTGGATATTCTTTAAACTGATAGATTCTACTATAAATATATTTCAACTAGAGACACCTAATATTGAAACATTAATAGCATCAACAGCTAATGGGCTTGAATTGAAGCTTAAACAAGGCAGTTTTATTGCAGTTAAAGGTATATTTAACAGTCCAACGCGTAAGTTTAATGTTCAACTTAGTTATAATAGAACCTTTAAAAAAGAACAACCATACCCTAAGAGTGGCAGTTGGACAACAAGTTTAAGGCCTGATTTCACGCTTAGTTTATGGCCGTACCATCTTGAAAATGAAGCCGCAGAGCGTGAGGAGTTAATCGTACATATCCACTTTGACGCTAAATACAGAATTGAGCATCTCCAAGACAATCCCAATTCGCACCCTGATTTAAATGAAGAAAAGGATGATCCTGATATCAAGAAATATAAAAAAGTAGATCTAT
Source organism: Chitinophaga sp. (assembly GCF_017745275.1). Classification (GTDB taxonomy): domain Bacteria; phylum Bacteroidota; class Bacteroidia; order Chitinophagales; family Chitinophagaceae; genus Chitinophaga. The sequence continues at coordinate 144,342 of NZ_JAGHZS010000003.1, read as the reverse complement.
TAAAGATGCATACCTATCGGGATGCTATTCGACGTACGGCAGGGGCCTATGTATTATATCCTGGAGGTAAAATAGAATCTTTTCGGGGTTTTCATGAAATACTCCCAGGTCTTGGAGCTTTTTCTATCTTTCCCTCTAAGAGCAATAACGGCATTCAACAGTTGGAACAATTCTTAAAGGATGTGGTAACCATTCTGTTAAACAGAACTTCGCAACGAGAGCGGATGGCATCAAAAACATTTGAAATCTATAAGGAAGCCCCCTCTTTTGCACTTAATATGTCTCTCCCTGAACCCACTGGTATCAATAGAGCCCTTATCCCAGAAGATACCTATGTTTTAGTAGGATACTATAAGAATGAAGAACATCTCAAATGGATTTTGTCCTCTAACTTATACAATACAAGGATTAATAGCAAGAAAGGACCAATGTATTTGAATCCGTTTATAACAAGTGCTAAATATTTGCTGCTACACAATAAAGAAGAGAAAATTAGCACTAAATTTTTTAAGCTTAAAACAAAAGGACCTAAAGTTTTTTCTAAACAGGACCTTCAGAAGAAAAAATACCCGACACCTCCCTCTCAAGATCTCTATTTAGTTTTTGAAATTGATCCAAACATAGAGACAGATTTTAAAGAGTATTCATGGAATGTAACACGATTAAAAGGTTTTAAGAGTGGAAAGGGATACGCCCTCCCTTTTGCAATAAGCTTAGCAGAAGTCATGAGTATTATATGTCCCACAAATGATGCAAACAAATGAATATAGTAGCATTGTGAATAGAAAATCTATGTTAGTAGTCAATAAAACACCGCAATATTATTTGTTGCTATCTCATAAAGTCGGTCTATTATCAACATTCTATTCTCTTTAAAAATACTCATTGTCCGTACAAATTTCTTGTCCTTATTTATTACGTTACCAACATGAAACTGCTTTTTTCCTGGTGATGGCTTATTCTTATAACGCTCCATTAGCGCATCACTACGGTTCCTTCCTAACCTGATAGACGCTGCTACATCCGGTAACAGTAACATTGTTTCATGTTGCGTAACCACAATATCCACGTAAAAATATATCCCGTGATCAAACCCCTCATAATCTTCATACTCCAGCCATTCCATTACTACCAGCAAACATCGTTGCACCGGTGATAAATGTTGCAACTGATCAAGTGGCAGCCAATAATTACGCTTTATACCTTTCGCATCTGCCAGGTTCCGCGCCAATAGAGACAATGCTTCTTCTCTATTCTTCGCATTACGCAATATGCGTTCTGGCAAAGAGAAACGTTCTTCATCAATGCTAACAAGCGTTTTGGGCATATCGTAGTTAGCAGCTTGCAAATGTTTTTGAGCTGTTTCCTGTGAAACGGAGGTTTTGCTGATAATAATTGCTATGAGTTCTTCTTCAAACAGAGTACGGGCGGCAACAATGTCCCCATTAGTTTTGCGAAGTAGCTCAAGTCCATGGCGAATGCCAATGGGCATTTGTTGGCGTAGGGTATCGAGTTGTTCTTTGTATTCCATTCTACAATTTATTGGCCTTTTCGAAGGACTAACAATTCCCTCGCTTCTACATCCAATGCCTCCGCTATCTCAAATAGTGTCTCTACAGACGGCTGTATTTTATTTGTACACCATTTCGATACTGTGTTAATATTTACTCCTATCGCTTCGGCCAACCACTTATTTGCCTTAGACTTCTCTGCCAATACTGCTTTTATTCTATTTAATACTTTATCGCTCATAAAAACGCTTCTAAAGCATATTTTTCTACAATTTAGGCATAATAGAAATTTATAAAAACAAGGAAAATATCCCTAATAAATATATTTATATAAATATTAAGGCACTAATTATCCCTTATATGAATATTTATATGCAAATTAGGGATACATTAAAAACCTATTGTTATGCAAACCTCACATCCTTTCTTCTACCACACACATCTTTCGGAAGAAGAATCTAACGACCCAACACTTGTCCTGGCTCACTTCTCCGAACTATTCCCGCCCACCGAAGCGCGGCAAACGTTGTGGCTCTGGCTTTCGGAAACCCTCGCAGCCGCAGATACACAATACGAAGACGCTCAATCCCGGGCGGAACTACTGCTGTTCTACCACGAAGTATTAAGATTAATAGACGCCAGTTACTTATTAAGCCTGGCAAAAGAAACCATATAACCCATCACGTCCGATCCTTCTCTCCACAAAAAAGCCCGGCAACCGTATGCCAGGCCCCTATTTATAAACCCGTGTGAAATAGAAATACTATACAATCTTATACCACGCTAATCCGTCCACGCCTTTGGGATGATGAATAGATGGCGTTATACTGGTCCCGTTAATTTCAAACCAGGGAAATGAGCTTCTTCCATTAGGATGATGCATGGTGGGGTATAATTTATTTTCTCTGACCTCATACCAGGGGAGGGAGCTGGATCCCTTCGGATGGTGTATGGTAGTGAAAACATTATTATCTCTGATTTCATATTCAGCTAATGAACGCCCACCATCTGGATGATGTAATGTTCTGTGGAGTTTCATGGTCATTGGTTTTGAGTTTTTTAAAATATGGTTAACACTCTCTTTTGGGTTTACTAAACAGGTATCGAATATAAGAAAATATTTGATGAGGAAAACGAACTAAGCATTAAAAATATCGGATGCTTTCTTTCGGTATAGACAGTAAGTATCCAGAGCGTTGTACAGTAAGAATTTCTACAATGCTGCTATATTTGAAATGCGTTCGAAGCATCGCGATCGTAGCATACAATGCCCGCTGTTTATCGGTGCCGGAAACCAGCTGCCTTAGGGAATCATTATCTACGGTTTTATTATTATTGGATACGAGACATTTCAGCACTCTTACTTCATTGGCACTCAGTGAAACGGACATGCCATCAAAAGTAAGCGTGGCAAGATGGGGATTAAAAATATAAGTATCCAGCACAATGGTTTCACACGCATCCTGTTGCCCTTTTGCTCTGCGAATAAGAGCTTCCATCTGGAAGGTCAGTAAGGATATATCAATAGGTTTGGTACAATAGTCATCAGCACCTCCAATCTGAAAGCCCTTCAGTTGAGTTTCCAGATGAACATCACCGGAAATAAACAAAATAGGTATAACGGCATCAACGGTACGTATTTTTGCACCTAATTCCACACCGTCTAGTTTAGGCATATGAACATCCAGTAAACAAGCATCAAAAGATCTGTTATTAAAGTAATCCCAGGCTTCCATACCGTTTTCAGCAACTATCACTTCATAGTTTCCATCCTTCTCCAAAGCGTATTTCATGATCCGGGCATTAATGGGATTGTCCTCTGCGTACAGAACAGTTTTAGCATCACTGCGCTTTCCTTGAATTTTCATATATGTATACTTTGATTGAAAAATCGGTTTTTCATTTTGGGATAGAGAATAGGATTTATTTAGTAAGGTAGCATCATAAGTGCCTATGGGAAACGTAGCTTTATTATAATTTCACTTTCAACACATAGCCTTTATTATGCTTGTTTTCTATTTCCACCAACGATTCCATTAATCTAAAGTTTTCTCTTAGGTGTGATATATATACCCGCAATTTATTGTTATCTCCTGCTACAGCCTTTAACAAGTTCTCCATAGGAACAACTTTATTAGGTGTAGCAAGGAAGCACATCATAAGATTATGATAGTCGGTAGACAATGGAATTCTCATCTTCGGACTTACTAACTCATAATTGATTTCATCGTATTCAAATGCTGATTCAGGGAATTTCATACGTTTTTATTGTGACCGGCGATGTAAAGTAATATTGTAGAATATCCGACAACTGCCTGATATTAAATGTTTTATTAAAATACCCATTGCCACCCCCGCGACCAAATACCTCTCTTTCTACCAACGAGGGGTCTTCTCCTGATAAATAAAAAATCGGCATTTGCTTATCCACTTCCCGGATTCTTTCTCCCAGGTCTATCCCATTTAACCTGGGCATCATAATATCCAATAAGCAATAATGGAAGCTTTGCTTATTAAACAGTTGCCACGCTTCCTCTCCATCATAAGCGTTGTACACCTCAAAGCTACTTTGATGTAATATTCTCTTTACAATGCCGGAGAAAATGGTATCGTCATCTGCATGAAGGATGCGAATGTTCATAAATATTCAAAATTGATTAACAATAGTTGATGGAACAGATAATATTATTACACCAGGTTTATTTATAAATGCTACGGCTATACGATGCAGTTGAATGTTGTGACAACTATAAATAAAATCAGTTACCCTCATGAATAATTTTTTATGCTTACAAAGGAAAAAAAAATTCATGATCCAACCCGAAGCATTAACATAATTTAATTATCAAAGTGAGCGAGTAAATATTATTCATGAAACATACTATGAAAGGGTATTTATCATAAAATCGCACAAGTTGTTAATGAGTCGTTAATCTGATCATATTTAGTTTCTATTTACGCTTTGTTTTTGAGTATAAATCTTTTAACTATTACCGAAAAGAAGGTAAACACTATCAACATAATTATTTATATTTATCATTTACTCTCAGACCACAATTCGCGGTCCTTACGGTCATTATTCCCCTCCAAAAAATCACTCTCCACTTATCTAGCTAAAAAATATTTTTCAAAAAAATTTGGAGATATTAAAAAATTATATCCATCTTTGCACTGTTAAAAAAATCACAAAACATGTACCGCTCAACAATTCACATACAAATAAAAAACTGGTTTAGTCTGCGGGAAGACTATACAAGTTGCGGGGCATGTTATGCTACAGAATAGTTGAAAAAACGAATTCAATATAACACAAGCCCCGCAAGAGATTGCGGGGCTTTTTATTTGTATTTATAACGAAAAAAACCAAGCATGCAAACGCAGATTCATAGCATACGATTTACCAATAATCATAACGGGCAACTGTTATCGAAATGGTATAGCTATGAGAAAAAATATCAACGACCCTGGTGTCAACGAACATAAGTAATGGCTTATGTAAAACGTAAAAACCGGTCGTCAAAAACGCCCGGTTTTTTTTGTGCTTAAAAGTGGCCCGTAGCTCAACGGTGAGAGCGTCTGCCTTATATGCAGCGGGTTACCGGTTCGAGTCCGGTCGGGTCAACTTTGTAAAATGGTGCATGTAGTTCAACGGTTAGAATATCCGGCTGTGAACCGGAAGACCAGGGTTCGATCCCCGCCTGCACCCCGAGAACCAGGTTTGTTAGCCCTGTTTGTTAACCCAATTTTTGTTCATCCAAACAGGTGTAAACCCCTAAAAACGTTAACCGAAAAGCGCGTTAACCCCTACAGCAGGAAAAAGTTAACCCAAAAAGTGAATTAACCCCAACGTAGAAACGAAAACGTTAACCCGGCAATGCGTTAACCCAAAAGAAAAGCAAAAATCGTTAACCCGGAAAGCGTGTTAACCCCAACGATGACCTAAGGAAAATGTTAACCCCCAAAAAACATTCTCCCTGACAAAGTTGATTGAAATGTTTGTTAACCCATCACGTGAGTACGGCGAAACTGGAGTGTCGCAATGGTCTGTAAAACCATCGCCTTAACGGGCTTAGCAGGTTCGAATCCTGCTACTCACACTACAATGGATGAATAGCTCCAATGGTAGAGCAGCGGTTTGAAGCACCGCCAGTGCAGGTTCGAGTCCCGCTTCATCCACCAGGTAAATGGAAAGCATTTACTAAAAAGCTTCCCTCACGGGAAGAAGAGATTTGATGCTGTTGAACGCAAACCAGGCAAGGGCTTCTAAATAGCTCTGCAGTGCAGCTGTAGTAACACGCTGTATGCTGTTGCCCAAGGCACAAGTCTCTCCAAATAATCTATGGGTCTTAGGTTCGAATCCTATCCGTCTTGAAAACGGTAGCTCAGCGGTAGAGCAATAGAAAACTCCCTTTCAGGAGTCAGTCTGAAAAACTGAAAAACAACAACACAAAAAAAGTCAGGGCTGTAGGCCCTGCTGCTGCCTCAAAAGGAGGTGGCAACAGTTGCGACAACACCAGCAAACAGGTATATACACCGCGCTATTACCATCACTTAGCACTTCCGCCCTAACTGATGACTAACCGCCGGTTGACAACTGTTTCCGTATTGCCGGAACGGGCAACATCACTGACTTTTTTAATTTAATGAACCCCAAAAAATGAACATAAAATGAAAAGAGTAACTATCAACGCCTACGAAAGAGGTTTGGTTTTTAAGAACGGTGCTTACCAGCGAATGTTGCTGGAAGGAAGACACTGGCTGATCAATGAAGACATACAAATCTTTGATATCACCAAACCATTTGTAGCCCCCGTTGAATTAAACATATTGCTGCAGGATGCCGCTATCACCGCTGCTTTGCACGTGGTGGAAGTAGGCGAAACAGAGATCGTTTTACATTACGAAAATGGATTGCTGAAGCAGGTATTAACCGCCGGAAGATATACTTTCTGGAAAAACATGATCGACTATAAGTTCGTTCGTGCAGATATTTCCGGTATCGCTATCCCTGATAACATTGACCGGTCCACACTTTGCCACCGACTGGTAGCGCCATTTGTGAGAAGCTTCAATGTAGACAGCCACGAGCAGGCCATCCTGCTCGTTGATGGAAAATATTCCATGACCCTGTATCCCGGCATTTATTTCTGGTGGAAGAATAACATCTCCATCGTGGTATCTAAAATTGATACCAGGCAATTGCAGGCCGAACTCAACGGACAGGAAATCCTGACCAAAGACAAGGCTGCCCTGAGAATAAATGCCTGGGCGCAGTATCGCATCGCTGATATCAACAAAGCTGTGCTCCAAAATAAGGACCACGAACGTCAGCTCTACGTCCTTTTCCAGCTGGCTTTGCGGGAATATATTGCGGCACTGACCTTTGATGAATTGTTGGAAAAGAAGGATGCATTGGCTCCTCACATCATACAAGCTGTTAGCGCCAAGGCCGAAAGCCTGGGCATTACCATCGCCGGATTTGGTATCAGAGATATCATCCTGCCAGGTGATGTGAAGGAAATCATGAACCAGGTACTGGTGGCCGAAAAGAAGGCTCAGGCCAACATTATCATGCGAAGAGAAGAAACTGCCAGCACCAGGAGCTTGCTGAATACCGCCAAGCTGATGGAAGATAACCCGATGCTGTTTAAGCTGAAGGAAATGGAATATGTGGAAAAGATCGCAGAAAAAATCAATAACATCAGCGTAAGCGGAAACGGTGTGCTCATTGATCAGTTAAAGCAAATATTTATCCCTAAATAAGCGAAAAGGCACTGCCGTAACGGTAGTGCCTTTAGCCATTTATAGCAGATTTTTTTTAGCTTTGCACCATGGACGGACAATACAGAAAAGACATATACCCTGGCCTGGAAGTGGCTATCATCCTGAAAAAAGACCAGCGCAGTGGCAAAAAAACCTACGGCATCGTGAAAGATTTACTGACCTCTGCTGCCTATCATTCCCGTGGTATTAAAGTACGTTTGGAAGATGGACAAATCGGCAGGGTAGTAGAAACAGACGTAGTAGGCGACGAGGACTAAAGTAATTTCAAATCCTTTGTGATACGGTCTATTTCTTCATTTAGATTGGGGCCTATTGCGCAACAGGTTTTAGTAGGCACACCACCGAATTCCGTTAACCCCGAATCCGTTATCAGCGTGGCATTCAGCCCATCTTCCACCGCCTGTTGATATACCCGCTCCAGGTCCTCTTCCGAATCTACCGACAAACAAATTTTGGTGAACCCTTTTGTCATCCACTCTGATACCTCTTCCGGATTTCTCAGGTTAGTTTGTAAAGTGTGGCCATCAATGGTAGCATGCCGCGTCAGAAACGCGATAGAAGCATGCGCTCCCTGTGCAATCATTTTACCTTTGCGCATATTCAGATCTTTGCGCATCACTATTACCTGCTTAACTATCCGCGATGACATATAACTCCGTTTAGATAACGAAGGTACGACATTAAAAAATCACGTACCCTACCTTTAAACGTGCATCCAGTGCGTTAATAGCGCCATCGCTGTATTCTACCGGGCTAAACCTGATACCAAACTGGGCTTCAAAACTAAAGTGTTTACCCCAGCTGCGTTGCATGCCCCAGGCAGGTACAAAGTAAGCATAGCCTCCTTCCGTATAATACTCGTTGCTGGCAATAGGGCTGGTTATGTAACCACCCCGCAAGGTAAAAAAGCTGCCGGCGTTATTGTCTATCCGCTTTCCCTTCCTTTCACGACGGGCAATATTATAATATTGCCTTACCCCTGCAGAAAAATCCGGTACTAGCGCATATCCCCAATGTGATCCCGTATACATACCACTGGAATAACTTAGTCCCATTCCAAGTTCTGCGTCCAGGTTAAGCGTAGTAAATTTTGCCAGTCGCAATTCGTAATTTGCACCTAATCCAAGAAGGGAAATATTTGCTCTCAGTTGGCTCGGCTTTCTTTCTAAATTTTGTTGGGCATTCACATGTAAAAAAGTTCCTAACAAAAAAGCAACCAGGAGGCGCCATTTTTTTGATGTCATATACAGTATATAGGTTATAGATTAACAACAATATACTGAAATACTGCAGACCTCCAAACGATGCGGAAAAAGTCGTACTTTAATCTTTTCAAGTGTCCGGATAAAGAATGCGAAACATACCCACGCTGAACGATGTACATCAACAATTTGCCGAGTATTTTGATATACCGGCGCTAAAACCGTATGCTTATCTGTTATCAAAAAAAGGAAGCGAAGGACATATCTGTCTGCATCTCGATAAAATAAAAGAAGAGCAAATAAATTTGCCGGAATCTTACCAAAAAATAGATACCAACAACAGCATCCTGGAAAGCCTGCCGTTAGTAGGCCTCCACGGCAACGATAAACAACCCTTTGTGATTTATCAGAACCGGCTGTACCTGCAACGCTATTTCCGGTATGAAACGGAATTTCTTCAGCGGATCAAACAATTCCTGGTAACAGAACAGGCGGTGCTGCCAGAAAGAATGCAGTTGTTGCAAAGTCAGCAAACGCTGATCAGCCAACTATTTGCCGCTACCACAACAACTGACGATAACGATCCTGCCGACTGGCAGCTAGCCGCTGCCGTTACCGGCGTACTCAATAATTTCACTATCATCACCGGCGGACCAGGTACAGGTAAAACCACTACCGTGGCCAAAATCCTGGCGATCCTGTTTGCTACAGATCCGGCGCTGAAAGTAGCGCTGGCTGCACCTACCGGGAAAGCCGCCGCCCGTATGGCCGAGAGCTTACGCAATACTACTATTGCAGTTGATGCCAATATCACCGAAAAATTCCGGGCCCTGCAACCCGCCACTATCCACCGGTTGCTGAAACCAGTCAGCGGCACTCCCTACTTCAGACACAACCGCGAGAACCCGTTGAATTATGATGTAGTAATTGTGGATGAGTGCTCCATGATAGACGTGGCCTTGTTTGCGAAGCTGATGCAGGCCATCCATCCGCAAACACGGCTTATTTTACTGGGCGACAAAGACCAGCTCGCCTCCGTGGAAGCCGGTAGTTTGTTTGGAGATCTCTGCCAGGCCCAGGAACAGTTAAATCTTTTTACACCGGCCCGCCGGCAGTTCATCAATAGTTTTATTACGGACACCAACAGCCAGGTGCCCGCTGCTCATGAGGCCAACAGCCAGCACCCATTATTTCAACACCTGGTGGAACTGAGGCGCAGTCATCGTTTTACCGGTAATACCGGCATTGGTAAATTCAGTAAGGCTATCATTGCCAATAATGTACCGGTGATCCAAAGTTTTTTTCCGCCTTCGGCAGATGAACAGGTTGTCATTGACCCAACCATCTCTTCAAAACTATTCGACAACTTCATCGCCGGCTATGAAACGTTTATAGCAGAACAGGATATTACCAAAGCGCTGAAGCTGCTGAATGCACAACGTGTACTCACCGCCGTGAGAGAAGGACCACAGGGATTATATACCGTTAACAAGCAAATCGAAAAATATTTACACGACAAACGGCTGATTCAGGCCAACACAGAATTTTATCAAAACCGCCCGGTAATACTTACCCGTAACTATTATGAACATGGTTTGTTTAATGGAGATACGGGTATTATCAGGAAAGATGAAAATGGCGTGTTGATGGCCTGGTTTGAAGATAGCACCGGCGCACTGAAAGCTGTATTACCCGGCTATCTGACCCAGGCAGAAACAGCTTTTGCCATGACCATCCACAAAAGCCAGGGTTCCGAATTCGGAGAAGTACTGGTACTTTTGCCGGATACTACAGATGTACCGATTCTTACACGCGAACTGCTATATACCGCGGTGAGCCGTGCCAAACAAAAAGTGTATGTTCAGGGAACACCGGAAGTAATCCTTATGGCGGCAGAACGCTTTGTAGAAAGAGCTTCCGGTATCGCCTCCAGGTTCAGAGAAGTAGACGCGCATGCGAATTAATAACATGCTTCGGGAAGGGCGGAGTGTAAACAAAGGAGTTATCAATGGCATTGTTTTTAAAAGTCTCGAACTCACTCAATAGCTTATCATCCGGGTTGGCAAAAGACCTCCAGGATGCAGGCAACAGCGTGTTCCAGCCTCACTATATTATCACACAAACAGAAGGTATGAACAACTGGCTGAAGCTCCAGTTGGCAGACCGTTTGGGCATTGCGGCCAACTGCCGCTTCCTGAAGCCCAACGACCTGCTATACCAACTGTATGTACTGCTGGGAGGGCCCTTCTCAGAAGTACTCTCTCCGCAAAACCTCTCCTGGCTGGTATTTAAGCTGCTCGGGCAGGAAGAGTTCATGGCCAAATTTCCTAAAGTAGCCGCCTACTACGCCGACCATCATGCCGAAAGTGACCTGAAACGTATGGCACTCGCGGAAAAAGTGGCCGACTTATTCGACCAATACCAGGTATACCGCCCGGAAATGATTCAGGCTTGGACTAATACCTATATGCCTGACCTGGTCAGCGCAGGCTGGCAGCACTGGCTGTGGGTAAAAGTTAAACAACTGTCTGGCGGCGCCCTCCCGGATAAAACAATCGTAGGTAACTTTATCCTCGACGCCCTGCGCAATACCAGCACCAATAAAGCCGGCCTTACTTCCCGTATGCCGGTTGTTCACCTGTTCGGCTTATCCATCATCACCGCGTACCACGTGAAAATTCTGCATGAGCTGTCCAGCTTCATAGATGTACATTTTCATATTATCAATCCATCGCCGGTAGTATTTTGGTTTGACGACCGCAACGAAAAACAATTGGCCCGCTGGCGACAAAAAGGCCTCAAAGAACTGGAGAACCCCAAAGCCGGCAACGCCCTGCTAACCGGCTGGGGAAGGGTGATTCAAGACTCCTTCAGCCTCTTCTTCGCCTATGATAAATTCATCAATGCATACGAAGAAATTGACACCGTAGAACCCAACACCGATACCCTGCTGCATAAAATACAGCACGACATCTTTATCGCAGCCACCACAGCAGACCGCGAACCTGTCTCCCAAAAAGATATTAAAGATGGCTCTATTACCATCAACGCCTGCTATACTCCTGCCAGGGAAGTAGAAGTACTCTACAACTACCTCGTACACCTGGTGGCGGAACGCAAGGAACAACTATCTCCCCGGGACATTGTGGTAATGGTAAGCGATATTGATGCCTACGCACCCTACATCAAAGCTGTATTCAACAATGCGCCATATCCTTTCCGGTACACCATTGCCGATGAAAGCTATACTGATAACGACAACCTCTTCAATGCCCTGCACGCCATTCTCACCATGAACGAAGAGAATTTCAAGGCAGAGGCAGTGATGCAGCTACTCGACTTTTCGTATATCCGTAAACGGTTCAACCTGCTGGACCCGGTACTCATCCGTCGCATTATAGAAGCGGCTAATATCCGCTTCGGCATCAACGGCCAGAAAAAGGATGAAACCCACTTTGTTAGCTGGCAATACGGGATTCAACGGATTATGTACGGCATCTGTATGAGCGGGGAAGAGGAATATGGTAACGGGGAAGACAGCTTCTTCCCACTCGATATCACCGAAGGCAGCGATGCACATGATGTGATCCGGTTCTGCCATTTTGCGGAAGTGCTGATGTCGTCAATTATGGACCGGCGCCGGCCCCGCACCATTGTAGAGTGGGTAGCCTATACAGAAAGGATACTGCACAACATGGTGTTTGAACCCGTGGAAGATATCGATGAAGATTATAATACCCTGGTAAAACAACTCACCGCCTATAACGCACTCAACGAATTCATGAGTGAAAAGGTAACGTTTGAAGTATTTAGCCACAGCTTCCTCGATACCCTCACCGGTAGCACCCGCGCGGGATTGTTTGTAAACGGAGGCATTACCTTCTGCTCACTCATTCCTATGCGTAGTATTCCCTTTAAGGTAGTAGCCCTCATGGGACTGAATTACGACAAATTTCCCCGCCGGGAAAATAAATCCAGCTTTAATATCATGGAAGAAAACCGGCAGAAAGGGGATCGTAATGTAAAAGAGAATGATAAACACTTGTTCCTGGAAACTTTACTTTCTGCCAGGGAATATTTATACATCAGCTATCTCGGCAAAAACGCCAAAGACAACGCCGACCTGCCTCCATCGGCACTCGTAGACGAGCTGATAGACTATATAGAAGCCGGTACCATCCAGCCGGAGAAAATCCGTAATGAATTGGTAACCTTACAACCCCTGCAAAGTTTTAGCAGGAAATACGCCGGTACCGACGAACGACTTTTTTCTTACCTAAGTACCAAAGAAGCCGCTACCAGCTCGTTTCTCAATGAAAATAAAGTCACGACACCACTCACTTTTGAAGAAATTACTTTAGAAGAGTTAATCAGCTTCTTCAAAAATCCGTTCCGGTCGTACTACAATAAAGTATTAGGCATTCGTTACAACGACAGCCAACTGCTACTCAGCGAAACAGAAATCTTTGATCTGAATAAGCTGCAGCAATGGTCCGTTAAAAATGAATTACTGCCCGTTGCTCCTGCCGCCCAGCAAACGCTGCAAACCACCATGGTAAAGAAAGGACGACTCCCTCTCCGCAACATGGCGGCAGTAGCCATTCATCGGCTGGAAGACCAGGTAGTGCCCGTACGTAATTTATACGAAGCCTGTACACAGGGAACCACGGAAAAAAGATTGCCGGTTGAAATCACTATCGACAACAGCATCTTAAAAGGATATATCAGAACCTTTGACCACACCCTGTTACAGGTATCCTGGTCAAAGAAAGAAAGCAAATACCTGGTGGAAGCTTATCTCCGCTATCTCGCGGGCAGAGCTGCCGGTGTAGTCACACATCTCTGCTTTATTTCCGGTACTAAAAAAGAAGACGCTTTCCAGGCCCTGGCATTGACGCAGGAAGAAGCAGCACGGCGCCTGACGGAAATTATTAAAGTATATAAAACAGGGTTCACCCATATCATTTCTTTTTATCCGGACCTGGAAATATCTGCCAAAGATATACTCACAATGGATCTGAAGAAATTCAAAAGTAAAATTACCGGGTTAATTGACCGGCAGGAATCGCCGGACCCTTATATCGTGCAGGTATATGAACAGGGATTTTTTGACAGAGAAGAAGCGCTGACCAGTTTCCTTGATATCTATGACCTGCTGATAACGCCGCTGACAACACTATTGCCGGCGTATTTTGAAAAACCAGACAAAGAGAAATGATCGATAGCATTATATATAAAAAGTTTGATGCCGTTACGGTACCACTGGAGGGCAGCAACCTGATTGAGGCCAGCGCCGGAACAGGGAAAACCTATTCCATCGCTATCCTCGTGCTGCGGCTTATCCTGGAGCAAAAGCTATCTATCAAAGAAATATTGATGGTCACCTTTACCCGGGCAGCGGTAGCTGAACTGGAAGAAAGAATCAGGCTCTTTATCCGCCAGGCATACAAGGCCAGCATGGGTAAAGATATTCCTGATGAAAAGATTCTTGACCTGGTACTGGAAGTGATTGATCCGGAAAATCCACAGCCGGTACAACAGTTACTGCGCGATGCCATCCTGCTGCTGGATGAAACTTCTGTACTCACCATACATGGCTTCTGCCAGCAAACACTGAATGAATACGCATTTGAAACCAACCAGCTGTTTGGCGCGCAAATGGTACCAGACCTCACGCCGGTAGTAGAAAATGAACTGAATAAATTCTGGCGCAGAAATATTACCACCCTCCACACCAATTTACTGGAAAGTATCTGGGAGGAAAAGATGAAAACCGACCTGCAAAAGGTGATACAGGAACATCTCAGTGGGAAAAAATATATCGGGTATCACGATGATGTTCCGGAAACCATCTCTGAAGCACAGCAACAGCAATGGATCCAGGAAACAGACCGGCAGCATGCCAACATACAAACGGCCATAGAAGCGCTTTACGAAGGCATTACCGCCAACGCCACCAACATTGTCGCCGCCTGTGAAGCTAACCGGTATACCAAAAAAGAATGGCCGGAATTAGTGAAACAGCCGGAGCTACTGGTTAAAAGGATCCTGGCTAAAAGAAAAGACGCAAAATATATTGAAACTGTTTTTGCTGATATCCTGGAGGAACTGGACAAGGTAGAAGAACTCCGCCAACAGCTGGCCGACTATCAACAACAAATACGGCGGGAAATCTTTTATACCGCCATCCGGGAAGTAGGGGAGCAGGTGCGCCTCTTCAAGGAACGCAGCAATATGATGGGTTATGACGATCTTATCAACAACCTGCATACTGCATTGGTAAAAAATGAAAATCCGGAGCTCATCGCCAACTTACAAAATAAGTACAAGGCTGTTTTTGTGGATGAGTTCCAGGACACGGACCGCGAGCAGTTTGAAATATTTGATAAAGCTTTCGGTCAAAACACCACGCTGTTCTACATTGGCGACCCTAAACAAAGTATTTACGCGTGGCGTAAAGCAGATATCTTCACCTATTTCAATGCCCGCAATATTGTACAACACGTGTATGATATGAATCAGAATTTCCGCTCTGCCGAAAACCTGATCCGGGCGATGAACATCTTCTTTCAACCCACCCCCGGGTTCGACACCTTCGATTTCGGCGGGCAAAACGATAGCATTGACTATATCCCGGTGAACAGCCCGGATAACAATACCAAAGGATACCTGTTCAAAGGAAGTCGCAAAGAAGTGCCGATTGAAGTAATTCCCTGCGACAAAAAAGAAACCATCTGCGAAGCCGTAGCCGCGCAAATAGCGCAGCTTTTACTGGATAAAGACTACCGGATTGAAAATGAAAAAGGATCGCGCAACATCACGCCTTCAGACATTGGTATCCTGGTGCGCACCGGTCAGGAAGGAAAAGATATTAAACACGCCCTCGCCAAACTGGGCATACCTGCGGTAACCATTGATGAGGCCAGGGTATTAAGATCGGGAGAAGCACAACAGCTGCTTCATCTCCTGGAGGCCATGGAAACGCCGGATAGATCCTCTATTAACCGGGCATTGCTTGGATCTTTCACCGGCTACAACACCAGCACTATTTTAAAGCTGGATGATGAAACCATGCTGGACCTCTTCGGTAAATACCGTAACCTCTGGCAACGTGACGGCGCTTACACCGCACTCATGGAATTCATTACGGATTTCAATGTGCGCCATACTTTGCTGGATGGACATACCGAAAATGGCGAGCGTATTATCACCAACCTATACCAACTTTCAGAGCTGGTACACCAGGTGCAGAGCCGCAAGAACCTGTCTATGCGCGATCTTATTTCCTGGCTGAAACGCGGCATCGACGGTATGACCACCGATGGCGACGAGTTTGCCCAACGCGTGGAAAGCGATGAAGAGGCGGTGAATATTGTGACCATCCATAAAAGCAAAGGGCTGGAATATAAAATTGTGATGGCGCCTTTCCTGGACTTCGTGGAATCACAGCACATTGACCTGATCAGCTTCCGCGACCAGGTAAGCGGAGATTACCTGAGTTCCCAGCGTTCCCGTCTCTCAGAAGATCAACTAACGGCCTACCAGCAACAACAAGAGCAGGAAAACCGCCGCTTAATTTATGTGGCGATCACCCGGGCAGTATACAAATGTTACCTGTTCAGAAATAACTACACCCGGTTTAAGGACTCGTCGCTGGCCTTTTTCCTGAAAGCTCTGGCAATAGCCAACCCTGATCCTTCGCTGATACAATTACAAGGCAGCGTTCCTCCTGAAACGGAACAAACCTACCGCCAACAAACCCTGAAAGGACAACTGGCGGTAAACCGGCCTCCTGTAAAATTCCAGTTGCTGGAACAAAACTGGCGCAAGATGAGCTATACCATGCTGGCTGCCAAAGCAGAGCACCGGCCACGGGTGCGCTCCTTCCAGCAAACAGACCCTTACGACAACTTCGTTTTTAACACGTTGCGTCGTGGCGCAAAAACAGGTAACCTGCTGCATTTCATTTTTGAAAGCATCAACTTTTCTGATAACAGCAAATGGGAACATTGGATCGAAGAAGCCATCCGCCGCTTCGTACCGGGACAGCGTGAAGTATACCTGGAACGGCTACACGAAATGTTGCAACAGGTCATGTATACCACTATTCACATTGCCGGGAACAGCTTCCAACTGGCCTCTGTAGGGCGTCACCAACGGCTGGCAGAATTTGAATTTGATTTCCCGGTACCCGTGTTTCAATCTAACCTGCTCAATAATCTTTCTGATGAGGAAGTAAGCGTGAGCGTAAAACGTTTCTCTGAATACAGCAGCCAGGAGCTGGAAGGGATTATGAATGGGAAAATTGACCTATTCTTCGAATACCAGGGGAAATACTATATCCTGGACTGGAAATCGAACTACCTGGGCAACAGTGTAGCCGACTACGATAAAGAAGGACTGGCAGCAGCCATGAATGAAAACAACTACCACCTGCAATATTTCATATATACGGTAGCTGTAAAAAAATATCTCGAAACCCGCATCCCGGGCTTCAATTATGAAAAGCAATTTGGTGGAGTGATTTATTGTTTTGTTCGCGGGGTAAGAAGCACCAGTGGCCAGGGGATTTTTACAGCAAAACCTTCTCTCAGAAAAATACAATTACTGGAATCTTTACTCACCAAAGCTATTAACAGTTAGTGACTAACTGCTAACAGCTTTGGTGCGAACCACTAGAAGAGCCAAACCCCATTCATCATAGCGATGCCGCATGTGGTTTCAAAGGAGTTCACATAGTTATCTGGTGTTCTGTGCCACCATTGGCCCCACATCAGGCCGTTGGAGTTCCTGTAATTCCAGGCTTCGGCAGCATTGTAATTGAGCCAGGCAGCGTAGGTGCTTTGATAACTTTGATCATGCACAAACTTACAGGCCCAGCGGGCGAATATGGCCTTAAAGCCCTGGCAGTCGTCATTATCATATTCATCAGGCAACAATCCCTGTGCATTACACATGCTATTTTTCGTATAGTCCATCGCTTTAGCTCCCATGGCTTTGTAGCCACCGGAAGGGTAGGCATTGTGCAGCATACTGCAGGCGCCAATAAATGTACCCTGCGTATAGGTGCGCGCGCCTTCTGTAATGGTGCCTGCGGCATTTATAGCTCCCTTCACCTCACCGGTGCCGGAGGTATATAGCTTAGTGACCATCCAGTCGATGATTTGTTTGGCTTTGGTTTGGTAACTGATATCGCCGGTGGCCTGGTAGAGGTACATGGCGCAGATGGCTGCCGGTGCGTTTACACAGGCATTCTTGGTATTGTTGGCGGTGGTCCACCACAGCCCTCCTCCGAGGTTAGTGTCCCAGGCGCGGGCCCATACCATGTCAAAATTATTTTTAGCCATATCTTTCATGCCACCGTCATTAGTGATCTGGAAAGCACGGATACACATCAGCGCGCCCCATATCACATCATCATTATAAATGTTGGATGACCATAGCAACCCGTAAGCATCTCTCATACCATTGTACAGGTATACCATCTTGTTTTTCAGGTCAGCATCGTTGTTGATGTTATAGGCATCTATTAATGTTTCAATGGCTTCTGCCTGGCGCCAGAAATCCATCCGGCCTGATTGGGTAACGTCGGAATAATAGTACGCTTTAAAAGAAGGACCATAAGTACCGTACTGATGGTAGAACGCGTTATTATAGCATTGCATGGCCAGCAATGCTTCCGACTTCACCGGCTGTACAGAATTGATGGTCACCATCTTTGTTTTTGTTTCTGCAGACGCAGCATTGTTACTGGCTACCATTTCTTTTTTCTGGCATCCTGCCATGAGCAGTACCAGCAACAGGGTTACCATAGCATTGATGGGAGAAAGCGCTTTTGCGCACGAAGGAGTTTTCATGTTTTTCAATTTTGTGGAATAAAGAATAGTGTTTCGTGGAATAATGTCAGTGCCAGTCTTCAGATAAAGCCATTGATTAACTAGTAGCCACCATGGCGTGTTGGTTGTGCAGGCCATGCGGGCATATAACAGTGGAACCGGGTTTACACGGATATCCTATACCCGGAGGACAGGTATATAAAGCTGAATTCCCTACAAACAAAGAAAATATTTTTGGGGAGAAAGCTCTGCTACTCCTTTTGCAGGAGTAGCAGGTGTATATGCTTAGAACTTGTAACTGTAGTTAATATTAATGCGGGTGCCGGAGCCTTTAATAAAATTCTCATTTCTTGCATTCCACTGGGACGCAACGGTGTAATAGTCTTTATTAAATAAATTATCTACTCCCACCTGGACGCTACTATGGCCATCAATATTAAAATCAGAAAATAAACTAAACAAGGTAAACTGCTGCACCGGGCCTTTCCCGTAGGTATATAAGCCGGTAGCTGCATCCGGAGCAAAGCGGTCACGTGCGCCTGCCTGTAACATCTGAATACGCAGGTTCCATTGTTTTATTGGCTGGTAGCGGATGTACGCCGTTAACTTCGGTGGTGCAATTTTATCACCCAGGATATAGGCATCTTCTTTATCGTTATACTTCCCATTTTTGTTAGCATCTATTTTCCCTTCGATATAAGCATAAGAAGCGCCTGCACTTACATTTTCCAGGATACGTACGTCCGCTGCCAGTTCAAAACCATGAATTTTGATAGGCTCCCGTGCTATTTCAAAGCGCCCTTCTACCACTGTGTAGTTAGCGCCTAGCTTTGAGGTGCTGATATAATAGCTACCTTCTAATGCTACAGGCCCTATAGCACTGTTAAACCCGGCTTCGTAATTATTGGCAATAATAGCTTTTGTTTTCAACAGGGAAACAGTGCTTTCACTGGCGGTACGTAAAGTGCGCCCCAGTTCATTCACAGAAAAGCTTTGGGAGTAGCTAATAAACGGTTTGAAATATTTCAGTTCATTGTACCGCAACCCTGCATTAAACACCAGCGCACTATAACTAATGGCTCCTCCTTTTACACTTTTACCTCCTTCTGAGTATTGACCTGTTTTGGTGTTCAAAGAAATGATGGTAGTGTAATCAGGTACATCGATATTGATATTTTCATATCGTGCACCTGCTTTCAATACCAGGTGTTGCAGGAAAGTGGTTTTTAACTGTGTATAAGGCGCCAGGTTGCGCATGCTCATCTCAGGTACCCAAACTCTGCCATCTGTAAGTCTTTGCGCTGTTTTATCATTCAGTACATCTAACCCATATACCAGGTCGCCGGTAATATGTTTACCCGCCTGGAAGGGGGAAGACAAATTGATGCGTACTCCTTTTTTATCAGAAGAGATGGTTGACTGTCCTCCATCTTTAAAGGAATCTCCCCAGGAAAAAACGGTATAAAATTTCTGATAATATACATTGATATCGAGGTCGGTGTTTCCGATTATTTGCTGACTGCCGTAATGAACATTTACGTTATGATTATAGGGAGTGCCTTCAGGACTACCAGGGCGTGTACCTAAAATCCCGGTAGCAGCGGTATCGCGGTAGTGGCCTTTCTTCAGAATATAATCACTCCGTTGCTGGCTACCGAAAAAGTTATACATCACATCTAAGCGGTTAAGCTGGTTGATGGTATAACCTATTTTGGCATAGGCATTCCACAGTTGTGTTTCCCCTAAGCCATAGTCGGGAGAAAGCACTACGCCCCGGGCATCCTTATATACACCTGTTTGCTCATAATGACCGGATACTACGTAGTCCAGCTTTTTATAAGATCCTGACAGCAGTTGACCTGCCTGCCAGCCGGCAGTATGTTGTGCATTCTTCAACTGGGTATTAGCTCCAATAGTGGTTTGTCCGCTTAAAGACTGGCCAGGACTGGCTTTCTTTGTAATATAATTGATCAATCCTCCGTCGGCGCCGTTACCATAAATAGCGGTAGCGCCTTTTATTACTTCTACTCTTTCAATAGCAGAAGGATCTATACTGCGTATATCGCGTCCTCCATTTCTCAAAGGAGTAGATTGAGGAATGCCATCAATCATCACTAATATTTCCCGTCCCCTGAGTGTTTGCCCGGAGTTGCCGGTAGTATTACTACTGAATCCGAGCCCTGGTACCGAGTTTGCCAGGATGTCTGAGATATTATTGCTGATTCCTTTCTGAATAGATAAGTCTTTAGCGCCTATAATGGTGATGGAAGAGGGCACCTCATCCAGTGTTTCCTGCTTGCGGCTTGCAGATACTACAAACTCCTGCAGGTCGCCATTGGATGACAACGTGATTTCCTGACGGGTAGTATCATTAGGGAGAAGGGTAATGCTTTGTTCAACGCCTTTATATCCTACGCTGGTAACTTTAATTTTATAGGTTCCGGCTTGGGTCAGGGTGAGCATAAATGCCCCGGTTTTATCGGCTACCACACCCATTTTCGAGCCGGGGATACTGATATTTGCAAATGCCAGCTGGTCACCTGTTTCAGTTTTCACGGTTCCTTTTAAAACAGCGTGCTGTGCACTGGCCGGGAAGGTAATTCCTATCAAAACAGGAATTAGCAAAAATATATTGCGCATATAGGTTGATAAATTGAGCTGCAAAACTAGCAGTCATACGCTATCTCTATATTACGCAAAAGGGAAATAGATTGATCGAAAGCGGAATTTCGTGCAATTATAATTGCAGGCGGCTATTCACCAGCTGCACAATTTCTGAGTGGATGTCTGCAATAGAGCGCATTCCCTGTGCTTCATCTGCACAAACAATCCGGCTAATGCTGTCATCAGCCAGCAACATGGCTTCATACTCTTTCTTTACTGCTTGTTGCAGGGAAGTATCTTTTTCGTGGATATCATCTTTTCCCTGGAGGTATTCCCGGTTTTCATTAGCGCGTCTTTTTTCCAGCGCAGCAGAAACAAAAGAAAACGGTACATCGAGGTAGATAGAAAACTGAGGTTTGGGTATCTGGTTGTATTGATATTCAAAATCGTTGATCCAGTTACGCAGGTATGCTTTTTCCGCCTCACTGTGTAGTTTGGCGCATTGGAATGCGATGTTGGAAAGTACGTAACGGTCTACCAGCACAAAATAGCCATCACGAAGCCATTCATTGATGGTAGCCGCAAATGCTTTCCTGTCTTCTGCAAATAACAGGGCAACCAGTTGTGGATGCACATTCTTCACGTCACCGAATTCACCACGGAGAAATTTGGCAATCAGTTCTCCAAAAACGCCCTCATTACTGCGGGGGAAATGCACGAATTTGGTTTTCTCATTTTTAGATGCCAGGTATTGAGTCAGCAGTTCAATCTGTGTAGATTTTCCTGCACCATCCAAACCTTCTACCGCTATAAATTTGTTGCTTGCTATCATTGTAATCTGGCTGTTAAAAACGGGAAATTAATAAAAATCTCCTGTGCTTTTGATTTTCCGGATATGTACCGGGTATTAAACGGGGAAAGTCCGCATTACGGCGGACTTTCAGGCACGAAGGTAACAAAGTTTTGCTAAATTCAAATCCGGTCGGCGGTAATGGCATCGCCCAGGTGGATAGCGATATCGGAGAAATTCCGGTAAACTGTTCCTTGTCCGAAGCCATCTTCATTCATCACTCCGCCTTTGATTTTATTATTATAGAAGATTTTCTTTCCTACATAAATCGCTCTTTTCAGCAGGAAGTTTTCCCGCAGCAGATCAGAGCTGATGCGATTAAATGTTTCGCCATCATTTCCCAACAGGTGGTTATTATTTTTATAAGTCAATGTCTGAAACAGGCTACCATTTTCTTTATACAGGTGAAGTTCCTGGCTATCCTGTTTATAAATGCCTGTAAATCTTTTTTTCGGATGAAGTACACAATCGGTTAGTTTTCCGCTTACAAGTGTTTCCCCGGGAACATAAAAAATTTCAAAGGCATTATTTTCTTCCAGGTAAATAATAGCTGTTAACTCATCTGTTGTGGCCGAAACAAGTACTTCCTTTGTTTTCTTCGTGGAAAATCCATCTGCCATTCTCATGGTGTCGGTATGCGTGATTGCTTGTAAAAACGCAGGATCTTTAATGGTCACCCCTTTTCGTCCGTAGGCCTCCAGCCTGCATTTGAAGTCCTTATCTTCATAGCCGTAATCTTTTACTTTTTCATCATATCCGCGCAAGGCGTAGAAATCGGTTTGTTTTACGCATATCCTTCCCTGCACATCCCACCATTTTTTGTTGGCACCAATACGGGGTGGCAGCAGATAGATATCCGGATCCTGGTTGAACATGTCATTTACATATGCGGCAAACCCGGGACCGGTATAATTATCAGCGTCTATGCCGCACAGGATATCGCCGGTTGCCAGTCTGAAAGCCATATTCTTGGAATGGCTCATGTGGAAAAACTGTGGGTCTTTGGTGGCGAAATACACTACTCGCCCGGTATTGATTTCATGCTGTAATTCGGTGTGTATCCAGTCGTGTAAATCGTCTTTGGAGCCATAATCAAGCACTACAAACTCAAGGTCAGGATACCCCTCATTATCGGAGATATTACGTTTCAGTGTTTGTTTCAGATGCATGGTCCGGTTCATACATACTGTACAAAAAGAAATGCGGTGTTTCATGGGATGGTTACTTTAATGGTACGATGAGTGCCGGCTAATATAACAATGGAAGAGCAGGATTGTTTGCTGAAAAAAAGAGAGGCTGTGAAGATATGCTGTTCCTTACTGCTGCTAACGTTTTGTCTTTGAATCACTAGTAGAAAGGGGAAAATAATATGCGTAAAATACTAATTAAATTAGTATAATTGCTAAATAAATTAGCTTTAAATTTTATACCGATGCCCGAAAAAAAAGCAGATATCATTGCACAGTTGCAAAAAGATATCCTTCTTTTACAAGGGCTCAAACCAACATTAAACAGTGCTGCCGTAGATGTGGGGCTTGGGCCTATAAAGAATGCATTTCCCAATCATTCTTTTCCTACCGGCGCTGTGCATGAATTTATAAGTACGGCTGCAGAAGATGCAGCTGCCACTACAGGTTTTATCAGTGGATTAACCGGTTGTTTGATGGCAGGAGGCGGCATTTGTTTATGGGTCAGTACTTCCCGGACTATTTTCCCACCGGCTTTAATGAGTTTTGGTATTACTCCTGACCAGGTCATTTTCGTGGACCTGCAGCGGGATAAAGACGCCTTGTGGGCGATAGAAGAAGCGTTGAAATGTGAAGGGCTGGCTGCTGTTATCGGCGAAATAAGGGAACTTAGTTTCACCAACTCGAGGCGACTGCAATTAGCAGTAGAACAAAGCAGGGTAACCGGCTTTATTCACCGGCATCAGCCGCGTAGTGTTGGTACCACTACCTGCGTATCGCGGTGGAAAATTACCCCTCTCCAAAGCGAAGCAATAGACCATATGCCGGGAGTTGGCTTTCCCCGCTGGAATGTTGAATTGCAGAAAATCCGTCATGGCCAGCCAGGCAGATGGCAAGTAGAATGGTCGGCAGGCAGATTCCAGCCGGTACGGAAAGTTGCACCGGTATTGCCACAGCAACCTATCCGCAAAATTGGTTGATATGTCGCGGCGCTTTGTCACCATATGGTTTCGTCATTTGCTGACGGATTGGTTCACCCGCCGGCAACCTCACCTGCGCAATACACCCTTTGTATTGGCAGCCCCCGATCATGGCCGTATGAAAGTAACTGCAGCCAATGCCTCCGCACAGTTACATGGTATCCATGCAGAGATGTCTGTAGCCGATGCCAGGGCATTATTTCCGTCGCTCCTGGTATTGGACGACATCCCGGAATTACCGGTTAAACTATTGACGGCATTAGGGCATTGGTGCATCCGTTTTACTCCCATCACCGCCATAGACCCGCCTGATGGCCTTATCCTTGATGTCAGCGGATGTGCACATCTATGGGGTGGAGAAGCGCCCTACCTGGAAGATATCCTTTCCCGCCTTACCAGTTTCGGTTATCAGGTACGCGCCGGCATGGCCGATACCATTGGCGCAGCATGGGCCATTGCACGATATAGCACTACATCTCCTATTATCCCCCCCGGCGAACAAATGGCCTGCCTGCTGCCACTTCCACCCGCCGCATTGCGCCTGGAAAGCGCTGTGGTAGAACGCCTGCTGAAGCTCGGGCTATACCAGGTCCACAACTTCATTGCGATGCCCCGGTCCGCCCTCCGCCGGCGCTTTGGCCAGCAAATGCTCTATCGGCTTGACCAGGCGCTTGGACATGAAGAGGAAGCCATTATGCCCTTACAGCCTCCCGAGCCTTTCCAGGAAAGACTCCCTTGCCTGGAACCAATTCTTACCGCCACCGGCATTGAAATAGCCCTGCATCAATTGCTGGCAGCACTTTGTCAGCGACTCACCAGGGAAGGGAAAGGGCTACGTACCTGTGTTTTGAAATGTTATCGCATAGATGGAAACATCCAGCAGATAGCCATAGGCACCAACAGGGCCTCACATAATCCGGCTCATCTTTTCAAATTATTCGATAACAAAATTGCCACTATAGAACCGGCATTAGGGATAGAACTATTTATACTGGAAGCTACCCAAACAGAGGATATAACACCCGCCCAGGAAGCGCTGTGGACCAGCCACAGCGGCCTCGAAAGCATAATTGTAGCAGAACTGCTGGACAGGTTGACTGGCAAAATTGGTCCTGGCATTATACAACGTTATTTACCCGATCAGCACCACTGGCCGGAGCGTTCTATCAAACCGGCTGCCAGCCTGGAAGAGAAGCCAGATATCCACTGGAGAACAGACCGCCCCAGGCCCGTTCGCCTGCTGGCTACACCGGAAATAGTGGAAGTATCTGCTCCTATACCCGATTATCCACCGATGTTATTTCGCTATCGGGGAGAAATACACCGGGTTAAAAAAGCAGATGGACCGGAAAGGATAGAACGTGAATGGTGGCTGGAAACAGGTGAGCATCGCGACTATTACACCGTAGAAGACGAAGAAGGAAGACGCTATTGGATTTTTAGATTAGGACATTATGATGCGGATAAACCCCATCGATGGTTTATCCATGGCTTTTTTGCGTGATGAATGAAAAAGAAGAGATATGCATTACACCGAACTACAAATTACCACCAACTTTAGCTTCCTGCGTGGCGCCTCCCATCCGGAAGAACTGGTAGAACATGCCGCCAGCTTAGGTCATACTGCCATTGCCATCACCGATCATAATACCCTGGCAGGCATTGTTCGAGCACATGTAGCGGCAAAAAAGTTTGGTATCCGCATGATTCCCGCCTGTTGCCTGAATCTCCTGGATGGCCCTTCGTTACTGGCTTATCCTACTAACAAAGCTGCTTATAGTCGCTTATCCGGCTTATTAACCATCGGAAATTTACGGGCAGAAAAAGGCCAATGTCATCTATACAAAGCAGATGTATATCAACATGCACAGGATATTACATTCATTGTGCTGCCGCCGCCTGCCTTAAATACGCAATTCGATTATAACGCCGACTTCAAACAGGATCTCGCGGAATACCGTAAGGCTTTAAAGCATAACCTGTATCTCGCAGCCACACGCTCTTACCAGGGCGATGATACAAAAAAGTTATATCGTCTTTCCCAATTATCGGAAGCGCTGAACATTCCGCTGGTGGCCACCAACGACGTGCATTTTCATCATCCTGAACGCCGGCAGCTACAGGATGTATTAACCTGCATCCGGGAGAAATGCACCATTTACACAGCCGGCTACCGGCTACACGAAAATGCAGAAAGATACCTGAAATCACAGGCAGAGATGCAACGCCTATTCCGACAATATCCTGATGCTATTAAGCGTACACAGGAAATTGCCGCAGCATGCCAGTTTTCGCTGGATGAGCTAAAATACATTTACCCGGAAGAGTTGACCACAGAAGGACGAACCCCGCAGCAAGAACTGAGAATGTTAGCCTGGAAAGGCGCCAACAAAATTTATGGTAAAAAAATTCCACGAAAGATCATTAAGAATATCAAATATGAATTAAAATTTATTAATGAGATGGACTACGCACCGTACTTTCTGACGGTGTATGACATTGTAAGATATGCCCGGGAACAACATATCCTTTGCCAGGGACGTGGCTCTGCTGCTAATTCTACCATCTGCTTCTGCCTGGGCATAACTTCTGTGGATCCAACAAAATTTGACCTGCTGTTTGAACGATTTATTTCTTCAGCCCGTAATGAGCCCCCAGATATTGATGTAGACTTTGAACATGAGAGGAGAGAAGAAGTAATGCAATACATCTACAACAAATACGGGCGCGATAGAGCCGCTATTGTAGCTACTGTTACCCAACAACGCCATAAAGGCGCGATCCGTGATGTAGGCAAAGCTATGGGACTTTCAGTAGATATGATCAACCGCCTCTCCGGCGTTATTCAGCAAGACTACCGCGATACCTTCAGCAATGACCGTATCACCGAACAAGGGCTGAATCCCAATGATCCACATCTCAGCAAAGTACTGGAGCTCACTGACCAAATGATCGGTTTCCCCCGTCAGCTTGGTCAACATACGGGCGGTTTTGTGATTACGCAAGGAAAGCTATCAGAACTATGTCCTATACTGAATGCACGTATGGAAGACAGAACCAACATTGAGTGGAATAAAGATGATATCGATGCGCTGGGGTTTCTTAAAATTGATGTACTGGCCCTCGGTATGCTCACCTGTATCCGAAAAGCATTCGACCTTGCTAAAGCGCATTATAACAAGGAATACACGCTGGCAAACATTCCGCAAGATGATCCCGCTGTGTATGAAATGGTGAGCCATGCAGATACGATTGGTGTGTTTCAGATTGAGAGCAGGGCGCAGCAGTCGATGCTGCCTCGGTTACGGCCTAAAGAATTTTATGACCTGGTAATAGAAGTAGCTATTGTTAGGCCTGGGCCCATTCAGGGAGATATGGTGCATCCTTATTTACGGCGGAGGAATGGGGAAGAAGATGTCACTTACCCTGATAAACTAGAGCATATTTTAAAGAAAACCAAGGGTGTTCCATTATTCCAGGAACAAGCTATGCAAATTGCTATTGTTGCTGGCGGTTTTACTCCTACAGAAGCAGATGAACTCCGACGCAGCATGGCCACCTTCAAATCAGTAGGTACCATTACCAACCTTCGGGAAAAGCTGGTATCCGGTATGATAAAAAACGGATATGGAGAAGATTTCTCCAACCGCATTTTCAAACAACTGGAAGGCTTTGGTAGTTATGGCTTTCCGGAAAGTCATGCAGTAAGTTTCGCCTTGTTGGTATATGTTTCTTCCTACCTTAAATGTTACTATCCGGATGTTTTCGCCTGCGCATTACTCAACAGCATGCCGATGGGTTTCTATCATCCTCCGCAAATCGTAATTGATGCCCGCAACCACGGCGTAGAAGTAAGACCTGTAGATGTGAATCTATCTTTCTGGGATAATACACTGGAAAAAATCACGGACAAAAAACATGCGTTACGACTGGGCTTCCGGCAGGTAAAAAGCCTTCGTGAAGATGATATGCAAACATTCCTATCTGACAGAACCCAACATTACAGCAGCATTCCAGCCCTACGGGATGCTGGTCTTTCCTTAACTACTTTAGAGAAACTAGCCGATGCAGATGCCTTCAGATCTATGGGATTAGACCGCCGCCGCGCACTTTGGGAAGTATCTGCACTCCACGACCGCCCCACCGGCATGTTTACCGGGCAACCCTCCGACAGCGTAGCCGAAGCCAATATACAGCTGCCGGAAATGACCGACTCAGAACATGTAGTACATGATTACCACGCCACTACACTTTCTTTAAAAGCTCACCCTGTGAGCTTTATACGGGAGAAGCTGCAGCAACTTCATATCACTGCTAATAAAGACCTGGACAGTATCCTGGATGGTCAACCGGTAAAAGTAGCCGGTCTTGTATTGGTACGACAAAGCCCCGGCACTGCCAGCGGCGTTTGTTTTATTACCATTGAAGATGAAACCGGGTGTAGTAACCTGGTTGTTTTTAGAAAACCATTCGACAAATTCAGGAAAGAAATTGTGCAATCACGTTTACTCATGGTGGAAGGGAAGCTTCAACGCGAAGGAGAAGTAGTGCATATTGTGGTACAGCGATGTTATAATATATCGCGCTTATTACAACAGCTACTGCCCACCCATGTTGGCAATAAAACAACCGGAGAGCAGCAGCAGGAACAGAAAAAAGAGGTAACGCAGGGTAATATTTTTGCAGAGTCCAGGAACTTCAGATAAGTTCTCTTTCTATTATGAAAAAAACTATTTCCGGAACAGTGGCGCCAGGTTATAGCTCAGTCCCAGCTGCAGTTGCAGGGCCTTACTTTTATCATACAACGGCTGATAAGTGTTCTCTTTTTTATAAAGAGAACTAAAGAAATACTGGCCACCTAACATTACTTCCAGGTTAGGAACTATTTCATACCGGGCATTGAGGTGGCCGCCCAAAAGGAATTGCTTAGGTTCTCCTTTCTCTTCAAAAAAGGCTCCAGCTGCATGTCCGTTATTATTATACACCACCACAGTATTGGTATATTTTTTACCTACAAGATAATTTAAAATAGCTCCACCTTGGATAGAGAATTTATTGAATGTCACGCCAACATTGATAGGACGGGAGGTGAGGTACGTCAGCTTAGTATTTCCATAGTCGCTCGCAATATCTTTCAAATGAAAATCATTCTTGTAAAAGGATTGAGGAATATAAGTATCATAACTATAGTTCACCTGCATCACACCTAACGAAAGCGATAACTTCCACCGATTATTTAACTTTCTTCCTGCTTCTGCTTCTACCACAAATCCTACTTTTGATTTGGTGCTTGAATTCGCGTCCACCACGTAAATAGGGTTTTGGGAATTATTGACAATGATCACATCAGGTATATTAAATCCATTGGCAATAGCGATCCGGTTTTGAAAATTGGGAAGAATAGTAGTGTTGGCGCTGGCATTAATTTTCAGTTCATTTTTTTGGGCAATACCTGCCATACTGCAAAATACGAGCACCATTAAGGCGATAGGGAATTTCATTGTTTTTTCTAATTAAAAGTCTGAAATTTTACATTACATCTAAACTAGTTCATTAAGTCTTTGCTGGTTAATTTTTGCCTGAAATAAAGATAATTGATTATTTCAGTTGTTGCAAATAGACGATAATGACTACGCAAAGTTTAATTAACTCTCTTAAATTATTAGCAAGAAAAGAGGTTAAGATGGGGAGGGCTGAATAAGGAATGAATAAATGTCTAGTGCCAGCCGATGCGTTTATCAACGTATCGGCTGGTACTCGAGAATAAGTACACCTTTATCGGTCACTTGTGAATATTTCAATTCATATTTTTTCATTTCCCGGTTGTCATCAAAAATCCTTAATCCTCCGCCAATAGAAACAGGAAATACCATTAACCGCAATTCGTCCACCAGGTCGTGATGCAGCAATGCTTTAACGAGGGTGGCGCTGCCATAAACGAGGATATCACCGCCCTTCGTATTCTTTAACGCGGCTACTTCTTTGGCTACGTCCCGAAGAATATGACTGTTGTTCCATTCCGCTTTTTCCAGATGTTTTGATACCACGTATTTAGGCAGGTTATTTATCGGATCAGCAAACTCTTTACCTGTTTGATGGGGCCAATAGCCGGCAAATATGTCATACGTTTTTCTTCCCAATAGCAGCGCATCTACAGATGCCAGCTCTTCTACTTTGTATTTACCTGTTTCCGGTGCATTGTATAGAAATTGCCAACCGGCGTGAGGGTGAGTGGTTTCATTGCCACCAGGTGCTTCCATTACACCGTCAAGGGTGATGAATTCGGTAACGATAATCTTTCTCATGATCTTTTTTTTATAAAATTAGTAGAGATAGATTTTGGGGGCGAGGGGAGAATGAGACATTTTAGGGGAGAAATGCGTCGGTTTTATAGATATCCTAATACTTACAGCAATTTAAATATACATTAGCATATAAACAGGGAAAAATTACCAAATTATATCTGGAAACATCTACTTTTTAGCTTCCGGTAAAGCTACCCTGGTATTGACAAAACGATGTGATAGCTTACGTACTTGAGATTCCAAAATACAAAACGAGGATATCCTCTTCAGGCATCCTCGTTTCAATAACATAATAGCTCTGATTAAAAATGCACGGGTGCGGGAGCAACGTTTTTAACCGGCTTGGTACTTTTTAAATACGCAAAGATTGCAGCTGCATCATCATCGGTTAAACGGGAGTAATTCACCCAGGGCATTGGCGGCAGCAGGATACGGCCATTCTCACTTCCTTTAAACCGGCCATGACGCATCGCATTTTTAAAGGCATCCAGGGTCCAGTTACCAATACCGGTATCATCACTCGTGAGATTACCGGCAAAGCTAATTCCCCAGGGACCGGCAGCA
The DNA here is from genome assembly GCF_017745275.1 of Chitinophaga sp. Classification (GTDB taxonomy): domain Bacteria; phylum Bacteroidota; class Bacteroidia; order Chitinophagales; family Chitinophagaceae; genus Chitinophaga. The sequence goes on along the minus strand of NZ_JAGHZS010000003.1, from coordinate 113,519 downwards.
GCAGTCATATCTTCATTGAATTGCGCAATTCCTCTTTTCGCCAGTGCAGTATCATAAGCGGCAACCGGGCGGTTGGCGGGATATCCAGATAACATAGCTTCAGGAATAATTTCAGGGCCTTTAGGACCAAGGCGCTTGGGCGAATGACAATCATTACATCCCATAATAGCTACCAGGTAATCACCTTGCTTTAACAGTTGTGCGGAATCAGTTGCGGGGGCTGTATTACCGGCATGTTCATTTTTCTCCGGGTTAGTGCCGCATGAGAAAAAAAAACTCGCCAATACCACAGCAGACATCAAAAACGCTAGTCTTGATTTAATCATAAGGGGGGCTTTAAATAATTGAAAATGAATACAAAATTATTTCTCCATCCTATGATTTTTATAGACATCATGTCTGAATGGCCTTTATAAGCTACTGAACAGCATTTTTTAACGCCTGAACCGGATCTACCTATTTTCCCATCCACTCTTTAAACTCGCCAGCCTTATCCCTGCTTACAACGGCATCTCCATCAAAAGAGGGCATTAATTGCAGCTCCAGTCGGTTGCCGAAAAAAAGCTCCACTGTTTGTATCGACCTGGTGGCCACCAAACAGGAGCGGTTAATGCGGAAAAAGGAGCCCGGCTCCAACATTTCTTCTATCTTATCAAGCGTATAATCTGCTATAAACTTCCGGTTCTCAAATGTTTTAAAGAAAGTGATCCGCCCTTCGCGGAAAAAATAGGCAATTTCTGTGGTTTCAATACTCACCATCTTCGCTCCCGATTTCACCAGGAAGCGGCTTCTATAATATTTAGGTCCTATTTTTTGCTGTAAATCACTTAGCAACCGGGTTACATCAATAGGAGAGGTAACCTGGCCCGCATACAACTTTTTTATTTGTACATACTTATCTAACGACCGTTGCAGATCCGCCGGCTCTATCGGTTTTAATAAATAGTCAATACTATTTACTTCAAATGCTTTCAATGCATATTGATCATACGAAGTCGTAAAAATGATGGGGCATTTAATCGTTATCTGATGAAAAATTTCAAAACTTTGTCCATCTGCCAGCTCAATATCCATAAAAATTAAATCCGGGGCAGGATTCTCTTTAAACCATTGAACACTCTCTACGATGCTTTTCAGCGTCGCTTCAATTTGTAACTCTTTTTCCGTATCTATCAACAGTTTGGACAAACGCTTAATCGCCAGGTTCTCATCTTCAATGATGACTATCCTCATATTTTGCTGGTTTTATTAATGGCAGTTTAACCGTAAAAAGACGGTCACTTATGTCGATTATTAGTTCTTGCTGAACTAATAACTGATACTTCTTTTGAATGTTTTTAAGTCCTATTTTATTAGATTCAATCACTCCTGCTTTCGGCTGCAGGTTATTACTCACTACTAACTGTCCATCCTGATCACTATACAACTCAATGATCAGTGGATGTGTTTCCATGAGTGTATTATGCTTTACCGCATTTTCAATCAGCATTTGTAGTGTGAGGGGAGGAATCAGATAATCCAGGTATTCATCCGAAATATGAATATCCAACTGGATGGCACTTTCATACCTTGTTTTCAGGAGATGATAATAAGAACGAACAAACGTTAGCTCCACTTCTACTGGCGTAAGTTCACGCTCGTTATTTTGTAACAAATAACGATATACCCGGCTCATCTCGCGAAGAAATTGTTCTGCTTTTTCCGCATCCTCCGTAATTAAGGCGGATAAAGAGTTTAAAGAGTTAAACAGGAAATGCGGATTTACTTGCGACTTAAGGTTATCTAACTCACTTTGTAAATATGCCTTTTTAAGATCCTCTGCTTCCAGTACAGAAGTTTTCCATCTTTTTAAGAGGAAGGTTGATTCAAATACTGCAGTAGCCAACATATTCAGTATTAAACCCGCAATCGTCATCTCCATAAACTTATCTGATTTATAGGGAACACCTGCAAGCTCGCAACATAATAATAGTACCAGGTAATTAATAAAGATGGTAATCGGGATAAAGACAGCCAGGGTTACCAATACTCGCCTGGTTGTTTGGCTGATCTCTGGGAAAAAACTCCGGATAACATAGCCAACATTTGAATGTATATACCAGGAAGATGGCCATATCACCAGGGTTACCATGATAGTAATCAAAAATATATGGAGGTCGTATATGTATGTTTTCCCCCAAATAATAAAGCCAAGTACAAAGTAATAAGGTAATACAATGAAAAGTACCCTTACATCATTGTTGGTAAGTTTGTTTTTAAGCAGTTGTGTAATAATATGGGGTTGACGTGCTGCAGACATACTTTTCAAAATAACTGGTTCTTACTCTTTTTCTTTATCTGTCAAAAAGGATTCAGTCAAAAAATCTACCATTAAAACATCAAATGTGACTGCTCAATCATTATCTCCTGTCTCCTGCAATCTTGCTTTAGTTTCTTTGCTTCGCTTTTACAACATTATCATTTTAACGTAGATATGAAACTTACATTAATCCTTGCTATTGTTTGTTGTTGTCTGTTAAACATCTCCTGTAAAAAAAATTCAGATAACAGCCTCCAAACAACTGCCAGAGCCGTAAAACGACCATTTGGCACCCCAAAAGGTGCTGCCATTGTTAAAAAAATTGGTCCCGAAGGCGGCAGTATTTCCACTGCCGATGGAAAGATCAGGATGATCATCCCTCCGGGTGCAGTTACTACATCGGTTGATTTTAGTATACAGCCCGTTACAAATACACTACCCGGCACAAAGCAGCCCTGCTACCGGCTTTTACCGGAAAATGTTTCTTTTACCAAACCAGTGACCCTTGTATTTACCTATAATGATTCAGACCTGGTTGGCACCAATATCAATCAACTAAGCTTAGCCTATCAGGATAGGGAGGGGTATTTTCACGTGGTAATGAACACTGAATATAATAAAGTCCAACACACCCTGACTGCACAAACAACTCACTTTAGTGACTGGACTTTCCTTGAAAGGATAAAGATAATAACTGATAAGGATATTATAAAACCCGGCGAAAAAGCACAATTAAAAATTATGACTTATGAAAACCTGGATGAATTTCTGGGGAGAGAAGCGACCATCGGAGATTTGGTAGAATATTATATCACGGCAAATATACCCCGCATAGAATGGGAGCTGGCCGTAGGAACCGGCGCTATACAGCCATCCGGAATAAATTGTACGTATACAGCGCCTCCAGCCATACCATCGCTCAACCCAATTTTCATCAGTGCCATATTACCCATATGGAATGCCAACACAAAAGACTATAGCAGCCTGGCTATGTTCACATTGCCCATTACCATTTCAGAAGATGAATTTGTGACTTATACCCTGGACGGCGTGATACATCAAAACAAAATTGGCAGCTGCATAGGTGAGTGCATGGTATTGGAAGCAGACAACTTTTTATTGCGCGCCGAAATGGATAACAGCGATGGCATTCTGATTCGCCTCCTGGGTGATTCATTTGGGACTAAAAGCTATCCTTACGGAGAAGAGGATGACAAAGCCTATATTATGTTCCAGGGCCCCGAAGAATGGGACTGGGCTACTAATATGCAGCCCTGTTTCAAGTGTGATGAACACTACTCATCCGGCAGTGTTACCATTACAAAATATGAACCCGTTGGAGGATATGTAGAAGGCCGTTTCACGGCTGAACTGTGGTATCAGAACGGAAGTTATAATCCCCCGAAAAAAGAAATCTCCGGCCAGTTCAGGCTAAAAAGGAGAATATGATGTTAGTGTTAGATGAATATCCATGTTGCGAGCCCCAAAAAATTAGTATCAACGACGCGTGGCCCCTTAGTCTTTGTTCTCAAAAACCTAAGATGATTGAAATGAAAAAAGGTTCAGTAATAGCTGAACCTTTTTGCCTGAAAAGCGAATACTTTAAAGAGGGATAGCGATTGACCTTGCAAGGTACCGGGCTTAAACATACGCCACCCAGGGGCACAATCTTTGATCGGTCCACAAATATGAGTAGCCAGATTTTTAACAGGTCAATTAATGTTGATGGGATCGATATCTTCTACCGGGAGGCCGGAGATCGTACAAGCCCATCCCTACTGCTATTACCTGGTTTCCCCACATCATCCATCATGTTCAAAAATCTGATGATCGCCTTATCAGACAGGTATCACATGGTGGCGCCGGACTTTCCCGGTTTTGGCTTCAGCGCTTTTCCGGCTAAAGATCAATTTGAATATTCATTTGCGAATATCTCCGCTTATATAAACAAGTTTACGGATGAGATCAATCTAAAGACATTCACCATTTATCTTCATGACTATGGCGCTCCTGTTGGCCTCCGGCTATGTGTAAATCATCCTGAAAAAATCGAAGGAATAATTGTCCAAAGCGGTAACGCATACGAAGAAGGTGTTCGCGGGATATGGGATGAAATGAGAGCTTATTGGGAAAACCCGACGCCTGAAACAAAAGAACAACTTTACGCATTCCTGAGTGAGGAAGGCGTGAAGTGGCAATACACGGCCGGATTACAGGAAGAATTGCTCCCCACTTTAAGTCCTGAATTATGGATGCTTGATTGGGAATCGATGAAAAGGCCCGGCAATATTGATATGCAATATGAATTGAACTGTGATTATAAGAATCATATAAAAATGTTCCCCGTCTTCCAGGAGTATTTCCGTGTTCATCAACCCCGCGCCCTCATTATATGGGGCAAATATGATCCGTTTTTTAACGTGGAGGAGGCTTTCTGCTACAAGAAAGATTTACCTGATGCACAGGTGTATATTCTTGATGGCAGCCATTGGGTGCTTGAAACAAATTTTGATGAGGTATTGCAACTGATCACCGACTTTTTAAAGCAACCATGATGATGTTCCACTAACCTGATTCCGGGCTAATTAAAAAAGGTTTCAGGCGCATTGCCTGAAACCTTTCACCTTTTTTGCTCCCCATGAAAAGCCGGAGGATTCCAGGATCGTTGCCATCGCAAGGGAGTACCTGCAGGAAATTGGCATCTCCAATACCCAGTTTGCCATTACCAAACATACTGACAAAGCGCACCTGCATGTGCATCTCATCGCTAATATGGTGAACAACGACGCCCGGAGTATCAAAGACAACCATATCGGGTTGAGAGGAAAAAAGGCCGCCCAAAAGCTTACCCTGAAACACGGGCTCATCGTAGCCGAAAGGAAAAACCTGGCCCTCACTCACCAGGAAGCACTCGACCAGTCCGAAGCCAACCGTTACAAAATCTATACGGCTATCATGGAAAGCCTCCCGAAATGCCGGAACCTGGAAGAGCTGGAAGCTCGCCTCAAGACTTATGGCATTGAGGTACTGTACAAGTTTAAAGGTCAGACCCAGGAGCGGCAAGGCATCAGTTTTCGCCTGGAGAAGGATGTCTTCAAGGGTAGCAAAGTAGACCGAAACTTCTCATTGGGCAACCTTGAAAAGACGCTTTCACAGGGTCAGCGGCAAAATCCAATTCAGGTTATAGAAGCGACGAACCCAATACGGTTGTCCGGGCGGGGTGTTCCTAATGCGTCGAATCCAGCCAGTCAACTGGCCCAGGAACTAGAAAATATACTGCTGCAATCAACCGGTAACCTGCTTTCTGATCTTATGAAGCCGGAGTACGTACCGCAGGGTGTTAACCCTGACTTGTTACGCGAAGCTCGTAAAAAGAAGAAGCGTAAAAAACTGCGCTAGACCAGAACAGTATTTTAAATGCCAAAAATTCAAACCATGAATGAGAATCTTTTGACTACCCTGACCGAGATCAGCGAAGGTCACACGAATAAATTAGAACAGCATGCCCAACAAATCAGCGCCTTGCAGGAAACTTTGGGGCAGTTATCTGCATTAAAAGGCGCGCTCAATCACCTCACCCAAGCCGGAGGTCCCATAAATCAATTATTAATCCAACTACCTGAGCAGTCAAATCTGCACCAGCGCCTGGACCGGACATTGCGGGACACAATCACTGCCCTTTCCCGGCCGCAGGTGCAAAATCACCATCATCATTTCCCCAAGGTTGCCTGGGCGTCGGTAGGCTTATTCCTCATGTTATGCCTTGTAAGCACCGGGTGGTATCTCACCGCTTCCCGGTTGGGCGATTTCCGTGACAATGATACAAAATACCGTTACCTCAAACTTTTCGATAATAGCCAGGTGGCCCGTCTGCTGCACTTCACAGATAGTTTACAACGGGCGCAGCCCGACTTTTTTCGAGATAGCGTGCTTTCGAAAGAAGAGGAAAAGCACCGCCGCCTGGAAATGCTCGACGAAGCAAACCGGAAAGAAGCGGAAGCCGAGCAGCTTCGTCAAAGGGCCGGTGCTAAATAGGAGGAAGTCCCAACTCCTTTAAGAATTCATTGTGTTGGTCAGTGCTCCTCTTTATTTTTTCATTTATTGAAGTCAATTTTTTGTTTACCTCATTTAAGTCAATGTGTACTTCGTCCTCAGATGTACTTACATACCTGGAAATATTTAGGTTGTAGCCATTTTTCTCAATTTCTTCCATTGACACTCTCCGTGCAAATCTTTCAATATGTTCTGAGCGGAACTGGTAGGCGTGAACAATTTTATTGATATGGTCCTCCTCTAAAGAGTTTTGCCTTTTCCCAGGTTTATAGTGCTCAGAGGCATTGATAAACAAGACATCATCCTGTCGTTTACACTTTTTCAAAACCAAAATACAAACAGGAATCCCGGTAGAATAGAATAAATTGGACGGCAAACCAATAACTGTATCAATATGGTTATCCTTTAACAGTTTGGTGCGAATTCTTTCCTCTGCACCGCCGCGAAATAGCACACCATGGGGTAAGATGATTGCCATTGCCCCCCCGTCTCTTAAAAAATGGAATCCGTGTAATAAAAAAGCAAAATCGGCCGCTGACTTTGGTGCTAACCCGTGACTTTTAAAACGAAAATCTTCTGATAAAGTATCGTTAGGCTCCCAACGCAAACTGAAAGGCGGATTGGCAACAACGGCATCAAATTCTATTTTTTTACTCGGATTCATTTCATTGAGTAAATCCCACTGATTAAGTAAAGTGTCACCGTGAAAAATATCAAACTCGGTGTCTTTCATACCGTGCAACAGCATATTCATCCGTGCAAGATTGTAAGTAGTAACGTTTTTTTCCTGCCCGTAAATTTTACCAATCGTACCGCCTTCTTCTTTTAATTTGGTTCGTACATTCAATAATAAAGACCCTGAACCACAAGCAAAATCAAGTACTTTATCCAATTTCGATTTAGGACCTGTAGTAGGATCTTGGGAATCTAATATAACAATTCGGGAGAGAATGGTTGAAATTTGTTGAGGTGTATAAAATTCACCTGCTTTCTTGCCTGAACCTGCTGCAAACTTTCCAATCAAATATTCATAGGCATCACCAAGGGTATCTGTATCTGCAGAAAAATCAGCAATGCCTTCTGCAATTTTCTGAATGATCTTGCAAAGTGTGCTATTTCTTTCTTTGGGCGTTTTGCCAAGCTTTTCAGAATTGAGATTGATTTCTGAAAACAAGCCCTTAAACTTGCTCTCGAACGATTCATTTTCAATATGCCGAAATCCTTTTTGAAGTGTTTCTAATAATTCGCCATTCTGGGTACGTGCCAGTTCTGTGATATTGCTCCATAAGTATTTTGGCTTGATAACATAATGTACTTTTTTACGCATTTGTTCTTCAAACTCTTTAATATCCCCGTTGTTATCTCTGTACCAAAGTTCAAGGGGCGGCGGAACAATAAAATCCGCCCTTTTTTCCTTAGTAAGACTTTTAGGATAATCTTTTCCTAATTCTTTCTTTGCTGCTTCTTCGTAATTAAAGGACAAATACCTGAGGAATAGAAACGAAAGCATATAATCACGGAAGTCGTCCGCATTCATTGCGCCTCTCAAATCATTAGCTATATCCCAAAGCGTATCCCCTAGTTTTTTATATTGATCTTTTTGTGTCATGCTGATGCTGTTTCTGTCTCTGTTTGAATTCCCTCGTTAAATATTTGTGGGAAATAGAATTCATACTTTCCGAGAAAACCGTTTAATATCCGTTTAAAAAGTTCTTTGTTGTCGTCACCCATTTCTACAGGGTCGAATATTGAATATTTTCCGTGACTGAATAACTGTAATGCCCGCTCAAAGAGCACTTCGTCTTCTAATCCATTGATACATTTATCTATTTTATCATAACCAAAAAATGTTGCGGTCTTTTCCAAAATACTTCTTAATGAATTAAAATGATACGTATAAATTTTATTCAATTCGACGACTTTCTTTAGTTCGCTTAATGTAGCTATGTGATGAAAGAAAGGAGTATCATTTGTGTCTTGCAAAGCATAGCCATTAGCCCCTTTATTGTGCAAAAAGTAGCGTTTGTTCTTTACCTTTCTGCCAAACTCATTGTAAAGGACGTTAAAAAACAGACTATGATGTGTTGAAATTACTGTTTTAATTTCATTGCCTTCTGTTGTTAATAAATTACATAGATCGCAGGCTACGGCAATAGCATTGTTTTCATCAAGGGAGGATATTGGATCGTCAATATAAATATACTTTACCCAACTGTACGCAGGATCTTTGTCGATTGCCAACTGGCAAATAGCAAGAAAGAAACACCAAATGAATAAAGTTTCTTCTCCTCTCGATATCTTAATATTTTCTACCGTTTGCTCATGCCCGTCAACAATTATGCTTTTTGAAAAAGCTACTGTGGATGCATTATAGTCAATGTCGAATTTTAAATCCACATAGTTGTTTAGAAAGGACTCAATCTTGACATCTAAATCCAATTCATGAAGTCCGTTAAAAAATGTAGAATCAGGATTTAATTTAAGTGTTCTATGAGTATCGTTCTCGAGATCATTATTCCAGGAAAATAAATCTTCCGTAAACGCGTTGAAATACAAAGTGTCTCTGCTCAATACATTGCCATCCATATCAAGCACTTTTCCCGCTTGCTTAAATTCCATCGAAAGCCTGGTTTTGCCGGTGCCATTGTGAGCAAAGAATAATACCAAATCTTTCATAGGCCGATGATCTCCCGTTAAATCCATTCGGAAATGTTGAGCAACCTCCGCAAGGGTCGTAAAATTGGTTATCGTACTCATGATCTAATCAATCATTTTTGGAAATAAGCCTTGCATCAAACCTTTTTTGTGCAACTTCAATTGTTCTATTTTTTCCGCTTGTGCCGCGATGAGTTCGTCCATAGAAAAAAGGCAGGAAGCGATTTTTAATTGCTCATTGATTGAGGGAACTACAATTAATAATTCTTTAAAATATGGAAGACCAATGGTCTTAATTGTACTTCCAACAGCAATGCTCTCAAAAACAGGTTTTAAAATTTGAAAAACGTAATATAGGAACCAATTTGATAATTTGGATTCTTCACAAACCCATACAATAAAATGCTGGCTTACTGCCATTTCGGAATACAGAACAGCGCTTTTACCTACTCCAGCGTCGCGGCTAAGAATTACAGTACCTGCGGGATGAAGCACGGCAGAAGAGTTTTCAATTCCTTCTTTTGAGATCTGAATTTTAGTGTCGTATATATACCTATTATCAAGTTTGTTCGAATCAGCGAGTGAAACCCACTTTATCCCCCCATTGTAATAGTTAGAGGCTTTTTTATTTGGCGTATGCCCAGATCCTCTTTTTGCTAACTCCTCCAACTTTCTCTCAACCCAATCCCCATCTTTCACAAACTCATCAAACCGATACCTCGGTACTTTCTCCCCCCTTTTCGGAAAAAGGTTTTGCAATAAGCTCTTTTTGTGATCTTTAAGTAATTCTAATTTTTGGCTGTGGGCTGCAATTATTTCATCCAAAGATGAAAGGCAAGAAGCAATTTTTTGCTGCTCTAGCGCATTACTGATTATAGGTAATTGGCATGTGACTATTTGGCTTGGATATATATGCTTTACAGTCGTACCTGAAACCAATTTTATAATTTCACTTCGGGAGTAATTCAGCAAATAGCTAAGAAAAATGGAATTGATAATTATTTTTGGCCTTAAGATATTCATATCCCCACCTAAAACAACGTTATCGAGTAATATTGCTGATGCTTTTACCAAACCATTCGGTGTTACATCAGAACTAGGCATTAAAATATCTCCAATTTTGCTTTTAATACCATCACTTTTATTTGTCTTTGAATAAATAGTTTTAATTACTTCATTGTATTTTGTAAACAACTCTCCATAATGAATACAAAGTTCAGTACCATTTTCATCAATATCTGCCTTAGAAAAGGCACCACCTCTATATACATCACATACAATTGACAACGGAGTCATCTCCCATGGTTCTATAAACTCAGGAAAGCGAAATTCGGGCATCAACCCTTCGGATTTTCTCACGGTCAGTTTTCTATTTTTACTCATAAGCTGCTAATCCTGATATTTCACGGCCTTGGGCCAATTTTTTTAATTGCGGCACTAAATCTTCCATCAACGCCAATTCTTTTACCCTGCGTTCTTTCCAACTCAACTCCAAAGGCTCTAATAGGTCTGTGAGTTTTTCACCATCAAAAATCATCCGACTCATTATCTTTTCTACAAAGGCTTTCAGGTCTGCCGTTTCTAACCCGTTTTTGCGGGCAATGGCAGCGAGTTCTTTGTTGTATTTGTCGTCTTTAAAAGATTCGAACATTGACTTTAGCTCATCTGCATTGTACCCCTTTGTCCAATCCAGGCCCTTTATAAATTCCGTTAAATCTTCCTGTTCGTCCATCAGGTTGGCATTGGAACTCAGCAAGCCAATCACCTGTCCCTTTGTCATTCTTTGTTTGGAAGGTTTCTTTTGCGTGCTGTCGGCAATCAGGTTCATGATATAGTCGTAATCTATCACTGCTGACGCAAATAACACCAATTCAAAATCCAGTTGCTGGATTTCAGGTGGGGCTTGGTCGCCTTCTTTTTGCTGGATTTCTCTTAACTGCTTGGCGGTTTCTATATATGAACTCCTGAATTCCTGTAAGGTTTCTTTCGGCAAAATGGCTTCGATCCTCGCCTTTTGAGATTCGTCAAGGTCGGTATATTGATCTAATTGTGTTTTAAGTCTTTGTACTTCCTTGAAGTTTTTCACAAAAGTGATTCGCGCGGCATCTCCTCTCAGATTGTACACCTCACCTGGGTCGTTTACCAAATTATTGTCCTGCAAAAACACACCTAATTTTTCTACGGCTTCTTTGTATTTGTCAATGACCACAGGGGCAGGGTCCACCAACCATATCTCTCTAGCATTTCCACTATTTTCGCCAGAGAAAAGCGCAATGGCCTGGTTCACAGCTTCCTGCTGCGAACGGAAATCTAAAATATTGCCATAAGGTTTAGTGTCGTTTAATACACGGTTGGTTCGGGAAAACGCCTGGATCAATCCGTGGTATTTCAGATTTTTGTCCACATATAAGGTGTTCAGGTATTTGCTATCAAAACCTGTGAGCAGCATGTCTACTACGATGGTAACGTCAATCTTGTTTTTGTGGGGATAGTCCTTATTGCTGTATTTCTGGTCTTTAATGCGTCTTTGTACATCCTGGTAATATAAATCAAATTCATTGATATTGTGATTGGTGTTGAACTGTCGATTGTAATCAGTAATAATTTCTGTTAAGGCCTTTTTCTTCTCTTCAGGATTGGTTAGATTGTCAAGTTTTTCCTGCTGCAAATCTTCTTGCAATTGTTTTACGTCAGCCGCATTCTTTTGACTTTGCTGGTCCCCTTCTTTGGCTATCAATTGAGCCGGAGGTGAAAATACGCAAGCAATGTTTAAAGGGATATAATCAGGGTTTTCTACTTGTCGCTTCCCTTGAATTTCTTTAAATAACTTATAGTATTCGATAGCGTTGTTGATAGAAGCTGTCGCCAATACTGCATTGAATTTCCGCTGATTGGTGGCGGCATTGTGCTTTTCCAATATGGCTGCTACAACAGCTTGTTGAGCTATTGCCTCGCCAGGCTTGGATTGTTGTGTCCCCTTACCTTTAAAATAATCAATGTGAAAGCGCAATACATTTTTATCATCGATGGCATGCGTAATGGTGTATTTATGCAATTCATGCTCAAAAATGTCCTTTGTTTCTTTGTATTTAGCTTCTTTACCCTCGCGCGTAACATATGTTGCGTTGTCTCTAAAAATAGGTGTCCCTGTAAAACCAAATAGCTGAGCGTTAGGAAAGAATTCCTTAATAGCCTTATGATTATCCCCAAACTGCGAACGATGACATTCGTCAAAAATTAATATGATACGTTTATTACGCAAAGGCTCTAAGCGTTCTTTATAGTTCTTTTTGTTGGTACTGTCTAAAGCCAGGCCTAACTTTTGAATGGTGGTGACAATTACTTTATCTGCATAGTCGGTAGAAAGTAAGCGTCTTACCAAAGTTTCGGTATTCGTATTTTCTTCGACACTGCCTTCCTGGAATTTGTTAAATTCTTCACGGGTTTGCCGGTCAAGATCCTTACGATCCACCACGAACAAACATTTTTCAATTTCAGGATTATCCTTCAGTAGGGTAGAAGTTTTAAAAGAAGTCAAGGTTTTGCCGCTTCCCGTTGTATGCCAGACATAACCATTTCCGCGGTTTTGCTGAATGCAATCAACTATAGCCTTTACTGCATATATTTGATACGGGCGCATAACGAGTAATCTTTGCTCGCTCTCTACCAATACCATATACTTACTTATCATTTCGCCCAGTGTACATTTGGAAAGGAACTTTTCAGCAAACGGTTCAATATGTGTTATTTTCTTATTGTTTTCATCTGCTAGTTGGTAAATGGGCAAAAATTGTTCGTCTGCATTGAATTGAAAATGCTGACTTTTGTTGTTGGAGAAATAATATGTATTGGTGCGATTGCTTACAATGAACAACTGCATAAAGCAAAGCAGCGAATTGCTGTAGCCATTGCCTGGTTCATTTTTGTAATCCACGATTTGTTGCATAGCCTTTCGTGGAGAAATATCCAGTTTCTTTAGTTCGATCTGCACAACAGGTAGACCATTAATCAACAAAATGATGTCATAACGCTGATGGCTGTTCTCGGTATTTATGCGTAGTTGACTGATAACTTCATAATCATTTTTGCACCAATCCTTGATGTTTACCAAGGTGTAATATAAAGGAGTTCCGTCTTCTCGTTGAAAGTATTGTCTTTCACGTAAAAGTTTAGATGCCAAAAACACATCAGGGTTAATGATTTCTTCCCGAAGTCTTAAAAACTCGCTATCTGAAAGCCGAACACGGTTAAGCTCTTCAAATTTAGTCTTGAAGTTTACTTCAAGCGTTTTTCTATCAATTATGTCAGGCCGATAGGCATATTTAAGTTCCCTTAGCTGGGCTATAAGGCTATCTTCTATTTGATTTTCTTTACTCATGCAAATACTGTATTTCGCATTGAATTATTTAGGAGTTATATATTACTTAAGCTTTGTTACCAATAATTCACATACTCCAACCTCAAGCACCTCTGCAATATCAAATAGCGTATCAAGCGTTGGTTGCTGATCATTAGTGCACCATTTGGAAATAGTGCTTTTATTCTTACCTAATTTTTCGGCAAGCCATAAATTGGTTTTATCCTTGTCAGCTAAAACGCTTTTTATACGGTTAAGGATTCGTTTTTCTGCCATATGATAGTGAATTTCACCATTTAATTGGCAATATAGGAAACCAATAAAATTGCTTCTGCTAATCATTAGTTCTGAAAAACAGAATCATAAAATATCAAAACAGAAATTAAGTGCTGAAAAACGGAAATATTTATTACCTTAGTATCCGGATCAATTTTTTTATTATGAACTGGATTCACATTTTTAATAGCAGTTAATTATTTGAAACATAGTTAGTAAAGCGTATTTGCTTTATTCTCGTTCCTAAAAACTACGACCTTTTAAGACAACGAGAAAATAAGGTAAATCGCTCACGTTTTCCTTAATATATTTAAGGCATGGACGTGGGCGTTCTTATTTCGTTGTCGGGGTGTCGTAGCCCTTTAGGAACGGTAAGGACTAACCCACGTCTCTTTTTATGCGTTCCCGGTTGGTCTATTCACGAATTCTTCACTTTAAATGTTATCTCATGAAAAAGGATCCAACCGGCATGCAACAGCGAAAGCCGGAGCCGGAGCTTAAATGGCAAACTGGCGCTTATGATCGTCACGCCGAAGTTAAATTTATTCTGCCATACCAATTTCTCCTGTTATGCAGGCTTGTAGAAAAATCACCGGAGGAAATCATCCGGGACTTCACTGATAATTTATCTTGCGGCAGTTGGAAACGGGAGGGTAGAGACGAGGCAAAGGAACACCTTATTAATTATTTTATCGCACACGGCTATGGCCAGCATCATTACAGTGAGGAAGATATACGTCAAATGTTTAAGGAAATGGATGCATTAGGATTACTGTTTCCTAATGATGGGAAAATGGAACTCATTGATCTGTATGCGAGCTGGCGAGATAAACACCACAATTACTGGTTTAAGAAATGGTTCAGGAAACCCAGGCGAAAACTATCAAAAAAGGAGGGATTATGAAGCCGTTTGCTATTAACCACCTTTGCCGGGAGACTTTCTCCATTCACGAGCAGCAACTAGTGAAGGTAATTGTAAATGCGACTATACGCCGGATATGATTTTCCTGCTGGGGGCAACGCTGAACAAAAATAGATGTGAAAGTATATTTAATAAAGAGGCTTCCTCTTGTGAACAAATATCAGATTGTAAGCTACTAATCCTTTTACCAAACCTTGCTAACAAAGAACCGCATGACTGGCAGAACAAGATAGAGAAAAGTTGCAGTGACATTATGTCTGTTACTACGCTGGTACTACAAACGTCTACGTTTATGGAGTGGCTGCAAGGAGGACTTCCATTTGCAATGGTTACATGGCAACAAGCTCCTGTGCTTTACGATGCTGGCAACATTTGTCGGGAAAATATCAAGGAGCCAAAGGAAACCATTAATCCTAAAGAAACGACCAAGCAGTGGGAAGATGGACTGACTAAGGCTAAAGAATTTCTGGCAGGATCGGAACTATATCGCGTACGCAAACAGCACAAAATGACGGCGTTCATGCTACACCAGTCGGCCGAACAGGCTTTGCGAACATTGCTAAAAGTGGGGACCGGATATCATGCCAATACCCATAGCATTGACCGGCTGCTCCGCTTTGGTAGCCTGGTATCTTATCAACTGTCACAACTATTTCCCCGGCAAACGGAACAGGAGAAGCGTTTGTTCACCCTGCTGCAAAAAGCATATATAGATACGCGCTATAAAGAAGACTACAAGATTACCGATGGCGAGCTAATCACACTTACCGGAAAAGTTAAGTGCATCCACGAAATATTATCAGAAGTGGGATCAGGAATAAACTAATTGTTCTTTGCTTCGTTGAACAGTCTTGCATACACGATCATCGCAAAAATAAATTAACTTAGATAACGACAAGCTCTTCGACCACGCTGCTGGCAAATTGTTGGCAAAAAATAAAATAGGTCACCGAAGTGACCTATTAAATGTTTGATAACCGAGCTCCCCCTGCTGGACTTGAACCAGCGACCCTCTGATTAACAGTCAGATGCTCTAACCAACTGAGCTAAGGAGGAATATGACTATAAGCCCATTCAGAAAAGGATGTCTTATAAATGCGCACCTTTTTGTGAACATCGGCGGCAAATCTAGTAAAATATTTGATAAAATGTGCGGATTGTATGGATTTTTATTGGGGAATGTATAAAAGAGGATAGAGAAGAGGAAGGGCCCTTAGCAGCGATGGTAAAAAACGGAAGGTAAACCACTCCCGGAGAGGTAATACATAACATCATAATCACATTATATAAAAAACACATGAGTGCATTGTAGCTATTTAAATGTTTTATGTCCGTGAACAATTCATCATTCACCGGAAAAATCCAGGCAGTCATACTTGCAAAAAATAAATTACTAAACTCTTTTGCTGTAAAAAGTATGATATCCTAACTAAATAAATCACCCCCTGTTTTTCTTTAACGCAAATCCAGTGCGTAATGAAGTTGTTACTTTAGTTAACATTTTTCTTAAACCTCAAAATATAAAAAATGACGTTAGCCACTATTGCAAATTTATTGAGTTACACCCCTACTGCGCCCGATGAACTTGTTCATGTTCTGGGTTATAACGAGGCAGGTGATGGGGGAGAAGGGGCCTTTTATTGGAACAATGTTTCCACTGAACCGGCGGATGGCGGTACTATATTCAACACTGTTTCAACAGGCCGTTGGAAGCGACTATATAATGAATCCGTGAATGTAAAATGGTTTGGCGCAGTAGGTAACGCCGGTGATCCATTAAGCAACGACGATAGCGATGCTATCCAGGCTGCTTTTAATAAAAATAAGAGCGTCTATTTTCCTCCTGGAAATTACAAAATCACAAAGACCATTAATGTAAATCTGAACTATGCTTCTATTGAAGGACATAGCGCCTATTTAAGGCCCAATGGAAGCTTCACAGCATTGAATATAAAAGGCTACAAACTTACCTATACAGGGCTTCATATTAGTTTTGAAGATGTTCCAGTAGGCGTGTGTGATGAAAACGCGGTAGCAATATGGTTCTTCAAAGATGGCAATAATAAGAATGATCAGGTAATGAACAGTGTATTTGCAGATTTCTATATACACTATGCCCACACCGGGATAAAGTCTTCACCTGGTACCGGTGCGGTATGGCAAACAGAAATAAGAAATATCTTCATGGTGATAAATCCGGGAAAATCCAACATAAAGGCAATCGGTGTTGATCTGGCGCCTCCCATTGCCGGTGCTGATAATACAACACTCCGCGTCAGTAAAGTTTCCGTGCAAGATTTTGGAGTACGCGACCGTGGCGCTGGTCTGAGAGGAATGAGCATAGTTGGATATTCCGATGTTACCATTCTGAATTTCTCCTGTGATTTTGTAGTACAAACCTCTCTTTCCGTTGGTGAAATACTATATGTGGTCGCCAATCAGATTGCGATAAAGGGATTAGCGGCAGAATCCATTACTAATACTGTAGGATTAATATCAAGCGATGCGGGGCCTATTATTCTTGTTGGCGGCCTTGGTAATAAGGAGGACTCAGTATCCATTGAAGATTGCCTGTTTATCAACTCCAGGTTTAATTGCGGTGGTCCCAACGCCGTTGGCACCTGGATTGTATTCAGGAACCATCCCAAGGTAACAGTTGGTAACATTGTGAATAAATTTGTGACCTCCGATGATGGCACCACTATCAAGAAAATTGATAGCAGTTTATACAGAGGTAAGCTCAATTCTGTGGGTAATGTATCCTCTACTGATATCGCCAATTTTGAAAGAAATGCAAATAACTGCGTGATTTTAGCTGATTACGCTGGAGAAGTTCGAACTACTGCGCCCATTACAGCAACAGCGATTTATCCCTTAATTCAACCTGGCCAGTGTTGCCTTGTGCTTGTAAAGGGATTTGATAGCATCAATGGAAACATCAGCTTTTTTGATATCGTGAGTGTGGCTACATCGTACAGTGGGCTAAAAACTACGGCCATCGTTTCTTCTAATAAAATAAACTACACACCCGTCAATACCTATACAATCGATGCGAATAATAATCTGGTATTAACGCGCAGTGGAGGAAATACAGCTACAATATTCGCCAAAACGATGTCAATGCTGTAAGAAAAAATGCGGATGTTGGCAGGCGTTATTATTCAATTAACCGAGACGACTATCTGAGCTGACAGAATTCGGGGGCTCTCTGACCTCATTTGGTCCCGGCGCTCCCGGATTTATACAAATCACCAAAAAACAGAAAGAGCTTAGCAAAAATGCTAAGCTCTTTCTTTTGCTCCCCCTGCTGGACTTGAACCAGCGACCCTCTGATTAACAGTCAGATGCTCTAACCAACTGAGCTAAGGAGGAGTGTTTCCCGTACCGCTTACGCGATTTGGGATTGCAAAAATAGGTAAATTTTTATTTTTGCAAAATCTAATTCTGCTTTTTTCCAAAAAAACCGACACCAGAAGCGTAAAACAAGCCACCACACTACATCTACATCTAAATAAAAAAATTATCTTTTTACCTCCACCAACATTCTTTCTCCTAAAACCTCCGCCCGGGTCACCTTTCGAACAAATGGCAAATCCAGTTTACTCACATAAAAATGAGGGAACGACTTTACCACAGTACAAACATAGCCCTGCTGCTGCAGAGACGAGACGCCCTCCCGCGTGGTAAAAATGAGCGGCGTAGCCGTATCAGCGCGTAATACAGGCGCCTTTAAATAAAAATCGAAAGCATAGGAATTGGCCTGGTATAACCCAATACTACGCCCCGGGAGATAGGCATTTGCATAAGCAGCAGCCGCACTCCCGCTCTGGTATTGCATCATATCAGGATACAAGATGGTATTCAGGTATAAATTCAGCAGGATACTCACCGCCACGGTACGGTAAAAGATCGCCTGCCGGGTAGATTTATCGAGCCAGTAGTGGAGGAGGAGATACAGTACACACAGGGCAGCCGCCAGCAATAGCCAGGCATAGTGCATGGCCGGTTTATACAGCAGGTCAATAACCACTACACCAATCGCCAGCAGGATGATGATGGTGTATTGCGTAATCCGGAAAAACTTAAGTCCAGCGCTGCTTTGCAGGGATAATATATACTGCGTCGTAAGAATAGCAAAAAAAGGAAAGATGATATTCAGGTAATGAGGCAACTGAAAACGGGATAATGAAAACAGGGCAAAAGTAGCCAGGGCAGCACCTATACAGTAATATTCCCTTTGTTGTTTCCATTTTTTTATGAAGATAATGATTGCCGCATATAACATCACTGACCACGGGAGAAAAGCCCACAGCACCGTATGAAAGAAGAAAAACGGATCCCCGGCTCCCTTGATAGGCCCTGTGTTCATAAAACGCCCAAATTGGCTGTCCCAGAAGAAAAATCGCAAACCAGAAACGCCGGTATGGCCGAAAACAACTTTTTCCGGATGCAGGTCGAATTGCGTGTAAAGTGCATACAATTCAGGAGTAATGAACAAGGCTATGAGCAGCAAGGCCAACATCCACCGCAGGTGAAACAGCTCCTTCCAATTACGCGTAAACAACATTTGGCCGCCTATAGCGGCGCCAATCGGCACCAGGGCGAACACGCCCTTGGTCATGATGGCACAAGCCGTAAAAACGGCTCCCAGGAGTATTCCCCGCCGGTAAAAATGATACACAGCGGCGATGATAAGTCCCGTGAGATAAGGCTCTGCCCGTACATCATTGTTAGAAATAACCAGGTGTTCGGCTGTTAATAAGATACAAAGCGCCCAGCGGGCCACCTTTTCGTCGTATAACAACCGGGCAAACCGATAGGTATAAGCCGCACCCATCAACAGAAACAGGATAGCGGGCAACTTATAAGACCAGGTGTGAATACCGAAAAGCCGGAAGCTCAACGCAGCCATCCAGAAAGGGAAATGGGGCTTATCCAGCCAGTCATGACCATCTGCATATAGGTTCCAGTAGTCATGTTTCAATACCATAGTTTTGGCAATGCCGGCATAGAGTGCGCCATCCGGCTCAAGAATAGGTACAAACAGTGCACTGAACTGTAACAGTATAGCCATGGCTGTTATCAGCAGCCATACCTGCTTTTCAGTAAGCACATATCTGCGGGTTTGTGTGATAGTTGTAGGAGAGGTCAGCATGCCGAAAAGTTACAGGCATCTGCCGGCACTTCAAATACACACGCGACTCTTAACAGAAAGATAATTGCTTACCAGAACCAGCCGCTTTTTTCCAGGCCCAGCCAGGGGCCGTCTTCGCGTTGTTCTATGGGGTAGGTTTTCAGGTAATAGCCCTCTCCGCTGCAGTTATAGCCATTTTTCACGCTAAACTTATAGCGGTGCAGCGGACAAACCACGTTACCGGCGGCATCAATAACCCCATCGGCCATAATGCCACCGGCATGCGGACATTTATACGCAAAGGCGAAAAACCGTCCCTCGTGGAGAGTACAGCACATTTTTTTGCCATTTACAGTAATAACGGTAATCGCTTTCTCTGCTAATGGTAGTTCACCTTCATCTAACTTATACCAGGAATATTCTTTGGCCATTAGTAGAAGAATTCGGTTTTATAAGGGAAGCGCTCCTGGTAGAGTTTTGTTACCTTATCAAGAATAGTTTTGCGCAACTCTTCGATATTCCTTCTCTCTGTGGCGGAAATGAATACGCAGTTACCTTGTGTTTTGGTTTCCCAGGTCTGCTTCAGGTTGTCCAGGATATCCTGTTTAATTTCCGGCTCCAGCCATTGGTCAAAGGTGTTGGCCTCGTACAGATCCATCTTATTAAAGATCATGATAGTGGGCTTCTCAAAGGCTTTCAGATCCTGCAGCGTACGATTTACCACTTCAATCTGTTCTTCATACTGCGGATGTGAAATATCTACCACGTGAATCAGGATATCGCTTTCGCGCACCTCATCCAGCGTGGATTTGAAGCTCTCCACCAGGTGATGCGGCAATTTACGGATAAACCCTACCGTATCACTGAGCAGGAAAGGCGTTTGTTCAAATACTACCTTACGGGTAGTGGTGTCGAGGGTAGCAAACAGTTTGTTTTCGGCAAACACTTCACTTTTGCTGAGCAAATTCATGATGGTGCTTTTGCCAACGTTGGTATAACCAACAAGCGCTACCCGGATAAATTCGCCTCTTTCCTTGCGCTGGGTAAGGGATTGACGATCGATGTCCTCCAATCTTTTGCGTAACAGGGCAATTTTATCCTTTACGATACGACGGTCCGTTTCAATCTCCGTTTCACCGGGACCTCTGCTACCGATACCACCTCCCTGCCTTTCCAGGTGACTCCACATACCACGTAAGCGGGGCAGGATGTACTGGTACTGTGCCAGCTCTACCTGTACCCTGGCTTGTGCGGTGCGGGCGCGGCGGGCAAAAATATCCAGGATAAGATCACTACGGTCTATCACCTTTACTTTCAACACTTTTTCTATATTGGATATCTGAGAGCCGGTAAGCTCATCATCGAAGATAACCAGTGATATATCCCTGCCTGCAATAAACTGATGTATTTCTTCCAGCTTGCCCTTTCCCACAAATGTGGCCCTGTCGGGGTGCGCCAGGCGCTGGGTAAAGCGTTTTACGGTGGTAGCCCCTGCGGTTTCCGCCAGGAACACCAGTTCGTCCAGGAATTCGTTTACCTGGCGCTCGGTCTGTTCCTTGGTGATAACACCCACAATGACGGCCCTTTCTTCTTTTGCTACTACTTGTTTCTTTTCAATCAAGTTATTTCTGAATTTGGTGCAAATTTACAGAGAATTTAGTGGTTACGCCACTATAGATTTTCTTCCACGAATGACGCCGGTTTCGGAAAAAATCATCAAAATCAGTGCAGTCCGGGGTAAGAAATGTAAGCGGGCAGTCCCCTTTTCTTCCTACATTTACCCGGTCCAAAACAACCTTTCGAAATCATGTATAAACCTTTATTAATTACAGGACTATTCATATCAACTATGGCAGTAGCCCAGGATAAGATGACGCCCGAATTGCTATGGCAATTAGGCCGGGTGAGCGGAGAAGCGATAAGTGCCGATGGCAAAACAGTGATCTACGGCGTTTCTCAGATTAATATGACGGAAAACAAAGGAGAAAAAAATCTCTTTGCCATTCCGCTGACAGGTGGTGCACCAAAGCAACTCACCCAAACTGCCGGTGCAGAAGGCGATGTAGCCATATTGCCAGGCAATAAAATCGGCTACTCCCTCAAAGGACAATGGTATGAAATGGATGCCGATGGCTCCAACCCGGTGCAGAAAACCAATGTGGAAGGCGGCATGCAAAACATCCGTATTTCTCCCGATGGTAAGCATATCCTGTTTTCGAAAGAAGTGAAAGTAAAGAAGATCTCCGGCGTCGATCATTACCCCGATCTTCCAAAATCCAATGTACAGATCTATGATAACCTGAACTACCGCCATTGGGATACCTGGGAAGATGGAAACTTCTCCCATGTGTTTTATGCCACTTACAATAACGGGGAAGTAGGTACGCCGGTAGATATCATGGCTGATGAACCATACGATTGCCCTCAAATGCCTTCCGGTGGCCCTGAAGACATGATATGGAGCACCGATGGTAAAAGTATCATTTACGTTACCAAAAAGAAATACGGAAAAGACTACGCCATCAGCACCAATACGGATCTCTACGAATATAACCTCGACACCAAAGCTACCCGCAACCTGTCGCAAGGTATGATGGGCTACGATATGGCCCCTGCTTTCAGCCAGGATGGTAAATACATTACCTGGTTAAGCATGGCCCGTGATGGCTTCGAAGCAGATAAAAATGATGTGATCATCATGGATCGTGCTACCGGCACTATTACCAATCTCACCAAAGGTTGGGATGGTACTGCCAGCGCTACCCGCTTCAGCAACGACGGTAAAAAAATATACTTCCTTGCTGTGATCAAAGGCACCGAGCAACTGCTGGAAATTACCCTGCAGAAAAATATCGCCCAAACAACGGAAAAGCATATACGCCAGGTAACCACCGGTGATTTCGATATCCATGATATGCTGGCACAAACCGGCAACACCATGGTAGTATCCCGCACCGATATGAACCACGCTGCCGAACTGTTTACCGTAGACCTGCAGAAAGGCGCTATCACAGCCCTGACTACCGTTAACAAAGCAGCCTACGACAAAATAGGCATGTGCAAAATCGAAAAGCGCTGGGTAAAAACCACCGATGGAAAAGACATGCTGACGTATGTTATCTTCCCACCTGATTTTGATCCTGCAAAAAAATATCCTACACTTCTGTACTGCCAGGGCGGCCCGCAATCAGCCGTTTCCCAGTTCTACTCTTATCGCTGGAACTTCCAGTTGATGGCTTCCCAGGGATATATCGTAGTAGCTCCCAACAGAAGAGGAATGCCCGGACATGGAGTGGAATGGAATGCTTCCATCAGTAAAGACTGGGGCGGACAACCTATCAGAGACTATCTGAGCGCCATTGATGCGGTAAGTAAAGAAAGTTATGTAGACAAAGCCCGCTTAGGTGCCGTAGGCGCCAGCTATGGTGGTTACTCTGTATACATGCTGGCAGGCGTACACGAAAATCGTTTCAAATCCTTTATTGCACATGATGGCCTCTTTGACCTGAAAAGCTGGTATGGCACTACCGAAGAACTGTGGTTCGCCAACTGGGACATCGGTGCATACTGGGATCCGGCTAATGCCAACGAATACAAAAATTTCAACCCAAGTGAACACGCCAACAAATGGAATACGCCTATCCTGATTATACAAGGTGGCATCGACTTCCGCGTGCCTATTGAGCAGGGCTTGCAAGCCTTCCAACTGGCACAACTGAAAGGCATCAGGAGCAAACTGCTCTACTTCCCTGAAGAAAATCACTGGGTATTGAAACCACAAAATGCCATTGCATGGCAGCGTGAATTCTTTAACTGGCTGAAAGAAACCCTGTAATCACCAAACAATCCAGCTACCATGGCGGCTTTATTAATGGATATCCAGGATGGTATTGCTACCATCACACTCAACAGACCTGAAGTATACAATGCATTCAATGACCCACTCAGTTATGAGCTGCAGGACGCACTGAAAACGGCAGAGAAGGATGCCGCTGTGAGAGTGGTAGTGTTGACAGGCGCCGGGAAAGCCTTTAGCAGCGGGCAAGACCTCAAGGCTTCTATGGAGTCGGGGAAACGCGATTTGAGTGAATCGCTCCACAAACGCTATAATCCCATTATACGCGCCATCCGCAACATGCCTAAGCCCGTGATATGCCGGCTCAATGGCGTGGCGGCTGGCGCCGGCTGCTCCCTCGCCCTGGCCTGCGATATGATCATCGCCAGCGAAGAAGCTACCATGATTGAAATATTTGTGAATATTGCCCTGGTGCTGGATTCCGGCTCGTCTTACTTCCTGCCCCGTACTGTTGGCTACCACCGCGCCTTCGAGCTGGCTACCAAAGCCACCAAAATTACCGCATCGGAAGCCCTGCAAATGGGACTGGTTAACAAAGTAGTACCTGCTGCCGAATTGGATGCCGCCGTACAGGCCGAAGCAGCCTATTACGCTGCCGCACCTACGAAAGCCATCGCCCTGATGAAAAAGATGCTGACCAAAGGCATGACCGACAACCTGGACAATGTGCTCGACTATGAAGCCTACTGCCAGGAAATAGCAGGCAATTCCGCTGATAATGCGGAAGGAGTGCTGGCCTTTATTGAAAAGAGAAAGCCGGTATTTAAGGGAGCGTAAAGCTGAAAGCATAAAGCATAAAGCTATTAAAGCGAATGACCGGAGCGAGTATTTAAATTACTCATACGCTCCGGTCATTCGCTTTAATAGCTTTATGCTTTCAGCTTTACGCTTTACGCTCTTTATAAAACAGCCCAGGATTATAATCCACTCAAGCAGATACCGATTGAATACGGTCTGATATCCAGGTTACCACTGGCGTTATCTTTCAGCAATGGATTCAGGGAATAAGCACCAAACAGGGCGAAGTTACCATAACCTACACGGGCAGTTGCTGCAAAGCGCCATGGGTTAAAGAATCCGCGGTTCGCGTCTTTATCAATATCCTTGCTACCATTAGCTCCGGTATATTTTCCCTTGGTATGTGCATCTACCAGGGCACCTATTTTCACACCTATAGCAGCTTTGAAGCCTTTGTTGGCGTTATCAGGCACGCTACGGTATCTTAATTCAATAGGAATTTCCAGGTAGGTAGTTGCCACTTTATTCTTTTTGTAGTTTGAACTAGGGAAGGATACCTGGTTTTTATTCAGCTTTCCTTGTATGTCCATAGAGTGGTCTTTCAGGTAAATACCGCTGGTACTGATACCTAAACCCGCTGCCATGCTCAGTTTGGATTTCTTAAACGGGAAATCATACATCAAGGCAACATTAAAACCCCTGTTCAGGCCGGTCTTAACACTATCTGGCGAACCTGCCCAGCCATCGTAAGATAACTGTATCATCAAAAAGTCGTTGGAATGGGTAACTTTATTAACCGCTTTATTCATCGGCGAGCCACCATCCTGCGCGAAAACTCCAATAGAAACAGCTATCAGACCAAGGGTAAAAATTATTTTCTTCATATAATATACATACTTAGGAAAAAGAATATTAGGCAAATATAATGGAATGATTGTAACACAATTGGTTAAAATATTGCAAAAACATGTTCCGTATTATACACTCCCGGCCCGAAAGTTACAGAAAAAGTGATATTACTGCCATAATCTTTTCCTGATCCTTCCCAATCTATATTGAACAAGATGAACAACAATATTGATTCAAAAAAACCTAATTTAAATAAATAATCCTCTATTAAGGCCATAACCCCTGCCAATGCTTTTAATGAGTCGTTGAAAACTACGCATGAAAAAAATTGTAAATACCGTTTTAGTCCTCGTACTGGTGGTGTTAATGGCGCTCTCCGGATTTGTATACTACGCCTGGATGGTACAGAAAAGAAGTAAAAGCGCGGCAGAACTCATGACACAAACAAATGCCCAGATAGACAGTGTCAGATTCGTTTCCATCCTCGAAACCAACTACACCACCTATATCAGGGATATGCTGCTCATGAACCAATCTTCCCTGCCCTCCACAGCGAACCTGTTACCAGGTAGCATGAAATCTTTATTGACGAATATCCGGAACAATACGGAGGATACCGCCTCCCGGCGTATATTGGGCGATCTCCTCGTGGTAGTGGAAGAAAAAAATGCCTACAACCAACAAATTGTTGCCATCGCTGCTACCCAACCCGCTCTCGCCAAACAACTTGTTACCGCAGAAAAAGAAGCCATACTAAAGACCAATATCCGGAAAAAGGTCAACGACTATATTTCGGAAAATCGCCGACGACTCATCACCCGCATAGAAAAAGACACCCAATACACCCGCTACTCCTTCTGGACTACCGTTATTATCAGCCTCTTTACGCTGGTACTGTTGTTAGGAGAATCGCGCTACATATACCGGCTCTTCGTAAAATTAAAAAGCCGGGCAAACCGCCTGTATAAAAGAGAACAATCCTTTATGCGCCTGGCAGAAGAAACAGAACTTATTCTCTACAAAGCAGGTCTGGACGGCATTTTCACCTACGTGAGCAAGCGCACCATCGAAATCACCGGCTTCACCGCCGCAGAATTAATAGGACAGCATTACTCCATCTTCCTCGAACCCAATACCTGGAAACAACTGGACGAATTTTATACCAACCAGGTGAAAACCGGCGACGACTATACCTTCATCGAATTTGAAATCATCACTAAATCGGGTACTAAAAAATGGGTGGAACAACTGGCCACCCTGATCTACAATGAAGACGGTCGCATTAAAGAATTCCAGTGCATTGTACGGGACATCGATAAGGAGAAACGAAATGAGGACCAGGCCATGTACCTCCAGAAAAGACTGGATGCCATTGTTGACTACATGCCCGCCATGATGTTCATTAAAGACGTTCCCGGCAAATACCTCCTGGTCAATAACCGGTTTACAGAAATGCATGGAGTGCAGAAAAAAGACGTCATCGGTAAAACAGACGCAGAGCTGCCCTACGACTGGGTCGCCAAATATGCAGCGCTCGACAGGGAGGTACTCGCCACCAAATCCAGGGTGAAAGTGGAAGATATTATTACACATAATGGCATCGATTACCATTTCATCATCACCAAATTCCCGCTACGCAATGCTGAAGGCGAGATGATCGGCATCTGCGGCATCGGTACCGACTTCACGGAAAAAGCCAAATATATTATCGCCGTAGAAGAAGCCAACAAACAGGCGCAGGAAGCCATTAACGCCCAGGAAATGTTCCTCGCCAATATGAGCCATGAAATTCGTACGCCCATGAACGGTATCATTGGCATGAGCAACCTCCTCATGCAGCAACAACTGACTACCTCGCAACTGGAGTACACCAGCGCTATTAAAACATCCGCTAATCACCTGCTGGTTATCATCAACGAAATCCTTGACTTCTCTAAAATAAAAGCCGGTAAACTGCATCTCCAAAATGAATCATTTGATATCTATGAGGTAATCGACAATACCCTCTTCCCGCTTAAACTACAGGCCCAACAGAAGGGATTGTCTTTCTTTGATGAAATAGATAACAACGTTCCTACTTACCTTATGGGCGACGAAATAAGACTCGCACAAATACTGACCAACCTCGTGGAAAATGCCATTAAATTCACCCATCATGGAAAAGTAATGGTAAAAGTATCGCTGGTGGCGGAAAACAAAGATGCCTCCACACTCACACTGGGCTTCGAAATAAAAGATACCGGCATCGGCATTGCTCCCGAGCAACACGACATGATCTTCCAAAGCTTCTCTCAATCGCATACTGACAATACAAGAAAGTTCGGCGGTACCGGCCTGGGATTGGCCATCAGCAAAGAACTGATAGAATTGCAAAAAGGCAGCATCCGCGTGGATAGCCAACTCGACGAAGGCGCCTGCTTCTATTTTGAACTACCATTTACCAGGAGTACCGGGGAAATAAATGAGAGAGATAAAAAAGTAAACCTGGTGCGTATCGACAAACCACTCCAGGGAAAAACCATCCTGGTTGTAGAAGACAATGATATCAATCAACAGGTAGTATTCCATACCCTGCGCAACGCCGGCGCCAGAACAGATGTTGTTAACAGCGGCAAAGCCGGACTGGAAATGGTGGATTACAAGTCGTACGACTGCATCATCATGGATATTCAAATGCCCGGTATGGACGGGTATCAAACTACCCAGGCTATACGTAATAAAGGCATTCAATCCTGTATTATTGCCATGACCGCCTCCGCATTGAAAGGGGAGAAGGAGCGCTGCCTGCAGGCTGGCATGAATGACTATATCTCCAAGCCTTTTGATAGAGATGATCTATTTCACAAAATCCTCAAAGGACTGGGAGAATCTGTCCCCGATCCCGACACCAAACTAAATGCCCCCATTCCTGTAGCTGCTTCCCTTGATTTCACTACAGTATACAATATGATGTCAGGAGAAAAGGAACATGTAAAAATATTACTGGAAGAACTGCTGGACGGCATCCCCAAAAAATTCCTGGAAATGAACAACCTGGTAACGGAACAGGACTGGCAACCACTATATATGCTGGCGCATCAGATGAAGTTTAACCTGAACGTGGCCGGGCTGCAACATGCTTCCAACATGGCCTATACCATAGAAAGAGATGCCCGGCTGGAAGAAAATCTCGACACCATACCCTCACGCCTCAACGAAATTATGAATACCTACTATCAACATGCACACCTGATCAAAGAGCACGTAGATCAGTGCTAAGCAGTAGCTTCCGGTAAAGTAAAGTAAAAACGGCTGCCCTTACCTTCTTCACTTTCTACCCCGATGATGCCACCCTGCGCTTCAATGAATTCCTTACTGATGGCTAGTCCCAGTCCATTCCCCTTATGTCCTTTCATACCCGGCACCTGGAAAAACCGTTCAAAAATCCGGCCCCGGAAAGCCACAGGAATACCCTTTCCATAGTCCTGGACTACAAAAGAAATCATTTCAGTGCCCGTACTGGTCACCGCCAGATCTATGGCCGCACCATGTGCAGAATAGCGGATAGCATTGGTCAGCAGGTTGACTAATACCCACGCCGTTTTTTCTACATCTGCCAATACCTTCGGTAAATTCTCAGGCACATTGATACGAATGGTTACTTCCCTTTGCGCGGCCTGCTTCTGTACCGTATCCATGGCATATTGCACAATATTAAATGCCGCAACCGGCTGCGGCTGTAGTTGTATATTCCCGCTTTCCACCTGCGATAAATCCAGTAACTCGCTTACAATTTTGATCATACGCCGGTTGTCCTGTTTCATGCTATCCACCAGTTCCTTTTGCTCATGGTTCAGGGTACCGGTTCTTTCATCTTCCAATAGTTTAATACTAAAATCAGACGCTGCCAGCGGGGTTTTCAACTCATGTGAAATGGTAGCAATAAAGTGGGTTTTGGCAATGTCCTGTTCTTTGAAGGTGGTAATATTCCGCAATATAACTACATAGCCTATACGCGTATCTTCATGCTGAATATCAGTTGTTTCCCGGGTGAAGAAGCATTCTTTACCGTCAACAACAATTTTCAGCGGCGCATTTTCTCCGTTGTTCAGGAGGAAACGTAGCAGGTCGTTGCGTTTAGCCACGTTTTCGGCAGGTTGGCCAACCACATCTTTCTCTGGTAAGCTCAACAACTGTAACGCCTGTACGTTGGCAAACAGGATGATGTTATTCACGTCGAACCCGATGGTGGCATCTTTCAGGCTGCCTATCACGGCTTCTGCCCGTTGTTTTTCAAACATAATACGGGCAAGGTTACTATGTTCATATTCATCCAGTCGCTGCGCCATGGTATTAAAAGCGGCGGCCAGTTCCCCGAATTCATCACTGGAACTAAAATAAAGTCTCTTGCTGTATTGCTTATTGGCAATGCCTTTGATCCCTTCTGTCAACTCATGGATAGGGTTAGCAATATATCCCGGGAAGTTATACACGAAGGTAAAACCCAATAAAAAACATACGCCACTGATGATGGCAATATACATCAGGGCATTATCCGCTGTTTTCTTTACTCTCTCATTTTTACCAACAATGGCGGCCATGTTGAGGTCCATGATGGTATAAATACTTTTCTTAATGGCGCCGATATCCGTGGTAGTATCTTTCTGCAGCAACTGAAAAATGCGGGTCACTTCAGCGGTTGCATTCTTTTCCCCACGTTCTGTTACATTACCCTGTTGTTTTTTGAGGTTATCAGAGAAAACAGCCATGGCAGCAACACGATGCTGTGGTAAATCTTCCAGCGCTACCAGCATATTTTTGGAATACTCCAATGATTCGTAGTTATCCTTGAGGATAAATTTCGCCTTTTCATTCAGGCGGTTCAGGTAGTAGTAACCGAGTATACTCACCACCAGCAGCATGATGTAGAGGAATAATACCCCCAGCGTAATCTTCGTTTTTAACCTGAACTTACTCATGATAATATGATGATGTCGATATCGTTTGAAGAAAGCGTTTTCAATAACTGGTTAAACAGGTTAGTACGCAAAATGATACGGAAAAGACTGATATGTGGCTTTCCCATACAAATGGTAGTGACCCGCTTTTGTAATGCAATGTTAATGATAGCTTCTGAAACTTTGGCACTATGCTCCTGGATTACTTCAGCTCCCAGTTCTGTAGCCAGCTTCAGGTTATTAATAAGATGCCGCTGGGCAGCCAGCGCAATTTTATCGGAGCTTTCTCCAGGTACCTGCACATACAACACAAACCAGTCGGCATGATAATAAGCTGCCAACCGGGCTGTTTTCCGGATTACTTTCCGGGCTACTTCATCATTGGTAGAAATACATGCAAGGAAGCTCTCGTGGCGCATCTGCAGGTTTCTGGGTATCTCAGTTTCTACCTTTCTTTCTACCTGTGTGGTTACTTCTTTCAGCGCCAGTTCCCGCAATTGCAGGATTTTATCTGCCTGAAAAAAATTACTCAGGGCACTCTCTACTTTGGAACGATCATAAATTTTGCCTTCTTTCAAACGGGTAATTAACTCATCTGCGGTCAGGTCAATATTCACCACTTCATCCGCCATCTGTAATACCAGGTCAGGGATGCGCTCCTGCACTTCCACGCCGGTGATAGACTTCACCTCCTGGTTAATGCTTTCGATGTGCTGGATATTTACGGCCGACAGCACGTTAATACCAGCATTAAGCAGGTCTACCACATCCTGCCAGCGTTTTTCATTTTTCGAACCGGGGATGTTGCTGTGGGCCAGTTCGTCTACTACCACCCAGTCGGGTGCCAATAATAATATAGCGGAGAGGTCCATCTCGTCCAGCATTTTTCCTTTATAAAATACCTGCCTGCGGGGTATTTGGGGTAATCCATCCAGCAGGGCATGCGTTTCCGCACGCCCATGTGTTTCAATATAACCAATCTGGATGTTTACCCCATTTCTTAACATGGCATGTGCTTCCTGCAGCATGCGATAGGTTTTTCCCACACCGGCGCTCATGCCAATGTAAATCTTAAACTTACCTCTGCCGGCGCGATTCGCCAGGTTAAGGAAATGCTGTACCGAGTGTTCTTTATCTGTCATATGAGATGCTTAGAACCATACTGCCAGTGAGGCGGTGATTGAGGTGTTCGTATTTTTCAATTCGGTTCCTTTCATGAAGATCTTATCCTTTCCATCAAATGTTCTGCCTTCCAGCCGAAACATCACGTGATCCACAGGGGTAAAGTCGAGGTTCAGTGAATAACCGGTTGTTTGGAAACCGTTTGCTGTACCGGTATTTATTACTACGCCATGTTGATCGTTATAATATTCTACGCGGGCCGCCATCGCGAATTTATTGGTAAATGCATACCTGCCGATAATAATTGGGCTATACCAGTTATTCAGGTCTGAAGAGCCTTTGGCTTTTTGTTGCAGGCCAAAGTCAAATCCGGCAGTAAGACTGAGTTTTTCCGTTACACTAAAGGTACCATAAACATCATTAAAATAGCGCATCTGGCGGGTACTGTCCGGGAGATCATTACCTACATAAGTACTCCAGTTCAGCAATATTTTATCCGATGGTTTAAAGGTGATTTGTGTTCCAAAGTTGGGTGTCTGGTTACCATCTACCCGTTTAATCCGTTGCCAGCCGTTGAGATACATAGCGGCAAATGTCCATTTGGCATTAGGCGTCCACGTTACTTTGGCGCCGGTTTCATAATAAGGCGTATTTTCTGCCATGATGCTGCGGGTAAGGGTAGGGCAGTCTTTCCCGATGGCGCTTTCAAAGCCGATATGCGATGGCATTACACCCGCATCAATCCAAACGTTTTTGCCTACACGAATACCCACATTGGCCTCGTATATATATTGCATCATGCCCGGTTCTGACGCCAGGTTGTATTGTGGATAAGTACCTGCCATCAGGCCCACATTGGCGCGTAAACGATCCGAAGTATAATTGGCTTTTATCATAGCCAGGTTTAAATTCAGTTCATTATGACGATTATAGTTGTACAAAAATCCAGGTTTAGTATGATGTGCCGGCTGATTCAGGTCGTAGCTGTAATATGCTTCTGCATAACCGGAGAGGGTGATCGTACCTTTGTTCTTACTGCTGTCTGTCTTTGGAGCATCCTGGGCGAACATAGTAATAGCTGCTGCCAGTGCGCCGGCCAGTAATAAAATCTTTTTCATCTTTCAAGTTGACTTTTTAAATATAGGTTGCTGGTGTTGTAAACCCCCGCAATTCGTTTTAACGAATCGCGGGGCAAGATAGTTAATCATAGGATATTCACAGGCGAAAGGAATAACAGGACGGCGCTCCACTTACTTCAACTCGTCGAGCGCGATATTCAATTTTAACACATTAACCGTAGCTACACCCAATACACCTAACACCGCTGGTTTGGTATTGGCATCCACCAGTTGTTTGAGGCGGTCTGCTGCAATCCCCCTGTGCTTTGCAACCCGTGGTATTTGTACGTAAGCCGCTTCAGGCGTGAGATGTGGGTCAAGACCGCTGGCGGAAGCAGTGACCAGTTCCGCCGGGATATCGGACTTTTTCACATCCGGGTTGTGCACCAGGAAGGTGTCAATTCTTTCCTGCACTGTTTTTAAATAGTCAGGATTACCGGCTGATTTATTGGAACCACCGGAACCGGCGGCATTATAATCTACAGTAGACGGACGTGGCTGGAAATATTTATCGTCAGAAAATTTCTGCGCTATATTTTCATATCCTACCACCTTTCCATTACGCATCACTTTTACGCCATCACCGCCGCCAGGAGCCATCTTAGCCACGCCTGCCAGGAACAAAGGATATATTCCACCCAACAGTACCACCAGTATTAAAGTGAGTTTTATAGAAGGCAAAAGATATTTTTTCATCTCTTTAAATTTTTATCATTTACAATTACATGAAAAGTGCCATCACCATATCAATTAACTTGATACCAATGAAAGGAGCTATAATACCACCTACACCATAGATCAACAGGTTTCTGCGAAGCAGGGCGCTGGCACCGATAGGCTTGTAAGCCACCCCGCGTAGTGCCAGTGGGATCAGCATCGGGATAATGATAGCGTTGAAAATAACAGCACTTAAAATGGCGGTTTCAGGGCTATGCAGCTTCATGATATTAATACCCTGCAAAGCCGGGATAGACGCCACAAACAAGGCCGGCACAATCGCGAAGTATTTAGCCACATCATTTGCAATAGAGAAGGTGGTAAGGGTACCGCGTGTCATCAGCAACTGTTTCCCGATTTCCACTATTTCAATCAGCTTGGTAGGATCATTATCCAGGTCCACCATGTTGCCGGCTTCTTTTGCAGCCTGGGTACCACTGTTCATAGCAACGCCTACATCAGCCTGGGCCAGGGCGGGGGCATCGTTGGTACCGTCACCCATCATAGCTACCAGGCGGCCTTCATTTTGTTCCTTACGGATGTAGCTCATTTTATCTTCCGGTTTGGCTTCTGCGATGAAGTCGTCTACACCGGCTTTGTTGGCAATGAATTTAGCAGTGAGCGGGTTGTCGCCAGTTACCATTACGGTTTTCACACCCATTTTACGCAGGCGGTCGAAGCGCTCGCTGATACCAGGTTTGATGATATCCTGTAATTCAATAACCCCTTGTACTTTACTATTAAGCGATACTACCAGAGGTGTACCACCATCTTTTGAAATGGCTTCTACTTTCGCCAGGGTTTCCGCAGGAAAAGTAAATCCTTCTTTCTCTGCCAGGCGTCTGATAGCATCGTAGGCTCCTTTACGGATACGGTTGCCATCAGGCAGGTCGATACCACTGCTGCGGGTTTCTGCCGTAAATTTCACCAGGCTGGCGCCACTCACGGATAATTTATTTACTACGTCTTTACCTGCCAGCTCCACGATGGACTTACCTTCCGGCGTTTCATCGGATAAGGAACTGAGTGCGCAAAGGCGGACAAACTCTTCATTGGAAACACCGTTGGTGGCGTAGAAGTTAGTAGCCTTACGGTTACCGATAGTGATGGTACCTGTTTTGTCGAGCAACAGCACATCTATATCTCCCGCAGTTTCTACGGCCTTACCGGACTTAGTGATCACGTTGGCACGCAATGCCCGGTCCATACCGGCAATACCGATGGCAGATAATAAACCGCCGATGGTAGTGGGGATCAGGCACACAAACAACGAGATGAATGCGGCAATAGTGATAGGCGTTTGTGCGTAGTCAGCGAAAGGTTTCAGTGTTACACACACAATGATAAATACCAGGGTGAAGCTGGCCAGCAGGATTGTCAGCGCAATTTCATTCGGCGTCTTTTGCCTGCTGGCGCCTTCTACGAGGGCAATCATTTTATCCAGGAAAGATTCACCTGCTTCGGTGCTTACTCTTACTTTGATATGATCAGACAATACTTTGGTACCACCTACTACGCTGGATTTATCGCCACCGGCTTCCCGGATCACCGGGGCGCTTTCGCCGGTAATGGCTGATTCATCGATGCTGGCGAGGCCCTCCACGATTTCTCCATCTGCAGGAATAATATCGCCGGCTTCACATACAAAGATGTCGCCTTTGCGCAGGGAAGCAGAAGAAACAATTTTAATTTCATTGGTGAATATTTCACCGACCAGTTCTATTTTTTTAGCGGGTGTTTCTTCTCTCGTTTTACGCAAACTTTCTGCCTGTGCTTTACCACGGGCTTCAGCAATAGCCTCTGCGAAATTGGCAAATAACACGGTGAGGAAAAGCACTGCAAAAACAGCTACGTTGTAAGCGGCGCTACCCTGATCTTTATTACCGGTAAACACTGCGTAGGCCGCTACTACTGCCATTACAGCGGTACCCACTTCCACGGTGAACATCACCGGGTTTTTAATCATCAGTTTTGGATTCAGTTTCACGAACGACTGCTTCAGGCTTTCCATCACCAGTTCTTTCGGAAACAATTTATTATCATGCTTCATGGTCATCAGTCATTAAAAAATTACATAGAAAAATACTCTGCAATAGGACCCAGTGCCAGCGCAGGGAAATAAGACAAGGCAGTAAGAATAACGATCACCGCAAATGTCATAGCGCCGAAAGTGAGCGAATCTGTTCTCAGAGTACCAGCAGATTCAGGGATGTATTTCTTGGATGCCATCAACCCTGCAATGGCCACTGGTCCTATAATAGGCAGGAACCTGCCGAGGATCAGCACAAAGCCGGTAGAAACGTTCCAGAATACGTTACCATCTCCCAAACCTTCAAACCCGGATCCATTATTAGCATTTGCAGAAGTATACTCATACAGCATTTCTGAGAAACCGTGATAGCCCGGGTTATTCAACCATGCAGTGGGTTTCACCGCCCAGTTCACATCCGGATGATGTGTTAATACATAAGACGATAACGCAGTACCAGCCAATATCAGGAACGGAGACAAGAGCGTAATAATGGCTGCAATCTTCACCTCCCGTGCTTCCAGCTTATGTCCCATGAATTCGGGCGTGCGTCCTACCATGAGTCCTGATATAAATACAGCGATGATTATGTAGATGTAATAATTCAGGATACCTACACCACAACCACCATAAAGACAGTTCAGCATCATACCCAGTAACTGCATTAACCCTGTCATAGGCATAGTGCTATCGTGCCAGCCGCATACGGAACCGGTAGAGATAATAGTGGTCACGGTACTCCAGTAACCAGTAGCCGCAGCGCCAAATCGTACTTCCTTACCTTCCATGGCCCCCGTTAGCTGGTGAATGCCCATTTTGGCGATTGCCGGGTTACCGGCCATTTCCTGTTGCATTGATGGGATCAATAAACAAATCATACCAATGGTCATGATCCCGAATATGACGTTGGCGAATTTTCTTTTCTGTATAAACAGGCCCAGTGCAAATACCATGGCGATAGGCAGCACTACCTGTGCCACCATTTCTGTCATCCAGGTAACGTAGTTAGGATTTTCCAGCGGATGGGCAGAGTTAGCGCCAAAGAAACCACCACCATTGGTTCCCAGGTGTTTGATAGCTACAAATCCGGCCACCGGGCCACGGGATACATTCACGGTATCTCCCTGCATGGTTACCACGGTATCTTTGCCGGCGAAGCTGGCAGGCATACCATTGAATATAAAGATGAGTGCAATAACAATACTGAGCGGTAACAGGATACGGGTAATGGTTTTCAGGAAAATATCCCAGAAATTACCCAGTTTCGTTGTAGTTTTTTCCTTCATCGCTTTAAATACTACTACCAGAGCAGCAATGCCGGTAGCGGCACTTACGAATTGCAGGAAGGCCAGTACAAATAGTTGTGTAAAGTAGGTGACACCGGTTTCTCCGGAATAGTGTTGCAGGTTACAGTTTACCACGAAACTGATGGCGGTGTTAAATGCCAGGTCTGCCGACTGTCCTGGATTTCCATCCGGATTCAGCGGCAATTTATCCTGGAACATTAATGCGAAGAAAGCATATACAAACCAAACAAGGTTGATCGTTAGCAATGCTTTCATGTGGTCTTTCCAGTTCATTTCCTCTTTAGGATTGATACCGGATATTTTGAAGAAAAGGCGTTCCAGTGGCGCCATAAAGTCGGACCAGGTCCGCTCGCCCCTGAATACTTTTACAATATACCTGGAAAGAGGCCAGGCTAGTAACAGCGTGATGCCGTAGGTGGCAATTACGCCTAAAATGTCTGTTGTCATTGCTATAGTTAATTAAAATCGTTGCGTATAGGCGTTGGGGCTATAATACCCATCAGAACTTTTCAGGCTTCAACAGTACATATATCATGTAGCCGAAAACGAAAAGCGATAAAACAAATAATGCAGTCATAATAGTGGTGTTAGATCTTTTCGAAATAGTCGACCGATTTAAAGAATACGGCAAAGCAAGCCAGTCCTGCCAATACCAAAAGAATAGTCATCATCATAAAAAGTGTTTATATAGCGATTGTTTGTAAATGCCGGAGTCGTACGGTCTTCAGTGATAGAGGCAGTAGTTCCTTATGCTTTCCGCAGATCAGGGGAGACAGGGTATACATGAATGCACTTTCAATGGCGTTACGCAAAGCGCTGCTTCCATTATGATACAGTACACCGGCTACATGAAAGCAACGTTTCACTTCATGTAATTGTTCATTACGTATCATTCGGCCGGTGTAATCAGCGAAGGTGTGAATCACTTTGCTAATGGCGCCTTTAGCAGGCACTTGTTGTTCTGCCGGGAATGTTACCCCTGGTATCTGCGAACCTATCAGTTGAGAGATTTTCGAATCTGGTAGCATGGATCAATTTGTTTTTGATACAAATGGGGGAATGCCATTGGGATGCCAGTATGCCAAGACAAGGTTTATTATCATTTTATTATGCTGATAATCAAGTGCTTAAATAATAATTTCGGGGGATGGGGTTTGCGATGGGGTTGTTGAAACCATGCAGAAATGGTAGGGTGTATGCAGAAAATGAAAGTGTTTGTGTACCTTGCACGCCAATTTTAGTATACCCCTAACCGATACGTAAACCTATATTTTCTATGGATGACATGAATGTATCATCATCTATACCAGCCCCAAAACCTGGTTGTCATAATTGTAATAATCCCGAAATTGAACCTGGCTATCTGACGCCTCTTTGCAAAATGTGCAGGAAACAGTTCAGTCGTTACCCGGTTCTTAACAAGGTGAAATGGGCCGCAGCAGGAGTTGCACTACTATTCCTAATTTCCGCGTACAAACTACCTAAGTATTTCAAAGCTGGCGTCATGTATCAGCAGGCGCTCAAAGCGGAAAAAACACATCACTACATCACAGAAAAAAAACTGCTGAAGAAAGTATTGCGGCAATTCCCCAACAACTTTGAAGCAGGGGTACATTACCTGATCGCCGCTGTGCGGAGTAATGACTTTGCGGAAATCGACAGCCTTTTAACAGTAATGGCTGACAAAACAACCAATAATAAGAAGCTGATTGAAGAAGCCAATTCGGCGATGGAGATCCTTGACTATTACAATTTAAAAGATCCTGATTTCGCCGCTTCTATTAGCGAGATAGCCGAAGAAGACCCTGAATACGATCAACAACTGACAGCCTATTACGATACACATCGGGAAGATGTTTGTGCGCTTTTCATGTTGGGGAAAAGCGCTTTCAATCGTAGGAATTATGCTAAAGCAGATAGCCTGTTTAATAGGCTGGCTACCTTCAAACCTGATTTTCACCTGGCCTTTTTATGGTTAGCCAATACCTACATAGAAGAGAAAAAATATGATGGTTCCATTAAACTCTGCGAAAGAGTATTAGAACAAAATGCGGAATCACATCATGCCCTGGCGATCATCGCAAAAACAATGTTAAAACAACAGCGCGATAAGGAAGCCTTGCAAAAAGCAATGGCAGCCTATGAGCTCAATCCCGATTCAGAACCCAGCATATATACGCTGGCAATGGCTAATCACTTTAATAACAGGCCGAAAGAACGGGATCAGTTATTTGCAAAAATGAAAACCTTGCCCGATGCAGACACTACTACCATTGCTGAAATGACAAACATTTTTAGCGGTAAAATCAGCTATCGGTAATCATCTTCCTGATCTTTTAAATTTAAAAATATGTTTATCCCTGGTATTGCTGTTACCATTCTTACTTTTCCGGGTGTAATTGTACATGAATTTGCACATCAGATTTTCTGTCGTTTATTTGGTGTTGCCATATTTGACGTAAAGTATTTCCAGGTGGGAAACCCTGCCGGATACGTCATTCACGAGGTTCCACGAAATCCGGCACACCAGCTGATGATCAGTATAGGACCGTTTTTCATAAACACAGTACTCGGTTTTATCATTGCATTTCCTGCCACTATTCCGGTAGTACAATTTGAATCCGGTCTGCTCTCAGATTACCTTTTACTATATCTTGGCATTAGTATCGCCATGCATTCCTTTCCAAGCATTGGCGATGCAAAAAGTATGTGGCAAACCCTCTGGCATGGAGAAGATACGCCGTTATGGCTTAAAATACTGGCCGTTCCCGTTGCAGGCCTGATCATGATAGGCGCGCTGGGTTCTTTCTTCTGGCTCGATCTGGCTTATGGCATAGGCGTAGCAATTGGGCTACCCAAACTGATTGTTAGTTTATGTGCATAAAAAAAGGAGCGATTTGTATCGCTCCTTTTGATTTAAGAGTCAGCACGTCCAAAGCCTACTGTATTACGGAACACCTGTGGCGATACATCCGTATTCGCTTTAAAGAAACGGCTAAAATAAAATTCATCTTCATAACCTAACTCGTACGCAATTTCCTTCACCGCTTTATTCGTGAGATACAGCTCCCTTTTAGCTTCTACAATAATACGTTCTGCAATCAGGTGAGTAATGGTTTTATTGAAATGCGTTCTGGTAATGCGGCCCAGGGCTTTAGTAGAAATATTGAGTAAGTCGGCATAATCGCCGGCACTATGTTTTACTTTAAAATTGCCTTCAATGGCATCTTTGAGCTGTTGTAAAATAACCGGCTCTTTATACTGGTTATCTGAAAGGACGGTCAATTCTTCCTGTTGCTGGATTTTTAGCCGCGAAGCCGTTACCAGGAATATTTTAAGATAAGAAATAAGGGCATCGTACTGCGCAAGGTCTTTATGTTTCATTTCCATCTTCATCTGCTCAATAATCATATTAAAAGTAGAGGCAGCACTGCTGTCTACTTTTACATAGGGAGCCTGATAGATGTTATTAAACAACACGCCATTACATGATACCTCCTTATGATGCATATGAATACAGA
Organism: Chitinophaga sp.; assembly: GCF_017745275.1. Lineage (GTDB taxonomy): Bacteria > Bacteroidota > Bacteroidia > Chitinophagales > Chitinophagaceae > Chitinophaga. The sequence goes on along the minus strand of NZ_JAGHZS010000003.1, from coordinate 73,629 downwards.
AAAAATCAGGGTGAAACTGCAATGCCACACCTGTCAACTGTTGTGTAGTACACAGCATAAACGGCTGATAAGGTGCAAAAGCCAGCAGGTTATTATCTTCAAAATCATAAGAAGAAAAATCTGATTTCAACTTTCCGCTTCCCTTATGTAACCAAATCACGGAATAATAATTATTGCGCTGCAAATGGTCGAAGTGATTATTATTCTCAAAAGAGAATAGCTTTAGGGCAAGGTTTCCTGTGGCCGGATCTGTAAGCGTATAGGCGGCAGTGGTATCCATAATACTGATTTGTTTGGCAATAAACAGGTGCGTGCACTTTCACCTGCTTACTGGTATCCGTAAATTTAAGCTATTGTGGCATGCGCCGCTACTACTGGAAAATCTATTTCTGTTTCCGCAGTATGATTAAAATAATTAGTCAGGATATTTAATCCTACGTGTCCTATTACTTCTCCAATTTCGCCTTCTGTTAAGCCGGCTGCTTTCACTTCTTCCAGGTCTTCATTACTTACATGGCCACGCTTGTTCACCAGCTTTTTTGCAAATTGCAGGATAGCCTGTGTTTTAGCATCTGCAGCCCTACCTTCTCTGGCGGCAGTTAAAGTTGCCTCATCAACTTTTATCAGATTAGCTCCTATGAAAGTATGAGCAGACAAGCAGTAGTCGCAGCTGTTACTTTCTCCCACCGCCAGGGCAATCAGCTCTCCGGTTTTGGCGCCCAGCGTGCCGCCGCCGAGTGCACCACTCAGCTGAAGGTAGCCATTCAGCAGGGCAGGGGAGTTACCCATTGTACGCATCATATTGGGAACTACGCCGAGCTTACCTTGTATGGTGTTAAACAGTTCTTTTGATTTACCGGTAGTAGTGTCTGGATTCAGTGCAGTTAATCGTGCCATGGTTTTAAGTTTTAATTAGGTGATTTGTTTTGTTGTTATTGATGACACAAAATTGGTCTAAAACAACGGGGTACACCATGCAGGATTGCCGCTATCGCATGGACAATTTTCCCAGGAGAGTATAGGCATTAAAAAAGGAGCGCTGTTAGCGCCCCTTTTTTAATATTGCAATTAATAGCTGTTTATTAATCAATACTGCTTAAAATATCCTCTATTCTTTCTTTAAGTACAGGAATATCATTTTCAATAATCTGCCAAATCAATTCCGCATCTATACCAAAATACTCATGTACAAGGATATGCCTAAGGCCAATTATCTGTCTCCAGGCAACATCGGTATATCTGTCCCTTAATTCAGCTGTAAGCAAATTTGCGGCTTCTCCTATAATTTCAATTTGCTTAACGGCCGCAAAACGCATCATGGAGTTCTCAAAAAAATCACTTGCAGTTTTACCAGTAGTATAAGATTCGATTTCACTAATTGCCTCGGCAATATGCTACAAGCGCTGCTTATCACCCATTTTACCTTTCATAAATCAATTTTTTATCTGATTCGATAAAAGGCAGAATATATTTTGAAATTGATCCCTGTGATACCAGGTCTACTTTTTTATGCAATTGATCTTCCAAATCCTGTTGCATCTTAACAAACCCTAATCCTATATATTTAGAATAATCCAATTCCACTAATATATCAATATCACTATCGCTATTTGCTTCTCCTCTCGCCTGGGAGCCAAAAATAAAAGCTTTCTTAACTGGTTTATCAGTAAAGTATTGCTTAATTATGGCGATATCCTTTTGCGAGAGTTTCATTATTCTAAATTAAGACATAATAATTATGTTGCCAATATGCTAACTGAACAAATACAACACATCTTCTTTCGTCAACTTCTTCACAAAACCACTATCATCGGAAATAATCTCTTTCACCAGTGATTTCTTACGTTCCTGCAACTGTAGTATCTTCTCTTCCACTGTGTCTTTACAGATCATGCGGTAAGCAAAGATATTTTTCGTTTGCCCGATACGGTGAGTACGGTCAATAGCTTGTTGCTCTACGGCCGGATTCCACCATGGATCTACGATGTATACGTAGTCGGCTGCGGTGAGGTTCAAGCCCACACCACCGGCTTTGAGAGAAATCAGGAATACACGGCACTCATCGTTGTGCTGGAAGTTCTGGATCGCTTTTTCCCTGTCAACGGTAGAGGTGCTACCATCAAAGTATTCGTAAGGAATTTTGAGGTGTTGCATCCGGTCGCGGATCAGTCCCAGCATACCGAGGAATTGAGAGAAGATCAACACTTTGTGATTGCCGATGTTCTCCGATATTTCTCGGGTGAGTTCATGCAGCTTCACGGAATGGTTTGGATACTGCTCTGTATCGTTGAGGATGGCCGGGGAGTCGCAAATTTGACGCAGCTTCATCAACCCTTGCAGGATGGTGAGCTGGGAACGCTCCATACCCTGATCTTCAATCACACCGAGGATCTTAGAACGATAAGTATTGCGGTAAGCATCGTAAATATGCCGTTGTTCCGCATCCATTTCGCAGAAGATCACCGTTTCTATTTTTTCCGGCAGGTCTTTCGCTACCTGTTCTTTGGTACGGCGAAGAATAAACGGATAGATCAGTTTACGCAGGTGTTCCTTTCTTTCTTCATCCTGGAATTTATCGATAGGCGTAGCAAATTCATTGCGGAAGAAGTCAACGCTACCGAGCATTCCCGGGTTCAGGAAGTTCATTTGTGCATAAATATCAAAGGTATTGTTCTGCATCGGGGTACCGCTGAGCGCCAGCCTGTTCCTGGTTTGCAGCAGTTGAGCCGCTTTGGTTACCTTGGATTGCGGATTCTTGATGGCTTGTGATTCATCGAGGATCACATAGTCGAATTCCACTTTCATGAGCAGCTGAATATCGCTGCGCAAAGTACCATAGGTAGTAATAATGGCATCATATTTTACCAGTTCCTCAGACGCTTTTAATCGTGCAGGGCCGTGGTGGATATGATGTTTGATATCCGGTGTGAATTTCTTTATTTCATTTTCCCAGTTGTAAATCAGCGTGGTAGGACAAACTATCAACGCCATGGTTTTACCACCGTTCTTGTTTTTGTAATACTGCAGGAAGGTGAGGGCCTGGATCGTTTTACCCAACCCCATGTCGTCCGCAAGGATACCACCCCATTTGATGTCATCGAGGTAGTTGAGCCATTGGAAGCCGCTTTCCTGGTAAGGGCGCAGCGTAGCTTTCAGGTTTTCCGGCAGCGCAATGTTGCGGATCTCATCGAATTGCAACAGCTTGCGGCGCTTTTGTTCCAGCTCTAATACCACGGCCTCATCATCAATAAACTCGTAGAGTTCATCAATAACGCTGAAGTTGTATTTGCTGAGTTTAAGCCCTTTATCTCTTTCTTCCCCAACTTTGAAGAGCAGGGAATATTTGCGCAGCCATTCTTCCGGCAGGAGGCCCAGGGAGCCGTCTGCCAGCTGAACATAGTTCTGTTTGTTGGCCAGCGCATTTTTAATATCCTTGATACTTACTTTCTGGTCACCGTATAATACTTCGATCTGTGCATCAAACCAATCGATGCCCGAGCTGATTTGCAGGTTGGTAACCGGCTTATGCGAGCTGAATTTGAAGTTACGCAGGTTGTCGAAGCCAAATACGCGCACGTTCATTTCTTTCAGGGCGTCGAAGAAGAGGAAGAACCAGTTGTTCTTCAGGGCTTCTTTTGCGCGCAGGTAGAAATAGTTGTGGTTATCGTGCTGTGCGAAGTTGGTATGTAAGGTGCGGAGTTTAGCTACAAATGCTTCTTCCGCATCTTTATTACGGTGAATGATGAGCACTTTATTGCCTTCCTGAACGGTGATTTTGCTTTCATCGTTCCATTCTACTTCCTGTCCGCGGTAAGCGAAGCCTGGTTGTATGATGAAAGTTTCTCCCAGTTCTTTCAGGAATACGCGAGATTCCGGCATGATATCATCTACCTCAGCCAGCAGTTCTTTGTCGAACTGAATATCATATTGCCGGCTTAATGGCAGCAGGTAATCTTTCAGGTAGGCCGGCCATTCTTTATTGGCGATGCGCAGCTTACCGTTTTGTCTGAAGAGTTCTACGTGCAGGGCGTCCTGCGGGCTTTCAAACAAATAAATCACCTGTTTGTAGAGGAACATCAGGGGGCTATCCCATTCGTTGCCGGCTACGTTTACCAGTTCTCCTTCAATGTTTACAAAGCAGTTTACTTCCACGTGTGTATCACCAGTGGTGGTTTTGATGACGAGCTTGAGGCGTTCGGCACCTATTTGCAACTGTTGTAAATTCTTTGTTTTGAAGGCTTGTCTGTTAGGCAAGGCAAATACCAGTCCGTGCTCGGCCAGCTGTGGGAACAGTTTGGCAAGTTTAGGATGCAGGTATTCCAGCATCAGCTCTTTTGTTTCCGTGGGCAGTTCTTCCGCATTTTCGTGCGTAATATTTTCCCATATACCGGCAAAAGGAGAGTTTTTGCTAAGGAATTTACTCACTTCGCTGCCCTGTAATTTTCGTATAGGCGCTATGAGTTCCCTGTCTTTTTCCTTGTACTGGTAGAAGTCTACGTATTTTGTAAGATCCAGTTTGCTGGCGAGGGAAACGAAGCCGTTTTGTTCTTCGTTTATTTCGCCGCTAACCAGGTCTATTTTGAAGTAAGGATACAACGTTTCATTGGCGTTAAAAACAGCGGCCAATCGTTGTGTAATGGTAATGGTTTCCTCTGGCGGTGGTGGTGCTGTCACGGGTTGCCTGCCGGCGGCGGCGCCATCTACGCGTTTAATAGACGGATCCAGTACGCGGAGGAATGGTTTACCATCCATGTAGGAGAAGGCAAATTTTCCGTTGAGGTCATCCGAGAGGGAGTAGCCGTAGAGGGAGAGGAGTTTATTTTTCTCTTTATCCCAGTTACGGAGGGTATCGAAATAAAACGGTCCGTTTTTCTGCAGCAGTTGCAGGAAGAGAGCGGTTTTATGCACACAGAGGGCATGCTCCGTTTCATCGCAGGTACAATGCGTATCAAAGAAGCGTTCCTCGTTCCGCTGAATGATCAGGGGAAACTCGGCTCCGTTGAGCTTCAGCAGGGCTTCTACCTTTTCATCTTTCGCTGCAATTATTTTAGCGGGATGTTTTTTGGCGATTTCTTCTGCTTCGGCCAGGATGGCGCCGGAGGTAAGCAGTTTGATGGATTTTATATCGATAGACTTCATCTTGATCAGCGTATGCTGCTGATCAAATTGTGTGTCGAAGCTCTCGAAATGATTTTTATCCAGCATTTCCTGGAGCTGGAAAAGCGCGGCTGCTTCGTGCCGGCAGATGTCGCCCAGGTTATAAGGGCATTGGCATCGGATGGACATACCGGTTGTTTCTCCATACTTGCTGATGGAAACACGGTAATAGTTGGCATGTGTGTCGCTCTTTACGCGGAAGGTAGCTGATTTCAGTACCGGGTCTGCCTCGATGAGTTCAACGCCCCCGGCCGAAAAAATACGCTTCCCCCTGCGGATCACTTCATCAGTGCCGTTGTTGTAAACATATTTTAGCAAATGGGGTAGCGACATACTATACGTTGTTGCCCACTTTTATTATCAGCACAAGGGTTAATAGATATATCAAAAAAACTTAACAGCTGATAAAAAGGCAATCCACAAAAGTAAGCAGAAATTTTCTAATTACCCGCAGTCTACACATTAAGAACGCATTAACCGCTCCCCGTTTGCCATGGCGGGGAAGCGGGATTTTTTCAGTGTCTTTTTTTACAAATATAGATGCCTGTTTATCAATCATTTAATTCGCTGCAGATATCTCTCTAAAGAAAAATCTACGGCTGCCTGTGCGCCAGTTTTAATATATTTTCCAAAAGCACCATACATGGCATCGTATACCAGTGGTTTTATGGCCGTATGCAAAGTGTTAATTTCCCGGGCAGATAAGGGTATATAATTGGGATAACTGTACATCACAGACACCGTTTTCCGGTCGGACGACACCTGGATCACATCACCCACCAGTAGCTTACCCTTGCCGGCAGGGGAATACAGCACATTGGCGCCGGGGAAATGCCCACCACATAAAACCAGCTTAATGCCGTCCCATAGTGGCAATTCGTTGCCCGACCATAACTTAATCACATCATCGCGGCGTTGCAGCCATTCCGCATCCAACTGGTGTACATATACCGGGATATTACCAAAAGCATGGCTCCATTCCACGATGGTAGAAAAATAATGCGGGTGGGAGAGGGCAATGGCTTTAATGCCTCCCAACTGCTGTATCATCTTTATCGTAGAGGCGTCGAGGTTAGCAATGCAATCCCACAGGATATTCCCTCCCGGCGTAATGAGTAAATGCGCCCGCTGCCCGATGGCAAAATCCGGGGTGGTATATATGGCATACAAATCAGGCGCTACCAGCTCTATGATATTCTTATGCGTTTTTTGTACCTGTTCCAGCGTGGTCCAGCTTTGACCACCGGGATTCACGTATTGACGGTCATCTTCACAAACCGGACAATGTGCCGGCGCTTGTTCACTGGCTTCATATTGCACACCGCAGGTAGTGCAGAGATAATGTTTCATAGTTGTTGTGTTATCGTTTGCAGGGAGAATATAAGCATTTTTAAACAGCACAGGCAGGCCCATCATGGCGAGCGTGCTTTGCTTAATCCATTTCCTCCTGGAAGTATCGTCTGACATATTCATTAATTTTACACCTCAAAAGTAAGTCAGCCCCAAAGGCGTCTCAATGGACATACCACACAATTACTTGTACATTTGAACATGCAACGATCACAAATTCCTTCTCATCGTATCCATGACGGCGTTACCGCCAATATCCCATTGCATCTGAAAGATGTGCTGGTATCGGGTATTAACGAGGAAGGCAAAATCATGACCCGCCAATATCCCCACCGGCATGATTACTATGAAATTATGCTGCTAAACGAAAGTGAAGGCATTCATTATATCGACTTCATCGCCTATCCCTTCAAGGGGCCCGCGGTATTTATATTATCACCCGAGCAGGTACATGAACTGGCGCGCAAAAGCGGTTCTCGTGGGTTTTCGCTGAAATTTAATGCCCCCTTTTTCAGCAGCGGCAACGACCCGGATAATCAACTCTACGCCCATTTTCTGTTCGATAACCTCCAGGCCTACCCGGTGATTGAGCTGCAACCCGAAGAATATGCCCGCCTGCAAACCCTGATGACGCTGGCCCTGCAGGAATATAACCTCGGCGCCAACGGAGCCGCAGACATCCTGTATTCTTATATCCGGGTAATACTCATGGAAATACTGCGCATCCGGAAACAACACCTGCAGGAAACGCATTTGCAGCAGGGTATAGCCCAAACACAATTGCTGACTTTCAAGAAGCTATTACACCAGCACTTTCAGGAAAAACATGCCGTACAGGATTACGCCGCGCTGTTGCATATCACGCCGCAGCAACTGAATGCAGTGGTACAAAAGCTCACCGGGAAAACCGCTGGCACGCTCATTAAAGAAAGGATACTCCTGGAAGCCAAACGCCTGCTATTTATGGACACGCTAAGTGTTAAAGAAATAGGCTACCAGCTTGGATTTGAGGATCCAGCCTATTTTAACCGCTTCTTCAAAAAAAATACAGGACTCGCTCCACAACAGTTCCGCGAGCAGGCACAGCAAGCGTAAGCGATTTTTTGTCTTGATCAGGATTAAACTGATTATCTATTTAAAAAAATTAGCGAAGGCCAATGCGGATATCCACATCAATCTTCGCTAATCTTCTAAAATCAAAAATATTATTGGAAAAAATCAGTTTAATCCTGGTCAAGACAAATTACCCGGCAATTAACTCTCCATCCCTGAACAATGGCAGCACATTGGCGCCATCCGGAGTGAGACAGTAGTGTATATCTTTTTCCAGCCCATACTTCGCTAAACGTTGGTAGTGGGAGGCTTGTTTCATAAAAGTATAGATATCGCCTTTGGCGCTTTCATACAGTGTTTCAGCGGCAATAGCAGAATCGCAGTTAACGTCGAAATGTGCTTTAATACGGCTTACCACGGCGCCGGCAAACAGGGTATCTTCCATGTTTACGCGGTCTTTCCAGGCAGCACAACCAAGGATAACATTTTTATTTTGTGAGATGAGGTACTCACAAACGGCACTAATATTCGGGAAAGAACCGGTAATGATCTGGATGGCATCTTTGGCCATATGCAACAGTTTCGTGCCATTGGTAGTGGTGAGTACCAATGTTTGATTTTCAACGAATTCACGGGGATATTCGAAGGGAGAGTTACCATGTACCAGGCCTTCCGCAATCTTACCATCGCGTTCTCCGGCGGTAATGCCGCCAATAGCGCGACCAATATTCACGCATTCTTCCACACTGGCTACCGGTATTACCCGGGATGCACCGTTATAAAGGGCGGTACAGATAGTAGAAGTGGCGCGCAGTACATCGATGATCACGACAATACTGTTTTTTACATCAAACAAATGTAATAAAGCCGGGGATAAACATACTTCCAGGCTGGGTTTGTTGCTTTCTGTCATTCAGTTACTTTTAACATTAATCAAGGATTACTCTCCACTTTTCACTTTCCGCATAATCCTTAATAGCATTATTACGCTCCTGCAGGAGTTTGGTCATATACTTACACAAATAAAACCGTTCAAATACCCGTCCGAACCAGCCGTAAGGCGTTCCGAAGTCCATGATATCAATCATGACGGTACCATTGCCGATTTCTTTAAAATGGTGTTCATGGTTCATGTGGGTAAAATCACCAGCTGTCATTTCATCGCTAAAAAACTCGTTCTGACGCATGGCCGTGATTTTGGTAGTCAGCTCCCTTACTTTTCCCAGATGCTTTGCCCTCCAGGTAACTGTTTCATTATAAGATATCAGTCCGTTGGTACGACCTTTTATCGCTTCCTCCTGTCGGTGCGACATACTTCGCTTGTGCAGCGTGATGCTCCGGCTCAGGTCAAAAACCCTGTCCAGCGGGGCATGGATGACGGTAGTCAAATGAATAGTAGGCATAGATATGGTAATAAAATATAAAAATTCCGGTGCACTGAAAACTTTCCAGGCACCGAAATTAACAACTTTAACCGGCTATTCATACTATTCCTAGCTCAGGAAAGGCACTTTTACCACTTTTGCTTTCAGGGCCTTGTCCCTTATAGCAATAAATATTTCTGAATCCTGTGCAGCAAAGGCAGTATTCACATAGCCGAGACCGATAGCCTTCTGCATAGAAGGAGACTGGGTTCCGGAAGTTACACGGCCAATGACGTTACCCGCTGCATCTTTAATTTCGTAGTCGTGACGGGGAATGCCTTTATCTACCATTTCAAAACCTACCAGCTTCTTGCTAACGCCTTCCGCTTTCTGTTTTGCGAATATTTCACTGGAAGTAAATGGTTTAGTGAATTTGGTGATCCAGCCTAAACCTGCTTCCATTGGGGAAGTAGTGTCGTCGATATCGTTACCATACAGGCAGAAACCCATTTCCAGGCGGAGGGTGTCACGGGCGCCCAAGCCAATAGGCTTCAGGCCTTTAGGACCACCGATGGCGAAGATAGCGTCCCAGATTTTGTCTGCAGCACCGTCTGTATCTTCAAAATAAATTTCGATACCACCTGCACCGGTGTAGCCAGTAGCGCTGATTACCACGTTAGGTACACCTGCAAATTCGCCTTTAGCGAAGGTGTAGTACTTCATGTTCACCAGGTCTACTTCTGTGAGCGGTTGCAGGATACTGGTGGCGTTAGGTCCCTGGATAGCCAGCAGACAGGTTTTGTCGGAAATGTTATGCATTTCCACGTTGTTGGTGTTGAATTGACTGATCCAGTTCCAGTCTTTTTCAATGTTGCTGGCATTTACTACCAGCATATATACTTTATTTTCTTCAATGCAATATACCAGCAGGTCATCTACAATACCGCCTTCTTTGTTAGGCAGGCAGCTGTACTGCGCTTTTCCGGCAGTAAGTTTGGAAGCGTCGTTGCTGGTCACGCGTTGGATCAGGTCCAGCGCATGTTCGCCTTTTAAAATAAATTCGCCCATGTGGCTTACGTCGAATACGCCGGCGTTTGTACGCACCGCCTGGTGCTCATCGTTAATACCAGTGTAGGAAATAGGCATGTTGTAACCCGCAAAGGCGGCCATCTTGGCGCCCAGCGCAATGTGTTTCTCAGTAAACGGCGTGTTTTTCATTACTTTGTTTTTAAAACGGGGCAAAAATAGCGATTTGGGAATTACCAACGGTCAACGGTTTCCGGCGAATGACTCTTTTAAGACGAAAGGTTTATATTATAAATAGTTGAAATACAATACAATCGTCAAAAAGAACTTCTGCCAATTGCGTTATCACCCGGCTGTAATTCGTAATTTTGCCGCAACACCCAAACAGATTGCTGTGAAAAAGATAACCTGGCTGTTACCACTGGTGGTTGTAACCATATACGTGCACGCGCAGAAAAGAGAGGACCGAAAAACCATAGGTAACCTACAATTGCACATTAACTCCCTGAGCAGCGACAAGCTGAATGGCCGCAGTACGGGAGCTCCCGGTGAACAACTGGCTGCCACCTACATTGCCTCGCAACTCCAGCAAATCGGCTTAACCCCCATGGGAGATGATGGCTTCCTGCAAACTTTTACTGTAAAAGAAACCCGGGAACCAGCTGCCACCTGCCATATGACACTCAATGAAGATAAACTTCCTGCAGGCAAACAATTTCTCCCGCTACCCTTCAGTGCCGAGAAAACCGTGAAAGGAGAGGTGATGCCCGGCGTGAATGAACCCGATAATATCTGGTTTATCAATATCACCGATATAGATACCGATAGCCACAAAACCATGCTGCAACAGTATCTGGAGCAAACAAAGATTGCCGAAAAGTCTGGTGCCACCGGTGTTATCTTTTATAATGGGAAAGAATCTGTTGCAGAAGTGACCAAATGGTTAGAGCAACACCCCGCCGCCACCGGCATCCCAGCCGTTTGGGTGAGCAACGATATCAGCAAAAAACTTAGTTCAGAAGATGCCGGCAGCTTCCAGGTAAACCTGCAGGTGGCATTCAAAGCCATCAAGCGCAGCGGCACCAACGTGATCGGCTATATTAATAACAAAGCACCCAGAACCATCGTGATCGGTGCACACTACGATTATCCAGGTTGGGAAACCACAGCCCAGGCGGAAGATAACGCCAGCGGCACCGCCGCCCTGTTGGAAATAGCCCGCATATTGAATGGCTCCCGTCTTCATAACAATAATTATGTAATTGTTGCTTTCTCCGGTAAAGAACAGGGATTATTTGGCTCTAAATATTTTGCTTCCCATAGTACAGTTAACCTTTCCCAGGTGAACTACATGATTAATATGGACGGTATTGGGCAACTCAATCCCGGCACACCCCTGCAGATTGGTGGGGCAGGTACCTCTCCCGGATGGGCAGCTATTTTGCAGCAAGCTGCCAGCAAAGATCTACCACTGGTATATGATTCTACCGGCATCAACAACTCTGATCATGCATCTTTCTATCAGAAAAATATACCCGTTCTTTATTTCTCTACCAGCACCGCTTCCAGTGATAGCAAAATCAATTATGAAGGCACCCTGAACGTGCTGAAACTGGTGTACAATATCATCGATAAAACAAACGATAAAGATAAGCTTGCATTCAGCAGTATCCCCTGATTCCGATCCACTCAAAATTTGAAAGTTACATATAGGTGCGAAATGTATATTTTCGCATAATTACGTCATTCAAAAAATTTCAATTTATCCCTTTAAATGGAAGAGAAACTGGCGCTTATATACCGGTATTTCCAACTGTTGGAGAGTTTCTCCACAGACCCCGTTGAGTTTGCCAGGGTTTTTCATCCGAATATCATTCAGACTGAATATCCAAATCAGCTCTCGAATGAAATCAAACAACGCAATTTTGAGATCATGCTGGAAAGCATGGCCACCAATAAAATCATTCTAAAATCCCAACACTTCAGCGTGCTGAAAGTTGTGGAATCCGGCAATACTCTTGTGGTAGAAGCCAAATGGACCGGGGAAATAGGCGTAGACGCCGGACAATTTCGCCGCGGCCAGATCATGAAAGCATTTATTTGCACCATCATAGAATTCCGCGATGGCAAAATTTATCGCCAACGCAACTATGATTGCTACGAACATTAAAGTTTTGAACGCATGAATAAAATATTATCACTCCTCACCATCGCCATCGGATTATTTGCGTGTAACCCTACCCGTAATGACGGACAAACCTCCGATAAATCCGCCTATGATGTGATCAGCGAGAAATCCTATGTATACCGCGAATTCAAACCCGCGTCCAGCCCGTTAAATGACTCAGTACTGCAACTGAGGCAACAACTCACCGATTACCTGGATCGCCACGACTTTAAAAGACATATGGCCGGGAAAGACAGCCTCCTGTTCCACCGCGCCAATGGCCAGGAAGTGATCATAGAACTGCCCACCCCGCAGGATATATGGGAACAAAGCACTATTATCGTTTTTGATCCGCAGAAAAATCCTTTGTTCGTAAATTTACACAAGGACTCTACACAGTTAGATCATTACATTAAGTAAAATAACCAGATAATCTTGCCGATTAAACAAAACATCAAACTCACCGTAGACGCGGTGGTATTTGGATATATTCCCAAAGAAGGCATTGTGGTGCTGCTCATTAAGCGTACCATACAACCTTTCCTGCACAGCTGGGCGCTACCCGGCGGCTTTGTGCTGGATGAAGAATCCCTCGAAGAAGCCGTTACCCGGGAACTGCTCACCGAAGCCGGAGTAAACATCAACTACCTGGAACAGCTATATACTTTCGGCTTACCCGGTCGCGACCCCCGAGGCAGAATCGTTTCCGTCGCCTATTTTGGCCTGGTAAACCCTACCAACTTCCAGTTAGCAGCCAGCTCGGACGCCGAAGACGCCAAATGGTTCAACATCAAAGACCTTCCCACACTGGCCTTTGATCATGCCGCCATTATTGATGTAGCGGTACAACGCCTGCGTAATAAAATCCGTTACGAACCTATAGGCTTTGAACTGCTCGCCAAGAAATTTCCCATCGCAGACCTGGAAAAGCTCTACGAAACCTTGCTGGACCGGCCTATAGACCGACGGAATTTTCAAAAGAAAATTAATCACCTCGGAATATTGATAGCGCATAATGAAAAGCAGAAACAGGTATCGCAGGGGAGACCCGCGAATTTGTTCAGCTTTGATGAGGAGCGGTATTTTAAGTTGAAGAAAGAAGGAATGGCGTTTGAGATATAATTTTTTGTATAAACGATATTTCAGAAGAGGCCGTGATGGCCTCTTTTTTTGTGATGTCTATTCCCTCATTTCTAAAAATGACTTGATATATAAGGTCAATTAAAATAAAATATATGCCTTCCTTTGTAGCCAACCATCTTTGTTAAACCGTAATTTTTTTGTCATGCAAGAAAACAAACTAATTCCCTTCGCAGCCTCTTTGAAGGCTTTAATAGCAGTGGTATAAAATTCCGTGAAAAAGTATGTGAAGAATGCGGCTGGAGCGAGTCTACCTTTATCCAAAATAAGAGGCATTAATATTTTGTGTAAATTTTACAATAAATATTTTGCCATTTCAATTTACCTCCATACATTTGTGTAACAATGACACAAAATAGCTCGGATATGCAAAACACAAAGCCCACAGGAGTTATTATCGCTCGCTTCCAAACACCTTCACTACATGAAGGTCATATGACCCTCATTAGACAGGTGAAACAAAAGCATAACCGCGTACTGATCATACTTGGCGTGAGCCCCGTAAGAGGTAGCCGCAAAAACCCGCTCGATTATTACACCCGCGAGCGCATGATCAAACAACAGTTTCCTGAAATCATTGTATTACCACTGAGCGATCAGAAAAGCGACGCCGTATGGTCTCAGAAACTGGATGAACTGCTACACAACAACTTCCCACACGAAACCTTTTTGTTGTACGGCAGCCGCGATAGCTTCATGGACACCTACACCGGTAAATACACCACCGAAGCACTGCCCCCGGTAAAAGACTACAACGCTACCGCCATGCGGGAAGCCTTATCCGACAAGGTATTTGACACAGAAGAGTTTCGCGCCGGTATCATATACAACACCTATAACCTGTTTCCATCCGTATATGCTACTGTAGATATTGCGCTGTTCCGTAACAATAAACAGGAATTGTTGTTAGGTCGTAAGCCTAACGAAAACGCATGGAGATTGCCTGGCGGTTTTTCCGACCCAACAGACGATGATTTCGAGATGGCTGCTGCCAGAGAGTTACAGGAAGAATGTGGCCCACTGTCAATAGGCGCTATGGAATACGTCGCCTCCATGCGGGTAGACGACTGGCGCTATCGCTCCGAAGTGAACAAAATTATTACCACCCTGTTCAGTACTAACCTGGTAGCCGGTACACCCGCTGCCGGCGATGATCTGGCCGAAGTAAAATGGGTAACGGTAAAGGATATACCGAATTTAATTGCCCGCGGAGAAATTGTTGATACACATCTCCCTTTACTCGCCAAACTGAATGAAAAATATTCTTACCAAGACTAAAATATTAAGTTATGACAACCGAAAACCTCCTCCTCCTCGCCGACGCTTACAAATACTCTCACCATAAACTATATGTCCCCGGCACCCAATACATCTACTCTTACCTTGAAAGCCGGGGCGGCAAATTTGACGAAACCGTTTTCTATGGCCTGCAATACTTTCTGAAACAATATTTAGCCGGCGAAGTATTCACCAAAGAAAAACTGGACGAAGCCGAAGTCCTGCTCACAGAGGTTTTTGGCCGCACAGATGTATTCGACCGCAGCCGCTTCGAATACATCATCGATAAACACGGTGGCAAACTCCCCATCCGCATTAAAGCAGTACCCGAAGGTACGGTAGTGCCTGTACGAAATGTACTGATGACCATCGAAAACACCGACCCTGAATGCTTCTGGCTTACCAACTTCCTCGAAACCCTGCTCATGCAGGTTTGGTACCCTTGCACCGTAGCCTCTGTATCCAGGGAAATTAAAAAAATAGTAAAGAAATATTACGAAGAAACCGCCAGCGGCGACGCTTTCGCAGGCATCGACTTTGTCCTCAACGACTTCGGTTTCCGCGGCGCCAGCTCCGTAGAAAGCGCCGGCATAGGCGGCAGCGCTCACCTGGTAAGCTTCGCAGGAAGTGACACCATTCCCGGATCTGTATTTGCTAAAAGATACTACCAGGCAACTACCGCACCCGGACTGTCTATCCCCGCTACTGAACACTCTGTAGTAACCCTCTTAGGCGAAGCTGGCGAACTGGAAATATTCAAACACATACTGGATACCTATCCTACCGGTACCATCGCCTGTGTATCCGACTCCTACAACATTTTCCGGGCCTGTGAAGAATATTGGGGAACTGAGTTAAAAGAACAGATATTAAAAAGAGATGGTACCCTTGTTATCCGCCCCGACAGCGGCGATCCGGTACAAACCCTGCTGAAGATCTTTGATATCCTGATGAATAAATTTGGTTTCACCACCAATGAAAAAGGCTTCAAAGTATTACCACCACAGGTAAGAGTGATACAAGGCGACGGCATCAGCTATTCCTCTATCCCTGGTATCTTCGAAGCCCTCAAACAGGCCGGCATCAGTGCCGAAAACCTGGTGCTGGGTATGGGCGGCGCCTTACTCCAACGCGTTAACCGCGACACACAAGAATTTGCACTTAAATGCGCCTATGCGGTGGTAAATGGCGAACCGGTGAACGTGCAAAAAATGCCTGTAGAACTGGATGCCAGCGGTAACCTCCGCACTTCTTTCAAAAAATCAAAAGCCGGTAAATTAAAACTGGTACGCGATAACAACACCTTCAAAACCGTAGCCACCTCCGAAGCAGGCGATGACCTGTTACAAACCGTATTCGAAAACGGCGAAGTAGTCAGGCAGTATACTTTCGATGAAGTACGCCACACCGCCGCTTTATAAAAATATCCTTATTTCTTCCACCACGTTTTCCTCAACAGCAGCCGTTTCACACAGAAACGGCTGTTTTATTTCTCTTTTCTTTAACGCCTTCACCGCTGCAACAATTCATGGCATTCATTATCTTCATAGCATGTATTTACTCATACCCGGCCGCCATCACCTGCTAACTGATTTCCAGTTCAAATATCTTAACCGCCTGATCAAATGCAAACTTACAGGCGAAATTGACGTATATGGTAACCCGTTACCCACACAGGAAATAGACGGAATTATCTTCGCTGTTACCTCTGCCAACCACCTGGGTACCAAGCGAAACCCGGTGCCATTCTACCTCCGCGCCATGGCTATCCAGGAATTTTCCAACTCCCTGGACGTACCCGCGTTTGTATACGGCATCGATGATGTGGGCGTGATCAACGACTTCACCGATTATACCATTAAAACCATACGACATTCCAGTGAAGGCATACATTCACTCAAGCCCGAAAACACCCTGGTGATCTGCTCTACTGCCGTGAAAGAAATGTATCTCCGCAAAGGATACACCGTATTACCGGCAGAGTGGGATCCCGTCAGTCAACAGCTTACACAACCCATGCCCTGGGATATCGTGAAACTGGTGGCACAATCCAACGACTGGCGAAAAGACAAAACCATCCTGGATCAAATGCACCCGGCCTCGTTTAAAATCTGGTCGCTGTATGGAGTAGGAGAGAAGGTGCAGCAGATCCTGAAAGATCCCATCATTGGCGCTGATGGCGACCTCACCGCTACCCGCGACTACGCTGTATACGTAAAGCAAATGGACGATATCGCCGCACAGAAATACCGCGAAACCGCACCATATATCCAACCCGGGGAAATTGGCGACATCGGCTGTGCTGCCGGTTCCTGGATCAAAATAGCCAGTGAAGATGATCGCCTCCATGAATGCGATTTCTTCGGCATCGAAGTATCCCGGCATTTATACGATATCTGCCTGCAAAGAAAACATAACGGAGAATTTGCCAACCCGTCTGTTTTCTTTTCGCAGAAAAATGCCGTTACCAGCCTGGTATTTGAAGCAGGCAGTATGAATACCATTCATACATCATCACTCACACATGAAATTGAATCTTACGGCAGCAGGGAAGACTTGCTGGCGTTTATCCGTAACCGATATAATGAACTGGTACCCGGCGGCGTGTGGATTAACAGAGATGTAGTAGGACCAGAAAATAAAGATGAAATCATTTTATTGTGGCTCAACGACACTGATGGGGAAAATAATCTCCCGATGCCGGAAAATGCCACCACCCATGAGCTGGCCACCTGGCTCGGAAAGCTGTCTACCATGGCGTTATTCAGGCAATTCGCCAAAGATTTCCGCCACCACGAAGGTTTCCAACTGCCGTATGAATGGGTAACTATTGCCGGCAAAACCTACGCACAGCTATCCATGCAAAATGCCTGCGAATTCCTGTTCAAAAAGGATTATCACGATAACTGGCTGAGTGAAATGCATGAAACATTTTGCTTCTGGAATTATAGCGACTGGAAATCCGCGCTGGAAGAAGCCGGACTTAGACTAGATCATTTATCGAACACCTGGAGAAATGAGTGGATCGTAAAAAACAGGTTGGAAGGAAAGGTACAACTGATGCGCCCGTGCAATAATGATGTACCCTTGCCCATTCCTTTTCCTGTATCACATATGCTGCTGCTCGCGAGAAAATAATGTTGATAAAAACCATCATTATGATACCCCTGTTCTGCAGCGTAGTGGCTATATATTGACAGCTTTGCTGTTGATTACCCTCACGCTAACAAAAAATTTCCTTAAAATAAGTTGAAGCGGCTCCGCAACAGGAGCCGGCTTCCGCTTATTCTTAACTTACAACCCTAAAGTCTTCAACGAAACTATTTCCAGTCTGTCATCCAGTAATTGCGGTATCAGCAATTCTTTCTTCTTTGTATCCAATGCGATATCTGCAGGAGAACGCTTAATTTCCTGTTTGGTATATTTATTATTCTTTAAATCATACACATATAAATTCCCTTTTACCGGGTCTTTAATAGTAATCCAGTCAGATACCAGCAAATGGTGGCCATCCAGAACAATACCATCAAAAAGACCTACAGGCGAATTTTTCAGCTCCTCAAAAGCAGCATTGTCATCATGCAGTTTCTTTGAAAACAATTTACCGGTGCCATCAAAGTCGGGGCCCATACTGCATACATACACAATATCTGTAGCAGCATCATATACCACCCCATTAGGCACTACGATATCTCCCTTTAACTTTATCCATGAAGCGGTAACTGTATTTACCTGCAACACATGATTTTTAAAGGAATCGCTGATGACGAGTGTACTATCATCTACCTTTGTTAAATCGTTTAACATCAACGCTTTCCCTTCCAGGTTTAGATCAAATACTTTTTTGCGTGATTTGATATTGTAGCCTTTCAGATGATCAATATCTGCTACATACAATACATCGCCTATGATCTCCAATCCTTTAGGGGCATTCAAAACGTCATCAAAATATTTTAATGTTTCCAGCTTGCCGGCACTATTAATATAGGAGATAGCGCCATCTCCGTCTTTACCAACCGGGTCCAGCTTTGAACCAATTTCTGACACAAAATAGCCATCATTATAAGCGACCACACTTTCCGGCTTTTCCAGGCCAGCTGTAGTTTTCTGCGCCTGTGTAATAAAAGGAACTGCTAATAAAGATAAAATGGGGAAATACTTTCTCATAAGGATTATTTATGACGCAAAAGTAATATGCCCCCGTGAACTCCACCATGTGAAAACGAAAGAATTACTTGTTAATATCAAAGAAAAAAGAAAGCCGGAGTATGATTACTCCGGCCATTACCTAAACCTACAACTGTTACACTGTTAGTAACATATCTTTAATTCACATGAATTTCATTTAAAGGAACTTCCTCGTAAGAAGCCACCATGCGCTGCCTGATATAACGCTTGGTAGACAACTTGCCAATACCAAACTTCGCCATCACCTTATCCACTATCATATATACCACCGGTACCACGATGAGTGTCAGGAACATGGAGCTAATCAAACCTCCGATGATAGCCCAGGCCAGACCATTTTTAATGGCGCCTACACCACCGGTTGCCAACGCAATAGGCAACATACCAATCACCATGGCGATAGTGGTCATCAGGATAGGGCGCAAACGCGCATTGTTCGCATGGATCAATGCCTGATAAGTGCTCTGTCCTTCTTCTTTCATCTGGTTGGTAAAGTCCACCAGGATGATCGCATTCTTCGCCACCAGACCAATCAACATGATAATACCCAGGATGGTAAAGATGTTCAGCGTATTGTTAGTCAGCGCCAATGCCAGCAACGCACCGATGATAGCCAATGGGATGGAGAACAATACCACAAATGGATAGATGTAGTTATCGTACAGCGCCACCATGATCAGGTACACCAGTACAATAGAAATCAGCAACGCCGCACCTAATGTACCGAAGGAATCGCCCTGGTTCTCTGCATCTCCCCCAAACAGGTAACTAATACCCGTTGGTTTACCCATCTTAGCCAGCTTCGCCTGGAACTCCTGCGTTACTGTACCGGAAGGACGTCCCATTACCTGCGCCTGCACAGATACAGACGTATTTTTATCCCTTCTTTCCAGGTGGCTTGGGCCAGAGCCTTCTGTTACAGCAGCAAACTGCGACAATTTAATCAGCTGCCCTTTATCATTGATGAACTGTATATTAGATACATCGTCCAGGTTCTTTCTGCTGAAATCATCGAAACGAATGTTGATATCATATTCATAATCGCCCTGACGGAACTTCACCTTGGAATCATCTGCCGTACCACTAAAAGCAGTTTGCATAGTTCCACCTACCGCATCCAATGTCAGTCCCAGCGCCGCCATTTTATCACGATCTACCTGTACGTTGATTTCCGGGTTACCATCTTCTACAGACAGTTTTACTTCCGTAGCGCCGCTGATGGTTTTAAGGGTATCCATTGCTCTCTTAGCGTAATTCATTACACTATCCAGCTCGGTACCCATTACGATTAATTCTACCGGCGCTCTTTCCGCGGTACCCATGATGCTTACCGCTGTAGTTTTCACTTTAACTCCCGGTAAGATGTTTTTCAATTCCTTCTTGATCTTAGCCGCATAAATATCTGATGCATCCGCGCGTTTCTCCGGATCTACCAGCATAACCGTAATCTCTGATTTATAAGCGGTAGATTGCGAATTACCAAAACCATCTTCACTGGTTTGACCAACAGTTGTAATCAAACGGGTGATTTCCGGCTTTTTGTTAAGATACTTCTCCGCTGTCCTGGTAGCCAGGTTGGTTTGATCTACAGACGCATCCTTCGGCATTTCCAGCATCACAATAAATTGTCCACGGTCACCTTTCGGAATAAACTCTCCTCCGATATATCCTTTACCTAACAGCATGAAAGACGCAAACAACAAGCCTATAGCCACTATCAGGGTAATGGCTTTATGTGCCAGCGCCCAGCGCAGAATACCTGTCATCCAGCTTG
Source organism: Chitinophaga sp. (assembly GCF_017745275.1). Lineage (GTDB taxonomy): Bacteria > Bacteroidota > Bacteroidia > Chitinophagales > Chitinophagaceae > Chitinophaga. The sequence goes on along the minus strand of NZ_JAGHZS010000003.1, from coordinate 53,132 downwards.
TAAACTTCGACAACTGTGCTTCAAACCAAAGAATAAATTTCTCAAACCAGTTTTTACCCGTGATATGTTCCAGTTTACCAAAACGGGAAGAGAGCAGCGGCACAATCATAAAGGATGAGAGCAAGCTCAACATCGTAGAAATCATTACCACCACGCAGAACTCACGCAAAATTTTGGATACCAGCTCGTTGGTTAATGATATAGGAAGAAATACCACCACAATTACCAGGGTAATGGAAGTAACAGTAAAGCCTATTTCCTTTACCCCATCGAATGCCGCACGTACTCTGTTTTTCCCCATCTCCATATGGCGATAGATATTCTCCAGCACCACAATGGCATCATCCACGAGGATACCAACCACCAGTGATAAGCCGAGTAAAGACATGAGGTTGAGGGAGAATCCCATCAGCTTCATACCAATAAAAGTAGCAATCAGGGAAGCCGGAATGGAGATCATTACGAAAATGGCGCTACGTACACTATGTAAGAACAACAGCATTACCACCGCCACCAGTGCTACCGCCAGGATGAGGTCATGTATTACGGAGTCGGCTGATTCCAGTGTAAAGTCGGAAGAATCGTTGGCCACCAGTATCTTCAGATCGTTGACTGCATAGTCTTTTTCTATCTGCGCGATCGTTTTCTTCATTTCCTCGCTCACGGTCACCGCATTTGCGTCTGTTTGTTTTTGCACCTGCAGTGCAATAGCGCTTACACCGTCTACACGGGCAATACGATCTGCATCTTTTTGGGCATCCTGTACATCGGCTACATCAGTAAGACGAACCTGCGTGCCATTCTCTGTTGTTTTCAACACCAGGTTGCGGAGCTGATCTACATTTTTATACTTACCCGCCAAACGGATCAGGATCTGTTCATTGGCGGTTTTTACCTTCCCGGTAGGGAAGTCCAGGTTGGCATTTGTAATCAGCTGACGCACCTGCAGAATAGATAAATTAAACGCCTGCAGTTTCTTAGGATCTATATTCACCTGTATTTCTCGCTCCTGGCCACCAATCAATGATACCTGCGCCACACCCGGCAACCGGGATAATAATGGCTGCAGCTTTTTATCTACCAGGTCATAAAATTGCTTGTCGTCCATTTTAGCGGTGGCAGACAAAGTCATGATAGGCAAGTCATCCAATGAAAATTTGTTGAGGGAAGGCGGCTTCGCATCACCTGGCAAATCAGCCAGGATAGCGTTCACCTTACGTTGTGCATCCTGTAATGCGATATCCACATCGGCATCATTATTCAGCTCAACGGTAATAACAGAAAGGCTTTCGGAAGATTTGGAAGTAATCTTCTTAATCTTTTCCATGGACGCAATGGCGTCTTCAATCTTTTTGGTTACACTGCTTTCCACCTCATTAGGAGAAGCTCCCGGGTAGATGGTAGCAATGGTAACGATAGGGGAGCTGAACTTGGGCAACAGCTCGTAGTTCAGCGATTTATAACTCATCACGCCCAGCAGGGTGAGGATGGTAAATACCACCACCACAATGGTAGGCCGCTTAATCGATACTTCGGTAATCTTCATGTTGCAAAAATTTGGTCAAACACCAGATACGTTTCCTTACTTACTTCGCAGCGTTTTGTACGGCTACTGTAGCGCCTTCTGTCAGGTTGATCTGACCGCTGGTAATTACGGTATCACCTTCGTTCAGGCCTTCCCGTACTTCTACCTGGTCGCCGATAATACGACCAGCTACTACTTTACGTTTCCTGGCTACATTACCTTCCATGATATATATTTCATTGCTGTTTACACCACCAATAAATGCGGTACGGGCAATGAAGATGGTTTTATCTGCATTCGGATCTACGAAGTGGGCGGTGCCATACATGCCTGCTTTCAGGTCTTTACCGGCAACGTTATTCACTTCCATTTCTACCGGGTAGTTCAGGGAGTTATCGCCTTTGGCTGCAATGAAAGTGATGGTACCTTCATATTTAGTTTCCGGGAAAACGTTGCTGGTCACTTCTACTTTCTGACCTTTCTTCAGGGTCACTACCTGGCCTTCCGGTACAGATACAGCGAGTTTCAGGCGGGATACATCCACGATATCAAACATTTTAGTACCTACAGAAAGGTAGGCGCCTAGTTCAATGTATTTTTTATTGATGATACCGGAGATAGGTGCCTTCACATAAGTATCGCTAACGCGGCGACTGGCGGCCTCGTAGCGGGTTTTGGCCACGTCGTATTGCAGGCGTGCATCATCCATTTGTTTTTGCGTAACACCACCGGTTTGGAAGGCGCTTTCGTATCTTTCTTTATCTACTTTCAGCTGGTTAAGGTTAGCTTTTGCAGACTCGAGGTCGGTGTTTACAATTTGTGCATCCACGTAGGCTATAGGCTGTCCCTGTCTTACTACACTACCTTCGTCTACCAGTAATTTGGTAATACGGCCGGCAGTTTCAGCGAGGTAAGCCAGTTCACGCACCGGTGCAAAGTTACCGTTGGCCAGGAAGCCATTTGAAAAATCGTTGCGGGTTACTTTTTGCACCAGCACCGGGATATCGCCGATATTGCTTTGTTTTACGAATTCTGTTTTGGCCTCATTTGCCTTTTTGTTAGCATTGAGTTTCCACATGATCAGTACCACTGCACCTATTGTCACTACACCCCAGATTATAAACTTTTTCATCTGCAAATAGTTTATCGTTGTTTTCGTTTATACGTTTAGTTTAGGAGATCTTTCAAAGATCCTTTGCTCTTAATAATTTCCAGCTCCGCCAGTTTATACTGCAGCAGGGCTTCGTTATAGCTGTTTTGCGCATCTGCCAGGGAAGTTTCTGCATTGAGCAGATCCGTTAAACCCGCCAGGCCGAGTTTATAGTTATTCTGGGTAGAATAATATACTTCGTTGGCCAGGTCCATGTTTTCCTTTTGGGTGGTGATGGTAGATAAATTACTACGCACCATCAGCTTGGCATTTTCGTAATCCGTGTTGAGCGTTTGTTCGGTATCCTCTATTTGCTTGCTCAGTTGACGCAGCGTTACATTTTGCTGGTTTACTTTGGAGCGGCGGCCAAAACCATCGAAGATGGGCACTTTCAGCGATATACCGATAGCGGCAGCACCAAACCAGCTGGTAGAGTTAGAAGGATCTTTGGAGAAAGCGAATTGCTGACTCATCCCGTTGTAAGAATATCTTCCGAATAAAGACAGGGAAGGATAGTACTCTGCCAGGTAAGCTTTCTTCTGAAACAGTTGCAGTTCTTCCTGTTTCTTCAATAATTTATATTCTGTTCTGTTGGCGATATTCATATCATCATATTGCAATACACCGGCAGCAGTAGTTTCAATTTCTTTCAATGATGCTGCAGGCAGCAGGAAGCTGGATTGCAAAGGCATGCCCATTACCTTTTTCAGGTTATTGGTTTGCATCGCATATTGATTCAGCAACTGTGTGCGCTGGGTCAGGTAGTTGGTGAGATTCACCTTGATACGATCGAGGTCAATCTTTTTAGCCAACCCATTATCGAACTGTGATTTGGTAGCGCTTACCAGTTGAGTGAGCTTCTCGATATTACTGTTGATGGTCACAATTTTTTCCTGTGTTACCATCAGCTGGTAATACAGCTGAGATACGCCATAGATCACGTTTTCTTCAGACTGCACAGTTTGTATTTTATAATATTCTTCTCCCGCTTTCGCTGCTTTCAGACCGGTAAATACGGACTGGTTAAAAATCTGCTGGCTCAATTCTGCGCCCACGGTAGCATTGTATTTTACGCCAAATGCCACGAGTATGGAACTATCTGGTTTACCAAATACAGCACCGGGAATGAGTGATTTTTGCAGCATCAGGTTATCTGTGTAAGATGCGTTACCATTCAGCTGAGGCAAGGCCTGGGAGCGGACTTCCTGGGTTTTGAATTTACCCATTTCCTCGTCCATTTTTGTCCGGGCTAATTGTTTGTTGTTGTTCAGTGCAAACTTCAGCGCTTCCTGTAAGGTGAGCTGCGTTTGGGCATAACCATTATACACCCCTATCCCCATTAGGAGGACAAGCGTTAACTTTAATCGCTTCATAAATTAAATCAGTTAGCGTAGTCGTTTATTCGTCTTCTTTTATATGCAGGTACTGGTTAGCCAGCTTATGTCCTTTGATGGTGGCAATGCCCAGTATAAAATGGGCGGTTACCTGTTCCATTACCGCGTGCAGGTCAAACTGATCTGCGGGGTATTGCACCGGATCAAATGCGGCTTCCAGTTGTAGCTGGCGCATACGTGCTACAATATCAATGTGGAGGTTTTGACGATATAGGCCTTCCGTCGTACCTCGTTTTAGATTGTCTTTGATATTACATAGTATTGTATCTCCCTTAAAACTCTCAATACTCTTCCAGGTGTCCGGATGGTACTTCTGGATTTCATACAACATCACCGGGTTAAGGGTTTTGGCTATGCTGGTAACATATTTCATGTTACGCACCATTTCTTCAATTGCATCAGCTGTGGTTTGCAGTGATGCGGTAAAATAATTAATATGATTAGTTAACAACTGCTGCATCCCTTCATCTATCAACGCCTGTTTGTCTACAAAATGCTCGTATACTGTCTTCTTCGAGATACCGCAATCACGGGCAATGTCGAACATCGTCACACCTTTCACTCCATAGGTCCTGAACATTTTCAGCGCCGTTTCCAGTATCCGTTCTCTCACCACCATGATTTCCGTTATTATGCTTTTAGTCCTTTAATGAAGATCTCCAGCAGTTGTTTTTGTTTTTCTATGATGGCATCCATCATTTCATCATCCAGGTCCATGTCTTCGCGGATATGATCAGGTACAGAAAAGCGCAGGCCCATGGTAGCTTGTACCAGTAATTCGGCGATTAGCGCAGGATCTGTTGCATTAAATTCTCCGGAAGCAATACCTGCTTTAATGATGTCCGTATGGATATTAAATTCTCTTTGTTTGGCTTTCTTTTTTTCCGCCAGGAAGAAGGTGGTATTATCTTGTATAATTTGGAATAATTCGAGGCGACAGAATTTACTGATAAATTCTTTTCGCAGATCGATAATATTATATAATGCCTGCGCAGCCGACTTCAATTCTGCTGCCTCTTTTTCCATTGCCTGGAAATAGGCTTCCGCAATTTTTAGCAGTACGGCTGTATGCAGGGCTTTTTTGTCCGGGAAGTAGTAATACAGCGATGCTTTGGAGCAGTGAAGATCATCTGCTATTTCGTTCATCGTTGTTTTCGAAGCGCCATAGTGAGTAAAACGCTTCAGAGCCGCGTCCAGGATTTTATCCCGCATTTCATCTTTAGCTTCTGTTTGCATTAACTTTTTGACTTTTTTAGTTTCAAGGTCAAAATTAGGAAGTTTTTCGGAAATAGTAACGAAAGTTGACCATTTAACAGGTTTTTAACTTTTCGACGAAAAAAGTCAAAGGGAAGAAAAAGAGCAGAAAGCATAAAGCGGAAAGCAAAAAGCTATTGAAGCGATTGAAAGAAGCGAATAAGTAATTTAAATACTCGCTTCTTTCAATCGCTTCAATAGCTTTTTGCTTTCCGCTTTATGCTTTCTGCTCTTTATTTTTAGGCCAACTTTTCCAGTGCCGCCTGCAGTTTTTCGAACATTGCCGGGATCTCTTCTTTTACGCAAGTACCAACGCTGAGGCGGTACCACGGAGAATTTTTAGCAGATCCGAAGGCATAGAACGGTACCAGGGCCAGCTTCGCTTCATTCAGGATGTAAGAAGTAACAGCAGCCTGATCAGCGAGGACAGTACCTTCAGCAGTTTTCTTACCTACGAGGTCAAACTTAACGGTCAGGTAAATAGCAGCCTGTGGTGCAATAGCTTCTACCTGGTGGCCGGCATTTTTCAGCTTATCGAAGCCCTGGTATATTTTTACCAGTCTTTCTTCGATTTCACCTTTAAAGTGTTTCAGGTAAGTATTTACATTCTCTTTCTGTACCAGGTAGCGGGCAGCTGCTTTTTGTTCTGCCATTGGGCTCCAGGCACCTACGTGAGAGAGAATAGATTTCATTTTACCGATTACATGTGCGGGTCCTAAAGCCCAACCCACTCTTACGCCGGTAGCGGCGAAGGCTTTACTCATACCATCAATGAACACAGTATAGTCTTTCATTTCAGGACGGAGAGAAACCGGGTTGTAGTGGTGAGTTTCACCGAAGGTGAGTACCCAGTACATCTGGTCGAACAGCACGTAGAGTGGCTTTTCGTCGGCACCCCTGCTTTTATTTTCTGCGATCACGAGGTCGCAGATTTCTTCCAGTTGTTGTTTGCCAAAGGCAGTACCGGTAGGGTTTTGCGGAGAGCAAAGCGCCAGGAGGTTAGCTCCTTTCAGCAGTGGCTTCAGTTCAGCCGCGGTAGGCATGAAGAAGTTTTCCGGTTTGGTTTCCAACACTACGTGTTCTGCTTCCAGGAAGTGGGTGTAGTGGTTATTGTTCCAGGAAGGAGTAGCATACACTACTTTTTCACCACGGTCCAGGATAGTTCTGAACGTAGCATAAATGATAGGACGACCACCGCAGGAAATCACGATTTCCTTGGCTGGATCGTAGGAGAGACCTTCACGCTCAGCTATAAAATCACCTACTGCCTGTCTTAACTCCGCGATACCATCAGCAGGAGGGTAGTTAGTGAGGTGCTCCTTATAGGCTGTTATGATTTCCTGTTCAAATTCAACCGGGATGGGAAATACCTTCGGGTCAAAATCGCCTATGGTGAAATTGTAAATCTTCTCACCCTTGGCCTGTTTCTCCTTTATTTCAGCTGCTAACTTAATGATTTCGGATCCAATCAGTGTTTCGGCTAAATGAGACAGTTTCATAACCTGCTTTTTTTGTTGGTTTGGAATAATTTTTTTTAGCGCGGCAAAAGTAACCGATTTGAAGATAATTTAAAAGAATCGGGGAATTCTTTTCACATTATTCAATAATCAAGACGAGATATTATGTCTTATCTAAACAAAATCCATTTTTTCTGTCTTTTTGTTTAGTATTATATTAAAAACAAATGTTTGGAGGCTCACAAATCGTTGTGTAAAACCGCGTTATCTTAGTGTATAAGATGTGATGAAATTAGGGAGAATGACAAAACTTTCTATCTTTGTTTACAGTACATTTGACCTTTTATGCAAGGTAACATGTGAATCAGGCCACCTGCCTTAATGGTTACCCAAGAACAAAAAATGATAAGCAAACTTATATAACTCATGAAATTTATTGTTTCTTCCTCTACTTTATTAAAACAATTACAACAGATCAGCGGGGTTATCAATTCCAACACAGTATTGCCTATACTGGAGGATTTCCTATTCCTGATTGACAAAAACGAACTGACTGTAGTTGCTACTGACCTGGAAACTGTTATGCGGGTGAAGCTGGAGGTGGAAGCCAAGGAAAGCGGTCGTATCTGTATCCCGGCAAAAATCCTGATGGATTCTCTCAAAAATCTGCCTGACCAGCCCCTCACTTTCCACATTGACCTTAATTCCTACGCGGTAGAAATTACTTCAGACAATGGTAAGTACAAGGTAATGGGCGAAAATCCGGAAAACTTCCCGAAAGAACCTGCTGCTGACGACACCACGTCTTTTACCATGTCTGCCACAGGCCTGGTAACCGCTATCAATAAAACCCTGTTTGCAGTGAGCAACGATGATCTGCGCCCTGCGATGACCGGCGTATTCTTCGAAATCGCTCCAGGCAGCCTTACTTTCGTAGCCACCGATGCACATCGCCTGGTGAAATATGTAAGAACAGACGTTACCTCTCCACAGGCAGACAGCTTCATCGTACCTAAAAAGCCGCTGAACCTGCTGAAATCTGCCCTGCCGGATAACGAAACACCAATTAAAATCGCTTATAGCCAGAACCACTTCTTCGTGCAGCACGAAGGCGCCCAGATGATCTGCCGCCTCATTGACGCCCGTTTCCCTGACTATAAGGTGGTTATACCAAAAGATAATCCTTACCGCCTCACCGTGGTAAAAAGCGACTTCCAGAATGCGTTAAAACGTGTAGGCGTGTTCGCTAATAAGAGCACCAACCAGGTAGCCCTCAGCATCACCGGCAGCGAATTACAACTCTCTGCACAGGATGTGGATTTCTCTTTCGAAGGTAATGAGCGCATGAGCTGCCAGTACACCGGTGATGATATGCAAATTGCTTTTAATGCGAAATTCCTCATCGAAATGTTGAACGCAGCAGAAGGCGATGAAATCTCTATCGACCTCGCTACCGCCACCAAAGCAGGTATTCTCCGTCCTTCTGAAAAAGAAGAAAACGAAGATCTGCTGATGCTGGTAATGCCACTGATGCTGAATAACTAAAGATTAAGCTAAAAGCATAAAGCTGAAAGCAAAAAGCTATAAAAGCGAATGACCTAAGCGGATGAGTAATGAAAATACCCGCTTAGGTCATTCGCTTTTATAGCTTTTTGCTTTCAGCTTTATGCTTTTAGCTTTAAAGTAATATATAATACGATACTCCCCAGGAGCTTGCTATTTTCTTTATCCATGGCTCAAAAGAGCCTTTTATTATTCCCTAAATAGTTGTAATTTTTCATTGGAATCAGGGGGAGAAACTCACCCGCCAGGTTCAGGACCGTAACGCAGAGATAATAACAGTAACGCATATATGTGCTGTGTATTATATTACAATATCACTTCCCCGTATCCTCCGTATAGATTTTGTTGGCCTGGTCAGGAAAACCAATAAAGCGAAGTATTAGTACAACTATATATAATTACCTTTTATGGTAAGCTTTTTTGAACATATTCCATCTGTTTACCGTACGGCTATTTTAGTGGGAGGACTCCTGTTATTATGGATACTGGAAGGCATGGTACCAAGATTCCGCTTTGGCGGCAATCGCTATAAACACGCGGGTACTAACCTGTTCTTTACCCTTACCACCGTAATCGTAAACACAGGGCTGGCTTTTCTTATTGTTAAAGCCTCACAATGGACCAGCACCAACCGGTTTGGGCTCCTATACCTGGTACAGCTTCCGCTGTGGTTACATGCAGTACTGGCCATAATGTTGCTGGACTTTTTCGCCGCATGGCTCATTCACTGGGTACAACATAAAACTGCATGGATGTGGCAATTCCATAAAATACATCATATAGATACAGAGATAGACGCTACCACTGCCCTCAGGCACCATCCGGTGGAAAGCCTGTTCCGGATCATCGCGCTCTTTGCGTCCATCCTTATACTGGGTGTTCCCTTCTGGATGATCATGTTGTATCAAAGCCTGTCGGTCGTGTTTTCACAGTTCAGCCACGCCAATATCCACCTGCCGCAATGGCTGGATAATGCACTCAGCTGGATCATTGTATCACCCGACATGCACAAGGTACACCACAGCCATTACCAACCTCAAACAGACGCCAATTATGCCAATATATTTTCTATATGGGACCGGATCTTCGGCACCTTCGTGAAAGTGCCCGATACCCTTTCCATTCGTTATGGTTTAGATGAATACCAGGATCCCCGTTACCAGGGAATAGGCCCCCTGTTAAAAGTGCCCTGGGAAACTACCGGAGTGGCAGCAGAAAAAGTAAGCAGTCAACATCACAACCTATAAGCAAATTTTTATCCTTCACCTGTTTTTAAAACTCGAATACATATGCAACAACACTCAACAGCTCTGACTAAAACAGCCTGCGTATCAGCGCTCATTATTGGTGTATTATCGGCCGCATTCGCCTTCACCACCAAAACGCCCAGCTATGCCGTTACCGCCGGTTCCGTAGCGATCGTATTAGGTCTTATCTCTTTATTTATCGGAAGAAAAAATATCGACGATATGCAACTCGCCGCCGCAGGTATATTCATGGCAGTAGTAGCCTGCCTCGTAGGATTATGGCAACTGTATAACTGATTTAGTTCCGTTTATGGTATTTTTCCACATAGCCCTCAGCGGCCTTTACAGGAAATAATACCAGCGAAGTATCTGACAGTTCTTTAATAATAGTCGTATCCACAATAGTGGACGTGTCTTTTACACCTTCGGAATGATTCCATAATAACAAGGTGTCGTGCGTCAACCTCCATTTCTCGTATACCAGTGTATACATGTTAATGGACCTGGCAGTTCCGTTCTTTCTTAGTTGAAAACCCTGCATTTCCTTATCCAGGCCTGCTACAGGCTGAATCCACATCCCTATGAGCTTAGCTGCATCCACATGCAGCGTATCCGCAACAGCAGCGATGCTGTCAGTAATGCCGGCATTACTGCTGTCTGCGATACTAACCAGGCTGCTATCATTATACAACTCCTCCTTATTCTCTTCCTTATGTTTTCCTCCATTACACGCCACAGCTAATATCAATAAACACACTAAATTGATTCTTACCATGCTTTAAAATTACGAATTACAAATTACGAATTACGGATTTGTGAGAAGATAAAAGCAAATGATCTCCTCACAAATCCGTAATTCGTAATTTGTAATTCGCAATTTCTAAAAAATTGCCTTACTTTTACGTCCACACTTTAGGGGTGTTTATCCACCTTACCGGCGGATAAACTGAGATGATACCCTCAGTACCTGAAGCAGTTCGGACTGCCGTAGGGAAAAGTAACTGAACCTTTCTCATCTTCCACATCCTTAAAGTTTATTGTTTCACCTTAATTCCAATTCAACATGGAAGTGCATGTAAACAATAAACTTTATGCGGTGCAGCCAGGAACAACCATTGCTGCACTCTTACAGTTTATTCAACTCTCTGCTCAAAAAGGCATCGCAGTTGCCGTTAACAACCAGGTAATACCCAAAATTCATTGGGAAAACCAATCGTTGTCAGCTGCAGATAATATTACTATTATCCGGGCCACACAAGGCGGCTAATCTCCGTTGATTAAATTTCGTATATCCCTTTCCGTAGTACCCTATTACGGAACGGACATTTCTATCTGTAAAAATCCAGACATCATGCAACAACAGCCTGCGACAATCAGTCGCACACCCTTTCCTGCATCAGAAAAAATCTATGTAGACGGCCATATCCATCCCATAAAGGTAGCGATGCGCAAAATAACGTTGACAGATACACGTATCGACGGTGGAAACGGTGCATCTACACCTAACGCACCTGTAGTGGTATACGATACCAGTGGCGCATTCTCTGACCCCAATATACCCATAGACGTTAGCACCGGTATTCCCCGCATTCGTGAAGAATGGATTCACGCCAGAAAGGATGTAGAACAACTGCCGCAGTACACCAGTCCTTTTGTGAGAAGCCTCATGCAGGAAGGTGGGAAGATGCCACTGATGAGCCTTACCCATAAACCACTACGCGCTAAATCCGGGCAAAATGTTACTCAACTCCATTATGCACAGCAAGGTATTATTACACCTGAAATGGAATATATCGCTATCCGCGAAAATCAATGCGCAGATAAATTATATGAAGAAAATAACGCCCTCTGGCATCAACACAAAGGCCATAGCTTCGGTGCCAACACACCCGTAAAGTACATTACCCCTGAATTTGTAAGGCAGGAAATTGCTGCCGGCAGAGCTATTATCCCTTCTAATATCAATCACCCGGAAAGTGAACCCATGATCATCGGCCGCAATTTCCTGGTGAAAATTAACGCCAACATCGGTAACTCCGCCGTGAGCTCCAGTATTGAAGAAGAAGTAGAAAAATCCGTATGGGCCTGCCGCTGGGGCGCCGATACCATCATGGATCTGAGCACCGGCAAAAATATCCACGAAACAAGAGAATGGATTATCCGGAACTCACCCGTACCCATTGGCACCGTTCCCATTTACCAGGCTCTCGAAAAAGTGAATGGAAAAGCTGCCGATCTTACCTGGGAAATTTTCCGCGACACCCTGATTGAACAAGCAGAACAAGGCGTAGATTACTTTACCATTCACGCAGGTGTTTTATTAAGATATATACCGCTTACCGCCAAACGTGTCACCGGTATTGTTTCCCGTGGTGGCTCTATTATGGCTAAATGGTGCCTGGCACATCACAAAGAAAACTTCCTGTATACGCACTTTGAAGAAATCTGCGAAATCATGAAAGCCTATGATGTAGCATTTTCTTTGGGAGATGGATTACGCCCCGGTAGCATCGCCGATGCAAATGATGCCGCGCAGTTTGCAGAATTAGAAACCCTTGGTGAGCTGACTAAAATAGCCTGGAAACACCAGGTACAGGTGATGATCGAAGGACCCGGACACGTACCGATGCATCTCATCAAAGCTAACATGGAAAAGCAACTCGAACATTGCCATGAAGCACCATTTTATACATTAGGACCCCTAACCACTGATATTGCACCCGGATACGATCACATTACTTCCGGCATCGGTGCCGCTATGATAGGCTGGTTTGGCTGCGCCATGCTTTGCTACGTTACGCCTAAAGAACACCTGGGTTTACCTAATAAAGAAGATGTTCGGCAAGGTGTGATCACTTATAAAATTGCTGCTCATGCCGCCGACCTCGCCAAAGGCCATCCGGGCGCTCAACACCGCGACAACGCACTCAGCAAAGCCCGGTTTGAATTCCGCTGGGAAGACCAGTTCAATTTAGCATTGGATCCTGAAACTGCCCGGTCGTACCACGATGAAACGCTCCCTGCAGAAGGAGCTAAAATAGCGCACTTCTGCTCTATGTGCGGACCTAATTTCTGCTCAATGAAAATTACCCAGGAAGTAAGGGCTTTTGCAGCAGAACAGGGCATGGAAGCGGAGCTAGCTGTAGATGCAGGTTTGAAAGAAAAAGCTGCCGCCTTTGCCGCACAGGGTGGAGAAATTTATTTATAACTACATTCAAAAAAACAATTTTGATTTGGGTCATCACATCACCTGAACGTATACACGAAGAAGTACAGATAATATCCGGGCTATTATCAGCCGGGGCTTCGCGGGTAGTGCTCAGAAAACCGGGATGGACACAGGAACAGTACCGGGCACTGCTGGAAGGTATTCCTCCGGACTATTACGGCCGGCTGCTGATCCGCGATGAGCCTCTGCTGGCAACAGAATACGGGCTGGCCGGCGTACATTGGAGCAAAGCTGCCAATACCTTTCATGCTGCTGCAGCATACTCAGAAAACAGCATCGGCATACACTCGGCAGACGAAATAACGGTAATGAGTAAACGTTATTCAGTTTTGCTGTTAAGCCCGGTATTCGATAGCATTTCCAAACCCGGCTATACCGGCAGGGCGGCAGGTACGCTGACCAACAAAGACCACCGGCCGGTACTTGCTTTAGGCGGTGTGGACCATACCAATATCATCTCATTAAAAAAATGGCAGTTTGATGGCGCCGCTTTACTGGGCGCCGTCTGGCAAACGCCGGCGAAAGCCGTCGAAAATTATTATCGCATTCAGGAATTATGGAACAAGAGCGACCTTACGTGATGAGCTTTGCCGGTCTGGATCCCAGTGGGGGCGCAGGTTTACTGGCAGACATTAAAACTTTCGAACAACACCGGGTAACCGGCTATGGCGTATGTACCGCCCTTACGGTGCAAACTCCTGAACAATTTGTATCTGTAGAGTGGCTATCGGTAACGCATATACTGGCACAGGCGAAACCCTTGCTGGGAAACGATTTGCTCCGGTATTGCAAAATCGGGATCATGGCAGATATTCAGTCGCTACTGGAATTAGTGAGGCAGGTGAAGTTAATGTCGCCCGGTATCCGTATTATCCTGGATCCCGTCCTGAAAGCATCTGCAGGCTTTACTTTCCATGGCCATATACAACAGCAGGCCTGGAAAGAGTTGCTACCAGAGTTATACCTGCTTACCCCTAACTACGATGAGGCGTTGGCGTTAACAGGGCTCACAGACGGCGAAGCCGCCGCCAGGAAATTATCTGAATGGTGCGCAGTATTGCTGAAGGGCGGACATCATAAAAACAAGCCGGGATATGATACTTTATACACCGGGGATGTGATACATAGCTTTGAACCGGTATTAAAGAAAGTATATCCCAAACACGGCTCCGGTTGTGTATTATCAGCTGCCATTACCGCCGGCCTGGCCAACGGCCAATCATTACACGACGCATGTGCTAACGGCAAAACCTATACGGAAAAGCTGCTGGCCAGTCATTCATCATTAACAGGATATCATTACATATGATCAGCAAATTGCACTACATATCGCAACCGGACCATATTGGCAACATTACCGCGGCACTCGATGCCGGCTGTAAATGGATCCAGTTGCGCATCAAAAACGAAACACCCGACACTGTTTTACCGGCAGCCGAAGCGGTAAAAAAAATCTGCGACCAATATAAAGCATCGTTGATCATCAACGACTACCCACATATTGCAGTGGCAGTGGGCGCCACAGGCGTACACGTAGGCCGCCTGGATATGACAGTAGCCGCTGCCAGGGCCATCACCGGCAACAACATAATAGTCGGTGGCACCGCCAATACTCTCGACGACATTCTTCAACACGTAACAGATGGCGCCAGTTATGTAGGCGTGGGGCCTTACAGGTTCACTACTACCAAACAAAACCTGAGTCCTATACTGGGTCTGGCCGGCTATCAGCAAATTTTACAGGCGTTAAAAGAAAGGAATATAGCCGTCCCCGTTATTGCCATCGGCGGCATTTTGCTGGATGACATCCCGGCCCTGATGGAAGCCGGCGTACACGGTATTGCTGTAAGCGGTCTTGTTACGCAGGCCATGGACAAGCAAAATATCGTTCATCATATTCATCAACAGTTAAACCATACCCCTACATGGAGCCTCTAATCATCGCCGGCAAGCAGTTTTCATCCCGGTTGTTTACCGGTACCGGCAAGTTTTCTTCTCCCGATATCATGGAAAGCGCACTACTGGCTTCGGGTAGCGAGCTGGTGACGGTGGCGCTCAAACGGGTGGAAATGGATAACAAAGCAGATGATATGCTGCAGCACCTGCAACATCCGCAACTCAACCTGTTACCCAATACCTCCGGCGTACGTACGGCCAAAGAAGCGGTATATGCAGCACAACTGGCCAGGGAAGCACTTGAAACCAACTGGATCAAGCTGGAAATACATCCTGATCCCCGCTACCTGATGCCGGATCCGGTAGAAACCCTGCTAGCGGCTACAGAGCTGGTAAAGCTGGGATTCATCGTATTGCCTTATGTGCATGCAGACCCCGTGTTATGCAAGCGGCTGGAGGAAGTAGGGACCGCTGCTGTCATGCCTTTAGGCTCTCCCATAGGCAGTAACAAAGGACTAAAAACCGCCGATTTCCTGGAAATCATTATTGCGCAAAGCAATATTCCTGTGATTGTAGACGCAGGTATTGGCGCCCCTTCTCATGCAGCACAGGCCATGGAAATGGGTGCCAGCGCGGTGTTGGTGAATACCGCGATTGCCGTTGCCCGTAACCCGGTACAGATGGCAGTAGCATTTAAAGCCGCAGTAGAAGCGGGACGTATCGCCTATGAAGCCGGTTTACCCGGCAGCAGTCAGCAGGCCATTGCCTCCAGTCCATTAATTGCTTTCCTGGATGAAGCATAATTCAATTTTATCATCTATTTAATCCATCATTATGTTTAAAAGCATATTTGATCAGTATGAGTGGAACGAGGTAAAAGCCGGTATCTATGCTAAAACATCCAGGGATGTGGAGCAGGCGTTGCATCATCAACGTCGTTCGCTGGACGACTTTGCCGCCCTCATTTCACCGGCGGCGGCGCCTTACCTCGCACAAATGGCAGCCATTAGTAACACCCTCACCCGGCAACGCTTTGGTAACACCATGCAGTTATACATCCCGATGTATCTCTCCAACGAATGCCAGAATATCTGCACGTATTGTGGATTTAGTTTAGATAACAAAATCAAAAGGAAAACTCTCAGTCCGGCGGAAATACTAATGGAAACAGCTGCTATCAAGGAAATGGGGTTCGATCATGTGTTGCTGGTAACCGGGGAAGCGCATCAACAGGTAGGCACCGACTACTTCAAAAAAGTACTGCAATTGCTCCGGCCTCATTTCTCGAACATCTCTATGGAAGTGCAACCGATGGACGAGGAGGACTACCGGGAATTAACAGCAGAGGGGTTACATGCCGTACTGGTATACCAGGAAACCTATCACCAGGACGATTATAAAAAGCATCATCCCAAAGGGCGTAAATCGAACTTTGAGTACCGGCTGGAAACACCGGACCGGCTGGGGCGTGCAGGTATTCACAAAATGGGGCTGGGCGTACTGATAGGGCTGGAAGACTGGCGAACCGACAGTTTTTTTACGGCCCTTCACCTGGGTTACCTGGAGAAAACATACTGGCAAACGAAGTATAGCATTTCTTTTCCACGCCTGCGGCCATTTTCCGGGGGGCTTACGCCTAAAGTAGTGATGACCGACCGGGAACTGGTGCAGTTGATTTGTGCCTATCGGTTACTGAACCAGGAGGTAGAACTTAGCATTTCTACCCGGGAAGAGGAAACGTTCAGGGATCATATTATCCATTTGGGTATTACGGCCATGAGTGCGGCTTCCAAAACCAATCCGGGTGGGTACGTGGTAGATGCGCAATCGCTGGAACAGTTTGAAATTTCGGATGAGCGAAGTGCAGCGGTTATTGCGGAAATGCTGAAAGGGAAGGGGTATGAGCCGGTTTGGAAAGATTGGGATCCTGCTTTTTCGGGACAATAAAAAAGGTGGTTGGTTAGACCACCTGGTTATTATTGTTGTTTTTCATGGGGAGGTTAAAACATATATATTTGTTGAATTACTTCTCTCAATCATCCTAAAGATAGGGCGGCTAATAGAATTTAAAAAGGGGCAAATCAAACTGAACAAAATGAACAGACCAGATTTAAATGAACAAGTCCCTCTTTTTAACTTCGCTTTTCAGGAATGAACAAGCTCTGGCCTGGGCCCGGAAGGCAATAAAAAAGGGCTGCTTCAAACGCTGAAGCAGCCCTGTACCGAAAATCCCGTAGTTGCCATATTACTTATTAAGATAAGTATGATTGGAATCTAATCATATCAAAAGTAGTATGGCCATGCTGAACAACAACAGTAAGCAGTGATATGAACAAAAAGAACAGATATCAGCCAAATGCACAAAATGCTCGTTAGCTGACCACATCCCGGTAGCTTTTAATGGTATCATGCGCTTCTTTTAGCCAGGCCCGCTGGCTGGCAATCATCTCCCGTACGCTATAAGGCATTGTAACATCACTGCTCAGTGCATCTGCATAGGCGCGTTGTACTGCATCTTCCCCATATTCACAGGAAGAAAAAAGAGAATACCGGTCGGTCCCGGTAAAAATGGTTTTTACAGACATCCAGGTCCGATATATTTTGCCGCTGATAGTTCCTGCGGTAATTCCATCTACTCCCTGAGCCGCTAATTGCTGATTTAACGCCTCCACAAATTTCACACTGTCGTTGATCATATGCTGAAACAAAGCTTTTACATCCGCGTCATCACTGGCATCCTTTGCTATCTTGTACCCTTCTATCCGGTCGTTATTGATTTTGATAAGATCACTTAAGAGGGTTACCAATTTATCTTCCTGAAGCATAGTAAAAATTTTAGGTTAAAAAGATAGGTACCTTTTCATTTTCAAAAATGTTTCCATTTTACCAAACCCTTTATCAACAAGTACTTCCAGAGAAATATACCGGCGGCACCCGCCCTTTTTTGTCCCGGATGGTGGAGAAGGTTCCACAACACAGCAGGGTCAACGATATTAAGATGGCTGTAAACAAAGCAATTACCGGATTGGCATAAATTTTTTGGAGATAATTTATGAATCAAATCCTTGAAACAATGAATAGCCTTCTTTATTTAATCGCCGTAATTCTAATTATAGGATGGATACTTGGGTTCTTTGTTTATTCCGCGGGATCATTAATACATGCCTTGCTTGTGCTGGCTATTATTGCGATCCTCATCAATATTATCAGAGGCAGAGCGGTATAGGATTACGATTTAGCTACTAATGACGTACCCGGTTTGGTATACTCACTTTTAAAAAACATTTGAAGGGGAACGCTTTAATCCGGTAGACGAGAAGACTTTGTTGCATTGGCTGTTGTCAGGCTTAAAAACTGCCACAGATACAGTTAATAGTTATCAATGCATGGTATTTTCATCCAGTAAAAAACCAGTGCACCCCGTAACCAGACAGAGCTTTCAATTCTACCGGATTTTGTTATCTTAGGCTGCCTAAACAAACCCTTTTGAAACATCTTGTTATCCCATTTTATGTCTCTTTATCAGCTTATGCATTGTCAGGCAAAATTGCAACTGCCGGTACTGCCAGTAATGAACCGATTTCCCCCGGAAAACGTTGCCGCCAAATTATTATCCGATCAAACTCCTTATCTCAAAATCCGGTCTTTTGATATTACCTCCTTGAGCAAAATTGGGTTACCACGGCGCAATAGTACCTGGAACAATAATACCATGTCAGTTTCCTGCTTTTGATGTAATACGTTAAAAACAATAGCGCCCCGGCGTTGTTATCTTCAGAAAAAAACCTGCTTTATGAAACGCTTGCCATTATTGTTAGTATGTGTCATCTTTGCCGCCTGCCAACAGACCGGTAAACACATCGGAGGAACAGATAGTACGGCAACCCAATCGACAGATGCAGATACTGCTGCCCAGGTAACTTATACAGGTACGTTACCCTGCGCCGACTGTGAAGGCATTGTAACAGAACTTACCCTGCACCGGAAACCGGAAACCAGCTTCACTATGAAAGAAACCTACCTTGGTAAAAACCAGACCTTTCCCAGTGAAGGCAATTATGTGGTGCTACATGGTACTCCATCTGACCCCTCCGCCACAGTGATACAACTCAACCCCGACAAAGACAAAAACCTTCAACGCTATTTTCAACAGGTGAATATTGATGAACTCAAGATGCTTGATATAGAGCAACGCGTCATAGAAAGTAATCATAATTACACCCTAAAAAAGGTTTTATAGCATTTTTACAACAAAATTGAATGATAACCAGGTGCCGGTTTAAAATAAACCGGCGCTTTACATTTTATCAAAAAAGTCGCTTAAATTTAGCGTTGACCTTGTGACCTTTTATCACTCAATCATGTTATGAATCGATTTTTGGGCTATCTGATTTTGCTACTGATAACTGCTACCCATGCCTATAGTCAAACGTCTACCGACAGTTTGCTCAGGGAGTTGAATAAAGCCATGGAAAAATCAGCCGTCTATGATTCCATTAAATTAAGAGGTATTGATAGCATCAAGCGCGGCTTGCCGGCTGTAGCCAATAATCCCACCGGGCGATTTCACATCTACGAACAACTCTATAACGCTTATAAAGTATTCAACTTCGATTCTGCCTTTGTATATGCCCGGCAGCTGGAACAGTTGGCCATACAATTACATGATCCGGTATATATCACCGCCTCCAAAATTAAGATCGGCTACGTGTTGCTTTCGTCCGGCATGTTCACGGAAACAGCGGCTTATGTAAATACAATAGACGCCACTGGCGCGCCAGATAGTATCCGGATTGAATTTTACCTGATGAAAAGCCGGTTGTATTTCGACCTGGCAGATTATAACCAGGACAAATACTACACCCCCTCTTATATAAAACAAGCCAGCGCTTATATTGATTCCGCCCTGGAGCTGATACCCGTTAATTCATTTGAGTACCGGTATAATAAAGGGCTGCAATTATTTAAAATGGGGGATGTGGCCGGGGCCCTGGCTATTTATCCCAACCTGGATACACCCGGTATCAGCGATCGTAAGCTGGCCGTATCCGCCTGTACACTGGGTGCCATTTATGAGGCCCTGCATAATACCGATACTGCCATCGCCCTGATGACCCGTTCCGCCATTGCAGACATCCGGTCATCTACCAAGGAAACTATGGCGAGTTACAGTTTGGCGACCCTGTTATTTGAAAGGGGAGATATCAAAAATGCATCACACTGCATCGAACGCGCCATAGGGGAAGCGGTATTTTACGGCGCCCGCCAGCGAAAAGTAATGGTAAGTAGTATTTTACCCATTATTGAGCATGAAAGAATTAATACTGCAGAAGAAAGAACCAAATCGTTGCTGATTTATGCAGCAATTGTTACCATATTGCTGATTGCCCTGGTAGTATTGGCCATTACTGTATTCCGGCAGGTGCAAAAGCTCAAGGTCGCCCAGCGGATTATTACAGCCGCCCATTTGAAGCAGCAGGAAATCAATAACCAGTTACTGGAAGCCAATAAAATAAAGGAAGAGTATGTTGGCTATTGCTTTAATATCAATGCCACCTATATCGGGAAAATAGAAAAACTGAAACAAAGCCTGGAACAAAAGCTCGCCGATAACAAACCGAATGAACTGAAGTTTGTGGTCAACAATATTAATATCCGGCAGGAAAGAGAAGAATTATTTACCAACTTCGACCGGGTATTCCTCAAAATATTCCCTCATTTTGTAACGGAGTTCAATGCCCTCTTTGACAAAGAAAACCAGGTAGTATTAAAAGAGAATGAATTACTGAATACAGACATCCGGATCTTCGCACTTATCCGGATAGGTATCAGCGATAACGAAAAAATTGCCAGCATCCTGGAGTATTCTGTCAACACCATTTATGCCTACAAAACCAAAATCAAAAAGCGGTCTTTAATACCCAATGAAGAGTTTGAAAACCGCATTATGAGCATCAAAGCACTCTAAAAACAGGCAGAATATCTCTTCATTCTACCAATATATAAATATTTTATATATGTATATAATGTACTGATAATCAATCAGCATCAACCCTTACATTTGGCACTTTCGGGTTTATTTTCTATATTTTAACTGTAATACTTGTTACCCTGCTGATAGTGTTTTTATTTTGACTCATCAGTAGAAAAAACCAAAAATCTAACTTGTTCTAAAAAACCATTCAAAGAAAACAAAACGACACCGGTCGTTTCAAAAAACAATTTAATCCACGTTGATAAACTGCCGAGGCATTCTCTGCAAGCAACGCCTTATTTCCGTTCACTTAAATAATGAAAAACATTTAATCCACGTAGCAGCACCGTTGACTGCTTAAAAAATCCACTTTATGCTTAAAACAAGATTCATCAAAAATCTTTTTCTGTGCATGCTGTTATTTGCCTTACCCGGTATGGCTATGGCCCAGAACAAGACAATTACCGGGAAGATCACCGACAAAAGCGGTGTAGCCATTCCTGGCGCCTCTGTACAAATAAAAGGCACCCAAAGTGGTACTACCACGGATGCCGACGGAGCTTTTAAGCTGTCTGTTGCTCCGGGAGCCAGCGCCTTAATAGTAAGCTTCATCGGTTATACACCACAGGAAATAAGTATTGCCAACAAAACAACGGTCAATATACAACTGACCCAGGAAAATACCACCCTTACCGATGTTGTGGTAGTTGGATATGGCACTACCAGGAAAAAAGATTTAACCGGCGCTATTGCACAGGTAAAAGCCGCCGATTTCAATAAAGGAATCACCTCAGCCCCTGATCAACTGATCCAGGGTAAGGTATCCGGCCTCATGATACTTAACAATAACGGAGCGCCCGGCGCCTCCGCTACCGTGAGGATCAGGGGTGTATCGTCCGTTCGTTCCGGTAATCAGCCACTTTATGTGATAGACGGAGTACCCTTAGACGGACGTATTGCCCGTCCCTCACTCAACCTTACCGGACTAGGTCAAACACCTGATGCCAACCCGCTCAACTTTATTAATAATAATGATATCGCCACCATGGAAGTATTGAAGGATGCTTCTGCTACCGCTATCTATGGATCCCGCGGATCAAACGGGGTAATTATCATCAATACTAAAAAAGGCACTGCAGGTGCTGCAACAGTAGATGTGAACTACTCTGTAGGTATGAGTAATATCATGAAGAAACTGGATGTACTGAATGCAGATGAATACCGTGCCGCCTTAAAAAAATATAACTTCACCAGCGGCGATGGCGGCTCCAGTTCAGACGGCCTTGGCTCTATTCTCCGGACAGGCGTTACACAAAATGTGCATGTGGCCATCAGTGGAGGCAGCGAAACCAGCCGCTACAGAGCTTCCTTCGGGTTACAGGATCAACAGGGTATCGTTAAAAAAACCGGTTTGAAAAAATATACCGCTACCCTGAATGGTCAAAGTAAATTCCTGGAAAGTAGAAAATTGGGGATCGACTATAGCATTATGGCGGCTCAAACCAATGAGCAACTGGCGCCCATCTCCAATAACGCCGGCTTCACCGGCAGCTTAATCGGACAAGCTTTACAGTGGAATCCTACGGTAGCACTCACCAAACCAGATGGATCACTGAACATCCTGGCCAAAAACCAGGCGATCAATCCAATGAATATGTCGCAAGGCTACGATGATAAAGCGAATATCAGTTATGTACTGGCCAGTGTATCTCCCTACTTCAAATTCAACGACAACTGGGAATACCGCGCTATGTACAGCGTAAATCATCAGATTGGACAAAGAAGAGCTTCCCTGGACTCTACCATTAACATTGACCAGGTACTCGGTGTAGGTATCGCAGCTTACAATACTGCAGAACTCACCACCCAATTATTCAACAATACCCTGACCTATAACAAGCAGCTCTCCAGCGCCTGGAACCTCACTGCCATGGTAGGATATGAATACCAGAAATTTGCTTATTCCGGCGTAGGTATCGGTGCCAAAGGCTTCCCTACCAACGCTGTCGGTTACACGAACATATTCCAGTCTACCTCCCAGGTAAATACTAATATCAGTTCGTTCAGGAACCCATCCTCCGAATTGCAGTCTTTCTTTGGCAGGGTAACCGTTAACGCAAAAGACAAATATATCCTGACCGCTACCATGAGGGCTGACGGATCCAGCAAGTTCGGCGCCAACAATCGCTATGGCTATTTCCCTTCCTTCGCTGCTAAATGGAATATCACCAACGAAGATTTCATGAAAGGCAATACCTTTTTCAACAACCTGGGATTGAGAGCAGGCTATGGTATTACCGGTAACCAGGAATTCCCCGCTGGCGCAGCACAGGCACAATATACCCTTACTCCGGGTAACAAAGCCAATCTGAGCAACGTTCCTAACCCTGACCTGAAATGGGAAGACTCCAAACAACTGAACGTGGGAGTGGATTTCGCCATCCTGAAAAACAGGTTAAGCGGTACATTGGATTACTTCCTGAAAAACACCACCAACCTGTTGTTCAGCTTCCCGGCTATTCAACCGGCCCCGGCCTCCAGCTATTGGATCAACTTACCTGGTAAGGTGATGAATACCGGTGTGGAATTATCCCTTAAAGGTACTATCGTTCAAACCAAAGACTGGGTATGGGACCTGGGTGTAAATGGTACCTGGCTGAAAAATGAAATGTCTGGTTATTCCGGCCCTACTGTTAATACCGGCTCTATTGACGGACAAGGTGTATCTGGTGTAACCTCCCAACGCCTGGCAAACGGATATCCGCTGAATACTTTCTACCTGAGGAAATTTGAAGGTTTTGATGATAAAGGCATGAGCATTTACGCCAACGATGGCAAGACCCTTTATTATATGACCAATCCCAATCCTAAAGTGCTGCTGGGTATCAATACCTACGTACAATATAAAAAATGGAGTTTCTCTGGTAGCTCCCATGGCGCATTCGGATTCCAGGTGTATAACAATACCGCCAACACAGTATTACCCATCGGTAACCTTGGTTCCCGCAACATTGCCAAATCACTGGTTGGTAATGGAGAAGCACAAACCAACTCACCCGCCGCTTCTTCCCGCTACCTGGAAAATGGTAGCTTCCTGAAGCTGGACAACCTCACGCTTTCTTACAATGTAGGACCTGTCGGCAAAGTATTCAGAGGCGCTGTATTGTCGCTCACCGGCCAAAACCTGCTGGTTATTACAAAGTATACCGGATTTGATCCTGAAGTAAATACTGATAAAAACATTAATGGTGTTAGCTCATTTGGTATCGAGTATTCTCCTTATCCAACAGCAAGGTCCTTTATGTTTGGTGTAAACTTTACTTTATAATCTACTGCTAAAAAAGATCACAATGACGACTCAACATATATTCAAAACAGCCATGGTAATAGCCTGCAGCATTGGTTTCACGGCCTGCAGCCTGAAGGAAGACCTGGGAAGCAGCCTAAATCAACAACAGGCAGATTCAGTTATTAAAGCGTCCCAATTGTTAGGTACCGCATATGATAATTTGCAGAATGCCTACCAGGACTTCTCCCAGACCTGGGGTATGAGTGAAATCAGTACAGATGAAGCACTGGGCCCCACACGTGGTGGAGACTGGGATGACAATGGTGTTTGGCGCGCACTGCATTTACATCAATGGGATGCAGACCATGCACACATACAAAACACCTTTAGCGCATTACTCCTCGAGCAATTCAGTGCTACCAACGTATTGGCATTTCACCCCACACCAAGACAGGATGCAGAAGCCAGATTTTTACGCGCCTGGTCTATGTTTTCTGTGATTGACCTGTATGGCCAGGTGCCTTTCCGTAATCCAGGCGATAATTTACTGGAACCACCCAAAGTATTCAACGCGGCAGATGGGCTGAATTTCCTCATCTCCGAACTGAACGCTATCATAGCGAACCTGCCGGATAGAGCAACTGCCAAAGACGCCTTTGTGGCCAACAAAGATGCCGCACGCTTCCTGCTGATGAAGATTTATCTCAACAAAGGCGCTTTCCTGAACAGGAAATCTCCCACCTTTGATGCAGCGGATATGCAAAAAGTGATTACGCTGGCAGACGAACTAACTGCCAGTGGCTATAGCATCCAGGCAAATTATTTCGAAAACTTTGCGAAAGATAATGATGCAAAATCTCATGAAAATATCTTCACGCAACAGAATGGTCCCGGCATCAGCAATACCCGTAATGGTAACAACGTATACTGTCGCTGGATGTGCACCTTGCACTACAGCCAGAACCCGAGTGGCTGGAATGGCTTTACCACCTTATCTGATTTTTATAATTCCTTTGAAGCGACTGATACCCGCTTAGGTGGTGCCTATCCCGGTGTAACCAATGTTTCCGGCTTAAGAGTAGGTTTCCTGGTAGGGCAGCAGTATGATCAAAATGGTAACAAAATCCTGGACAGAAGCGGACGCCCTCTTGTTTTCACGCCTGAAGTGGAGCTGAGAGCAACAGGCTCCCAGGTGGAAATGTCTGGTATCAGGGTAGTGAAATATCCACCAGATATGGGTTCATCCGGTAGCGAAGCCACCAACGATTTTGTATTCTTCCGCTATGCAGATGCCGTATTGATGAAAGCAGAAGCCTTACTCAGAACAGGTGCTGCTCCTGCCGCATTGCTACTGGTAAATGATCTTCGCATAAAACGTGGTGCTTCCGCTTTACTCACATTGGACCTCACCCAAATGCTGGCTGAAAGAGGCCGCGAATTATACTGGGAAGGCTGGAGAAGACAAGACCTGATCCGCTTCGGCAAATACCTTACGCCATGGCAACTGAAACCAACAGATGATGAGAAGAACCTGCTGTTTCCAATTCCTACCAGCGACCTTGCTGTAAATCCAAACCTGAAACAAAATCCAGGCTACTAGAATATCCTTTTGCTACAGGCGGGATCATAGAGATCCCGCCTGACAGCAACATCTCCTTCCTTTTATTACTGATATCACTGTTACGCATTACGTCTGTAATGCGATAGGGAATTTTTTGTGTAGAAATAATCGCTCATATGAATATCAAATCGCTGTTAAAGCAATCCAACTGGCTACTGTTACTGTGCGGCCTTTCTCTTAAGGCACAAACCCCGGTAAAAACGATTGGCAAAATAAACACCGTCAATATCTCAGGACAACAAATCCGGATCTCTGCGGAAAATGCCTACGCTGAAATCACCGTATACAGTCCATCAGTGGTGCGCGTACGGATGGACCAGCATCCACTGGCGGCTGATTTTTCATACGCCGTGATCGCACAACCGGTAACCACGCGGGTACAGACTACCCAAAATGAGCGAGAAATCAATGTCACTACCGATTCCCTGCAATTTCGTATCACCAAAAATCCATTTTCCATCCATTTTTTTACCCCTTCGGGAGAAGTGATTAACGAGGATGAAACCGGGCTTACCACCTCCTGGATTGGCAATGACGTTACCACCTACAAAAAAATGCAGGAAGGAGAACGATTCATTGGATTGGGCGAAAAAACCGGCAACCTGGATCGTAAAGGCGAAGGCTATACGAACTGGAACTCCGACAAGTTCGGCTACGCCACCAACCAGGACCCCATCTACGCTACCATCCCTTTTTATATCGGTATCCATCACCATGTTAACTACGGCATTTTCTTCGACAACACCTTTCAAAGCGATTTTAATTTCGGCGCCAGCAACAACCGGTTCTCTTCTTTTGGAGCAAGAGGAGGGGAGATGAACTACTATTTGATCTATCATCCGCAAATGGCTGATATCATTGCCTCTTACACCTCTCTTACCGGCCGGATGCCTATGCCGCCTCTGTGGAGCCTCGGCTACCAACAAAACCGCTACAGCTATTACCCTGATACTGAGGTATTACGCATCGCGCA
The DNA here is from genome assembly GCF_017745275.1 of Chitinophaga sp. Classification (GTDB taxonomy): domain Bacteria; phylum Bacteroidota; class Bacteroidia; order Chitinophagales; family Chitinophagaceae; genus Chitinophaga. The sequence continues at coordinate 26,560 of NZ_JAGHZS010000003.1, read as the reverse complement.
AACCCTCCGCGAGAAAAAAATTCCTTCGGATGGCATTACCCTCGACATCCACTACATGGATACCTACAAACTATTTACCTGGAACAAAGACCGTTTCCCTAATCCGTCCCAGCTCACGAAACAACTGGGCAATATGGGCTTTAAACTCACCGTGATTGTTGATCCCGGCATTAAAGTAGAGGATGGCTACGCCGCTTATGAAAACGGCAAAAAAGAAAACATCTTCATCAAATATAGTGATGGACAAAATTATACCGGCCAGGTATGGCCCGGCTGGTGCCACTTCCCGGACTTTACCAGTGTAAAGGGCCGCGATTGGTGGAAAGGGCAAATTAAATCGTATATCCAGAATGGCGTGCGCGGCATCTGGAACGACATGAATGAAATTGCCACCTGGGGACAAAAAATGCCCGACAACGTATTATTCAACTATGAAGGTCACCCGGTTACTCATCAACAGGCACATAATATTTACGGTCTTCAGATGGTACGCGCCAGCTACGAAGGCAGCCGCGAAGAATTAAAGAAACGTCCTTTCCTGCTGACCCGGGCCGCCTATGCCGGCTCTCAGCGCTATAGCGCCATCTGGACCGGCGACAACCGCGCAGAAGAAGATCATATGCTACTCGGGGTACGCCTGCTGAATAGCTTAGGTCTTAGCGGTATGCCATTTTCCGGGATGGATATTGGCGGCTTCACCGGCAATCCTACCGTAAGCCTCTATGCCCGCTGGATGCAGATTGGTGCGTTCATTCCTTACTTCCGTAATCATACAGGCGTTAATACCAAATCGTCTGAGCCATGGGCATATGGAGAAGAAGTACTGGAAATTACCCGTAATTATGTTAACCTGCGCTACCAACTGCTTCCATACCTGTATAGCTCCATGTATGAGGCCACTCGTACCGGCATGCCCGTTATGCGCACCCTGGCCCTTACCAATACTTTTGATGCTAAAGTTTATGATACCCGCTTCCAGAATCAATACGGCTATGGCAGCGCCTTTATGATTGCCCCTTTCGAAAGCACCAAAGAATTTGGAGCGGTTTACTTCCCTGCCGGCAAATGGTACAACCTCTACAATGATAGTCTTACCAACGGCAACCAGGAAATGATCACACCACTAAATATCAAAACCCTGCCGGTATATGTGAAAGAAAGCAGCATTATACCCATGCAGTCGTTAATACAAAATACCGCCGAGAAACCGTCAGACACGCTATTTCTACATATTTACAAAGGAGAACAACCGCATTCCTTTGTTTATTATGAAGATGATGGAGAAAGTTTTGACAATGAAAAAGGCGTCTACTATCAACGTACCATCTCTTATCAACCGGCTAATAAAAAAATCATTTTCGAAAAATCAACCGGCAGCTATACTTCAAAATTTCATCACATCAAATTATTACTCCACGGCTTTAATGAGCAAAAAAGCATCTCCGTAAATGGTAGCCAACTGCCATTACAAACAAGCGGTTATGCTTTCCTTTCACCTATTTCCCGTTTTGATCCGCAAGGGTTTTCTATTCCGGCAGAGCGTTGCGCTGTACAACAGGCAACCTTCGATAATGGTAATCAGGTCATTAACGTGGATTTGTAATAAAAGGAACGGCCCCCTGGATTTTCCGGGGGGTCTTCTTTATATTTGAATAATGAAATATTATGTACTGCTTCTTTTTATTGGACTCGTAGCCTGTAAGACGTCATCCAACAAACAAGATCCTCATACCTTACTTACCTCCGATACTTTAGCTAAGCCAGATATTAATCAGTTGCTGAAATTATATCAACCACTCATGGGAGATACTATAGAAATAGACAATCAAAGAGAGAACGAGCGCGCTAAATGGAGATACCAGGGGACACAGATTGACTCCATACTGCTGAATTTACTACCTACTTACTATGAAGGACAAGAACCTTTATACTACGCCTGCTACAAATTTGACCTGGACTCCAATACTGTTGGATTGATTACCAGGACCCCTTCTGACTACGAATCTTCTTCTATCAAGCTATTTGCCTGGCATAAGAAAAACGATACCATCACATTTGAAACGGAACTGGCAGAGTCATGGGGCGATGCCGGAGATGCCATGACCAAAACCTCCTGGCTATATCATCATCAACAAAGTGGCTGGATGGGTATTTTGGAACAATTCAACTACAGCGAAGACCTGAATGATACCACTGCCCCCATTTCCGAAACATACGATTACTATCATTTTAAATGGGCCAATAACAGAATCGATACCATTAGCCGGGATAGCTCCGCACTGGTAGCCATCTACAACCAGATTGCTCCCAAAAAAGGAAAGGCAACTACCGGAAAAGGTGAATAGTAGCGCCTATTTCGTAGGTATTATCTTCATAGGTACAAATACCGCCGGTTTGTGCGCTATACAATATCTGTATGGCCAGTGTTTTCATCCCATCTACACCAATTCCGGCCGTGATGCGCTCAGAAGTATGATACATCGTCATCATATTGGCACTAACGTTAACGCCTATATCCATAATATTATCGTGGTCGCGTATTCCGCGAAAGCGAAGCGGTTACTGATAATAAAAAATTCAGCATTACAATGGCTCTATTACATTAAGTTGTACATTATATACAGGAAGCCCTTTTATACACGCATACCTGTCAGCGCCAGACAGATAATTCATATTGCCCCTGGGGTCTCTGCTTTCCCTGAACAGGGACAATACGTACCCTTCTTCAGCAGTAAATACTTTCAGATTTCCCACCTTGTCTTTTCTTACGAAGTAGGCATTATTCCCATACGAGTTGGATCCTACAAAAGCGTATCCCTTTTCTTCTGCCAGCAGGCACAGGGCCTTCAATGAAGCGCCAAAATAAAGATGGCTGTAATGTTCTTTTTCTCTTACAAAATCTGCCTTATACGGCACGGTTACCGCGATATCTTTTCCCATAACACTGTTATATTCCATGATCACCACCACAGGTTGTACCGCCTTGATCGCTTTCCAGATCCAATAATCATTACCGTCTATATCAATAGATAGCAGCCCTATTTCACCAGTCATTCCACCAGATATAATCAGCTCATTAATATTTTCCGCAGTAATAAACGCTTGTACCACCTCCAGGTTATGCTGGTAGTAGATATCATCAGATTTGATATAGTCAATGCTTTTCTGACCTCCATCAATTAGCAGGCCGGACCAGTTGTCGTTTCGGAGTAGAAACCTGGTGTTAGATTCTACATAATTCTCTACGCCAAATTCTATAAATGTTTTGTTGGGGATATCAATCTTATGAATGAGATATTGAATAATGCCATCATCGCCGGATTGGGAAAATACTTTAAACTCGGCCTCTGCAAGATTATTTAGTATGGGTAATTCTTTGTTTTGCCTTGCCAGGAGTTTTCCCAAAAGCAGTATATCGGTTTGCTGGGTTTTCCGGGTAACATAGAGTGATTGGTATAAAACATTCGCTAGCTTCCTTAATTGTTTCATCAGGACTGGTGAATTTAATAGATGCTGGTTTTAAAAATAATCGCTCTCACACTAAACATAATAGCGTCCATATTGTTCATTTTGGAGAACTTATAAAATATTGTGCATATACAACAAAATGTAGTCTTGAATGTTATGGCTTGTACTGCATCATCAAAATCGGATAGTAAGAAGAAGTTCAGTCATGTGTTGTGGTCTTAAATTTTATTGGTTGCCAGGTTATTTACTTTTTTATTTTCCAATTTCCCTTATTTGAAAACTATCTCATGTCCCCTCAAACTATGGCCCCTAAGTACTTTTTCAGTTTGGATGCAATCAGAGGATTTGCTGCGCTTATAGTGGTTTTATGCCATTGGCAGTTCTTTTTGTATACTGATTATACATCAATGCCTTCTGCTATATCGGAGATGCCATTGCCGCTGTATCCCTGGCTGTCTGTTTTTTATAATCTCGCCTTTTACGCCGTAGACCTGTTTTTCCTTCTTTCCGGTTTTATTTTCTTCTGGTTTTATGCAGATAAGATAAGCAGTCGTGAAACGTCGTTCAATAATTATATCTGCTACCGTGTTACCCGCCTCTATCCAATACATGTTGTTACGCTAGTGGCATTGGTATTTTTGCAGGCGATGATGATAAAAGTTAACAGTCGTCCTTTTATCATACAGAACAACGATACTTACCACTTTATTCTAAACCTGCTAATGATCCATAGCTGGGGATTTGAGTCCCATCCTATCTACAACGGATTCAATGGTCCTTCATGGTCTGTTTCAGTAGAATTTTTGCTCTACCTGCTTTTCTTCCTGCTCAGCTATAAACGATTGCAGCATAAAAAGTGGCTTTTGATAGGCATCGTTCTAGCAGGGGCCATGTTACAACATTTTTATTCTATGGTTGGACAAGGGATCTATTCATTTTTTCTGGGAGGATTAGTTTTTCACTTATACAAATGGTTGCTTACCAGGAAACATCTTGCCAGGCAGGCGCTTATCATTGGAGTTGTGGCATTACTTATCTGGGTATTTGTTTTAACAGAATATGCCTGGTCCTACGTCCGACATACCAGTATACTTGTACTTCAACAATTGCTACCCGGGAAAAGTAGTGCATATGACACCGCACTTTTTGATGTTACCAGGAATTCTTTTTTTCGCACTATTGTTTCTCCGGCTACCGTACTTTCACTAGCAATGCTGGAAACCTGTTACGGTAGCTTAAAAATTAAATGGCTGCTGATATTGGGCAATGCCAGTTATGCAATATACCTGATTCATTTTCCTTTAATGGTACTTTTTGCATTGATAGTATCTGTGGCCGGTATTGACAAGCATATATACCAGTCGCCTTTTACGTTGCTATGCTTTTTTGCTGTTCTTATTCCGGTAAGCATTGCCGCTCACTATTATTTTGAATTGCCGATACAACGGGTGTTCAGGCGGAGATTGGTGAAGAAACCGGCGCCGGTTACGGTGGTGTGAGGGGAGGGGTATGGTTCAAAACATGTATCAAATGAAAAAAGGCTTTCTGCGTCAATCCGCTGAAAGCCTTTTCTATCGTGTGGTCCCACCAGGGCATGATCCTGGGACCCCCTGATTATGAGTCAGGTGCTCTAACCAACTGAGCTATAGGACCCGTTCCGAAGAACAAAAATTCCCCTTTTCAAGGGACGGCAAAATTAATTATTTTATTGAATTAACCTAAAATATTTTTTTATTCCCAACGCATACGCCTATACTTTAATAAATTTGCCTTCAATCTTTTACCAATGCAAGGCATCAAACATATTATATTCGACCTGGGTGGTGTTATTCTCAATATCGACTACCAGCTTACCGACAAGGCTTTTACGGAGTTGGGGGTGAAAAACTTTAAGGAACTTTATTCACAGTATAAAGGTTCCAGCTTATTCAACGGGTTGGAAACGGGGCATGTGTCAACAGAAGAATTCCTGGAAGCCATGCATAAACATGTACCGGAAACGGTGACGGATAAACAGTTGAAAACGGCCTGGAATGCAATGTTACTGGATTTTCCGGTGCAGCGCCTGCAGTTGCTGCAGCAGTTACGGCAGCATTATGGGCTTTATTTACTCAGTAATACCAATGCTATTCACCTGGAGGAGTTCAACAGGTTATTGCTGGAAAGCCGTGGTATTCCTTCGTTAAGCAGTTTCTTTGACCGGGCTTATTATTCCCATGAGATGGGACAGCGCAAGCCGGACAAGGAGGCTTACCAGATGGTATTGGATGAAAACGGGCTTATTCCTGCTGAGACCTTGTTTATAGATGACCTGGCACAGAATATAGAAGGGGCCAGGGCTGTGGGTTTACAAACTATTCACCTGGCGCCTCCTAAAACGATACTTGACATTTTCCGTCCTGCAAATGCAGTATAAAAGAAAGGCCCCCGCATTAACGGGGGCCTTTCTTTTTATTTAATTTCTTCAAAATCGAGATAATCTCCTTTGTCGACCTTTTTGGGGCCGGGAGGAGGGGTGGAAGGCTCCTGGTTGCTGCCAGGCCGTGCACCTGTTTGATTTTCATATTGCTGCCGCATATGCTCCTGCATATCGCTCATTTGCCGGCGTACCTGCTTAGTCACTCTATATCCTGGTATGAGCAGATCAAACACCAGTTTATACAATAGCCAGGCAATAAATATGGAAAAGAATAGTTTCAACATAATGGTGCAAAGTTAGCGGAATATAGTATCCGACTCCCTGAAAATCACCTCATTTTAAGTTTTATTTAACTTTCCGGGAGGCTATTACAGCCCCAGCAAGGCGGCTGAAGCCAGGGCTTCTTTTTTATTGTAGGCCCAGGTCAGTTTGCGATAGTTAACAGCGTCAATGATGGTGCCTACAAAGCAAAAGCCGAAGGTTACTATATAAATAATTCCCATAGCGATCTGGTTGAGCAGAAAGCGTTGAACGCCGGCTACGGCAACAAAGCCGATCAGGCTGCAGATCAGAATGGTTTGAGGATCTTTGCGCCGGCTCTGGTATACAGAGAGAAAGCGCTGTTTATTTTCGGCAGAATAGCTTTTGGTTAGTTCCTGTAGCCACACCATTTCCTCTGTCTCAATTCCGGGAAGCATGGCAAATGAAAAGTCGCTCATAGTATTGGGTTTATGGTTGTTTAAAGTCTGCATATTGAAGGCGGGCCAGTTGTGCAGTGCGGTAAAGTAACACTATTACCACTACAGGCGATAGCCAATGATGGTGAATGGCAGCGAACCATTGTCCATGTAAAAAATAATGGATACCATGGCCTAGGCCGCAGCCTGGACAAAAGGGGATACCGATATTTTTGAATAAGCATAAGCTGGCGGCATTTTCGTTGGGCTTCATCAAATAAAGGAGGAGAAGCCCCATGGGCCATGCGATGAATTCAATATTTATTTTTCGCCAGAAAGCAGTACCCACGTCAGATATTTTAAAAACACATATGATTGATGGCAGTGCATCTCTCGTAAATATTTATATACAAGTTAAAGAAATAGTTTTTCAATCAAAATAAAATCCTAATTTTGTAGAAGGAAAAATGATTCAAACGAAGGGGACGAGATATTGTCCCCTTCGCGCTTTTTGTATGGCAAACGAACACGTGATAAAAACTATCCGGGAAATAGCAGAAGGACTGCTGGTTAATGATCCCGACAATTTTTTGGTAGACATCAGAATTAAGCCCACTAACAATATTAAGCTCTTTTTGGATGGAGATAAAGGGGTGCCGGTGGCTACATTGGTGTCATTTAACCGCCAGTTATACCCTTTATTGGAAGCGGCGGAACTGTTCCCCAACAACGATTTCTCCCTTGAAGTGTCGTCTCCCGGACTGGATGAACCGCTCAAATTACACAGACAATACCTTAAAAATATTGGACGTAAAGTGGAAGTAACCTTGCTGGATGGCTCTGTAAAAGAAGGCACCCTGCAATCAGCTACAGAAGAAATGATTAACATTGAAGAGCTGATTGGCAAGAAAAAAGAAAAGAAATCAACTGATTTAAAACTTAATGAAATAAAGCACACAAAGGTGTGCATCGTGTTTTAAAATATAACAACTAAACATGGCTAGTATTAACTTGATTGAGTCATTTACCGAGTTCAAGGAGGCGGAAAACATTGACCGTCCTACATTGATGAAGGTCCTGGAGGATGTGTTCAAAACACTGCTGCGGAAAAAGTATGGCTCAGATGAGAATTTTGACGTGATTGTAAATACCGAAAAAGGTGACCTTGAAATATTACGCCGTCGCACCATCGTTACTGATGGAGAAGTAGAAGATGACAATGCACAAATCGCCTATTCCGAAGCTATCAAGGTAGAACCGGATTACCAGGTAGGTGAAGATTTATATGAAGAGGTAGAGATCATGGATTTCGGTCGCAGGGCCATCCTGGCGGCTAAACAGACTTTATCTGCCCGTATCGGTGACCTGAAAAAGAACATCCTGGTTAAGAAATATGCAGATAAAGCAGGTGAAATTGTAAACGGCGAAGTATATCAGGTTTGGAAAAAAGAAGTTTTATTGCTTGATGATGAAGGGAATGAGTTAATTTTGCCTAAATCTGAACAGATCCCCACTGATTATTTCAAAAAAGGGGAGAACGTAAGAGCGGTGGTGAAGAAGGTGGAAATGAAAAACAATGCACCACTCATCATTCTCTCCCGTACACATCCATCCTTCCTTGCTAAATTGCTGGAAATTGAGGTGCCTGAGATCTTTGACGGGCTTATTGTCATCAAGAAAATAGTTCGCGAACCCGGTGAAAGAGCCAAAGTGGCTGTTGAATCCTACGACGACCGTATTGACCCGGTAGGAGCCTGTGTGGGTATGAAAGGTAGCCGCATACATGGTATCGTACGCGAATTGAGAAATGAAAATATAGATATCATTAACTTTACCACCAACATTCAACTGTTGATTCAGCGTTCCTTAACACCTGCCAGGATCAGCCGCATGGAAGTGGATAACGAAAACAAATACGCTTCTGTTTACCTCAACCCTGACCAGGTATCACTGGCCATCGGTAAAAAAGGTGTAAACATTAAGCTGGCTTGCGAACTGACTGGTTTTGAGATTGATGTATTCCGTGATGAAGCACAGGAACAGTCTGAATTTGATATCGATCTGGAGGAATTCTCGGATGAAATCGAAGAATGGATAATAGATGAACTGAAGCGAATAGGTTGTGACACTGCCCGCAGCGTATTAGAGCTGACTGTTGAAGAACTGGTTCGCCGTTCTGATCTGGAAGAAGAGACAGTGCAGGATGTAAGAAGAATATTACAGGAAGAGTTTGACAAAGAATAAAGCCGAGCCACAACCCTTCCCAGGTAAAGGCCTTATTAGAAAGGGAATTGATTTTTTCGAGTTATTGTTTAAACGTAAAAAAACATCCCGTTTTGAAGAAACGGGAAACAGGGGAGGCCCGAAATACGATATGCCTGAAACAACAAACAACACACCACGCTTGCTGGCTGCAGCCAAGGAGTTTAATATTGGTAAGGAAACTCTCATCGACTTCCTTGGCAATAAAGGCTTTGACATGGGCGGCTTTGGTTCTCCCAATGCCCGCCTTACGGCTGTTATGTACTCAGCACTGCAGGCGGAATTCCAGCAGGACAAGGCAAATAAGCGCAAAAGCGACCAGATAGCCCTGCCCAAAGGAAGCGTGTTAGAAACGATGAAGAAGAAAGAGAAGGAGGAAGCGGAAGCGGCGGCTAAAAAGAATACCAATAAAGAAAAAGAAGAGGCAACTCCCACTGCTCCGGTAGCAGAGGTACCAAAACCCGAAGAAAAAAGGGAACAACCTAAACCGGAACCAGTAAAGGAAACCCCTAAACCGGAACCACAACCGCAGGTGCCAGTTGCCCAAACAACTACACCTCCCGCAAAGGAAAAAGCTGAACCGAAGCCTGAACCAACCGTTGTTACAGCTCCCCCTGTTGCGGAAGTTCCGAAAGCACCGGCAACGCCTCCTCCGGCAGAACCAGACGTAGTTAAAACAGAAGCGCCGAAAATTAACGGCCCTAAAGTCATCACTACCATAGATCTGGACGCATTAAACCGCAAGAAACCAGTTGCTAAAAAAGCAGAACAGGAAGAAACTCCAGCTCCGCAGCCAGAAGCAGTACACACTCCGGTAAAGGAAGAAAAACCTGCCCCGGTAACTACCGCTCCCGTTGCTGAAAAAGAGCCGGCACCTAAACCTGTTTCAGCTCCTCCTGCACAGGAAGCAACTACCACAGCTGCTGAAAAACCAGCTGATAAAGCCGAAAAAGTAGCACCAGCCCCTAAAGCTGAAACTACCCCACCGGCAGAGATAGTAGCGAAAACAGATAAGACCGATACGACAGAAAAAACGGAAAAAGCCGCACCGGTTGAAGATAAACCTGTAGTTAAAAAAGTGGAAGAAGTATTACAAGAGGCAAAACCGGCTGCAGCCAAAGAACCGGCGCATATTCCTGTTAAACAAGTCGTGAAAACGGAAAATCGCAAACCTACTGTTGTCGATAACACACCACCAACGCCTCCTCCGGCTGCCCCTCAGGCACAGGAAGAACAGCCTGGTCCCGCTGTTATCGAAAATATTCAGGCCGAAAAATTAACCGGCCCTAAAGTAATCGGTAAAATTGAGCTGCCAGTTCAATCTGACAGACGCGATAACAACAAAAACAACTTCAGCAGGGACGAGAAACGCAAACGCAAGCGTATCATCGTAGAAAAGAAACCTGAACCTGTTCAGCCTAAAGATTTCAAAGAAGGCGATCGCAAAGAAGGCGGCGCTCCGGGTGAACACCGCCCACATCATGATAATCGCGGCGGACAAGGTGGCAATCGCCCTCACCACGATAACCGTGGCGGCGGCCATCAGGGCCAGGGCGGAAACCGTCCACAGGGCGATAACCGTAACAATCGTCCAGGCGGCGGCGCTAACACCGGAACCGGTGGTGGTTACAACAGACCTGCAGGCCAGGGTCAGGGCGGCTATAACAGGCCAGCCGGACAAGGCGGTCAAGGTCAGGGTGGTAACAGACCAGGCGGCCAGGGTGGCGGCTACAACCGTCCAGGCGGTCAAGGCCAGGGTGGTAACAGACCAGGCGGTCAGGGTGGCTATAACAGGCCAGGCCAGGGCGGCGGGTTTAACAGACCAGGTCAGGGTCACCGTGGTGAAGACAAACGCACTACTGAAGAAAAAGAAATCGATAAGAACGAGATCCAGAATAAGATCAAGGAAACAATGGCCAAACTCGGTGGCGGTCGCGGTAAAAACGTGAAAGCTAAACACCGTAGAGATAAACGTGAAGAAAGAGCCCAGCAGAAAGCACAGGAAGGAACCGGAGACAACAAACTCCAGGTAACAGAATTCGTTTCTGTATCCGAACTGGCTAATCTGATGGATGTAAGCTTCGCCGAAGTAATCTCTAAATGTATGGGCCTCGGTATCATGGTATCTATCAACCAACGCCTCGACGCGGAAGTAATAGAACTGGTTGCCGGCGAATTTGGTTATGAAGTTGAATTCATTGGTCTGGAAGATGCAGAGGAAAATGATGATGAAGAAGAAGTAGATGATCCCGCAGATCTCCTGCCTCGCGCTCCAATCGTTACGATCATGGGTCACGTTGACCATGGTAAAACCTCGCTCCTCGATTATATCCGTAACGCGAATGTGGTAGCCGGTGAAGCCGGTGGTATTACCCAGCACATCGGTGCTTACCAGGTAACTACTGCCAGCGGTAAGAAAATTACCTTCCTGGATACCCCCGGTCACGAAGCGTTTACCGCGATGCGTGCCCGTGGTGCTAAAGCAGCAGATATCGCTGTTATCGTGGTAGCTGCTGATGACGCTATCATGCCACAAACAAGGGAAGCAATATCCCACTCCCAGGCTGCTGGCCTGCCAATGGTATTCGCCATCAACAAGGTGGATAAAGAAGGCGCCAACCCTGAGAAAATTAAAGAACAACTGGCCGGCATGAACCTCCTGGTAGAAGACTGGGGCGGTAAATATCAAAGCCAGGAAATATCTGCCAAAAACGGGTTAAACATAGATGTACTCCTCGAAAAAATATTACTCGAAGCAGAACTGTTGGAATTGAAAGCCAATCCCGACCGCGAAGCATCTGGTAGTATCGTGGAAGCCACACTGGACAAAGGCCGCGGTTACGTTGCCTCCCTGCTGGTACAAAATGGTACCCTCCGTCAGGGCGATACCATCGTATCCGGCTCCTTCTTCGGTAAAATCAAAGCCATGTTCAACGAACGTGGTCAGAAAATGGATGAAGCAGGTCCTTCTATGCCAGTACAGGTGCTCGGCTTAAACGGTGCACCACAGGCAGGTGAGAAATTTAAAATGTACTCCGACGAATCTGAAGCTAAAGAAGTGGCCAACCGCAGAGCCCAGATCGTTCGTGAACAAGGTATCCGTACCAAGAAACACATTACACTGGATGAAATCGGTCGCCGTCTGGCACTGGGTAACTTCAAACAGCTGAACCTGATCATCAAAGCCGACTTTGATGGTTCCGTAGAAGCTTTGAGCGACTCCCTGCAGAAACTGTCTACCGAAGAAATCGTTATCAGCATTGTACACAAAGCAGTAGGTCAGATCACAGAATCCGACGTATTGCTGGCTACCGCTTCTGACGCCATCATCCTCGGATTCCAGGTACGTCCTTCTTCTCAGGCTGCTAAGCTGGCGGAAAAAGAAAATATTGAAATCCGTAACTACTCTATCATCTATGACGCTATCGATGAAATCAAGAGCGCCATGGAAGGTATGTTGGAACCAAAAATCGAAAAGAAAGTGGTGTGCAACGTTCAGGTGCGCGAAACTTACAAATTCGAAAAGGTTACCGTGGCAGGTTGCTTCGTTGTCGATGGCAAGCTGACCAGGAACACCCGTATCAACGTAGTACGCGATGGTATCGTGGTATTCACCGGCGAACTTGGCTCCCTGAAACGTTATAAAGATGACGTGAAAGAAGTAGCCGCCAACATGGAGTGTGGATTAAGTGTTCGCGGATACAGCGACCTCAGACCAAACGATAACATCGAAGGTTTTGAAGAAGTAGAAGTAAAGAGAACATTATAATAATGCCTAAAGCATAATGCCCAAGGCAGGAAGCAATTAAAGCGGATGATACCAGCGATTACCTCGTTGATATTATTCGCTTTAATTGTTTTTAAATCTCCTCGCTACCAGCTGGTTATCTACCATAAAAAGCTGCGAGCCCTTTTCATCTAAACTTTTGTTAAATCCGTCGACTTTCCCTATGCTACTGCCTTTTAAATGGTTATTTTTGATTTTTACCGCTTTTGTATGAAGAAACTTTTAGCATTATCCGCAGGCGTTTTGCTCATTTGGCAAGCCGCTTCGGCCCAGCAAAAACTGATTGCAGATAAGATTATCGGCGTAGTAGGGGATAAAATTATCCTCAAATCCGATATGGATGGAGCGCTTGCAGATCAGATGCATAACTCACCAGATGGAAATCTGATGCCCGATGCTGCCTGCAGAACACTGGAAATGCTGATCTCCCAGAAAGTCATGGTACTACAAGCGGAAAGAGATAGCTTACCCGTAAGTGATGGAGATGTGGAAGCACAAATGGAAAACCGTATCCGTTACTTCGAACAGATGTACGGTGGTAAGGAAAAAATGAAAGAAGTTACCGGCTACTCCATCTACCAGCTCCGCGAACGCTTCCGCCAGCCCATTAAGGAAAACTTACTGGCACAGGCAATGCGTAACAAAATTATTGAACCGGTAAAAGTAACACCGTCTGAAGTAAAACGCTTCTACGACGCCATTCCAAAAGATAGTCTCAAATTTTACGAATCTGAACTGGAAATAGGTACCATCGTATTAACACCGAAGGCCACCCGTGAAATGGACCAATATGCCATTGACCGCCTCCTGGATTTCAAAAAACGTGTACTTAACAAAGAATCTGATTTCTCCTCCCTGGCAATTTTATACTCTGAAGACCCTAGTGTAAAAGACAATAAGGGTATCATGCAAATGAGCCGCGGCGATAAAAACTGGGATCCTGAATTCCTGTCAGCTTCCTTCCGTTTGAAAGAAGGCGAAATTTCTTCTCCGGTAAAATCACAATTCGGATATCACCTGATCCAAATGGTGAAACGTTCCGGTGATAACGTGACCGTACAACATATCCTGCTGAGAGCAGCGGTAACCAAGTCCGATCTGGCAGCTAATATCGCCAAACTGGATTCTATCCGCTCCAGCATCCTGGCAGGCAAAATCAACTTCTCAGAAGCAGTGGCTAAATACAGTGATGCCCCAAGCGCTAAATTTGATGGAGGGATGCTCCAGTCTAAAACCGGCGATGGTAGCACCCTGATCACTATTGACCAGCTGGATGAACCCGGCGAAAGAGAAATTGTAATGATGCTCGATACCCTGAAACCAGGCGGCATCTCTAAACCAGTACAATTCACAGACGAAACTGGTCGCCAGGCGGTACGTATTGTTTACCTGAAATCCAAGTCACAACCACATAGGGAAAACCTCACGGATGATTACTCCCGCGTACAACAACGTACCCTGGATATCAAACGTGCTGAGGCGATCAACAAATGGCTCATCGAAAAAATCCCGACTTTCTATGTGCATGTAGACGACGAATACAAAAACTGTAACCGTATTAGCCAATGGATGGCATCCCTGGCTAAACAATAATAAATTAGCTTTTAGCAGTTAGTTATCAGCCTTTAGTAAAGCGGAGATAGAAGCAATCAGCCTTTATCTCCGCTTTGCTAATTGCTAAAGGCTAATAGCTAACTGCTAAAAGCTAATAGCTTCCCCGCTATTCCTGATAGCTTTCCCACCTCCTTTCTGGTTTTCCCCTTTTTTGCCGTACCTTTGCGACTTCAATTTTCTGCCATGAGTGATGCGATCAAACATGAATGCGGTCTGGCATTTATAAGATTAAGAAAACCGTTTTCCTACTACCAACAAAAATATGGGAGCGTTTTCTATGGGCTAAACAAACTATACCTGCTCATGGAAAAACAACATAACAGAGGCCAGGATGGCGCTGGTTTGGCTACCGTAAAACTGAACACCGAACCTGGCGTTCCCTTTATGCACCGTATCCGGAGCGCAGCTCCACAGGCGATCGGTGATATTTTCGGAAAAGTCCGTGATGAAATACAGGAGATAGAAAAATATCAGCCGGAAATCACCAAATACCCCGGCCTGATGAAAGGACATGTGCGTTTCCTCGGTGAGCTGATGATGGGACATATCCGTTATGCCACCCAGGGTAAAAACAACGTGGAACTCTGTCACCCGTTCGTTCGCTACAATACCATACCAGCCCGCAACCTTGCAATGGCCGGTAACTTTAACCTGATTAACACGGAAGAACTCTTTGAATTCTCCAAAGCACAACCAGGTGAAGTACACAAAAACAGTGACCTTGCTGCCATGCTGGAAGTGGTACACCATTTCCTCGCCAAGGAAGATAACGAGGGCAGTAACGAACTCGATATCAAAAAAATCCTGCAACAGGCATTCTCTATGTTTGATGGAGGCTATCATACCTGCGGCCTCATTGGCTCCGGTGACGCCTTCGTTATTCGCGATGCACACGGTATCCGCCCTTCTTACTACTACATCAACGATGATGTGATTGTAGCTGCCTCCGAAAGAGCCGCTATCCGCACCACCTTCAATGTAGGCGAAAATGAAGTGCTGGAACTGATGCCAGGTAATGCACTGATCGTTAAAAATAATGGCGACTACAGCATCGAACAAATTCTCGAACCTAAAGAGCGTAAGGCCTGCAGCTTTGAAAGGATTTACTTCTCCCGCGGTAACGATGAAAAAATATATAAGGAAAGAACGGACCTCGGTCGCTACCTCTCTGGTACCGTACTGAAGGCCATCGATAATGACCTGCGCAATACCATCTTCTCCTTTATTCCTAATACCGCTGAAGTAGCCTTCTATGGCCTGTTAAAAGGACTGGAAGACTATCTAAACAAAATAAAGGTTGAACGTATCCTTTCCTGGGGCAAGGACTTTGATGAGGAAAAGCTCACTGAAATGGTGAATCGCCGTATCCGCATCGATAAAATTGCTACCAAAGACGTGAAAATGCGCACGTTTATTACCGAAGACTCCAGCCGTAATGAAATGGTACAACACGTGTACGATATCACCTACGGTAAGGTAAGACCCGGTATTGACTCCCTCGTGGTAATAGATGATTCCATTGTTCGCGGTACCACCCTCAAAGAAAGTATCGTGAAAATGCTGGATCGCCTCGGACCCAAGAAGATCATCATCGTATCTTCTGCTCCGCAAATCCGCTACCCGGACTGCTATGGAATCGATATGAGCAAAATGGGTGATTTCGTAGCCTTCCAGGCCGCTATTGCGCTGCTGAAAGATCACGGCAAGGAACACATCCTGCACGAAGCATATGGCCTTTGCAAGGAATTGCAACGCACCAATACCCTTCACGCTCAAAACGTGGTGAAGAACATCTATAAACCGTTTACGCCAGAACAGATCTCTGCAAAAATCGCAGAAATACTGAACCCTGGTGGTATCAAAGCGGAAATAGAAGTGATCTACCAATCTATCGAAAGCCTGCACCTGGCCTGTCCAAACAACCTGGGCGACTGGTACTTCACCGGTAATTACCCTACACCGGGTGGTAACCGCGTAGTGAATAAAGCATTTATGAACTACATGGAAGGCAAAAACGAAAGAGGATATTAATAAAAAGCAGAAAGCGTAAAGCATAAAGCAAAAAGCGATTAAAGCGAATAAGAAGAGCGAGTACGTTAATTACTCATTTGCTCTTGTTATTCGCTTTAATCGCTTTTTGCTTTATGCTTTACGTTTTCTGCTTCTCCCAAACGCATGTTAATTTTATCTTAAATAACCGCTTCCAGTCGAACTGTATAAGCCTAAGAAGTTAACTTCCTGTAAAATCTGTATTTTCGTTTTAGCTAACTATTGGTTTTCAGCCCATGAAAACGTTACTACTTATACGTCATGCTAAATCCAGCTGGACCGATCCAGACATGGATGATTTTGACCGGCCACTCAATAAAAGAGGGAAACAAAATGCGCCCGAAATGGCACAATACCTTATTTCACGGGGGATGGTACCGGAATTAATTATTTCAAGCCCGGCAAAGAGAGCAAGATCTACCGCCAAAATAATGGCTGGCGAATGGAAATATCCCAAGCAGGCCATCCTGTTGGAAGAAGAGCTTTATCTCTGCTATGCCGCTACCTTCCTGAAGGTAATTACCAAAATAGATGACGATTTCGGCGCCGTTGCCATATTTGCACATAATCCCGGCATTACCGATTTTGCCAACTACCTTACGGAAGAAATCAGGATAGATAATGTCCCTACTGCCGGCGTATTCGGCATACAAGCCGACACCGACAACTGGAAAGACTTCGACCTGGCAAAGAAAAAATTCCTCTTCTTTGAATATCCACGGAAAGATTAATCCTTCACGATCTTGTTATAAGAAGCAGTAATCCCCTTGATCAGTGAAGAACTGAAACCCTGGTGCTCCATTTCATTTAAGCCCGCAATTGTGCAGCCCTTGGGCGTAGTTACCTTATCAATTTCCTCTTCCGGATGACGATTTTCCCGGATCAGCAATTCCGCAGCGCCCTTCACCGTTTGCGCCGCAATAAGACTGGCCGTGCGTGCATCAAAGCCAATTTCAATACCGCCCTGAATATTGGCGCGGATATAACGCAGGGCATAGGCAATGCCACAAGCTCCAAGTACAGTAGCCGCATCCATCAGCTTTTCATCAATAATAACGGTAGCGCCTAACTGGTCAAACATCGTTTTTATATAGCGTATCTGCTCTTCCGTTGCATGCTTATGCGCAATACATGTAATAGATTCCTGTATGGCAATTGCTGTATTCGGCATGGCACGTACTACCGGCATTCCCGGAAGCACATGTTCCAGGTCGTCGATACTCACGCCGGTTACTACGCTGATCAATATATGCCGACTGGGGTCAAAAGACGATTTGAACTCCTGCAATACCTCACGCACATTGTAGGGTTTTAATGCCACTACAATTACTTCTGATTCACGGATAGCTACCGCGTTATCTGTTTCTATCCGTACGCCTGCATCACGCAAACCAGTAAGGGTCCCTGTATTGCGCTTGGTAACGGTAATATCACCGGCCTTTGAAAAACCGCTCTTCAGCAATCCCTGGGCTATGGCCGAGCCCAGATTTCCTCCACCTATAATGGCTATCTTTTTGGCTGACATAAAAATTTATGTTTACATTATAAATCCTACGGAAGGTATAACAAAAGACGCATCCGTGCAAGGAGCAGAAAACGAAAGGCATAAAGCAAAAAGCTATTGAAGCGGATGATGGAAGCAAATGTTGTCTTTGTTCAGGATTAGACTGATTATGCTGATTTTTATTTTTTAATTAAGAAGATGAATGATTGAAATAGGAATATTCGTTTCAATCTCTTTTCATCTTTTTAAATCTTTAAAATATAATCAGCATAATCAGTCTAATCCTGAACAAAGACAAAATCCGCTCTGAGCGCTTTTGCTTATCTTGCATAGATGCAGGCATCACACACAGCTACTGCGTTTTACGCCAGGATAAGAGAAGCACACGGTGTTGAGAATACAGAAGAAAAAACCCGACACTATAAGCAAATACTGGAGATCCTTTTCAGGGAATTAACGAGGAAAGAAACCCGCTCCTTCGGGAACCTGTTTGCGCGCATGCAATTCTTCTTCGACCGGCAGACTGTTCCTCCGGATATCCTCCAACAATTGACAGCACTCCGTATACTAACGAACAAGGCTACACGTGGAATGTTCCCACTGCAGGACGCAGAGCACCTGCTTTGCATCAAAGCCCTCACCGAGTCCGTAGCCTGGTGCTACCAGGTTGCTCCTCCCGCCTCATTAACGGAGATTTATGCTCCCGTGGGTATACATAAATTATCGCTGGCCTACCAGCACCGGCCCGACAACATGGCGCTTCTCAAGTGTATGGTAACGGCAGTAGGCCCACTAAACACTGACACTCTCGGAAAATACACCCTGCTGCTCAACGTGAAAAATGATGAACAAGGCGACTTCCAGCTTCAACTGGAGCACATGGATCCGGCGACTGTACTGTCTTTACATGGCTTGCTGCGGCCATATGACACCATTCACGTACTTCATTGCCGCCAGGGCGCCGCCGGTCACGAATACGCCACCACCAGCGAAAGCCAGGTAGTGCTGGAGCCAGATCTGTTGATTGATATCAGTGACCTCGCGGAATGCTTTACCCATAAAGGGCCTAACCGCCTTTTATATCTTGTTAAAAAACTAACACCCCAGCAATCCAGCCCCGCCGCATTCAAGGGAAACCTCGTAAATGCCCTGCTGGACGAAATGTTGCGCAACCGTGAAATTGATTTTAAAAGTTCCTTTATTGAAGCTGTCGCCGAAAACGTGCTACAGGCAGCCGCCTACGGCCGGGAAAAAATAAATGAGATGTTCCGGGATATAAAGCAACATCATTGGGGTAATCTTTATAATACCGTAAAGGAACTACAGGATAAGCCAGTACGTATTGAGCCGACCTTTTTCTCTGCCCAATACGGCCTGCAGGGGCGTTTGGACCTCATGGCAGAAGATGAAACCGATGAATACCGCAAGGAAATATTTGAGTTAAAAAGTGGCAAATGCCCCGACTACAATACCTGGAAGAACCATGAAATGCAGGTAGTAGGATATAACCTGTTGCTACGCTCTGCCTTCGGACGGCATCGCAAAGGCAGCTCGGCAATTCTATACTCCGCCGCTGAAACCAATCCATTGAGGAATGTGAGCAGTACCCATCTCACAGAAAATGACTTACTTGTACTTCGCAATGAGGTAGTAGGAATGCTGCTCCGGCTGGCTGGCTGCGAGTTTGAAATATTGTCTACCATTACTACGGCTGCGGCCATTGGCCTGCCGTCTTTCAGTGCAGCACATTTCACAGCTTTTGAACAGGCCTGGCAATCCGCCCCACCAGTAGCAAAGGCCTACTACCACGAGTTTCTGGCATTTATGCTGCGGGAATATCTGCAGGCAAAATGCGGCATGTTCTCCGAAATCAACCGGGAAGATGATGCAGATGGCTTTGCCGCACTATGGCTGCAACAGGAAAAAGACAAGCTTTCCCGTTTCAATATTATCCCCGGGCTTCGTTTCCGGGAGTTTGATACGGTAAACAGTTCGGTATTATTTGATATAGTCGTGCCCGTTAGCCACAACTTCCGCAAGGGAGATACCGCCATTATATATCCCCGTACCAGTACGGAATTGCAGCCCATGCAACAACAGCTGCTAAAGGGCAGGATAGAGGAAGTGGGGAGAGATTTGCTGAGTTTTTCTTTGAATAACCGGCAAATGACCCTGGATTTTTTCCGGCAGTTTGATGAATGGATCATTGAACATGATATTTATGAATCCAACTACTGGATAGCTACCTCCTCCCTGTTTCATGTAATTTCGCCCCGCTATCGGGAACGCACCAATATATTACTGGGCCTTACAGCGCCCCGTTGGTACCCATTACAACACCCTACGCCTGCGATGTTTAATCCTAACCAGGAACAAATTGTGAAACAGGCCCTGGAAGCGCAGGACTACTACCTGCTGCAGGGCCCACCTGGCACAGGGAAAACATCTTCCCTGTTAACCACTATTGTGGGGGAAATGGTGAAACAAGACCACCACATCATCATTGTGGCCTTCACCAATAAAGCAGTAGAAGAAATTTGCCATAAGCTGACGGCAAAAAACATCACGCACCTGCGTATGGGCGGGCGCAGCTCGGAGGCATCCCTAACATTAAAACAATATTGCCTGGAAGGATCGCTGGATGAAGCCCGTAGCTATATCACCAGCCACCGTGTGTTTGTGGCCACGGTAGCTACAATGGCTACCCGTTTGGAGCAATTAACAATGATGGGGATTCCTACCGATACCTTAATTGTAGATGAAGCCTCCCAATTGACAGAGCCCCAGCTACTCGGCCTGTTAATGCCTTTCCGCAAATTTATCCTTATCGGAGACCAGAACCAGTTGCCGCCGGTAGTAGCGCAGGAAGAGTATTTCTGCCAGGCGAAAGCGCCTTGCTTATTGGAGGTAGGCATCCGTGACCTGCGTACGTCTATTTTTGAGCGACTGATATCTCGTTGTAAAACCAGCCACTGGCGCCATGCCTGGGGCATGCTGAATACCCATTTCCGGATGCACGATAGCATTGCGGCACTGGTGAACCATTATTATGCTGGCCAGTTATCTTCCGGAAGGCCGGAACAAAAAGCGGGCTTCGATTTATATAAAAATCATGAGAACATAGGATGGGAGCGGATTTTATCTTTAGGAAGAAAGGTATTTGTTGCCAGTCCCTATGAGGCTACCTCAAAAATGAACAAAACGGAGGCGCAGTGGGTGGTATCATTGTTACAACACCTGAAATCCCGTTATGGAGCCCAGTTCAATAAAGATACAGTAGGAGTGGTCACCCCATGGCGTACGCAAATCAGTCTTATCCGTGAGCTGATCGCGGAAGATGCCGCCCTGCAGGATATCAATATAGATACCGTGGAGCGCTTCCAGGGATCTGAAAACGACATTATTATTGTTTCCCTGGCGGTATATCATGCAGCCCAGGTGCAGACATTACAATGCCTGGGGCAGTTTAACTGGGACGAGGAAGCGATAGAAGTGGACCGTAAGCTGCTGGTAACGTTATCGCGTGCACGAAAACAGGTGGTTGTTCTTGGCTATGAGCCCGTATTACAGGACAGTGTGCATTACCGGAAGATGTTGGGCGAGATGGAGAGGGGTGTGTTATAAATAACTATGGCCACACGGTTAGTATGGCCATAGTTTAGACAACATCATATATGATCACTCCTGGTAAGCCAGGCTTTAATCCAAGGTTACGTGTCCCCAGTTTTCCCCGCTTTTAATGCGGTACAGTTGCATTTCACTGATATCGAACTGTTCAGCGATTTGCTTCATCGTTTTCTTACCGGGTTTATTGAGCAGGCGTTTAATGCTCTTTACTTTGGTCACATTCAGCTTCAGGCCTTTTACGCGGTTACGTTGTTTTTCTTTATAGGCCAGCTTTGCAGGGCTTTTTTGCTGATGTTCTTCCATTTCCTCCTTGGTTGCCCACTGGAGGTTGGAGGCTTTATTATTTTTCTTATCGTAGTCCAGGTGAATCACATATTTGTGTGCCCGGCCACCTTTTTTACTGAAAAGTTTAGCCACCTCGCGGTGCAGGTAGAGCGACTGGTAGCTATCGGCAGGCTTTACGTTTAATACCGTATAGCCTTCCACGGTAGATCCCGTGAGCAGCTTACCATCTTCGGTACTTTCATGATAACTGATCACTCTCCCCATGTTTGAAACGGCGTATTTTTTACGCAGGGCAGATTTGTTTTTAATCTGTAAGTCTTTCCAGACTTCATTTTTCAGATTTTTAATTGTGGTCATGTGAAAGTAATTTTTGTTTTTTTTATCCGCTGGGGTTATCCGTTTATCCGTAAACGTTACAACCAGCCATTTCAGTATCAGCTGGCAGAAAATCGTGTGCAGCTAATTGGGGAGCGGCCCTTTCGAATATATGGTCCTTGTATTGTAACACCACCGCGTCTAGTACTTCCTCTATCTCAGCTAATGTATTGTAAGTTACTAATTGTTGTCTGAATTCTTTGATATGCGGCAATCCTTTGAGGTAATTTGTGTAGTGCCGGCGCATTTCCAGGATACCTACTACTTCACCTTTCCAGGATACTGATTGGCGGAGGTGCTTCTTGCAAACTTCCACTCTTTCTAAAACAGTTGGTAAAGGCAAATGTTCGCCAGTCTTCATAAAATGCTTAATCTCCCTAAAAATCCAGGGATATCCTATGGCAGCCCGGCCAATCATCACCCCATCTACGCCATATTTCTGCCTGGCGGCTATTACCTGCTCCGGCGTACATATGTCACCGTTACCAAAGATAGGAATTTGTATGCGGGGATTGTTTTTTACTTTTCCGATGAGTGTCCAGTCGGCACTGCCTTTATACATTTGCGTACGGGTACGGCCGTGAATGGTGAGGGCTTTGATGCCAACGTCCTGTAGTCTTTCCGCTACTTCCTCGATGTTCTTGGTGTTATCATCCCAACCCAGGCGGGTTTTAATGGTTACCGGCAACTTAGTAGCCTTTACCACGGCAGCTGTCAGCTTTACCATTTTAGGTACATCCTTCAGAATACCGGCGCCGGCGCCTTTGCAGGCCACTTTCTTCACGGGGCAGCCGAAGTTGATATCCAGCAAGTCGGGGTTGGTGGTTTCTACGATCTGTGCTGCCAGTGACAAGGATTCCTCATCACCGCCGAAGATCTGTATCCCTACCGGCCTTTCGTAGTCGAAAATATCCAGCTTTTTGCGGCTTTTGATGGCATCACGTATCAGTCCTTCTGAAGATATAAACTCTGTATACATGAGATCGGCCCCATTATCCTTGCACACCGCACGAAAAGGCGGATCGCTCACATCTTCCATGGGCGCCAGTAATAAAGGGAATTCTCCCAGTTCAATATTTCCTATCTTCACCATAATTTGTATAACCACGGCAGGTTTTGCCGTAGTTATTATTTTAATATTTTATATACTATTTCTTTTACAAGCAGGATTTCTTTGCAGTGACAGCTATATACCAGGGAGCTGTATTCATCAATAAGTAACTGCAAAACTGAATTTCGCGCTGTAAATTTACGCAAAATTTAATACAGTATTTTCTTATGACCGGTTATCTGAAGCAGTCTTCCTCTTTCTTGCAGTTTATTACCTTCCTGGGCTTTTTCTTTTTGTGCTTTGCTATATACCTGGTAGTACTGCAAGCGGTAACGCCTTCTATTACTGGTCAAAGCCTCGAGGCAATTCAAAGCAATGCTTTCACCGATCCTAACCTTCTCGGCTATCTGAAAATAACACAATTCCTTTATACTGTTGTGGTATTCTTTGTGCCTGCTGCCATTTTTGCTTGTCTGTGGCAGCCCAGGCCGGCTGCGTTTCTGGGTTTAAAACCCGCTCCAACCGGCATTCAAATTGTGATTGCCCTGCTTGCCATGTATGCAGTATTGCCACTGGCCGGCATTTTGGGCGAATGGAATCAGCACTTCCCCATATCACAACATGCCCGAGACATGGAAGCGATGGCAGAAAAATTGCTGAAAGTGATGCTGAACATGCCATCTCCGAAGGATTTATTGGTGAACCTGATCCTGGTAGCTATTGTACCAGCTATAGGAGAGGAGCTGTTTTTCCGGGGCGTATTACAGCGACTCATCATTAAAAGCACCCGCAAAGTATGGCTGGGCGTATTTATCACTTCTATTATTTTTAGTGCCGTACATGGTGAAATGCTCGACTTTTTACCACGTGTGGCACTGGGCTTTGGGCTGGGCGCTATCTATGTCATTAGCGGTAACCTGTGGTTAAGTATCCTGGCACATGTGCTGAATAATGGGTCGCAGGTAGTGATGTTATACCTTTTCCAACATGGAATGATGGCGGATGATCCTATGAAAGATACACCCATAGCGTGGTATTATGTAGCATTGAGCATTCCTTTTGCCATTGGATTGTTCTGGGCGTTACGAAAAAAGTCAACGCCTATGCCCATGATTGAGCCGAGGGAAAACTATAAGAAGGATGAGGTGAACGAGATAGGAATGGACGAAAAGTTGTAATCTTACCAAGATATTAAAGCAATTACTATGGAAAAAGACTGGGTTAAAATATTTTCAAGTGACAAACCGTTTGAAGCGGAGATAGTGAAAGGCATGTTGCTGGACAACGGGATAGATGCAGTATTGCTAAACAGGCAGTCCTCTTCCTATAACATTACTTTACCCGGGCAGGCAGAGCTGTATGTGCATCAATCCCAGGAAGAAACGGCGAAAAGTCTGGTGCATTCTCACAACAATTTGCCCACTGGCGACCCCAATGAAGTAGACGGATAGGGACCGGAGGGGATTTTTGCTCCAAAGGGTTATTTAACCCATATTTGTGGGCAGCCATTTAATCATCAGATTTAAACATAATGAAGACTTTTTTTACCCGCACTGCCTCTGCGCTTGTGTTTGTGGCAGTAATGCTGGGCGGCATTTTATGGGCCGACTATACCTTTTTCCTGCTTTTCTTCCTGATTGGCTGCTTTGCCTTACAGGAATACTTTAAGTTAATCCGTCATATCGATCCTGATTATGCAGGTGTGCCTGCTTCCCATAAATGGGGTGCCACCGTTGCCGGCGCTGCTATATTGCTCACTTTTACCGGCAACAACTTCCAGGTCGGACATATTCCCACAGGCCTGATTGGCTGGTGGGTAGCGGTTATTTTCCTGCTGGTAATGCCCTTGGGAGAAGTATTAATGAGTAAAGACTTCTCTTTAAAGAACATCGGCTACTCGGCTATTGGACTGTTGTATATCATCATTCCATTTGGCCTGCTGATACATATCAGGCTCAATGCCATCAATATTCACTATACGCCTCAGGACGTGGGAACCGCGCCAGGCTGGCTGATCCCTTTATTGCTGATTATTTTTATCTGGATCAATGATACGATGGCCTACATAGTGGGTTCGCTGATTGGCCGTACGCCTTTTGCTCCGGCAATTTCACCGAAAAAGACCATTGAAGGTACCGTAGGCGGGATGATCCTGGCGGTAGCCACCGCCGGCATCTATGGTCATTTCTGGGGAAGTAGCTACCTCGCCCTGCAGCACTGGATAGCCCTGGCCCTCATTGCAGCTATATTTGGTACCATCGGCGATCTGATTGAGTCTAAATTAAAGAGAATGGCCGGCGTAAAGGACTCTGGCAATATCATGCCCGGCCATGGCGGATTCATGGATCGTTTCGACTCATTGCTACTGGCGGCTCCCTTCGCCTGGATCTATGTTCAGTTCTTTATGATGGCTTAACCATAATTTCGTATGCTGAAAAAATTGAATTGAACTACCTTCGCACTACGATTTAACACTTAAAACAATCATTTAATAGTAAAACAATGAAGATCCATCGTGAAGGATTTGCTACCATTTCCCTTGTATTCCTGGTACTGGCGTTAATTAACGGGGCCATTTTTTATTGGTTCGGTAATTGTTCCGGCCTTTGCTGGACAGTATCTCTGATATCCCTGGCATTCTTCCTGTTCATCGTATCCTTTTTCCGGATTCCATCAAGACAATATACTGCCGGAGACTCACTGGTGATTTCTCCCTGTGATGGTAAAGTAGTGGTTATTGAAGAAGTGTATGAACCAGAGTACTTTAAAGATAAACGCCTGCAGGTGTCTATTTTTATGAGCCCAGCCAATGTGCATGTAAACCGTAACCCTATCAGTGGTACCGTGAAACTGTCGCAATACCATGCTGGTAAATACCTGGTGGCCTGGCATCCGAAATCCTCTACAGAAAACGAAAGACATTCTGTAGTGATTGATAACGGCAAAACGGCCATCCTGGTAAGACAAATAGCCGGTGCACTCGCCCGCAGAATTGTAAACTACCTGAAACCAGGCATGGAAGTAAAACAAAACGAGGAAATGGGCTTTATCAAGTTTGGCTCCCGTGTAGACCTTTACCTTCCTATTGGCACTGAAGTAGCCGTAAAACTGGAAGAAGTAGTAAAAGGTGGTGTTTCTGTTATTGCTAAAATCTAGTATTTTTAGACACTAAACAGCAATTATTTATGATAAAGAAAGCTTTTACCGGCGCTGCAGCCCTCCTGTTACTGGCAGGCATTGCATTTGCCCAGGAACAAACAAAGAGCAAAACAGCAGAAAAGCCTGCTAAAAAAGAATGCTCTGCGGCAACCTGTAAACCAAACGAAAAAGGTAAAAGCTGCTGCCAGCAGCCTTCTAAGACTGCCAGCCTGAGAATGGCGGCGGCGAAGAAGCCGAAAGCATAAAGCTGAAAGCAAAAAGCTATAAAAGCGAATGACCAGAG